>NZ_CM145481.1:2500-4057500 GCF_055521475.1 Sphingomonas sp. BL-S-30 | reverse complement strand
TATCAAGCAAGCTTAAGCCGTTAGGTGTAGGCGCAGCGAAAGCGAGTCTGAATAGGGCGACTAAGTTTGATGTATTAGACCCGAAACCCGGCGATCTAGGCATGACCAGGATGAAGGTGCGGTAACACGCACTGGAGGTCCGAACCGATTAACGTTGAAAAGTTACCGGATGAGTTGTGTTTAGGGGTGAAAGGCCAATCAAGCCGGGAAATAGCTGGTTCTCCGCGAAAACTATTTAGGTAGTGCCTCGGATGGACACCGCAGGGGGTAGAGCACTGGATGGGCTAGGGGGTCGCGAGATCTACCAAACCTAACCAAACTCCGAATACCTGCGAGTGATATCCGGGAGACAGACGGCGGGTGCTAAGGTCCGTCGTCAAAAGGGAAACAGCCCTGACCTACAGCTAAGGTCCCCAAGTCGTGTCTAAGTGGGAAAGCATGTGAAACTTCCAAAACAACCAGGAGGTTGGCTTAGAAGCAGCCATCCTTTAAAGAAAGCGTAACAGCTCACTGGTCTAAATAAGAGGTTTTGCGGCGAAGATGTAACGGGGCTCAAGACACGCACCGAAGCTTAGGGTTCATCGCAAGATGAGCGGTAGCGGAGCGTTCCGTACGCCAGTGAAGGGATCTGGTAATGGATCCTGGAGGTATCGGAAGTGCGAATGCAGACATGAGTAGCGATAAAGAGGGTGAGATGCCCTCTCGCCGAAAGACCAAGGGTTCCTGCGCAAGGCTAATCCGCGCAGGGTGAGCCGGCCCCTAAGACGAGCCCGAAGGGGGTAGTCGATGGGAACCACGTTAATATTCGTGGGCCTGGTGGTGTGTGACGGATCTCGTGAGTTGTTCGCCCTTATTGGATTGGGCGGGCTTCGAAGAGGTTCCAGGAAATAGCCCCACCGTATAGACCGTACCCGAAACCGACACAGGTGGTCAGGTAGAGTATACCAAGGCGCTTGAGAGAAGTGTCCTGAAGGAACTCGGCAAATTGCCTCCGTACCTTCGGAAGAAGGAGGCCCTCACTATGCGCAAGCACTTTGAGGGGGCACAGGCCAGGGGGTAGCGACTGTTTAGCAAAAACACAGGGCTCTGCTAAGTCGGCTTCAAGACGACGTATAGGGCCTGACGCCTGCCCGGTGCCTGAAGGTTAAGTGGAGTGGTGCAAGCTGCGAAATGAAGCCCAGGTAAACGGCGGCCGTAACTATAACGGTCCTAAGGTAGCGAAATTCCTTGTCGGGTAAGTTCCGACCTGCACGAATGGCGTAACGACTTCCCCACTGTCTCCAGGACATGCTCAGCGAAATTGAATTCTCCGTGAAGATGCGGAGTACCCGCGGTTAGACGGAAAGACCCCGTGCACCTTTACTGCAGCTTCAGAGTGGCATTAGGAAAGAACTGTGTAGCATAGGTGGGAGGCTTTGAAGCGACGGCGCCAGCTGTCGTGGAGCCATAGGTGAAATACCACCCTGTTGTTTTCTGATGTCTAACCTCGATCCATGAAACTGGATCAGGGACCCTCTGTGGCGGGTAGTTTGACTGGGGCGGTCGCCTCCTAAAGAGTAACGGAGGCGCGCGAAGGTTGGCTCAGGACGGTTGGAAACCGTCTGTTAGAGTGCAATGGCATAAGCCAGCCTGACTGCGAGACTGACAAGTCGAGCAGAGACGAAAGTCGGTCATAGTGATCCGGTGGTCCCTCGTGGAAGGGCCATCGCTCAACGGATAAAAGGTACGCCGGGGATAACAGGCTGATAACCCCCAAGAGCTCATATCGACGGGGTTGTTTGGCACCTCGATGTCGGCTCATCACATCCTGGGGCTGGAGCAGGTCCCAAGGGTTTGGCTGTTCGCCAATTAAAGTGGTACGTGAGCTGGGTTCAGAACGTCGCGAGACAGTTTGGTCCCTATCTGCCGTGGGCGTCGAAATTTGAGAG
Organism: Sphingomonas sp. BL-S-30; assembly: GCF_055521475.1. NCBI lineage: Bacteria > Pseudomonadati > Pseudomonadota > Alphaproteobacteria > Sphingomonadales > Sphingomonadaceae > Sphingomonas > Sphingomonas sp. BL-S-30. The sequence goes on along the minus strand of NZ_CM145481.1, from coordinate 4,055,572 downwards.
GAGTTGACCCTAGTACGAGAGGACCGGGTTGAACATACCTCTGGTGTACCTGTCGTTTCGCCAGAAGCGCAGCAGGGTAGCTATGTATGGACGGGATAACCGCTGAAAGCATCTAAGCGGGAAGCCTCCCTCGAGATAAGATTTCATAGAGCCGTCGGAGACCACGACGTTGATAGATCGGATGTAGAAGTGCGGTAACGCATGGAGCTAACCGATACTAATTGCTCTATTTGCGCTTGAGAGTCCCACCATCAACGACAATCCTGGGTTCAGATCCAGCACTGTCCGCGATCGTCGGATGATTGACAGCAACGCCTAATAAACAACTACACCTGAATTCAGGCTAAAGCGTGCATCGATTTTAAGGGAACCCATCAAAGTATCACTTTGATGGGACCCGTAAGAACCGTTTTTCGAGACAGATCCTCACAAGGGATCTGCCCGCGGTCAGGAAACTGACCGCGAGCTGTCTCACCGGCCTCATTGCTTGGTGGCTATAGCGTCAGTGCCCCACCCGATCCCATCCCGAACTCGGCCGTGAAACCTGACTGCGCCGATGGTACTATTGCTCAAGCAATGGAAGAGTAGGTCGTCGCCAGGCATTGAAGCCGGTGAAACAACACGAAAAACGGATCTATCAGAACCCATTCACAGTCATCCACCCGCCAACCAGCGGGTGCGAACCTTGGCGCGGGGTGGAGCAGCCCGGTAGCTCGTCAGGCTCATAACCTGAAGGTCACAGGTTCAAATCCTGTCCCCGCAACCAACGTCTCAACTCCAACGCCGAAACGGCGACAGAACCCATCTCATACCAACACCCACAGCCCGCAAAGCATCCGCTTCGCGGGCCGCAACGCGTTCGGCCACGGCCTCCAAAAATGTCAGTGACCTTCATGACATTTTGCGCCCCAGACCCTCGAGTCAAAACACCAGCCTCCGACTAGAGACAATACTCCGACGATCGCAAAACGCCGGCGCTCTTTCTCAACGTCGAAACCTCACCCCAGTAGATCCAGCTGCGCTTCGTCCTCACCCCCATCGAAGGTCGACAGGGTCACCCCGATCAGCCGGATCCCCGCTCGCAGCGGGTACAGCGTCCGCACCAGCGCGATCGCCGTGTCGTGCAAGGTCTCGCGGTCGTTCACCGTCGCATGCCGTGTCCGGCTGCGCGTCACCGTCTGGAAATCGGCATAGCGGCATTTCACCGTCACCGTCCGCCCGCGCCCGCCCGATTTCTCGCACCAGGCCCATACATCGTCGGCCATCGCCCGCACGCCTTCCTCGACCTGCTCGGGTGTCTCGCGATCCTCGCTATAGGTCGTTTCCGAGCCCGAGGATTTGCGCGGCCGGTCCGGGTTGACGATCCGGTCGTCCTCGCCCCGCGCGATCGCATGATACCAGGCGCCGGCCTTGCCGAAATGCGCCTGCAGGAACGCCATTTCCTGCGCGCGCAGATCCGCGCCGGTGAAGATGCCCAGCCGGTTCATCTTCTCCGCGGTCTTCGGCCCGACCCCGTGGAACCGCCCGACCTCGAGCTTCTCGACGAACGCCGCGCCTCCGCCGGGCGTGATGACACATTGCCCATTGGGCTTGTTCTGGTCCGAGGCGAGCTTGGCCAGGAACTTGTTGTAGGAAATGCCGGCAGACGCCGTCAGGCCCGTCGTCTCGAAGATTCGTGCCCTTATCTCCGCCGCCGTCTCCGTCGCGGAAGGAAGCCCGCGCAGATTCTCCGTCACGTCGAGATAGGCCTCGTCGAGCGACAACGGTTCGACCAGCGGCGTATAGTCGAGAAAGATCGCCCGGATCTGCTGCGAGACCGCGCGGTACACCTCGAAGCGCGGCGGCACGAACACGAGCTCGGCGCAGCGCCTGAGCGCCGTGACCGATGGCATTGCGCTGCGCACCCCGAAGCGCCGCGCCTCGTAACTCGCCGCCGCGACCACGCCCCGCCCGCTCGGGCTGCCCACCGCCAGCGGCCGGCCGCGCAGCGACGGGTCGTCGCGCTGCTCCACCGACGCGTAAAAGGCGTCCATATCGACATGGATGATCTTGCGGGTCACGGCCCCGCCTTCTGGCACTGACGGCACGGTTCAGGAATAGCGCTCCTCGGTCCAGGGATCGCCGCGCATATGATAGCCGTTGACCTCCCAGAAGCCGGCCTTGTCGGCGGCCAGAAAGTCGATCCCCTTGATCCACTTCGCGCTCTTCCAGAAATAGAGATGCGGCACCACCAGCCGCGCCGGCCCGCCATGCTGGCGCGCCAGCGGTTTGCCCTGCCAGCCATGCGCCAGGATCGCGTCGGGCGCGGCAAAATCGGCCAGCGGCAGGTTGGTGGTATAGCCGTCATAGCCGTGGAGCAGCACGAACGCCGCGTCCTCGCCGGGCTGGACCAGATCGAGCAGGTCGCGCGTCAGCACGCCCTGCCAGTCATTATCGTAGCGCGACCAGGTGGTGACGCAGTGAATGTCGGTGCGGATGCCCGTCTGCGGCAACGCCATGAACGCCTTCCAGTCGAGCGCGACCGGGTTGTCGACCAGTCCGCTCACCGTCAGCATCCAGCGTTCGGTCGGCACATCGGGCTGCTGGCCCAGGTCGAGCACCGGCCAGTCGCGCACCAGATGCTGGCCGGGCGGCAGGCGCTCGGTGTCGGGGCGTGCGCTGTGGCCGGTCAGGAACTTGCCCTCGCTCGCCCAGCGCTGCTTCGATCGGGTGAGCTTGCTCGCTTCGGGGATGTCGTCGTCCATCCGTCGCTCCTGTGCCGTGCGCGCCCTGATTACAGCACGCGCTTCGCCGGCAACAGGGCCTTGTCGATCCGCGCCGACACGCCGACGCTGCGCCCCGCGAGATTGGCGATGGTGAGGCGCACCGCGCTGCCGAGCTGAGCGCTCTCGGACAGGGTCAGGCCCTAGTCCTGCTGCAACCACTGGATCAGCCCGGTGGTCGGGCCCTGGTCGGTGCGTCGAGTGGCGCAAAGCAATGTTAGCTATAAATCAGATATGCTATATGATCCGCGCAGGCGGAATCGCCGCTGCGTCGGGGAGGATTATCGAATGACGTTGTCGCGCTGGGTAGCCATGTCGATCGCGCTCGTAGCCAGTGTTGCGGGCGCCGAAACGCCCCGGCCGGCCGGGCAGTTCGTCGATCACCGCGACATCGGCGGGCCGGCGCATCCTGGCAACACCTCTTACGATGCGAAGACCGGCACCTATTCGATCACCGGCGGGGGCAGCAACATGTGGGCTGGGCACGACGCCTTCCAGTTCACCTGGAAGCCGATGTCGGGCAATGTCGCGATGCAGACCGACCTCGATTTCACCAGCCCGAAGCCAGCGCCGACCGCAGGCGGCTTCCTCCACCGCAAGGGCGGCGTGGTGCTGCGCCAGGATCTCGATCCGGATTCGGCCTATGTCGACGCGATCCGCATGAGCAACGACCAGCTCTCGCTGCAATATCGCGAAGTGAAGGGTGGGCAGACCCGGCTCATCTGGATCAACACCAGCCGCCTCGGCACGGTGAAGCTCGAGAAGATCGGCGACTATGCCTATCTCTCGGTGCCCGGCACCGATGGAAAGCTCCACCGCGCCGGCGGCTCGTTCAGGGTGAAGATCACCGGCACCTATTATATCGGCCTGGGCGTCTGTGCGCATGACGACACCACGAGCGAGACCATGGCGTTCAGCAAGGTGAAGATCACCCCGCTTCCCGCGAACGCGACGGGCCGTTCGAACGATACCGTGCTGCAGACCATCCAGGTCACCAATGAGTTCGAACAGACCGTGCTCCACCGCAGCAGCGGCCCGATCGCGATCGCCGGCTGGTCGCCCGACGGCAAGGACATCGTCTATCACACGGGCGGCGCGGCCTGGAGCGCCACCGGCTGGGACAGCGACCGGGTCGGGAAACTCACCGGCGCGGCACCCGCGCTGGCGGCCCTTCCGGGTGGCGACTGGGTCTATTCGAGCGCCCCGGCCGGTCCGGCCTCCGGGCTCTGGCGCGCCCGCGCCGATGGCAGCGCCCGCACCCCGATCGAGACGGGCGCGGGCAGCGCATTCGATCCGCGCCTGTCGCCCGACGGCAAGTGGCTGGTCTATCTTGCGACCGAGACGCCGGTCCGCACCCTTGCGGCCACGACCGATGTCGCGCTGCGCCGCATGCCGGTGACGGACGGCGTGCCCCAGCCCGACAAGGCCATCACCCTGTCGAAGTTCCGCGGCGGCGCAGGCTCGCTCGACAAGGCAGCCTGGTCGCCCGACAGCAGACTGATCGCCTTCGTCACGCGCGACTGAGGCGGGAGGGCCTCCGCTGGGGGATTTGACCGGCGTCAAAGCGCCACCGGCAGCCGGGGCGCATCCCACCATCCTCACCTGGATGGAGCCTTTGAGATGATCGCCAACGCCTTTCCGCTGCTCGTTATCGTCAGCATGGTCCTGTTCGCGCTGGTGCTCGGCGGGATCGGCATCGAGGACGCGGTCCGCCACCGCGGCGAGTAAGGCTCAGCCCGCCGGTTCGATCCGGTAGTGGATCGGCTTGAAGCTGCCGCCGTTGGAATCCGGCGCCGAACAGGCGGTGAGGCCAATGATCAGATCGGCCGCCGCGCGAAAGGCGATATGGTCTCCGGCCCTGCTGATCGGCGGCAGCACCTTGAGTTCGCCGGTCTCGCCGTCGACCGGCACGTTCATGAAGCAGTTGAACGCGGTCGGGATTCGGTCCGGCACCACGCCATAGGGCGCCAGCGCTTCGGCGAGATTGCCGAAACAGCCGCGGTGCGGCGCCAAGTCGTCATAGAGCAGCCGGAAGGTGTCCGCCGAGCAGGGCGTCAGCAGGAAGTCGTGCCGGCCGACCATGTCCTCGACGATCTCCAGCAGCACGTTGGAGCGATTCGAATAAAGCTTGTCGCCCGTCGTCAGATAGAGGCGCGAGGCATAGTCGAGCGTCCGCCCCGACGAGATCACCTCGTCCACATCATCGGCGTTGAAGGCCAGCAGATCGGCCACCTGCTCGCCGCGCGGGTCGATCACCACCAGCGTCTCGCCTTTGGCGAGCCGGAAGGCCGTGCCGCTGCGCTCGGGAATCTCGGTCACGTCGTTCACTTGGCGTCCCCTGCATAGCGAAACGGACAGGCCCAGTCCGAGCCCACCGCGCGACCGCTATATTGCCGCGCCTCGCTCGTGTCGCCGTGCCGCGCCAGCATCGGGTTGCGCGATCCGGCCAGCGCTTCGTCGCGCAGCAGGATCTTCTCGCGCATGCCCTCATATTTGCCCTGGGCGCGCAGCGTCTCGAACTGGTCGTGCAGGTTGAAGATCATCGCCGGCTTCGCGAAGCGCCGCGCCGGGCGGCTGGCATGCGGGTGCAGGCCGACGATGAAAAAGGCCTCGCCGCCGAAGCTCAGCGAGAAATGCGGGTTTTCCGGGTCGGGGCTGACGGCGGGATCATAATCCTGGCCGCGCCACACATCCTTGTCCGACAGCGACTGGACGCGTTCCCACAAGGCCGCCTCGAACCTGTCCTCGGCCAGATCCTCCGGCCCCTCGAACACCACCGCGAAGCTGCGGAACAGCGCAGGCGCCGCGCGATAGGCGCCGGCAAAGGCGATCAGCCCGTCATGGATGCGCAGATCGTCCCACGCGCTGTCGATGCGGTTACAGGCGAGCACCTGCAACGTGCCGCGCGCCAGGGCCGCCTTGGCGCCGACACAGGGGAAAGCCGGATCGTCGACCATGGCGTGCATCATGGCCTGCAATTCGTCCTGCGCATGATGCTGCCAGGGGTGAAGGGGGGTGCTGGGTGGTGACATAGCCGGGGGAAGACGCTTCACCGCCGCCGCCGTTCCCGGGATTCGCACTGATCTACAGCAAGCGCGCCGCGATGAAATAAAACGACATTGGGGCCACCTGCGCTTGGGCCGTCCGGGAGAATGTGACATTTTCCGGGCTATGCCGATGTTCGAACCGACTTCACGGCCGATGACCGATTATGGCGGATTTCATCAAAGCAGCGGCATCTATTGGCGCTTCGCCCCGCCTGATGTGGGGTCTTTATGGGCCGGCCTGTCCGAAGTGAAGGCACGCGGCATGGCCGTGCGTGTCCGCGGCGCCGGCCATTCGATGAACGGCTCCTCGATCCCACGCTCGGGCGAAGTACTGGTCGAGACCAAGGGGCTCGATTCCTATGTCTTCACCCGGCCCGGCACGATCACCGTCGGCGCCGGCGCGACGATGTGGGACGTGCAGCGGCTGCTCGCGCCGCTCGGCTATGAGCTGCCTGTCCTGAACGACGGCAATGCGCCTTCCTCCACCGTGGGTGGCTTTGTTTCGGCGGGGGGCTTCGGTGCGGAAAGCCGGCGGCATGGCGGCTTCTGGGAATGCGTAGAGAGTATCGACGTGGTGACGCTCGACGGCGCGGTGCGCACGGTCGGCCGGTCCGATCCGCTCTTTCCCTGGCTGTTCGGGTCGATGGGGCAGCTCTGCATCATCGTCTCGGTGACCATGGCCGTGCGGCCGCGCGACGGGGAAGACGCGGCCTTGCCGCTCGGCAAGCGGGGCCGCGTGCCGGCGAGCCGCCATCATTGGGAAAAGGCGATCTGGTTCTGTGCCTTCGTGCCGCGCCCTGCCTGGAGCCAGGCCCGGCGCGAGCTCGTAGCGATCGCGGAACGGCACCAGCATGCCTGGCAGGCGCGGCCGGCCTATGCCTATTCCCTGCCGTTCGGGCGCTTCACGCCGCCGCTGATCCATCCCGCCCAGCAGGATCTGGTCGCGGTCGGCATCTGGGGCGAGGAGCCTGAGGCGGGCTTCGATCACGCGGTGATCCGTGCGCTCGAAGCGGATTTCACCCTGTGGCTGCGCGCTCATCCGGATTTCCGCCGCTATGCCCAGGCCGAGCTTCTCTATCCCGGCTTCGATATCGCCGCCCATTTCGGCGCCGAATGCTTTGCCGGCTTTCGCAAATGGAAGCAGCAGCTCGATCCGTCGGGCCGGCTCGCGCCGGGCCTGCTCGATCTGCCGGCCCGCCGGGCAAGTGCGTGATCCGCCTGCCGGCCTGATCGGATCGGCCGAAGCACGCTTGGCGGCGCGCCCGGAGCAGGGCATGGTTCACCCGCCGCCGCCCGGCGGCATACACGGGCTCACCGCCGCTCCGGCGGTGCTGAGGGGAACGGGTTTGGATCTCGACGCGCTGCTCCATCATTATTTCGGCACGACGGCGATCGAGACGCTCGACGACGCGGCGATCGAACTGGGCATCGAGAGGCTCGGCACGGCCTTCTGGACTGAAGCCGAGCCCGGCCGCCGCTTCGCGCTCTGGGCGTTGCTGCACTCGCTCGGCGAGGCGCCAGATCCGGAGACTGCGTTCAAGACGGCGCGCGAGCGTGAGGCGGCCCATGCTTATGCCCGCGCGGCCTACCGGGCCGAACAGCCCTGACCGAGAGTCTTTCGCTCGCACAGGCGCGGCGGATCGCGCTCGCCGCGCAGGGTTTCGGCGCCGCGCATCCCGCGCGCGCCGATCAGGGTCATTTGCGCCGCACGCTCGACCGGCTCGCGCTGCACCAGATCGACAGCGTCAACGTGCTGGTCCGCGCGCATTATCTGCCCGCCTTTTCGCGGCTCGGCGGCTATGACCGCACCCTGCTCGATGCCGCCGCCTGGGGCCGCAAGGCCGAACGGCGGCTGTTCGAATATTGGGCGCACGAGGCGTCGCTGCTGCCGCTGTCGCTTCACCCCTTGCTGCGCTGGCGCATGGCGCGCGCGGATTCGGGCGTGGCCGGCTGGAAGAGCATGCGCGTCTTTGCCGGGGAGCGCCGGGCCGAGGTCGAGGCGATCCTTGCCCGCATCCGCGCCGAAGGGCCGCTCGCCGCCTCGGATTTCGAGGAGGGCAGGAGCAGCACCGGCTGGTGGGCATGGGGCGCAACCAAGCATGCGCTCGAATGGCTGTTCTGGGCCGGGCACATCACCACCGCGACCCGGCGGCGCAGCTTCGAGCGCGTCTATGACCTGACCGAGCGCGTCATTCCCTCCCGCATCCTCGCACTGCCGACGCCGCCCGAGGCGGACGCGCACCGCGCGCTGATCGAGATCGCCGCCCGCGCACACGGCATCGCCACCACGACCGATCTGCGCGACTATTTCCGCCAGACGCCGGATGACGCGAGCCGCGCGGTCGCCGAACTGGCGGAGCAAGGCGTGCTGGTCCCGGTCGCGGTCAGGGGCTGGACGCACCAGGCCTGGCTTCACCGCGACGCGAAGCGCCCGCGCCGGGTGCAGGCGGCGGCCTTGCTCGCCCCGTTCGATCCGCTGGTGTGGGAACGCGCCCGCACTGAACGCCTGTTCGATTTCCGCTACCGCATCGAGATCTACACGCCGGCGGAAAAGCGCATCCATGGCTATTATGTCCTGCCCTTCCTGCTTGACGATCGCCTCGTCGCGCGCGTGGACCTGAAGGCCGATCGCCAGGCCTCGCGCCTGCTGGCGCACCGAGTCACGCTCGAGCCCGGCGCACCGGCCGGGACGATGGAGCGGCTGACCTTGGAGCTGCGGCGCATGGCGGATTGGCTGGCGCTGGACGATGTCGTGGTCGGGCCAGTGGTGTGACGCACTTTCTTCCAACCCTTCCCCGGCGGATGCCAGGGAAGGAGAGTGTGCGTCGTCCGGGACCATTTCCGCCTCATGGCGTTATGCGGCCATGAGCGCCGAGATCGAAGAGCTGCAAAAGCGCATGGAGGCCGCTGCCGCCGCGCTGGATTTCGAGGAAGCGAAGCGCCTGCGCGACCAGCTCAATCTGTTGCGTGGCGGTGCCTCGGCCGAGGAGGCCGCGGCCGCCGACACCTCGGGGCTGATCCGCCAGCAGCCGGGCCGCATGGGCCTCGGCACCAGCCAGCAGCGCATGACCCCGCCGCCCGGCTGGACGCCGCCGAAGAAACCTGATCCGATGACTCGCGCGACCGGCCGGCGTCGCGCCAAGGATCCTTCATGATTCCCGAAAAAACTGCCCGCAGACCCGGCCTGATCAAACAGCTCGGCCCCGGCCTCATCACCGGCGCGGCGGACGACGATCCCAGCGGCATCGCCACCTATTCCCAGGCCGGTGCGCAGTTCGGTTTCGGCCTGCTCTGGACCTTGGTGCTGACCTATCCGCTGATGACCGCGGTGCAGCTGGTCAGCGCACGGATCGGCCGGGTCACCGATGCCGGCCTTGCCCGCAACATGGCCAAGGTGCTGCCGCGCTGGGCCGTGACCGGGCTGGTGCTGCTGCTGTTCGTCGCCAATACGATCAACATCGGTGCCGATCTCGCCGCGATGGGCGCGGCGGCCGAACTCGTCGCCGGGGCGGGCGGCCATCTGTTCACCGCTGCCTTCGCCATCGTTTCGCTGCTGCTCCAGGTCTTCGTGCCCTATCACCGCTATGCCGCCATCCTGAAATGGCTGACCCTGGTGCTGCTCGCCTATGTCGCCCTGATTCTGATGGTCCATGTCGACTGGGCGGCGGTCGGCTGGGGCCTGGTCTGGCCGAGCGTCGCGGGCGTCGGCGCGGTCACCACGATCGTCGCGGTCTTCGGCACCACGATCAGCCCCTATCTCTTCTTCTGGCAAAGCTCGCAGGAGGTCGAGGAAGTCGACCGGGACATCGCCAAGCACGCGCTGAACGACGCGCCGGACGAGGCGGCGGGCGAATTCCGCCGGATCAGCTTCGACACGTTCAGCGGCATGGCGGTGTCGAACCTCGTCGCGCTGGCGATCATGATCGGCACGGCGGCGACGCTCCACGCCTCGGGCAAGACGGACATCGCCAGCGCCGCCGATGCGGCCAGCGCGCTTCGGCCGGTCGCCGGGCAGTTCGCCTTCCTGCTGTTCAGCCTCGGTATTATCGGCACCGGTATGCTCGCCATCCCGGTGCTGGCCGGCTCAACGGCCTATGCGATCGCGGAATCGCGCGGCTGGAACACCGGCCTCGAACGCAAACCGCTCGAGGCGAAGGGTTTCTACGCGGTCATCGCGATCTCGACCCTGCTCGGTATCGGCATCGACTGGTCGCCGATCGACCCGATCAAGGCGCTGTTCTGGAGCGCGGTGATCAACGGCGTGGTCGCCGTGCCGATCATGGCGGCGATGATGATCGTCGTCTCGCTGAAGTCGACCATGGGGGACTATACCGCCCACAAGGCGCTGCTCTTCTTCGGCTGGGTCGCCACGGCGGTGATGGCCGCCGCGGCAGTGGCGATGGTGGTGATGTAGCGCTCAGCCCTTGAACAGGTCGCGAAACTGCCGCGGCTGCGACCGGAGATACTGGTCGGGCGCCTTGACCTGCCCGCCGAGATGCGCCGCCGCATGCCAGGGCCAGCGCGGATCGTAGAGGATGCCCCGGGCCAGCGCGACAAGGTCCGCATCGCCGGTGCCGATGATCGCTTCGGCCTGTTCGTAGTCGGTGATCATGCCCACGGCCACCACCGGCATACCGGTCGCCTGCTTCACTGCGCGCGCCAGCGGTACCTGATAGCTCGGGCCGGTCGGGATATGCTGCCGCGGGTCGAGCCCGCCACTCGACACATGCACTGCGCTGCATCCCCGTGCCTCCAGCGCCCGGGCAAAGGCGATGGTCTGGTCGACGTCCCAGCCGCCCTCGACCCAGTCGGTCCCGGACACCCGCATCGTCACCGGCTTGTCGGCCGGGAAGGCGGCGCGCACGGCATCGAACACTTCCAGCGGAAAGCGCATCCGGTTTTCCAGGCTCCCGCCATAATCGTCGTCGCGCCGGTTCGACAGCGGGGACAGGAACTGGTGGAGCAGATAGCCATGCGCGCCGTGCAGCTGCACCGCGTCGAGCCCGAGCCGCGCCGCGCGCTGCGCAGAGGCGACAAAGGCGTCGCGCACCCGGTCCAGCCCGACCTTGTCGAGCCCGAGCGGCGCATGGTCATTGTGGTGGAAGCCGATCGGCGAGGGCGCGACCGTCTGCCAGCCATGCGGGTTGCCGGGCGCGATCTGCGCGCCGCCCTTCCATGGCACTTCAGTCGATGCCTTGCGGCCGGCATGGGCCAGCTGGATCGCGATCGGCATGTCCGACCAGCGCCGCACGCTCTCGATCGTCCGCGCGATCGCCGCTTCGGTCGCGTCGTCATACAGCCCGACATCGGCATAAGTGATCCGCCCTTCGGGCAGCACCGCGCTTGCCTCGATCGTCAGCAGCGCCGCGCCCGACAGGGCAAGCGAGCCGAGATGCATCAGGTGCCAGTCGGTCATGCACCCGTCGACCGCCGAATATTGGCACATCGGCGCGATCACGATCCGGTTGGACAGGGTCAGCGCCCCGATCGACAGGGGTTCGAACAGCCTGGGTCCTGCCATCTTCATGTCTCCGCCATCGCAACCGGGGCAACATGCCGCCGCGCCGTGCAGATCGGAATGGCGCATCCGACAATCAACCGCACCCCCTATTTAAGGGTGAGTGCAATCAATGCCCCTTCCCCGGCGAAGGCCGGGGTCCAGTTGGGAAGGCTAATGTGACGACGCGCAACGCTAGTTTACGACTGTACTCCAACTGGACCCCGGCCTTCGCCGGGGAAGCGGCCTGCGCGGATAGTGTCACATCACCCCACGAAAGCCCGTTCGATCACATAATGTCCGGGCTTCGCATTCGACCCCTCCTCGAACCCGCACGCCTCCAGCATCGCGGCGGTATCGCGGATCATCGCGGTGCTGCCGCACAGCATCACCCGGTCATGCTCCGGATCGAACGCCTTGGCACCGGCCAGCGGCGTGCCGAACAATTGCCCGGTCTCCACCAGTGCATCGATCCGTCCGCTGGTGTGGAACGGCTCGCGCGTCACGGTCGGCACATAATGGAATTGCAGCAATGCCTGGTCGCCCACCAGCGGATCGCCGGCCAGCTGCGCGGTCAGCTCGTCATGATAGGCAAGGTCGCTCACGCGCCGCACTGAATGGACGATCACCACCTGCCCGAACCGGTCATAGACATCGGGGTCGCGCGCCACGCTCAGGAACGGGGCGAGCCCGGTGCCGGTCGACAGCAGGAACAGCCTTTTCCCGCCGAGCAGCGCATCGAGCACCAGGGTGCCGGTGGGCTTTTTGCCCAGATAGAGCTGGTCGTCCGGCCGGATCGTCTGCAGCCGCGAGGTGAGGGGGCCGTCGGGTACCTTGATCGACAGGAATTCCAGCTCGTCCGACCAGGCCGGGCTGGCGATCGAATAGGCACGCATCAGCGGACGGCCGCCGGCATCGTCGTCGCCGGGCAGCCCGATCATGACGAATTCGCCCGACCGGAAACGGAAGCTCGCGGGCCGCTCGATCGCGAAGCTGAACAGATGCTCGTTCCAGTGCCGCACCCAGCGCACCGGCACGGTCTGGAAGGCGGCATGGTCGGCAATGGTGCGCGGCGCGCGGACGGGCATGTTCATGGGTGCCCGGCGCCCGTGCCGGTGGCTGTGTCGCTGGCCATGGCGGTCGCGACGAAATCCGCCGCCTGGGCCAGTCGCGCCACCGCATCCTCGACGACCAGCCCGGCGGCCACCCGCTTGAGCCGCGCGATCGGCCCCTGCTGCGCGACCTCGAACAAGGCGAGCATGCGCGCCTCGTCGTCGGTCACCCGCGCCGATCCGGCGGCGCCGAAGCGGATCTGGCCGAAGCCGTCCTGGTCGAGCGTCGCCATCATCATGTTGAAATCCGGCAGCGCCTCGGCGATGCCGCGCCGCGCGAAGCCGGCATGGAGCGCATGGCAGCAGCACCGCCCGGCCCGCGCCGCGCCGACCCAGGTCCGCATCGCGACGAGCAGGAACTGCTCCGGTTCGTCGAGCCGGCGGATCGCGCGGTCGAGATAGCGGTACATGACGACTCCTTATTGCGAGTGCGTCGCATTATTGTGAAGCTGGACATGCGTCAATGCCGTAATGCCCCGAAGCGGGAGTGGGAAGGCCCAACCGCTTGAGGACGCGCCGATCGCGCTTTATCGTCCGGTGAAAAGGGGGAAGGCGGCGTGACGATCGACCAGCCGGGCGCGCCCGAACGCCCTTCGCAAAGCCCGCTCGAGCGTCCCCCCGAACGGCGGCGCCTGATCGGCCTGCAATATCTGCGCGGCATCGCCGCGACCGGCGTGGTCCTCTTCCATGTGACCGAGGCGGCGGGCGTGCCCTGGCGCTATGGTGCCTGGGGCGTCGACCTGTTCTTCGTGCTCAGCGGTTTCCTGATGATCGCGATCACGGATGGCGGGGCGCGGCCCTGGGCCTTTTTCAAGGATCGCCTGCTCCGCGTCGCGCCGCTCTACTGGATCGCGACGTCGGCGATGGTGGTGGCCGCGCTGATCGGCATCGCCCCCAATGTCGCGATCGATCCGGTGCGGGTGTTCACCTCCTTTGCCTTCATTCCCTATGGCCCGCAGATCATGCGGAACATCGCCTCGCCGATCCTCGCGGTCGGCTGGACGCTCAACGTGGAGATGCTGTTCTACACGCTCTTCACCCTGATCCTGTTCCTGCCGCGCTACCGGCTGGCGGTGCTGACCTGTATCCTCTGCGGGCTCGTGCTGCTCGGCAGGATGCTTGGTCCGAGCGGCCCGATCCTCGCCTTGTGGACTCTCCCGATACTCCTCGAATTCGTGGTCGGCGGCTGGGTCGCCATGATGTGGCTTCGGCCGGCGCTGCGCCGTCCGCGCGTCGCGCTGGCGGCGGTCGTGATCTTCGCGTTGCTGGCCCGCCCTGCGATGGTCCTGGTGACGGCGATGCTGGTCGGCACATTGATTCTGGAGGCGCGCGGCAGAGTCCCGACATGGCGGCCGTTCCTGCTGCTCGGCGACGCGAGCTATTCGATCTATCTGTGGCAGATCTTCCCGCTGCAATGCTGCTTCGTCCTCGCCCGGCTGCTGCACCTGCCGATGGCGCCGATGGCGGTGGTCGCGTTCTTCGGCGCGATCGGTGGCGGGATCATTGCCTATCTCCTGATCGAGCGACCGCTGCTGAAATTCTTCCATCGCCGCCGTACGCGGCGCGGCATCACCATCCCGTCCGGCCCATGATGACACTGGTGAGCGGCGCCGGTTTTTGATACCCTGCCGCAACGTTTTGCGGGGGCGGGCGATATGGCGACATTGGCGGGCGGTTTCGGGCGCGACAGCGTCTCCAGGGACCGCGGTTTCTTCCTGATCATGGCGCTGGTGATCTCGGCCACCGTGGTCGCCGGCTTCAGCCTCCAGCTCGTCGCCGGCCGGTCGAGCTTCGGCGCGCCCTGGTGGGTGCATGTCCACGGCATCACCTTCATGGGCTGGCTCGGCATTTATGTGACGCAGAATCTGCTCGTCTATCAGGGCAATCTCGCGCTCCACCGCCGGCTCGGCCGCTTCGCCGCTGTCTATGTCGGCTGGATGGTGCTGGTCGGGGTCAGCGTGAACACCCTGGCGGCGATCCATCACCGCATCCCGCCCTTCTTCGAACCCAATGTCTTTCTCGTGATGGACTGGCTGACCGTGCTGGTCTTTGCCGGCCTCACCTGGGCGGGCGTGCAGATGCGCGCGCGTACCGACTGGCACCGCCGGCTGATGCTCTGCGCCGCGATCCAGATCATGACGCCCGGCGTCGGCCGGCTGCTGCCGCTGCCGCTGCTCGGCACCTGGATCATCTGGACGATCTGGTTCATCATGCTGGTCTTCATCGGCATCGCGATGACCTATGATCTGTTCACGCGGCGCAAGGTGCATCCCGCCTATCTCTGGGGTTTCGGCGTGATCACCCTGGCGGTCGCGCTGACGCGCCCGCTTGCCTTCACCCCGTCGATGCTCGCGCTCACCGCTGCGCTGACGGGCTGATCCGGGAACCGCAAGCGCCGGGCAGGGTTGGAGACGCGCATGCCGAATACGGAAACCCTGCTGGTCGCCTGCCCGCATGACGGCGCGCTCAACCGCGTGCCGCGTGCCCGGCTCGACCAGAACCCGACCTGCGGCAAATGCCACCGGCCGCTCTTCGCGGGCAAGCCGGTCGATCTCACCGCGGCGAGCTTCGACCGGCATGTGGCGCAGGGCGATCTGCCCGTCGTGATCGATTTCTGGGCGGCCTGGTGCGGCCCCTGCCGAATGATGAGCCCCGCGTTCGAAGCGGCCGCGGCGCAGCTCGAACCCCGGGTCCGCCTCGCCAAGCTCGATACCGAGGCCGAATCCGCCATCGCCGCGCGCTACGGCATTCAGGGCATCCCCAGCATGATCCTGTTCCGCAAGGGGCGGGAGATCGCCCGCACCTCGGGCGCCATGCCGACGCAGCGGATTGTCGCCTGGATCGAACAGGCGCTCGGCTGATCATGCGCCTTCGCCCCTTCGGCAGCACCGCACGCGACGTCGCGATCATCGGCCAGGGCAGCTGGCGCATGGACGGTCGCAACCGCGCTGCCTCGGTCGCGGCGCTGCGCCGCGGCCTCGATACCGGCATGACGCATGTCGATACCGCCGAAATGTACGGCGATGCCGAACTGATCGTCGGCGAAGCGATCGCCGGCCGCCGCGACGAGGTCTTTCTCGTCTCCAAGGTCCTGCCGCACAACGCCTCGCGCGCCGGCACGATCACCGCCTGCGACCGCTCGCTCGCGCGCCTCGGCACTGACCGGCTTGATTGTTACCTGCTCCACTGGCGCGGCAGCTATCCGCTCGAGGAGACCATCGCCGGCTTCGAGCAGCTCGTGCGGGCCGGCAAGATCCTGTCCTGGGGCGTCAGCAATTTCGACGAGGACGACCTTGACGAAGCACTGGCCATCGCCGGTCCGGGCCGCATCGCCTGCAACCAGGTGCTCTATCATCTGGAGGAGCGCGCCATCGAACATGCCGTGGTCCCGTGGTGCGACCGCAACGGCGTGGCGGTCGTCGGCTACAGCCCGTTCGGCAGCGGCGCCTTCCCCGCGCCGTCGAGCCCGGGCGGCCGCGTGCTCGCCGGCATCGCGGCGGAGCATGGCGCGACCGCCCGGCAGGTCGCGCTCGCGGCGCTCGCCCGCCATGCCTTCGTCATCCCCAAGGCGTCCTCGCCGGACCATGCCGCCGACAATGCCGGCGCGGGCGATCTCATTCTCGACGACGCGGCGCTCGCCCGGATCGACGCGGCCTTCCCGCTGGGACGAAAACCCCGCAGCCTGCCGATGATCTGACTCCTCAGGCGCACGGTGCCAGCGCCTCGAGGATCCGGCAGTCGGATATGGTCCCGCCCCGGCACGACGAAATCAGCGTGCTCAACTCCCGCCGTAATGCGGCCAGGTCGGCCAGCTTGCGGTCGATCTCGGCAAGATGCCCGGTCGCCATCGCATCGACCGACCCGCAATCGCGCTGCCCCTGCGCGGCCAGATCGAGCAGCTCGCGTACCTGGTCGATCGAGAAGCCAAGATCACGCGCGCGCCGGATGAAGCTCAGCCGCGACAGCGCCTCGGTCCCATACGCACGGTAATTGCCCTGCGTCCGCCCCGGCGCGGCGAGCAGCCCGATCCGCTCATAATAGCGCACCGTCTCCACCTTGGTCCCGGTGGCCCTGGCGAGATGCCCGATCGTGAATGCGTCCGCCATGGCTTGACCCTGTAGTTGCTACAGGGTGCATATGCCCGTTCGACTCCTGATCTGTCGAGGGAATGGCGATGGCCTGCAGCAGCTGCGCGAGCGAGGCGACACCGACCAATGATCCGCGCTGGCGGCGCATCCTGTGGATCGCGCTCGCGGTCAACGCGGCGATGTTTGTGGGCGAGATGGGCGCGGGCGTCGCGGGCGGCTCGCGCGCGCTTCAGGCCGACGCGCTCGATTTCCTCGGCGATGCCGCCAATTACGCGATCAGCCTCGGCGTCGCCGGCATGGCGCTGGCCTGGCGCGCCCGCGCCGCGCTGGTGAAGGGCGGCACGATCTTCGCCTTCGGCCTGGCCGTGCTCGCCGCCACTTTCTGGGCCGCGCTTCACGGCGCCACGCCAAGGGCCGAGGTGATGGGCGTGGTCGGCTTCATCGCGCTCGTCGCCAATGCCGCGGTCGCGGCCCTGCTGTTCCGCTACCGCACCGGCGATGCGAACATGCGCTCGGTCTGGATCTGCTCGCGCAACGACGCGATCGGCAACCTCGCGGTGATGCTCGCCGCGCTCGGCGTGTTCGGCACCGGCACGGCCTGGCCGGACCTGATCGTCGCCGCGATCATGGCGGGGCTCGGCCTGTGGGGCGGCGCCCAGATCATCGGCCAGGCCCGCGCCGAACTGCGCTCCGGCCCCGGCATCAAACCGGCCACGGCGTCTTGACGCGCCCTCCCGCCCGGGCGAGAATCCCGGCGCTAGGGGAGAAACGCGATGTTCAGTCACATGACGGTCGGCAGCAACGATATTGCCCGGTCCAGGACCTTCTACGATGCGCTGTTCGGCGCGATCGGCGGCAAGCCCGCCTTCGAAGACGATAGAGGCCGGCTGGTCTACCGGCACAATGGTGGCACCTTCCTCGTCACCACGCCGATCGACGGCAAGGAAGCGTGCTGCGCCAATGGCGGCACGATCGGCTTCACGATGAGCGGCCCGGAAGAAACCGATGCCTGGCACAAGGCCGGCGTCGAGCATGGCGGCACCTCGATCGAGGACCCGCCCGGCATTCGCGCAGGCGGCTTCGGCAAGCTCTACCTCGCCTATCTGCGCGATCCCGACGGCAACAAGCTCTGCGGCGCGTACCGGGTGCCGGCGGGCTGACCTCACTGCGCGGTGCGAAGCCGAACCCTCGAATATTCCTATAGGCAGGTCAGCCCATGTCCACTTGCTTAGCCTGGTCAGCCGCGCTCGTTTTGATAGGGGCCGCAAGCATTGGGGCGGCGAGGACGCCGAACGCGCGCGAGATTGCAGCGATTGATCTGTCGAAGCCATTCGTCACGCGTTCGGCATGGCGTTTCACGGCCGTTCAGGGTCCTGAGATCGACGATTCAATCTCGGGAGACAAAGCGCCGGGCGCCATCGCGCTGTGCGTCAGCAACGACGGCGGGCGATCCTGTTCCCCTGATCTGCAACGAATATTGCAGTCGACTGAGGGGGATGATCTCTTTTCCCAACCCCATTTCCTGGGCAAGGCACAGGTCGTCACGCCCCGTGGGCAGGCGCTGCTGCTTGTGCAAATGGCCAGTCTTCACAGCGCCAACGGAAACCAGCGTGTGGCCACGCAGATTCTGGCCTATGATCGATCCCATGACCGGTTCCGGTTGATCTACGCAAACCAGACCGGGCGGAACAACAACGAAGATGTCCGCTTAGTGCGCGAGGGGCCGCTTGAAGGCGATATCATCTCGGCCGAGCCAACCCAAAACGCGCCTTACGGCTATTGGATCACCGTCAACAGGCTTACCCGGGCCTATAGTTATCGACAGGCGCTACGCTTTCGCAGCGCCACGACCTATGCCGACGGCAATGCCCTCGCGGTAATCGATTCCGAGATGCCGAATATTCAGCGTCGGCTCGGGTTGTGGAGGCCGGGCAACCCCATTCCGGTGCCAAAAACGGGTTGCTCCAAACCCCATTTGGTCAGGATGGAGCTCTGGTGCAGCTAGGCTGCGCTCAGGCCTCCACCATCACGCCGCTCAACACCGGGTCCTCCAGCGCCCGCCCGGCGCCCATCGCCACGCAGATCAGCGCATTCTCCGCGACGATCACCGGCAGGCCGGTGGCCTTGGCCAGCGCCTCGTCGATGCCCGCCAGCAGCGATCCGCCCCCGGTCATCACGATGCCCTGGTCGTAGAGATCGGCGGCCAGTTCCGGCTCCGTCCGCTCGAGCGCGCCGAGGACGGTCTCGACCACCTGGCCGACCAGGTCGGCCAGCGATCCGGCGATCTCGGCCTGGCTGACCTCGACTTCCTTGGGTACGCCGGCGACCAGGTCGCGCCCCTTCACGCGCATGATCAGGCTGGTCGATGCGGATTCCTCGCACGCCTTGCCGATTTCGATCTTCACCCGCTCGGCGGTGGATTCGCCGATCATGAGATTGTGCTTGCGCCGGATATAGGAGGCGATGGCATCGTCCATCCGGTCGCCGCCGACCCGCGCCGAAGTGCTATAGGCGAGCCCGCGCAGCGACAGCACCGCCACTTCGGTGGTGCCGCCGCCGATATCGACCACCATCGCCCCGATCGGCTCGGTCACCGGCAGACCGGCACCGATCGCCGCCGCCATCGGCTCCTCGATCAGATGGACCTTGCGCGCCCCGGCATTCTGCGCCGCCTGGCGGATCGCGCGGCGCTCGACCGGGGTCGCGCCCGAGGGGATGCAGATCGCGATCTCCGGATTGCGCGGCAGCCGGCTCTTCCCGCCATGCGCCTTGTCGATGAAATGCTTGATCATCTGCTCGGCGACGTCGATGTCGGCGATCACGCCGTCGCGCATCGGCCGGATCGCGCGAATGCTCTCGGGGGTCTTGCCCATCATCAGCTTGGCCTCGGCCCCCACCGCGCGCACGCGCTGGACTCCGTTCAGCGTTTCGAGGGCGACGACTGAGGGCTCGTTGAGCACGATGCCGCGGTCGCGCAGATAGACGACGGTATTGGCGGTCCCGAGATCGATCGCCATGTCATTGGACGATCGGCTGAACAGGCGAGGAATTCGCATTTAAAATCAATCACTCGAAAGGCGGCCAGGATACGCGGCACGCCGGTATTGGGGTAAAGAGCGGCGGCGTGGGCGCGTCGGCCGAACGCGTCAAGGGTCCGAAGCGGACCCGTGCGCCCGACCGGCCTGTGCGGGCGACGAAGGGGGCCGGAAGCGCCCCGCCCGGGCCTCATTTCAGCGGCGTCGCCAGCAGCTGCCGGCCCTTGCCCCGGGTCGTCAACGCCTCGAGCCTTGGTTCATGGATCCAGACGTCGCCGGGTCCATCGAGCAGGAAGCCAAAGCTGATCGACCAGCCCTTTTTCGGGACATGCGGGATTTCGAGCGCGAAGGGCGTCCATCCCGTCTTGCGATCGAGCGGTGCGGTCGGCGTGCCGTTGCCGGCGATCACGCCGCGTTTCTCGATCCCCACCGCCAGCCAGAGACGGACGTTCGCGCCCTTGTTGGTTGCGATATAGCCGCTGAAGCGCACGCCGCGCCCGCGATAGGGCGCGGCATCGACGATCTGCCGGAGCTGCCCGAAGCCCGCCGGCAAGCGGGCACGCGCCCCGATGCACAAGGGCGATCCATCCACCGGCGCGCGAAAGACATAGTCCCGGATCGCGGTCCCGGCCCGCTGCCAGTCGGTCCCGCCGATCGGGTCATTGTCCCGCGCCAGCATGAACTGGCCGCTCGACGGATCGCGCGCGATCATCATTTGCGGACCGGAGGATGTCCGCGAGACGTCCACCGCATCGCTCGGGTCGCCGGTACGGCGCACGCAGGTCGGTAGCCGCCCATTGACCACGATGTCCGGCCGGACGCCGGTCACCACGATATCGGCGGGGTGTGCCGCATCCTGCTCCCCGGCCAGCGCGCTGCCCGACAGCAGCATGAGCAGCGCCGCGGGCCAAATCCGTCGTGCCTGGGCCATCGCCCTTCTCCGTTCGTACGGGCATTCATTATACGCCGTACCGGTCGCAAGCATCTGCTTTATGAGGTGTCTCCGCGCGCGCCGATTCAAGCCGGCGCGCTTTCGTGCTGAACTCCCCGACTCGCCGGCCCGCGAAAGCCGTGCCGACTATTCGCGTTCAGCCCGAAGAAAAGCCTCATGATAAACCGATACCCCTCGCGTAATTCGGGAAATAATCCGTCCCTATCGCGGCAATACCGTCATGCGCCCGAATCGCATGATTCAGCTATTCCTGCGCCCCTCCAACCGCCCCGCTCCCTATTCGCCGCGCAACGCTCAAGAACCGCTCGATTTCGCCCCGCTCGCAGGTGCCTCGCGAAATTCGGCGACTATTCGACCGGATCGCGCAACGCCGCGCCTTCTCCAACACCTGTTGTAGGCGTTTACTGCGCCGGTCCGATCCGGGCGCGCGCTTTACTCAGCGAGCGCGGCAGACCCGGTCACCCGAAAGCCGGCGGCCATGGTCGCGGCTCCGGTTCCCGGCTGCCCGCCGCCGACCGTCAGCCCATAAGCCCCCGGCGCCACGATCCGCTTGCCCGCCTCGGTCACGCTCGACAGCCCGCGCGCATCCAGGTCGAAATGCACCCTGGTCGCGGCGCCCGCGGCCAGATGCACCCGCGAAAAGCCGCGCAGCGCCCGGACCGGCATGCCCGGCGCCTGCGGGAAGCTCAGATAGAGCTGCACCACTTCGTCGCCGGCGAGTTTGCCCGTGTTGCGCACCGTCACGTCGACGCCGAGCGCATCGCCCGCCTTCACCGTCGCGGCGGAGAGCAAGGGCTTGCCATAAGCGAAGCTGGTATAGCTCAGCCCGTGCCCGAACGGGTACAGGGGCTTGCCGGTGAAGTAGCGATAGGTCCGCTCCTTCATCGCATATTCCTTGAACGGCGGCAGCTGGTCGACTCCGGTATAGAAGGTCACCGGCAGGCGCCCCGCCGGGTTGTTCGCGCCCGACAGCGTCTCGCCGATCGCGGTGCCGCCGGCCTGGCCCGGATACCATGCCTCGAGGATCGCATCGGCATTGGCCGCCGCCCAGTTCACCGACAGCGCCGATCCGTTCATCAGTACCACGGCCAGCGGCTTGCCCGTCGCCTTGACGGCCTTCAGCACCTCTTCCTCGGGCGCGGGCAGGTCCAGGCTGGTGCGGTCGCCGCCGACGAAGCCCGGCACGTTCACCGTCATCTCCTCGCCCTCCAGCGCGGAAGTGATGCCCACCACGCCGATGACGAGGTCCGCGCCCTTGGCCGCCGCGACGGCACGCGCGAGCGCGTCGGTGCGCACCTCGTTCCACACGAAGCGCGGCGGGAAACGGCTCGGCGTCTGCTCGATCAGCACCTTGTGTTTCACGCCCTTCTCGAAGCGCATCTCGACCAGGTTGGCGCCGCGCTGCTGCGGGTTCATGTTGTCCGCGACGAGCTTGTCGTCGATCCACAATTTGGCGGATCGTCCGTTGATGCCGATCTTGTACAGCCCGTCGTCCGGCGCCGCCACGAAGCCGCTCCACCGCGCGGAGGTCACCGCCGCATCCGGAATCACCGCGGGCGTGTTGCGGCTATAGGCGATGATCGCATCGGTCCGGCTCACCGCCGGCGCGCCCGCGAAATCCGCGCCGCGCCAGAATTCGGCCTTGAGCCCCGGCGCTCCATCGGGCGTCGAGAGCGACGCCGTCGGCACCGGCTCGGCCGCGCGCAGGAAGTCGGTGCCCGGCTCGAACAGGATCTCCGCACCGGGAAAGGCCTTGCGGATACCCTCCAGCGCGCTCACCGGCGCGACCGGCGTGCCGTTGTAATTGCCGTTCAGCACATCGACCTGATCCGCCAGCGGACCGACCACGGCGATCCGCTTCACGCCAGGCTTCACCGGCAGCACGCCATTGTTCTTGAGCAGCACCATCGCCTCGCGCGCCAGCGTCGTGGCGAGCGCGCCATGCTTGGGCGAATTGAGCGCGCTGTCCGGAATGGCGTTGAACGGCACCATTGCCGGCGGGTCGAACAGCCCCAGCCGCATGCGCGCCGTGAACAGCCGGCGCAGCGAGGTGTCGACCACCGCCTGGCTCACCAGCCCCTGCTTCATCGCATCGACATAGCGATCGTAATCGGAAGTCGCGCCTGCGCTGCGGCCATATTCGGCGCAATCATTGTCGACGCCCAGCTTGAGCGAGATCGCCGCCGCCTCGGCCACCGTCTTGGTATAATGATGCCCGCGCTCGATATCGGCGATCGAGTCGCAATCCGACACCACATGCCCCTTGAATCCCCAGGCCTCGCGCAGCCGGTCCCTGAGCAGGAATTCATTGGCGCAGGCAGGCTGGCCGTTGATCGCATTGTACGCGCACATCACGGACTCGACCTTGCCGTCCACCACCAGCGCACGGAATGCGGGCAGATAGGTATCTTCCTCGTCGTGCAGGCTGACGGGGATATTGTCGCTGTGCCGCCCCGGCTCGGGGCCGCTGTGCACCGCATAATGTTTGGCGGTGGAGGACACGCGGTAATAATGCGCATCGTCGCCCTGCATGCCGCGCACGAAGTTCACGCCCAGCGTGGCGGTCAGATACGGGTCCTCGCCATAGGTCTCCTGCCCCCGGCCCCAGCGCGGATCGCGGAAGATGTTGATGTTGGGCGACCAGAAGGTGAGGCCCTGCATGATGCGGTGTTCGCCCCCGGCCTTTTCGATCAGGTTCCATTTCACCCGGCCCTCGGTGCCGATCGCCTCGCCCATCGTCTTGATCGCGGGCGCATCGAAGGTCGCGGCAAGCCCGATCGGCTCGGGAAATACGGTGGCGAAGCCGTTGTTCGCCACACCGTGCAGCGCCTCGCTCCACCAGTCATAGGAAGGCACCCCGAGCCGCGGAATCGCGCGCGCCTGGTTGACCAGCTGCGACGCCTTCTCCTCGATCGTCATCTGCGCGATCAGCGCATCGACGCGCTGCTCGGTGGGCAAGGCAGGGTTGCGCCATGGCGCCGGCGCTGTCTGCGCAAAGGCAGTGCCGGACAGCAGCAGCGCAGCGAGCGAAAGGCCAAGCCCCGCCCTCCTGCCTTCGCCGGGGAAGGAAGAAGAGAAAGAACCAAAAATCATTTCCGATACCCCTGCCAAAGCCATTCGATCGCCCCCGGCAAGGTCTGCCCAACCACCCGCTGGTCGACATGAACCGAGTCCCTCGCGAACACGTAATGATAGGAATAACCCTTCGCCTTCAGCGCCGCGGCCATGCGCTGGTTCGCCATCGGCCAATTGTGGAAGGTCGATTCCGGATCGTCGTAATGCAGGTCCTTCTCGCCGACATGCATCCAGATGCGGATCGGTTTCCGGGGGCTCTCGGGGACCAGATGCGCGTGATAGTCCCAGGCGCCCTCGGGCGTCGCAGGATCGGGCGGGCTCTGCTGGTTCACGAAGGTGCCCGAATAGGACAGCACCCGGCGATACCATTCGGGGTGGAACCAGGCCATGCTGAACGCCGCTGCCGCGCCGGAAC
Source organism: Sphingomonas sp. BL-S-30 (assembly GCF_055521475.1). NCBI lineage: Bacteria > Pseudomonadati > Pseudomonadota > Alphaproteobacteria > Sphingomonadales > Sphingomonadaceae > Sphingomonas > Sphingomonas sp. BL-S-30. The sequence continues at coordinate 4,031,589 of NZ_CM145481.1, read as the reverse complement.
TGGCGCCCATGGTCGCCCGCCCTTCCGGGTTTTTGGTGAAATTGACCCGGTAGTTGCGCGTCACCAGCGGCAGTACTTCGCGCTCGACGAACTCGGCATAACGGCCCGAGACCGCGTCGTACTCCAGCTCGCGCTCGGAGCCCTGCGCATCGCCGCCGCCCGACTGGATCATCACCGCGACCATCGGCGGCACGCGCTTCTGCGCAATCAACGTGTCGAGCGCGAGCGCCACCCGTGTCGCATAATCGCGCCCGTCCTGGACGACCATGAACGGCGTCTCGGTCCCGGCTTTATAGCCTGCCGGGATGTAGACGATCACCTCGCGGCGATAGGGCGCCGGTTCGGACTGAAGCTCGGCCTTCGCTGCAATCCGGTTGCCAAAGCCGTCCCGCTTCGCCGTCGTCTCGTTCTGCAGCTGCCGGATGCCGGGATAGATTGTCGAATCCTGCGACAGCATCACGAAGCCGTGCAGCGTGCCCATCGGCTGGCCCGGGTTGACCGCCATTTCCGGGGCATCGGTGTAGGCGGGGCCGATCACTTCCTCGGTCTTGGCGTCCTGCGCGAGGGCGCCAGTAGCCAGCAGAAGCGCCCCAACTGTTCCTCCCCACGCAGTGGGGAGGGGGACCACCCGCTTCTTCAGCGGGTGGTGGAGGGGACTTGGAGCGAGGCGACGTCGCCGCGCTCCAAGTCCCCTCCACCGCGCAAGCGCGGTCCCCCTCCCCATCTGCGATGGGGAGGAAAGAAGATCACCATCACCAAATCTCATCGCGTTAGCCCCTCCGGCCCGTCGTCAGATCGCATAACCCTTGCGCTGCGGCCGGCTGAGCATCGCGTTCGCCGCATCGTCGCCGATGAAGCGCTCCTTGACCGGGTCCCAGTGCAGCCGCCGTTCGGTGCGCATCGCGGTCCAGTGCAGCAGGCAGGTCGAGCAGGCCCGGTGCCCCAGCTCCGCCGGCGAGATGTTGGGTTTGCGCGTCCGGATCGAATCGATCCAGTTGCGATGCTGTTCGGGGCTGCGCGGCAGGTGGATCTCGTTCGGCCCGATCACGCTGTCGAGGATCTTGGGGTTGCTCGCCAGCAACCCGCTCGTCCCCGCCGCGGCGATCGCCGGATCGCTCGCCGTCACCCCGCCGCCGGTGCGCGTCACGAAGATCGAACCCTCCGTGCCGATGAACTTCACGCCATTGGGCAAGGCGCCGGAGATCTTCATCTCCACCCCGTTCGCATATTTGCCATAGGTCTCGAACGGCCCATGCACGTTCCACAACCCGCTCTTGGGGAACTCGGCCTTGCCCCAGATCTCGACCGGGCCGCTATGTTCGGTGTCCATGCCCCAATGCGCGATGTCGACATGGTGCGCGCCCCAGCCGGTGATCATGCCCGCGCCGAACTGTTCGCAGCGCAGCCAGCCCGGCCGGCTGAACGTGCCGTCCTGCGGATGCACGCGGATTTCGGTATAATAGACCTCGGGCGTCGTCCCGAGCCACGCGTCGTAATTCAGGTTGGCGGGGATCGGCATCGGCGGCGCCTCGGGCCCGGAAGGATCGCCCGGCAGGCCGATCTCGACATGCGTCAGCTTGCCGATCCGCCCGTTGCGCACCAGCTCGCACGCGCGGTGGAATTGCGGCCACGGGTCCTGCGATCGTTGCTGCGATCCGATCTGCAGGATGCGGTCGGTCTTCGCCACGGCGTCGGCCATCTGCCGCCCCTCGGCGATCGTCAGCGATGCGGGCTTCTGGCAATAGACATCCTTGCCCGCCCGCACCGCATGGATCGAATTCGGCGCGTGCTGATGGTCGGGCGTCGAGATGATGACCGCGTCGATGTCCTTGTTGGCCAGCAGCTCGTGATAGTCGGCATAGCCGCGCGTGCCCGAATAGGGCTTGCCCGCCTTCTCGCCGTACGTCTTGTCGACCAGCTCGATGCCCTGCTGCACGCGCCGCGTGTCGAGGTCGCACACCGCCACGATATGCGCGTCGTCGAACTTGAAGACCTCGGCCATGTCATGGATGCGCGAGATGCGCCCAACGCCGATCGCGCCGATATTGATGCGCTTGCTCGGCGCATTCGCGCCGAACACGCTGGCCGGCACGATCGACGGAAAGCCGACCGCGGCCACTGCCCCGGTCCTGATCAGGTCGCGCCGCGAGAAACCTTTGGTCATGACAATGTCTCTCCGTCAGGCCGTGATCGGCCGGGTGGCGTTTTTCTGGGCCTTGAGCACGAGCTCGGCGGCGAGCAGTGCCTGTTCCTGGTCCTGCGCGATCGAAGTGCGCTCGACGATGTCGGTCACGAATTGCGGCCCGAACGGCAGATAGACCTTGCTGCAATCCAGATAGCGCGCGCTCTTGCCGTCGACGACGAACAGGTGGTTGCCGCCGGGCTTGCCGGTCGGGTCGGCATATTTGCGCAGCTCGATATAGCCCTCGGTGCCCAGCACGAAGAGCCGCCCGTCGCCCCAGGTGCCGAGCCCCTTGGGCGTGAACCAGTCGACCCGGAGATAGCCGGTGCCGCCATTCCCGCGCATCGTCATGTCGCCGAAATCTTCGAACAGCGGCTTGTCGGGATGGTTGATGTTGCCGGTCTGCGACGCGACGACCTCGGCGCGGTTGCTCCTGGTGAAGAACAGGAACTGCTCGGCCTGGTGGCTGCCGATATCGGTCAGGATGCCGCCGTACCGCGCCTTGTCCCAGAACCAGTCGGGCCGGCTCGCCGGGTTCACCTGGTGCGGGGCGATGTTGATCGTCTGCACGACCCGGCCGATCGTGCCTTGATCGATCAGCTCGCCCGCCTTGATCGCGGCGGGCACTTCCAGCCGCTCGGAATACATGATCGCGAACTTGCGCCCCGTCGCCTTGATCGTCGCGCGCACATCGGCAAGCTGTTTCAGGCTGGTGATCGCCGGCTTGTCGCCGAGATAATCCTTGCCCGCCTTCATCGCGCGGATGCCGAGCGGCGCGCGCAGGTCGGGAATCGGCGCACCGGCGATCAGCTGGATCGATCTGTCCTCGAGGATCTCCGCCTCGCTCCGCGCCAGCTTCGCGCTCGGGAAGAGCTTCTGGAAAGCGGCGAGCTGCTTTGCATCGGTGGCATAGACCCAGACCAGCTCACCGCCGCCGCGGATCACCGCCGCGGTCATCGAATAGATATGGTTGTGGTCGAGCCCGATCACCGCGAATTTGATGTGATGCTTCGGCCGCGGATCGCTCGGCGCGCCGGTATTGACCGTCTCGGGAACGGCATTGCCGCTCAGCGCCTGCGCCATCACGTCACCCGGCAGCGCGGCGGCAAGCCCGGCAAAGCCGGCGCCGGTCAGCATCGAGCGGCGGTCGATCGAATTCATGTCGTCTCTCCTGGTGGCCGGCGCTCAGTTCTTCGGCGTCGCCGGCGTCGTCCAGTTTATCACATGATAGGTCGTGTTGGTCGTGCCGACATTGCGCAGCCCGTGCAGCGAATTGGACGCGTTGAAGATCACCGATCCCGGCCCGAGCCTTTTCCACACGCCGTCGGACAGGGTCTCGACCGTGCCTTCGCGGATGATCACCAGCTCCTCGTTCGGGTGCTTGTGCGGGGCGTGGGACGTCTGGCCGGGCTTGAGCGTGGTGACGTGCATCTCGAGATCGTCGAGCGTCGCGGTCGGCCCATTGCCCAGGCTGCGCACTTCGCCGACATCGGTCGGAGTGACCTTCATCGTATTCCAGTCCCACACCGACGGGCCGATGATCTTCCTGGTCTGGGTTTGCGCCATAAGGCCGGCGGAACAGGTGAGCGCTACCGACGCCAGCGCCACGACCAGGTCCCTACGCGTGATGCGCATCGCGATAATCCTCTCCTGGCCGGTGCGCCCGTGCTTCTCGGACGTCAGCGGAATCGCGCCGGTGGTAGCGCTAACCGGGTAGGTATCGTGTATCCTATAGGATTGTCAAAGCGCCATCTTCGGATCCGCGCTGATTCCGGTGGCTTCTTGCGGCTGGTCGCTCAGGCGCAGCATCGCCACGGCGGCGAACGCCATCAGCATGGCCGCGATCGCGATCGTCCAGATCGGCTCGGTCGGGAAGAATCGGTGGATCACCGGACCCATCACGAGCGCGATGAACAGCTGCGGCAGCACGATGAAGAAATTGAAGATGCCCATATAGACGCCGAGCTTGCCCGTCGGCAGCGCGTTCGCCAGCATCGCATAGGGCATGGTGAGGATCGACGCCCAGGCCACGCCGATCGCGATCATCGGCAGGATCAGCATCTGCGCGTCGTGGATGCCCAGCATCGCGGCATAGCCGGCCGCGCCGATCAGCAGGCAGATCATGTGAGTCCGCGCGCAGCCGATCCGCCGCACCAGCAGCGGCAGCAGAAAGGCGGCGGGCACCGCCACGCCATTATAGACGGAGAACAGGATGCCGACCCAGTCGGCACCGTCATTATAGGCTTTGGACGACGGGTCGGTCGATCCGAAGACGTACCGGGTCACCACCGGCGTGGTATAGACCCACATGATGAACAGCGCAGACCAGGAGAAGAGCTGGACGACCGCCAGCCGCTTCATCTCGCCCGGCATGTGCACGATATCGCGCAGGATCTGCGCCACGGCATTGCCCGCTTTCCCGTCATCGCCCGCTTTCCCGTCATCGGGCGCCGGCGCCGCATCCTCGCCGGCAAAGACACGCAGCGCCTCGGGCGGATATTCGCGCGTGGCGATCACGGTCCACAGCACGGCGGAGAGGATCGCCGCCGCGCCGAGATAAAAGGCGTAGCGCACCGCATCGGGGATCACGCCGGGCGGCGCGACATTGCTTGCCCCGAGCGCGGTGATCGCGAAGGGCGCGAGCGACCCCAGCACGGCGCCCGCGCCGATAAACGCGGTCTGAAAGGCATAGCCCATGGTGCGCTGCGCCGGGCCGACCATGTCGCCGACAAAGGCGCGGAACGGCTCCATCGACACGTTGATCGCGGCGTCGAGCACCCAGAGCAGCAATGCCGCGGCGAGCAGCACCGGCGCATGCGGCATGCCGATCAGCGCCAGCGCGGCGAGCAGCGCCCCGATCAGGAAATAGGGCCGCCGCCGCCCGAACCGGCCCCAGGTGCGGTCGCTGAAATGCCCGATCAGCGGCTGGACGATCAGGCCGGTGATCGGCCCGGCGATCCAGAACAGGGCAAGGCTGTCGACATCGCTGCCGAGCGACTGGAAGATGCGGCTGATATTCGCGTTCTGCAGGCCGAACGCGACCTGGATCCCGAAGAATCCGAACGAAATATTCCACAGTCCGGCCAAGGACTGGCGCGGCCGTCCGGTCACTCTGTCCACCCCTGCATGTCTATTTTTTTGTTTTCTGCCGGTCAGGATGTCAGTGACTTGGCGTCGCGGCAATCCCCGTTCGCGTATGGCCGTTGCTTTCAGCCCGGGGCGGCGCGCAAAAGGACGGAAACCGTAGGGGAGGGGCTGTGACGCGATCGGACGAGACGAGCGCATGGTGGCGCGGCGCAGCGATCTACCAGATCTATCCGCGCAGCTTCGCCGATTCGAACGGCGACGGCGTGGGCGATCTTGCCGGCATCACCGCGCATCTGGGTCATGTCGCATCGCTGGGCGTCGATGCAGTGTGGCTGTCGCCCTTCTACCCGTCGCCGATGAAGGATTTCGGCTACGACATATCCGATTATTGCGGCGTCGATCCGCTGTTCGGCACGCTGGCCGACGTCGACGCGCTGGTCGCCCGCGCACACGGCCTCGGGCTGAAGGTGATCGTCGACCAGGTCTGTGCCCACACCTCCGACGAGCATGCATGGTTCGCCGAGAGCCGGTCCGACCGCACCAATCCGCGCCACGACTGGTATGTCTGGGCCGATGCGAAGGTGGACGGCACGCCGCCCAACAACTGGCAGTCCGTGTTCGGCGGCCCCGGCTGGACCTGGGACGCACGGCGCGGCCAATATTACATGCACAATTTCCTCAGCAGCCAGCCGCAGCTCAACGTGCATCTGCCTGCCGTGCAGGACGCGTTGCTCGACGTGGCGCGCTTCTGGCTCGATCGCGGGGTGGACGGGTTTCGGCTCGACGCGATCAGCTGTGCGATGGTTGATCCCGCGCTGCGCGACAATCCCGCGCGTCTCGGCAACAGCCGCCGCACCCGCTCGTTCGATTTCCAGTTCCATATCCACAACCAGTCGCACCCGGATATTCCGCTGTTCCTCGAACGCGTCCGCGCGCTGACCGATCGCTATCCGGATCGCTTCACCGTGGCGGAGGTCGGCGGCCCCGATGTCGAGCCCGAGATGCAGAGCTTCACGCAAGGCGATCACCGGTTGAACACGGCCTACGGTTTCAACTTCCTCTATGCGAAGACGCTGACGCCGGCGCTGGTCCGCGACGTGCTGGAACGCTGGCCCGATACGCCCGGCATGGGCTGGCCGAGCTGGGCGTTCGAAAATCACGACGCGCCCCGCGCGGTCTCGCGCTGGGCGCCGCCGGGGCATGAGGCGGCGTTCGCGCGGATGAAGATGCTGCTGCTCGTGGCGCTGCGCGGCAACATCTTCCTGTATCAGGGCGAGGAGCTCGGTCTCACCCAGGTCGACATTCCGTTCGACCGCCTGCGCGATCCCGAAGCGATCGCCAACTGGCCCCTGACCCTCGGCCGCGACGGCGCCCGCACGCCGATACCCTGGGCGGCCGGGGAAGCGGGGCGGGGCTTCTCGGCGGTGGAGCCATGGCTTCCCTTCGGCCCGGACCATGCGGCGCTGGCGGTCGACCGGCAGGAAAGGGACGGGGCGTCGATGCTGGCACTCACCCGGCGGCTGCTGGCGATGCGTAAGGCGAATGAGGCACTGCGGACCGGGACGATCCGGTTCGTCGAAGCGTCGGAATCGCTGCTGGCGTTCGAGCGGGCGTCGGCCGGGCAGCGGCTGTTGTGCGTGTTCAACTTCTCGGCCGAAGCGCGGGGGTGGGCGCTTGAGGATGCGGACTCATGGAAGGTGATCGAGCAAGTGGGCGACATTGATGGCTGGGCGGTCGGCCCATTCGGAGGATTGATTGCAGAACGCGCCGCCTAACCCCTCACCGTCACCCCGGACTTGTTCCGGGGTCCATCGTGGTTCGGGCGCTTCGCTTCGCGAAGTGGGCTGCGCCCCGCCGCAGAATGGATGCCGGAACAAGTCCGGCATGACGGTAAGGTCAGGCGAACGCGAACGCCTCAACCTCACGCCGCACTCCAACCTCGAGCGCCTCCGCTACCAGCCGCAACGGCGCCAGATCCACATCGCTCTCCCCGCGCTCGACCAGCTCGGCGAAGCGCGCATAAAGCCGCGGATATTCCACATTCGCCCCCACCGGAATCGCCTCGCCCGCAATGGTCAGCTCTGCGCCACCCATCGCCAGCTTCAGCATGCCGTCGGGCGTATCGATCTCGATGTCCCAGCGCTGCACGCCCTCATGCAGGAAATCGAGCGTGACCGAGACCGGCACCGCGCCGCTGCGCAGCGCCAGCGTCCCGGCGATCGGCTGCGACCGACCCGCCGGCACGTCCAGCCCGGCCGACTCCACCGTCAGCGGTGCTGGCAGCAAGTCGGTCAGGATCGACAGCGCGTTGATCCCCGGATCGAACACGCCGAAGCCGCCCGCTTCGAGGATCCATTCCTGCCCGGGATGCCAGACGCGGATGTCTTCCTTCCAGGTCACCCGAACCGCGTCGATCGTCCGCCCCGCCAGCCAGGCGCGCGCCGGGTCGACCCCGGCCGCTTCCTGCGAATGCCAGGCCGTGAACAGGGTGACGCCCGCGTCTTGCGCCAACGCTTGCAACCCGGTCACCTCGTCGACGGTCAGTCCCGGTGGCTTCTCCAGCAGCACGTGCAGCCCCGCCGCGATCGCCTCTCGCGCCGCCGTAACGCGGGCGAAGGGCGGGGTGCAGATCGCCACCGCGGCCGGCGCATTGGCCGCGAGCAGCTCGGGCAGATCGGGATAGATCCGCACCTCGCTGGGCGCCGCATGCGGATCGACCGCCCCGACAAGCTGGAACCGGGCGTCGGCACGGATCGCCGGGACATGCTGATCCCGGGCGATCTTGCCCAATCCGACAATGGCGATCGGCAGCATCAACGCTCCTTACTTCAGCGCCACGACGGTCACCGATTTGGCCGGCAAGGTCAGCACTGCCTTGCCCCCCGTCACCGTTACCGGTGCGATGTCGCGCGGCGCAACCGCCAGCGGCTCGCCGATGCGATTATGCGCGTCGATCCGGTCGGCGGTCAGCACGCTGCCGGTCACGGTCGATGCCGTGCTGCCATCGACGTTCAGGGTCACGGTCAGCGCATTCACCGGATCGAGATTGGCCAGCGAGACATGCACCACGCCGTCAGCGCTGCGCACCGCCGAACTGCTCAGCGACGGCATCACCCACTGGTCCTTGTTGTACCAGGGGCTGGTCATATCGACGGGCAATTGCGTCGCGTCCTGCCACGGCACGTACATGCCGAATATCTGATAGGTCGGCGTCACCACCATCTTGTCGCCGTCGGTCAGGATCATCGCCTGCAGCACGTTGATCATCTGGGCGATATTGGCCATCTTCACGCGGTCCGCATGGCGGGTGAAGATATTGAGGTTGATCGCCGCGACCAGCGCATCGCGCAGGCTATTCTGCTGCTGCAGGAATCCGGGATTGCTGCCCGGCGTCGGATCGTACCAGGTGCCCCATTCGTCGACCGCCAGCCAGACGCGCTTTGCAGGATCGTACTTGTCCATGATCGCGCTGTGCTTGGTGACATACTCGTCCATCAGCAGCGTCTTGGACAGGGTCTTCGCCCAGTCCGCTTCGTCGAATCCGGTCGCCGAACCCTTTTTCTGCCAGGTGTCCGGCACGGTGTAATAATGCACCCCGATGCCGTCGATGGTGCGCCCCGTCTCGCGCATCATCACTTCAGTCCAGTCGTAATTGGAGTCGCTGGCGCCGCTGGCGATCTTCAGCGTCTTCGTCCCTTGCGGGACTTTGACGAAGGTCGAATAGCGCTTGGTTACGTCGGCGGCATATTGCGGGCTCATATTGCCGCCACAGCCCCACAGCTCGTTGCCCAGCCCGAAATAGGGGAGCTTCCACGGCTCCTTGCGGCCGTTCGCGCGGCGTTCGTTGGCGAGCGTCGAACTGGTCGGCGAGGTCATATATTCGACCCAGTCGGCCATTTCCTGCGGCGTGCCGCTGCCGACATTGCCGGAGACATAAGCCTCCGCGCCGACCGCTTCGGTGAAGTTCATGAACTCGTGCGTGCCGACCGCATTGGGCTCGGTCACGCCGCCCCAATGGGTGTTGACCTTGACCGGGCGCTTCGTGCCGACGCCCTCGCGCCAATGATATTCGTCGGCGAAGCAGCCGCCCGGCCAGCGGATCAGCGGCACCTTGATCGCACGGAGCGCCGCGATCACGTCGTTGCGAAACCCATCGGTGTTGGGAATGCGCGAGTTCCTGCCGACCCACAGTCCGCCATAAATGCCGGTGCCGAGATGCTCGGCGAACTGGCCGAAAATCTCGCGCTGCACCTTCGGGCCGGGCTTGTCGGCATGCACGGTGATGCTCGCCTCTTTCGCCTGTGCCCAGGCAGTGCCCGATCCGAGCGCCATCGCCGCCGCCAACGCGATCCGCGCAACCCTTTTCAACCGTCCCATTGCCGCCATCGCCCCGATCCTCTCACAGATGCCGTTTAAGACGGCTGGCTTTAGCTTATTGTCTGAGTATATGATTACGCAAGCGCTAATCAGGAGAGGGTCATGCGAACGTCGCTCGTGCAGTTCATCGATGGCAGAGGCACGCGTGGTGTGGCCGTGCTGCGCGGCACGGAATCGCCGCGGCAACTGGCCGGGGTCGAGAGCGTCCGTGCGCTGGCCGAGGCGGCGCTCGCGGCGGGCGTGACGCTTGCCGAGCAGGCGGCGCAGGCCGGCGATGCGGGTCCGGTCGATCTCGATTCGGTCACGCTGTTGTCACCGATCGACCACCAGGATCCGGCGCATCTGCTGCTCACCGGCACCGGCCTCACCCATCTCGGTTCGGCCGAGGGGCGCGACAAGATGCACCGGTCGATGACCGAGGCAGCGCAGCAGACCGATTCGATGCGCATGTTCCTGATGGGCGTCGAGGGCGGCAAACCTGCCGCCGGCGAGACGGGCGCGCAGCCCGAATGGTTCTACAAGGGCAATGGCGAGCAGCTGACGGCACCCGGCGCGCCGCTTCGCTCCCCCGCCTTCGCGCTCGATGCGGGCGAGGAGCCGGAGATCGCCGGCATCTATCTGATCGATGCGGACGGCAATCCGGTCCGGCTCGGCTTCGCGATCGGCAATGAATTCTCCGATCACGTCACCGAGCGCGGCAATTATCTGTGGCTCGCCCATTCGAAGCTGCGCGCGGCGGCGCTCGGCCCGGAATTGCTGCTCGGCGGCCTGCCCGAGGATATCCGCGGCACCAGCCGCATCGTGCGGAACGGCGAGACCCTGTGGGAACGCCCCTTCGTGACGGGCGAGGCGAACATGTCGCACAGCATCGCCAATCTCGAGCACCATCATTTCAAATATGACCTGTTCCGCCATCCCGGCGACGTGCATGTCCATTTCTTCGGCACGGCGACCCTGTCCTTCTCGGAAGGGATCCGCACTGAAGCGGGCGACGTCTTCGAGGTGGAGGCGCCGCCTTTCCGCCTGCCGGCGCGCAATCCAATCGCGATCGAGCCGGCACGTGATGTTCGGGTACGAATGCTATAGGCTATCGATGGGCGAGCCTTTCTGCGACGACGGGAAGGCCGGACAGGGAGAAGGTGGATGGGGGACAGGTGACGCCGGGAAAGCAACCAAAAGGGCGCCGGATCCACGGCACGATCGCGCATGATCTCGGCGTCCAGATCGTCACGGGGGTCTACAAGCCGGGCGACGTGCTGCCGGGCGAGATCGAATTCGCCGAGCAGCTCCAGGTATCGCGCAGCGTGTACCGCGAGGCAGTGCGCATGCTGATGGCCAAGGGACTGGTCGAAAGCCGCCCCAAGGCGGGCACCAGCGTCAGCCCGCGCAGCCGATGGAACCTGCTCGACCCCGATGTGCTCGCCTGGATGTTCGAGGGCGAGCCGAGCGAGGGCTTCATCCGCAGCCTGTTCGAGTTGCGCATGATCGTCGAGCCTGCCGCCGCGGCCGTCGCGGCGGAACGCCGCACGGGCCGCGAGCTGGCCCAGATGGGCCATGCGCTGGAGGAGATGGGGCGCTACGGCCTCGCCACGCCCGAGGGGCGCGCAGCGGACCAGCAATTCCATCATCTGGTCCTCGAGGCGACGCGCAACGAGCCGCTGACCACACTCTCCAGCACCATTGCGGCGGCGGTCGGCTGGACCACCATCTTCAAGCAGCGCAACCGCAAGCTGCCGCGCGATCCCTTGCCCGAGCATCAGGCGCTGTACGACGCGATCGCCGATTCGAACCCGGATGCGGCCCGCGCCGCGATGGCGGAGCTGATCCGCCGCGCGCTGGAGGATACGGAATTGTCGATGGAGCCGGGTGGGGCGTGAGGCCCTCCCTTTTCTTTTTTCTCTTCCCCGGCGAAGGCCGGGGCCCAGTTGGGAAGGCTCTTGTGACGACGCGCAGCATCCGTTTATCGACGTCCCCTATCTGGGCCCGCACCTCCGCCTGGGAAGGCAAATAGGGGAAGAATAACTCCTACAAATTTCTTGACCCGTTCGCGTCGCGCGCCATAGCGTCCCGCCGTTCCGGGAAGGGCGCGACCGCCAGGGTCGCCGTGCGTGGAGAAGATGTCCGTGACAAATCTGGCTCGAACCCTGGCGCGACTGTCCGCGCTGATGGTCACGGCAACGCTCGCGCTGTCGGGCGCCCAGGCCCAGACCGCCCCGCGCGAGCGCGTCCCGATCAACAGCGGCTGGCGTTTCCATATGGGCGACCCCGCAGGCGTCACCGGCCTGTCCTATGACGTGCGGCCCGAGATCGGGAAGAGCGAGGACGGCAAGGCAGCCGATGCGAAGCCCGACGAAGCCAGGGCCGTCACCGCGGTCGCCCAGTCCGTGCTCAAGCCCTGGATCCTGCCCAGCGCCAATGCCTTTATCCGCGATCCGGCGAAGCGCCACGTCCGGCCCGCAGGCAATCCCGGCAGCGACGTCTCCTTCGTCCAGGCTGGCTTCGACGACAGCGCCTGGCAGAAAGTGACGCTCCCGCATGACTGGGCGATCGAGCGGCCTTTCCTGAAGACCGGTCCCTATGGCGGCATGGGCCGGCTGGAGAGCTGGGGCATTGGCTGGTACCGCAAGGCGCTCGATATTCCCGCGCGCGACAAGGGCAAGTCGGTGTTCCTCGATGTCGAGGGCGCCATGTCCTATTCGGCGGTCTGGCTGAACGGCAAGCTCGTCGGCGGCTGGCCCTATGGCTATAATGGCTGGCGGCTCGACCTGACGCCTTATCTAACGTTCGGCGGCAGGAACGAACTGGTCATCCGCCTCGACAATCCGCCCGAATCGGCGCGCTGGTATCCCGGCGGCGGGCTCTACCGGAATGTCTGGCTGACCAAGGCGAATCCCGTCCATGTCGGCCAATGGGGCACGCGCGTGACCACGCCCGACGTCGCGAAGGACAAGGCGATAATCGCACTCGACGTCTCGCTCGACAATGAGTCCCGCATCGAGGCGAATGCGAGCGTGCGCACCGACATTTATGCGCTCGATGCCGCCGGCCGGAAGACGGGCGCCGTCGTCGCCCGCATCGCGCCCGCCAACACGCGCATCGCCGCCGGCGCCAGCGCCAGCGTCGCGGGCTCGACCAGCCTCGCCAATCCGCGCCTCTGGGGCCCGCCGCCGACTCAGCAGCCCAACCGCTATGTCGCCGTCACCACCGTGACGCTGGGCGGCAAGCCGGTCGATCGTTACGAAACCCCGTTCGGCATCCGCAGCGTCACCTTCGATGCGAACAGGGGCGTGTTCGTCAATGGCGAGCGTGTCGAGCTGAAGGGCGTCAACAATCATCACGATCTCGGCGCGCTCGGCGCGGCGTTCAACGTGCGCGCGGCGGAGCGGCAGCTCGAATTGCTGCAGGAGATGGGCGTCAACGCGGTGCGCATGAGCCATAACCCGCCCGCGCCCGAACTGCTCGAGCTGACCGATCGCATGGGCCTGCTGGTGATCGACGAAGTGTTCGACGTGTGGGAGCGCAAGAAGACCCCGCTCGATTTCCACCTGATCTTCCCCGACTGGCACGAGGCCGATCTGCGCGCGATGCTGCGCCGCGACCGCAACAATCCGTCGGTCGTCCTGTGGAGCGTCGGCAACGAAGTCGGCGAGCAATATACCGCCGAGGAGGGCGCCGCGATCTCGCGCGGGCTGGTCCAGATCGTCCGCGAGGAAGATCCGACCCGCCCGACCACCACGGCGATGAACTATGCCAAGCCGGACATGGCGCTGCCCGGCACGGTCGACGTGATCGGCCTCAACTATCAGGGCACCGGCGTCCGCGCCTATCCCGGCCAGTTCGCGGCCTTCCATGCGAAATATCCCGACAAGGTGATCCTGAGCACCGAAAGCGCCTCGGCGCTCAGCAGCCGCGGCGAATATCTCTTCCCTGTGGCCGGTGCGATCAGCGGCCCGGTGCGGCCGGGCTCGGGCGGCGACCCGGACCGGATGCAGGTCAGCGCCTATGAGCTGCACGCCGCCGATTTCGGCTCCTCGCCCGACCGCGTCTTCGCCTCGAACGACCAGAATCCGTTCGTCGCGGGCGAATTCGTCTGGACCGGCTTCGACTATCTCGGCGAGCCGACGCCCTATTATGCCGCGCGCAGCTCCTATTCGGGCATCATCGATCTGGCGGGTTTCAAGAAGGATCGCTTCTGGCTCTATCAGGCGCGCTGGCGCCCGGAACTGAAGTTCGCGCATGTCCTGCCGCATTGGACCTGGCCCGGTCGCGAAGGGCAGGTGACGCCGGTCCATGTGTTCAGCTCGGCCGACGAAGCGGAATTGTTCGTCAACGGCAAGTCGCAGGGCAAGAAGACCCGCGCGCCCTATGAATATCGTTTCCGCTGGGATTACGTCACTTATGAGCCCGGCGAACTGAAGGTTGTCACCTGGAAGGGCGGCAAGCCCTGGGCGACCGAGGTGGTGAAGACCGCGGGCGCGCCCGCCGCGCTCGAGGCGACGCCCGACCGCGCGCAGATCGACGCCGATGGCCGCGATCTGTCCTTCGTCACCGTGCGCATCACCGACAAGGACGGGCTCACCGTGCCGCGCGCCGACGATCCGGTGACCTTCACGGTCGAAGGGCCGGGCGAGATCGTCGCGACTGACAATGGCGATCCGACCAGCTTCGAGTCGTTCCAGTCGCCGACCCGCAAGGCGTTCAACGGCCTCGCGCTGGTGGTGGTGCGGGCCAGGGTCGGCAAGACCGGGACGATCACCCTGCGTGCCCGGTCCGGGGCGCTCAAGGACGCCACGATCGTGCTGAAGAGCATGGCCTCGAGGTAACGCTATCGCTATTGCCCGCGCTCCGGGCGGCCTCTTGCCGGAGGTCGCGACGGCGCTGCATCGCGCAAAGAGACGATGCGTTCCGGTTCTGCGCTCAACCGAACATCGCTGCTTGACAGATTTTACCCAGACAATTAGCGGCCCGGATTGGTAGCGCTACCAGCGTTTTGTGCAATCAGGCGATCCGTCGACGAGCGGGCGCCTTCGGAGAGGTAAATCATTATGTTCCTGCGTAATCAGTCCCTGCGGGCCGCCCTGCTGGCCGCCACCGGTATCGGTGCCCTGACGATCGCTGGAACTGCCTCGGCACAGGAAACGGCCGCTCCGGTCGTAAATACTCAGAGTATAAATACTGCGCCCGACGCTGCCGCGTCGCAAGAAACCAATCCGGCGAACCCCGACGACGCAACGGGGGACGACATCGTCGTCACCGGCATCCGCGCCTCGCTGCGCAGCGCGACCAACGCCAAGAAGAACGCCGTCGCCTTCGGCGATTCGATCTTCGCCGAGGACATCGGCAAACTGCCCGCGACCAACCTGGCCGAAACGCTGAACCGCATGCCAGGTGTGAAGCTCAACCGCGACATCAACGGCGAGGGCCTGCAGGTCTCGATCCGCGGCCTCGGCCCCAGCTTCTCCAAGGTGCTGCTCAACAACACGCAGATCGCGATCGCCTCGGACGGCGGCACCAATGGCGGCAATTCGAACCGCGAGGTCGATCTCGACTTCTTCCCGTCGGAGCTGTTCACCCGCCTCGACGTGGCGAAGAGCCCGGTCGCCTCGACGCTCGAGGGCGGCATCGCCGGCACCGTCAACCTGCGCAACGCGCGCCCGTTCGACAATCCCGGCCAGCACGTCACCGTGATCGCGCAGGGCCAATATACCGATAGCAACCAGCAGGTCAGCCCGCGCGGCGCGATCGTCGCCAGCAAGACCTGGGACAATTTCGGCGTGCTGATCGGCGTCTCGGGCGTGAAGACCAAGACGCGGATCGACGGCTTCGAAACGATCGGCTGGACCGATGCCAATCTCACCTGCCCGACCGCCAGCTGCAATGCAGGCGGCAACGGGTTCTCCTATGCGTCGGTCACGCCGAACAATGTCGGCCACGGCCTGACCCCGGGCACCCCGCTCGATCTCGCCGCGACCTCGGGCCTGTCGCTCGACCAGCTTTCCAAGGCGATCATCCCGCGGCTCGGCCGCAACAGCTTCACTGACGGCACGCGCTCGCGCATCTCGGCGCTGGCGTCGGTCGAATGGCGGCCGAGCGACACGCTCAGCTTCGCCGTCGACGCCATCTACGCCAAGTCGATCCGCGATTATTACCGGCTCAACATGAACTGGTATGTCCGCAACTCCGGGCCCGGCACCTCGCCGACCTCGACCGGCGGCATGGTCCCGATCGGCCTGACGGTCGATCAGAACAATGTCGTGACCAAGGGCACCTTCGCCAACTCCAGCTTCTTCCTGGAGAATGACGTGTTCCACCAGACCACCGAGTTCTGGAACGTGAACCCGAACGTCTCGTGGCAGCCGGCCGATAACGTGAAGATCGACGCGCAGCTCAATTACGGCCATTCGACCTTCTTCCGCGAACAGCCCCAGTTCGATTTCCAGACGCCGCGCGAATCCGGCCTGGAGGTCACCTATGACAACAGCACCGGCGCCGCGCAGCCGATCATCACCACCAACCGCGACCTGGGCGATCCCAATCTCGGCTGGCAATGGTACCGCGTGAACGTGCAGAATGTCCGCCGCGAGACGACCACCAAGGGGGCGCATCTCGACACGACGATCGGCGACAAGACGACCAACTTCAAGTTCGGCCTGGCCTATGACGAGGCCTCGCGCTCGATCCGCGCCTATGACAACAGCATCGCCTTCCAGACCTCGGTGTGCGGCGCGACCTGCAACGGCCTGACCGGCTCGGTGCCGAATTCGGCGGTGGCGCAATATCTGTCGCGCTGGAGCGTCGACAATTTCGGCCATCTCGCCGATGGCAGCGTCGGCTATACCAGCATGATCATCCCCAATCTGGCGGCGCTGGAAAAGGCCACCAACTATGCGTCCTTCCGCGACAGCGCGCCGGAGAGCAGCGGCGCGGTGACCGGCGGCGCGACCGGCGACATCGCGGAAAAGACCTTCGGCGCCTATGCCGAGACCAATGCCGTCGCGACGGTCGCGGGCAATGATCTGCACATCAATGCCGGCATCCGCTACGTCCACACCAACCAGACGGTGGTCGGCCCGACCCAGACCGCGACGGGCCTGGTCGATGTCACACTGAAGACCGGCTATGACGAGTTCCTGCCCTCATTCAACGCGACCTATGACCTGACCAGCCGGATCAAGCTGCGCGTCGCCGCCTCGCGCAGCATGACGCGTGCCGATGCCAGCCAGTTGCTGCCGGGCCTGACCTTCTCCGATCCGTCGGCGCAGATCGCGACCGCGGGCAACCCGGATCTGAAGCCCTACACCTCGAACAATATCGATATCGGCGGCGAATATTATACCGGCGGCATCGGCTATGTCGGCTTCGCGGCGTTCCACAAGAATGTCGACGGCTTCACCGTGACGCAGCAGTCGACCGTGCCGTTCACCTCGCTCGGCATCAACTATAGCGACCTCAACACCACGCAGCAGCAGGCGATCGACCTGCGCGGCGGCCCGAATGTCGCGACGGTGACGGTCAACCGGCCGGTCAATCTGCAGAATCTGGTGCTCGACGGCATCGAGGGCACCTGGGTCCAGCCGCTCGACTTCGCGGTGAAGGGTCTCGGTGCCTCAGCCAACGTGACCTATATCAAGCAGAGCTCGTCGAGCGGCCTGTTCGCGCCGGGCGTGGCGCCGTGGAGCTACAACCTCCAGGGCTTCTACGAAGGGCACGGCGTCTCGATCAGCGTCAACTATGTCTGGAACGACAAGACGGTGGCGGCGAACGGCCCGCAGAACAATCTGCCGGTCGGCCTGATCAGCGATGCGCGCGGCCAGCTCGATCTGTCCGCCGGGTACGAACTGCCGTTCCTGAACAAGGCGTTCCGCCTGACGCTCGACGTGCTGAACATCACCAACGCGCCGCTCCGCACGACCTTCGGCTACGAAAACGCGACCTACAGCGTCTATTATCCCGGCCGCCAGGTCCTGTTCGGCGTCCGCTCCAAATTCTGAACCCTTTCCTCTCCTCCCCCCTCCGGGCCGGCCTTCGCGCCGGCCCTTTTTTTGGGTTGGGGGGCATTGTGTCCCCGCGACGGCGGGGACCCAGTCTGGGCTCCCGCCTTCGCGGGAGCACAAGGAAGCAAAGGACACCGTCTCGCTTACGTCGCTGACTTCGGCAGCGATGGGCTGGCCCTTTAGTGATTATCCCGCGGCAACCCGCGCGTCTGGGCGATCCGCTGATATTGATCAGCCCCTTCCAGGATCGCGCCGCTATCCAGCTGGCCGACGATCGCACGCTG
This sequence comes from Sphingomonas sp. BL-S-30, assembly GCF_055521475.1. Taxonomy (NCBI): domain Bacteria; kingdom Pseudomonadati; phylum Pseudomonadota; class Alphaproteobacteria; order Sphingomonadales; family Sphingomonadaceae; genus Sphingomonas; species Sphingomonas sp. BL-S-30. Next base: position 4,013,665 of record NZ_CM145481.1, on the reverse strand, counting down.
GATCTCCTGCCACGGCGTCTGCGAGGCGGGATAGGCATAGCCGCCCGCCGCCATCAGCGCGCGGCGGCGCTCGGCCAGCTCCGCATCGTCGATCAGTACATTGGCCGTGCCGGCGCGCAGGTCGATGCGCACCCGGTCGCCGGTGCGGATCAGCGCCAGGCCGCCATTGGCGGCCGCCTCGGGTGAGGCGTTGAGGATCGAGGGCGAGCCCGACGTGCCCGATTGCCGCCCGTCGCCGATGCAGGGCAGGGCGTGCACGCCTTCGCGGATCAGATAGGCGGGCGGGCGCATGTTCACGACTTCCGCCGCACCCGGATACCCGATCGGCCCGGCGCCGCGCATGAACAACAGCGTCCGGTCCGTGATGCCGGTCGCCGGATCGTCGATGCGCGCGTGATAATCCTCGGGCCCGTCGAACACGACCGCGGGGCCTTCGAACGCGTCGGGATCGTTCGGGTCGGACAGGTAGCGCGCGCGGAATTCGGGGCTGATCACGCTGGTCTTCATGATCGCCGCGTCGAACAGATTGCCCTTGAGCACGACAAAGCCCGCATCCGCCATCAGCGGCTCGGCGAAGGGGCGGATCACATCGGCGTCCTCGATCGTCGCGTCACGGCAATTGTCGCCGATCGTCCTGCCATTGGCGGTGATCGCGTCCTCGCGGATCAGCCCCTGCTTCATCAGCTCGGCCACCACCGCGGGCACGCCGCCCGCATGATAGAAATCCTCGCCGAGATATTCGCCCGCCGGTTGCAGGTTGACCATCAGCGGCACCTTGTGGCCGTGCGTCTGCCAGTCGTCGAGCGGCAGGTCGACGCCGATATGGCGCGCGATCGCGGCGAGATGGATCGGCGCATTGGTCGATCCGCCGATCGCGGAATTGACCACGATCGCGTTGGTGAAGGCGTCGCGCGTCAGGATGTCGCTGGGTTTCAGATCCTCGGCGACCATCTCGACGATGCGCTTGCCGGTGCGCCACGCCACTTCCTGCCGGTCGCGATAGGGGGCGGGGATCGCCGCCGATCCGGGCAGCTGCATGCCGAGCGCCTCGGCCAGCGAGTTCATCGTCGTCGCCGTGCCCATGGTGTTGCAATAGCCGGTCGAGGGGGCCGACGAGGCGACGAGCTTGACGAAGCCGGCATGGTCGATCTCGCCCGCCGCGAGCAGCTCGCGCGCCTTCCACACGATCGTGCCGGATCCAGTGCGTTCGCCCTTGTGCCAGCCGTTGAGCATCGGCCCGACCGACAGCGCGATGGCGGGGATGTTCACCGTCGCCGCCGCCATCAGGCAGGCCGGCGTGGTCTTGTCGCAGCCGATCGTCAGCACCACGCCGTCGAGCGGATAGCCGTATAGCACCTCGACCAGCGCCAGATAAGCGAGGTTGCGGTCCAGCCCCGCGGTCGGGCGCTTGCCCGTCTCCTGGATCGGATGGACCGGGAATTCGATCGCGATGCCGCCCGCTTCGCGAATGCCTTCGCGCAGCCGCTCGGCCAGCACGAGGTGATGGCGGTTGCAGGGGGAAAGGTCTGACCCGGTCTGGGCGATGCCGATGATCGGCTTGCCCGATTGCAGCTCCTCCTGCGACAGGCCGAAATTCATGTAGCGCTCGATATAGAGCGACGTCATGTCGATGTTCGCGGGGTTGTCGAACCAGGCGCGCGAACGCAGCCCAGAAGGTGGTGGTGTCGTCATCAGCGTGGCGCCACCGAGACGCGGTAGATCATCAGGTGGCGATAAGGCTTGCCCGGATCGACCCGTGCCGAGCCGAAGGCCGGCTGGTTGGGCGTATCGGGGAATTTCTGCGGCTCCATCGCGACGCCGTCGCCCATGCGATAGACATGGCCGTGCTTGCCGACCAGCGTGCCGTCGAGGAAATTGCCGGTATAGAGTTGCAGTCCGGGCTCGGTGCTGAGCACTTCGAGCACCCGGCCGGAGACGGGGTCCTCGAGCCGCGCGGCCAGCTTGGGCTCGGCGGTCAGCCCGGCATCGATCGCGAAATTATGGTCGTAGCCGCGGCCCGCGACGATCTGCGTGTCGCGCCCGTCACGCAGGCCCTCCGCCAGCACGCGCGGCTTGCGGAAGTCGAAGACACTGCCCTGGACCGGGCGCAGCTCGCCGGTCGGGATCAGCGTGGCGTCGACCGGGGTATAGGCCTTGGCCGGCATGGTCAGCCTGTGACCCATCGCCCCCATCGGCGACCCTTCGCCGCCCAGATCGAAGATCGCATGGTTGGTCATGTTGACGATGGTCGGCTTGTCGCTCGACGCCCTGTACTCGATCGACAGCGATCCCTTCTCGTCGAGGCCGTAAGTGACGGTCACGTCGAGCTTGCCGGGATAGCCCTGGTCGCCGTCCGGGCTGACATAGCCGAAGGTCACGCGCGCCACGGGCCCGTTCTCGACCGAGACGACGCGCCACACCACCTTGTCGAACCCCTTGGTCCCGCCGTGCAGCGAATTGGGGGCGTTGTTGATCGGCAGCTGATAGGTCTTGCCGTCGATCGCGAACTGCCCCCTGGCGATGCGGTTGGCATAGCGGCCGACGGTCACGCCGAAATAATTGGGCTTGTCGACATAGCCGGCAAGATCGTCATAGCCGAGCACGATATCGGCCGGCTTGCCGTCGCGGTCGGGCGCGACCAGCGATTGCAGCGTCGCGCCATAGCTCAGGATGCGCGCCGTCACGCCCTTCGCATTGGACAGGGTGATCGCCTCGACCTTCGCGCCGCCGACCTCGCCCACGGTCTCGCGCGCCGCGGAGGCGGCATGGGCCTCGGCGGCGACGCCAAGGGTTCCAATCGCCGCCAGCATGATCAAAACCTTCTGCATGAAAAATCGCCCTCCACCACGGCTGCTCGAACCGGCGCCGTTGACCGCGATTTTGCTTACATATACTCAGACAAAAAACAAGCGATGCAGCAGAGGACGTGAAAATGGCGGGACCGATACTCAATACGACGGCGCCGCTGGGGGCAGGCGCCGGCGCGGGCCCCGGCTACCGGGCAACGCTCAGCCTGCTCGCCACCCTGTTCTTCATGTGGGGGTTCATCACCGTGATCAACGGCACGCTGCTGCCGCATCTGCGCAGCGTGTTCGATCTCAATTATACCCAGACAACCCTGATCGAATCGGTCTGGTTCATCGCCTATTTCTTCGCTTCGATCCCCTCGGCGATGCTGATCGAGCGGATCGGATACAAGCGCTCGATCGTCGCCGGCCTGATCATCATGGCCTTCGGCGCGGTGCTGATGGTCCCCGCCTCGATGATCCCCTCCTATGGCGTCGTGCTCGCGGCCCTGTTCATCATCGCCGCCGGCATCACCTTGCTGCAGGTCGCGGCCAACCCCTATGTTGCGGTGATCGGATCGCCCGAAACCTCCTCGTCGCGCTTGAACCTGGTCCAGGCGTTCAACTCGATGGGCACGACCTTGGCGCCCCTGTTCGGCGGCTATCTGATCCTCGGGCGCAGCACCTCGGGCACTGCGGCAGCGGGCGCGGTGCTGACCCCGGCGGAGCGGCTGGCCGACGCGCAATCGGTGCAGCTGCCCTATCTGATTGTCGCCGCGGTGCTGGTCGTGCTCGCGGTGGTGATCGCGCGCTTCAAACTCCCCGACATGAACGCCTCGACCCGCGGCCAGGCGCGCGAGGCACGGCACGGCCACAGCCTGTGGCGTCACCGCAACCTGGTGTTCGGCGTACCGGCGATCTTCATCTACCTGATCGCCGAGATCGGCGTCGGCAATTTGTTCATCAACTTCGTCTCCGCGCCGGAGATCGGCAATCTGACGCACGAACAGGCCTCGCATTATCTCTTCCTGCTATGGGGCGGGATGATGGTCGGGCGTTTCCTCGGCAGCTATCTGATGCAGCGTATCCCGGCCGAAACCGTGCTCGCGGCGTTCAGCGTGGGAGCGCTGGTCGTGATGCTCATCGCGACCTTCACCACCGGTCCGATTGCGATGTGGGCGCTGATCTCGGTCGGGCTGTTCCACTCGATCATGTTCCCCACGATCTTCACCCTCGGCATCCGCGGCCTCGGCCCGCTGACCGAGGAAGGATCGGGCCTGCTGATCATGGCCATCGCCGGCGGCGCGCTGGTGATCGTGCAGGGCTGGCTGGCCGATGCGTACGGCCTGCAACTGTCCTTCCTGCTGACCGCGGCGTGTGAGCTCTATGTGCTCTTCTATGCGCTGTGGGGGGCGAAGTCGGTCGAGGCGGCGGCGGACTGATCCGCCGCCTGCGCCACGCCGTCAACTCGGACCTGTTCGGTGGCGGTCCCGCTGAAGCATGTACCTACTCGTTCCCCGGCGAAGGCCGGGGCCCAGTCGGGAAGGCTATCGTTGTGAAGCGGGGCGCCAGTTTATAGGCGTCCCCCAACTGGGCCCCGGCCTTCGCCGGGGAACAAGTAAAGTAGGTACCACCGGACAAGTCCGGCACGACGGAGGGAGCGGTCAGTGGCTGGAAGCCCCGGCCGCCCCGATTCCCGTCTCCGACCGCACCCGCTGCTCGAGATACGCCCCTCGATCCACCGCCGCCCGCGCGGACGTATCGAGCACCGACACCAGCCAGATCGTGAAGAACGCCAGCGGCACCGTGAAGATCGCCGGCGACGAATAAGGGAAGATCGCCTTGTCGTGATGCAGGATCGCGACCCAGATCGCCGGCGACAGGATCGTCAGCACCAGCGCCGTCACCAGCCCGACCGATCCGCCGACCACCACGCCCCGCGTCGTGCAGCCCTTCCACAGCAGCGAGAGCAACAGCACCGGGAAATTGCCCGATGCCGCCAGCGCGAAGGCCAGGCTCACCATGAACGCGACATTCTGCTTCTCGAACAGGATGCCGAGCAGGATCGCGACCACCGCCAGCACCAGCACCGTCCGCCGCGACACGCGCAGCTCGGCCGCTGAATCGGCCGCACCTTTCCGGAACACCGTCGCGTAGAGATCGTGGCTCACCGCCGAGGCGCCCGACAGGGTCAGCCCCGCGACCACCGCCAGGATCGTCGCGAACGCCACTGCCGAGACAAAGCCGAGAAAGATGTTTCCCCCGATCGCCTGCGCCAGATGAATCGCCGCCATGTTGCTGCCGCCCCGCAACGCGCCGGTCGCGTCGAGATAGCCCGGGTCGGTCGCCACCAGCACGATCGCGCCGAAGCCGATGATGAAGGTCAGCAGGTAGAAATAGCCGATCCACCCCGTCGCCCACAGCACCGAGCTGCGCGCCGCCCGGGCATCGGGCACCGTAAAGAAGCGCATCAGGATATGCGGCAGGCCGGCGGTGCCGAACATCAATGCCATGCCGAACGAGATCGCCGAGATCGGGTCCTTGATGAAATTGCCCGGCCCCATGATCGATCGCCCGCGCGTCGTCGCTTCCGCGCCCGACAGGCCGGTCGCCACGGCGAGATCGGTCTTCACCTGCACGGCGCGCGCGAACAGCGCCTCGGGCGAGAAGCCGAACTGGGCCAGCACCATGAACGCCATGAAGCTCGCGCTGCCGAGCAGCAGCACCGCCTTGATGATCTGCACCCAGGTCGTCGCGGTCATGCCGCCGAACAGCACGTACAGCGTCATCATCACCCCGACGATCACCACGGCATATTCGTAACGCAGCCCGAACAGCAATTTGATCAGCTGCCCCGCGCCGACCATCTGCGCGATCAAATAGAACAGCACGACGACCAGCGTGCTCAGCGCAGCGAAGGTCCGAACCGGCGTCTGCGCGAAGCGGAACGAGGCGACATCGGCAAAGGTATAGCGCCCGAGATTGCGGAGCCGCTCCGCCATCAGGAACAGGATGATCGGCCAGCCGACCAGGAAACCGATCGAATAGATCAGCCCGTCATAGCCGTCGGCGAAGATCTGCGCCGAGATGCCGAGGAAGCTCGCCGCCGACATGTAGTCGCCGGCAATGGCCAGCCCGTTCTGGAACCCGGTGATGCCGCCGCCGGCAGTGTAGAAATCGGACGCGGTGCGCGTGCGCCGCGCCGCCCAGCGGGTGATGCCGAGCGTCAGGATCGCGAAGGCCGCGAACATGGTGATCGCGGTCCAGTTGGTCGCCTGCTGCACCGTCTGGCCCGCCACGCCGTCCGCCAGGGCAGGAGTGGCGATCAGCAGGGCGGCGGAGGCGATAGCGACAATGGGCGCGGCGGCGCGGGCGAGGGTCATTCGCCCTTGCTCTCGACCAGGCTCTGCACCAGCGCGTCGTAGTCGCGATTGGCGCGGCGCACATACAGCCCGGTCAGCCCGATCGCGAGCAGGATCACGCCGAGCCCGACCGGAATGCCGACCGATGTCACGCCCGATCCGATCGGCGCGGCAAGCGCGCTCTTGTCGAAGGCGATGAGCAAGATGAAGCCGAAATAGGCAGCGAGCATCACGCAGGTCAGCGTCCAGGTGAACCGGCCGCGCTGTCGCGTCAGCGCCAGGTATCGGGGGTCCGCCGCAATGCGCGCCAGACGTTCTGAATCAGCCATCCCCACTCTCCCTGCCGCTCGTTGGCGGTATCGCTACCATGCCGCAACCGGGCATCGATGCAAGCCTCGTTTCTCCCCTTTCTACCTTCCCCGGCGGAGAGTACCGGGTCGGATCGTCCCCCGGACGATCCTTGAACATGCGGGGCATGTTCAACCCGGTACTGGGTCCAGTTGGGAAGGCAGCAATGAGACGCGTTGCGGGTAGTTGGGTGGAAACGACGAGCGCTTCGTTATCGCTCGCCGGGGCCGGTGCCGGACCCGCTATCGATCGTGACGCTGTAGGTAATCCGGTCCGGCAGTGCCTTCTCGATCGTGAACGCCAGGTCGCGAATATGGACCTGCCCTGTGCCCAGCCTGAAGGTCTCCGTCTGCCCCGATCCGGGATGCACCAGATCATCGATCGAATAGCCGCGGACCTCGAACTGCATCTCGCCGTTCTTGATGCCCTGATAGGCGATGTCGTAGATTCGCCCGACCTCGATCGCGTCATGGTCCCTGGGATCGGGCACCTGCGGCCCCCTGGCATAGTCGCGTGGCGGCACCATCGGCTGCCCCATCGGGACCGTCTGCTTCTTCCCGAAGCTGGCCGGCGGCGGCGCGGAGGAGCGAACAACCGGCACGGTGACGTCGGCGGCCAGGCGATCGTGCAGGGCGCGCGGGGACTGGCCCGTATTGGCCTCGTCGAGGACCGCCGCGGTAAATGCCGCATCGTCGATGGCCAGAGGGAAATAGCCGGCCGCTTCCCGTGCGGCTGCGTCGGAACAGGCAAAATCCAGCTCGGCCTGTGCTATCGGGCCGTCAGGCTTCGCCATCTCCGGGGCGCGGCGGGTCGAGGTGTCGATCACTGCCTCGTCATGGCCGAAGCGCTGGACGCCTACCCAGCCCAGGACGCGGCCGGCGCAGTCCGCGCGCATGAACTTGACCCGCATCGCGACGGGATCGCCTTGGCGGCGGATCACCTCCTTCGACGCGAAGTTGACCCTCTGCCCATCGCGCTCGACCGATCCCGCATCGACGAACACCGCCCGGTCTCCGGCATGGCCGGCATACCACCAGGGCGCCGCCGTTGCCGGCGCGGCAGCGACGGTCGCAAGCATTGCAAGAAGCTTCCATGAAATACGCATCGATCGTCCTTTGTCTGACTGCTAACGGGTCGATCGAAACAGCGTCGGCCAGTCCCCCGGCGCGGTGCCCCCACAGGATTGCTGGAGCGTCATCTCGGAGAGGCGGAACGTCTCACCGTCCCAGATCCAGCTCGCCGACATGCCGCAATCGGCAAGCCCGCGCCCCTTGGCCGCCATGCTCAGCGTGCCCGTCTTCGGATCGAACGCGCTCTCGGTGAAATAGGCCGCGCCCGATCCGTCGGATCCAGCGCCGCGATACGGGGTCGGTGCGATCAGCCGATGCGCGGCGCCACCCGCACGGGGGGCGATGAAGGCAAGGGAGGACCCCTGATACGCGCCCATGATGCAGGGGATCAGGACGAGCGCCCGGCCCTCGTCCAGGGCATGTGCCTCGGGCAATTCCGGCGTCTCCCCGCATTCCTCCTTGTCGAATTCGGCCTTCTCGCTGGCACGAACTGCGGCGATCAGTCGCGCTTCCTCGCCCGCGGCCAGTTGCGCGCGGATCGGGTGGCCGGAAATCCTCGGGGCCATCGGCGCCGCGGGCACCCGAGCAGCGGGCAGCGGCCCCGGTTTCAGCAGTGCGCTAACGCCGCCCACTCTTCCCTGACGATCGTCGAGGCGCAGGACAGCCGCGGCGAACCCGTCCAGCGGCACCGCAACGTCCCCGCCCAGCGTCAGTGTCGAGGCCTTACGCAGGCGCTGCACGATCGCCCGCACCGCGCCAGGGTCGTCACTCGTCGCCGATGTCTCGCCGTCCTCGCTCGTCAAGTGCCAGGCCGGCGCCGCCAGGCCTGCCGGCCGGCCGTCGATCGCGACATCGCCAAGCGCAAAACCATGATCCGCGCTGATCGAGACGATCGCCGCGCCCTTCGGCCCCGCATCCCGCTCGATCCGGATCTCGGCGCCCGCGTCACTGTCGCTGAAGCCCTTGGCGACACAGGAGAGCGTGTTGTCACAGGCAACGAACCAGGATTGATAGCTGTCGTAAGACTGCACGATCTCGTGCGCTGCGGGAGCCGCGCCGGACGCCGACGCTGCCGCAGCCAGCAGGAGGAGGATTTTGGCCATTGCTCGCACAATCCCGGGCACCGGTGTTCGTTCCGAACGCTTCCGCGCTAAGCCGGAAGAATGCGCTACCTGCCCCCAAGCCTTCGCGCCTTCGCGCCTTCGCGTGAAAATCAAATCTGCGTGTTGATCCCGAACACCGGCTCGTCCGGATTCCAATAGGGCTCCACCTCGGCGATGAACGCGACCGGCACTTCGTCGATGATCGTCGTCAGCCACTCCGCGCAATAGCGCATCCCGCCCGCGACCGACTTCGCCTGGCCGAGCAGGATCAGCGCCTTTTTCCTGCCCGCTGCGATCAGGTCCTGGGCATATTCCACCGCTTCCCATTCGCGCGTGTAGCCGCACACCACCACATCGACCGCGCTGTTGAACAGGGCAATGGTCGGCAGCTGAGAGGCATTGCCCCAGCTCGTCGCGACGGTTGTCACCGGCAGCTTCGGATCGCCGACGATGCGCATGGTGCGGTCGCCGAGCTTGTCGTGAAGCTGCTGCGCCAGGCCGAGCAAGGTCGTCGGCGCCAGCTTGAACAGGTTGAGATTGGCCGGATCGGCGAGATTGCCCGACCAGCCCAGCTCCTTCGCCATGCCGGTCGCAATCCCGTCGGGCGTACGGTCGCGCCAGTGATCGTGGAAGTTGAAGATCACGAGGTTGTGCGTGCGGATGAAGTCTCGCTTGGCCTTGAACAGATCGTCGCCCTCAAGCCGGTCGAGATTGTCGCTCTCGGACCAGAAGGGTGGATCGAAGGTGACGATCAGATTGGCGCCCTTGGCCGCCGCGGCCCTCAGGCAATCGAACGTCGCCATGGCGGTGGTGGCGATGCCGGTGACGGCGGTAGTCGGGTCGCCCGCGACGATCCGGTCGACCGTCTGCGGCCGGCCCGGCGCGCCGGACTTGGCGATGATGCGGTCGACCAGTTGCAGCGCGGTCACCGGTCCGGTGTGGAGCGGGGGGCGGGCAGGGGCGGCGGGTCGGGCGGTGGCTTGAGTCATGGCGCCTCAGATCCTCGTATCGATCTCGAACACCGGGCGGCGCACGTTCCAATAGGGCTCGATGATCGGCACGAACCTGACCGGCACTTCCTTCACGAACCCGCCGAGCCATTCGGCACAGGCCTTCATGCCCCATTGCTCCGACTTCACATGGCCGAGCACGATCAGCGCCTTTTTCCGGCCCGACGATACCAGGTCCTGGGCATAGGCGATCAGGTCCCAGTCCTGCGTCTCGCCGATCACCAGCACATCGGCTTCGCTGTTGAGGAAATTGATGCCGGGAAAGGCGCTGCAATTGCCCCAGCTTTCATAGACGATCGACACCGGCAGCGCCGGATCGCCGATCACCCGGATGGTGTTCGCGCCCATGTGTTTCTGGAAATCCTTCGACAGTGCGAGCAGGCTCGTTTTCGGAATGGTGAACAGCCGCTGGTTGTCGGCATGCATGAACTTGGTCCAGCCCATCAGCTGCATCGTGCCGAGATTGATCCCGTCGACCGGGCGCAGCGCATGCCAGTGATCGTGCAGATGGTACGACACCAGATCGTGCGTCTTGGTATAGGCCAGCTTGGTCCGGTAGAGTGGATCGTCCTCGATCCCGCTCAGCCGGTCCTGATGCGAAAACCAGGTCGATTCATGCGTGATGATCATGTTCAGGCCCTGGCGCGCTGCGGCCTTCATCGCGTCGAACGTCGCCATCATCGTGGTGGCGATGCCGGTGACGATCGTGTCGGGGCCACCGGCCTTGAAGCCGTCCACCCCGCCGTCGCGCCACGGGCCGCCGATCTGCAGCTTCATCCGCTCGATCACCTCGCCGGCGGTAAGCTTGCCCGCGGCGAGGGCAGGGCCGGCGCTCGCGGTCAGCGCCGCACCCGCGCCCAGCGCGAGCACGCCGCGGCGCGACAAGTCGAGCTCGCGCATCATTTGAGTTCTTTCTGCGCGAACTGGATGAAATAGTGCCAGTTGGGGTTGGGCGTATGGCCCCAGGGATGCTGGCGGAACGCAACGTCGCCGCTGTCGATCAGCGTCTCGACCTTGGGGAAGGTCGAGGTGCCGATGCCCTTCCTGCCCAGCACTTCCCAGGCCGGGCTGGCTGCGACGGCGGACATGAACATGCCCTGCGCGTCCTGCCACGCATCGCCGGGAATGGCGCAGGGCGGATCCATGATCAGCCCGCCGCCGCCGATGAAGATCGGGCGCGGCGCGACCAGGGCGACGAACTCGTGCGCATCGACCGGCATCTCGTCGGCGGTGTGGCCGACCGCGGCATATTTCAGGAAATTGCCCGCCATCCAGTGGAATTCATTGGGCGCCGCGACATTCTCCAGCAGCTCGCCATAATTGCGGCGGTACAGGTTCGCGCCGCCCGCGCCCGAAGAGGAGATGAAGCCGATCGCGAAGCGCGGATCGTCGACCAGCGCCACCAAAGCCGCCTTGCCGCCGCGCGAATGGCCCATCACGCCGACCTTCTTCCCGTCGACATCGGGGTCGGTCAGCAAATAGTCCATCGTCCGGCTGGTGCCCCAAGCCCAGGCGCGCAGCACGCCCCAATCGTCCATCGATCGCGGCTGGCCCTTGTTGACCAGGCCGATGATGCCCTTGGTCAGCCCGGCGCCATTGTCAGCCTGCACCGCATTGTTGTCGACCGAGACGAAGCCCCAGCCTTTCTCGAGCAACTGCTTGCCGGAGGAATCGACCACCGGGCCGCTCAGCATGCACATGCCCGTGGTAGCGCGCGTCGGCGGAGCGAGCGGCATCGGCCGTGGGCGCAGCGATCCGCCGCCGATGATCACCGGTACTTTCCTGCCCTTGGCCGAAGCCGGCGTGACCACGTCCGCTACGATCTCGACGCTGATCGCCGGATAGGCCGCATTGTCGACATGGCCGACGACATGCTTGACGATCACGGGGATGCCCTCGAAAACCTGCTCCGCGGTGCTCGCGACCGTCCAGGTCACCTTGGGCAGGTGGGCCGGATATTTGCCGTAGACATGCTCGTCGAACAGCGCCGTGATCTCCGCCCGGCGCTTCGCCCATCCTGCCGCAGTCGTCACCTTGGTCCCATCGCGCAGCGTCATCAGCGCCGGCAAATTGGGATAGGGATTGGCTTTGGCCTCATCGTAATTGGTGAAATCGGGTCGGCCGGGGATCACGGCATTCTTGGGGATGCGCAGCGCATTGATGCCCTGCGCCTTCATCTCGCGCACCAGCTCGACGGTCGAGGCATCGAGGATCGCCTGGGCTTCGGGCGATCGCGGCCGGGCAGCGGAGTCGCTCGGAATAACCGGCGTCACGAAGTCCTGGCCCGCGGCCATGGCGACGCCGCCGGCCGACATGGCGCTCAGCAGCACACCGCACAGCAGATGCGATCTCTTCATGCTTTCTCTCCCCGACTCGGATATATCCGATATTCTATATGATTCTGGGCGCGGTTATCTCGCTGTCCGGGGTCGCTGGCAAGGGGCAGGTGAGCGCGATCATTTCTGTTGCGAAACGTCCGATTCGGGCCAGTTGGAGTCGCGGATAACGCCCGCTATGGTACCGCTATCGCGGCACCGGCCGAGGGCAGGGAATGACCGTCACAAGGCGGCGAAACGATAAAAGGAGAAGATGGTGAGAAGCTTCCGTCCCTATCTGTCCCTCGCCGCATTGGCGCTGGTGAGTCAGCCGCTGGCCGCCGCCGCCCAGTCGAAGGTCTGGACGAGAAGCTGGCAGGCTGTGCCGATGGAGCGCCCCGGCCAGCGCCCCCCGCCGCCAGTACAGCCGGGCCAGCCGACGCCGCCACCGCCCCAGCCCCAACAAGGCCCCACCGTCCCGACCTCGGACGTCACCTATCGCATGGTCGCGCATCTCTCGGCCGGCGGCTCGACCCTGCGTCTGCGCCTGTCCAACGAGACGGCCACTGAACCGCGTCCGATCGGCGCCGTCCATGTCGGGCTCGCCGGCCCCAATGGTGAGGTCGTCCCCGGCAGCGACCGAATCGTCACCTTCGACGGCGACGCCTCGCCCGTCATCCCGGCCGGCGCCCCCATGGTCAGCGACCCCGTCGCGCTCAGAACTGGTCCGCTCGCCAATGTCGTGGTCAGCATCCATGTGCCCGGCGACACGACCTCGCTCAGCGTCCACGCCCTGGGCGTCGCGACTACGCAGATCGCCCCGGGCGACCAGACCGCCGCCGCCAGCTTCCCGCCCGGCGGCCCCACCAATACCATGCGCGTGCTGCTCACCGGCATCGACGTCTCGGGCGGCCCCGCCACCGCGACGATCGTCACCATCGGCGATTCGATCACGGACGGCGCGCAATCGAGCCGCGACACCAACAATCGCTGGCCCGATATCCTGGCCGCGCGGCTGGCCAGGGCAGGCAAGACCGGCTTCGCCGTCGCCAATGCCGGCATCTCGGGCAATCGCCTGCTCGCCACCGGCAGCGGCCCGGCGGCGCTCGCCCGCTTCGATCGCGACGTGCTGTCGGTGCCCGGCGTGCGCTATGTCGTGATCCTCGAAGGCATCAACGACATCGGCAGCGCGACCCGCGCCAAGACCGCGCTGCCCAGCGTCGCCGACATCACCGGCGCCTACCGCCAGATGATCGCCCGCGCGCATGATCGCGGCGTGAAGGTGATCGGCGCGACCGTGCTCCCCTACAAGGGCGCCGGCTATTACAGTCCGGAAGGCGATGCCGTGCGCACCGCGGTCAATGCCTGGATCCGCACGCCCGGCAATGTCGATGGCGTGATCGATTTCGACAAGGCCATCGCCGACCCGGCCGATCCGCTGCGCATGGCCAAGGCCTATGACAGCGGCGACGCGCTTCACCCCGGCGATGCCGGCTACCGCGCGATGGGTGAGTCCATCGACCTCAACCTGTTCCGCTGATCCGGAGAATGACGATGCTGCGCAGCATGATGATCGCCGCGACCCTGATCGCGGCAAGCGGAACCGCACAGGCACAGGAGATCGCCTTCACCTGGGACGATCTTCCCTCGCACAGCGCGCTGCCCGAGGGCACGACCCGGGTCGAGATCGGCGACAAGATCATCGCCGCGTGGAAGGCGGCGAAGCTCCCGCCGGTCTATGGCTTCGTCAACGGCGTGCGCACCGAGGAGGAACCGGCATCGACCGCGATGCTCGATCACTGGCGCGCCGCGGGCCTGCCGCTCGGCAACCATGCCTGGTCGCACATGAACCTCGCGACCCACACCGCGGGCGAGTTCGAGCAGGACGTGATCAGGGGCGAAGGCGTCGTCGCCGATCGGATGAAGGGCGAGAACTGGCACTGGTTCCGCTATCCCAACCTCTCGGAAGGCGACACGCCGGAGAAGAAGGCGACGGTGCGCAAGCTGCTCGCCGATCGCGGCTACCGCATCGCCGGCGTCACGATGAGCTTCGGCGACTATATGTGGAACGCGCCCTATGCCCGCTGCGTCGCGAAGAAGGACGAGCACGCGATCGCCTGGCTGAAGAAGACCTATCTCGACGCAGCCGACGAGAGCATCACCTATGGTCGCGGCGTCTTCAAATCGCTGCTCGGCCGCGATATCCCCTACGTCCTGCTGATGCATGTCGGCGGGTTGGATGCGGAGATGCTGCCGCAACTTCTCGACCTCTACAAGAGCCGCGGCTTCAAGTTCGTCACGCTGGAAGAGGCGCAGCGCGATCCCTGGTACAAGGGCTATATGGACCCACGCGAACCCGACGCCCCGGGCCGCCCGGAATCCCAGCTCCAGGCAAAAGGCCTGCCGGTACCCGAGCGCCACAATTACGGCCCGGAGCTGGAAAAGATCTGCGCCTAGTTCCTCCCCGGAACGGGGAGGGGGACCATTCGCTTCTTCAGCGAATGGTGGAGGGGCTTGGAGCGCGTAACATCTGCCCCGCACGCCAGCCCCTCCACCCCGCGCTGAAGAAGCGCGCGGTCCCCCTCCCCGAGCAAGCTCGGGGAGGAATGAGGAGTCACTGGACAACCCCCTCAAACGCTGCTCCTATATCCTATACGATCCGCGCGAGAGCGGACGGGGGAGAGCGACGATGAAAGGCCCATTCCGCGCATTGTTCCTGGCCAGCCTTGGCCTCGCCACACCCGCCATCGCCGCAGACCCCCCGCTGCTCCACATCATGTTCCAGGATCACGCCGTCCTCCAGCGCGACAGGCCGATCCCCGTCTATGGCCAGGCCGCCCCGAACACGACCGTCACCGTCAATCTCGGCACCGCCACCGCCACCGCCAAGGCCGACAAGGCCGGCCAATGGCGCACCACGCTCCCGGCGCTCCCCTCCGGCGGCCCCTACATTCTGGAGGCGCGCAACGGCGCCGCAACCCAGTCCGTCCAGGACGTGCTGCTCGGCGACGTCTTCCTCTGCACCGGCCAGTCCAACATGCAGCTCGCGGTCCGCGCCGCGGGCAATGCGGCGTTCGAGATGCGCGCCGCGACCGACGGCCAGATCCGCCAGCTCGGCATCGCGACGAAGGACAGCCTGACCCCGCTTTCCACCTTCGCCACGCCCGTGTCCTGGACGGTCGGTTCCCCCGACACGGTCGGCAATTTCTCGGCGAGCTGCTATTATTTCGCGCGCGAGATCAGGAAGACCACCAACGCCCCGGTCGGCCTCGTCGTCTCCGCCTGGGGCGGCAGCCGGGTGCGCGACTGGGTAAGCGAGCCGAATCTGCGCAAGCTCGGCCAGTACAACGCCGATCTCGACATGCTCGCGCTCTACCGCACCGACCCCCAGGCCGCGCAGCGCCGCTGGGACGCAAGCTGGGAAAGTTGGTGGAAAGCGAACGGTGCCGCAGCCGCCAGGGGCAATCCCTGGGAGCCCGCCTATCCCGTCACCGACTGGAAAACCGCCCCTGCCGCGCTCGGCCCCTGGGCGCTGTGGACCGGCAATTCGCCCGACGGTTTCGTCGGTCAGATGTGGTTGCGCACCAGCGTCGATCTCACCGCGGCGCAGGCAGCGCAAGCCGCGACGCTCGATCTCGGCTCGGTCAATGAGGAGGACCAGAGCTGGATCAACGGCAAGGGCGTCGGCGGCACCAGCTGGTCGAAACAGGCGCTGCACGAGATCCCTGCGGGCGTGCTTCATGCGGGCGCCAACATCATCGTCACCAACATCTTCTGCAGCTGGCGCAATTGCGGGATGAGCGGCCAGGCCGAGACGCGCGCGATCCGCCTGAAGGACGGCACCGCCGTGCCGCTGTCCAGTCCATGGCGCTATGCGGAAGTGCCGAACGGCCTCATCGCGCCGCAGCTTCCCTGGGGCCCGACCCACGGCGTCACCCAGCTCTATAACGGCATGATCGCCCCGATCGGCGGCTACGGGTTCAAGGCCGCGATCTGGTATCAGGGCGAATCCGACATCTATTTCAGCAGCCGGTATCAGGCGACGCTGGCGGCGATGATGGGCGACTGGCGCGGCCGCTTCGGCGCGGACTTGCCGTTCCTCATCGTGCAAATCCCCAATTACGGCCCGCGCCCGACCGCGCCGGTGGAATCGGTCTGGTCCGAAGTCCGCGAGGCGCAGCGCCGTGCCGCGAATGCCGATGCCAGGGCCGCGTCGATCGTCACGGTCGATATCGGCGACGCGACCAATCTCCACCCCTCGAACAAGCAGGACATCGGCCGCCGCCTCGCCATCGCCGCGCGCCACACCGTTTATGGTGACGCAACCCCGCCGGCCGGCGCGGTGCCCGGCGCCGTGCGCCGCTCGGCCGATGGCGTGATCATCCCGTTCGGCCAGATCACCGGCACGCTGGCGGCCTGGAGCGGCCAGCCCAACGCGTTCGAACTATGCGGCCCGGCGGCCGGATCGTGCCGCTACGCCGACGCCCGCATCGACGGCACGACCGTGGTGGTGAAGGCTGATGCCATGGATGCGACGCGTATCCGCTATTGCTGGGGCGACAGCCCGACCTGTACCCTCACCGACACGAGCGGTCTGCCGGTCACGCCGTTCGAGCTGGCGATCCCGCCGCGCTGAGCGCCGGGACGGGGCAGGGGGAAGGTTGATGTGGTTCTGGTTTCTCGGGCTGCCGGTGGTGGCGGTCTATTGCATCTGCCAGGCCGTCCGCGATTTCCGTCGCGGCGAGCGCGCAATGGGCTTGCTCGGCGCGGTCTGCGCCGGTCTCATCCTGCTCATGCCGATCAAGACTCATGCGGTGAAGGTCACCTTGCCGATCGGCACGCACGCCCGCTGAGCCGACAGGACGCGCCCCGTCTCAATCCTCTTTCGGCGCGGCATCGGCCCGCGCGAAAAAGATCGTGACGCGCATGCCCGTATCGGGCGCGGATTCCACCTCGACCTGCGCCTTCGCATTCTGCCGCAACGACTGGACGATCAGCGCCCCCAGCTTGCCCTTCTTGGGCCAGCTGACCCCGTCCGCCAGCCCGATCCCGTCATCGGCGACGACCACCCGGCATCCGTCATCGTCGACGATGCTGAGCAAGGTGATCGTGCCGCCCTCACGCCCGGCAAAGGCATGTTTCAGCGCATTGGTCAGCAGCTCGTTGACGACCAGCCCGGCCGGCATCGCGACATTGACTGACACCGGCCAGGTATCGACCTTCAGGTCGAGCCGGATGCCCTCGACCGCATGCGCGCGCATCACCGAAGAGGCGATCTCGCTGAGATAGATACCGAGATCGACGCTCTCGCTCACCCCTTCGTCGGACAGTGAGCGATACAGGAGCGCCAGCGCATCGATTCGCCCGGCCAGCCGGTCAAAACGCTGCTCGGTCGCGTTGTCCGGCAGGTTGCGCGCTTCCAGCCGGATCAGCGCGGTGATCATCTGGAGGTTGTTCTTCACCCGGTGCTGCAGCTCGCGCAGCAACGTGTCGCTCGTCTGGAGTTTCTGCTCGAGCTCGTTGTCGTCGCTGCGCTGGCCGATCTCTGCAAGCGCGACGAGGCGGAACAGCGGCGATCCGTCCTCGTCCTGGATCACGTTCGACCAGGCATCGACCGTTCGCTCCCCGCCGTCATGCGCGATGGTGAAGCTGCCGATATGTTCGTCGCCGCCGGTCACCGCTTCGCTCAGCGCGCGCCCGTCCGCCGCCGTCGCGCTGCCCGGCAGCGCCGCCCAGCTTTTCCCCTGCAACCAGCCCGCCGACTGTCCGGTCAGCCGCTCGAACTCGAGATTGGCATAGGTGATGCACTCGCTCGCGCCCAGCTCGGCGACTGCGATCGCCACGGGCATATGGTCGAGGAACTGCTTGAACCGGTCGCTTTCCAGCGCATCGGCCAGGTTGGGCGACTCGAGCAATTGCTCGACCTGCCGCGCATTGTCGCCATTGTCACTCATGATACGCGCCGTTCCCGATTAGCTGGAGCGCGGTGGGCTACCAGATAATCGGGCGTCGCGTCGAAAAGACTTGCCTATACCGTGCGGCGGCCAGTCACGAAGTGAAGGATGATCATCACCACCGCGATGACCAGCAGCAGATGGATCAGCCCGCCTGCGACGTGAAAGGCAAAGAAGCCGAGCAGCCAGAGCACCACCAGGATTGCAGCAATAGTTCCCAACATCATATTATCCTTTTCGTTGAACCCGCGAAACGACTTGGAAGGCCTTGTGGTTCCGTCGTCCATCAGGCGAGCGTGCGCACGCCCGGCTCGCGCTCCCAGAAACGCTTCGCCGCCGCCGCGGTGAAGCCCTTGTCCGCCGGCACCACGCCCTCGTCCGGCACGACCCCGGCCTTGTCGAGCAGCGGCTGGGCTTCGGGCGAATGGCCGATCGCCTTGAGATGGCCGAACGCATCCATCGCGAACTGCACCGCCGCCGCTTCC
This sequence comes from Sphingomonas sp. BL-S-30, assembly GCF_055521475.1. NCBI lineage: Bacteria > Pseudomonadati > Pseudomonadota > Alphaproteobacteria > Sphingomonadales > Sphingomonadaceae > Sphingomonas > Sphingomonas sp. BL-S-30. Next base: position 3,995,232 of record NZ_CM145481.1, on the reverse strand, counting down.
TTCAGCAACGCCGCGCAGCCTTCCTCCGACAGGATGATCGCCACCGCATCGGCCAGCACCGAGGGATAGCCGGCGAGCTGCGCATCGGCCTTGAGCAGCTTGCCGTCGGACAGCTTGGCCCCGCCGACCTTGGGCGCGACGATCACGGCGCGGGCGCCCGCGCCGGTGATCGCGTCGACCATGGTCGCGACGGCCTTGGCGTCCGATCCGTCGGCGATCAGCACCGCGATCGACCGGCCCTTGATATCGGCGGGCGCGCGCGGCCCCTCGACGATGCGCAGCGCGGGCGAGGGATCGAGATCCTGCGGCGCCACCGCCGCCTTGGACGCCTTGGGCAACGGCATGTTGAGCCCGTCCGCGACGCGCTTGGCGAGCGCGGCATCGACATTGACCAGGTTCGACATCATCCGCACCCGGACATGCTCGAGCCCGACCTTGGACAGCTCGAACACCAGCGCCGACGCCAGATGCGCCTGTTCCGGCGCGGCGAGCGAGCGGAAGAACAATCGCGCCTGGCTGTAATGATCGGCAAAGCTCTCGGGCCGGATGCGCAGCTTGTCGCCCTGCTCGTCCGGGCCGTCGGCCGCGGGGAAGCTGGTGAAGCCGGTCATCGGGCATTCGCGCGGGCCGCCATCCTCGCCCGCTTCGGACAGGCTGTTCGGCTCGTAATTCGCGCGGCCCTTGGGGATCGCCATCTGCATATGCCCGTCGCGCTGGAAATTCATCACCGGGCATTTCGGCGCGTTGATCGGCAGCTGGTGGAAATTGGTCGAGCCGAGCCGCTTCAGCTGGGTGTCGAGATAGGAAAAGAGCCGCCCCTGGAGCAGGGGATCGTTGGTGAAGTCCACGCCCGGCACGATGTTCGCCGGGCAATAGGCGACCTGCTCGGTCTCGGCGAAGAAATTGTCCGGATAGCGATCGAGCACCATCCGCCCGATGATCCGCACCGGCAGCACTTCCTCCGGGATGATCTTGGTCGGGTCGAGCACGTCGAAGGGCAGGCTGTCGGCGAATTTCTGGTCGAACGCCTGGATGCCGAGCTCCCATTCGGGGAAGTCGCCCCGGTCGATCGCCTCGAACAGGTCGCGCCGGTGGAAATCGGGGTCGGCACCGGCGATTTTCACCGCTTCGTCCCAGCAGGTCGATTGCACGCCCTGTTTCGGTTTCCAGTGGAATTTCACGAAGGTCGACTTGCCCTTGGCGTTGACCAGCCGGAAGGTGTGGATGCCGAACCCCTCCATCGTGCGCAGCGACCGCGGGATGGTCCGGTCGGACATCGCCCACATCACCATGTGCGTCGATTCCGGCATCAGCGAGATGAAGTCCCAGAAGGTGTCATGCGCGGAGGCTGCCTGCGGGTACCCCGTCTGCGCCTCCATCTTCACCGAATGGATCAGGTCGGGAAATTTGATCGCGTCCTGGATGAAGAACACCGGGATATTGTTGCCGACCAGATCCCAATTGCCCTCCTTGGTGTAGAATTTTACCGCAAAGCCGCGCACGTCGCGCGGCGTGTCGACCGATCCGGCGCCGCCCGCCACGGTGGAGAAACGCGTGAACAGCGGCGTGCGCTCGCCCGCGCGCTGGAACAGATCGGCCTTGGTGATGTCGGCCAGGCTTTCATAGCATTCGAAAAAGCCGTGCGCCGCCGAGCCGCGCGCATGGACGATCCGCTCCGGGATGCGCTCATGGTCGAAATGGAAGATCTTCTCGCGAAGGACAAAATCCTCCAGCAGCACGGGGCCGCGCGGGCCGGATTTCAGCTGGTTCTGGTTGTCCGAGACGCGGATGCCCTGGTTGGTGGTCAGGCCGTTCTCCGCCTCGTTCGACGCCGTCTGGTGGGTTTCGCCGCCATTGCCCGATGTCACGCCGCTTTTCGTCGCCATTGTCCGCTCCCGTCACTGTTCGCGGGGTCAACTGCAGGGCGACGGGAAAGGTCCGCGCGATCGGCGCGACTTGCTCTGGATCAGCGCGATTCTTCGGCCCGGGCGGGATTACCGGCGATCGTCCCGCCGCTGGATGATCGCGCGCCCGCTATCCCGAGGTGCCGGCGCTCAGCTTCGCCGCGACCAGCCTGAATTTCTCCAGCGCCAGCTCCAGGCTGTCGACGATCTCCGCCGCAATCTCGGCCGGCGGCGGCAGGCTGTCGGGGTCGGTCGCGCTCGCGTCCTTCAGCCAGAAGATGTCGAGGTTCAGCTTGTCGCGCTTGGCCAGCTCGTCATAGCTGAAGCAGCGGAAGCGCTCGCTCGCCTCGCGCTCGTGGTGATGGTGCCTGTCCCTGAAGCACGCGACGAAATCGTCGAGGTCCGCGCGCCGCAACGGGCGCTCGCGCAGCGTGAAATTCTTGTTGGTGCGCAAGTCATAGACCCACAGCGCCTCGGTCGCGATCGTGTCGCCGGGCGGCGCGCGATCGAAGAACAGCACGTTCGCCTTGACGCCCTGGCTGTAGAAGATGCCAGTCGGCAGCCGCAGCAGCGTGTGGAAATCGAATTCCTTCAACAGGCGCCTGCGCAGCGTCTCGCCCGCGCCGCCCTCGAACAGCACATTGTCGGGCATCACGACGGCGGCGCTGCCGTTGACCTTCAGGATCGACATGATGTGCTGCAGGAAATTGAGCTGCTTGTTGCCCGTGGTCACGGTGAAATCGTCGCGGACATAATCCTGCCGCTCGCTCTCGATCCCGCCATCCTCGCGCACGATGCGGAAGGACTGGCGCTTGCCGAAGGGCGGGTTGGTCAGGATCACGTCATAGCTGGCGTCGCCGCGATCGAGCAGCGCATCCTTCTGCGTCACCGGGGAGGTCGTGCCGCCGACGCCGTGCAGATACAGGTTCATGGCGCACAGCCGGATCACGTCGGGCACGATGTCGGTGCCGGAAAGCCTGGTCTCGCGCAGCGCCCGCGCCACCGTCCGGTCGCGCGCGGCATCCTTCCGCTTCATATGCTCATAGGCGGAAAGCAGGAAGCCGCCGGTGCCGACCGCGGGGTCGTGCACGGTCTGGTTCGCCTCGGGATCGACCACCTCGGTGATCGCATCGATGATCGGGCGCGGCGTGAAATATTGCCCGGCGCCCGATTTGACCTCACCCGCATTGCGTTCGAGCAGCCCCTCGTAGATCGTGCCCTTCACATCGACGTTCAGCCCCATCCAGGTCTCGCCGCCGATCAGCGTGACGAGCCGCTGGAGCTTGGCGGGGTCGTTGATCTTGCTCTCGGCCTTCAGGAACAGCGTGCCGACGATGTCGTCGCGCTTGCTCAGCGTTTCGAGGATCTTCTTGTACCGCGTCTCCAGGCTCTCGCCCGCGAGGCTGGCGAGCGCATCCCATTGGCACTCGACCGGCAGCGCCGAAGGCTCGCCGAGCGCCTCGGTCCGTTCCTTGTCCATCTTGAGGAACAGCAGGAAGCTGATCTGGCCCAGATAATCGCCATACGACACCCCGTCGTCGCGCAGGACATGCGCATAGTTCCACACCTTCGCGACGAGCGCCTGTTCGTTCATGCGACGAGTTCTCCACGGAAGGCGGCGGCTAGGATGGATTGGCGGAGGGTGGCAGGGCTTTCCGCCAAAAGCGCTAGCTCATCAGCTCCAGCATCGGCCTCAGACGATAAGCGTTTCAAGAGCATATTTATCGCGACGATTTCATCCGCTGGTGGCAGCGGCAATGCAACGGCGGCGATATCTCCCTGTGAGATTTTCAAAATACCCGCAGTCGATTTTGCAAGTGACAATAAGCGTTTCCGACTTTGCGGCGCAGACCATGCTGCGCGAACCCAACCGTGAAAATCGGAGCCGCCCCATAGTGGATATCGGATAGCGGTATCAGGGAAGACAGTGTCATCGCGACCCTCAGTCACTAAAGAGCACCGCCCTACGAATTCTGGTGAACCATTGGCGCGACTTACGAGTAAGTCCCCAGCACTCAACAAATAATTTGAAGCTTTTCCTAGGCTAATTGGTAAATACCGAACTTTCGTCCAGTCAATACCGTTCGCTTGAAGCGCGTTCAGGCGAAGGCCTTTTACCTCGGTGCGTTCACCGGATTCTTTTACGGAAAGGCCATTGCGAATCCCGCCTGTTGTCAACTGTTCCAAACCAACCCAAACCCAACCGTTCGGCAATCGCGGTAGCTCGGTCGTCTCGGGGGCAGCAGGTTCGGCATAGCGCTTCCCTTTGTTGCGCGGCTCAGCATGCCAACGTGCGCGACGGTCGGCCAGGATGCGAAAGAGTAGGTCCTTGCCAGTCTCAATCGCAGGATTCACGGCGCGCCAATCAGCGGTCAACTCACCGGTAACGGCGGCCTTCAGCAGCGATTTGCGCCATGTCGCGAGATCATCACGCCCCCGCGACAGAGCCGCGTCGCCATTCTCGACTTCCGCAAACAACTCGGTAATTTTCTGCGCCACAACGCGCTGAGTAGCTAGCGTTGGAAGCGGAACAAGGTGCGCGAGAAAAGGTCCGCGGTTAATATGCATCATCGTAGATCCATGCAAATGCTCAGTCTTCTTCAGATTCTCAATTTCATTTTTGAGCAGAAAAAACATGTATTGATGATCAATTAATTCGGTGTTCGGCGTAACCTTGAAGATGTGTTGATTCAGCCAAGCGTCTTCTCTGTTCCAGACGAATGCGTCAAGCGTTGCGGACCAACTAACCAATAGATCACCGGCCCTCACAAGCAGGCGAGGATCGATGGCTCGATTCGTGCGATTCATCTCCCGATCTGGGTTATTGAGATTTTGGATACGGATGATGGGCACACCTTCCGTACCCCAATCTGTAGGCTTGAAGGCAGCACCGTTGCGAAAGTCGCCGAGACTACCCAAGGGCACCCACCGCCACCCATCCGGCAATGCCCAAGGCCCCTCGATCGGCTCGCCCGCCGTCGATCGCTTCACACCACCACGCGCCACTAAAACCCCCGTCACGCCACCAGCGCGTCCTGAAGCTCGTCGAGTAGGCTATCCAGCCGGCCGCCGAAAGCCCGGCGTGCGCCGATGACGCCGCCTTTCGCGCCGAAACTGTCCTGCACATCGGCCATCGTCACCTCGATGTTCGCCGCGAGATAGTCGCGGATCGCCTCCAGCCAGCCGAGCTGCTCCTGATCGTACACGCGCCCGGCGCGCTGTTCGCGGCCGAGCCACAGGTTGAAACGTCCGGCCATGTCCTGCGACAGCGGCGCCAGCGTCTCCGCCTCGCCGATCGCGAAGCGCACCAGCGCGACGATGTCGGTCAGCGTCTTGGCCGGGTTGGCACGCACCTTGTCGCCCTGCAGGCGGCGGTAGGCGCTCCATAGCGCCAGCGGCTGGAGCAGCCAGGGCGGGCGCAGCATCGCGTCGCGCAATTCCTCCAGGCTGGCATAGGTCAGCCGCTTCGCCGCGGCGGGCAGGCCGTACAGGATGCGCAGCGCCAGCAACTGGTCGCGATGCTCGTCCAGGAACCGCATGAAATCGCTCGTCATCGCCGCCGCCTGTTCGGGCGACCAGGCGGAGGAGATGACGATGTCGCGGCTGATATCGTCGATCACCACTTCGGATGCGGCCTTCAGCTCGATCAGCAGCTTGCGCAGCGCCGGATCGTCATAGGTGGCGAGCACCGCCTCGCGCATCCTGGCGGCCACGGTTTCCACCTGCGCATCGGTCGGCGACGGTCCGTGTTCGGCACGGGCTGCGGCATCGATCCGGTCGATATCGATGGCGTCGACCAGCGCGCCGGCCAGCGCCGTGAGCGGACGGCCGGCGACCTCGGCGATGCGCGCCTTGGCCGCATCGTCGAGCTTGCGGTCGAGCCGGGCAAGCCGGCCGGCGAGGGTGGACACCGCATCCTCGTCGCTGCGCCCGCTCGCGATCTGTTCGATCAGCTTCTCGAAGGATACCGCATGGTTGCGCTCCAGCGGCGTCGCCTGGACCTTGAGCGTATCGGTGACGCCGACGGCGTCGATCAGGATGAAGCGATCCTTGGCGATCGCGCCCGGCGTCACGCTCGCCAGCACGCTCGCGTCGATCGTCCGCACGCCGCGCCCGCGCATCTGCTCGAAATAGACCGAGGAGCGCACGTCGCGCAGGAAGATCAGCACTTCGATCGCCTTCACGTCGGTGCCGGTGGCGATCATGTCGACGGTAACGGCGATGCGCGGATGATAGCTGTTGCGAAATTGCTGGATCAGCTCCTCGGCATATTTCGCGCCGACCTTGTAGGTGATCTTCTGCGCGAAATCATTGCCCTTGCCGAACACCTCGCGGGCGATCGTCACGATCTCCTCGGCATGGTGATCGTCCTTGGCGAAGATCAGCGTCTTGGGCACGTCGCTGCGTTCGGGGAACAGCTCCGTGAACAGCGTGTCGCGATAGGTTTCCAGCACCGTGCGGATCTGGTTGCGCGCGATCACGCTGCGGTCGAGATCCTGCGGGAGATAGACCAGATCGTCGTCGAGCAGCCGGAAACGCTGGGCGCGCGTATGGCGGTCGCGCACCGGCAGGGTGAAGCCCTTCTCCACTCGCCCGCCATGCTCGCCGATCTGGGTGCGGATACGGAAAATCTCGAACGGCACGTTGACGCCGTCCGCGACCGATTTCTCATAAGGATATTGCGCGACGATATTTTCGCCGAAAAACGCCATGGTCTGCACCGTCGGCGTGGCGGTCAGCCCGATGATATGCGCGTCGAAATAGTCGAGCAGCTGGCGCCAGGTGCCGTAGATCGATCGGTGGCACTCGTCGACGATGACGATGTCGAAACTCTCCGGCGGCAGCGCCGCACTATAGGCGATCTCCTTCGGCGCCGGATTCCATGGCTGCTCGAAAATGCTCTCCTCTTCGTCTTCCTCGGAAAGGTCGTCGCCGGTCAGTTGCGCGAAGACGCGCTGAATGGTCGAGATCACGACCTTGGCGGGCTCGTCCAGCCCGGCCGGGCCGAGCCGCTGGACATTATAGAGTTCGGTGAACAGCCGCCCGGTGCCGGGCGGGCGATAGCCCTGGAATTCCTTCAGCGTCTGCCGGCCGAGATTGTTGCGGTCGACCAGGAACAGGATGCGCTTCGCACCGGCATGGGCGAGCAGCCGATAGGCGAGCGTGGCGGCGGTGAAGGTCTTGCCCGCGCCGGTCGCCATCTGGACGAAGGCGCGCGGGTTGTCGCTGTGCAGCGACGCCTCGATGCCTTCGATCGCGTCGATCTGGCAGTCGCGCAGACCATCGACGACGAGCGGCGGCAGATCGACGAGGCGCGCCCGCAGCGACGACCCGGCCTTGAGCCATTCGAGCAGCGTTTCGGGCCGGTGAAAGCCGAACAGGCGGCGCGATCTCCGTTGCGGATCGACCCGGTCGGAGAACAGGATTTCGGTTCCGGAGGCTTCATAGTCGAAACGGAGCGGGTCGCTCCATTTGGCCAGCATCGCGGGCGCCGACGCCTGATAGCTCATGGCCTGTTGCGCGACCCCGGAAAGGGTGGCGCCAGCGGCCTTTGCCTCGACGACGCCACATGCCTTGCCGCCGACGAGCAGGAGATAGTCGCACGGGCCGGCCGCGAGCGGATATTCGCGGACTGCCACACCGATCGCGGCATTGCGGTTCATCGTGTCGCGATCCTGCACCACCCAGCCTGCGGCCACGAGTTGCGCATCGATGACGTCTCGGGCCCGGGCTTCAGGTGTCAGTGCCACGACGGTGATATGTACCGGGAAACGTCGCGGTCGCAATGGCAACGGCCGCGGCGTTCGATTCAACCGGCTCCCGCCGCGTCCTATGCTGCGGTCGTCGTCGGCCCATGCCGCCGCACCGGAGCCGTCACGCCATGCCCTTATCCGATGACGAGGTGACAAATAACATCAGGAATACCGTAAATACTCCTGATCAATTCTCGAAAATGCGCAGGAAAAACGGTAATATTCATGCCGATCGAATTCCCGGCGCTCTTCCTGGAAATACGACTGAGCGGGGCATGGATAGCCTGGGCGCCATCCGTCGCCACAGTAACGCGCCGAAAATTCGGGGTCGACGTTGGCTGGCGAAAATCCCGCTTTACTGTCCGTTTTTCCGCGGGTTCCAACAGAATTACTTGGGCTGCGGATCACCCGCCGCCATAGCCCCCGATGATCGGCAATATCTCCCCGGTGATGTAGCTGGAGCATTGCGGCGAGGCGAGGAAGACATAGGCCGGCGCGATTTCCTCGGGCTGGGCCGGGCGCTTCATCGGCGTGTCGGCACCGAAGGTCGCGACGTCGGGCGCTTCCTTGTCACTCGGGTTGAGCGGGGTCCAGACCGGCCCCGGCGCAACCGCGTTCACCCTGATGCCCTGCGGGATCAGGTGCGTCGCCAGGCTGCGGGTAAAGGCATGGATGCCGCCCTTGGTCATCGAATAATCGAGCAGATCCTTGTTGCCCATGATGCCGGTGACCGAGCCCGTGTTCACGATCGCGCCGCCCGGCTTCATCTTCGCGACCGCTGCCTGCGCCATGAAGAAATAGCCGTAAAGATTGGTCTTCAGCGTCTGGTCGAAATGCTCGGCCGTCAGGTCGGCAAAGCTGGAATGGACCTGGAAGGCGGCGTTGTTGACGAGGATGTCGAGCCGCCCGAACGCCTTCGCCACCTCTTTCACCGCGGCCTTGCAGAATGCCTGGTCGCGCACGTCGCCCGCGATGACGATCGCGCGCCGCCCTTCCTGCTCGACCGCCTTTTTGGTGACCTGCGCATCCTCGTCCTCGTCGAGATGCAGGATCGCGACATCGGCGCCCTCGCGCGCGAACAGGATCGCGACCGAGCGGCCGATCCCCGAATCCCCGCCGGTGACGATCGCCGCCAGGCCCTCCAGCTTGCCCGATCCCTTGTAGAAAGGCGCATCGTACAGCGGCGCCGGATCGAGCGCGGATTCCTTGCCCGGCTTCAGCTGATGCTGCTGCGGCAGCGGCGGCTCGGGATATTTTCGCGCACCGGCCTGCATCGCGCCGCCCTTCTTCTTGGGCTTCTTGTCGGCTTTAGCCACCTGCGCCTGGATCGCGCGCTGCTCGGCGACGGTCTTTTTCGGGTTCGATTTCGCCATGGTCATCCTCGCCGGTTGAGGCGACCTCAATGCATGGGGGCGAGGGACCGTTCCCCCGTTCGTTGTGGCCAGCGCCGCGATCGCCTGCTAGCATGTTCCCAGTTCGTTCCAGAGGTGATGATGGCCAATCGCGCCGGCAGTGCCGATCTTCCCCTCCATGGCGGCCATGTGCCGCCATGGCTGAGTACGCGCATGGCGAGCCTCGGGGCGGTCATGGCGCAGGCGATCGTGCATCATTACGGGCGGGACGAGCTGCTGCGCCGGCTTGCGCACCCCTTCTGGTTCCAGAGCTTCGGCGCGGTGATGGGCATGGACTGGCATTCCTCGGGCATCACGACGAGCGTGATCGGCGCGCTGAAACGCGGTCTCGCGCCGCTGTCGGGCGAGCTCGGCCTCCATGTCTGTGGCGGTCGCGGCAAACAGTCGCGCCGCACGCCCGCGGAACTGGTCGCGATCGGCGACCGGGTCGGGCTCGACGGCGCCGGCCTCGCGCGCACCAGCCGGCTCGTCGCCAAGGTCGACAGTGCGGCGGTGCAGGACGGGTTCGATCTCTATCTCCACGGTTTCATTATCGCCGATGACGGGCAATGGGTCGTGGTGCAGCAGGGCATGAACGGCGATCTGCGCCAGGCCCGGCGCTACCATTGGTCGTCCGAGGGGCTGGGCAGTTTCGTCGACGCGCCGCACGCCGCGATCGAGGGCAGGGGCGGCGGCGAGATCGTCAACCTCACCGATCGCCGCGCCGCCGCGTCTCGCGACGCGCAACTCGACCTGCTCCGCGATCTCGGCCCCGACCGCATCGCCCGCGAGGCCGCCGCGCTCGAACCGGTCAAGCCCGCCGCGCCGTCCGACCAGCCGATGCTCCCGCACCTGGTCCTGCCCGGCCATCACGAGGTGCGCCCGTCCGACGTGATGATCCGCCGCCTCCACGGCACCCTCGCCGCCGCGGCCGAGAATGGCCCGGCCGATTTCCCCGAACTGCTGCTCGTCCCCGGCGTCGGCGCGCGCACGGTGCGCTCGCTGGCGATGGTGGCGGAAGTGATCCACGGCGCGCCCTGCCGCTTCGCCGATCCCGCCCGCTTCTCGCTCGCGCATGGCGGCAAGGATCGCCATCCCTATCCGGTGCCGATCAAGGTCTTCGACCGGACCATCGCGGTGATGAAGCAGGCGGTCGGCAAGGCGAAGCTCGGCAATGACGAAAAACTCGCCGCGATCCAGCGCCTCGACGCCCAGGCCCGCGCCATGGAACGCCACGCGACCGGCCCGACCCTGCCCGAATTCGTCGCGGAGGAATGCCGCAACTCGCACGACTATGGCGGCCGCAGTGTGTTCGGCTGGGAGCCCCCCGCTGCCGACGCCGAAAAGGCTGCACGGAGCCTTTAGAAGCGCAGTTAGCCCAAGGCAGACGTCAGTCGTCATTCGAGCAAAGAACCTTGTGTCCCCGCGAAGGCGGGGACACAGCCTGGGCTCCCGCCTTCGCGGGAGCACAATAAGGCGCGAGGCGCTCTATCGTCGATTCAACTATTCGCTGGTCTGGGACAGTGTACCGATCAGGCGCGTGAAACCCGCCCCACTGTTTCTCATGATGGCCGATTGCTCGCGCTTCGATCCGTCCCTGTTCCCCGACCGAGCCGCCCTGTTCCGCGGGAAATTCACCCTGTTAATGCGGCAGAAAAAAGGTCGCCATGTTATACTCACGTAACAGGGCAGGCGGGTGTTCACCGCGCCGCTATTTCACCCCGATCAGCCAGGGCTGCACCACGCCGGTGGGCTTGGCTGTGCCGTCGATCCGCTCGGCGCGGATCAGCGGGATCGGTTTCAAGATCATCTGCCCCTTCATCGGGCCCGATCCGCCGCCGATCGGCTGGGCGAGGATCTTGCGCACCACGTCCATGCCCTCCACGACATGGCCGAACGCGGCATAGCCTGTGTAACCCGCCTTCGCGTCCATGCTCGGATGCGCGCCGAGCATGATCGCGAAATTGCCCGTCGCGCCATTCTCGTCGCGGCCATGCGCCATCGAGATCACCGTATCGACATGGCGGATACCGGTCCGGCTGGTCGACTCCAGCGGCACCGGCGACGGCAGCATGCGCCGCGCATCGGTGCCGATCCCGCCCTGGACGAAGCCATAGGTCGGGTCAGCCTTGCTCCGCGCCGAGCGATAGAAGCTGGTATTGTCGAGCCTCTTGTCGTCGACATAAGCGAGGAAGTTCGCGGTGGTCTTCGGCGCGCGCCTGGCGTCGAGCGCGATCACGATCGGGCCGAGCGCGGTGACGATCCGCACGCGCACCAGGCCGGGTGCGGGTCTGCTGTGCTGCTGCGCCGTGGCGGGTGCCGCCAGCGCGAGGAAGGCGAGGGCGAGGAAGGAGAGAATCGGGCGCATCGGGCTCGCTCGAAGGGGGTGAAGCCCCTGCGCGCTAGGGGCTGGGCGAGGGGGACGCAAGCGGCGCAACGTTAGAGTTGGGGCGGATCCCACTCCTCCGTTCGTCCTGAGCTTGTCGAAGGACTGTTCTTCCCTTTCGCCAGTCGTGAAATGAGATCCCAATCGCCACGGATCAGCGCCAGCTTCTTGGCACGGCTCCACCCTTTGATCCGCCGTTCGGCCTCAAGTGCCTCGATCCGGCTCGGAAATTCCTGCGACCACACAAGCGTCACCGGACCATAGTCTCGCGTGTAACCAGGGATCAGTCCGCTTTGATGCTGACCGATTCTGGCTTCAAGATTGTCGGTGTGGCCGACGTACAATCGGCCGGCCCGGCAGTGCAGCATATAGGCCCAGAAGCTCATTGGGCGAGCCTAAGGGGAAGAACAGCCCTTCGACAAGCTCAGGGCGAACGGATGGTGGGGGGTTCCCTCCCCCTACCGCGCCGCGATCACCGGCCTTTGCCACCCGCCGCCGAGCGAGCGGAACAGGTCGATCTGCGCGCCGGCGATCCGCGCGTCCGACGCCGCCAGGTCGGCGTCCGCATCGGCGAAGGTGCGCTCGGCATCCAGCACTTCGAGGAAGTCGATCTGTCCCTCGCGCTGGCGGGCGCGGGTGATGCGGGCGGCCGCTTCCGCCCCGTCGCGCGCGGCCTGCAGGGCGGCGCGGCGCTTCAGTTCGCCCTGATAGGTGGCCAGCGCGGTCTCGGTCTCTTCCAGCGCCTGGAGCACCGTCCCGTCGAACTGGGCAAGCGCCTCGCGGCTGCCTGCTTCGCTCTCGGCGATGCGCGCCCGCGCCGCTTCCTGGTTGGGGAAGGACCAACTGATCAGCGGCCCGAGCAGGAAGCGCAGCGCGCCGCCGCCGAACAGGTCGCCGATGCTCGTGCTGCTCGACCCGACCGATCCGCCCAGCGTGATGCGCGGATAGAGCTCTGCCGTCGCCACGCCGATGCGCGCCGTCGCCGCCGCCAGCCGCTGCTCGGCCGCGCGCACGTCCGGCCGCCGCGCCAGCAGCGCCTGGCCGTCGCCGACCGGGATCGGCTGGTCGAGATGCGGCGTGTCGGTCCGCGCCGCGGCGATCTCGGGCAGTTCCTGCGGCGTCCGGCCGGTCAGGGTGGCCAGCCGGAACAAGGCCGCCTGGCGCTCCGCCTCGATCGCGGGGACGAGCGCGGCGCGCTGGTCGCGCAGGGTGGTGATGCGCACCTGGTCGAGCTTGGCCGCGCGGCCTGCGTCGACCCGCTTGCCGGTCAGGGTCGCGGACTTGTCGAGCAGCTCGACGATGCGCTTCGCCACGCCGAGCCGTTCGGCCGAGGACGCGGCATCGACATAGGCGCGGGTGGTCGCGGCGACCACCGCGACGCGCACCGCATCGGCATCGGCATCGGCCGCGCGGACATCGCCGCGCGCCGCCTCGATGTTGCGGCGGACGCGCCCGGCCAGGTCGACCTCATAGGAGACGCTCAGCCCTATATCATAGGATTCGCCCTCGGCGGCCGAGCCCGGCAGGCGCTGGCTGTCGGGGGTGCGGCCATAGCCGCCGGTCGCGCCGATCGAGGTCTGGGGCAGCCGGTCCGACCGGACGCCGCGCAGCGACGCGCGCGCCTTGTCGAGCCGCGCCACCGCCACGCGGATATCGGTGTTGGCGGCGAGCGCCTCGGCGACGAACTGGTCGAGCGCCGGGTCGCGGTAGAGCTGCCACCAATGGTCGTCCGCCGGGGCGGTCGAGACGCTGGGGCTGGCGCTGCCGATGAACTGCCCCGCCGCCTTGGGCGGGGCGACCGGCGCGACGAAGTCGGGGCCGGCGGCGCAGGCGGACAGCGCCAGCGCTGAGATCGAGGCAAGCAATAGCTGTTTCATGACGGCCGCTCCTTATTCGGCGGGCTGAAGAGTCGCCGGCAGCTGGTGCTCGCGACGGCGGGTGAACCGCATCGCGAGCGCCCGGCAGACGACATAGAAGGTCGGCGTGAAGAGCAGGCCGAAGCCGGTGACGCCGATCATCCCGAAGAACACCGCGGTGCCCAGCGCCTGGCGGAGCTCGGCGCCCGCGCCGGTCGCGATCACCAGCGGCACCGAGCCGAGGATGAAGGCGAAGCTGGTCATCAGGATCGGGCGGAGACGCGTCTGCGCCGCCCGCACCGCCGCCTCGATTGGCGACAGGCCTTCCTGCTCCTCGGCCTGCTTGGCGAACTCGACCACGAGGATCGCGTTCTTCGCGGCCAGCGCGATCAGCACGACCAGACCGATCTGGGTCAGGACGTTATTGTCCATGCCGCGCAGGTTCACGCCGGTCATCGCCGCGAGCAGACACATCGGCACGATCAGCACGATCGCCAGCGGCAGGGTGACGCTCTCGTATTGCGCTGCCAGCACCAGGAAGACGAACACCACCGCCATCAGGAAGACGAGGCCGGCCGTGCTGCCCGCTGCCTTTTGCTGATAGGCGATGCCGGTCCACTCATGGGAATAGCCGGCGGGCAGGGTCTTGTCGGCGAGCTTCTCCATCGTCACCAGCGACTGGCCCGAGGAGAATCCGGGTGCCGTGTCGCCGTCCACCTCGACCGCGGGGAAGAGGTTGTAGCGGACGACGCGGTACGGCCCGGTCTTGTCCTGGAAGGTCGCGACCGACCCGATCGGTACCATCTGGCCCGAATTGGAGCGGGTCTTCAGGTTGGCGATATCGGCGGTGGTGTTGCGGAACGGCGCATCGGCCTGGGCGGTGACGCGATAGGTGCGCCCGAGCAGGTTGAAGTCGTTCACGAATGCCGAGCCGAGATAGACTTGCAGCGCCTCGAACACCCGCTCGGGCGGCACGCCGAGCATGTTCGCCTTGGTCCGGTCGACATCGGTGAAGATGCGCGGCGTCGCGGTGTCGAAGAAGGTGTAGATCTGGGCGAGGCCGCTGGTCTGGTTGGCCTTGCCGATCAGGTCATAGGAATTCTTGCCCAGATCGGCGTAACCGCGTCCCTCGGTATCCTGCACCATCATCCGGTATCCGCCGGCCGAGCCGATGCCCTGGATCAGCGGCGGCGGCACGATCAGCAGCCGCGCCTCGTTCACGTCGGCGGTCGCCTTGCGTGCCTCGGCCATGATGCCCTGGAAGGTGACGCCGAGCTTCCTGCGTTCCTCGAAGCTCTGCAGCGGGAAATAGGCCGCCGCCGAATTGGGCGCGAGCGTCTGGGATGGGCCGTCGAAGCCGGCCAGCATGACCGAGCCCTTGATGCCCTTGAGCGGCAGGATCTTGGCCGCGACCTTGCGCATCACCGCGTCGGTCCGCTCGATCGAGGAGCCTGGCGGCAGCTGGATCACGGTCAGGAAGTAACCCTGGTCCTGCGCCGGCACGAAGCCGGTCGGCGTGATCCAGAACACCCCGCCGGTCAGCGCGATGAGGCCAGCATAAGCGAACATCATCTTCTTCGGCGCGCTGACCAGCCGGCGGGTCAGCGCGGCATAGCCAAGGCTCATCCGCTCGAAGCCGCGGTTGAACGCGTCGCCGGCACGGTTGACGATCCGCTGGAAGCGGTTCTCGGTCCCGGTCGTCTCCTTGTGGCGGAGCAGCAGCGCCGCGAGCGCGGGCGACAGGGTCAGCGACAGGACGAGCGAGATGATCGTCGCGGTCGAGATGGTCACCGCGAACTGGCGGTAGAAGGCGCCCGACAGGCCGGTCAGGAACACCGTCGGCACGAACACCGCGCACAGCACGAGCACGATCGCGACGAGCGCGCCCGACACTTCGTCCATCGAGGTGCGCGCCGCCTCAAGCGGGGATAGCCCGCGCTCGAGGTTGCGCTCCACATTCTCCACGACGACGATCGCGTCGTCGACGACCACGCCGATCGCCAGCACCAGGCCGAACAGCGACAGGTTGTTGAGCGAATATCCGAATGCCGCCAGCACCGCGAAGGTACCGATCAGCGACACGGGAATCGCGACCACCGGGATGATCGCCGCGCGCCACTTCTGCAGGAACACCAGGATGACGAGCACGACGAGCACGATCGCCTCGAGCAAGGTGTCCTTCACCGCGTCGATCGACTGCGCGATGAACTCGGTCGGGTTGTAGATGACCTTGTATTCAAGCCCCTTGGGGAAGCGCGCCGACATGGACTTCATCTCGGTGGAGACGCCCTCCGCCGCGGCGAGCGCGTTGGAGCCGGGGCGCTGGAACACCGCGACGATCACGGTCGGCTTGCCCGAGAGATAGGTGTTGGAGCCGTAATCCTGCGCGCCGAGCTCGACCCGGGCGACGTCCGACACCTTGACCTGGCGGCCATCGGGATCGGTACGGATCACCACGTCGGCGAACTGCTTGGGGTCGGTCAGGCGGCCCTGAGTCTCGACGTTGAGCTGGAAGGCGTTGCCGCTGGCATAAGGCGGCTGGCCCAGGGTGCCGGCGGCGACCTGCACGTTCTGCGCGCGCAGCGCCGCGACGATCTCGCCGGCGGTCAGGTCGAGCGCGGCGGCGCGGCCGGGATCGATCCAGACGCGCATCGAATAGTCGCGCGACCCGAACAGCTGCACGTCGCCCACGCCGTCGATGCGGCTGAGGCGGTCGCGCACCTGGGTGAGCGCATAGTTGGAGATATAGCCGCGATCGAGCGAGTTGTCGGGCGAGATCAGGTTCACGACCATCAGGAAGTCGGGCGAGGTCTTGCGCGTCACCACGCCGAGCCGCTGCACTTCCTCAGGCAGGCGCGGCACCGCGATGGCGACGCGGTTCTGCACCAGCACCTGCGCGGCATCGAGATCGGTGCCCTGCTTGAAGGTGACGGTGATGACGACCTTGCCGTCACCGGTCGATTGCGACGACTGGTAAAGCATGTTGTCGACGCCGTTGATCTCCTGCTCGATCGGCGCGGCCACGGTCTCCGCGACCGTCTCGGCCGAGGCGCCCGGATAGGCAGCGCTGACCGTCACGGTCGGCGGCACGATGTCGGGATATTGCGACACCGGCAGGGTCATATAGGCGATCGCACCGACAAGCGTGATGACGACCGCGATCACCGCGGCGAAGATCGGCCGCGTGATGAAGAAGCGCGAAAAGCGCATGGATTTCGTCCTTCAGAGAGGAAATATCTTCACCACCGTTCGTGCTGAGCTTGTCGAAGCACTGTTCTTCCTTCTCACCGTCGAGAAGAAGAGCAGCCCTTCGACAAGCTCAGGGCGAACGGGGTGGTTGGTATCAGTTCGCGATGGTCGCCTCGCCGGCGACGGGCAGCGACACCGCCGGTGCGGCCGACGCCGTCGTCGCGGCGGCGATGCGGCCTGCCGTGGGGGCGACCTTGGCGCCGGGCATCGCCATCTGGTTGCCGGCGATGATCACCCGGTCCTTCGGCCCGATGCCCGAGCGGATCACGCGCAGGCCGTCGACCACCGGACCCAGTTCGACCGGCTTGGCCGAAACCTGGTTCTGCGCGTCGACCGTCAACACGATCTTGCGCGCCTGGTCGGTCTGGATGGCCGTGTCGGGCACCAGCAGGGCCGGAGCCTTGCCGCCGCTCGCCAGCCGCATGTTGCCGAACATGCCGGGCGTCAGGAAATAGCCCGGGTTGGACAGCACCGCGCGACCGCGGATCGTGCCGCTGCGCTGGTCCAGGCCATTGTCGGTGAAGTCGAGGCGGCCCTTCCAGCGATGCTCGGTCTCGTCCTGCAGCTGGATCTCGACCGCCGCCGGCTCGGCGCCGGGCTGACGGGCGCGCTGCGTCTTCAGGTACAGCGCCTCCGACCCGTCGAAGGTGAAGTAGATCGGGTCGAGCGCGTTGATCGTGGTCAGCACCGTGCCGTTGGTGCCCTCGCCGCCCGCGACCTGGTTGCCGGCATCGACCTTGCGGTCGGAGATGCGGCCGGCGATCGGCGCGCGGACCTGGGTGAACTCGATGTCGAGCGCCCGGACCCGGACGCGCGCATCGGCGGCGGCAAGTGCGGCCTGCGCTGCCTGCACCTTGGCACGCAGCGAATCCACTTCACCCGCCGACACCGCCTCATCGGCGATCAGCCGGGTCGCGCGGCCGAGATCGGCCTGGGCCAGCGCCAGCGCGCTGCGCGCGCTCGCCGCATTGGCACGCGCCTCGGCCAGAGCCGCGGCGAACGGGCGGGGATCGATGGTGAAGAGCAGCTGGCCCTTCTGCACGATCTCGCCGTCGCGGAAATGGATGCCGGTCACTTCGCCCGCCACGCGCGGACGGATCTCGACCGTGCGGCTCGGCGCGAAGCGGCCGACATAGTCGTCCCACTCGTTGACCTCGCGCACCAGAGGTGCCGCGACCGTTACCGCCGCCGGGGGAGGAGCGGCGGCAACGGCCGGGGACTCACCGGCCAGCTTGGTGCCGGCCGCGGCGACGATCGCCAGGGGGATGAGGACGATCGCCGCACGCCGCGTTCGCGACATGCGGTTGAAACCGTCGACCAGCGGTCGCGCGGTCGTGCTCTCGATGGGGGTGATCATGTTCATGCGGCGATCCTTGGATTGGCGTAGATCTGGACGAGGCCGACCCGGTCGCCGGTGACGCTGGCCACCAGGGTCTCGGCCTGGGAAAGGGTGAAGCCGGCGTCGAGGAACCGGTCGATCTCGGCCTGGGCGATGGCATAGCCGCGGCGCCAGGCATGGACGGCGAGCCGGCGCAGCGCCTCGAGCCTGGTGTCGGCCAGCCGCGAGCGGGTGCCGATGCCGAACAGGCCGCCCAGCGCGCGGGAGACCCGGCCGGGCTCCTCCAGGCTGGACAAGGTGTCGCGGCGCGAGACTGCGATTACGCTCCATTCGAGCGCCGAGAAGCTGCCGGTCTCGCCGTCCGGCGCGATCGAGACCTCCATCGCGCGGCTGCGGACGGGGGCGGCGAACATGTTGTCGATGTCGAGATAGGCCATGGCTATTCCCCTTGAAGTGATTGGCCACGAGGCGCCGGGCGCGACGACATCATGTCTCGCGGGCGGATGCGCTCGGGGCGTGAAGGGCCGGCAACGGACAGCCTCATGCCATCCGCTCGTCGATCCTCGAAAATGATGATGCGCGATTGGCCTCAGGCCGCTCGCAGGTGGTTCAGCAGTCCGACTTGGTCATGGGCGTTTCCCTCCGCCATGGCGAGCCGGTGAAGGACCCGCATTCAATACCGATCGGTATATAACGCCATGCTGCGGCGCGTCAAGCGCCTTTCATACCGGTGGGTACAATTAATTTCAATCATCGAGTGGGCCAGACCGAGAGGCTGGTTTCGACGAGCTGGCTCAGCTCCTGGCAGGTCGCGCCCGAACCCGCCTGGACCGACAGTCCCTGCAGTAGCGCGGTGAGATAGCGCACCAGCGCGACCGGCTCGATCGTCTCCGGCAAGTCGCCCTCTTCCCTGGCACGCTCGAAGCGCGCGATCATCGCGGCTTCGGAGGAGGCACGGCGCTTGACCACCTCGGCCTTGATCGATTCGGCCTCGAGGCCGCACGCGCTCATGCTGATCACGCCGAGGCAGCCCTTGGGGTCGCAATTGCTCATCTGGATTTCGAGCGCACCGCGCAGCAGCTTCTCCGCCACGCCGCGCGCGGTCGGCGCGTCGAGTGCGTAGCGCATATAAGCGAGCTTTTCGCGCTCATAGAGGTCGAGCGCCTTGTGGAACAACGCTTCCTTGTTGCCGAACGCGGCGTAGAGACTCGGCTTGGTAATGCCCATCTCGGCGGTCAGCTCGGACATGGACGCGCCTTCATAGCCGCGGCTCCAGAAAACCCGGAGGGCAGAGGCGAGCGCGCTTTCCACGCAGAATTCCCGGGGCCGTCCCTTGGTGGGTGCCGGGGCAAGATCCTGTTCCATACCGATCGGTATATAGCGCGCTTTCCGTAAACGTCCAGTACCCGCAATTTCCGTCCTAGTTCCTCCCCGGCACGGGGAGGAATGCGAGCTTCCTCGCCAGCGAATTGACACCCGCCCCCATCGCTCCTAGCAGATGCAAACGCGAATCACTCGCATTAGCATTACGTGTCACTTCGGGGGTATCATGATCGACCACATCACCACGCCGCGCGCGCCCATCCGCACCGGCGCCGCCGCGTTCGCGATCGCCTGGGCGCTGGCGGCCGGCGCGGCGCACGCCGCCGACGAGGCTCGCCCCGCCGACGAGGACAAGGACCTCGTCACCGTCACCGCGACGCGCACACCGCTGCTGATCTCCGACGTGCCCGCCACCGTCACAGTGATCACCGCCGAGACGATCGCCGACCAGCTCGCGAGCGACATCAAGGATCTGGTCCGCTTCGAACCCGGCGTCAGCGTCCGCCGCGCGCCGACCCGTTTCGGCGCGGCGCAAGGCGTCACCGGACGCGACGGCAATGCCGGCTTCAACATTCGCGGGCTCGAGGGCAATCGCGTGCTGATCCAGGTCGATGGCGTGCGCGTGCCAGATGGGTTCGAATTCGGCGCGCAGTCGGCCGGGCGCGGCGACTATGTCGATCTCGGCGTGGTCAAGTCAGTCGAGATCCTGCGCGGTCCGGCCTCGGCGCTTTACGGCAGCGACGGCCTGGCCGGCGCGGTCAGCTTCGTGACCAGCGATCCGCAGGATTTCCTCACCGGCGGCAAGAGCTTCGGCGGCATCGCCCGCGCTGGCTTCGATTCGGCTGACGACCAGTTCTCCGAAACCGGTATCGTCGCCGGCGCGATCGGCAACTGGTCGGCGATGGTCGCCTATACCGGCCGCGACGGGCATGAGCTCGACAACATGGGCACCAACGAATCGCCCAACGCGAACCGCACCGCGCCCAACCCGCAGGACACCAGCTCGAATTCGGTGCTGGCCAAGCTCGTCTGGTCGCCCGATGACCATAACCGCGTCCGCCTGACCTATGATCATCTCGATGGCCATGTGCGCACGACCGTGTTGAGCGGCATCTCCGCCGCCGTGCCGGTCCCGGCGACCGGCGTGATCGGCCTCACCGCGAGCGACCGCACCAAGCGCGACCGCGTGGCGCTCGACTGGCTCTATATCGGCACCGGGGCGATCACCTCAGCGCATGTGACGGGCTGGTACCAGGACGGCGAGAACCGCCAGTTCACCGCCGAGGATCGCAACACCGCGGCGGACCGCACGCGCCTCAACACCTTCGCGAACCGTGTCTATGGCGCGAGCGTCGAGCTGCGCAGCGACTTCGCGACCGGCGCGCTGACGCACAAGCTGGTCTATGGCGGCGATGTCAGCGTCACCCGGCAGGAGGGCATCCGCGGCGGCACCGTGCCGACCGCGCCCGACGTCTTTCCTACCCGGGCCTTCCCGATCACTGACTATACCCTGGTCGGCGGCTATATCTCGGATGAGATCGGCCTTGCCGATGGGGCCTTCACCTTGTTCCCGGCGCTGCGCTTCGATCATTATGCGCTGACGCCCAAGCCCGACGCGCTCGTCCCGACGGCCTCGGCGCCCCCCGGCAAGCAGAGCGGGTCGCGGGTCTCGCCCAAGCTCGCCGCGCTGGCGACCTTCGGCCCGATCCGGCTGTTCGCCAATTATGCGCGCGGCTTCAAGGCGCCGTCGCCGACTCAGGTCAACCAGTTCTTCGACAACCCGACCTCGCCGCAATTCGCCTATCGCTCGATCCCCAATCCCGATCTCCGGCCCGAGACCAGCGAAAGCTTCGAGGGCGGCGCGCGCATCGTCACGCCCGTGGTGAGCGCCGGCGTGACTGGCTTCACCGGCAAGTACCGCAACTTCATCAGCCAGGAGATGGTCGGCAATCATGCGGGCACTCCCGCCGATCCGATCATCTTCCAGTTCATCAACCTTGCCCGTGCCCGCATCAGCGGCGTGGAAGGCAAGATCGACGTGACCCCGGTCGCGGGCGTCACCGCGCGGTTCGCGGCCAGCTATACCAAAGGCACCAGCACGGGCGCCAATGGCGTGAAATCGCCGCTGGTGACGGTCGATCCGGTCAAGCTGGTCGGCGGTATCGGGTATGACGCGCCCGACCGGCGCTTCGGCGGCCAGATCGTCGCGACCTATTCGGCGCGCAAGCCCAAGTCCGAGGCTGCGTCCACTGCCTATCGCCCCGACAGCTTCACCATCGTCGATGCGACCGCCTATGTCCGGGTCGCCGATGTGCTCACCCTGCGGGCGGGCATCTTCAACGTCTTCGACCGCAAATATGCCTGGTGGAGCGATGTGCGCGGGCTCGCCGCCAGCTCGACCGTCACGGACGCCTATACCCAGCCCGGCCGTAACGCGAGCGTGTCGCTGACCGCGAAGTTCTGACCGTTTCCCCTCCCTACCTCTCCGGGAGGGGCTGGGGAGGGAAGCAGTCGCACCCACCGGATTTGCCCCCCGGGACTGTTTCTCTCCCCCTCTTGTCCGATCATCACGAGGAACCATGCTCATGAAGACATTCCCGTTCCGTCTGGCGCTCGTCGCAGGCCTGCTCACTCTTCCGCTCGCGGCGCCCGTACTCGCCGACGGTCCTGTCGCGCCGCGCAGCGCCGCCGAGGAAAGGGCGGCGTTCGAAGCGGATCGCGCCGCGATCCTCGCCATGGCGGGCAATTACAAGGTGACCTTCGACATGAAGGAAACCACGCCCTGGCGCGCCGACTACACCCCGATCCCGGCGAAGATCTCGGGCGGGCATGAAAGCGTCCGCGTCATCGAGGACAGTGGCCGCCATATCGTGCTGCAGCACATGCTCGTCGTCACCGGCGAGGGCGGCAAGACCATGGTGATCAAGCACTGGCGCCAGGACTGGAGCTTCGAGCCGGCCTCGTTCCTCGCTTATGCCGGCAATGGCCGGTGGAATGTCGAAGCGATCCCGGAGCGGATGCGCAAGAGCCGCTGGTCGCAGACCGTGTGGCAGACCGACGATTCCCCGCGCTACGGCGGCTGGGGCGAATGGACTGACGATGGCGGCGTGCGGCGCTGGCGCAGCAGCTGGACCTGGCGTCCGCTCGCCCGCCGCGATGCGGTGCGGCATCCGCGCTACGATCGCTATCTCGGCATCAATCGCCACTCGCCCTCGCCCGCGGGCTGGATCCACTGGCAGGACAATATCAAGATGGGCCCGGTCGACGGGAAGATCGTGCCCTTCGTCCAGGAATCGGTGCTCAACACCTATGCCACGGACGACACCTATGACGTGAAGGCGGCCGACGATTACTGGGCCGCGACGAAGGACTATTGGGCAGCGATCCGCGCCGCCTGGGACGCGGCGATCGCGAAGGACAAGGGCGTCTCGGTCGCCGAAGTCGCCGAGACCGGCTCGGCCTCGGGCGAGCGGCTGATGGATTATGCCGATCAGGTGCAGGCAGGAAAGCTGACCACCGCGGCGGCGATCGAGCAGGGCAGGGCGGTGATCGCGGAGGTGACGAAGCGGTAGGGGGCCATGGTAGCCACTACTTTCGTCCCACCCACTCCGTCACCCTGAACTCGTTTCAGGGTCCATGCGCGGTCAGCTAACCCAAGAGCGACGCTGATGGGGCAGGTGACCGCGCATGGATGCTGAAACAAGTTCAGCATGACGGCGGTGTCATAGTCGCGCTCGACCCGCCTCACTCAAGCGATTCCACCAGATCCTTGGTTTCCTTCAGCCCCAGATGCGTCGCATCCCGCGCCAGCTTGATCGCGTCGATCTTCCGCCCCGCCGCGAGCAGCGCGCGAACCTGTTCCTCCACCTCGGGCGGCAGGGAGGTAGCAAGTGCCTCGGCCGGAAGGCGAGGCGCAGCCGGCGCGCGATAGACCGGCGCCTGTCCGCCCCCCATCAACGGATCGCGGCTGCGCGCCGACCGCAGGGCCAATGCAAGCAGCACCAGAAAGACGACGCCGGCCGCGATCAGCACCGGGACGGGAACGAACATTCTAGCGCGTCACCACGTCGCCGGAGACCGTCACCCGCTCCAGCACACGGTCGGCGGGCCAGTAATCGCCGACGGCATAATGCTGAGTCGATCGATTGTCCCAGATGCCGATCGCGTTCGGGGTCCAGCGGAAGCGGACCTGATATTCGGGCACCTTGATCCGATCGTAGAGCAGGCGCAGCAGCTCCTTGCTCTCCGCCTCGGGGATGCCGAGGATCCGCGTCGTGAAAGTGTAGTTGACGTAGAGGATCTTCTCGCCGGTCTCGGGATGGGTGCGTACCACCGGATGCGCCACCGCCGGGAAATCGCGGGCGAGCTGCGCCTTTTTCTCCTCGCTCACGCGCCCGCCGAAGCTGGCGACGATGTCATGCTCGGCATCGAGGTTCGCGATGCGGTCCTTCACCGGCTGGGGCAGGCCCTCATAGGCCGCCGCCGTATCCGACCAGATCGTGTCGCCGCCCAGCGCCGGCAACAGCCGGGCGCGCAGCACCGAAGCGATCGACGGCCGCTCGCGGAAGGTCACGTCGGTGTGCCATTTGTTATAGGCCTTGAATGGGGTGAAGGCGTCGGCGGTGAGCTGCACGCCCTCGACGCCGCGGATCACCAGCACTTCCGGATAGCCCTCGACATGCGGGATGACCGGATGGCCCTCCAGCTCGCCGAACAGCCGGCCGAGGCGGAGATGGCTTTCATAATCCACGTCCTGGTCGCGGAAGAAGATCACCTTGTGGGTGAGCCAGGCCTCGCGGACGATCTCGGCCACGCTGTCGTCGAGCGGCTGGTTCAGGCCGATGCCCGATATCTCGGCGCCGATCGTCGGGGTCGAGGGCATGATGACGATCCCGCGCGAGGCGGCGCGTTCCTGCAGGTCGGTCCGGATGTTCAAAGCGGTCGCCATGGCGATCTCCTCTCCATGCTCAATGTCTGCCCTTGCACAAGGTTGCGCAACCTTTCCCGTTCGGCCCCGGATTCGATCCGGGGTTGTCGAAGCCCTGTTCTTCTCTTCGCAGGCAGAAAGAACAGCCCTTCGACGAGCTCAGGGCGAACGGGAGAGGGGGCGCTTAAGTCTCCGGAAACAGCGCCGGCCCTTCTCCCTCGGCGAAGGACAAGGCCGGCGGCTGCATCACCAGCGCGCCGGGGGCGACATCCCCGGTCACCCATACATTGCCGCCGATCGTCGCACCGCGCCCGATCCTGACCCGGCCGAGGATCGTCGCCCCGGCATAGACCACTACATCGTCCTCGACGATCGGGTGGCGGGCGAAGCGCTCGCGCACGCTGTGCCCGTCCTCGGGCGGCAGGCGCCGCGCGCCGAGCGTGACATGCTGGTACAGCCGCACGCGCGCGCCGATGATCGCGGTCTCGCCGATCACCACGCCGGTGCCATGGTCGATGAAGAAGCTCGGCCCGATCGTCGCGCCCGGATGGATGTCGATGCCGGTGCGGGTATTGGCGATCTCGGAGATGACGCGCGCGACGAGCGGCGCGCCCAGTTCGAACAGCTGGTGCGCCAGCCGGTGGTACATCACCGCCACCGCGCAGGGGTAGCAGATCAATATCTCGTCGACGCTGCGCGCGGCGGGGTCGCCCTGAAAGGCAGCGGCGACATCGCTGTCGATCAGCCGGCGGATCTCGGGCAGGGCGGCGGCGAACAGGCGGACGATGGTGTCGCCATGGTCGCAATCGAACCGGTCGCCGGTTTCTGCTTCCCAGTAACGCAGCTCGCGCCCGATCTCCGCCTCGAGCAGGCCGAGCGCCTGGTCGAGGCGGAGCCGGACGAAGACGTCCTCGGTCGTGCCCTCGAAATGGCCGAGCCGCTGCGGGAACAGTGCCGCTTCGAGATGCTCGAGCATGAACTCCAGCGCCACGCGCGACGGGAAGCGCGCGGTGCCGGCATTGGCGTGGCGCTGGTGCGCGGCGCGCCAGTCCCGCCGCGCCGCAGCGAGGCCCAGGACCACGCCGTCGATCGAATCATTGGCCATCAACATGTCGCACCTTACCTGCTTTCGCGGATATTCCTATCATTTGGATAGGATATAAAAAGGCAAGTTCGGCTTGCCGACCCGAAAGCGCGACTAACGGCACCGGCAGGCCACCTCCCCGGAGATAAACCTTAGTCTGTGTTATCGTCCCCACCGCTCGGCACTATCTCAGGACAACGAGCGGCAAGGCGCCTGGATGACGGGTTTTTCATGTTCCATCCATCACGGCGTCAGGCGGCCCGGCATAGGAGCGGGCGATGAAAATGACCTTCCAGGACCGCGCGAGGCGGCGCGGTTCCTCTTCCAGGGCGCTGCACTGGGCTGGCGGCATCGCGCTCGCGATTGCTGCCGCGCTGTTGGCTTTGGCAGCGATGGCCGGCTTCTTCGATCGCGATCCGATCCGCCTGTTCGGCGATTTCGGTCGCGGACGCGTGCCGGTCGTCGCCTTGTTCTTCTCGGGTGATCTCGGCCTGCGCTTCGGCATGGGGCCGCATGTCACGCAAGCGCTGGCGGTGCGCGGCATCCCGGTGATGGGGGTGAATTCCCCCACGGTCTTCGGCCGGCACCGCAGCCGGGCCGAGGTCGACGGGCTGGTCGCCGATGCCGTGCGCGGCGCGCTCGCGCGGGCGCATGCCGACCGGGTCGTGCTGATCGGCCAGTCCTTCGGGTCGGATGTGCTCGGCACCGGTGCTGCCCGCCTGCCGGCCGACCTGCGCACGAAGGTCGCGGCGATCGTGCTGGTGGTGCCGGGCCAGACCGTGTTCTTCCGCGCCGACCCGACCGATCTTTCCTATCGCGGCACACCCGACGCCCGCGCGCTCGATGCGGCGCGTACTCTCTCCTGGGCGCCGCTGACCTGCATCTATGGCGTCCGCGAGACCGACAGCCTGTGTCCGTTGCTCCCCGCACCAGTGACGCGGATCGCATTGCCGGGCGGGCATTTCCTGAACAACGACCCGCACCGGCTGATCGCGACGATCGTCGCAGCGCTTCGTCCCGTGCTGCCGGGAATCCACGCATGATCGCCGCGCTCCTGTTGATGCTCGCCGGCGCTCCGGCCGGGGGCGGCGGCATGACCGCGACCCGCGACCTGCCGGTCGGCCTGTGGCAGAATCCGAAGGCGACGCTGCGGGTGCGGACCGCGCCGTGCGGCGATGCGCTGTGCGGCGCGATTGCCGCCGCGACCCCGACGGCCGAGGCCGATGCGCGCGATGCCGGGATCGACCATCTCATCGGTATCGAGCTGCTCAAGGACTATCGCCGGGTCGGACCCGATCGCTGGGCCGGCACCGTCTATGTGCCCGACATGGGGCATAGCTTCCCCTCGCGGATCGAGCGGCTTTCGCCCGATACGCTGAAGATCTCCGGCTGCCTGATCGGAGGGTTCCTGTGCAAGTCGCAGATCTGGAAACGCGTCTGATCCGGTCCCCGGGGCGGTCGGGCGCGACGCAGTGGATGCTGCGCCGCCGCCGCTGGCTGGTCGCGCTGGCCGTGCTGGTCGTCGCCCTGCTCGGCTTCGCAGCGCTCCATGCCCTGCTCGCCGAGGTACGGCTGAAGGATGTGCGCGCCGCGTTGCACGCCATTCCGGACGCACGGATCGGGCTGGCGCTGGCGCTGACCATCGGCAGCTATCTCTGCCTGACGCTCTACGACCTGCTGGCGCTTCGGGCGATCGGCCGGCCGCTGCCGTGGCGGACGGCGGCGCTCGCCTCGTTCACCAGCTACACCGTCAGCCATAATCTCGGCCTGTCGCTGCTGACCGGCGGATCGGCGCGCTACCGCGTCTACGCCAATGCCGGGCTGGAGCTGGGCGATGTCGCGCGCGTCACTCTGCTCGCC
The DNA here is from genome assembly GCF_055521475.1 of Sphingomonas sp. BL-S-30. NCBI lineage: Bacteria > Pseudomonadati > Pseudomonadota > Alphaproteobacteria > Sphingomonadales > Sphingomonadaceae > Sphingomonas > Sphingomonas sp. BL-S-30. The sequence continues at coordinate 3,968,160 of NZ_CM145481.1, read as the reverse complement.
TCGGCGACGTTCTGGGGCGGGGTGGCAGTGGTCGGCGCGGCAGCGCTGTTTTCCGTGGGGGTGCCGATCGACCTCGGCATCGTCACCATCGCGCCGCTGGCCGGGCATGTCGCCGGCGCGGCGATGCTGGTGGCCGTTGCCCTGCTGCTCGTCGCACGCGCCGCCGGGCGCGACCGGATCGGCCGGGGCGATTTCGCGCTGCCGGTGCCGGCGCTGCCGATCATGGGCGCGCAGATCGGCGTGGCGGCGCTCGACCTGCTGCTCGCCGCCGCCACGCTCTATGTCCTGATCCCCGCGCCCTCCGCGCCGCCGCTCGACCTGTTCCTGGTCGCCTATGCGGTGGGTCTGGTCGCGGTGCTGGTCACGCATGTGCCGGGCGGCATCGGCGTGTTCGAGGCAGTGATGCTGGCGATCGTCCCGGGCGACCGGCCCGGCCTGTTCGCCGCGCTGCTGCTTTACCGCATCGTCTATTATCTTCTGCCGCTCGCCGCGGCGGCGGGACTGCTCGGTGTGCTCGAGGGACGGCGGCTGCGCCGGCCGATCGCGGCCGGCGTGTCGATGGTCGAGCAGGCCAGCCGCGCCCTGGCGCCGCCGCTGCTGGCCGCGCTGGTGTTCACCGGCGGGCTGGTGCTGCTCGTATCGGGCGCGCTGCCGGCGGTGCATGACCGCATCTTCTGGCTGGCCGACATCGTGCCGCTGCCGTTCATCGAGGCATCGCATTTCTCGGCGAGCCTGGCGGGTACCGCGCTGATCCTCGTCTCGCCGGCGATCAATGCCCGACTGCGCAGCGGCTTCATCGCCGCGCGGCTGCTACTGGTCGGCGGCGCGATCTTCTCGATCCTGAAGGGCGTGGATTATGAGGAAGCGGCGATCCTGGCGGTGATCGCCGGCATCCTGCAATATTGCCGCCCGGCATTCTACCGCCGCGCCGGGGTGTTCGACGCGCCGTTCCAGCGGCTCTGGCTGGCCGCGGCGATGGTGGCGCTCGCGCTCAGCCTCTGGGCCGGCTTCTTCGCCTACAAGCATGTGCCCTATTCGACCGATCTCTGGTGGGAGTTCGCGTGGAAGGGCAATGCCCCGCGTTTCCTGCGCGCGAGCGTTGGCGCGGTGGTCGTCCTCGTCGCCGTGGCGATGTGGCGGCTGCTTGTCGCGCCGGTGCGCGCGCATGGCGAAAGCGTCCTGCCGCGCGACCTGGCCGATCGCGCGCTGGCAGTCGCGTCACGGGCCGATGCGGCGCTGGCCTTCACCGGCGACAAGCATTTCATCGTCTCGGCCTCGGCCGACGCTTTCCTGATGTACCGCGTACAGGGCCGCACCTGGGTCGTGATGGGCGATCCCGTCGGCCCCGCTGCCGCCTGGTCCGAGCTTGTATGGCGGATCCGCGCCGAATGCGATGCGGCGCATGGCCGGCTGTGTTTCTACCAGGCAAGCACCGAGATGCTGCCGCTGCTGGTCGAACTCGGCCTGCAGGTGATGAAATATGGCGAGGAAGCGCATGTGCCGCTCGATCGCTTCACGCTCGACGGCCCGGCGGCCAAGTCGCTGCGCCATTCGGTGCGGCGCGCCGATGCCGCTGGCCTGCGTTTCGAAATCCTGCCGGCAGCCGACGTCGCGGCACATGGCCCCGCGCTGAAAACCGTGTCGGACGACTGGTTGCGCGGCAAGGCGGGGGTAGAGAAGCGCTTCAGCATCGGTCGATTCGATCCCGATTACATCACCCGCTTCGACTGCGCCGTGCTGTGGCAGGATGACCGGATCGTCGCCTTCGCCAATATCTGGGCGACGCGGAACCGGTGCGAGCTGTCGGTCGACCTGATGCGGCATCTGCCCGATACGCCTTATGGCACGATGGATTTCCTGCTCGTGTCGTTGATGCAATGGGGCGCGGCGCACGGGTACAAACGCTTCAACCTGGGCATGGCGCCGCTGTCGGGGCTGGGCGGCGGGCGTCTCGCGCCCGGCTGGTCGCGGATCGGCCATGCGATCTATGGCCATGCCGAGGCGCTGTACGGCTTCGCCGGCCTCCGCTCGTTCAAGGCGAAGTTCCACCCCGACTGGCAACCGCGCTATGTCGCGACCCCGCCCGGCCTGCCTGCGGCGCGCGCGATGATCGACCTGATCGCGCTGATCGGCGGCTGATCGAACGGCGTTTCCGGGACAGCGCCCTTGCCACCGGCGGCAATAGCGCCCACACGCCTCTTGCTGGCACTCCTTCGGGGAGCGCCAAATCGCAAATCGGCGGCGCTGGCTTCCCGCTTGTGAAAGCGGCGATGTCGTCGCGACCCAGCGACCGATCGGCCATCTCATGACCATTCGACCGCCCGAAAACCGGTCCTTGTTCGCGGCCCATTTCTGAGGAGTATCTATGTCCAGAATCCCCGTTCGCCCCTTCCTCGTCGCCAAGGACGAGGACGGCGTATTCCGCGTCACCGTGCGGACCACGCGCTATAATTCGCAAGGCTATCCGCTCGTGTCGGCCGAGCTGCTCGAGGACACCTTCCGTACGCAGACCGCCGCGCGCGCCTTTGTGCGGGAAACCTACAAGGCCGAGACGGGCGACATCGCCAGCAAATAGGCCGGGCTGACCGGCTGTCGCAGGGCAGCCGCCAGGTTCAGCGTTTTTCGAAGCGATCCGGCGGCGGGAGAGTCGCGCCCAGCCGATCCAGCTCGGCCTTCGCCGACATGTCGCCACGCAGGGTCCAGCGCCAGAACAAGGTGGTCGCCCGTGCCACCACCGCGCGCACATGCGGCACCGGGCTACTGTCGGGCAGCGGGATATTGTCCTGCCCGCTGAACATGCGGTGGTTAGCGCCTTCCATCACCAGGAGATATTTGCCGCCCGGTGCCATGGCACGGAACGGGCGTTCGCGGTCCTTCGGCGTGACCGTGTTGAGCCAGGCGACCTGGTCCTTCGTGCCCGTGATCGAGAAGAAGGGCATGCTGATGCCGCCGAACGCGCTCGTATCGCGCGCGGCGACGGGCGGCTGCGGACTGAATGCGATCGCTGCCGTCACCCGGCCGTCGCCGAAATTCATGCCGGCCACCGGATACTGCTGCCCCGCGATCGACAATGTCGTCTGCGCGCCGAAGCTGTGGCCCGACATGCCGATGCGATGAAGGTCGAGCCTTGTCAGGTCGCACGCGCCCTCGCGCCTGTGTTTCGCCAATGCGTCGATCGCGAAATGCACGTCGTCCGCCCGCGCGCGAAGCTGCTCGATCGACATGGCGGCGCGAAGGCCGCCACTGCCGATGATGCCGCTGTCGCTGCCCGCATGCTGCAGGTGGATCACCGCGTCGCCATCGCGCACCCAGGCCTCGGCCCAGAGCGTCCCGGCGTCGAGCGAGCCACCCAGTCCATGGCTGAACAGGATGACGGGCACCTTGCCGGTGCCGGCGGGCATGCGGATGCGCACCGGCACGATGCGGTTGCGCGCGGTATCGCGCCACTGCGCTTCGCAGACCGCGCCGCTTGGCTGCGGCGACGGGGCGGCCGCGATCGAGGTCGCCGCGATGGCGGCGAGGAACAGGCTTTTCATAATGTCTCCACGGCGCCCGGTGGGGAAAGCCCGAGCGGCATCAGCCTTTCCGCTGCGCCTTCAGCGTCTCCAGAAGCTGTTTCGCCGCGGCGAGCTCGGCCTGGTCGACCTTGTCGTCATTGTTCGCGTCGGCGCGGTCGAACATCAGGGTCGGGGCGCCGGCGAATTCCTCGCGGCTCACCCGGCCGTCGCCATTCTTGTCCATCTGCGCGATCAGCGCGTTCAGGCGCTCGCCCGCCTGGGGGCGAAGCTTGAGCAGCCGGCCGAAATCGTCGCGCGCGACGGCGCCGTCGCCATTGCGGTCCATCTTCGCGAAGCGGGCGCTGCGCGCGGCGAGGAATTCGGCGCGGGTGATGACGCCGTCGCCATTGGCATCGGCATTGGCGAACGGGTCCATCGCATCGCCCGCGCCGAACATCTGCGCGCCGGCGGGCGCGGCGATCATGGTGGAGAGCAGGACGGCAATCAGGAAAGTCTTGGTCATGTCTGGGTCTTTCGAAAAAGGAGCGGCCGCGCCGGAGGGGATGGCGCGGCCGTGGGGCGTCAGGGGCGGGGGACGGTGCCGCTGACGGTTCGGCTGTTGCCGTTGAGGCGAGTCACGGTGCTGCTGTAGCTCGCCGTGCCGTCACCATTGTTGGTCGCGCTGGTCGAGCGGCCGGCGGTGCGGCCGTCGCCGGTCGTGGTGGTGCGGCCGCCGCTATAGCCGCCATTGCCCCAGCTCGCGTCGCGCGAAGTATCGTAGCCGCGGCCGTTATTGGCGTGGACGCTGCGGTCGCTCGAATAATGGCCGGGGCCGTATTCCCGGCTGCGCGATGCCTCATAGCCGCGGCCGCTATTGGTCTGCAGGCCGCGATGGACCGAAGCCGCGCCGCGCTGGCGGTTGACCGAGCGGGTCTGGACCAGGCCACGCCCATGCGCGCCCTGGATGCTGAGGACATGCCCGCGCGAACGGGCCTCGGCGGGCGTCGCCGATGCCGTGCCCAGGGCGGCGGCGAGGGCGGCGAAACCCAGCATATGCTTGTACATGATGACTCCTTGCACTGGCGGCGATCCGGCCGCCGCGCCCCGGCTTATGCAGCCATAGCGTAAGCGGTTGGCGTCGATCAGGTGTCACTTGGTTACAGAGTGTAACAGCCGGGCCGCCCCTCTTTCGCGCGGGCGTGGGGCAGGGCAATCTGGCGACGATGGAAAATAGCTGCATTGCCGTGGTCGAGGACGACCGGGAGATTCGCTCGATGGTGGTCGATCTGCTCGCGCGTGAGGGATTCCGCGCGATCGGCTGCCGTACGGCCGCCGAGTTCGACCAGCTGCATGAACGCCAGCGCGTCGATCTCGCGGTGCTCGACGTGATGCTGCCCGGCGAGGACGGCTTCTCGCTGTGCCGTCGCTTGCGCGCGGCGGGCGACGTCTCGATCGTGATGGTCACCGCGCGCGGCGACGATATCGACCGGATCGTCGGGCTGGAGATCGGTGCCGACGATTATCTGCCCAAGCCGTTCAACCCGCGCGAACTGGTCGCGCGCGTTCGCGCCGTGCTGCGCCGGACGCGCGAGCAGCACCGGGTGACGGCGGCCCTGCCGGTCGAGCGCTACCGCTTCGCCGGCTGGGCGATCGATGCCGGCGCGCGGTGCGTAACCTGTCCGGAGGGCGAGGAGGTCGATCTGACCGCGGGCGAGTTCGACCTGCTGCTGTGCTTCGTCACGCACCCTCAGCGTGTACTCAACCGAGATCAGCTGCTCGACTGGACCCGCGGCCGCAACGCCGCCGCGTTCGACCGCGCGGTCGACGTCCAGCTCAGCCGGTTGCGGCGCAAGCTCGCCGACCGCCCGAGCGGGGCTGCGCTGATCAAGACGGTGCGCGGCGGCGGCTATCAGTTCACGGTCGGCGTGGAACGGGCATGACGATCGCATCGAACCTCTCGCTGCGCATCACCGCGATCCTGCTCGCAGGCTTCGTCGCGCTGCAATTGCTGATCGTCGCGGCGACCAGCCTGCCGACGCGCGGCGACGATCGGCGGCCCTATAATCTGCCGCTTCCTGCTGAAGCCCGCGCGATGGCCGATGCGCTCGATCGCGCGCCGGCCGGCCAGCGCCAGGCATTGCTCGATGCCTTTAACGGCGGCCTCTACACCGTGGCGCTCGCGCCCGACCTGCCCGCTATCACCGCCACGCCCACCCCCGATCTGGAACTGCTGTCGCTCTATTATGCTCGTGCGCTGCCCGGGCGGGATATCGCGGTTAACGGCCGGCGTCCCGGGTTCGGCCGGCTGATCGGAACGCATCCGCGCCCCGCGCGCTTCTTCGCGCCCGTTACCGTGGCGATCGGGTTGCACGAAGGCGGCGCGATGGTGCTGACCAGCCGGCCCTCGCCCTCGATGCGCGGCTATTTCCGCTCGCGCTCCTGGCTGGGCGCGATCGGCGGGTTGATCGTGCTGGCCGCGCTGGCGCTCGCGGTGCGCCAGACGACCAGGCCACTGGTCCGGCTGTCGCGCGAAGTCCAGCGGTTCGGCACCAGCCTCGCTGCGCCCGACCTGCCCGTGACCGGTCCGCGCGAGGTGCGCGAGCTGTCCTCGTCGTTCAACGAGATGAAGGGGCGGATCCGCGACCTGATGGCCGAGCGCACCCGCATGCTCGCCGCCATCGCGCACGACATGCGCACCTATCTGACGCGGCTGCGCCTGCGCGCCGAGTTCATCGACGATCCGCGCCACCGCGACGGCGCGGTGCGCGACCTGGACGAGATGTCGGCGCTGCTCGACGATACCCTGTTCCTGGCACGCGGCGAGGCGGAAGCGGTGCCGCCGATCGAGATCGATCTCCATGCGGCGGCGGCCGCGCTCGTCGCGGTGCGGCGGGACCTGGGCGAAGCGGTGACGATCGAGCCGGCCGGGCCGCTCCGGGTGCGCGCGACGCCGCTGTCGCTGCGACGCATCCTCGGCAATCTGATCGACAACGGCCTGCGCTACGGCACCGCCATCACGGTGCGCTTTGCGACCGGAGCGGGGACGATCGACCTGATCGTCGAGGATGACGGGCCGGGCGTACCGCCCGAGGTGCTCGCGCGGCTGGGTGAGCCGTTCAACCGGATCGACACCTCGCGCAATCGCGAGACCGGCGGTGCGGGGCTTGGCCTCGCGATCGTCCGCGCGCTGGCGGGTCGCGACGGAGCCGACGTGATCTTCGCCAACCGCGCCGAGGGCGGGTTGCGGGTGACCGTGCGCTATCCGGCGGCCTAGGCCAGCGCTTCCCGATGGTCCATCGTGTCCGGCGTCCATTTCTGCAGGATTGCACAGGGCGGGCGCTTGTCCTCCTTCGCGCGCGGGGCTGCCGGCGCCGGGCGACGTGCGTCCGGCTGCGCCGACGCGAGTCGCGTCATCGGATGAGTGCAAGGCCTGGCCAGCGCGGGCTCGGACGCACAGCTGGCGATCAGGGCAAGGGCGAGAGCGTATCGCATGGCGCCATTATTCACACTCCGGCCGACCAGTCCATAACCTCGGTCGCGCCGATCCACAGTGAGCGCGATCCCCGTGCGTCACGCTCGACATGCAGGCGCAGGCCCCAGCCGCGGATCGTTTCGATCGGGTTGCTCGCGCCCATCGCGGCGAACTTGCGGCGAATGCGGAACACCAGCACTTCGCAGGTGTCGGGCCGCGCATTGCTCGCGGTGAGCATCTCGCGCAGGTCCGACCAGGGCGCGCGCTCGCGCTTGATCAGCCGGGCCATGATCGCGGCTTCGAGCGGGGATAGCGGCACGCGGCTGCCGTTCCAGCAGATTTCGAGCGGGTCGAACGTCGCGGTCAGCGCGCCGCGCTTGATCAGCGGACGCCTGCCTTCCGCGCCCATCATCGGCGGCGCGACCGGGGTGCGCGATACGATGTCGGAACGGGATGCGGTGCCGTGCATGCGGTGTATGATAGCCATGCGACACGGCGTCTCACCCGGGATGCCGCGAACAGCGCCGAGCCCCCGACGAACGGCATAAATGGTGCGAACGGCACGCTGAGGCCGACCAACGTCACGGTGGCGCTGTTTACCCGTCAAGGTGTCGCTCGCTACGATGGCGGATGCACGTGAAGATCGAAAACCTGCCGGAAGAGACTGACAGCATCCGGGCGATCCGTCGCACGATGACCTGGTTCATCCTGCTGTTCTGGACGACTCAATTTTCCATGCTGACGCTGATGCGGCGGCTCAACATGGGCGAAGAGGAGAAGCTGTCCTATTTGTTGCCGCGCTTCTGCGTGACGGTGGTGGCGATCGGCCTGTCCTTCCTGATCGCGCAGCAATTGCGGCGGCTGGCCAGCCGATCGATGCGTGTCAAGCTCGGCGCGGCGGCGGCGATGGCGGTCGTGGGCTGCATCATCCATGGCGCCGCGAACCTCACGATCTTCGAATTGCTCGTGCCCGAATCCAACATGGAGTCCTTCTCGGTCGGGCTCTACCTCGCGGCATTGCTGCAATGGTTCTGGTCCTATGCTGCGCTCTGCGCGCTGCTGCTCGCCGTCACGTCGAGCCTGGAACTGAGCGATCGCGAACGGCGGATCGCGCATCTGCAGCGCGTCGCGCATGCCGCGCAGCTCCGCGCGCTGCGCTACCAGCTCAACCCGCATTTCATGTTCAACACGCTCAATTCGATCGCCGCGCTGATCTCCCGGCGCGAGGCGGAGCGCGCCGAGGCGATGGTCGAGAATCTCGCCGACTTCCTGCGCGCGGGCCTGTCGCTCGATCCGCATGAGGACATCCCGCTCGCAAAGGAGATCGAGCTCCAGTCGCTTTATCTGTCGATCGAGGAACTGCGCTTCCCCGACCGGCTGAAGGTCGAGATCGACGTGCCCGAACAGGTCCGCGCCGCTTTGGTGCCGAGCCTGGTCACTCAGCCCCTGGTCGAGAATGTCGTGCGCCATGCGGTCGCGACCAGTCTCGAGCCGATCCTGTTGTCGATCGTCGCACGGCATGAGGGCGAGAGGCTGCGCATCACCGTGCGCAACAGCGCGCCGATCGGCGGTGCGCCGGTCAGCAAGGGCACCGGCGTCGGCCTTGCCAATATCGCTGAGCGGCTGCGCGCGCGCTTCGGGCAGGACTGCCTGTTCCTGGCCGAACGGCAGGGCGATGGCGGGTTCCTGGTGGTGATCGAACTTCCCTGGTCGACGATGGGCTGAGGCGATGATCAGACTCCTTCTGTGCGATGACGAATTGCTCGCGATCCAGCGCTTGCAGGACCTGCTTGGCCGGATCGACGGCATCGAGGTGGTCGGCACCGCCGCCAATGGCACCGCCGCGCTGGCCGAGATCGCGGCGCTCGCCCCTGATGCGGTGCTGCTCGATGTCGAGATGCCCGCGCTCGACGGGTTCGACGTGGTCGAGGAACTGGCGCGCGCCGGCGAATCCGCGCCGTTGATCGTGTTCGTCACGGCCTATCCGCATTTCGCGGCGACCGCGTTCGAGACGGGGGCGATCGATTTCCTGACCAAGCCGATCCGGCTCGGCCGGTTGCAGATCGCGATCGATCGCATCCGCCGCTCGATCGAGGATCGTAGCGCCCGCGCGCGCCTCACCGAATTGGCCGGCCAGCTCGACGCGCTGCGCCGCGAACGGACCGGCGGCGACGTCGCCGAAGCCCGCCATATCTGGGTGCAGCGGCGCGGCGAGACGGTGCGGGTCGATCTCGACCGGGTCGACTGGGTCGCGGCAGAGGGCGAATATGTGCGGCTCCATGTCGGCGATGCCAATTACCTGCACCGGGAGTCGCTGACTGCGCTGCTCGAACAGCTCGACCCGCAGCGCTTCACCCGCATCCACCGTTCCTACATCGTCAACCGCGACCGCATCGCCTCGGTCAAAAGGATGGCGACGGGGAGCTATCAGCTCGGCACTGACGCGGGAAACAAGCTGCCGGTCGGGCGCAGCTATCGCCGCGTCGTGCGCGACATGATCGCCAACGACCGGATTCCGTCGGATTGACCTTCTACAGCCTCCCTAAATCCTTCCCCGGCGAAGGCCGGGGCCCAGTCGGGGGACGATTCTGATTGGCGTTGCGCTCTGTTACTTCAACCTTTCCGACTGGACCCCGGCCTGTGCCGGGGGAGGAAGAAGGGGCGGCCTTAAGAAGGAGCGGTCCTCAATCAGCCCCCATATCGCCGCGCATCAAATGGTTCAGCATGGAATCGAGCCACGCGATCCGTGCCCGGATCGATCGCACCGCATTGTCATGAACGAACGCCTTGAACGGCACCGAGACCCCTTGCTCATAGCGTTCGAGCCGCTCGATCTGCGCGGCGAGCTGGTCCTTGGCGCCCAGGATCCAGTCGATCCGCTCCGCCTCGCTGAGCAGGCCGAAGGACTGGACCTTGGTGCGCAGCGGATCCTCGAGCAGCAAATGGCTCGGCCGGATCTCCTTGACCCAGGCGCGCACCGCTTCCTCGCCCGCGGGCGTGCAGCTCAACTGCTCGGTCCCCCGCGCATCGCCTTCGACGACCTGCTTGTCGAGCAGCCCGCGCTCCGCCAGTCGCCGGATCAGCGGGTAGATCTTGCCCTTGCTGGTGTTGAAGTTGCTGACCGGCGATCCGTCATAGATTTTGGAGACGAGATAAGCCGTGACCGGCTGAATCCGCAGCACCAGCGCAAGAAAGGTGCCCTCATGATCGGTAAGGCTGAGGTCGCGATCAACCAACGGCATTCCCCATGCTGTGAACGGGGCTTAGCAGGTGCGCGACGCCGCCAGCAAGACGCTGGCCGATCCGCGCTTGCCGCGGTGCCGTCGATCGGATTCAACCGCGGCATGGGGATGCCTGCCCTACCGGGCGGTGCGCTCGCTGGCGGTGGGCGCGTCCAGCACATAGCGCTCGATCCGCCCGACGATCAGCCAATAGGCCGCGACGGCCGCCAGGACGTGGAAGCCCACATAGAGCAGCGCTCCGTCATAGGATCCGGTGCGTGCGACGATCATGCCGATCGCGATCGGTGTGATGATGCCGCCGATGCTGCCTGCGGCGTTGAACAGGGCGCCCGTCACGCCGATCGCCGCCGCGGGCGCGGTGTCAGCGATCACCGTCCAGCCGAGCGCACCGAAGCCTTTGCCGAAAAAGGCGGCGCACATGATGACGACGACGACCATGTTCGCGTCGGTGTAGTTGCACAGGATGATCGTCGCGCTGAGGCAGAGGCCGATCGTGATCGGCACCTTGCGTGCGATGGTCAGCGATCCGGTGCGCCTGAGCAGCGCATCCGAGAAGAATCCGGCGGAGACGCCGCCGATACAGCCGCAGATCGCCGGCAGCGCCGCGACGAATCCGGCCTGCAGCATGCTGAAATGCCGGGCCTCGACCAGATAGCTCGGGAACCAGGAGATGAAGAAGGTGGACAGTGACGCGATGCAATATTGCGCGAAGAAGATGCCGACCAGCATACGGTTGGAAAGGATTCGCAGCACTGTCGTGCCCGCGCCCGGCTCGGGGCTCGCCCCGGCGCGGGGCGCAATGTCGCCCAGCTGAGTCAGCGCCCCGCGCGCGGTGATATCGTCAAGTTCGCCCGGGGTCAGCCGCCGGTCGCGGCGGGGCGAGTTATATTGCCCGATCCACACCAGAGCGAGCGCGATGCCGATCGCGCCCATCACCGAGAAGATGTGTTCCCAGCCGAAATAATGGAACAGAAAGCCCATCAACGGGGTGAAGACCGCGAGCGAGAGATATTGGGCCGAGTTGAAGATGGCGCCGGCAACGCCGCGTTCGTCCGGCGGGAACCAGGCGGCAATGACGCGCGCACAGGCCGGCGTTACCGGCGATTCCAATACGCCCAATAGAATGCGTAGCGCATAGATGGCGAGGATCGGCGCCGCGAAATAGCCGACGCCGGTGGTGAGCAGGGTGGCGATCGACCAGCCCAGCACGGCGACGAAGATGGTGATCCGCGCGCCGATCCGGTCGACGAGATAGCCCGCCGGCACCTGGGCGAGGAAATAGCTCCAGGAGAAAGCGGAAAAAAGCCAGCCCATCTCGACCGGGCCGATGCCGAGATCGCGCGAGATGCCCGGTGCCGCGACCGACAGGGTCGCCCGGTCGCCCGTGCTGACCGCAAGCACTGCGGTGATCAGCGCAAGGACGAGGAAGCGGCGCCCGGGCCTGCGGGAGGAGGGGGCTGCACCGCCGGATACGCCGTTCATACTCACGCGAACGCGATCGAGCCGTCCGGGCGCTTCGGCAGCTTGCGCTCCCACCGGACATAATTGTCCGTGGCGAGATGCGCCTCGTCGATCTCGACGCCCCAGCCCGGCCGGTCGGGGCGCAGGTCGAGGTAACCGTCGCGCGGCAGATAGGGATCGCGGACATAATGCGCGTCGCCGACCGCTTCGCCCTTCATCCCCTCGCGTCCGCCGGGCAGGACGTCCGGGTTGGGCAAGCGATATTCCAGGATCTTGAAGTTCTGCTGCGCCGCGCAGAAATGCACGTTCACCGCGGTCGCGAGCGGTCCCATCGGATTATGCGGCGCGACCGTGACATAATGCGCCTCGGCAATGGCGGCGATCTTGCGCATCTCCAGCAGCCCGCCGACCACGCAGATATCCGGCTGGATGATGTCGCACCCGCCGACTTGCAGCAGGCGCAGGAATTCGTATCGGCTGTAGAGCGATTCACCGGTGGCAAGCACGCAGGTGAGGCTGCGGTTCAGTTCCCCCCATTTCTCGACATTCTCCGGACGGATCGGCTCCTCGAAGAACAAGGGATCATAGGGCGCGAGCGCATTGCCGAGCTGGGCGGCCAGGCGCGGCTCGAAGATCTTGGCATGCGCGTCGAACGCGATGTCGATATCGGGCGCGGCATGCTCGCGCAGCGACCGGAAATAGTCCGCGCTGGTGCGCACCACTTCGCCCCAGCGATTGGCATGGATATCGATCCGGTAGGGGCTGAGCTTGAAGGCCGTGAAGCCCCAATCCTCGCGCAGCATCGCCATCGTGTCGGCCGCCGCCTGCGGATCCGGGGCAGTGTAGATGCCCGAATAGGTGCGGACTCGGTCGCGCGCATTGCCGCCGAGCAGCATATAGACCGGCACGCCGAGCGCCTTCGCGGAAATGTCCCACAGGCAATGATCGATCGCGGAAATCGCGGCGAGGCCGAGCGCACCCGGCGGGAAGCGCGCCTGCTGCATCAGCAGCTGCATCAGATATTCGATGCGGCGCGGATCCTGCCCGGCGATGAACTCGGCGAGATAGTCGAGGATCGGCGGTAAGGCGCGGTCCGGCCCATGATTATAGCATTCGCCCCAGCCGGTGATGCCGGCATCGGTATCGATCGCGACGATCACGCGCGGCCGTCCGCCATCACGGGTCATGAAGGCACGGAGGCGATCTATTCTCATCGGGTCGTCCTCGTCCTTGGTTGCGCCTGCGTCACGGACATCTGCCGTCACGGCGGCGATTGTTTGCCGGCGTCAGCTTTCGGCCAGCGCCGCAGCGTTATCGGCGGCCACGTCCCGCAGCAAATCCGCAAGGACCTGCCGGGCATGATCGGACAGCGGCCAGGCTGCGGGCGGACGCGGCGGGCCGCAATCATTGCCGAGCAGCTGGAGCGCCGCCTTGACCACCGAAACGTTCGCGCCGTTGCGCTCTTCGGAGCGCAGCGCCTCGAACGGGGCGATGCTCTCGACCAGGGATCGCGCGCCGGCATAGTCGCCCTTTTCCAGCAGCCGGCTGATCGCGACCGAACGCTCCGGCCACAAATTGATCAGGCCCGAGGTGAAACCGCGTGCGCCGACCGCGTAGAAGATCGGCGCCCAGGTCTCGGCCAGGCCGCCACTCCATACGAGCGACGGATCGTTCGCCCTGATCGCCTCGGCCAGGCGCAGCGGCGTGGGGCTGGCCCATTTGACGCCGACAACGTTCGGAATGGCGCAGAGATCGCTGATGGCGTCCATGCCGATACCGTCATCACGCAGGTATAGAAGGACGGGCAGGCCCTGTCCGGTCTCGGCGATGCGCGCGACATAGTCGACGATTCCGCGCGGCGCGGCGAAGGGATCGGGCGGCTGGTGCACCATCAGGCCGGCGGCGCCCGCCGCGCGCGACGCGCGCGTCAGTGCCAGCGCATCGCCGATGCTGCGGCCGATACCGGCGATCAGCGGGACGCGGTCAGCGACGAGCTCGGCACCGGCATGCACCATCGCCTCCGCCTCGGCGGTGGTCAGCGCATAGAATTCGCCGGTATTGCCGTTGGAGACCAGAACATCGACGCCGGCGCCGATCGCGCGGTCGATCACCGGGGCGAGGCGGGCGGGTGCGAGCCGGTCGTCGGCATCGAACGGGGTCGTGAGAATGCCCGAGACGCCGCGCAGGGCGGTCCTCAGCCGATCATCCGGCTTGCTCGCCATTCACCCGTCTCCCCGTCGCGTTCTATGCTGCTACCTTGTCATTTATATTTACATGTTAAGAGCGATGTCAACCGTACGCGATCATGCTAGCCTTTGGCGCAGGGATGTTCCCGGAGAAGGCCGATTTGACCAACCTGATTGCGATACCGGAAAAAAAGGAGCGCCTGGGCGACCGGCTCTACGGGCAGATCCTCGAGCAGATCGTCTCGGGAACATTGCGGCCGGGCGACAAGCTTCCTTCCGAAAACCAGCTCTGCGGTCTGTTCAACGTATCCCGGCCGGTCGTGCGCCAGGCGCTGGTCCGGCTCCAGGCGGATGGGCTGGTGATCACGCGCAAGGGCCTTGGCACGGTCGTGCAGAATGCCCCGCCGGAAGGGCTGACGCGATTTTCCCAGCCGAGCGATGTCGCGCACATGCTGCGGTGCCTCGAACTGCGCCTGGCGCTGGAGGGCCAGGCGGCGGCATGGGCCGCGACGCGCCACACCGCGGCGGAGCTGCGCCGGCTCGGCCGGGCGATGGAGGCCTTTGAAGACCAGATGCGCATCGGCGGCGTCACCGCGTCGGCCGATTTCGCCTTTCATCAGGCGGTTGCGGCGGCCAGCGGCAATATGTTGTTCGAACAGGTGTTGCAGTCGCTCGATGACGCGATTCGCCGCGGCATGGTGATCGCGCTCGGCCTGACGAAGGAGCGCAGCCCCGAACGGGCGCAGCGGGTGATGGACGAACATCGCGCGATCTACGACGCGATCGCCCGGCGCGACGGGCAGGGGGCGGAACTGGCGATGCGCTATCATCTCGATCGCGTACGCCAGCGCGTGACCGACGGAAGGCGCGACCAATAATCGGCTATTGACGTTCGCCACCTGTTAGTTCAATTTACAAGTAGAGACGAGCAAAGACGCTTGCCCGATTCCGTTGGGGTCATGGCAGACGACCACGCCGTCGCTCAACACCCCGACAGGTCCAGCCTGGAGGCCGTGGCCCCGCGCCGCGGAAAGGTGGCGTGCAACAAATGAGCCGGTCGATGAAACCGGACGATCAGGAAGGATGCCGATGCGGAAGGGCCTTATCGCCACGTTGTTGACGGGCAGTGCGATTGTTCCGGTGCTGGCGATTGGCGCACAGCCGGCCGGCGCGCAGGTCGTCAAGGAACCGCCGGCGCAAGCCGCCCAGGAGGATGCCGCGCAAGCTGCGGCGGCAACCGAAACGTCCGAGGACGCAAGTCAGGATATCGTCGTCACCGGCAGCCGTGTGGCGCGTGCCGGTTACTCGGCGCCGACACCCGTCACCATGCTTCAGGCGGATTCGCTTACCGCAAAGGCGCCGGCCAGCCTGTCCGACGGGCTCAACCAGCTCCCCGTATTCACCGGCTCGATCAGCAATGCGCAGGACCGCAACTCCAATGCCGGCCGCGTGCGCACGGGCAATTATCTCAATCTGCGCTCGCTCGGTGCCCAACGCGTGCTCGTGCTTCAGGACGGCCAGCGCCTGCCGCCGACCGGCAACGCCGGCGGCACCGATGCGAACATGATCCCGCAGCTGCTCATCGAGCGGATCGATGTCGTGACTGGCGGCGCCTCCGCGGCTTACGGGTCGGATGCCGTCTCGGGCGTGGTCAATTTCATCCTGGACAAGAAATTCACTGGCCTGAAGCTGCAGGCGCAGGGCGGCATCTCGTCGCGCGGCGACAATGGCTCCACGCGCCTCGGCGCCGCGTTCGGCCACAGCTTCCTTGACGACCGCCTCCACATCATCGGCAGTGCCGAACGCTATCAGTCGGACGGTATCACGCAGCGCTCGTCGCGCGCCGGCGTGAACGAGAATTACGCCGTGATCGGCGCCGGCACGGTGGCCGACCCCTTCTCCAACGTCTCCGGCGTGCGCTTCAACAACGTCACGGATGGCGGCTATATTCTCGATGGCCCGTTGCGCGGCCAGCAGTTCCTGTCGAACGGCCGTGTCGGCGCATTCAACGCCGGCACCCCGACCGGCCGCTCGGGCCTGAGCTATGGCGGCGAAGGGTCGGTGTTCCCTGCATCGAAGAGTTCGCTCAGCGCCGCGGCGACGACCGAGCAATATCTGGGGCGCGTGTCGTTCGATCTCGGCAGCGGCACGTCGATCCATCTGCAGGGCACCTATAACCATGCCGTGAATTCGGATCACCAGTTGCCGGTGACGCGCAGCTCCTCGACGACGGGCATGCGCATCTTCGCGGAAAATGCCTATCTCAATCCGGCAGATCGTGCTGCGCTCGGCGCGACGCCGAGCTTCGGTCTGACCCGCTTCTTCTCCGACTTCCCCTTTTACACCGCGAAGCAGGAAACACGCGCGACGGTGCTGAACGCCGGTATCGAGGGCGGTCTCGGCAGCTTCAAATGGGGCGTCAACTACACCTATGGCCGGACCCGGCTCGATTCCTCGGCGCTCGATCTCGACATGGAGCGTTTTTATGCCGCGGTCGATGCGGTCCGTAACCCCGCGGGGCAGATCGTGTGCCGCGTCACCATCACCAATCCGGGCGTACAGGATGGCTGCGTCCCGCTGAACGTGTTCGGCGTCGGCAATGCGTCGCCCGAGGCGATCGGCTATGTCATGCGCCGCACGACGTGGCGCGCGATCAACACGATGCACGATGTCGAGGGCAGCATTTCGGGCGAGCCCTTCTCGACCTGGGCCGGCCCGGTTTCAGTGGTGGTGGGCGCTGAATATCGCCGCCAGACGCTCGACCAGGTTACCAACAGCAACCCCGCGACCCCGCCCTCCTTCACCGGCATTCGCGGTGTGCCGACCAATACTTTCGCCTTTTCGTTCACCAATGTGACCGCCGCGACCGGCGCCTATTCGATCAAGGAAGGTTTTGGCGAGGTCGTCGTGCCGCTGGCCAAGGACTCGGTGATCGGCAAGTCGCTCGAGCTGAACGGCGCCTTCCGCTACACCGATTATTCGACGTCCGGCTCAGTCCAGACATGGAAGGCCGGCGGCACCTATGAGCCCGGCTTCGGCCTCAAGGCCCGCGTCACCGTCTCCCGCGATATCCGCGCACCGACGCTGTATGAGCTTTTCGCCGGCCCGACGCAGCGCGTGCAATCCTATTCGGACAAGCTCACCAACCAGCTCGCGCAATATACCGAGGTCAGCCAGGGTAATCCCAACCTGCGGCCGGAAGTGGGTTCGACGCTGACCGGCGGCCTGGTGTTCCAGCCCGGCTTCCTGCGCGGCTTCGCCTTCTCGGTCGATTATTACCGGATCAAGATCCGCGACGCGATCGCAAGCCAATATTCCAGCATCCAGGTGCTCGATCTCTGCGCGAACAGCAACTATACCAGCCCGGTCTGCAGCCAGATCATTCGCCCGTTGGGGCCGACCAACACGACCACGGCCAACTTCCCGAGCCGGGTGAACATCTTCCAGAGCAATGTGGCGAGCGCTCGCACCGAGGGGCTCGATATGGAGGCCTCGTATCGCACGTCGTTGTTCGGCGGGACCTTGTCGAGCCGTCTGCTCGCGACCCGCCTGATCAGCTACACGGTGCAGGGATCGGCCACCGCCGCCGCGGTCGAATATGCCGGCACCGCCGACTTCGCCGATTCCGGCAACCAGCCCTTCCCCATGCCCAAATGGCGCGGCAATCTGGATCTGTCCTACGCCCAGGGCGGCTTCACCATCGGCGCACAGGGCCGCTACATCGGCGGCTACAAGCGGTCGAACCTGTTCGTGTACAAGAACAACGCCATCGGCTCCGTGTTCTACACCGACCTGAATCTCAGCTACGATATCAAGACGCCGCACGGGGATTTCCAGATCTTCACGACGGTGAACAACCTGTTCGATCGCGGTTATCCGATCACCCCGATCGGCTCCAACCCCGGGCTCGCGGTTTCCACCTTCCGGTCGATCTACGATGTGACCGGCCGCTACTTCACTACCGGGGTGCGCGTCCGCTTCTGACCAGATTCCGTATCCGTCGCCTCTCCAGGGGCGACGGATGCTGATCTTGTCGATCGTCGGCCCGGTTACCGGCGCGGCCAAGGCTCTCAATGCGCACGGGCGAACCTTCAATAGAGCCCTGGCGGAAGTTCCGTTCGTGGCCGCGCGGATTCCTTCATGGGTCGTGGCGCCTTGTTTGTCGGCCGCCGGGCGGCTTCCCACCGGGTATCGCCTGTGGCTGCAGGCACGAGGTAGCGGGCGTCCATCCGCCACGCCTATCGCGGTAACAGGCCCGGCCCGGATGAAATGCGCCGAGCGTCCGGCCTCGTGTCGCCACCGTCGCCCCATGCCGCCGAGTGGCACGGTTTTTCGGCCGAACGGCATGCGCAGACCAGAATCCATCGCCTGAAGGCTGCAAACGCCGCAGGTCCAGCCGCGTCATCATGCTGATCCAATGGGACGGCTGAACCTCACCGAAGTTATCGCAACCATTGCTGCCCTGGCGAGGGCAGAGCGGTAAACGCATCTGATCGCGACAATGACGGAAATCCCGCTCCTTTGGTGCCCCGCGCGCCAGAGTGGCTGGAGATGTGTGCGGTAACATTACTGCGCACCAGCTGGAAGTAGTCGAAATTTGTTGCGGTTTTTCGACCGTGTATGCAAGTTTCCACTATCCTATATCATATTTGCCATTCTATTTAATCCGTGAACGTCGATTCGGTCCTTCGAAACCGAGCGACGAAAAGGGGAGAGGAGACGCGCGGGGCAGGCAGGCCGCCGCCCATATTTCCGTGACAAAACAAGAAGCTTCAGCGCCCGCAGAGGCGTGGGGGTCCGGGAGGCGTGCGCGCGGTGGAGCTTTGCCGATCCGCGATGCGCGCGATGCACCATCAGGGGAGACTGAAATGATCCAACCGATGCGATGGCTGATCCACAGGATATCAGCCCTATTGCTGATCATGGCGTCCATGATCGCCCTACCACAATCCATATCGGCGCCCGCCTGGGCACAATCCACGGCGGCGCCCACGGCGCCGGCTCAGGTCACCGAACAACTGCCGCAGGACGATGCCGGACTGAGCAGCGAGGACATCGTCGTCACCGGCACCAGCATCCGCGGCGTCGCGCCCGTCGGTGCCAACCTCGTCTCGGTCGGCCGCGAAGCGATCGAGCAGACCGGCTCGGTCAACGTGCAGCAGATATTGAAGACCGTGCCCTCGATCACGGGCCTTGGCGGCGCGGGTGTCGGGCAGACGGCGGGCAACAGCTATTATGCCCCGACCATCCATAGCCTCGGCTCGTCGGCGTCCAACTCGACCCTGACCCTGATCGACGGCCACCGCCTCCCGCTCGGCGGCACCAACCATGCGCTGGCTGATCCGTCGATGCTGCCGACCATCGCGATCGAGCGCGTCGAAGTCCTCGCCGAGGGCGCGTCCTCGACCTATGGCTCGGACGCGGTCGCCGGCGTGGTCAACTTCATCACGCGCAAGAACTACAAGGGCTTCCAGGCCAATGGCCAGGTCGGCTTTGGCGATGGCGGCTATCGCACCTACAGCGGCGGCCTGCTTTACGGGAATCGCTGGGATACCGGATCGGTACTGGTCGCGTACGGCTTCTCACAGGCCGGACCGCTGGTGAACGATTATGCCGCTCGGCCCTTCCTCCAGCCCAATCACATCGACGAGGGCGGCAGCAATTTCCAGAGCTTCAACTGCTCGCCGGCTACCATCCAGATGGGTACCGCCGGCTCGGCGCCAGTCTATCTCTCGCCGACCGCCACCTCGACCGTGGCGAACTCCGGCGCCAATGCGCCGTGCGACACGACGATCTTCTCCGATCGCCTCGGCAAGGAAACCCGCCACACTGCCTATGTGAAGATCACGCAGGAAGTAGGCGACAACCTGACCTTCACCGGTGACTTCAACTATTCGAAGCGCAAGAACCTGTCGCGAGTGGGCCGCGGCGGCATCACCGCCCGTGTGTTCCAGACCGACGCCGCGAATAGCGGCGGCGATCCGACCAATGCGATCGGCCAGGCCAATCCCTTCTACATCAACCCGCCGGGGCAGACGGGCACCACGCAGACGATCCGCTGGAATGCCGATCAGCTGCTCGGTCCGGGCGCGACCAGCGAGAATTCGGCGCAGACCTGGTTTGCCACGGTCAATGCCGAATATCGCCTGGGCGAGAATTTCCGCATCACCGCGCTCGGCATGATCGGCCAGGACGAGACGCTGGCGCTCACGCAGGGCACGCTGTGCACGGCCTGCGCGCTGCTCGCACTCAACGGCACGACCAACGCGAACGGTGTCGCCAACCAGTCAAACCCCGGTCGCACCGACGTCGTTCAGCAAAGCCTGACCGGCGCCAATGCGCTCGATGTGTGGAACGGCCCAAGCGGCAACCGCACCTCGGCGGCAGTGCTCGCGCGCCTCATCGACAGCCGCTCGGCGCAGCGCGGCAAGAACGTCATAAAGCAGGGCCGCATCGGCATCGACGGATCGGTTTTCGAACTGCCCGCCGGCAAGGTGCGGATCGCCGTCGGCGGCGAACTGCTCAGCTACACGCTCGACACCGCGGTCGATCGCCCCAACGGCACCGGCCCGTCGAGCCTCGCCAATCAGAGCTTCTTCTTCCCGACCAGCCGGTCGGTACAGTCGGCTTATGGCGAATTGCTGGTCCCGGTCATTGGGGTGGATATGGGCGTGCCGCTGGTGCGCCAGTTCGATATCAGCGTGTCCGGCCGCTACGATCATTACAACGATTTCGGCAGCACCTCGAACCCCAAGGTCGCCGCGAACTGGGAAGTGTTCGACGGCCTCAAGATCCGCGGCAACTGGTCCAAGTCGTTCGTGGCGCCGTCGCTCCGCTCGCTCGGCGATCCCAATGCCAACGGCCTCTACAATGAATCGGCCGTCGTCCAGCTGAGCGATACGCAGCAGGTACCAGTCTCGTCCTTCCCGGACGTCGCGCTGATCCCTGGCATTCCGTGCTCGAACGGATTCTGCCAGATCAGCGGCACCACCCCGGGCATCCGCATCCAGACGGGCAATCCGGGCCTCAACCCGCAAAAGGGCACGACCTGGTCGATCGGCTTCGATTTCGCGCCGAAAGACTTTCTGAACGGGCTGCGCATCTCCACCACCCTGTTCAACAACAAGCTGCGCGGCGGCATCACCTCGCCTCCGCTCTCGGCGATCATCAACTCGGCCTCGATCAACAATTTGCTGGTCTTCTATCCACAGGGCCTGTCGCCGACCGACCCGATCGTCGCGGCGGCGATCGGCAATGTTCCGATCACCACCGGGCTGCCGACGCGCATCTATTACATCTACGACTTCCGTCAGCGGAACACGTTGAACCTGACGATTCAGGGCCTCGACATCGCCGCAAGCTGGCGCATCCCGACCGGCATCGGCACGTTCACGCCGGGCGGCTCCGTCACCCAGTTCCTGAAATACGACCAGAATTTTTCCGGTGGCCGTACCTTCAGCGTGCTCGGCACGACGGGCTTCAACACCACCTTCCCGTCGATCCGCACCCAGGGCCGCGCCTATCTGATGTGGGACTATCAGGGCATCTCGGCCAGCATCTTCGCCAATCATGTCGGCGGATATCGCAACTGGTCGGGTTCCACGATCAGCCCGGTGGTGATTGCCGGCGGCGCGCCCACTGGCGCCGGCGGCGACCGGGTCCGCCCGAACACGACGATCGACACGCATCTCGCCTGGAACTTCTCCAAGGGCGGTCTGCTCGGCGACAGCGAAGTCTATGTCGATGTCGAGAATCTGTTCGATCGCGATCCGCCTTTCTACAACGGGTCGCCTGGCTATGACTCCTACGGCGCCAGCCCGCTGGGCCGGGTGATCAGTATGGGCCTCCGCGCGAAGTTCTGAAGGCATTTGCGCCGCCTCCGCTTCCGGGCGGAGGCGGCGCTTCTTTTCCATCCCATGCTACAGAAGGGCCGACTCGAAGCAGGGAGAGAGCGATGCTGCGCGGAATCGGGGTGATGGCGATACTGATGATGTCGGGCGCGCCCGATATGGCACAGGCTCAACAGGCCGGACGGATCACCGGCGTCGGCGGCATCTTCGTCAAGAGCAAGGACCCGAAGGCGCTTGCTGCCTGGTACCGTGACGTGCTGGGCATTCAGGTGGAATCGTTCGGCGGCGCGGTGCTTCGCTACGATGCGCCCGGTCATCCCCCGGTTCTCGCCTGGAACGCGTTCCGGCAGGGCAGCAGCTATATGGAACCCTCGACCCGGGAGTTCATGATCGATTTCGCGGTCGACGATCTGGACGCCTTCATCGCGCGCCTGACGGCAAAGGGGGTCGAGATCCTCAAGCGCGACGATAGCGACCCGAGCGGCCGGTTCGCCTGGATCCTCGATCCGGACGGCACCAAGATCGAGCTGTGGCAGCCAAAGGCGGATCGCTAGGCCCGCAACGCCGACGCGCCAGGCGGCACGAAAAAATATCGCAGGACCTTGTCGATTCCCGACAGCCCCGTTCGTCGTTCCAATGTCGGGCAGCTGAGCCCGGCTCGAACAAGGGAGACAGCCAGTGCATGTGATGGTGTTCGTGAAGGCGACCGAAGACAGCGAAAAGGGCTTTGTCCTCACGCCCGAGACGGCGGAGATGATGGAGGCGATGGGCAAGTTCAACGACGAGCTGCGTGATGCCGGCATCCTGCGCACCGCTGATGGCCTCAAGCCCACTTCCGAGGCCAAGCGCGTCGCGTTCGATGGACCCGGCCGCACGGTCATCGACGGGCCTTTCGCCGAAACCCGGGAACTGGTCGCCGGCTTCTGGCTCTGGGAAGTCAAGGACATGGACGAGGCGGTCGCCTGGGTGAAGCGCTGCCCCAACCCCATGCCGGGGCCGAGCGAGATCGAAATCCGGCCGCTGTACGAGGCGAGCGATTTCCAGTGAGGTGCCGACGCGGGCTCGGTCCCGGCGCACCTTGCCATCGATCGGAGCGTGAAGATGACCATTACCATCACCGCGTTTGAAACATCCCCCGATCGCGGCAGGGGCCTCGCGCGCGACATGCGCGTCCGCTGGGCGCTCGAGGAAGTCGGCCAGCCCTATGACGTCCGCCTCGTCTCGTTCGCCGAGATGAAGGAGCCCGCGCACCGGGCGCTTCATCCGTTCGGGCAGATCCCGACCTATGAGGAAAATGGTCTCGTCCTGTTCGAATCCGGGGCGATCATCTTCCATCTCGCGGATCGCTATCCCGGCCTGTTGCCGGACGAGCCCGATGCCCGGGCACGCGCGATCACCTGGATGTTTGCCGCGCTCAGCACGGTGGAGCCGCCGATCCTCGATCTCGTCGTCGTCAAGTTCATGGAAGGCGACAAGCCCTGGGCGGAGGAACGCCTGTCATTGGTGCAGGATCGCATCCGGGACCGACTGGGCGACCTTTCGCGCCGGCTTGGCGATGCCGACTGGCTCGACGGAGCGTTCAGCGCGGGCGACCTGATGATGGTGGAGGTGCTGCGCCGGTTGAGCGCATCGGGGCTGCTGGACGAATATCCGAACCTCGCGGCCTATGTCGCCCGCGCCGAAGCGCGGCCCGCGTTCAAGCAGGCGTTTGCCGCCCAGCTGGCGGTCTTCACCGCCGCGGGCGGCTGACAACAGGGCGGCACCGCTAGCTGCCCGCCACGACGAGTCGCGGCAGGGTGCGGATCGGCTCGATCGTGATCGCCCGGAACCAGGTCTCGGCGCCCTCGGACTGGAGCTGGATATGGCCATGAGTCAGCGGCACCCGCGTCCCGTCGGGCGCCAGGGTCGCCAGACCGCGCACCTCGGCCACAGGCACGCCGTTGACCACGTGAATGGCACGGTCGCCAAGCACATAGAGATCGAGCGTGTTCCAGGCGCCGACTGGCCGTTCCGCATCGCTTGCGCCCTCGACGTTCCAGGTCGGGGTGCCGTTGATCATGTCGATCTCCGTGCCCCCCATGCGAAAGCGCAGGTGCGGCGCGATCAGCGAGGGATCGAACGCCACGTTTGTCCGTGCCCGCACCCTGGTGCCGACGGTGACGACCATGCCGGTCGACCCCTTCATGATCTCGAATTCCACCGACGGCCGCCATGTCCCGAACACCTCGCCGGGCGTTCCGTGGGTGTGGTAGAGCAGGCCGTTGTTCTGCGGCAGGTGCTCGCGCGGCGGCCATGTCCGTGCGCCCCATTTATACTGGAGCCGGAGATGATAGTCGCGGAGGTCGGCATGGTGGACGAGGCTGCCCCACGTCTCGCCCTTCACCCGGATCGCCGGCGCGCCGTCGACCTGCCGGACGGCGAAATCGCCGCTGGTGTCGCGGCTGGCGCCGATCGGCGCGCTGCCGGGATTGCCTTTGTAGGTCACCGCCGGGTCGGCATAGCCGAGCCAGGGCTGCCACCCCGCAAGGCTGCGGCCGTCGAACAACGCGATTCGCTTGCCCGCCGGTTTCGGAAGGTCGGCGAGGGTGAGGCGCTGCGTCGCGGCGGGCGGGTCGCCTGCGATGGCGCGCGCCCGCTCGGCTGAATCCTGCGCCAATGCGGCGGCCGGCATCAGCAGTACAGCTAGCAACGCTCGGTTCACCACCATGATCTTCTCCCTCGTCACGTCGCCGTGCTCGGCGCGCCCGCGAGTCAACGGACGGAACTCACTGCGGGAGCTTGCGTCAGCAAGTGGCGACGGACAATGGCGGACGATACCGGGGGGCGACTTCGGCTAGCCGAGATCGAAGAAATCCACCTCGCCCCGGGCGAGGCTGTAGGTGCCGCCAACGATGCGCAGGCTCTTTTCGGCGATCGGCGTCATCAGCATCGGCTCGGAGGCGTGGCGAAGCTGGCTGACGATGCGCGACACGTTGCGCCTCGTGGATGCTTCGAGCAGATCGGTTGCGCCCGCCCGCTGCGCCTGGAGCACAGCCGGCACGATCGGTTCGATCATCCGGCCGATCGATCCGGGATAGTCCTTTCCTTTCAGGACCACCGACACCGCGGCATCCACCGCGCCGCAACGCTCGTGCCCGAGCACCAGGATCAGCGGAACCTTCAGCACGGCGACGCCATATTCAATCGAGCCCATCGCCACCGTGTCGACGACGTTGCCGGCGTTGCGGACGACGAACAACTCCCCGAGGCCGCGCCCGAACAGGAGCTCGGGCGGCACGCGCGAATCCGAACAGCAGACCAGGGCCGCGAACGGGCTTTGCGACTCCACCAGCGAAAGCCGGCGCTTCTCGCTCTTGTCGCGATCGGGCGCCTTCCCGGCGGCATAGTCACGATTGCCGTCTTGCAGCAACGCCAGTGCTTCGTCGGGCGTCTTGCCCGAAACCGGGGGAACCATCTCCTGGGCGGCGGCGGCCCAGGCGAAACCCGACATCAAGGGGAGGGTGACGGGGGCAGCAATCATGGTGCGACGTGAAATCATCCGATCAACTCCCACCCGAATGTCCGTATTCGACAGAGATTCTTTATGATCCGGGCGAAAGCATTCTGTCCAACGCATTCGCGACACTCAGGCGGACTCTTGCCCGGTGTTGCCGCCACTGTGCGCCAAATGGCATGGAAACTGTTCCAGTTGCGGCAAACTCCTGACAAGTGACAGATAGATCGGAAATAGTTCTATCTGGTGATAATGCGATGTCGGCGGACCGATCGCATTGGGGCCGGAAGCAGCTGATCCGCTCCCGGCCCCATGATCATCCTCTTCGTTGCGCCGAAGCCGTACTCAGCTCCGGATGAACGCGAGCAGATCGCGGTTGATGATGTCGGCGTGCGTGGTCGGCATCCCGTGCGGAAGACCGGGATAGGAGATCAGCGTGCCGTTCTTCAGCAGCTTGACCGAGCGCGCGCCGGTGGTGGTGAACGGGCAGATCTGGTCGTCCTCGCCGTGCAGCACCAGCACCGGCACCTCGATCGCCGCGAGATCGTCGTAGAATTTGGTCTCGGACAGCGCGCTCGCGTCGCGGATACGTGATCGTTACCTTGAGACTGGTTTCCCGGACGAAGTTGGTCCGGCCATGCCGCGAGGAACAGCTCCTTGCTTGCTGTGCCTCGCTCGCCTGCTCCCATCGTTGCGAAGCAGCCTAAAACTGTCGAAATTTAACGTTGTTTAACCTGCGCTGGTCTGCGCGCCAGGCTATTCCGGCCCCGCCGGCACGGGGATGCGCGCTCTTGTCACAAGTCACCGTCGACCGGCACGCATCAATGTCGACCGAAGGGAGAACCGATCATGTCCATGGGGAAAGTGCTCGTTGTTGGCTCCAATGCTACCCGGATCGAGATTCAGGGCGGCGGCACCGGGCCGACCGGCCAGTATCTGAACGAGCTGGTCGTGCCGGTGATGGCGCTGGTCGAGGCAGGCTATGACATCGTCTTTGCCACGCCGAACGGCACCAAGCCGTTTATCGATCCGGTCTCCGACCAGACGATGCATTTCGACAATGACGAGGCGGCGCACAGGCGTGGCCGGCAGTTCTTCGACACGCATCCGGCGATGAACAATGTCTCGACCCTGCGCGCGATCATCGACGGCGGGCTGGATCCCTATCTCGCCTTCTTCACGCCCGGCGGTCAGGCGCCGGTGGTCGATCTGATGCAGGATGGCGATCTGGGCGAGATCCTGCGCCACTTCCACACCCAGGGCAAACCCACTGCCTTTCTCTGTCACGGCCCGATGGCGTCCGTTTCCGCCATGCCGCGCGCCCGGGAATTCCGTGCAGCGCTCATCGCCGGCGACAAGACCAAGGCGGCCGAGCTTGCCACGGACTGGCAATATGCCGGCTACAACATGACAGTCTATTCAGCGAGCGAGGAGAAGCCGATCGAGGACAATATCCTCCACGGCAAGCTCTATTTCCACATGCCCGAGGCGCTGACGATCGCGGGCGCCCATGTGGAGACCGGCCCGGATTTCGCCCCCAAAGTGATCGAGGACCGCGAAGTGATCACCGGCCAGAATCCGCGTTCGGACCATCCGATCGCCAAGGCGCTCATCGCGGCACTGGCGCGCACGAGCGTCGAAGCATGAGCGGCGCGCGCGATCACGGCGCCGTTTCCGATCCGGGGAGAGCGCAATGCCTGGTCCAGTGAAACTCATGGCGATTCTCGTCGCGCGCCCCGGCAAGGTGGCGGCGTTGCGGGCGCTGCTCGACACCATGATCGCGCCAAGTCGGGCTGAGCCAGGCAATCTGCGATGGGATATCTGGCAGGATCAGGCCGACAGCGACCGCTTCGTCCTCGACGAGCTCTACACCGACATGGCTGCCGCGGTCGCACACCGTGAATCGCCGCACTTCCGTCACTATGCCGGCAGCGTCGGCGACCTCGCCGACCGAACGCCGCTGACGCTCGATCCCGTGGCGATCGGCTGATCGCTCGATCCGCCTGCGCCGCCGCGCACCGACCAACTGGAGACCTTCGATGAAACGCATGATCTGGAGTTTGTTCGCCATGATGGCCATCGCCGCCCCGTCCGCCACACCCGCCGCCGCCCCTGAGAAGCCGGTTTCGATCGTCCTGGTGCACGGCGCCTTCGCCGACGCATCCGGCTGGAAGCAGGTCTACGACATCCTGTCGCGCGACGGCTACGAAGTCCTGATGGTCCAGAATCCCACCATCACCCTTCAGGGAGATGTCGATGCAACGCGCCAGGTCATCGCCAGGGCAAGGCATCGCGTGGTGCTGGTCGGCCATTCCTATGGCGGGGCCGTCATCACTGAAGCCGGCACTGACCCCAAGGTCCAGAAGCTGGTCTATTTCGCGGCCTTCGCGCCCGATGTCGGTGAATCGGTGTTCGATCTTGCGACCAGGCCGACGCCCGGCGAGGATTCCGCCCCGCTGCTGCCGCCGAGCGAGGGCTTCCTCATGGTAGATCCGGAGAAATTCCCGAACGCGTTCGCCGCGGATATCGACCCGTCGGTGTCACGCTTCATGGCAGCCGCGCAGGTGCCCTGGGGGCTTGGCGCGGTGCAGCCGAAGATCGTCAACGCCGCGTGGAAGACGAAGCCTTCCTTCTACATGCTGACGCTCAAGGACCATATGGTGGCGCCGAGCACGCAACGCCTGATGGCGACCCGGGCTAAGGCGACGATCGCCGAGATACAGAGCAGCCATGCGGTAATGCTGTCGCATCCTCAGCAGGTCGCCGCCTTTATCGAAACCGCGGCAGGCGCGGCTAAATAGCTCCTGGATGCAAGGAACTGCCGGACTTTCGGAGGAGCGTGGCAGCTCGTCCGAAAGCCAGCAGGCAGCTGCCGCGCCTTACATATTGGCGGCGGTCGGCCGCACGATGACTTCGTTGATATCGACGCCCTCGGGCTGTTCCAGCGCGTAGCGGATCGCGCGCGCGATCGCGTCCGGTGTCAGCGATTTCTGGCGCCAGTCCTTCAGCGCCGCCGCGATCTGCGGATCGCTGATGTCGTCGCCCAGTTCGGTTGCGGTCACGCCGGGGGAAATGACGGTGGCGCGGATGTCGTCATGCTCTTGCCGCAGCCCTTCGGTGATCGCCCACACCGCATATTTGGTGGCGCAATAGACCGCCGCCGTCGGCAGGACGAAGTGCGCGCCGACCGAGGCGACGTTGACGACATGCCCGCTGCGCTGCGCGACGAAGCGCGGCAGCACCGCCGCGATGCCGTTGAGCACGCCGTGGATATTGACGTCGATCATCCGGGTCCATTCGTCGGTCTTCAGCGCGGCGAGCGGCGACAGCGGCATGACGCCGGCATTGTTGATCAGCACGTCGATCCGCCCGAATTTCTGCTCGGCGGCATCGGCGAACGCAGCGAAGTCGGCTGCGTCGGTGACGTCGAGTTCGCGCCACGCGACATTGGCACCGAGTTCGGCGGCCAGCGCCTGGAGCCGCTCGCCGCGACGCGCGCCGATGAACAGCCGCGCGCCCGTGGCGGACAGTTCGCGCACAGTCGCTTCGCCGATGCCGCTCGATGCGCCGGTGATGAGGATGGTCTTGTCGAGGCTCGTCATGGTCATGTCCTTCTTGCCCTGAGGTGGTGACGGAGAAATGGGGCGAGCGGGGTGGCGAGTGGTAGAGCGATCGCCCGCAGGCTTTGCACGATCCTCCAAAAGTGACGGTCGAACCTTGCACGTCTGCGCGGGATCGTGTCTCACCGTGCCATGCATCGTATCGCCGACCTGACCGACCTCATTGCACGTCACGCGCCGCAATCCGGCATTTCCGCGACGGCGGTCCCCAGGCTGTCGCTGATCCGCGCGGATGTTCCGTCGGTACCGGTGCCGGCGGTGTATGAGGCATCGCTTTGCCTGATCGCCCAGGGGTCGAAGCGCGTGTCGCTGGGCGATCACAGCGTGATCTATGATGCGTCGCGCTATCTGCTCGTCTCGGTCGACCTGCCGCTGGTCGGCCATGTGCTCGAAGCGAGCCCGGATGCACCCTATCTGTGCTGCAAGATCGATCTCGATCCCGCCATGCTCGCCGACCTGGTGATCGCCGATGGCGGCACGCCTGCCAGGAGCGCGCTGCCCGCGCTCGCGGTCTATCCGGGCGATCCCGACCTGATCGACGCCGCGTGCCGGCTGGTGCGGCTGCTCGACCGGCCCGACACGGTGGCCGCGCTCGCGCCGCTGATCGAGCGGGAGATCGCCTATCGCTTGCTGACCGGGCCGCATGGCGCGATGCTGCGCCACATGGCGACCGCGGACAGCCATCTGAACCAGGTCAGCCGCGCCATCGCGCGCATCCGCCGTGGTTTCCATGAACAGCTGCGCATCGACGAGGTCGCCGCGGCGGCCGGGATGAGCGCGTCGTCGCTGCACGCGCATTTCAAGGCAGTGACGCGCATGACCCCGCTCGAATATCAAAAGCAGCTGCGCCTGCAGGAAGCGCGCCGGCTGATGCTCGCAGCGGGCACCAGCGCGGGCGCGGCCGGCTTCGCGGTCGGCTATGACAGCCCGTCCCAGTTCAGCCGGGAATATCGCCGCCTGTTCGGCGCCCCGCCGCGCCAGGATATCGAGAGCTTGCAGGCGGCGCAGAATTACGGCGCGGGCGTCTGAGGCCATTCTGCTCCATGCAGTACAGCCGTCGCCAAACCACCTACGAAAGTCTTCGTTGACACCTACGAAGTTCTTCGTATAGAGAGTCGACCATGACGCGGACCGATCTTCCCAAGCCGACCGAGGCCGAGCTGGAGCTGCTCGCGGCGCTGTGGGCAAAGGGCGAGGCGACGGTGCGCGAGCTGTTCGACGGCCTCGGCCAGGATCGCCCGCGCGGCTATACCTCAGTGCTCAAGACGCTGCAGATCATGACCGAGAAGGGGCTGGTCGAGCGGACCGAGCAGGGCAAGGCGCATCTCTACCGCGCTGCCGCCAGCCAGAGCGACACTCAGAGCCAGCTGCTGCGCGACCTCACCACGCGGCTGTTCGCCGGGTCGGCCGCCCAGCTCGCCATGCATGCGCTGTCGATGGAAGCGGTCGATGCCGACGAGCTCGGCGAAATCCGCAAGCTGATCGACGCGAAGAGGCCGAAGCCGTGACCCTGCACGCCGACGCCCTGGCCTGGACCCTGATCCATTTCTCCTGGCAGGCGGCGGCGATCGCCTTTGTCTATGGCGTCGTCGACCGGGCGCTTTCCGGCCTGAGCAGCCGGGCGCGGTACGGGCTGGCGCTGGCGGCGCTGCTGGCGATGGTCGCTGTGGCGATCGTCACCCTGATCCACCAGGAGGCGTTGGCGCGGGTCGCTGCGCAATCCCTGGCCATCCCGATTGCCGACGAGGATGTGCCCCTGGCGCTAGCGGCGATGAAGGATGGCACGGCGTTCCGGTCGGCCTGGTCGCCAGCGCATGACGCGTTGCTGCTCTGGCTCGACCTGGCATGGCTTGCCGGCGTGTCGCTGCTGTCGGTCCGGGCGATCGGTGGCTGGATCCTGCTGCGCCGCCTCGTACGCGCGGCCGATATCGAGGTCCCGGCGCCCCTGGCGGCGATGGTCGAACGGCTGCGCCTGCGCATGACGCTGCGCCCGGTGGTGTTGCGGCTGTCCTGGCAGGCGTCGGGGCCCTTCGTCATGGGCCTGTTCCGCTCGGTCGTGGTGGTGCCGGTTTCGGCGCTCGCCGCGCTGACGCCCGATCAGCTCGAAGCGGTGCTGGCGCATGAGCTCGCGCATATCCGCCGCGCCGATTATTTCTGGAACCTGCTGCAGACCCTGGTCGAGACCTTGTTCTTCTTCCATCCCGCCGTGTGGTGGATCGGCCGGCGGCTGCGTGAAGAGCGCGAGCATTGCTGCGACGATCTCGCGCTCGTGGCGTGCGGCGATCCGCTGGCCTTCGCCACGGCGCTGTGCACGCTCGAAGCGGCGCGCATTCCAGCGCCCACCCTTGCGCTGGCGCTTGACGGGCATCGGCCGGCCTCGGCACTGCGCTTGCGGGTCGCGCATATCCTGGGCGAGGCTCTACCCGCGCCGCGTCGTGCGGCGCCGTTGATGCTGGCGGGCATCGCCGCGCTCGGCCTGTGCGCCGTCACGATCCTGCCGCGCGCGCGCGCCGCCGTCGTTCAGCCCGTCCGGCCGAAGCACGCCCCGATGATCCGGATCGCCGGCGGGGCGACCTTCACGGCCACCACCATCGCTACGGAAGCGCCCGTGCCGGCAAGGGTACCCGAGCCGCTGCCGGCGGCGGCCGTCCAGAAGGAGGACGCCGTCGATCCGGCTCCGCCCGCATCGGCCGCCGAATCCTATGAGGCGGCGATGCTCCGAGCGGGTTATGGCGGGGATCTGCGCGCGCTGCCGATGCTGGAGAAGCTTGGCATCACGCCCGACTATCTGCGCTCGATCACGGCGCTCGGGCTTGGCCTGCCCAATGCGAAGCAGCTCCAGATCCTCTGGTCGCACGGCGCCCGCGCCAGCGATGTCGAAGCCTTCCGTGCCGTGGGCGCGGCACCGCCCAACCTTTATGATTTCGTCGGCTACCGCCTCTATGGCGTGACCCCCGCGCTGGTCACCGGCATGCGCGCGGTCGGGTTCGACGGCATCCCGTCGAGGAAACTCGTCCAGCTCGCCAAACTCGGCGTCACCCCGGCCTATGCCGCCGCGGCGAGGCGGGCGCGGCCGGAGATCGATCTCTGGCACCTGATCGGCCAGCGCATGGAAGAACGCGACAGGCAACACCAGGCCGGCGACGGGGCGGGTTAGCCGCAACGCATCACAGCAGCCGAAAAATCACCAACCGTGTGACGGCGGACGCCCCCGGCTCGTCCGCGATCAAGGAGCAGCGATGAGACGTGAGACTCGCTTTCCCAAAGGCGCCTGCTGATGACCTCGGGCAGAAGCGCGATGGCCGAATGGGCGCTGAACACGGCTGATGTCCGTCCGCCCAGCGGCGCCGAGATCGATGCGGCGCGCGCCGCGGCAGACCAGTTGTTCAAGCTCGATCGCGGCGACGACCTGGTCAGCCTGCCTGCCGGTGTCGGTCGGGACGCGATCATGCTGCCGGCAACGGTGTTCCGCGCGCTGCTGCGCATGGTGGCGGAAACCGGCAAGGGCAATGCCGTGGCGGTGGTGCCGTTCGAGGCCGAACTGACCACGCAACAGGCGGCCGATCTGCTCAACATGTCGCGCCCGCACCTCGTCAAGCTGCTGGCCCGGGGCGAGCTGCCCTACCGAATGGTCGGCACCCACCGGAAGCTGCCGGTGCGCGAGGTGCTCGATTACCGCGCGGCCCGCGCCGCCGCGCAGCAAGGCGTGTGATGTGATCGGGCCGTTCGGCCGGCGCCATCCATGCTGCGTCCGGCGGCTGAAGGCGTCGCGGGAATAGCGCTCCTCGCCAAACACTGACATTGCAGTCGCCGGCCCTTTCACCGAAGGTGCCGACCGGTCCGTCCCCGAAAGGCGAGGCGGAGACGGCAGGACAGGGGAGGGTAAGGTTGCGGCCATCAAGGTCATGTCCGGATTCTGCGCGGACGCGCCACCGGTGACGGCTGTGTCCGATGCGATGCCGCCGCGCCAGTTGCTCCGGGCCCTGTTCGACACGGCGGTCGATGCCGTTACTGCCGATCGCTGCATCCCGGCCGATGTCGTTGGAGAGCCCGTCGCCGGCCGCACGCTGATCGTCGCGGTGGGCAAGGGCGCAGCGGCGATGGCCTCGGTCGCGGCGGATATGGTTCAGGGGCCGCTGTCCGGGCTGATCATCACCCGCCACGGGCATTCCGGCCCGCCGCACCATATCCCGTCCGATTTCGAGCTGATCGAGGCCGGGCACCCCGTGCCCGATGCCGACAGCCTCGCCGCGGCGACCCGCGCGCTTGAATTGGTACGGCGGCTCGGGGCCGAGGACCGGCTGCTTGCGCTGATCTCGGGCGGCGGATCGGCCCTGCTCACCCTGCCGGTGCCCGGCGTGGCGCTTGCCGACAAGCAGGCCGTGACCCGGGCGCTGCTGCGCTCGCGTGCAACCATCGCCGAGATCAACAGCGTGCGGAAGCATCTCTCGATGGTGAAGGGCGGCCGCCTCGCCGTCGCCGCCGCGCCGGCGCGAGTCACCTCGCTGGTCATCTCCGACGTGCCCGGCGACGACCCGAGCTTCGTCGCCAGCGGTCCGACCGTGGCCGATCACACCACGCTGGAAACGGCTCGCGAGATTCTCGCCCGCCACCGCATCGCGCTGCCCGCGACCGTCGTCGCCGCGCTCGACGATCCCGCCAACGAGACCCCGGCGCCCGCCATGGTCACCGGCGAGTTGCTGGTCGTGGCCCGCGCCCGCGACGCGCTGGCGGCGGCAACCCGCCTTGCCGAAGCCCAGGGCTATGCCGTCACCGATCTCGGCGATGGTCTGGAAGGCGAAGCCCGGCGGCTCGGTGCGGAGCACGCCGCGCTCGCTCTCCGGCGCGCGGCGGATGGCCGGGCGCAGGTCATCCTCTCGGGCGGCGAGACCACGGTGCGCGTCGCCAACCCGGACGGTCGGGGCGGGCGCAACCTGGAATATCTGCTCGGCCTCGCCATTGCGCTCGATGGTGCGCCGGGCCTCCACGCGATCGCCTGCGATACCGATGGCATCGACGGCACCGAGGATAATGCCGGCGCGATCGTCACGCCCGACACGCTCGCCCGCGCCCGCGCGCTCGGCTTCGATGCGCAGGCGATGCTCGACGCGAACCTGGCCTATCCCTTTTTCGAGGCGCTCGGCGACCTGGTCGTCACCGGGCCGACCCGCACCAACGTCAATGATCTGCGCGCGATCCTGATCGCGCCGGCAGGGGTCGACTGACAACACGACAAGATTCAGCGAGGGGTGCATCGATGACCTGGTCACAAGACTATCATCCATTGGGGAACTGGCTGTCGGTCGTGCTCGCTGCGGCGCCTCTGGTCGTCCTGCTCGGCTGTATCGGTCTGTTCCATGTTCGCGCCCATATCGCGGCGCTGCTCGGTCTCGCCGCCGCCCTGCTGATCGCGGTCGCCGCCTTCGGCATGCCCGCCGATCTGGCTGCTCGCGCGGCGGGCTATGGCGCGGCCTATGGCCTGTTGCCGATCGGCTGGATCGTGCTCAACATCATCTTCCTCTACCAGCTGACCAACGAGCAGGGGCAGTTCCAGATATTGCGCGATTCGATCGCGACGGTGACCGAGGACAGCCGGCTCCAGTTGCTGCTGATCGCCTTTTGCCTCGGCGCGTTTTTCGAGGGCGCGGCCGGGTTCGGTACCCCGGTCGCGGTGACCGGCGCGATGCTGATCGGGCTCGGCTTCACCCGGCTCCAGGCGTCGGGCCTGTC
This sequence comes from Sphingomonas sp. BL-S-30, assembly GCF_055521475.1. NCBI lineage: Bacteria > Pseudomonadati > Pseudomonadota > Alphaproteobacteria > Sphingomonadales > Sphingomonadaceae > Sphingomonas > Sphingomonas sp. BL-S-30. The sequence continues at coordinate 3,933,609 of NZ_CM145481.1, read as the reverse complement.
GCTGATCGCCAATACCGCGCCCGTCGCGTTCGGCGCGCTCGGCACCCCGCTCGTCACGCTCGCGACCGTCACCGAGCTGCCGCTCGAGGATCTGTCGGCGATGGTCGGGCGGCAGATGCTGCCCTTCTGCCTGATGGTGCCTTTCTGGCTGCTGGTGGCCTATTGCGGCTGGCGGCGGACACTGGCGATCTGGCCCGCGGTGCTACTGGTCGGTGTGGTGTTCGGCTTCACCCAGCTGCTCATTTCCAATCTGCACGGGCCATGGCTCGCGGCGATTGGCTCGGCTCTGGTTACGCTCGTCGTGCTGGTCGGCTTTCTGCGCGTGTGGAAGCCGCGCGACATCATGCACGTGAACGAAGCGCCGCTTGCCAGGGGCGACGAGCGGGTGCCGACCACTGACGCGGCGCATGTCACCGAGCATGAGGACGCGGTGGTCACCCAGGCAGGTCCGGTCAGCGCGGCGGCGATGCGCAAGGCGTGGATGCCCTGGCTGATCCTGACGGTGATCGTTTTCCTGTGGGGCGTGCCCGCAGTGAAGGCAGCGCTCGACGGCATCTTCAAGCTCGCCATCCATGTGCCGGGGCTCGACATGGTCATCATGCGCGTGCCGCCGGTGGTGGCGACAGCCGCGGCGGAGCCGGCGATCTTCAACTTCAATCCCTTGTCGGCGACGGGCTCGGCGATCCTGATCGCGGGCGTGATCAGCGGCTTCCTGCTCGGGCTCAACCCCGCTGGTATCGCCAGAAGCTATGGCCGTACCTTCGTGATGGTCATTCCCTCGCTGCTGACCATCGCCGCGATGCTCGCGCTGGGCAACGTCACGCGCTTCTCGGGGCTTGATGCGACCATGGGCCTCGCCTTCGCCGCGACGGGCGTGATGTATCCCTTCTTCGGCACGATGCTCGGCTGGCTGGGCGTCGCGGTGACCGGATCGGACACTGCCTCCAACGTCCTGTTCGGCGGTTTGCAGAAGGTGACGTCGGAACAGCTCCATCTCTCGCCGACCTTGATGGCGGCGGCGAACAGCGCGGGTGGTGTGATGGGCAAAATGATCGATGCGCAGAGCATCGTCGTCGCCTCCACCGCGACTCAGTGGTTCGGGCAGGAGGGGCGGATTCTGCGCTATGTTTTCCTGCACAGCATCGTGCTGGCGTCTCTGGTCGGCGTGGTGGTAATGCTGATGGCCTATGTGCCGCCCTTCACCTTGCTGGTGCGGTAAAGGGCCGACGCGGCAAGGTGACGGTCACGCGCAGGCCGGGCTTGTTGTCGCCGATCGTTACTTCGCCGCCATGCGCGGCGGCGACCGCCGCGACCAGGTTAAGGCCAAGCCCATGTCCTGGCGTCGTCCGGCTCGCATCCAGCCGGGCGAAGCGGCGAATGATCCGCGGCCGGTCCTCGGCCGCCACGCCGGGCCCATTGTCCGCGACGGACAGTCGCGCCCATTCCTGGTCGGCATTGGCCGCGACGACGATGTGGGTGCCCGCCGGCGTATGGCGCTGCGCATTGTCGAGCAGGTTGATCACTGCCTGGGCGATCAGCTCCCGGTCGCCGTTCACGCCGATGTCCGGGTCGATCTCGCACCCCAGGCTGCGGCCGCCATCGCTGATCGCGGGAGCATAGCTGTCGCACAGATCATGCAGCAGGTCGCTGAGGTCGAGCGGCGCGAAGGTCCGGGCGAGCGCGCCGGCCTCGACCTCGGAGATGCGCAGGATCGCCGCGAACAGCGACAGCAGATGATCGCTCTGCTCGATCGCCTGTTCCAGCGCGGCGCGCGTGGCGGCGGGGTCCTCGGCATCGTCGAGCGAACCGGCGAGCTGGTTGCGCAACCGGGCGAGCGGCGTGCGCAGATCGTGCGCGACGTCGCTCGAGACCTGGCGGAGATTGTCGAGCAGCTGTTCGATCCGGTTGAGCATCGCGTTGAGCGCCAGGGCGAGCTCGTCGAACTCGTCGCCGCGCGCGCCGACCGGCATACGCCGGGTCAGGTCGCCCGACATGATCGCCTGCGCGGTGCCGCTGATCCGGCCGAGCCGCCGGCGCAGATAGCTGCCCAGGATCAGCGCCCCGACCATGCCGACCAGGACGACCAACACGAACGCCCCGGAGAACAGGCCCAATATCGTCTGGTCGATCTGCTCCAGCGCCTCCGTGTCGGCCGCCACCACCAGCCGGAGCCCGCCGGGCAGGTCGCTGGACAAGGCGCGGGCCGGGTCCGGCCCCTCTCTCGGGTCGAGAAAGCTGATATCGTGCCAGCCGGGTGGCGGCCGCGGCGTATCGAGCAGGCCGGCGATGCGGTTGCCGTCGCGATCGAACAGCGCATAGCCAAAGGCGTGAGTCGACGCGACGGCTTCGCGCGCGCGGATCTCATTGGTCAACTCTTCCGTCCCTTCCTCACGAAAGGCCCGCATCAGTCCGGCGCTCTCATCAGCGATAGCCACGTCCTGCTGGCGCCGGAAATCGGCGTCCGCCGCGACATAGACGGCCATGCCCAGCACAACGATCGCCAGCGCCAGCGCCAGCGAATAGGTGAACGCGATGCGGTACGCGGCGCTCGCCGCGACTCTAGCCATCCACGCGCATCCGGTATCCGATGCCGCGCAGGGTCTCGATCGGATCCGTCGCGAAGCCTTCCTTCAGCTTCGACCGCATGCGGCTCAGATGGCTCTCGACGATGTTGGTCTGGGGGTCGAAGTGGAAGCCCCAGACCGATTCGAGGAACATGGTGCGGGTCACCACCTTGCCGGCATGCCGCATCAACTGTTCGAGCAGAGCGAATTCGCGTGGTTGCAGATGAATATCGCGTCCGTCGCGCCGCACCTCGCGTTTGAGCAGGTCGAGCGTGATGCCGCCATTCTCGAACCGCGTCGGCACCTCGTTGATCGGCGGCCGACGCAGCAGGGCGGCCAGCCTAGCCGCCAGCTCGGCAAAGGCGAACGGCTTGACCAGATAATCGTCCGCGCCCGCCTCCAGCCCGTCGACCCGGTCAGTGATCCCGCCGAGCGCGGTGAGCATCAACACGGGTGCATTCACTCCGACCGCGCGCCATCGCCGCAATATTTCGAGCCCGTCGATGGTGGGGAGCATGCGATCGAGCACGATGACGTCGAACATCTCGACCGTGCCGAGATGCAGGGCATCTTCGCCGTCCGCGGCGACCGTGACGACATGGCCGCGTTCGGTGAGGCCGCGCGCGACGAACCGGACCGTTTCCGCATCATCCTCCGCGATCAGGATGCGCATCTTGCCGATCCTGTCCGTCGCGCGTGGGTCACCAGTCAGTCCCTGTCGTTCAGGGCTTCGTACTTGTTCTCGACGATATGCCCGTTATTGGCGTCGACGCCGATCTCATGGATGCGCTTGCCCTGGCGGATGTCGAACGAATAGCGCCAGCCGCCGCCTTCTTTCTCATATTCGGCGTCGGCGATCTTCCCCGGCGCGATACGCAGCGCGATCGTGCGGGCCTGAGCTATGGTCAGCTTCGCCTTGGGGGCATGGGGCGTCGCGACGGCGGTCTGGGCGAGGACTGCGGCGAGGCCGACGGCGGTGATCGAAACGAGCTTCATGATACTACTCCTGTACCGGGCACCCGACATGGGGCCATGTCCCTTCCTTACGCCGTCCTCCATTGCACCGCGGTGGCGCCCCGTTCCGTTGATCCCAATGTACATGAACGACCGCGGGTGGACATGCCCGGCAGGCCGTCAGGACCTATATAAAATCCCAATGTTGGGCGCAGGCGGCCGGCGTGGCTCGCCCTGCGGGCGTAGGACTGACAAAAAGGCTGCGCCCTCTTCCCCCTCGAAAGGCCGGTCATGACGTCCCTGCTGTCGCGTATCCTGCTCGTTTCCGCCGCCATCCTCCCCGCGGCTGCGTCCGCCTCCGACTATAAGGTCGTGCGATCGATCGCCGTTCCCGATGGCAGCTGGGACTATGCCAGGGTCGATGATGCCGCGGGGCGGCTCTATGTCGCGCGCAACGAGAACGTCACGGTCGTCGACCTGAAGGACGGCACGGTCTCGTCGATCGGCGCACTTGTCCATGGCCATGCGGTCCTGCCAATCCCCGGCAGGCCGACGCTGCTGGTCACCAGCGGGCGGGACGACAGTGTCCGGCTGTTCGACACCGGCACCGGCAAGGAGACGGCGAAGATCGCGGTCGGCAGCGATCCCGATGCGGCGCTTTACGATCCCACGACCGGCGATGCCGTGGTGATGAACGCAAAGGCGGGCACGGTCTCGATCGTCGATCCGGCCAGCGGCGCGATCGTGCGGACGATCGCACTGAAGGAAGGCCTGGAATATGGCGCGATCAAGGGCAGCACGCTCTATGTGAACAATGAGGATGCGAACGAAGTCGAGACGGCGGACATCGTCTCGGGTGCGGTCGGGAAGGCCATCCCACTCGCCGGCTGCACCAGCCCGAGCGGTCTCGGCTACGATACCGCGCATGATCGCCTGATCTCGGCCTGCGCCAATGGCAAGGCGGCGGTCGTCGATCTCGCCACCGGGCACGTTGCCCTGCTGTCGATCGGTCTCGGTCCCGACGCGGTGATCATGGACGAGGGCCGCGGCAAGGCATTCATTCCCTGCGGTCGTGACGGCACGCTCGCCGTCATCGATATTTCGGGCAAGACCGCGACGGTCGAGGCGACGATCAAGACCGAGCAGGGCGCACGCACCGGCGCGCTCGATCCGCGCGATGGCTCGCTCTATCTTACGACCGCGACGTTCGCGCCGGCGGCGACCCCGGGCGCACGCCCCATGGCCGTCCCGGGAACCGCTCATGTGCTGGTAATCGGCGAAGGTCGGGGCATCTAGGGCGTCAAATGCCGGAAGCACCGCGATTGTTGAGTGCGTGAAAGCGCCGAGTCATCATCTGCCGCCGTATAAGTAGTTCCCATGTTACCTTTCGCCCTGGTATCGATCTCCTTTCAGGGCGTCCCATCGGTTTTCGATACTTTGAAAATTCGGCCGAATACTGTGCGGAGTGGTGGCATCTACTTATTGCCGTAAAATGCGAAAAGAGGCAGCCTCTTGCCCGCGTCGCTTGGCGCTCCCGCTTTAAGCGACTCGGAGTAATCGTCATGGCTGCTGCTGTTTCGACCCGACCCGATATCGTCTTCCAGCAATCCATCTTCGGACGGGACAAGCTCGTGCGCGGTGGCCGGCAATTCGAAAGGCTTATCTCCAGCGGCGAACAACTGGGCGCGGCGTTCGAAAAGGCTCAGGCGCACCCGATGTGGAAACGCGATCCGCGCCTCGGCAAGATTCCCCGCGAGGTGGCGGACGAGGTGCTCGCGCTCTACAATGCGGTGATCGCCGATGGTCGCCACATCCGGGATTTCGTCCATGATCCGCGCAAGGCGGCAGACGCGCTGAAGATCAAGCTGTCGGACCGGGCGTTCGAGACGATCCGCGTGGTCGGCTCCAATCTGGGCAATGCGGAAAATCCCGCCGGCGCCATCGCGGTGATCTCGATCTCGGTGGTGGCGATCGCGGTGACGACGGCGATCGTGAGCTCGGCCGCCGATCCGCGCAGCCGCATCGTCATCGACGAATCCGGCATCGTGAAGGTCTGACACGCCCCTCTTTCGGAGACCCTCCGATGGCCAGAACGCCCAGGGTCGTGCTGGTGAGCATGCCATGGACCGCCATTTCCGAGCCGTCGCTCGGGCTCGCGATCCTTAAGGCGCAGCTTGAGAGCGAGCAGATTCCGGCACGCGTGCTGCATCTCAACCTGCTGCTCCTGCGGCACATTACCGGCGCGACCTATCAGCAGATCGCGAGCTGCTGGGCACTGAACGAGTTCGTCTTTACCGGCGCGATCGATCCCGATGTCGGCCCCGAACAGGCCGAGCGGCTGGTCGAACGGTGCCAGGCCCATGCCAATCCCAATTATCCGCAGGCTTATGCCGATCCGGGCGATTTCGGCCGCCTGCTGATCCGGCTGCGCCACGAGATCATCCCGCGCTACCTGATCGAGTGCGCCGAGGAAATATTGGCGCAAGAGCCGACCATGGTCGGTTTCACCTGCCTGTTCGATCAGACCATGGCCTCGATCGCGGTGGCCAGGCTGTTGCGCGCGGCCCGGCCCGATCTCCAGGTCGTGCTCGGCGGCTATGCGCTGGAGGGGCCGCCGGGACGCGAGGTGCTGCGATCCTTTCCCTGGATCGACGCCGTCGCCGGCGGCGACGGAGAGCCGATCATCGGCCGGCTCGCCCGGGCATCCGTCGGGGAGGGGGCGCTTGACGCGATCCCCGGCGTGATGACGCGCGCCAACCCGTCCGGGCCGCCGCGCACGCTCTATTCCCTCGAGAACAGCCCCACGCCGGACTATGCCGACTGGTTCGCCGATCTCGAGGCGCTGAGCGAGCGCGACAAGCTGCATATCACCACGACGGTACTGCCGATCGAGAGCTCGCGCGGCTGCTGGTGGGGGCAGCACCAGCATTGCGTCTTCTGCGGCATCGACGAGCAGACTTTGGTCTATCGCCGCAAGAAACCGGAAACCGTGATACGGCTGCTGGCGGAGATGCGCGATCGCTATGCCGACACGCCCTATCGCTTCTCCGACTATATCCTGCCCAATGACTATATCACCGAGCTGCTGCCCGAGCTTGCCCGCGTCTCCCCGCCCTATGAGATGCACTGCGAGATAAAGGCCAATCAGAGCGAGACGCGCATGGCCGCCTTCGCCGATGCCGGTTTCACCGAGGTCCAGCCGGGCATCGAATCCTTCGACAGTGCCGTGTTGCGGCTGATGAAGAAGGGCGTGCGCGGTATCCACAATGTCCAGACGCTCAAGCTCGGTTATGAGCATGGCATCCTGGTCAATTACAATATTTTGTATGGTATCCCCGGCGAGACGGCGGACGGCTATCTGCGCATGACCGAGCAATTGCCGCGCCTCTATCACCTGACGCCGCCGGTCACCCGAACCGAGGCGATCGTGACGCGTTTCGCCCCGCTCCACGCCAGCCCCGCCGCGTTCGTGCCCGGATGCGGCGAGGATTTCCGGCCCGAGCATCACAAATGCTACGACACGCTGTTCTCGCCCAAATGGCTTGCCGAAACCGGCTTCGACCTCGACAATTACGCGTATTATTTCGAGCGCTATTTTGACTATGCCGACGAGAATGCGCTGCTTTATTCGCTGATCGTGCGGATCGTGGATCACTGGAAATCGCAGCACCTCGCGCGCGACGTCCATCTTTCCTGGCAGGAGGTGCGCGGCGGTCTGGCGATCGACGATGCGCGTTTCAGCCGGCCGATCCGCACCATGCTGGGCGGCACCACCGCCGCGGTCTACCGTGCCTGCGATCGCGCGCCCGTAACGACGGCCACCTTGGCTGCGGCGCTCGATCTCACCACCACCGAGATCGAAACGGCGATCGAGGAACTCGACGAGACGCGCCTGATCTGGCGGGAGGACAATCAGGTACTCGGCCTGGCGATCCCGGCCGCCATCGTCGACCGGCACCGACACAATGGCTGGCGATCCCGCTGGACGTCCGTCTATAGTTAGAGCCTTTTTGAGCTGGATTGACCCACCGCCTCCGGCTGGCGCGGATCGATTCAACATATGGTCTGCGCGTCATAGTCCTCCTTGGAACCAAGGAGTGTGCCCCCATGACCATCATTTTCCCAAACACACGACCGGCACACTGAGATGCCGACGGTCCCCACAGAACAGAACCGCGCGGGCATTGCCGGCGTGACCGACGCAAAGCTCCAGCCCGGCGATTATACCGGCACTGGGCTGCAGGCGCTCGGCGCCGGGATGCGGCAACTCGGCGGAACGGGCGCGACCATCGCCGGCGAGATGCATCAGCGGCAGGACCGCGACGACGAGCTGGAGGTGAAGAAGGCGTGGAACGCCTATGCGGAGGGCGCCCGGGCGATCAGGGCAGACGCGCTGGGCAGGTTCGAGGCCGACCCGCGGGGCATGCTCGACAGCCTGACGCGGGATTATGGCGGCTTGCGCGACTGGATTCGCAGCGGGCTGAAGAATGATCGCCAGCGCGGCCAGTTCGACGAGGTGATCGCCGAGCGGTTCGCCTATGACCTGTCCGGCGCCCGCTCCGCCGCCGATCAAGCGCTGCGGCGCGGCCAGGACGAGCAGGGCCTGCGGATCGAGCAGAATGCGGCCGACGACGCGGTCGACACCTGGGACGATCAGGCGCTGTTCGACAAGCATCTGGAGACGGGGGTGGAATCGCTGGTGGCGCGGGGCCAGGCACGGGGGGACGATTCCGCCACGATCGAGCACAGCGCCGCCGCCTATCGCTCCGGCGTCCAGCGCCGCGTGGTGCAGGATATGATCGAGCGCGATCCGGTCGCCGCCGCCAACCGCTACCGTCTGATGCGCGACGGGATGACCCCCGCCGATCGGCAGGCGACCGACGCGATGATGATTGAACCGCTCGCTCGCGCGCTGGCGAGCGCGGAAGTGGACAAGCGCCTGCTCCCGGACAAACGGGGCGGGGCGCTCTCTCCCGAGCGGCAAGCGATGATCGCGTCGGAAATCGAAGACGGGCCCATCGCAGATGCGCTGAAGCGTTACGCGTTGGACGATCTGGATGATCGCTCCTCCCTGCAGGCTCGCGCCAGTAAGAAGGCCGCGGACACAGCCCGGGAGGCGGGCCTGGCTGTCGTTGGGCAGCTTGGATCGGACTTCACCTCGATCTCGCAGATCCCGGTAGCCGTGCGAAGCGACCTCGACGAGGAAACCGATCAGGCGCTGCGTGGCTTGGCGAGGGCCAACCTCGATCCGACGCCGGTCACATCGGGCGGCGGTACGTCGCTGATGATGAACATCATGGCCTCCGAAAACCCGGCCGCGTTCGCCAAGCAGGATATGCGACTGATCCGCGCCAAGGTCACGCCCGAGGAATATGAGAGGCTGGCGCGGATTCGGAACGCGGCCGGCGGCACGCCGCGCGCTATCAATGGGCGGCCTTATCGGCGCATATGGGATAGGCTCCAAATCGGTGTTGCGAGCGCTGACGGCGATGATCTCGGCACCCAAATTGGCGATCCGCGCCTCGTGCGGATTTCCCAGGACGAAACATCTGCGACGCAAGGCATCGCCGACAGGAAGGGAGCAGGAGAAGCAGATCGCCATCTCGCTCCGGCGGTTACTGTGCCAGAACGCAGCCGCAACGGAGCATCAGGGCGGCATCGCGGTTCCCGGAACCAGCCGCGTGATAGCGGACTTCGGCCAAGTCGCGGTCGGGATCCGGCGACAGAGCCGACCGCAATCCCGCCTGATCGGCGGATAAGGCGTATCTTTCGTGGAATACCACGAGGTTCCGTGACGCTACAGGCGCCGGATGGCGCAACTTTTCTGGCTCCCGCGAACGCCGATTTCAAAGCAGCCTATCGATCGGCTGCGGGGCATTGGAACAGTTGGACGGCAAAGGCCCCGATCAAGGCAGCCGTCGGGCATTGGGGCACTTATGATTTTCAGCGCAGAGGCGACATCTTCATTCCGCGCTACACTGACGCGTCCAATTATGCGGTTGGAGTCGTGATGGCAGGTGCCGGATATACGCTCGAGGAAACTTTCAGTATCGCAGGCGGCTTTGCCGCTTTGAATTCTTCGAACGCAGGTTCGGCGCGTCAAAGGTTATGGTGGAAGAGGGGGTGGATCGCGGCGATGAGGGGCACTTACAAATAGGCGTGATCTCTCCCGAGTTTTCGTATCATCTCCCCTCGAACATATCCTTCGTTGGTCATCCATCGGCTACGTGCGTCAGGATCTGGATGGCGCAACGGAATCCTCCGCAAATCCTCAAAACCTCATGCGATATTCGATATGGTTTGCCTATGTTCTTCACTTGTACCGCGACGGGGAGTGAGTCGATGTCGATGCGCAGTTTTACACGGTCAGCGATCTCCCAGCTCTCGTGGGGCTTGGTCGTCGCGATTATATCTCTGCCAGTTTCCCCATCGATCTACGCACTGATGGCGTATGGGCATCAGTGTGCCGATACTATCGAGCCCGGATCGGATTCCGCATTTCTATGCCTGGTAAATCTCGCGGCGACTGCGCCTCTTCTCGCAATAACGGGATCCCTGGCTGACGATGGCGCCGACACTAAAATGTGGTTCGGCATCGTTCTCGTTTCGTTGGCTATCGGACTATCCTTTTCGGTAATCGGTGCCTGGCGGCCGTCAGCACGAAGGACTGGAAGATAGGATAACGCCGCGTGGCTATCCGGGCGACGCCGGCCGCCGCATCGCCGTTGATCGCGACCGAATTGGCCCAGCCCAGCGGCTCGGTCGACGACGTGACGACATATTTGTCACCGCATCGAACTTAGCGCCGATCGGGTCATCCTGCTGGAAAGGCCAATGGGCGGCGAAGATCTCATAGGTGAACCGCCCGAGCAACAGGTCGAAATCGCCGTCCAGCACGCCGTCCATATGCTGGCCCATCACGTCGTCCCACAGGGCCATCTTGCTTTACGCGGGTCGAAGCGCGGCCGTCTCCATTGCCCGGCGGATCGCGTCCTTCATCTGGGCGGGTGAGAAGGGCTTGTTAACCGCGACGACATGCTCCGCCGTCAGGTCGAGCGCGCTGTTGTCGGCATAGCCGGTGATGATGATCGCGGGCAGCCCTGGCCGGATCTGGCGGGCGCGGCGCACCACCTCGGCACCGGAGACGTGCGGCATGGCATAGTCGCTGATGATCAGGTCCACCTTGGCCGGATCGCGATCCAGCAGGTCGAGCACCGCGGGGCCGTCCGCCGCGGCGACGGGTGCATGGCCAAGGTCCTCCAGCAATGCCGCGGTGGTGGCGCGCACGCCCTCATGATCGTCGACCAGCAGGATGTTGAGGCTGGTGCCTTCCGCGAGGGCCTGGACAGGTTCGGCCGGTATCGGCCTGGGGGCGCAGTCCGCCGCGCGGGGCAGCCACAGGGCGACGCTCGTGCCCTCGCCCTCGCTGCTGTCGATCCGCACCGTCCCCCCCGACTGGTTGGCGAAGCCATAGACCATGCTGAGGCCGAGGCCCGTACCCTTGCCGACATCCTTGGTGGTGAAAAACGGCTCCATCACGCGTTCGAGCATGTCGGGCGCGATGCCGAAGCCGGTGTCCGCGACGGTCAGCACGACATAATCGCCCGGCGGCAGATCGAGATCGTCGCGCGCGCCGGCCTCCGCCCCGACCATGGCGTTGCGCGCGGAGATATGGATCGTCCCGCCGTCCGGCATGGCGTCGCGCGCGTTGATCGCGAGGTTCATGATCGCGAGCTCGAGCTGCGCTTCGTCGGCATAGGGGTGGGCGACGCCGGGCTCCAGATCCCAGGCGATCTCCACCAGCCCGCCAAGCGTATGCGACAACAGGTTGCTGACCGAATCCGACAGGCTGGTCAGGTCGATCGCCGCCGGCTCAAGCTTCTGCTTGCGCGCAAAGGCGAGCAGGCGGGAGACCAGTTCGCTGCCCTGGCCGGCCGCATGCTGCGTCATTGCAAGGATCTTGCGATGCTCGTCGGCCAGCGGCACGCGGCGCTCGATCATGCCCAGGCCGCCGATCACCGCGGCGAGCAGGTTGTTGAAGTCGTGCGCGATGCCGCCGGTCAGCTTGCCGATCGCGTCCATCTTGCGGACATGCAGCAGCTGCGTCTCCAGGTCCTTGCGATCGGTCACGTCGAGCAAGGTGCCGGCATATTCCATCGGCTCGCCGTCCGCATCGCGCATCAGCACGGCCTGATCAAGCACGTGGCGATAACGTCCATCGGCATGCTGCCAGCGATATTCCATCGCCAGCGGCGCGCCGTGCCCGCGACCCTTTAGCGTTTCTTCGACGCGCTGCCGGTCCTCGGGATGGATCCGGTCGTGCCACAGCGTCGGCGTGCGCCGAATCTCGTCCAGGCTGAAGCCCGTCATCGCGGTGAAATCGCCGGAGATCAGCTTCGGCCGTCGCGGAAAAGTGCCTTCGGTCTCGAGGTACAGCAGGATCGGCAGCGACTGGATGATCGCGCCCTGGCGCTGTTCGGCGAGGCGAAGCGCGCGTTCGGCGCGCAGGCGCTGGTCGTTCGCCTTCAGTGTGGCGTCGAGCAGTTTCTGCTCGGCCTGCGCCTTGCGGCGTATCTCAAGCGTCATCTGGAACAGATCGACGAACACCGCGACCTTGGAACGCAGCACGATCGGTTCGACCGGCTTGAACACATAATCGACCGCGCCCATCGAATAGCCGCGGATCAGATGTTCTGTCTCCTTGTTGACGGCGGAGAGGAAGATGATCGGGATGCGCTTGGTCTGTTCGCGGCCGCGGACCATCTGCGCGACCTCATATCCGTCCATGCCCGGCATATAGACGTCCAGCAGGATCACCGCGAAATCGCCGCGCAGCAATTCGCGCAGTGCCTCCGGGCCCGATTTCGCGACGACCACGTCCCCCACATCCTCCAGCACGGTCCGGATCGCGAGCAGATTATGTTCGTCGTCGTCGACCACCAGGATGCGCGCACGCGGAGCCGGCTCGGCGACGACCGTGAGCAGCGGTGCCGCCTCGGCCAGCGTCACAGGCTGAACCGCCAAAGGATGCTTGCGCCCCACCCGGTCACTCCGCCGCCGTCACGGCACGCAGCGGCGCGGCGGGCACACGATCGCGCGATCGCGCCACCCAGACGCGGAGCAGGGCGAGCAGCAGCTCGATGTCGACTGGCTTGGCGATGTAATCGGAGGCGCCGGCGTCGAGGCACTTCTGGCGGTCGCCCTTCATCGCCTTGGCCGTCACCGCGATCAGCGGGATATCGGCAAGCTCGGGAAGAGCCCGAATGCGCTGCATCGTTTCGTACCCGTCCATTTCGGGCATCATGATGTCGATCAGCGCCAGGTCGATGCCCGGTGTCTGTTCCAAGATCAGGATACCGTCCTTGCCACCCTCGGCGTGCACGACCTCGACGTCGTAGCTCTCCAATACGCTCGTGAGGGAGTAGATGTTCCGGATATCGTCGTCGACGATCAGCATCTTCGATCCGGCGAGTTCCGGCACCTCAGGCAGGCCGGCGGCGGGTTCGGCACCATCGATAATCGTCACTTTGGGCGTTGCCGGGTGCGTCCGCGCGACGCGGGCCAGCTCGCGGAACACCGCGGACAGCGTTTCGGGCGCGGCCGGCTTCTCGGTCACGCCGAACGCGCCCATGTCCATCGCCATGGCGAGCTTGTCGGCGCCGGAGATGACATGGATCGGCAGATGCATGGTCTTGGGGTCGTGCCGCAGCAGATCGAGCAGGACGAAACCGTCGATATCCGACAGGCCGAGATCGAGCGTGATCGCATTAGGCTGCAGCTTGCGCGCCAGCGCCAGTGTGCCGGCGCCAGCGGTCGACACGACACCCTTCAGCCCGGTCTCGCGCGCGATGTCGAGCAGGATCGAGGCGAAGGTCGGATCGTCCTCGACGATCAGCACGAACGGAGAATCGCCTAGGGAATCCCGATCGTCGGTCACGTCGATCGGCGCGGGCAGGGCGTTGGGCACGATCGCGCCGCTATTGTCGTAGCGCGCGGTGGTGGTCGCGACCGGACCGGCACCCGCGTCGACCGCCTGAAGCGGCACGAACAGGGTGAAGGTCGATCCCTCGCCCGGCGTCGAGCGCACTTTCAGTTCGCCGCCGAGCAGGCGGGCGATCTCGCGGCTGATCGAAAGGCCGAGGCCGGTGCCGCCATATTTGCGGCTGGTCGTGCCGTCGGCCTGCTGGAACGCCTCGAAGATCAGCTTCTGCTTGTCCTGCGGGATGCCGATGCCGGTATCGGTCACCGCGATCTCGATCGCATGATCGGCATTGCGCAGCACCGGATGATTGCTGCTCCACCCCGCCCGGGCATTGCCGACCGACAGGGTGACCGATCCTTGCGCGGTGAACTTGAACGCATTGGACAACAGGTTGAGCACGACCTGTTGCAGGCGCTTCTCGTCGGTGCGGATCGTGGCGGGCAGATCGCCGTCGAACTCGACCTTGAAGTCCAGATTCTTGTCCGCCGCGAGCTGACGGAAGGTCCGCTCCATATGCTGTTTCAGCGCGTTCATCGGCATGTCGCCGATCTCGATCGAGACGGTACCGGATTCGATCTTGGACAGATCGAGGATGTCGTTGATCAGGTTGAGCAGATCGGACCCGGCCGAGTTGATCGTGCGGGCGAACTCGGTCTGCTTCTCGTTGAGATTGCCCTGCGGATTGTCCGCCAGCAGCTTCGACAGGATCAGCAGCGAATTGAGCGGCGTGCGCAGCTCGTGCGACATGTTGGCGAGGAATTCGGACTTGTATTTGGAGGTGAGGGCGAGCTGCTCGGCCTTTTCCTCCACCGCGCGCCGCGCCATCTCGATTTCGAGATTCTTCGCCTCGACCTGCTTCTTCTCATTCTCGAGCAGCTGCGCTTTCTCCTGCAGCTCCTCGTTGGTGGCGTGCAGCTCTTCCTGCTTGGTGGTCAGCTCGGTCTGGCGCGCCTGAAGCTCCTGGGTGAGCAGCTGCGACTGTTTCAGCAGGCCCTCGGTGCGCATCGTCGCGGCGATGGTGTTGAGCACGATGCCGACCGATTCCATCAACTGGTCGAGGAAGGTCTGGTGCGTCTCGTTGAACTCGCTGAACGAGGCGAGCTCGATAACCGCCTTCACTTCGTCCTCGAACAAGGCGGGCAGGATGTTGACGTTGGTCGGCGCGGCATGGCCGAGGCCCGAGCCGATCCGGATGAAGTCGGCCGGCATGTTCTGCAGCAGGATCGGCCGCTTGTCCGCCGCGGCCTGGCCGACGAGTCCCTCGCGGAGCCTGAACTCGGATTTCAGCGCGCTGCGATTCTCCGCGCCATAGCTGGCGGCGAGCTCCAGCACCGTCTCGTCATTGTCGCGGTTGGTGACGTAGAACACGCCATATTGCGCGTTCACCAGCGGTGCGAGCTCGGTCATGATCAGGTTCGACACCGTGGTCAGATCGCGCTCGCCCTGCAGCATGCGCGAGAAGCGGGCGAGGTTGGTCTTCAGCCAATCCTGCTCCGCATTCTTGAGCGTCTGCTCCTTCAGGTTGCGGATCATCTCGTTGATGTTGTCCTTGAGCGAGGCCATCTCGCCCGAGGCTTCCACCGCGATCGATCGGGTAAGGTCGCCCTTGGTCACCGCGGTCGCCACATCGGCGATCGATCGCACCTGGTTGGTCAGGTTGGCGGCGAGCTGGTTCACGTTGTCGGTCAGGTCGCGCCACAGGCCGGCGGCACCCGGCACGCGTGCCTGGCCGCCCAGCCGGCCCTCGATGCCGACCTCGCGCGCCATGTTGGTCACCTGATCGCCGAAGGTGGACAGCGTCTCGATCATGCCGTTGATCGTGTCGGCGAGCGCGGCGATCTCGCCCTTGGCGTCCACCGCCAGCTTGCGCTTGAGGTTGCCCTGCGCCACCGCGGTGACCACGTCGGCGATGCCGCGCACCTGGTTGGTCAGGTTGGTCGCCATCAGATTGACGTTGTCGGTAAGATCCTTCCACGTGCCGCCCACGCCCGGCACCTGCGCCTGGCCGCCGAGCTTGCCTTCGGTACCTACTTCGCGCGCCACGCGCGTCACTTCGGAGGCGAAGCCGTTGAGCTGATCGACCATCACGTTGATGGTGTTCTTCAGCTCGAGGATCTCGCCCTTCACGTCGACGGTGATCTTCTTCGACAGATCGCCCTTCGCCACGGCGGTCGTCACCTCGGCGATGTTGCGAACCTGGCCGGTTAGATTGTCCGCCATCAGATTCACGTTATCGGTGAGATCTTTCCAGGTGCCGGCGACGCCGCGCACCTGCGCCTGGCCGCCCAATTTGCCTTCGGTACCCACCTCACGCGCCACGCGCGTCACTTCGGAGGCGAAGGAGTTCAGCTGGTCCACCATGGTATTGATGGTGTCCTTCAGCTCGAAGATTTCGCCTTTCACGTCGACGGTGATCTTCTTGGAAAGGTCGCCCAGCGCCACCGCGGTGGTCACTTCGGCGATGTTGCGCACCTGGCCGGTCAGGTTCGCGGCCATCGCGTTCACATTCTCGGTCAGGTCCTTCCAGGTGCCGCCGACGCCCTCGACCTGCGCCTGGCCGCCGAGCCGGCCCTCGGTGCCCACTTCGCGCGCCACGCGCGTCACTTCCGACGCGAAGGAGTTCAGCTGATCGACCATCACGTTGATGGTGTCCTTCAGCTCGAGGATCTCGCCCTTCACGTCGACGGTGATCTTCTTCGACAGATCGCCGCGTGCCACGGCGGTGGTCACTTCGGCGATGTTGCGCACCTGGCCGGTCAGGTTGCCGGCCATCAAATTGACGTTGTCGGTCAGATCCTTCCAGGTGCCGGCAACGCCTTCCACCTGCGCCTGGCCGCCGAGCTTGCCTTCCGAGCCCACTTCGCGCGCCACGCGCGTCACTTCGGAGGCGAAGCCGTTGAGCTGATCGACCATCACGTTGATGGTGTTCTTCAGCTCGAGGATCTCGCCCTTCACGTCGACGGTGATCTTCTTGGAGAGATCGCCGCGCGCCACGGCGGTGGTCACCTCGGCGATGTTGCGCACCTGGCCGGTCAGGTTCGCCGCCATCAGGTTCACATTGTCGGTCAGGTCGGCCCAGGTGCCGGCGACGCCCGGCACCTGCGCCTGGCCGCCCAGCTTGCCCTCGGTGCCGACTTCGCGTGCCACGCGCGTCACTTCGGAGGCGAAGCCGTTGAGCTGGTCCACCATGGTGTTGATGGTGTTCTTCAGCTCGAGGATTTCGCCCTTCACGTCGACGGTGATCTTCTTGGACAAGTCGCCCAGCGCCACCGCCGTCGTCACTTCGGCGATGTTTCGAACCTGGCCGGTGAGATTGTCGGCCATCAGATTGACGTTGTCGGTCAGATCCTTCCACGTGCCGCCCACGCCCGGCACCTGCGCCTGGCCGCCGAGCTTGCCCTCGGTGCCGACCTCGCGCGCCACGCGCGTCACTTCGGAGGCGAAACCGTTCAGCTGATCGACCATCACGTTGATGGTGTTCTTCAGCTCGAGGATCTCGCCCTTCACGTCGACGGTGATCTTCTTCGACAGATCGCCCGATGCCACGGCGGTGGTCACCTCGGCGATGTTACGCACCTGGCCGGTCAGGTTGTCCGCCATCAGATTGACGTTGTCGGTGAGATCTTTCCACGTGCCGGCAACGCCTTCCACCCGCGCCTGACCGCCCAATTTGCCTTCGGTGCCGACCTCGCGCGCCACGCGCGTCACTTCCGACGCGAAGCTGTTGAGCTGGTCCACCATGGTGTTGATGGTATTCTTCAGCTCCAGGATTTCGCCCTTCACCTCCACGGTGATTTTCTTGGACAAGTCGCCCGACGCCACGGCGGTGGTCACCTCGGCGATGTTGCGCACCTGGCCCGTCAAATTGGTCGCCATCGCGTTGACGTTGTCGGTCAGGTCCTTCCACGTGCCGGCAACGCCACGCACCGTCGCCTGTCCGCCCAGCTTGCCTTCGGTGCCCACTTCGCGCGCCACGCGCGTCACTTCCGACGCGAAGGAAGCGAGCTGCTCCACCATGGTGTTCACCACCTTGCCGATGCGCAGGAATTCGCCGCGCAAGGGGCGACCGTCGATCTCGACCGTCATGGATTGCGACAGGTCGCCCTTCGCCACCGCGCCGATCACGCGCGCGACTTCGGCGGTCGGCTGGACCATGTCCTCGATCAGCTCGTTGACCGAGCGGATCGCGCTTTCCCATCCGCCGGTCGCTGCTTTCACGCGGCCGCGCTGGGTGATCTTACCTTCCTTGCCGACGACGCGCGACAGGCGCTCGAATTCCTCGGTCATCTGCTGGTTCAGCCCGACAACCTCATTGAACAAGGTGGCGAGCTCCGCGTCGGGGCCCTGCAGATCCTCCGACAGGCGCGTCGTGAAATCACCCCGGCGCAAGGCGCGCAGGGCGGACACGATCTGGCGGCGGTCAAGCGACTCGCGGGGGGTTTCGATGTTCAAGATCAGCTCCCTGGCACTCTCCCCCCGAAGGTCCTTGTCCAGCCCCCCGGCCTCGCGGTGCGCAGCATACCGCAACCTTCTCCAACGGCTACTGAATTTTTCGAGAGAGCGGGGCCTGAATCCGGCGCGACGAAGCACGGGAACGCGGGCCGTCGTAACGGACGTCCGATTCCTGATCCAGATTAGCGCGTTGGCCGGATCGTCCGACCGGGCAGCGCGATGCCGCGGTATCGCACGAGGCGCGCCGGCGGGCTCAAACGTAATTCCGTTTGCGGACAGGAGCGATGGTCTGTTAGCCGTTCATCATGCGCGACGCGATACGCGACCTGTTTTCCACGCCTCGCAATACGAGGGACCATTTTCACACGGTGGACCTGTTGCGCGGGATAGCGGCGCTGGCTGTCGGGCTGTTCCATTATCTGAACTTTTTCATCCCCCCCGCGCAGCAACAGCCAGTGGCGAATTTTCTCGATCGAGAGCCGCTTCGCGAGGTTCTTTGGCCCGCCTATCATTACGGCCTCTGGGCGGTGCAGCTCTTCTGGCTCATCTCCGGCTTCGTCTTCGCCGCCGTCTATGTGGACACTGCCGTATCGGCGCGGACGTTCGCCATTGCCCGCATAGCGCGGCTCTATCCGCTGCATCTGCTGACCTTGTTCGTCGTCGCCGGGCTCCAGTTCTGGCGGCTGTGGTGGTTGGGGAATTTTCAGATATTCCAGTTCAACGACCTGTATCACTTCATCCTGAATCTGTTTTTCGCGTCGAGCTGGGGATTTGAGCGCGGCCTGTCGTTCAACGGCCCGATCTGGTCCGTATCGGTGGAAGTGGCGATTTATGCCGTGTTCTGGGTGACGCTGAAACCGCTTTACCGCGTCGGTGTGCTGGGACCGCTGGCGCTTGCCTGCCTGTTCACGACGGGATCGATATTCGATCTGCCCGGGACCGTCTTCTGGCAGTGCGGATTCTATTTCTTCACTGGGTCCGCGATCTACGTCGCTTTCTCGTTTCTGCGGCGCAGTCCCTGGCTATTTTTCGTCGCCGGCCTGGCGTCGCTCGCGGCGGCTATCCTGGCTGCCTTGCATGTTTCGTTCGAACATCTGATGCCGGTCATCATTCCGGGGCTGTTTCTGCTCGCCTGCGGGGTTGAGGCCGCGGGTTGGGGCCGCTCCTCCCGCTGGACGGAACTGATCGCCAACAACACCTATGGCGTCTATTTGTGGCATATCCCCGTCCAGCTCGGGTTGATGCTGATACTGGATGGCGTGGTCGGCGATCGAGCGGCCGTCTCAACCGGATGGTTCCTGCTATTATATCTCGGTCTGGTGATCGTCATCGCGCGGCTATCGTATCTGAACATCGAGCGCCCCGCCGGCCAGGCCATCCGGAGATTGTCCGCGAGGCGCCCGGGCGCGCCCGCATAAGCGCTTTCGCACAGGGCGCTAACGCGCGCGGCCTAGATCAATCCGAGGGCTCGCATGCTGGCATGCCCGCCAGTCGACATTATCAGATGATCGTGCACCGCGATCCCCAGCGGCTGGCCCGCGCGGGCGATGCGCCGGGTGAGATCCACGTCGGCGCGGCTCGGCGTCGGATCGCCGCTGGGATGATTATGTACCAGAATGATCGACGTCGCATGAAGCTCCACCGCGCGGCGGACCACTTCGCGCACATGGATCGCCGCCTCGTCGATCGTTCCGCGCGATATCACTTCGTCGAGGATCAGCCGGCCCCGCCCATCGAGATGCAAGGCACGAGCGATCTCGACGGCGCTGAAAGCGTGCGCCAGCCGCAAATAGTCGAGCAGCGCCGGCCAGTTATCCAACACCGGCCCACGCGAGAAGCGCAAGGTCGCGATATGCGTCAGGGCGTCATCGAGTCCGCCGATCAGCGCTTCCAGATCATGCCGGCCATCCAGCACCCGCAGCCGTGCATGGCCGCTCGCCATGAGCACGCCAGGCAGCGAGCCGAACTCCCGTACCAGCCTCGCGGACAGGCCAGCCGCGTCAGCGCCCGCTATGGAGTGAAGGAATCCCGCCAGGATGTGTCGGCACCGTAGATCCGAAGACGCTTCTGGTGCCGCCACGCGCCGATCGCCACCAGCAGCAGCATCGGATAGGCCTCGAACGAGATCAGGAACTGATATCCCCGGGGCAATGCGCTGTGGTCGATCGCCCGGATCAGATGCGCGATGACGGCGAGGAGCTGCAAACCGGTGAGCCAGAGCGGCCAGAACCGCGTCGAGACGAGCGCCAGCACGAACAGGCCGACCAGCAGCAACAGATCGATCGCGAAGACCCAGACCTGCACCTTGAGAAATGATCCCGAAAAGGGTTGCGCCTGCGTGGCGAAGCTGGCGACCGAGGCCACCAGCATCATGGCCGCCGCAGCGCGTTCCGGCGCGCCGCCCCGGGCCAGCGCGTAGGCGCAGCAAAGGACGAGAATCATCTCGTACAGGATGACGCGCAGCATCTCGGGACCGGAGCATTCAACCGGGCCCCGCGTCAACCGCGATCAGGCGGCCGAGCCTGTCGACTGCGTCGCGCGCCGCGGAAACATGGTCGTCGAGCATGCGTGCCCCCGCAGCGCCGGCGCGGCGCGCGGGCGCTGTCAAAATACCGTCAGTAAGTGCCGTTCAGGATCGCGCCAACGAACCGTCCGGCCCCATTGATCACCCCGAACCCGAGAAACAACATGGCCATCACGGACGCCGCGATCGCGAACGGCCATGCCAGGCGCTGGATCGTGCTCAGGTCATTGCGTTGCCCTTCCCGCGTAGGGATGGGCCAGCGCGCTTCCGGTCCGGTCGGCGTCAACCGCTCGCCCGGTCGGGGCCAGCTGTCGCGAACCGAAGCGGACGGCTGAACCGGGCCCTCCTCGTCCGGGAACGGGATTGCACGGGAATCGATGGGATCGGGGAGGTGGGATGGACCATAATGTGGTTCGACCGAACCCTCCCAGCCCTCGCGCGTGGCGACTATCAGGAGGGCGGCGCGAGTCGAGGCGACACCCAGCTTTTCGCGCGCGCCGCGCAGATGCCCTTCCACCGCGCGCTGGGAAATGCCGAGCTCGAACGCGATCTCCTTGTCCATCTTCCGATCCCATTTGCCGCGAAGACATTGCAGCTGGCGAGCGGTCAGGCCGTCAAGTCGAGTCGATCCCATTTGGAGCAATCTACTTCATGCCAAGCGCTTGGAAAGCATGCACACGTCCGAAATTATCGCTCCGGGAATCGTCGCAATTCGGTGCTCCAGGCGCCGCAATCGGCATTCGGCCGACAGAACGTCATGGCATCTCCTGCCAAATCCTATAGGATCGCAACAAGAAAACCGCCATGGTTGCGCAGGAGAGAGCCGATAATGTCCCGAACCCTGACCATGGCCCTCGCGCTTTTCGCGCTCGCTTTCGCCGCCAGCCCCTGCACCGCCGCGGAGGTCGAGCGTCGCAGCTTCGGCACGTTGCAGGACGGCACGGCGATCGAGGCGATCTCCCTGACCAACAGGCACGGGGTGAAGGCGACCGTGCTGACATGGGGGGCGACGCTCCAGTCCCTGCTCGCGCCCGACCGCAAGGGACGGCTCGCCGATGTGGTGCTCGGCTATACCGACATGGCTTCCTATGAACGCAATAATTCCTTTTTCGGGGTGACGGTCGGACGCGTCGCGAACCGCATCGCCAAGGGTAGTTTCGTGCTCGATGGCCGCACCTATACGCTGCCCAGCGTCAACGGACGCGTCGCGAACCTCCATGGCGGGACGCGCGGCTTCGACAAGATTGTCTGGCAGGTGGAATCGGTGAAGAACGGCCCCACCGCGAGCGTGACCTTCAAGCATGTTAGCCCCGACGGCGACCAGGGCTTTCCCGGCACGCTCACCGTCCACGCGACCTTCTCGCTCGATGAACGCGACCAGTTGCAGATCGAATATCGTGCGACGACCGACAAGCCGACGATCGTCTCGATGACCAACCACAGCTATTTCACCCTGGCAGGCGAGGATGTCGGGCGCGGATCGGACAACCAGCTGACGCTCTTCGCGGACGGCTATACCCCAGTCGACAAGGACCTGATCCCGACGGGCCAGATCGTGCCGGTCGCCGGCACGCCGTTCGATTTCCGCACGCCTCGGGCGGTCGACGCCCGGGTGCGTGACGTCCGCGATCCGCAGATCCTGATCGGCCACGGATACGACCATAATTTCGTGCTGCGCGATGGGCATGGCGCGGTGCGGCTCGCGGCGCGGCTCAGCGATCCCGTGTCAGGGCGGGTGCTCGAGCTCTCGACCAACCAGCCGGGGTTGCAGGTCTATAGCGGCAACGGGCTGAACGGGGCGCAGATCGGCAAGGCCGGCCGGGCCTATCGCCAGGGCGACGGCGTCGCGCTCGAGGCGGAGAATTTCCCCGATGCGATCAATCATCCCGCCTTCCCTTCGGCGCGGCTCGATCCGGGCAGCGAATATCGCAACGTCATTGTCCTGAAGCTGTCGATCGAGTCCTCGGGCAAACGCTGAGCGTCGCCCAAGCGCGGCTTTTCCAACGCAAGAACCAAGAGGTATTTCATGGACGTCGGTTTCATCGGACTGGGCCTGATGGGCAGCGAGATTGCTGCCAACCTGATCAAGGCGGGTCACAAGGTCACCGTGTGGAACCGCAGCGCCGACAAGGCCGCGCCGCTGGTCGCGGCGGGCGCGACCTTGGCCGCGACGCCGGCCGAGGCAGCGCGCAGTCCGGTGGTGATGAGCATGCTCGCCGACGACAGGGCGCTCGAGGCGGTGGCGTTCGGTGAGGGCGGCCTATTGTCCTCCGGCACCCCGACCATTCATGTCTCGATGAGCACGATCAGCGTCGCCATCGCTGACCGTTTGGCCGAGGCCCATGCGCAAGCCGGCCAGACCTATATCTCCGCGCCCGTGTTCGGCCGCCCGCTCGCCGCCGCTGCGCGGAAGCTGTTCGTCGTCGCTGCCGGCCCGGCCGAGGCGGTCGCCACCTGCCAGCCGCTGTTCGACGCGGTCGGCCAGCGCAGCTTCAACCTGGGCGAGACGCCGCACAAGGCGAACATCGTCAAGCTCAGCGGCAATTTCATGATCATGACGGTGATCGAATCGCTGTCCGAGGCGATGACGCTCGCGGGCCGCTACGGCGTCGACAAGGGGACGCTGCTCGACACGCTGACGGGGTCGGTGTTCGGCAGCATCATCTATGATGTCTATGGCAAGGTGCTGGTCGAAGAGAATTACGAGCCCGCCGGCTTCACCCTGCCGCTCGGTTTCAAGGACATGAACCTGGTCGCCGAAGCTGCCGTCGCGGCGGGCGTGCCGATGCCGATGCTGTCCCTCGGCCGCGACCGGCTGATCGCGACGATGGCGCGGGAGCGGCCGGAGCTGGACTGGGCGTCGATGGCGAAGACGGTCGAAGCCAATGCCGGGCTGTGAGCAGCGCATTCCCCCGCGCTTGCAACGCGGCGTCACCGGGCCGAGAACATAAGCCAGGCAAGGTGGAACGACCGACATGACTGAGCGCACCCTCAAGCGCGTCCACGCAGCGGTGCGCGACGATATCCGCGATCTGGTGACCCGGCGTCCATTGCCCGGGCCTGGTCTCGACCAGATCGATCCGTTCCTGTTCCTCAACCATCACGGGCCGCAGACCTATGCGCCCGGCAATCACGGCCTGCCCTTCGGCCCGCATCCGCATCGCGGATTCGAGACAGTGACCTTCATCCTCGAGGGCAGCCTGGCCCATTCGGATAGCGGCGGGCACGAAAGCATCATTCATGCGGGCGGCGTACAATGGATGACGGCCGGGTCGGGGCTGATCCATGCCGAATTATCGCCCGACGCGTTCAAGCACGACGGCGGGCCGATGGAGATCCTCCAGCTCTGGCTCAACCTGCCCGGCCGGCTGAAGATGACCGCGCCGCGCTATACCGGCCTGCAGCGGGACGCGATCCCGTCGACCGATCTCGACGGCGCGACCTTGAACCTCATCTCCGGAAAGATCGCCGGGCTGACCGGCCCGATCGCCTCGCTGACCGGGGTATTCATGGCGACCGCCTCGATTCCTGCCGGCGGACGGATCGCGCTTCCCGCGCCGAAGGGCCGACAGGTCTTCCTCTATATCGTACGTGGCAAGGTCCGGCTCGCCGGCGCCGAGATCGATCGCTGGCATCTCGCAGAACTCGACGACGATGGCGATACCGTGGCGATCGAGGCGATGGATGACAGCCTGATCCTCTTCGGCCATGCCGACCCGATCGGCGAACCGGTCGTCGCGCATGGCCCGTTCGTGATGAACACGCAGCAGGAAATCATCGACGCCGTGCGCGACTATCAGGCGGGCCGGTTCAACGTGGTCGCGGCGGGCTGACGCTTAGTGATGGATGCGACGCGGTAGCAGCTTCCAGGCGTCGCTGAACACCTGGCTCAGCCGGCCGGGAAACAGGATGCAGTGCACCGCGAGCAAGATCCAGTCGGCCGGATGCGTCAGGGCCGAGGCGACCAGTAGGGAGATCGGCAGGAACACCTCATAATAGCCGTTGAGCAGGATCAGCTGGCGCGGGCGCGGCTGGACGATCGCTGCGTGCATCTCGAACCGTTCGAGCTTGAAGATCACCAGAAAGGCGTAGAGCACCAGGGCGACGAACGGGATACGATCGTCGAGCAGCCAGAGCATCGCAACCAGCGCCGCACATTCCAGCGGAAACATCACGCATGATCCGATCGCCCGCGCCCACCGCCCCCCATGCCGCTGAACGAAGGTGCGGACATTGGCGGTACGGTCGGCCTCTTCATCGCTCAACTGGTGCCACAGGATGCCGCGTACCCCGAACGCGCCGGCCCATAGCGCAATCAGCCCGACCCAGACGGCATCCGGCGCGACGTTCGCCGCGTGAAAGGCGAGCAACGCCGCGACCAGCGCCGGGAAGAGATGCGCGCCGCTCGCATCCGCCATCACGCCGAACAACCCGCGCGCCTTCAGCCGCAATGGCGGCAGCGAATAGGCACTGAAGGCGAGCCAGGCCCCGCCATAAGCAGTCAGCAGCAGCGGATCGTCGCGCCAGCGCCACGCCATGGCGAGACCGATGAGCACGGGCACGGCGATGAGCAGGGCGATGACGATGGCCGATCGTCCTTCCGTCCGGTTCGGCTTACCTGCCCGCCTGTCTTCATCGCGGTCAGTGAGATCGTTGATCACGCTGACATAGACGGCGCCCGGTGCGATCGCGACCAGCAACGTGATCGCCATTGGCCACGCGGCGGCAATCGACGCATGGCGATAGGTGAGCGTCGCATAGAAGACGCCGAGGATCGGAAGCAGCTTATATTCCCACCACTCGGTAGCCCGGATGATTTCCCCGATCCGCACCTGATTTCCACCCCCTGGCTCGCGCGATCATCGCCGATAAATCGCCCCGGCATAACCGCCTTGTTGGTAATTTGGTGAGATTTTCCGTTGACGGAATAAAGCCGCGGCGTGGTAGCGACACTCGATAAGGGGATGCGATGTTGAACAGTGCCGGTCTGCGCCATATCGCTTTTATCAGCTGCAATGAGACCCATTGGGGCGGCAGCGAGGAGCTGTGGGGCGCAACCGCTGCGGAACTGGCGCGCCGGGGCCACCGCATATCGGTGGCGAAGCCCAACCTTCCCAAGGGCGAGCCGGCGATCAGGCGGCTTCACGAGGCGAAGTGCAAGTTGTACGATCTGGCCAAGTTTCCGCTGTTGCCCAAGAAATTTTACGGCATCTTCTCGCTGATCAGCCGCGCCGCCGGGCTGAGCTGGCAACTGACGCGCCTCGACATCGCGCTGCGCTTTTCTCGCCCCGACCTGGTAGTCCTGTCGCAGGGCGGCAATTGGGACGGTTTCCTCTATGCCGGGGTGCTGCGGCGGCTGGGCATCCCCTATGCGCTGATCTGCCAGAAGGCGACTGAGCTCTATTGGCCATCCGACTGGATGCGCGCGCGGTGCAAGGCGATGTATGCCGAGGCGGCGGCAGCATATTTCGTGTCGCGCCACAACCACCGGCTCACCGAAGAACAGATGGGCATGGCGATCCCCAACGCCGAGGTGGTGCGCAATCCATTCCTCACATCCTGGGATGCGCCGCTCCCATGGCCCGATGAGAGCAACGGGCTGAAGCTTGCCTGTGTCGGTCGCTTCTTCCCGATGGAGAAGGGGCAGGACATGCTGCTCCGCGTGATGGCACTGCCGAAATGGCGCGCACGCGACGTCAGCGTGACCTTTTTTGGCGAAGGCGACCGCATTGGGGGACTGAAGGAAATGGCCGCCTTTCATGGGCTGGACAAAGTCTTCTTTCCCGGCTTCGTTCGCAATGTTCAGGGCGGGATCTGGGCCCGGCATCACGCGCTGGTCCTGCCGACGCGCGCGGAAGGCCTGCCCCTGGTCGTGGTCGAGACGATGCTGGCCGGCCGTGTGACGATCACCACCGATGTGGCGGGCAGCGCGGAGGTCTGCACCGACGGCGAGACCGGCTTTCTCGCGACCGCGCCGACCGAGGCGGCGATCGACGAGGCGATGGAGCGCGCCTGGGCGGCGCGGGCGGACTGGCCGGCGATCGGCGCCGCGGCGGCCGCCAGCATCCGCACTCAGGTGCCGCCGAGCCCGGCGAGCGCCTTTGCCGATATCGTGCAGCGCCTGATCGACGGACGCACCACGCCGGCAGAGATTACGACGCCTGTCGAGGAATTCGCCAAGGCGGCCGAATAGGCGCTTATGCCCGCGTGCCGGGCTGGGAGAACAGATAGTCGCGGGCAAAGGGCGCATAGACCGCGTCTGCCGCGAGCCCGTCCGACAGACCTCGCGCCTGTTCGAGCAGTTCGTCCGTAACGATCGTGCCGTCGACGGGCCTCGCCGGCCGCAGCCGGTCGAGCAGCGCGATCAGCGGGGCCAGCCGGTTCTCGAAAACCAGGCCTAGATACAGGCGCGAGACGGCCCGGCGAAAGGGCAGGCGCCGGACCAGCCGGGCGAAGCGGGGATACCAGCGCAACTCGACCGGCGAGAGCGAGCGATTGACCACTGTATCCTCGAAATCGAACGGTGCGACATCGAGCCTGCGTTCCATCTCGGCGCGGAACGCCACGGGATCGCGCGCCAGCAATTCATAAGGCAGCACGATCACCCGGTCGCCGAACCGGGCGCGGTACATCGCGATCATCTCGTCATAGCGCCAGGGGTTCTCGCCGCCCTGCCATATCTGGGTCTCGAGGTCGTCGGCGCCGCCCACCCGGACATATTGCGAATAGGAAGACAGGATCATCGAACGGAATCCACGCGTGACGATCAGCACATGGGCGTCCGGGAAGGTTTCAGCGAGCAGGGTGCACGCCCGGGATTGCCGTTCGCCCAACGTGCCATCGCCTAGATTCGATAAATCGATACTGCGCGTCCCGGCATCAGGAAACGGCGACGTAAACGACTCCTGGCTGGTCACACGCCATCGATGGCCCGGCCTGGCCAGGGCTGCTTCCGCAACCATCGCATAGACGTTCCGGAAACCCCCGATGCCGCCTTGGACATAGGCGATCTGCGGATGCGCCGCGAACCAGCGCTGGAGAAAGGTCGAGCCGGTCTTGGGATAGCCGATATGGATCAGATGGCGGGTCATGCCGCCGCCTCCGGCAGCGAACGGGCGAGCGCCTCGATGGAGAAGCCGGTGGTCAATTCCTCCGATCCCCAATGCGGCGTATCCGGGTGGGCTGGCGCAAGGCTGCCGTCGCGGCGGCGTTCCCGCCCGCCGAAATAGACCGGCGCGCGAGGCCAGCTTCCGTCCGGCGACTGGGCTGCGATCAGCGCGCTGATCAGGCTCTCTCGCGGTGTTGCCCCGCAATAGCGCTGCGCCGCGATGGACAGAGCCAGCTCCAGTGCGTTGGCCGGCGCCGCAGCATCGAGCTTGGCGAGAAGCAGATCCCGCCCCTCCGCCGACCGGCTCCCGAACGCGCGGGCGAAGAAATACCAGAGCACGAACAGGTTCTCATACCATTTGTCGGCATCGGCCTCCCCATCGCGACGAAGAATGTCGACCAGCCGCGCGACCACGCGCTCATGTCTTGGGAAATCGCCGAGATAATGAAGGCAATTGGCGTTCACACCTGCATCGACATCGCCCGGCGCGGCCGAGGTTTTTTTGAAGAAGAACCAGAGCGTCGCCAGATGGCGAAGCTGGGGCAAGGTCACCCGCATATGCGCAAGGCCGGTCCACCGGGCGCGCGGCATGATCCAGGTCAGGAACATGCCCTGCGTGTCGCGGTTCGCCAACAGCAGCATGGGGTCGGCGACTTCCGTCGATCCCGCTGCGGCAAGCACCGCCGACACGCAGCTGGTGTCGTCCATGTCGGGTGGCAATTGCCGAAAAAAAGGATGGCCGGTCGTCCAGTGCCGCCACAGGCCGTGGCGGTCACGCTGAGTAAGCAGGAACGCCAGCGCGCGCTGTTTCATCGCCGCCGCTTCGGGTGCGAACGAAAGGGCGTGCGCGACGAGCGCGGTCGGAAAGATCGACGGGTCGGGTTCGCAGTCACCGGCCATGTCCCGGCGCAACGACGTGACGACACGGAACTCGCCGCTCGGCAATTGCGCACGGTCGAGAAAGGCCAGGGCCTTGTCCAGTGCCTCCCGCGCCGCCGTCGTCAAAGGGTCCGACCCGTTCCGGACGCTTGCCACGATCGTCATTCCCCCACGCGCCGGGCCACACATCCGTGCGCTGTCGCTGTCACGCGGTGTTTAGCCACTCGTCCGTTGCCTGTCGACGGCTGGACCGCCGAGGCCCGAGAGGCTAGCGCTGCCGTCATGGATGCGGAATCGTTCGGCACTCGCTATGACGCTCTCCTCCAGGCGCCGCGCATGCGCGCGCTGTACGGCGACAGCGGCTATTTCAACATCGGCTATTGGGAAGCGGGTGCGACCGACCTGGTGACAGCCTGTGGTCGCCTCATCGACGAGCTCGCATCGACCGTCCCCGACGACGCGTCCTTCATCCTCGATATCGGCTGCGGCATTGGCGGCGGCACACGTCGGCTGACCGACCGCTTTCCCGACGCGCTCGTGCTCGGCGCGAATATCTCGCGCTGGCAGCTTGCCCAGGCCAAGCAGCGCGGGGTAACCGTAGCCGTGATGGATGCCGTCCATCTCCCGATCGCCTCCGGCTCGACTGATGCCGTGATTGCGGCCGAATCCGCGCAATGCTTCGACACCCGCACCGACTTCCTTGCGGAGGCGTATCGCGTATTGCGGCCGGGCGGTACGCTTGCCGTGGCGGACATGTTGTTCCACGATACCGGCCCAACCGGAAGCTGGATGATCCCGCTCGCCAACAATGTCGAATCGCTCGACCAATATGCTGCACTGATCACGGATGCGGGCTTCGAACTGGGTTCGCTGCGCGATACTGCCGTCACTTGCTGGAAGCCGTTTTGCGCGGCGATGCGCGGCGTCTTTCCGGGCCACGAATCCCGCGTTGACGAGATCGAAGCCTCGCTTGCTTTCTACGCGATCGCCTTCGCCACCAAACCCTAGATTTTGCGCGCCGCCTCGATCAGCAGGACGGGGATGCCGTCGCGGATCGGATAGGCAAGGCCCGCCTCGTCCGAGATCAATTCGCTCGCGAGTACATCAAGGCGAAGCGGCGTGCGCGTCGCCGGGCAGACCAGCCTCGCGAGCAACGCCTCGTCGAAATCATGCTGCATTCCGGGCCTTTCCTCGGTCATTTGCCGTCAGCTACCGCCCCATGCGGCTCATCCCATTCGCTGTCCAGCCGCACCAGCTGATGTGCCCAGATCAGCATGTTCGTGACTGGATCGGCATCAGTGGAGACATCGACATGGCATTCCCGGCTGCGCGCGCTTTCGACGGCCAGCGGATACATGGTCGCGGCATCGAGGATCGTCCCGCGGACGATGTAGCGACCGGCAAGAAGCGGGAATTTCGGCAATGTGCAGCGCAGGATGCCGCGACCGGCATCGAGGCGGCGCGCCACCGGGTCCACCGTCCCGCCGATACAGGTCCAACGGTCCTCGGACCAGATGCTGAAGGCCCAGATCACCTCGGTCGGCTGGTCGGCTTCATAGCGGATCGTCACTTCGACCGGCCGGCCGGTGCGTACCTCATCGCCATCGAGCGACCGCATGCTCAGCCCGCCCATGCGCACTGGCCCGGCCGCCACGAAATCCTCGAGCTGGTTCGCGTCGGCCAGCGGCCGCTGCTCGAGCATCCGGCTGACCGTATGGGCGACATCGCCTTCATAGGCGACGCGCCCACGCTCGATCAGGATCGCACGGTCGCACACCGTCTGGACCTGCTGGACATTGTGCGAGACCAGCAGCAGCGATCCGCCCCGATGGACGAACTGCCGCATGTGGCGGATGCATTTGTGCTGAAAGGACAGGTCGCCGACCGCCAGCGCTTCGTCCACCAGCAACAGGTCCGGTCCGAGATGCGCCGCGAGCGAATAGGCGAGGCGCGCCTTCATGCCCGAGCTGTAGGACATCAGCGGCGTGTCGATAAACTCCGCGAGCTCGGCGAAATTGATCACCGTCTCAAGCAGGTGCGCGGTCGCGTCCGGATCGAAACCGTGCAGCGCCGCGCCGACTTCTATATTCTCGCGGCCGGTGAGCAGCGGGTTGAAGCCAGTGCCCAGCTCGATGATCGCCTCGGACCGGCCGGCAATGCGCACTTGGCCCGCATCCGGCTTCAACAGACCGTAGAGCACCCGCAACAACGTGCTCTTGCCCGCGCCGTTGCGGCCGATCACGGCCAGCGCCTCGCCGCGCTTCACCTCGAACGAGATATCCTCCAGCGCCCAGAACTCACCGGGCCTCAGGCCATGGGGTTTCGACTGCCGGCCTGACAGCTCGCCGACGATGTCATGGAGGCCGTAGAACAGCGCCTTCTTGAGGTTGCCGCAATATTTCTTGGAAAGGTTCGACACCGATAGAGCGGCGTCGTCGGCGTGCGGACCGGCGGGGTAGGTCGCAACGTCCATATCAGCCCAGCCTGCTGACGACGTGCGGTCGCGCCAGCCGGTACCAGAACCATGCGACCAGCAGGCCGGCCATGGCGATGGCGATCACAACGAAGAATTCAGTCGAGACATGCGCCCGGCCAAGCATCCAGACGCGGCCGGTAATGAGCAATGGCGCGACCGGATTGAGGTAGAGCAGGCCCTGGGCGGATATCGGATAGATGACCGGGGTCAGGAAGAACCACAAGGTCGTCACCAACGTGACTACCCGTCCGACGTCATCATACAGCATCCCAAGCGGCGCCAGCGCCAGTCCGATGGCGATGCCGAGCAGCACGAGCGCCATGACCCCGACTGGAATCAGCAGCATCACCGGCGCCAGCGGGACCCACCAGACGATGACCAGCATCGCCATCACGACGCGGATCGCGTTGTTGACCAGCACTTCCATCACCCCGGCGAGCAGGATTGCCTCATGAGGCACGCGGCTGCGGGTGATCAGCTGGCGCGCGGCGGTCAGGTGGAGCAACGGCGCATTGATCGCGTCGATGAAACATTGCCACAGGATCATCCCGGACAGAACGAACAGAGGGTAGGGCAGCTCGGTCGGCGGAATGCTGAGGATCCGCCGCGACTGGATATAGCTGCAGATCAGCGCGGTGCCGATGGCCGGCAGCAGCAGCCAGAGATAGCCGAGCAAGGTTCGCCGGTGCCGCACGCGCAAATTGCTGCGGAACAGCCGCCACGCGATCATGCCGGAAGCACGCAGATCAGCCATGGCCCTCGCGAGGAACTGGCGCGGCCGGCGCAGTTCCGGGGTGGCGGTGTAGACCACGTCTTCCATGACCGGGCTATGGCGTAATGGCTTCCGCAACGATAGCCTATCGGCCGATCAGGCGCCGGAACTGTTCCCGCGACACCGCCTGGTTGCGGTTCGGCACGAAGCCCAGGCTTTCCGCGATCCCCGCGCTTCCCGCCAGCCGATCGGCCACCGCAACCACCCCCGCGCCGTCCATCGCGAACAGCTCGAACCGGGCGCCGCCCCCGGCGCGATCGAGCGCATAGGTCGCTGCGCGCGCTCCCTCGGGGATACAGGCGGAGGAGATTGCCGGGCGCGGCCGCGAGGACCGATTGGCGCGCGATCCGTGGATGGTCTTGTAGTCGAAGATCACCGCTTCACCCGCTGCGAGCGGGAGCGAGACCGACAGTTCGGTGAGCAGATCGCCATAGTCGGCAAAGAACGACCGGACATGCGCGGCCTCGATATTGGGGACGAGCTTGTGGGTGCCGGGCAGCAAGGCGAGCGCGCCATTGCGGTCGTCGACATCGATCAGCGGGCACCAGATGTTGAGCGCGACCTGATCATTGTCCGGCAGCATGGTCCAGTCGCGATGCATCGACAGCGGCGCGGCGCCGGCCGGCTTCACCAGCAGGCCACCCGTCAGCATGCGATATCCAATGAGGACACGGCCAAGCGGCTCGCGCAGCGCGTCCTGCACGAAAGCCCAGGCCGCCTTGCGATAGGCGATATCGGGATCAAGCAGGCTGACATGATAAGCGTGATCGAGCGTCGACGTATTAGGCGTGAAGTCGAGCGCCGGCCTGATCGCCGGCAGCGCCGCGGCCAGCGCTGCCGCCGTTTCCGGCGAGAGCAGGCGAACGACGGTGTAGCCGTCACGATCGAAAGCGCGCTGCCGCTCGAGATCGGCGAAGATGCCTCGCGTCATCGCTTCCTCCGCGCCTCGTGTCATGTCGCCACCGCCTCGATAAGGGCGATGTCGAGCGAAGTACGCACGATCCGCTCGATCCGGAAACCCGCCCGTGCCAGGAAATCGGCATATTCCCCGGCCCGGCGAACGCGTCCGTTGACGGTCGCGAGCAGGAGCAGGTCGAACGCCTTGCCTTCCATACCCTGATCGTCATCGGCGATCACGTCCTCGACGATCAGCAGGCGGCCATCCGGCGCCATCGCGCTGCGGCAATTCCCGACGATCTTCAGGGCCTGTTCCTCGGGCCAGTCATGCAGGACGTGCGACAGCAGATAGGCATCGCACCCGTTGGGCACCGCTTCGAAGAAATCGCCGCCCATGACCCGACAGCGCTCGTCCAGCCCGAGCCGCTGCATCGACGCACGGCCGGCCTCCGCATTGGCCGGCAGGTCGAACAGAACCCCCTCGAGATGGCGGTTCGCGAGCAGGACGGCAGCGAGGAGATTGCCGGCGCCGCCGCCGATATCGGCGATCCGGCGGATGGGGCCGAAATCATAGGCGGCAACGATCGCATCCGGCTCATCGCCATGGAAGCCGATCATCGTTTCGCGCACCTGCCGCGCAGTGTCGGCGCGGTCATGATCGTACATTGCGCGCGGCCGGGCATCGAGCAGCGCCGAACGCCCCGTCCGGATGCTGTGGGAGAGTTTGCCGACCGCGTTCCACATGCCCGGCACCCCCAGCGCGCGGACGGCGCTGCGGAGATTGCTCGCATCGCTCGACCGCAGCGCCACACCGAGCGGGCCAAGCGAGAAGCGCCCGTCCGGTCCTTCCGCAAAGAATCCATGGCCGGTCAGAGAGCGCAGCAGTCGATAAACCGCGAGTTCGTCGGCGCCGCTTTCCCGCGCCAGTTCCGCCGCGGTCTTCGGCGCATGTTCCAGCATGTCGGCAAAACCAATGTCGGCGACTATCTGCACCGCGCGCGCCACGATATGGGCGCCGGCCAGGCCGAGCACCTGAGCACGGATGCTGCCGCCCGTCAAAGTCCCACCTGAAGGCTTTCCGGCGACAGCGCCGTCTCGGTCGCGAAATAGCGTATCTCGTCGAGCGGGTGGAGCGACCGCAGGGTCGATGAGCGGCGCAACAGGGTCGCGACCGCGATATTGACCGTCGCGCGGCCGATCTGCGCCCCGATACAGGCATGGGCGCCGGAGCCGAACGCGAAATGCCGGCTATTGCCCCGATCGAGCCGAAGCCGGTCGGCCTGCTCGAACTGCGCTGGATCGCGGTTGGCCGCGCTCAAGCACAGCCGAACCTCGGCGCCTGCCGGGATGGTCACCCCGTCAAGCTCGACATCGGCCCGCGCCACACGCGGCACCATATGCTCGGGCGGGTGGAGCCGCAGCACTTCCTC
This sequence comes from Sphingomonas sp. BL-S-30, assembly GCF_055521475.1. Taxonomy (NCBI): domain Bacteria; kingdom Pseudomonadati; phylum Pseudomonadota; class Alphaproteobacteria; order Sphingomonadales; family Sphingomonadaceae; genus Sphingomonas; species Sphingomonas sp. BL-S-30. The sequence continues at coordinate 3,899,571 of NZ_CM145481.1, read as the reverse complement.
GACGAACGGCCGGACCAGGGTGGGATCGGTGCGGAGCGACTGCTGGTTCCGTTCGTCCTCGATCATGCGCAGAACCGCGCGGGCAATGACGCGCTGGGTTGTCGTGGTGCCGGCCAGCCACATCAGCCGGACGAGGCTCCGCGCCGACGCCTCGGGAACCTGCGCCTCGATCAGCGCGCCGAACATCGAGGAACGGTGTGCCATCGCATCGAGGCTCGTAATGAAATCGGCGAGAGGATCGGCTGTGTCCATGGAGCGCAGTTCGGCGGCGACGATATCCTCCACCCCCACCGCGTCGAGGCCGAGCAGGTCGGCGGTGATGCCCCGGCTGATCGGGATGCCAAAGTCGGAAACCATGTCCAGCTCGGGCCGTACCAGCGCATCGGCCAGCCGCGAGGCCGTTTCCTCCAACCGCGCCGTCACGGCGGGGGAGAAGAGCCTGGCGACCGTGCGCCGCATCGCCGTCTGTCCCGGCGGATCGGCGGCGAGCAGCACGGCGTCAACATCGCGATAGGGCGCGTTGGAGAAATGCTCGGGCCGCGCAAAGGCCGAGCGGACCGCCTCATGCCCCAGTACGATCCAATAATCGTGGCAGGGGAGGAACAGCACCGATCCCTCCCGCCGCAGCGCCTCGTAATACGGAAACGGATCGCCGACGACGAGCGGCGCGCGCAGGTCGATCGTCGCCGCCGAGAGGGGGGGCGCTGCCGGCGGCGGGCGACGCAACAGCGGCCGTACGCGGTGCGCGACGGCGGCGACATATCGCCTCATGGACCTTCCCCCTTTCGTTGCCCCCCGCCCAAGGCGATCCGCGGTCGGCCAGGGCAGCATATGCCCGCGATACTTCAGATGGTGTCGATATAGATCGGCCTGCCATCCCGCAACGCGCTGGGGAACGTGACGCCGTCACTGACATTTTTCAGTGACGCGATAGAGCGGGGCGCGGCGGCCGTCGCGGTCGGTTGGGGCATCACCGTCGCACCGGGTTGACACGGTGGAGCAGCCTTCGCCATTCCACACATTCGGGACACAAAATAACAAGGGACATTTGCTGATGCGGTTCGGGTTCGCGCTTCTCGCCACGACGCTCCTTTCCTCCATGGCGGTCGCTCAGTCGACGCCGACTGCCGAGCCAGCCAGGGATGTCTCGGCACCGGGCGGCGACATCCCGGCCAAATTCACGCCGCCCACCGTGAATTACAATTACGAGAAGCGCGACGTGATGATCCCGATGCGCGACGGGGTGAAGCTGCACACCGTCATCATCGTCGCCAAGGGCGCGAAGAACGCGCCGATCCTGCTGACCCGCACGCCCTATAATGCTTCGGGCCGCGTGGTGCGGATGGACAGCCCGAACATGATCTCGACGCTGCCCGAAGGCGACGAACTGTTCGTCAAGAACGGCTATATCCGCGTCTTCCAGGACATTCGCGGCAAATACGGCTCCGAGGGCGATTATATCGTCACCCGCCCGGTGATCGGCCCACTCAACAAGACCAAGACCGATCATGTCACCGACGCATATGACACGATCGACTGGCTGGTGAACAAGGCGAACCTGCCTGAGTCCAACGGCAAGGTCGGCATGCTCGGGTCGAGCTATGAAGGCTTCACCGTCGTCATGGCGCTGCTCAACCCGCACCCCGCGCTGAAGGTCGCGGCGCCCGAGAGCCCGATGATCGACGGCTGGATGGGCGACGACTGGTTCCATTACGGCGCGTTCCGCCTGACCAATATCGGCTGGCTCGCCTCGCAGACCGGCTACAAGGCCGCCGGCAAGTCGGCGACGTCACCCGCCTGGGACGATTACGATACCTTCCGCAAGGTCGGCTCGGCGGGCGACTGGGCCAAGCAGTCGGGCTTCGACCAGCTGCCATACTGGAATCGCATGTCGCAGCACCCGGCCTATGACGAATTCTGGTCGGGCCAGGCGCTCGACAAGCTGCTCGCCGCCGCGCCCTCCAAGGTGCCGACTTTGTGGGAACAGGGCATCTGGGACCAGGAGGACATGTACGGCGCGATCCACGCCTGGGAGGAGCTCAACAAGGTCGGGCATGGCGGCAATAATTTCCTGCTGATGGGCCCGTGGCGCCACAGCGGCTTCAACTATAACGGCTCGTCGCTGGGCGTGCTCAAGTTCGACGGCGACACCGCGCTCCAGGCCCGGCGCGACGTGTTGCTGCCCTTCTTCAACGCCTATCTGAAGGACGGCGCGCCCGCCTTCACCCCGCCAGCGGTGACCTTCTACAATACCGGCGAGAACAAATGGGACCGGTTCGACAAATGGCCGCTCGCCTGCGACACCGGCTGCGCCGCGCCGATGAAGCCGATCTACATGGCGGGCGACTGGGGCCTCAGCTTCGACAAGCCCGTGGTCGGCGACGACTCCTATGTCTCCGACCCCGCCAAGCCGGTGCCGCATCTGCCGCGCCCGGTGAATTTCGGCGATGGCCGCTGGCAGAGCTGGCTGGTGAGCGACCAGCGCCACGCCGACGGCCGCCCGGACGTGCTGACCTATGAGACGCCGGTGCTGACCAGCCCCGTCACCGTGTCGGGCGTGCCGATGGCGGACATCTATGCCAAGACGACCGGCACCGACGGCGACTTCGTGGTGAAGGTGATCGACGTCTATCCGGACGAAGTCGCGACCGACAAGACGATGGGCGGCTATCAGCTCGCGGTCAGCCTCGACATCTTCCGCGGCCGGTATCGCGACAGCTTTTCCAGGCCGAGCGCGATCCCGGCGGGCAAGGTGCAGCGGTACAAGTTCCGCCTGCCCGCGGTGAACCATGTGTTCCAGCCGGGCCACAAGATCATGGTCCAGATCCAGTCGAGCCTGTTCCCGCTCTATGACCGCAACCCGCAGACTTATGTGCCGAACATCTTCTATGCGAAGAAGACCGACTACAAGAAAGCGACCGTGACGATCGAACGCGGCGGCGCGACGCCGAGCGCGGTGTGGCTGCCGGTGGTGTCCGGGGCGGAGTAACCGCCTGCGCCGCCGGCGGACAGATCGCAGCCTGCGCCCGGCTCGGCGCGCGCCTGGCCAGGGGCGACGGTGTTCCGAAGGACGGGGCCGGCGCACATCCGCGGGCTTGAACGGATGATCGGGCGTTCCGGGACTGCCCGCCGTCACGCCGGTGCTTAGTCGCGCGACGCTCGATTTTCCGATGACCACCAGGCGAAAACCTCCTCCTGCAACCCGCGCACGAACGCCAGCGCCTCCCCGCCCGTCCAGGGACCATCATAGCCATGCCGCATGGCGATGCCGCCGACCCACCAGCCCTGGCCGGGCAGCCCGTCGGATTCGCGGACGACCAGCACCGCCAGTCCCGGCTCGCCCGCGGCGGCGCCCGCGCTGTCGATCGCGTCGAGCGTCTTGCATACGGCACGCATTTTCGGCCGGGTGAACCGGTGACCCAGCTCGGCCAGCAAATGCGAATAGCTGATCGGCTCGCCAGCTTTGGCCGAGGCGATCAGGATGGCACGGACGCGCGCCACGTCGCCGATCGCATCATCGGCGGGAGAGGGCGGGTGGGCCGGGCCGTCCAGGGCAGTGCGCGGTTTGCTCATCACCGTGGATGATGGCGCATCGCGTTTCGCTTCGCGAGGGCCTATTGTTCGGGCAGGTCGATTGCAGATCGGGCAATCGACGCGGCCAATTCCTTGTGCGGATATGTCAGCCATTATGCCGACGAGCGAGTGGTCCGGGGCGTGCGCAGGCTGCCCGCGAAACGACCTGATGGCCAGCCGCGGCGTCCGGCCATCCCTGACATTCGAACGGTAGCTCTTTGACAAAACGGGGAAGCGGCTCGATACATTAGCGTAATTTCGAGAGGGGGCTCCACACATTTTGTCGACTGCTGGTATTGTAGCGCCCTTATTGGAAGGCGACCCGATAGCTGGCTCGACGGTGTTCCGCCCGTCGCCCTGCCGGAGAGCGCGAAGCTGCCCGATGGCCATGACGATGCCCGGCCATGACAATCCGGCTTTGAACAGCAAACCGGGCAGCTGGAGATCGCGACCGGCCGCTATGCTGATGCGGTTGGTCGTCAGCCGGTGCGAAGCACGGGACGCGGCAGCGGTGAAGGAGGCCCAGCACAAAATGCCTGGGATATTCCGATTGGTCCCGGCTTACCGGCGCTCCAATCCCTTCGTGATCGCAGCATCAAGCAACGCATGCGTCATTGCAGTTCCGCTATCAGATAAGTGCCGCGAATCGAAGAACGCCAGCCTGTTGTCGGGAGCCAGTATCTGCACCCCGCCGTCAGGCGAGGCAAAGAGGTTAGCTACGTCAACGACCGTCACACGGTTGCCAGCAAATCCGGATGCTGTCGTAAGTGCCGCTATCCTCTTTCGTCGCGCACTCAGCGGCTCAAGGTAGGGCGCGTGTAAGCCGTTTCGGATGTTCTCTCTATTCACATTGTCGGGCAATATTGGGGGTTGCATGACAACGATTACATGCTTCGTGTGCGTTAGCGAAGTCGCGATTGTTTTCTGCAACACCTCCGGGCCACTCATTTTTTCGGCCCAATTGTCTATAAGCACGACCAAGTCGGGTTTCTTCTCAGCCATAAGCCTCGCCACTGTCGGCCAGCTTGTGTTTGCCGCGTCCGGCAACTGGTTCTTCCCGGCGGCGCCGACTGCGTAAAGCGTGAGCCCATGCTCTTTGGCGATCTCAGCGATTTCGGTGCCGTACATCGCCGCCTCGCTATCGCCAGACAGGAGGATGCTGCCCTTGTTGCCGCCGGCGACAACAAAGCCCCCGCGGGGAATGAGGCGCGTAGGCACGTCATAGTAGAGCGAGGTTCGTAGCCACACGCCGCCAGCCGCGACTGCGGCGATCACCGCAACAGTCCCGCCGAACAGGCGCCAGCGGCGCCCAGGGTTGTTGAGGAACGCGCGCGCCGGCGTTTCCACCAGGCGATAGCTCGTCTCGGTAAGCACTAGTGTGACTGCAACCTTGACCGCCGTCCTGCCCAATTCGCCGCTTTGGAACATCTCGTAGTCGACAAAGGAAAAGACGGGCCAATGCCACAGATACAGGGAGTATGACCGCTTGCCGATCGCTACCATCCAAGGCCGCGCAAGGAGCCGCAATGGTGCCGGGCCTCCTTCACCTACGGGGGCGATAAGCAACGCTGTGCCGAGGACTGGAAGGGCGGCCATCCATCCTGGAAACCCAGCGCCTTCATTCAACGTTGCGACCGCGAGAGCGATCATCACGGCGCCGATCCAAGCGGCCCCTGCTGCGCTCTTTGCTTCCAGCTTGCCGCCCTCCGCTCGGTACAGCGCCAAGCTTGCGCCGATCAGCAACTCCCATGCCCGCGTTGGGAGCAGGTAGAATGCCCATGTCGGACGGATGGGTGTGAGCCAGACGCAAGCCGCGAAGCTTACGGCAGCGATAAGCAGCAGGACCGCCAGCGGTCGCCTGACCAAGCGCATCAGGAAATACAAAAAGATCGGGAAGATGACGTAGAACTGTTCCTCAACGGCCAACGACCAATAATGAAGAAGCGGCTGCGCGTCGGCCGAAATCTGGAAATAGCTCCCCTGTGACAGGAGCTTGAAGTTTATGACCGAGAGAACCGCAGCCGCGCTGCTCACGCCGACAGAGGCGAGATCCTGCGCTGAATAGATGAAATAGCCTGCTGCGAACGTCGCTAAGACCACTAGGATCAGTGCTGGGAAAATCCGCGAGATGCGGCGCTGATAGAAGCGAGCGATCGAAAAGCGGTCTCGAGCGATGTCATAAAGAAGAATCGAGCTAATTAGATAGCCCGAAATCACGAAGAATACGTCGACGCCCACGAACCCGCCAGGCAGGATAGATCTTTTTAGATGGAAGAGAAAAACGGACAGAACCGCAACGGTGCGAAGTCCGTCGATCTCCGGCCAATATTGCCAACGCGGTTGACCGTCCGCAGGGCCGTCCGGCTCAAGATGCGTCATCGTGTCCCCCTCGTCCACGCGCATAGCGACCATTGCAGGAGCGAGGAAGGTGTAGCGTTCCGCTAAGCGAGGTCCGCTCCCGCATATTGAGCCATCACGCCTGCGGCCATGCGATCAATGGTGTACCCCCGTGCGGTCATAATTTCGCGGCCAAAAAGCGCGCGTTTCCGTAGCTCAGGATCTTGAGCTGCCTCTCGGACGCGCGCCACAAGAGCCGGTATGTCGAAGACGTCGACCATAGTGCATCCAGGAAGCGTCGCCATAACCTCGCTTCCACCGGAGGAGGTGTCATAGCCCAGCACGGCAACCCCATTCGCTAAAGCCTCCAAGACGACCAGACCGAAGGGCTCGCGGCTTGATAGCATCAACAGCAAATCGCTCGCCTGCCAGACCTCTTCCGGTTTGGTCACGAAGCCGAGAACGGAAACGTTTTGCGTCAGATCTCTATCGAGGATGCGCCGCCGGGCTTCGTCAAGGTCGCTGCCCTCGCCTGCTAGCAAGAACCTCAAGTCGGCCATGTCGCGCAATTGGTCTGCGATTTCAATAAAGTCGAAAAGCCCCTTCTCTCGCTCGGCACGACCCAGGAACGTGACCGTAAAGGGGCTGTGCCGGTCCTTCGGTGGTGAAGCGAACTTGCCCGGGTCAATCCCGTTGTGAACGACGCCTAGCCGGCGGGGCGTGACAAGGCGCCGATCAGCCCATTCATCGGCTACCGAATGACTGATAGCTATCGACCTGCGCGCCCAAAGACGCCGCGCCAGATTGATAGCGAGATCGCGCGGGCCACTCTTTGGATATACGTGAAGGTGGGAAACCCAACGCTTTCCGTAAGATGCAAGGATCGGCGATGCCCAGATCGGCTCGCAATGGCTATGGATTATCGCGCCGCGATTAGCTCGCAGCTCTGCTTTCAAGCGCGCGGACTTGCCGACCTTGCCGCCGGACAAGGCAACGACCTCTATGCCGGCATCCTCGCACCGAGCGATTACCCGCTCCGAATGGGCTAAGAGTATGATCTTGACACTCTCTCCCGCTACCTTCTGCGCCTTAGCTAGGTCCACGACCAGGGTCTGAAGGCCGCCGAAGGGCTCGGGCGGCATTACGTGGACGATGGATCTGGCTGCGGTCATGATGCGGCGTATGCCATCGCGCCCAATGGCCGACAAGCGGCGGACATCTAGCGTTCCACCTCGATTGCACCTCAGCCACCCTAGTTGTGTAGACCCGGACTCTGATGGCGCATCTTCGATCCTGAATCGTCAGGAGGAGGATGCCCTATGGCAAGCGTTCTTCACGGCAGCGCCCGCACGACGCTGTGTCTTCGAGCCGAGTTCCAAGCGTCGAAAAGGAGCACCCGAGCCCTTGCCACCCGCTACGGCGTGAACCCCAAGACGGTGGGCATCCGCGCGGAGATCGCCGCGGCTGGCGTCGAGGCGGTCATCCCCGCCGAGAGCAATTGTCGCATACCCATCCCGAACGATCGCGAAAAATACCGCTGGCGCAATCTCGTCGAGCGCTTGTTCAGCAAGCTCAAGAACTGGCGGCGCGTCGCCACCCGCTACGACAAAACCAAAGAGCCCTACCTCGGCTTCGTCGCTCTCGCTTCAATCGAACTGTGGATACCCTTTGTCCACGACGCCTACGCTGTGACGGCGTCCGTAAATTGTTCGACAGTAAGTAATCTCGGGATTAATATATTGGGGCCGTTGATGATCCTTGCGATTTCTGCAGCGGTGTTCATTTGGTTTTGAGCGGTCGCTGCTCGATAGGTTGAGCCCGCGCGACAAGGCCTAGCACTCGCGTGCCTTTCGCGCCGCCGCACATCCCGCGAAGGGCAGACCAGCGGAATCCCGACGCGTTATGGAACGGTCGAGGTGGTAGTTTTACGGGTCTGATGCGACTGTACCTGTGACGGCCGCGTGCGTATGCTACCCGGTGTTGCGTGAGTGAGGAGAGTCGTAATTCAGGTCGGAGCGTTGAACCCGACGGGTGAAGCTAGCGCGCCGGTGAGCCCGGCGACCATGTCCCTTGTCGTCCTGATTGTATTGGCCACCCTCATTGTGATTCCGTGGTTAATTCTGAAGTACCGGGGACGAAAGACCCGTGATCACCGTCGTGCCGGTAGAAGGCAGAGGATCGACTTGTTCGGCGAGGATCGACGGTGACGTTGAAGCGCTATTCGCTGCTTTCGTGCAGGCTTGGGAAGCGCCGGCGCACCAATACCGACAGGATGCAAAAGTCGAGCGCGAGCGACGCGCGGCGGGGTTATGCGAAGAGTGTGGTGAGAGGCCGGCGTCGACAGGGCCGATCTATAGAAGTCGCTACTGTGAGATTCATCGTGTTCTGGATTATCCCTGAACCGCGTTCTTTACCAAGCATGTCGGCAAATTCGGTGGAGCGATCCTGGATATGATTGCATCGGGCGGCGGTGCGATCTCAGGGATGATCGGCAGACACCGGATGCGGGCAGGCATCAACCGCGGCGAGCGTCGTTTTCGCGCCGTCGATTGCAGCCTGTCGCGCGACCAGGTCTTTGATCGATCCAGCAGCATTGATCGTCGTGACGGCCGAGAGCCGGACCGACACTTGGTGTGAACAGACATAGCTCGAGAGATTGCGATCGGAGACGCACGCGGAAAGAGCGAGCAGGCCACCAAGGAAGAAGAGTACCTTCAAGTCACTGGTCCTTTGTCGTGAGGTTGACGTCGCCGCCATCGGTCGCGGCGACGGAGGATCGGGAGGTCGGGATGCGCAGGACGCCGATCAGGCCCCCGGTGATCGTGCCAAGGCCGAAGGTTTCCATTTTTCCAATGACGGCGTCGCTGGCGATGCCGGCTAGCACCGCGACGGTGAAGACGATCACCAGCGCGCCGAGCGTCGACAGATAGGCTATCAGCTGCTCACGTGGCGTCATTTCACTACCTCGAGGTCGTGATCCTCGCTTGCCCAGATGCGCTCTCGGATGGCTCGCGGCAGGACAATGCAGCCTTGGCTCGCGGACTGGTTGCCCAGGCGGTTATCGCCGTGGATCCGGAAAGCGGTGCGGCCCAGCGGGTCAGTGCCCGGCGCGGGCTCCAGCACGATCGAGAACGGCCCGGTATTCGGGCTGTCCCGGACCTCCGTCAGGCGCCACCGGCCGCGCGGTATCGGGCCGATGCTCGACCTGTCCTGCAGCGCTGGATTGTTCACGCCGCGGCTGCGGCCCGAATAGCCATTCGACACGAACGTGCCATCCTTCCAGAGTTCGCCAGCGGACTGGTCCCATCTCCACATCACATTTTCCCTTTCAGCAGAGCCCACAGCGCGACGCCCGCCGTCGCCAGCCATCCGATCACCGGCGACTTGAGCAGCCAGCCGCCGAAGCCCATGGCGCCATCGCGCCGGTTCTTGTCCGCCTCGAGCTTCGCAACCCGCTCTTCGAGATCCTTGATCTTTGCGGGCAGGCCGGCGGCCCCGCCGCGCCATTCTGTCAGGCTGTCGATCTTTGCAGCCATGTTGCTGACGTTGTGAATGAGCTCCCGTAGCTGACCCTTCATCTCGCCCAGCATCATACCTGTGGTATCAATTGGGACCGTCATCGTGCGCCTCCTCGTTGCAAGGGAGCGGGGCGGGTATACGCTCAGAGCATGCTCCGGACCCTACGGCACGCTCTCTCGGCGCCTTTCCAAGCTTGGGCGAAAGCTGTGCGCGAGATGAAAGAGGACCAGGCGCGGAATAACGCGGCAGGCCGGTGTCTCGACTGTGGAAAGCGCCCGCCAGCCACGAATGGGCAAGCCTGTATTGAGTACTACGGGGCGAACGCGGCGCCATAATCACAGGCCGAGCCCGATTAGCGCGCTGTTGAGGGCGGCTTCGAAAGGGATCCAGCCCGCGGCGTTCAAATGGACACTGTCGCGCAGGTGTAGGTCCGGCGTGGTGCTTATCCAGCCAGAGGTGTCGATATAGAAGATGTTGGTGTCGCCGGCGGCCACTCGCGCGGCCACCGCTGCTTGAATGCGGGCGTTGTAGGCGACGCGGTCCGCATCCGAATAGGGTGTGGCATCGAACCGCGCTCGGTAGTGGTTATGGATGCCGAGGCAGACGATCGGTGCCGTCGCGTTCCCCGCGCGCTGGTTTGCCGTCATAGCCGTATAGTCGGCTTGCAGCGTCGCGAGTGGGGTCGAGAAATAATAATCGTTCACACCGAGCATGTTGACGATGATGTTGGCGGCCTGCGACAGGCCCGAGGTCACCAAGGCTGTGTTATCCCGGCCCCAGGTCGAAACTTTCTGCCCGCCCACGCCGCGTCGGATATTGGCCCAACCCCGGCGCTTGGCGAGCAGGAAGGACGCATGGGTGCGCGCATCTTCACCGGCCAGCATTTCGGTGTTGCTGTCGCCGTACCAGACATAGCGACTCTTGTTCGCGTGCGCTGCTGCGGTGAGCGTGTCGACTAGGATAGCGAAGCAATAGAAAAACCGGCCGGAATCGATGGGCCTGATTTCATATTCATGCGTGCCGGAAAGGCCAGTCGCCAAGGTGACACGTTCCATGGACGACAGATTCGGAAGGGTGATTACGCCCAGCGAGACACCGTCGCGCAGCAACTCGACGCGGCTCGCGCCCGTTACGCAATAGAGCCAGGCACTGACGCTCGTGGTCGTGGCACCGAACCGATGCCCCTCTCCACATGATGTGCTGAAGTAGCTGGTGCCGGCTGACGGAGTATAGTTGCCGGTGAAATTGTCCGGAGCGCCATCCTTCGAGATATAGGAGGCGTAGGCGGCGTCGTGGACACGATAGTAATTGGCAATATCCGCGGGCCGCGCGAGATTAGGGGCCGTCCCGCTCACCCGCATAGCTATATCGCTGTCAATCGCGATCCCCTTGATCCGGACACGATGCGGCCCATCCGGAAGCCCATTGAACAAGGGAACATAGGACCATCCCGCCGGCGCCGTAAAGGTGGACGCTACTCCATCGACCGTAATGGTATAGGTGCCCGCGAACAGCAGCGCATCGGCCCCTGTGCCGGCCATAATCGTCTCAACGTAGCTGTTGCTGATGCCGGACGATTGCACGAAAAGCACGACATTGTGGCCGCCCGAGAGCGTCGGCCCCGTGAAGTCCCCGAGTTTAGCGATAGCAGTGTCGGCGAAAGTAAAGAACGCCGTCGTCGCGAGCGGGATATATTCAATATAGCTTCCCGCCTTGACGATCGTCGCCGTCGCGTCTGAGATGTTCTGTGCCCATTTGAAGGTGAAGAATCCCGCAGTCGGACCGTTGTGGATCGTCGCGCTGAACTCAATGGAACCGGAACCCGAGGCACCGTCGATGCTGATATCGGCAGCGCTGTAGACTGTGTCGACCGAGATGCCGCTATAGGCACTCGCGCCAGGCGCCAGGGCATTGCGGTTCACCTGCACGCTGGTGGGAGCCGGAGGCCCAATGTGCCGCCACTTCATGTCACCGGCGTTGGACGCGGAATAGTTGATGTGCCCACGCAGGATCATCAACGAATTCGCGCCAAGTGGCACGGCAAGATCGGGGTCCGAAATCAAAACGGTCGAGGATACGACCGCCGTATCGAGCGGCTTTGCGGCCCGCCGGGGTTGGAAGGCAAGAAGGCTTTCGATCGCATCTCGATCATCGGCGACCTGCGCGCCAGCCTGCTCAGACCGTATCGCCGCCGACTCCGAACGGGCCACATCGCTGGCGACTGTGACCGCATCGTTGGGCGCCCAAACGAAGCCCCCCGGACCATATCCGAGGACGCGAGTTTCGCTTTGAGGGAGAGCAGGAAGATCCGCCGCCTCCGTCCCACGGGGAAATCTCAGCGCTCGACTTGCCGCATCTTTGAGCACTAAATCGCGAATTGCCGCGCGCCGATTGATCGTGTTCACCGTCGAAAGGTTATAGGCGCCCTGATCGGCAAACTCGCTGGCCTGGAGGAAGTCCGGCTCGGAAACGAGGAGGATCGCCGCCCCACTGGCCGGGGCCGTGGTGAAGGTCACCGTGCCGGAAACGTCCCCGAAGGCGACCGAAAAGTCAGCGCCATAGGCCTTGCGGATCCCATCGACATAGACGCCGACGTCCGTCGCGGCGACGACCGAGAAGTTGAAGGTGAAATCGGTTTTCGAGCCGGTCCCAAACTGGGGGGCGCTCGAAACATTCGGACTGATTGCGGCCACGCGACATCTCCTGTGATGAAGGAGGCATAAGGGGTGCGGGGAAAGGTTTGAATCGATCCGCGGATTGTCCGAAGCTCGGCAACCGCTACGGTTATAAGCGAGGCTAAGATGCTAGAACCCCGCTTTTGCATTGCTCATCGCTCTGATATCGTCGGCGGATGAACAAGCCTGCAGATTATAATTGGACCGGGGCGCCAGTTCACACCGCCACCTATCTTCACGAAATCGTTCTGAGTGAGGCTCGGCAGGCTCACGCCAGAACTATCCTTGATGTCGGGTGCGGGAATGGGCAGCTCGTCGCGCGGCTCCTAGAAGAAGGCTTTGATGCCATGGGCGTCGACGGCGACGAGGGTGGCGTCAGCGTTGCGCGCGGAATGTTCCCGTCGATACGGTTCGACGTCTCCCTTTTCAGCGATACGCCGCCGGGGACGTTTGACATGGTCTGTTCGACTGAGGTTGTCGAGCATCTCTACGCCCCGCACGAACTGGCCCGATATTGCTTTGATTCCCTTAATCCGGGCGGAAAGCTTGTCATTAGCACACCGTATCATGGTTATTTGAAGAACCTGGTGCTGTCGCTGGCCGGAAAATGGGACAGCCATTTTACCGCGCATTGGCACGGCGGGCATATCAAGTTCTGGAGTCGGAAAACGCTAAGCAAGCTTCTCGCCGATGCTGGATTCGAAGTGGTGCGGTTTCGAGGGACCGGTCGCTTTCCTTTCCTGTGGAAAAGCATGGTCCTTGTCGCCCACCGGCCGCTCGCGCACGGATAGTCGCCGGGCTGGAGTTTTCGCATCCGTCACGCCGGCGATGCCGACCCGGTTCCGCTTCGTGGGGACTGTCGGCATCTCAGCGTGCCGATCATGTATTGCGGGAAGTGGCGGCCATGCGCTCCTCCTGAGTTCAGGAGGGGCTTAGGGCGGGGACGGCGTAGGTTGAATCAATCGGCGCCAGCCGGAGATAGATCCAGAATTCGACCTATTATTGCGTTTGTCTGTGCGTCCTCCAAAGCTGTGACATAGTAGAAGGCCGAGTCGGGAGCGAAACGTTCGGGGCGGGAACGGTTCCTTAGGTCTATGTCGTCCAGACATGGGCGGTGGCACGAAGATGGGGAGCGGCCGGATGCGACAAACGACTTTGTCCGTGGCGCTGGAGGTCAAGCCGGAGAGCCATGACAAGCTCTCCGCCCTGATCGACCGGCTGCACGACAGCGGCAGCACGACGGGCACGGCCGGCGACTATGCCGGGTTCATGGCGGGCGTGCCCTCGGTCCACTTCCTCTCGATGAGCGTGTTCCCCGGCGAGGATTATGATCCGCTGTTCGTGCTCGAGGCCAATTTCGACGGCAGGCCGAGCGTATTCTGGGGCCAGCTCGAGGCAGCGATCGGGGCCGATCTGCGCGCCATGCTGCGCTGCTGCAAGCGTCCGCTCGATCCGTGCGGGCCGCTCTACGATGCGGTGACCGCGCCCGATTCCCGTGCGCCGGTCGCGCCCTATTTCCAGGCGCGCTCGCTCGAACCAAGCGTCTATCACCACGGCAATCGCGGCATGACCCGCGACCGGATCCTGACCGAGCGCGACCTGTTCCGCGCCACCCGGACCGAGATCGCGACCGCCAATGGCACGGGTCCCAGCCCCTATCGCGGCGAGGTTACCCCGGTCGAGATCCACCGCCATCTCCGCTCGGCATTGCTGCCGGCCTTTCCCTGGCTCGCCGAACGCGCGCCGGCCCGCGTTCCGTTCCTCACGCGCTGCGGCGATTATCTGAAGGTGGCGGGCTTCGCCCTGCTCGTCTTCCTGGCGCTCGCGCTGCCGGGGCTGATCCTCGCGCCGATGATGCCGGACAACCGCTTCTACCTGCTGCTCGCCTTTGGCATCCTCTATTGCGGCATCCGCCTCTACATGATCCGCGAGCCGCTTCCCGGCACTGACACGGCTGGCAAGTTCAACCTGATCAGCGCGCTGTTCAAGCCGCAGACCCTTATCCTGATCCTGGTCGGCGGCATCCTTTATGCCGTGCTCGCCCCGCTGATCACCATCACCATCTCGCTGATGACCGGCCTGCCGCTGGCAGAGGCAAAGGATCATGCGCCGCGCATCACGCTGTTCGGCGTGCTCAGCGTGCCTTTCTCCGTGCTGCTGATCCTGTGCTGGCTGCGCTGGCTCGAACGGCGCGATTCCTCGCAGGATGCGCCGCCGATCGACGAGGAGATGGTGCGCCAGATGGCGCAGCGCGAGGACTGGATTCCGCAGAACCATATGGGCTCTGTCGTGCTGATCAAGCCGGGCGTGCTGCGCACGCTCATCGTGCGCGCCGGCCATCACGGGCTCGGCCTGGTGCTGCGCGCCATGCCAAACAGCGGCATTCGCGGCTATCTCGGCAGCATGCGCACGGTGCATTTCGCGCACTGGGCGTTCGTCAACAATGGCAGCCGGCTGATGTTCTTCAGCAATTTCGACCAGAGCTGGGAAAGCTATCTCGATGATTTCATCGAGAAGGCGCATGTCGGCCTGACCCTTGCCTGGGGCTGCGGCGTGGGCTTTCCGGCGACCCGTTTCCTCATCCAGGACGGCGCCAGCCACGGCCGCAAGTTCAAGGCCTGGGCGCGGCATTCCATGGCGGTCAGCCGCTTCTGGTACAGCGCCTATAGCGACCTGACCGTCGACCAGGTCGAACGCAACAACCGTATCGCCAACGGCCTGCGCAAGCCGTCGCTCAGCACGAAGGAGGCGTCCGCGTGGATCAACGACCTGTGAGCGGGACGCCGCGGAAAAAACCGCCGAGCTGGCAGTTGAAGGCGCCGCACTGCACCCTGACTCAGGGCCTGGTGGTCAGCGGCTTCGCTTCCTTGCCGACCGGGCGGGCGCTGTTTCTCGAATTCACCTGGAAGGGGAAGGGCAGCGGCGCCTGGCTCAAGACGGTGGAGCAACTCGCCCCCGTCACCGACGCCGATGGGCGCGACGCGCGGGCGACCGCCATCGCCTTCGCCTATGCCGGCCTGGAAAAGATGAACCTGCCGAAGTCGGCGCTCGAATCCTTCGCGGCGCCATTCCGCGAGGGCATGTTTCAGGAGGACCGGCTCCGTCGTCTCGGCGATCGGCGCAAGGGCGAGTGGCTCGGCACCGTCATCGAAGGGGGGCCGAAATGGAGCTCGAACGCGCGGCAACGCGGCGCCCTCACCACGGTCGAGGAAGCCCAGTCGAGTGCCAAGACCTCGACTGGGCACCGCGAGGAACAGATCGTCACGCCGATCACCGTCCACGCCCTGCTGCTGCTCTACGACAAGGATGAGGACAGCGCCGAGGCCTGGGCCGAACAGGTCGAGGCGGCATTGAAGCCGCACGACATTCAGGTGGTCCATCGCCTGCCGCTCGATCTTCGCCCCGACGACAAGGGCGTCGCGCGCGAACATTTCGGTTTTGCCGACGGCATTTCGCAGCCTGTCCCCTTCGATGACGACGCAGTCGTGCTCAACACCGGGGCGCCCGCGGTGCGCGATTACTGGAACGGGGTCCCGCTCGGCGAGATCCTGTTCGGCCACACCAACGGCCATCACGAAAAGGCGCCCGGGCCGGTCGTGCCCGACGATGACAAGGGTCAGGCCGCGGGCCTGCCACCGCACCCGCTGGCGGAGGGTTTCCTCGATTTCGGGCTCGACGGCAGCTACATGGTCGTGCGCGAGCTGAAGCAGGATGTCGTCGCCTTCTGGCAATCAATGCGCGACAATGCCGCGCACATCCGCGCGCGCGATCCGGAAGGCTCGGCGCATGTCACCACTACCTGGCTTGCCGAGCGCGTGGTCGGCCGCAACACCAAGGGCGATCTTCTCTGTCCCGCCGGCTATCTGCAGCCCGACGCCTATGACATGCCGGACAATGATTTCGGCTTTTTCGACCGCGACCTGCACGGTGTGGGCTGCCCGGCCGGATCGCATGTGCGCCGCTCCAACCCGCGCGACGGTCTCGCGCCGACGCCGGCCGACAAGCAGACCCTGCTCGATGCGGCGAACAACCATCGCATCCTGCGCCGCGGCCGCAAATATGGCGCGACGATCAGCGTGCCGCCCAAGGAGGACGGGGTCGATCGCGGGCTGCTCTTCATTTGCCTCAACACCGACATCGCCCGTCAGTTCGAGTTCGTGCAGCAGACCTGGCTGCTCAACCCGAACTTCGCGACCCTGTTCGACGAGACCGATCCGCTGGTCGGCCCCAAGGGCAAGATGACGATCCGCGAAAAGCCGCTGCGCCGGATCGTCGATGTCGACACCTTCATCCGCATGGCGGGCGGGGATTATTTCTTCCTGCCGAGCATGCCGGCCCTCCAGTATCTGGCGCTGCTATGAGCATCCTGTCCTCAACCCAGGTATTGCGGCCGGGGCCGAAGGGCCTCAAGCGCTGGCTCATGACGAAGGCGATGGCGGCGATGCCGTTCTTCTTCAGGCTGCTGCGCTGGCTGAAACCCATCCCCCATTTCGGCAAGACCTATGTCGCGACGCGCTATGACGATGTACGCGAGGTATTCGCGACCGATCCGGCCTTTGGCGTGATCTACAAGGACAAGCTCGACGTCATCATGGGCGGCGAGCCCTTCTTCCTCGGCATGGCGAACACGCCACAATATCAGGTGGACACCGCCGCAATGCGCAAGGTCGTGCGTCCGGGCGATCTTGCCCGCCTGGCGGCTGATGTCGAGGCGCGGGCGGAGGCGATCGTGGCCGGAGCGGGAGGCCGGGTCGAGGTGGTCGACACGCTGGTCCGGCGCGTGACCTTCGATTTCATCGCCGCCTATCTTGGCGTGCCCGAGCCCACCGGCGGCGACCTGCGCGTCTGGGGTACGCGCCTGTTCGAATATCAGTTCGTGGCGAGCGACGAGCCGCTGGTCGAAGAGGTCAAGGTGATCGCCCCGGCGCTCCGCGCGCATATCCAGGGCCAGATCGAGCAACGCCGTGGGAAACCCGGTGCCGACGACGTGCTGGGCCGCTGCCTTAAACTGCAGGAGGCGGGCGAGCCCGGCTATAGCGACGCGCAGATCCGCACCGCGCTGATGGGCTTCATCGTCGGTGGGCCGCCTCAGCCGCCGATGGTCGTGCCGCAGGCGATGGAGCAGTTGCTGCGCCGCCCCGATGCATTGAAAGGCGCCCAGGCGGCGGCGCGCGCCGGCGACGATGTGCTGCTGGCCGGCTATGTGCGTGAAGCGATGCGCTTCGATCCACTCGCCCCCGGCCTGCCGCGGGTCGCGCTCGAGGACTGGACGATCGCCAGCGGCACGAAACACCAGACCCGCGTTCCGGCGGGATCGACGGTGATCGCCGCGTTCGCCTCGGGCATGCGCGACGGCCGCCGCGTGCCCGATCCGGAGCGCTTCGATCCGCGCCGGTTGCCTCATGAATATATCCATTTCGGCTATGGGCTGCATCAGTGCTTCGGCATCCACATCAATAACGCGACGCTTCATCTGATGCTGAAGCCGCTGCTGAAACGCCAGAATCTGCGCCGGGCGCCGGGCGCGGCGGGCAAGCTGCGCAAGAGCGGCGCTTTCGCTGAATCGCTGACGGTGGAGTTCGACTGAAGCTGCGTGATTATGCGGGCCGGGCTCGCTAACAACGCGCATGGCTTCCCTCGAAACGATCGTCGCCGATATCGCGGCCGAAATGGCGGATGCGCCCGACCGCGGCATCGTGGCCGATTATATTCCGGGCCTTGCCGGAATCGACCCGAAGAAGTTCGGGATCGCGGTGATCGAGGCGGATGGCACCAGCCACAGGGCAGGCGATGCCGACGAACCCTTCTCGATTCAGAGCATTTCCAAGGTGTTCAGCCTTACGCTCGCGCTGGGTGCGATCGGCGACCGGCTATGGGACAGGGTCGGGCGCGAGCCGTCGGGCAGCGCGTTCAATTCGATCGTCCAGCTCGAGACCGAATCCGGCATCCCGCGCAACCCGTTCATCAATGCCGGTGCGATCGTCGTCGCCGACATGATCCTGGGCGCGCACGAGCCGATCGAGGCGATCGGCGAGATATTGCGCTTCGTGCGGTCGCTGGCGGACGATGACAGCATCTTCATCGACGAACGCACTGCAAGGGCGGAGCAGGACACTGGATTCCGCAATTTCGCGCTGGCCAATTACATGCGCGCCTTCGGCAATGTCCGCCAGCCGGTCGAACGAACCCTGGGTGTCTATTTCCACCAATGCGCGCTGGCGATGAGCTGCCATCAGCTTGCCCGCGCCGGCGGTTATCTGATGGCGGGCGGTGTCAACCCGGCGACCGGTCACTCGATCGTCTCGACGCAGCGCGCACGGCGCATCAACGCGCTGATGATGACCTGCGGCCATTATGACGGCTCGGGCGAGTTCGCCTATCGCGTCGGCCTGCCCGGCAAGTCGGGCGTCGGTGGCGGCATCCTGGCGATCGCGCCGGGCAAGGCATCGATCGCGGTATGGTCGCCGGGACTCAACGCGCGCGGTACGTCGCAGCTGGGGGCATTGGCGCTCGAGCGGCTGGTCCAACGAACTGGCTGGTCGGTGTTCGAGACTCCGACCGAGTAGGGGGCTTAGCCGTTGTTTGACGCCCCCCGGCCCTCATCGCGAAAACGCGGCGCTTTCTTGCCGAATGGGTTCTTCATCCCCGCAACCTGGGACGCTCCACCCAGCGCCGTCGACAACCCATCGAAAATCCCCTTCATCAGCGCACCGCTCGCCTGCGCACGGTTGGCCGACGCCTGGGACCGGTAGTTGAATGCGTTGATGTCGAAGCCGCGTGTGCGCTCATTGCCGCCCTTGTAGATCTGGCCGATATCCTCCGCGCCGATCATCGCGGTGTCCTTCTGGATGGTCACGGGTGATCCGAAATTGAGGTCGACGCCATTGGCAGCCATCGCCGCGGTCTGCGCGCCCTTCATCTGCGCGATCTCGCGATAGCGGCGCTGCGCCTCGATATTGGTGTTATCGATCGAATCGCGCACCTGCTCATTGGCGAGGCGCGCATTCTGGTCGGCGATCTGCGCCTGATAGCGATATTGCTGCGCCTGGCCGATGCCGGCGGTCACGGCGCCGATGGACGAAATGGCGGTCGAGGCGATCAGCAGGGCTGTGGTGGGTTCGCACATCAGCGGCGCTCCTGGGAAAATTGGATAAAGCGGGTGCCGGCGATCATGATCGGCTCCTTTCCGATGGTGAAGCCGATCCGTTTCAGGAAGCGGACGGCGCGGTGATTGTCCTCCGCTACTAGATTCTCCAGCACGGGAGTTGAATCGAACATCGCCGACAGGATGCGCGGCCCCCAGCGCAGCATCGTGCGCGGGTGCCGGTAGACCGCGTCGCTGCCGAGCATCCAGGGCGACCCTTCGCCGCACAACGCATTGGTCACCACCAGCCCGACCATTGCCTCGGGCCGTCCGTCGACCATCGCCGTCAGGCACAGCGAGGACGAGAGCAGCCCCGCCCGCAACGCCTGGCGCGGCGTATGTCCCATCGCCGCGCATTCGGTCACATCGGCCGCGCGCATCCGTGACGCGATCGGGCCGACATGGACGGGCGTGGCGCCGACCAGCGCGATCCGCTTATTCGGAGACGGAGGGGTCGAGATAGATTGCGCTCACGGTCATCGGCAGCGGATCGTCGGATCGCACCACCATGCGCGCGCCGCCATTGATGTCGGCGCGCAGATAGGTCTCGTACAGGCCGGTCATCAGCGCGGGCGGCTGGCCGGGCAGCTCGTTGATGCGCGATCGCAGCGGCTCCAGCGCCGCGTCGGTCGGCCCTGCCTTCACGCCGCGGCTGTCGATCAGCCGGATGACTGCCTTGGCCTGAATCTGCGGCTTGGCGATCGTCCAGCCGGCCTGGCCCTGAAAGGCGAGCGGCAGCGTCTCGATCGTCGCCGTATAGGGCAGCCCGACCGTCACCTTGACCGCCGGTTGATCGAGCTCAACCACGCCGTTCGAGACGACCAGGCCCGTGACGACGCCGCCATCGGCGAGCGCGGAGACCGTCTTCCCTTCGAGATGGCCGAGATTGCGGAGCATCGTCTGCGGTTCGTCGAACTGATAGGTCACCGCGCTGTCGAGGAAGCAGCTATTCTCGACCGCATCCCAGCGCGTGGCCGCCATCCGTTCGATCAACAGCTTTTCACCGCGGCGGACGGTCAGGTACAGCCGGTCCTCGGACCCTTCCGATATGACACACACGCTCTCGACGGTCCCGTCCGTCTCGCACAGGGTCCAGCCCCAAACCTGCTGTTCCTGCTCCCAGGTGAAGCAGAGCAGCTTGCCGTCGTTGCGCACTGCCCAGATCACCGATCGCGGTTCCTGCGCATAGGCCCAGGCCTTGATGTCGAACCCACGGAACAGGTGCGGCGAGAAGATCGTGATGTCGTTCGAATCGATGCTGTCGGTCTGAAAGGTGTAGCCGAGGGTCCGGATCCCGTTGCCGACCCCGGTCTGATAAAAACACACGCTGTCGATCACCAGGGGCGAGAGCCTCGAGGATCCGCGCCCGTTCTGGCGCCGACTGACGAAATCGGTCGCGGTGATATACCCATTCTGCCCGCCCTCGATCTTGAAGATGGAATCGGAGGTGAGCGCGAGCAGGTTGTTCATCGAGACGAGCTGGTTCACCGCGTTGACCCGGCCGGCGACCAGGGCAAAGGAAAGGGCATCGCTGGCCTTCAGGGGACGCGAGATATCCATGTTCTCGAAGCTCCCGGAGCGCGAACCCCAGATCGCGTTCGGGTGATTGTTCGTGCGACCCCAAAGCAGGCGCTGTTCGAAGAAGGTCACCGTCGAGGGGTAGTCGCCAGCGCCGGGGAAGGGATTTTCGCCCACGGGTGGTCCGTCCGAATAGTCCGGCCCGATATTGTCGTCGACGAAGCTGGTCGTCGTCGTCATGCCGATATAGCCGAACTCAGCGGTGTTATCGGCCTTGTAGACCCGGTAGCGTGTGGCCCCGGTTACCGCCGACCACGCCAGCGCATTGCTGTTGCGCTTCAACGTCAGGTCGTTGGTCGCTGTGTCCGGAGCCGATGCCCGACTTTCCTGCCCGGAGAGGTCATCGACTGCGGTCACGACATAGGTCGCCGGCTGGGGGAAATAGGCATTGCCGGCATTGGCGGCATCGACATTTGGCGACGATGCGGTCGCCGTCAGCCCGGTCGGCGCGCCGATCGTCGGCGCGAAGGCGACCGATGAGAAGGTCCAGTCGGTATGGCCTGCCCTCACCAGCTTGGTCGGCGCGTGATTGATATGGGCGAGATACATCGTGTCGGCCGATTGTTCGAAATCGGCCTCGGCGAGCTCCGCGCCATTATAGGGCGAGCCGACGCGACAGAGACGGGCGACGCTCATGCCGGCCCGCTATCTTCTGGCGGATTGGCATCCTTGTTGTGCGACAGGATACCCGCCGAGACATAAGTGTGCGCGTCGGCGATATTGATCTTGGCGACCCACGCCTCCCCATCAGGCTCGCCGATCGAGTCCATCCGCACCCAGGCGCCGTCGATCCAGAAACGATGTTCCGCCGTGGCGCGCGGGAAGCCCGCGGCCTTCAACACTGGCTGCCACGAAAGTTCGATCGTCCGGACGGGATAATTACCCCAATCGCCAGCGCCGTCGCGATGCCGGGTATGGACCAGCTCCCCGACCTTGAGTAGCCGCGCCGCCTTCTCCTCGCCGCCGGCCATCCGAACCGGCGTGTCGTCGACAACGCACCAGCCGCCGCCCGGCGCACCGCCATATCCGCCACCCCCGGTATCAGGCGGCGGTGGCGGCGGCGGTGGCGGCGGGACTGGGGGTGGAGGAGGCGGGGGTGGCGGTGGTCCGGCCCGGACGGTCCCACCGGTGTCGGCGCTGAAGGGGGTGAAACCAGTGGAGTCGATATCCACGGTGAAATGGCTGCTGTCGCCGACCGTTGTAACGCGACCCGTCATGCCGTTGAGTTCGGTCGTGCCGGCGATGCCGGAGAAATAGACCCGGTCGCCGACCGTATATTCATGGAAGGCCGCCTCGATCTCCGTTGCCGCGCCCAGCGTGATGCTCTCGATCGTCAGTTTTTCTTCCAGCACCATGCCACCGAGCGCCGCCGGCCGCATATAGCCCTGACCCATTTCCAGCGCGTAGGTCTGGGTGAGCGAGAACTGGAACGGGACCAGTCGCACCGGGGCCGTGGCGTCGTGCACCTCTGCGACGAAGCGAGTGCCCGGCCGCTTGGTCACACCGCCATATTTGAGGATCACGACGTTGCGTGCGCGACGCAGCCCCGTCGCATAGGCGGCGACATCGACGCGGGAGATCAGGTCCTCGGCGAGTTCCCCCTTGGAGAAATTCGGCTGTCCGGTGCGCAGCGGCATCACAGACCCCCGATCGTGCAGTCGGCGCCCGCGCCGCGCACTGCGGCGATATCATCGGGGGAGGGCGCATCGCGATTGGGCTGGCGGTTGATATCGTCGGCAATGGCGCGCTGCGCCGCAACTTCGGCCTGCTGGAGCAGCTGCCCCTTTGTCTCGCGGCTGTCGCGCAGCGGCACGGCGAGCCGGGCGGCGAGCGCATAGGCAAGCGCGTCGGCGAACAGGCCGGGCATCGCCGCCTCGGTCACGTTGCGCGTGACATATTCCAGGATCGCCCCGCGTATCTGGCTGAACAGCACGCCGTCCTCGATGACGAAGGGCTGGGCCAGCACAGGCACCGCGGGAAGGTTCACTGACCCTGCCGGCCAGCCACCCACCGGTGGCACGAGCCGTTGCGCGGTCGCCAAATCCGCGGGCAGGGCATAGGCATGCGCCCATTCGCTCGCCCGCGGATTGACGCTGAGTTCGGCGAGCGCCGTGATCCTGGTGGCGAAGCTCCAGTCGAAGCGTTCGAGCAGCAGCTTGAGGCAATGCGCATAATAACGCCGGCACTCCGCCGCCTCGGTGGTGGGCTCGTCGATATCGGCGATGGGCGGTGCCCGAAGCTCGCCAAGGGCGAGGTTGCAGATGGTGATGCTGATGGCCATGCGCCGTGTTTAGGCCGGCCGGAACGGAGTTTGAATCAAGCGCCGGAGGAGCCTTTTTCGCCTGCAGCATGCCGCGCAGCAAAACGTCGCTCGAAACCGGAAAAATCCCCCTGTTTTGGCGCCTTGGCATGCACAGGGCAGTTGACGAAACGACCGCAAACGTGCGGATAATCATGGCTTGCGAAAAGGGGAGAGAATGCAGGACCGCGATCTTCTGGAAGGCGAAACGCGCGAGGTCGGCCGCCGTGTACGCGAGCAGATCGCGCGCCGCCGCATCTCGCGCCAGGCGCTGGCCGATATGGCGAAGATCAGCCTGTCGACGCTTGAAAAGGCGTTGTCCGGCGGACGTCCGTTCACGCTCGCCACGACGATCCGGCTCGAGGAAGCGCTTGGCGTCACGCTCCGTCCGGTGGCGCCGCCCGCGCCCGCCCTGTCCCATGACCTCGCACCCGAAACCATGGGCGCCTATGCCCATGCCGCGGTGCGCTGGATCGAGGGGCGCTACCTGACGCTCAGGCCCAGCTTCGGTAGCCCGGGCGACATCTTCGCCTACGTCACCACGATCCGCTGGATCGACGAGGCGGGGCATCTCGGCTTCGCTGAATCGCAGCGCATGGATGCGCGCTTCGAACAGGCCGGGCATGTCTCAATGCCGAACCTGTCGGGCCATATCTACCTCGTCACCAATGTCGCCGGGCAACATCGCATGGCGATCCTCGGCCGTCCGACGATCGAGGGCGCGCTCTACGGCGTGCTGACCACGCTGCAGGTCGGCACCGGCTCGCAGCTCGTGCCGGTCGCCTGCCCGATCGCGCTGGCGAAGCTGGGCGGCGAGGCCGATCCGGCGATTGGCCGCATTGCACCGGGCACGGCGGAGCATCCCGACTATCGCGAGCGGCTGGACGTCGCGACCCAGGGCGATTTCGTGCGCTTCTATAGATAGGCCACTATTGACCACCGGCCGAAAGGGGCTTGCATCCATATCGCCATTGGGGACGTATAGTCCGCATAACATGGTCGCGTCCGTCAGCCCGTGCCGTTTCGCGGTACTGGCAAAGAATGATAAGATCCACACGCCGCCCCGCTCGCGGGTGGCGCTTGCGGGGCGAGACCATGGCTGTCCGGAACTGCATTCACCCGATCTGCATCGCGTTGGCGTGCGCTCTTGGCGTGGCCGCGCCGCTTGCCGCCCAGACTGATCCCACCGCCGAGCTCGACATGTTGTCACGGGATTCGGTCCAGACAGGGCCGGGCATCGCGCTTGCCCGCCGGCAGATCGGGGAGGGCGATCTGATGGCCGCCGTGGCCACGCTCGAGCGGGTGCTGATGGCGCATGGCGATGCCGATGCCGCGCTGCTGCTGCATGCGACCCTGCTCTGCCGCCTCGACGACCGCGAGGGCGCCCGGGCCGAGCTGGAGGCGCTCGACCGGCCGCCGCCTGGCCCGGCCTGGGCTGAGATGACGGCGGCCTGCGGCCCGATGCAGCGTCCCGGAACGGGAGGTTGATGCCATGACCCTTCTGGTCCCCCGCATCGCCGCCGCGCGCCTGTTGCTCGCCGCCACCGCGCTCACCATCGGGGGCGCTTCCCTTGCCGCGGGCGCGCCGGAGGTGATCGGCATCAACGCCGCGGTCCTCAACAATGTCCGGATCCGCCCCGGTGGCGCGACGGTCGCGCGCACCGCGGTCGTGCGGCAGCGCGTGGCGCTTGCCGACGAGGTGCAGACCGGCGGCAGGAGTCAGCTCCAGGTCCTGCTGCTCGACAGATCCACCTTCACGGTCGGGGCGAACGCACGGCTGACGATCGATCGCTTCGTCTATGATCCCGCCCGTGGCGCCCGCTCGGTCGGCGCCTCGGTGGTCAAGGGCGCGTTCCGTTTCATGTCTGGCCGGCCCGATGCGAAGGGCAGTTCCTCGATCCGCACGCCCGTCGCGACGATCGGCATCCGCGGCACGATCGTCGACGGCGTGGTTGGCGAGGATGCGGTGCGTATCGCCGCCGGGGAACGCGGCGTCGGACCGGACGTCCGCAGCGATCCCGCCACTGCCTCGCTGATCATCCTGCGCGGGCCCGGTCGTGGTGCGCAGGGCAGGGTGCAGCCTGGCATCATCGACGTGTCGTCGGGCGGGCGGACGGTCACGGTCGATCTGCCGATGCGCGCCGTCTATGTGCCGCGCCCCGGCGCCGCGCCGATTGGTCCCTTCGTCATTTCGCCCGAGGGATTGCGCGCGGTGCAGGCGCTGATCTTCCCCTCCCTGGCGCCGCGTTTCGGGCTCGCGCCGGAAATGGCCGGCCAGCCTTACTACCCGGTCCAGCCCACCACCCGTCCGCGTCCGCCCGGCGGCCCGGACTATCTGGAGGACAGTGCGGGCGGCAATCCGACTGGCTATCCCGGGGGCTATCCTACCGGCTATGCGCCGCAAGGGCCGGGCAGCTATATCCCGACCATCCCGCAAGGGATGCTCGAGACGGCCCGGCGGCCGCAACGATCGGCGCCAACGGGCGATCAGCAAACGCCGGCACCGACACAGACATCTGGCGGCGAGAACGAACGGATAACCACCCAGAAGTCCACGCCCACGCCAACCCCGGTACCGACACAGGTCGATACGCCGGTGTCCGACCAGGTCCCGGCACCCGCATCGACGTCAGGCCCGAACGAGAAGATGTCGGTTCCGACACCGACGCCCACGCCGCCCGCGCCGAAACCGGTAGGCGCACCAGCGCCGGGACCCAACGCGCAACTGCCGGCCCCAACGCCGATGCCTACTCCGACGCCCAAGCCGGTTTATGCGCCGGTGCCGGGTCCGAACGACAAGGTGCCGACGCCTCCGGCCAAGCCGATCAATATGCCGGCGCCCACGCCGAGCCCAACGCCCACCCCGGCACCGCCACCCAAATATCCACCGGGCCAGAACCCCAATCCGAACAACCCGACGGTCGTGAAGTGATGACGCGGCCCGGCGGTCGCGTCAGCGGCGGGGCGTGTAGGCCGGCAGCTGGATTTCGTCCTTCTCGACGCTCGCCAGCGTGCCGGCCAGTCCCTGCCGGTCGCGTGGATCGGTCGCCTTGGCGGCCAGGTCCTTGAGGATCGCGGCATAGGCGATCTTCATCGCGCCGGCGGCGGGCACGGCGATGTCGGGTTTCACCCCGACATGCTCCCAATTGGTCCCCGTGACCGGGTTGATTGCCCGGCCGGTCGGGATGAAGGCGACGAAGCCCTGACCCAGCGGCACATAATCGCCCGGATTGGCGCCGCCGCCGGTCGTTTCGCCGACCAGTACGCCACGCTTCTGCGTCTGCAGGTCATAGGCGCATTCTTCGCCGCCCGAGAATGTATCGTGCGACGTCAGCACATAGATCGGCCTTGTATAGCGCACGCCGGCCGCCGGGCTGGTCCAATAGGCGCGCGTCTTGCCGTCGGTGCGGCTGTAAAGGTCATTCAGATGCCTGGCGTCGCCCTCGGCGAAGAAATGGCTGAGCAGCCAGGCAACGCTTTCCGGCTCGCCGCCGCCATTCTGGCGCAGGTCGATGATCAGCGCGTCGGTGCCCGACAGCAAGGTGATCGCCGCGGTATAGGCCTTGGCCACGAACGCCGTCGGGCCGAAGCCGCGGATATCGAGATAGCCAACATTGCCGGGCAGGCGCTGCACGCGGTTGATGCCGAAGGCACGCTGCGCCACCTCCTGCCGGCCCTGCGCGACCTGCTCCGGGGTCATCGGTCCATCCTCGCTGGGCGGCGCCCTGAATTGCGGCTCGAACCGTACCCGGAAATGCCCGTCCTTGCCGATCTCCCGCAGGTCGTTGCTCAGGGCATCGCCGAACGCGGCGCTGCTGCTGGCAGCGTCATAATCGCCATGGCGCAGCTTTGCCGACAGAGCGGCGGCGACCTTCGCAGCGGTGTCGGGAAAGACATAGTGGCTCTTGAGTTGCCGGCCCAGGGTCTCGACCACGGCCGCTCGGGTGGCGGGCGTAATCGGTGCGTCCGGCGCCGACTGAGCGAGCGCTGCGTGACTGGCGGTGAGGCCGAGCACGGACAACAGGGTGAGGGAAAGGCGCATTACTTCTCCTAATCGATTAGTAGATAAAGGTAAAAAGGGGGAGCTCAGCGGGGTGCGAGATCGAAGCTGGCGCCGGTTTCCGGGGCCACTTCGAGTCGCTGGAATTCCCAGGCATCGCCCTTGCGAGTGCCTACGGCATGCAGGCGCGCCTTGCCCTTCGGTCCCCACAGGGAAATCGTCATGTCGGTCCGATACTCATCGAGATAGCTCGGGCCTTTCGTGCCGATCGCGCTGACCGGCTGGCCGATCGCCCCGATTACGCGCTGGTCGCTGCTCACGGCGCTGGCGGCGGCCTGGTAGGCGGCGGTACCGATGAACGGGGGTGGCGGCAGCGGAGGCGCGGGCGGCAGGGGCGGCGGCGGCACGATCTGCGCGTCGTGGATCCAGCGGCGCACGCCCGCATCGATCGGGGCCGGACGGCCATCGACCGAATAGCTCTCGTAATGGCGTCCATGGATATCGGTGGAACGCTTGTACAGGCGCTGCCGCCCATCGACGGTGTCGTGGATTTCCATCGTGTTGCCGACCAGTCGGCCCCAGAAAGACATGCCGTCCCCGGAGCGCGCACCGGCGGGTGTTGCCTGCCCAGCGAGCACGACACCCGTGCCGACCAGCGCGAGCAAGCCGAGCGGCACGCCCCAGCGCAGTGTGGGCGGCGTATCGGGTGACAACAGGCGTTTGATTCGATTCATCAGTAATCCTCCATTGGCAGGTAAAGCGAAACGAAAACCGGGCATGCGCAGCCGCTCGAGCGTGCTCAGCGCCTCTGCCAGCACGATCGGATCGCCGCAGGCTGTGACCGCCAGATCGTCACAGGCATGTTCGCGCTCGGCCCGGATGCGGCGGCTCAGCCACCAGGCGGCAGGATGATAGAAAAGCAGCGTCTCGATCGCGCATTGCAAGCCGTTCCAGATCCAGTCGAGCCGGCGGATATGCGCCAGTTCATGCGCGATCAGCGCCTCGATCTGTTCGGGTGCCAGGCGTGTCAGGATCGATAGCGGCAGCCAGATCACCGGCCGCAGCGCGCGGGCGGTACAGGGCAGGACGGAATCGTGCAGCAGCCGGATCGCGACGTGCCGGCGAACGCCGATGGACCGGCGCAGCGCATCGGCGCGCGCCTGCCAGAGCGGAGGCAGCGGCTCGAATACCGTGGTGTCGAGCCGTCGCAGCATCGCCCAGCCTCCCGCCAGCCTGATCGCCATCAGCGCGACGCCGGCGATCCAGAGCCAGCCCAGCCAGAGCGGCGCATCGCCGGCACTCGTTCCGGGTAGCACCGCGAGGGGTGGGAGCGGGGCGCCGGCCGGCCTGGCCATGGCTTCGCCGGCCGGGATACCCGCCTGTTCGCCCATCATCGTCACGAACGTCAGTATCAGCGCCGCCGCCATCGCCAGCAGCACGACCATGCCGACCGCGTGACGCAGCGAAGCGCTGCGTCGTGCGAGCAGCGCGAACAACGCGGCGGCGATCAGGCCAAGCGCGGCACCCTGCCACAGCGATTGCAGCAGCGCGCTCGCCAGGGCTGCCTCGATCGTCTGGCTCATGATCCCCGCCGCCGTGCTTTCGCCTCGGCGATCATCGCCTCGATCGCGTCGAGATCCGCGGGGCTGGCGGCGTCCGCATCCAGCGCGCGCTGCACCAGCTGCACGGCCGATCCGGAAAAAGCCCGGGTCATCAGGTCCTTTAGCAGGGCGGATTGCACCGCCGGTTCGGGATGGGCCGCGGCATAGAGATGAGTCCGTTCGCGCTCGTCGCGGCTGACCAGGCCCTTCTCGGCCATGATCGTCATCATCTTCAGCACCGTCGTGTAAGCGGTGTCCTTGGTGCGGGAGAGCGCTTCGTGAACGTCGCGCACCGTGCACGGGCCACGACGCGCCCACAGCACCCGCAAAATCGCCAGTTCGCCTTCGGTAGGATGAGGGTTCACGCGT
This sequence comes from Sphingomonas sp. BL-S-30, assembly GCF_055521475.1. Taxonomy (NCBI): domain Bacteria; kingdom Pseudomonadati; phylum Pseudomonadota; class Alphaproteobacteria; order Sphingomonadales; family Sphingomonadaceae; genus Sphingomonas; species Sphingomonas sp. BL-S-30. The sequence continues at coordinate 3,870,476 of NZ_CM145481.1, read as the reverse complement.
CGCTCCTTGGTACGACGCCTATAGTACTAATATGTTAGTAGATGTCAACCACCTGTCTGATAATCGGGCCGGCTACCCGATTCCCGCCAATACCGGGCCAGGCCCAGTTCCTCGACGAATCCAGCGAAGCGCGGGTCCTTCCGCATCGCGGCGGTCGAAGGCAGGAAGATCATGCGCGATCGCCGGGCGGTGGGCCGGCTGTAGATGCGCTGCTCGGGCGAGAAGCGGAGAGCGCCGATATCGAAGCTGCGCCCGAAGAAATAGCCCTCGGCGATCGCGAAGGCGGTATCGACCCGGCCCAAGGCAGCCGCGAACTGCATCGAATTCTCGGCATAGCCCACACCCTTGTGCGCTGCCTCGACCGCGACGGCGATCGCGGCGTCGATATCGGCGCTCGTTCGTGATCGCATCGCCTGCGCGACGCGCAGGAGCATGTCGAAATCCCAGTCGGGGATGCCGGTCGGTCGTCCGTCGACATTCTCGCCGAAGCCGATCGCCTCGTCGGCGCGGCCGGTGTAGAGCAGCAGATAGAAACGCGTGAACCAGACCGCGAAATGGGTCGGGAACAGGGCAAAGGCCTCGTCCATCGCGCGATCGGCCTCGTCGAGCCGGTTTGCAGCCCAATAGGCCACGACGCGCGCATAGGAGGAACCCGGCGTCGGCATCGATCGCGGCCACAGCGCGTCGACCAGCGTGGCACATTCGCGGCACCGCCCGACATCGCCGAGGATGCCCGCCAGCGCGCTCGTCAGCATGGGCTGGTTGGGGCGATCGGCGAGCCCGGCGCGGAGCCGCGTCTCGATCTGTCCCCAATGCCCGATCACCGGCGTCAGCACGCCCATCGCCGCGCCGGCATAGACATTGGCCGGGTCGATCTCGCGCGCGCGCTTGCTCGCCGCGGTCGACCGGGCGCGCAAATCGGCTTCGAACTGCGGCGCCCGGGCGATCGATGCCCCGGCATAGGCCAGCGCGAGCAGACCCCAGCCATCGGCATAATCGGGCGCGGTCTGAGTCACGCGGCGGAGCAGGCCGATCGCCTGGCTGTTGCCCTCCAGCGTTCCCTGTCCGATCGCGAGCACTGCCTGCTCGACAAGCGGGGCCACCTTGGCCGGCGGCCCCTTGCGCCCGAGCAGCTGCGGCAGCAGCAGCGCGCCGCCACTGGCCGCGGCGAGGGTTGCGACGGCGCCCGCGATGATAGCGCGCCGGTTCGGCGAACGCTCGATCATGGTGTTGACCGGCACGAGGATGGGCGGTGGCGTTTCCCGCGCCGGTTCGGTGGTCGCGACGGTCAGGCGATAGCCGACTTTCGTCACTGTCTCGATCGTGAAGGCGCGGGCGCCGATGCCGTCCGCCAGCCTGCGCAAGCGCGACATGACGCGGTTGATCGCATCCTCCCCGACGACCCGGCCTTCCCAGCAGCAACGGATAAGGTCGTCGCGGCTGACGACACCGCCCTCCGCGCGAGCGAGCGCCACTAGCACCTGCATCACGCGTGGTTCGACCACTTCGCGGGTGCCATCCTCCGCCGTCACCTGGCGAAGGTCCGGCCGGACGTCGATCGACCCGATCCGGAACGGCGCCGCATGCGCAAGATCGATCCGGTCGTTCACCCCATCGCCCTTTCCACCCCGCCGCGCCCGCGTCGAGCCCGCCGCAGCCATATCGGTTCTTGATCGGTATTTCATCGGTCAATCATCACCTCCTCATCCTCTCGGGCAAGCGCGGCGGAGGGCAATGTCGCAATGCCCGGCGCGGTCGTTCCGGCCGGCGATTTGGAGGAGAATGATGATGACGAAGACCCTGACGATCGCCGCGGCCGCGGTCGCCCTGTTCGCCGCGATGCCGGCCGCCGCCAACCCGATCGCAGTGCGTCATGCCGATCTCGATCTGGCGAGCCCCGCCGGTCGCGTCGAGCTGGACCGCCGCATCGCGCGTGCCGTCGAGGCGAGCTGCGGTTCCTATTTCCAGGCCTCGCCCGAAGAACAGCGGGATATCGACGCATGCCGCGCCGGTGCCGTTGCGGGGGTGCGGCCGCTGAAGGACGCCCTCATCGCCCGCGCGACCGGCACGGCGTCGACCAGGGTCGCGTCGCGCTGACGCGGATCGACTGCCTCGCGATCAGAAGCTCGTCGTCAGGTTGGTCGACACATATCTGGTGTTGCCGGATCGCGGCGCGTTCGGGGCATCGCGCAGGAAGCGCCCCTTGGCCAGCCACACCCCGTCAAGCTCGATGCGCACCCGGTCCGCAACCAGCCAGTATCGTACCCGCGCATCGACCTGATGGCCGGCAAAACGGCCTGATCGTCCCGTGACATCGCGCACGCCGGTGGTGGAAAAACTGTCGTTGCGATCCGCCAGCCATATCGGCCGGTAGCTCACGAACCAGTCGATCGCCCTGTTGGGCGTTGCCTCAAGCCGGATGCCCGGCGTCATCAGGTTGGCGCGGCCCACCGCATTGTACAGGCCGGCCGGAGCGAGATCGGCGCGGCGCATGCCGAACAGCGAGTCGAACCGGCCATAGGAGCCGCCCGGTCCGTCGCCGCTGGCCCGGTCGAATTCGATCGAGACATGGGGCTTCCATCCATGGGCAAAGCCGTAGCCGATCTCGGCATGGACGAAGGACGCGCTCACATCGAGCATGGCGGCCGTCGGCGCCAGGCTGCTGCGGATATGGCCGAGCTGGTAGATTGCCTCGACCTCATAGTCGAACCCGCCCGCCTTGGGCTCGCGGACGATGCGGGCGCCGATCGTGTTCAGCGACCGATCGCGGCTGGGCCGCTCCGGCGCATCGCGTTCGCCGAGATGGTAGAAGGACAGTTCAGCCATTGCGGGGCCGATCGTTTTCGTGCGCGAGACCGTGCCGCCCCACAGCACCTGGTCGAAGCTTTCCCGGTCGACCCTTTGCCGGTTGTCGAGGAGGGAGGTGAGGTCGTCCGGCAAGCGGATTTGCGGCAGGACGTAGATGAAGGTGCCGCGCACCCCGCCCCGGGCAGCGATGTCGGCGCGCAGGCCGGTATAGCCATTGGTGGTATTGCGATAATCGTCGGCGGCGACCAGCCGGCGCGAGCCGATATTGAGCAGGAAGCGCCCGCCCTGCAGCGAAAGAGTGGTGCCGGGACCCAGGGCATTCGGTGCGTCGACCGCGACATAAGCCTGTACGAGTTCGGCCGCATTCACTTCGCCGGTGGTGATGGGCGTACCGCGATCGGCCAGATAGGCCCGGCTGTCGTAGAGCTCCGCCGCGATCCGCACTGGCCCGTGGCGGTATTGCGCGGTCAGGATCGTGCGCAGGTTGATCAGCTCGTCGCTGGCGTTGAACCCCACGCGCGGCTGGCCGTCGATCGTCTCGTAGCGGAGGCGAACGCTGCCGCTCAAGTCGAGGCCTTGGCCGAAGGCGGGCGTGGCGGCGAAGAGGAGGCAGGCGGCCGTCGAGGCGCCTCTCATGCGGTAACCCCGGCGAGATAGAGCGCGATGCCCGCCGTCGACGTCGCCGCGAGCGTCGGGATCGTACCGGCCTTGAAGCGCAGCACCGCCGCCACCGCCGCGGCCGACAGCAACAACGCCCATGGATCGACGCTCGACAGGACCGGCAGGTCGAAGTGCAACGGGCCGGCCTCGAACGGCCGTACCGCGCGGAACAATGTGTGGACGGCAAACCAGATGGCGAGGTTCAGGATCACCCCGACAACCGCCGCCGTGATGGCGGAGAGCGCGCCGGCGATCGCCGCATTGCCGCGCAACCGCTCGATGAACGGCGCGCCGAGGAAGATCCACAGGAAACAGGGGATGAAGGTGACCCAGGTCGCGAGCAGTCCGCCCAAGGTGCCGGCGAGCAGCGGCGGCAGCACGCCCGGATCGCGATAGGCACCCATGAACCCGACGAACTGCAGCACCATGATCAGCGGCCCGGGCGTCGTCTCCGCCATGCCCAGCCCGTCGAGCATCTCGCCGGGCTGAAGCCAGTGATAGGATTGCACGGCTTCCTGCGCGACATAGGCAAGCACGGCATAAGCGCCGCCGAACGTGACCATCGCCATCGCCGAGAAGAAGGTCGCGATCTGGCTGAACACGTCGTCCGGGCCTAGCCACAGCAGCAGGACCGCGACGGGGGTCAGCCACAGCGCGAGCCAGATCGCGGCGATCCGCAATGCCTGGCCTTTGCTCATGCGCGCATGGTCGGGCAGCTCCTCGCCAAGCAGCGTGTCGCGATCTTCGACGATGGCGCCCTTCCATGCGCCGTGCCCGCCGCCGACACGGAACACCCCATGCCCCGCGCGACCACCGACATAGCCGATCGCGCCGGCGGCAAGGATGATCAGGGGGAAGGGAATGCGGGCGAAGAAGATCAGCAAGAACGCCGCGCCCGCGATCACGAGCATGACGCGATTCTTCAGCGCCCGCGAGGCGATCCGCACCACGGCCTGCAGCACGATCGCCAGCACCGCCGCTTTCAGGCCGAAGAACAGCGCCGTGACGATGCCGAGCTTGCCATAGATTGCGTAGATCCAGCTCAGTGCCATGATCGATATCATGCCCGGCAGGATGAACAGCCCCCCGGCGATGATGCCGCCCTTCGTGCGATGCATCAGCCAGCCGATATAGGTGGCGAGCTGCTGCGCCTCGGGGCCGGGCAAGACCATGCAATAATTGAGCGCGTGCAGGAATCGGTGCTCACCGATCCAGCGTTTCTCCTCGACCAGTACGCGGTGCATCATGGCGATCTGGCCCGCCGGCCCGCCGAAGGAGAGCGCGGCGATGCGCAGCCACACCCGAAAGGCCTCACCGATCGAGACCTGCTCGGGCGCCCGATGCGCCGTTTGGGCGGCGGTCATTTCGGGCTCCGCGATGTCGCCGGTTTGTGGGATGTCCAGTCATGCGTCTCGCCGGTCGCATCCCGGCACCAGCGATACAGCGCGTCATAGATCGGCATGCCCGCATCGAGCTGGGCCAGATCGTCGGCGAACATGCGTGACAGGCCAAGCGATATCGCGAGCAGCCCGGCGGCTTCGGGCACCAGGTCGAGGCGCGCGGTGTCGGCACCGCGCACGATGGTCGACAGGCGGACGAGCGCTTCGATGCCGCCCAGCCCGAATTCCTCGACCATTACATCGAACGTGCAGAGATCGCCGCGATGCGTCCAGCGCACGCCTTCGCCCTCCACATCGAACGGAGTCGCGCCCAGGCGCACGGCCACGCCGGTCACTTCGGGGGCGGGCACGAACAGGAACTGCGCGGCGGGATCGACGAAGCGGCGGATCAGCCAGGGGCAGGCGATCCGGTCGACCTTGGGCCGCGCGCGGGTGACCCAAAGCGTGCGGCCGGCGCCGTCGCGCGGCGGCACCGCGGATTGGTCGACCATGGCAAAACCTGCGGCCGCCCAACCGGGCACACCGTCCTCCAGCGCGTCGGCGTCGGCGCCCGCCTGGCGCAACAAGGCGGCGATGCCATGGCTGGCGGTATCGCTTTCGCCGGCAACGACAATGCCGCGTCCGGCAAGGGTCGGCCCCCACTCGGCCGCGTCGGCAAAGGCGCGCCGCACCGCGCCGGGGATGAGGCGCGGCTCGGCGACGAATTCGGCTTCCGTGCGGATATCGACGATCGTCGGGCAACCGGGGGTGCCGATCAGCTTCACGAGCTTGTCGGCGGCAATGGCATTGATCGCGGGCATGATGCGTCCTCAAACGATAAGGGACGCGATACTTCAGCCTGTCGCCTCATGGGGAGATCGCGATCCCCATGAGGGTAAAAGGCAATGTCGCGACGTTTCTGTCAAGCCTTGGATCAGGGCTTGGCGGTATCCAGCACGATGTCCTGCACCACGATCTTGTCATGGCGGACCACGAACACGTCGACGCCCGATACCTGTTTCGGCGTACCGCGGAACTGCATCCAGCGCAGCAGGGCGACGTCGCCGCCCAGCGGCTCGACCACCGTCTCCATCGCGCGGATGCCGTCGATGCTGCCGGGGCCGGTCAGCACGACGAACACTTTCCGCGCATTCGCCTTGCCCGAATAGACGCCGGGCGCGTTAGCCGGAGTCTGGCCGGGGACCAGGCCCGGCGGAGTGATCACGACCGTATCGTCGGCATAATCGGCCATCACCGCATCGACATTGGCGGTCTTCATCGAGACGACATGATCCTTCACGACCTGCTCGGGCGTGCGATCAGCCGCAAGGGCGGGCGTCGCGCCCAGCAGCGCCAGCGCGCCTGCGAGTTTCACCCCCATGGATTTTACCAAGGTCGACATCTCTCTCTCCGCCCGTTTTCGTTGGAACGCGTGATCGCTTAATATGATATAGGATTCAAGCCTGCTTCCGCTCATGGCTGGCGCATCCCATATCAGTGCGCCCCGATACGGAGATTCACCATGCTCAAGCGACGCGCCCTCGGAAACCAGGGCCTGGAAGTCTCGGCGCTCGGGCTCGGCTGCATGGGGATGAGCCAGTCCTATGGCAGCTTTGACGACGCCGAATCGATCGCCACGATCCACCGCGCGATCGACCTCGGGGTGACCCTTTTCGACACCGCCGAGGTCTATGGCCCGTACACCAATGAAGAACTGCTCGGCCGTGCGCTTCAGGGCAAGCGCGACAAGGTGGTGATCGCGACCAAGTTCGGCTTCGATCTCCGGCACGAGAATCGCACCGGCGCCGTGAACAGCCGGCCCGATCATATCCGCGCGGTTGCCGAGGCATCACTCGCGCGGCTCGGCACCGATCATATCGACCTTCTCTATCAGCACCGCATCGACCCGGCGGTGCCGATCGAGGACGTCGCCGGCACGGTCGGCGAGCTGATCCGCGAGGGCAAGGTGCGCTATTTCGGCCTGTCCGAGGCGGGGGTGGCCAATATCCGGCGGGCGCATGCGGTCCAGCCGCTCACGGCATTGCAAAGCGAATATTCCCTATGGGAACGCGGGCTCGAGGCGGAGATCCTGCCCGTGCTGCGTGAACTCGGCATCGGGCTGGTGCCGTTCAGTCCGCTCGGCCGCGGCTTCCTGACCGGCACGGCGATGCGCGCGGAGGACTATCCCGAAGGCGATTTCCGCCGCGGCGATCCGCGTTTCCAGGGCGGGAATTTCACCGCGAACATGCGCGCCGCCGATGCGGTGCGCGCGCTGGCCGAAGCGAAGGGCGTGAAGCCGGGCCAGATCGCGCTCGCCTGGCTGCTCCATCAGGGCGAGGACCTGGTGCCGATCCCGGGCACCAAACGGCGCACCTATCTGGAGGAGAATGTCGCCGCGGCGGAGATCGCGCTGAGCGAAACGGAACTGGCTGGGCTCGACGAAGCGCTGCGCCCAGGCGTCGTCGCGGGCGAACGGTACGGCGAGACCGGCATGGCGATGCTCGACCGCTGATCGCGGTTCAGGGCTTGTCGGTGAAGCGCTTGACCTTCACCGGCAGGTCCTTGCCCTTGGTTCGCCGCGACGGGATCTGCACCGGATGCTTCTTCTTCCACGCGGCGAAGGTCATCGGTCCGTCCGGCGTATCGATGATCAGGTCGTCGGTCGAATCGGCCATGGTGCGCTTCCGGTTGGCGGTGGCGCGGCGTCGATGCCGCCGCTCGGGACAATCAGCCCTTTACGGCCTTCGGCTTGGCATAGGGCACGAACTCGCCCAGCCCGACAAAGCCGGTCTGGAAGTGCACCGACCGGTCGACCAGCTTGATCGTGTCGAGGCTGCACAGCTGCGAGCCGAAGGTCCTGCTGACCAGGATATCGTCGCTGTCGAGCGAGCTTTGGCCGACGCGCGGGCGGTTGACGTACAGCGTGCTACCGATCCGGTAGACGATTGCGGTGCCGTCATAGACCGTGGACGAACTGATGTTCTGCTGGCTGATGCAGCTCACCGGCTTGCCGGCGACGCGGCCTTCCAGCGCCTTGGCGAGCTGGGCCTCGGCCTTGCTGTTGTCACGGTGATCGCGCGCCGCGGCGGGAACGGTGGCGCCCATGCCGATCAGCGCGGCGCCGAGGAACAAGGAGGAAAGGATACGCATAGGGACCCTCGCAGTTTTGAGTGTTGATGGCGCCCATAGCACATCGTTGCTGAACCGGCGATGAGTGACCGGGACAGAACCGGTTCCTCTGGTCAGGGCACGCGGCGGGCGGTGAGAACCTTGATCGTCGGCGCCAGCATCTGCCCCTTCATCACGCCCTCGCCTTCGGTGGGGGAGGTGGGGGCCATGCCGATGCGGCGCACCACGTCCATCCCCTCGACCACATGCCCGAACGCCGCGAAACCGAGATTGTCGCCGGGCTGGTCGGGTTTGGCATCGAGCGAGGAGAGATCGCCGATCGCGATGAAGAAATCGGCGGTCGCGCTGCCCGGCTTGTCCCGCGCCATCGAGATCACGCCGTCCTTGTTGGTGAGGCCGGTCTGGGTGGTCGGCTCGTGCGGCACCGGCGGGAACAGTTTTTTCGGATCGTTGCGCAGGCCGCCCTGGATCAGCCCGAGCTCGGGCTGGAGCTTCATCGCCCGGTAGAAGGTGATGCCGTCGAACCTTTTGGTGTCGACATAATGCAGGAAGTTTGCCGTCGTCTTCGGCGCGCGATCCTTTTCCAGCTCAAGCGTGATCGGGCCTTCGCTGGTCGTCAGTACCACGCGAACGGTGGCGGGCACCGGCGCCGGCACGACGGGTTCGGCGGTCTGGGCGGAGGCAGTACCGATGCCCAGACACAGGGCGGCGAGGAAGGCGAATCGTCTGAACATGCGCTCAGCCTAGAGCGTCGCCGCGCGCTCTGCCAAGCGGGATGGCTGCCCCCGCGCGGATCGGCCGCGCGGGGGCATGCGCATCAGAATTCGGCGCTCACGCCGAAGGTGAAGGTCCGGCCGCTGGTCGTATAGACCTCGGGACGGTCGGCATTGATGTCGGCGAACTGACGGATCGCCTCATTGGTCAGGTTGATGCCCTCCGCCACCAACCGGATCTTCGGCGTGATGTTGAAATGCGCCTGGAAGTCGATGTTGTTGGTGCCCTTGATACCGCCGCCGGTGTTGGCGAGATTGCCGGTGCTGGTCAGATACTGGCTGCGATAGGCGTCCGACACGCGCACGCCCCAGTCCTTGTCCTCATAGTAAAGCGTCACGTTAGCCGCCCATTTGGACAGGTTGAGCAGCGGCAGCGTCTCGATCCTGGTCGTCGTGCCGGAGGTGTAGAGCGCCTTCTGGTGCCCGTCGAACCAGGTGCCGTTGGCGACCGCGCCGAGATGGTTGAACGGTGCCGGCAGGAAGGTGAAGTCGTGCTGGGCCGCGACTTCGATCCCCTTGATGTCGGCGCCCGGACCGTTGACCGGCCGGCTCACATCATAGGGCGTGTTGCCGTCCTGGCCCTGGATCAGCAGCGACAGCGGCAGGCCCGTCTGGCTGTACGGGATCGTCGTGCTGTTCGTCGTGATGAAGCTGTCCATCTTCTTGTAGAAGAAGCCCACCGAGGCGAAGCCGGTACGGTCCATATAATATTCGATCGAGCCTTCGATCGAGGTCGCCTTGTACGGCTTCAGGAACGGATTGCCGAAGCTGGCGCTCCCCCCGTTCGGCCGCGTGGTGAGTGTGCCTGCTGCCGCCAGGTCGCCGAGCGCCGGCCGGTTGACGTTGCGGCTCGCGCTCAGACGCACGACCACATCCTTGGCGACGTCGAGCGCGAAATTGGCGGCGGGCAGCCAGCCATTGCTGTTGGTGCGGATCGTCACCGGCACCAAGGTGTTCACATTGTTCACCGGCACGGTGAGGTGACCCGAGGAGGTCAGGTCGGTCGAATAATAACGCAGGCCGGCATTGCCGCGCAGGCGCATGCCGCCAACCAGCGTGTCGAGATCGACTTGGGCGAAGCCGCTCCAGGTCTTCTCGTCGACCAGGAAATCGCTGCCGGCCTGCAGGTTCTTCGCCGCCAGGTCCCGCTGATCGCCGATATAGGCATACACCCCGTCCACATTGCCGACGATATAGGGCAGCAGCGAATCCCGCCCGATCACCTCCTTCAGATTGTTCGGAATCGCCACGTTCGCCGGGACGTTGTGGAACACCTTGTTGACGTAGATATAGCCGCTGTTGCTGAAGTGCTTGAATTCACCGCCGGCCTTGAAGGTCAGCGCGTCGGTCGCTGCGAAGGCAGCGCTCAGCTTGCCATTGGCATATTTGCTGGTGATCCCGTTTTCCTGCACGTCCAGGCGCTGCAGCGTCCAATTGTTGGGGTCCGTCAGGTCCTTGCCATAGGTGTTGACCGGGATGGTCGGCCGGTCGTCGAAGCTGAAGGCCATGTTCTTGGCCTCCATGAACACCTTGTCGAACACCGGCTGGCTGAAATCGGATTCCTCGTAACCGCCAAGCGCGCTGATCGTCAGTCGGTCGGTCACCTTCCAGCTCGCATTGGCCACGCCCTGGTAGAAATCGGTGTGGTTCTTGACGATGTGATGCTCGGAACGCTGGTCGATGCCGGTATAGCTTGCAGCGCGCAGCGTGTTGCCGTCGATCACCGCCGACTGGATGATCTGGCCGCCATTGACGGTGGCGCCGGTCAGCGCGTTGGTGCCGGCGCTGGCGATGGCATAGTCGTCGCGGTAATCCCACAGCCGGCCATAGAGGAAGTCGACGTCGAGCTTGAACCGGTCGCCAGGATGATATTGCAGCGACGACGTGACGCCCAGCCGCTTGCGGTCGGTGTACCAGGTCGACGGCGATTCAGCCTGGGGCGCGATGATGTTGCCCGATTGCAGCTGCTGAGAGGTCGCGGCGTCGATATTGGGGCCGATATTGCCAGGCGCATATTTGACGAAACCCCAGCCCCAGTTGCGATAGCCATATTCGTTGCTCTTGATCTGGCTGTAAGCGACCGAGACGAGCGCCCCGAAATCGCCCCAGCGCCCGGAGGCGAGGCCGACGACGCGCGGGGTGATGCCGCTGGTGTTGGTGTTGGTCTGGCCCTTGGCCGAGACGACGATTTTCGAGCCGTTATAATCGAACGGCTTGGCGGTGTTCAGCCCGACGGTGCCGGCGATGCCGCCTTCATCCTGCTCGGCCGCATAGGATTTCTGGATCGAGACGCGGTTGAACAGCTCGGACGCGAACAGGCTGTAGTCGAACGAGCGCGACCGGCTGACGCCGCCGCGATTGTCCATGCCCGATGCGGTGTTGCCCAGCACTTCCATGCCGTTCAGCTGCGTGCGGGTGAATTCGGCGCCGAGACCGCGCAGCGCGATCTGGCGGCCTTCGCCCGAATCGCGCGTGATGGTGATGCCGGCGACGCGCTGGAGCGATTCAGCCAGGTTCAGGTCGGGAAAGGCGGCGATATCCTGCGCCAGGATATCGTCCTCCGATCCCACGGCGGCGCGCTTCAGTTCCTGCGCGCGGGTGAGGCTCTGGCGATAGCCGGACACGACGATGTCGCTCTCGCTGATGGCTTCCTGCTCCGGCGCGGCGCCGCCGGTCTCGACCTGCGCGATCTCGCGCACGGCGTGGGTCGGACGGCGCAGGGCGGCGGGTGCGGCCACGGGCTTCAGCACCGCGACGCCGTCGCTGATCGACGCCGACAGGTTGGTCCCGCGCAGCATCAGGTCGAGTGCTTCGCGGACGCTATGCGCGCCGCGCACGCCGGCGGTGCGGCGCTTCGCCACGACGTCGGGCGCCACGATCACCTGTACGCCCGTCGCGCGCGAAAATTGCGAGATCGCCGTGCGCAGGTCCGATGCGCCGATATCGAAGCGCATCTGGCGTGCCAGCGTGCCCTCGACCGGCTTCGCCTGCGCCATGGCCGGCGCGGCGAGCGCCGCCGCCAGCGCGATCAATGAAAGTCCCTTTGTGCGATCCATGATATTCCTCCGCTCAGGCGTTTGTTCGCCTCGGACGGAGGACGGGGTTGGGCACCCGGTCCGGACAAAAGAATTTTGTTGCAGTGCAATGACAGTGACGGAGCGAAAACGCCTCTCACTCCGCCGCCGGCGCGAGCCGCAGCTTGTCGCCGTCTTCGACGACCTCGAAACCATAAGCGGTTCCGATCGCGCCGAGCAATTGGCGCGGTTTATCAAGCTTGAAACGGCCGGACAGGGCGATGTCGCCCAGAGCCCGTGGCGGCTCCATGATCACCGGTCCACCGCGCCGATTGAGCGCGTCGACCAGGTCGGACAGCCGCATATCGTCGGTATCGAGCCAGTCCTGGCGCCAATCCTGTTGCGTTGCGTCAAAGCGCGTCGGTGCCTGCGCCACCCCGCCCTCGAAGCGCGAGCGCCATCCCGCCGGCACCTCCACGCTGTGCGCGTCCGCGCCGGCGCCGCCGAACCGCACGCGCCCGCGATACACCGCGAGCTTCACCTCGCCGCGCGCCATGTCGACGTCGAAGGCGGTGCCGAGAACCTGAGTCGACGACGCGCCGGCCTGGACGATGAACGGCCGGTTCTTCTCGTGCGCGACGTCGAAATAGGCCTCGCCCCGGTTGAGCGCGACCTGCCGTTTGTCGTCGTCGATCGTCACGTCGATGCTGGTCGCACCATTGAGATGAAGCGTCGAGCCATCGGCAAGCGTGACGTCGCTCTGCTGCCCGCGCGCCGTTTCGTAATGCGCGACGATCGGGGCCGGGGCGCTGGCGAACCATCCGTTCGACACGCCGCCAATCCCCACGCCCGCCACGAGCATGGCGGCGCCGAGTGTCGCGATTCCCCGCCGCCGCGTGGCGCGCATCGCCAGAATATCGTCGTCGGAAAGCCGGCCAAAGGACGCTGATTGCTCGAGCGCCTCAGCCAAGGCGGGGTCGTCGAGCGTCGCCTGGACGTCATCGGCAAGCGGCGGCGGCGTCGCCGGGGCGGCATCTTCGGCCAGCGCCCAGTGGGCGGCATCGCGCAGGGCGGCACGGCGGCTCATGCCCGGGCTCCCGCCGGCAGGCCGCGCCGTTCCAGCGCGGCGCGCAGATCGGCCAGCGCCCGGCTGCAATGTTTCTCGATCGCCGAAAGGCTGAGCTGCAGGTCGTTCGCGATCACCGTCGCCGGAATGCCGTCGAGCCGCCGGCGCAGGAACACCTCGCGGCGTAGCGGCGGCATCACCTTCAGCGCGCGCACCAGGATGTCGACCCGCTGGCGGTAGTCGAGAATTTCCTCGGCGCGGGGCTGGGGACAGGCAATGTCCTCGGCCAGCTCGGCGGTCTGCGGTTGAGCCTGGCGGCGGCGCATATGGTCGAACACGAGGTTGCGCGCGACCGCGAAGCAGAAGGCGCCAACATCCGCCACCGGCCGGGTGCGGCGATAGCTGTAGAGCCGGACATAGGTTTCTTGGACGATGTCCTCGCCGTCGTTGCGGTCGCGCAGCCGGCCTTCGACGAAGCGCTGCAGCGCCTGGCGCAGGTCGATCTCATCCCGCGCGAGGCCCCGCGCGGCCGCGATGGGCGACAGCTCGTTCATGAGATCCGCCCGGCGCAGAGGGGCAGGGCGCGGCGGCGCGGCATGCCGGTCATTGGTCGCTCCCGTCCCTGGAAATTCACACGAGTCCCGTTCCCCTAGGCGCGCTCCATGACCCATCAGTGACAGTCGCGCGGATGAAGCGCTGACTCGTCGCTTTACTGTAACGCGCGGCCCTTAAGGCCCCGCCCTTTGGTGGCGGGAGTGGATCATGCGCGGAACGATGCTGATGGCGACGATGGCAGCGCTCGCCTTGGCCGGCTCGGCTCCCGCGCAAAAGCCGGAACGGCCGTTGTTCAGCATCGGTGCCATCGCCGATGCGCAATATGCGGTCGAGCCCGACAATGGCCAGCGCCTCTACCGCACTACTCCCGCCAAGCTCGCCGCCGCGGTCGCCGATCTCAACCGGCAGAAGCTCGCCTTTGTCGTCCATCTCGGCGATTTCATCGACCGCGACTGGGCGAGCTATGATCTGATCCTGCCGGTCGCGCGCAAGCTGAAGCACCCCTGGCAGTTCGTGCTGGGCAATCATGAATTCTCGATCGACGACGCGCACAAGCCGATGGTCCCGGCCAAGCTCGGCATGAAGGCGCGCTATCACAGCTTCGTGCAGCATGGCTGGATGTTCATCGTCACCGACGGCAACGACCTCAGCAGCTATGCCTGGCCCGAGGGCAGCGCCGAGCTCAAGACAAGCATGGCGGCACATGCCGGCCTCTACGCCGACAAGCCGCTATGGGACGGCGGCATCGGCGACGCGCAGCTCCACTGGATCGACGCGCAGCTCGCCGAAGCGGACAAGCGCGGGCTGAAGGCAATGCTGTTCAATCATTTCCCGCTCTATCCGGAAAACCCGCACAATCTGTGGAATGCTCCGGCGGTGATGGCGCTGCTCGAACGACACCCTTCCGCGAAGATCTGGCTCGACGGCCATAATCATGACGGCAATTACGGCGCCCGCGCCGGCATCCACTATGTCAACCTGAAGGCGATGCTCGACACGGAGGAAACCGCCTATGCCCGGCTCGACTTCTTCGCCGACAAGGTGGTGGTGCACGGTACGGGGCGGCAGCAGGACATGACGCTGTCACTGCGGTGACGCTGGCCGATCCCGATTTCCATGCCTAGACTGTGCGGGTCAGGGGCCGTGGAGAGGAACCGCCATGCAGATCGTCGACCGCGCGGCCGTGAAGGGCTCGCTGCGCCCGAGCAACCATCCTTATCTCAACGGTGCCTGGACGCCACTGCATGAAGAAGTGACCGCGATCGAACTGGAGGTGATCGAGGGCGCGATCCCGACCGATATCGACGGCGTCTATCTGCGCAATACCGAGAATCAGCTGCACCAGCCGCTCGGCCGTTATCATCCGTTCGACGGCGACGGCATGATTCACCAGATCGATTTCCGGAACGGTGCTGCCTCGTACCGCAATCGCTTCGTGCGCACGCGGTGCTTCCAGGCCGAGCAGGAAGCGGGCGGGTCGCTCTGGGGCGGGCTGGCGGATCGCGCCGGCACCTCGCTGCGCCCCGGCTTCGGCGCGCATGGCGCGCTCAAGGACAGCAGCAGCACCGACATCATCGTCCATGCGGGCAAGGCGATCTCGACCTTCTACCAGTGCGGCGAAGGCTATGTGCTCGATCCCGAAACGCTCGAACAGCATGGGATGGCGGCCTGGGTACCGATCGACGGCATCTCCGCGCATCCCAAGGTGGACGATCGCACCGGCGAGCTGATGTTCTTCAACTACTCGAAGCACGCGCCCTTCATGCATTACGGCGTGGTCGACCGGAACGAGAAGCTGACGCATTATATCCCCGTGCCGCTGCCGGGCCCGCGCCTGCCGCACGACATGACCTTCAGCGAAAACTGGTCGATCGTGAACGACCTGCCGGTGTTCTGGGATGCCGAGCTGCTCAAGCGCGACATCCACGCCGCGCGCCTGCATGAAGGCGTGCCCGCGCGCTTCGCGCTGATCCCGCGCCATGGCGGCCCCAACGAGATCCGCTGGTTCGAGGCGGCACCGACCTATGTCCTGCATTTCCTCAACGCCTATGAGGAAGGCGACGAAGTGGTGATGGACGGCTATTTCCAGGAGGATCCCACGCCGGCGCCGCTCGAGAACGCCGATGGCTATGGGCACCTCATGGCCTATGTCGATGAGCACAGCTTCCGCCCGAAGCTGCACCGCTGGCGCTTCAACCTGGCCGATGGGACGACCCGCGAGGAACGGCTGGACGATCGCATCCTTGAATTCGGGATGATCAACCAGCGCGTAGCGGGGCGGAAGCATCGTTACATCTATTCGACCACGTCAAAGCCCGGCTGGTTCCTGTTCAACGGCTTCGTCAAGCATGACCTGGAAACGGGAGAATCCTGGCAGCTGATGCTGGAGGACGGCCGCTATGCCAGCGAAGCGCCCTTCGCGCCGCGGACTGGCGCGGTGGACGAGGATGACGGCTATCTGGTCAGCTTTATCATCGACGAGAATCGCGGCACCTCCGAATGCGTGCTGATCGACTGCAAGAGGTTCGAGGAGGGACCGGTCTGCCGCATCGCGCTGCCGCACAAGATCTGCAGCGGCACCCACGCGCATTGGGCTGAGCGGTCGGTGCTGCGGGCTGCGGGGTAGAACCTCAGCCCAAAACGACCACGTCACCCCGGACTTGTTCCGGGGTCCATCGTCCCGCAAACATAACGGCTGCGGCGTCTGCGGAAACATGGATGCCGGAACGAGTCCGGCATGACGCAGTTTGGTGGAATTACGCCTTCGGCCACCATGGCACGAACCCCGACGTCCGCCGCACATACTCCTGATAGCCCGCCCGCTTGCGCTTCAGCCGTCCTTCGATCGTCGGCACGCCCGACCATCGGATCAGGGTCCAGGTGAGCAGCGCCGGCCCTGGCAGCGCCCATATCCCCGACCAGGTCTCGGCGGCGATGAGGTACAGGCCCCACCAGGTCAGCGCGTCGCCGAAATAATTGGGGTGGCGGGTGAAGCGCCACAGCCCCGTCGCCAGCACCTTGCCCGCGTTGGACGGGTCGCGGCGGAACTGCACCAGCTGCCAGTCGCCCACGCTTTCGAACAGGATGCCCGCGATCGCGATGCCGGCGCTGGCCAGCCCCAACAGGCCGACCGGCGGCTCGGCATCGATCTGTCCCAGCTGGACCGGCAGGCACACGATGAACAGCAACGGCGCCTGAGTCGCGAATACCAGCAGCAGCGACGCGCGGGCGAAACCCCAGCCCTTGGCTTCTTCCACCATGGCGAACATCTTGCCATAGCGCCGGTCCGGCCCCTGGGTGCGCCAGCGCCACAGCAGGTACAGGCCAAGCCGCACGCCCCACACCGCGCACAGCCCGAGCAGCAATGCCTTGCGGGTCGGATCGCCGCCGGTGTGGAGGAAGCTCGCGACGCCGAGGAACACCATGCCCAGCGCCCAGACGCTGTCGATCGGCGTCACGTCACGCGTCTTCAGGCAGACCAGCCAGAGCAGGACGAACAGGGTGACCAGCAATGCCGCATTGGTCGCAAGGAGGATGAGCGCGTTCATGCGGCCGCGCGCTCGACGATGAAGCTGACCGTCGTGGTGGTCGATCCACCGATATTGAGCGTCTGCACTCGCCGTGCCCCCTCGACCTGATAGTCGCCCGCTTTGGCGGTCACCTGCTTTGTTGCATCGAGCAGCATGCGCACCCCCGTCGCCCCCACCGGATGGCCAAGCCCGATCAGCCCGCCCGACGGATTGATCGGCAGGCGCCCGCCCATTTCGATCGACCCGTCTTCGATCGCCCGCCAGGACTCGCCCGGGTCGGTCAGGCCGAGATGGTCGATCGCCATATATTCCGTCGCGGTGAAGCAGTCATGCGTCTCGACCGCGTCGATCGCCCCGATATCCACGCCGGCCCGCGTCCTTGCGTCGAGAATGGCGCGGCGCACCTGCGGGAAGACATAGGGCTGGCCTTCGCTCGCCTGCACTTTCGCGGCGTAGGAAATGGGGGCGGAGCGATGCCCCCAGCCACTGATCCGCGCCAGGCTCTCCAGCGGCACGCCGCGCGTGCGGGCATAATCGGCGGCGCGTTCGGGTGAGGCGAGGAACATCACCGCCGCGCCATCGGTCACCTGCCCGCAATCCATCTTGCGCGTCCGTCCTTCGACCACTGGATTGGCCTCGTCATCGGCGGTGAAATGCGCCGGCGTGAAGACATGGCCGCGCGTCTGGGCATTGGGATTGCGCTTCGCATTGCCGAAATTGATCTCGGCGATGCGCATCAGATGTTCGTATTCAAGGCCGTGCCGCCGGTCATATTCCTCGGCGAGATCCGAAAAGGCGCGCGGCCAGACAAATTCGGCATCGCCATATTCATGCCCGTTCCACGCCGCCGCCCCGAGATGCTGCGCCGCCGTGCGCCCGGGCACGTTGCGCATCTGCTCGATTCCGACGACGCAGGCCAGGTCGTATCGCCCCGCCTCGATCTCCGCCGTCGCCGCCAGCAGCGCGACGCTGCCCGAGGCGCAGGCCGCCTCGTGCCGCGCGGTCGGAAGCCCGTCCCACGCCGGATCGATCAGCCCGAAGAAGCCGCCAAGCAATCCCTGGCCGGCGAACAGTTCGGCGGTGAAATTGCCGACATGGCCGGTCTCGACCTCATCCGCGTCGAGCGCGGCCGCTTGCAACCCGTGGCGCACCGTCTCGGCAAAGGCATCCGCGATATCGATCCCCTCGCGGCTCCAGTTGCGCGCGAAGTCGCTCTGCCACCCGCCCAGGATATAGACCAACCTCGCTCTCCCCTCTTTTCGCCGAGTGTCGCGCGTTTGGCGGCGCTTGGCAATTTGGCGTGCGGTTATCGCGCGCGGTCGTTCCCGAATTTGTCCGCGCGGCGCTGGCCGACCATCAGGCCCCGTTCCAGCCGGGCGCACAGCGCGGCATAATAATCCGACAGGAACCGGTAGTCGTCGCCGTCATCGGGGATGTCGGCCTTGCGCCGGATCGTCGCCGCGACCGTCGCGATCGCTTCGTCGCGGCCGCCGCGCAGCACATCCTCGAGCGTCTGGAGCTCATAGACGCCGTAAAGGCTGAGCGCTGCTTCGCTGAAGGTCCGCCGCTGTCGCGATACCTCTGCGCCCAGATCGTCGCCCAGCGTGTTGGCGACGGTGCGGACGACCCAGGTGCCGGCGATCAGGTCGCCCACCCGCAACCGGTCGCGATTGAACAGCGGGAAGAACAGGAAGATGCAGCTCCAGCTCAGCGAGAACAACACCAGGAACCCATCCGCCGTGCCCTGCGCCGATTGCATCGCCAGGAACGACAGCGGCAGGAACACCTCGATCTCGCGCATCGCGTTGCGCGCCAGCACGGCACCGCCGGTCAGCCGCGCGCCGTCGCGCGCGACCACGCGCAGGCCCATCAGCCGCTTGCCCGGCGTCGCGCCCCGCCCGCCCATTTCGAACAGCACGAACCAGCCATTGCGCAGGACGAAGAAGCCGATCAGCCACAAGATGGCGAATGACGTCGACTTGCTCGCGGTAAAGAGCAGGCCGATGACGATGGTCAGGATGATCAGCACGACCAGCATGGCTAGCCCGTCGAGCATGAAGGCTGCCGCGCGCGCGCCTGCGCCGCCCAGCTCGAGCTGCAGGTCCACGCCCTCCGGCGTCACGAAATTGCGGCGGAGCGACTTGGGGGCCGTGGGCCCCTTGTGGAACGGCCAGCGCATCAGCGCCGCCGCGGCAGGTAGAAATAGGCCAGCCAGCCGGCAAGCATCGCAAAGCCGATGCCGTAACGGGTGACGTCGCCCGTTATCGTCTGTCGGCCAATGCCTTCCAGCAGGCCCGCGATCGCCAGCATGATCACCGCGCCGCCCATCGCGACCGCGCCGGCGCGTCCCGCAACGACGACTGAATCGCCGCGCGCGAGCCGCCCGGGAAAGGCGATGGCAGTGCCGATGCGGAAGCCCGCGGCACCTGACAGGATGATGGCGAACATCTCCGTGGTGCCATGGATCGTCAGCCAGCCGATGAATTCTAAGCCGAGCCCCTTCGCGGCGAAAACCGCCACCATCGCGCCGAGCATCAGCCCGTTATAAATGATCAGCATCGCCGTCGGCACCGCGAAGGCGAAGCCCAGCGCGAAGGCGAAGATCGCGATCTGGGCATTGTGCGTGAACAGGAAGGTCGCGAAGGTCGCGAGCAGCTCTTCCTTGCTGTCGTAGAGCGTGGCCTTCAGCGTTGCTGCCGATGCGGTCGGGTCGCGCCCGCCGGCCATGTCGCCGCCGACGATCCCGTAGAACCAGGTCGGATCATGGATGACCAGCAGATAGCCGACCACGGCGCCGGCGATGGTCAGCAGCAGCGCGACCAGCGTCTCCCGCCACAGCGACTTCACCGCTTCCGGCCAGCCATGCGAGAAGAATCGGCCGAGCTGGCCCAGCGCCGATGTCGGCACGCCGTAAATCTGGAAATAAGCGCGCGCGCAGAGCTGCTCGAGATAGCCGACGAGCGAGCGGTCGAGCGAGGTTTCACGCGCGACCGACAGGGTCGACAGGGTCGAGCGATAGAGCAGCGGCAGGGCGAGCAGATCGTCGTCGGACAGCGACCGCACCGATCGTTTCTCGCACCGCGTGATCAGCTGGTCGAGCCGATCCCAATCGGCCGCATGCACCTTGCGGAACCGGCTGGCGTTGACCAGCACCGGCTGCGCATCGACAAAGGCCGATGCCTTGCCGGGCGTCCGGGCGTTCGCTGGCGCGGTCACAACAGGTTCCTCCGCTTGAGATCGATATAGCCCTCGACCAGCCGCTCGCTGACCTGGTCATGCTCGCTTTCGATCAGGTGCACGCCGAGATGGCGCAGCCGCGTCATCACGACCCGCCGGTCCTTGAGCAGCGCGGCGGCGGTCACCGCGCGCGTCACGTCATCGGCACTCTCCGGCGCACGGTCGGCGATCGATTCGACCTCCTCGTCGCGGAGCACGACGATCAGCAGCAAATGCGTCTTGGTGATCCTGGCGGCAGCGCGCACCAGGAACTCGGCGGTGGTCAGGTCAGTGAATTCAGTGAACAGGACGATCATCGATCGCCGTGTGAGCTGAGTCGCCAGGGTAGTCAGGGCGAAGGTGTAGTTGGTCTCCTCGCCGCTGTAATCGATGCCCGCTGCGAGTCGCTGCAGATTGGCGAAGGCGGCCGTGCCCGAGATCAGCCCGCTGGCGATGCGCGGTCGGGAATCGAAGGCGTGGAGCGCGATCCGGTCGCCCAGCTTCAGGGCGACCCACGCGGTCAGCAGCATCGCCGAGACGGCGCGGTCGACGCGCGGCAGGCCCGCGACGGGCTCGGTCATCTGGCGCCCGGCGTCGATCGCGAACACGATCTGATTGTTGCGCTCGGTGCGATATTCCTTGGCGTGCAGCTTCATGTGCCGCGCCGATTGTTTCCAGTCGATCGCGCGGCGGTCCATTCCCGAGCGGAACTCGACCAGCGATTCGAAGTCGGCGCCATCGCCGCGGTCGATCTGTGCGATCAGCCCCTGCAGCGCGTGCCGCTGGAAGATCTGCGCCCCGCGTTCGTGCACCGGGCGGATGTCGGGCAGGATCGGGAAGGTCAGGCTCACCGGTATTTCGCGCTGCTTCCATGCCAGGCCGAGCGGCCCGTGCCAGCGCAGCCAAAGCCGGTCGATCCGCGCCAGCCCGCGCCGCAACGCCGTCAGCGGCAGCAACGCCGCGCCCTTGCCATTCTCCAGGGCGATCCACAGCCGCCCGTCATCCTCGACCGAAACCAGCGGATCGGCGGAAACGGCGATCTCCGCCGATTTCGGCGCCCGCCCGTCGCTCAACGTGACGCTCACCGTCGCTTCTGTCGTCGCCCCGACGCAGACGCTCGGAATCGGTGCGATCTGCGCGCTGCCTTTGCGCGCACCGGAAAAGGCATCGATCAGGGTCAGCAGCAGCACGGCGATCGGCCAGGCCAGCCCGGCATACCAGCGCGACGGCAGGAGCACGGCGAGCAGCAACACGGCGGGAGCACCCGCCGCGGCTGCAATCACCGCCGTGCGCGTCGGATAGATCAACGGGGGGCCTCGATCGCCTCGATGATGCCGCGCAAGACGTCTTCGACCGTACGCCCGTCGATTTCGGCCGCTGGCGACAGGATCAGCCGGTGGCGCAGCAATGCCGGCGCCAGCGCCTTCACGTCGTCCGGGATCACGAAGTCGCGCCCGTCGATCGCTGCCCGCGCCCGCGCCGCACCGGCCAGCATTGCGCCGGCCCGCGGGCTCGCGCCGCTTTCCAGATCGGCCACGTCGCGCGTCGCGCGGATCAGCGCCGTGATGTAATCGATCACCTCGTCCGCCAGCCTGATGGCGGCCACCGCGGCGACGGCCGCATCGATCGTCGCGGCGTCCGCTTTCTTCTCCACGCCCCATTCGGCCGGCGTCATCGCCTGATGCGCGCCATGGTTCGCGACGATCCGGCGCTCGTCCTCGGCGGAGGGGTAATCGACCGTCTGCTTGAACAGGAATCGATCGAGTTGTGCCTCGGGCAGCGGATAGACGCCCTGCTGCTCGATCGGATTCTGCGTCGCCACGACCATGAAGCGGTTGCCGAGCGGCAGGCTCTCGCCGTCCACCGTCACGGTGCGCTCCTGCATCGCCTCGAGCAAAGCCGCCTGGGTCTTGGGCGGCGCGCGATTGATTTCGTCGGCCAGCAGCAGGTCAGTGAAGATCGGCCCGCGCGTCAGAGTGAAGGTCGATGTCTGGAAATTGAACAGGTTCGCGCCGATGATGTCGCCCGGCATCAGGTCCGGCGTGAACTGGATGCGCCCGAAGTCGAGCCCGACCACGTCGGCGAAGCTCCGCGCCAACAGAGTCTTGGCGGTACCGGGAGGACCCTCCAGCAGGATGTGCCCGCCCGAAAAGAGCGCGACGAGCATCAGCTCGACACTGTCCTCCTGGCCGACAACCGCCTTGCCGATCTCCCCGCGGATCGCCTCGGCGAGCGCGCGCACATCTGTCGTCACCTGTTCTTCTCCCACAACCATTGATGCAGCGCCTGCGCCGCGGAAAGGACTGAATGCCGGTCGCGCGCGTCGCGCGCTGCCTGGGCCAGCTCGCTGAAGCGCGCGCGGCGCCCGAGCCCGTCGAGATGCGTGTCCAGCGCCGCGTCGCGCAGGTGCGGCGGCACCGCGAAGATCGTGGCGGCCCGGTCGCGCACCGCATCGGCATAGCGCGTGCCGAGCATCGCATAGCGGCCGGCCTTACGCACCAAGGCGGCGGCATTGTCGATCAGCGCGGCCTTGCCGAAGGCGATCGCGCGGGCGCGCCGCCGCGGCGCGCCGAACCGCACCGCCCCCTGCCACGCCGCGAGCAGCACGGCGATGAATACCGTCAGCGTCATCGCCAGGAAAGGCGGGTCGAGCGCCAGCTTGAGCGGGCTTGGCGATTTGCCGAAGCCATTCAGCGTTACGTCGAAATAGATCGAGGTCGCCTCGTTCGAATTCAGCCAGTCGAGCAGATCGAGCGCCGAGGCCGCCTGACGCGGATCGGCCATGCCGATATTGGAGAGCAGGTCGGGATCGGCCAGCACATAGAGCGGCTGGTCGGCCAGTTTGGCCAGGACGATGCGGCCCTGCGCGTCAGTGATCAGCGGCGTCAGGCCGGTGCCCGAGATCGTCTGGAGCGGCCGCGGTGCCGTGAAACGGATGGTCTTTGGCAGGTCAGGCGAGGTGACGAGCGGCCTGCCGCCGCTGCGGTGCCGGGCGGTTTGGAGCATGGTGCCGGGCGCCAGCACCCCATTGGGTTCGGAGACGGGTTTCAGACCCTGCTGGTGGACCCAGCCGGTCCGGTCCTCGTCACCCACCGTCTGCCATTTCGGCAGGACGACGAGCGTCGGCTTTCCCCCACGCTGGCTGAGCACGGGCGAAAGATTGGTGGCCGCCGCCTCGGGCGTCAGCACCACCAGATCCTCGGTACCTAGCAGATGCACGTCGCGCGTGACCTGCGGATCCCGGTCCGTCGCTTCGGCCAGGCGGACGAGCCCGCTGAAACCGGTCGCGGCGTTGGACAGCGCATGTCCGCCGCCGTTCCGGCCGGACCGCATGTCGGGGGCATAAGCGCCCAGCACCAGCGTGCCGATAAAGCCGAGAATACCGATCGCCAGGATCAGCACGACCGTGCGGGCCCTGAACACGCCGTCCGAGACAGCCGGAGTTCCGATCGCGATGTCGCTCATACGCGCCAGGTCCCCGGCAGCGCGAAATCGGCATAGGCGGCGCGTGCCGTTTCCCAATCGTCAGCGGAAACGGGCCGGCCGCCGAACAGGCTCTTTTCCACAAGGCGCGCGATGCCGGTGAACAGATCGCGGGCCGATGGCGGGATATCGGCCGCCGCGGCGAGTTCCCGGCTGGTGAGCGCGGGGCGGACGAGGCGCGGGCGGCGGCGCGCGATATCCTCGATCGACCGGGTCAGCAAATGGTGGACCGCCTCGGCAAAACGGCCCTGCCTCGCCATCGCATCGGCTTCATTCAACCAGGCGCGCGCCGGCGCCGCTTCGGGCGCCCAGGCCTCTTCGGGCATGTCCGTGGATGCGCCCTGCGACCGCCGACGCCGTGGCAGGCGCCAGACGCCATAGCGGATTCGTTCATACACCACCCACAGCAATGCCGCGGCGGCCAGGGCGATCACCGTCCACAGGAAGATGCGGGCGTAAGGCGCATCGGGCATGAAGCTGCTGAGCCAGCGGAAGAACCGGCCGACCGGCCTCAACACTTCCGTCAGCCATTCGCCGAAGCGCACCAGCCATGCCGGCGGCTGCGGTGGTGGCGGCGCCGGGGTCAGCGTGAATTGAGTCGACGGGTCGGCCTTCAGCGCCCGGTAAGCGCTGGCGAACCGCTCGGCTGCGGCTGCCGCCTCTTGCGAATTACCCCCGCTCACCTGTTCCCCCGGTCGTAGTCCGCTTCGCCCCGACACTAGCCGCTACATGCGCCGGCGCAATCACGGATATCTGTCCAAAACGGTTATTACTTGGGGCTTTACAGCGAAAGGGGTCTTCGTCAGTCTGCCCCGGATAAGGCGCCAAGGCGCCTTCAGGGGGACGCGAATCATGGCGACGAGCATTGACGGCGCAAGCGACCGGTCCGTTTCGATCGGACGAATCTTCAGCCGAGCCTTTGGGACGATGGGCGGCAATCCGATCACCGTTTTCGGCATCTCTTTCGTGTTCGGCGCGGTCCCCGGCGTGCTCATCAACTATGTCGCGCAGAGCCTGGGCTATTCGCAGCAGAATCTCACCACTGGCGTGATCTCGCCCATCCTGTTCTTCACCATCCTGGCGGTCACTCTCGTGCTCGGCGTGGTTTTCGCGATGCTCAGCCAGGGTGCGCTGGTCCGCGCGACGATCGCACACAGCGAAGGTCGCGAGGCGAGCTTCGGCGACTGCGCGATGACCGGCCTGCGCGTCGTCGTCCCGCTGTTCCTGCTCGGCATCCTGCTCGGTCTCGGTGTCACGTTCGGCTTCCTGCTGCTCATCGTTCCCGGCATCATCCTCTATCTGATGTGGGCGGTCGCGGCGCCGGCGCTGGTGGTGGAGCGGACCGGCGTGATCGAGGCGTTCGGCCGCAGCAGCTATCTGACCAGCGGTGCGCGCTGGAAGATTTTCGGCCTCGGCCTGATCATGCTGGTGATCTACTGGATCTTCTCGGCAATCAGCGGCGTCGTCATCGTCAGCATCTACGGCCTGCAGGGCATGGTCGCCGCTACCCAACAGGGGCTGCCGATCGGTTTCCTGCTCGTGAGCGCCGTGATCTCGACGATCGTCACCGCCATCGTCGCGACGGTCCAGACCTCGCTCTATGTCGAGCTGCGCAACTGGAAGGATGGCCCGGACACTGAGGCGCTGAGCGAGATTTTCGCCTGAACCAGCCGACAGGGGCGGGATCAGCGCAGCGGAACGGCCGGGATACGGCTCGTCACGACGTTGCGGGTCTGCCGGTCGAGCGACCACAGCATTCGCGGCGCCGAACGATCCCAGGAGATCGCCTGGCCGCCGGTCGGCAAGGGGATGGTCGCGACATGCTCGAGCACCGTGCCCGCTTCGGGCAGGCGCAATGCATAAAGCTCGGGCCGGTCATGGCCGGTGACGTAGAGCAGCCCGTCATCGCCCCATGACCCGCCCGAACAGCTCATCGGATCGAAGCGCGCCAGCACGCTCGCCGGGAAATGCCAGGAGGCGGTCGGGCGGAAGTCGGCATCGAGCCGGACCAGCAGGGTCCAGCGATGGTCGTGCCCCGGCTCGCCGCCATGGTCGGCGGGGTAGTTGGCAAGGCCGGCATACCAGTCCTTGCCGCGCCGCTCGATCCAGGTGAGCGAGCCGGGCAACGGGGGCAGGGCGATGCTGCGGATATGTTTCAGGGTGGCGGTATCGAAGATCTCGACCGCACTCGACATCGGCACGGCCGGATAGTTGGACGCAGCACAGATGAGCTGCGTGCCCTCGACCACGCACGAATTCATATGCGGATACAGCGCCCGCGGACCTTCCCACTGGGCCACGCGCTTGCCGGTTTTCTTGTCGTATTTGCCGATGCGGTTGTTGGTCATCGGATAGAAGAAGCGGGCATCGGCGGCGACGCCCTGCCGCGCTTCCTCGGCGGTCCAGCGCGCGACCGGCTGGGCCGCGCCAAGTTCGGGCACGGCCGCCGGTGACGGAGCCGCCACCTCCTGCGCACCGCCGGTCGTGGCGGAGATCATTGCCGTGGCGGCGGCGAGCAGGAGGAAGCTGCGCATCAGAACTTGGCCGATACGCCGGCGTAGAAGGTCCGGCCATAGCGTTCGTTCTGGATCAGCCAGTCGGGATTGCCCGCCTGATATTGCCGGGTCGGCTCGTCTGTCAGGTTCTGCGCTTCGGCGAAGATGCGGACTCCTTCGAACACGCCGACGCTGATCTTGGCGTCGAGCCGGCGCAGATCGTCATTATACTGGTCGTTATAGGAAGGGCTGCCGATCGCGAGCAGCGCCTTGCCGGTGTTGTGATAGGCGACCGAGGCCTCGACCGGGCCCTTCTGGTAGAACACCTCGGCACCGTAGAGATATTTGGACTGGTTCGGGAAGGTCGAGCTGCGCCCGTCCGGCAGGGTCAGGGTCGAGCTGGTCAGGGTGCCCGTCAGCTGGATGCCGAGGCCGGAGAGCAGTCCCGGCAGGAACGTGAACTGCTGCTGATATTGCGCCTCGATGCCGACGATGTCGCCGTCGGTCGCGTTGAACGGCTGCGTGATCGTCAGGGTCGGATAGGCCACCCCGTTATAGGTCGTGTTCTTCAGCACCGTCGCCTGGGAGAAGATCGGGTTGCTGATGAACTTGGCAAACACGCCGACGCTCAGCAGGCCTCCTCGGGCGAAATACCATTCCGCCGTCGCGTCCAGATTTTGCGCGCGATAGGGCTTCAGGTCGGGGTTGCCGAGCGACACCTGCGCATTGATCGTGTCGATCGATCCGCCGGGCGAGAGATTGCTGTATTCCGGCCGTCCCAGGCTGGTCGAATAGGCCAGGCGAAACACCGTGTTGCCGCTCGGCTTGATCCGCACCACCAGCGAGGGCAGGAAATCGTCATAGCTGCTGTTGCGCGCCGCCGGCGTGATCGTCGTGCCGTTCTGGAGCTGGAAGCCCGTGATATCGAGCGCGGTGTGCTCGTAGCGGATGCCCGGCGTCACCGTGATGTCGCCGAAATTCAGGTTCGCCATGGCGTAGACCGCCGCGACCTTCTCGGTCAGCTGGAAGTCGGACAGCGTGTTGTTGGCCAGCGTCGCCACCGGATCGAGCGGCATGAGGGCGTCGCCCAGATGCGCGTCGGTGAATTGCTGCAGCGCCGGGATGTTGAAGGTCGGGCTGTTGCTGAAACATTGATCGGTATCCGCGCTGTTCGGATAGACGCAGATCGCAGGGCCGCCGAGATTATACTGGCCGAGTGTCCAGCGGTTCGCTGCCGAGCCGCGCACCCAGGTCGGGTTGTCCTGATCGAAATCGCGGTTGGTCGTGCGGTATTTCGCGCCGGCCTTCAGGAAGCTGCCCTCGCCGAGGCTGTCGAGCTGATAGGTCGCGTCGAACCGGCCCTGCCAGATCTTCTCGGTGTTGAGTTGATGTTGTTTGGTGAACTGGCGGAACTGCATCTGGTTCGCGACGCATTCGGTGTCGGGCTTGGCCGAATAGACCTTGTCGCTGAAATCGAAGGTCACGCGGCCCGGGTTGCAGCGGAACTGCCAGATCGGGAATTTGTCGAGCGTCTCGTTGCGACTGTACGCACCCTCATAATCGAGCTTGAGCGCGCCGAGATCGGTCGAGCCGCCGACCATGCCCGTCGCCAGCCACTTCGCCTTGTAATCGAGCCGCAGATCCTCGCGCCGCTCCGGCCCGGTGCCGGGCGCGCCCGTCATCGAGCTTGCGGTGCCGTTGGTGAAACCGGTCAGCCCGTCGGCATTGAGCGTATAGGGCGTGGTCGTGAAATCCAGGCGATAGCGCGGGCGCACCTCGTCCTCGATGAACTTCGAATAGACGCCGCGGATGTAGAAGCTCTGGGTATCGCTCGGGCGCCAGTCGAATGCGCTGGTCGCGCCGATACGGTGCCGGTCGAGCGAATATTCGGTATATTTGATATTGTCGGGCAGGCCGCCGCGCGCCGCGCCCGCGACCGGCTTCCAGTTGTCCGGATAGAAGCCCTCGCTGGCGAAATCGCGATTGGAGAAGCTGCCGCCGAGCACCAGGCCGAACTGCTCGTCGGCCCCGAACCTGGTGGCGATGCTGAGGTCGGCCTGCACCGGCACCTTGTGGTTGAGTTCCTGATATCCCGCCTTGGCGCTGCCGGCGATGGTGAACTTGTCCTTGAAGTCGAACGCGGTCTGCGTGACCAGGTTGATCGTGCCGCCGATGCCCTGGCCGTCCATGTCGGCGGTCTTGACCTTGGCGACCTCGACTCGGTTGAGCAACTGGCCGGAGATGATGTCGAGCGGCAGCGACCGGGTTGTTCCGTCGGGATTGCCGATCTCGATCCCGTTCAGCGTGTAATTGTTGAGGTTCGATGGCACGCCGCGGATCGAGACGTAACGCCCCTCGCCCTGGTCGTAGGTGACGCCGACGCCGGGCAGATGCTCGACCACTTCGGAGACGTTGCGGTCGGGCAGGCGGCCGATCTCGTCGGCGCTGGCGATGTCGGTCACGCCGATCGCGTCGCGCTTCAGTTCGATCGCCCGCTGCAGGCTGCCGCGCTGGCCGGTGACGACGATATCCCCGGAGGTGTCGCTGCCGTCGACGCTCTGAGCATGGGCGGTGGTGGCGGTGCAGATGGCGATGATCGAGACGCCGACCCGGCTGACCGTGCGAATGCGCTTCATGAAGTTCCCCCTGAACATCTGCGGCGAGGCAATAGGTACCACCGCTTTGGTGGCAATCTCCTCGCCGACGCCCTTGCGGTTCAACGTTACCGCGCCATGACCGGCTTGTGGCATTTCCGTTACGGAATCGGGTTTTTGTCGAACGATGCGGCCGGCAACTAGGACCATAACGGTACTGAAAATAGTGTCAGGCGGGGCCAGGGTGCATCCATGCGGGGAATTTGGGCGTAGCTTGCCTCATCGCCAGAAATGGAGAGAACAATGTCCAGGCGAACGATCGGAGAGGAACTTCAACACCTGTTCGCCCGGCGCGATCAGGGCCTGCTGCCCGAGGACGAATTCCAGCGGCGCAAGGCGCATCTCCTGCGGGTCAGCGCCTGCCGGCTGCCGGCAATGGCGCCCGACCCGATCGGCACGCTCGCAAAAGCGGCGGCGATCACGGGTGGGGCCATCGCACTTGTCGCGCTGATGGCGGTCGGGGTCGCGTGATGGAGCAGTCACCGCAGGTCAACGCCGGTCTTCGCCTCTCCATCTTAGATCGGGGCCCCTGCAGGTGCGCATGGCATTGCCGCGTTCCAGCTCGTGATTCTGGCTCCATAGCGCGCTTGCCGCCGGTGTCGCCCTGCCGCGTTGTTCGTCGAACAGCATCGCCGGCTTCAGCCGGGCGATTTTCCCGGGAAGTGCAGCCGATATGGCAGTAGTTTCCCTCTGCTTCGCAAGAATCGCTGTTGTGACAATGTAAATGCCTGAATCGTCAGAATATCCATGTTAGTTAGTAAGCCGGAAATGTCGCTTCCAGCCAATACACGTTTTCAAGGCCGGCAGTATTCGAGCGGCGAGGGACGAATCGATTAGTCGATTCGGTATCGATACAAATATCCGCAGGGTCGCAGACTCACTCGGGGGGCACCATCCTGAGGAGAAGATTCATGGCTGACCATATTCAAGATATCGAGATACTGGGCGATCTGCTCGGACAATCCGACGCGATTGCCAATCTGCTTCAGGCGCGGGGCGCCTTCGATTCGGCCTATGCCGCGTTTCGCGCCGAGGACGCGAAGAAGTTCCAGTCCGTGCTCGACCGCGCGCAGTTGCAGATCCATTGCCACAGGATCTGCCACTGGATCCGCACCAAGGAATGCGTCTTCCTGTGCCTGGAGCTTGCAGGCCCGCCGGCACCGGCAACCGCGCTCGATCCGCGTGTCCTGGCCAAGGCGATCGTCCGGCTCGGCGAGGATGAGAAGCTGGTGCGGCGCGTCGCCGAGGTGCTGGCCAGGCGCGACAAGGCGGGCTTTGCCGAGATACTGAAGCTGCTCGAGATCGAGCCCTATGCGCATCTGTTCTGCCACTGGCTGTGCGTGATCCGATACCGGCTGGTGTGCCGCTGGATCTGTCATGTCGGCAAGATCGAGCGGCCAGTGCTCTGGGTCGAGCTACAGTCGGCGGCGCGCGCCATCGCCGTGCTGGTCAAGGACGAGAAGGCGTTTCGCGCCGCCGTCATCGCATCGACGGCCGGGGACGCGGCGAAGCTCGGCGCGGCGATCACCGGCGCGCAGCTCGGCCTGCGTTGCCACTTCGTATGCGAATTCTTCTGTTCCTGGCGCTGTGTCCTGGTCTGCCTGACCCTGGCGCGCGCTTATCCGTTCGCGGCGATCGAGGGGCCGGCGCAGATCAAGGAAGCCCATGAATTCGCCGCCGCCATCGTCAAGCTCGCGCAGAACCCGACGGACCTCATGCGCTTAAGCGCGGCGGTCGGTAGCGGCAATGTCGACGCCTGGGCGGCGTTGATCAAGCAGTACAAGTTCGAGCGCTTCGCCCTTCAGCTGTGCCACTGGATCTGCGGCTGGCGCTGCAGCCGTTTCTGCCGGCTGGTGTGCGTCAACATCGATTATCATCCATGGTTCACGCATATCGGCGATTTCAGCATCACCGGCGATATCAGCCCGGCGACCGGCCGGACGGTCGGTCCGCGCGGCGGCCATGGCGGGCCCGATTTCGGCTTTTTCGGCGGGCTGAGCCTGCGCGGCTTCTGCCCGAAAAAGGACCCTGCTCATCCGGCCGAGGATATGGCGTACCGCTTCCTGTTCCAGCCGGCGGGCGCGGCACAGCCGATCCCGATCGGGCCCGGTTTCGTCGCCGAGGTATTGGTGGGCACGCGCTACACCTTCTGGAACGGCAACCCCAACACGCTGCAGACCGTGCGCCTGCGCGGGACCAACCCGACGCCGACGCCGCCGACGCCGAACGCGGATCCCAGCCCGCCCGATCATTTCATCGTGCCGGACGCGGACGGCTGGGTGCTGGTCGATCAGGGCGCGCTGGACGATGCGTTCAGCGGGTATCTGATGGGGTTCAATTCGGGTGCCGCGATCCTGCCCAACGGCGCGGCACCAACCGGCGTCGCGGCTGGAACGGCAGTGCCCGCCGGAGACCAGAAGAACGGCGTCGATTGCGCGATCATCTTCCAGGCGACGCGTGTCAGCACCATCGCTCTGGTCAATGGCGGCGCGGCGCCGGACTATACCAACCAGATCGGCAAGGTGCGGATCAACAACTGGAGCCAGGTCGCGCTGCTTGACCTGCTGCAGTTCCACACCAGCGGCGGCACACCCTGCTCCCCGCTGAGCTCGGCGCTCGATATCGAATATAGCGTCGATCATGAGCTGATCGCTGCCTGGAGCATCGGGCTGTCGACCGCGGCGCCGGGCGTGTCGCTGACCAACCCTCCACCGCCGCCTTCCACTGCCCGTGGCGGCGCCGGCACGCATCATGAGGACATTTCAACCTGGCCGACCTGTTCCTACACGGTGACGCTGACGACGCGGCGGCGGCTGACCAACGGATTGAACGACGATCCGAACTGGCCGATCTCGAAGACCTTCTGCATCGGCCGCGGCACGGTCAGGCCCCGCCCGGTCTGATCGCGCCCGGCTTGATCGCGGCGAGGGTCGCCACCTCACCCTTCCGCCTCGTCGAACGAGACGGAAGGGTGGGAGTGCGCTAAACTGCTGCGATGGACCAATCCGAGACCACCGCGCCCCGCGCCACCCTTATCGCCAGGCTGACGCTCGCGGGCCTGCTCGTGCTTCTCGGGCTGTGGATCGCCTGGACGTTTCTGCCGTCGCTGGCCTGGGCGGTGGTGATCGCGGTGGCGATCGATCCGCTGCAGCTGTGGCTGCGCGCGCGATGGCCGGGGCCGGCGGGCCGCACCTGGATCGCGGCGGCGATCACGCTGCTGGTCGCGTTGCTCGTGCTCGTGCCCGTCGCGGCGGGCATCGCCCAGGCCGCGCGCGAGGCGCATGATGTCTCGGTCTGGATGACCCAGGCGCAGACGAACGGCCTGCCCTTGCCGGCATGGGTGGCGAAGGTGCCCGTCGGCCGCGAGATGCTGACCAATTGGTGGGAGACGAACCTCGCCACGCCCGAGGGCGCGATCCATCAATTCCATCAACTGCGCGCCGTCGCCGACACGCGCCTGATCGGCACCAATGTACTGCACCGGCTGGTGATTTTCGGCTTCACCCTGCTGACCTTGTTCTTCCTGCTGCGCGACCGCGACGCGATCATCGCGCAGATGCGCCGCGCCGGAGACCGGCTGTTCGGGCCCACCGGGGAGCGCGTCGGCGAACAGGCGCTGCGCTCGATCCGCGGGACGATCGATGGCCTCGTCCTGGTCGGCATCGGTGAGGGCGCGGTGATGACGATCGTCTATATCGTACTCGGCGTGCCGCATCCCCTGCTACTCGGCGCAGTGACGGCGGTGGCGGCGATGATCCCGTTCGGCGCGGCATTGGTCTTCGCGATCGCCGGCGCCTTGCTGATCGGTCTCGGCTCAGTCGGCGGCGCGGTCGCGGTGATGGTCATCGGTCTGGTCGTGGTCGGCATCGCCGATCACTTCATCCGCCCCGTGCTGATCGGCGGCGCGACGCGGCTGCCCTTTTTGTGGGTGCTGATCGGTATTCTCGGTGGCGTCGAGACCCTGGGATTGCTTGGCCTGTTCATCGGCCCCGCGACGATGGCGGTGCTGGTGATGTTGTGGCGCGAGTTCCTGGAGGCGCCGGGACAGGCCGAGGAAATTCCCGCGACTCAGTAAACCCCGCCGACTGCCTGCACCGTCGCCACCGCGATCTGCAGCCGGTTGGTGCGCACGTCGAGCAGCGACCGTTGCGCGTCGAGCGCCGCGGTCTGGGCGGTCACCACTTCCAGATAATCCGATGCGCCGTCGCGGTAGCGGATCAGCGCCAGGTCGCGGGTGCGCTCGGCCGCCGTCGTTGCTGCCTGCTGGTCCGCCTCCTGCATGGCGAGATAGCGGGCGCGCGCCAGGTCGTCCTCCACTTCGCGAAAAGCGGTCAGCACGGTCGAGCGATAGCTGGCGGCCGCCTCGTCATAGTGCGCGCGGCTGATCGTCACCCGGGCGCGGCGGGCGCCGCCGTCGAAGATCGACAGCGCCGCGGAGAGTGGACCCAGCGCCCAGAAACCATTGGGGGCGCTGAAGATTCCGCTGTTCCCGGCCTCGAATCCGCCCGATCCGCCCAGCGTAAGCGATGGATACAGCGCGGCGCGTGCCACTCCGATCCGGGCATTGGCGGCGGCGATACGCTCGGCCGAAGCGATCACGTCCGGGCGGCGCTGGAGCAGGTCGGAGGGCACGCCGACCGGAATCACCGGCGGCGCGAGCGGCATCCTGGCCACGGCCAGCGAGAAGCTGGACGGGGACTCGCCGACCAGGATCGCGACGGCATGTTCCAGTGCGGCGCGATCGGCCGCGACTGACGACAATTCGGCCCGGGCGCTCGACAGGATCGAGGAAGCGCGGCTGACGTCGATGCCCGACGCGATGCCGCCGGCATGGCGCGTATCGGTCAGGTCATAGGCGCGCTGGAACGCGGCGACCGTCTGCTCCAGCAGGGTGATTCGCGCATCGAGCCCGCGCATCCGGACATAATTGTCGGCGAGCGATGCTTGCAGACCGAGCCGGACGGCGGCGAGATCCTGCGCACTGGCGCGGGCGTCGGCGGCACTGGCCCTGATCGAATTGCGCACCCGCCCGAACAGGTCGATCTCATAGGCAAGCGACGCGCCGACGCGCAGATCCGTATCGGTCGCCGCCGAGCCCGATCCGAACGGCCGTCCGGCGGAAATGCGCGAGCGCTCCGCGTCCGCGCCGACATCCACGCTGGGCAGCGCTTGCGCGCCTGTTTCGCGCAGGGCGGCGCGGGCCTGGTCATAGCGGGCAACGGCGGCGGCGAGATCCGGGTTGGCCGCTTCGATGCGGGCTTCGAGATCGTTGAGGGTAGGGTCGGCGAACAGGGTCCACCATTTGCCGGGTTCGGGTGGTGTGGTGGCGATGGGCTGCCACGGGCCGAGTTCCTTGTACGCGGCCGCGGCGGGGCTGGGGGGGAGGGCCTCAGGTGGGGCGAGCGAACAGGCGGTGAGAGTCGTGGCGAGCAACGCGGCCAAAAAGCCCCTCCCCTTCAGGGGAGGGGAAAGGGGTGGGGGCGTGCGTCTGCACGCACCAAAAAGATTCGTTGCCTCAAGCTCCGAAGCGCCGAGCAGGGGATCGACCCCTGCCCGCCGCTGCCCCACCCCAAACCCCGCACCGGGTGAAGAGCGCCCCGCGCTCTTCAGGCCATGCCGGGGGCATGGCCGACCCGGTGCGCCTGAAGGGGAGGGGCGTAGAAGAAAGCCCACCTCAACTCGCCGCACGGCTAACCCCCGGCTTGGCCGTCCGCACCGCGTCGCCCGACTGGAGCGAGTCCGGCGGATTGTCGATCACCCGGTCATTGGCGTTCAGACCCGCGCTGATCTCGACATTGTCGCCATTGTCGCGGCCGATCGTGATCGTCTTCAGCAACGCCTTGCCGTCCGGCCCCAGCACCGCGACCTGAGTGCCGTCCGCCCCGATGATCAGCGCGCTCGGCGGCAGGCGGACGCCTGCGCCCGGGCTGCCCGCACCAAGCGGCAGCTTGACCTGGGCATAGGCGCCCGGCTTCAGCGCGCGGTCGCCATTCGCCGCCTGGAATTCCATCAGCACCGTGCCTGATTGCGGGTCGACCGCGCCGGCGCTGCGCACCATCTGGATGTCGAAATCGCGTCCCGGATATTCCGGCACGTTCAGCGACGCGTGCAGGCCCGGATGGAAGGCGCCCGAATAAGGCTGGGGCACGCGCACATAGACGCGCATCCGCCCGATATCGGCGACGGTGAACAACGGCGTCGACGCGGCCGTGCCCGCGGTGACGAGCGCGCCGATCTGAGTCGACCGGCTGGTCACCACGCCGGAAAAGGGCGCGACCAGCCGCGTGAAGCCCTGCAGCGCGCCGAGCCTGCGGACATTCGCGCTCGCCGCATTGGCGATGGCGGTCTTGGCGGCGAGATCGCCGATCTTCTCGTCGGTTTCCTGCTTCGACACCGCGTCCTTCGAGAGAAGATTGTTCCAGCGCGCGGCGGTCGACTGGGCAAGCGCGCGATTGGCCTGTGCGGTCTGGAG
Source organism: Sphingomonas sp. BL-S-30 (assembly GCF_055521475.1). Classification (NCBI taxonomy): domain Bacteria; kingdom Pseudomonadati; phylum Pseudomonadota; class Alphaproteobacteria; order Sphingomonadales; family Sphingomonadaceae; genus Sphingomonas; species Sphingomonas sp. BL-S-30. Next base: position 3,835,242 of record NZ_CM145481.1, on the reverse strand, counting down.
ATCGGCGCGGGCGGCGGCGACCTGCTGGTCGACTTCGGGCGCGTCGAGCACCGCGAGCACCTGCCCGGCGCGGACCGGGTCGCCGATATCGACGAACCAGCGGCTGATATAGCCCGTCGTCCGGGCATAGATGGCGGCGCTGTTATAGGCCTGGACGCTGCCGGGCAGGGTCAGCGCATCGGCCTTTTCCGCAGGTGTGGGCCGGATGATCGTGACGACGGGGGTGGATTGCGCCTCGGTCCAGGTCGTCAGGCTGCTCTCGGCGCGCATCCGGGTGACAATGCCGAACGCGACGACCAGCAGCGCGACCACCACCGCGACGATCGCATAGGTCCGCAAATGGCTTTTGGGTCGCGTATCGGGCGTATCGGTAGCGACGTCAGGCATGCACTTCCTCCAGCGCGGCGCCCGTGGCGGCGCGCCTGCTTTTCTTTTCCGCATCGCGGCGGTGCGCAATGCTGAAGATCACCGGCACGAACATCAGCGTCGCGATCGTCGCGACGATCAGCCCGCCGATCACCGCGCGGCCGAGCGGCGCATTCTGCTCGCCGCCTTCGCCCAGGCCCAGCGCCATCGGCAGCATGCCGATGATCATGGCGAGCGCGGTCATCAGCACCGGGCGGAACCGCGTCATGCCTGCCTCGAGCGCGGCCTTCATCGCCTCGCCATGTTCCGCCAGCCTCTCGCGCGCGAAGCTGACCACCAGGATCGAGTTGGCCGTCGCCACCCCCATGCACATGATCGCGCCGGTCAGCGCCGGCACCGACAATGTCGTGCCGGTGATGAACAGCATCCAGATGATGCCGGCGATCGCGCCCGGCAGCGCGGTGATGATCACGAACGGGTCGAGCCAGCTCTGGAAGTTCACCACGATCAGCAGATAGATCAGCAGGATCGCGCCGATCAGGCCGAAGAACAGGCCGGAAAAGGCCGTGTTCATCGTCTGGTACTGGCCGCGCAGGGTGACCGTCACGCCCTTCGGCGCCTGGTCCTTCATCTGTTTCAGCACATGGTTGATGTCGCCCGCCACCGCGCCGAGATCGCGTCCGCTGGGCGTCGCGAAGATGTCGATCGCGGGGGCGATATTGTAATGGGAGACGATCGCGGCGGCATTGCCGCGCGACACGGTGGCGATGCCGCCCAGCACCTGCGACCCGGCATGGCCGGCACCGGTGATCGGGATGTTCTGCAATTCGCTGAGCGAGCCGACGCGATATTCCGGCGTCTGCGCGACGACTGAATAGGACACGCCGTTTTCCGGGTTGAGGTAAAAGACCGGCGAGGTCTGGCCCGATCCGGCGAGCGCCCCGGCCAGGCCGTTGGTCACGTCGCGTTCGGTCAGGCCGAACTGGCTGATCCGGCTGCGATCGACCGCGACGCGCATCTCGGGATAGCGCGCGCTTTGCTGGATGCGCGCATCGGCCAGGCCGGGGATCGTCTGCAGCCTGCGCAGGATGTTGCGGGCATAAGCGTAGTTGGCGGCCTGGTTGCGCCCGCCGGTGATCTGCACGTCGATCGGTGCCGGCGCGCCGAAGTTCAGGATCTGGCTGGTGATGTCGGCGGGCAGGAAGGAGAAGGTCGTGCCCGGGAAAGCGCGCGGCAATTCCTCGCGCAGCTTGCGGACATAGCCTTCGGTCGGGGCATGGTCCTTCGACAGCTGGATCAGGATGTCGCCGTCCTGCGGCCCGATCGTGCCGGAATTGTTGTAGACCAGGTTGATGCTGCTGAACGCCAGGCCGATATTGTCGACGATCGAGACCAGCTGGTCCGCCGGGATGATCTGACGGATGCGGCGCTGGATGCGGTCGAATTCGGCCGAGGTCTGTTCGATGCGCGAGCCCACGGGTGCGCGGACATGCAGCGTTATCTGCCCGGCATCGACCGAGGGGAAGAAATTCTGTCCCAGGAACGGCACCAGCAGGAACGATAGCAGGACGACCGCAAGGAAGCCGATCACGAACCGCCGGCCGGCGCCCAGCGCCCGCTCGAGCAGGCTGCCATAGCCGGCGCGGATCCGCTCGAACCGCGCCTCGAACCCGCGCTGGAACCGCACCATCGGGTTGCGCGAGGTTGGGCTGCCCGCCTCATGGATATGCCCCGGCGCATGCGGCTTCAGCAGGAACATCGCCATGGTCGGCACCAGGGTGCGCGACAGGATGAACGACGCGATCATCGCGAACACCACGGCGAGCGCCAGCGGCACGAACAGGAAGCCGGCGATGCCCGGCAGGAAGAACATCGGCACGAACACGATGCAGATGCACAGCAGCGAGACGAACGCCGGCGTCACGATCTGCGCCGCGCCGTCGAGGATCGAGGGGACCACGCCCTTGCCCTGCTCCATGTGCCAGTTGATGTTCTCGATCGTCACCGTCGCATCGTCGACCAGGATGCCCACCGCCAGGCTGAGCCCGCCGAGCGTCATGATGTTGAGCGTCTGCCCGGTCGCCGCCAGCGCGATCAAGGCGGCCAGGATGGCGAGCGGGATCGAGATCGCGATGATCACCGTCGAGCGCCACGATCCCAGGAACAGCAGGATCATCAGGCTGGTCAGCGCGGCCGCGATCGCGCCTTCCCTGACCACGCCGTTGATCGCTGCCTTCACGAACAGCGACTGGTCGCCGATCGGCACGATCTTCAGCGTGTCGGGCAAGGTCGTCTGGATATTCGGCAGCGCGTCCTTGATGCCCTGGACGATCGCCAGCGTCGAGGTCGCGCCGTTCTTCAGGATTGTCATCAGCACCGACCGCGATCCGTCGACATGCACGACATTGGTCTGCGGCGCGGTGCCGTCGCGCACATGGGCGATGTCGCGCATATAGATGGTGCCGCCATCGACCACCTTGACCGGCAGCGCGTTCAGCTCCTCGATCGATCCCGGCGCGTTGTTGAGGCGCACGGTATATTGATAGCCGCCGATCTTCACGAAGCCGGCCGGGTTGATCTGGTTCTGCGCGGCGATGGCGTTGGTCACGTCCTGCGCCGACAGCCCCTTGGACTGGAGCGCCTGCGGATCCATGTCGATCTGGATCTGGCGCGATCGCCCGCCCGAGGGATAGGGGATGGCGGCGCCCGGCACCGTGACGAGGCCGGGGCGGATGCTGTTCTGCGCGAGATCGAACATGCGCCCTTCGGACAGGCCCTTGCCCGACAGGGCGAGCTGCAGGATCGGCACGGTCGAGGCATTGTAATTCAGGATCAGCGGCGGCGTGGTGCCGGGGGGCAGCTGGCGCAGCACCGATTGCGACACCGAGGTCACCTGCGCGGTCGCGGTGCGGATATCGACGCCGGGTTGGAAATAGATCTTCACGATGCCGATGCCGGGCATCGACTGGCTCTCGATATGGTCGATGTCGTTGACCGTGGTGGTCAGGATGCGCTCATACGGCGTGATGATCCGGCCCGACATGTCGTCGGGCGACAGGCCGGCATAATTCCACGCCGCCGCGATCACCGGCACCTTGATCTCGGGGAAGATGTCGACCGGGGTACGCGCGGCCGAGAGTATGCCGACGATCGCGATCAGGATCGCCATGACGATGAAGGTCAGCGGCCGCGTCAGCGCGACCTTGACGATTCCGATCATTTGGGTCCGATCATGGCGGATCTCCGGGCCTGGGGAGGCGCAACAACTGAGTCTTCCGGCGCCGAATGGGCCTTTGCTGCACGTGCGTCCAATATGATTTGACCCCGGATCAAGACGTGGGACATATCGATTATGGAGCTTCGCCACCTGCGTTATTTCGTTGCCGTCGCCGATGCGCTGCACTTCGGCCGGGCGGCGGCGCAGCTCGGCGTGTCGCAGCCGCCACTCAGCCAGCAGATCCGCGCGCTCGAGGACCTGCTCGGCGTGCGCCTGTTCGAACGCAGCAGCCGCAAGGTCGCGCTGACCGAGGCGGGCCGCGTCTTTCTCGACCAGGCGCGGGCGACGCTGGCCCAGGCCGAGCATGCTATCGACGTCGCGAAGCGCGCCGCGCGCGGCGATTTCGGCAAGCTCGCCATCGGCTTCAATCCGTCCGCGCCCTTCGTGCCCGCCGTCGCCCGCGCGATCTTCGCGTTCCGCCAGCTTTATCCCGATGTGCGGATCGAGCTGTTGGAGCTGTCCCCCGGCGCTCATGTCGCGGCACTGGCGGCCGGCGATATCGACATCAGCTTCCTGCGCAGCCCGACGCCGCCGGTGGTGCCACCCGGCATCGTCGCCACGCATGTGCTGGAGGAGCGGCTGTTCATCGCCATGCGGTCGGACCATCGTCTCGCCCGCAAGACCAGCCTGTCGTTCCGCGATCTGCACGGCGAGCCGATGATCTTCTACGCGCGCGACCAGAAGGGCAGCTTCGCGACGAATTTCCTCGAAATGCTTCATGCGGAAGGCGTCGACCCGCTGGTGGCGCAGGATGTGCGGGAGATTTCGACCATGTTCGGCCTGGTCGTCGCCGGCCTCGGCGTCGCGGTGCTCGCTGAATCGCTCTGCGCGCTGCAGCCGGCGGGCCTCGCCTATCGCGCGCTCAGGGGCAAGAAGGCGATCTCGTCGCTATGGATCCTCAGCGCGAAGGATGCCGAAGGGCTCGCCGCGCGGCAGTTCCTGGCGGTGCTGGAAGACGCGGGGCAGCCGTTGGACCGCCCCGCGCCATGACGTCAGCTGCGCAGCGACCGGAAGGTGGCGCGCAGGTCTTCAGTGAAGGCCTGGGGCTGTTCCCACGCGGCGAAATGCGTCCCCCTGGCGTGGCGCTTGTAGAAGACGAGGTTGGGATAGGCCTTGCGCGTCCAGCTTTCCGGGGCCTGGTAGATTTCGTCGGCAAAGGCGCTCACCCCGGTCGGCAGCTCGATGCCCTTGGGCGCGAAAAACGCCAGCTTGCTTTCCCAATAGAGCCGCGCCGAAGACACTGCGGTGTTGGTCAGCCAGTATAGCGTGATATTGTCGAGGATATCGTCGCGCGTCAGCCCTTCGCGCGCGCCGTCGAACACGCGGGCGATCAGCTTGTAGCTTCTGATGTCGTGATCGAGCATCCACGCGGCGAGGCCGACCGGCGAATCCGCGAGCGCGTAGAGCGTCTGCGGCCGTCCCGCCATTTCCTGCGCGTAACCCAGGCCGTGCGCGTAGAAATCGACCAGCTGGTCCCACGCATATTTCTCGTCCGCCGACAGGCCGGCCGGTTCGGGACCGCCGGGCAGCAGCGCGGAGATGCTGTCGGGCACCGTCGCCGGCATGTTGGTGTGAATCCCGACCAGCCCGGCCGGCTTCTGCAGCGCCATCTGCTCGGTGACGGCATTGCCCCAGTCGCCGCCCTGGGCGACATAACGGGTATAGCCAAGGCGGGTCATCAGCACGCCCCAGGCCCGCGCGACGCGTTGCGGGTCCCAGCCGGTCGCGGCCGGCTTGCCGGAAAAGCCATAGCCCGGAAGCGACGGGATCACGACGTCGAACGCATCCGCGGCGGTGCCGCCATGGGCGGTCGGGTCAGTCAGCGGGCCGATGACCTTGAGCTGCTCGATGATCGACCCGGGCCAGCCATGAGTGATGATGACCGGCAGCGCACCGGGATGCTTCGACTTCACATGGATGAAGTGGATGTCCAGCCCGTCGATCGCGGTGATGAAGGCGGGATAAGCGTTGAGCTGCGCCTCGGCGCGGCGCCAGTCGTGATGATGCTGCCAGTAATCGGCGACCTTCTGCATCGTCGCCAGGGTCACGCCCTGCGTCGTATCGCTCACCGTCTCGCGCTCGGGCCATTTGGTGGCGGCGAGACGGCGGCGAAGATCGGCCAGCGCTTCGTCCGGCGCGCGATAGTGAAAGGGACGGATCGACGCGTCGCCGGCCGCTTCGCTGGTTGCCGTGGCGGCACCGATGACGAAGCTGGCCGAGGCGGCCATCTCCGCCTGAGCGGCGCCCGGCGCCGGGGCCTGCGCATCGGCATGCCCGGCAGAGGCTGGCGCGGTGGTTTCGGCATGCGCGCTACCGGACAATATCGCGCCGAACGCACCTACCATGGTCGATGCCAGGAGCTGGCGCCGACCGATCGAACTCCATAACAAGCCCATGATCATTCTCCCCGTTCAGGGCGGGCAGGAATGATGCGTTCGCTTCGAATAGGACCCAGGTGACAGCGCACGCGCTACGGTCCCCGCCCGTGCGGGTATCGTGCCTGACGCCGGCCGAGTCGGTCAAATCGGATCGATCGCACCGGACGTTGTCCGGTCGGCATGTCGTGCCCGGTTGCGGTGGACGCTGGCCTGGACGCGGCCATCTGGAATCCCGATGCATTGACACCCGCTCGGGCCGCCGCGAGGATCGGCCTGTCGGCAGCCAGGCTCCGAGCCGTGTGACGAGGAAGTATCTCGTGGTAGAGTTGACGGACCCGACCGCTGCTCATCGCTGGCCCGCGACAGCAAAAACGGGTGTGTCGAGCGCGATCTCCCTGGCGTGGCTGCTCGACCCGGTTTCGCCCGCGACATTCGTGGCGGACCATTGGGAGCGCGCGCCGCTGTTCGTCAGCCGCTCCAGTCCCGGCCATTATGCCTGCCTGCCGGGCCTGAACGAGGTCGATGAACTGATCACCGCGACCGCGTCGCGCTCCCCGGGCATGACGGAAGATGTGCGCATCATCAGGACCGATGAAAAGGGAGAGCTGTCGGTTCGGCCGCCCCGCATGCTCGAAAACGGATTGCCGGATATCCAGGCGATGTACCGTGACTATCAACATGGCTGCTCATTGTCGGTCAATCATCTGCACCGCCGATCGGCTTCGCTTGCCCGGCTCTGCGGCCGCCTGGAGGAGGATCTCCACCATCCGATCGGGGTCAATCTCTATCTTACGCCGCGCGGATCGCAGGGTTTCCAGCCCCATATCGACACGCACGACGTTTTCATCCTCCAGGTCCATGGCACCAAGGATTGGTATTATGCCGAGCCCGACGATGCGCTGCCGCTGCCGTCCATGAAGCCGCCATGCCATCATCGGCTGGACAGATATCGCAAGATCACGATGCAGCCCGGCGATCTGCTGTACCTGCCGCGCGGATTTCCGCACTTCGCCAAGGCCACCGCAACGTCCTCGCTTCACTATACGGTGGGGCTGGAGCCATATCGATGGATCGACTTCATGTATGATGCGCTCCAGGAAATGGCGCATTCGGACGTCGCATATCGTCATGCCCTTCCCCCCGGCTTTTCCGATCGGCCGGTGGACGGTGCCAGCCCGCGCGCCTTTGCAGGCGAGCTGGTCCGCCAGCTGCAGGACGACGGGTTCCTGGCGCGTGTCGGGCAGCGGCTGGAGGCGCGAAGGCTTCGGCCGGGCAAGGCCACGCCGATCGGGCATTTCGCGTCCATCGACGCGGCCGAACATCTTGCCGCTGAATCCGTCCTGGTCCGCGTCCCGGGCGTCCATTGCCGAGTCCGTCGTACCGAAGATGCGGCCATTATCGATTTCACCGGAAACTTCGTGTCTGGTCCCGATTTTCTGATGCCCCTGCTCCAGTTTATTGCCGAGAATCGCGCGTTTGCTGTAAAGGATTTGCCAGGTACGCTGGCGATGGCAGACAAGCTTGATTTGATTCGGCGTCTGATCGGCGAAGGCCTGCTGCACATCATCCGTACCCGCTAACTCGGACGTCCAAGGAGGAAGTGCCATGAGCAGCGACACAACCCCATATCAGCAGCCCGGCCCATCACATCAGTCCGGCAGAGCCAAGGGCCCTATCGCGGGCGACGACCTGCCCAACGACGCCGAACTGGTGTTCAGCGAATGGCTGGCGAGCCTGGAATATCAGGATGGTCGATATCATGAGAAGGTCATCGGATTGCTCGCCCGCGAGGCGATGAAGGACGAGGCTTTCAGGCACAAGGTCGTGGCCGATCCGGCCGGCGCCTTGTACGATCTCGGATCGACCCTGGCCCTGCCGGAGGATTTTTCGATCAGGTTCCTGGAAAATACCGACAAGGAGCTGAACGTCGTCCTGCCGCCGCTCGCCTCGACGATAACGGACTATCTGGAAACGCTTGGCCGGGAGGACGCCGATTATCCGATAGCATTGCGCGATCGCCTCCAGTCGCGCACCGCCGCGCGGATGCCCACGCTGTTTCAGGACGACTGGAATCTGAGCGACGCGGGCGATGATCTCTCTTTCCTGATGATCGCGCCGCCTGGCTGACCCCTTCGGCGCGTCATCTCGTCGCCGCGCTGGCTGCCGATATCGTCGGCCATCGAGGCGACGCGGCCTAGAGTAGCTTGCATTACATCGGAGCCACCACCACCCGTTCGTCCTGAGTAGCCATCGAGGTGCCGCGCAGCGGCGTATCGAGAGGGCGTATCGAAGGACAGGTTCCGCGCGACAACCTGTCCTTCGATACGGGCTCTCGATACGCTCCTGCGGCGCTACTCGATAGCTACTCGAGACGAACGGCAGGGACCGGATCGACCTGAAGTCATCTCGCTCTAAGCGTGTGAAACGGCGGCCCAGTCCAGCCCGAACCGGCTCAGATATTTGCGCAGCCGGTCGGCGTCATTGGCGCTGCTTCGCCGTGTGCGTGACGCGGCGAAGAGGGTGCGGCCGGCTTCGGACAGCGATCGGCTGGTGCGGCAGACGCGAATGGTCTCGGCGAGCTGAACGCGGTCGAACGGGTCGATGTCGGCATCGAGCAGCTGGGCGAGCACACCCAGCCCGTCGTCGGTCTGGCCCGACCACAGGCGCTTGAGCCGGATGATTTCAGCTTCGACGCAGTCCAGATCGATCCGCCCCTTCGGCGAGAGCGTCGCCATGCGCGTCACGCTGGCGGCAAGGTCGCGAAAATTGCCGGGCCAGCGCGCATCCGCGCCGGTGGCGAACGCCAGATAACGCTGGCGGGCTTCCTTGTTGAAGCTGGCGCGATCCCCCTCGCGCTCGGCGAAGCGATCGAGTTCATAGTCGAGATTGGGCTCGATATCCTCGCGCCGGTCGGCAAGGCCGGGCAGCGTGAAGGTCCACAGGTTGAGCCTTGCGTAGAGATCGTCGCGAAAGCCGCCGGCCGCCACCGCGTCGCCGAGATCGCGGTTGGTGCCGGCGATCAGCTGGAATTCGGATGCCGCTTCCTTGTCCGCGCCTACCGGCAGGAAGCGCTTGTCCTCGATCGCGCGCAGGATCATCGCCTGCTCGTCCAGCCCGAGCTCGCCGATCTCGTCGAGGAACAACATGCCCTTGTCGGCGGCGCGCAACAGGCCGGGGCGGTCAGCGACCGCGCCGGTGAACGCACCCTTGCGGTGGCCGAACAGCGCCGACATCGCGCCGTCGCCCTTCAAGGTCGCGCAATTCACTTCGACGAACGGCCCGGCGACCTGGTGTTTCAGCTTCTTGAGTTCATAGATGCGGCGCGCGAGCAGGCTCTTGCCGGCGCCGGTCGGGCCCATCAGCAGGATCGGCGCCTTGGAGCGCAACGCGACGCGCTCGATCTCGTCGATCATGCGGTTGAAGGCGGCATTGCGGGTGTCGATGCCCGATTTGAGGAACGAGGTGCTTTCGGCGCTGGCCACCGCGAACCGCGTGGCGATGCTGTCGTAGCGCGACAGGTCCAAGTCGATCGTGTTCCAGATCCCGGCCGGGTTGAGCGACCCGCGCTCGGGCTGGGTCTGGAGCAGGCGGCCGGGCAGATACCGCGCCTCGGTCAGCAGGAAGAGGCAGATCTGCGCGACATGGGTGCCCGTGGTGATATGGACCAGATACTCCTCGGTGTCGGGATCGAACGGCTCCGCGCGGGCGAAGTCGAGCAGCTTGCCGTACACTTCCTCGAAATCCCACGGGTCCTTGAAGTCGAGCAGGCGCATTTCGACCGTGGTCTCGGGCGAGACCGCGGCAATGTCCTCGACGACATAGTCCGCGAGCCGGCGATGGGCGCTGCCGTGCAACAGGATGAAGCGATCGACCCTCAGGTCTTCGTGCATGGTCAGGCCCACGCTCGGCCGCCATTTATTCCAGCGCGACGGCCCGAACTTGGCGGCGTCGAGCGTCGAGCCCAGGAATCCGATGACGGTGAGCGGCTTCATTCTTATCCCCTAGGATAAATTCATATCTGTAGCGATAAGAAAATGGAAGACGCCGCAGCGGTGGTCGCGCCCGGACGTCGCTATTATGGCCAATAATATCATGCATTATCAAGTGATTATGAAATTCTTGGCCCGGCCTCGGTCGAACTGGCACGCGATCTGCTCTGTATCCGGCATCGAGCGAGGCGATATTTCGACCTCCTCGGTAGCGGAGCAGAGCAGGGGCGGCCGGAATGGGCCGGCCGCCCCGAAGGATTTTCACAGGGCGTAGCTCAGGCTGCGCAGAGCACCGGCCTTGGGCGCCGGGGGTCGCAGGTTCAAATCCTGCCGCCCTGACCAGTAAGAGGAGTTGGACGATGGCCAACAAGGGACTTTTTGCGTCGGCGGTGGCGAAGCTGTTGCCGCGCACCGACACGGTGAACCGCGAAGGAGCGCCGTCCTATGCCTATGGGCCCCGGGAAAAGCTCGCGCAGCTTGCCGCGACCGGAACGCTGGCGGACAATTTTTACGGCGCGGCGGAGACGCAGCTGGCCGAGGTGCTCGATGCCGCCAGGGCGGTCGATCCCTATTTCGTGGCACAGGCCGCGATCTACGTTCGCAAGTCGGGGGCCATGAAAGACATGCCGGCCTTGCTGGCAGCCCATCTTACGGTCGCCGATCCCGATCTGTCGGTCGCGGTGTTCAATCGGGTGATCGACAACGGGCGGATGCTGCGCACTTTCGTGCAGATCATGCGGTCGGGCCAGGTCGGACGGACGTCGCTCGGCTCGCGGCCGAAGCGGCTGGTTCAGCGCTGGCTGGAGCAGGCAACCATGCCGCAACTGATGGCGGCGGCGACGGGCAAGGATCCGTCGCTGGCGGACGTGGTGCGGATGGTACATCCCAAGCCGGCGGATGCCGCGCGCAAGGCCTTTTACGGCTGGCTGATCGGGCGTCCCTATGACGTTGCCGCGCTGCCCGCCGAGATCGCCGCGTTCGAGGCCTGGAAATGCGACGGCACGCTGCCGTTGCCGCCGGTGCCGTTCGAATGGCTCACTGCTTGCCCGCTGACCGCGGTGCAATGGGGCGAGCTTGCCGGCCGCATCGGATGGCAGGCGCTGCGGATGAACCTCAACACGCTGGCGCGCAATGGCGCGTTCGACGTGGCGGGAGTCACTGATGCCGTTGCCGCTCGACTGACGGATCGCGATGCGCTGCGCGCCGTGCGACCCATGCCTTACCAGTTGATGGTGGCGCTGGGTCAGGTCGGCGATGGCGTGCCGCTCAAAGTCCAGGCGGCGCTGGAGGAAGCGCTGGAGCTGTCGCTCCGGGGCGTGCCGAAGGTGCCGGGCCGGATCGTCGTCTGCCCTGACGTGTCGGGGTCGATGGGGTCGCCGGCGACGGGATACCGCAAGGGTGCCTCGTCGAAGGTCCGGTGCATCGATGTCGCGGCCCTGGTCGCGGCGGCGATGCTGCGGCGCAACCAGGATGCGCGCGTGCTGCCGTTCGAGCAGCGGGTCGTGAAGCTGAAGCTCGAGGCCAATGCCCGTGTCGCCGTGAATGCGGCGAAGCTGGCGGCGGTCGGTGGGGGCGGGACGAACGTCTCGGCGCCGCTGGCGATGCTGAACGCCGAACGCGCGACCGTCGATCTGGTCGTCATCGTCTCCGACAACGAGTCGTGGGTCGATGCCGGCCGGCGCGGCTCGACGGCGACGATGGCGGAGTGGAACGAACTGAAGCGCCGGAATCCGGCCGCCAGGCTCGTTTGCATCGACATCCAGCCATACGGGACCACGCAGGCGAAAGGCCGGGCGGACATCCTCAACGTCGGGGGATTCTCCGACGCCGTATTCGACACGATCGCGCGCTTCGTCTCCGGCGAGACGCGCGACTGGGTCGGGATCATCAAGCAAGTGGAGATATAGGAACAGGCCGTGGCGAATGCCGACGGGATTACATTGCGCCAAGGGGAAACCCGAAAGTCCAGAGTAGAGCGCCCGGGAAGCAGCGATGCCGAACGGGAGATGGGGTTCGAGTCCCCCCGTTGCAGCGGTAGCTCAAGGACGTTCTCGTCACTCTTGTCGCCACGGCCCATTAAACGTCACGGCGAATGCCGGGAAGGACTACACTATGACTGCGGGTGTCGCGGGTGCGAGTCCCGCCCGCTCGAAAGAGCGGTAGCTCAGTCTGGATAGAGCACCGGTCCCCTCGGGGGCGGTCTTTCCCAATCCTCGTCGCCGTGGACGAGATCAACATGGCGAATGCCTGACGGACTACATCGACTCCTAATCGCCAGGTCGCGGGTTCGAGTCCCGCCGGGCCTTTCACGGGCCCGTAGCTCAGTTGGTAGAGCGGGGAAGTCCGTCAAACACCTGGTCGCCATGACCTAATTGAAGCTGGCGAATGCCGGCGGGACTACATCGGTAAAGGCCGAAAGGCCGAGCGGTTCGAATCCGCCCCGGAAGCAATTCCGGGATGTCCCGCCTCACTTTGTCGCCGGCACCGAAATTCAGTCGGCGAATGCCGGCGGGACTACAGGATAGAGCACCTGCCGGAAGGCAGGAGGTCGGCGGTTCAACGCCGCCTCCGGGCAACCGGATAGCTCAGGGAAATGTCTCGCCATGCCTCGTCGCCGACACCATGATTGAACCAAGGGAGGTCGCGATGACCGAGACGACATATGACTACCAGCACGTCGAAGGCGGCGTGCCGATCAAGATGTGGACGCGCGGCGTGCCGGTCGAAGACGGTGCGCGGGCGCAGCTCGCGCGCGCGGCGCAGATGCCGTTCGTGTTCCGGCATGTCGCGGTGATGCCCGATGTCCATATCGGCATCGGCGCGACCGTGGGGTCGGTGATCCCGACCAGGGGCGCGGTGATTCCGGCGGCGGTCGGCGTCGACATCGGCTGCGGCATGATGGCGGCGCGCACCTCGCTGGTCGCAAGCGACCTTCCGGACAATCTGGAGGCGATCCGCTCGGCGATCGAGCGGGCGGTGCCGCACGGCCGCGCCGTGGGACGCAGTAAGCGCGACACCGGCTCATGGGGCGATCCGCCGCCGGCGATCGTCGAGGCCTGGGCGACGCTCGTCCAGCGCTTCGATCGGCTCACCGAGAAGCATCCGCGGCTGAAGAACACCAACAACCTGGTGCATCTCGGCACGCTCGGCACCGGCAACCACTTCATCGAGCTGTGTCTCGACGAGAAGCAGCGGGTGTGGGTCATGCTGCATTCGGGGTCGCGCGGCGTCGGCAACGCGATCGGCACTTTCTTCATCGAGCTGGCCAAGCAGGACATGCGCAAATGGCACATCAACCTGCCTGACCAGGATCTCGCCTATTTCCCGGAAGGGACTGACCATTTCGACGAGTATGTCGAGGCGGTCGGCTGGGCGCAGGACTTCGCCGCGCTCAACCGGCGCATGATGATGACCAATGTCATGCGCGCGCTGCGGAGCCAGATCGCCAAGCCGTTCGAGGCGGAGATGGAAGCGGTGAACTGCCACCACAACTACGTCCAGCGCGAAAATCACTTCGGTGAGAACGTGCTGGTCACGCGGAAGGGGGCGGTGCGTGCGGCAAAGGGCGTGATGGGCATCATCCCGGGATCGATGGGCGCCAAGTCGTTCATCGTGCGCGGGCTGGGCAACCCGGAATCGTTCGACAGCTGCTCGCACGGCGCCGGTCGGGTGATGAGCCGGACCGCCGCCAAGAAGCTGGTGACGCTCGACGAGCATATCGCGGACACCGCGGGCGTCGCGTGCCGCAAGGACGAAGGCGTCATCGACGAGACGCCCAGGGCGTATAAGCCGATCGAGGCCGTCATGGCCGCGCAGGCGGACCTGGTCGAGATCGTCCACACGCTGAAGCAGGTGGTGTGCGTCAAGGGCTAGTCCCCTGGCGCACACCGCCCCATACGAGAAATAGCATGATCATCATCGATGGATCGGAAGGCGAGGGCGGGGGGCAGGTGGTGCGCAATGCGCTCGCCCTGTCGCTGGTCACCGGCCGGCCGTTCCGCATCGCCAATATTCGTGGGCGTCGCGAGAAGCCCGGCCTGATGCGCCAGCATGTGACCGCGGTCGAGGCAGCGCTGACCATCGGCGGCGCGGTGTGCGAAGGCGTGTCGGTCGGATCGTCCGAGCTGAGCTTCACGCCCGGGCGGGTCGTGCCCGGCGACTATCGCTTCGCGGTCGGCACGGCGGGCAGCACCGGCCTGGTGCTCCAGACCATCCTGATGCCGCTGCTGCTTGCGGACGCGCCGTCCCGGATCGTGCTGGAGGGCGGCACGCACAACATGATGGCGCCGCCCTTCGAGTTCATCGAGCGCGCGTTCCTGCCTGTCATCAACCGCATGGGGCCGCACGTCTCCGCGCGGCTGACCCGGCACGGCTTTTTCCCGCGCGGTGGCGGGCGGATCGACATCGACGTCACGCCCGGGAAGTTGACGGCGATGGAGTGTCGCGATCGCGGCAGGCTGACCGCCGTTTCCGCCACGGCGCTGTTCGCCGGCCTTCCGTTCGACATTGCCGAACGCGAGATCGGGACCGCGCGCAAGCTTCTGCCGGACTGGCCGGAGGAGGCATTCTCGGTGCGGCAGCTGCCCGCCGAGCAGGGGCCCGGCAACGCGCTGCTGCTGGAGGCGGCGTTCGAAAACGTCACTGAAATCGTCACGGGCTTCGGCAAGCTGGGCGTCTCGGCGGAGTCGCTGGCCAGGACCGCGGCGCACCGCATGGCGGGATTCCTGGCGTCGGATGCCTTTGCGGGCCCGTATCTGGCCGACCAGTTGCTGTTGCCCTTCGCGCTGGCGGGTGGCGGCAGCTTCACGACGGTCAAGCCGAGCCAGCATGCCCGCACCGCTGCGGACGTGATCCGGCTGTTCACCGGCCAGCAGTGGGTGTTCGAACAGCAGCCCGGTGGCAGTCATCTGGTGCGGCGGAGCTAGGGCGGTTTCGAGCTGGTGTGATTCTCACCAGCCTCTCGAACCGGAAGTCCGTCCACTCTAAACCTGCCGTCATGCTGAACTCGTTTCAGCATCCAAGGTGCAAACAACCGATGCCGACGCTTGTTGAGCGTTGGATGCTGAAACGAGTTCAGCATGACGGAGGTCAATATTATCGAACGACCTTCAGTTACAGGACACCAGTCCCGTTCGCCCTGAGCTCGTCGGGGGGGCGCTGCCGTCTGGCCGCGCTTCCCCCGTCGATTCAACATTCTCGCTTCCCGGTCCATTCCCTGTCGCGATGGGGGCCTGTACCTGGCCGGAGCGCCGACGGGCGGGAAGATGATCCCCAGTCAAAAACATAGGGGTCGCGAAATTCATTACTTGCCAATATTATTGTCCGGCGCCGGCACGATGGATCTCACGGCGAACCGCCGCCATCATTGGCGAGCCGGCGGCGTAATGCGTATGAAGTCGACGTTCACGCCGCGCCCAGACTCGAAAAACGCCCCCTGCTTGATGCCTCTTATAATTCGCCTCCGCGGCAAAGGCGATCTTGTGGTGATCTGTCGGCAGTTGAAGAGATACCTGCCTGTACTGATCCTTTACCTCGACGGCCCGGCCAGTTGCCCTGTGCGATTTCTGCCTTTCGCATCGCTCAACGAGGGGAGGTGCCGCCAGGGCAAGGAACCCTCGCATAATTCGCTCAAGTATAGATGCGCTCGCGTCGATCGCGCGCGCCCGCTTCAACACTGCTTTACAAGCCCAACACACCTGCTAGCCTTCCCCCAAGCGGAGGGAATCATGCTGAAGATCGAGAAGCTCACTCATGTCTATGGCAATGGCACGCGCGCGCTCGACGGCGTCGACCTGACCATCCCGCCCGGCATGTTCGGGCTGCTCGGCCCGAACGGCGCCGGCAAGTCGACCCTGATGCGCACCGTCGCGACCCTGCAGACGCCGACCTCGGGCTCGATCAGCTTCGACGGCCTCGACGTCATCGCCGAACCCGAGAAGCTACGCCGCACGCTCGGCTATCTCCCGCAGGATTTCGGCGTCTATCCGCGCGTCTCGGCCTACGACATGCTCGATCACATGGCGGTGCTGAAGGGCATTGCCGGCCGCGGCGAGCGCAAGACGACGGTCGAGGGGCTGCTCCACCAGGTCAATCTCTGGGACGTGCGCAAAAAGGCGCTGGCCGGTTTCTCCGGCGGCATGCGCCAGCGCTTCGGCATCGCCCAGGCGCTGATCGGCGGGCCGAGGCTGATCATCGTCGATGAGCCCACCGCCGGCCTCGACCCGGAGGAGCGCAACCGCTTCCTCAACCTGCTCGGCGAGATCGGCGACGATGTCGTGGTGATCCTGTCGACGCACATCGTCGAGGACGTGGCCGATCTCTGCCCGCGCATGGCGGTGCTGGCCAACGGGCGCATCCTGCTCGAGGGCGCGCCGCTCGACCTGATCGAGGCGACGCGCGGCAATATCTGGAAGAGGACGATCGATCGCCACGAACTCGATGGCTATCGCGAGCGCTACCGCGTCATTTCGACGCGCCTGTTCGCCGGAAAGACGATCATCCATGTAATGGCAGATGCGTCGCCCGGCGACGGGTTCGAACCGGTGTCGGGCGGGCTCGAGGATGTCTATTTCTCGACGCTCGATTCTTCGCGTCGCGCGGCCTGAGCGGGGTATCCGGCATGTTCGGCGGCGTCTTCGGCTTCGAGCTTCGCTACCAGATGCGCAACCCGGTCTTCTGGGTCGCGGTGGTCGTCTTCTTCCTGCTCTCGTTCGGCGCGACGACGATCGACCAGATCCAGATCGGGTCGGGCGGCAACGTCCACAAGAACGCGCCCTTCGCGATCGCGCAGGTCGTGATCATCATGTCGCTCTTCTACATGTTCGTCTCGACCGCATTCGTCGCCAATGTGGTGGTGCGCGACGACGAGACCGGCTTCGGCCCGATCGTGCGGGCGACGCGGATCACCCGCACCGCCTATCTGCTCGGCCGCTATACCGGGGCCTATGTCGCCGCCGCGATCGGTTTCCTCGCGGTGCTGGCCGGCATCTGGGTCGGCACCTTCATGCCCTGGGTCGACAGCGAAGTGCTCGGCCCGAACGTCTTCTCCTATTATGCCATGCCGTTCCTGTGGATCGGCCTGCCGAACCTGCTGCTGACCTCCGCCCTGTTCTTCGCGCTGGCGACCGCGACCCGGTCGATGATGGCGACCTATCTCGGCGTCATCGCCTTCCTGATCCTGTGGACCATCGCCAGCGTCGTGCTCGATCGCAACCCGGCCTATGAACTGGCGGGCGCTTATGGCGAGCCGTTCGGCATCGGCGCCTTCTCCTATGCGACCAAATATTGGACGGCGGCGGACCGCAACACGCTGGTGCCGCCGCTCGACGGCATGCTCCTGTGGAACCGCGCGGTCATCGTCGCGATCGGGCTCGGCGCGCTGGCGCTGGCGACCGCGACCTTCCGCTTCGGCACCAAGGCCTCGAAGGCGAGCCGCCGCGCGCTCAAGCTGCAGCTCCAGGTCGACGCGCCGGCACCGTCCGGCCCGATCGGTCCGCTGCCCGTGCCCGGCTTCGGGCGCGCGACCGCGCTGGCCCAGCTCCGCGCGCGTACCCGGCTCGAGCTCGGCCAGGTGTTCAAGAGCCCGGCCTTTTTCGTGCTGATGGCGCTCGGCCTGTTCAACGCCGCCGGGGCGATGGTCGATTTCGGGGAGCTGTTCGGCACGCCCGTGCTGCCGGTCACCCGGGTGGTGATCGGGCTGCTGCAGGGATCGTTCGGCATCATCCCGCTGATCATCGCGGTCTATTATGCCGGCGAGCTGGTCTGGCGCGATCGCGACCGCAAGATCCACGAGATCATTGATGCCTCGCCGATCCCGGACTGGGCCTATGTCGTGCCCAAGGTGCTCGCGGTCATCCTGGTGATGTGCTCGATCCTCCTGGTCAGCGTCGTCGCCGGCGTGGTGGCGCAGCTGCTTCACGGCTATGGCGAGTTCGAGCTCGGCAAATATCTGCTCTGGTACGTGCTGCCCGACACGATCAACTTCACCCTGATCGCCGTGCTCGCCGTGTTCATCCAGGCGCTCAGCCCGAACAAATATATCGGCTGGGGCGTGATGGTGTTCTATTTCATCATCGTGCGCGTCACGCTGCGCAATCTCGGCTTTGGCGACGCGCTGTACAATTACGGCCAGTTTCCGCCCGTGCCGCTGTCCGACATGAACGGCATGGGCAAGTTCTGGATCGGCGCCTGGTGGCTCCGGCTCTACTGGTCGGCCTTTGCGGTGATGCTGCTGGTGCTTGCCCATGCCCTGTGGCGCCGCGGTACGGAGACGCGGCTGCGGCCACGGCTGAAGCGTTTGCCGCGCCGTCTCGCTGGTCCGGCCGGGCTGGTCGGTGCCGCGGCGCTCGCGCTGTTCGTTGCCAGCGGGGTGTATATCTTCATCAACACCCATGTGTGGAATCACTATACCACCCAGGTCGCCGACGAAGCCTTCATGGCCGATTATGAAAAGGCACTGCTGCCCTATCGGAAGCTGCCCCAGCTTTCGGTGACGGCCGCGCGCGTCGCGGTCGATCTGCGTCCGCAGGAACCGGGCCTCACCGCTAGGGGCGTGCTCACCCTCGTCAACAGGACGTCCGGCCCGATCCGCGACGTGCATGTGCGCATGGGCGATCAGGTGACGCGGATCGGGTCGTTCGTCATTCCGGGGGCGACGCTCGTCCGCGACTATCCGAAATTCCAGTACCGCATCTATCGTCTCGCGGCCCCGCTCGCGCCGGGCGGCACGACCAGCCTGACCTTCCGCACCGAACGCACTCAGCACGGCTTCCGCAACAGCGGCAGCGACACGCGCGTCGTGCAGAACGGCACCTTCGTCAACAATTTCGAATTCGTGCCGTCGATCGGCATCGACCAGAGCGGCATGCTGCAGGACCGAGTCAAGCGCCGCAAATACGGCCTGCCGCCGGAGCTTCGCCCCGCGAAGCTGGAGGACATGACCGCGACGCGCTTCAACCAGCTCCGCACGGACTGGATAAAGACCGACATCACCGTCACCACCGATGCCGGCCAGACCCCGATCGCGCCGGGCTACAAGGTCAGCGACACGACAGCCAATGGGCGGCGCACGGCGCGCTTCGTCGTCGATGCGCCGATCCAGAATTTCTATTCGGTCCAGTCGGCGCGGTACGTCGAGAAGCACCGGATGCATGATGGCGTCGATCTCGTCGTCTATTATGACGCGCGCCACGGCGCCAATGTCGATCGCATGCTCGCCGCTTTCGCGCACGGGCTCGATTATTATCAGCCCAATTTCGGCCCCTATCAGTTCCGTCAGGCGCGCATCATCGAGTTCCCGGATTACGCGCAGTTCGCTCAGGCATTCGCGGGCACGATGCCCTATTCGGAAGGCATCGGCTTCATCGCCGATCTCTCCGATCCGGAGAAGATCGATTACGTCACCTATGTGACCGCGCATGAGCTGGCGCATCAATATTGGGCGCATCAGGCGATCGGCGCGGACATGCAGGGCTCGACCATGCTGACCGAGACGCTGGCACAATATTCGGCGCTGATGGTGATGGAGAAGCTGTACGGCCGCGACCAGATCCGCCGTTTCCTGAAATTCGAACTCGATCGCTATCTGCGCAGCCGCGGCGGCGAAGTGATCGAGGAGCTGCCGCTCTACCGGGTCGAGAACCAGCAATATATCCATTACCGCAAGGGCTCGCTGGTCATGTACCGGCTGAAGGACGCGCTGGGCGAGGCGCGGGTCAATGCCGCGCTGAAACGCTATCTCGAACGCTTTCGCTTCAAGGGCGCGCCGTTCCCGCGCTCGCTCGACCTGATCGCCGAGTTCCGCAAAGGGGCGAGCCCCGAGGAGCAGGCGCTGATTACCGATCTGTTCGAACGCATCTCGCTCTACGACATCAAGACCAGGGCTGCGGTCGTCAAGAAGCTGCCCGACGGCCGGTTCGAGACGACCCTGACGGTCGAGGCGCACAAGCTCTATGCCGACGGCAAGGGCAAGGAGACCGAAGCGAAGATGGCCGAGACGGCGGAGTTCGGCCTGTTCACCGCGATGCCGGGCCGCGGCGCCTTTGCGAAGAAGGACGTGCTGCTGCTCCAGCGCCTGCCGCTGAAAACGGGCACCCAGACGATCAAGCTGGTCACGGCGAAGAAGCCGGCCTTTGCGGGTGCGGATCCCTATAACGTCCGGATCGATCGCAACTCCGACGACAATGTCATCGCGACGACGGAGTGAGGGTCAGGGCGTCTTCGCGAAACCGGCCGCCACGGCATAGACCACGCCCTCCCGGTGCGGATCGAGCCCGATCAGCCGGTTGAGCGCGCCGTCGCGAAAGCCGCCCATGCAAAGCGTCGCCAGCCCCAGTTCGACCGCGGCGAGGCAGAGATTCTGCGCGACATGGCCGGCCTCGAGCAGAATGTAGCGATAGCCCCGCGGCCCATATTTCTTCTGCGACCGCGGAAACACGGCGCCGATGCAGACGACGATATTGGCGTCGATAATGAACGGCCAGGTGTAGAAGATCGTCGCTGCCTCAGCCTGCCAGTCGCCGGCACGCACCAGTTCGAGCGCAGGCCCGCGCGCATCGAAATGATAGATGCCGTCGGCCAGTCCCTCCACCTCGCGGAGCAGCAGATACAGCTCGAGCGGATAAAGGCCCCCCGCCGAAGGAACGCCCCGCCGGAGAAAGGCATGGCCGCCCTCAAGTGCGGCCCGGTCGACGATGCCATAGGCCGCGTGCAGCAGATCGGAGAGCATCTGCCCGCTCATCGCCCGGGGCTCGAACGCGCGCACCGAATAGCGCGCCGCCGCCAGCGCCACGACGCTACCCGGGACAGGCGGCGGCAACGGGATACGCGCCGCCTCCAGATGATCCTTGAATTCCTGCGCGAAGGGGGCTCCGCGATAGGCCTGTTCGTTCAGCCAGGGCTCGGAATTGAGGTGGAACAGCCGGGAAAGCTGCATGGGATCGTCGACCGGCAGCATCGCAGCCATCAGGCCAGGGGATGGGGGCAGGGGTTGAGCGTCGCCTCGGTGCGCGCCGCGTCGCGCAGGCCCCAGGCGACCGGCGCGTCGAACAGTCGCGTGCCGCCCAGCCGGGCCTCGCCATGGCCGAAATGGATCGGCTGGAAACCCGTGGCGATGCAACGGACGACGCGGATGCCGGTCGCGACGATGTCGGCCCCGGTGATGTCGACATAGGCGACCCGAGCGCCCGCCCGGACCAGCCCGTCGACGACCAGATCGAGCGCCGCCGCGGGATCGGCGGTCTCTGGCCGGGGGAGATCGTCCAGCGCCACGCTGTCGCCCAGGTCGAGAAAGTCGAACTCGCCCAGGTTGCGGCGGAGCGCATGGAAGGCGGGATGATCGTCCAGCCCGCGCACATCCTCATAGCTTCTGAGCCGCTCGGCATGGTCGGACTGCCCGGAGCGCGCCGCTTCGCTCGGACGCGCCTGGCAGGCCTCGAACACGGCCTTGTCCAGCGCCGCGACCGGATCGACATCGCAGCCCATGCCGATCACCCGTGCCGGGCCGGTGCCGGCCAGGTCGTCGAGCACGGCGAGCATCACATAGGGCACCTGGTCGGTCGCCAGGCGATAGAGCCGCAGCTCGACCCCGTGCAGCCGGTAATGCCGCGCGATCGAGGCCGCGTGGCACCCGTTCTGCGGTATCGCGATCCGCGTTGCCGGCAGCTGGTTCATCCAGCCGATCAGCAGCGCATCCCGCTCGATCACCTCGTAAAAACCGCTCAGGATCGCCCGGGTCAGATCGGCCCCTGCGGCAAGCCCGTTGGAGGTCGTCGCGGTGACATGGTCGGCCGCCAGCGGCATCGGCGTGACGAGATAGACCAGCCCCGCCGGCAGCGCGACCTGCGTGCCCGCAGGCAATTCCACGCCCCGGATCCAGGATATCGGCACCTCGGGCGACCAGCGAGCATAACGCGCGTCCGCCTCATATTGTGCTTCCGAATAGAGCACGCAGTCGGCCGGCGTGATCGCATCCGGCTCGGCCGGGCCGGTCCACACGCGCGCCGCGTCCCAGTGATAGGCGCTATAGCGTTCCACCGCCTCGCCGATCGCCGAGAGCTTTGCCTGAGTCTCGGTCGCGCCCTTGCCGCCGCTCAGCCGTTCCGCCGCCGGCGCGGCGCGGAAATCGAAATGCGACAGCATTGCGGTGAACAGATGCGGCGGCACCGGCTCCTCGGCCCCGCGCTGCTGATGCGCGACCTCGGTGATGATGCCGGTCCTGCTGCTGACCAGCAGCTCCATCGTCCGTTCCGCACCGGGGTTCATGCCGCCGCGCCCGTATCGCAGACCGGGCAGCCGGGCTTTTTCAGCACGACATGCTTCTCCTGCCGCAAGGTGAGCAGGCTGGTCACGATCAGCCGGCCGTTGAGCGCGGGCTCGGCGATGCCGGTCAGGATATTGACGGCCTCGGCCACCAGCATCCCGGCCAGGATCTCGGCGCCCCAGGCCAGATTCTCGCGCCTCGCGCCGAGATCGCGGCGCAGCCGGTCGAGCCGCCGCTCCAGCGCGAAGCGCGTCTGCGGATCGGCCGCCGTCGCCACCTCGCGCATCCGGTAGCACATATAGCAGGGGCCATCGGGCGAGGCGTCGAACCCCGGCCCGGCAACGACCTCGCTGCCTTCGAGCGATCCCGTCAGCCAGGCGACCCCGGCGCCGCGACACGCCCGATTGAGCTTCAGCGCGAGATTGAGTTCGCCGGACTCGAGGCAGGAGATGACGAGATCGCTGCCTGCGACCAGCGCGGCGATCGCCTCGCTGTCTTCGGGGCGGTCGCCCGCCCATGCGATCATCGGGTCAGGCATCGTAGCGGCCAGGCGCTCCGCCACCAGCTCGGCACGGTTGCGGCCATTGTCGTCCTCAGCGAACAGCCCCGAAAAATAGGGTGATGTCGCGTCCGCCATAGCGGGATCGATACACAGGATTTGCCCCACGCCAGCGGTGGCGAGCAGCCGCGCGACGCTTGCGCCGGCACCGCCCATGCCGAATATCACAACCTTCGCTGCGGTCAGCCGCGCCTGCGCGCCGCGCCCGTCAGGCGCCGTCTCGTCGAGATAGCCGAGCTGAGTCGCCAGCCGCGCCGGCGGCTCCTCGGCCGCCGCCGCACCGTCGATCAACAACCCCTGTCCCGCCAGCATCTCGATCGCTGCCTCCAGTTCGTCGCGCGGAAAGGCGGAAGCGGCGGAATCGCAGATCTCGTCCACACTGCGGGTGCCGTCGAGCAGGGGGAAGACGATGCGCTCGAACTCGCGAAAGGATCGCCCCTTCATGGTCAGCGACCGGCGCCACGACACGAAGCGGAGCTGCTCAGCGCCCGATGGGTCGGGCGGCTCGGTCCAGGTGAGGAAGCAGCTAGGCAGCAGCGGTTTCTGCAACCCGGACCTCCTGCAGGTCGGCCGCCGGGCGATCCCGGAATACGGCAAGGCTCAGCACCCGGTCGCCATCGCGCGCGACCAGCCGCCGCGCGTCGAAGTCGGCGACGATCGCCTCGATCCCCGCTTCGTCGATGCCCAGGTCCCGGGCGAGATGCGCCACGGTCGCGGCCCGGTCGCACCGTGCATAGACAAGCGCCGCAAGCCCGGCAAAGTCGTGGCGCGCCGCCACGGCCGCTGACCGGCTGTCGAAGATGGTCAGGCGATCACCGGCGAAATGCGCGTCGAGCCGCGGCGGCTCGGCGGCGGCGCGACCGTCGATCCATCGCCGCGTCTCGCGCTGCACCGGCGCCAGATAGGTCTGCGGATCGCGCCGGTCCGGGTAATCGAAATCGAAGAAATAGGCGAGTTTCGACAGGTCGCGCCGGCCGAGCGGGAAGACGTAGAAATAGGCCTGGGCCGGGCGCAAATTGGTGAAGCCGAACCGATCGGGCTCGCCGTGAAACGGGCTGAACCGGTCGAGCCGCACCATGCCGCAGGAACAGGGCGGATCGAGATGCGTGAGCCGCGGGATCAGCGCGGCCATCCGCTCATATTCGGCCGGGTCCTCGCCCGGGAAGCCGCCCAGGATATTCCACGACACCTCGATGCCGACCTCGCGGCACCAGCGCATCAGCTGGATGTTCTGGAATCCGGTGCAGCCCTTGCTCATCAGGGTCAGCACCGCGTCGGAGAAGCTTTCGATCCCCGGCTGGATCTGATTCACCCCGCCCGCACGCAGCTTGACCAGCTGCTCGAGCCGCAGATTGGCCTTCACTTCGTAGAACAGCTTCAGGTCGTGCGGCGACGCGGCCAGGCGCGCAAACAGCGTGTCGATGTAGCGCAGGTCGAGGATGTTATCGACGCAGCCGATATTCTCCGACTCATAATGGGTGAGCAGATAATCGATCTCCTCGAACACCCGGTCGGGCTTCTTGGACCGGAACACCATGGTGTCGCCGTTCAACCCGCAAAAGGTGCAGTGATGCTTCGCGCCCCACCAGCAGCCGCGCGAGGATTCGAAGACGAGATGGCCCTTGAACAGCCCGGCCAGCGCCGAGGTCGCGAGATTGCCGAAATAATCCTCGAAGTCGGGATAGGGCAGGGCGTCGAGATTGGTGACGGCGGGCGACCGCGCCGGCAGCGTCACCTGGCCCTGTTGCAGCACGCCGCCGATCGGCTGCGGATCGGCACCGCCCAGCAGGCGATCGAGCAAGGCGGGAAAGCTCAGATCGGCTTCGCCCGAACAGACATAGTCGATCCACGGAAAACTGCTGATCAGCTGCAGCCCCATCTCGCCTTCGCAATTCGCCCCGCCGAACACGATCACCGGCGGCGCGGGCAGCGCCTTCAGCCGGCGCGCCACCGCCAGGCAGGCGCAGGTCTGGTGGAATACCGTCGAGAAACCGACGATACGCGGGTCGCGCGCCATGATCTTGGCGACGCAATCTTCGAGGAAGCCTGCGACTTGCGTGCGCACCCGCATCAGCGCGGCGATGAAGGCGGGGTCGCCGCCCGCCATCGGCCCGAAGATATCGTCGAAATAATCGGCCGGCGCGGGGATGTCGTCGCCGAACAGGTCGTCCGCGAACACCCATTCGCCGAGCAGCATGTTGGGCGGGAATTCGGAGGCGACGCGCTGATAGTCGCCAATGCCCATCAACCCCGCAAGATCGAGGTTGAAATAGATCGCCTCGGCTGAATGGCCCGCGCGGCGGACCTCGGGTATCAGCAAGCTGACTCCCATTGAGGGCCGCCCCACATCGGCGAACGGCATGATGGGAAAGACGACATCCACGCGCCGTACTCCCGCTAACCGCTCACCGTTTGTTCAGACCCTGCCCCGCGACTGCCGTCTGGAGCAGACACCGGGCTCAACCGCCCAGCGTGCCGAAGCCGCCGCCGCTGATCGGCCCGCCCGGCAGGCCGCCGCCGCATTCGTTGATGCACTGTTCGATCGTGCACGCGCGAATGGTGCATTGCTGGACGACGGTACAGGCCCGGATGGTGCATTGCTGAACCACGGTGCACGCGCGGATGGTGCATTGCTGGACCACGCAGGGATGGACGATGCATTGCTGCACGACACAGCTCGTCACGCACGGTTGTGGTTGCGGCACCGGCGTGAGCGCGGTCGCGCCTCCCTCGGCGCTAGGCGCCACGCCACCGTGTATCAGGGATGCGACCTTGTGATAGGCACGCATCTCTTCCTCCGAGACGTGCAGGCCGCTCAACTTGTCTTCGAGCGCCGCAAGGCGCATCTCGAGAGTCTTCTCGTCGCTTGTTTCAGCCATGGCTGCCTCCATCAGTGTTCAGTAGACACGACGACACAACAGCGCCAAGTTATTTGGCGCGAGTCGTTTTTGCTGGATTGCGGCTATAGTATCAGTTTCGGGAATGTCTTCAACAGAAAGCGCAGAAAAGCGATTGGAAACTATAGCAAGATTCCAACCTATCTTGTCGCTTCTGTCCAATCGCTGGCTGATTAGCCTTCGGCGTCGGCCTTGAGCGCGGCGAGCAGCTTCTGCCACCACTGGCCATGACGTTGCAGGAAGGTCATGCCGACCATCCCATGCCGCGCCGCATGCGGCGCCGGGACACTGTCCCAGCCGAGGTGCTCGACGGTGACCCGCGTCTCCGCGCCGATCGCCTCGAACCGTACATCGACCCGGGTCGACTGATCCTTGGTGAAGCTCGCCTGGCGCCAGGTCAGGCCGAGCCGAACGCCGGGCTCCCAGGTCGTCACCCGCCCGATCTCGAATACCGCGCCGTCCGCCTGGGTCTCGGTGAAGCGCCCGCCCTCCATCGGTTCGATCGCCAGCGTTCCCGGGCCGGCGCGAGTGAAGGCGAACAGCTGATTAGGCCGCCACCAGAGATGGATCTCGCGCGTGAACGCCTCGAACACGCGGTCCGGCGTGGCCGCGATGCGCAGCGCGACCAGGATGCGCGAACTCACGGCCGCGCCTCGACATGCGCCTTGAGCGCGGCGAGCTGATCCGCCCAGAGCTGTTCGGTCTCGTCCACCCAGGATTTGAGCCCCGCCATCGATCCCGCCTTCAGCGCATAGATACGCACGCGCGCGTCATAGTCCGGATGCACTTCCTCGATCAGCCCACCCGCCTTCAGGGTGCGCAAATGCCGGCTGAGCGCGGCGGGGCTGACGCCGACACTCTCGGCCAGTTCCCCGGCACGGTGCGGCCGGTCGCGCAGCAGCTCGACCACGCGCCGCCTTGTCGGGTCGGCGAGCGCGGCAAGCGTGCGATCGATCGCGGTGGCCGCGCTCAGGAGAACATCTCGATCTTGAGGCCGGTCGCCTTCTCCGACTCCTCGACCGAGAAGGGCCGCTTGTTCTGCGCGAAGGTCCAGACATGCCCTTCGGGGTCGCGGGCGCGATAGGTGCGGTCGCCATAGAATTGGTCGGTTGGTTGCTCCACGATCTCCGCGCCGGCCTCCACCGCGTGCGCGCAATGCGCGTCGATGTCGCTGTCCAGGTTCACATGCAGGCCCTGGCTGTTCTTGCCGCCGATGCTCGCCGGACTGGCGGTATAGTCGGCCCATTCATTGCCGATCATGATATAGCCATTGCCGAAGCTCAGCTGGGCATGGACCATCTTGTTGTCGGGATCGGTGATCAGCATCGCGGGCTCGAACCCGAACGCCTTTTCGAGCCAGGTGAAGGCCGCCAGCGGATCGCGGTAGAAGATGGCGGAGGCAAGCGAGGCTTGAGTCATGAGATCATCCTTCACGAGTCGAGAAATATTTAACGTTATAGGCAAATATATTCACGCACGTCAAATTCGCGCGCGCCGCCTATGATCGTGCCAGGGAGATGTCTCATGCGGATCATGCTCGCCACATTGGCGATGGCCATCGCGGTACCGGCCCCGGCGCAGGACCGCGCGGCCTTGGTGGGTGTCTATGACGGCCACCAGACCGAGATGGGCGCCCAGCTCAGCCTGACCGCCGATGGCCGCTTCGAATACGGCCTGGTCTATGGCGCGCTCGACGAGGCGGGGCAGGGGAGCTGGGTGGTGAAGGACGGCCGCGTGCTGCTGACCAGCGACCCAGTCACGCCGCCGCGCTTCGTCTCCACCGGGCAGAAACCCGCGCCGGCCGGCACATTGCGCCTGTCGCTCGAGACGCCCAAGGGCGTGTCGCCGCACTATTTCGATGCGGTCGTCACCTCGGCGAAAGGCACCACCAAAGGCGGGCAGTTCACCGAGGAGGGCCTGTCGCTGCCGCTCGACGCGGCCGACCCGCCAGTCAGCGTACGGCTGTTCCTGCCGATGTTCGATCTGGCGGGCGATATGGTGCCGATCGATCCGACCCAAGGCTATTGGCTGAGCTTCCGCTTCGAGCCGAACGACATCGGCAAGGCCGATTTCCGCGAAACCGCACTGACGATCGACAAGGGCGACCTGGTGTTCGACCGCTTCGGTCGCACGATCCGGTTCAGGAAAGTGGAGTAACTATCTTCCCAACCACTCGCAGACGAAATCGCCGATGCCGCCCGCCCTAAGGCGTCGTCGGATCGCGCCGCACGGGCACCGGCGCGTCCTGCCAGCCGCCGCCCAGCGCCTTGAACAGGCTGATCTGCGCATCCGCCACCGCCGCGTCGGATTGGGCCAGCGCGGCGCGCGCATCGGCGCGGTCGCGCTCGGCCTGGATCAGTAGCAGGAAGCTGTCGGCGCCGTAGTCGAAGCGCATCCGGGAAAGCCGCGCCGCCTCGGTGCTTGCCTGGGCGGCGCGGGCAAGCGCCGCATTCCGGTCCAATGCCCCCGCATAGCGGGCCAGTGCCTGTTCGACTTCCTTCAGCGCGGTCAGCACCGTTCCGTCGAAGCGGGCGAGCGATGCGTCGGCGCCCGCCTCGGCCTGGCGGACACGCGCGCGCGTCGCGGTCATGTTGGGGAAGCTCCACGAGATCAGCGGCCCGAGCGACCAGGAGAAACCGGCCGGCTTGAAGATGTCGCCGGGCTTCTGCGCGCCGAACCCGACCGCGCCAAGCAGACGGATCGAGGGATAGAGATCGGCCGTCGCCACGCCGACGCGCGCCGTGTCGGCCGCCAAGGTGCGTTCGGCCGCGCGAACGTCGGGGCGACGGGCGAGCAGCGCCGCGCCGTCACCGACCGGCACCGTCACGGTCACGCGGGGCGGGGCGGTGCATTTGTCGGCATCGGCATCGATCGCTTCAGGCGTATGGCCGGTCAGCGCCGCCAGTGCGTAGAGCGCGGCGCGGCGTTCGGCCTCGAAGGTCGGGATCTGCGCCTGGGTGCTGGCGAGCAGCACATCGGCGCGTTGTACGTCGCGGCGGGTGCCGCGCCCGGCTTCGAACAACGTATTGGTCAGATCGAGCGTCTGCTGCTGCAGCTTCACCGTCTCGAGTGCGACCGAGCGTTGTGCAGCATTCGAGCAGGCCTGGGCATAGGCGCGTGTCGTCTCCGCCGCGACCGAGACCCGGGCTGCGTCGAGCTGCGCGGCGGCGGCATCGGTGTCGCCTCGTGCCGCCTCGATCGCGCGCGTCACGCCGCCAAACAGGTCGATCTCATAAGAGGAGTCGAAACCAAGCGAGTAGAAGTCGGTCTCGAACGCCTTGCCGGTCGGGCTCTGCGTCGCCGCGGTGCGGCTGCGCGTCGCCTGGGCACTGAGATCGGTGCTCGGCAACCGCGCGCCGCGCTGCTCGGACAGCACTGCCCGCGCGCGCGCGAGGTTCGCCGCGGCGGTGCGGATATCGGTATTGTGCGCCAGCGCGTCGGTGACGAGCCGGTCGACCACCGGATCATTATAGAGCTGCCACCAGTGATCGGGCAGCGGCGTCGCGGCGACGCTGTTGCTGCGGATGGTCTCGGCGAATCCGGCGGCCGAACTGCTTGGCGTGGCGGGGTGCTTATAGTCGGGGCCGACGGTGCAGGCGGACAGGGCGAGGACGCTGGCCACCACCCCTAATGCCTTCCCCGGCGAAGGCCTGGGTCCAGTTGGGATAGCTTCTCGATCAATCGCTGAGGTTCGCCCAACTGGACCCCGGCCTTCGCCGGGGAAGGGGAATGAAGCGGAATAAGAACGCATCATGCCGGCTCTCCCGCAGGCTCGGCATGCGGCGGCTCGGCCTTTTTGTGCGGGATCTTGCTCGACACCCAGTCACCCAGCTTGCGGCTGATGACATAGAAGCTCGGTGTGAACAGCAGGCCGAAGGTGGTCACGCCGATCATCCCGAAGAACACCGCGACGCCGAGCGCCTGGCGCATCTCGGCGCCCGGGCCGGAGCCGATCACCAGCGGCAGCACGCCAAGGATGAATGCGATCGAAGTCATCACGATCGGGCGCAGGCGCTGCTCGGCGGCATGTTCGGCGGCTTCATGCATCTCCATGCCCGCTTCCTCGTTCTGGCGGGCGAATTCGACGATCAGGATCGCGTTCTTCGCCGCCAGGCCGATCAGCACGACCAGGCCGATCTGGGTGAGGATGTTGTTGTCCCCGCCCATCAGGTTCACGCCAAGGATCGCGGCGAGCAGGCACATCGGCACGATCAGGATGACGGCGAGCGGCAGCACCAGGCTTTCGTAATTCGCCGCGAGCAGCAGGAACACGAACAGCACGGCCAGCCCGAACACCAGGCCGGCGGTATTGCCCGCCTGTTGCTGCTGGAACGCCAGCTCGGTCCATTCGAAGCGCATGCCCTTGGGCAGGGTCTCCTCCGCCAGCTTCGCCATGGTCTTCAGCGACTGGCCCGAGGAGAAGCCGCGCACGGTATCGCCCTGGAATTCGGCCGAAGGGTAGAGGTTGTAGCGCACCACACGGTACGGGCCGCTGTCGTTCTTCAGGGTCATTACCGCATCGAGCGGCACCATCTGCCCGCTGGCGGAGCGGGTGCGCAGATGCCCGACATCCGATACCTGGTCGCGGTACGGCGCATCGGCCTGGGCGGTCACCCGATAGGTACGGCCGAGGAAGTTGAAGTCGTTGATATAGGTCGAACCGAGATAGGTGCCGAGCGTCGAAAAGACATTCTCCACCGGCACGCCCAGCTGCTCGGCCCGCTCGCGATCCACATCGGCGAACAGGCGCGGCGTGCGCGTGTTGAAGGTGGTGAAGG
This sequence comes from Sphingomonas sp. BL-S-30, assembly GCF_055521475.1. Classification (NCBI taxonomy): domain Bacteria; kingdom Pseudomonadati; phylum Pseudomonadota; class Alphaproteobacteria; order Sphingomonadales; family Sphingomonadaceae; genus Sphingomonas; species Sphingomonas sp. BL-S-30. The sequence goes on along the minus strand of NZ_CM145481.1, from coordinate 3,804,739 downwards.
CGCTGGTGATGCCCGGCGTCTGGTTCGCCTTCATCATCATCGCAAACGCGGCGCCTTCCAGCGCCTTGTAACCCATGTTGCTGCGGTCCTCGATCAGCATCTTCCAGCCGCCGCCGGTGCCGATTCCGCGCACGGGTGGCGGCGGCACGACCAGGATATTGCCGCCGTTGATACCGCTGAACGCGCCGCGCAGCTCGTTGGCGATCACATCGGCATTCGCGCGGTCGGCATGCGGCTTCAGCGGGATGAACATCGCGCCCGCATTGGGCGCGGTCGAGAAGGTCGCGCCGTCGAGGCCGGCAAAGGCGACGGTGGCCTCGCTCGCCTTGTTGGCCAGCGCGATCTTGCCCGCCTGAGTCATGATCTCGGTCGTCCGTTGCAACGAAGCGCCCGGCGGCAGCTGGATGACGGCGATCAGATAACCCTGGTCCTGCGCCGGGATGAACCCGGTCGGCGTCGCGGTGAAGCGCCACCCGGCCAGTCCGATCAGGCAGACATAAACGATACCGACCAGCGCGAGCGCCCGCACCGCACGCGCTGTGAACTTGCCGAAGCGCGTGCCGACGCGTTCGAAGCCGTGATTGAAGCCGCGCGCGAACCGGCTCGGCAGGCCGAGCACACCCGGGCGCGGTTCGCCCTCATGCTTCGGCTTCAGGATGATCGCAGCCAGCGCCGGCGACAGGGTCAGCGACACGAACGCCGAGATCACTGCGGCCGACACGATGGTAAGTGCGAACTGCTGGTAGAACTGGCCGGAAATGCCGGGGATGAAGCTGGTCGGGATGAACACGCCGCACAGCACCAGCGCGATCGCGATCAGCGCGCCGGACACTTCGTCCATCGTCTCATGCGCTGCTTCGCGGGGTGTTAGCCCCTTTTCGTGCATCAGGCGCTCGATATTCTCCACGACCACGATCGCGTCGTCGACGACGATACCGACGGCGAGCACCATGCCGAACAGCGACAGATTGTTGAGGCTGAAGCCGAACACGGCAAGCATCGCCAGCGATCCGACCAGCGACACCGGCACCGCGATCAGCGGGATGATCGTCGCGCGCCAGCTCTGCAGGAACAGCAGCACGACAAGCGCGACCAGGATGATCGCCTCGATCAGCGTGTGATACACCGCCTCGATCGACGCCTGGATATATTCGGTCGGGTTATAGGGAATGCTGTACGCCATCCCCTGCGGGAAGCTCTTCGCTGCCTCGGCGATGTCGGCGCGCACGGCCGCCGCCGTGGTCAGCGCGTTCGATCCCGGCAACTGAGTGATGGCGATGCCGATCATCGGCTTGCCCGAGAGGAAGGCGTTGATGCCGTAATCCTGCGCGCCGATCTGCACCCGCGCGACGTCGCGCAGGCGGGTCAGCCGCCCCTGGTCGTCGCGCTTGACGATGATCTCGCCGAACTGTTCCGGGGTGGTGAGTCGGCCGGTGGCCTGGATGCCGAGCTGGAACGCGGTGCCGCCCTGGTTGAACGGCGGCGCGCCGACCGATCCGACCGCGACCTGCGCGTTCTGCGCCCGGATCGCGGCGACGATCTCGTCGACGGTCAGGTTGCGCGACGCGGCGCGATCAGGGTCGACCCAGACGCGCATATTGTAATCGCGCCCGCCGAACGCCCGCACGCCGCCGACGCCGGGGATGCGCGCCATGCGGTCGATGATCTGCGTCGTCGCATAGTTGGAGACATATTGCTGCGGCAGCGAGCCGTTGGGCGAGGTCAGCGCGATCACCATCAGGATGTCGGGCGAGTTCTTCAGCACGGTCACGCCGACCTGGCGGACCTCGGCCGGCAGGCGCGGCTCGGCGGTGGAGACGCGGTTCTGCACCAGCACCTGCGCCTGGTCGACATTGACGCCCTGCTTGAACGTCACCGTGATCTGCAGCGATCCGTCGCCGGTGGCGGACGAGGACATGTAGAGCATGTTCTCGACGCCGTTGATCGATTCCTCGAGCGGCGCGGCCACGGTTTCGGCCAGGGTCTCGGCGGTCGCGCCGGGATAATTGGCGGTGACCACCACGGTCGGCGGCGCGATCTCCGGATATTGCGCGACGGGCAGGCCGGGATAGGCGACCAGCCCGAACACGACGATCAGGATCGACATGACGGCCGCGAAGATCGGCCGCTCGATGAAGAAATGGGGGAATTTCACGGGATCAGTTCGCCGTGGCTTCGGACGGCGGCGGGGCCGTGTCCGGTTGCGATGTGGGCCCCGTGTCAGCCGCCTGCGGCTTCATCACGATCTTCTTCGCCTTCACCGCGGCGCCGGGCTGCAGGGTGGTGATGCCCTCGATCACCACCTCGTCGGTCGGCGCCAGGCCAGTCTTGATGACGCGCAGGCCCTCGACCTGCGGCCCGGTCTCGACCGGTCGCGGCGATGCCTTGCCGTCCTTGCCGACGACATAAACCAGCTTGCGGGTCTGGTCGGTGATGATCGCCTCGTCGGGGACGAGCATCGCCCTGTAGGTGCCCGAACCGAGCAGGCGCGCCCGGCCGAACATGCCGGGCGTCAGGAAGCCATCGGGATTGGCGATCACGGCATGCGCGCGGATCGTGCCCGAATTGGTGTCGATCGCATTGTCGACGAACTCCATCCGCCCGCGCCAGCGATAGCCGCTTTCGTCAGCGAGCTGGACCTGGACCGGATTGGGCGTGTTGCGGGAGGACCCGCGTTCGCCCGTGCGCGCCTGGCGGATATATTTGAGGTAAAAGCTTTCCGCGCCCTCGAAGGAGAACCAGATCGGATCGGTCGAAACGACGCGGGTCAGCACCGTCGTGCCCTCGGTCGCGAAATTGCCCTTGGATACGCGCCGGTCGGATACCAGGCCGGTGATCGGCGACCGGACGGTGGTGAAGCCGAGGTTCAGCCGCGCATTGCTGACATTGGCCTGCCCCGCCGCGAGATCGGCCGCGGCGCTGCGCACATTGGCCTGCTTGGTCTCATATTCTTCCTTGCTGATCGCCTGCGCGGCGAGCAACTTGTCGGCGCGGGCAAGCTCGGACCGGGCGTTGATCAGCGCGGCGTTCGCCTTGGCCGACTGCGCCTGGGCCTGGGCGAGCGCGGCGGCATAGGGACGCGGGTCGATCGTGAAGAGCGGCTGGCCGGAGCGGACGCGCTGCCCGTTGACGAACAGTACCTGGTCGATCGTGCCCGACACGCGGGGGCGAAGCTCGACATCCTGGATCGCCTCGAACCGGCCGACATATTCGTCCCAGTCGACCACGTCGCGCTGCAGCGGCACGGCAACGGTGACCTGGGGCGGCGGCGGCGCGGGCGGCTTGCCGCTGCCCGAACAGGCAGACAAGGCGAGCGCCGCAGCGGAAATGAAGGAGGCCGAAGGCCAGCGGAAAACAGTCGGCATCGGTTGGCTCATCCCCTTGTCGGCCAGCTTCTTCTTTTTCCGAGCATCCCCGCAATGATCCTGGGTCTCGCGCCCGGCACATAGTCGTGGTGCAAGTGCGAACGTTGCGAGCGGTTTGCAAGGCCGATCCAGCCGATTTCGACCCCATATTAGCGCTAACATATTGCGGAGGAAGTGTAACTTTCTTTCCGCTTCTTTTCCCAACAATTCTCGTCGACCGGAAAATCGCGACCAGTGTGTCCATCGGGCGGCTCGCTCGGCCATATCGCGCGCTTCAGCAGGACGATGCAACAGGCGGCCCTTGGCAACCGCAGGCAACCGTGTTGCGGGATGCCGCAGGAACAATCCTGCCGGCGGCTGGTTCTCCTTTTCTTGGGCATCGGCCGGAGGGGGCTGGAACGATGGTAAGCGGGGAGGGCGAGGCGCAGCCGACGAGCAGGTTCGAGCTGCTCGTGCAGAGCGTTACCGACTACGCGATCTACATGCTCGACCCGAGCGGGGTCGTGACCAGCTGGAATGCCGGCGCGCAACGCTTCAAGGGCTATACCGAGGAGGAAATCCTCGGCCATCATTTCTCGCGCTTCTATACCGAGGAGGACCGTGCCGCCGGCTTGCCGGCGCGGGCGCTCGCAACCGCCCTGAACGAGGGACGGTTCGAAGCGGAGGGGTGGCGCATACGCAAGGACGGGACGCGTTTCTGGGCCAATGTGGTGATCGATCCGATCCGCGATACGGACGGCACCTTTATCGGCTTCGCCAAGGTGACGCGTGACCTGAGCGAGCGGCGGAAGGCCGAGGAGGCGCTGCGGCACAGCGAGGAGCGATTCCGCCTGCTCGTCCAGAGCGTGACCGATTATGCGATCTACATGCTCGATCCGACTGGCCTGGTAACCAGCTGGAATGCCGGCGCGCAACGCTTCAAGGGCTATACCGAGGAGGAAATCCTCGGCCATCATTTCTCGCGTTTCTATACCGAGGAGGACCGCGCCGCAGGGCTGCCCGAAACCGCGCTCGACACCGCGGCGCGCGAGGGCAGGTTCGAGGCGGCCGGCTGGCGCGTGCGCAAGGACGGCACGCATTTCTGGGCGTCGGTCGTGATCGATCCGGTGCGCGACCCGAAGGGCCGGCTGGTGGGCTTCGCCAAGATCACGCGTGACCTGACCGAGCGCCGCGAAGCGCAGCAGGCGCTGGACCTGGCGCAGGAGGCATTCTTCCAGTCGCAGAAGATGGATGCGATCGGCAAGCTGACCGGCGGCGTCGCGCATGATTTCAACAATCTGCTCGCCGTGATCATCGGCAGCCTCGATCTGGCCCGGCGCCGCATCCCCGAGGGAGCGGATATCGGCCGCTTTCTCGACAATGCGATGAGTGCGGCAGAACGGGGGGCGACCCTCACGCAGCGCATGCTCTCCTTCGCGCGCCGGCAGGAACTGAAGCTCGAAACGGTCGATGTCGGGAATCTGGTGCGCGGCATGGCCGAGCTGCTCCAGCGGACGATCGGTGCGGGAATCAGCATCGACACCGAATTCCCGCTCCGCCTGGCGCCCGCCCGTGCCGATCCGTCCCAGCTCGAGCTGGCGGTGATGAACCTGGTGGTGAACGCGCGCGACGCCATGCCAGACGGCGGCAGAGTGACGATCGAGGGCAAGCAGAAGCGGATCGGGCGCGGTGCGGGGCTGCAACCCGGCGATTATGTCCGCCTGTCGGTGGTCGATCGCGGCCAGGGCATGGACAAGGTGACGCTCGCGCATGCGATGGAGCCGTTCTTCACCACCAAGGGTGTCGGCAAGGGCACCGGCCTGGGCCTGTCGATGGTGCATGGCTTCGCCGAACAATGCGGCGGCCGGCTGATCCTGAAGAGCCGCCCGGGCAAGGGCACCAAGGCGGAACTGTGGCTGCCGCTCGCGACGGCGGTGGCGGATGCCGATCAGCGCGACCAGGCGGCGGCGCCTCATATGGCGATGGAGCCGCTGGTGGTGCTGGCGGTGGATGACGATGCGCTCGTCCTGACCAACACGGCGGCGATGCTGGAGGAAATGGGTCACCGGGTGCTGCGGGCCGCGTCGGCGCGGGAGGCGCTGGCGATTGCGGCGCGGGAGACGGTCGACCTGGTCGTGACCGATTACGCCATGCCGGAAATGACGGGCGCGGACCTCGTCGCCGCGCTCCCTGCCTCGATGCCGGTTCTGATCGTCTCGGGCTATGCGGAAATTCCCGCCGGCGGAGAGGCGATCGGCGCCAGGCTGACCAAGCCATTCCGCGAGGAACAGCTTGCCGATGCGATACGGGACCTGATGCTCCAACGCGAGACGACGGTCGAATCATGACAGGCAAGGACGCGCGCCGGCTTTCGTTATTTGGCGGCGGCGACCTTGTTCGCGACTCGGCTGCCCGATGCAGCCGGACCATGGGCCGCGGTGCGGGTCAGCTCGGTTTGCACCTCGTCGGCCCGGATCCGGTCCAGCAGGAACCACACTGCGGCGGACAGCAGGAAAAGCAGCGCGAAGGTGATCAACACCGGCACTGCCTCGCTGTCCTGTGCCGCGACCGCCTGTTTGGGCTGGTCGTCGGTCTGATCGGTCATACCGTTCCCCATTATCTGGCGGTGCAACGATGCTGCATTCCGCCGGTTCCCTCCGGGAATCGAGCGTATGCGGTCCGCAGGGGTTGAATCCCCGTCACACCGCGATCGCCGATGCCCCTTAATAGGGTCATGAGCGATATAGAAAGCCAAAGGCGTCGGAATGGTATCGCCGGGAGACGAAAATGCGGCAAACCCGTCCCTCGCCGGGCTTGAAACTTCCGGCGCGAAGAATCGTTCGACCCTGATGACCGCAACCGAATACGACTGCCTCGTCGATCGCAAGTCCCTCCCCGATACCGCCGTCCATGCCATTCGTGAATGCTGGTTCCTCGCCCGGAGCCTGGTTCCCGCCGGCAAGACGTTGCGGCGCCGCCTCGCCAACCGGGGCGGGCCGCGCATCCTGCTGCTCCCTGGCCTGTTCGCGACCGATGCGGCGATGCGGCCGATGCGCATGGCGCTGCGCTATGCCGGGTACCGCGCCTATCGCTGGGGCCTGGGGCGCAACATGGGCGCCTCGGCCGATCTGTTCGAACGCCTGGACGCGCGGCTCGACCAGTTGCAGCGTCGCGACGATCGTCCGGTGATCCTGCTCGGCTGGAGCTTTGGCGGGCTCATCGCGCGCGAATATGCCAAGGTCGCACCGCACCGCGTGCGCGCCGTCATCACCCTTGGCAGCCCCTTTTCCGGCGATCTCAGTACGACGATGCTCGCGCGGGTCTATGAATGGATCGCCGGCCACCGCGTCAGCGCGCCGCCGATCCAATGTACCCTGTCGGAAAAGCCGCCGGTCCCCACCGCCGCGATCTGGTCGCGCTGCGACGGCGTCATCCCCGTCTTCGCCGCGCGCGGTGCCGCCGGGGAGGCCGACCACCGAATCGAGGCCGGGTGCGCGCACCTGGCCTATCCGTCCGACGACGGCGCGCTGGTAGCGGTGCTCGACGCGATCGCGCGCTGCTGTCCGGACGAGGCGATCGTGCCGCCTGCTTCCCGGCCGGTATTCACCGGCATGGACATCCCGGGACTTCCGGCCTGATCTACCGACATGCCTCGATGTTAAGGCGCCGCGCACCGGCTGCGTCTAGACCGCGACATTATCTCGCTTGCGTGCTGGTCCGGCGCGGCGAACAATGGAGCCGACATGACTCTTGAAAAAAAGGCGGCGACCGGCGTTGCCGGACTGGATGACATCACCGCGGGCGGCCTTACCCGGGGCCGCCTCTATTTGCTCGAAGGCAGTCCCGGCACGGGCAAGACCACGATCGCGTGTCAGTTCCTGATGGCCGGTGCCGCGGCCGGGGAACGCTGTCTCTATATCACCCTTTCCGAGACCGAGGAGGAGCTGCGCGAAAGCGCGGGCTCCCATGGCTGGGTGTTAGACGACAAGATCGAGGTGTTCGAACTGGTACCGCCCGAAAGTCTGCTCGACGAGGATCAGCAGCAGAGCCTGCTCTATTCCTCCGATCTCGAGCTGGGCGAGACGACCAAGCGCATCTTCGAGGCGTTCGAACGCACCAGGCCCGACCGGGTCGTGCTGGACAGTCTGTCGGAGATCCGCTTGCTCGCCCAGAGCTCGCTGCGCTATCGTCGCCAGATCCTCGCGCTGAAGCATTATTTCTCGCGCCGCGGCACGACCATCCTGATGCTCGACGACCTGACGACCGAAATGCTCGACAAGACCGTGCACAGCGTCGCGCACGGCGTGATCCGCCTGGAGGAATTGTCGCCCAATTACGGCGCAGAGCGGCGCCGCCTGCGCGTGGTGAAATATCGGGGCCAAGCTTTCCGCGGCGGCTATCATGATTTCGTGATCGATACCGGCGGCGTGCGGGTCTTTCCGCGGCTCGTCTCGGCCGAGCACAAGAACAGGTTCAGCCGCGATCTCGTGGCGACCAGGCAGGCGGCGTTGAACGCGTTGTTGGGCGGCGGCTTCGAACGCGGATCTAGCACCCTCATCATCGGCCCGGCCGGTACCGGCAAATCGTTGCTGACCCTGACTTTCGTCGCGGACGCGGTCGCGCGGGGCGAGCATGCCGCGATGTTCATCTTCGACGAGGAAATGGGCCTGCTCACCTCCCGCGCCCGGGCCCTGGGAATCGATCTCGACGCGATGGTCGAAAGCGGGTCGCTGACGCTGGAACAGGTCGATGCGGCCGAACTGACCCCGGGGGAATTCTCCCAGCGCGTGCGGAACTGCGTCGAGACGCACAAGGCGCGTACCGTCGTGATCGACAGCGTCAACGGATACCAGGCGGCGATGCCGGAGGAGCAGGCGCTGATCCTGCACATGCACGAGCTGCTGCAATATCTGAACCGCCAGGGTGCGACGACCTTCCTGACCGTGGCGCAGCACGGCCTGGTCGGCGACATGAGGGCGCCGGTCGACGTGACCTATCTGGCGGATACCGTCATTCTGCTGCGTTATTTCGAAGCCGCCGGGCGCGTGCGCCGCGCGATCTCGATCGTGAAGAAACGCACCGGCGCGCATGAGGACACGATCCGCGAATTCCGGATCGGCAGCGAGGGCATCACGCTCGGCAAGCCATTGACGGAGTTTCAGGGCGTGTTGCGCGGAGTACCGTCGCTGATCGGTTCCACGCCACACGACGGGTTCGCCGACGAATGAGACCTGTGTGACCGGCATATCGGCCCAGCGCGCGATCGTTCTCGCCCCGCATGGACGGGACGCGACGATCGCTGCGACCATGCTACGCGAGGCCGGGATGGAGGCGGTCACTGCGGCAGACCTTCCGGGCCTGGTGGCGGAACTGCAGGTGGGCGCCGGTTTCGCGCTCGTCACCGAAGAGGCATTGCGCGGGGCGGATCTCCATCCGCTCGACGCTTTCCTGCGGATGCAGGAAGAGTGGTCGGATTTTCCCTTCATCCTGCTCACTCAGCGGGGCGGCGGGCTCGAGCGAAATCCGGCGGCGGTGCGGCTGCTCGAAACATTGGGCAACGTCACGTTCCTGGAACGGCCATTCCATCCCACCACGCTGATCAGCCTGGCCAAATCGGCAGTCCGCGCGCGGCTGCGCCAATATGAGGCGCGGGCGCGGCTGGCGGAGATCAATGCCCGTGAAGCGCAGTTCCGCACCTTCGCCGAAGCCATGGCCAACCATGTCTGGACGTCGCCGCCCGGTGGCGGGCTTGACTGGTTCAATCAGCGGACGCTCGATTATACCGGTCTCGCCCCGGCCGACCTGATCGGCGCTGGCTGGACACGCACGGTCCATCACGACGACCTGCCCGATGCCGCCGCCCTATGGGCCTCCTCCATCGCCGCCGGCACCGACTACGAGACCGAGTTCAGAATCCGTCGTGCCGATGGCGAATATCGCTGGCACCTCGTCCGCGCGCTGCCGATCCGCGCGGAGGACGACACGATCCTGCGCTGGATTGGCACCAATACCGACATTCACGAACAAAAACTGTCCGAGGTTGAAAGCCAACGCGACCGCGACCGGCTGTGGATGCTGTCGCAGGACCTCATGCTGGTATGCGATTTCCATGGCGTCATTACCGCGGTGAATCCGTCCGCTACGCGGCTGCTCGGCTGGAGCCAGGACGAGATGGTCGGCCGGAGCATCGTCGATTTCCTCCATGCCGACGACGTCGCCACCACGGCGAAGCAGATCGAGACGCTGTCGGCCGGCGCTCCCACGCTGGCCTTCGAGAATCGCTATGCCCGGAAGACGGGCGGCTATCGCCTGCTGGACTGGACCGCTGTGCCCGATGCCGGGCGGATCCACGCAGTCGGCCGCGACATCACCGAGGAACGCAGTCTCGCGCGAGACCGGGAGCGGATCTGGAACCTCTCGCCGGTGATCAAGCTGGTCGTGTCCACCTCCGGCGAAGTCCATGCGGTGAATCCGTCCTGGACCAAGGTGCTCGGCTGGACCGAGAAAGAGACGATCGGCCGCATGGTGACGGATTTCGTCGCGCCCGAGGATCTGCCGAAGAGCAGGGGGGCGCTGGAGGAATTCTCCGCTGGCGTGCCGATGCTCGAGGTCGAGCGAATCTATATGCACAAGGATGGTGGCCGACACCGCATCGCCTGGATCACGGTGGCCGATGGCGGCACGCTCTACAGCTTCGGCCGGGACGTAACCGCGGAACGCGAAGCGGCCGACGCGCTGGCCGAAACCGAGGCGGCGCTCCGCCAGTCGCAGAAGATGGAAGCCGTCGGCCAGCTCACCGGCGGCATCGCACATGATTTCAACAACCTGCTGCAGGGTATCACCGGCAGCCTGGAGATCGTCCAGCGCCGGCTCGATGCCGGGCGACTCGACGGGGTCGATCGTTTCATCGGCGGCGCCACCAATGCGGCGAACCGCGCGGCCGCGCTGACGCACCGGCTGCTCGCCTTTTCGCGCCGCCAGCCGCTCGATCCACGCCCGGTCGCCGCCAACCCGCTGATCGAGTCGATGGAGGATCTGATGCGCCGCACGCTCGGCGAGCAGATCGATCTCGATTTCATCCTGGCGGACGATCTGTGGCCGATCCTGTGCGATCACAACCAGCTCGAGAACGCGATCCTCAATCTCGTCATCAACGCGCGTGACGCGATGCCCGATGGCGGCCGGTTGACGATCGAGACCTCCAACGCCGATTTCGACGAGGCGTTCGCCGAGCGTCATGGCGAGCTGAACGCCGGCGAATATGTCTGCATTCGGGTGACCGACACCGGCAGCGGCATGGACGCCGATACTATCGCGCGTGCCTTTGAGCCCTTTTTCACGACCAAGCCGCTTGGCCAGGGCACCGGGCTCGGCCTGTCGATGATCTATGGTTTCGCCCGCCAGTCCGAAGGCCATGCCTCGATCGAGAGCGAGCCCGGCGCCGGCACCACCTTCAGCATCTGCCTGCCGCGCTACGAGGGCGCCGTCACGGTCGACGAGCCGGTAGCCCGTTCCGCCCCGGCCGAACCGACGGGCGCCGCCGAAACGGTGCTGGTGGTGGAGGACGAACCGGTGGTGCGCGGCCTGATCGTCGAGGTCCTGACCGAGCTCGGCTATCAGGCGATCGAGGCTGGCGATGGCCCGGAGGGACTCGAAAAGCTCCGCTCGCGCGACCGCATCGATCTGCTGATCACCGATATTGGCCTGCCCGGCCTCAACGGCCGGCAGATCGCCGATGCCGGGCGGGAGCTTCGGCCGGGCCTCAAGGTTCTGTACATGACGGGCTATGCGGAAAATGCAGCGCTTGCGCCCGGCTTTCACCAGCCGGGCACCGCGATCATCACCAAGCCCTTCGCGATCGAAGCGCTCGCGGCCCGGGTACGATCGATCATCGAGGCACCGGCCGGCGCAGACGTGGACGCCGCGCTCGATCCGGTACCCTCAGCGGCCGGATAAGGCTCGAATGGACGAAGCCCGTCCGGGGTCAGGCTTTGGCGCGCTTCGTCGTCGCGCCCGCGCGCGGCTTGGTGGTGCGGGCCGGCTGGCGTCGCGCTCGGCGGGCAGGGGGCGTCTCCACTTTCCGGCGGCCATAGAGCAGCGCGCCGGCGATCGCCGCGACGCCAAGCCCGATCGCGGCCCCGATCGCGATGGTATTGGTCGACAGCGCGTCGGACAGTGAAAAACGCTCTCCGAAAATATACTGCGCCTTATCGTCATCCTCCCGGTGCTCGCTGCCCATGGTGAAGAAGGCGGGCTCCTGCGTCTCGTCATGGGGCTCGGGGTGCAGCGGATAGGGCGGCACGGCTGCGTCGGGAAGCGGGCGTTGGTGCGTCATGACAAGGCCTTCTTGCGTCAGTGAATGCCCATCAACGCGTCGCGCCCGCTCCGGTTTCCCCCGGTCGCGCGGGTCACTTCGGCTGGTCGATCCACACCGTCCAGTATCTTCCCAGCGCCGCGCGCGGCCCCTTGATGGCGGCGAACGCCTGTTTGGCCGCGTCGCCCTGGCCGCTCAGCGCCAATGCCGCGCCCAGCCTGGTGTTGACGACATCGGCATCGACCCCACCCTTGGCCAGCGCGACCTTGTACAGCTCGATCGCGGGGGCATAATCGGCGTAGCCGAAATAGGCGTCGGCCATGGCCAGCGCGATCGTCCCGGTGCCGTTCGGTCCCTTGGCCTGCGCGGCGCCGGCGGGCAGGCTCGCCCGGTCGCTCGCGATCTTGGTCTTGACCACATCGTTGAACTCGCGCGCGGTCATGTTGGTCGCCATCACGATATCGCCGCTCGCCACGCCCTCCGCCAGCACCGCCGACGCCTCGCCGGGCAGCTTCTGATAGGTGTTCTCGACATAGGACAGATAATCGCCCTGTCCCTTCATTGCCTTTGCCGCGCGCAGCAGGCGCATCAGGTCGATGACATATTGGGTGTCGATGTCGTTGGTGTCGCGATAGCCGATCAGCGCATCGCGCCAATGCGTCGCGCTGGGATAGGCGACGACCCGCGCCCGGCCGGCCCGCTCGACGGCTGATCCCTGTTTCGCCTGATAGGCGATGCCGAACGCGCGGGAATACCATTCGTCGGGCACGGGCACGCCGCCGGGTTTCGCTTCGACCGCCCGCTCCAGCACCGTGACGGCCTCGTCCGGCTTCTTCTGCGCGATCTTCGTTTCCATCAGCAGCGCATAGACATTCGCGTCGCTGGCGCCCGCGGCGATGGCGGCGGTCAGATATTTGTCCGCCTTGGCCATGTCCTGGTTGTTATAGGCGATCTGGCCTGCCGCGAGGTTGAATGGCACGACATTGGCGGCTGGCAGGAATCCGCTCGCCAGCACTGCCTCGATCCCCTGCGCCTGGACGGCGACGTCGTTCTGCGCCTTGCCGAGATCGAGCCGGAGCGATCCGATCATGAAGCGGTCGTCATTGCTCTGGGCAAGGCCGTCGGCCTGGGCGAGCTTGGCGGACGCGGTGGCGAAATCGCCCTTCTTGATCGCTGCCTGGGCGTCCGCCAGCACCGGTCGCGCTTCCTTGGAGAGCTTGGGCGCCGCGGGCGCGGGCGCCTTCTGCGCGACGGCAGCGGCCGGCGCGGCGCCGATCATGGCAAGGCAAAGAACGGATCGTAGCGCGACCTGCTTCATATCAACCTCTCCTCGGTGGAGCCGGCTGTTATCCGCCGTGCCCTGCACGGCCGCATGAATGCACTTTTTGGGCGATTCTGCCAGTGGTGCCTTCGTCCGGCCTCAGGCGATCGGGCACATCCCGCCGCGCATCAGGGCGACGCCGTTGGAGAACCAGCGGCTGGAATCCTGCATCGTCGCGGTGTCGTGGTAACAGGCCTCGCCCGTCTTCGCCGCCGGATCGAACAGAAAGGCCCAGTTCCGCCCGCTGCAATCCTGCGCGTCGCATCCCGCCGCGACGACCTTCCCGCCCCGCGCATAGATCGGCTTTTCAGGTCCCCTGGATTCGCTGAAATGCGCGCGCGTCACATTGTCGTGCACGGCGTCGAGCAAGGCCTTGGAAACATCGGTGCGGTCGAAGAACAGCACGCCACCGACCGGATCATTGGGGAATTTGCCGATATAGGCCGTCGCCGAGGTCTCGGGCGTCTGGCCGGGCATCGGCGTCGCGGTGACATCGCCCGGCGGTACGAAGCCGGCGGCATTGGCGGGCGGCTCGTCCTTGCTTGCCGCGCCGCCGCAGCTCGCGAGCAGAAACAGGGGGAGGAAGAGGGGTACGATGCGGGCGGCAGGTCGGTTGCTCATGATCGGTCAACGCCCCGGCCCGCCCGTCGGGCCCCTGAAATCGCCCGACCCGCCCGTCGGGCCCGAGAATGGATCGTCAGACCGCGCGCACGCCGCCGGCCAGCCAGCGCGCGCAGATCGGACCAAGTTCGTCCACGCTGCGCGTCTCGTAATCGATCACGTCGCGCAGGCTGAGCGTATCGCGCCAGCGGCCATTGCAGCCCCTGTTGATGAAGGTCTCCGCCCCGCCGTCCCAGAAGATGCCGCTCAGCGGCGCGGCCTTGGTCGCGTTCGCCTTCATCCATGGGAAAGTGCAATGCTCGACCATCGACGGGAAGTGCGCGGGATTGATCCGGATATCGAGAAAGTCGGCGATGCGCCGCATTTCGCCCGTCAGGTCGCGCTTCAGATCCTCGAAATGGACCAGCATCACATTGGGCTGGTCCTTGATCGCCCACCAGCCGCGCAGATTCTCCCAGAACGGCCAGAAAGGTTCGCCGTCATGGTCGAGCCAGGTGCGGAAATATTGGCGCATGTCCGGGTCGGCGCGCTGGATCGGCGGCCCGACCCGCCCGGGCGTGTCGTTGAGCGCCGCGAACCACGCGGCATTGGCCCTGGCATGGTGGTTGTGCATGCTCCAGATCACGTCGCGGCCGTCGCGCGCCACATAGAGATATTTGGCGCGCGGGCTGAACACGAGCGCGTCGACCGGCAGGTGCGTCTTGAGGAAGCGCCGATGCTGCTGTGCCTCGACTGCCTCCAGCTTCGCCTCCTTGGGCGGCACGCGCAGGTCCAGCCAGGGCGACAGGTCCGATACGCTCACCTCCGGATCGCCGGCGAAGATCAGCTGCCCGACGATCTGCTGCATCCAGGTGCTGCCGGACTTGCCATAGCTTGCGATGACCACGTCGTCGTCGCGGAACGCGAAGTCGTTCCAGGCCGTGGAATCGAAATGATGGTTGTGGAACTCGCGTGTCTTCATGGGCGCGCGAGGGGCGAGTTGCGTTGCCATGGGTGCTCCGGCTGCAAAGGAAGTCGCGTCCGGGTGCGGGAAATGGCGGGTGTCGACAATGTCGTTGCGCTCAAGAATCGACCAAGCGACCAGCGCGTATTTCGTCGCGGGAACGGCCTGGATCACCGTCCCCGCGACAGGCTCACTGCGTGTTTTCCTCGCGCTCGGCTTTCGCCGCGCCGGCGTATTTCTTCGCCGGGCTCACCAGCTCCCAGGCGGCGCCCGGCGGCGCATCGGTGGTGAAGGGCTGGCCAGGCCGGTAGAGTTCGCCGCCGGTATAGACGATGTGCGGCGCGATATAGGTGGAGGGCTGCTTCATGGTCGGTGCTCCGGTCATGGGTTGGTCTGGTTGCCCGCGGTCACCCCGGCGGTGATCTTGCCCAGCGTCGGCGCGGTGCCCACGACCGTGTATTTGAGCCGCAGATAGCGCTCGTCGGTACCGACCGGCAGCTCGTCGGGAAGCAACAGGGTCGCGCCGACCGCCAGCTGCGCCAGCGTATAGGCGGGCGAGGTCCATACCGTCTTGGGCGTGGCGAAGCCGACATTGTCGTCGGTCTCGATGCCGATGCTGAGCGAGGTCAGATTGTTGAAGCTTTCGACCACGCTCGCGCGGATCGAGACCTCCTTGCCCTTGCCGACATCGCGGGTGATGGCGGCGGCGGCGCCGAACACGGTGCCGGTCGCGCCGAGATCGATGATGTTGGTCGAGGCCGCCGTGGCGGTCACCGCCTGGGCATTCGAGAACAGGGTGCTTGCGTCGTAGATCATGGTTATTCTCCTGAATGGCGTGGTTCGTGGCTTTATCGGCATCCCTCCTCCCGTTTGGGCTGAGCCTGTCGAAGCCCTGCTCTTCTCGTCGGAAGGAAGGGCAGTCCTTCGACAAGCTCAGGACGAACGGAGGAAAGCGGTGCGCATCAGGAAACTACGCTCTCCGCATTGTTCAGCGCATCGGTCTCGCGGATCGGCATGCCGCGGTACGACAGCACTTCCTCGCCCTGCAGCTCCATCGGCTTGAGCATCAGCGCGCCGTTCGACGCATTGGTGCCGGCCGCGTCGAGCGCCTGCAGCATGTCGCGGTTCATGTAGATGACGGTGCGGCCCTGCGCCGCGACGTTCGACGCCATCTTGGCCGCGCGTCGGCCCTGCAACTTGTAGCAGGCCTGGCGCATGAGGCCGTAAAGGTCGACCGATCCGGCGGCCACGTTCGACACGTCGATGTTCGCGATGCGCGCATTGTAGCGCCAGTCGCGCACCGCCACGCCGATATGCTGGCGGAACAGCTCCTCCTTCACATAATAGATATTGCCGTTGCCGTCGCTCGTGCGCTGCTCGCCCTTGTCCTCGCGCGTCACGCCGGCCTTGGTGCCCTTGGGGTGGATCAGGGTCGTATAGTCGTCGCCCCAGGTCACGAACCAGATCGAGGTATTGTCCGAACCGACACCGCCGCCATTGATGATCTGGCCGCCCGCGCCGCCGCCGCCGAGCGCCGAATAGCGCGCGGCCAGGCCCTTGAACCGCTCCGGGGTGGTCGTGGTGTTGTGGTAGAAGAAGCCGCGCGACACCTCCTGCGCCATCGCCTCGAGATAGGCGCGGCCTTCGGACAGGCGCACGCCGCCCGGATTGTCGGAGATTTCGAGCAGCCGGGTGTCGACGGTCGACAGACCCTCGACGAAGCCGGTGGTATCGTCGACCTGCTGGGTCGTCGACTTGGACTGGGGGATGCCCTGGTAGAGCCGGCCCCAGGCCACATCGGGCAGGCCGGTGCGGATGGTGTGGCGGTGGACGGTGCCCATGTTGCAGGGCGCGGTCACCGCGTCCTCCATGATCGGGTTGAGCTGCCGCAACACCTCGACCACTTCGCCGAGCTGGCCGTCGGCGCCGCCGGCGCCCTTGTAGAGATCGATCAGGTTGAGGAATGAATTGCCGATGGTCGCCATGTCTTACCCTCCTTTGGGTGTGTCTTCGGGGTAGAGCGTCTCCGCCCTGTCTCGCTTCGAATGATGGATGCCCGACGAGCGTTCGAAGCCGTCCTCGCCGATGGCCTTGCCGACCCGCTGAAAGGCGCGGATCATCTCGGGGTGGTTGCCGAGGCCACTCTCGTCGAGCAGCGTGCGGAACGCGCTGCCCTTGCCGAAGCCGAGCGCGTCGAGCGCCTTGGCCGCGGTGCCGATCGTCGTCGACCAGTGCTGGCCGCCGATCTCCGGATCGTTGCGCGCGCTGTCGAGCCACGCCTTGCGCTCGGCCTGGACCTGGCCGAGCACCTGGCGCTGGTGCCGGTCGAGCAACCCTTGCGCGAACTGCCCCGCCACCGGCATCAGCTTGTTGGCCTGGTCGTTGGACAGGCCGAGGTCGCGGAACACCGGCGTCGCCAGTTCGATCGCGACGGGGTCGAGCGTCAGGCCCTCGGGCGCGGTGAGCTGATACTGGTCGGGAATGCCGGCATCGGCGTCGGGCGTTTCGCCGTCATCCTCTTCCGGAAGGGTTTCCCCGCCATCGGCAAAATCATCGCCAAGGGCGGAAGGCTCGAAATCGTCGAAGCCGTTGTCCGCCTCAGGCGGCATCGTCTCCGAGTTCTGCGTAGATGTTTCGTGGTTCAAGGACATTCTCCTTGCGCATCGAATGCGCCAGTTCGTGCAATGTTTGAATCAAGGTCGCCGCGGGGATTCCGTCCGGCAGGGCGACCGGTTGTGCGGCGTCGAAATCGCGCAGAATCTCGAGCGCGAGGCTGCGCCGGCCCTCGAGATAGAGGTGCCGCCCGTCAGCGACATTCGCGGTGGTGTCGAACACCCCGGCGCGCTGCACGAGCGACAGCAGGAACCGCCGAAACGGCGCGCTTTCGAGCAGGATGAGCTTGTCGGTCTTTTCGATCATGGGGAGCGCTCGCTTTTCTCCCTCTCCCCCTGTGGGAGAGGGAAGGGTGAGGGGCAGTGAGGTTCGACACTTCTCAACCCCCAGCCGTCACCCCGGACTTGTTCCGGGGTCCATGGTGCCGCCAGAGCCTCGGGTGGTGGTGCATGCGGACCGGTGGACCCCGGAACAAATCCGGGGTGACGAGGTCTTGGCGCTACTGCCCAGGCCCAGGCCCAGCCGGCCCAGCCTGTGCGCCCATCTGCCCCAGCATCTGCATCGCCGCCGCGCCGTCCTTGGCCGGCCCGGCCATCGCGGCCATCTTCGCCATCTGCGCTTCCTGCTCGCGGCCCTGGCGCAGCGTGCCGGCGTCCTCGACCGAACGGATGATCCGGGGCGGCGCCCCGGCGCGATCGGCATAGTCGTCGACGATCGCATCGACATCGAGCCGGTCCGCCGCCTCGGGGAAGCGCCCCGCCAGATTGCCCACGAATGCCACCGTCCGCTCGATCTGGCCGAGCCCGACCATTCGCTGCATCTGGGCGAGGATCGACACGAAATCGACCTTCACTGCCTGCCCCTGGAGATGCTCGGGCGCCGGCGGCAGCAGACCCCGCCTCGACATGATGCCGAAGGTCCGGTCGATCGCCACCTCGAGCTTCTCGTTGTTGACGCGCTCGATCACCGGGCCGAGCTGAGTCAGCTTCTCCTCGTTGCGGCTGGCGATCTCCTCGACATTGCGCGGCTGGATGCCGTCCATGTTGGTGATCGCCATGAACAGGTCGGCATAGGTCAGCCGGTCGATCGCTTCGGTACAGCGCATGACGTCCTCATTGATCGCGCCGATCGCCGACGGGTTGATCGTGTAGGGCACGATCACCCCCGCCGCATCGATCGCACTGGCGGACACGATATTGCCTGCCCTGCCGGTCAGCTTGACCGTCGCCGGCACGATCTTCTCCGGGCTGATCAGGAACTCGGTCGCCTGGGTCTTGCGCCTGGTCTGGAGCTGAAGCTCGCGCATGTCGGGCAGGGCGTCGAAGCCGGGCGACGTGCCATAGGTATCACCCCCGATCGTGTCCCAGCGCGGTGCCCAGAAGGGTTGCTCCTCATAACCGGAAACGCGCAGCACCCGATCGGCGCGTCCGTCATTCTCGTCCCAATAGACTGATCGCCAGGGCTTGCCGCGCGCGGTCATCACGCCCGGCACCCGCTCGTCATTCGGTTCGATCGCCTGGACTACCGGAATCTGCTCGTCATACCGGCCATTGGCGTGGCAATTGCGCACGAAATCGCTGGCATGCTCCAGTCCGAAGGACTGGACGAGCTGATGCACCGACATGGAGCAGCGGCGATACAGCGTATCCGGCACCATCGCGTCGCTCAGCGCAATCCAGTACTCGCCCGCGGTCAGCGTATGGCACACCGCGCCCTCGCGGTCATGCTCGACCATCACGCAGGCGTCCGTGCCGAACAGCCCCATCTCGGCATAGCCGGCCTTCACCGCGCCGTAGAAATTGGTGCCGGCGAGGAAGTCGTACATCCGCCGCTCGACCTCGCTCAGCCAGTTTTTCACCGCGCCGTCTCCGGCGAGGTCGGTGTCGAACGGCGTCAGCCGGAACCATGGCCGGGACGGCGAGGAAAGCCCGCTCGTCATACCGCCGGTCAGGGTGCGAAAGCTCAGGATCGGGTGTCCGTTGAAGATGGCGGCATTGGTTCGCCTGAAATTGCGATTGTTTTCCGAGGCGAGAAACCGCGAGCGCGAAGGCTGCGCGCATCTCGCGATGTCCGCCCATTCTGCCTCATAGGGCTGGCGCGCCGCCTTCAGCGCGGAAAGGCGCCGGTTGCAGCGTTCCTTCACGGAGCGGGGGAGGGCAGGGGCCATCATCAGCCTCCCAACACCGTCGTGGTCGACGGTCCCGATCCCTGGCCGAGCATGCCCTGGAACACCGACGCCATCATCGCGCGTCGTCGGCGAACATCATCCTCGACGCGCGGCGCGGTGGCGCCGCCATCGGGCAGTTTGAGCGCCTGGCGCTCGGGAATGGTTTGCGGCTTGGGGGGCTTGGGCGTGCACATGCAGTGCGGAATAGGGGAGGTGGGACAAGGTTTGAATCGACGCCCCGGCGCCTTTGGCCCTTATGACAGGGAGCTGTGAAGCCCGGGCTGGCGCGGGTCGAGCGCGAAGCGGGCAATGTCCCTGATCGCCGAATCCTCCCTGCGGCTGTCGGTCAGGCCGCGAAAGGTCACGCTGCCGCCGGTCGGCGTCAGCTCGACCCGGCCATAGCCGCGCACCTCATTCTCGGTGAAGCCGATGCCGTTCTCGCCGGCCAGCGCCTTCAGGCTCGGGTCGTGCATCAGCGAGGTGATCGATCCACCGACGAACTCGGCCGAGATCGGCGGACCGTCGGGCTTGGCCGGATCGCGGATCTCGGCGGCGGCAAAGGCGTGGATGTCACCGCCCAGCGCCAGCGGATTACTGGTGCCCGCCTCGACCCAGCGCCGGAAGATGCGGTCGCGCGCCGCGGGAAAGCCCGACCAGGTATCGGCCGGATATTGGCGGCCGCGTTCGGGATGGTCCTCGTCGATCCGCGCCTGCTGATGCATCAGTGTCTGCTGGGCGAGGATGTTCCAGGTCGCGCGGGTGGTGCCCAGCCGGTCGTCGAGCCAGCGCTCCTGGCGGCGGCCCAGCATCGAGCGGTCCGGATTGGCCAGTTCGGGACAGGCGGTGACCAGGCTCAGATATTGCTGGTGCGCCTCTGCCAGGCCGGGCGGCTGGCAGGCGGGCAGGCCGCGATATTGTCGGTCGTCGAGGATCTGGAACTGGGCGAGACGGCCCCAGTCGAGCGTGCGATACAGCTGCATGTCCGGCCCGTGCGGGCGCGTCGCGGCGCGTAGCGGCTGGTGCTCGTAATAAGCCTGATAGGCGGCGGCGCGGCGGAGCAGGACCCTGGCGGGGTCGCTGTTGTTGGCGTCGCGCGCGTTGCCATAATCGTTGGACACCTCATGGTCGTCCCAGGTCAGTACCCAGGGTGCCGCCTGGTGCGCAGCCTGCAGCAGCGGGTCGAGCTTGTAGGTGGCGTAACGCACCCGATATCCGGCCAGGTCTTCCGGTTCCGCATTGCGGTGGAGCCGCACCGCGTCCTTCTTGTTGGGCGCGCCTTCATAGATATAGTCGCCCAGGAACAGGATCAGGTCGGGATCCTCGTCGATCATGTGGCGATAGGCGGCATAGAACCCCGCCTCATATTTCTGGCAGGACCCGAAACAGAGGCGCAACCGGTCCACCGCCGCGCCGGGCGCAGGCGCAGTGCGGGTGCGCCCGACCGCACTCTTCTCGCCGCCGGCGATGAAGCGGTAGAAATAGCGCGAGGCCGGGCGCAGGCCGGTCACCTCGACATGCATGGCATGGCCCCAGATCGGCTCGGCGCGGGCCGTGCCCGATCGCACGATGCGGGCGAACGCTTCGTCCTCGGCCACTTCCCAGCGCACCGGCACCGCGACCGGCGGCATCCCGCCATCGCCGGCCATCGGTTCCGGGGCCAGACGCGTCCACAAGACGATACCATCGGCGGCAGGATCGCCCGAGGCGATGCCGAGCGAGAACAGTCCCTGCGGCAGGCGCTGCGCCCCGCGCGCGCCGACCGATATCAGCGCGGCCGATCCGCCCGCCCCGGCAAGAACCGCGCGGCGGGTGAGGCTGGTGTCGTTCTTAATCATGCTCGCCCTATCGGATCCTCATGTTGCGAAGCTGTGACACTTCATGACCAGATGACCGGCGCGTCGCCGGGCGTCCAGGCTTTCAGTCGCACCATCGCCCGCTCGAACAGCGCCGAGCTGGTGTGCCGTTCCAGCCAGTCCCGCACCTGCGGGATCGCCTGCGCGTCGAACCAGACCCGGTCGACCGAGGCGAATTGCCGCACGAACGGAAAGATCGCGATATCGGCCAATGACCGCGCCTCTCGGCACAGGTTCTTGCTGTCCTCCAGCCGCTCCTCCAGCTCGTGCAGCATGCCCAGTCCGGCGCGACGATGCCGGATCGGGTCGGCATCGTGCCGGTCGGCATATTTGTACCGATCGAGATGATGCTTGAACTGTTCGTCAAAACTACCGATCAGCGCGGCATCGTCCCCGGCCAGCCAATCCTCCGGATCGGCGCGCCCAAGTGCCCACCGCATGATATCGATGCTTTCGTCGATCACCTGCCCATCGGTCAGGACAAGCACCGGCACGGTTGCCTTGGGTGACGCCGCGATCATCGCCGCCGGCTTGTCCCGCAGCACGATCTCGCGAATCTCGAAAGGCGCCCCGCTCGCCAGCAACGCCATGCGTGCCCGCATCGCATAGGGGCAGCGGCGAAAGCTGTAGAGGATCACGCGTGCAACCGGGCGAGCGCGATGCCGGCGAGATTCTGCGAGCGCTTGATATGCCGGATGCGCGGCGCCGCGGGGGCAAGACTGCGAAACGCGTCTAGATGGCCGATATGGGCGCCCCGGCACTTCGCCTCTCCATTGGCCTGGTTCACCACCGCGAGCGAATCGCCGAGGAATTGCGGGTCAGCCAGGCCAAGCTCCCGCGCCAGGCGCACCGCGCGGATCAGGGCAAGCCATTCGGCCTCCATGCCCGTGCCCGGCCCGAGATCGCGCTGGATATGCGCCCTGCCGCCGATCACGACCGCGGTTTCCATGCCGCCCGGCCGGCATCCGCCGTCGAAGAAGATTTTCACGCGCGGTGGCATGCCGGAGGTTTAGCCGCGAATGTGTCGCGGGGAATAGCCGTTGGCGGGGCGGCCCTAATAGGGTGCCCGCAGCACGCCTGGCGTCTTGGGCGCGTCGGTCGGCATCGCCGTGAAGCGGCGTACCACCACCCGGTCGCGGCCCTGCTGTTTCGCGGCATATAAACCCCGGTCCGCCAGCCGGAAGAGCTGCTGAAAATCGCCCGGCGCCTGGGTTTCCGCGACGCCGATGCTGGCCGTCACGATGCGATCGCCGATCGCCCCGCCATGGTCGCATGCCGCGATCTCCAGCCGCACGCCGTCAGCGAAACAGGCGAGCGCGAACCCCTCGATCCCCGCGATCATCAGGCCGAACTCCTCGCCGCCCAGCCGGGCCACCGCGCACATCGGCCCTTCCCAGCGTTCGAGCCGCTCGGCGATGCAGCGCAGCACCCTGTCGCCCGACTCATGGCCATGGGCGTCGTTGACTGACTTGAACCGGTCGATGTCGATCAGCAGCAGGGCGACCGGCATCATATCCGCCCGCGCCTGTTCGAGCAGCGGTTCGATCGTCTCGAGGAATCCGCGCCGGTTGCGGAGGCCGGTCAATGGATCGCGCCGCGCCAGCTCGTTCGCCAGCGCTTCCGCGGCACGCGCATGGTCGCGCTCGATGCGGAAATGGGCGAACCGCCGGCTCGCGGCCAGCGACAGCCACAATGTCTGCCATGCCGCGGCGAGCAGCACGATGATCTTCGAACCGCCACCCCAGAAGGCGTCCTCGACATTCACGAACTGGATAAAGGCAAGGGTCGCCATCGGCAGCGCCCATGCCCAGGCAAAGTCGCGCGCCTCACGGCTGCCGCGCCGCCAGGCCCAGGTCAGACAGGCAGTGACGAGCACCAGATCGACCAGGATGAGCACGTCCATGACGTTCCCGAACAGGTCGATCGCCGCGCTGCGGATAAGCGCAAGCGGCACGCCGAGCACACCGACGGCGACACCAAGCGCCAGCGTCGATCGTCC
This sequence comes from Sphingomonas sp. BL-S-30, assembly GCF_055521475.1. Lineage (NCBI taxonomy): Bacteria > Pseudomonadati > Pseudomonadota > Alphaproteobacteria > Sphingomonadales > Sphingomonadaceae > Sphingomonas > Sphingomonas sp. BL-S-30. Next base: position 3,781,564 of record NZ_CM145481.1, on the reverse strand, counting down.
CGCCCAGCGCGGCAGGGCGCGATCGTCGAACGAGGTGACGACCGTCACCGTCGCCAGGGTCAACGCCAGGCAGGCGAGGAACGTGCAGATCTGCGCGGAGACCGTGCCGGCCATGCCGGGGACCGCGATCAGATGCATCTCCGACCAGATCAGTCCCCAGAGCAGCATACACCCCGCCCAGGCGCCCTGCCAGGCGAGGAACTGCCGCCGCACGGCGAGCGCAAGCGACAGATTGTAGATCATGCCGATCAGCAACAGCGTCAGCGCCGCACCGATCACCGCGCCCAGCGCGGCGGACTGGACGCCGCTATCGCCGCGTTTCAGCAGGCGGATACGCAGCAGATGGTGGCTGGCGAGCTTGTCGAACCGCATCGTCACCGCGACGAGCGGCGCGTTCCGCACCGGCGCCTCGAAGGCGATCTGCCCACCCGCGCGCCAGTGCGATCCATAATCGCCGCTGCGCACCTGCTGCCATTGCGCGGCGCCGTCGGCATAGGAGAACAGGACGGCGAGCCGGTCGAAACGGGATTGATGGACCATCAAGACCATGTCGTTGCGATCGTCCGGCAGGCGGGTGAGGTCGGCGCGCAGCCACAGGCTCTCATCCTGATAGCCGGCGGGCGCCCCGTCACAGGCGAAACGCAGCGACGACAGCCCGTTATCGGCCAGGCGTTGCGTGGAGACGGCGTGGCACAACGGGGCGTTGAGCTTCAATGTCTCGGCGCTGGCCGGAATCGACCAGCACGCGACGACCATGGCGGCCAGCGCAAACCGCAGCCGGGCCATTGCCCGATATGCTTCCCCCATCCCCATCATGGTTTACGCTATGCACCGATCCGGTGTTAAAAGTCTTACTTCTACCGTGTCTTGACGGGGAGCGGGGATAAAAAAGGCCGCCCTTTTCGGGGCGGCCTTTCCATTGTCAGCCGGTCACGGCTGGAAATCAGGCGCGCGACGCCCCCGCGCTGGAGGTCATGCTCACATGATTCGCCGTGGCCGGCTTACGACAATGAGACATCAGACCACCTCCTTTCCGTTGTTGAACAGTGATTTGTATATGGGCGCGGTATATTCCGGATCAAGGCTGGCGCGCGCGAACGGCGCGGGGATTCGGTAGTTCCCGAAGGGCCCGCCGCACGTGACAGAGCCGGGCGGCTGTGAAAGGATGGTGCGGCCATGAAGCGCCAGGAGAGTCATCATGTCGATCGGCCGATGCCCCGGCGCAATGCGCCAGTGATAGCCGCCGCCGTCGCGGCGGGCGCGGCGGCCCTGGTCGGCGGGCTCGCGCTGTTCTCGCGCGCCGCCACGCGCCGCATCGAGCGCGACGTGCCGCCCGACGGCCAGTTCGTCATCATCGACGGGGTGCGCCTGCATTATGCCGATCGTGGCCATGGCCCGGCCATCGTGATGATTCACGGGCTCGGCGGGCAGATGCGCAATTTCGGCTATGCCCTGGCTGACCGACTCGTCGCCGATCACCGCGTGATTCTCGTTGACCGTCCCGGCTCGGGCTATTCCGCCGCGGCGCCCTCGGCCGCCATCGCGGCCCAGGCCAGGCTGATCGCCGGACTGATCGACTCGCTCGACCTCGAATCGCCGCTGGTCGTTGGCCATTCGCTCGGCGGCGCGGTGGCGCTCGCTCTGGCGCTCGATCATCCTGACAAGGTCGGCGGCCTCGCCCTGATCGCCCCGCTGATTCAGCCGCAGGACGAGGTGCCGGCGGCGTTCCGTGGTATCGCCATCGCGTCGCCCGCGCTGCGCCGCGCCGTCGCCTGGACGCTGGCCACGCCGGTAGGGCTGCTGTCGGGCAGCAGGGGCGCGGTGGCGGTGTTCGCGCCTGAGCCGGTTCCGCCCGACTTCGCCACGCTCGGCGGCGGCCAGCTCGTGCTGCGTCCCGGCGCCTTCCACGCCGCCTCGACCGATCTCGCCGCCGCGCGCGCCGACATGGCGGCGCTAGCGGCGCGCTATGGCGATCTCGCCGTGCCGGTCGCGATTCTGTTTGGCAGGGACGACCGGATTCTCGACCCGGCGATCCACGGCGCCCGGATCGCGGCCGATGTGCCCCGAGTCGCGCTGACGATGATCGATGGCGGCCACATGATCCCGATCACTGCCGCGGAGGCCGTCGCGCTGTGGATCCGCGAGCGCGTCGTGCCGCGTTGAGCCTGGCGTGGAGGATTCGTTAATCTCTTGCGGGTAGACTGCACGGCATGAAGTTCGTGCTCGCCGCCATTTTCATGCTCGTAATGGGCGATCTCGCGTTTGCGCATGGCGCCAACACGACCGCGGTGACGCAGGCCGCGCTCCGCTTCTTCCATTCCGCCGGGGAAGAAGGCCGCGCGTCGATCTTCTCGCGCTAACGGCCCTCTCCCTTGAGCGTTATTGCGGCGTAGCGGCCACCGCCTGGCCGAGCTGCTGCCCCACCAGGGTGATCTCGACACGGCGGTTCTGCTGGCGGCCCGGCGCCGTCTTGTTGTCGGCGACGGGCTCGCTTTCACCGTGCCCGACCGCTTCGATCCGTGCACCATCGACGCCCATGCCGCTCAGCGCGGTGCGCACCGCTGCGGCACGCGCCTGGGACAGCTGCTGGTTGGACGCGTCCGACCCTTGCGCGTCGGTATGCCCGTCGATGCGGATCTTCACCGCGGTATTGGTCTGCAGATATTGGGCAAGCGGCCGCAGCCGCGCTTCGGCGCCGGGTTTCAGCTCGGCCTTGCCCGTCTCGAACACCACGTCCTGCAGTACCAGCGTCGCGCCCAAAGCGGTCTGTTTCAGCTGAAGATCCGCCAGCTGCTTGCGTGCGGCCTCGGCATCGGCCTGCGCCTTCGCCGCATCCGCCTGAGCCACGGCGGCATCCTGCTGCGCGCGCGCGGCATCGGCCCGCGCCTGCTCCGCCTGGGACTGGCTCTCGGCCAGCCGCTGCTGGTTCGCGACGGCGGCATTGGCCGCGCGGTCCTTGGCGATCGCGGTCTGCGCATTGGCGCGCGCGGCGGCGATCAGCGCATCGATCCGCACGATCGAGGCGCGCGCCCGTTCCGCCTTGTCCTTGTCGAGATCGTCGGCCAGCGCGGGCAGCGATGCCGTCGCCTCGTCAAGCTGGGCCGCGCCGTACCGGGCGACGAGCGGGTCGGCGCGCGCCGCCTCGATCTTGGCGCGGTACTGGTCGACCACGATGCGGTCGGTCTTGTCGGCAAAGGCCGGGGTGGCCACGGCCATCGCGGCACCGGCCATCAGCGTCATCATTAGGGTACGCATCACTCTGTCTCCTCAATCGGGATAAGCCTGAAGCCCGGAAACGCTTATTGCGGTACGGGCGCCGGCGGCACGGGGGCCAGCGCGGTTTCCTGCGCATGCGCTTCGTCCTGCGCGGCCTGTTTCTGCTGAGTCGCGGCAGCCAGATCGGCCAGCGCGCTCGCCTCGGTCGCCGCCGCGATGGTCTTGTCTTCCTTGCTCAGGCTCCATTGCAGCCGGGCCTCGGCCAATGCTGCGCTCGCCCGTGCCTGGATGTCGGCCGCGCGGCCGTCCATCGGGGTCTTGTCGTTCATGCTGATCTTGGCCTCGGCGGCGGCGATCGTGGTTCGGGCGGTATCGCGCTTGCTGGCCAGCGCCGGCGAGGCCGACATCATGGCCGTCACGGCAAGCGCCGCGCCGATGATCTTCGCGTTCATGGCAACACTCCGTTTGTCGCCCCCGCGCTTCAGGCCGTCATAATAGTCGAGGCGGGCGGATGGTTCCGTTTGGAGGGCGGTCAGATCGGGATTGGTCGGTCGTGCAGGCGTCCTCTCCCGGGCCGGACGGGCGCGGCCCACCGCTAAGCACTTGCCCTGGCGCACTCCGATCCGCCAAGGGCAGCGCATGACGTTTCAGGTAGATATGGGCACGGACGGCTCGGGCAAATCGGTCCATGTCGATCTGGAGGAGCTGCTCGCCACGCGTCTGCTCGTCCAGGGCAATTCCGGCTCGGGAAAATCCTATCTGCTCCGCCGGCTGATGGAGCGCAGCGCCGGCCAGGTGCAGCAGATCGTGATCGATCCGGAAGGCGATTTCGTCACCCTCGCGCCGTACGGTCATGTGGCGATCGAGGCCGTCGATTATGCGGTGGGCGAGATCACCCGCTTCGCCGCGCGCTGCCGCGAGCACCGCACGTCGGTGGTGCTGAGCCTCGAGGGGCTCGAGATGGAAGGGCAGATGCGCTGCGCCGCCGCCTTTCTGAACGGCCTGTTCGATGCCCCGCGCGAACATTGGTACCCGGCATTGGTCGTGGTCGACGAAGCGCAGATCTTCGCCCCCGCCGCCGGCGCCGAGGTGAGCGAGGAGGTCCGCCGCGCCTCGCTGTCCGCCATGGCCAATTTGATGTCGCGCGGGCGCAAGCGCGGGCTGGCCGGCATCATCGCCACCCAGCGCCTCGCCAAGCTCAGCAAGAATGTCGCGGCCGAGGCGAGCAATTTCCTGATGGGCCGCACTTTCCTCGACATCGACATGGCGCGCGCGGCCGACCTGCTCGGCATGGAGCGCCGCCAGGCCGAATCGATCCGCGATCTCTCGCGCGGCACGTTCCTCGGTCTCGGCCCCGCGATTTCGCGCCGGCCGGTGATGGTGAAGATCGGCGCGGTGGAAACCAGCGCGCGCAGCTCCAGCCCGGTGCTGACGCCGCTGCCCCAGGCTCCGTCCGACGACATGATGACCTTCCTGCGCGACGGCATCGAGGAGCCGGCGAGCACCTTGTTCCCGTTGCTCCCGCCTGGCGTCTCGCCCGCGCCGCGTACGCCGCCCGCCGCCCAGCTGCTGCAGGATCTCGCCGCCACGCCGCCGCGCGAGCATGACAGCGCGCCGGAGCAATCGCCCGAGGAGCTGGAGGAGGTCACTGTCCAGGTGCTCCGCGCGATCATGGACGATCCCGAGGCGACGCTCCGCAGTGCCGCGGTGCTGTTCCAGGATTTCCAGGTCCGCTGCCGCATGGCCGGGGTGAAGCGCAGCCCGCTCGACCCGTCCGCCTTCGCCCGCCGCCTCGCCGCGGCGCGCGCCGGCATCTTCGACCGGCTCGACGGAGAATGGCAGCAGGCGCTGGAGCAGGCGGGCGACCTGCCCGACGACATGCTCGGCGCCTTCCTGCTCGTCGCCCGCGCCGCGCGCGAGGGCGAACCCTGCCCGAGCGACGAGGAGGTCGCGCGCACCTATGGCACCAGTTCGCTCGGCCGCGCGCGGCGGGTGATGAGCTATATCGAGGGCCGCAACATCTTCGTGACCCGCGTCGACCTGTCGGGGAAGCGATCGATCACCATCCCCGGCCTGGGCTGGACGACCGCTGCGGCTGAGGTTGGCTAGCCCCGCCGCGCGCCGGATCAGAACGGAAAGCCGTTGAACGCCTCGAGCGCCTTCGCCCCGGTCAGCCGCTTGCACAGGCTTTCCAGGGGCCACAAGGCCAGCACGATGCCGACCCCCGCCAGCAGGAAACCGATCAGGAAGGGGGCGGCGGCCGGGTCGTCCCAGCTCGAACCGGCAATGCCGATACTTGCCGTCTTGACGCCGATAAAGATGGCGAGACACAGGGCGAGCTCGACGAGCAGGAACAGCAGCAGGACGAGGGTCTTTCCCCATCCATGGGACGATCGGCTGCGCATACGCTCCGCCTCGCGCCACTGCGCCGCCCGCTCCCGCTGTGCCGGTGTCAGGACGCGCTCGAACCGCCATTTCATGATGGCGACCGTGACGCCGGCGACGATCGCGACGATGGAGAAGACGACGGCCGAACTCGGCGTTGACGCCGTCTGCGTCGAGGCGGTCACGATCACCGCGAAGACGCCGAGAAGGATTGTCCCGTAACCCGGCCAGCGCGCGACATCGACCTCGCCGGGTGGACCGACCGGGCGGCGATTGACCAGCGCGCGCGCCGGCGCGCGGGTGGACCAGACATGGGATCGATACAGGGCCAGGCCAATGGCGGACACGATGATCGCCCCGATCCCCGCGCGAATCCAGGCGGCCCCCTCTGGGTCGAACCGTGCCGCGAGCAGCACCGCCGCCAGAATGCCGAGTGCCATGGCGGCAAGGTGCAGCAGCAGGGAGTGCCGGCCTGCCCGGACGAACGTGTCGCGCTCGGCGACCGTCACCGGGATCGGCGCTCCCCACCCGTCGCGGCGATAATGATAGTCCTTTCCGGTCCAGTCGAATTGCGGGGCGATCCCGGCAAAGCGGTCGATCGGCCCGATCCCGGCCGGGCGAAGCGGTGCGGTGCGCGTCATGGCTCAACCTCTCTAGCTGTCGGGGGCAGCGCCCTGTCCCACCAATGCCGCCGCGATGCTCTCCCGCACGCGGGCGAGCGCGACGGCCTCCACATCCGTCTGTCCCATCGCGGCCCAGGATCCGGTAATCGCGAAGCTGCAATGGCCGTGCACCGTGGCGACGAGCGATCGCGCCAGCGTGCCGATCGCTTCGTCGGGCGCACGGCCGAGCGCAGCGGCGACCTCGGCCACGACGATGCGCATCAGCCGCCCGCGGGTCTCGTGCTGCGCGGGGGTGATCGTCTCGGCGGCGGGCCGGTGGTCGTAAATCGCGGCCCAGCGGCGGGGATTGTCGCGGGCGAAGCGGAAATAGGCCTCGACCAGCGCGGCGATCCGGTCGTCCTGCGCGCGCGCCTCGGCCAGGCTGGCCTCGAGCGTATCGGCCCATTCACCGAAGGTGCGCGTGCTGATCGCGGTGACCAGTCCATCGACATTGCCGAACACATTGTGGATCGTGCCGATCGAATAGCCGATCCGCTTCGCCACCTCGCGCGCGGAGAAATCGGCGTACCCGACCTCCGCCATCAGCGTGTCCCCGGCGCCGAGGATCAGTTCGTACAATTCTTCCCGGCTGTGATCGAAGCGTCGGCCCAAGGTCGGTTTCCCCCTTTGTCGATGGGCGGCCACGCCCGCCGGCGCGTGGCCGGCGGACGTCCCGCGTGGTGATGGTGGATCAGCCGGTCCGCCGGAACAACCGGCCACGGCGCGGCGTGGCGTCGCTCGACGGGCTCAGCGCCTGCAACTGGGTGACGATCCCGCCGCCCGCGCGCGTCATGGTGAACAGCGGCGCACCCAGGGCATAGCCGCCGCCACCCATATTGTCGGGGCCGAATTTGTAGAATTTGATGATCACGGAATTGCCCTGCGGCGTTGCGGTACACTGCATCTGCCGGTTGGTCTGATATCCCTCGCCGCGCAGCAGGCAACTGGTTGATCCGTTGCCCGGCCCGAGCGCCAGCGTGTAGGTGACGAAGATGGCGATGCTGTCCGTCGGCGACGATCCGCCGACCCGGCCGAGCGGTTCCTCCCAGACATAGCGGCCATACCATTCGGGCAACGGCTTGGCCGCGGCAGCGGTCGGGGCCAGGGCGGCCAGGGCCAGGCCCAGCGCGACGGTGCTCTTGATCCTGTTCAACATGATTAGTCTCCCGTTTTCAGCAAGCGTATAACGTACGAACCGCGTCCGGGGCTCAGTAGCTGTGGAGCGGCATGCGGCCGGTGAGCGGTGTCACGGCAAAATCGGTGCCGCCACGCGGCGACGGCCACAGCGCGATCTGGAAGCGCTGCTTGGCGGCACAGGCATTGACCGTCCACTCCTCGAAATGGCCGCCACGAGCGACGGCCGGCATGGTCGGCGCGACCGGCGCATAGCCGCGCGGCATCACCTGCATATGCGCCGAAAAGACGAAGGAGCAGCCGCCGGTCGCCCTGGAATAGGCCGAGATCTGGCGGAGCACATCGACGGCGAGTTGCGGGCTGGCGAGCGTGCGCCCAGTGGTCTTGATCGGATAGGCGGCGGCCGGTTGGCTGGCCATCGCGGTCATGGCGGCAATCGCGCCAAGGATGATGCTGGGCTTCATGGTCGTTCTCCTTTTCGGGCCGCCGACGGGCGGCCTTTCGCGGCGTCCTGTGCCACGGCCTTAAATTAATCACTGTTCAATTAACGTCAAATGAACGGTGATTAATTGAAGCTCGACTCATCGCCGCGAAGGGGCATTACGTCGCGTCCGGGGCGAATCGGCGATCCGCGGCGGGGGTGTCGCCGGTTCGTGCCGGGGAACGATCCGCGCCGGCCGTGCGTCGTGACAGCCATAACGGCGACACTGCGAGGAGAGCGACGATGGCCTTTTGCAGCCAATGCGGTTCCCAGCTTCCCGACGGCGCGCGCTTCTGCGCCAAATGCGGCGCATCGACGGACGATGCGGCTGCCACACCCCCACCCGCATCCGGGTATGCCCGACCCGAACCGCTCGCACCCATGGTCGCGCCGGCGGGGGGCGGCGCGCGGCTGATCCTGCCGCTCGTCATCGTGCTCGCCATATTGGTGATCGGCTATCTACTATGGAGCCAGCGCGAGGGTACGCGCCCGATCGCCGGCAACGAACAGCAACAGGCGGCCGCGCCCGGCGCGGACGGCGCGTCCGATCGCGGGCAAGAAGCGGCAGACGGCGCGGTGGCCGATAGCCCGGCCCAGCCGGAGCGCGCGGTCGACGCCGCGCGCCGCGATGCCGACCGGCTGACCACGCCGCCGCCCTTCACCCCCACCTTCACCACCGCGGCGGCGCTGGATTCCGCCTTTTTCAGCGATCCGCGCGGCGCCGCGCTGCGCTATGACGGTCCTGTCCGCGTCTCGGGCATCATCGCGACGATGGTCACGCCCGGCCCGACCCCGGCGCTGTCGCTCGAGGGGCGGTCGCGCTTCAACCACATGATCGTCAACTTCCCGCGAGGTTATCGCGAGCGCCTTGCTCCCCTGGCGAAGGGCATGGCGATCACGGTATCGTGCGGTGGCGTGCAAGCACTGGCCGGCACCACGATCCTCAACGATTGCGCGCTGGAACCCTGAGATCGCCCTTCGCTCCGGGCGGTTCGTTGGCATGCCATGACGCCTTTGTCATGCCGCCGTCACCGCCCGGGCGCTCGCTATGGCCTAGCGTCCTCAGCAGCCGACCAGATCGGCAGGAGGAATGTCATGATCCGCACGTCACTGTTCGCCATCGCCTCGCTCGCCCTGCTCTCCAGCACCCCCGCGCTCGCCGCGCCGTGCAAGGACGCGAAGGGCAAGTTCGTGAAATGCCCGACCGCGCATGCCGCCGCCGGCGGCGTGACGAAGGACGCCAAGGGCAAATGCCACTTCGCCTCCGGGCCGAAAAAGGGCCAGTTCACCAAGTGCTAGTGTCCTGAACCCAAAGTTCGTCTTATTATAAACCTGCCGTCATGCTGAACTCGTTTCAGCATCCAATGTGCAATAACCAATGCCCTCGCTTGTGGAGCGTTGGATGTTGAAACGAGTTCAGCATGACGAAATCTAGATATTTATCGAACGACTTAAGTTCAGGGGCTAGGGCCAGTCCGCCGGCGTAGCGATGCTCGCCCCTCGCCATCACTTCTTCACCGCGCACCGCGCGATCGCGCGCTCGAGTCCCAGTCGGCTCGGCCCGCTCGCGCAATCGGGCGGGCTGGCGATGTGGAGCGTCATCACGCCCTTCTCCGCCGGCAGCGGCCTTGCGCCAGGCGCGAGCAACTGGCGCAGCACTGCCCGGCCTTCGGGCGTGTCGATATGGTTGCTATGGCCCAGCGGCCTGCCGGGAATGTCGGTCCCGTCGATCACGGTCAGCTCGCCCGGTGCGCCGCGCGGATCGGGATAGCAGCGCGGCTCGGCGATGAGCGGCCCCTTGCGCCGGCGCAGGCGGAAGGTGCAGCCGACATCGCCCGCGCGCGGATTGCCGTGCACGGCCCAGCTGCTGCGCAGCGGCAGGTCCTTGCCCGAGGCGAACAGGGCGACGCGCCGCCCCGGCCGCACCACGTCGGGCGCCATGTCGCGGTCGAACAGCTCCCGGTCGATATCGGGTGACGCAAGCACCAGGATCTTCACCCGCGCCGCGAGATCGGGCGCGCCGGGTTTCTGCGACAGCGACTGGAGATGGCGCAGCCCGTCGATCGCGATCTGGTTGCCCATCGAATGCGCCACCAGCACCAGCTCGGGTGCCTGCGCCGCGAGATCGGCCAGCACCGTATCGAAATAGGCCTGGGTCCAGCGCGCATTCTCCTCGTCCCAGGTATATTTCGCGATCGTATGCTGCGACGGCCAGAGGAACGCCACCACCGGCCCGTCGAAACGCGCGGCCATGGCGATCTGGTCGGCCTGCGACAGCGCCTCCGCCACGGTATTGTTGTACCCATGGACATAGAGCAGAATCCGACGCGGCGGCGCCTGGAGATCGCGCCGCAGCCTGTCATGCCAGGCCGCGTCGGCCGACAGCTTGAGATTGGGCAAGGTCGGCGTGCCCGGCGTGGCGAAACCATAGCGGATCGGCTCGATGGCCGGCGCGCCATAGGGGCGGAAGCTGCCCCGCTCGACCGACAGCGAAAGCGGCTGATCCGCCCGGCAGGCGGGCATGCCGGTGGCGACGAAATAGACTGGCCCCTGCGCGGTGGCGGGATCGGCGGTCTGGCCGGTGCAATCGCCCGCGACCGGGCCATAAGCGGGCGGCACGGTGATGCAGCCGGCCAGCGGCAGGGCGGCCAGGGCGAGCGCCAGGGTCAGGAGTCGTTTCATCATGGTGTCTTTCCCGCCCTACTACGCGCTGGCGCGCCGGATCGCATAGGCCGCCCGGGCCGCGTCCATGCGCGGCGTATTCACCATCACCCATTCGGCAAGCGCCCGGACCGGCACGAGAAACTCGCGGCCCAGATCGGTCAGCGCATATTCCACCTGGGGCGGCGTCACCGGCGTCACGGTCCGCGAGACGAAGCCATGTTCCTCCAGATCGCGCAGCGTCGAGGCGAGCATTTTCTGGCTGATCTCGCCGATCTCGCGCCGAAGCGCGTTGAACCGGCAGGGGCCTCTGCCCAGCACGCGCACGACCAGCATCGACCATTTGTCGCTGGTCCGCGCCAGCGTCCGGCTGATGTGCTCGCAGGCCGCGCCGTGTCCCGCATCGCAGGCCAGGGCGGTTTCCGCCGGGTTAGCTGGTATCGCCAAGGTGCCTCCTTCTCAGTAACGATCACTCTACGTAATCAGGTTACCTCAGGAAACCACCTACTGCGAGGTACCATGACTGCCAAGCCCCGGATCGCCCTCATCATCGGTTCGACGCGCCCGACGCGCTTTGCCGAGACGCCCGCGCAGTGGATGCTCAAACAGGCCCAGGCGCGCGACGACATCGAGGTCGAGCTGATCGACCTGCGCGACCATCCCATGCCCTTTTTCGACGAAGCCATGTCCAACCTCTGGGCGCCGAGCCAGAACCCCGAAGCGGTGCGCTGGCAGGAGACGATCGGGCGCTATGACGGCTATATCTTCGTGGTCGCCGAATATAACCACTCGCTCACCGGCGTGCTCAAGAACGCGCTCGACCAGGCGTACAAGGAATGGAACCGCAAGCCCTTCACCGCGATCGGCTATGGCGGCACCGGCGCCACCCGCGCGGTAGAGCATCTGCGCGGCATCGGCGTCGAGCTGCAGATGGTCTCGACCAAAAGCGCCGTCCATATCGGCGGCGGCGACTTCATCGCGATCCACCCCTATTTCGGCAAACAGCCGATCGAGGCGATCGAGGCCAACCTGATCCCGTCCGCCACCGCCGCGCTCGACGAGCTGGTCTGGTGGGCCAGGGCGACGATGGCGGCGCGCGCGGCCGACGCCTGAGGGGGCGGCCCGGCTCTTCCCCGCAAGGAAGAGCCGGGGCAGCCGACCTCAGAAGGCGGCGCTGATCGTGCCGAACACCTGGCGCGGCGCAGACGAGTGGAACACCAGGATGGTGCCGGTCGCATCGTCGGGCGCGAACACGCTGCTGTCGAAATTCGACGCATAACGCTTGTCGGTCAGGTTGGTGACGTTGAGCGACACCTTGGCGCCCTTCAGCGGGCCATGGCTGCCGAAATCATAGCCGACGCCCAGATCGACGGTGGTGTAGCCGGCAAAGCTCTGGTCGTTCGTATAGGTGTAATAGCGCCGGCCGGTATATTTACCCTGCACCGAGCCGAAGAAGCCGGCATATTTCACGCTGACCACGCTCGACAGCATTTCCTTGGGCGTATCGACCTGCTGCTTGCCCGCGGTCGCCTTGATCACGCAGGTGGTGGTGCACCAGTTGAGATCCTGGTCATAGGTCGACTTGTTGTACGAGGCCGAATTGTACCAGCTCAGCCACGGCGTGGGCTTCCACAGCACGCCAAGCTCCACGCCCTTGCTGGTGACGCTGCCGGCATTGTGGAAGGAATTGCCGCAGCCCGGATTCTGCTGCTGGTTGGTCGGGCAGGGGTTGTACTGCAGCAGGCGGTTCTCGAACTTCACATAATAGCCGGTCAGCGACGCCTGGAGCTGGCCGCTGACGAAGCGATAGCCGCCCTCGACGCTCTTCGAGGTTTCCGGCTTCAGCGTCTTGCCCTGCACGTCCCACACCGCCTGCGACACCGATTGCGGGCCGAGTTTGAAGCCGCCCTGATACATCGCCATGTTTTCCGCATAGCTGGCGAACACCTCATGGCCCGGCGCGATCTTCCACCGCACGCCCACTTCGGGCAGGAAATTGTCCTTGGCGACCAGCGTGCCGCTGGCGAACTGGCTCGACGCCGGCGGTGCCGCCTTGGCGATGCCGCGCATCGCCTCGGCATCGGACTTCGCGTAGGTGCTCTTGAAGCCGAAATCGACGCTCAGCGCGTCGTCGAACAGCCTGACCGTGTCCTGGACGTAGAATTGCTCGGTCTTCCAGGTGGTGCGCTGCACCCATTGCGCGGTATCCGGCTGGCCTTGCAGGAACTTCGCCAGGCTGAACGGGCCGGTGACGTTGGTCCAGATATAGCGCGCGGCGCTGCTGACATTGTCCTCCACCCAGAAACCGGCCTCGAGCTGGTTGAAGCCGAGCTGCCAGCTCAGGCTGCCGATCGCGCCGGTGCGGTCGATGGTGTAGCGCGTGTCGCGGATCTGCACCGGCAGGTCGTCCGCGGTCGAGGTCGTGCCCTGAGTCGACCAGGCCGTGATGAAATTATTGCCGGCGCCCTTGTCGGTATGGTGATAGATCTGCCCGCGCACGCTCAGATTCCTGGTCAGGCTGAAATCGCCGGCGATGTAATAGAGATTGTCGTTGCGCAGGATCTGGCCGTTCGTGAACGTGACGTCGGCGCGCTTTTCGGGCAGCGTCGAATCCACGCATTTGGTCGGCGCGGTCGGCGCTGTCACCGAGCAATAGGCGCGGTCGACATAGGCCTGCCAGTTCGGCGCATAGCCGCCCCAGTCCCAGCCGAGCCGCCCGAGCATTTCCTTCGACAGATAGGCATCGTCGGCCTGGTTGGTGCGCGACAGGTCGACAAAGGCCGTGATCGTGCCGCCGTCGAACGCATATTTCAGCTTGGCGTTGAGCTGCTTGCCGGTCGACTTGTTATAGGCGCCCTGGTTCACGAACAGCTTCTGCTCGCTATACTGGCCGGAGAGATAGGCCGAGAAGCCGCCATGCTCGCCGGTGTCGACGCGCACGAAGGCGCGCCGGCTGTCCTCGCTGCCGATGGTGCCGTTGGCCGCGATGCCCATCTCCTTGTGCGGATCGCTGCTGAAATAGGTCAGCGCGCCGCCGAGATTGCTGGTCGAGGGGATGGCGAGGCCGGCGATGCCGGTGGCGAGATCGGCGCGGCCGAGATTCTCGGAGATCAGCGCGCGGCTGATGGTGAGGCCGTTGTAATTATTATAGGCGCCATCGCCGAGCGGCATGCCGTCCAGCGTGTAGCCGAGATGCGTGGTGTTGAAGCCGCGCACCTGCAGCGACAGCGACTGTTCGTTGACGCCGAGCGCATCGATCGACTGCGCGCTCACGCCGGGCAGGAAGTTCAGCGCTTTCTGGACGCTGGTGCCAGGCGGCAGCACGTCGAGGTTCGAGGGCAGCAGGGTGAGGACCGATCGCGTCGCGCCGCTGCCGACGACGACGATGTCCTCGGGCTCGCCGCTGTCCACGGCGACGGCGTCCGGGCCGACAGCGGCCGTCTGGACCTGAGCCGTCTGGGCCTGCGCGGCGGCCGGCACGAGCGCGGCCAGCGCGGCCGAGGCCATCAGAACGGCATAAGCGTGGCCGCGGCGCAGCCGGCGGCGCGAAAGTTCGATCATGATCATTCCCCATCTCACGGCCAGAGGGGCCGCCCGCCCGCGCAGCTAGGCGGCGCGCGCGACACTATCGTTACGGGCGAGTGACGTTTTCGTGACGGCGCGCGATGCGAGGGGTGTGTTGCTGAAGGGCAACGACCCGGCGCGGTGCCGCTGCGGGATGGCGCGACGCCGTTCCCGGCGATTGACCGGCACCGCCATCATGGGCGAGTGACCGAAGCGCGCCGGATAGCGTCCACCGACTCCGAAAGGCCATGCTCCATGAACGGCACTATCGCCTCATGTGCGTCCCTGCCGATGATGCCGGTCATGGCGCGGGCGGAGGTGGCGCTGGCGTGAACGCGGGGCAGGCGCGACCCGCGAGATTCGCGCGCCCTGTCCGGCGGGCTGCCCTTGCTCTGGCTGCGCTGGTGCTGCTGGCGCTGATCGCCTGGGTCCTGGTCTTGCCGACGCCGCGGTTTGCGAAGCCCGGTGGGCCTTATGCGATCGGCAGCCGCATTTATTATTGGACCGATCCGTCCCGACCCGAGCCGTTCACCGCCGATCGCGGCGATCATCGCCGCGTGGTGGCGCAAATCTGGTATCCGGCCTCCGGGCCGGGAAAGGTGCAGCGCTATATCGACCGGCGCGAAGTCCTCGACGCGATCGCGGGCCGGTACCGGCTCCCGCCCTGGCTTCTCGGGAGGCTGAAGGACGCGCCTACGCATGCCGGCCAGGATGCCTGCCCGGACGGACGGCGGCATCCGGTGCTGATCAATCCGACGGGGTTGTCGGGGTTCAGGGCAGCAAGCCTGTTCTGGATCGAGGAGCTCGTGTCCTACGGCTATGTCGTGGTCACCCTGGATCAGCCGGGCACGGCCGCGGCGACGATCTTCCCCGACGGCGCGACGGTGCCGCTGGTCGCGGACTTCACGGCGTTCAACCGGTACATGCCCCTGGCGCTGTCGCGGCAAGGCGATCGCGGGCTTGCGATGAATGGCGTCGCCTTGCCAGGCGGGATCATCCCTTTCCTCGCGCAGGATCTCAGCTTCGTCCTCGACCGGCTCGGCAGGCTCGATCGGGAAGACCCCGTTGTCGCGAACGCGCTGGACCTGACGCATGTCGGCGCCTTCGGCATGTCGCTCGGCGGCTATATCGTTCCCGAGGCATGCCTGCGCGACGCCCGATTCCAGGCGTGCGTGGCCGTCGATGCGGGGAAGAGCGCCACCGTCGTGCGGCGCGGGCTGCAACAGCCCCTGATGATCATCAGCCGGGACGCACAGGTCATGCGGGAGGAACGCAGCCGGGCGGGCGGATGGCCCGAAGCCGAAATCGCCCATACCATCGCCAGCCAGCGGGCACTCTTCGAGCGGAACCGCGGCGATGCCTATTATGCGACCATGAACGGCATGTACCATCTGAACTGGACGGACGCGCCGCTCTGGTCGCCGCTCGTTCGGCTGGCGGGGCTTGCCGGCCCGATCGATCCGCGTGTCGGATATGAGATGACCAACGCTTGCACGCGCCTGTTTTTCGATCGGTATCTGCGCTCGGACCGCAGCGCCCGGGTCTGTGGAAAGTTCGTCGGCCAGCCATCGCTGCGACTGGAATTTCACGCGCGGACATAAACTGCCCTGCGCGTTTACGGACAGGCATTGCGATCCAGGGCCGCCGTCAGGGCTCGACAGGACCGGCCGACCTTTCGCTCTCCCGACTCACATCCGTCGCGCTGGCGTTCGGGCTGGAGCTTGCCACCCCTGGACGATGCGGCCCTCCGTTCCCGCCGATATATCGATAATCGATATTATCGATTGACGATAAGGCGACTCGGCATTATTGATTATCGATATCGAGCGTATCGATGTTCGATAGGAGGAGGCACTCGATGAACCGAAATGCCATTGCCCGATCCGACCTTGCGGCGACTGCCGCCGCCTGACCGCAACCCTCAAGGATACAGACCATGTCCCGCATCTTTTCCGATCCGCTTCTGTCGATTACCCAGAAGCTTCTCCGGGTGCTTTCCGTCCTGTTGTTCTTCCTCGCCGGCCTGGTTCTGGCGATCGCCCTGATCGGCCTGATCTTCGGCGTCCATACCAGCCCTTATGCAACGACATCTCCTGGCGGGGACGATTCGCCGCTGCTGTTCCTGGCGATAGCGGCACCGCTGGCCATCTATGGATGGTTCCTGCTGACGCTCGAGAAGATCGTCGGCTCCGTGAAGGCCGGGTCACCGTTCGTCGCGGTCAATGCCGACCGGCTGGCGCGGATGGGCTGGATCGCGCTTCTGCTGAAACTGGTCTCGCTGGCCGAATCCGGCCTGATGCCCGCCATGCCCTATGCCCTCCGCTTCGCCTCGCGTCTTTCCGGTCCCGATGTGCTGGTGATCCTGGTGCTGTTCATCCTGGCGCGGGTGTTCCGCCAGGGGGCGGCGATGCATGCCGATCTGGAAGGAACCATATGATGGCGGAAGCAGGCGACCGCATCAGGGTCGATCTCGACGACCTGCTGTACCAGCACCGGATGACGCTGACCGAACTCAGCAACCGCATCGGATTGACGCTGGCCAATCTGTCGATCCTCAAGACCGGCAAGGCCAAGGCGATCCGCTTCTCGACGCTCGAAGCGATCTGCCGCGAGCTGAAATGCCAGCCCGGCGACCTGCTCCGCTACGATCCGGAGTGAGCCGTGCGGAGCTCAAACCTTGAAGCAATGGTCGCGGTGCCATTGCAGAAAATGCGGATGCGGACGATCGGCCGGGCGCAGCGGCGGCAGGGCATGGCCGCTCCTGTTGATCATCGCGGTCACGCCGTCGGGATCGTTGATCTGCCGCGAGACGAGGATCTTCAAATCATCGTCCAGGCTGATCAGCCCACGATCGAACATCCAGTGGACGGTGCCGGACAAGGCCAGGCCGTTGGTGACGATGTCCGGCCCGCTCGCCTCGACCGGCCGGATATGTGCCGCCTGCACTTCGGCCCGGCCGCCGCCGTTGATCAGCTTCAGCCCGGTGATGGCGCAGCGCTCGTCATAAGCGCGCAGCACGACCCGGCGAAAGATGCGATCCCGCACGATGCGCGAGCCATAATAGCCGATGCGATCGCGTTCCTGCTCGAATGGGAAAGGCGCCCGCTCCTCCTGCAGGAGATTGGGGGCGAGCGCAGGATCGTCGTCGCGCGGCAGCAGCGTGTCGTCACCGCCAAGGCCAAGCTCGATGATGCGGTTGAAGTCAGCCGCGGAGATCGGCCGGACCGCCGATTGCGCCCGGCCGGAAATGGCGCCGGCATCGTTCAGCAAGCCGCGCTCGACCGGATCGCCGGGGCTGCCGAACGGCACGGGGTTGGGGAAATCGAGATAACTGCCCGGCTCGATCACCGCAATGAACATGTTCGGCGTGCCGGGGTCGGGAATGATCCGCCGGACCTTGGCGACGGCGAAATAGCCGCGCGTGCCGCGCACCTTGCGGGGTTCGTAATAGAGGATCCAGTTGCCCTCTGTTTGCCTGGCACGGGTGAGATAGGGGCGGGGAAATTGGTAGCGCTCGGCGGGGCTGTCTTCGTAGATCGAGTCTGCGCGGTGGATGAAGACGCCGAAGGCCATGGGAGGGTCATAGCTGGGAATTGGGGGGACCCAAAGGGCGATGATGGGGGTGTTTGAGACTGATACAGGAACGGGGCCAGCTATGCGCCGGTTGCGGACATTTCCAAGATCCAAATCGCTCGCCGAACCTCAAGCTATTGCGATTGAAAGCATTTGATTGCCGTGAAGAGATGATGCAACGGGACAGCCCTAAAGGGGAGGCTGTATGCGTAAGGCGAATTTGTGGGTTGGCTGTTGCATCCTCCTCGCAAGCTGCGGCGGTGGCGGCGGCAGCACGGGTGGGTCTGGAACCGTCACGCCTGCGCCAAGCCCTACCCCTACTCCTACTCCGTCGCCGACGGTGACGCCCAAACTTACCTACCTATATTCCTTCGGATCGAACACGCCTGACGGCTATCAACCGAACGGCCCCATGCTGCAGGCGAGCGACGGCAATTTCTACGGAACTGCCAATGGGGGACCGAACAGCTGCCGGCCGGGTGCCACAATTCAATGTGGAGTCATCTTCAAGATCACGCCCGATGGCCAGGAATCGATCCTCTACGCCTTTGGGAGCAGGCCCAACGACGGTTACACACCTTACGCGCCGCTAATCCAGGGAAGCGATGGCGCCATTTACGGAACTACCGCCAATGGCGGGGCGTATGGCGGCGGCGGGACGGTGTTCAGAATAACCCTGGGCGGTCAATACAGCATATTATATTCTTTCGGCGCGACCCCGGCGGACGGCATTGTGCCGAACCGCGTGATCCAGGCCAGTGACGGTAATTTCTACGGCACGACCTCCTCTGGCGGTGCTAACCATTGCAACCAAATTCCGCAGAGCGGCGGCAATTGCGGTACTGTGTTCAAGCTGACGCCGGGCGGTGTGGAAACCGTGCTCTATTCATTCGGAGGATCGGCGTCTGACGGCGTGCAGCCCGGTGGTTTGACTCAGGGGAGCGACGGCAACTTCTACGGCACGACGCAAAATGGCGGCGCCAATAGCTGCAGTACGACAGGTGAAACGCACGATTGCGGGACCGTGTTTAAGGTCACTCCCGGCGGTGCAGAAACAATCCTCTACTCCTTCGGGAATGGATATAGTTCCGGCTTCCTGACCCCGGATGGAATAGCGCCCGGCGGTGATCTGGTGCAGGGCAGCGACGGCGCATTTTACGGCACTACCGTGTCGGGCGGCCAGGGCCGCTGCGGGGGATTTTTCGGCTGCGGGACGGTGTTCCGGATTACCCCTGCAGGCGCCCTAACTGTCATCTACGCCTTCTCCGTCAATTCGCGGGCGGACGGCAGTGGTCCCTTTGGCCTCATCATTGGGCCTGACGGAAGCTTCTATGGCACCACATCCTCAGGCGGGAGTTTTTCGTGCGACTCTTGCGGGACGGCTTATCGCCTGACGCGGTCGGGCGTGCTCACGACGCTATATTCTTTCGGCCCGGTAAATCAGGCGCCAAACGACCCCAGTGCCGGTCTTGTGATGGGCAGGGATGGTGCTCTTTATGGTACAACGCGATCAGGCGTTGTTGGGTCAACCGGCGGCGGAACAGTGTATAAGTTGACGCTATAGTAACGAGAATATCCGGACTGCCGCAATGGTGCTTCAACGCACGGCGGTAGTAGATTTGGATCTAGGAAGGCGGGATCGATCTGCCGTAGTCAGTCCAGTAATCGACGAAGGTCGCCGCAATGCCGGGGGGCTTAAACAACGGCAAAATTCGCTGCCGAATCCCTTGGATCGAAGCGTCGGGCGGGGCATCGAGCCCCGCTCGACGCTGCCCCACCCCTTGCCCCTCCCCTGAAGAGGAGGGGTTAAGATAAAAAACGGCGCAGGGGTTACCCCCGCGCCGCTCTCTCAACCAGCCTCCCGGCCGGATCAGTGCTTCTTTTTCTTCTTCTTCCCCGCATCCGCGCTCTCGTCCGGCGCCGGGGTCGCCGTATCGGCTGACGGGTCGCTCGGCGGCGGGGTGGTGGTGGCGCTGTCCGGGGCCGGTGCCGGCGTCGTCGCATCAGGTGCGGGCGCGGGCTGAGTCTGCGGCACCGGGTCCGTCGGGGGGATGGGCGTGGTCGTCGGCGGGGTGCCCGGCGGGGTCTGTTGCTGGGCGGTGGCGGGCAGGGCGATGGCGAGTGCCGCGCCGGCGATGGCCGTGCTCAAGATCCTGATATTCATGGTCTATCCTCTCGGGTAATGATGCCCCTGTGCCGATGGACATGGCGCAGCGCGGCGGTCGTTTCGACCCTGACTCGACGGACCGAGCCAGTCGCGGGGCGTGCGGAAATCACCGGATCGGTTCGTCCCGCGCGGCGGTTCGGCTCGTCGTACCCGATCCCTCAACGCCAATCCCTCAACGGATATCGCGGTACAGGTCGTACGAGTCATCGCGCAGGTCGCGGTAGAGATCCTCCTCCCATTCCGGCCGGCGCACGCGGCGATCGTGCCGTGCTTCCTCCCAGGTATCGACCTTCATCGAACGGAAATTGGCGAGGCACACCGCGTCGCCGGCATCGGGCGAGCGGCCGAGCAGCGCCTTCATCTCGTCCTTGGAGCGCACCAGGATGCCGCGCGCCGTCGCGCTCCAGTGATAGGCGGCGAGATCGGCGCGCAGCGACGGATCGTCGGGCAGCGCGATCGGCTCGGCCCCTTGCGGGTCGAGCGCCTCGCGCAGGCGCCACACCATTTCCGCGCGGACATTGACGAATTTCAGCCGGCCGTCGGCGGTGCCGTGCCCGCTCGCCGAGGCAGCGTTGACCGCGATCGTCTGCACTCCGTTCTCGGTCAGGAAATTGGCGGTGGTCAGGCCCCATCCGATCACGTCGACATGCACCACCGCGCGGTCGCGGCGGTGGCGGATGACATGGCCGGCGGTGATCGGCCCGCCCGCATCCTGCGGAATCTCGCGGCCGGGCACGCGGATCAGCGGCGCGAACCAGCTGCCGTGGCGGCAGGAAATGACGAACGCGTCGCGCCCGCCCACCGCCACGTCGACGCCCATCGACTCCATCGGCGGCAGCCAGTCGCGCGGGGTCCAGCGCGCCATCGCGGCGTCGATCCAGGCGGTCGGGATGACCTGCCAGTCGTCATCCTCCACCCCGGCGGTGAAATCGCCGGTCAGCATCTGCGACCGCAACGGCTCGGGCATCGCCTGCAGCGTGTCGACATAGCCGGTGCGCATGTAGAAATGATTGTCGGTCACCCGGCTCGGCACGAAGGTGCGCGAGCGCGGCGTGACGATCTTTTCCGCGCCGAAATCCGCCGGGTCGAAATCGTAAAGCGGCTCGCCCTTGAAGATCACGAAGGGATCGGCGCGCGGCATCTCCCGGTCGTGCCCGCGAAGGGTGGTGAACCAGCGCAGCTCGCCCGGTTCGGCCGGATGGGGATGTTTCGGATCGAGCCAGGGCGCGAAGAAATCGAGCACCCAGCGCCCCTCCGCATTGGTCGGCGGGTTGAACGTCATCACCACGCGGGCGCGCTGGGCCGGGTCGCTGGTGCGCGCCCAGCCCATGGTGAAGCGCACCTGCGCCTCGCGCATCTCGGTCGCTTCGTCATAGGCGATCAGGTCGTGCGGGCGGCCCTGCCATTTGTGATGATCCTGCGGGCCGTCGAGCCCGCCGAACTCGATCAGCCTGTCGCCGGCGCCATCGGGCAGGCGCCACGCGCTGCGGCTCTGGTTGAAGCCAATCGTCGATCCCAGTATCTCGCCGATGCGCTGGATGATGCCGCCGGTCTGTGCCTTTTGCCGGCGCAGGATCAGCGAGCGGCGATGGCGGGTGAGCGCCAGGCCGGCGACCAGATCCGACTTGCCGCCGCCCGCCGCGCCGCCATAGCCGGTGACGTCCGCCTCGCTTTCCAGCGCCTGGGCCTGCGCGCCGGGCTGCGGGCGCCACGGCTCGGCCAGGCGGTCGCTCGCGGTGAGCCCCAATATCTCCGCGCGCTCGCTGGGGGTGGCGCGGCGCAGCAGCGCGTCGAGCCGGGTGGGATCGGTCTCGGTCATGCATCATCCTCCGGTGCGATATCGTCATGCTCGATGATCGATGCGTCGCCCCAGCCCGGGGCGTCCCCACCATCGCCGTCGAGTAAGTCCCCGCCGGGGTCGCGCGCGGCGATCGTGGCGAGGATCGAGGAAAGCCGCACCGCGATCGCCGTCGTGTCGACGGGCGCGGCGGCGGCGCCTGGGGCCGTAACCCCGGCCCCGGCGCCCGTGCTCCCGATTGTCGTCAGCCCGGCCATCCCGCCGATCCGGCCGTCCATCCCGCCGAAGCGCAGGGGGTACCAGCGCGCCAGGATGCGCATGCGCGTCTCGATGCGCAGGCGCGATCGCGCGATATTTTCCGGGTTGCGCTGGGGCGGCGCGTCCGCCTTCGCGTCCTTGCGCTCCAGCCAGTCGTTGCGGCTGTCGTCGGCGATCTCGATCATCTCGTCGACCAGCGCGTCGAAGCCCAGCGCCCGCGCCCGCGCCATGCGCGCGGCGAAGGCATCGTCCTCCATCCAGCGGTACACGGTGCTGAAGCGGATCTTCTGGTCGCGGCACAGCTCGCGCAGGGTGATGCCGCGGGAAATCCCGTCGATGATGGCGTCTTCGAGGGTGGTGGTGCGACGTTTCATCGCGCCGGATTAGGGCAGGGCGGTGCTGAGTTGAATCGACGGGGATGGCGACTGTCGAGAGCGGGCCAGGCCGCTCCCGCGCAGATGACTTACTGGCTTGGGAACAATTTCATCAGCAGACCGATCGCGGCGAACAGCATCAGCTGGCACAGATAGGAAAAAACGAAGGTCGCACCGAACTCAAGGATAAGATGCTGATTCCCGATAACTCTGGGATCGGCGACATGAAGGTCGTTATCCCCGGTCCGATACAACATGAAGGTCGTCAGGCCCGCCAAAATCAGAGATAATGGAAGCGCAAGGAGCGACGATCTTGAAATTATCCGAAACATCCCCCGACTCCTGTTCCTGCTTCTTTCTCCACCCGCCTTGAATCCGAATCACGTCCGTCGACGGAAACGTTGCCCGTCGGATCCACGCCTCGTTCTTGTAGATGATTTACGCCCCTGCGCCATAGGCGCAGAGCTTTTGCCACCGTTGTTGTTGAATATCGTGGCGAGATTGTCCGCGATGCGACTGGCATTCTATCGTCATGCGAGCATCTTTCGCGATGATGGACGAATAGGCGACGATGCGAGAGCGATGAGCTAGTCGCCTCGCCTCGTCCCACCACGGATCAGCGCCGGATAACGTTTCTCCATATAATCGTCGTCCAGGAACAGACCGTTGTATTTCTTTAATTACGGTTAATCACGTAATTACGGTGACAGTGCACTTTTAGCGACCTTCCTAATTACGGTGACAGTGCACTTTTAGCGACCTTCCGCCCGCGCCTTGCCGGTGCAAGCGTCCGGCCGCTTTCCCGCTCCAGCGCGTAATTACGGTGACAGTGCACTTTTAGCGACCTTCCGCCCGCGCCTTGCCGGTGCAAGCGTCCGGCCGCTTTCCCGCTCCAGCGCGGGAATTACGGTGACAGTGCACTTTTAGCGACCTTCCGCCCGCGCCTTGCCGGTGCAAGCGTCCGGCCGCTTTCCCGCTCCAGCGCGGCAAGGAACGCAGCATCGCCCACCGGACGGCCGATCGTCTCGGCTTTCCGCAGTCTGGCAATCTGCTCCTCCTCTTCTCCGGCCGAAAGCAAGGCGCGGAAGTCGGGCTGGCGCTCCAGCACCGGTGCGACCGCCGTCACTCCATCGTCCGCGACGCGGCCCAGATGCGCATGAACGCTCGACCACGGCCAGTCGGTCGCCTGTGCCACCAGGCCTGCGCGGACCGGATTGAGCGCGACATATCGCAGCGCCGCGCCGAGATGCGCCTCGTCCATCGCGACGCAGCCGAAGCGCCCCTGCCAGAAATGCCCGGTCCGCTTCAGCCGGGCATGGACATGGCCCGCATAGCGCCGGTGCACCGCGGCCAGCGCGCGCCGCAGACCGTCCTGATCGGATGGCACAAGCACGAGATGCACATGGTTCGGCATGAGCACCCAGGCCCAGACCTCGACCCCGGCCGCCGCGCAATGCTCGGCGAGGAGATCGCGATAAAGCGCATAGTCCGCGTCGCTGAAGAAGGTCTGCGCGCGGCCATTGCCGCGCTGCGTCACATGATGGGGATGACCCGGAAAAACCGCGCGTGCCAGGCGTGCCATCCAGCCATGCTATCGCTGGCGAACTGTAGACGCAATTAGTGCACTGTCACCGTTATTCCGAGATCGTCGCGCATGGAGTGCACCCCAGTGTTGAGACACGATAATTAGGGACAGCGCGTTGCTGTCATGGCGAGGGGCTGCTGCGCAGCACCCCTGGCGACATTTCTTCATACTCGTCCGGTGACAGATAGGCCAAGGCGGAGTGCAGGCGCTGTCGGTTGTAGACCTGCTCGATGAAGGCGCCGATCTCGGCCCTGGCATGCGCGAGATCGCGGTAGTCTGCGCCGTTTACCTGCTCCTGCTTCAGCGTCTTCATGAAGCTCTCGGCCATCGCATTGTCATACGGGCAGGCGATCCGGCTCATGCTGGGCAGGATACCGACGGCCTCCAGACGGGCGATGTAATCGCCACACGCGTACTGAACGCCGCGGTCGGAGTGGTGGACCAGCGCACCCGATACGACCGGGCGCCGCTCCAGCGCCATCGCAAGCGCATCGAGCGCCAGCTCCGCGCGCAGGTGATCCGCCATTGCCCAGCCGACCACCTTGCGACTGAACGCATCGAGGATCACCGCGAGATAGACGAACGCCTCGGCCAGGCGGACATAGGTGATGTCCGCCACCCACAGCTGATTGACGGCGGTGGGCATCAGATGACGCGCCAGGTTGGGCCACACCCGCCAGCCATGGCGCGAGTCTGTGGTGGCCGGCCGGAACAGTGGCTTCCTCAGGCACAGCAGGTTGTCCTCCCGCATCAGGCGAAGCACGCGCTTGTGGTTGATGACCCAGTCATCGCGCCTGAGCAGCGCTACGATCCGGCGATAGCCGTAATGCCGGTGCGTGATGCAAAGGCGTTGCAGCCGATCGCGCAGCGCCGTCTCCTCGACCTTGGGGGCGCTATCGTGCCAACGCCGATAGAAAGCGGCCCGGCTCACCAGAGAGAGCCGGCACAACTGCTCCACCGACAGCATCGATCCACAGCCTTGCAGACCTGTCATCGCCTGAATCTGGGCGATGACCCCGTCACGCCATTGCCGTCGCTCGGCTGACGTGACGCCTCGATACGCTGCAAGGCACCCCTGAAAAAATCCAGCGCCACCTGCTGCTCGCCGACCTTGCGCTCCAGCTCGGCAATCTGCTGCCGCGCTTCGCTCAGGTCACGCGCGCGCGCCGCCGGACCTCGCGCCAGCGCCATCGCTGCCTTCTCCACGCCGTTGGGGCGGCCGGGGCCATCGCGTAGCGCTTCTTCGCCACCATCGCGAACCGCATCACGCCAACGGTACAGGATCGTCCGCTTGATCCCCAACTCGCGCGATAGCGCCGTCCCGCTCTCGCCCGCCGCCATGCGAGCGACCACCTCCAGCTTGAACGCTCGGCCAAATCTTCGTCGAACAATCTTGGACATCAAACCCTCCTCCAAAAGGGCTGTCCCTAATTTTACTGTCTCAATCTAGGGGTGCACTCCACGCATCCGCTGACGGATTTGGGCCATGGAAAGAGCGAGCATGCGCAGCGCGTAAATATCGGACATCCGCGTGGCCTTAGACGTGTCGCGGCAGGTGGATCAAGGCGGATCGGCGCGCTGTCGGCACCGTCCGAGCGATACAGGCTTCCGCGGCACCTTCTCTTCGAAGCCGCATGGTGCCAGCGTCGGCGCCTCGATCCGCATTTACGCCGACCGATAAACCGTGGCGAGAGCGTGACATCTATGACACCAACGGCATGATGAATATGGGCTCATCAGCTGGGGCATCTCATGGATCTTGGATTTAACTACAGCACAGACACGCGCATCCTATTCAGTGGGGAAATATTATCGTTAGATAGATCAATTGACCGAACGGGGTTTGGAGAATTCCTATCAAGAGTTGATCAATTCGTTGAAGATAATTATTGGCGTTTGCGAGAAACTATAACTGCCGTACAGGCACAGTCATTGCTTTTGAAAATTTCTAATCTATTAGTTTTGAAATACGAGTATCGTTATCGACACACAATTTTAATTGGCCACCCTATAGGAACGCAAGTAGATCCCAGTAACTCATGCGGTCTTAAATGCCCAGGATGTGTACACACTTCGAATAAAAACAAGAATTTTATATGGCCCGCCGGAACTTTATCTCCTGATATATTCAAATTATATCTTGAAGAACATGGCCCTTACATGTTTCAAATATACTTTGCAAATTACGGTGAACCATTCTTAAATAAGAATTTTGACAGTCTTGTTACAATGGCCAGACGTTACGGACTTTCCGCATTCACATCATCCAGCCTTTCTGTGCCGAAATTCGATCCGGATTCGATCGTACGTTCCGGCCTGAATTTCCTTATTGTCTCGATAGATGGCGCAAGCAGTGCGGTATACCGCCAATACCGACGCGGCGGAAATTTCGACACTGTCTTAAAAAATCTTCGCTCCTTGGTTCGAGCAAAAATAGAGAACAATAGCTATACTCCGATAATACACTGGCAGTTCTTGCGATTTGAGCACAATAAGCACGAGTCTGATTCCGCGGTCGCGCTGGCACAGGAAATTGGCGTAAATCAAATTTGCCTAGCAAAACCATTCGGCGTAGCCTGGGACGACCCGACCATAGTGCCCGCAATCGACTTGGACACTGAGACTATCGTTTTTGCGCATGACGGAGACCAAGCAGCAGCAGCACTGGATGCAATCCTCTCGGATCTGGACGGCGAAGTTATTGGCAGCCACTTCGATCGTACGTGGACCCAGCGATGGCATCTTGCGGGCCGTCCGACAGGCCTGTCGCGACCGGCTGGCAATGGGGCACCGGGCTGCGAGTGGCTTTACAAATCGGCCTCTTTAGACGCGACCGGCCGCGTCATGCCATGCGCTCGTCCGCCTGCGACCGATGCCCGCTTGGTGTTTGGAAATACCGGGAAGACCGATATCTTCAACGGCGCCTTGCATCAGAGGGCACGGCGCTTCTTTCGCAATCCCCCCCCGCCTGGAACGCCGGTCGCCGTCATTCACGATCAAGAAATGCCATATTGTGAGATCTGCGAGCATGCCAACACGAAACTAGATATCGACACTCGCGAAATCGTTGCCAATCAAATGGCGATGAGCGGGTTGTACGGCCTCGTAAGCGAGCAGGCTCGAATGGCTTTGACGGACTGGTGATTGGTAAGGCGCGCATCCATCCTCCATCTCGTCGGCATACGGCCCAGCCGGAGGAAGTCCGAGAGGTACAGGCGATAGAGACGAGGCGGATGAAGCCGAGATAGCTATCGGCAGTTTTTCATATCGGGCGTCGAGATCTCGAGCGTCATGTCGATTATCTCGCGAGCAATGATCTGCTGGCGGGGACGGTTACCTTGCCACGGTCTTACAGATAGCGCGTTACATCATTAGAGGAGTCGCGCCACTCGTGTGGCAGTATCTAAAATCAACGATTAGGAAATTTACTTAATAGCATACCGAGCGCGACGAATGTCACAAACTGACATACGTATGATAAAATGAACATCGATGAGAATTCTAAAATTAGGTAATTGTAGTCAATGATATTTGTATCAGAAATATATATTTCGTTGTTATTATTGTCCTGACACAATAGAAAAATCGCCATGAAAGAAAGTGGTAATGATAACGGGAGAGGGTAGAGTGCTGATCGATATATTATGTTAAGCATGCTCCACTCCCGTATCTCGCCTTCTTAAGAAACTACGGAATCCGGATCGTTCCTGTTGACGGTAGAGTTGTCTGTCTGATCCATGATTTTTCCCTGTATATGGATTTCACCCTCGCGCCATAGTCTGATACCTTTTTAGCATCGGTGTTGTTATAAATCGTGGCGATTTTCGCGATGTCTGTGCCGGGCATCGCATTCAGAATTGCTTTGAGCAATTTCGTGCCGCCTTCGATGTTTGACCGGGCATCCCGAAGGCTGACATTCGAGCCCCAGGCGCTTCCCCAGTATGCGGTATTGACGTTCATTGGCCGGATGCTCTTGTTGGCATGAATCATGTCCAATGGGGCATCATACCAGCCATGCGTCGTTTCCATATAGACGATGGCACGGATCAAATCGGCATCGACTGAATATTTCCTCGACATCTCGACGTTATATTTTTCGTTCCGGTCCACTTCGAAAATTCCGGAATCTCACCGATTGGTGCGCGTGCGGAGGCTTTGGGGTTGTCGGCAATCGTGATGCGACCTGTTCTGCCGCCGCCAAGAAGGATATCCTTTCGCGTAATGGGCGTTGCCCGCTGGCGGGCGGCTCGGTCGATGGCAGCTTGGTCCTTGGTGAATGCTTCGAGACTCCGGTCGAGATCCGTCCCTTTCAACTCCCCGTGTCGGGAGCCGACAAGCGACACCCGCCGCTGTTGGAATCGGCGGGCTTTTCTCGCGGATTTGCGATTGGCCCTGGATCGCACTGGGGCGTTGCGGGTCGGTAGTGTTTCCAACCATTGTTCCATCTCGGCATAGCGTGCAAATTGGGTGTCAGTAAGCGACCCGATCTCAGCAATGCGCTGTGGATCGGCTGCGACGACGATGTCTGGTCCGGCCTCGTCGGTCAGCTCCGATACCGCCTGCGCCGTTGCATTCTGGCGCGATAAGCTGGAAGCCCGGGCGTTGGCAGGATTCTCCGCAGCTGCGTCATAACGCATCGCAGATACCGTTTCCGATGAGGACGCCACTTCGGGCGTCGCACCCAGCACCTTGTACCCGCCTTCCTTCCACCAGCGGATCGCCTCGTCGGCGGTGTAGGTGAACGGCACCAGGCCCTCGGCGATCAGCGCATGGCCGAAATATTTGTCCACTTCCTCATAGGTAGCGGCGCGCGTGCCGCCGGTGACCTCGTCCAGGTCGTCCATCGTCCGCGAGAACAGCGCCATCGCCATATAGCCACCGTTCCGATGCCGCAGGCTGAGATGATCCGGCACCTTCCAGCTCGAGATCGGGCCGTCCCACGGCGAGGGCGGCGGCGGGGGCGGTCGTTCCGGGCGCGGGCGGGCGAGGTGCGCATTCTCCGCGATGAAGCGGTGCATCCATTGCTCGTTCGTTTCCTCCTCGGGCGCGGGCGGCGCCTCGGGCGGGATGGTCGCGGCCCCGTCGTCCGGCGCGCCGGCTGGGTCGGGCATGCTGGCGGGAATATCGTCCTGGGGGTCGGTCGGGATCATGGGCGCCTCCTCGAAAGAGGGCGCATCTGCGCACCATCGCGGCCTCTTTTGAATCGATCCGCCTATCCCGCCAGCCGCCCGATCGTCGCGAGCAGCTCGGTGCGCGCGGTGAAGCCGCCGGGCTGGTCGGGCTGGGCCGTGACCAGGAACTGGGCGAAGGTCACGCGCCGCTTGCCGCCCGGTCCGCCCTTGTCGGCCCAGCCGACGAACCAGCCGAGCTGGCGCGTCCGGTCCTCCCGTCCGGCGGCATCCCTGAAGCGGCCGCTGCCGGTCTTGCCATGTACCCGCCAGCCACCGCTGCCGTCGAACACCGGCAGGATCGCCCCGGTCAGCGCGCAGGCCCGCGGCGACAGCACTGTCCCCGCCAGCATCCGCCGCAGGAACGCGACCTGCTCGTCGGGCGAGATCGTCAGCGAGGAGCCGAGCCAGGCATGGGTCAGCCCGTTCGCCTTGCCGGGATCGCCGCTCACGTCGCGATTGCCATAGTTCAGCCGGTCGACATAGGATTTGAACCGCGCCGCGCCGAGCCGCTGCGTGATCTCGCGCGAATACCAGATGACGGAGTCCTTCTCCCAGCGCGTCGGGTCGGTGCGCGCCTTGTCGATGTCGCGCACTGCCTCATGGATGCGCGGGTCGTAATCCCAGGCGGGGGCATGCGCGTCCTTCAGGATTCCGGCGTCATACCCCATCAAGGCCAAGGGAATCTTGAAGGTCGAGCAGGGCGAGAAGCGCGCGGCGCACTGGCCGGAACGGTGCAGGACGCGGCCCGTCGCCTGATCGACCAGCAATGTCGCGCGCGGCGGCCGGGCGATGATCGCCTCCGCCGCCTTCGGCAATCCGGCGATGGCGGCGCCTGTCCCGAGGAGAAGATGGGTGGTGAAGGTCCGCCGGTCGATCGTCATGGTCGCACGCTCCTCAAGCTGATGCAGCGCAGGCTAGGGCGAGGTCCGGTGCGCGCGCAAAGGATCAAAGCTGGCGGGAGCCCCTAGATTATCTTATGGCGCGGCCATGGTCCGCCCGCATCTGCCGCTCAATGCCCTGCGCGCGTTCGAGGCCGCCGCGCGGCACCTGTCCTTCACCCGCGCCGCGATAGAGCTTTGCGTGACCCAGGCCGCGGTCAGCCACCAGGTAAAGGGGCTCGAGGGCCGGCTCGGGGTGCAGCTTTTCCGCCGCTTGCCGCGCGGCCTCGCGCTCACCGACGAGGGGCTGGCGCTGCTCCCCGCGCTCGCCGACAGCTTCGATCGCATCGCCGAACTGGTCGAGGGCATCGGCGGCGGCATGGCGGTGCAGGTGCTGTCGGTCGCCGCGGTCGGCACCTTTGCGACCGGCTGGCTGCTGCCGCGCCTGCCCGGTTTTCGCGCCGCCCATCCGCGCATCGATCTGCGCCTGTTCACCAACAACAACCGTGTCGATATCGCCGGCGAGGGGCTGGATGTCGCGATCCGCTTCGGTGACGGCGCCTGGCACGGCACGGAGAGCCTGGCGCTGTTGGAAACGCCGCTCACCCCGCTCTGCGCCCCCGCCATCGCCCGCACGCTGTCGGCACCGCGCGACCTGCTCGCCGCCACCTTGCTGCGTTCCTATCGCCCCGACGAATGGCCGCGCTGGTTCGCCGCCGCCGGCGTCGCCGCGCCGCCGCTGCACGGGCCGGTCTTCGACAGCTCGGTGACGATGGCGGAGGCAGCGATGCAGGGCGCCGGCGTCGCGCTCGCCCCGCCCGCGATGCTCGCCCGCCAGATCGAGCAGGGCATGCTCGTCCGCCCTTTTCCGCAGGAGGTGACGACCGGCCGCTACTGGCTCACCTGGCTCAAATCGCGCGCGCCCAGCCCGGCGATGCTCGCCTTCCGCGACTGGCTGCTGGCGGAGGCGGGATAGCGGACAATCGAGACTGCTGTAAACGCCTCGCGGACGGCGATGTGCCACTCGCGTACCGCCATCGCCTTGATCTCGGCGGCGCGCCTGCCGTTTAGGACACGCGCGAGAGGGTCGCGACCAGTTCGGCCTGCCGCGAAACGCCGACCTTGGCAAAGACCGCTTTCAGATGCTGGCGGACGGTGTGTTCGCCGATCGCCAGATGATGTGCGATCAGCTCGATCGTCAAGCCTTCACCGATCATCGAGGCGATGTCCGCTTCGCGTCCGGTCAGCGCGAACAGCTCGATCAGGTCCTGCCGGCGGATACGGCGCGGCCGGTCGAGGTCGGTCAGCGTGACGAGCGTCGCCGGGCGGAAGATATCGAATAGATCGTCTCCAGGCGCGATCGGAAGCGCGCGCAGCACCAGCCCAAGTGGCGTGTGGGGGGCTGCGAGCCGCGCGGGCCTGGGCGGTTCCAGGCACCGTCTGGCCCCGCACGCTGCCGCGACGAACCGCTCGACCAGATGTCGGTGCTGCGGTTGAACAGCGGCCAGTCGACCGCGACGGACAGCGAGCACCCCCGCCGAGCGTAACAGCGTCTCGAATCCGGCAGAACATTCGATCACTTGCCCGTTGCGGTCCAGCAGCGCGAACGGCCGATCGGATTCGAGCGCGGCATAGGTGACCAGATCGCCGCTCAACCGGTTCGCCGAAAAGAGCCGGGCCATTGCGACGATATTGAGCATGTGCGGGGTGAGCAGCGCGAACAGCCTGCGATGCGCATCGGTGGAAGGACCGTGCGCTTTGGCATGGTTGACGGTCAGAAAACCGACCTGACCGTTGTCGCCCAGAATCTTGCTGCCAAGGAGGTGGTAATAGGGCGTCCGTTCGAGCCAGTCGAGAAACTCAGCCCGGTCCGGATCGTCTTCGAACAGCAGCCGGCTGTCGTCGGCGACCTCGCCGACCGCCATCGCCATGCCGCGCGCGACACGCGGGTTGATGTGGAAAATGCGGTCCTCGTACTCGCGGCGTATCGCGTCATCGAGGCCGCAGGTGTTCTTGATGACGACGGCACCCGTGGTGGTGTCGGTGAGTTCGAGCGCGCAACACGCCGCCCCCACCCCGGTTTGCAGCGCCACCATCGCCGGATCCCACCGCGCCGGGTCGAGTGCAGCTCCAGCGAACCGGCGCACGATATCGGCGACGTCTTCATCGCCCAAGCTCACGGCCTGATTCTGATCGGCACCGTCGATCGCCTCCCCCAAACAAGGGAAGCATACACCAGTCACGCGCCTTAGAAAGGCGCCACGAGCACGGCGTTTTACGGTCGCTGTCCTCCCTCCGGTCCTGATCGGAGACCGAAACCGTCCTGCCGGAGCGATTATTTCTTACGATTCAACCTGCTATCGAACAAATTGGGGGAACATACATGAGCAAGAGTTTCTTTGTCCTTTGCGCTGGCTTCATCGGCCTTGCGACCGCGGTGCCGGTGGCGGCGGAACGCACGCCCCGGTGCGAACAGTTGTCGGCGACGATCAGCTCCCCGGCGCCAAGTGGGGGCGCGCTTGCGACGCTCGAACATACCGTCGCCGTGCTCCGCGCAACACTCGCGATGATCGACGAGCCGTGCGGTGCCCCCTATATCGTCAGCACTGACCAGGGCGCCATCGCCCAGGAACGCGCGCGCGTCTATGCGGCATGGCGGCAGGCACGTGCGAACTGCCTACAAATCACGTCCGGTACTCCGCGGAGCGACAGCCCGTGCAGCGACGAGTGACGTCGTATCCCCCTGTCGGAACAGCGCGGGTCATCGAAGGTGACGGGACATGATCGGGAATAAGCGACCGCGGCGGATCGAGCCGCTGCCTGTGGTGGCGATTCTTGCCGCGCTGTTGGCGAGCGCGGCCACTCCCGCATGGGCAGTGGATCGAGCAAGCTGCCGTGCCGAAGTGCGCAACCTGACGGCGGCGATCCCGGACGGGCTGACGTCCTCATGGGCCGAAATTGTGCAGTCGCACTATGACGCGGTCAATGCGATCCACGATCGGGACGCGCTGGATGCGAGCTTGAGGCGAGTATGGGCGGAAAGCGACGCTTATGACCGCGATCCGGACCCCGATGGCGACGGGCTCGCGATCTCGCCGGCGGCGTTTTCTGCGGATTCGATCCTGCAGAACTGCCTGCACATCGCGCGAAAGGTCGAAATCGAGGCAGCCCTCGGGACAGAGGAGGTTGGCACCGCCGACACGCCCGACGTTTCCCCCGCCGCCGCCGATCGATCGTCCGGACCGACCAAGATCGATGCGTCCGAACCGTGGTTCGGCATCGACGATTTCCCCGCCGCCGCGATCGAAGAACAGCGGCAGGGTGTGGTGCGCTACGATCTGACGATCGATGCCGGCGGGTTGGTCGCCGACTGCCGCGCGAGCGGTCTGCCGGGAAGCCCGGATCTGGAGGCGGCGACCTGTGCGGCGGTGCGGAGCCGCGCGCGCTTCCACCCGGCGACCGACGAGGCGGGCAACCCCACGAACGGGCGAATTGCTGGCAGCGTCCGCTGGACGATTCCAGCCCCCTGACGACGGTCACCAATTCTGTCGAAAACGAAGGAGATCACGATGCGGTCCTTGTTGCGTACCTGCGCCATGGCATTGTTGCTGGCCCCCGCCGCTGCCCCGGCACGGCAATTCCCGGTAGATCCAGGGGTTCTTGCCGCTGAATATGACGAAGGCATGGAGGAATATGTCGCGGTCTTCGAGATCAGCGGATGCAAGATGATCGTGTCGCGGATCTACGACGACAATGTCGATCGTTTCATTCAGTCGCAAGCAAGCTGGAGCGGCGGTTGCCGCAACGGGTTGGCGCACGGGCCGGGTGTGCTGAAACTGTGCATCAAGGAGGGCAACGCCTATATGCATTGTCCGAAATTCGACCTGACCATGAAGAATGGCGCGTTCGACGGTCGGGTCAATTATTACATGGACGAGAAAACCACCTCGCCTGCGACATGGTATTACAAGGACGGCTGCACCAACCAGTCCGAAGACCCCGCGGTCGATCTGGAGGCGTGCGACATGCGCATCTACCGGAGCTTCCAGGCCCGGTTCGGTCATAGGTCCGCGTCATCCCGCTGAGAGCATCGTCGGCCCGTACGGGCCGGCGGCCGATCAGCCCCACACTGCTGCTGACGGAGGCAGCAGCCTAACCCCGCGCATGCTCCAGGATCAGCCCGGCGATGCGGTCCAGCTGCGAGGGCGGCAGGTCGTGCGCCATCTCCTCGATCACTTCCAGCCGGGCGCCCGGCACGCGGCGCGCGATATCCTCGCCATTGGCGAGCGGCACCAGCGGATCGGCCGCGCCGTGAATGACGAGGGTGGGCGCGCTGATCGCGGACAGGCGCGCCGCGCGGCTGCCATCGGCGATCACCGCGAGCAGATGCCGCTGCCCGCCGCGCGGATGATAGGCGCGGTCGAACGCCCGGCCCGCCATGGTGCTGAACGCGTCGGGCGCCCGGGCGGGGTCGGGAAAGGAGATCAGCGCGAGGGTCGCGGCGCCCATCGCGACCGCCTGCTCGCGGCTCGGATTCGGGTCGCGCCGGGCGATCATCCGGCGGCGCAGCGCGGGGGTCGGGCCAGGCAGGCCGGGCGCGCCGCTCGACGACATGATCGCGGTCAGGCTCAGCACGCGCGCCGGATCGGAGGCGGCGAGGATCTGCGCGATCATGCCGCCCATCGACACGCCGACGACATGCGCCGCCGGAATTTCCAGCGCGTCGAGCAAGGCGACCGCGTCCGCCGCCATGTCGGCCAACGCATAGCCATGGCGGAACGGCAGGCCGATCCGCCGCGCGGCAAAGGCGAACAGGGGGTTGGTGACGGGCGCGTCGTGCAGATGCGTCGACAGGCCGATATCGCGATTGTCGTACAGGATCACCCGATGCCCCGCCGCCGTCAGCGCCGCGACGAAAGGATCGGGCCAGGCGATCATCTGCGTGCCCAGCCCCATGATCAGCAGAATCGGCGGTCCGGCCGGATCGCCTCGTTCCTCATAATGGATCTGGACGCCATTGGCGGGGATGGTCGGCATGCAGGCCCTTTCGGCGGTGGCGGCCGGGAGCCTAGCAGGGATTTGCGGGCGACCGAAAGCGGGCGCTGACCACTGGCCGATCGCCGGCCCTGGCCGGATGGGAACGCAACCGGTCGACCCGGCCTTGATTCAATCCCGGATTCCGCCCGGCTCGGGAGTCGCCCCGCATCGCGCATCGAACGCCGCCGCCAGCTCGGCCAGGCTGACCGCGCCCAGCCGCGCCAGCAGCAGCGCCTCCGCCTCGCGCAGCGCATCGTCGATCGCGACGTTCACCACCTGCGCCACCGCGCAGTCGGGATTGTCGCTCTCGTTGCCGATCGCGAACAGGGTCGGGCCGCCCACCGCGCGGTGGATGTCGAGCAGCGACACCTTGCTCAGGTCGCACGCGATCGACCAGCCGCCGCCATGCCCCTTTTCCGACCGGACATAACCCGCCTCGCGCAGGCCGGCCATCGTCCGCCGCACCACCACCGGATTGGTGCCGAGCATCCGCGCGATCGTCGCGGATGTGGCGGGCCGATCGTGCCGCGCCATGTGGAGCAGCACGTGCAGCATGCGCGAAAGCCGGCTGTCCGTCCTCATCGCGCCTGTGTCGCGATTGTCGGCCGCGCTGGCAAGGCGATCATGACTCGACACATTAAAAGTTACATGAGATAGAGTCTCATCGCCGGCCCCGTCCGGCCAGCCACGGAGCCGTGATGAGCCTGAACCTGAACGATGCGCGTTTCTGGGACGCGCTGTCCGATTATCAGAAGCTGGCTCACGCCTTCACCTCGACCTATGCCGAGGCGGCATGGCGGGCGGCGACGCTGCGCAAAGGCGCGACGGTGCTCGACATCGCGTGCGGCGCGGGCGCGCTGGCGCTGGTCGCCGCGCGCGACGGGGCGCAGGTGCTGGCGACCGATTTCTCGCCCGGCATGGTCGCCGCCGTCCTGTCGCACGGCCTGCCCAATGTCGACGCGCTGGTGATGGACGGCCAGGCGCTCGACCTGCCGGACGCGTGCTTCGACGCCGCCTTCTCGATCTTCGGCATCATGCTGTTCCCCGACTGGCGCCGGGGCCTGGCCGAAATGGCGCGGGTGGTGCGCCCTGGCGGGCTCGGCTGCGTGGCGAGCTGGAAGCACGGGTCGGGCGCGGCGTCGAACCTGTTGCTGGCGGACCGCGTCGCGGCGCTCTTCCCCGACATCGCCCAGCCGGCGCCGGTCGAGGGCATGAACCATTTCCGCGACCCGGTCCGCTTCGAGGCGGCGCTGTCCGCCGCCGGCTTCACCGAGGTGCGCATCGTCGAGACGAGCAGCGACTATCCGGTCGACGCGGCCGCGCTCGACGATCCGGCGCGGCTGTTCCAGTTCAGCCCGGTCTGGCCGCTGCTGGACGCGGCACAGCGCGCGGCCGTGCTGGCCTCGATCCGGACCAGCGTCGAGCAGGCCGGCGGCGTCCTGCCGGTCCCGTCCGCTGCCCTGATCGCGATCGGTCGGCGAAAGATCTGATACGAGTTGCCCGCCCGAACCGCATGCCGGTCGTGAAAGCCCGGCCCCGAACTCCGTCGACGCTCGTTCAGTCCTCACATGACCGAACCGACCCCAGCCAGCCCGCCCCCGATCCGCAGCGCCGCGATGATCGTCAATGCCCGGTCGCGAAAGGGCAAGGCGCTGTTCGACCGCGCCTGCGCGCGCTGCGACGATCTTCCCTTTCCGGTCGACGCCCATGCCGTGGAAGATCCGTCGACGCTCGAGCATGTCATCGAGCGAGCGCTCGCGAAGAAGCCCGACCTGCTGATCCTGGGCGGCGGCGACGGCACGATCAGCGGGCTGGTCGATCATATCGTCGGCACGCAGATCGTGCTCGCGGTCCTGCCGCTCGGCACCGCGAACAGCTTCGCCCGCACGCTCGGCATCCCGATGGATGTGGACGGGGCCCTCGACGTGATCGCGGGCGGGAAGCGGCGGCGGATCGATCTCGGCATGATCGACAGCGATTATTTCGCCAATGGCGCCGCGATCGGCATCGCGCCGCGCATCGCTCAGTCGGTACCGCATGCGCTGAAGAAATATCTCGGCCGCGCCGGCTATCTCGGCTGGGCCGCGTGGGAATTCCTGCGCTTCCGCCCCTTCACCCTGATCGTCGGCGAAGGCGAAGCGGCGGAACGGCTCGCGGTGGTCGAGGTGCGCATCTCGAACGGCCCCTATCATGGCGGCACGGAGGTGAACGAACAGGCCGAGGTGGATAATGGCAAGATCGTCGTCCAGGCCGTGACCGGCCATGCCAAGCGCCGCCTGATCAAAAACTGGGCGGCGAGCATCCTGCGGCTCGATGCCCGGCATGAGACGGTGCGGCATTTCTCCGGCACCGAGCTCCGCATCGCGACCGAGCCGCCCATGGCGATCTCGATCGATGGCGAAGTGCTGGCCAGGACACCGGTGAACGCGCGGGTCGCTGCAGGGGTGATCGAGGTGCTGGTGCCGTGAGTCGGGCCGGGACATCGACCGCCGCGGCCATCGTGATCGCGGCTGGAAATCGCCCGTGACCCGTCACCGCCGGCTTGCGGAACATTGAGGGAACGTTGTACGCTGATCTCCTGAGCGCACGAGGATGGCGGCAATGGATAAAAGGCATCGGCGTGGAACCAGGTGGTTCGGGTTTGCGCGTCCCACGGATTGGATGGCGATTGCATGCCTCCTTGCGCTCGTGTCGACAAACCCCGCCCAGGCACGGGAGCGGCGGCAGACGACCGAGCAGCTAAGGACGATGACGCTTCAGGAGGCAAACCGGATGGTGCGGCGGGACATGCTGTCCATTCTGGAGCCGGCTGAAAGGATCGTCCCGATCAATCGTCGACAAATCCGCGATGTCGACCTGACCACCCGGTCGGTCGGCACCGAATTCGAGGGCATCTGTCGCCGTGATCTGGTCAGGCTGAAATATGCTCCCGAAAAGGAGGGCGAACCCTATGAGAAAGCACAGCTTCGGCCATATGCCATCGAGGCATGGCGGACCTTCCACATCGTCCGCCTGCCAAAGATCGAGCGCGACGCCAAAGTCGGGAGCACAACGCTGATCTGGCAACAGGCGTGCTCCGATGTCGATAAAAAGTGGCGTGAGCGCGAGGATGCGGATCCCGACGACGCATCGGACCGGGCAATGTGGTTCCCGGCGCCCGACGCGTTCCATGCGGTGCAGGCCGGCTTCGCGCTCGACATGGCACTTGCGGCGGTCAAGGCTGGCACGCTCAAGGCCCAGCCTTGCGAGCATGTCGTTTCGTCGGAGGTTCAAAGCTGCGAGGCGGCCATTCTCAAGGCTGGCAGCGTGTTTGACATGGGTGGCGTCACCTCGTGCCCGGGCGGGACGGGCGTGATCTGTTATAAGATTGACTTCCTCCGCTCCGGGACTGAGCTGACGATCATCGCTCGCGGTGACGATGAGAGGCTGCAGCCTTCCGACATCCTCTCGATCTCCGTCGCAGGTTTCGTGACGCTCGGTTAAGGGAGAAGCTTGCTTAAATGACTACAGGGTTGTCATCGCTTTTTTGCTTCCTTCTTTTTCTTCTCTTTTGGAGCAAGGAATCTTTTCTGAGACATGTTCAGATTGCTTCTCAGTGAGTATCGTTCGTTGCCATTGAATGCTTGTGAAGGGGCTGTGAAGATCAGCTGACCCTTCACCATCTCATGCCATCCGATCTGTCCATGATAGACAGTCGCCATAGGGATCCCGTATTTCTTCAATACGGTCGTGTCGCCGAAGCCACGATTTTCGGACGGATTGTCCACCATTCCGACCGCGTCGTCAGGATGGCCGTGTATTCCAAAGATCACCTTTCCTGGACCTGAGGGCGTTCCTTTATGATATAAGTCCCCGGCCTCGCCGCTCGCCACACGAACTTCGATCGTGCCGTCCGGCATAAGGTACCCATAGGCGAGTATTTCCTTCGCTCCCGCCGCGACTGCCAACATTGTGACGTGATCTATCGCCGCTTGTCGGATCTTCGGCGTTACGATGATATCCCGTCCGGACAGGCGGCCGATATCGTCCTTGTCGATATCGGCCGAGATAACCCAATCCGCTCCGGCCTTATGGGTTTCTATTGGAACAATGGGTGGCGGCGGACCGGCCAATTTCGGAGTCCCGTCCCTTCCGTTCGAGGCTGGAACATCACCTTGCGCGGGCCCGGGCGCGGGCGCGGGCGCAGGGCCGGTCGCCGGACTGGAGGGTGATACGGATAGATTGGCCTGATCGTTCGCCGGGGATTTGCGCGGCCCAAGCACGTCTGCGCTGAAAGGATCGACGCCAGGATCGCTCGCGACTTGAGGCGGATCGACGCCGTCGTCGACTCCCATGCCATTGAAGTTCATATCGATAAGTGATCTTTGTGCCATGTTGTCTCGTGGCTCGGACATCGCGTCACCGCTTGTCTGGCCGCTTGCAGGCGACTCCGGTACAATGTCGGGCGCACCCCCCAACACTTTGTACCCACCGGACTTCCACCACCAGATCGCCTCGTCGGCGGTGTAGGTAACGGGCACCAGACCTTCGGCGATCAGCGCATGGCCGAAATATTTGTCTACTTCCTCATAAGTCGCGGCGCGCTCGCCTTTGGTGACCTCGTCCAGGTCGTCCATCGTCCGCGAGAACAGTGCCATCGCCATATAGCCCCCGTTCCGGTGCCGCAGGCTGAGATGATCCGGCACCTTCCAGCTCAAGATCGGGCCGTCCCACGGCGATGGCGGCGGCGGGGGCGGGCGCTCGGGGCGCGGGCGGGCGAGGTGGGCGTTCTCCGCGATGAAGCGGTGCATCCATTGTTCGTTGGTCTCCTCTTCGGGCGCGGGCTGGGCGTCGAGCTGGCGGTTCGGATCGGCCGGTTGCGGCGCGATGGCGGGTCCCGGGTCAACCGCGTCCATCGTCTCGGGATTGCGGGCGTTCGGGGTCGTGAGGGGATCGATGCTGTCGGCCATGAGGCTCTCCTGAATGTCCCCACCGCCATGGCGCGCGTACCGACAGAATCGAAGGGCTTCAGACCAGTCTCGCCACTCGCGCGGCACGGGCTGGATGACCTTATCTCTTCATCATCACTGTATCTCCTCGACGACTGGCGGCCTGTCGTTGCACGCGAGATCGTCCAGCTTCCGCCATTCCTCCACTTCCATCTCGTTCCGCGTGATCATCACATCCGCATAGGTATCCATCTGGGTGGTAACGCCAGGGCGAACGATGACCCACACGTCCCGGATGTGCGCCATCCGGGGGCATCCGCTGACACGGGTATTCTCCAGCGCCTGCGCCAGCCATTGGCGGGACTGGGGCCAATGCGGGAACAGATAGTTCATGGCCTGAAAGAAGGCAGGAGGAACCTCTGCCCTGATACTCGTCTCCCCATCCTCGGCGATGTTGAACAGGATGGGGTTCATTTCCAATCGATCGATGGGCGACGGGGAGTCATCCGGCTCGACCATGAAAATCAGGCAATCCGGTCTCTGGTTCGTTCCGTTGAAGCACGGGTCCATGCTGTGCAAAGCCGCACGCAGCATGGTTGCGGGTTTGTCGATCCCCGAGGCCACTGCATCGTTTTTTTCCGTCGGAACGAATATCAAGGCGACGACCAACAGCGCAGCGCAAAGAGCCACAAAAACTGCAGGCCGGGCCGTGGAACGCATAAATCGTCTCGCTCATCCAGAATATGCCGAACGTGAGGCCGCCCTGTCTCTTCCAGTCACCAAACAACCCAACTGCACAATATGAGAATTATGATCTCTGTTTGTTCTCATTTGGTCAAGAGATATCTCTCGAATGCGAACGTCTAGAAACCTTTCAGACCGAAGGAGCGCCATCTCAACGGCGATATGAACGCCTGTGGGATTACTTTCTGGGATAACGGTGACACGTGCAATAACCACTTAATTCTGCGCCATTATGGCTTTTGGTATTAAGTCGCATTTGAGGGCGCGAGGGCGTATCTGCGCGTGACAATAGAGGGGTAATTGCACGTGTCACCGTTACGGATTGCAGCCCGGCAAGTGCATCCACCTCCCCTGTAACATATCTCTGTTTGTGAATCTTTGGAGTTCTCTTGTTTATCGCTGCATAAGCGAAATTATTTCGTCGATGATTTTGGATATTGCTCAGGTATATAGTAGCATTTCATGTCGCTATCGGCTTCTCCGGAGCCGATAATACGATACAAGGATTCGGGCGGAATATCAGTTTTTTTAATATCTTCCTGAGATAGGCAGAAATATTTTTCTGTCGCAATGGCTCCCAGGGCATGGTATTCCCCATCTACGAGATCAAAGACCACTGCATATTCTTCATTGAGAAAAATATATTGTGGCATATGCGCATTCATCCTAACATTAAAAGTACGACCGGAAAAATCACCGCTTACTAATGATATTGTTTTCATCTTTACGAGATAGACGCTATCATTCGGTATTTCTTCATAAGGATCCGGTCCCAAATATTTCAGGATTTTAATGGGCTTTGCGAGGACGATGGATGTTTTGGCCTT
This sequence comes from Sphingomonas sp. BL-S-30, assembly GCF_055521475.1. Classification (NCBI taxonomy): domain Bacteria; kingdom Pseudomonadati; phylum Pseudomonadota; class Alphaproteobacteria; order Sphingomonadales; family Sphingomonadaceae; genus Sphingomonas; species Sphingomonas sp. BL-S-30. The sequence goes on along the minus strand of NZ_CM145481.1, from coordinate 3,740,121 downwards.
GGGTTCCGTTGCGCCACATAGCAGGGTTGCCAATACCGATACAAAGAACAGGCGGATGAGCTTCATTCCACGCTTCCTCGCAATCATCAATGATCCAAGTAACCAGACCTCAATAATCCTGTGACGGAAATCCTTCAGATCGGAATGTCCCGCCTCTCATTATGCTGACAAGAAAGCGCGAGGTAGTTCCGATCTCCGCGCAGCCCGCACCCAGGGAGGCTGTTCCCGCTTCATTGATCCCTTTTTGTTCCGTGCCTGTCAAGAGTTATCATGGTTTGGGCTCTCGAAGTGACCGGGTGTCGGTCTCGCCGAATAAAATGGCAGGCGCGCCCGATACTCACTTGGGCATTCCGGCGTATCGGATAGCCTTAAAAACCCCGCTGCTCATCATTCTTCCGACACCGATTTCCGGGGCTTTCGATTGTCCGGTCTCAGGATTCGTCTCCCCGCGTATCATCGTTACCTGATGAATAATGGGAGACTTCGCATTGTCCTCCACCACAAAATTAGGGACAAGCCAGCTTTTGACCACATTCGCATCGCGAGGACCCGGAACTTCACTAAAGCCATCGCCAACGGTGTGGGTGTGGATAACAAAGGCGCGTGGCCGGGATTTGCCCCACACCGCGACATTTTCGGGGAATCTGGGTTTAAGATCAATTACGCTTCCTCCGAGTGCCGGAAGTATCTTTATTGCGGTCACTACGTATCTGCTTGTGCTTGAGTCCCATTCGACCATCAGATATTTTTCGACCTGCCGGTTTTTTCCCCCCCGCTCGAGATTTCGCTAAGACTGGCGCAATCGCCTTTACGAATGCGATTGCTTCGGGATCGGCCGAAATATCGATATTCGCAATTGCCGGGATTTCAGGCGCAGCGTCTACAGCCTTCTGATAGTCGCGGTCGTTATTCAGCCCTCCTTTGCCTTTTCTGGTATCGGGTTCTACTGAAGACAATAGTCCATTTTGCAGGGCAGCAATGAAGTCGCTCTGCGGCAGATATGCCCCGGTAATACGATTTGCCTGATTGTCCTTAAAGGTATGTCTCTTTCCCATAGAGATTGGAGTCGCGGTTGGTTTGGTCGCGTCCTTTGCAGGGCTGGCCGGTTGTACAGCGGTCTGGTTCCCGGCCGGGCTAGGCGCGGCCTGTGCGGTGGTCCTAGGTGCGGCCGGTGCAGTGGTAGCGGGAGCTGCAGGCGGCGATGCCGGTATGGCGGCCGGGCTCTGCTGCCCGGCCGGGACGCTTGCGCCTGTCCCGGTTTGGGGCGGATCGACAACATTGTCGATCGCCACGCCATTAGTGGTCATATTGTTGGAATTCACATCGACAGGCGGCCGGGTCGACGCGTCGCCTTGCGCGTCCGGCGCTGAGTCGTTGGTCATATACGTGGCGTTCGCCGCACTGGCCACCGGTGACGGGGTTGGCGCTGCTTCGGGCGCAGCGCCGCCCAACACCCGATACCCGCCCCCTTTCCACCACCGCGTCGCCTCGTCGGGCGTGAAGCTGAACGGCACCAGCCCCTCGGCGATCAGCGCGTGGCCGAAATATTTGTCCACTTCCTCATAGGAGGCGGCGCGTGTGCCGCCGGTGACTTCGTCCAGGTCGTCCATCGTGCGCGACATCAGAGCCATCGCCATGTAGCCGCCGTTGCGGTGCCGTAGGCTCAGATGGTCCGGCACCTTCCAGCTCGAGATCGGCCCGTCCCAGGGCGAAGGAGGCGGGGCCGGCGGCCGTGGGGGGCGCGGGCGGAGCAGATGCTGGTTCTCCTCGATCAGGCGCATCATCCATTGCTCGCTCGTCTCGTCCTCCGGCTCCGGTCGAGCTTGGGGCGGGCGGTTGGGATTGGCCACGACCGGCGGTTCGGGGTCCGGCGCCACGATCCTCTCGGGGCTGGTGGGGTTCGGGCTGGTGAAGGGATCGATGCTGTCGACCATGAGGCTCTCCTGAAGGTACCGCAGCCATGGCGCGGAAACCGGCAAGGTTGAATCGATCGGCCGCGCTTCAGCCCAGCGCCGCCACCCGAGCGGCAAAGGCTTCTTCGCGCGATTGCCAGCCGGCCCAGACCAGCTCGGCGATGAAATCGTCGAGGGTCATGCCCTCGCCGCGCGCAGCCTTGATGATCTTCATCGCCATGTCGGGGTCGCGCGCCTTCACCATGTGCAGCGAGGCGGAGGGCATGCGGCCGGGCCGCTTCTTCGTGCGCCAGTGCGGCGTCTTGTTGGTCACCGGCGCGGTCGCCTTGCCCGTCGCCAGCACGGTGATGCGCCGGGTGCGCTGATAGCGCTCGACCCGGATCAGCCCCTTGCGCTCGAGCCGCTGGACCAGATGGACGGTGGTGCTGATGGAATCGCAGCCGCAGCGTTCCTGCAGCTCGTCGCCGGTCGGCGCGGCGCGCCCGGCCTCGGCCGCCTCGGTCACGCAGGCGAGCACTTCGCGCTCCCAGGGCGAAAGGGACATGTCGTTCATCTCGGTCTCCTTCAGGCGGAAAGCGGCGCGGCGATCTGCGCCAGGCGCGCGCGTTGTGCCGCGGTCATTCGTTCGGTTTCTGGAGGCTCCCCTTCCGGTCGCCAGTCGCGATCGTGCGTGGCGATCAGGGTGCGGATGCGCGACAGCTCCCAGCGCCGCACCGCCACGCCCGTGCAGCGCTCGCGGATTTCGGCGACCGAGGGGAAGAAGCGGCATTCCCTAAGCGCCCGCGCACAGGCCGCGCCGAGCACATCGGCGGGGATGTCGCCCAGCCCCTCGGCATAGAGCGCGAGCCGCGCCTCGGCCTCCTGGTCGCTCGCTTTGCCGGCGGGAAAGCCGAGCGCGAGCTTGCCGATCATCCGCCGGATCTCGCGAGGGTTTGCCGGGGCCAGCTTCGCCTCGGTCGCCGTCGCCAGCGCGGCCAGCGCGCTGCGGTCGGCGGGCGAGCAGACATGGCTAAAAGCCGGCGCTTCCGTCACCAGCATCGCGAGCCTCGGATCGCAGCACGGCACGGACGAGAGGGTTTTGCGGCGCGCCGGCGGCGCCGGCAGTTGTGGATCGTGAGCGGCGGTTGCCATGGCGGGTTCCTGAGTCGTCGCGGGGATCGAAGATCTGCGCCCAGCCCTTCTCGGCGGCATGGGCGAGCAGCCTGCCCGGCGGCCAGGCGTCATCGGCCTGGGCGGCGAGATCGCGGAGCAGCTTGCGGTAGGCCGCTTCGGTCATCGCCAGCCGCTTGGCCCGCCGATTGGCGAGCAGATCGCGCCAGTCCGCCGGGTCGCAGCCGGTGGGGCAGGGGAAGCGCCGCGGGGCGGCCTCGCGCGGGGAATCCCCCACGGGTGCATGGGGGATGGGATTAATTTTTGGGGTCCGGGGGCTTTTATCAAGGGAAGGGGGGATGGCACCGGTCACGGCCGCCGGGGCGTCATGTGACGCGTTACCGGCGTTATCCTCGTCCCCTTCCGTCGCGCGGTGACCCGAGACCGTTGCAAGGACGTCGCCCTCTCCCCCCGTCACCCCGGACTCGTTCCGGGGTCCATCGTTCCGCAACCGCAACGGCGGCTGCGCTTGCGGAACGATGGATGCCGGAACAAGTCCGGCATGACGGAGAGAGTTGGGCCCCGGTTCGCTTTCCTCGCCAGGGCGGTCAGCCTCGCAAGCCGCACCGCCGGCCTCCACCCCGTCGAACAGATCCCCCGTCTCCTCCCCGAACAGCCGCTCGCGATAGCGCCGCTGCCGCCGCGCATTGCCGGCACGCTGCGCCTCGCGCCGAGCATCCTCGCGCGCGGCATCGGCCTTGACCGCCGCGACGATCACCTCGGCCGAGGCGCCCGCCGCGAGCATCGCCTCCAGGATCGCGGAATCGATCATGCGCGGTCATCGTCCCGCGCGGCAGGACGGGCGGGAGCGCCTGGCGAAGCCGCGAGCGGACACCCCGCCATCTGGCAGCTCCGCGCCTCCGGATGCCACCCCGATATCCCGCAAGGCGCACAGCGCCCGCCCACCGCATCGGTGCCCACGCCAGGGCATTCCCGCAAAGCATCCTGCTGGTTCACGACTCGCTCCGCTCTATTTGTTCCTATTATGTTCTCATAGGAAATTTCCTACATTGCAAGCGCGAATTGATTCAACTCGTGTGCAACCAAGGGTAGCGAGCCTGTGAACAGGAGTTCTGCAAGAGCGGCGCGTCCCGACGGGGCAGCGGCCGGATGGTGCCGACAGCGCGCCGATCCGCCTTGATCCACCCGCCGCGACACGTCTAAGGCCCAGCGGATGTCCGATATTTACGCGCTGCGCATGCTCGCTCTTTCTATGGCCCAAATCCGTCAGCGGATGCGCGACGATCTCGGTATCGCCGGGATGATCGACAGCGGCGATCTCATCGTCAAGACGAAGAAAGGGTCGCTGTTCGGCCGCGACGCCAGCGGCGATTTCGGCAACGACCTGCGCCAGCGCATCCTCGAGGCGCAGGAATTCCTGGAACGCGCCGCCTTCGCCGTCACGGACGAGGCGCTGGTCGAAGCCTATGAGGCCACCGGCGGCACCGGCGCTGACGCCGATCTGCTGTGGCGCGAGATCCGCCACCGCGGCCTGGTCGACTAGAACGGGGGTATAACCCCACACCGTTCGTTTCGAGCGACGTCGAGAAACGGTGATCGAGCGCCCGGCTCGGTTTCTCGACAGGCTCGAAACGAACGGTTTTTTTACGCCCCCGCCAGCTCCTCCAGCCGGTCGAGCAGGGGGCGCTGGCTCGCCAGCATCTTGGATCGCGCCAGATCGATGGTGAACCAGTCCGCCCGGTCGACCTCCGGGATGGTGATCGTCCGGCCGCTGCGCGGTGGCCATTCCATCTCGCATTCGGTGCTGACGATGCCCGCCGGATCGAGATCGCCCGCCAACGCATAGGCCTCGACCCATTTGCCGCCCGATTGCCGGATCCGGCCGAGCGGTTCGAGCAGCCCGGTCGCGTCGCTGCCCAGCTCCTCGCGGAATTCGCGCCGCGCCGCCTCGGGCGGGTCCTCGCCCGGTTCGACAGCGCCTTTCGGGATCTGCCACGCGCCCAGGTCGCGCGCGGCCCAGAACGGCCCGCCGGGATGGACGAGGAACACCTGCAATGCTCCGCGCCGCCTGCGATAGAGCAGGATGCCGGCGCTCAGGCGAAAGGGCGGCATGACAGGGGTACCCGCTTTCCGATCGAGCGGCGGTTCGAAGCCGCTCTTGCCGGACTATCGGGCACGCCACGCCCCGCGGCAAGAGCGGGACGTTCGGCCCGTCTCGCGCTACGCTCGCCCCCGCGCTGCGTGGCGCCGGCCGCTCAACGGGCGCGTGCAGCGGCCGAACGGCCGAAATCGGCCCGCCGGACACTCGCCGACAGCTTTCCGGCGTTGAACCGCCCCGCCATTGGATCGGCCACCTCGCGCGCCCCTTATTCGCCGGATAACGAAAAAGGGGCCATTTCCATGATACGCACTCTACGCGCTCGCCTGCTCGCTACCGCCATCGCGCTGACCAGTGCGGGCAGCCCAGCCATGGCGCAGGATCAGGCGCAGACGCCCGGACTCGCGCCCGAACCGCAGGCCGCCGAGGCGCCCGCACAGAATGACATCGTCGTCACCGGCTCGCTGTTCCGCCGCACGGACGCCGAGACGCCGTCGCCCGTCACCGTGCTGAGCACCGTCGATCTCGACCGGCGCGGCATCTCGACGGTGCAGGATGCGATCCAGCAGCTCTCGTCGAACAACGGCCCGGCGCTGACCAACAGCTTCACCGCGAACGGCGCCTTCGCCGGCGGGGCCTCGGCGGTGTCGCTGCGCGGCCTGTCGACCAGCTCGACCCTGGTGCTGTTCGACGGCCTGCGCGCCGCCTATTTTCCGCTGGCCGATGACGGCACGCGCAACTTCGTCGATCTCAACACCATCCCCGACGACATCGTCGACCGGATCGAGGTGCTGCGCGACGGCGCCTCGTCGTCCTACGGCGCGGACGCGATCGCGGGCGTGGTCAACATCATCACCAAGCGCAAATTCACGGGCATCAGCGCCCGGGCCGAGGCCGGCATCAGCCAGGACGGCGTCGGCGCGAACCAGCGCCTGACGCTCACCGCCGGCACCGGCGATCTCGATGAGAAAGGCTATAACGCCTATGTCAGCGGCTTCTATGTGCACAGCAAGGCCGTGTTCAACCACGACCTGCCGGCGCCGTTCAACTCGGACGATGCCCGCGGTATCTGCTTCAACGGGACGTGCGGGCCCAATCTCGTGCTCAACGGGCTGAACGCGGCCGGGCTGCCGGGCAATTTCACGCCGACCAGCGATTTCTACATCCGCGCGCTCGACGCCAACAACGCGCCGGTCGGGCGGTTCCAGCTGCTCAATCCGGCACGGGGCTGCTCCTATGGCGCGACCTATCGGCTGACCGCGGCGGATCTCGCCGCCAACGCCACCAACCCGACCGTCCTGTGCCAGGAAGACCAGATCAACCGCTACGGCGTGGTGTCGCCGGATATCGAACGCTTCGGCGGCTCGGCGCGCTTCACCGCGAAGATCGGCGATTCGGCCGAGGCCTATGCGCTGTTCAACTTCCAGCAGAGCTCGACCTTCTTCACGGGCCTGCCCCCCGCGATCCGCGCCAACGCCAATGCCGGCATCCTCTACCGGCGCTTCTCGACCGTCAGCAACAGCCCGGCGAACGCGCCGGGATCGGGCCCGCTCACCCTGCCGGTCTATGTCTGCGCCGCGCGGGTCAATTGCGCCACCGCCGCCGACCGCCGCCTCAACCCGAACAACCCGCTCGCGGCGCAGGGCCAGGCGGTGCTGCTCAGCGGCCGGATCGGCGACACGCTGACGCAGAACGCCACGCGCAGCCGCGTCTACCGCGCCGCGATCGGCATCAATGGCACGATGTTCGACAGCTGGACCTACAATATCGACGCGACGGCGATGCACAACGACTTGCGCCGCACCACCAACGGCTTCGTCTATATCCAGCACCTGCTCGATGTGATCGCCGATGGCAGCTATAATTTCGTCAACCCGCAGCAGAACAGCCAGGCGATCCGCGACTATCTCTCGCCGCAAGGCATCGCCGATTCCTCGTCCGATCTCTACCAGGTCCAGGCGGTCATCGGCACCGCGCTGATGGAGCTTCCCGGCGGTCCGCTCCAGCTCGGGCTCGGCGCGTCGATCCGCTACGAGGCGATCGACGCGCCCAGCGGCAATGGCGATTATAACGGGCCGACCCAGCGTTTCTTCACGCTGAACGCCTTCGGCACCACCGGCACGCGCAAGGTCTATTCGGCGTTCGGCGAGCTCAATGCGCCGATCCTCGACATGGTCGAGGCCAATCTGTCCGGCCGCTACGACAAATATTCGAGCGGCCAGAACGCCTTTTCGCCGAAGATCGGGGTGAAGTTCACGCCGTTCAAGCAGCTGGCGATCCGCGGCACCTATTCGAAGGGGTTCCGCATCCCGAGCTTTGCCGAGGCGAACGCGTTGCCGACCACCGGCTTCGTGCCGTTCAGCATTGCCGGCGCGCCGGATTCCTTCCTCCAGCAATATGGCTGCACCCGCGCCACCTCGACTGCCTGCCCGAATTATCTGAGCGCGGCGGCGGTCGGCCAGACGACGCTCGCCACGCCCGATCTGAAGCCGGAGAAATCGCGCAGCTTCACCTTCGGCGCGGTGTTCCAGCCGATCCCGGACCTGACCTTCACGGTCGATTATTTCAACATCAGGAAGACCGGGGCGATCACCACGCCGCCCTATCAGCCGGCGATCAATGCCTATCTGCTGGGCCAGCCGATCCCCGCTGGCTACACCGTCATCGCCGACGCGCCCGATCCGTTCCACCCCAATGCCATCCCGCGCATCGCCTTCGTGACGACCAGCCTGATCAATTCGGACACGATCAAGTCGGAGGGTATCGATGTCTCGGCGATGTATTCCCACCGGTTCAGCGACAAGGTGAAGTTCAGCTCGTCGCTCGAGGCGAGCTATATCATCAACCTCAGCACCACCTTCGCCGACGGCACCACCGAAAGCTATGAAGGCACGCTCGGCAATTTCGTGCTGACGGCCGGGTCGGGCACGCCCGAATGGCGCGGCAGCTGGCAGAACACGCTGCAGGTCGATCCCTTCACGATCAGCGCCACCGCCAATTATGTCAGCGGCTATAATCTGTCGGCGGAGGACCAGGGCGGCGTTTCCGGCGATTGCGGCCTGTCGAACGGCTTCACGCCGTGCGACGTCGGCCGCTACATCACCGTCGATGCGGTCGGCAGCGTGCGGGTGAACGACCATTTCACCTTCTACATCAACGTCATCAACCTGCTCGATACGCTGCCCTCGGTCGATCCGGTGACCTACGGCGCGTTCAACTACAACCCGGTCCAGGCCGGCAACGGCATCCTCGGCCGCCAGTTCCGCGCCGGGGTGAAGGTCAGTTTCTGATGGCCTGGAACTGAATAGTTTAACTCCGTCATGCTGAACTCGTTTCAGCATCCAATATGCAACAACCAATGCCGCTGCTTGTGGAGCGTTGGATGCTGAAACGAGTTCAGCATGACGGCAAGTTTGTAATGGAACGACCTTCAGATTCAGGACACTGGACCAGCACGACCGCCGGTGCTCGGCGCCTCTGCGCGAATCCTCTTTGCTGACGTGAAGCTCAATCGGTCCCGGAAACCAGCGCGCGGATACAATCCCCGCCCGAACGATTATCGTCTTGTGATTGCCACTGGGGTATCATCGCACGGCCGGAACAGGCCAGGGGAAGATGATGCGCGCCGCACCAACCGGGATGATCTGCCCCGCTCTCCTGCTCGCCGCCCTCCTGCTCACGGGGTGCGCGCGCAAGGACGCCGGCAACCTCGCGCCGCCGCGCGATGAATCGACAGCCGATTTCCCCATCCAGACCTCGACCATCGTCGTGCCGATCGGCGTACCGCTGGCGGAGATCGAGGCGGGGCTGAACGAGCGCGTGCCCCGCGCGCTCTGGCACATCGACCGCCCCGGCGCGACCTGCGTGCCGGCCAAGCGCGTCGAGCTGCTCGGCATCCGCGCCAAGGTCCTGCCCCGCATCGCCTGCCGCATCGTCGGGGAGGCCGTGCGCGGCCGCATCCGCCTGTCGGGCAGCGGCAACCGGCTGATCGCGACGCTGCCCGTCTCCGCGACGATCAGCGCGGAACGGATCGGCGGCATCATCAAGCGCGAGACGGCGACGGGCGCCGCCGAGGTCCGCGCGGTCGTCACCCTGGGGCTCGATCGCGCCTGGCAACCGACCGCGAAAGTCAGCATCGATTATGACTGGACCGAGCCGCCCGGCATCGACTTCCTCGGCCAGCGCATCAAGCTCGTCGAAAAGGCCGACCGCAAGCTGCAGGGCGTGGTCGCCGGGCTCGAGCGCGACCTGCCGAAGGAACTGGCGAAGATCCGCACCCGCGAACGGCTCGAGGTGATCTGGCGCAAGGCCTTTACCTCGATCGAGCTCAACCGCGACAAGCCGCCCGCCTGGATGCGCATCACGCCGCAGCGGCTCGGCTTTGGCGGCTACCGCATCCGGAACGGCCGCCTCGAACTGTCGCTCGCGGCCGAGGCGCTGACCGAGACCTTCATCGGCAACCGCCCGCCCGATCCGGTGCCGACCGCGCTGCCGCCGCCGGCGGGCAAGCTGGGCAGGGATGGCTTGCGCTTCTTCGTGCCCGTGCTGGCCGATTACGCCCAGCTCGAACCCGTCGTCCTGCGCGCGCTGCGCAAACGCGCCGCCAGGGGCATCGTGCTGTCAGGGGTCGGCCCGGTCGACGCGACGTTCGACAAGGTCACCGTCTACGCCACCAGCGGCGGCCGCATCGCGGTGGGCATCAGGGCTCAGGTCGCGGTGAAGGGCAGCGCCCTCACGAAGACGCACGGCGTGGTCTGGCTCACCGGCGTGCCCTATAACGCGCCGGGCTCGCAGCTCGTCCATGTCCGCGACCTCGCCATTGCGGGGCAAACCGATCGCGAGGCAGTCAACCTGCTCCTCAACCTGTTCCTCGATCCCCAGGTCGTGGCCGAAATCCGCGACGCGCTCGCCCACGATTTCGTCAAGGACTATACCCATGTCCTGCAGGCCGCCCGCAAGGCGATCGCCAGCCGCCGCGAGGGCGATTTCACGCTCGCGGCCAATGTAACCGACGTGACGCACGGTGAGATCAAGGTGACCGGCCAGGGCCTGTTCCTGCCCGTGCGCGCGGACGGGACGGCGTCGATTACTTATGATCCGGGGAGGTGAGGAGGGTGCGGGGAGGGTGGTGCCGGATGGCGAAAACGGGTTGGCTGGAACCACCTCTCCCCGTTCGGGCTGAGCTTGTCGAAGCCCTGCTCTTCCCTTCGCGGCAAGAACGTTCGGCGTTGGTGGATAGCCGACGGTCCGCTTAAATACGCGAAATAGCACAAGCGTACGGTCGCTTCTATTCGAATTATACTGGATGATGGATCGAACGAACGTTCAGCTCTTATCAGGAAGAAGTTCCAAAGCGTTCTTAACCGAGTTTAAGTAGGACAAGCGACCACGGCGCAGCGCCATTCTGACAGGCGTTGAGTTTTCGAACATACGAGTATAAAGTTCGCCGCACATATCGCTTTCGGCCATGACTGCCGCGCGTGTCAGGGGTAAGGCTTTGAGCCATTCCTCCTTTCCTCGGCCTTTATTGTCAAACAAATCGGATATTTCCTCTTCTAAATCCTTTATGACCGTGTCGAGTGCTTCAACATCACTGCGTGCGCAACCCCGCTCATCTAGGCAGTTTGGAAAATGACTTGGCGCGTGGGCTGTTATTTTAGATTCGAGAACTTCTACACAGCTGATGGCGAACCTGCACCATTCCAAGGCTCGGCTGGGCCCGAGTGTATCGCGCATCACATAGGAGCCGCTAATCTCGATTCCGATCTCATGCACGAAGGCATTTCGAAATTCAAAAATGCGTTGGAGTCGTTCTATCCCACCTCGACCTTCATCAAATAAGCCATGCGACTCAGATTCCGCGTTGATGAGATCGTGAACCTTATCGGGTATCGAGATTTGCTCGAATATGCGCTTCATAATTGATAAGTAGCGATCAGCGCTTGCTACGGTAGTCATTCCGCCAAGTAATTGTGCGGCTGAAACGTTGTTCTCGACCATTTGAGCCATCATGCGAGCATTTGCCAATGGCTTGAGATCATCTTGTCCGATTGCACTTGGCATGCAAGAAAAAAGGTCTGTCAGTCGAGAACGCGCGTGCCATTCCAAGCACGTTACAATGCCAACGGCATAGAAACTGAAAGCTTCAATCTCGCGGAAAAGGTGCCAATCTCCGTCGTTTTCCTCTTCATGCTTCTTCGCAATTTCGATTGCTGCATCAACGCGTTCGATGTCGTTGGCCAACACTTGAAGGCGGCTCAAAGCAGTAGCGGCGTTAAAGTTGCCCTGTGCGATCCCAAGCGCATAGCGATTGGCGAACTCAATACCGTGATGGACATCGTCGTTTGCCATATCGCCTAACCAGATGCCCGCCAAAAGGTGTAGATGCATCGCTGAACGAGGGTCCGCAACTGGGTAGCGCATCGTTGACGCCGAACGGCGATCTTAGGGCGCTTGCTGCCGGGCAGCTTCGTCGCGAGACTTGGCCCTAATTTAGCCGTTCCAGTCTCCAAAGGGGACGGGAACGGCGAAAAGTTGGTGGAAAGCGGCTTGACCGCTCTCGCGCGTCGGTAGCCTGATTGCACATGTTGACCGGACCCTCTCGCCCCACCAACAACAGGGCATGTTTGAAGAGCAGCCTGCCGCCCGCGCGGATATGACCGCCGGAGCGCTCTACGCCGTCATTGGCGAGGCTGGCTGGATTTACTACGGACAGGTTTCTCCGGAGAAGAAGGTTGGCTTCTTCCACCGGCGCGATCGACTACCGGCTGCGCCCGATGCTGTGTTGGGCGCCCCGCTCATGGCGGTGGTCAGCGTAGCCTACCCGTCGATCACGCGAGCGATGCGAAACGGTCGGTGGAAGAAGTTGGGTCGGTTTCCCGTTGTCGACCTACTTGCTGCGCCACGCCCCTCGGTCCAATGGCCTGTCGGCACGCTTGATGTGACCGTCTGGGTGGGAGACGAGCCAGACCACGAGACGCGCGTGGAAGACCCGGCGATCCAGGACATGGAGTTGATGGCGGTATGGGATGCCGTCGAACACATCCCGGCAAGATTGACCGCCGATTTCGGGACGGAAGAAGCCGAGTGGCATGTCGGTGGCCCGATCTGGCGGGAACGACGTATTAAAGAGGAGATGGCAGCGCGCTTTACAGACCAGCCATGGCACAAGCTGCCAGTTGACTGGGTGCCTGCCAACGTGTGCTGACGTCCGCTTTCCACAATGATTTTTGGGGCGCCGATGGTCGCTATGGGGCGTTCGCGCCCCGGCGCCTTACCTGCCGAGAAGGTGGAAAGCGGCCCCCTTGCCGGCTAACACCGGCGGCATGATTACCTGCCTTGCCGTGTCCGGATATCGCTCCCTGCGCGAGGTGACGCTCTCATTGGGGCGGCTCAACGTCATTACCGGTGCGAATGGAAGCGGGAAATCGAGCCTGTATCGAGCCCTCAAACTGCTTTCCGACGTGGCTCAGGGTCGGGCTATCGCCTCCCTGGCAGTGGAAGGTGGCCTGGCGTCGACGCTCTGGGCGGGCCCCGAGAAGTTCAGCCGCGAGATGCGCAGTGGGACGCAGCGGGTTCAGGGCACCCGGCGAAGCGGGCCGGTCAGCCTGAAGCTGGGCTTCTCGTCGGAGGATTTCGGCTACGCCATTGACCTTGGGCTGCCGATCCCGTCGCGAACGCGGTTCGACCACGATCCGGAAATCAAGGTCGAGACGGTGTGGACAGGGCCTGCCCTTGGACGTGCGAACGTCGTCGCCGATCGGCGTGGCCAGCTCGTTCGCGTTCGCAGCAGCGACACGGGCATTTGGCGCGACAGCTTCGGCAATCTGCCTGCCTTTGACAGCATGATGACGCATTGCGCCGATGCGTCCGATGGTCTCGAACTGCTGCTCCTGCGCGAACGGATGCGTGCCTGGCGCTTCTATGACGATCTGCGCACGGACCGGGATGCGCCTGCCAGACGACCCCAGGTCGGCACCTTCACGCCCGTTCTGGCGGGTGACGGCTCGGATATTGGCGCCGCGATTCAAACCATTATCGAAATCGGCGATGGCGATACGCTGGAAACCGCCATCGCTGACGCCTTTGACGGCGCCGCCATCTCCGTCGGCGACCGTTTCGAGGTGGAGATGCAACAGCACGGGCTTCTGCGCCCCCTGGTTGCTGCCGAACTGTCGGACGGCACGCTGCGCTACCTGCTGCTGGCCGCCGCCCTGCTCTCGCCTCGGCCGCCGGAGCTGATGATCCTCAACGAACCGGAAGCAAGTCTCCATTCGGACCTCCTCGATCCGCTCGCGCGGCTGCTGATCAAGGCGTCGGAACGCTGCCAGATCATCGTCGTGTCGCATGCGTCCAGGCTGGTCGCTGCGCTTGAGCGGCACGCCCAGAGCACCCTGATCGAGCTTCGGAAAGAGATGGGCGAAACCATCGTGTCCCAGGCCGAAGGTCCGACCTGGACCTGGCCATCGCGGTGATCGGCGATCTCGGTTCGACGGCAACGGCGTGTGTGACGCCGGCTTCCGGAGCGCCCAAGATGAGGCAGGAGATGACGGCTAGCTGCCGTTCAGCCGCTCAAAGGAAAACACGCCGCCATCGTGGTCGTCCATCAATTCGATGTTGGCTGGATGCGTCTCGTCGTCGAGATGCAGCTTCAGCGGGGAACCGTTGCGACGGACCACGAACCCTTTGGAAGAGGCGCCGACATAGACCGACGGCAAAACATACGGCCCCTGCTTGTCGCTCTCGATGACGTAGCTGACTTGCTGTTTCGATATGGTCATTTGCCCATCCTTCAGGATGAGCATGCCGCAACAGGTATTCGCGTAAGATCCATTCGCGATGGAGAGGGGCAAGCTTGGTTCGTTGACGGGCATGGTAAAAAGAGCCGCGGCATAAGCTGCCCATGCAGCAAACCCGACGATCATCAGCCGCTTCAGGTTGCGGACATGGCGGTTCAAGTCCGCGTCGTTCAACTGCTTGTAGCGGTTGCCGCCGGTGAATTTCCAGAGCCCCCGCATCGGAAAAATGGAAGACTTCTCCACCGCGAGAAATGTCGCCGGATGTCGGTCGATCAGGACGTCCCGCACCTTTTTCAAATACCAAAACTGTAAAATGCAGCAGATGAAGAACACGCCGAAGGGAAGCAGGATCAGAAGCGGCATAGCGCGTTGTGACAGGCGAAATTAGCCCTGTAAATGAAATGACGACGGCCCCTGCCTATGAACCGAAAGCCGCAGTGATGGCCGATGCCCGCAACTGGATCGCCAGCCGATAGTTTGATGATCGAGCCGAGCGGAGATGAGCTGGCCAACCTCTAACGGGAGCAAGATCCGTGGCCAGAGCAATCATATCAGGCGCGGCACTCTCGCTGGTTCTGGCGGGATGCGGTGCGATCTCGGGGCCGAGCGACAAGCAGATCGAGGACCTGGCGCGGCAGGAGATGATCAGCAACCCGGGTACCGACGATCCGGCGCAACGCGCCGTGATGGTCGCGGCGGCACGCAACGCGACGGTCTCGAAAAAGGGGATCTGCAACACTTCGAAGCCCGACATCTACGCCTGCATGGTCGACGTCACCGTCAAGCTGCGGGGCGCGCCCGAAACCAAACAGACCATGGTGGTGCAAATCGGGAAGAGCGCCGATGGCGGATGGAAGGTGGTGGAGTAGCGGCTTGCCCGCACGCCACCTGCGTCCTCGAGCTGCGTGAGCGTGTGCGGAGCTTCGGAAGCCGATCGTCTGTCGCCCCTGAAGCTGTCGTTGCGTGAACGGCCGAACTCGGGTGGGAAGCGGACAGTCTGCTTGCAAATGCGACCGGGTGGAAACCGGACGTAAGTCGCGCTAGCAATTGCTCATGTCGAACTCGCGCCAGATGGCCGTCACTTTTTGGGCGTCGCGCCAAACCGTCAGAGCAGGCGGACTTATTGGTGTAGGGTTCGCAGCGGCTTCCGATTTGCTGCTGGTGACAACTCATGATGGTCGCGGAGTTGTAGATTGCACCACGGGAGAGCTGCTGGCTCGGGACGATAATCCGCTCTTCCCGTTCGATGAAGACACGCGGACCGCGCAAGGGGTGGGACCGCTTGCGGGTCAGCAAATTATGATTGCAGGGCCGATCTACGGCGGCACTCTTCCGACCGAGACGCAGGACGGTTGGCGCTTGTCGGGACGGTTGACGAACAGCAGTGACGATGTCGTTATCCTGCTCCCTCCAAAGGAGGAAACCGGTGAACCATCCACATTCACCGGCTTCGTGCCGGAGGTTCGCGTGTTTGGGTTCTCACCGACCGGGCGTTCCTTCGTCATCGGAACTGGCGCGGAAATCTATACCTTCGCCCGCTGACAGCCGCTTTCGGGCCAGTGCTGATCAGCGCTGATCGTCTTGTTTTGGGGCGGAAGCGGTCGCTAGTCGATTGGCCAAATCTCAGTCCCGATCGGGACATCAGCTTTTTGGATACCCTTGAGAAGGCAGCCCCACCGGCGCTCCTTAGGGGGAGGCGTTTGAAATATTTCCCCCATGCGCAGCACGGCGCTGGTGGTCGAACCATCTGGTCGCTTCAGCAGAACCGCTCCTTCCGGACGCGCAGGGCCATCAGCGATAAGAGGACCAGGCACAACGATCAGCCCGCCCCAAGCTTCAATGTCAAAGACATCATCGACAGTAACGATCGGCTCCATTGCCTGATCTTAGATCAACCTGAAACGTACGCAACTTGTCGACAGGGGCGGCTGGTGCTGGGAGAACGATGGAGGCTCCGCTGCCTCTGATCGATTCAACCGCGATCCGAATCGGTGCACCATAAGGCTGGCCGGAGAGTGACGAAAGTCCGGCGCGCTCTTTCTCATGACGGTCGCGGCATCATTGCCTCATCCGTCCCCGCCAAGGCGATACGCCCCTGTTAACGGCACGGACCTTCCCTGTTCCGCGGGACGCTTACGCTGTTATCCGCGAACAGGGTAAACGACCATCAGCATGTTGAAATATAAGTAAAATATCTCCAACAAAATTGGAAATATCAGGGAAGAAAAAAATCTCTTCCCTGTTCCGACCCTGTTATTGGCCAGGAACAGGGAAAGCGGGGCGTCCGTTCACCGTCGGCGGTCCACGGGATTCGGGCACGGCGGACCCGGGATGAGAGCGCCAAATGTCCGGCATGGTGGGGAGCGGACGTTCGTGAGCTGATAAGCTCATCGCGTGATCGCGGCGAGCGCGCCAAAGATGGGCTGTGCGGCTTCGATGTTTGGCAGCCCGGACACCTGCCCATCACCAACCTCAAGCAACCACCAACGACCATCGGCATCGCGGCCAAAGTCAGCCGATGCGAACCGACTGGGCACGTTGGCTGCAACACGCTCAATGACGTCTGCTGGGGGAGCGCCCAGCGAGCTCGCCGCTTTGGATCGGGCTGCAATCGACCACCTTTCGGTCTACGATGAAGGCGCGCCACTCATATGCAGGGCCGCTCTGCGGTAGTAGGGGAACATAGGCTTTGAACACCACGCCGCCGACGAGGCTTTCGCCTTGTAGCTCGCAAAAGCGAGTCAGCACCCGATTCACTTGCTCGGTGTCCGAAGCGTCACTGATGTAGCAAGCCTCACTCCAGTAACCTCCCGCCTGAGACTTCACCCAATCTTTGATGACGAGCGCCGACGTGCCGAATTGGGCAAGCACCTCGGCGCGACGCTCGGCGTCGTCCAGATCGGCTTGGTCGAGCCAAGCAGTCTTCGGCATCCACTCCGCGAGCGCGGCATAAGAACCGGGAGCATGGTGACAAGCGACATACTCGGCGGGTGTCGTCAGCAGGGTGACGTTGCGTTCAGTCAGCGCCGTGAACAACGCCGCATAGGCCTCAGCGCTGAGCATCCAACCACGATACACCGCCCTCCCAGCCTCATCGAGGCGGGTTTTACGCAGCGCAGCTTTTGGATCGATGTGCCGATCGAGATTGTCATGATCGAGCCTCGCAGAAGTAAAGCCTGCCAAAGTCGCAGGCTCTACCTCGCGTAGGTATTCTGGCTCAACGGACCGATCATCTAGCGGGTCTACACAGAAGATCACGAACGGGGCTGTCATTCCGCCACTTATGCCTCCCCCATTCCAAACATCAAATCTCCGCTTCTGGGACGAAACCCGTCGTCCCGCTTCACGACTCCTATTCCACCCCCACACCCCCAGGCCCGTCCCGCTCCAGCAACAACTCCCGCAGCCGCTTCGCATGCACCCGCCCCGCGGCAATCCGCGTCCCGCCCTGCAGGATCACCTCGCGCCGCCCGGTCGGCGTCCGCCGCACCTCGGTGATCCGCGACAGCCGCACCAGAGCCGCCCGGTGCACCCGGATGAACTGCGCCGGATCGACCCGCCCCTCGAACGCGCGGATCGACAGGCGCAGCAGATGCGAGGTCGCGCCGGTATGCAGCCGGACATAATCGTCCTCGCTGCTCACCCAGTCGACCAGGTCGAGCGGCACGCGCGTCAGGCTGCCGGTCGCGCCGCGGATCCACAGCTCGGTCTCATAGGGCGACCGCGCCTTGGCGTGGAACTCGGCGCGCAGATCCTCGATGATCGCGCGCATTTCCTGCACCTGGCCGACCGAGCTGTCCGCCGCCAGCCGCGCGCGTGCGCGGTCGATCGCCTCGCGCAGCCGCGGCGGGTCGATCGGCTTCAGCACATAATCGACCGCCGAGACCTCGAAGGCGCGGATCGCGAAATGGTCGAACGCGGTGATGAAGATCACCGCCGGCGTCACGTCCCTGGGCAGCCGGTCGAGAATGTCGAACCCGGTCCCGTCGCGCAGCCTGATGTCGAGCAGCGCGATGTCCGGCCGTTTCTCCGCGATCAGCGATACCGCCTCGTCGCAGCTCATCGCCGATCCCAGCAACGTCGCGCCGGGAATGCCGCCAAGCACGATCTCCAGCCGGCGCAGCGCCAGCGGCTCGTCGTCGACGGTGACGATGCTGAACGCGCTCACCGCGCCAGCTCGAACGGAATGGTGACGCTCACTTCATAGGCCCCCGGTCCGCGCACGACCGACACGCGCTGCGCCGGCCCATAATGTTCGGCCAGCCGCTCGCGCACATTGGCGAGGCCGATGCCGTTGGTGCAGGAGACGGGCGTGGAAGGTCCGACCGTTCCCTTATTGCCCACCCGCACCACCAGCTGCTCCCCGTCGCGCTCGGCCGACAGGCGGATCGCGGTCGGCGGCATCGACTTGGCGACGCCGTGCTTGATCGCATTCTCGACCAGCGGCTGCAGGATCAGCGCGGGCACCGCGGCGCGGCGCAGTGCCTCGGGCAGGTCGATCGCGACGCTGAGATCGGGATAGCGCATCTGCTCGATCGCCAGGTACCGGCGGTGCACGTCGAACTCATGCTCGATCGGCACGTCGATCAGCGGGTCGATCGACAAAGTGGAGCGGAAGAAGGTCGACAGCCCGGTCAGCATCTTCTCCGCCTCCGCGCTTTTCCCGTCGAGGATCAGCGAGGAGATGGAATTGAGGCTGTTGAACAGGAAATGCGGGTTGATCTGGTTGGAAAGCGCGCGGAGCTTGGCATTATGCGCCAGGTTGCGCAGCTCGGCCGATCGCCGCGCTTCCTCCTTCGCGTCGAAGCTGTATTCGATCGCCAGGTACAGCCCGGTCCAGGCAATGAAGAACCAGGACCAGAGCGACAGCACATGCGCGGCGTCGTTCCAGCTGATCACGATCATGCGCAGGGTCCGCCCGTCGAACGCGGCAAAGGCGAAATAATTGAGCCAGGCGAAGAGCTCGGCGACCAGCGGCGCGGTGACCGCGAGTGTCAGGGCGCGGGTGCGGAAACTGCGATGCGACAGGCGGCGCAGCAGCCGGTGCATCAGGTAGCAGACCGAGATGCCGATGCCGTAGACGAGCCCGCGCACCCCGGCCACGGCGAGCTGGTGCGGGTTGCCCGCCAGATAGCCGAAAAAGGTGAAGATGGTGAAGCTCGCCCCCCACATGGCAAGCGTCACCACCAGCTTTGCCCTGGCTTCCGCCCGGGTCTCGACGCGGCCCCCCGTCCGGCCATCCCGCACGTCCGACTCCTCGACGTAAAAGGGCTCGCGCCCGGCATTGGGGGTCAGACCGTCCACGCGCCAGGTGTCGCAAATCATCCCCGGCCTGTCGACTGACGCTCACCCCCTCGGAATCGACGTTCGGCCGCTCGGGCGCCGGCTCAGGCCGTGACGACGACCGGTTCGACACCCCGGCCGAGGCCGCGCAGCGTGATCATCGCCATCGGGATGCCGACACAGACGATATGCGCGAACAGCGCGCTCGCCACGCCGCGCGGCTTCAGGCTGGGGAAGGCCTCCGGCCAGCGCAGCGGCAGCACGATCCAGTACATGACGAGATACAGCGCGACGCCGTAAGCGATACCGGCGATCAGCGGATGCGCCGCGACCAAGGGCAGGCGCCACGCGGCGGTGACGAACACCCCGACCATCACCGCCATGATCGCGAAATGCACCGCCAGACCGGCCAGCGCGGTCGGCACGCCGCCGCTGTTCATGCCCTCGCCGAACGGCCCGCTCGCGACGCTGTGCAGCACGTCGATAGGCGAGGTGCCGCGCAGGCCGGCAAAGACGATCGCGTAGAGGATATCGAGCGTCCCGCAGATCAGGGTCGCGCTCAGGATGGTCCTGCCGATCGCGGTCATGCGTGTTCCCTCCCCGGAGCCGCCGGCCAGTGCTCGCCGCAGATCCACAGCGATGTCGATCCCCGGATATCGGGCTCGACCCGCAGGCGCAGCCCCCAGCCACGCACCGTCTCGATCGGATCGGGCGCCCCCGCCGCGGCGAATCTGCGCCGGATGCGATAGACATGGACCTCGATGGAATCGCTGCCATAGCCCAGCCCGCGCAGGGTCGCCGCGATATCGGCATGAGCCGCGCGACCCCTGCGCACGAGCAGCCCGAGCATCGCCGCCTCGGTCGGAGAAACCGGTATCGCCACGCCGTGACGCAGGATGCCGGCCGGCCCGGCGGTGGTGGCCAGCGCCCCCCGCCGCGCCGCGACGCCGCCCTCTTCGATCACCGGCCGCCAGATCGCCGGCGCGGCCGCCGCGCGGCGGGGCCTCTCGGGTATCGCATGTGCGTGCATCGGGCTCTCCCACCGCGGCTTCTGCCGCAGAACAGCCGGTGCCGCGCCGAAACCCAAGCCTTCAGCGGTCCAGCGCCATGATGGCGCGGGCAAAGGCCAGGCGGTTCGTTCGAACGGTCGTTTCGCGCGGGCGAGGCGCAGGGGGCGCCCATATTCTCGATCCCGTCAGTCGGGGTTGTCGCCTCGCATGGCGGACAGCACCGCCGCCAGGTCGGTCGACCACAGGTCGAGCCGCGTATCGCCGGGACCGCAGGCGGCCGACCAGTGGAACGTGCCCGCGTGCGAGACCGACGGCCCGATATTGAGCCCCGCCGAACAGTTGATCGCGGGCGGCAAGGGGCCATCGTCCCGCCAGGCGCCCGCGCGCAGCGTCGCCAGATGCAGCGTCGTTCCGGCTTCGCCCTCGGCATCGCCGCGCGTGAAGATGATCTGCCGGGCATCGCCGGCAAAGGTCGCGTCGAACTCGTCCTCGCCGGTCTCGATCGCCGCGCCCAGCCCGGCAGGCGCGCCGATGCCGCCCGGTCCGACCGGCGCGAGATAGAGATCCTGCCGGCCCGATCCGCCCGGCCGGTCCGATGAGAAGAGCAGCATCCTGCCGTCCGGCGACAGCGAGGGCGCCCATTCCTTGCCTGGCGTGTTGACCATCGGGCCGAGCGCGCGCGGCGTGCCATAGCGGCGGGTGCGCGGGTCGAACGCGACGCGGTACAGATCGTCCCCGCCCGCGCCGCCGGCCCGGTTGGAGAAGAACAGGACGCTGCGCCCGTCGGGCGCGAAGGCCGGGTCGAAATCATTCGCGGCGCTGTTGAACGATACCGGCACCGGTGGGGACCACCGTCCCCCGACCAGCCAGGATTCGACGATCTCGAGCGCCCCCCGATTGACCACGCCCCACAACCGGTGGCGCCCATCGGGCGAGACGGCGAGCCGCACGTCCGACATCGGCGTGGAGATGGCGAGCCGCTCCACGGCGGGGGTGGCCGCCGGCGCGGCAAGGGCGGTCGCGGCAAGCATCGAGGCGAGCGCGAGTCGATGGGAGGTCATGCGAGGATCATTCCCGCGGTACCGGCGCCAGGCAAGCGCTGGCCGCGCCGACGGTCATATCGTGTCGGTCAACGTCGCCCGAAACGCCCTCCCTTGCCCTTCCCCGGCGGAGGCCGGGGTCCAGTTGGGGGAGGTTCGGAAATGAGCGCCCCACCCAGTTACTACGGCCTTCCCAACTGGGCCCCGGCCTCCGCCGGGGAAGGGCAAGTGGGTGGCGCAACCGCGCCTGTCACGACATGATCGCCACCATGACCGCTCCCATCACTCTCCGCCGCGCTGGAGCCGCCGACGCCACGACCATCCGCGCGCTGGTCCGCGAGGCCTATGCGCCATGGGTCCCCATCATCGGCCGCGAACCCCGGCCGATGAGCGCCGATTACGACCAGGCGGTGCGCGATCACCGTATCGACCTGCTCTATCTGGGCGACACTCTCGCCGCGCTGATCGAGACCATCGACGAGGCCGATTGCCTACTGATCGAGAATGTCGCGGTATCCCCGGCCTTCCAGGGCAGAGGCCTTGGCCGCCACCTGCTTGCTCATGCCGAGGCGCTGGCGGCCTCCGCCGGCCATGCCCGCATCAGGCTCTTCACCAACAAGCTGATGGAGGCGAACCAGCGCCTCTATGCCAGCCTCGGTTACGGTTTCGACGGCGAGGAGGCCTTCCCCGGCGCGATTGCCGTGCACATGAGCAAGCCTATCGGCCCGGTTTCCGGTCGGCCTTGATCGCCACGCTCACCGTCACTCCGGCCTTCACATCGGTGGTCGCTTTCCATTCGCCCTGGCCGACCCCGAAGACGGTGCGGTCGATCACCGTCGATCCGCGCATCGTCGCGACATCGCCGTCGATCGTCAGGGTGAAGGGCAGGGTCAGCGGCCGCGATACGCCGCGCAGCGAGAGCGTGCCGATCGCCTCGTAGCGATCGCCCGAGCGGTGACGGAATCTGGTGGCGGCGAAGGTCGCGGTCGGATGCGTCGCGGCCGCGAACCAGTCCGGGTCGGGCAGCGCGCCTTCGGTATCGGCGACGCCGGTCTTCGCCGAGGTCATGTCGATCGTCACCTTGACCGAAGACGCGTCGAGCGCGGCCGGATCGAACAGGATGACCGCATCCCAGCTGCCGAAGCGCCCGTCGACCGGCCCCTCCGACCAGCTCGTGGCGAACGACAGCGACGAGGCGGCGCGCCGCACCGTCCAGCGCGACGGCGCGACCGGCGTCGCCGTCGCTTCGGGTGTCGGGCTCGCCTCGGGCGTCGGCGGCGCGCCAGGCGTGATGGTCGGCGAGGGCAGGGCGGCCGGGACGGCCGCGGCGACAGGCACGGGCGTCGCGGCGGGCGCCGGCTCGGCCAGCGGGGTCAGCCGGATCAGCGTCGCGATGGCAGTCAGCCCGATGATCCCCGCGATGGCGACCAGCGCCGCGGCGCCGAGCGACCTAGCCGGCACCGGAATCATCCGCGCCAGATCGCCGCCGCGCTCGAGGAACTGATGCTTCAGCGCGCCCGCGACGTGCAGGAACAGCACGGCATAGGAAATATAGATCAGCGCATGATGGCCGATCTCCGCCGCTTCCTCGACACCCGCCTTGGTCCCGGGCGCGAGGCCGGGCACGCCGGGCACATGCGGCCAGGGAATGGTGCTGAACAAATAGGTCGGGATCGCCGTCTTGCTCGCCGAGACGAGCAGCCAGCCCGTCAGCGGCAGGCCGAGCAGCAGCCCATAGAAGCCGACATGCACCGCGTGGGCGAGCCGCTTTTCCCAGACCTTCATCGTCGGCGGAAAGGGCGGCGGCGGATTGGCGATGCGCCAGGCGAGCCGGACCAGGGTCAGCAGCAAGATGGTGATGCCGACCGACTTGTGCAGCTGGAACACCGCAAAGGCCTCCGGCCCGCGCGGCCCGTCCATCCGCCAGCCGAGCCCGATCTGGACCGCGAAGCACGCCGCGATCGCCCAGTGCAGCAGGATCGCGCCGGTCGCATAGCGGGCGGGCGGCGGCGGGGCGACGCTGGCGGGCTCGATCGGCGTATCGGTCATGCAAGGCTCCGCGGGAGGGGGCGTATCGGTACGATAGCGGCGGCACCGCGCCGGGCAAGCGTGCGCAGCCGCTATTCATCGCCCCCGCTATTCATCGCCGGTGCATTGGGGCATCATTATCATCATGAGCATGCGCCACGCTGCCCTTCGCGCCGCCATCGCCGCCGTCCTGGCCACCCTTTCCGTTTTTCCCGCCGCCGCTCAGGTGCCGGCCCAGATACCGGCCGCCGCGCCACAGGCGCAGCTCGTGCCCGCCGCCGTCCCGGTGGAGACGCCGGCCGCGGCGCTGGCGCAGGACGCGGCCGACTATGCCCGGCAGAACCGCGTGCCGCTCGACGAGGCGATCTTCCGCCTGCGCGCGCAGCAGGAAAGCGTCGCGGCGACTGACCGGATCGCGTCGCTCTACAAGGATCGGCTCGCCGGCATCTCGATCGAGCATCATCCCGAATATCGCATCGTCGTGCTGCTTACCGGCGATCAGCCGGTCGAGGACGAGGCGGTGGTCGCGGGCGGGCGCACCATCGGCATCACCTTCCACACCGGCGCGCCGGCGACGCGCGACCGCATCGTCGCGGCGATCGAGAAGCACCAGGCTGAAATCCGCGCCGCGCTGCCGCGCCCGCCCGGCATGGGCGTCGATCCGCGTACCGGCGAGCTGGTCGTGATGGTCAATGGCGCCGATGTGGCGGCGATCGATCCGGTCGCGCTCAGGCAGAAGCTGACCGATCTGGCCGGGGTGCCGGTGCGCATCCGCATCCTCGGCCGCGACGCCAACAGCGCGATGGATGTGGGCGGCGGCTCGCGCGTGGTGGGGATCAACCCGGTGGACGGGCGGCGCTACGCCTGCACCACCGGCTTCGTCGTGACCGACGGCGCGCGCACCGGCGTGGTTACCTCGGCGCATTGCCCCGACACCCTTTCCTATGTCGATCGCGCGCGGCACGAGACGCCGCTCCAGTTCATCGGCCAATGGGGCTGGGGGTTCCAGGACGTGCAGGTTCATGTCAGCAACGAGGCGCTTCGCCCGCTTTTCTATGCCGATACCGCGAAGACCGAGGCGCGGCCGCTCACGACCTGGCGCAACCGCATCAGCACGCGCGCAGGCGACGTCGTGTGCCACCGCGGCGAGACGACGGGCTATAGCTGTTCGCAGGTCGAGCTGGTCGATTACGCGCCCGCCGGCGATCTGTGCGGCGGCGCCTGCCTGCCGACCTGGGTCGCGGCGAATGGCCCGGTCTGCCGCGGCGGGGACAGCGGCGCGCCGGTATTCAGCGGCACCGTCGCCTTCGGCATCGTCAAGGGCGCGAGCTACCGCGCCGACGGGAGCTGCATCTTCTATTATTACATGTCGACGGATTATCTGCCGCCCGGCTGGTCGCTGCTGCACGGCGACGGGGCGGGGCGTCCCAGTCCCTGAAGACGAACAACCCCGCCAGCGGGGGGGGGGGAGCTGGCGGGGCGTTCTAGATCTGAAGCGGCACGAGGGGGGACAGGAAACCGCTTCGGGAATAAGAACACCCAAGCGGAAAACTGGTTCCCGAGATTTTTCGAAAAATCGAGCGCGCCTGGCGCGTGTTCGAGTTGGGTATCTACCCTCTCCGTTCCCCCTGAGCTTGTCGAAGGGCTGTCCTTTCTTCTGCGGAAGAGAAGAGCAAGGCTTCGACAACCCCGGATCAAGTCCGGGGCCGAACGGGGAGGGGTGATTCCAGCCAACTATGTTTTGCTCGGCACCGGAGACGGCGCAACCTCGTCCAGCTTCTGCTCGAATATCGCCGTCGCCTTGGGGCCGAAACAGACGAACGGGATATGGGCGATCGCCCGTGGTTCCTCGGCGAGAAAACCAGTCCCAGTCGGTCGCGCCGTATCGCATGGCTTTTCCTGTCGCATCCGCGCGCCCGGAACCAAGCCCCGGAACCAAGCGCGGCATGCCATCGTTGCCATGCCGTGGAAACGAGGAAAGCGCCATGGTGCTCGACCCCGACGAATCGCCTTTTCATGTGGTGGAGCAGCGCGGGTTGAGCCGCGGCGCGATGGCGACCGTCCTGCTGGTCATTCTGGTCGTGATGGGCGCGCTCGTCTTCCTGAGCTGACTGGTTCGAGCGGCTCGACCGACAGCTCGAGCATCAGCGCGACCAGCCGGTCGTCCAGGCTCTCGTCATCTACGTCCCAGCCGTAGCTCGATCGCAGCGCCTGGCCGGTACAGGCAAGCTTGTCGCGATCCGGCGGGACGGGGATGGCCGTCTCGGCCGACGCGGCAGCGCGGCCGCGCCAGGAGGCGATGCGGCGCCACATGCCTTATCGTGACGGGATCGGCGGATAGGACGGGCTGTCTGCCGGACCGGAATCGGCCAGTTCGAGACGATCGGGCGATCGCTCGGCCAAGGCCGTCCGCGATCCATAGGCGCTGCCGGGATAGATATCGCCCGGTGCCTCATATTGACGTTGCGTATAATAGGGATCCATGCCGGCGGTGGTGTAGGCGCTGGCCAGAACGCCTGCCGCAACGCTGCCGGCAAGGCATGCCGCCGCGATGGCGATCTTCGGTACCTTGCCTGACAGGTCCACGGCCGATTCTCCCGGTTCGGGCAAGGAAACGACCGGCAACCAGACCTGTTCCTTCCGTTCGCTGTGCTGGTCGTCGGGCGGGACGGGCCGAGCCCCCCGCGACGCGCGTCAGGCGGCCTCGGCCGCCGGCCCGCCCTCCGGGTCGTTGGCGCGTTCGAGATAGGATTCGGCGATCAGATAATGCGCGTGCACCACCGCCGGGTGCTCGGCGCGTTGCGCCAGTTCCAGTTCCTGTTCGGCCCGCAGGATGTACCAGGATTCGTCACGTTCTTCAGCCGGAACGACCGGCGCCTTCTCGCGCATTTTCGACAACTCTCAAGGGGGTTTCCGCTCGCCCCCGAAGACGCCCGGCCCGTGGATCGGTTCCGCCGGAATCGACGAAACGCGGCGGATGCGACGGGCCGCTACAACCGGCAACAACCGCCAGAGTGGCTGTAGGCGCTGTTGTTTTTCCGGCATGTTCGGAAGGATTACAGGTAGGTCAGGATATGGCCCGGTTCGATGTCGGGGACGTTGCCATTGGCCACGTCAGCAGGAGGTTGATGGCGCAGCAGCAGTCGAACCTGAATAGCGAACAGGTGCTTTTGACGGCGAAGTGGAACAAATGATGAAGAGCATCCTGGCATCCCTGCTGGCGTGTACGAGCGCCGCGCTCGCCGCGCCGCTCACCCCCAGCTAGTTGAATGACAGGCCGGATGACTATGACGGGAGCGCCGTCGTGGTGAAAGGCTATCTGGCGATAAGCGCGGGAGGGCATGTATTATACAGCGCGAAGTCCGATCTCGATCTGTTTTCCGACCTTACCAAGGTCACGGATCTCAAAAGTGCCCTGCACCGATGTCTGACGATCTATTACACGCCGGCCCTGAAGAAGAAGCTGATGGCGCGGAACATGGCCGATGTAGTGCTGAAGGGCAGGTTCCACGCCCATCATATTAAGGAGGATGTCGTCGACCCCGGCGCCTGTGTCGGGCCCACGGCCATGGTCGTCGAAGAGATTCTTCCGGAAAAGGCCGGCTGATCCATCGCCCTGACCTGCCCATCCGCGATAACGGGGCTCAATGACGAGGCGCGCGAGACGACCAACGGGCGGATGTGCATCGGGTGAGGTGCCTTGCTCCGTGCGTGATCGCGGGCGACGGCCGGCATACGCGATCGCGTTAACACCATTTAACCGCCGCATCGTTTGTTGCGTCTTGCGACTCCGCGCGAAAATCATCAGGGGCGCGGGCGTCATCGGCGTGGCTGAGTCAGCCCGCCGGTTGGTTACCGTTTCGACGACATCGAGGAGCAGCATGATGAAGTTTGTTCTGGCCGCAGCGATCGCGCTGGCCGCAGTTCCGGCGACGGCGCAGGACGTGCCGCGCACCTATCTCGATTCGACCGGCAAGGCGGATCAATGGTCCGGCGGCGTGCGCATGGTGCCGATCAAGACGCCTAAGGGCGAGTTCAACGTCTGGACCAAGCGGGTCGGCAACAATCCCAAGCTGGCGGTGCTGCTGCTCCATGGCGGCCCCGGCGCGACGCATGATTATTTCGAGCCGTTCGACAGCTTCCTGCCGCGCGAGGGGATCGAATATATCTATTACGACCAGCTCGGTTCGGGCCGGTCCGACAAGCCGACCGACACTGATCTGTGGACGCTCGACCGCTTCGTCGACGAGGTCGAGCAGGTCCGCGTCGCGCTGGGCCTGACCAGGGACAATTTCTGCGTGCTCGGCCATAGCTGGGGCGGCATCCTCGCGATCGAATATGCGCTGAAATATCCGGCCAACCTGAAATGCATGGTCGTGTCGAACATGATGGCCTCGATCCCGGCCTATAACGCCTATGCGCAAAAGACGCTGATGCCGGTGATGGACCAGAAGCTGCTCGCCGAGGTGAAGGCGATCGAGGCGAAGGGCGACACGGCGAACCCGCGCTACATGGAAATCCTGGGCCCGCTGCATTACGAGCAGCATATCCTGCGCCGCCCGGCAGCGGAGTGGCCGGAGCCGCTCAACCATTCCTTCGCGCAACTCAATACCCAGCTCTACACCTTGATGCAGGGCCCGAGCGAGCTCGGCGCGAGCGGCCGCCTGGTCAATTGGGACCGTTTCGCCGACCTGGCGAAGATCACGACGCCCACCCTCGTCATCGGCGCACGCTACGACACGATGGACCCGGCCTATATGGCGGCGATGGCGAAGAAGCTGCCCAACGGCCAGTTCGCGCTGATGCCGGAGGGTAGCCACATGGCGATGTACGACGACCAGCAACGCTATTTCGCGGCGCTGACGGGGTTCCTGAAGGCGCGGGAATAGGGCCCCCTACAGCCTAGCTTCCGCGAGCAGCTCCCGGGTTCGCTTCAAGGTCGACAATAGCGCGGCCTTATAGCCCTGCTCGCTGTCGAACTGCGCCTGCTCGGCCTGTTCCTCCGGGCCGTCGGGCGCCTTTCCGCGCAAACCGAGATAGCAATAGAAACGCAGCAGCAGCGCGCCGCTGTCGTCTTCGAACAACTCGTTGACGATCGCGCCCTCGCGCGGGCCGCTGGCCTGGAAGAAGGTCACCTTGCTCCCCGGTTCGAGCGTGATGATCTCGCGCAGGTCGAGGCCGCCGATGGTGGCGTCGCGCACGAAATGCGTCGCGCTTTCCTCCACCACGTCGCAGCGTGTGCAGAGTCCCGGCGGGAGGAACAGGCGCGCGTCGCGCGCCTTGCGGACCAGGCCCTTCCAGGCCTGGTCGCGGGTCAGGGGGATCTCGCCTGCCGGGTTCACCGAGACGGTGGCTGTCGAATACATCATGGTCGTGTTCCTTCTGGCGGGGGTTTCAAGCCGCGCTCTCGGCGGCGAAGTCCCGGTACGTGCGCAGCGGGCGGCCGAGCATCGCGGTGAGGCGCTCGACGTCGCCGGCATCGGGGATCATGCCGTCGGACTGGAAGCGCTCGGCCATCAGTCGCATGTCGAATGCGGTCCAGCTCGGCAGATGGTGCCGGAGGTTCTGCTCGAACCCGGCGGTGTCGTCGCCCGGATAGACGACCGGGCGGCCCAGCACGTCAGACCAGATCGCCGCGACGTCCGTGCCGGTCAGCGTGTCGGGGCCGACGAGGTTGAACCGTTCGAGCGGCAGCGGCGCGGCGGCGCGCTCGCGGCGGAGCAGCTCGAGCGCCGCGATCTCGCCGATGTCGCGCGTGTCGATCATGGCGAGGCCCTTGCCGCCGATCGGCATCGGGTACACGCCGTGCCCCGTCACCACATCCTTGATGGTGAGGTCGTTCTGCATGAAATAGGCGGGGCGCAGGATGGTGGCGTTGAGGCCCATCTGCTCGATCATGCGCTCGGCGGCGAACTTCACCGCGAAGTGCGGCACGTTCACATACAGGTCGCTGTGGATCACCGAGAGATAGACGATCCGCTCGATGCCCGCCTCGCGCGCTAGGTTGAGCGCGACCAGCGCCTGGGTGAATTCGTCGGCCGCGACTGCGTTGAGCAGGAACAAGGTGGACACGCCCGAAAGCGCGTCGCGCACGGCAACGACGTCGAACAGGTCGCCCCTAGCGATGGCGACGCCCGCCGGGAGGTTGGCCTTGCCGGGATCGCGGACGAGCGCGCGGACGTCGGCGCCGCGCCTGACGAGCTGGTCGACGACCTGGCCGCCGATGGCGCCGGTAGCGCCGGTAACGAGAATGGTCATGGGTGGTCTCCTGTGATTTTGCCGAAGAGGCACCTTTCAAATAGTGTTCCGTATTTCTTCCAATAGACGCTATATTTGGACGCATCGTCTCATTGGTGGAACGGATGGACCTTCTCGCCCTCACCGATTTCAACCTCGTTGCCCGGCATGGCGGCTTCGGCCGCGCGGCACGTGCGACCGGGCGCCCCAAGGCGACGCTGTCGCGCCGGGTCGCCGATCTCGAGGCGAGCCTCGACCTGCGCCTGTTCGAGCGTGGGTCGCGCGACCTCCGGCTTACCGAGGAGGGACGCGCGCTGTTCGAGCGCTCGGGCGCGCTGCTGACCGAGCTCGACGAGACGGTGGCGGCGATCGCCTCGGGTGGGGAGACGCCGCGGGGCCGGCTGCGGATCAGCGCGCCCTTGCTGTTCTCGCAAACCGCGATGGGGCGCCTGGCCGCGGGTTTCGCGCTGCGATATCCCGATGTCCGGCTCGAGATCACGACCGAGGACCGCGCCGTGGACATGGTCGAGGAGGGCTATGACCTGGTGATCCGGGTCAATCCCGACCCGGACGAGACGCTGGTCGGCCGCGCCTTTCTGAGCGATCGGCTCGTTGCGGTCGCGAGCCCGACCCTCGTGCGACCGGCTGACGGGTCAGCCGTCCCGGCGGTCGCGCGCGGATCGGTCGATTCGGCGGCGATCTGGGAGATCGAGACCGCGAGCGGACCCGAGACCATCAGCGTCGCGACGGTGCTCAGCCTGTCGTCGCTCATCATGGTCCGCGATGCGGTGCGGGCCGGCGTCGGCGCAGCCCGGCTGCCGATCTCGCTGGTCAGCCATGATCTGGCGGCCGGCACGCTGACCAGATGGGGAGACGTGAGCGGGCCCGAGATCAGGCTATGGGCGCTCTACCCGTCGCGGCGGCTCCTCAGCGCACGCGTAGCCGCCTTTCTCGATTTCCTGAAAGAGGCATTCCCGACCGGAACGCCCGACGAGCTTGCTGCCTATGTCGCCGGATAGGTGGGCGCGCTCGCCCGATCGGACATCGATGCGATGATTCAGATCGACGCAACCGCGGCTGGGGGCAACAGCGTCTCTTTGGCGGGAGGCTAGGCCGCAGCCATCGCTTCCGGCTCCGCGGCTTTGCGGCTTACGGTCACGGCGTCGAGGGGCACGTCCATCGTGTAGACGAAGCCGCTGGGCCTGTAGTCGAGCGCGACCTGGCCCTTTAGCTGCTGGCCCAGCGACGTCATCATCCGCGTGCCGAAACTCTTGCGGGTCGGCTCGCTGACGAGCGGCCCGCCGGTCTCCACCCATTCGAATTGAAGGCGATCGCCATCGACCCGCCAGGCGAGATGGACCTGACCTTCGGGAACGGACAGGGCGCCGAACTTGGTCGTGTTGGTGCAAAGCTCGTTCAGCGTCATCGCAAAGGCGATCACGGAACTCGACGTGATGCGGATATCCTCGCCGGAGATGCGGAATCGGCCGCTGCCCTGGTCGAACGGCTCGATCGCGCTGCGGATGGTGCTGTCGATCGTCGCGTTTTCCCAGCTTACCCGGGTAAGCAGATCGTGCACGCGGGCGAGCGCCGCGAAACGCCCGTCGATCGCGGCGCTCGCATGCGCCATGCTGGGCGCGGTGCGCAGGCTCTGATGGGTGATCGCGCCCACCGTCGCGAGCATGTTCTTGATCCGGTGGTGCAGTTCCGCGTGGATCAGGTGCTGCAGCTTGTCGGCCGCCTCGCGTTCCTCGGCCTCGATGCCGGCCTGGACGAGCAGGGCGCTGGCGTCGATCCCGGCCTGCTCCAGCGCCAACCTGAGGCTGTCGTTCTCGGTGGTGAGCGCATCCTTGAGTGGCTGATTCTCGTCGATGATCAGTTGCTGCTTCTCGGTATCGAGCACGGTCTTCAGGAGCAGGGCCTTGGCATCCATGCCTGCCTGCTGAAGGCGATGGCGAAGCTCCTTGTTCTCCGCGGTCAGGGGGTCGTCCGCGGCGATCAGGGCGGGCATGACTTTCAGCACACCCGCGCCGACCATTTTCTGGAGCTCGAGAATCATCTGCTGGATTTCGAGCGGCTTGGGGAAGAACCGGCTGTCGACCGGCTTGTCGGCATCCGTCACCGCGATCTGCCCGGAGACCAGCACGATCTTGATGTGCGGCCAGCGCGAATGGACCGCATGAGCGAGCTTCAGGCCGTCCATGCTCCCCGGCATCTGAATGTCGGTGAACAGCAGCGAGATATCGTCGCGCGATTCGAGGACCTGCATCGCTTCGTCGGCGCTTACGGTCTCGATCGGGGTGAAGCCGGCGTCCTCGACGATATCGACCGCACGCATGCGCAGGACCATCTCGTCCTCGACAATCAGGACGATCGGTGTGGGGCCAGGCGCCGTCATGGAAAATACCTTCGGGTGCTCCGCTCTTCCCGACTGGGAGACGAAAGGCCCGGCATGGGCGTGGGCGGCGGTGCCGTGACTGTCAAGCAATGCCGGGAATCCGGAGGCTTCCGGGAACGTGCCGCATGCGAGCTGTCGATTGCCGTCAGCGGCGAGGAACCGTCTCAATCCGCAAGCCAGTCGCAGAAAGCCCTGTTTCATTGTGCCACCGACCCAGCTAGGTTGCTGCACGAATCATATAGTATATTTGATTGCCTGATCCCGAAGCCGGGGCTGGCGCATCGGGGGAGAGGGCATGCTGAAGTCGGTGGTGATCCGTGTCGGTCGTTCGATCGGTAGCGCGGCGGGGTTCGTAGCGCTGGTTTTGCTGGCCGCGAGCGGGGACGCGGCGCCCGCCGCGCCGGCCCAGGCGGAGGCAGCGCCGCCCAAGAAGATCCTGTTCCTCGCCGGCCCCAAGGAACATGGCCCGCCCGGCCGGCACGAATATGAGAAGGACCTGCGCGAGCTCGCCTGGTCGATCGATCATGCGGGCAATCTGAAGGGTCTGAAGACCGAAGTGATCGTCGGCCGGCCGCCGCGCGACCTGAGCGTCTACGAAGATGCCGCCGTCATCGTGATCGACGGCAATGGCGACTGGCTCAAGCGCGAGACGGGCATGCTCTTTCCGCAGGCGCAGGACACCAATGGCCGCGTCTATGACGCCGAGGCGACTGCCTGGCTGAAGAGCTTCGACGAACTGATCAAGCGCAAGCATATCGGCGTCGTCATGTTCCACTACACCATGTGGATCGATAACTGGGCGGGGCGGGCCTATGTGCTCGACTGGCTGGGCGGGACGTGGATTCCCTATGCCTCGCACAATCCGGTCGACACCTGGGCGGTGAAGCCGCTGGCGCCGAAACACCCGGTCCTGAGCGGGGTGAAGCCCTGGACGTTCCGCGACGAGATGTATTCGCGCTATTTCCTGTTCACCAATCCGAAGCGGACCGAACTGCTGTCGGGCATGCCCAAGGACCCCAAAAATGGCGGGCCGGACCCGATCTCCTGGGCCTATGAGCGGCCGGACGGCGGGCGCGCGTTCGTGTGGGGCGGGTCCGACTTCCACGACAATATGCACGGGTTCGCGGACTATCGGCGGTTCCTGCTGAACGGCATCGTGTGGGCGGCGGGCGCCGATGTGCCGCGCGGAGGTGTCGTTTCGCCCCCGCCGCCGGAGATGTGAGGGGCGCGCGCGGCGTTCAGCCGCCCGCCGATGCGACATCCCGGCGCGGTATTGCCGCGCCGATACGCGCGCTTATCGCGGCCGTTCGACCAGCGCGGCGATTGGCTAGACTGCGGTGCCGACGAGCTTGCCGATGCCGGCGGTCAACGCCATGGCGAGGGCGCCCCAGAAAAAGACTCGCAGCACCGACCGCATCACTGGCGCACCGCCCGCCCTGGCCCCCAGCGCGCCGAGCAGGGCCAGGCACAGCAGCGACACGCCGGTGACGAGCGCGATGATCGAGCCGGCCGGCGCGACCGTCACCGCCAACAGTGGCGCGGCGGCCCCGACGCTGAACGTCGCGGCGGAGGTGAACGCCGCCTGTAATGGCCGCGCCGTCGAAACCTCCGAAATGCCGAGTTCGTCACGGGCATGGGCGCCGAGCGCGTCCCTTGCCATCAGCTGGTCCGCGACCTGCCCGGCGAGCGCCGGGGTAAGACCCCGCGCGACATAGATGCCGGCCAGTTCCTCGCGCTCGAAGCCGGGCTGATCGCGAAGTTCCCCGCTTTCGCGGGTAAGGTCGGCCTTTTCGCTATCGGCCTGGGAGCTGACCGAGACATATTCGCCTGCCGCCATCGACATCGCGCCGGCGACGAGAGACGCGATGCCGGCCAGCAGAATCTCCGGCCTGGCCGCAGAGGAAGCGGCAATGCCGACGATCAGGCTGCCGGTAGAGACGATACCGTCATTGGCGCCAAGCACGGCCGCGCGCAGCCAACCGACGCGCGAGACGGTGTGGCGTTCGGGATGGAGCGGCAACCGAGACATCTGCGCGTTATCGCAGCGCCCGGGGACCGTTGCACTACGTAAAGTACCGAAGCCGTCATCGCGCCGGCATCGTTTCGATCAGACGCGCAAAAAATGCCCGGACCGCGAGGCCCGGGCACTCAGTTTTACGCAATCCTGCGCTGACATCCATCGAGGGAATCGGCTGAACGTCAACGCAGGGTGAGGTTGCCCTCCTGCGCATCGCGGCCGCTTCGGCTGGCCAGTCTAGAGGAACGGCCGAAGCGATCGTGATCCGGACCGGTTGGGGCGGCGCCAGCGCGGCACCGCCCGTCCCCGGAATTGCTTAGAAGTCGACCTTCGCGCCGACGCGGAACGAACGGCCCAGGATGCCGGCTTCCGACACCACCGGGTTGTACAGATACGCGCCATAAGTCGTCGCATCGATCGATGCCTTGCGGTCGGCAACGTTCATCACGTCCGCATAGAGCGTGAAGCGATCGGCGACCTTGACCTGCCCGTGCAGGTCGACCGAGACGAACGACTTCACGTTGCACGCCTGATAGGCTTCGCCGTCCAGGTTGGTCGGGACGAGGCTGCAATCGCCGGCGGTGCCGCCCTGATCCTCGGCCGAATAATCGTAACCGCTGGTGTAATAGGCGGTTGCGGTCAGCGACCAGGGTCCGACGTCCAGCGTGTTCTGCCAGTTGCCGCGCCAGCGCTGCGTGCCCGAGCCGGCAGTCAGGTTGAAGTTGCCCAGCGTGCCCGCATAATGCTCGGTATGGCCGTCCGGGAAGCTGGTGTTGAGGTCGATGATATAGGTCGCCTCGGCATCCGTGGTGAACTTCACGTTGGAGCCAAGGTTGAACACGCCGCGCGCGCCGAAATCGAGGCCCGAGGTGTGGATCTTGTTGGCGTTGATGAAGCTGCCCTGCGCAAAGGCAACACGCTTCTGCGCGTTCGGATGATCGACGTCGGCCTCATCCTGGATGATCGTCACGCCGTTATAGCTCAGCTCGCCGGTCGCGTAGTAGTTGTCGATCGCCGACTGGAAGTTCACCGCGGTGATCGCGTTGGTCTTCTGGATGTTGTAATAATCGACCGTGAAGCTGATGTTGTGGACCGGCTCGAACACCGCGCCGACGGTGAAGTTGCGCGACTTCTCCGCCTTCAGATTCGGGTTGCCGACCGTGGTCTCGCCGATGCTGTAGGTGGTGAGGTAGTTGTTGAACTGGCCGGTCGGCGTCAGATGCTGGCTGCTGAAGCTGGTCGGCAGGTTGCCCGGCGTGACGGTGACATAGCCCGAGGTCGGCAGCGCGCCGGATTCGGCGAAGCTCGGGATACGGAAGCCCTTCGAGAAGGTGCCGCGGATCGCGAGCTGCTTGATCGGCGTGAACTTGGCGCCGATCTTCGGCGAGAAGTTGCTCTGGCCGCTGCTGTAATGGTCGTACCGGCCCGAACCGTTGATCTCGAGAATGTCGAGCACCGGCGCGTTGATTTCGAAATAGCCCGATTCGACCTCGCGCTTGCCGGTCGCGCCAAAGGCGTTCAGGCGGAAATAGCGCTCGGTCGGGCCGGCATAGTCCGGGTTGCCGCTGGGATCGTACAGCGATTCGTGACGGAAGGCGCCACCGACGGCAACCTGCAGCGGACCGCCGGGCAGCTGGAAGAAGTCCCTCGAGACGGTGCCCTGGATCTGGTAGAGATGCGAGTTCTGGTGGTTGATCTGGGTCGGCGTCAGATAGTCGAGCGCCGCCTGGCTGGTCTGTTCCGGATGCACGAAGTTGTACGAGCCATCGGCCACTTCATCGAGCAGATGCTGGATATAGACATAGCCCTTGGCCGTCGTCTTCAGCTTGCTGATCATCGCGGTACCGTCGATCGCATAGTTCCAGTCGCCACCGAACGTGCCGTGCAGGCCAAGCGCCCCGCGGAACACGTCGCTCTGCGACGAATTGAACTCGATGCTGGTCGGCAGGCGGCCGGCGATGCGTGCCACCTGACCCTGTGCCGCGAACGGGTTGTTCGGGTTCAGGGTGCCGTTGGCGGCGGTGCAGGCGGCGGTGGTGCCGCGCGCGCAGATATAGACCGGCAGGGTGATGACAGTCGCGCCGGCCGAGGTGCTGTAGGCCGGGAAGTCGATGCCCGCCGGAGCGTTCGCCCGGAAGATGCTGGCGAGGCCGGTATAGGCCGAATAGCTGTGCTCGTAATTGAACTCAGCGGTCAGCTCGCTGCCGCCCAGCACGTTCGCGGTCAGATGGGCGGAGCCGCCATAGCGGTGCATCTCCGGCTCGATCTGGCCGTAATCATGCGTGACGTCCTGCTGGCAGACGGTGCGCGGCGCGGTCGGGTTGTTGGCGTACTCGGTGTCCGTCAGCGTGTAGGACGTCAGGTTGCCGCAGCCGTTGAGCAGCTGATAGCGGCCGAGCGCGGTGGTGTTGGTCGCATCATAGGGGCGGACGATGAACGCGTCGGGCGCGGTCGACAGGCCGTTATAGATGCCGTTGGTGACGCCGTTCGCGATGTTGTTCGGGCCGCAGACGCCGGCATGGCAGAGGCGGGTCTGGTCGTCGGTGTTGAACGGATAGTCGCGGTCGCGATTGTACAGCGCAGACTGGTCCAGATAATGGCCGCTGACATAGACGTTATAGCCCTGCTCACTCAGGTCGCCATAACCGAAGGTCGCGCTCAGGCGATGGTTGGCGGCGTCGCCGCGCTGGCTCACGCCGGCCTCGGCGGCGGCGTGGAGACCCTTGATCTCTTTCTTGGTAATGATGTTGACCACGCCGGCGACGGCGTCCGCGCCATAGGTCGACGAGGCACCGTCCTTCAGCACGTCGACGCGCTCGACGATTTCGTCGGGGATGGTGTTCAGGTCGACGAAGTTGCGCGTGCCGTCGTCAGCCAGCGGGTAATAAGCGGCGCGCAGGCCGTCGAACAGCACCAGCGTGGACGAGGTGGTGAGGCCGCGCAGCGACACCGACGACGCACCGCCGGCGAACGCGCCGTTCGCGGTGAAGCTGTTGGTCAGCGCCGGGCCGTTATTGGCGGCGAGCGTCTGGATAGCGGCCTGCACCGTGGTGATGCCGCGCTTCGCGATGTCGTCCGCGGTCAGCACGGTGACGGGCGAAGGCGTCTCCGTGTCGGTGCGGCGGAACAGCGTGCCGGTGACGACGATGTCCGCGCCGCCGGTATCGGCAGCCTGGTCGGTCTGGCCGGTGGCAGGGGCGTCCTGCGCGAAGGCGGGCGTCGCGGTCAGCGACAGGAAGGCGGCTGCCGTGGCGGCACCCGCAAGCAACCTGGCTTTGCGCAGGGAGGGAGTGGCATTGATCACAGAGAAAGCTCCTCACTGATTCCGCAGCCGGCGCGCGATCGCGCCGCCTCGAGCGGACTTATGTTTTCAAGTCTCTGGGACCATGCATCCCGGCCCCCCGAGACATGATGGAGCGGCAATGAAACCGGCCAGCGGGCGCTGTAAAGAATGTGTAGTGCCGGCCAGTTTTTTCGGGTGACGACGTGCCTGAAAAGCCACGAAATCTGTTAGTTAATCCGAACCGGGCCTATGCGCGTCACGTGATGAAACGGCATGGCATGGACCAGAAACGGTCATAAGCAGATGCCGTAATAATCAAATAAAACGGCCTCATTTTTCATCTCAGCCTGTCGCCATTGGGGAATGGCTCAGCAACATTTCCTTACAAAAGGGACATGTGTGCTGGCGTCGG
Organism: Sphingomonas sp. BL-S-30; assembly: GCF_055521475.1. Taxonomy (NCBI): domain Bacteria; kingdom Pseudomonadati; phylum Pseudomonadota; class Alphaproteobacteria; order Sphingomonadales; family Sphingomonadaceae; genus Sphingomonas; species Sphingomonas sp. BL-S-30. The sequence continues at coordinate 3,702,494 of NZ_CM145481.1, read as the reverse complement.
ACTCCCGACGGCCTTTCGGTGTCCTGGACACCGCATCATAGGGGAGCGGATCGTCATGCCTCGACACGGACTCTTGCAATAAATCGCCGGTAGGCGAGGCTGTCGATGGGGTCGAAAGTCGGGTTCTGTCTGAGCCTGGGCGGGGCGGTCGGTGTGATGGCCGTCGCAACAGGCCCATAATAGGACCGTTACAGCCCTAATATCTCGATCGCCTAACCGCTCGTCGTGCCAAGATTGACGCCAGATGAACCGAATTCGGGCCGCAAGCGCATATAGGGCCGAATAAGACACAAAAATATGGCGTCGGGACGAATTGCATAGACGACGCCATATGTCTCAATCCTCACCAGGTGACGCAAACATGACAAATTTGTCATGTTTGCCGACAAGAGCAGCAGAAAATCGGCCGAAATGGTCCTTTGCGTTCGGCCCTCATTGCCGCCCTCCCAAAAAAGCCGACTCCGCTTGACTCATTATCACGCTATGTGACATACACTGTATATCACACAGTGTATGTCAGGCAGCATGTAGATGACCATCGACCCCGATCTGTTCGAATCCATGCGGATGGAACTCCGCCGCGGATCGCTGGTGCTGGCGGTGCTCGCCCGGCTTACCGAGGAGCGGTACGGCTATACGCTGCGCCAGGCGCTGGCTGCCGACGGGCTCGAGATGGAGGAAAGCACCCTCTATCCGCTGCTTCGCCGGCTGGAGACGCAGGGGCTGCTCCACAGCGAATGGCGCGAGGAGGAGAAGCGCAGGAAGCGCTTCTATCGCCTGTCGCCGATGGGCGTCGCGATGCTTGCCGCGCTCACCACCGAATGGCGCGGCATCAACGCCTCGCTCGACAAGATCCTTCCCCTCTCCGGCGAAAGGCCCTGACATGGACATGCTCGAAACCTATCTCGACGCGGTCGCGGCGCAGCTGCCGCGCGACGCCGCCGACGACATCGTGGCCGAACTGCGCGACACCCTGCTCTCCCAGTTCGAAGAGCGCGAGGAAGCGCTTGGCCGCCCGCTGACCGACGAGGAGCGCGAGGAGGTGCTGCGCGCGATGGGCCATCCGCTCGTCGTGGCGGCACGCTATCGCAAGGGGCCGCAGATGCTGATCGGGCCCGAGCTCTTTCCCTACTGGCTGTTCGCGGTGAAGGCGGGGCTGCTGATCATGGCGGCGGTCTATGCGCTGACCATGATGCTGAAGTTGATCGGCAGCCCGCTCGATGCGGGGCAGGCCGTCGCGCAGTCCTTGCATGGCCTGTTCGGCGCCGGGCTGACCGTGATCGGCCTGGTGACGCTGGCGGGCGCAATCTGCGAGCATTTCGGATTGCGGCCGCCCTATCTCGACACGTGGCGGGTCAGGGACTTGGAGATATTGAAGTTCGGCGATCCGGCGCGCTGGGCGAAGCATCTCGGCATCGATGCATCGGCGAAGAAGGCCGATCGGGACGAGCCGGCGGATTCTCCCCGTGGCAGTGCAGGAATGCGGGCACCCGAAGAGCGCCCAGCGCCGGGACCGCGGGTGAAGAAGCTGCGCGGCTGGCCGGGATCGGATGAGTTTTTCTCGCTGATCGGTGGGTTGGTGCTCGCTGCCTGGTGGGCCGGCCTGCTGCACATCCCGGGTCTCGCGCGCTACGATCTCGACGGCGGCACGGTGACGGTCGCGGGCGCGCCGATCTGGGCCGAGCTTTATCTGCCGATCCTCGTCTATGTGCTGGTGCAGGTGGCGGTCGACGCGGTCGGCGTCTTGCAGCCCGCCGCGGTCCGGCTGCGCGCCGCGCTGCAGATTCCGGTCGCGTTGGTCGGCATTGCGCTGGCCTGGACGATCCTCAATGCCGGCACCTGGTTCATCCTGAGCCGGGCGGGCGTCGACGTCCCGGTCGGTCGAAACGTCACCCTGGTCAGCGTCGAGGCACTGCGCGGCATGCACGGCCTCGGCCACACCCTGCAGGGTACGGCGACCGGCATCGGCGTGATCACGGCCTGGGTGCTGCTCATCACGATGATCTCGCTGGGGTTCAAGATCGGCAAGAGCCTGTGGCTGCTCTTCGCCTCGCGCCGCTATGCCTGAATGGTCCTGGAAAAGGGGTCAGAGTGATTTAACGAAAAATCACTCTGACCCCTTTTTGATTGAGTCACGAACAGGACAGGCGGATCTGTTGCGCGGGCTTGTCGAACAGGATCGACGAGCAGCCGGACAGCGCGTCAGCGCCCAACATGAGCCGGTCGCGTTTCGGGTCGTGCTTGCCCTTGGCGACCACCACCACTTCATCGGGATCGCTCTTCGGGGCATCGGCCTCGGGGATGTCCTTGGTGCTCCCGCCGTCCGCGACGCGCATAGCGAGCGTGCTCAGCTGGAGATGGCCGATCGGGAAGGGGCGGTCGAGCGTCAGCGTGCGGACCGGGCGGGCGATGCCGAACGCGATGATCGCGGGGGTGGCCTCGCCCGACAAGGTGCCGCCGAACAGGGCGGCGAGGCGCTTGCCCGCGCCGGCATTGGCGATGCTGCGCGGCTTGCGCGGGTCGAAGCCGACCCTGAGCGGCTGACCGCCGACCGCGATCGTCGCCGTGCTGACGAACCACCCGCCGAACAGGCCATTGCCGGTCATGGGGAGCGTGACCATCCGTTCGCCCGGCCGGGGCGGCCGAAGGTCGAAGCGCACGATCTCCTCGGGCACGCCGGCCGGGCCGATCGCCGCATCGGCGCCTTCGGCAAAGGGTCGCGGCGTCCATCCGACACGGTTCTTTTCGGTGCGTTGCCCCCAATCGATCCGCGTCACTTGCGTGCGTCCGATGACGCGTTCCGTGCCGATGACATAGGCGACCCCGAAACCGAGCACGCCGCCACCCTTCAGGTCGGCGCGCGCCGCATAATCGGCCGTCATCAGCAACAGGCCCGGTGCCGCGGGATCGATCCTGAGCTTTCCGGGCGCGCCGTTGATCGTCACGTTCCCCGCGCCGTCGCCGGGGACGACGCGTTCCGTCGCCGGGGCGGAGGCGCCGACCAGGAGCAGCGCCGATGCTGCCGCGATGAATGATCTCAAGGTGCCACCCTCCCGCTGACCATGGGGAAAGCTCGCCTTCAATTGCGGCGTGAGCATGTCGCGGGCGCTCATCAGGCCGTCGCGCAACCTTCCGCACGCCCCGAACCGGCGTCACGCCGCGATTTGCGTGGCTCCGGGCAGGAACGGGCCGACCACCGCCAGTGCCCGCCTGACATACTCGTCCTTCTGCCCGACCGGCGCGACATAATGCATCGCCGCTTCGGCATCGGCCATGCCGGCGCCGCGCGCGATCATCCAGGTCGCGAGATATTGCGCGGCGAGGCATCCGCCCGCCGTCGCGACATTGCCGTGAGCCACGAACGGCGCGTCGAGCACCTCGACACCGGCCTCGATCACCCAGGGCCTGGTGGTGAGATCGGTGCAGGCGGGCAGGGTGCCGACCAGGCCGAGCTTCGCCAGCAGCAAGGTGCCGGAGCATTGCGCCCCGATCAGCTGGCGTGCCGGGTCGAGCGCGATGCGCGACAGCATCTCCGGATCGGCGGCGATCTCGCGCGTCCTGATGCCGCTGCCGATCAGTACCGCATCGGCCTCGGCGGCGAAGTCGAGCGGCCTTTGGCGGCGGACGGTCACGCCGTTCATCGAGATCACTTCCTCGGTCGGGCAGGTGATGTGCGCCGCCCAGCCCTTCGCGCGCAGCCGATTGAGGATGGCGGCCGCGACGAACGAGTCGAGCTCGTTGAATCCGTCGAACGTCAGGACCGCGATCTGCACGATGATCTCCTCAGGAGTCGAGAAGGGCGCTTTAGCAAGTAGCGGCCCGCGGTGAAACACGCGTAACCGACAGCCACTTGACTACCTGTGGCGATGTATATAACTAATCGGTTATTGAACTGACAGGTTATAAAACAAATGACGCCGCAGCATCTCGACGCTACCTTTGCCGCCCTGGCCGATCCGACCCGCCGCGCGATCCTCGCGCGGCTGGCGACGGGGGAGGCGACGGTGGGCGAGCTCGCTCATCCGTTCGCGATGAGCCAGCCGGCCATCTCGAAGCATCTGAAAGTGCTCGAACATGCCGGGCTGATCCGGCGCGGGCGCGACGCGCAGCGCCGGCCGTGCCGGATCGAGGCGGGGCCGCTGAAGGAAGCCAATGCCTGGATCGAGCGCTACCGCTCGATCTGGGAGGGCAATTACGAGCGGCTCGACGCCCTGCTCGCCGAGCTGAAAACCACCGATAAGCCCAAGGAGTGACGTGATGCCGACCCCCGTTGACGTGACGACCCCGTCCGACCGCGAGATCGTGGTCAAGCGCCGCTTCGATGCGCCGCGCAGCCTGATCTGGGATTGCCATACCAGGCCCGAGCTGATGCAGCGCTGGATGCTCGGCCCGCCCGGCTGGACCATGCCGGTGTGCGAGATCGATCTGAGCGTGGGCGGCGGATATCGCTATGTCTGGCGTAACGCGGACGGGCGCGAGCTCGTCTCGCAGGGCGAGCATATCGAGATCGCCGCGCCCGGGCGGCTCGTCACCACGGAGCGTATGCAGGGATTCGACGGCGCCTCGGTCAACACCATGGTGCTGAGCGAGGAAGGCGGGGGCACCTTGCTGACCCTGACCATGGTCTTCCCGACCAGCGAGATCAGGGACGCAGCGCTGCGCTCCGGCATGGCCGACGGCATGGCGATGAGCTACGATCGCATCCAGGAGATCGCGGACGAAAAGGTCGGCTGACCATGACGGCGGGGGCCATGTCGGATCGGGTTGCCGCGGTGTTGCGGGCGCTGCAAGGCGCGGCGTCGGCGCGGGTCCGGGACGAGATGGGCCCCCGTTTCGGCATCCACACCGACAAGGCGATGGGGGTGCCGATGGCGGCACTCCAGGCAATCGCGAAACCGCTCCATCCCGATCACGCGCTGGCCGCCGCTCTGTGGGAAACAGGGTGGTACGAAGCGCGGATGGTCGCCTGCATGGTCGACGACCCCGGCCAGGTGACGCCGGCGCAGATGGATGCCTGGCGCATGGATTTCGACAATTGGGGGATCGTCGACACGGTCTGCGCCAGGCTGTTCGACCGGGTGCCCTGGGCCTTTGCGAAGATCGACGACTGGGCCGGGCTGAACGACGAATTCGGGCGCCGCGCCGCGTTCGCGCTGCTGGCGTGCTGCGCGATCCACCGTCGGGGCGGGGATGCCGACTATCGGCGCGGGCTGGCGCTGATCGAGGCGTACGCGACCGACGATCGCAATTTCGTGAAGAAGGGTGTCAACTGGGCGCTGCGGGCGATCGGCCTGAAGGCGAGCGCGGCATTGCAGGCCGAGGCGCGGGAGACGGCGGCGCGGCTGGCCGCCTCGCAGGACCGGGCGGCGCGGTGGAACGGAAAGGATGCGCTCAGGGCGTTCGCGAAGGCGGATGGGAAGGTGGCGAAGGGGGCATAACCCTCCCGTTCGTCCTGAGCTTGTCGGGCCGACGGCGAGCGAAGCTCAACGACTGTTCTTCCCCCTTCGTCGAGAGAAAGAACAGTGCTTCGACAAGCTCAGCACGAACGGAAGAGAGATGTTGGTAGACCGACAGCACCAAGGAGTACCACCATGATCACCATCTACAATTTCGCCGGCGGCGCGCGTGGGCTTCGCGTCGCGTGGCAATGCGAGGAAATGGGGCTGGCCTATACGCCGGTCTCGCTGACCTATCCGACGCCGCCCGACTATCGCGCGAAATATCCGCCGGGGTCAGTGCCGTTCCTCGAGGACGAGGGCGGCGTCGGCCTGGGCGAATCCGTCGCGATCATGCTCTATCTCGCCGAGTGCTACGGCCCGACGCCGCTGCTGCCGCGCGCTCCCGCGGCGCTGGCGCGGGTGCTTCAGTTCACCGTCTTCGCCGAAAGCGCGATCGGCGGCACGATGAACGCGCTGATGGCGGCGAAGTTCGGGGCGCCCGAGGCGGACAAGACCAACTGGTCGGTGCGTCTGGGAGAGGGGAGTGTGGCGAGCGGTCTTGCCTATGTCGCCGCGGTGCTCGGCGACCGGGCGTTCCTGGTCGGCGACGACATCACGCTCGCCGATATCGCGGTGGCGCCGGCGCTCGGCATGTGGCGGGCGGCGCTGGGCCGCGAGATCCCCGCACCGCTCGAGGCGTGGCGCGCGCGGCTGGCGGAACGGCCGGCCTATCAACGGGCGCGGGCCGCGTTCCCACGCTGACCCGTGCGCGACCAACCAAGTCCAATTCGGACCCATATCCGCCCATTTACCGCTATCTCAAGCGCGGGGCGAGGGCGGAACGCTTGCGACTTTATTTCCCGTTCGGCCCTTTCGCGGTTTGCTTTAAATAGCGTTTAGGACCTATATTGGCGCTCGGAGTAGGGGCTCCGAGGGGGGGGAATGAGGAAGGTTTTCAAACGGAAGGCGGCCGTCACGGTCGCGTTCCGGCCGGAGGTCGCACCTGATTTGCGGGACGGTGCGCAAAAAGCGATCCTGGCGGGGCGCTACATGATTTTCGGTGGCGCGGAGGAAGGCACGGCGACGCTGTTGCTGAGCGGCGAACCGCGACTGGTCGCGATCGTGCGCAAGGCAGCCGAGGAGCCCGGTCAGGCGCCGGCGTTCGACGTGCTCGCGGTGCGCGAGGCGCAGGCCGATATCGATCGCGAACGGGAAGAGCTGAGCCGGCTTTAGCAATAGGGCGGCAACGCAGTGGCGAATCGTGATGCTTCCCGGCTAGGCTCCGCGCCAACCATCGGGAGCCTTTGCCATGACCAATCCCAGCCCCTGGGCGCATCACCGCAGCGCCGGCATTGCCGACGACATCGATTTCGAAATCAAGGGCCAGGAACTGCAGTTCCTCGAGATCGAGCTCGATCCCGGCGAGAGCGCGGTGGCGGAGGCTGGCGCGCTGGTGTGGAAGGATGCCGCGGTCGGCATGACCACGGTGTTCGGCGACGGCAGCGGGGATAGCGGCGGCAGCTTCATGGGCAAGCTGCTCGGCGCGGGCAAAAGGCTGGTCACGGGCGAGAGCCTGTTCACCACCGTCTTCACCCATAACGGCTCGGGCAAGGCGCGCGTCGCCTTCGCCTCGCCCACCCCGGGCGCAATCCTGCCGCTGAAGCTGTCCGATTATGGCGGGCGGCTGATCTGCCAGAAGGACAGTTTCCTCGCGGCCGCCAAGGGCGTGTCGATCGGCATCGAGTTCCAGCGGCGCATGATGACCGGCCTGTTCGGCGGCGAAGGCTTCATCATGCAGCGGCTCGACGGCGATGGCTGGGTGTTCGTCCAGATGGGCGGCACCGTGGTCGAACGCCAGCTCGCGCCGGGCGAACAGCTCCATGTCGATACCGGCTGTCTCGCTGCCTATACGCCGGGCGTGGATTTCGATCTGGTCGCGGCCGGCGGCGTGCGCAGCGCGCTGTTCGGCGGCGAAGGCCTGTTCTTCGCGCGGCTGACCGGGCCGGGGCATGTGTGGATCCAGTCTCTGCCCTTCTCGCGCCTGGCCGGGCGCATGCTGGCGGCGGCGGGCAGCCGCGGTGGCCAGAATCGCGGCGAGGGATCGGTGCTGGGCGGGCTGGGCGACCTGATCGGCGGCAACAACTAGGGTCGATTCAAATCTTTTGCCGCCAAGCCTAGCCACCTCCTGAACCATATTCCAGCCCCGCCGCTTATGGAATGGCTGGAACATTTGTAGTACAGATGGGTCGAATCAGACGCGGAGTGGGGCAGATGGGGCGCCAGTGGTTGGTTTGGGTAGCGTCGTGGCGTTACTCGCGCTTGCGGCGTGCGGCGACGAGAAGCCTCCACGTGCCGCGCCCGATGGCTCCCAAGGTCGCGCATCGCCCGCCCCCGGTCAGGTGGTCACATCCGCCGCGGCGCGCCCGCCCGTAACGGTGCCAGATGCCGCAAATAGCGCCGGGGCGGATCGAGCGAAGGAAGAGGTGCAGGAAGTGCCATTGCCGGCGAGGCCCATCCCCAAGGTCGGCGATATCGTGCCGAACGATTGGGCACCGCTGGAGGGCGGTTGGTCCCATACTGGCAGCGGCCTCTGCGGTTTGGAAGGCGATGATTGCGGCGTCGACCACTATGACCAGCTGGAACCCGGCGGTCCCAATATCGGCCACTCTCTCTATGTGGTCACGCAGGTTGCGGAGCGAGCCGCCTCTGGCGGCATTTCGAAGGGGCGCGTCACCCTTGTCTTTTATGCTCGCCTCACCGAGCTGGAGTCGAAATTCTGTTCCATCGGCGGTCGTCCAGCGGTCGTCGCGTTTGCGGACCATAATTGGCAGAACGGCACCGCGTACATCACGGACGGCAAGACATTGCAGATCAGGCGGTGGCGCGACAAAGCGCCGCCGGATTGCCCGCCACCGGAGGATCCGGAGGAGCGGGACTAAGCCGCACTGCCCGCGCGGTTCGATCCTGCGACGAGGGATGAAGCGCGGTGTCGATGTATTACGCTATATGTATGATCCAGTGGATGTCTCTACTCCCGCGACGAGGTCGTTACTTGGGAGATGACCGAAATGACGCGAAGAGGAAAATGGACGCCCCTCACGGCATTCTATAGCTCCATGTTCGGTCCGTTCATATTTCAAGCTGACGCCGTGAGATGATGGTTTCCATGACGCGCTGGCAATCCGTAATACTGACTGCGCTGCCTATCCAGTGCCGCGTTGCGCGGAACGGCTGGACGACGCGATGCGCAGGATGGTGAAGGATTTGACGTCTCCCTGAGCGGACATCTCGCCCCCCTCAGATCAGCCGGACGTTTTCGCCATTGCCGTCCTCGCCCGTGCTGTGAAAGCCATCGGGCGGCGCGAGATCGTCGAGCGCATCGGCGTCCATGTCGGGCATCGAGCCCTCGCCGGTCAGGTCGATCAGCGCCTGATCGAGCCTGAGCCCGACGGCGATCAGGCCCATCTCATCGGCCATGGCGAGCGCGGCGCGGATCAGCTCGGCGAGATCGGCTTCGGCCTGGCCCGCGGCCCCACGATAGGTGACGCTCATGCCGGGATGGCCCGACGCTGGCAGGAACTGGGGCAGGAACTGGCCGACCGAATCGGCTGGCAATGGATACGCATGAACATGGGCCCTCTTTTCCCTTCGATGCAGCGATATGAAGGGGCGTGCAACGGGTATCATACCCGATTCGGGACTCCGCGGGCCTGTTGATGCCCGTGAAGGGCGCGTTGCGTTACTTTCGTTCCTCTTCGATATGCCGGATATGATTGGCATCAGGGCGAAGAAAGACTTTCGTTATACAGCGTCTGTTGGGCGATCGCGAGAATTCCAGTAGCCTGAGATGGACGGAATCTCCGAACTTTTCCTCCATAATGGACGCGATCATGGCGCCCGCGTCTTCAGGCCGGCGTCTGGTCGAGCAGCGCCAGTACCGTCTCGGACGGGCGGCACAGTTTCGTGCCTTTCGGCGTCACCACGATCGGGCGGTTCACCAGGATCGGGTCGCGCAGCATCGCCTCAAGGATCGCCTCGTCCGGCACCGCCGGGTCGAGCAGGCCCAGCTCGGCCGCGGGCGTGCCCTTGTCGCGCAGCAGGTCGCGCGGGGTGGCCTGCATCGCGGCGAGCAGGTCGTCGAGTTGGCCTCGCGTCCAGCCGGTATGGCGATAGTCGATCACGACGGGACTGTGACCGGCCGCCTCGATCATCGCCAGCGCGTTGCGCGACGTGCCGCAATCGGGGTTGTGATAGATGGTGACGGGAAATTCGCTCATTGGGGACTCTCCTCGAGCAGCCAGCCGAAGACGATCACCGCCGCCAGGGCACCGGCGATCTGGCAGGCGATGAACAATGGCACCGATCCAGGGGCGATGCCGGCGAAACTGTCCGACAGGCTGCGCGCCACCGTCACCGCTGGGTTGGCGAAGCTGGTCGATGCCGTGAACCAATAGGCAGCGGTGATGTAGAGGCCGACCGCCATCGGTGTCGCCTCGGGCCGCGCCCGCTGCGTGGCGAGGATCGTACCGATCAGGCCGAAGGTCGCGACGGCTTCCGAAAAACCCTGGGCCGGGCCATCGCGCAGCCTGGTCGAGACCTGCAGCAGCGGCTCGGCGAACATCGCATGCGCGGTCCAGACGCCCGCCACGCCGCCGGCAAGCTGGGCCGCGACATAAAGCCCGGCCATGCGCGCCGCGATGCCCCGTTGCAGCAGCACCACGAGCGTCACCGCCGGGTTGAAATGCGCCCCCGACACCGGCCCGAGCATCTGGATCAGCACCACCAGCCCCGCCCCGGTCGCGATCGCGTTGGCGAGCAGGGCGATGGCCATGTTGCCGCCGGCCAGCCGCGCACCCATGATGCCCGACCCCACGACGATCGCGAGCAGCAGTGCCGTGCCCAGCCCTTCCGCCGCGAGGCGGCGCGCCGCTGTCACGCGCAGCAGCTGGGTTGCGCTAAATCGGGCAGGGGTGCGCAGATCTCCGGCCGGCCGGCGCAGCAATCCTCGATCAGGAAACCGAGCAGGCCGCGCATGCCCTCATAATCCGCCGAATAGATCACTGAACGGCCGTCGCGCCGCGACCGGATCAGCCCAGCATGGCCGAGGATGGTGAGGTGGCTCGACAGGGTGTTGGGCAGCGCGCCGACCTCGCGCGCGATATCGCCCGCCGCCATGCCCTCCGGACCGGCGCGCACCAGCAGGCGGAACACGGCGAGGCGGCTGGCATGGGCAAGGGCGGACAGCGCCTCGACGGCGACGGGCAGCTGCATCAGCAACAAGCCTTGGCGGGGGCGCCAGCCGCCGCGGCTGGGATGACTTCGTCCTCGCCATAGGAGGTCGCGTCGCCATGCGTGAAGAAACTCTCCCAGCGCACGCCGGCGGTGTCGGTCACCCAGCTCTTGTCGGATTTGGCGTAGCAGCAGGTGGTCGCTTCCTGGTCGAACGTCGTCTCGCCCGCTGCCTTGAGCCGTGTCGCGAGTTCGCCCAGTTCGTCGGCGCTGTCGACCTGGATGCCGACATGGTCGACCCCGGTAGCGCGGGCGCGCGACGAGATGGCGAGATTCACCCGCGGGTCATCGAGCATCCATTTGGCATAATCGGGCTGCACCACGATCGGCGCTGCGCCGAACAGGGTGGTGTAGAAACCGATCGCCGGCTCGATCTCGGGCACGCTGATATGCAGATGCAGGCGCTTCATCGCGGGTCTCCTCTTGCTTCGATATTTCGAATATCGCCGAAATATCGATTCGACAAGCGGTTTATGCCGGTCTCAGCCCGAGCCAGTGCCGCGCGCCCGGCAGGTGCCGCAGGACCAGGCGTTCGGCCAGCAGCACCGCAACCAGGGTCACGCCGAGCAGCGGCAGGAACAGGCCGAGCCCGACCAGCAGTACGACGAACCCGATCGCGACGGCGCGCGGCGCCAGCGCGGGCGGGGCGCCGAGCACGTCGCCCGGCCGCCGGTGCCACCACATCACCACGCTGCTGACCGAGAGCAGGATCAGCCCGAGCGCGGTGGCGAGGTTCATCAGCTGGTTGAGCCAGCCGAACAATTGCCCCTCATGCACCGCGACGCCGTACCCCACCATCCGGTCGATCAGCCGGCGCTGGGCGAAGTCGGAGCGGGACAGCACCGCGCCGCTCGCGCCGTCGAGCGTCAGGTCAGTGCGCATCGGGCGATTGGCCGCATCCGACTTGGCGGTCCAGGGCGCGCCCGTGCCGGTCGGCGGGGCGATCAGCACCGGCGCGGCGAGGTTCAGCGGCGTCACGGTCGCGATCAGCCGGTCGAGCGGGGCGTAGGAGCCCATCGGATGGGCCATTGCCATGCCGCCATGTTCGGCATGCTCGCCCATCATCGCGCGCGTGCCGGCATCGGCGGTGGCACGCGCCTTCAGCTCGCCGGCGCTCCCCGTCGTCCAGTCCTGCTTCACCATCTGGCCTTCGGCGACGGTACGGATGGTCTTGAGATACCCGCCCCAGCTCTTCGCCCAGGGCAGGCCCGACAGCAGCATGAACAGCGCCAGCGCCGACACCCAGAAACCGGTGACGCCGTGCAGGTCGCGCCAGAAGCGCCGCCCGCCCGATCGCAGCCGCGGATACAGCACGCCGCCCAGCCCGCCGCCGCGGGGCCACCACAGGAACAGGCCGGACAGGATCATCACGATCGCCCAGGAGGCAGCGAGCTCGACCAGATAGGAGCCGGCCGTGCCGGCGAGCAGCTCGCCATGCAGGCGGAAGACGATGCGCATCAGCCTTTGGTCCTCGTCGACCGTCTTCAGCACGGCGAGCGATTGCGGATGGACATAGACCCGCGTCTCCTGCGCCCCCGCGCCGACGATCACCTGCACGGCCTGGTCGGGCGTGTCCGGCAACTGATAGCGGTGGAGCACTGACCCCGGCACCGCGCGCACCGCGGCGGCGGCCTGCTGCGCGGCGGTGGCGCGGGGGCCGGTGATGTCGAGATGGGCATAGGGCCGGTCGATCAGTGTCTCGATCTGCGGGCGGAACAGATAGATTGATCCCGTCACCGCCAACCACAGCACGAACGGGATGCAGAACAGTCCGGCATAGAAATGCCAGCGCCAGATGGCGTTGTAGCCGGGCCAGCGGCGTGGGGTGGTGCTCATGAGTGAGGTCCTTGGAGGCGAAGTTTCTTCAGCCCCTCCCGTTCAGGGGAGGGGTAGGGGTGGGGGCGCGCGTCTGCGCGCTCAAAAAGAATCGTCTCGCCAAGCTCCAAAGCGCCGATCGGGGCATCGAGCCCCGCCCGGCGCTGCCCCACCCCCAACCCCTCCCCTGAAGGGGAGGGGCTGAAAGTTTACGCTCGGCCAAGCCGCGTCGCATCTTCAAAACCGCGTCCTCACGCCAGCGTAGATCGTGCGCGGCTGCCCCGCATAGATCGAGCCGGTGGTGGTGGAGAGCGCCGAGGCCGGGTTCTCGATCCCGGTGGTGGCGTTCAGGCTGTTCGAGATGACCGAGGCCGAGCCGACATAGGTCCGGTCGAACAGATTCTGCACCGAGGCATAGAGGCTGATCCGCGACCACCAGGCGTCACCCCTGGGCGGGTCGTAATGCAGGTTGAGGTTGACCAGCGTATAGGCCGGCATTGCCAGCAGATTGCTGTTGTCGATGACGTAGCGGCCCCGATAGGTCACCTCGGCAAAGCCGCCCAGCCCGGCCAGCGGGCCATGCGGCTGATCGTAGCCGGCGCGGCCGTTGACGAAGGTCGGGATCACGCCGGGAATGGCCTTGCCCTCACGGTCGAGCAGTTTCGAGAAACCGCCCGCGCTCAGCCGTTCGGTGAAGTCGGTATAATGATGGTCGTTATAGCTGTAGCTGCCCTCCAGCTTCACGCCGGAAACGGGCCGCCAACTCAGCCCGAGCTCGACCCCGCGATGCACCGAGCGCGGCACGTTGGAGGTATAGGCAAGCAGGCCGATTCCGGCCGACTGGCTGACCAGCTCATTGGTGAACCACTCATAATAGCCGGTCACTTCGGCCTTCAGCGTATCGCCGAGCGCGATCTCCGCGCCCACATCGACCCCGGTGTTCCGCTGCGACTTGAGATCGGCATTGTCGCCCGGCACGCCGGCCGCGGTAACGAACAGATTGCCCGCCTGGGGAATGCCATAGCCGGTACCGACCCGGGCGTGCAGCCGCACCGCATCGATCGCCTGCCAGAACAGCGCCGCTTCCGGCGCGACGTTGGAGAAATGTCGCTCGGCGGGGATCAGGCTGAGCACCGGGTTGCCGCCGACCGGGTAGCTGTACGCGGTCTGCCGCACGTCGATGATCGATCGTTCCACGCCGATGCCAGCGATCAACTGGAGTCGCGGCGTGATCTGCACCTCTTCCCGCGCCCGGGCGCCCATGTTGCGGATGTCGCCGAACACCGTCTGGGTCGGCGCGCCGAAGCCGTTGCGGCCGGCGGGCGTCTTGTTGAAGCTGAAGCTCTGGTTGTCGAGATAATTGTAGAACAGGCCGACGAAACTGGTGGCGTCCATGCCGAACAGTGTGCCCCGATTGGTCACGTCCGAAGTGATGTTGTAGCTGTCGAGCGTGCCCTTGAACGGGGTGGCGCTGGTCGGCTGGTTGACCACGCGGCTGTCGAAGGTCGCCTGGGTGCGCCAGGTCGTGTCCGGGCCGAAATCATGCTCGTAACGCGTGCCGATAATCGTGCGCCGGTCGTTGCGGGCGAGATCGCCCTCGGCCGCGGTCTGCGCAATGCGCGCGCCGTTGATGCCGTTGACCAGCACCGAGATGGTGCCGCAGCCGGGTGCCGCGGTCGCCGCCGCCGCGCATCCCTGCTGGTACGGATTGGCGAGATACTGGTTGTAGGAAAGCCGGGTCGACAGGCGGAACTCGCCTTCATTGTAGATCAGTTTGGCCGCGACCCGGTCGTGGTCGCCGAGCGCATAGGTGCCGTACGCGTTGATCGTACCGGTTTCGTAGCCGCTATGCCCGGTCGCCCCGTCGGCCCGGACGAAACTGCCGAACAGGGCATATTCGTATTTCGGGCCGGCACGGCCAATGGTGGCATAGACATTGGCATAACCGTCGCCGCCGGCATCCGCGCCGGCCTCGATCCCGTCGATGTCGCGCCCGCGCCGGGTGCGGAAATTGACCGCGCCGCCCAGCGCATAATTGCCGTAGCGCGCCGACGACGGCCCGCGCACCACATCGACCGCGCCATAGGCATGCGGGTCGGTCAGGTCGAACCGGGCAAGGCCGTCGGGCTGGGTGACGGGGAAATCATCCTCGAACACCTGGATGTTGCGCGCGCCGAAGCCGTTGCGGGCATTGGAGCCGCGCACCGACACGCTGACGTCGCGTGGGCCATTGCCCTGCGTGACGGCGACGCCGGGCGAGAGCTTGACGATATCGGCGATGGTGGTCGCGGGCGTGTTGCGGAACACCGCGGCGTCGATGGTGGTGACCGTCTGGCCGGTGACCTGCGTGGTCAGCGACAGGGCATGGCCGGTGACGATGATGTCGTCCGTGGCGGGCGCTTCGGCGCGATCCTCTGCAACGGCGGGCGCCTTCTGGTCTAGCGTGGCGAGCTGCACATCGATCTCGGCGCGCTGGCGCAGCAGGTCGGCGCGCTTCTGGTCAATACTCGTCTGGGCGGATGCCGCCGACGAAAGGGCGATGGCGGACGCGGCCGCGATCAACAGGGTCTTCATGGGAAATTATCTTCCTGATCGGCACGCGCCCCGCATCGGCGGCGCGCGCTGCAAAAAAATGGCGGATCAGGAAGTAGCGGGCGGTCCTCGCAGGGGCGGACGCAGATGGGCCGGCGATGCCGCCGGCAGGGGGACGACGAAGCGCGCGCCCATGACCATGACGAACAGGATGGCCAGCGCGAGCAGGACCGGGTCGGCTGCCGCGAGCGTCGGCGCGGACAGGCCGGAGAAAGCGCAGGGCATCTCCGCCTTGCTCTGCTGATGGTCCTGGCCCTGTTCCTTGCCGGGAATCGGCATGGTCATGGTCATCGGCCCATAGCCGGAGCAGATCTGGATGATCATGCTGTTGCCCGACATGCCCGGCATATAGCCGGCCGGGATCAGCAGCTTCATCAGCAGCGCAGCCGCGACGATCCACCCGGCAAGGGCGCGATGGCGCAGGAAATGGCGGCGGAGCGCGGTCACGTTTTTCGCCTAGCGGCGGCGGATGGCTTTGTCGATTTCAATGCGGTGGCATTTCCGCGCGAGGCCTTCTCAAATATCGCGCGCGAACAGATCGCAGCCGGAACAGATTAATAGGTGCTGCAAGTCGCGTTCCGTGCATATTCAGTTGCTTATCCCTATATGGAAAGCAAGCCGGCACGGGGCGACGTTCAATTCGGAAACGTCTTCGCGCCCGCCCCCGAGGAGTGAACTGATGAAATCCCTGTTTGCCAAGGCGGGCCTTGCGCTCGCGCTGAGCGCCACCGCACTGACCGTCGCTGCTCCTGCCGAGGCGCAGCGTTATGGCGGGCGCTATCGTGGCCATGACAATACCGGCACCGCGATCGTCGCGGGCGTGGCCGGCCTGGCGATCGGCGCGGCGCTCGCGTCGAACGGCAATCGCGACCGTTATTATGACGATGGCTATTACGACCAGGGCTATTACGGCCCGGACTATTATGACCGTGGCTATGCCTATGACGGTTATTACCGCGCGCCTCCGGTCGTGATTTACAACGACCGCTATGTCGACCGTGGCTATTACAACCGCGGCTATCGCGGCTATGATCGCGGTTATCGCGGCGGCTATGGCCGTGGCGGTTACGGCGGCCACGGTGGTGGCTATGGCGGCCATGGCGGTTATGGCGGCCATCGTCGCTAAGGCCTGACATTCCCTATCGACGCTGCACGCGTTGACTCCCTGCCGCCCGGCCAGCGATGGTCGGGCGGCTTCTTGCGTCACCCGGCGAGCAGCGCGAGATCGAGCGCCGACAGCGCGGCCAGGACGAGGCCCGGCGCGATATGGCGATAGTCCCGGTGCCGGATCACGGTGGCGACCGCGGCAACGCAGATCGCGGCACCCAGCCCAAGGCCGGCAACGCGTATGGCCGGCACCATGATGAGCGCGGCCGCCAGCACCTCCAGCCCGCCGGTCACGAGATGCCACCAACGCGGATAGCCCCAACGGACGAAATCGTCCCTGATCGCGTCCGAGCCAATTGCATTGACGACGCCGGCGCCGAAAAAGGCGAGCGCGAGAAGCCAGGACAGTATATCGGTGGCGGGCAGGCCGAACAGGGTCATGATGTGCTCCGGGATGTCGTGAAAGGGATCGGCGTTCAGGCCAGGAGCAGCGCCGCGCCAGCGGCCAGGGTGACCGCGGCGGTGGCGCCGTGGATGCCATAGGCCGCCGCGCGGGTGCCGCCGTTGCGCAGCACAATCGCCGCGTCGCCGATCGGGATGATGCTGGCGGCGATCAGAAACGCGCCGAGCAGGTGCGGTGCGCGGTTGGCCAGCAGGATCCAGATGAAGAGTCCCGATGCGATGTCGCGCACGCCCTTCGCGTACAGCCAGGGCGCCGATGACAGGGCCTGTTCCCCGGCCGGAACGCCGTATCCGGCGGCGGCCGTTCGCGGCGCCACGAGGAAGCGCGCGCCGATGAAGATGATGCCGGCGCCGATCGCGCCGGCCATGATGGATGCAAGGGTGCTGACCATGGTCTAATCTCCTGTGGTCACGGAATCTAGCAACGCTAGATAATATGTCAATGAATATCTAGCATTGACAGAATAGCGAGCATCGGCGAGACAAGCATATGTCCGTGACAGACCGCCGCCAGCGAGAGCGCGCCAGCCGCCATGATCTGATCCTGGCGACGGCGCGCGATCTCGCCGAGGCCGAGGGGTGGGAGGCGGTCACCACGCGTCGCCTCGCCGATCTCGTCGAGTATAGCCAGCCGGTGCTCTACAGCCATTTCGACGGCAAGGACGCGATCGTCCGCGCCGTCGCGATCCAGGGCTTTGCCGAGCTTGCCGACCGGCTGCGTCAGGCGCGCGCCGACCTTTCCGAGCCCGGGCCTGTATTGCGGGCGGTGTGCGGCGCCTATCTGGCCTTCGCCGCCGACCGGCCGGCGCTGTATCAGGCGATGTTCGTGCTGCCGATCGACCTAAGATTCGCCAGCGACGACTCGCCCTCGGCCCTGAAGGCGGCCTTTGCCGAGCTGGCCGGCGCGATCAGGCCGTTCGACGCCGATCCGGATCTGCGCACCGAGCTGGTCTGGGCCGCGCTGCACGGCCTGGCGGTCCTGTGCCGCGGCGGCCGCATCCTGCCCGAGGGTCAGCAGGCGCGCCTCGACCTGCTCGTCGGCCATCTCGGCGAACGCTGACAGGGCATTCAGGCGCCCGGCCGTTCATTCCACGATCGTGGTGAGCGGCTTGCCCTTTTCCAGGACATAGGTCGCCAGCTCGGCCGCCCCGGTCGTGCCGGTGTTGCGCGCCGCGTGCACGGTACCTGCCGGAACGAACAGGACCTCGCCCGCCTTGAGGGGGACAATCCTGCCCGCTACCTCATAATCCAGCGCGCCTTCGAGCACATAGATGATCTCCTCGCCGGGATGCGTGTGGCGCGGGAAACTGCTAGACGGGGCGAAGTCGACGCGCGCCTGAAGCACCTCCCGTCCGGGCAGGCCGAGATCATGTCGCTGAAGGTCGGTACGCGTGGTGCCGGTGGGGCGGGTCTGCACGGGCGCCGGCGATGCGCCCCCGGCGAGAAGGATCGCGGCGGCCGCCAGGGTGAGGGGGATCGCTTGCATGGTTTGACCTCTCGATGTGAGGCGAACAGTCTGGACCTGGCCGTTCCCCTTTGCGAGCGCGAATAGGGATGCCTGGACGATGGCGATCGGGCGGGTCGAGCGTGCGGACATCGGCTGTTCCCTTCGTCGCCATCTGATAGGATCCCGGCGAGAGGGAGTTCGCCGCCATGACCGTCGATCGTTCTGAAGGTTGGGACGCCATCGCCGAACAGTTCATGGCCGCCCGATCGGCCATCGGGGCGGGGCTGGTGCGGTCCTGGGCTCGCGACGCGCTGCCCCCGGCGACCGCCATCCTGGACGTCGGTTGCGGCTCGGGCGTGCCGATCGCGCAGGCACTGGTCGAGGATGGTTTCACGGTCTTCGGCGTCGATGCGTCGCCACAGTTGATCGCGACGTTTCGCCGCCGCTTTCCATCGATGCAGGCTGCCTGTGAGGCCGCGCAGGACAGCATGTTCTTTCACCGCCGCTTTGCCGCCGCCATTTCCGTCGGCCTGTTGTTCCTGCTCGATATGGACGACCAGCACCGGGTTCTTCACGGCGTGGCACAGGCGCTGGAGCCGGGCGGACGGTTCCTGTTCAGCGCGCCGCGCGAGGCGTGTGAATGGCGGGACGTGCTGACCGGCCGGCTGTCGCGCTCGCTCGGCCGGGAGGAATATGAACGCCTGCTCGACGCGTCGGGACTGCGCCTGCTCGATTGTCGCCTCGACGAGGGCGAAAACCATTATTTCGACGCGGTCAGGCCCTTATCGCCCGGCAAAGCGCTTTTGCGTCTGTAAGATTTCCCGCTGCCGCTCGACTATAGACTCGAACGGAGGGAATGGATGGACCAACGCCGCGCCACCCAGGATCGGGACGCTCGCTATGCCGATGCCGCGCGCCGCTATGGCGCGGCGATCGAGCGTCTCGCGCGCGGCTATGAGGCGGACGCCGAGCTGCGGCGCGATCTCGTCCAGGAGATCCACGCCGCCATCTGGCGCAGCTATGGCTATTTCGAGGGGCAGTGTTCGGAACGGAGCTGGGTCTATCGCATCGCGCATAACGTCGCGGTCACGCATCTCATCGCCCGCCGGCGCCTGAAGCGCGAAAGTCTTGCCGGGCTGCACGAGATCGAACTGCTCCCTGACGGCGGCGATCTCGAACGGGAGGCGGCCGGGCGGTGGCTGGTCGAGCAATTGCTCGCGACGATCCACCGGCTCGCGCCGGCGGACCGGCAGGTCATGCTGCTCTACCTCGAAGATCTGAGCGCTGCCGAGATCGGCGACGTGACCGGCATGTCCCCCGGCGCCGTCGCGGTGCGCATCCACCGCATCAAGGCATTGCTGGCCAGGCCCTATGCCGAAAAAGGAGCTGCCGCATGAGTGAGCCCGATATCGTCAAACAGGCGTGGCAGGCGAGCGCCGCCGATCCGGCCCTGCCCGATCTCGCCGCGGTGCGCGCCGGTGTCGACCGCTTCTACGCCCGCGTCCGTCGCCGCAACAGGGTCGAATATGCCGCGGCGGTCGTCGTCGTCCTCGGCTTCTCGGCCTATGTCCTGTTCCTTCCCTCGCTCGCGATGCGGATCGGGTCGGCGATGATCATCATCGGCACCCTGTTCGTCGTGCGGCAGCTCCACCGTCTCGCCGCGGCCACACCGCCGCCCGAACGTGCCGCCGCTGAGCCGATCCTGGTCCATCAGCGCGCCCAGCTCGCCCGCCAGCGCGATGCGCTCGCCGGCGTGCTGACCTGGTATCTGCTGCCCCTGGTCCCCGGCTTCCTCGTCTTCACGATCGGCCCCGTGCTGGAGCATGGCGGCGTGGCGGGCCTGCTGCATGTGCCGCTCAAGACCTGGATCGTGCTGATCGGCGCGGCGCTGGCCTTTGCCGGCGTGTGGCTGCTTAACCGGCGCGGCGCGGCGCAGCTGCGCGCGCAGATCGACGACATTGATACGTTGCTGGGGGATACACTGCTGGGCGGGAAGGAATGAAATGACGAACGGGAAACGAAAGCTGCTCGCGCGCGGTGTCGCCGCCGGCGCGATCATGGGAATGGCCGCGGGCCTCATCATCGCCCTGTTCGTCGCGCTGAGACCGGACCTCTTCGCGGCCCTGATGAGGTGACTATCGGCGATGATGCGCGAACGCGACAATGGTCCGGTCCGGAACATTCACGGCCGAACCGGCGTTGCGCCTCCAGTTAAATCAGGAGGATAGCATGGCCGATACGAGATATGACGACCGCGAGACCGTGGTGGTGGAACGACGCGGGATGAGCGGCGGCGCGATTGCCGGCATTGTGCTGGTGGCCATCGCCCTGGTGGTCGCCCTCCTGTTCGCGACGGGTTTCTGGAGCGCCGACGTCAAGGACGGCGCGCTGCCCAAGGTCAATGTCAGCGCCGATGGCGGCAAGCTGCCGGACGTCGACCTGAAGTCGAAGGAAGTCGTGGTCGGCACCACGCAGAAGACGATCGACGTCCCCAAGGTCAAGACCGAGAAGGAAACGATCGACGTGCCGGTGGTCGGCGTGAAGGACGACAAGAAATAGGATTCGGTACCGTCACCTGACGTGCCTTTGTCCGCCCGGCCAGCAATGGCCGGGCGGATTTTTCATGGGTCTGTTCGGCGACAGCAGCGCGACACCGCCGACGCGGTTGCATATGCCGCAATTGGTAACCATCGGCCGCCGCCGGGTTCAGTGGCCCGTAGGCGGCGGGCCGCCGGCGGAGGCGAACAAGGCCCGCGCCGCGGTCTTTTCCGGCGAGTCATAGGCGCCGTAGAGCACCGTATAGACCACCCGGCGGGCAAGGTCGGCCTTGCCCTGGCGGAGCAGCTCCTCGGCGAGATACAGGCGCGGCGCCGGCGCGGCCGGCACGCTGCGGATGACCTTCGCCATGCCCAGCATCGCCGGGTCCGGAACCCGCTCGCCGGCGCGCGCGAAGCTCTGGAAATAGGCGATCAGCGGCAGGGGGGCGTCGCCGTCGAGTTCGATCGCGCGCGCGATCGTCTTGCGCGCATCGGCGAGCGTGGCCGATCGGTCGGTCGCGGGCCCCGTAACGGCCTGGCCGGTCAGCGCCACGCCCTTCCAGGCAAGGGCGCGGGCATTGTCGGGCGATCGGGCGAGCACGCGTTCGGCGTCGCCGAGGCACGCGCCGTCATGGCCGCTGCGGCATTCGGCCTCCGCCGCGAACAACAGGGCCTCGCTGTCATAGGGCAGGCGCGCCACCGTATCGCGGACCCGGGCGAGCCAGGCTTCGCGGCGCTGCGTTTCCGTGGCCGAAAGTGTTGTGGCGGTGCTGCTCCCCGTCGGGATCGTGGCAAGGTGCGTGCCGAGCTCGACCCGCGCCTCGACCAGCGCTGCGCTCCCGGGCGACAAAGAGGTGACGATCGGGTCGGCAAGCGACGTCTGGGGCGGATCGGCGCGCGCAAAGGATTTCTGCGCCGCGACATATTTCACCATCTCGCGCTGGAGCTTGCCCAGATCACCGAAAGCCCTGGCGGCCTCGGCCATCGGCACCCCGCGGTGGATCGCCGTCATATAGTCGCGAAACTGCTGGCTGCGCTCCGGTTTCAGATTGGAGAACAGGAAATAATGGGCAAGCAGCCAGGCGTGATAGGGCGACCAGCTCGCCCGCCGGCCGGCGGCGTCGAGATAACGGCCCGACAGGACGTCCCCGACGTTCAGATCGCCATAGGCTCGCAGTACCAGCTTGTAGTTTTCGGGCGGCAGGGCGTAGTCGATCGCGCCATTGTCGCGGATCCGCACGGTGGAGAACAGCGCGCCGACCCCGTCGAGATACCAGCGAGGATAGGCCGCGGGATCGGCGGTGAGAACGAAGCGCTGCGCGAAGGCGGAATAGAGCAGTTCTTCCCAGGTCCGGACGGCCGGCGCGTGATAGGGCACGTTGCCGCTGCACTCCCGCGCGCCCTCCGCCATCGAATCATCGCAGTCGAGATTGTAGGCGCGGTTGGTGTTGAGCTCGATGACCTGGTCGTTCCGCGCAATGGCGAGCACTTCGCCGTCCTCGCGCGGATCATAATAGGTCCGGTCGGGAAAGGCGGCGAGATACGGCCCTTCTTCCGCGCGCAGATTTTCGAGTTCCATGGTGCTGAATGCGGCTGGCGTGTCGATCAGGGTCACCTGCAGCTTCGCCGTCTCGTCGGGCTGGCCGCCCTGCCGATAGAGGCGCGACATCAGGGTATAGAGCCGCTCGAGATTGTTGGTGATGCGGGCGATATCGCCCATGCTGTCCTTGCTGAAGACGATCAGATGGTCGGACTCGGCCCGTTTCCAGCTGCCCTTCTTCTTGTCGACGACGCCGGTGACGACGACGTCGGGGCTGCCCGCTTGCCCGCTGGTCGCGGCGGGCTGCCGCGACGGGGTGGGGGCTTTGTCGGTCCGTCCCTGGGCGATGACGGGCGATGCGAGACACAAGAGCAGCAGAACGCACGACCGACTGACCGACATTGCACAATCTCCGGGGCTCATCCCGTTGAACTGTCTAGCAGATCGGGGCGGTCATGGACCAGATCATGTTTGCTCCGGTCTGGTTCAATCGCATCGATTGACGCGCCAAAAATCATGCATCATGATAAGTTGCATGACTCGACCTTTCAGCGATCCGGCGGCTGTGGCGCGCTATACGGAGGGACCGCCCCGGCAAGTGCCCGGTCTGGCCGATCTTCAGCGCATGGCGATGCTGCTCCTGTCGGAACAGGCACCCGATTCGGCGGATATTCTGGTTCTCGGCGCGGGCGGCGGGCTCGAGCTGAAGATGTTCGCGGAAGGACGGCCGCGGTGGCGTTTGCTCGGCGTCGATCCGTCGGCAGCGATGCTTGATCTGGCGCTCGTCACCCTGGGGCCATTGGCGTCGCGCGTCCGGCTGCTGCAGGGCTATATCGACGACGCGCCACCGGGGCCGTTCGACGGGGCGGCGTGCCTGCTGACGCTTCACTTCCTTGCGAAGGAGGAGCGGCTCCGTACCCTGAAGGCGGTGCGACGGCGGCTCGGGCCGGGTGCGCGGTTCGTGATGGCGCATTACAGCTTTCCGCTGGCCCAGGCGGAGCGCTGGCTGTCCCGATCGGCGGCGTTCGCCATGTCCTCCGGCATTGATCCGGCACGGGCGTCGGCCTCGGCCGCGGGTATCATGGAACATTTGCCGGTCCTGTCACCGGAGGAGCACGAGGCGCTGCTCCGGGAAGCCGGCTTCGACGATGTCGGGCTGTTCTATGCCGGGTTCGCGTTTCGCGGCTGGGTCGGCACCGCCTCGTAAACGGTACGGGGGCCGCTATACTCGTCCGGCGCCGCAAGAGCGCCCAAGGGAGAGAAAGATGCGACGATGGTGGATCCTCCCCTGCCTGATGCTCGGCGCGCTGTCGCTGTCCGCTGCGGCGCCGCCGCGCGTTCCGGTCTTTCGGGCCGACACCCAGTGGCTGAAGCTGCCGCCGGCGATGAAGCTCGGTGAGATCACCGCGGTCGCGGTGGATTCCCACGACCAGCTATGGGTGCTGCACCGGCCGCGCAGCCTGGCGAAGGAGGATCAGCCCAGTGCCGCGCCGCCGGTGATGCTGTTCGACCGGAACGGCGCCTATCTTCGCGGGTTCGGCGGGCCTTCCGCTGCCTGGGAATGGCCGGCGATCGAGCACAGCATCGCGGTCGACAAGAGCGGGCGCGTGTGGATCGCGGGCAATTCCCGCACCGATCCGGCGGCGGGCGACGACATGCTGCTCGAATTCGCCAATGATGGGACGCTGATCCGCCAGATCGGCAAACGCGGGGCAAGCAAGGGCGATCTCGATACCGCCAACCTGCACGCGCCGGCCGACATCCATGTCGATGATGCCGCGCACGAAACCTATGTCGCCGACGGCTATGTCAACCGCCGGGTGATCGTGTTCGACAGCGAGACCGGCGCGTTCAAGCGGATGTGGAGCGGCTTCGGCAAGCCGCCCCCAGCCGATCCCGCCCCGGCATTGCGCGCGGTGGGTGCGCCCTTCACGCCCGAGAGCGGGGAAGGGCCGCAGGGCTTCAGCGGGGTGCATGGCGTCGAGCTGTCGCGCGACGGGCTGGTCTATGTCTCCGACCGCAACAACCAGCGGATCCAAGTCTTCACCAAAGCCGGCCGCTTCGTGAAGCAGGGCTTTGTCGACCGCAACATGGCTTCGCCGCAAACGGCGTCCGGCATCGCCTTCTCGACCGATGCGAAGCAGCGTTATCTGTACGTCGCCGACTGGGGCAATTCGGCGGTGCTGGTGCTCGACCGCGCCACGCTCGCGACGATCGGCAAGATCGGCGGCAAGGGCACCGCGCCCGGCCAGTTCACCGGCCCGCATTTGATCGCCACCGACAGCAAGGGCGTGCTGTATGTGGCCGAGGTGCAGGGCCGCCGGATGCAACGGCTGGTGCCGACAGGGCAGTAGCGGCGTCACATTCATTCTTCGTCATGCTGAACTTGTTTCAGCATCCATGCGCGGTCACTTGACTCACGGGTGACACTCTTGTGTCACCGGACCGCGCATGGACCCTGAATCACGTCCAGGGTGACGGCCGATATGGTTGAGCGTCAGCCCTGGCCCGCCTCATTGAGCATCGGGAAGCTGCGCTGGTGCCAGACCGGATAGGCCGGCGTCTGCTCGCTCGCCGCATCGAGCGAAGCGACCTGTTCCGCGGTCAACGCCCAGCCGGTCGCGCCGATATTCTCGACCAGCTGCGCCTCGTCGCGCGCGCCGATGATCAGCGTCGAGACGGTCGGGCGGCCGAGCAGCCAGGCAAGCGCGACCTGGGGGATCGACTTGCCCGTCTCGTCCGCGACCGCGTCGAGCGCATCGACGATCTTGAACAGATGCTCGTCCGCGAACTGTGGGCCGGTGCCGGCGATATCGTGCGCGCGGGTGCCGGGCGCGGCGGGCTGGCCACGGCGGATCTTGCCGGTCAGCTTGCCCCAGCCGAGCGGGCTCCACACCACCGCGCCGACGCCCTGGTCGCGCGCCAGCGGCAGCAGCTCCCATTCGTAATCGCGGTGGAGCAGCGAATAATAGGCCTGGTGCGCGACATGGCGCGGCCAGCCATGACGGTCCGACGCGGCGAGCGACTTCATCAAATGCCAGCCGGAGAAGTTGGAGGCGCCGATATAGCGGATCTTGCCGTCGCGGACGAGCTGGTCGAGCGTCGCCAGGGTCTCCTCGACCGGCGTATTGTAATCCTGGCCGTGCAGCTGGAACAGGTCGATATGGTCGGTCCCGAGCCGCGTGAGCGCTGCGTCGACCGCGTCGATCAGATGCTGGCGTGAGGAGCCGAAGGCGTTCGGGCCGTCGCCGGCCGCGCCCGGAAAGGTCGCCTTGGTCGAGATCAGCAGCCGGTCGCGCTTGCCCTTGATCGCGTCGCCCAGGATCGTCTCGGCGAGCCCCGAGGAATAGACGTCGGCGCTGTCGAACATCGACACGCCGTGGTCGAGGCAGACATCGATCAGCCGCGCCGCGCCGCCCGCATCGGTCGATCCCCAGGCCTTGAAGAAGTCGTTGCCGCCGCCGAACGTGCCGGTGCCGAAGCTGAGGGCGGGCACGCGAAGGCCCGAGGCACCAAGACGCCGATATTCCATGGCCGAAATCCCCTGTTCCAGAAGCGACTCGCGAGGGTCCATGCGGTCCGCGGCGCGGCATTGCCGTTACAGGGCTTTCCCCGGTTTTGGCAGGCTCCGACTCGAAAGGTCCACGCCCCGCATCGCGAAAGACAGAACGGGCGTCCGGCATCATTGCCGGACGCCCGCGAAAACCCGTGCGCCGTCAGAATTTGAAGCGCACGCCGGCAGTGAAATAACGGCCGATCGCATCGGCATAGGCCACGTTCGGGTAACGAAGGCCGATGCTGCCGGTGAAGCCGGAGGTCTGGTAGATGCCGCCCTTGGCATTGAAGACATTGGCGACATTGACGAAGGTCGTCACCTGCGAGTCCGAACCCAGATCATAGGACAGGTTCAGGTCGCTCTGGAAATAGGCCGGCACATCGGGAATGGCGAAAACCTGGGTCGGGTTGCCGGTCCATTTGATCGACGAGGCGAAGCGTTCGAGGAAGTCGAAGCCGAACCGGCCGATGCGGTAATTGACAGTGAAGTTCACCTTGTCGCGCGGCTGGGTCTCGGTGCCGGCGGCGTTGGTGATGACCGCGCCCGGAATGGTCTCCGTGGTCAGCGTCGGCTGGTGAGTCCAGAGCGCGCGCAGGTTCAGCCGGCCGCTCAGCAACGCGGTGGTATAGTTCGCCTCGACGTCGAAGCCCTTCGCCTCGATCCGCGCGATATTCTGGCTGAGCGAGATGTTGAGCGTCGGGAAATTGGCCGGCGAAGTGCTGTTGTACGAGATCGGCCGTACCAGCAGCGCGCAATAGGGCGAGGACCCGTCCGACGCGAGGCAGAGCGACTGGACGATCGGGTTGGTGCCCGCGACCGCGCCGATCGCATTGTCGATCTTCACATGGAAATAATCGAACGACAGGCTGAACCCGGGCATGAAGCGCGGGGTGAGCACGGCGCCCGCCGTGAAGTTCTGCGCGACCTCCGGCTCGAGGTTCGGGTTGCCGCCGGCCAGGGTGTTGAGCTGCGCCGCGACGCCGGTCAGCGGATCGGTGACGCCCGATGCCGAGATGACCTGCGCCTGGTAGAGATCCCACAGGGTCGGCGCGCGGAAGTCGCGTGAGCGGGTGGCGCGCAGCTTGAAGTCCTCGCTGACCTTCCATTCCAGGCCGAGCTTCCAGGTGCTCGACGAGAAATTCGCCTTCACATTGCCGTTGCCGACCGCGTCGTAGCGGGCATAGCGATACGCCCCGTTGAACGCGAGCAGCTCGACCAGCGGCAGGTCCTTCAGCAGCGGGACATTGACCTCCACATTGCCCTCGTAAATGTCTTCGCTGCCGATCGCGCCCGACTGGACTTCCTTGAAATGCCCGAGATTGGATACGGGATAGGACGCCGTCAGCGCATTGCCCGCCGGCCCGAGGCGCAGATATTGCGGGTTGAAGCTGTTGTCCGGCACGCTGGTCGTCACGCGCAGGCCGGCCCGGCGATAGGCACCGCTGACCGCGACCTTGACTGGCCCGGCCCAGCCGTCGAACGCGGTGCCGGTGATGTTCAGGCCGAAATCGTCGAGCGTGTTGCGCGCGCTCCACGACGTGTCCTCGAAGATGAAGTCCTTCGCTGCCTGCGATGCGCGGCCCTCACCGAACAGGTTGAGCGGCACGCAGCCTGGGAAGGCGCCGGGCGCGGTGATGCTGACGCGGCACACGGTGTTGCCCGTCGCCGGATCGCGCACCGCATCGACCGCGGCGTAGAAGTTCATGCTGTTGACGTTGTTCTGCGAGGTCAGCCGGGTGCGGTTGAAACCGTGGGTATAATGCGCGTCCCAGGCGAAATCGCCGAACAGCCCGCCTTCCAGCCCGGCGGTCGCGGAGAAGGAATTGATCCGCGTCTCGAGCGCGAGGTCCTTCATCAGATCGCTGTCGAAGCGGTTGATCGCGAAGCTGCTGGTGTTGCTGTTGGTCAGCGCGGTCTGCTGCGCCGCCGTCAGGAAGGCGTTGCCGCTATAGATCCACAGCGGATAGGAGCCGGCCGAATTGTTCGGCGCACCCGCCGTCGCATTGGTGATGTTGGTATAGATCTGGCTCGCGCCGAACGAGCGGTTCTTGGCGTAGCGCGCCGAGACATAGCCCTTGATCGTGTCGCTGAACTCATAGTCGAACCGGCCGAACGCCTGGGCCGACTTGAAATTATAGAGTAGCCATTCGTTATGGACATAGCCGCCATCGCCGCCGACCGCGGCATTGGCGGTGGCCGTCGCGGTGCCCGGGTTGAACGCAGCCAGCGAGCCGTCGGGGAGGAACTGCATGCCCGCGAACGGCCCGGTGCGGACCAGGCCGCCGGCCGAGGCGTTGCTCTGCCGCGCATTGTAGACGAGCGTGAACGGGCTGGCCGCGGTGCCCGCGCCGACCACCGCCGGATAGAGATTGCCGTAAGGGCGGTTGGCGGTGTCGTCGATGCCGTTGCGCTTGTAATATTCGCCGCTGAGCTCGAGATGCCCGCGCTCGCCGATATTGATGCCCCAGGCGGCACCGCCGCGCACCGAGAAGGCGTCGCCATAATCCGAGATGCCGGTCTGCAGCAGGCCCTTGATCCCGACATATTTATTGTCGGTGATGAAGTTCACGACACCGGTTACCGCGTCGGACCCGTAAACGGCCGAGGCGCCGCCGGTGACCACCTCCACGCGCGAGATGAGCAGCTGCGGCAGCATGTTGGTGTCGACGGTGGTGTCGAAGAAGGTGCCGGGCACGCGATTGCCGTCCTGCAGGATCAGGGTGCGGATCGGGCCGAGCGCGCGCAGGTTGAGGAAGTTGCCGGGCGTGCCGAAGCCGCGCCCATTGGCGTTGACCGCGTTGTTGGGCGTCGAGGTCGAATTGAAGGCGGGGAGCTTGTTGAGGCCGTCCGGGATGCTGGTCGGCGTGGTCGCCTGGAGCAGCTGCGCATTGACCACCGTGACTGGCGTGGGCTGGTTGTTGCCGTTCTGGATGCGCGATCCGGTGACGACGATGTCGGTGCCGGGCGTGGCGGGCTGGTCGTCGGGCGCGGCGGGCGCATCCTGCGCGGCGGCGGCCTGCGCAAAGGCGGGCACGGCCGTGCCGGCGAGCATCGTCGCGGCCAGCAGCGCGAGGCGACGAGTCACGACTCGATTCTTGACAGAAATCATATTTTCTCTCTCCCCGATGGGCGTCCTCCAGCGGGAAGCTGGAGTCGCGTCGTTTATTATTGGAGCCTCTGACCGCACTTGGCCGCCGTCGACATATCTTGCATACATTGACAACTGTCTGTGTACAATATGGCGGATTGCATTCTGGTGCCTTATTGTCAGATTTAATCGCATCCAAAACGGTGCAAACCCGTCCGGCCAATCCGATTGGTGCTGACCATCGGCCACGCTAGGATGGGCGCCAAAAGGGGAGGTCGTCTTGAATCCAGCGAAGTGCTTGTTCGCCGTCCTGCTCGCCCTTCCGCTCGCCGCCGCGGCGCGCCCGGCGGGCCCGGAACGGCGCGATTTCGGCGTCACGGCGGAGGGCCAGAAGGTCGACCGTTACGTGCTGCGCAACGATCGCGGCACGCGGCTGGGCGTGCTGACGCTCGGCGCGGCGATCGACGAGATCAGCGTGCGCGACCGGACGGGCCATATCGCCAATGTCGTCATCGCGCTGCCCGACGTCGCGGCCTATGAGGCATCGCCGACCGTCGGCGCGGTGATCGGGCGCTATGCCAACCGCATCTCGCATGGCGGCTTTTCAATTGACGGTGTGCGCTACCCGCTCTCGCCGGATCCGACCGCGATCGTCTCGCATGGCGGGCGCAAGGGTTTCTCGTCCAGGGTATGGACGGCCGAGCCCTGCACCACTGCCGGCTGCCGCAGCCTCACGCTGCGCTATCACAGCGCCGATGGGGAGAATGGCTTTCCCGGCGCGATGGACGTCGCGGTGACCTATACGCTCGGCGCCGACGATGCGGTGCGGATCGACTATGTCGCGACCACGACCAGGCCGACCGTCATCAACCTGACCAACCACAGCTATTTCAACCTGGGCGGCGACCGGGCGGGCAGCGTCGACGACCAGCGCATCCAGATCGTCGCGGACAGCTTCGCGGTGATCGACGACAAGCGCAATGCGGTCGGCGAGATACGGTCGGTCACCGGCACCCCGTTCGACCTGCGCAAGCTAACGCGGATCGGCGAACGCGTTGCCTCGAACGATCCGCAGATGCTGCTGGGCAATGGCTTCGACCATAATTTCGTACTGACCAAGCCGGCGGCCGACCCCATCCCCGTTGGCGCGCGCGCCTGGGACCCGGCGAGCGGCCGCACCCTGGAGATGCGCACGACCCAGCCGGGGGTGCAATTCTACACTGCCAATCACTTCAACGGGAAACAGATGACGCGTGACGGCCATATGCTGCGCCAGGGCGCCGGCTTCGCGCTGGAGACGCAGCATTATCCCGACAGCCCGAATCAGCCCGCTTTCCCCTCGACGATATTGCGCCCGGGCGAGACGTTTCGGTCGACGACGATCTACAGGTTCGGCGTCCGGCGGTAGCGAAACCGGGCTGGAACCCCACCCCCGATTTGGCCCCGGACGCTCACCGGATTGTCGAAACCATGCTTTAGCGGAAGAGCTCAGTTCTAGGACAAGCCGAGGGCGAGCGGCGCAGCATTTCGGCTCTATTCCGGCTCGATCGATACATGTCGCGATGCTTGGGCGAAATGTCGGCCGGCGACGATCATCCCCGCTAACGAAATGCCCTGTCTAGCGCGTTATGCAGCGCCATTTGCGATCGACGCGTTCCATGCTGCGGTTACAATGCAGGCAGTATCCGCGCCATACTCCAGAAACCTTGCGCGCCTTGCGTCGGTCAGGCTCATGCTTTCCGAACGCACACTTCAAGCGCCCAAATACGCTGGGTTTTGACGAGTTCACTCATGATACTCCCTGAACAGGCAAGACGAGCCGACAGCGGATATTTCCGGTCCGCCGGCGTCGACGTGCCCGGCGGTCCTAATCTGCATGAACTGCGGTTGCAATATTGTTGCGGGAAAGGGTGCAGCATGAATTAGTCCTAATTACCCCAGGACCGGCTCGAATTCGGTACACGAGATGAGGAGAGCAGGCCCCAACGCAGTCGCCGGAGCGACCTCCTTCCGACCTGCCAATGCTTGGAAGAACGATGTTGCCGGGACGGAGAGCGCCACAGGAACGGGGAGGCCGATGGCGCGTTGGGGTCGATAGATCGCTTCAGGGCGAATCATCAAGGGAGTAGAGTCATGGCCGAGATCAACAGCGACGAAAAGGTCGTGGTCGCAAAGAGCAGCATCAATATCGCGAACATCATCATCGCCATCGCGGTGTTGATCGCGGTGCTCGGTCTGTTGAAATATATCGGTGCTTCGCCCTTCTGATCGATACGGGCCGGTCGCCGCCGAAATTTTTCGGATCCACAACCTGCTGGAATCCGGACTGCTTGTCGATTTGTCCACAGGATTCCGTTTCGGGGTCGGAACGCGAAGGGCGCGTCGTCGTTGATCGTTTCGCGAAAGCGAAAAGGGGAAGCGATGAACTATGCTGTAGCGGCCGTTCCTGCGGCCTTCAGATTGCGTCCTGGCTCCACCTGCCTGCGCGCCGCCGGCTCAGGTTCGGGCGAAAGCCTGTGCACCCGGCCACGCGGTCATCTCGGGCCGTGCCGGCACATGCCGGCGCGGATGATCGAACTCGCTTCCTAAGCCCGGTCGAACGCGTCGAGGATCGGGCAGGGGCCGCTTGCGCTGGTGTCGCACGCGTGCGCCAGCCGCTTGAGCGCAGTGCGCGCCAGCTCGAGCTCGGCGATCTTCTCGTCGAGCGCGGCGAGCCGCTCGGTCGCGAGCCGCCTCGCGCGGTCGCGGTCCTCAGTCGCGTCGAGCGCGAGCAGCTCGCCGATCTCCTCGAGCGTGAAGCCAGCGCCCTGCGCCGAGCGGATGAAGCGCAGCCGCCGCACATGATCCGCGCCATAGCGGCGGATGCCGCCGGCCAGGCCTGACCCGCCGGTGCGTGCCGGCTCGTCGATCAGGCCGCGGCGCTGATAATAGCGCACCGTTTCCACGCCGACGCCACCTTCGCGCGCCAGCCCCGCGATCGTTATCTCCGCCATCGCTTGACTCCGTACCATGGTCCGGACCCCATATGGGCCGGGTCCGCCCGCGAGCAAGGGCGCTGGAGATGCATGATGACGACCCGCCCGGCCGGACAGGCCACCCTCTACCGCATGGTCATGCCCGATCATGTCTGTCCCTGGGGGCTGAAGGCTAAGGACCTGCTCCGCCGCCAGGGCTATCAGGTGGACGATCGGTGGCTCAGGACGCGCGAAGAGACCGATGCGTTCAAGGCCGAGCACAATGTGAAGACCACGCCGCAGACTTTCATCGATGGCGCGCGGATCGGCGGCTATGACGACCTTCGCCGCTTCTTCGGCAAGCCGGTGCGCGATCCGAATGCGGTGACGTATCGCCCGGTGATCATGCTGTTCGCGATGACCGCGCTGATGGCGCTGGCCGCAAGCCAGGCCGTGTTCGGCACCCCCTTCACGATCCATGCGGGCGAGTGGTTCATCGCCTTCAGCATGTGCGTGCTCGCCTTGCTCAAGCTGCAGGATGTCGAGCGCTTCTCGGCGATGTTCCTGAATTACGATCTGCTGGCGAAGCGCTGGGTGCCGTACGGGACGATCTATCCTTATGCCGAGGGCCTGGCCGGCGTGCTGATGGTCTCGGGCGCGCTGACCTGGCTGTCGGCGCCCATCGCGCTGGTGATCGGCGGGATCGGCGCGGTCTCGGTGTTCAAGGCAGTCTATATCGAGCGGCGCGACATCAAATGCGCGTGCGTCGGCGGCGACAGCAAGGTGCCGCTCGGCTTCATCTCGCTGACCGAGAATGTGATGATGGTTGCGATGGCGCTGTGGATGCTGTTCGGGGCCGGCGCGATGACGATGGAGGGCTAGAAGTGGGCACTCCACCCGTTCGTCCCGAGTAGCCATCGAGCTTGTCGAGATGGCATATCGAGGGACAAGCGTATCGTGCTCCACCTGTGCCTCGATACGAGCTCTCGATATGCCTTCGGCTACTCGATCTCTACTCGGCACGAACGGGTGGGTTTGTGCCTTCGGGGCCCTATTTCTCCGCTTCGGCCAGCGCCTTCATCGTCTCGATCGCGCCCTGGAAGCGCGGGTTGACGCGGTCGAACTGGGCCTTGCGCACCTCGTCCGAGGGCATCAGCGCGGCGTCGTAGATCAGCGTGTAGACGATGCGCGACTTGCCCGTGCCGGCCGGCTCGACCGCGAGCGTGCCGTTATAGGCGAAGGTCGCCATGCCGCCGGCGGTCTGGCCATAGGTATAGGAGTGCGCGGTGCTGGCGACCATCGGTTCGAGCGTGGTGTCGTTCAGACGGCGGATCGTGCCGACATCGCCGCTACCCGAGACGATCTCGCATTTCACCTTCAGCCACTCGGCGATCGCGCAATAGCCGCCGACCCGCTTCCACACTGCGTCGGCGGAGCGGTCGACCAGGATCTCCTTGCGGATCACGACATAGTCGGATGCCGCGGCCGGCGTGGCGGCGGCCATCAGGGCGACAAGGGCTGAGGCAGGGGCGGCACGTGCGATCATCGGTCATCCTGTCCGGTGGTTTCCGCGCCTTCCTATGGCGATTGCCGGAGGATGCCAAAGTGATTGTTCGAGTCACGCCGTGTCGGGTTTCACCGGCTGGGGATGGTTCGGCTCGAGGATCAGCGTCTTGCCCTCGACCCGCCAGGATTTGAGCCGCGACAGGAAGTTCATCCCGATCACGTCGGTGTCGCCGAAGGCGGGGGAGACCACCACGGCGAGGTCGCGCGCGACGATCGTGCCGAAGCGCAGTTCCGGGATCGTGCCGGTCAAGGCGTTGACCGTGCCATTGGCGGTGCGCAGCACGACCGGGAAGGGGGTATCCTTCACCTCTACCCCGGCGTCGGCCGCGGTTCCGGCGGAGAGCGCGGTCACCGTCGCGCCGCTGTCGACCAGCATCCGACGCTCGACCCCGCCGATGCGCGCATGCACCCAGAAATGCCCGTCATTCGCCATGCGGATTCGCACTTCCTTGCCGACCACTTCCTGCTTGTCGGCCTGGAGCAGGGCGGCGACCTTGGCGAGATCGGGATCGAAGCGCCCGCGGTCGCGCACCAGCATCACCACCAGCCCGCCGAGCACCAGCCAGATGACCAGCGTGGTCAGCGTCCGCACCACCGGCATGCGCCGCCCGATCACCGCCGCGATCAGCAGCCCGGCGAGCAGCAAGTAGAGCGGCGCGGTGGCGCCAAGATCGGGGAGCATCCTGCCTCTTCGTCCATTCGGCTATCGTCGAACGCGTAAATATCCAGCCGTCACCATGTATGAAGCCTGACCGTTCCGCGAAAGGCTGGCGGCATTCGTAGCGAAGCGCCCGCATCGGAGTGGCTGGACGACGCGCAGCGTAAGCGCTTCCCTAAAATGCCGTCGGCCGACGGAACAGTTTCAGGGTCGGATCGTTCAGGCCACGCCAACCGCATCGGGCTCACACCTAGTCGGGGGTAAACCAGGCCGGTTCGGACAGCATCGTCCGGCCTGGTTTCATTTCCCACCCGTTTTCTCCGCCAGTTCCGATGCCGTTTCGGCAGCGCACCATCGTGCCTTTGCCGCGGTTCGCCGAACCCGTGCGTGTCGTCCGCTTGATCACCTCACCAGCTTGTGATTGAGCAACGCGCAGGCGGGGCGGGGGCCCGGCTTGAGCAATGACGAGCGGGACGATTGATGTTTGGTGCGATCGCTTTTGCCTATGGCCTGCTGACCAGCTTCGTATTGTCGGGCGCAAGTCTCAATCGGAAGAAACGGCAGCCCAATCCGCCGGTCCTGGTCTATGTCGGCCATGTCTGTTTCGGCTGTTCCGCCGGGCTTTCCGTCCTGCTGTTCTGCCATGCGGGGCGGCTCTGGCTGCTCGGCGGCTGAACGCAAACGGGGCGGCCGAAGCCGCCCCGCGCCGTTGGTTTCGGGAACCGGTTAGCGAACCGATCCGCGACGTACCAGATTGACGATCGCGAGCAGCACGACCGCGCCGAGCAGCGACACCAGGATCGTCGAGATGCTGTACCCACCGCTGGTGATCGGCGGAACGCCGAGCAGCGGCGACAGAAGGAAGCCGGCAAGGACCGCGCCGACGATGCCGACCACGACATTCAGGAAAACGCCCTGCTGCGCGTCGGTGCGCATGATCATGCTGGCAAGCCAGCCAATGACGCCGCCGACGATCAAAAGTATAATGAGACCCATCTTGCTCTCCATGACCAATGAAACAGCGCGGAGGCTTTCGCGGGCGCGCCGGGCTCTTTCATGAGACCTGGCAACATAACGGACGGAATCGCCTGGCGTTCCTTCCCCTGTAACGAAGTTGTTACAGGCCGAGCAAAAGCTGGTTCACGTCCTGCGCCGGTTCGTCGGCGTCCAGCCCCTCCAGGATCGCGCGGGCGAGCGTTTCCGCCGCCCGCGCGCGGAGCCGCGGATCGCGGACGGCGATGCCGATCCGCGCCCAGGCGGGCGCCGCCAGGATGACAGGGGCGAGATCGGCTGGGGCAAGGTCTGCGGCGAATCGGCTCATGTCTCGAAGTTAGATCAAAACGGGAACATCGGAAAGCGCCAAAATGGTGATATCCCGAGGGGATGTCGCAGACGGCGTTGGCGGGGCGGCGATCCGGCGGCGTTAGGCGAAGCGCCGGCAAGCATGCTTCTTCTTCCCGCGCCGGCGCGTTACACGGTGTGATGTTGCGCGGCCCCGCTCCCAAGGACAGCTTCCTCAACCTGCGCCGCAAGAGCCGGACGCCGATCTGGCTGTCGCTCGTCTGGCGGGTGCTGCTCGCGCTCGGGCTGATCGGCATCGCGCTGTCGGTCCATTGGCTCGACCGGGATGGCCTGCGCGACAATGTCGACGGCCATGTCACCTTTCTCGATGTGCTCTATTTCACCATGATCACCATCACCACGGTCGGTTATGGGGATATCGTGCCGGTCACCCCGCAGGCGCGGATGTTCGACACCTTCGTGGTCACGCCGGTGCGGCTGTTCGTATGGCTGATCTTTCTCGGCACGGCCTATGATTTCCTCCTCAAGCGCGTCTGGGAGAAATGGCGTATGAGCGTGATCCAGCGGCAATTGAGCGGCCATTTCGTCGTGGCCGGCTATGGCACCAGCGGCGCGGAGGCAGTGTGCGAGCTGATTCGCCGCGGCAAGCCGGCGGACACCATCGTGGTGATCGACGAACGCGCCGCGGCGCTGCGCCTCGCAGAGGAATGCGGCGCGGCGGTGCTGGAGGGCGACGCCACTCGCAACGCGACGCTGGAGGCTGTCAAGATCGACAAGGCGCGCGCGATCATCATTTCGGCCGGGCGCGACGACACCTCGATCCTGATCGTGCTGACCGCGCGGCGCCTCGCGCCCGACGTGCCGATCAGCGTCATCATCCGCTCGGAGGACAATGAGGCGCTGGCGAAACAGGCCGGCGCCACCACGGTGATCAACCCGGCGAGCTTTGCCGGGCTGCTGCTCGCCGGGTCGACCCACGGGCCGCACATCGCGGACTATATGGCCGATCTCGCGGCCGCGGACGGCCGCGTCGCGTTGCACGAACGGCCGGTCACGGCGGAGGAGGTGGGCCGCCCGCTGGCCCAGATCGGCACCGGCCTCGGCATGCGCATCTATCGCGGCGACAGCGTCTTCGGCTTCTGGGAAATCGAGGCGGGGCGCCTCGAAGCCGGGGACTCGATTCTGGAGGTGGTGCCGCGTTAGAATCCTTGCGCGCGACCCGGCGATCACGCCTTTTAGAGCATTGGGTACGGAGCTGGCGCCAACAACGTTCAATTTGATGACAATCGCGTCATTTTTGTTGGAACTGCCATCACTTTGGTGCATTGTTGCTGCGAGAGGATACAAGCCGAAAAGGTCGCTTAAATGAGCAAAGTGATGCTGCCGCACCAGCTTGATTTGCTGCGGGGACACGCCAGGCTTTCCGGCGTCGTGGGTTTCATGATTGCCACGATCTTGTCATTGGCGATCTGGGTGGTGCTGCTTCTTCTTATTCTGTGAGATGACCAGAGGACGGCGTCATACCGCGCCGCCTCTTGACCCAGATCATTGCGCTCCCGTTTCCGTGGGTGGATGCTCCTTCACGAGGAGACAGGCCTGTGGAGATTTCGTGGAACGAGGATGCAGTCGCAGCGGTTCGCCCGCGCGACGGCGACAGGGCGAGCGGAGATCTGGAAGTCGTTGCGCAAGGGTCGCTGACGCGCGTACTTGATAGCATTGCTGCCGGCTTCGCGGGGGATATCCCGCGCATGCGCATTTCCTTTCCCGAACGCTGCAAGCCGCCCTTCCGCTATGAGGGGGCCGAGATCGCCGCGCTGCTGGCGGAGCGCAGACGCGTCGCCGCGCTTGCATCGTCCGTCGCGACGCCCACCCAGGCCAGGCGGGTCCGGCCCCTGGTACGATAACCGTCCTTCGTATCTGGAGTATCTTGCATTAAATCGGTGCCACCAACACCCGTTCGTCCTGAGTAGCCATCGAGGAGCCACGTAGCGGCGTATCGAGAGGGCATATCGAGGGACAGGTTCCGTGCGACAACCTGTCCTTCGATACGGGCTCTCGATACGCCTTCGGCACCTCGATCCCTACTCAGGACAAACGGATCGGATTTAGCGCTCGCTCTAGCGGGCCCCAGCTGGACCGACGGCATGCGCCGTTTCCCGCGGCGGTCGCATGACGGTGGCATAATCGGATCGGTCAGGGCCGGTCGATAACGGGGCCATCGCAACCCCAAGGAAAAGTGCGGGGGCAAGCGGGTTGCCATGGCGGCCGATGCCGACCATTTGCCTGCCTCCTCCACTCCGTCTGCGGCGCAACGCCCCGGGCACAGGCAAAACCTTGACCGACCACGCTCCATCCCCTTCCTTGGCGCCCGCGGGCACCGGCATCATGCTGGGCGTCGCCGCCTATATAGTCTGGGGCGTGCTGCCGCTGTACCTGAAGCTGCTGCAGCATGTGCCGGCCAGCCAGATCCTGGCGCATCGCATCCTGTGGTCGGTGCTGATGCTGGTCGTCGTCGCGCTGTTGTTCGGGCGCGTGCGGTCGATCCTCGCGGCGGTGACGCGGCGCACGCTGCTGATGCTGATGGCCAGTGCCCTGCTGATCGGGGTCAACTGGCTGGTCTATATCTGGGCGGTGCAGAATGCCCATGTGCTCGATGCGAGCCTGGGCTATTTCATCAATCCGCTGGTCAATGTCGCGCTGGGCGTGGCGGTGCTGGGGGAACGGGTGCGGCGCGTCCAGGGCGTGGCGATCGCGCTGGCGGCGGCGGGGGTGCTGGTAATGGCGCTGTCCAACGGCAGCAGCATCTGGATTTCGCTGGTGCTGGCGCTGACCTTCGGCATCTATGGCCTGATCCGCAAGGTGGTGGCGATCGACGCGCTGGGCGGGCTGCTGGTCGAGACGATCCTGCTCGCGCCCTTCGCCTTCGGCCTGTTGCTGGTCGCGCATGGCGGCGGCGAGGGCGCGTTCGGCCGCGAGACCGCGACCGACCTGTTGCTGGTCGTGGCGGGCGCGGTCACCGCGGCGCCGCTGCTGCTGTTCGCGGGCGCCGCGCGGCGCATGCCTTATGCGGCGCTCGGCCTGCTGCAATATATCGCGCCGACCTTGCAGTTCCTGCTCGCCGTCTTCGCGTTCGGCGAGCATCTGCGCCCGCACGACCTTGCCGCCTTCGCGCTGATCTGGACCGGGCTGGCGGTCTATGCCTCGGACAGTATCCGCGCGACTCGGGCGGCGGCGCGGGATGTTGTCGGGCTTCGGCCCTCGACCCGGTAGATCGGTCGTCGTCCGCCGCCGAACGGCTCAGGATTTCCCCGCATGGTCGCCATATTCCCAGTCATAGGGAGTGCCGGTTTCGCCCAGGATGAAGCGGACCAGCGCGGGATAGGCCGCCTCGGCCCGCACGTCGTTGGACAGGATCAGCACGCAGCGCTGGCCTCGTTCCAGGCAGACCATGGTGTTGCCGGTCTGCTCGTCATGCCCGCCCTTGAAGAAGCCATGCCCCTGCGGCCCGTCGAACACGATCACGCCAAGGCCCGCCGCCAGCCCCTTGCGGCGCTCGGCCACCGGCAGATCGGGCGCGAGATTGGGGAATTGATGCGCGGTCGCGATCGGCAGGCTCGGCTTGACCATTTCGGCGCGTGAGGCCGGGGACAAGCCGTCGCCGCGCACCAGCGCCGCGACGAATGTCGCAAGGTCGGCGATGCTGGTGTCCATCGATCCGGCGGCGCGCACCTTCGACCGTTCGTCATGCTCCACCACTTCGCCCTTGTCGTTCCAGCCATCGGCCAGGTTGGGGCGGAAATCGGGGCGCCAGGTGAGGCTGGTGCGCGTCATGCCCAGCGTCGCGAAGATCGCATCGGTCAGGCCGCCGACATCGAGGCCGAGGCCCTGGGCCTTCCGGCCATGCTCGATGACGAACTGCAACAGGCTGAACCCTTCGCCCGAATAGCTGAACTGCGTGCCCGGATCGAAATGGATACGCAGCTTTTCATCGGGTTCGAGGAACCAGAAATTGCGGAAGCCCGTGGAATGAGTCAGCGCCATGCGCGGCGTGATGCGCCGCCAGCGATCGTCGCCCGCCAGGTCCTTGTACGGACCATATTTGCCCGGCGCGATCGCCGCGCTGTCATAATCGGGCAGGGGCCGGTCGAGATCGGCGGCGAACGGCGTATCGAGCGAGAGGACGCCGCGATCGACCAGGGTCAGGGTGGTATAGGCCATCACCGTCTTGGTCAGCGAGGCGCCGTACATCACGGTATCGGTCAGCAGCGGATCGCCCTTGGCATTGCGGATGCCGTACGCCTGGACATGGACCACCTTACCCTTGTCGATCACCGCGATCGCCATGCCCTTCGCGCCGGTCTCCGCCATGGCGGCGCGGGCTCGCGCGTCGATCGCCTTTGCTGACGGGAGGCGTTGGGCGCTCGCGGGGGTGGCGATCAACGCCATCAGGCAAAAGACCAGGGTTCGCATGCCGCGGAATCTATCCGCGCCGGGGCCGCGGGGCCATCGGAAGTTTGACGCGGGCAATGTTTATTGTGCACCGCAGCAACAAACCGGCCTATGATCCGTTGAGCAGGTGCGGACGACTCGTTCGCCCCCTGGGGGACCGATCATGCGTACGCTTTCCGACACCATCACGCGGCTCGCCGCGGCCCAGGCCGGCATGGGGCAGGCGTTCGCCGGCGGCGCGGACCGGCTGACCGACATGGTCCTCACCGGCGCCAATCCGGGCCAGCTCGCGGCGCGCATCCATGTTCCCGAGGGATTGCGGCCCGGTGCGCCGCTGGTCGTGGTGCTGCACGGCTGCACCCAGAATGCTGCGGGCTATGATCACGGATCGGGCTGGTCGACGCTCGCCGACCGGCACGGCTTCGCGCTGCTCTATCCGGAGCAGAAGCGCAGCAACAACGCCAATCTCTGCTTCAACTGGTTCGAACCCGGCGATGTCGGCCGCGACGGCGGCGAGCCGCTGTCGATCCGGAACATGATCGGCCAGATGATCGCGGAGCATGATCTCGATCCGTCACGGGTGTTCGTGACCGGCCTCTCGGCCGGCGGTGCGATGACGGCGGTGATGCTCGCGACCTGGCCCGAGCTGTTCGCCGGCGGCGCGATCGTCGCCGGGCTGCCTTACGGTACGGCAGCGGGCGTGCCCCAGGCGTTCGACCGGATGCGCGGCCATGGCGGGCCCAAGGGTCAGGAACTCTCCGCGCGAGTCCGCCAGGCCTCGGACCATGACGGGTCCTGGCCGATGCTGTCGGTCTGGCACGGCACTGCCGATTCGACCGTCGCCGCCTCCAACATGGAGGATATCGTCGAGCAATGGCGCCTGCTCCAGGGCCTGGACTCGGCGCCGGCGCTGGCCGAGACGATCGGCGGCCACACCAGGCGGACCTGGACTGACGCCAAGGGCCGCGTCCGGATCGAGGCGCATGCCATCGCCGGCATGGGACACGGCACGCCGATCGCGCCGGCCGAGGGATGCGGCGCGGCCATGCCCTATATGCTGGATGTCGGGATCTGCTCGACGGGGCACATCGCCGCTTCCTGGGGCATTGCCGATGCCGCGCCGGCGTCTGCGCGCAAGGCACGGGCCGTGCCGCGCCAGGATCGCCCGGTGCCCGTCCGGCCCCGGCGCGTTTCCACCGCGGCCCCGCAGGTGGAAATATCCGGCGTGAAAAAGGTGATCGAGGATGCGCTGCGCGCCGCCGGGCTGATGCGCTAAGGCAATGCTTGCCGGGGCTTCGGCGCTCTCATAAAAGTGCGCCATGGCCGGTACCGTCTCCATCACCGGCGGCTGCCTGTGCGGCGCAGTGCGCTATGAGGCGGTCGCGGCACCCGATTATGCCGGCTATTGCTGCTGCGGCGATTGCCGCCGCGCGTCGGGATCGGCCTATATCCCGTTCATGGGTTTTCCGGCTGCTGTGCTGCGCTTCAGCGGCGAGACGACGCAGGTCCGCTCGCCCGCGTTTCGCGGCGGGGAGGCAGTGCGCAACCGATGTGCGGACTGTGGCAGCCTCGTCTTCGGCGGCGTGGTCGGCGAGGACGAGTCCCACACCATCTATGCCGGCACGCTCGACGATCCGTCCCTGTTCACGCCGACCATGGTGCTGTTCGATCGCGACCGCCCCGACTGGGCGGTACTGCCGCCGGGGATGACGGTCTTCCCCACCATGCCGGACTCCTAGCGCGAAGCTTAGTCAGCTGGAATCACCTCTCCCCGTTCGCCCTGAGCTTGTCGAAGGGCTGTTCTTTCTTTCGAGGAAGAGAAGCAGGGCTTCGACACCCCCGGATCAAGTCGGGGGCCGAACGGTGCAATCCAGCTCGAAAACGCTTTAGCTGCTGTCCTCGGCGGAAGGCGGGCTCTCGGCGGATGCCGCGACGATATCGATCCGCTGGCGGGGCGTGTGCTGGCGGTCCCTGCGGTTCTTCGACCGGCGGCGCCTGCGCGACCGGGCGAGGCGGGCCCTGACCATCGGCATCAGCATGGCGGCGCCGCCGGCGATCACGGTGATGACGCCGAAGGCGATGACGGGAAAGGAAAAGACCATGCCGCTCCCCTGTTCGAGCGACGTTGCGGCATGGCGCGACCAGCCAGTTGCCCCCGGCATCGTCGCGCGATCCACGCCCGTCGCGCCGCATCGTCCCATAAATCGCAGCGCGGCGCGAGAGGGAAGGGCGATGGCGGCAAATGGTACGGCTGAAAAAGAGAAGAGCCCCGGCCGAATGGGGGGGTGGCCGGGGCTCTAGGCAGGCGCGACCGGGAAGCGCCCGCAAATGCTGATTAACACAAATTAATTAATTTTTGGTGAATTTGTCCCCCTTTCGGGAGGACTGCCACCGATGCGCTGGGAAACGGATGAAATCCCACCGATTTTTTCATCGACGGGCAAGCAGCTCGTCGACGGTTTCCTCGACGGATTCAGCATCGTCACCCTGGACTTCGCGTTCGAGCGCGGTGCGGATCGCGCAGATCTGCGCGTCGGTCAGATGCTCGATGCCGACGAACTCGCCCCGGGCATTGTCGAGCGCGCGCAGGATCTCGTCGAGCTTCGCCTGGATCGCCGCGCCGTCGCGATTCTGGCTGTTCTGGATCAGGAACACCGCCAGGAAGGTGAGTACTGTCGTCGCCGTGTTGATGACGAGCTGCCAGGTATCGGAATAATGGAAGATCGGGCCCGATACCGCCCAGACGATGCAGCACAGGGTGGCCAGCAGGAAGGTCGAGGGCCACCCCATGATCGTCGCGCTGCGCGACGCGATGTTGGTGAAGAAACTGTCCAAGGGGGCACTCCCGGAATAAAAGCTGTCCGGGAAACGACTCGTCTCCGAAATAGTGCCATGCGTCGCGCAGGCGCCCGGCGCGGGGAACGCGCTCGTCGCTGGATCGAACCCCTCAGCCAGTCTGTCGGCAGCTGATCGTCTTCTGCCTGGCTGAATCGGCCGGCGCTTTTACGGGGCCTTCGATCAAGGTCCCCTCATCGCCGTTGGTCTGCCACATCAGGCTGTGGCCGGGCGTGCGGCCGGTTTCCGATCGATATCTGGCGGTGGCGGTGTCGGACAGCATGTTGGTCAGCTGGAACGTCTTCGCATCGATCGTCAGGCGCAGCACGTCCCAGGCGAGATCGTGATCGACCGTCAATGTCACGCCACCCGTGCAGCTGTAATGCATGGTCCCTTCGACCTTGCTGGCATCGCGCTTCAATACTGCCGAGCCGCCATTGGCGGTCGGCGGCAGGGCAATGGCGTTGTCGACCGGGATGTCCATGGCCCTGACCGCGGGAGCCGGCGCCGGGCCTTGCGTGGCGCTCTGCTCGGGCGCGGACGGACTGCATCCGGACAGCAGAAAAGGTGCCGCCAGAACCGTAACCAACCACCCACGCATCGACTGACTCTCCCGGATCAGGCGCCGTCTCCGGTAAAGGCGCCCTTGCCGGGCCCCGCTACAGGGTCGGGCCGCGACATACCAGGCTCAGCCGGTGATCAGGTTGAGCGCCCGGCCCGCGGGGCCGATCGTCACGCGCCGGCCCCAGTCGAACGACAGGAAATCCTGCTCGATCCCGTCAGCGAAGATCACCCCGCCGTCATTCATCCGCGAGGTGACGGCCAGCGGGGCATCGGTCAGTCGCCCGGCGCGCAAATTGGTGCCGGTCGAGATACTGGGAAAGGGCTCGCGCACGAAATAGGCGACCGCGCGTTCCTCCACGCCGATCGCGAGCGGCTGGTGCGTCGCCTCCATGATCGACCGGGCCCAGCCGGTCGCGCCGGTGCCCGACGCGACGATCAGCCCGCTCGACGACTGGTCCTCCTGCGCCGAACCCGCGGCCAGGCTGTAGCGCGCCGATTGATGGCTGCGATGCCCGACGAAGATCTCGTTCAGCGCGAGCAGATGCTCACCCGTGTCGAGCGTCGCGGCGACCATGGTGCGGTGCTGGGCGCCGGCATCGCCCGCCATGCCGGCGGGCAGCAGCCGGCCCAGCCGGTCGATCGGCACGCGGACGAGCACGCCGTCATACAGGTCGGGCGCGGGGTTGATGCCGAACACCGGCTGGCCGGTCAGATATTTCGCCACGTTCGCGACCAGTCCGTCCTGCCCGACCGCGACCACCGCGTCTTCCGGTCCGAACAGGAACCGGTCGAGATCGGCACGGTGGACCAGCGCCTGGCGCCAGGTGTCGGGCACCGCCGCCCGCGCCGCGCGCAGGGTGGCATGGAGCTGGTCGTGGTGGCGCTCGAGATCCTCGATCCGCTGCCCGCGCGTCGTCAGGAAGAAGCGCGCCTGCTCGCGCGTCGCATGGCGCGCGAGCAGCAGCTCATAATCGGTTTCCCGCGTCACGAAGACCGCGCGAGGCGTGATCGTGGACATCGCTCATGCCGCCGGCAGGGTGGCGGGGAGGGCAGTCGTGTCGCGCCTGAACTCGCCCATCAGGGTGGCGAGCAGGTCGGGCGTGACGTTCAGATGCTCGATCGTGTCGAGCTTGCCGGCCAGCTCGCGCGCGGCCAGCCCCAGCATCACTCCGGGCGGCAGGTCGCGATAGATCGCGATATGCGCGCGCTCGGTCTCCGCCCTGGCGCTTTCCACGGTGCGGATGCGCTCGGCCTCGGCCGCCGCCTCGATCTGCTGTGCCTCGGCAAGGCCGGTGGCGCGGTCGCGCGCGTTGCCGGTCTCCTCGGCGATCAGCTGCTTCTCGCGCCGCGCCAGCTCGGTCTTGTTGGCCAGTTCGTTTTCGGCGATCGCACGTTCCTTGTCGACCGCCAGCGCCCGGCGCTCGAAGGTCGCCTCATCGGCCTTTTGCTGGAGCGCCTCGAAGGTCGGCGTCTGTAGCGCGCGTTCCAG
Source organism: Sphingomonas sp. BL-S-30 (assembly GCF_055521475.1). NCBI lineage: Bacteria > Pseudomonadati > Pseudomonadota > Alphaproteobacteria > Sphingomonadales > Sphingomonadaceae > Sphingomonas > Sphingomonas sp. BL-S-30. Next base: position 3,657,806 of record NZ_CM145481.1, on the reverse strand, counting down.
CTCGCTGGAGGGCGCGAGATTGGTCAGCCGGATCGCGGCGACGCCGATGCCGATCTCGGCCAGCGCCGGATCGCCGCCCAGTGCTGCCTCGAGGGCCTTGCGCAGCGGCTCCGGCCCCGCATCGAGCAGCGCCCGCACGGGCGCCTGGGCCAGATATTGCAGCGCTGCCTGGTTGACGAGGCCGGCGAGCCGGGTCTCGATCTGCTGGATCGGTTCGCTCTTCAGCGCGCCGTTGAACACGCCGATGGTGAAATCGACCCGGCTCGCCAGCAGCTCGGGGTCGGTGACATGCCAGGTCAGGGTGCCCTGCACTGCGACCGTCTGGAAATCCTGGCTGCGGCCCTTCACGAACAGCGCCATCTCACGGTCGTCCATCGGCAGTTCGGCCAGGCTCGCGGTTTCCGGCCGGAACCAGAAGACCAGCCCGCGCCCGCTCTGCCGCATGCGGCCGTTGCGATAGCGGATGACATGATTGCTCGCATCGCTGCGCAGCTGGGCGAGGAAGCCGAAATTGCGGATATAGGCCATGGTCATTCTCCTCGTGGAAAGGGGGAAGCGGGTGTGCGGTGGCGGAACAGTTCGGCCGGGCGGAACGACGCGCCCGTCTCGCGCTCGCCGGTCGGCTCGAGCCAGCCGCGGTCGAGCATGCGGCGGCGAAAACCTGGTTTGTTGAGCTGGGTGCCGAGGATCGCCTCATGCACGTCCTGCAGCGCGCGGAGCGTGAACCGCTCGGGCAGCAACGCGAAGGCGACCGCCGAATAATCGAGCTTGCCGCGCAGGCGCAGCATCGCGAGGCCAAGGATATCGGCATGGTCGAAGGCAAGGGACAGCGCCGCGCCGTCGGGCGCGTGCGCCGCGACCGGCCCGCCGCTCTCGCCGGCCCAGGGCACGACGATGGTGGCGAGCATCAGCTCGGGCGCTGCCGTGAGCGCGGCGGCGAAGCGCTCGGCGGGCAGCAGCGCGAAATAGGCGATGCTGACGATGCGCATGCGCGGATCGCGATCGACCGCGCCGAAGCTGTAAAGCTGCTCGATCCAGGCGCCTTCCATATGCGCGCGGGTCGCGAGCACGCGGCGCGCGGCATCGTCCAGGCTCTCGTCTGGCTTCACGAAGCCGCCGGGCAGCGCCCAGCGGCCGAGATGCGGATGGTCGGCGCGGCGCACCAGCAACGCCGCCGGCGCGCCGTCCACCACACTCATCAGGACAAGATCGACCGCGACCGACAGCGGCTCATAGACGGTGGGATCATAGTCCCGGAGGAAGTCCGACTCGTCCACGGCGCGGCACCTTATATCCAACTCGCATATTACTTATGCGCGAGTCGGATATAAGTGTCAAGGACCGCCAAACTTCTACCTTCCCCGGCGAAGGCCGGGGCCCAGTAGGGAAGGTCGACGTAACGGAGCGCTACGCCAGCCAAAGATCGTCCCCAACTGGATCCCGGCCTCCGCCGGGAAAGGAGGAAGATAGCCGCGAGCGCCTGGGAGACCAGCGCCCGCGGAACCTCGGCCCTTACGCCGCCAGCTTGCGGATTTCCGCTTCGGCGCTGTCGATCGCCTGCTGGCGCTGCGGCTCGCCCATCGCGACGCCTTCGGCGCGGATGAAGCTGATGTCGGTGATGCCGAAAAAGCCGAACACGCCGCGCAGATAGGTTTCCTGATGGTCGAGGAACGCCGCCTGGGTGTCGGCGCCGTAAAAGCCGCCGCGCGACGAAGCGATGATCACCGTCTTGCCGCCCGCCAGGCCTTCGGGACCATTGGCGCCATAGCGGAAAGTGCGGCCGGCGACCGCGAGGCGATCGATCCACGCCTTGAGCTGGCTGGGGATGCCGAAATTATACATCGGCGCGCCGACCACCACCACGTCCGCATCGAGGAATTCCTCGAGCGCTGCCTGGCCCGAGGCGAGATCGCGCTGGAGCGGCTCGGCTTCGGGCACCGCGCCCTGGGCCGCGGCGAGATGGAGGCCGGAAAGATGATCGACGGGGTCGGTCGCGAGGTCGCGGCGGACGATCTCGATGCCGGGGTGCAGCGCCTGCTGCTGTGCGACGATCGAGGCCGAGAGATGACGGCTCACCGAGCCCGGGCCGAGAATGCTTGAATCGACATGGAGGAGCTTCATGATGGTGTCCTTCGCAAACGAGGAAAGTGATTGCGAAGCGCCAGATATGGACTCGTTATATAGCGCAACAGCCTATATATTCATCTGGATACCATCTGGAAAACCGATACATGCTTGACGCCGTCTCGCTCGATCAGCTCCGCACCTTCCTCGCCGCGGCCGAGGAGGGCAGCTTCTCCGCGGCCGGACGCCGGCTGGGCCGCGCCCAGTCCGTCGTCAGCCAGACGCTCGGCACGCTCGAACGCCAGATCGGCGTGCAATTGTTCGATCGCAGCGCACGCTATCCGGCGCTGACCGAGGCTGGCAGCGCGCTGGTGCCCGAGGCGCGGGCAGTGGCGGGGCGGATGGATTCGTTCAAGGCGCGCGCCCGCGATCTCGCCGGCGGGCTGGAGGCCGAGCTGTCGGTCGCGGTCGACGTGATGTTCCCGATCCATGTCTTCGCGCATGCCGTGCGCGATTTCCAGGCGACCTTTCCGCACACGCCGCTGCGCGTGAATGTCGAGGCATTGGGCGCCGTGGTCGAGCCGGTGCTGGAGGGACATGCGGCCTTTGCCGTGGTCGGCACCCTGCCGCTCGTGCCCGAGGATTTCGTGCAGGAACGGCTGCTCTCGATCCCGCTGATCATGGTGGCTGCACCCGAGCATCCGCTGGCGCAACGCGCCGGGCCGATTCCCCGGGCCGACCTTGCCGAGCATGTCCAGCTCGTCCTCACCGACCGGTCGGAACTGTCGCGCGGCAAGGAATTCGGCGTGCTCTCGCCCAGGACGTGGCGCATCGCCGATCTCGGCGCCAAGCATGAATTCCTGCGCGCCGGCCTTGGCTGGGGCAGCCTGCCCGAGCCGCTGGTGCGCGCCGATCTCACCGACGGCCGGCTGGTCGAGCTGGTGCTGGAGGATGGCTGGCCGGAGGGCAATGTGCTGCCGATGCTCGCGGTGCACCGCAAGGATACGCCGCCGGGCCCGGCCGGGCGCTGGCTGATCGAGCGGCTGAAGGATACGGTCGCGCAGTGCCCCGGCGGGCATGACTGAAGGGACCCGCATCGCCGTTGCGATCGGCCGTTATTGATCCGGTAAGTGTCGGATGCCATTGCGCTTTGCTGACACGGAGCACGGCGTTGCGTACAACCACGATCATCAGGATGGATGCCAGAAGGGGACGGCGCTGAGCCGGGTCCTGATCCTTGGCGGCTATGGCGGGTTCGGCGCGCGGCTCACGCGCCGGCTGGCGGGGCGTGGCTATCATATCCTCGTCGCGGGCCGCAATCCGGACAAGGCGGAGGCCTTTTGCGCGGAGGTCGACGGTACCGAGCCGGTGCTCGCCGACCGCAACGGCGATCTCGATGCGCTGCTGGCCGAGCATCGCCCCGACCTGCTGATCGATGCGGCCGGACCGTTTCAGAATAGCGGCTATGGCGTGCCGCTGGCCTGTGTGCGGGCAGGCATATCCTATCTCGACCTCGCCGATGCGCGCGACTTCGTGACCGGGATCGCCGCGCTCGATGCGGCGGCGCAAGTGGCGGGCATGACGATCATTTCCGGCGCGTCGAGCGTCCCGGCGCTGTCCGGCGCGGTCGCGCGCCGGCTCGCAAAGGGCATGGACCGGGTCACTCAGGTCGATGTCGCGATCAGCGCGTCCAATCGCGCGACCGCCGGCGCGTCGGTCGCCGCGGCGATCCTGTCCTATGTCGGACGACCGATATGGCTGTGGCGCGGCCAGTGCTGGACGTCCGGCTGGGGCTGGCAGGAATTGCGGCGCGAGACCTTTGCGGTGGCGGGCGTGCCGGCGGTACGCGGTCGCTGGGTCGCCTTGGCCGAGGTGCCCGATCTGGACCTGATGTCCGGCATGCTGCCGGGTGGCCCGGCGGTGACCTTTCGCGCCGGCACGGAGATTGCGCTCCAGACCATCGGGTTGTGGCTGCTGAGCTGGCCGGTTCGCTGGCTCGGCCTGTCGGCTGCGCCGCTCGCGCCCGTCCTGCTGCCGCTGCAGCGCCTGACCAGGCCGCTGACCAGCGATCGCTCCGCCATGTCGGTGCGTCTGGCGGGGGAGGATGAGGCCGGGCTGGTCGAACGCCGCTGGACCCTGATTGCCGAACGGGGCGACGGCCCCGAGATCCCGACGCTCGCCGCGGTCCTCATCGCCGAGGATATTCTTTCCGGCCGCATTCCGGCCGGGGCGGGGAATGCATCGCGCTTTCTCGATCTCGCCCGGTTCGAACCCTTGTTCGAGACGCTCGCCCTGCGCCACGAGACGATCGAAATCCGCCTGCCGCCACCTCTTTACCGGCGCGTGATCGGCCCGGCCTTCGATGCGCTGCCGGTCGCGGTTCGCCGGGTGCATGAGGTGTGCCGCGACGGCGGCGCCTCGGGCGAGGGTCGGGTGGAGCGCGGTACCGGGCTGGTCGCGCGGACGGTCGCGCGGGTCATGGGCTTTCCGCCGGCGGGGACGCATCCGCTGCATGTCGCCTTTGCCGAACGGAATGGCGTGGAGACCTGGACTCGGTCCTTCGGCCAGCATGTTTTTTCCAGCCGGCTGAGCCAAAAGGGTGCCCGGCTGGTCGAGCGGTTCGGGCCGCTGCGTTTCCATTTCGATCTGCCCTCGGACAACCAGGGTCTCCGCATGGAGATGCGCCGCTGGACCTGTTTCGGCCTGCCCCTGCCGCTGGCGCTCGGCCCGCGCATCCAGGCGCGCGAATGGCAGGAGGGCGAGTCTTTCCGCTTCGAGGTGACGGCCGCGCTGCCGCTCATCGGGCTCGTGGTGCGGTATGACGGATGGCTGGCCACCTAGTTTCGCCCGTCACCCCGGACTTGTTCCGGGGTCCATCGTGCCGCAAAAGCAACGGGTGCGGCGCCTGCGGAAACTTGGATGCCGGAACAAGTCCGGCATGACGGAGAAGCGACGCGGCGTTCAGCCCCCCAGCGGCCCGCCCGCGAAATCGTCCTTCGCGATGGCATAGGTCACATGCCGGATCACCGCGTCGCCCATCCGATATTCCTGCACCCGGTCGGTCAGCACGCCGCCGATCTTCTCCACCGCGCGGCGCGATCGGAGATTGTCCTCGCCGATGCGGAAGATGACGCTGTCATAGCTGCCAAAGGCATGGCCCAGCATCAGCCTCTTCATCTCGCGGTTCCACCCCCCGCCCCAGCGCTCGCACGCGACGAAGGTCCAGCCGATCTCGACTTCGCCGGGTTCGGTGAACAGCTCCGAATAGCGCGAGAAGCCGAACACCGTGCCGTCGGCGCGGTCGCGGGCGACCAGCCCGCCGCGATCGGCCAGTGCCTCGTCGAAGAATTTGCGGAACACCGGCTCGCGATAGCGTTCGCGCATCGGGTGCATCGCCCAGATTGCCGGGTCGGACGCCACCGCGAACAGCGCCTCCCAATCCTCCGGCACCTGCGGCCGCAAGCTGAGCAGGTCGCCTGACAAGGTCGGCTGGAAATCGAACATCGCGTGGCCCTCCCGTGGCGACATGCTCTGACGCCGGAACAAGGCGATGTCGTGGCACCGGTTTGGCATTGGTTGGTGCGCCTGTTAGCCATGTCTGCCAGGAAGGGGCGCCAATGATGGACGACACGAGCATTTGGCGGACCCGGCTCCTTTCGCTCGCGATCGTGGCCGCGATCTTCCTGCTTCCGGTGGCGACGCTTCTGTGGCTGACGGCGGTGCCGGGCACTTCCTATGCCGGCCCGCTTCCTCCGCTGACCGCCGGCGAGGCGCAGCTTGCCGCCAGGCTGCGCGGTCATGTCACCGCCATCGCCAGCGTGCCGCATAATGTCGAGCATCCGATCGAGCTCGAACGCGCGGCGCGGCATATCGAGGGGGCGCTGGCCGGCATGGGTTATACCGTGCGCCGCCTGAGCTTCAGCGCCGGCGGGGAGCGGGTGCGCAACATCGACGTGGTGATCGAGCCCGCCAAATCCGACGCGAAGACCCTGGTGATCGGCGCGCATTACGACAGCGCATTCGACGCGCCCGGTGCGAACGACAATGGCAGCGGCACTGCGGCGGTGCTCGAACTGGCGCGCAGCCTCGCCGATCTGCGCGGCAAGGCGGCGCTGCGCCTCCGGCTGGTGCTGTTCGTCAATGAGGAGCCGCCCTGGTTCCAGACCCCGCTGATGGGCAGCGTCGTCTATGCCGCCCAGTTGAAGCGCGGCGGTGAACCGGTGCTGGGCATGATCAGCCTGGAGACGATCGGCTATTACAGCGATGCGCCGCACAGCCAGCATTATCCCTGGCCGCTCGGCATGCTCTATCCGGAGACCGGGAATTTCGTGGCGTTCGTCGGCACGACCGACGCGCGGGGTTTCGTGCGGCGGACGGTTCGGTCGTTCCGCGAGGTCGCGCAATTCCCCAGCGTCGGCGGCGCGGCACCCGGCTTCATCCAGGGGGTGGACTGGTCGGATCACTGGGCCTTTTCGGGCGAGGGTTTCCCGGCATTGATGGTCACCGACACCGCGCCCTTCCGCTATCCGCATTATCACAGCCTCGCGGACACGCCCGACAAGATCGATTATGACCGGCTCGCGCGGCTGGTGTCGGGGCTGGACCAGACGATCAGGTCGATGCGGTAGGGTCAGCGCCGGGCCGTCGCCAGTTCCTCCAGCCATGTATCGAGATGGCTATAGCCTCCGCCCGCCGGCCGCGCGGCATCCGCCGGATCAGCCGGATCGAGCTTGTGGGCGCGCTCCCAGCGATCGGGCAGGCCGTCGCCATCGCCGTCGCGCCACGGCGCGCCGGGCGGCAGGTCCGGCCAGCCGCCGACCTGCTTCTGGCTGTTGATGATCCCGCCGGTGCCCGCCGTGACATCGCCCACGATCCGCACATCCACCGCGTCGCGCACCAGCGACGCGCCCGCCCGCGCCAGCACTGCCTGCTCGCTCTCGGCCCAGCCCTGCGCCCGCACCGGCCTTATGGTGAGCGCCGCGATCCGGTTGGCCGGGTCCTTGATGCCGGTGACCAGGCTCATCGGATCGGCCGGCACCACGCCGTTCATCGCATTCCCCGCGAACAGCGATCTGGCCAGCGGATCGCCCTCGTCGAACGCGATCGCCGCCTTGCTCGACGGGCCGGTGCGATAGCTGTTGTCGATAAAGGCATAGGCGCTGTGCGACGCCTTCTCCCCGCTATCGGCATTATAGCCCGATCGCGCACCGCCCCAATTGTAGAAGAGGTTCGACCGGAACTCGATGCGCGGCCCTTCCGGGTCCTGGGCGGGCGGCATGTAGTTGCCCGGGCGCGGCATGCGCTGGATATGGTGCGCCCAGAGATTGTGGTGGAAGCTGATCTCCGCGCCATGCGCCGCGCGGATCAGCGATCCATAGCCATGCTCGCCCTTGGCGTGGATCGACCCGTCGAGCGATTCGGCGATGATCGACCATTGGATGGTCACGTCGCGGATATCGTCCTCGGGCTTGCGCTGCGGAATGCCGACCGACAAGGTCTCGTCGACCGACCAGCTCGCCGAGACATGGTCGAGGATGATCCGCCGCCCGCGCTCGACCGTGATGGCATCGGTCTCCACCCCCTCCTCGTCGCCGAGCCGCGACCGGATGAAGCGGATCACCACGTCATCGGCGTCGACCAGCAGCGGCTGGCCGCGCAGGGTGATGCCGCCGCCGGGCGCGGTCTGGCCGGCAATGGTCACGCGCGGCTCACGGATCTTGAGCGGCTTGAGCAGGGTGATCGTCCCGCCGATATCGAACAGAATCACGCGCGGACCGCTAGTCTCGACCGCGGCGCGGAGCGAGCCCGGCCCGGCATCGGCCAGGTTGGTCACCCGCAACACCTTGCCGCCGCGCCCGCCCGCGGAGCAGGCACCCGCTCCCTCGGCGGTGGGGAAGGCGCGCTGGCATGTGTCATGGGCCGCCGATGCCGGTGCCGCCCCCGCTCCCGTCCCCGACAGCGCCCCCGACAGCACGGCGCCGATCGCCATGATCCGCATCGCCCGCATCAGAAGATGAACCGCACGCCGCCGGTGATGATCCGCCCGGTGCTGGCATAGGTCTGGGTCACCGGGTTGGCGGCATACATGGTGCGATATTGCTGGTCGTTGGTCAGGTTGCGCCCCTCCAGCGTCAGCTTGGCGAAATCGGTCACGTTCACGCTGATCGCGAAATCGACGTTCAGCGTGTCCTCGTTATAGCCGAAATCGGCCAGCACCGGCGAGTTGCAGGCAGCCCCGGCATTGGTCGTGGTGCCGACGCTGCAGGTGCCCGTCGCGAGCGGGAAGCGGTTGACATAGCGCTTGCGGTACGCGCCGGAGACGCGCGCCGACCAGACCTTGTTCTCGTAATAGAGCGTCGCATTGAACGCGTCGGGCGAGGTGTTGAGGAAGGGCCCTTCGGCAAAGCTGTTCTGCGCGGTCGCGGCAGTGCCGGTCTGGGTGGTCGAGAGCACGGTGCCGGTCAGATAGTTCAGCTTCGACTCGATATGCGTGTAGTTCGCCGCGATGCCCATCTTGTCGAAGGGCGCGGGCAGGAAGAAGAAGTCGGTCTGGAGATTGACCTCGACGCCCTTGATCGTGCCGCCCGGCGCATCCTGGAACTGGCGGATCGCCCAGGTGCCGCCGGCCAGCGTATAGGCCTGCAGCGTCGGACTGGTCATCGCCGCAACCAGCTGATTGTAGATCGCCGGCTCGAACACCGAGGAGAGCGGCGCCTCGCCCGCGATCTGCTGCGGGAAGGAATCGATCTTCTTGCTGAACAGCGCCACCGCGATCAGCCCGTTGTTGCGGAAATAGCGTTCGAAGCTGAGGTCGAAATTGGTCGCGCGGAACGGGTTGAGATAGGGGTTGCCGACCGTGACCGCCGGCGCCGCGCCGGCCGCGTTGAGGCCGCTGGCGAAAGCGGTGGTGCCCGGCGTCAGGCTGGCGAGCTGCGGACGCGAGATCACCTGTGCCGCGGCGAAGCGGATCAGGAAATTGTCCATCGGCTCGTAAGTGATGTTGGTCGAGGGCAGCCAGTCCCAATATTCGTTGCGCGCCGTCACCGGGATGCCGAGCACCCCGTCGGTACCGCCGACATTGCCGAGGCCGTTCACCCGCGTATTGGCGATGCGCATGCCGGCATTGCCGCGAAGGGGGCGGCCGAACGCGTCGACATTGAAATCGACCTGGAAGAAGCCGGAAATGTCCTTCTCGGTCACCGCGTTGCGCTGGCGCCCGTCCGCCACGGCACGGTAATCGCCCCATTTGTTGATGCAGTTGCAGTCGATGCCGAAACGCTGGCGGAACTTGTCCAGGTCGGGCGCATAGAAGCTGGTCGGCGTGCCCTGAGTCACCTGCAGCCCCTGGCCGAAGCCGACCGTCTTGCCGAGATCGGTGATCGCCAGGTTGGATTCGAGCAGGGTCGGGTTGATCGCCTCGATGTCCTGGCTGCGGCGGCCCTGGTCGCTGTCGAAATCGAACTGCTTGAACGTCCCGCCGAAGCGCAGGGTCATCTCCGGCAGCGCCTCATAGGTGAAATTGGCGCGCGCGACGCGGAACTCGTTGTTCACGAAGGTCTTGAAATAGCGGATCGTCGACAGGCCCTTGACCAGCGTCCAGCTCGCCGGCGCGGCGACGTCGAAGCCGGGGTTGAAGATCGGCATCCTGTCCCCGCCGCGATCGTCGAAGATATAATTGTCCCGGTCGATCGCGTTGATCTCGGCGAGCAGCCCGGTCGCGCTGAATTCGGACCGCGACCAGCCGATCGTCCCGTCCAGCTTCAGGTCGTCGCTGATGTCCTGGCGGAAATTGAGCGTCGCCTGCTTGAACTCGGTCGATCCATATTGCGCGTCGGAGGAGCTGCGCCAGTCGACATCGTCGAGCAGCAGATAATCCGCCTGGCCCGCGCCGTTGACATGCGCGCCGCGGATCTTCGTGTTCGGGCGGCCGATCAGCTCGTTGTAATAGCCGGTCAGGTTGGCGGTCGGCACGCGCCCGACCGAGGTCGCGGCGTTATAATAGTCGTACGGGTTGAGGTTGTTGGGATTGCGGCTGTTGAGCATGCCGGCCAGCACGCCGCCATAGAGCGCGTCGCCGCAGTCGATCGTCGCGCTCTGGGTGCAGGTGGGGTAGAGCGCGACGCGGTCCGCATTGCCATTGGCCGTGCCGGCGGCGCGCAGCGTGTTCTGGGTGACGCGGGCATTGGTGCCGTTGCGGTTCAGGCCGATCGTGGTGATCGCGTCGGTGATGCTGTCCTGGTCATATTTCGAATAGACGAAATCGGCGATGATCTCGGTGTGGCTGGTCGGCTGCCACTGCATCGTCGCGGTCGCGCCGATCCGTTCGTAGCGCAGCTCCTGCCGGCCGATCGAGGGCAAGGCGGGGATGATCGTGGTCGGGGTGATCAGCGCATAGGCCGCCGGATCCGACCCGAAGGTCGCGCCGGTGCCCGCCGTGCTCGGCCGCGCGAAGCCGAAGGTGTTGGGCGTGACGCCGTTCAGCTGCGAGTTGCGATAGGTATATTCGAACGCGCCGATGCTGCGGCGATAGGAATCGATCTGCTGTTCCTGCTTCTGATAGGCGCCCGACACGAGGATGCCGAACGTGTCGGTCAGCTTGATCGAGGCGAGGCCGGTCAGGCGCGGGTTCCATGACTTGCCGTTCTCGCGATATTCGCCCTCGGCGCCGAGCGCGAAGCGATTGCCCTTGTTGGCGAGCGGCCGCCCGGTGGTGAGATCGACGATCGCGCCGAGCGAGCCTTCGTCGTTCACCGCCGCGGTCGTCTTGGTGATGGTCACGCCCCCGAACAATTCGGAGGCGAAGGTGTTGAAATCGAACCCGCGGCTGCGGTTGGCGCCCGCGTCCGAGGTATTGCCGCCCGCGACATTCTGGGCATCCGCGCCGTTCAGCCGCACCATCTGGAAATCGCCGCCCAGGCCGCGCACCGTGATGGTGCGGCCCTCGCCATTGTCGCGGTCGATCGAGACGCCGGGCAGGCGCTGGATCGATTCGGCGAGATTCGCGTCGGGGAATTCGGCGATGTCCTCCGCGGTGATCGCGTCGATGATCTGGTCGGAACGGCGCTTCAGCGACAGCGCGTTCTGCAGCGACGCGCGAAAGCCGGTGACGACGATGTCGCCCTCGTCCGTGCCGCTGGTCTCGCCCGCCTGCGGCGCCGGCACGGGGTCCGCCGCCTCGCCATAAGCCGGCATGGCCATGGCCAGCATGCCCATTGCCGAGCCGACCATCCATCGAGTGCGCCGTGATGCGGCCGTGCCGCGCGTGTCCAAGGTCATCCCGTCTCTCCCGAGCGGCCGGCGGATCATTCCGCCATGCCGTGATGTTTCGGGAATGACAGCGGTGTCCGTTCCGTAGCGTTCGGGCCAGGCCATTACCCGACGGCCTGTTTCCGATCCCATGACCCGTCACGGGCCTCCACTACGGTATTAGACATTGTTTTCAGCGTGATACGTGAAGCTCTGATCGTCTCCGCGTTACCACTACCCCCACTGGCATCCCCACCCCGTCAGACCTGCGATTATCTCGCAGTGCCATTTTGACACCGGTATCATCTCGTTGCGATCCGCCGCTGTCAAGAGCCAACAACCGCCGTATCTGCGGTACAGCGGAAGCGGTCGCTCTGCCTTTGTCCGGCCCCGCATCTCGGCTAAATGAGCAGGCGCACGGCGAACGGGCCGGTGCGGGAGGGGAGGAGTCATGACGATCGATCGCATGGTGCGGCACTGGCGGCCGCTGTTGCTGGCGGCGGGGCTGGCGGCGTTGCCGGGCGCGGTGACGGCGCAAGCGCAGGTGGCGCCACCACCGCCGGAGGCGCGCGCCGCGCCCGTGCTGAACGACGGCGCGCATGATTTCGATTTCGAGTTCGGGCGGTGGAAGGCGCATATCGCGCGCCGCGTGAAGCCGCTGACCGGGTCCCGGACCTGGGTCGCGTATGACGGCATCTCGGTGGTGCATCCGCTCTGGGGCGGCAAGGCGAATATCGGCGAGCTCGATATATCGGGTCCGGCCGGGCGGATCGAGGGGATGAGCCTGAGGCTCTACGACGCGGCATCGCGGCAATGGAAGATCCGCTGGGCGAACGGCGCCGACGGGGCGCTGGGCGCGCCGATGGTCGGCGGCTTCGCTGATGGCCGGGGTCTGTTCTACAATCAGGAGGAGCTGAACGGCCGCGCGATCCTGGTACGCTTCATCTTCTCGAACATGACCGCCACCCGCTTCCGGATCGAACAAGCCTTTTCCGACGATGGCGGCACGAGCTGGGAGGTCAACTGGATCTCCGATTTCACCAGGCTGCCGGACGGGGATCGGGGGCAGCCGGGGCGATGGGGAGCGGATGGTTGACGCGATGGTAACGCTACCAGTTGCAGTTTATGGATGCTGCAATGCAATATTTGCACTTGCGATAAAACCTGCTGCAGCGCACAAAGATCGTGCCTTTCAGGCATCCTCTCCTAAAACTTTCACGGCCGGTCTCGTACCGGCCTTTTTTTTGTCCGCGATTCGGCTATGGAGACTCGCCGTCGTATCGCCTCAAACAAGAAACGAAACACAACAGGAGTGGGGAAGCCGCCGGAAAGACCGGCACCGGCGACGCGACAGCGCGGGGGATCGAGCAGCCAAAGGCGCTCTCCCCCGCATTTTCATTCCATCAACACATTGGCGGGCAAGGCGATTCGCCAGAAACGCGTCGTCACCCCGTCCACCCCGAAATCATTGTCGTTGACCAGCAACAGCGAGTCGGTGGACATCAGGGTCACGCCTTCCAGATCGGCGTCGATCCCAGGATGGTCGTCCGTCGAGAAGACCAGGGTCTTGGCCAGGTGCGGAAGCGATTCGCCCGCGGCGCTCCGTTCCTCCACCGTCGGCCTGGTGGCGATATCGAGCTGGCACGGGTCGAGCGCGCGCTTGTCGTCGAGCGTGACGGCGTAGAATTTGCTCGTGGCCGATGCGCGTTCGAGCACGAGCAGGGTGCGCGGTCCGGTCATCGCGATGTCGCACAGCTTCAGGTCGGCGCGATCGACATCGCCGATCGCCGAGTCGCGCCGGAAGCTGCCGGGCTTGTCGAGCCGGTAGAGGAATTGCCGGGTCACCGCGCCGGTCGCCACCTCCATCTCCCACAGGCGGACATGCCGCGCGCGGCGATGCGTCTGCTCGTCGGGATGCGCGAGCGGGCTCTGGAAGGCGAGGTAGAGGCGGTGCCCGTCGGGTGAGAGCGCCAGCGCCTCGAAGCCGCGGTTGAGCGCGCGGCGCGCGGCGATCGCCGGCAGCGCCTCGACCACGGGATAATCGGCCCCACGAAACGCATCGCCGCACCCTTTGGGCACCCAGCGCACCAGCACCAGGCCGTCGGCGGCGACATGGAAGATCGACGGGCCATATTCGTCGGCGATCCAGAAGCTGCCGTCGGGCGCCGCCGCGATACCTTCGGTATCGGCGCCGGACGGATCGGGCGCGATTGGGGTGCCATGCACGTCGAAGGCGGGTTCGCTGAAGGGGCCCGGCACCGGCAGGCCGGACAATGGCCGCCCGCTACGATCGCGCAGCGCGATGGTGCGCAGGCAGGTCACCCGATTGCCCTCGACGCGCAGCTCGGAGATGGCCGGGCCGATGCCGGGAAAGGGCATGATCTTGGCGCCGGCCAGATCGGCAAGGTCGTCAAGGCCCTCCAGCCCGTACCGGTCGATCGCAAAGGGGATCTTCATGTTGGGCCCACGATCGCCGACCGCCCACACCACGCCCGGCGCATCCCCCGCCCGCCGTGATAGCCCCGACCCGAGCCCGCGCGTGACGCGGAGCGTGCCGCCGGGCAGATCGAGCGTGCCCAGCAGCTCATCGGCATAATCGAGACGGACGGCATGGACGGAATCGCGATGGGTCATCGCCCCGCCATAGCCGCTTTGCGGCCGTGAAGCCCGTTCAGCGTTCGCGCGGCCGATCGACCAGGCCGAAGATCGCCGGGCCTTCGATCAGCATGCCGACGCCGGGCAGGCCGGCCAAGATGCTGAAGGCGGCGAGCAGCAGCTCGACCGTGGTCACCGGATGATTGTCCGGCGGCATGGTCACCAGCAACCGCAGCGCGATCACCGCCGCCACGCTCGCCATCACCATTGCCGCTCCGATGTACCGGGTTCGCATCGCCATCGTCCCTGCGCCCCGATTGGCGCGCGGCCGAGATGGGCCCGGCGGGCGTTAAGCTTCGAGAGCGAACCACGGCTTCCGCATTAAGCCGGCATTGGCAGGCACCGCCGGTCATGGCGCTCGGCGCTGAGGCGATCCCGGTCGAGCGTGCGCGGGAGCGGCTCCGCGCTGGCTGAACGCGCACCGGCCCGATGCGTTTTCATCTTCACGCCGCCTGCCGATTCCTGCGACAAGCATCGCATCATGATGGAGTCGCCCGCGATGAAGATCCCGATGTCTGCTTGCCTCGCTCTCGCGCTTGGCGCCTGCGGTCAGCCCGCCCCGCAGCAGAACACCGCCGCGCCGGCCACGCCCCAGATCGATTATCTCGGGCGGATCAACGCGCTGGCGCCGAAGCAGCGCGATGTCGTCTTCTACCGCGCGCTCGACGATGCCGGCAGCGATTGCCAGTCGGTGTCGAGCTCCGAGCCGCGCCCCCCGGTGCAGGGCCGCCCGGCCTGGACGGCGCATTGCGAGGACGGGCGCGACTGGGTCGTCATCCTCCAGGAAAGCGGCATGCTGCAGATCGCGACCAAGGACGTCGACGCCGCGACGCCCGCCGGCAACGCGACCGCGCCTTAGAGAGGGCAGGTTTGTAACGGAACGAACTTCAGTTCCAGGCCTGCGCCTCTGGAGCGCCATGCGTTCACGGGACGCGCTCGCCACATTTTCCGTTCCCCGGCGAAGGCCGGGGCCCAGTTGGGGGACGATCGTGGCGGGTGCCGGATGCCGTCACATCAACCTTCCCAACTGGGCCCCGGCCTTCGCCGGGGAACGGGGAGGGCTAGCGCGAACTTCCTCCGGTCGATCACATTTAACGCACTCCGCTCTAACCCCCGGCAGGCGCCGCCCCGAACAGTTCGATCGTGAACAGCAAGGTCGCGCCGCCCGGGATCGGCCCGGTCGCCTCGGTGCCGTAGGCCAGGTCAGCGGGGATCGCGAATTCGAACGTATCGCCGACCGCCATCAGCGGCACGCCTTCCTGCCAGCCGCGGATCAGCCGGGGCAGCGGGAAGGTCGCGGGCGCGCCGCGGCCGACCGAGCTGTCGAACTCGGTGCCGTCGATCAGCTTGCCCGTATAGTGGATCGTCACCCGGTCGGTCGGCGCGGGATGCGGCGCGCCGGCGGGGCCTGCCTTGATCCGGCGATAGCGCAGCCCGCTGACGGTATAATGCCAGCCATCGGCTTCCTTCAGGCTGAGCAGATAGAGCATCTGGCGGTTGTGCCAGCTTGCATCCTGGCTGTTGACCGCATCGGGCGCGTCCTGGGCCGACGCCGCCGGCGACAGCGCCGCCATCACCACCGCTGCTGCCGCCGCCGTCCAGATCCTGCCCATCACATGCCCTTCGCGCTCATTGTCGTGGGCGTTCTATAGCCGGATGCGCGGTCAAGGGAATTGGATCAGGCAAGAACCGGCGCGATGTCGGTCCTGGCGAAATCGTCACCGACATAGAGCAGGCCGCATCCACGCTCCTTCGCCACTTCATAGGCAAAGCAGTCGCCGAAATTCAGCGCGGCGGGGTGGAGCCCCTTGCCCCATAGCGCATAAGCCTCGGCGACGCGTCGCGCCGATGCGGAATTCACCGGCGCGATCTCGAAGCCGAGGCCATCGATCAGCGCGGTCAATTCCTCGCCGACATTGCGCCGCGCCGCCACGATCAGCGCTTCGGCCATGGTGCCGGCTGAAATGATCAGCTCGTCCTCGCCTTCAAGCGCCGCGATACAGGCATTGGCCTTCGGCTCGTCGAGCAGGATCGCCATCAGTGCCGACGTGTCGACCGCGATCATCCGGGCAGGCCGTCATCTTCATACAGGAAATCCTGGCTGCGCGCGGCCGGCGGACCAGCCGTCTTTTTGGCCGCGGCAGACGCACGCAGGGTCTCGAGCAGGACCCGGCGCGCCTTGCGGTCCGGCACCGGATGGATCGGTACCAGACGGACGGCGGGGTGGCCATGCCGCGTCAGCACGACCTCGTCACCGGCTTCGGCACGGCGCACCAGCTCGGTAAGCTGCCCTTTTGCATCGGATACCGACACGCGCATCGTCCTGTTCTCCATGGACCATTGAATGGACCATATAGGAGAGAGATAGACCATCATATGGTCCATATCAAGGCTTGGGGAACCCCGGATCAGGTCCTGGCCGAACAAGGAACGGCAGTTTTCCCCGCCGTCCCCAGGATCAGCGCACTTCCAGCGCCTTGGCCATGTCGAGATGGCTCTTCACCACCGGCGCGATGTCGCCGGCCGCTGCCTTGAGCGGTGCGACATCACCGTCCTTCGCGAAATCCTCCATCAGCTCCAGCGCGTCGTCATGCGCGTCGATCTGCCCGTCGATATAGGCCTTGTCGAAATCGGCGCCCTTCAGCTTGGCCAGATCGGCCAGGTCGTCATTCTGCTCGCCGGTCAGGGTCGCATCGGGGGTGATCGCCGGGCGCGCCTTGGCCGCCGCCGCCTCGATCTTCGCGGTGGAGGCGGTGTGCGCCTTGATCATGTCGTTTGCGAACGCCTTGACCTGGGCGGAGGACGCGCTGGTCAGCGCGAGCTTCGCCGCCGCGATCTCGAACGCGTCGCTCTTTGCCGCGGTATCGGCGAAGGTCTGGCCGCTCGGCGTCGGGTTGAGCGCGGCGCTCACCGCATCGGCGGCGTTGGCGGCGCCATTGCCCAGATCGGTCATCGCCTCGCCGGCGCTGTTCTCGACAGTGTCGGCGGCCTGCTCGGTCTTCGGGCCACAGGCGGCGAGGCTCAGCGCCAGGGCGGCCATCGCGACGGAAGCGAGATATTTCATTGAAGGAGACTCCTTGGGTGCAGGCGGCTTCGAACGCCCGGACAAGCCCGCCGTTCCGCGACGCTCCGGTGCGGGGTGGCGTTGCGTCCGCTGTTCCGGCGCTGACCGGACGATCGTCATAACCTGCGTCAAGGGACGCCAGCTCACTGGAACCGCGGGGGCCGAATCCGGTTATGCGGCCGGAAGGGAGGCCGCCATGGCGACGCTGGTACGGACCGAGAAGCTGCCGGGCCTCACGCCGTTCGCGCTCGCCCTGCGCAAGGCGCTGACGACGGGAGGGTCGCGGCGCGTCGCGGGTTTCACCGCCGGCGGGCTGGCGATCGAGGTCCGCGCGACCGGCGATTCGCTGTGGGCGCTGATCCGGCGTGAGGGCAAGGGCGGCCTGGCGCTGCGGCTCGCCTTCGTGCCCGAGGGCGATTTCGACTGCACCATGCACAAGGCCGGGACGGACGAAGCCGCGCGGCTCAAGGTGACGAGTCCGCTCGGCACGCACGACATCGTCCTGCGCTCCGGCGGCGAGGCGCTGGAGCATCTGCGCGTCACGATATGCCTCACGCCGGCGACGGCGCTGCTCGTGCCGTTCCTGCCGCGCGATCTCTATCCGCTCGATGCGAAGGACGATCCGGCGGGCGCGGTCGGCCATGTCGAGGCGGCGCAGCGCGGGCTCAACAGCGGCCTGCTCTATTTCCGGATGGAGGAGCCGGCCTTCGGCAACATCCTGTATTTCCAGAACCTGACCGCGATGAACGACTATTATCTCGCGACCGGCACGAAGCCAGACGGGGCGATCGGCGGCGTCTGGCCCGAGCTCGGCTATCTCGTGCCGACGCCGATGCCGGGCGAGATGACGCCGGACAAGGCGCTCGACGCCGGCGTCACGGTCACGCTGTCGGATGCGATCCTCGTGTTTCGCCACGACGCGCCCCATGCCGAGGCTGAATCGGCGCGGCAATTCCTCCAGATGCTCGGGGTCGTCTACAAGCAACTCGACCTGCCGATCACTGACTATCGCGACTGGATATCCCGGTCCGAAGACACGTTGCGCGATCTCGACGAGGCGCCCGAGGCGATGATCCGCCATTATGGCCATCGCTATGTCCATCCCTATACCGCGGCCGAATATCCCGACATCATGGTGCAGATGTCACTGACCTCGGCGATCCATGACTGGGGCCGCTGGAGCGGCGCGCCCCACCCGCTCGAGCCGGAGTTCAAGGCGGGGCTGAGCCGCTTCTACGACCCGAAGCTGAAGACGCTGCGGCGCTATCTGCCCAATGTCGGCAGGGACAAGAACAAGGATGCGGTCGACAGCTGGTATCTCTACCACCCGATGCTCAATCTCGGCCGGCTCGCGCTGCACGGCGACGCGGCGATGCGTCGGCTGTTCCTGAAATCGGTCGATTTCGGCGTGAAGGCAGCGCGGCATTTCCACTATGACTGGCCGGTCATGTACGACGTCACCGACTTTTCCGTCATTACGGAGAATGCCGGCGACGATCGCGGCCAGACCGATGTCGGCGGCATCTACGCCTGGGTCATGCTCCAGGCCTATGAGCTGACCGACCGCCACGAATATCTGCAGGAGGCCCGCGCCGCGATCGAGGCGGCGATGGGCCGGCGCTTCAACCTCAACTATCAGGCGAACCTGACGGCATGGGGCGCGGCGGCCTGCATGCGGCTATGGCGCATCACCGACGATCGGCGCTTCCTCGACCAGAGCTATGTCTATCTCGCCAGCTTCTTCCACAACAGCGAGATCTGGGAATCGGAGATCGGCTTCGCGCGGCATTTCCGCAATTTCCTTGCCGTCACCTGCCTGCAGGACGCGCCCTATATGGCGATCTACGAATGCTTCGACAGCTTCGCCGCGTTCGAACATTATCTCGATGATAGCGGGCCCGATCTCGAGCCGGCGGTGCGCATGCTCGTCGCCGAATATTGCAAATATGCGCTCGACCGGGCGTGGTTCTATTATCCCGATGCGCTGCCGAAGGAGATGCTCGCGACCGAGATCCGCAACGGCCATATCGACCGCGCGCTCTCCTTCCCGCTGGAGGACCTTTACGCCGATGGCCAGCCGGCCGGGCAGGTCGGACAGGAGATTTACGGTGCCGGTGCCGCCTTCGTGTTCGCGACCCGCTCCTTCCACCAGGTCGAGGGCGCGCCGTTCCTGCTCCATTGCAACCATTTCATCCGCGCGCGCGAACGTCTGGCGGATCGGGCCCTGTCGATCTCGCTCGATGGCGGGGAAACCTGCCTCGCCGCGTTCAGCCTGGTCCGCGCAAAGCGCCGCAAGCTGCCCAGGACCCGGGTGACCATGGCGGGCGGCGATGTGATCCGCCCGAAAGCCGTGACCGCTGATCGCATCGACTATGTCGTGCCGGCCAATGGCCGGCTGGTGCTCAGCTGGGATTGATCACGGCCAGATGCGGGGACAATCCAGGCCTATTCTGGCGGCATCACCGTCTGGTCGAGATGCAGATAGAGCGCGCTGAAATCGGCCGCGGCTTTCAGGCGGTCGAGATCGTCGAAGCGGACATGGCGCTTGTCGCGCCGGATCAGTCCAAGCTCGCTCAGTGCCTTGAGCGTACGGTTCACATGCACGCTGGTCAGGCCGACCGCGTCGCCCAATTGCTCCTGGGTGAGCGGCAGATGATAGCCCTGGCCATCGGTCAGCCCCGCCGCTTCCATCCGCACGGATACCTCGCACAACAGATGCGCGACCCGCGCCTTGGCGTCGCGGCGACCGACATTCAGCACCCATTCGCGAAAGATCGACGCGTCGATCAGCGCGTCGGTCCACATCGCGCGGCCGATCGCCGGATGGCGCAGCACCAGCTCCTGCAGCGCCACGCGGTCGATCTCGGCCGTCTCCAGCCGGCTCAGCGCCTGGATGCTGTGGTCGGCGCGATTGAGGAACAGGTGCTGCAGGTCGAGAAAGTCGCCCGCCATATGGATCGAGACGATCTGCCGCGCGCCGGTCGCCGCCAGCTTCTGCCGGAAGGCGAGGCCGGAAAGCACGAAGCTGCAATGTTTCCTGGCCGGCTCGCCCTCGCGCAGCACATAGGCCGGCGCTTCATAGGTCCGCTCGGTGAAGGGCAGCGCCATGATCGCCGTGCGATCTGACGGGCCAAGTGCGGTACGGCTTTCCAGCTTGCGCACCAATTTGGACAGGGGATGATCGTCCGACGACATGCAGGCTCTCCGATGGGCGGGAGCTCACGCATCTCTCAGTCGCCGGACCCGGACTTAACCCAATGACGATGGTCCGGCTTTAACACATGCAGTGCGGCAACGGGAACAAAAGTTGGAAAAAACAACTACAACCTATGTTAAATGATAGTGACGTCGCCGTGCCGACGATATGAAAACGCCATCACCGGGATATGCGTTTGGGTTCCGGTGGCTGAGAGACAGTCGCGCGGATCGATCAAGGTTAAGGACCGTAACGGCGCGGTGCTCACTGCCTGCGCGCAGACGCGGTGGAGATCAGCCCGTCCGGCTGACCATTCTCCGGTCATGTCGGCACCGGGTGACCCCTGATGGCATGGCCCCGTCACATCCCCCGGAGCGAAAGCGGTGGTGCGGCGTTCGGGCCTGATGCCCAGATATTATTTCCACATCCATAACGGCACCGGCCTCACCCCCGACGAGGAAGGGCAGGAACTGTCCGGCCCGGACGAAGCGCATGACGCGGCGCTGGCCGGTATCCGCTCCATCCTCGCGGACGAGCTCGAAGGCGGCGAGATCGACCTCGACGGTCGCATCGAGATCACCAACGGCGACGGCGCCGCCGAGCGGACCGTGCCGTTCGGCGAAGCCGTCGAGGTGCGCCAGCCCGGGAAAAAGAGCGGATGATCGAAAAGCATCTGATGCGCCTGCGCGCCCGCGACGACGTCAGCGCTGAAGAGGAACAGGCGATCCGCGCCGCCATGCTCGAACCCCGCGAGGTGGCGGCGCGCACCACGATCATCCATGCCGGGCAATTGCTGTCGACCTCGACCATGCTGCTCGACGGGCTGATGTGCCGGTACAAGGACCTGCGCAATGGCGAGCGGCAGATCACCGAGCTGCACGTGCCGGGCGATTTCGTCGATCTGCACAGCTTCTCGCTGAAGCGGCTCGACCACAACATCATGGCACTGACGCCCTGCCGGATCGCGGTGGTGCCGCACGACCGGCTGACCCGCATCACCGAGGATCATCCGCATCTCGCCCGGATGTACTGGTTCTCGACCAACCTGGACGCGGCGATCCACCGCGAATGGGAAGTGTCGCTCGGGCGGCGCACCGCGCTGTCGAAGACCGCGCATCTGTTCTGCGAGCTGCATGTCAGACTCGGGCTGGTCGGGCTTGCCGACGAGACGAGCTATGACCTCAAGCTCACTCAGATCGACATCGCCGAATGCCTCGGGCTCACTGCGGTCCATGTCAATCGCACCTTGCGGGAATTGCGCGAACAGGGCGCGGTCGAATTCGGCAAGGGTCGCGTGACGATCGGGGACATGGCCCGGCTGCGCAAGATCGCCGAGTTCGAGCCGGGCTATCTCTATCTGGAACGCCAGCACCAATAAGCCGGCCGGGCGCGGTTTGTTTCCGGCAGGAACCACAACCACACCGTCATGCCGGACTTGTTCCGGCATCCAACGCGCCGCGAAAGCTGCACGGCGTTGGCGCGCGGCACGATGCCACGGCCACTGCCGACCTCGTTCGGCACCGTCCCGTGAAGAGAGCGGTTCACGCAGAGGCGCGGAGGCGCGGAGAGATCATGCCGAATCGCGCAGTTCCGACAATCTCCGCGCCTCCGCGCGAATCATCCTTCTTCGCGCAGCACAACGGTCAGCACGCACCCGGCACGCAGCAGCGCCGGGATCGGTCGGAACATCGGCACGAAGGCAGCACGTCGATTCAAAAGCGTGCGGGATCGTGGCAGCCTCGGCCGGAATCGCTTTCACGGCGATCACGCTCTTTGACATCGCCGGCATCTGTTGGAGAATCCGCTTTCCCTGTTCCGGGCGGCATCTTCCCTGTTATCCGGGCGCCGTTCGCTGTTATCCATAACAGGGATGGTGACCACATCTTGTTGATAAACATCGTCTTTATGACGGTCGGTCGACCGCTCGCAGCGGAAAAAATACTTCTTCCCTGTTCTGTCCCTGTTATGGCCGCGGAACAGCGAAAACCCGGCCCGAACCTTGTTGGAAATTCCTAGAGCCGCAGCCCGAAGCGCGGCCCGATCCACATCATCCCAAGATACAGCGCGACGGTCAGCGCGCACCCGGCGAACAGCGCCAGCCAGAACGGCACGCCGTGGCGCAACAGCGCCGGGATCAGCAGGAACATCGGCAGCGACGGCAACACGTACCAGAAGATCGCGCCGGCATGATCGGCCATGGTCGCGGCATCGGGCTTGTCGTGCCACAGCCACATCATGCCCAGCACCGAGACGAGCGGCAGCGACGCGACCAGCGCGCCGAAGCCGGGACTGCGCTTCGCGATCTCGGAGACCGCGGCGATGATGATGCCCGAGACAAGGGCCTTGATCGCGAGATAGAGCATGACGGCGAGCCTAGGGCGGCCAGCGCCGATCGCCTAGATCATCGTGCGGTAAATCGGAGCAGCACAGGCGCTCGCCTCTCCCCTTTTTTCGCTTCCCCGGCGAAGGCCGGGGCCCAGTTGGGGGACGATCGTGGCGAGGTGCTGTGCGTCGTTACAACCACCTTTCCAACTGGACCCCGGCCTCCGCCGGGGAAGGGCGATCGTGCGAATGCCTGGTCCACGTCCAGCGTTTGCCGCCATCAGGCGCCTTCGTTTCTATGCTTACATCGCCCGCAATCCGGCGCCGTGCCTATTCGGTCGCGCTGCGATCCGGTTCCGTCGGCGCATCGTCCCCGGCCAGGTGCGCGTAACGGCCGGCCAGGTCGGCATGGATCACGCGCGCGGAAGCGCCGGTCTTCGCGGCCGCTTCGCGCTCCTGCTCGGCGCGGCGACGGAAATACTCGCGATCGGTCTGATTCGGCATGACAACCCCCATCAGTCAATGCGGGGAGCTCTCCACCTGCTCTCGGTCGCCGACTCGCAACGGTAGGCCCGGCGATGGTCGAAACTAACATTTGCGAGCGTGGGAGTCTCTAGCATCGCTCCGATCCGGCGGAGCCCCTGCTCAGCCTGGATATCGTCGAATTCGGGCTGCCGGGCACCGGTCTGCTCAGTCCCCGATCTCTATCCACACCGGCGCATGGTCGCTGCTCTTCTCCCAGCCGCGCACGTCGCGATCGACCTCGGCTGCGACGAGCCGGGGCGCGACCGAGGGGCTGAGCAGCAGGTGATCGATGCGCAGCCCGGCATTGCGGGCATAGGCGTTCCGGAAATAATCCCAGAAGGTGTAGATCGTCTCGTCGGGGTGCCTGGTCCGCAGCGCATCGGTCCAGCCCTGGTCGAGCAGGCGGAAAAAGGCGGCGCGCACCTCGGGCGCGAACAGCGCGTCGTCGAGCCAGCGCTCGGGCTTGTAGACGTCGCGCTCGGTCGGCATCACGTTGAAGTCGCCGGCGATGATGACCGGCATGCCCGTCGCGAGCAACTCGGCCGCATGCAGGATCAGCCGCTCGAACCAGGCCAGCTTATAGTCGAATTTCGGGCCCGGCCGGGGATTGCCGTTGGGCAGATACAGGCCGGCGATCAGCACGCCGTTCACCGCTGCCTCGATATAGCGGCTCTGCTGCGGGTCGGGGTCGCCGGGCAGGCCGCGCCGCGTCTCGACCGGGGCGCCGACCCGGCTGAGCATCGCGACGCCGTTCCAGCTCTTCTGCCCATGCCAGATCGCTTCATAGCCCGCGGCCTCGATCGCGTCGGCGGGGAATTTCTCGTCCGGCGCCTTCAGCTCCTGCAGGCACACCACATCCGGCGCGCTCTCCTCCAGCCAGCGCAGCAGCACGGGCAGGCGGCCATTGACCCCGTTCACATTATAGGTCGCGATCTTCATCGGCGGCGTCCTTCCGTGGAAACCTCGCAACATCGGCGGGTTGATCCCATCTAACGCATGAAGGAGGCCGCCGATGCTCGAACATGTACCGCACTGGCTGGGGAGTCTGTTCAAGGGCGTGCGCGCCGGCCATGCCCGGCTGGTCATTGCCGATATCGACCTCGGCCTGACGGGCGATGCGATCGACCTGTCCAGCCCGGCCTTCGCCAATGGCGCGCGCCTGCCCGAGCGATTCACCGCTGACGGGGCCGGCGTGTCGCCGCCGCTGGTGTGGGGCCCAGTCCCGGAGGGCACGCTGAGCCTGGCGCTGATCGTCGAGGATCCCGACGCGCCGTCGCTGACGCCTCTGGTCCATGCGGTGGTCTGGGGCCTGCCCGCCGACGAGCACCGGCTGGCCGAGGGCGCGATCGCCGAGGACGGCGCGGGCGACGGCGATGGCCGCGATGTCGGGCGCAACAGTTTCTTCGCCCAGGGCTGGCTGGCGCCCGATCCGCCGACCGGGCACGGCTCGCACGATTATGTGTTCCAGCTCTTCGCGCTGTCGGAGACGCCGGCGCTCGGCGCCAATCCGGGCCGCGCGGCGATCGTCGAGGCGATCCGCGGGCGCGTGCTGGCGGCGGGCGTGACGACCGGCACCTATTCGCGCGGCGAGCAGGCGCCGACCGGCCCGGCGCGCCTCGGGCGCGCGGCGACGGCATAGTGGCGAGCCGGATCGACCTGTTCGGCATTCAGCCCGCGCTGCCGCCCGGCCTGCCCGCGGGCATCGACTATGCGCCGGACATCGTCACGCCCGATGAGGAACGAACGCTGGTCGAGCATCTCGACCGGATCGAGGTCACGCCGTTCCGTTTCCAGGGCTGGCTCGGCAAGCGGCTGACCACGTCGTTCGGCTGGCGCTACGACTTCGACGATGCCAGTTTCGGCCCGACCGAGCCGATCCCCGATTTCCTGCTGCCCCTGCGCGAGCGGGCGGCCGGTTTTGCCGGGCTGGCGGCGGACGATCTCGTCCAGGCGCTGATCGTCCGGTACGATCCCGGCGCCGGCATCGGCTGGCACCGCGACCGGCCGGTGTTCGAGCATGTCGTCGGCATCTCGCTGGAGACCCAGGCGACGCTCAGGCTGCGGCGGCGAACGGAACAGGGCTTCGACCGCGCCGCCCTGCCGCTCGCCCCACGCTCCATCTATCATCTGGGCGGGGAGGCGCGGCACGGCTGGGAGCACAGCATCGCCGCCATGGCGGTACGCCGCTGGTCGGTCACCTTCCGCAGCCTGTCGGCAAAGGGCCTGAAGATCGCCGGCTAGAGTCTTCGCGCCCTCACCGTGCGAGGGGCCCGAACAAGGGCATTGCAAGGTCGCGGCAAGCCCGCCTTAAGGGAGGAGCGCCGCGCGACTCTCCCGCTGGCCGGTCATCACCGGTTCAACTGGAATGCGCGAGGGCGAAGATCGTGACGTTGCGTATGGGAGCATCCGAATGAAGTATCTTGCTGGTCTGACGGCGATCGCAATGCTGGCCGGTGCCACCGCGGCGTCCGCCGCGCCGCCCGCCGATGCCGTGGCCGGGGCCGTGGTGTTCAAGAAATGCGCTTCGTGTCACAGCGTCGATCCGTCGGGCAAGAACGGTCTTGGCCCCACTCTGCGCGGCGTGGTCAATCGCAAGGCGGGCACCGTGGCCGGCTTCAACTATTCGCCGGCGATGAAGGCCTCGGGCCAGGTGTGGAACGACAAGAATCTCGCCCGCTTCCTCGCCGCGCCGCGCCAGGCGCTGCCGGGCACCAAGATGATCTTCATCGGGCTGCCCAATCCGCAGGATCAGGCCAATGTGATCGCGTTCCTCAAGCAGAATGGCGCTGGCAAGAAATAGCCCCGCCGCGCGGTCGCCGCGGATCGCTTAATCGTCCGATTGAGCCTGAAGCGACTTTTTGTGCTGCTGGAGCAGCTTCTCGGCCTTGGCCGAAAGCTGCTTGGTTTCCTCGATGCTCTCGCGCAACGCATCCTGCGTTGCTTCGATGCGGGCTATCTCGGCTTCGAGTTTTTGGTGCTTGTCCATTTTTCCCCACTTGGGGGCTTAATGCAGATCAAGGGACGATCGTTCCGCCAATTGTCGATAATGTGACGCAAATGCGACGAAGCGAGCCAATACCGTCGATATATCGTGTTGATCGGACTGGGTATTTATAACCGGTCCGGCTGCATCAGGTCGGGGCCCGGCCGATCGCCGGGCCCCGACACAAGGATTGGGATCAGCCCAAAGGTGGCCCCGGCGGCTGCGGGAAGCGCGAGCGCGGGCCCTTGCCCCAGCTCGGCGTCGCCGTCTTCGGCGCATTGGCCTTGGGGTCTTCCAGATAGTGCGCGATGTCCCGCGCGGTCTGGCGGTAAAAGGCCGTGGTCAGCGCATCGCCGCCGGGCCTGGTCCTGAGCGTCGTCGCCAGGGTCGAGAGCTTGTCGAGCACATAGGCGCGCGCCTCGGGCGCGGCGTCGTCATTGCCGCCCAGGATCATCATCGATTCCAGCGCGACCTGCTGCGTCACCCGGCGCAGCGCGCGGTCGGACGCAGTGGCGTCGGCCGCCGCGCTCCAGCTATGCGCGAGGACGGTGTCGACCATTTCCGGAAAGGTCAGCGTATCGGGCTGGCGCGCGCCGAGCGCGATCATCCGGGTCGATTTGGCCGCGTCGAACAGCGGTTCGACCACCATGCCGGCGAGGATGCGCGCGGCGCGCAGCTGGTCGAACACGTCGTCGGTCGACAGGTCCTCGAGGTTGTTGCCCGGATCGGGGGTGAGCTGCATCAGCAGCGATTCCGGCAAAGCGAGGTTCTTCGGCTCGATCGCCTCCATCAGCAGGCCGAGCGTGTCGCGCTGCAGCTTGGCCGGGATGAACTCGGTCGGCGGCAGGGTGTCGCCCTTGACCACGATGTTCTCATACAGGCCGCCGACATATTTCAGGCCGGATTCGATCGCGTAGCGATGGTGGAGATACGCCATCCACAGTCGCGTGTTGCGCAGCGACCCGACCGGCTCGTCCGCCTTCAGCATGCCCTGCCCGTAATTGGCGATCATGATCGCGCGCGCGGCCATGTCCTCGCGCAGATTCTCGGTCGGCGTGGCGCGGTCGTCATACCAGGTCCAGCGCGGATCGGTGTCGGGGACGTAGATGATGCCCTTGGCGCGCATGTCGGCGATGATCGAGTCCAGCCCGGCCTTTTCCGACGCGGCGGGGAAGGGGGTGTAGGCGTAGCGCACCATGTACGTGTCATAGGCGCCGATCTGCTTCTGGAAGCTCTCGCTGAGGTCGAGCTTGCCGTTCACCACCTTCACCCGGGGCGTCGGATATTCCATCACCGAGGCGCGGTTGTTGAGGCTCGACGCGAAGTTATGGCCGAAACCCTGGGCATGGCCGAGTTCGTGCGCGGTCAGCAGCGCCTGGCGCAGCAGCACCATGTCGCGCTGCCCCTTGGGCATCGCCGCCATCGCGTCGTCGCTCAGCAGATTGGGATCGGCGATGGTGATGCCGCTGCCATCGGCGGGCAGGCCGGCGCTGTAGACGTCCCAGTAATTGCCGACGGTGCGGATGCGGTGCGTGTCCATGCGCACCTTGGATCCGATCACTTCGCCGGTGCGCGGATCGCGATAGGTGCCGCCGCTCGAGAAGCCGCGCTCGTCGCGGTTGATCCACAGGACATAGGCGTAGCGGATGTCCATCGGGTCCATATCGGCCGGCGCATCGAGCGCGACGATCGCATTGCTGAAGCCCGCCGCCTCATAGGATTTGTTCCACCACAGCAGACCTTCCTTCATCGCATGGCGGATCGGGGCGGGGATGGCGGGATCGAAATAGATGGTGATCGGCTTGATCGGATCGCTGATCGCGGCGCTCGGGTCCTTCTTCTCCAGCCGCCAGCGGGTGATCCAGCTTTCCTCCGGGCTCTCGCTGAACGGCTTGGAATAATCCTGGAACCGCACCGCGCTCACGCCGATCCGCGGATCGGCCTCGCGCGGGGTATAGCCGGTCGGCGCGCGCAGGAAGCTGTGGTGGATGCGCATCGTCATCATGCGCGGATCGGGCGTCACGCCCGTCACCAGCGCGCCGGGATTGTCGGCGACGAAGGTCGCGCTGGTCTCGATCTCGGTATTGTCGGGAAAGGCCTTCATCCGTGCGGGGTAGAAGCTGCTCTTGCCGGCATCGAACTTGAAGCTGCCCTGGTTCGCGCGGCGAAGCTGCGCCTCCACATTGGCGGCATCGCGCATGAAGAAGGAGGTCGCGTCGACCACCACCTTGCCGCCGCTCTCGGACTCGATCGGCAGCGCGGCGAGGGTCGAGGTGGGGAAGCTGTCCGCCACGCCCTGCGCATGCGCGGCATCGCCGTTGAGCGAGCGGAAGCGCAGATTCTGCTCGTTGACCAGCACCTTGCCGCCGACGCGGGTGAAGCGGATCACCGCGCTGTCCATCACGCCGCGATCGAACGGCAGCTCGACCGATCCGCCGCCGGTCGCGGCGGAGACGTAATAGAGCACGTCCGCGTCGAACATCGGCACTTCGAGCAGCACGCGGCCCTTCGCCGCATCGAAATAATAGGGGATGAAACCATCGACGCGCGCGGGCAGCGAGGCGCCCTTTGCCGGCGGGTCGGCCGGGCGCGCGATGGCGGATGGGGAGAGCGCGACCAGGCAGATCGCGCCGAGCGAGGAAGTGAGCAGCTTCGCCTTGTTCATGGACCTGTTCCGATAGGAGGGGGTGATCTGTGTCGGTAACCCCTCCACCATCACCCCGGACTTGTTCCGGGGTCCATGGTTCCGCGCGCGCAACGACTGCGGTGTCTGCGGGACGATGGATGCCGGAACAAGTCCGGCATGACGGCTGGGGACGCGGGCGTTACTTCGCGGCAGGCGGCGGCGGCGAAGCGGCCGCCGGATATTTGACCCCCATCTGCTCGAGATAGCTGCTGTACTTGGTCGGATCGTAATAGAATTTCTCCATCTGCGGCCGCATCTGCGCCATCAGCTGGGTGTTGAGGTCGATCGCCGGCTTGTCCGCCGCGGTCAGCACCGGATCGTACTTCTGGTCCTTCTGCTGCACCGTGTTGAAATAGGTCTTGGCGTCGGCGATCAGCTTGGGCGTCGTCATCAGGTCGAGCACCGTCATCGCCACCGCCTTGGCGCCCGCCACGGCGCCCTTGTGCGCGATCGGGGTCGCCATCGCGATCGCCGCGGTGACGTTATGGCCGATCGTGCTGGGCACGTTGGAGGGGAAGCCGATCGTGATCGTCGGCACCGTCCACATGATGTCGCCGATATCGTCCGAGCCGCCGCCATTGGAGGGGCCGCGCGTCTCCGGCGTGGAGAGCGGCGCGATCGTGTCGAACAGCGGCTGGACCTTCAGGCCGTTGCTCTCCTGCACGGCCTTGGCGAAAGCCTGGTCGTCGGCGGTCCATTTCGGCATGCCGACTGCCTTGATATTGGCATAGGCGGCCTCGGCCATCGGCTTGTTGCCGAAATTGGGCGCGGCATAGCCGAGCACGCGCCGCGTGACCGTGGTGCCCGTCGCCATCGCCGCGGCTTCGGAGATGGTGTTGCCCGTCTCGTAGAGCTTGCGGATCGAATCGAAGGTCTGTTCGCGGAAATAATACCAGACCGATGCTTCGCCCGGCACGACGTTGGGCTGCCCGCCGCCATTGGTGATGACATAGTGCGAGCGCTGGGTGAGCGGCAGGTGCTCGCGGCGCATGTTCCACGCCATGTCCATCACCTCGACCCCGTCGAGCGCGCTGCGGCCCGCCCAGGGCGCGCCGGCGGCATGCGAGGTCTTGCCGTGGAAGCTGTATTCCACCGAGACCATGCCGTTATTGCCCATCTCGCCATAGCCGGTGCCGAAGCGATTGCCGACATGCGTGAAGATCGAGGCATCGACGCCCTTGAACAGGCCTTCGCGGACATAATAGGCCTTGGTCGCGAGCAGCTCCTCGGCGACGCCCGGCCAGATCATCAGCCGGCCCTTGATGTTGTTCTTGATCATCACGTCCTTGGCGGCGATCGCCGCGGCGACGATCAGCGGCATGCCGCTGTTATGACCTTCGCCATGCCCCGGCGCGCCCGGCACCATCGGCGTGATCTTCGGCGTGCCCGGCATTTGCGACAGGCCGAGCAGGCCGTCGATGTCGCTGCCCAAGGCGATCAGCGGGCCGCCTTCGCCCCAGGTCGCGGTGAAGGCGGTCGGGATGCCCGCCACGCCGCGGGTGACCTTGAAGCCCTCCTTCTCGAGGATGCCGGTGATGTATTCGGAGGTCTTGAACTCCTGGAAGCCCGGCTCGGCGAAGCTGTAGATCGAGTCGACCATCTCCTGCACCAGCTTGGCATGGGCATCGACATTGGCGGCGGCCGCTGCCTTGAGCGCAGGCTTGGCCTGGGCGTTGGCGGCGGTGGGAACGTAAAGCGCGGTGGACAGCAAGGCGACCGTCAATCCAACCATCTTCTTCATGTTGAAATTCTCCTGATCTTTTCTGGTCTTGGGGTTTAGAAATCGAACCGGACGCCGACCCGGAACACGCGGCCGAGGACATCGTAGAGGTTGCGGTTGGTCTGCGGATATGCCGGGGTATTGTTGCCGGTCGGGCCGTTGCCGACGAGCACCGGATCGGTATCGAGCAGGTTCTTGATCGACAGGAACGCCGTGGTCTTGGCGCCGGCAATCTCGAACTCGTGATTGACCTGCAGGTCGACATAGATCGCACCGGCGATGTCGTTGCGGTTCACCGTGCGGTTCGCCACGGTCGAGACCGGGCAATCCGTGCTGCAGACGATATAGCTGTTGTCGTACACGCCGCCACTCACGCCGCGGCCGACCAGCTGGAAGCCCCAGGGCCCGACATCGTATCCGGCGGTCAGGCGATAGGTCCAGTCGGGCAGGCTGCCCGAATTCTGGCCGGCTGCCTCGGTCGGCACGTCGACGCCATTGTCGGTGTAGAGGCTGATATTCTTGGTCACCAGCGCGCGCAGCGTCAGGGCGCCGGGGCCGATCGGCTTGCGATAGCTTGCCTCGAAATCGATACCCTTGGCTTCGATGCCGACGAAATTGGTCGGCTTCAGCTCGATGCTGGTGATGAGCAGGCCGGTGGTGGTGACGCCACGGCCGCCGGTGGTGGAAATGGCGGCACAAGCTGCGGCATTGCTCTGTTCATAGCATTGCGTGACCAGCGTCTGGGCACCGATATTGGCGATCGCCCCGCTGAGCTTGATCTGGAAATAGTCCACCGAGAAGGCGAGGCCGGGGATGAAGCTGGGCGTGAAGATCGCGCCGACGCCGTAGGTCTTGGCGACTTCCGGGCTGAGCGCCGGGTTGCCGACGGTGGATTCGTTGAACTGGTCGACGCGCTGGTCGATGCGCGTGCCATTCGGGACCGGCACGTTGACGGTATTGGTGCGGCCCGTGCCGGGCGCGAACAGCTCACCCAGGTTGGGCGCGCGGATGTCGCGCGAGATGGTGCCGCGGAACTTGACGTCGCGGATCGGCTGCCAGGTCACGCCCGCCTTCCAGGTGCTGACGGTGCCCGAGGTGGAATAGTCGGTCAGGCGGAAGGCGCCGTTGAAATCCGCGCCCTTGAACAGCGGCACGATGGTCTCGAGATAGGCTTCCTTCACATTATATTTGCCGAAGGTGGGCAGATAGTTGCCGTAGATCCAGGTGCCGCTGGTCACGCCATTGGCGACGCGCGGCTGGAACAGCGGATCGACCGATCCGGTCACCGATTCCTGACGCCATTCGCCGCCGAAGCCGAGCGAGATCGGGCCGGCCCAGAGATCGACCAGGTTGTTGGTGAACAGGTTGAACGCCGCCACGTCCTGCTTCAGCGTCTGCTTCCGGAGCGGTTGCAGGCCGTCATACAGGACATAGGCCAGCGCCTCGGGCGAAACGCCGCCCACGCCGATGCGGTTGATCGGCACGCAGCCATTGTTGACATTGGCGGCGGTCAGGCGCGACCGGCAGACGATGGTGCCGGCGGCGATGCCCGACGCGTTGCCGGCCGGCGCCACCACCGCGTCGGTGGCCAGCGCCATGCGATCGATGTTCCAGGCGTTGGTCAGCAGCTCGTTGGTCTTGGTGATGCCCTTCTGGTAATAGGCGTCCCAGTGCAGCTCGCGGTCGAACAGGCTGAAATCGCCGCTGGCACCCACGACATAGCGGAACACCTCGCGGGTATTGTCGCTGCCCTGGGGCGGGATGCCGATATTGCTGGTCCCGATCGTGGCCGTGGTGACCTTCGTCGTGTTCGCGGGGTTCGCGTTATAGGCGTTGACCTGGTTGAGGAAGCTGGTGGGCAGATAGGCGTTGACCAGCCCGCCATTGGTCGCGGACGGCGCGATCTGGATGGTCACGCCCGTGGTCGGCGTCTGCTGGTAATAGCTCTGGCCCTGGTAGCGGGTGTACGCCATCTGGCCGTACAGCTCGAACGCGGGCGAGAATTCATAGGAGATCCGGCCGAACCCGCTCTTGCGGTCCTCCGATGGCAGCAGGGTCGCGCTGCTGACATGGCCTTCGCGGCCGATCAGATAATCGCCGCCGACCATCCATTGCCCATTGGAGGGGCCGAACACGAAATTATTGACGGAGGCCTTGCCGGTCGCCGGATCGACCTGGCCGAAATAGACGCCCTTGAACGGCCCGGTGCTGATCAGGCCGCCTTCGGTGAACTGGCCGGTGCCGATCCCGCCCTGGATCAGGCGCGCCGGATAGCAAATCGTCGAAGCCAGCGCGTCCTTGCACGCGGTCTCGCTATAGGCGGGGTTGTCGATCTGGAAGAAGCCGCTGTCGTTCCAGTCGCGGTCGATGGACTGGATGCCCTTCTGGGTGAAATATTCGCCGCTGACCAGGACATGACCCTTGCCACCGGCAAAGGGGGTGCCGGCCGTCAGCGTGAACTTGTGGTTCGGGCCGTCGCTATAGGTGGTGACGCCATATTCGTAGCTGCCCTTGATGCCGGTATATTTCTTGTCGAGGATGAAGTTGATGACACCCGAAACGGCGTCCGAGCCATAGGCGGAGGAAGCGCCGCCGGTCACCACTTCGACCCGCTCGACCAGCGCCTGGGGAAAGGTGTTGACGTCGACCACGCCGCTGGTCGCCGAGGCGACCGAGCGCTGGCCGTCGAACAGCACCAGGGTGCGCTGCGACCCTAGGTTGCGCAGGTTGACCGACGCGACGCCGGCCAGGCCGTTGCTGAGCGAGCCGTTCGAGTTTGCCGCGGTCGAGCTGCCGCGTACCGAGGGAAGCGTGTTGACGAAGTCGGCGATGTTGGCCGGCGCCTCGGCCTGCAATTCCTTGCTGCTGATCACGCTGACCGGGGTCGGGGCATCATAGCCGTCGCGCACGATGCGCGATCCCGTGACGGTGATCTCCTCCTGGGGCGCCTCTCCCGCCGCTGACTGGTCCTGGACGAGGGTGTCGGCCGGTGCCGTGTCTCCGGCCGCCGGTGCCTTGTCCTCGACGCTTGCCATCATCGCCGGCGCTGTCTGCGCATTGGCGATGCCGGGCATGGCGACGATCGCCAGTGCCAGAATCCCGGCGGTCGAAAGGCTATGTCGCCTGAAAAGCCGGCGGTCGGAAGTCGTGTTCGCGCTGAATGAAATTGTCATGGTCGCCCCCGATTATTGTTACTCCCTGGGCAACCTCTCCCTTCACTCTGTCCCTTTTCGGAACATTGTCATTGAACGCTATAGTTACTGGCCGATGTATGTCGCGCGCACCTCACCTGCGACGCCGACCTGATGGTCAGCGCCCCGAATATGACTCGCGCAGTGCAGTCTCCCTGGTGAGGCAATTCTCTGCGGAATTGCCCTGACGCAAGATTAGCAGAGTTCAGATAGGAGATGTCGCTATTTTCACGCGCAGATTGACGATGTTTGCGTAGATTCTTTCACGAATTGTGCATCGAGCGCTGGTTCCGGGCGCCACCACTCGTCAGCTAGCCCGATTCCCGCGTTACCACCGAATCCGGTCCGAATCGCTCGCTCAGGCCGGGCCCTTGAGCAAGACGGGCGGAACCGAGCGCTGCGCCACTTCGCGCATGACGAAGCTGCTGCGGATCTTGGCGACATGCGGCAGCATGGACAGTTCGCTGCGATAGACCCGGTCGTAATCCTCGAACGACTTCACATGGATGATCATCAGGAAGTCGACATTGCCCGAGACGAAGCTGCAATAGGACATGGAGGGGCATTTCACGACCGCCGTCTCGAATTCCATCAGCACGTTTTCGGCCTGGGACCTCAGTTCGATCATCACGATCACGACGATGCCGAAGCCAAGCCGCGCCATGTCCAGATCGGCGGAATAACCGCGCACCGCGCCGCGTTCCTCCAGGATCTTGCGCCGCCGGGCGACGGCGGTGCTCGACAAATGTACGCGTTCGCTCAGCGCGACGTCGGAGGCGCGGCCGTCGCTCGCCAGTTCGCGGAGGATGCGATAGTCGATCGCATCGATGTCGGTCATGCCGGAATCGTTCACGCACTGTCCCCTTTGCGCATCATTTGATCGATTGTGCGTCGCAACATGAATTGATGCAACGCCGATGGCAATGCGGCTAGGGGATTCCGGCGAGAGAAATTGATCGAACCGCTACGGCGCGGGTGTCGTCCAGGCGATCGTCGATGTTGCAGCGCCGCGCGTCATTTCGGGCGAGACCGTCTCGGGTGCCGCCACGGGCGCGTCGATCACCGGCTCGACCGACAGGGGATCGGCATAATCGTCGGTGACGACTACCCGTGCGCCGAGCCCGATCACGCCATAGAGCTTTCTGGCGAAGGCGATGGGCACGCGGACGCAGCCATGGGAATCGGGATAGCCGGGGTTCCGGCCGGCGTGGATCGCGATCCCGTCCCAGGTGAGGCGCATCATGAAGGGCATGGGCGCGCCCGAATAAAGGTTGGAACGGTGCTTCGCGTCCTTCTCCAGGATGGTGAAGTCGCCGACGGGCGTATCGAAGCCTGGCGCCCCGCTCGAGATCGGGGACAGGCCGATCAGCGTCTCGCCGCGATAGACATGGATGCGCTGCAATGGGATGCTGACCAGGATCCGGATGTCGCCCGTGCCGCCCGCGTCGTTCCAGAGGAACTGGCCCGGCTCGAGCGCGGCGACCATGTCGCTGGTGAACGGGGCGCCGTCCGCCGCGCGCGCCGGCGTCGCGGTCCAGGCAAGGAGGAGCGCCGCGGCAAGCGACCAGATCGAACTCCGGGATAACGGCATGGGCACCTCGTCGTCGCGCATTCCCCCTTCGAGGCGTCAACGGCCATGGCGTGATTTGGTGCCGTCACTTTGGTCGGGAATTGAGGGGAAAAATCTGATAGCTTGCGCAGAGGAAGACCGTCGAGACATGTCATTGCGGGATGAAGAAGCGACGCCCACGCGGCGCACGATCTTGCGGACGGGCGCGGGCGTCGTCGGCGCGCTGACCGCTGCGCTGGTGCTGCCCGATCCGCTCGGCGTCGCCGCCGCGGCGGCATCGGGCGACTTTCCGCCGATCGCCGCGCCGTGCAAGGTCCGGCCCGCGCTGCTCGGCCAGGCGCTGGTCGCGCTCGACCGGCATCGCGACCGGATCGAGTTCGACGACCGCGTGGCCATCGTGGATTTCAGCGCGCCGTCCTCCCAGCCACGCTTCTATCTGGTCGATCTGCGCAACGGTGCCACCACCAGCTTCCTCGTGACCCATGGCAAGGGTTCCGATCCGGATCACAGCGGCTGGCTGCAACGCTTCTCGAACGACGATGGCTCGCTTTGCTCGTCCGAGGGCAGTTTCCTCACCTCCGATTATTATGTCGGCGATCACGGTGCCTCGCAGCGATTGCTCGGGCTGGATCCGACCAACAGCAATGCGGAAGACCGCGCGATCGTCATCCACAGCGCCTGGTACGCCAACCCCGAGCTGCTGCTGGTCCAGCCGATGCTGGGCCGGAGCGACGGGTGCTTCGTATTCGGCGAAGCGCAGATCGACTATGTGTTCGACCGGCTCGGGCCGGGGCGGTTGCTGTTCGCGGCAAAGATCTGACGCCCGGAAGTCTGAAGCATAGCCTCAACGATGGTGGCATCCCCTGTCGACGGCTGCGTCACGGATAGGCCAGAATGAAGCGGTCGCCTTACCGCAGGATCGCCACATGACCGCTCTGCTCCCCGCCGAACTTGCCTGGTATGTCACGGGCCGTTTCTACCGCACCCCCGATGGCTCGCTCGCCGATTTCGGCTATTTCCTCCATCTGCCGTTCCTCGACGTGCCGTTGTTCGACGGCCCGCGCAGCGAGACCACCGCGCATTTCACCTTCGCCGCCCGGCCGTTCGACGCGAAGGCGGTCGACAATGGCGCATTGTCGCTCGGGGTGGATCCGGTCGGGCAATTCTCGCTCTATCTGCAGCGTCGACCGGCCGGGACCTTTGACGATCCCGCCTCCTTTGCGCTGGGCGAGCGGATCGCGACGTTTCGCCGCGCCAGCCTGGTGGTGGGAACGACGGTGGCGGGTTCGTCGGTGCCGTTGATCGGCACCAACGTCTTTTCCGCGCGCCTGATCGACAGCCGTCCGTTCGATTTCGCCGGCGGCCGGCACGATCTGGCGGCGCATCTCGACGCGGGCGTGACGCAGTTCGGTACCTCGGCCGAGACGCCGATAACGCCCCCGCCGGCGGGCTATGATCTGGTGCTGCCCTTTACCGGATCGGCGATCCTGCTGGGCTGACCCCGCGCGTCTCAGCCGGCGCCCGGTCCGGCCGGCGGCTCGGGCACGACTTCCGCCTTCCAGGCAAGCTCCGGCCGCAGATATTTGCGCGCCAGTGCCTCGATATCGGCCGGCGTCATCGCCTCGAACTGGGGCACCGCGGTCAGCGTCTGTGGAATATACTGCGGCCGGTCGACGATATAGGTGAGCTGGTTGAGCCACCAGCCATTGGTATTTTGCGCCCGCCGCGCCGCCTCCACCAGCGGCTCGCGTGCCCGCTTCAGCTCGTCCGCGCTGATCGGCGTGTCGCGCAGGCTCGCGGCGATCGCGTCGACCGCCGCGAAGAAGGCCGGCAGCTTTGCGGGCGCGGTCTCCGCCTGCACCGAGATGGTGCCATAGCCCTTGTAACTGTTGGAATAGCTGGCCGATACGCCCGGTGCATAGGCCAGTGCCTGCTTCTCGCGTA
Source organism: Sphingomonas sp. BL-S-30 (assembly GCF_055521475.1). Classification (NCBI taxonomy): domain Bacteria; kingdom Pseudomonadati; phylum Pseudomonadota; class Alphaproteobacteria; order Sphingomonadales; family Sphingomonadaceae; genus Sphingomonas; species Sphingomonas sp. BL-S-30. Next base: position 3,620,640 of record NZ_CM145481.1, on the reverse strand, counting down.
TCTCGTCCAGCGCGCGCAGCTTCAGGACGGCCGCCAGCATCTCGATGCGGCGGACCTCGGTCAGATCGTCGATCGCATCGGTCGCCGGCCAGGCGACATAGCCGAGCCCCTGTTCGGCGAGTCCCTTGTGCATGAAGCGGAGCGGTGCCGCCATCGGCGCGGGGAAATGCCGCTGGTCGGCGCCGGGTACGGGGATGCCGGGCGCCGGGCGCGGCGGCAACGCGCCGAAGGTGGTCGCGGTGACGGCGATCGCCTCGTCGACGGTCAGGTCGCCGACCATGGTGATATGGATCGGCCCGACCGACAGCAGCGCCTTCAGGCCGGGTCGTTCGGTTTCCATCGACCATCGCGACAGGATGTCGGGGGGCACCACCGCCGCGCGCGCGTCGCCGCCGGCCAGCAATTGCTTCGCCTGCACGGCGAATGCGCCCGACGGCACGGCCAGCGTCGCCTCATAGCTTGCCGGATAATTGGCCTTGCTCTGTTCGAACGCCTGGCCGCGATAGGCTGGGTCGGTCAGATAGGCCGCCATCAATTGCATCTGGAGCTGCAGGTCCACGCGCCGCGTGCCGCCGCTCAGCAGGAACTTGTCGCCGAGCGTGGCCAGTCCCGTGCCGACGACATGGCCGTTGAGCGAGCGGCTGATCTCGTCGGTCGTCATCTTGCCCAGCCCGCCCGATTGCAGGCTGCCGATCATGGTGGCGCGCGGATCGAGCGTGTCGGGGGGAAAGTTCCGCTCGCCCGTGCCGGTCAGCAGGTTGATGGAGATGGCGTCCTTGCTGAAACTGGTCGGCTTCACCGTCAGCGTCACGCCATTGGCGAAGGTGACAATGGTCGTCCCCAAATCGGCAATCTCCCGGCGCTGCGTGACGGTGCCGGGCTTGCCGAAATCGGTATAGGGCCAGGGCAGCTTGGCAACGGCGCCGGGTGCCGCGACCGCAACGGCGCGTGAAACCTGCAGCGCTGCCGTCACTGCCTTCTCGCCGCCCTCGATCGCGACGGGCGACATCACCATGGTCAGCGGACCGCCGCCGCTGAAAACCGGCTTCACCGCGTCGCTGACCTGCGCTGCCGTCAGCGTCTTCACCGCTGCTTCGAACAGGTCGAGATCCGTCCGGGGCGCGGTGAACACCTCCCGGTCGTTGACCGCGCCGACGATGCCGGCGGCCAGCCCGCGCGTGTTGCGGGTGGGCGCGCCCTTCACCGCATTTTCGAGCGCGGTGCGATAGGTGGTGATCTCGCGCTGCAGTTCGGCATCGGTCACGCCATAGCGAACGAGGCGGCGCTGTTCCTTGTCGACGGCCTCGAGCGCGGCCTTCCATTTGCCCTGCACGAACTGGGCGGTGAGCGTGGTGACGCCTACGCTGCGCACCAGTTCGGTCTGGCGGGCATTGGCATTGAGGAACGGCGCGTCGTCGGTGCGCGACAGTTCGGCAAGCCGGCGGTTGAGCACCGCCAGGCCGAGATATTCGATCGTGTTCCGGCGCCGCTTGGCGATAGTGTCCGGCCGCAGATCGGGTGGGCGGACCCAGGCCAGTGAAATGCCGGAGGAAATGCCGGGCTCGACCAGGATATGCGTTTCCGGCCCGCGCCCGGCGACAGTGCCGAGATCGGGGTCGGGGCCATCCGGCGCCCTGGGCTGCCAGTCGGCAAAGGCCGTGCGGACCCTCGTTTCCATCGACGCGACGTCGAAGTCGCCGACGGCGACCAGCGTTGCCCGCTCGGGGCGGTAATAGCTGTCGTAAAAGTCGGCGAAGCGTTCTCGCGGCGCCGTGCTGACGATCTTGAGCTCGCCGATCGGAAAGCGCGAGGCGACCTTCTGCCCCCTGGCAAGGATGTCGAGCTGCTTGCGCGAGATGCGCAGCGCGGGCGTGTTGCGCTGGCGCTCCTCGCCGGCGATCACGCCGCGTTCCTCGTCGATTTCCCTGATCCCCATCGTCGCTTCCGACACCTGCTCGCGCATCACGCGCAGCGCGGTGTCGACCGTCTCGTCATTGGTGCGCGGCAATTCGAGCTGATAATAGGTCTGGTCGAAGCTGGTCGCGGCGTTGAGATCCGCACCGAACGCCATGCCCAGCCGCTCCAGGATGGCGATCAGCTCGTTCTTCGGAATGTGCGTCGTGCCGTTGAACGCCATATGCTCCATGAAATGGGCAAGCCCGAGCTGGTCGTCCTTCTCCATCAGCGATCCCGCATCGATACGCAGGCGCAGCGAGGCCTGGCCGGGCGGGGTGGCGTTGTGCAGGATCGCGTAGCGCATGCCGTTGGGCAGGGTGCCGGTGCGGACCTCGGGATCCGCGGGCACATCGCTGGCCTTTTGCGGCCAGGGTTGCGAGGGCAGCTGCGTGGCTGTCTGCGAGATCGCGGCAGGCGCCGCCGTCGTTCCCTCGGCCTGTCCCGACAGCGGTCGCGCGGACAGCCCGGCCATCAAGGCCGTCATCAGCAGGAACAGGCGACCCGAACGCGACATCGATCGATCCTCACAAGGCGGCGGAGAAACCGTCCGTCCCAACAATGCGCCATGGCGACGCAAGGAGCGCATCTGAGCGCGCCAGCCGAACATTCATAGGCTGAACTTCCCGGGAGGCTTTGATTTGGCGCAGTCGGCCCACTCGACCTCTGCCGAAAGCCATGTCCTTCGCGCGCGATTCATCCCCTTGCGGCCGCACGCCGCCTTGCGAAGGCCGGACGGGCCCGTCTAGGTACCGGTCACAAGACAGCGAAAGCCGGGGTGGGTATGATGACGAAGGAAGGCGACATCGCCATCGACCCCGACGCCCAGGCTGTGCTGGACATGGCCGCGGCGGCGGGGCGGCGGCCGATGCACGAACTCGGCCTGGCGGAGGCGCGTGCGGCGATGCGCGCCGCCCGGCTGGCGCTCGGCGCCGAGCCTCCGGCGACGCTGGTGCGGGATATCGCCGCGCCGGGGCCGGGCGGTCCGATTCCGATCCGTCTGTACCGCCCGCCCGGGCTGCCGGCCGACGCCGTCATGCCCTTGCTGGTCTATTATCACGGCGGTGGCTGGGTGCTCGGCGATATCGAGACCGGCGACGCCCTTTGCGCGTCGCTCGCCTGCCGCCTTGGCATCGCGGTCGCGGCGGTGGACTATCGCCTGGCGCCCGAACACCCTTTCCCGGCGGCGGTCGACGACAGTTTCTTCGCGCTGCAATGGCTCGTGGATCAGTCGGCCGCCCTCGGGCTGAGCGCCGATCGGGTCGCGGTTGCCGGGGATTCCGCCGGTGGCAACCTGGCGGCGGTGTGCGCGCTGCTGGCGCGCGACCGGGGCGGCCCGGCGCTCCGCTCCCAGATCCTGCTCTACCCGGTGACGGATTGTTCGATGACCAGCGATTCCTATCGCCGCGACGCGTCCGGCTATCTGCTGACCGCCGAGACGATGCGCTGGTTCCGCGACCAGTATCTCGGCGCCGCCGATCCGGCCGACTGGCGCGCGTCGCCGCTCCATGCCGCGCGCCTCGACGATCTGCCGCCTGCGCTCGTCGTCACCTGCGGGTTCGATCCGCTGCACGACGAGGGACAGGCTTATGCCGAGCGCCTGCGCGCGGCCGGGGTGCCGACGCGTTTGCTGCCCTATTCGCGCCAGCTCCATGGTTTCGCCTTGTGGGGAAAGGTGGCGCGCGATGCGGAAACCGTCCTGTCGCAGGTCGTCGACGAACTGGGGCCGGCGTTGTTCCCGACGCATGGCTGACCGGCGCCAAGCATGCATCGTCCTTCTACAGCTTGCGCATTTACGATAGTCCAGCCGCTTCTCCCGGCTCGCAAGCGGCGTTCGACCTTGTATGCTTGCGCCAATCGGCGGGAAGACCCGAGGCATCGGGTTTGCCGATGACGGACTCGGGCCGGCGGGCGCCACGATCCCGCACCGCCGGACCCAATGAAGAGAGGAGACCCGGACGATGTATGACCTGAAGGATCCGAGGTCGACCATGACCACGGCCAAGGCGGATGCGCCAAAGGCGCCGATCACCGACTTTGCGGGCGCGGAGGTGATCGAGTTTCACGACATCCCCCCGCAGGAAACGGGCGAAGGCTTCAAGACCTGGTACGGCCGCGGGCAGAATTTCATCCTGTCCTATACGGAGGCCGAGGCCGGCGCGGTGCTGTCGCGCTCGGGCCAGCCCGACGAATATATGGCGTTCTTCCCGGAACGGCATACCCGCGTCGACATCGAGACCGACAATGGCAGCGCGTCCGACGTCAGCTATCAGCTCGCGATCATCCCGCCGGGCGACAGCAAAATCGTCGTGAAGGAAGGCGGGCTGGTCCTGCGCCTGTTCAGCTCGCTCGCGCCCGATCTGGCGGCAAAGAGCCATAATGCGGAAAGCTATGCCCGGCCGCATCCGAACATCCCGCCGTTCGAGCCCTGGCCCGCTCCGGCCGACGGATTCAAGCTGCGCCTCTATCCCATCGACGTGCCCGTCACGCCGGGGCGGTTCGGGGTCATCTATCGCTCGACCAACATGATGATCAACCTGATCCCGGTCATGATGGAGCCGCGCGACCCCAACAAGATGTCGCCGCACTTCCACGACGATTTCGAGCAATGCTCGCTCACCCTGCAGGGCGACTACATGCATTATCTGCGCTGGCCCTGGGTGCCCAACAAGTCGATCTGGCGCGACGACGCCGCGATCCGCGTCACCGCGCCGTCGATGACCGTCATCCCGCCGCCCGCGATCCACACGTCGCAGGCGCTGCCGGAGCCGCCCTGCCATCTGATCGACATCTTCAGCCCGCCGCGCGTCGATTTTTCCGAAAAGGCCGGCTGGGTCCTCAACGCCGACGATTATCCGATGCCGTGATCCGGCGGGGCGATCGCTCGTGATCGCCCCGCCGACCGATTTTTCGACGACGCTCGTTACGCGCGGCGACGAGGCCTCGCGCCGGCCGCGAAAGGCCTGGCCGGATTGCGCCGCATCAATCCAGGAGAGACAAGAATGGATGCCACTCGTCCCGATCCCCGCCAGTTCCGCGCCCGGCTTCTCGCCGGCGAACCGCTGATTGGCACGTTCATGAAGGTGCCGGCACCCCAGAACACCGAGGTGCTTGGCCTGGACGGCTTCGATTTCGTCATGCTCGACGAGGAACATGCGCCCTGGGACCGGGTGACGCTCGACACCGCGCTGCTCGCCGCGCGCGCGTTCGGCACGGCGGGCCTGGTGCGGATCGCGCGGCCTGACGCGAACAGCGTGTTGTCGGTGCTCGATGACGGAGCGATCGGCATCATGTGCCCGCATGTCGATTCGGCGGAGAAGGCGCGCGCGGTGGCATCCTGGGCGCGTTATCATGGCGGGGTGCGCGGCGCGGGAGCGAGCCGCGGTGGCGAATATGGCGCGCGCGGGGCCGACAATTATCGCTATGCGGACGAGACCTCGACCGTCATCTGCATGATCGAGGACCGGCAGGCGCTTGACGCGATCGACGATATCGCGGCGGTCGAGGGGGTCGATGCGCTGTTTCTCGGGCGCGGCGATCTCGGCCTCTCGCTCAGCAACGCGACGGACCCCGTGCCGACGCTGAAGGACGCGGTCGAGCGGGTGATCGAGGTCGCCAGGGCACATGGCAAGCCGGTCTCCGCCGTGGTCCAGTCGATCAAGAGCGACGAGGCCAAATGGCTGATCGACCTGGGGGTGACGGCGATGATGGTCGCGTCCGACCTCGGCTTTCTGCGCCAGGCCGCGAAAGCGGCGCTCAACGACTTCCGCGAGGTGATGAAACCGGCCTGACCGGCGCGGCGCCGCTCAGTCGGCCGGGCGGTAAAAGGTGGAGATCACGGGCCAATAGGCCGCGCCGAGGCCCTCGCTCGATGCCCGCTCGAGCAAGGCGCGGGCATAATCGGCGCCGGGCACGTCGATGCCGACATCGCCGGCCATGGCCAGCGCATAGCCGATATCCTTGAGCATATAGTCGGTCGGGAAGACGCGTTCCGGAAAGGCGCCCGGCGCGACGGCTTTCAACCCGTGGTTCCGCAGCGCGAAGCTGTCTGCCGATCCCTTGACGAAGGTTTCGAACAACGCCGACGCGTCGATGCCTGTCCCCTTCGCGATCGCCGCGGCCTCCGACAAGGCGATCACCGTGCCGACCACCACCATATTGTTGAGAATCTTGACGACCTGTCCGGCGCCGACCGGGCCGCAGTGCGTAATCTCGGCGGCGAAGCAGCGCAGCAGCGGTTCGATCATCGTGAATAATTGGGGAGTGGCGCCGACGGTTATCGCCAATGTACCCAGTTCGGCAGCGGCGCGGGTCCGCGCGACCGGCGCGTCGGCATAGCGGGCGCCCCGGGCGGCAAACGCTTCCGCCAGGCGTCGGGTGATATCGAGCGGGCTGGTCCCGAGATCGACAAAGGTCTGCCCACTGCGTGCATTGGCCAATATGCCGTCATCGCCGCTGCAAACTTCCTCCAGATGCCTGCCGCTCGGCAACGAAACGAAGATGATCGTCGCATCGCGCACCAGGTCGGCGATCGTGTCTGCCTTGGCGACGCCGACATCGGCCAGGCGCTCGAGCGGGTCGTTTGCGAGATCATAGCCGGTGACGTTCATCCCGCTCTTGATGGCGAGATGCCGGCACATCGGCTCTCCCATCACTCCAAGGCCGATAAAGCCGATCCTCCCGCTGCTCCCGATCATCGCATTTTCTCCCGTCGCATGCCCCTCGAAGCGCGTCTGGCGGCACGACGCGCAATGCCCAAAATCGTATCGACCACATCGGCAAGTTATTAGCTGCGGCTCGCGGCACTCGGTTACCGGTATCCCATGTCCATGCCCGCGTCCCTTTGTCGGTAAGCGAATCGCGATGCCGTCATCTCCCGAACTGCTGTCCTATCCGTGCGTGGTGATGCGCGGCGGCACCAGCCGCGCGGTGTTCGTGAGGGAGGGCGACCTGCCCACGGATACCGTTGCGCGCGAGCGCGCGATCCTGGGCATCTTCGGCTCGCCCGACCGGCGCCAGATCGACGGCATCGCCGGCGCTGACCCGCTGACGAGCAAGCTCGCGATCATCGGCCCGCCCCGGGTGCCGGGCACGGACCTGACCTACACCTTCGGGCAGGTCGAGATCGAACGGCCGGAGATCGACTGGCACAGCCTGTGCGGGAACATCTCGGCAGCGGTCGGCCTGTTCGCGATCGAGGAAGGGCTGGTGCCGGCGACCGCGCCCTGCGCGAGGGTGCGCGTGTTCAACACCAACCTGCATCGCGTGCTGACGATCGAGGTGCCGGTCATGGACGGCTATCCGGTGGTCAGGGGCGATTATGTCGTCCCCGGGGTTCCCGGCAGCGGCGCGCGCATCCTGATCGACTTTTCGGATACGGCCGGCGGCGCGACTGGGCGCCTGCTGCCGACCGGCAATCCGGTCGACCGGCTCGATATCCCCGGTCACGGTCCGATCGAGGCGTCGCTGGTCGATATCGGCAACGCCCATGTCTTCATTCGCGCGTCCGATGTCGGGCTGACCGGCACGGAGACGGCGGCGCGGATCGACGCCGACGGGCAATTGCGCGGCCTGCTCGAGACGATCCGGGGCGTCGCGGCGCACCGGATGGGGATGATCGCCGATCCCGCCCGTTCGGCGGCCGAGAGCCCGGCGACGCCGCTGCTCGGCATGGTCGGCGCGCCGCAATCCTATCGCATCGACCAGACCGGGAAGGCGGTTGCGGCGGAGGATGTCGACCTCGTTTCCCGCCTGATGTTCATGCAGCAGACGCACAAGACCTATGCTGGCACCAGCACGGTCTGCACCGGCGTGGCGAGCCGGCTGCCGGGGACGATCGTCCATGAAGTTGCGCGCAGGCGCGATGCGACCGAGGTGCGGATCGGCCACCCGGCGGGCGTGATCGAGACCGAGACGGTGATCGCGCGGGACGGCCAGACCCATATCGTGCATCGTGCGACGCTTGGGCGCACCGCGCGGCGGATCATGGAGGGGCGGGCCTTCGTCCCCGCGCCCGAGCCGGTCGCGGCCTGATCCGATGAGCGCGTTGCCCGACTACGCCCTCTACGCCCTGCGCTATGCCACACGGGCCGCGCGGCGGCGCGATCACTTCATCGGCGGCGATCCGCATGATGCGCCGATGCCGATGGATTATTTCATCTGGGTCGCGGTCGGGGCCGAGCGGAGCTTCGTGATCGACATGGGCTTCACCGCGGAGGTGGGCGCAAAACGCAAGCGGGACTATCTGCGCTGCCCGGTCGAGGCGCTGGCGCTGATCGGCATTGACGCGACCGAGGTGCGCGACGTGATCGTCACGCATCTCCATTATGATCATGCGGGCAATTTCGAAAAATTCCCGAACGCGCGATTCCACATCCAGGAACCCGAGATGCACTTCGTGGCCGGGCGCCACATGCAGTATCACGGCATCTCGCATGGTTATGAGCCCGACGATGTCTGCGACATCATCCGGCTGAATTTCGCGCAGCGCGTCGTGCATTATGACGGGGAGGGCGAGGTCGCGCCCGGCATTCGCGTGCATCGCACCGGCGGGCATACCGACGGGCTGCAGTTCGTGACGGTCCATACCCGGCGCGGCTGGGTGGTCGTCGCGTCCGACGCCTCCCATTTTTACGAGAATCTCGACCAGTACCGGCCCTTCACGCGCGCGTTCAACGTCGGGGACATGATGGCGGCTTTCGACCGGCTGCGCGCGCTCGCGCCGAGCATCGATCACATCGTGCCGGGACATGATCCGCTGGTGATGCGACGCTATCCGGCGGCCGCGCCCGAACTGGAGGGCATCGTGGTGCGCCTCGATGTCGATCCGATCCCGGCCTGACCGGCCGGCTTCATTCACGTCATCAAAGGGGGACAATAATGCGTGAGACGGTCGCCGAGGCGCTAGCCCATCATTTCGTGAACCTGAAGGTGAGCGACATTCCGGTACGCCTCATCGCCGACTGCAAGGCGCTGGTGCGCGATTATCTGGGCGTCGCGCTTGGTGGCAGCCAGACCGGCAGCGGCCGGGCGTCGGCTGCGTTCGCGGAGGAGGTGGGCGGTCGTGCGGAGGCGACGATCATCGGCAGCGGTGCCCGCGTTCCAGCGGTCCATGCCGCCCTCGCCAACGCCATCGCGTCGCATTCGATCGAGCTCGACGATGTCGACATCCTGGCGCTGTTCCATTTCAGCCCGCCGGTCGTGTCGGCGGCGCTGGCGGCGGCGGAGCGTGAGCGATCGAGCGGGGAAGAGTTTATCGCCGCGGTCGTCGCCGGGTGCGAGATGATGGCGCGGGCCAGCAACGCGACCAACTTCTCGCTGCGCGACCGCGGCTATCACACCACGCCGACCTGCGGCGTGTTCGGCGCGACGATCGCCGCCGCGCGGCTGATGAAGCTGGACGAGGCGCAGACCGTATCGGCGCTCGGCATGGCGGGCGCGCAGGCGTCGGGGCTGATGGAGATGTACGGGCCGTCGATGCAGAAACGCTTCAACCCGGGCCCGGCGGCGCGCAACGGAGTCACCGCCGCCCAGATGGCGAGACTCGGCTTCACCGGCACCGCGACGATCTTCGAGGGCGAACGCGGCTTCTGCCGCGCGTTCAGCGACACGCACGACATCGGCGCGCTGACGCGGGATCTCGGCTCGGATTTTCCGATCTTCATCGAATACAAGGCCTATTCCTGCGCCCGCCCGATCCACAACGCGATCGATTGCGCGCTGGCGGTGCGGGGCCAGCTGACCGAGCCGGTCTCGGCGATCACCAGGATGACGATGCGCCGCCATCCGACCTGGGCGAACTATCATCTCAACACGCGACCACAGACCTATCACGAGGCGCAGGTCAGCCTGCCCTATTCGGTCGCGGTGGCGCTGATCGAGGGCGCGGCGTTCTTTCCCCAATATCAGAACGAGAAGCTCGGCGACGCCGAGATCCTGCGCCTGTCGGATCTGCTCGAGGTGGTGCCCGACGATACGCTCCCGCGCGGCGTATCCTGCCATCTGGTCGCGGAAACTTCGGGCGGCGCGCGGGCTGAAAGTCAGGTCGATTATCCCAAGGGATCGATCGACTATCCGATGACCGACGCGGAGATGCGCCACAAGGTCCACCTGCTCGGCGACGCAGTGCTGGGCGAGGAACGGGTCGCGCGGATGATCGCGGCGATCGACGATGTCGAGAACCTCGCAGGGATCGACGATCTGATGCGGTTGACCGTGCCGGCCGCCGGATAGCGGGGCAGGTGCTAGCGCAGCCCGCCATAGGCGGCCCACAGGCTGCCCGTCATCCACCCGCAATCGACGACGAGATCGGTACCGGTGACGCCGGAGGCGCGCCCGGATGCGAGGAATTCCACCACCTCCGCGACCTCGGCCGGCTCCACGCAGCGGCCGAGCGCCATCCGGGCGTCGAGATCGGGCGGATAACGGTCGCCCGATCTTTTGCGCTCGACGATGCGCGGGACGAGCGTGACGCCGGGCGAGACCGAATTCACGCGCACGCCGCGCTGGCCCCATTCGCCGGCGAGGCTCCTGGTCAGATTGATGATGGCCGCCTTGCCCGGGCCATAGATATTTAGCGGAGTCGAGCCATGGCCGGTGACGGAGGCAATGTTGACGATGCTGCCGCGTCCGCGCGCGGCCATGCGCGCGCCAAAGACTCGGTTGGCATGATAGGCGCCGCGCAGATTGACCGCCATGATCCGGTCGAAAAGGTCGGCGGGCGATTGTTCGATCGGCTCGTTCGCCTGGAATATGCCCGACGACACGACCAGCGCGGTTACCGGACCGACATCCCGGTCGATCCGCTCGGCGAGTGCCTCGATCGCGTCGATGTCGGTCACGTCGAGGGTGTGTGCGGTTCCGCCGAGTGCCTCGGCCAGGGTCTCGCCGGCGGCGATGTCGCGGTCGGCGATGACGATGGCCCAGCCGCGCGCGTGCATGACCCGGCAACAGGCCGCGCCGATGCCGTTGGCGCCGCCGATCACCACGGCGATGGGACGATCGTTCATTGCCGCGCCTTTCATTCTATCCGACGTGAATCCCAAAGGAGGGCAAGCCGATGACGAGTTTTGGGGAGGTGGTGCGCAAGCGCCACTCCGTCCGGGCCTTTTTGCCGCAACCTGTGCCGGACGGCATCATCCGCGAGGTGCTCGCCGACGCGCAGCTCGCCCCCTCGAACTGCAACACCCAGCCCTGGGAAACGCATATCGTCTCGGGCGCGGCGCGCGACCGCCTCTCGGCCGTACTGCTCGATGCGTTCACTCGAGGCCGCTTCTCGCCCGATTTCTCGTTCGACCGGAAACATTATCCCGGCGCGTCGGGACAGCGCAGTGACGCGCAGGCAGCGGATTATTTCGCCGCGCTCGGGATCGCTCGCGAAAATCATGGCGACCGTCGGTTCAGCGCCGCGCGCAATCTCACCTTCTTCGACGCGCCGCATGTGGCCTTGCTGTTCATGCCCGTCGTGGGAGACAGTGTGCGGGCGGCGGGCGACCTGGGCATGTATGGTCAGACGCTGCTGCTGTCGCTGGTCGCGCACGGGCTCGGGGGCATACCGCAGACCTTTCTCGGCATGTTTGCCGCCGATGTGCGCCGCGCGCTCGGCATCGGCGACGATCTCAAGCTGCTGTTCGGCATATCGTTCGGCTACCCCGACCCGGCATCGCCTATCTCGGGCTACCGGATCGGCCGCGCCGCGCTGGAAGAGACGGTCCGGTTTCACGGCTGACTCGTCACGGGCGGGGCGGGCCCGGCAGCTTGAACACCGCATTGGCCCGGGCCACGGCGCCTTCGGGGCCGATCAGCAGAACGTCGCAGAACACCATGCTGCGCGTGCGGCGCAGGATCCGCACCCGCGATTCGAGCCAGTCGCCGAGGTTCGCGGCCCGCATGAAATCGATGGTGAGCGTGACGGTCGGGGCGTGGCCGCCTCCGGTCAGCGCCGCCATGCCACGGCCGAGCGATATGTCGAGCATGGTCGCGATCATTCCGCCATGGCAGGTGCCGGCGAAATTGCAGTGATGCGGTTCGATCCGGATGGCGAAGCGGGCCGGCTCGTTGTCGTCGCCGGCGAAGGAATCGGCGATGAACATCGGCCCGACGCGCGTCAGGAGCGGGTCGTTCAGGTCGAGCTGGCGCCAGCCCCGCGGTGTCGTGCTGTCGATGTCCACCGGCAAGCCCTCGCTCAATAGTCGGTCGGCGTCTCGTCGAGCCGCACGATATCGGCGATGCCCGGCAGCGATCGCGGATAGCGATCCAGCACCAGGGGATCATGGCCGGGAATGATGTGGCGGATAGTGGTGGAGAGCTCCCGCATCCGATCATAGCCGGCGAGCATGTCCGCCACGCTGTCGACGACCGGGAACGGCCGATACTGCTCGAAATTCGCGTAGAAATGGGACGCGTCCGACCCGATCACCACCCAGCCGCGCTTCGTCTTCACCCGCACGATCTGCAGACCGCGCGAATGGCCGCCGACGCGGTGGACCGTCAGCCCGGGCTCGATCTGGCTGTCGCCGTCATGGAAGCGGACGCGCCCGTCGAACACCTTCCCGACCATGGATTGCACGTCGGCGGGCTCGAATGGATGGTTGAGCATCGGGTGGCACATGCACCGGCCGGTGCAATAGGCCATTTCGCTGTCCTGGAGGTGATAGGTCGCCGCCGGGAACAGCTCGCGGTTACCGGCATGGTCGAAATGCATGTGCGAGATGATGATGTCGGTGACCGCCGCGTGATCGATCCCGATCGCCCTCAGCCCCTCTTCCACCGGCCGGACGAGGCGCCGCTGTCGCGTCCGGCTGGCGACCATGTCGAACCCGGTATCAACGATATAGGTCTTGTGCGGTCCGATGACGGCCCAGACGAAATAATCCAGCGGCATCGGCAGGTCGTGAGGATCGCCGCCGAGGAAATTCTCGGCAGCGTTGCGATCATGATGGGCGTAGCGGACCGCATGGATTTCGAAGGTCGATTCAGTGCTCATCGCGCCTGCCTGCCATCGATCTCCACGCCGGCCCATTCCTCGACCACGCGCGCCATGTTGGTGAAGTCCGCGTCGCCGCCGAATCGCGCCTGAGTGATGGTCAGCATGGTGCGCGCGGTATTGCCCATCAGCATCGGCACGCCCATCGCCTCGGCCTCGTCGAGGCACAGCTTCATGTCCTTCAGCGACAATTGCGTCGCGAAGCCGAAGTCGAAGCTGCGCGGCAGCACGGCGCGCGGCATCTTGTCCGTGGTCGCGCTGTTCCGGCCGCTCGACGCATTGAGCACGTCGAGCATCACATGCGGGTCCAGGCCCGCCTTCACGCCCATCGCCATGCCCTCGCACGTCGCGACCAGTGCGGCGACCGACAGGGAATTGTTGACCAGCTTCATCGTCTGCGCCTGACCCGGCTTGTCGCCGACATGGAAGGTCTTGCCGAACGTGTCGAGCAGCGGGCGCACCTCATCCCAGATTCCGGGCGGGCACGCCACCATCAGCGACAGCCGCCCCGCCAGCGCCCCGCCGCGTCCGCCGCTCACCGGTGCGTCGACCCAGGCGATGTTCGCTCCGGCCAGCTCGTTCGCTACCTCTGCCGCCATCTTCGGGCCAGTCGTCGACAGGTCGATGACGATGCGCGGCGCACCCGCGACGAGCGAGACGGCGACGTCCCGCACTATCTGCGGCGTGGGCAGGCTGACGAACACGATATCCGCCCCCGCGGCAACGGCCTCGACCGACTCCGCGCCCCGCCCGCCGGCCGCGACGAACGTCGCCAACGCCGTCTCGGTCCGGTCGAAGCCGATGACATCGTGCCCGGCGGCAACCAGTCGCGGCGCCATCGCGCTGCCCATGCTGCCCAGACCAACGAAACCAAGCACTGAACTCGTCGTCATTCCATTCTCCATGTCGCAGCCCTCATGCCCGGGCCAGCCATCCGCCCTCGATCGGCAGAATCGCTCCGTTCATGTCCTCGCCGACCGGTCCGCACAGCAGAAGCATGAGCGCCGAAACGCTTTCCGCGGCGACGAACCGGCCGCTGGGCTGCTTGCCCTCCAGAAAGCGCCGTTCCGCCGTGCCGCGATCGATGCCCTCGTCCTGCATCATCCGCGTCACCCGCTCCTCCCATATCGGGGTCAGGACCGAACCCGGGGTGAGCGCATGGCAGCTGACGCCGCTTCCCGCGACCTCGAGCGCGACCGCGCGGGTCATGCCTTGCAGCGCGGTCTTGGTCGTCACATAATCGATCCGGTTGACCACCGCGCGCGAGCCGTAGACCGAGGTCATGTTGAAGATGCGCCCATAATTGCGCGCGCGCATCGAGGGGAGCACCTGCTGAGTAGCGACGAGGGCGGCAGTGAGGTTCACCGCCAGCGCTTCGTTCCAGCGATCGAGCGGAAAGTCGCAGAGCGGCGAGAAATGCCGCACCACGGCATTGTTGATCAGGATGTCGATCGGGCCGATCGCCGAGGCGTGTTCGATCAGCGAGCATACTTCCTCCGACCGGGCAAGATCGGCCTGGAGATACCGCGCCTCGACGGCGAATTCCGCGGCCAGCGCGGCGCGCCTGTCCTCCGCCTCGGCCGCCGGTTCGATGCCGGAAAGGACGATCGTCGCGCCGGCCGAGGCGAGGCCGCGCACCATGGCGAGGCCGAGGCCGCCGAGCGATCCGGTGACGAGCGCGGTGCGTCCCGCGAGCGACCGCCCGGTCATGCGGGCACCGTCAGCGCGGTGATCGCCGAGACGCTGTCGACCTGGTCCAATTGCATCACGGCGTCGACGATGCGGCCGGCCTGGGCGTCGTCCAGCACGCCATCGACATTCTCGCGAAACTTGGCTTCGATCTCCGCGTCGGTCATCGGGTTGCGAGCCGATCCGCGATTATGCTCCTCCACTTCCTCCAGTCGACGGCCGTCGCGGGTTTCGATCACGACCACTCCCTTGAATTGCTGGCTGCCGGGCATCGCCGGATCGACCACGACCTCGACGCGGTCGGTCAGCGCGAGGATCGCGGGGTCGCGGAGCGACGCGGGAGCATAGGCCTGCTTGCCGATGCGCCCCAGTACCAGCGCCTCGGCGATGGTGTAGGGCAGGCTGACCCGGCCGTGCGAATCGGTCAGCGGGCGGCGCTTCTCCGCGGCGGGCTCGCACACGATGCCGACGATATAGGGCGCGACGGGGCAGATCACGCGCGCGATATCGTCGGGCGCCAGCGCGTGCCGCTCGCGCAGGCGCAGCGCGGCGGTGATATAGGGATGGATGACATGCGCGACCGGATAGGGCTTGAACGAGGCGTCGCGACTGTCCCAGCGCGTGCCGAGCCCGTCGGTCAGCCGCCCGAACGCCGGCGCGCTGTCCGGGTCCTGAAGATGCGAGGCGAACAGGCCGAACCGGCCTTCGAATATCTCCGCGGGCCCGGTCACGCCGTTCTGGCCAAGCACTGCCGCGGCGATGCCGCTCTGCGCGGCCCAGCCGGGGTGAAGGAATTTTGATTGCGTCCCATCCACCCAGCACTGGATCAGGCCCGCGGCGAAACTGCCGGTAATCCCTGCCGCGTTCGCCATTTGCGCCGTGTCGAGCCCGAGCAGACGGCCGGCGAGCCAGCAGACGCCGAACGGCGCGAACAGGCCGGAAGGGTGGAAGCCGCGCTTGTGGAATTGCTGCGGCGTGACGCTGCCGACGCGCGCGCTGATCTCGTTGCCGATCGCGACGGCGACGATGGCGTCCCGGCCGCTGCTGCCGAGCCTTTCGCCCAGCGCGAGCGCTGAAGCGACCGACGGACTGCTCATATGCACGATCGATTCATTGTGCGTGTCGTCATATTCGAGCGCCTGGGACAGCGCGCCGTTGACGAAAGCCGCCCCGGCGACGCTCGCCCTGACCGCGCTTCCCCATAGCCGTGCCTCGTCGCCCGGATAGAGCGATGCCGAGGCGCGCACCGAGGCACCGAACGGTGTCTGCCCGCCCGCGATCGACAAACCAATGACATCGAGCACGCGCAGTCGCGTGCTGGCGACGACGTCCGTCGGGAGATCGTCGAACGATGTCGCCGCGACCCACCGCGATATGGCCCCCGAAGCCGTCCCCATTCCCGCCTGCTGATCTAGTTACCGGTATCAAGCCTCTAGAGGCAGGGGAATGGCGTGACAAGCCGTATCGTATCGGCGCTGGACCGCACGGATCGTCGATTGCTAGTGTCGCGCGATCAGTGCAGGAGCTTTGGCGTGCCAGCCAGCAAATCGCCTATGATAACCGGAGTGCGCATGCGCGAAGTCGCCGCGCGCGCGGGGGTTTCCCGCATGACCGTGTCGCGCGCGCTCAACAAGCCGGACATGGTGACGGAAGCCTTGCGCACGAGGGTGGAGAAGGCCGTTGCCGACCTCGGATACGTGCACAATCACGTTGCGCGCAGCCTGTCGTCGAGCCGTTCGACCATCGTCGGGCTAGTGCTGCCGAGCCTCGAGAACTCGATCTTCGCGCAAACCATGAAGGGCATTTCGGACGTGCTGCGGCCGGCCGGTTTCCAGCTGATGGTGGCCGAAAGCGGCGATGATGCGGAAGAGGAAGAGCGAGTCATCGCGACTTTCCTCGCGCAGCGCGTGGCGGGCCTGGTGTTGCACGGTACCCGGCACAGCGCCACCGCGGCGCGCATGATTCGCGCGGCGGGTGTGCCGGTCGTCGAAAGCGGCGACATCCCCGCCGAACCGATCGACATGGTCGTCAGCTATTCGAACCGCGCCGCCTCCAAGGCGATGACCCTGCATCTCGCGCGGCTGGGATATCGCCGGATCGTCTTCGCCGGGTTGGCGCACAATCCGCGCGCGACCGAGCGCGAACTCGGGTTTCGCGACGCGCTGGAGGAATTGGGGCGGCCCTTCGATCCGCGCCTGACCATCGCCGTATCGCGCGGATTCGTCGGGGGTGCCGAGGCCGTCGAATATGTTCAGCGCAGCATGCCCGATACCGATGCCCTGTTCTGCGCCGGAGACGTGCTGGCCGTCGGCGCGCTGTTCGATTGCGACCGGCGTGGCTGGAAGGTACCTGGCCGACTGGCCCTGGCGAGCTTCGATGACCTCGATCTGATGCGCTTCGTCAACCCGGCGATCACAGCCCTGCGCCTGCCGCGGTACGAGATCGGGCAGCGCAGCGCGAAGATGCTGCTCGCGCGCGTCGGGCAGGAGGAACTGCCGATCAGCTCCGTCGACCTGGGTTTCGAGATCGTGCATCGCGCCAGTGCTTGATCATGCCGATCGGGCATTTGCTACCTCACATGGAGACTGATACCGGTATCTAGCCAATCGGGAGGAGAGGATGGATGGGGACGGGTGTCGCTAGGAAGATGGTCGCCATGGCGACGATGCTTGCCGCGGGGCACGCCGCCGCCGCAGACGGGTCGGACACGCTGAACGGCCTGGCATCCCTGTGCGGCGCGTGCCGGGTAGAGCGCGTCGCGCAGTGCGGCGTGTTCGTCGAAGGGCCGAATTTCGATCGCGACGGGACGCTGTGGACGGTCGACTATCGCGGCGGCGCCATCCTGCAGGTCGTCGACGGCCAATGCCGGACGGTCGCGAAGACCGAGGGGCAGGCGAACGGATCGCGTTTCCACCCCGATGGCCGTCTGTTCGTCGCCGATGCGCAGCGCGGGCTGCTGATCTTCGATCCGCGCACCAGAACGCTCACGGTGCGGGCCGCGGTGGTCGAGGGCAAGCCGATCGTCGGCGCCAATGATCTCGTCTTCGACGGCGATGGCGGGCTCTACATGACCGCGCGCGTCACGGCGACGCGGCTCGAGCCCGATGGCATGGTGATCTATCTTCCGCCGGGCGAGAAGAGCGAGCCGCGCATCCTGGCCGATCATCTGCCCTTCCCCAACGGGATCGCGCTGTCGCCTGACGGGACGCGGCTGTTCGTCGGGCTCTATGCAGA
The DNA here is from genome assembly GCF_055521475.1 of Sphingomonas sp. BL-S-30. Lineage (NCBI taxonomy): Bacteria > Pseudomonadati > Pseudomonadota > Alphaproteobacteria > Sphingomonadales > Sphingomonadaceae > Sphingomonas > Sphingomonas sp. BL-S-30. The sequence continues at coordinate 3,602,780 of NZ_CM145481.1, read as the reverse complement.
CAAGAGCATCATCGTGCTGCCGCCGGCGAACAAGCCGGCGCCCTATCTCACCAGCTGGACCTATCTGCGCACCGAAGGCGGCGTGGGCCCGGACGGGATGACCACCGATGCCGAGGGGCGGCTGTGGTGGGCCAATTTCGGCGACGGCGCGATCGGCGTGGCCGGGCCGACCGGGCGCTATCTCGGCCGGGTCGAACTGCCGCCCGAAGCCGGCAAGGGCACCACCAACGTGACCGTGCACGACGGATATCTCTATATCACCGAAGCGCTGAAGGGAGACATCTGGCGGGTGCGCCTCACCACGGCGGTGAAGCCGAGATTGCCGTAGCGCCGGACGGATGCAGGCTATTTGCCGGCATCCACCTCGGCAAAGGCCTCGCGGGCGATACGTGTCGAGTCGAGCCCGGCGGGCATGCCGCAATAGACCGCGACCTGCAGCAGGATCTCGCGGATCTCGTCGCGAGTAAGCCCGTTGGTCAGCGCCGCCTTGACGTGCAGCTTCAGTTCGTGCGGCCGGTTGAGCGCGCTGATCATGCCGAGGTTGAGCAGGCTGCGGTCGCGGCGCGACAGGCCTTCGCGGCTCCACACCTTACCCCAGCAATATTCGGTCGACATGTCCTGGATCGGGCGGCTGAAGTCATCGGCATTGGCGAAGGATCGCTCGACATAGTCGGCGCCGAGGACTTCCTTGCGCAGCGCGAGGCCGCGTTCGTACATGTCGTTGCTCATCGATTGGCTCCCGATACTGGTAGTTTTGCACAAGCCGCAGCCACGCGCTTGCCGCGCCTAACCGAATTCGATACCGGTAACAAGAAGCCAGATTGGGGAGATTTACATGGTTCTGGAGGGGCGGGTCGCGCTGGTCACCGGCGCAGCGCGGGGTATCGGGCGCGCCATCGCGTCGGCGCTGGCCGAAGCCGGGGCCAGGGTGGTCCTGGTCGATCTGGACGGTGCGGAGGCGGAGCGGGCGGCGGCGGAGATCGGCCGGGGGGCGACGGGACGGCAACTCGACGTGTCGGATGAGGCGGCATGCGAGGCGCTCGCCCGCGAAGTCGGCTCACTGGCGATCCTGGTCAACAATGCGGGGGTCATCGTGCCGGGCCGGATCACCGATGCCGACGCGCCGCGGAACTGGGCGCGCACGCTGGCGGTCAACGTCACCGGGCCGTTCAACCTGTGCCGGGCCTTTCACGCCCAGCTGCGCGAAAACCGGGGCGCGGTCATCAACCTCGCCTCGATCCGCTCGTTCGTCGCCGCCGGCAATGCGGCCGCCTATGCCGCGTCCAAGGGCGCGGTCATGCAGCTGACCAAGGCGCTGGCGGTCGAATGGGGGCCGGACGGAATCCGCGTCAACGCGATCGCGCCGGGGTTCGTCGAATCCGCGCTTGTCCCGGATTCGGAAAAGACCCCGGCGCGCGAGGCGGCGATCATGGCGCGTACGCCGCAGAAGCGGATCGGCGACCCCGAGGATGTCGGTGGCGCGGCGGTGTTCCTCGCCTCGGACGCGGCGCGCTTCATCACCGGTGTGGTCCTGCCGGTCGATGGCGGTTATCTGGCCGGGTGAGCTTCAGCCGCGGATCGCGGTGATCTGAGCCTCATACTGGCCCGGGTCGATGACCACGTCGATCAGCGCGGGGCCTTGCGCGGCCAGCGCCGCGGCGAAGGCGGCGTCAAGGTCCTCGACGCGCTCGACGCGGGTCGCGGCCCAGCCGAAGCCGGCGGCGATCCGGGCGAAATCGGTGGAGGAGAAATCCACGCCCGCCGTCGCGAGCTGGCGTCGTTTCTGCTTCTCGCCGATCAGGGTCAGCGACGAATCGTTGAACAGGACGACGATCGGTGTCGCGCCTGCCTGAATGGCCGTGCCCAGTTCGCCCAGGCACATCATCAGACCGCCGTCGCCGGTGAAGGCGATGGTGGTCCTCTCCGGCTCGACCAGGCTCGCCGCGATCGCGGCGGGCAGGGCGAACCCCATGGTGGAGAGCCCGCGCGAGATCAGCGACAGGTTCGGGCCGGGCGACTGCCACAGGTGCAGCACCGGGAGCATATGCGCGCCGGCATCGATCGTGATGCGGCTGTCCGCGGGCAGCGCGGCGATGGCCGCGTCGACCAGCTGCGACGGCGCGATGCCCGGCCCGGTCGGCGTTCGCGCGGCCGACCAGAGTCGCTGCTTGGCGGTCGCCAGCTCCTCGGCGCTCCAGCCCGGTGCCGGCATCGCGTCGGCAAGCGCGGCGAGGCCCGTCGGCAGGTCGCCGATCAGGGTCACGTCGCTGTCGACCAGTATGTGCGCGTGCGGGTGTTCGGTCAGCTCGATCGTCGGGATGCCGGCATAGCGCCACGGCTGAGGCGGGCCTTCGACGGGATCGAATCCATAGAGCAGGATCAGGTCGGCCGCGCGGATCAGCGGTTCCTCGGCGACGCCGCCGGCGTAAAGGCCGAGGCCGAGCGGCGTGTGTTCGGACACCACGCCCTTTGCCTTGTACGTGGTCAGCACCGGACAGCCCGAGGCGGCGGCGAAGGCGCGCAGCGCGTTGCCGGCCGCGCTCGACCTGGCCTGGAGCCCGGCGATCAGAATCGGGCGCCGGGCGTCGCCGAGCAATTCGCGTGCCCGCGCGACCGCCGCGTCGTCCAGATCCGCAAAGGGCGCGGGCGGCATGGCCGGTGGCGGCGGGCTTGCCGGACGACGGATGAAGGAGCCGGCGACCTCGAGATAGGCGGGGCCGTGGGGGTGCTCCTCGATGGCGCCGAGCAGGCGCTCGAGTTCGGCCAGCGGGTCCGCACCGCGCAGATCGGAAGACGCGCGCAGCATCGGCGCCAGCAGCGCGGGCTGGTCGATGCGCTGGTGGCTGATATAGGCCTGCCCGTCCTCATAGCCGTCCGCGATGAGCAGCAGCGGCACGCGATCGAGATCGGCATAGGCGACGCCGTTCGCGGCAGCGGCGAGGCCGGGCCCGCGCGTCGTCATCGCGACACCCGGCGTACCGGTGAGTTCCGCCGTGACGCACGCCATGATCGCGGCGGCGGTCTCGGTGCGCGTCAGTATGAATTTCATGCCTGCCGCCTCGGCGGCGGCAATGAAGTCGAGATTGCACTCGCCCCCCGGCACGCCGAACATGCGGGTGACGCCACGCTCGCTCAGGCGCGCGACCAGGGCCTCGGTCACGGTAGGGTGATTCACGATGATCGATATCCTGTGCGGGAGTATCAGGCGGCAGCCTGTTCCAGGGTCGGGCCGACATCCTCGAGCGTCACGCGCCGCAGATCGCGCGGGAAGACCTTGTCGTCATAGCGCATGCCGCGGTGCATCGTGCAGCGATTGTCCCAGATTACCAGGTCGTTGACGCGCCAGCGATGCGTATAGACGAAGTGGCGCTGCGTCGCATGTTCGGTCAGCTCACGGATCAGGGCTGTCGCCTCGGGCGTCTCCCAGCCCCGGATGCGCCCGATATGGGCCGACAGATACAAGGCCAGGCGCCCCGATTCGGCGTGATACCGCACGAGCCGCTGCGGAACCGGCGCGCACCGTTCCATTTCCAACGGGCTGAATTCGTCGAAGCCGAGTTGCGCGCGCGAGAAGATCAGCGAATGTTCGGCGACCAGATCGCGGGTCAGCGCCTTCAGATTTTCAGGCAGATAGTCCCAGGCGACGCGGGTATCGATATATTCGGTCTCGCCGCCCCGCGGCGGAATGACGCGCGCATGCAGCATCGACCAATAGGCCGGCGTCGGCTTGAAGCTGCTGTCGCTATGCCACAGCAGATTGCCCAGATTGAACATGCGTCGGCGGTCGTCCGCTGCCAGGATCTGGCCATCGGCACCCAGGTTCGAGATGTCGTTGATCTGCATGTTCGGCAGCCGCCGCCGCTCCTGGTCGACCAGCGTCGGGGTGGCCTCGATCGTGCCGAACTGGCGCGCGAAATCGGCCTGCTGTTCATCGGTGAGGCTCTGGTCCGGGAACACAAGGACGCCATAATGGTCCATCGCGGCGCGGACCTGGTCGATCTGTTCGGGCGCCAGCGGCGCGGAGAGGTCGATCCCCTCGACACGGGCGCCGAACAGCGGATGGATGGCCGCGGCGTCCAGCGCCAGGGGCTGCGAAGCCTGGTCGAGCGAAGCGGTGGTCTGCACCGTCATGACATTCTCCTGTCGAAACCGATCGAGGTCGAAATCATCCGGCCCGCCTCGGCAGTACGCAGCGACGTCTATGGGCATAACCGGCGCGTCGGCAACAGGGCGACTTCCGTACATTATGTAATGCTGATGAGCGAACGTACTGATAAGCAACGCTTAAATTGCCCGGAACACGGGTTTGATGATGATTAGTCATACTACCCTGCCTGGCGGGTATCGCCGGCATGAAAGGGCGCTATTCGCCATGCGTCTGGACAATGCCGCAGCGCGATTATGCAGCGCATCTCCAGTGCGATAACGCCCCTGCAAGGCCCGTATCGTCAGGGCGTTGCCGGGCGGCTTTGCCCGTCGCGCGGACTGGGATGAGTGGGGCACGTGGGGAGGGGATCGGTGTGGATGTGACGAACGGTACGGCGCTTCAGGATTGGACGGCGGCTTTTGTCGAGGCGTTCAACGCGGGCGATGCCGACGCAGTCGCCGCATTGTTCTCCGAAGAGGAAAGCTATTGGCGCGATCTGGTCGCGTTTTCCTGGAACATCGTGACGGTGGAAAAGCCGGATGGCGTCGCCGCGCTCGTCCGCAGCCAGGCTGGTCATGTCGGGCCGATCTCGATCTCCGCGGTGCGTCAGGCCGCTTCGGGCGACGGGCAGGTCGAAGGCTGGTTCGACTTCGAGACCCGTGCGATCCGCGGGCGGGCCTATGTCCGCCTGCGTGCCGGTGGCTGCTGGACATTGCTGACCTCGGGGCTTGCGCTCAAGGGCTTCGAGGAGCCGGCGGGGCGCCGCCGGGTGGAAGGTGCCGTGCACAGTGCGCTGAAGGAGCGCCGCACCTGGAGCGACGAGCGCGAGGAGGTCGCAGCGACGCTTGGCCATTCGGTCCAGCCCTATTGCCTGATCGTCGGGGGCGGGCAGGGCGGCCTGGCGCTGGCGGCGCGGATGAAGCGCATCGGCGTGCCCGCACTGGTCATCGACGCACTCGACAGGCCCGGCGATTCCTGGCGCAGCCGCTACAAGTCGCTGTGCCTGCACGATCCGGTGTGGATCGACCATCTGCCCTATCTGCCGTTTCCCGATCACTGGCCGGTCTACACGCCCAAGGACAAGATGGGCGACTGGCTCGAGGCCTATGCGAAGATCATGGAACTCGACATCTGGAATGCGACCATTTGCCGCTCGGCGGCTTTCAACGCGCGCGACCGGTGCTGGGACGTGACGGTCGAGCGCAGGGGTGAGACGATCACGCTGCATCCGCGCCAGTTGGTCCTGGCGACCGGCCTCTCGGGCATCAAGGCGGTGCCCGCCATTCCCGGCGCGGAAAGCTTTCAGGGGATTCAGTTCCATTCGAGCGACCATCCCGGGGGGGCGCAGTTCGCCGGCAAGCGCGCGGTCGTGATCGGCGCCAACAATTCCGCTCATGATATCGCCGCCGATCTGTGGGAAAATGCGGCGGACGTGACGATGATCCAGCGGTCGCCGACCACGGTGATCAAGGCGTCGTCGCTGCGCGTGTTGCAGGACCGCGGCTATTTTTCGGAGGACGCGGTCGAATCCGGCATGACGACCGACGATGCCGACCTGCTCGTCAGCTCGCTGCCCTTTCGTGCGCGCGAGCCGCTCGACCGGGCGAATTGCCGGGCGATCCAGGAATGGGATGCGGCCTTTTACGACCGCCTTCGCGCCAGCGGCTTCCTGATCGATTTCGGCGAGGACGAGACGGCGATCGGCGGCAAATATCCGCGCCGGGCCTCGGGCTATTATATCGACGTCGGCGCGTCGGATCTGATCGCGGATGGGGAGATCAAGGTTCGCAGCAATGTCGGCGTGGAACGGATCGAGCCCAATCAGGTCGTGCTCTCGAGCGGGGAGGCCCTGCCCGCGGACGTGATCGTCTATGCGACCGGCTATGGGCCGATGAGCGGCTGGGCGGCGATGCTGATCTCTCCGGAAGTCGCCGAGGCGATCGGCCCATGCTGGGGGCTCGGCTCTGATACGGCGATGGATCCCGGGCCCTGGGAGGGCGAGTTGCGCAACATGTGGAAGCCGACCGCGCAGGAGGGGCTATGGTTTCACGGCGGCAATCTCATCCAGTCGCGGATCCACTCGCTGCACCTGGCGATCCAGATCAAGGCGCGGATGGAAGGGATCGCGACACCGGTTTTCCATGCCCCGACGATCGTGCGTCCGCCATTGGGCGAGGGTGACTGGAAAGGCTAAAGCATCGAGCGGTAAATCTGAACCACAGCCGTTCGTCCTGAGTAGCCATTGAGCTTGTCGAAATGGCGTATCGAAGGACAAGCGTCACGCGCCACACCTGTCCTTCGATACGGGTCTTCGACAAGCTCAGCCCCTACTCAGGACGAACGGTTCTGATTTTACGCACGCTGCTCTAGAGCAGCGCTGGTCGCTTTCATCCACCACCCCCGTTCGGCCCCGGACTTGATCCGGGGTTGTCGAAGCCCCGCTCTTCTCTTCCTCGGAAGAAAGGACAGCCCTTCGACAAGCTCAGGGCGAACGGGGAGAGGTGATTCCTCTAGCTTTTCCAGCTCGCGACGGCGGTCTCGTCGGGTTCGACGCCGCCGAGCGCGGCCATGCGCGCGGTCAGCATATAGCCCCCGCACAGCACGACCATTTCGAACAGCTGTTCGGTCGGAAAGAACTCGCGCGCGCGGGCCAGGCTCGCGTCGGACGGCGACACGTCGCGCACCACCTCGGTGACGAACGTCGCGAGCGCGGCCTCCCGGTCGGTCAGGCCGGAGAAATCGCCACTGCGCATGGCGTCGCGCTGGGCGGCGGTGACACCGAGATTCTCCGCGATGCTCAGATGATGGAACAGTTCATAATCCGAGTTCGACAGATAGGCGACGCGCAGGATCAGCATCTCGCGCAGGCGCTCGTCGAGTGTCGAGTCGAACACCACCGCCCGGCCCAGCCGGCGCTGTGCCAGCCACAGCGCGTCGGGCGCATGCATCGCCATGCGCGAGACGTTGAGCACCCTCCCTTCCACGCCCGTCAAGACGTGGCGCTTCTGTTCCGACAGCGTCTCGGGGTCGGGATAGGGGAATCGGCTCATGGCTTCAGCCTCGCGTTGCGGGCCGCCATGGCGGCGGCGCGGTGATCTGGTCGTCGGTCATCACCTCGACGATGGTCGGCCCGTGCTCGGCCAGCGCGGAGCGGAGCGCGGTGGCGAGGTCGCCCGGTTTTTCGACCTGATAGGCCTTGCATCCGAATGCCTCTGCCGCGCGCGCATAGCTGACCGGGGTGAAGCGCCAGTTCTCGTCCAGCGCGGCGCTCTCGTGCCACACCGGCTTCTCCTGGCTATAGGCATTGTTGTTGTTGACCACCGTCACCGTGGCGATGCCGTATCGCATCGCCGTCTCCATCTCGGCAAGATGGTAGAGGAACGCGCCGTCGCCGTTGAAGCAGATCACCGGCCGTTCCGGCGCGGCGCATTTCGCGCCGAGCGATGCGGGATAGGACCAGCCCAGCGACCCGCACGCGCGCAACAGGCCCTGGCCGGGCCGGTCGAGATACAGGTTGCGCGCTGCCCACACGCCCGAATGGCCGGTATCGACCACCACGAGCGCACCGTCGGGCAGCGCCTCCGAAAGATCGCGGCACAGGCGTTGCGGCACGATCGGCACGGCGTCGGATCGTTCGCCGGGTGCGGCGGCCTCGGCCCATTCGCGCTTGAGGGCGGTGATCCGCGCGCGCCAGGGCTCCGGCGCCCCGCCTTCGGCATGTAGCGCCAGCTGGTCCAGAACCGTCGCCGGATCGCCCGCCAGCGCCACCTCGAGCGGGAAATTTCGACCCAGTTCGCGCGGATCGACATCGATCTGGATCGCCGGGATGCCGGGACGCGCGACCTGCCAGTCGCTGGTCACCATGCTGCCGGTGGTGGAGCCGACGAACAGGATCAGGTCGGCCTCCGCGACCGCGCGGTTGGCGGTGTCGCGCGCATAATTGCCCGTTACCCCGGCATTCAACGGGTGCCCGTCGGGCAGCGCCGCTTTCGCATCGAGCGAGGTCGCCAGCGGCATCTGCCATTGCTCGACGAAATTGCGCAGCCGGCCGCCCGCACCGCTTGACCGGATTCCGGAGCCCGCGATGACGATCGGCCGTGCGGCGGCTTTCAGCCGGGCCGCGGCGCGTGACACCGCGGCCGGATCGGCCGGCGCGCGCAGCCAGGGCGCGGCGGCGCCGTGCGGCTCGGGGCGGTGCGGCGACGAGACTTCGTCGTCGAGCATGCCGCCCATGAAGCCGCCCAGTTCGAGATGGACCGGGCCGGGAGGGCCGCTGGTGGCCGCGCGCGTCGCCTGGTTGAGCAGATCGGGCAGGCGCGAGACGGACTCGACCCGCGCGGCGAACCGGGTCAGCCCGGCGAATACCGGTCTCTGGTCGACTTCCTGGTAGAAATTGCGCTCCCGCGTATGCGGAAGCCCGCCGCCGGTGATCGCCAGTACCGGCGCATGGGCCATCAGCGCGTCGAGAAGCCCTGCGGCGAGATTCGCGGCGCCGATCGCCTGCGCGCCGCACACGCCGAGCCGACCCGATGCCCGCGCATAGCCGTCCGCCATATAGGCCGCCGCGGCTTCGGAATGCGCCGCGATCGGCTGCACGCCCTTCGCGCTCATCGCCTTGATCGCCCGCGGAGCGAGCAGGGGCATGTGAAAGAAGTGGCTGACCCCGCACTGATCCATCCAGTCCGCCAGATAATGGTGGCCGGTCGTCGATGATGCGGCGGGATCGGTTGCGCTATAGATGGCGGGTCTCCCCGATGCGGTGCGGCAGTCTCCGGACCCTCATGAGGCGAGCCGCCGGGCGTAGACGCGAGCGGGCGCACCATCTCCCCCGACGATGGGCAAGACGCCGAAGCGGAACTCCGCCCGCGCGCCGGCGAGCGCGGCATGGCCGGTCAGATGCTCGCAGATCAGGATGCCGCGCGCCAGCAGGGTCCGATGCACCGGCCAGTCGAAGCCGGGCGCGCGCAGGTGATAGACCAGGTCGGGCGTCGCGAAGTCGCAGGCGAGCATCTTGATGCCGCGCGTGACCAGCCATGCCGCTGCCTCGGCGTCCAGGCTTGGATGGCGATCATAATCGGGCGTGCCGAACCGGCGTGCCCATCCGGTGTCGAGCGCGAGGATGTCGCCCTCGCGCAGCATCGGCCGGCATCGCTCGAGCGTCGCGACGCCGATCACTTCGTCCTGTTCGGCCTCGATGTGCCACACCACGCCGGGGCCGTGCAGCCGGTCGAACGGAATCGAGGCGGCGTCGGGCGCATCGGCGAAATAATGGATCGGCGCATCCACATGCGTGCCGGCATGGGCGACCATGCGGATCTCGGTGACGTTGAAGGGGTCGACAGGCAGCGAGCGCAGCCGCTCGAAGCTCGGCGCGGGGAAGATCGACGCGCAGGGCATCGCCGGGGATACGGCGTGGCTCAGGTCGATCCAGTCGCCGTCCGGCCTGGAACCGGCCGGCGCCGGCAGTGCGCTCCATCCAAGCCATCCGCTGGCGGTCTGGTCGCAACGATCGCACATATCGGCCGCTCACCGTCCCGCGGTGTTTCGGACCGCAGGCCCGCGCGCTCGACCGACGATGCTTGCGCTCATGATCTCTCCGATCGTCATTCCATCTCGATTCCAGCCAAGGTCAGGTCTGCACCGCGAACGGATCGCGATCGTCTTCCGACAGGTTGATCATCACATTCTTGGTGGTGAGGAACTCCATCAGCCCCTCCTGGCCGCGTTCGCGCCCGACCCCGCTTTCCTTGACGCCGCCGAACGGCGTCTGCGCGGCGACGGCGCGATAGGTGTTGACCCAGACCATGCCGGTCCTCAGCGCGGCCGACACGCGGTGCATGCGGTTCAGGCTCTGCGTCCAGATGCCGGAGGCGAGCCCGAACGGTGTGTCATTGGCGATGCGGATCGCTTCCTCTTCGTCAGCGAACGGGATGATCGAAAGGACAGGTCCGAAAATCTCCTCGCGCGCCAGCGCCATGCCATTGTCGACATCGGCGAAGATCGTGGGTTGCACGAACAGCCCGTCGCCGAGGCCGTCGCCGGTCGCTGCCCCGCCGCCCGCGACGAGCCGCGCACCCTCGGCTTTCGCACCCTCGATGAAGGACAGGATGCGCTGGAACTGCGGCTCGTTCGCCGCCGTTCCCATCTCGGTCGCAAGATCGAGCGGGTCGCCCAGCCGGATCCGCGCCGCGCGTTTCGCGAGCGCGTCGACGATGCCGGGATAGACCGAGCGCTGCACCAGCAGCCGGGATCCGGCGATGCAGGTCTGGCCGGTCGCGGCGAAGATCCCGGCCAGCGCGCCGACCGTCGCTTTCCCGATATCGGCGTCCTCGAAGATGATGTTGGGGGATTTGCCGCCCAGCTCCAGCACCACCGGCGTCAGGTTGCGCCCGGCCGCGGCGGCGATCTCGCGCCCGGCGCGGCCGCTGCCCGTGAAGCTGATCTTGTCGAGCCCGCCGCCGGTGACCAGCGCCTGCCCGGTGCGGACGTCGCCCGTGACGACATTGAACACGCCCGGCGGAAAGCCCGCCTCCTCGACCAGCCTGGCGAATTCGAGCGTGGTGACCGAGGCGTGCTCGGATGGCTTGACCACCACGCAATTTCCCGCGGCCAGCGCCGCCGGCAGCTTGTTGCCGAGCAGCGCGATCGGCGAGTTCCACGCGGTGATCAGCCCGACCACGCCGAGCGGCTCGAGCGTGGCATAATCGAACATGTCGCGGCGATCGAGCGGGATCACCTTGCCCCACAGCTTGTCCGCATAGCCGGCAAAGAAGCGCAGAGTGCGCACCACGAAGCGCATCTGGCTGCGCGTCTCGCGCACGATCTTGCCATTATCGGTGCTTTCGAGCGTGCCCATCCGGTCCGCGTCGCGCTCGAGCAGGTCCGCCAGACGGTTCATCAGCCGCGCCCGCTCCACCCCCGGGGTGCGCGACCAATGCGTCTCGAACGCCTCGCGTGCCGCCGCGACCGCGCGTGCCACATCGGCCTCGTTCGCCTGCTGGATCATGGCCCAGGGCTGTTGACGGAACGGGTTGAGTGTCGGGAATTCCTCGCCCGAGCTCGCCGGGACCCACGCGCCGCCGATATAAAGCCCATAAGCGGGCAAAGGGTTCGGCACGCGTCTCTCCTGCGGGTCGTTGGGCCGGGTTAAGCGGATCGAACGATATGCTTTCCAATACCGTTTCCCTCTCCGGCATGCCGCCAGGGCATCGTGAACCGGAAAATCATATTGGTGCGGCGGGGCTGTCGACGCCTATCCCGCTCGGGCGATGGATCGGTCTGGGGATATGCAATGACAAGCTCGCGGGACAATTTTGCGGGCGATTTCGATTTCATCGTCGTCGGCGCGGGATCGGCGGGATGCGCGGTCGCGGCGCGGCTGTCCGAGGACGGGCGCGAGCGCGTGCTGCTGATCGAGGCAGGCCCGCGCGACACCAGCATCAACATCCATATCCCGCTGATGGTGGTGAACCTGCTCAAGGACCCCGCCCATACCTGGCCGCTGGTGACCGAGCCGCAGGCGGCGCTCAACGACCGCACCCAATTGTGGACGCGCGGGCGCATGCTCGGCGGGTCGAGCTCGATCAATGGCTGCGTCTATGTGCGCGGCGATCCGGGCGAGTTCGATTCGTGGGAGGCGATGGGCCTGCCGGGCTGGGGCTGGTCCGACATGCTTCCCTATTTCAAGCGCATGGAAAGCTATGCCCCCGGCGACCCCGCGACCCGCGGGCATGACGGGCCGATCGGTGTCACCAGTCTCAAGCATTTCGACGCGCTGGCCGATGCCTATGTGCAGGCGAGCGGGGAGGCAGGCTTCGATATCGTCGAGGATTATAATGACGGCCATTATGAAGGCGCGTCCTATCTGCAATATTCGACCCGGCGCGGCTTCCGTTCGTCGACGGCGGTGGGATATCTGAAGCCCGCGCGCAACCGCGAAAACCTCGCGGTGATGACCGATGCGCTCGTGACCCGCGTGGTGATCGAGGATGGCGTCGCCACCGGCGTGGAACTTCGCCGCGGAGGGGAGCTCAGGCGGATCGCGGCGCGCAAGGAAGTGATCCTGTCGGCCGGTCCGGTCCATTCGCCGGCGCTGCTCGAGCTTTCCGGGATCGGCCAGGCGGCGCTGCTGCGCGAGCACGGCATTCCGGTCGTCAGCGATCTGGCGGGGGTCGGCGAAAACCTGCTCGACCATCCGAACACCCGCCTGACCTTCGAGTGCACCCGGCCGATCACCATCAACGATGCGCTCCAGCGCCCGACCGTGAAGATCAGGGAAGGGCTGAAGTTCGCGCTTCTCGGCAAGGGCCTCCTGTCGATCTGCTCCGCCGTGGCGCATACCGTGATGCGATCCTCGCCTGAAGAACCGCGCCCGGACCTGAAGCTCCAGCTCCAGCCTTTCTCGGGAAAGGATCGCTACGCGCGGCGCCCGCAGGATGGGCTGGATGCGCATTCCGGCTTCACCATCGGCGTCATGGGCCTGCGGCCGCGGTCGCGCGGCTGGACTCATATCCGCTCGGCCGACCCGGCGGAGCATCCCAGGATCGACCCGAAATATCTGGACGATCCGCATGATGCGGAGGTGCTGCTCGCCGGGATCAAGGCAGTGCGCCGGATCGCCGCCGCGCCGGCGATGCAGCGGATGATCGTGCGCGAGACGCGCCCCGGCAGCGACACTGTCACCGACGAGCAGATTCGCGACTATATTCGTGAGACGACCCAGACGACCTGGCACATCGTCGGCAGCTGCAAGGCCGGGACCGACGATGCCGCGGTCGTCGATCCGGCGCTTCGGGTGCGCGGCGTCGGCCGGCTGCGCGTGATCGATTCCTCGATCTTCCCGACGATCCCTTCCTCCAACACCAACGCCCCGACGATCGCGCTCGGCGAGCGCGGGGCGGAAATGGTGCTGAACAGCTGGCGCAACGATCACAGGGCGGTGGCGTGATGGCGATCGATCGGATCGAGATCCATGTCACCGAACTCCCGGTTCGGCTGAAGCGGACCTTCTCCAGCGGCAGCTACGATACCGGCCCGCCGGAGCAGCTGCTCGGCAAGCCCGTGCTGGTCAAGATCCATGCGGACGGCGTGGTCGGCGTGGCCCAGATTCGGCCGATCAGCCCGGGCCATTTCGTCGCCGATACCGTGCACAGCGTGGTCGCGGCGATCCGCGACATCTACGGCCCGCTGTTGATCGGGCGGCGGCTGGCGGATTTCGAGGCGAACGACGCGCTGATGACCTCGCGGCTCGCGGGAAATCCCGCCGCCCGGGCGGTGCTCGACATCGCGCTCCACGATGCGCTGGGCAAGGTGCTGGGCGTGCCCGTCCATGTTCTGCTCGGGGGGCGATCGCACGACAGCATCCCGCTCGAATGGTCGGTCAGCCTGTACGACGACGTCGCGCGCATGATTGACGATGCGCGCCGCGCGACCGACGAATTCGGCATGCGCGTGCTCTGCCTGAAGGCGGCGGGCAAAGGCGGATGGCGCACCGATGTGCGAAACTTCGCGGCCGTGCGCGAGGCGGTTGGGCCGGACGTGCTGATCGGCGTGGATCCGAACACCGGCTGGACCGTCGCCGAAACCGTCGCCGCGCTCGATGCGATGCACGACATGGACGTCGGCTATTGCGAGCAGCCGATCGAGCGCCGCAACCTCGCCGGGCTGGCGGCGATCCGCGCGCAGGCGCGGGGCGTGCCGATCATGGCGGACGAAAGCCTGTTCACCGTCCAGGATGCCGCGGAGCTCGCGCGCAGCTGCGCGGTCGATATATTCTGCATCAAGCTGTACAAGGTCGGCGGGCTGACGCCGGCCAGGCGCATGCTGGCGATCGCCGACGCCTTCGATATCGGTATCAATTGCGGTGGCCTCGCGGTCGCATCGCAGTTCGAGGCGGCGGCCGCGGCGCATTATTGCGCGGCGGTGCCGGCGCGGCGGACCTTCGGCGCGGCGGAATTCGTGTTCGGCGCCGGCGTGCTGGGGCCGGATCCGCTGGTGGCGGACGGCGGTTTCACCATCGTCGACGGCGCGGTGGCGGTGCCGACGGGTCCAGGCCTGGGGCTGACGCTCGACGAGGAGGCGCTTCGCCGCATGACGCTGCTGCACGAAGAGGTGAGGCGCTGAAGCGAAACGCGTTGAATATGCGCTGCGAGGTACCTCCTTCTTCCTGGCTTCCCCGGCGAAGGCCGGGGCCCAGTTGGGAAAGCTGAAGTAACGACGCGCAACTCCGCTCAGGATCGTCCCCCAACTGGGCCCCGGCCTTCGCCGGGGAACCGAAGAGGTGAACCGGATTTAGCACAGGTTGCTCCAGGACGGATCGGCGGAGAAGGGTTCGCGCGGAATCAAGGGCGCAGGGATGTGCCGGAGACGGATCATCTCCGCGCCTCAGCGCGAACCCTTCTCCATCCCCGACCCGCCGCCGTCAGGCGGCGCTACGCGCGTTGTGAACATTCTGCACGGCCTGACGCACGACGCCGGGCGTCAGGTGCGGCGCGACCGAGCGGATGAATTCGAGCAGATAGGGACGCAGATAGGTGTTCGAGCGCAGCACGACATGCACCGTGCTGGACGGCACCAGATCCCCCAGGGCGCGCGTCGCGATGCCGGTGTCGCGTTCCGGATCGAACGCCAGGTCGGACAGGATGCCGATGCCGAGCCCGAGCGCGACATAGGTCTTGCACACATCGGCATCGATGCCGCTCATGATGACGCGCGGCTCCAGCCCCGCGTCAGTAAAGGCCTTCATTACCTTCCAGCGGCCGCTGTAGCGCGTGTCATAGGTGATGATCGGATATTTCGCGACTTCGGCGAGCGTCAGCTCGGAAACGCTGAGCAGGGGATGGCCGATCGGCGCGACGATCATGCGCTTGATCTGGAAGCCGTCCAGTTTCACCAGATTGGGGAACTCGCGGATCGTCTCGGTCCCCACCGCCAGGTCGACGTCGCCGCCATCGACCATCTGGCAGATTTCCTCGGGATCGCCCTGCCGCATGACCAGCTTCACGTCGGGATATTGCTTCACGAACCGCTCGACGACACGCGGCAACGTGTAGCGCGCCTGGAAATGCGTCGTGCCAATGGTGAAGACGCCGCCATTGCCCGAATTCATGTCGCTCTTGAGCCGCTTCAGGGCGGCAACGTCCGTCGCGATGCGCTGCGCGATCGAAAACACCACTTCACCAGGCTCGGTCAGGCCGATGATGCGGTTGCGGGTACGGATGAAAATCTCGAAGCCGAGCTCCAGCTCGAGCAGCTGAATCTGCCGGCTGACCCCCGGCTGGGACGTGTTCAGGGACTCTGCTGCGGCGGAGAGATGATTGCCGTGCCGTACGATCTCGACGACGTATCTCAGTTGCTGAAGCTTCAAGGCTCACGCATCCCCGACAATGTTTTCATCGCATGCTAGGATGCCATAATATTTCGTGCAAGCATAGCCCCGCTCGCTAGAACGATCCCCGTCGGCAGCGCGAATAGCGCGCTGCATCGCTGAAATTGTTGCAGAAAGTCGGGTGCGTCGGCGCCGGTCGGCTGCTGCCTGCGGAAAAGGGCGGGGATGCGGAACAGTCTCGATCGCAGATATGACGTGATCGTCGTCGGCGGCGGCAACGCCGCCCTGTGCGCGGCGCTGAGCGCGGCGGATGCGGGCGCATCGGTCCTCGTGCTCGAACGCTCCCCGGAGAGTGAGCGGGGCGGCAACACATCCTATACCGACGGGCTGATGCGCACCGTCTATGAAGGCGCGGACGACATCCGCGCTTTCTGCCCCGACCTGACCGACGCCGAATGCGCGGTCAGTGATTTCGGCACCTATACCGAAGGCAAGTTTTTCGAGGATATGGGTGAAATCACCCAATATCGCACCGATCCCGAATTGTGCGACCTGCTGGTGACGCGCAGCCGCGCGACGATCCTGTGGATGCGCGACCAGGGCGTGCGCTTCTTCCCCAATTTCGGGCGCCAGGCCTATCGGGTCGACGGGCGCTTCAAATTCTGGGGCGGCGCGACGATCGCGGTGCAGGCGGGCGGGCCGGGCCTGGTCGACTCGCTGTACCGCGCGGCGGAAAAGCGCGGCATCGAGATCGTCTATGATGCCTGGGTGCGCGATCTCGTGCGCAGCGACCTCGAGGTGACCGGGGTGCGGGTCGCGGTCGACCGGCAGGAGCGCGAGATCCTCGCGAGCGCCGTCGTGCTGGCCTGCGGCGGGTTCGAGGCCAATGCGGAATGGCGCACGCGCTATCTCGGGCCGGGCTGGGATCTCGCGAAGGTGCGCGGCTCTCGCTATAATACCGGAGATGGGCTGCGCATGGCGCTTGACGCCGGCGCCCAGCCTTATGGTCATTGGTCGGGCTGCCACGCCGTGTCGTGGGAGCGCAACGCGAATGATTTCGGCGATCTGGCGCTGACCCCGCAATATCAGCGGCACAGCTATCCGCTGTGCGTGATGGTCAATCGCGAAGGCAAGCGCTTCGTCGACGAGGGCGCCGATTTCCGCAACTATACTTACGCCAAATATGGCCAGGCAGTGCTCGCCCAGCCGGGCCAGCTGGCCTGGCAGGTGTTCGATTCGAAGGTCTCGCATCTGCTGCGCGACGAATATCGCACGCGCAACGTCTCCAAGGTCCGCGCCGACACGCTGGAGGAGCTGGCCGACAAGATCGAGGAGATCGACAAGGCGCAGTTCCTGGCGACGGTCGCCGAATTCAACGCGTCGATCGACACCGACGCGGCGTTCGATCCCAATATCAAGGACGGCCGCAGCGCGACCAGCAACGGCGTGGTGCGCAGCAACTGGGCGTGCGCGATCGATACCGCGCCGTTCGAGGCCTATGCCGTCACCTGCGGCGTCACCTTCACCTTTGGCGGGGTCAAGATCTCGACCGAGGGCGAAGTGATGAACACCAACGGCCAGTCGATCCCGGGCCTGTTCGCCGCCGGCGAGATGGTCGGCGGCATATTCTACTTCAACTATCCGGGTGCCAGCGGGCTCACTAGCGGGGCGGTGTTCGGCCGCCTCGCCGGGACGAGCGCCGCCGCCTACGCGACCGCGAGGTCGGCATCGCCGGCCCCGGCCCCAGCCGCATCCGCTGCCTGAACGCTTCCATCCCCTGCCAGAAGAGAGTCCGCATGAACGCCGAAACCCAGATCGCCGTGCCGGGCGTCACCCGCGAAATCGCCGAATTCGCCGCCGGGCTGCGCTATGAGGATCTGCCCGACGATCTGATCGTCAATGCCAAGCAGTGCATTCGCGACAGCCTGGGTTGCGGCCTGTTCGGCGCGGACACGGAATGGACTCAGGCAGTGGTGCGCACCGTCGGTCTGCTGGGCCAGGCGCAGACGGCAAGTGCCTGGGGGATGAAGGTCAAGGCCGATCCGCTGGGCGTCGCCTTCATCAACGGCACGGCCGCGCAAGGCTATGAACTCGACGATTGCCACGACCAGTCGATGTCGCATTACGGAGCGGGCGTTATCCCGGCCGTGCTCGCCTGCACCGAGGGCGCGTTCGGCGCGTTCGACGGCAAGGACGTGATCCGCGCCGTCGTCGCCGGTTACGAACTCGGCACGCGGATCGGCAATACGGTCAGCCCCTCGGCCTTCCATCGCGGCTTCCACCCGTGCGGCCTCACCAGCACCTTCGGGTCGGCGGCGGCGATCGCCAAGCTGCTCGATCTCGACACCGATAAATTTGTCAGTGCGCTCGGACTGGCCGGGTCCCAGGCGGCGGGGCTGATGGCCGCGCAGTTCGGCGCGATGGCCAAGCGTTTCCACTCGGGCAAGGCATCGCAGAACGGCATCATCGCCGCATTGTGCGCGCGCGAGGGGCTGACCGGCGTGCGCGACGTGCTCGAGGCGCCCTATGGGGGTTTCTGTTCGACCTATTCGTCGGAATACGACCTGAGCTGGGCGACCAACGGCCTGGGCAGCGACTGGGAGATGCGCAAGAACGGCTTCAAGCGCTATTCGTCGCTCGCTTCCAGCCAGACCTCGGTCGATGCGCTGCGCGCGATCATCGCGCGCACCGGCATTCATGGCAGCGATGTCGCCAAGGTGCGCATCGGCACCACCGACATGGTCTATGTCCATTGCGGCTGGCCCTATGTGCCCAATGGCGAGACGATCGCCGCGCAGATGAACCTGCCCTACACGGCGGCGGTTACCTTGCTCGAAGGCAATGCCTTTATCGACCAATATAGCGACGACAAGCTGCGCGATCCGACGATCATCGATCTCGCCAATCGCATCGAGGTCTATGTCGATCCCGAGCTCGACGCCGGCGGCAAGCATGAGATGCGCGCGGTGCGCGTGGCGGTCACGATGAAGGACGGCACCGAGCACAAGGCCGACCAGACCTATCGTTCCGGCCATTGGCGCAACCCGATGTCGGAAGACGCGCTCCGGGACAAGTTCCGCGATCTCGCCGGCCGCGTGCTGCACGCCGCCGCCGTGACGGAGGTCGAGCAGATCATCGACAATCTGGAGAATGAGGCGGCTCCGTCGCAGCGGCTGGGCCAGGTGTTGCAGCAGGTCCGCTGACCATCCTCCACCATAGGGAAAACCGACGATGACGATGCTGGCCGAAGCCTTTTCCAACTACGCGGTCGGGCTCACGCGCGATGCGATTCCTCCCGCCGTGCGCGACGCGGCGCTGTGGCACATCGTCGATTCGATCGGCGTATGCATCGCGGGCGCCAATCCCCGGGAACAGAGCGGTGCCGCAGCGGCGAAGCTCGCGGGCGCCTGGGGCGCGGGGACGGGCGCGTCGCTGTTCGGGCTGGATGCCAGGTCGCGGCCGGAACTGGCCGCCCTGGTCAACGGCTCGCTCGCCCAGGCGCTGGAGATGGACGACAAGCACGGCTCGTCGCTCGCCCGGCCGGGATCGACCGTGGTGCCCGCGGTGCTCGCCGCCGCCGAGGCGCGGGGCGCGACACTGGCCGAGGCGATCGACGCGACGGTGGTCGGTTATGAAGTGATGATCCGGCTCGGTTTCGTCGGCGGCGATCGTTTCCTCGAGCGGGGCTACCATACCTCCTCGCTGATCGGATCCTTTGGTGTCGCGGCGGCGATCGGCCGCCTGGCTGGCGCCACCCCGGCGCAGATCGGCGACGCGCTCGGCATCTGCGGCACCTTCGCCTCCGGCATTCAGGAATCGACCCGCACCGGCTCGACCGCCAAGATCCTGCATGGCGGGTGGGGCGCCCATGCCGGCATGCTTGCGATCGATCTGGCGATGGCAGGCATTTCCGGTCCGGACAGCGTCTTCGAGGGCAAGTTCGGCTTTTTCCAGACTCATCTGACGCCGGTCACCGGCGACCTGGATTTCGCCAAGGCGGGCGAGGGGCTGGGCACGCGCTGGTATCTGCCCGAGACGGCGTACAAGCCCTATCCCTGTTGCCAGCTGCTTCACGCGTTCATCGAAGCCGCCAAGCAGATCCTCGCGGATTTCGCGCGGGACGGCGTGACGGTCGATGAGATCACCGGCATCGCGTGCCAGCTGGCCGAGCCCGGTCTGACGCTCGTCACCGAACCGCGCGACCGGAAGAAAGCGCCGAGCACGCCGCACGAGGCACGCTTCAGCCTCTATTTCGGCGTGGCGGCGGCATTGGTCGATGGCGACGTGGCGCTGGAGACCTTCATGCCCGAGCGCCTGTCCGACCCGCGCATCCTGCGGCTCGCGCAGCTGGTCGAGGCCTCGGTCGACCCGCTTTCCGATTATCCGCAACATTGCCCGGCGCGGCTGACCGTCGAGGCGGCGGGGCGTAGCTATTTCAAGCATGTGCCGTTCCACCCCGGTTCGCCCGAGGCTGCGCTGTCGCGTGACGACGTGCTCGACAAGTTCGCCCGCAACACCCGCTGGTATTTCGGCGATAGCGCGCGCGACACCGGCGTCGCGATGGGGGCGATGCCGGGCAGCGCGACGGTCGCCAGCCTGGTGCAGACCGTCGCCGCCGGCGTGCCCGGGATGCTGAAGGCCTCGTGAGCATGCTGCGCGGCGCGGGGACGTTCGATCGCCTGCTGATCGGCGGCGAATGGGTCGCGCCGCATTCGGGCGATACGATCCGCAGCATCGATCCCTCCACCGAGGAGATATGGGCCGAAGTGGCGGTCGCCGACGCGGTCGATGTGGACCTTGCGGTCGCCGCCGCCAGAACCGCGCTGCGCGGCGCGTGGCGCGACATGGCGCCGACGGCGCGCGGTGCGATGATCGCCCGGCTTGCCGATCTGGTTCGGCGCGACGCGGCCGTGCTGGCCGAAATCGAAAGCCGCGACAATGGCAAGCCGCTCCGCGACACGGTGGGGGAGATGCAGCGCGCGGCCGACTGGCTCACTTTCTTCGCGGGCGCGGCCGACAAGTTCAACGGCGCGCAGATCCCGTTCCGTGCCGATGCGATCGCCTATACGCGACACCAACCCGTCGGCGTGGTCGCGGCGATCTTGCCGTGGAATTCGCCGATCCTCCTCGCCTGCTGGAAACTCGGCCCGGCGCTGGCGACCGGCAATGCCGTGATCCTCAAGCCCGCCGAACAAACGCCCGCGAGCCTGCTCGCGCTGGGCCGGCTGGCGGGGGAGGCCGGGTTTCCGCCGGGCGTGGTCAACGTCCTGCCGGGCGATGGATCGGTCGGCGCCGCGCTGTCCGGGCATCCCGGCGTGGACAAGGTGTCGTTCACCGGGTCGCACGCCACCGCGCGGCGGATCATGGCGGCGGCGAGCGTCAACCTGAAGCGCTGTTCGTTCGAATGTGGGGGCAAGTCGCCCTTCATCGTGTTCGCCGACGCCGATCTGGAAAAGGCGATCTCGGTGGCCGTGCACAGCGCTTTCCGCTCGACCGGCCAGTCCTGCTCAGCGGCGTCGCGGATGTTCGTCGAGCGGCCGGTCTATGACCGGTTCGCGCGCGAACTGGCCTCGCGCGCCGGGCGCATCCGGGTCGGCGGCGCGCTCGATCCGAAGACTCATATCGGGCCGCACACCTCGGCCGAGCAGCGCGACAAGACCGAGAGCTATATCGCGATCGGCCGCGAGAGCGGCGCCAGGCTGCTGGTCGGCGGCGGGCGCCCGCCCGGCCTCGATCGCGGCTATTTCGTCGAGCCGACGGTGTTCGCCGAGGTCGACAATCAGTCCCGGCTCGCCCGGGAAGAGGTGTTCGGCCCAGTCGTCGCGCTGATGCCGTTCGAGGGCGAGGAAGAAGCGATCGCGCTCGCCAATGACAGCGAGTACGGCCTGGTCGGGGGGTTATGGACCAATGATGTCGCACGCGCGCACCGCGTCGCGAACCGGATCGAGAGTGGGCTCGTCTCGGTCAATACCTTCCGCCCGGTTCATTTCATGCTGCCCTATGGCGGGTTCAAGCTGAGCGGCATAGGCCGCGAAAACGGGATCGACGCGCTGCGCGAGTTCAGCGAGGTCAAGACGGTCGTCATCGATCTTTCGACTGAGATCCCGCCCGACCCGTTCGCTGACTGATTGCTCTATTGCGCGACCACGCCGCCATCGATCGAGATGATCGCGCCGGTGACATAGGAGGATGCGCTCGACGCGAGCCAGACCACCGCGCCGGCCATCTCCTCCGGTTGCGCGACCCGGTCCATCGGTACCTTCAGCGGCTGCGCGCCGCCGGCGCTCAGCCGGCCCGCGCGCATGGTGTGAAGCAGCCCGGTATCGACCGGGCCCGGCGCGATCGCGTTGACGCGGATGCCGCGCGGGGCAAGCTCCAGCGCGGCCGATTTCGTCAGCCCGGCCACCGCATGCTTGGTCGCGGCATAGGGGACGACGAACGGCAGCCCGGTGAGCGCCGCCGTCGACGCCAGGTTGATGATCGATCCGCCACCATACGCCAGCATCGCCGGCACCTGATATTTCATGCCCAGCCAGGTGCCGCGCACGTTGATCGCGAACAACCGGTCGAAATCGGCCGCGTCTATTGTGTCGAGCGCCCCGGTCGGCCCCGGAATGCCGGCATTGTTCATTGCGATATCGAGCCCGCCCAGTCGCTCGACCGCGGTCGCGACCGCCGCCGCGACCTGATCCTCTTCGGTAACGTCGACCGCGACATAGCTGACCGAGGTTCCGCTCGCCGCGCCGATCTCGCGCGCCAACCCGTCGCCCTTCGCCGCATCGAGGCCCCCGATCACCAGGTCGGCGCCGGCCATCGCGATCGCGCGCGCACAGGCCAGGCCGATGCCGGAGTCGGCGCCGATCACCAGCGCCTTGCGCCCGGCCAGCGAGAAGCTTGTCTCAGTCACTATACGCTCTCCTTATGATGGGTCCGATTTCCGGTCTTGTGTCGAAAGGGGCGCTCCACCTACGATCTTGCGGAGACTTGTTCCCGGTCCCATCGGCTTCGCGCAGAAGGGGTGCGGTATCAACTCCAAATTCGCTGATCGAGTATATCGGCGCGCGATAGTAATATAGAGGGGAGGGGTCGAGTTGCGGATAAGGGGCGATATAGTCGAGTCCGCGATGATCGATGAACAGTCGTCTGCATCCGGTGCGGTGAAGTATAGCCGGATTCCCTATCCGTCCTTCGATACTCTTTCACCGGAAAAGCATGAACGGGTCTTTGGCGCCAATCAACGGCGCCTGTTGAACGTTTCGCACATGGCGATGCACGCCAGCGATCAGCTCTGGTCCGCCCAGGCGGCTCTCGGCCGGGCCACGATCGAGTGCGACCTCGATCCCAGGCTGCGCGAGCTGGCGATCCTGCGGGTCGCGCACCTGCAGGGTTCCGACTATGAGCTGTTCCATCATCGCGGCCTGGCCCGCGCCGCCGGCCTGAGCGCCGCTGAAGAGGCAGCGGTCCTGGGCGGCGATCCCTCGCTGCTCGCCGCGCCGGATCTGGCCCTGATCGCCTTTGTCGACGCCGTCGTGCGCGACGTCTCGCCCGATGATAGGGTGCTGGCTTCCCTGCGCGCGCTGCATAGCGACCGGTTCGTGTTCGACCTGGTCATTCTGATCGGCAGCTACATGATGACCGCGCGGGTCGCCGCGGTCGGCGGGGTCCACACCGAGGATCAGCCGGTGAGCGGCTGGTGAGTGTGCCCCTCCCCCTGTTCGACACGCACGCGCATCTGATCGCGGACGATCCGGTGGCCTATCCGCCGTCGCCGATGCGCGGCACCACCAGCGTCACGCCCATGACCTATAGCGTCACGGCCGACTGGCTGATCGGGCAGATGGATGCCCACGGCGTGGCGCAGGCGTGCATCGTCCAGCGCGGCCATGTCTATGGCTATGACAATCGCTACATCATCGATTCCGGCCGGCGTTTCCCGGACCGCTTCGTGCCGGTCGTCATCCTCGATGCGCAGGACCCGGCGACGCCGGCGGTGCTGCGGCGGATGGTGCGCGAGGACGGGGTGCGCGGCGTACGCTTCGCCCAGACCCGGTTCGAGGACTATGGTACCGGCTGGATGAACTCGCCGGCGGCGCTGGAGTGCTGGCGCGCGGCCGCCGATCTCGACATTCCGGTCGCGATCATCGTTTTCCGGCTGCACCTGCCCTGGGTGCTGCCCGCACTGAAATTCGTCGCCGAGCGGTTTCCGGGCCTGCGCATCATTCTGGATCATGTGGGTACCGCGCACACGGCGTCGAATCCCGAAATGGGCAAATATCGCGAGCATGGCTTCGACGCGACGCTGCCCGGCCCACCCGATTACGGAATCGGGACCACCATCGCGATGTTCGAGAGGATACCCAACATGTATTTCAAGGTGACCGAGATCGTGTTCGATCGACTCGCCGATCAGAAAATGGTGCCGGCCGACTTCGTCCGGCTGCTGGCCGATCGCTTCGGGGCCGATCGCCTGATGTGGGGATCCGATCTCGGCCAGAGCGAGAAGAGCTACGAGGTGAAGGCGGCGATGGCACGTTCGGCCGCCGACGCGCTGGACGACGGCGAACGCCGTCGCTTCCTGAACGGCACCGCCGCAGCGGTGTACGCCCGATGAGCGGCGGTGGTGCAACGGGCCCGGTCGGGGGCGCGAACACGGCAGAGGTCGCGGTCGGCCATGTGCTCGACGACCTGCGCTCCGTTCGCCTGCGCTTCGTTCCGCCGATCCTGCTCGGTTTCATCATGCTGTTCGATTCATGGGACAGCGTGGCGATTTCCTATGTCATGCCGTCGCTGACCGCCGAATGGCAGCTCAAGCCGGTGTCGATGGGGGCGCTGATCTCGTCCGGCTATGCCGGGCAGTTCGTCGGCGCCATGCTGCTCGGCATGCTGGCGGAGCGTTTCGGCCGGATGCCGGTGTTCCTGGTCGCGATGACGCTGATGAGCCTGCTGGCGATCGGCTGCGCCGTCAGCCCGGATTACTGGACGCTGATCGTGCTGCGTTTCGTCCAGGGGGTCATGATCGGCGGGGCGCTGCCGGTGGCGATCACCTATATCAACGAGCTTGCCCCGACGAGCATCCGCGGCCGATATTTCGGTACCTTCCAGTTCATCTGCATGGCGGGCTATGCGGCGGCGGCGCAGTCGAGCGCGATCGTCATTCCGCATCTCGGCTGGCGCTGGCTGTTCGGGCTGGGCGTCATCCCGCTGGCCCTGCTGCCGCTGGTCGTGCTCCTGCTGCCGGAATCGCCGCGCTGGCTGGCGCGTCTCGGGAGGATCGACGACGTGAACCGCGCGCTCGCCAAGCTCGGCGGCCCGCCGATCGCGGTGGACGCCGAACTGGCGACGGGGGGGCGGACGGCCCCGGCGGCGGCGCCGACCAGGGTGAAGGCGCTGTTCGCCAGCGATTATCGCAAGCGTTCGATCATCATCATCAGCCTGTGGTTCTTCACCTCCTTCGCCACCTTCGGCCTGACGACCTGGGTCCCGTCAATCTATGTGCGCGAGTTCAAGATCCCGGTTGCCGACGCGCTCGCCTATGCGGCGATTTCGAGCACGTTGTACCTGTTCGCCTCGCCGATCGTCGCGGCGGTCATGGATCATACCGGGCGGCGGCCGCTCGCGCTGGGCGGGACGCTGATCGCCGCCGTCGCATTGCTGTCGCTCGCCGTCCATATCCCGGATTCGCGCACGGTGCTGATCGCGCTGGTCGTGCTCGGCGCGCTGTCGATCTCGATCGGATCGCTGATCGTCTGGCCCTATACGGCGGAAAGCTATCCGACGCGGCTGCGGGCGGTCGGGCTCGGCATGGCCAGCGCGACCGCGCGCGGCGCGTCGATGCTCACCCCGCTGATCGTCGGGGGCATCCTGGCGGAGAGCGGGTCGGTTCGCGTCGTGTTCGGCGTGGTCGGGACCTGCGCGCTGATCGCCTTCCTGCTGTGGCTGACCGCGACGCGCGAGACGGCACGGATGAGCCTGGACGACCTCAAATGAGCCGTGCCGCCGCGGGGACCAGCGCGGCCCGGCCGCCTCGAGTGAAACATTGAATGAAAGGAATTGTCATGTCTGACTATGCTGGCCCGATCTACGATGCCCATGCCCATCTGGTGTCCGACGATCTCGAGAAATACCCGCGCACCCACCCGTTTCGCGAGGGCGCGGTCGAAGGATCGGTGTTCGGCCCCGGCACGATCGGCAAGCCGGGCGGGATGCACGGGCCCAATCCGATCAACGAAAAGCCCAGCGCCGAGAAGATGCACAAATGGATGGCGGAAGAGAATGTCGTCGGCATCGCCGCCGTGCAGAAGGGCATGATCTACGGCACCGACAACAGCTATATCGTCGATGCCGCGGACATCTTCCCCGACGAGATGCGCGCGATCATCATCGTCGATCCGCAGGCACCGGAGACGCCGCAGATGATCCGCGACGATGCGGCGCGCGGCATCATCGGCATCCGCTTCTTCGGGGTGGGCGTGACGGACAAGAGCAAGTGGCTGAGCTCGCCCTCGGCGCTGGAGGCGTGGACGCTCGCCAATGATCTCGGGCTGCTGGTGGATATCGAGGCGCCGGCGCGCGGCGCCGATGTGCTGATCCCGGTGATCGAGGCGATGGCGGACCGTTTTCCGAAGCTGCGCATCGTGCTCGATCACGTCTTCCTGCCCGACGTCACCCAGCCGGATTTCGGCATCGATGCACGGTTCGACGGTTTCAGGGCGCGCGACAACATCACCTATAAATTCACCTCGCTGAACATGGATTTCATCCGCGAGAAGGGCATCGCGCCCGAGGCGGTGCTGCGCCGCGCCGTCGACTATTACGGCCCGGACAAGCTGATGTGGGGGTCCGACATCGGCACGTCCTCGGGCAGCTACAAGGAAATGGTCGCGCGCGCGAAGGAGTCGACCAGGCTGCTGACCGAGGAGGAGCGCCGCAAGGTGCTGCACGACAATGGGCGCCGGGTGTTCCTCGGCTGGAAGGGCTGAGGGGAGTGCCGGGCGGCGACGCCCGGCCCTTGTTCGTTCAAGGCCTGACCGACCTGACGGCGGCTTCGCGATCCTCGCGAGGCCGCCTTTTCCTTTCGTGCCTGTTCCCCGCACCCCTGCAAAAAAGAAAAGGCCCGGGCGAGCTGCGCTGCTCGCCCGGGCCTCCTCCCCTTGTCGGTGAGGATCAGTATTTCGCGCGTACGCCGAACTTGAAGGCCCGGCCGAACGGGTCGAAGTGCAGGCCATTGCCGAAGAAGCGCAGCTGCTTCGGCTCGCCCTTGTCGAACACATTGTTCACGCTCGCGAAGAACTCGACATTGGCGACGTTGATGTGCGCCGACAGGTCCATGTAAAAGCGCGAGTCGACCTTGTTGGTCGTGATGCTGTTCGGGTTGTTGATGTCATAGCCCTCCTGCTCCGGGCCGATCTTGGTCGAATCGAGGATACCCTCGGGAATATAGCGGCCATGCGCGCTGATCCCCCAGCTCGGCCGCGAATAGCTGATCACGCCGTCCAGCTTCCAGCGCGGCACGCCCTGGATGTTGGTGACCGAGCCGGCATTGCCGGTGACGTCGTCGAGCTGGGTCACCACGCCGGTCGCGCCGGTCGTCGACAGATCGAGCACATAATTGCCGTTGACCTGGAGGTCGATATTCCCGCCGAGCGCCGGGATGCGATAATCCGCCACCAGTTCGAAACCCTCGGCGTGCAGCTGGCTGAGGTTCTGCGAGGTAGTGAAGATCGTGTTGATCGATCCGTTCGGATTGAACTGGATCAGGTTGCACAGCAGGTTCTGGTTGCGGCAGGCCGTCGCGATCACCGCCGGCGTCAGCGAGTCGATCGCGCCGTCCACCTTGATGTCGTAATAGTCGATCGACATGTTGAACCGCGGGACGAAGCTCGGCTTCAGCACCACGCCCGCGGTGAAGGTGTTGCCGCGCTCCAGCTTCAGGTTCGGGTTGCCGCCGGCGACGACCAGCTGCAGCGTCGTGCCGCCGACGAACGGATCGGCGAGCGGAAGCTGGGTGGTGGTCGCGTTCGGGCTCGATTCGAGCGCGGTTGGCGCGCGGATGTCACGCGAGCGCGTGACGCGGAAGGTGATGTCGGAGATCGGCGTATAGACCGCGCCCAGCTTCCAGGTCGTCGCATTGCCGAAATTATTATATTTGGTGTAGCGCACGGCGCCGTCGACATCGAGCGCCTTGCCCAGCGCCGAATCCTTGAGCAGCGGGACGCCGGCTTCGAAATAGCCTTCGGTCACCGTCGTCTTGGTGAAGGGCAGGACGGTGGTCGCCGCCTGGATGAACGCGCCCGACAGGGTCAGCGGGTCGGCATTCCCCTCGGCCGTGTCACTGCGATACTCGCCGCCCGCCGCCACCTTGACCTCGCCGGCCCAGGTGCTGAACGGTGATCCGCGCAGATTGGCCGCGACGACATGCTGTTCGAACTTGCGGCTTTGCGTCGCGGTGCGGAGATAGCGCGCGCCGGCCTCCGGGCTGATCGTGCCGAACAGGTTGATGGGGATACAGCCGTTGGTCGGCACCGTCAGCGTCGTGCGGCAGACGATGCTGCCGATCGCGAGCCCGGAGGTGCCGACATTCGCCGCCGTCACGCGCACCGCGTCGACCGCGTTGTTCCATTCCTTGGTGCGCGTCTTGTAGCTGACGACGCTGCCGTCGACCTGGCCATAGGTGTAATAGGCATCCCATGCCCAGCCGCTGCCCAGATCACCCTTGAGGCTGAAGGCGCCGCGATAGGTCGTGTTCGTGCTCGTGCCGATCGCCAGGCCGTCGGGCGACAGGCCGAACGCCGCGTGGCTGACGAGGATGTTGGTGATCGCCGGATCGGCCGCGAGGATCGCGGCTCGCGTCTGGGCGGAGATATAGGGATTGTTGATGTCGATCGCGGTGCGGTCGTCGAGTGGCGGGGTCGAGCGGGCCGGGCCGCCGACGACGCGCGAATACATGAATTCGACTGACGCCGTGATCGAATCGGTCAGGTCGTAATCGGCATGCGCCATCGCGGAGACATGCTTGGTCGGCACCACCAGCGGCGATGGCGTGAGGCCCAGCAGATAGGGTTGGGTCGGGTCGCTGCCGTTCGGGAATTGCTGGAACG
Source organism: Sphingomonas sp. BL-S-30 (assembly GCF_055521475.1). Lineage (NCBI taxonomy): Bacteria > Pseudomonadati > Pseudomonadota > Alphaproteobacteria > Sphingomonadales > Sphingomonadaceae > Sphingomonas > Sphingomonas sp. BL-S-30. Next base: position 3,574,210 of record NZ_CM145481.1, on the reverse strand, counting down.
ACCCGCTCAGATAATTGCCGAACGTGTAGGGGACGAGATTGCCGTTCGCGTCGAACTGCTTGCCGCGCAGGGCGTTCGGCAGCGAGGTCGCCCCGACGTTCAGCACCTGCTGGCCGAGCGTGATCGTGCCGCCCGAGCCGTTGGGCTTGGTCGCGCCGACCAGGATGCCGTTGTCGTTATAGACGAAGTTGACGCCGTCGAGCACGAGCGTCGCGGGCAGGCCGTTGGTGCTGGTCCGGGTCGTCGTGTTGTAGCCCGGATTGGACACATAGTTGGTGTATTTCCGGCACCAGGAGCGGACCTCGCACGGCCCGAGGCCCTTTTCCTCGGCATATTCGACCGCCGCGATCACATGGCCGCGGCCGCCCGAGAAATCGGTGCCGCCGGCGAGCGCGGCATAATAGGTCTGGCCGTCGCCACGCTCGGTGACGCCGACATTCACGTCGCCCTTGAGCCCGTTGAGCTTGGTGTCGAGGATCAGGTTGACCACGCCCGCGACCGCGTTCGCGCCATAGGCGGCGGAGGCGCCGCCGGTGACGACCTCGGCGCGCTGCACGACGATGTTGGGGATGCTGTTGAGGTCGACGGTACTGTTGTCGTTGCTCGACACGAAGCGCCGTCCGTCGATCAGCGTCAGGGTGCGCGTGGCGCCCAGGCCACGCAGATCGAGCGTGCGCGCACCGATCGCGCCCGAAACGCGGAAGGAATTGGTCGAGGGTCCGTTGATCGGCCGGAACGACGGGATCTGGTTAAGCGCGTCGGCGATGTTCTGGATGTTGAGCTGCTTCAGCCGCTCCTGGCCGACCACGTTGACGGGTGTCGGCGCGTCGTAGCCGGCGCGGCCGAGGCGCGAACCGGTGACGATGATCTCGCTGGCGGTCTCGTCGGCGGTGTCAGCCTGCGCGACATCGGCCGGCTGGGCCTGGGCCGCCGTGGCGGGCGGGTCGGCCGCCTGCGCCTGGGCCATCGCGGCCGGGCCGTTGACGATCGCGGCGAACGCGATTGCCGCGCCCGAGGTGCGAAGCAGAAAGCTGATCTTGGACATCACTCCCCTCCCTATGTTCGGCGTCCCCCGACCGTGGGAGGACGCTCATGATCCAGTTGTTACCGGTATCTGATGCTAGAGATGTTTCTTAGCGTCGAAATGCTCCGAGAGGCATCTTTATTTGATCTCCACAATGCTTAACCGGGCATAGTGAAACCATGGCTTGATCGCGTTCCGGCATCGCCGGCCTCGACGCTTGATCGATCGCGTGTTCGCTGCGTCGGTCTGCAACTATGCCTGCCGCCTCGGAAAAGTGAGCGGATCACGGACGGATACACTGGCCCTTCCGGAGATTTGACCGCGACGCCCCGTCGTTGCCCCCTTGAACGAGGTTCCGCATGGCGCCCACCGAGTCCCCAGCAGCCGAGCCCGACACGAGCAGCTTCTTCGGCTGGTACACCCTTGCCGACGGCAGGACCCGGCGGGTGTTCTGGGCCTGTTTCCTCGGCTGGGGCCTGGATGCGATGGATGGCCTCATCTACCAATATATGGTGCCGCTGCTGATCGCGGCGCTTGGCCTCACGATCGGGCAGGCGGGCAGCATCGTGTCGGCGAACTTCTTCGCGGCGGCGATCGGCGGCTGGGCGGGCGGCTGGCTGTCCGATCGCTTCGGGCGCGCGCGGATCCTCAAGCTCACCATCCTGTGGTTCTCGGTCTTCTCGTTTTTGTCGGGCTTCGCGCAGGATTACGAACAGTTGCTGATCCTGCGCACCTTGCAGGGCCTCGGCTTCGGGGCGGAATGGGCGGTCGGCGCGGTGCTGCTCGGTGAGATGATCGCGCCGGCCTGGCGCGGCCGCGCGCTGGGCACGATGCAGAGCGCCAATGCCGTCGGCTCCGCCCTGGCCGCGATCCTCGCCGGCCCGGTCGCAGGGCTGATGCCGCTATGGCTCGGCTGGCGCGTCGTGTTCTGGATCGGGCTGGCGCCGGCGCTGCTGACCTTCTTCATCCGCCGCCACGGCGACGAATCGCCGTTGTTCACCAAGGCGACCAAGGGCCGCCACCCGTTCGCGATGTTGCGCCGGGATCTGCTGCCGACCACGGCGCTCGCCTGCCTGTTGTCGACCGGCGCGCAGGGCGCCGCCTTCGCGGTCACGTCGTTCCTGACGACCTTTCTGGTGACGGAACGCGGCCTGTCGCTCAGCGTCGCCGGGCTCTTCGTCCTGCTGAACAGTGTCGGCGGCTTCTTCGGCTTCCTCGTGAACGCGCATATCGCCGACCGTTTCGGCCGGCGCGCGACCTTCAGGATTTTCGCGCTGGGCTTCGTGCTGGCGGTGATCGCCTATCTCTATCTGCCGCTCGGCAATTCGGCCTGGACGCTCCTGCCGGCGGGCATGGTCTACGGCTTTTTCCAGTTCGGCATCTACGCGGCATTCGGGCCGTATTTCAGCGAGCTGTTCCCGACCGAGGTGCGCGCCACCTCCCAGGCTTTCGCCTATAATTTCGGGCGGGCGACGAGCTTCATCTTCATCCAGGGCGCGGTGCTGATCGGCGCCGGTATGACGCTGAGCATCGGCATGACGATCATGGGCGTCATCGGCATGGCGTGCGCGCTGGTCGCCACGCTGCTGCTTCCCGAAACCCGCGGGCGCGACCTGCGCGACATAGGCGCCCTTCACTGAGCCCTTGCGGGCGTGGCGCGCTACGCCGCGATCCGCGCGCCGTCGAGATGGGCGCGGCGATAGTCGCGCGGCGCGGTGGCGAAGCGGTCGCGGAAGCTGCGCGTGAAATGCGGCGCGCTGTTGAAGCCCCAGGCAAAGGCGATCTCGGTCATCGAATGGCCGCGCCAGCGCGGGTCTGCGATCTGTTTGGCGCATTCCTCGAGCCGGCGGCGCAGGATATAGGCCGATACCGTCTCGCTGTTCGCGGCGAAGATCAGGCGCAGATAGCGCGACGACAGGCGCAGATTGGTCGAGATCGAGCAGGGCGTGAGGCCCGGATCGCGCAGATGCTGCTCGATGTAGAGCTTCACCGCTGCCTGCCGTCCGACGATGATCGAGGAACTGGCCTCCTGCGCCTCGAACGCGATCGCATAGGAGGTCGCGACCAGATCGAGCACATGGCGGGCGACGCGCAGCTGATAAGGCTCGCTGAGCGCATCGCCGCCGCCGAACAGCGCGCCGATCATCGCGACGATCGGGCCCGTCATGCCGTTCCCGCCGGGCAGCCGGCGTGCGCAGAGCCATTCGGGCGAAGGCAGATGATCCCGCAGCATGCGGGTGGGCACGCGTATCGACAACAGGCAGCTCGGCTCGGCGGCGTCGAGGTCGTACGGCACGGCATGGTCGAGCAGGCTGGCGTCGCCGGGGGACAGCAGGACGTGGTTGCCGAGCTGGCCCAGGCTCGCGCGGCCATTCAGCAGGAACAGGATCGTGCTGGTCCTGTCGCGCGATCCACCTTCCTGTCCGGGGAGGGAAATGTGCCCGCGAACATTGTCGAGCCGGGTAATCTCGAGCGGCCCGACCCGCGCAAGGGCCGGCTCGCCGCTTGCCGCGGCCGTGCCGCCGGAGGGCGCGGCAAAATCGCCTTCAACGGTCAACCGATCCCGCCTGCACTCGGCCATAACCCCTCCATGATGTGCCCGATTCGGCCAGGGCTAAACCCGTTTTCCGATATCATATGGGATTTTGTGGCGCCCCGATCAATCATGCCGTTGGTCCGCGCGGTCGATTCAGCGCGGCAGGCCGCATGGATCATAAGGTGTTTTTGGTCCCGGTAACAAGTTCGCGCCTCGAATATCGCGCTCGCTCTTGCCACGACGGGCATCCGGGCATCGAAGGATCGCACCTTGGTATCGACGAGTATTTAAACGTCAAAGACCTTTGCCGCGCAGGGCTATAAGAGCCTCGGCAAAACAGACTGAGGAGGGACAGATGTTCAATCAGGGCAAGAACCGCAAGGTCATCATCACCTGCGCGCCGACCGGATCAGTCCATACGCCGTCCATGTCGCCCCACCTGCCCGTCACCGCCGACCAGATCGCGGCCGAGGCGATCGCGGCGGCCGAGGCTGGGGCTTCGATCATCCACCTCCATGCGCGCAACGAGGATGGCAGCCCCACGCCGTCGCCCGAGGCATTCCTGCGGTTCCTGCCGCGGATCAAGCAGGCGACCAACGCCGCGATCAACATCTCGACCGGTGGCAGCACGACGATGACGCTCGACCAGCGCATCGAAGCCGCCAAGACGCTCAAGCCCGAGGTCGCCTCGCTCAACATGGGGCCGCTGATCTTCGACTTCAGCGCCGCCGCCAACCGGGTCGAGAAATGGGAGCATCCCTGGGAAGAGGAATATGTCCGCGGGTCGACCAACCGGATCATGTACAATGATATCGGCTATATCGAGCGCATCATGCGCGAGGTCGGCATGGCGGGCGGCACCCGGTTCGAGTTCGAATGCTACGACATCAGCCATGTCTATACGCTGGCGCATTTCGCCGACCTGAAGCTGATCGAGCCGCCCTTCATGATCCAGGGCGTGTTCGGCATCCTTGGCGGCATCGGGCCGGACGTGCGCAACGTCGCGCATATGGTGACGGTCGCGGACAGCCTGTTCGGCAACGACTATCATTTCTCGGCGTTCGGCGCGGGCCGCCATCAGATGAGCTTCTGCACGCAGAGCGTGCTGCTCGGCGGGCACTGCCGCGTCGGCCTGGAGGACAGCCTGTCGATCGGCCGCGGCCAGCTCGCGACCTCGAACGCCGAGCAGGTCGCCAAGATGGTGCGTGTCGTCACCGAACTCGGCCTCGAGGTGGCGACCCCCGACGAGGCGCGCCAACTGCTCGGCCTCAAGGGCGGCGATCAGGTAAATTTCTGAACGCTGGACGCCGAGGCGCGCGCTCGCTCAGCGCGCGCCTCCGACCTCGATCGTTGCCGCCGAGATATAAGACGCACGGTCCGATACGAGGAACATGATCGCGGCGGAGACTTCCTCGGGCTTGCCGGCGCGCTTCATCGGCAGCAGATCGGCGATGCGATCGAGATGGCCGGGCGCATGGATCTCGGTGTCGATCGGGCCGGGCGCCACGACATTGACCCTTATGCCTTCGAGCGCGACCTCCTTCGACAGGCCGATCGCGAAGCTGTCCACGCCGCCCTTCGATGCCGCGTACCAGACATGCTGCCCCGGCATGCCGAGCCGCGCCGCGAGCGAGGACAGCAGCACGATCGCGCCGCCCCTGCCGCCATGTCTGGTCGACATGCGCTTGACCGCTTCCCGGCTCGCGATCATCGCACCCGTGAGGTTGATCGCGACGACCTCCGCCAGCGTCTCGTCGCTCTGGTCCTCCAGCCGCCCGGTGCCGCCCGTCACGCCGCCATTATAGACGAAGGCGGTGACCTGCCCGATCTCGTCGGCGGCGGCGAAGAGACGCGCTATATCCGCGGCCTTGCCGGTGTCGGCCTGGACGGCGGTGGCCTCGCCCCCCTTGGCGCGGATCGCCGCGACCACTGCATCGGCGGCATCGACCCGCCCTGCATAGGTGAGCAGTACGTGATAGCCCGCCTGCGCGGCTTCCGCCGCCACCTGCGCGCCGATCCCCCGGCTGCCGCCGGTGATGATGAAGACGCCCTTGTCCATTCGTTCCTCCTCGATCGGTGCGATGCTTGGGATGCCGTACGTGGCCGCTCTATCCGGCACGCTCCTGCGCCATGCCCTCGGGTACGATCGTCCTGACGATCGAGGCGTCGAGCGCCTCATAATCGTGCAGCCCGATCACGTCGTAGAGCTCGGCGCGCGTCTGCATGCGGGCGACCATGTTCTGGGCGCCGCCATCGCGCGCGATCGCCGCGTAGAGGTCCGCCTGCGCGCGATTGGCGACGCGCAGCGAGGAAACGGGCCAGATCACCAGCTTGTAGCCCATGCTCTCGAACTCGTCCGCCGTATAGAAGGGCGTCTTGCCGAACTCGGTCATGTTGGCGAGCAGCGGGACGCCGGGCATCTTCGCCGCGAACCGCTCGAACATCTCGCGCGTGTTCAGCGCCTCGGGGAAGATCGCGTCGGCGCCGGCGGAGACGTAGAGGCGCGCGCGTTCCACCGCCGCGTCGAAGCCCTCGACGCCGGCCGCGTCGGTGCGCGCGACGATCACCATGTCGCGCGCCGCCTTTTTTGCCGCGGCGACCTTGGCGGCCATGTCGTGCGCGTCGGCCAGTTTCTTGCCGTTCAGATGCCCGCATTTCTTGGGCAGGATCTGATCCTCCAGGTGCACCGCACCCGCCCCCGCATCCTCGAAGGTGCGGACCATGTGCATGACGTTCAGCACTTCGCCATAGCCGGTGTCGCCATCGACCAGCAGCGGCAGGCCGGAGGAGCGGACGATCTGCCGGATGAAGAAGGCGACCTCGTCCACCGTGATGATGCCGAGATCGGGCAGGCCCATCGACGCGGTCATCGCGGCGCCCGACAGATAGAGCCCGTCAAAGCCGGCATTGCGCGCCTGGATGGCCGCCTGGCCGTTATGCGCGCCGGGCAGGCGATAGATGCCCGGTCGGGCCAGTGCGTCGCGGAATCGGCGGCCGGCACTGGCCGTGGGAAGCTGCTCGGCGAGGAGATAGGGCAAGGTGGTTTCCTTGTCTGGCGGCATCAGCGGCCACGGCCGTCGAGGCGATGCTTGCGCAGGAACGCGGACAGCTGGTCGGCGACCGCGACATTGTTGAGATCGGCAAACGGGATATGGGTGTTGCCGTGCAGCCCCTGGTCGGACAGGCGCAGCATCTCCGCCTTGCCGCCATGCGCGTTGACGATGCGCACGAACGCCTCGGCCTGTTTGTAGGTGGCGGCCCAGAATTCCGACTTGTCGATATTGTCGCCCCAGACGAGCTGGATCGGCATGCGCGTCAGCCGGGCGAATTCGGCGGCGGGCACATGGATCGGACCGAAGGCGCCGGGCGGGTCCTGCGGGCCCTCGCCCTCGGGAAAGACGAAGCCGGGATTTTCATAGGAGACGATCGCGGCGACCTTGTCGGTCTTCAGCGCGGTCAGCAGCGCGCGCATGCCGCCGGCCGAATTGGTGACCAGTACCGATCGCCCGATCCGGTCGAGCGCCTTGGCGGCGGCGTCGGATTCGAGCTGGGCATTGGCGATGGTGTCGAACTCGTCGTAGCGCGCCCGTGTCGCCTGTTCCCATGCCGCCGGGTCGCCCCTGGGGAACTGCACGCCAGGGAACCACTCGCCGGCGCGGGGCCCCAGCCGCCAGGCCGTCCAATTGCCCTGGTCCTGCCCGATCCGCGCCTTGTAGCTATAGTCGACACAACCATAATTCGCCCGGCCGACGCGCGGTCCGTCCCAGACATAGGTCGCGAAACCCCGGCGCAGGAAAAGGCTCTGGAATCCTTCCCCGCCATCCCAGCGGCGCTGCCAGACGGCCGCGCTGGAGCTGTGCCACAGGAACAACGGGACGGCGCGCGGATTGACCGGAATCTGATATTCGACATGGCCATGGTCGCACGACAGCGTCTGGTCGCCGCCGCCGATGACGCGGCCGCCGGCCTCGAACGAGCCCTGCCGGGCGATCGTGATCGGGGCGGGCGTCGCGGCCAGGGCCGAGCCGGCGACGATGCCGGCCAGCGCGGCGACCAGTCTGGCGCGGCGTGCCCAGTTCCGCCGGCCCATATGCTTCCCGACCGGCGTCTCGATCATCGCGCTTCCCCTGGCTGCATTGCGGTTTCGCGCGCTCACAGTTACCGGTATCAGCGTCGGAAGCAAGGCGATTGTCCGCCGGACGCGACGGAAGCAAGTGTTGCTGCCGGTACGGCATGAAGCGGGGGAGAACGCCATGAATGTCCTGATCGTCTACGCGCATCCTTCCCCGGTATCGTTCAACGCCGCCCTGCGCGACGCCGCCGCCGATGAGGCGCGCGCGCTTGGGCACGAGGTGGTCGTGTCGGACCTGTATGGCGACACTTTCGGTGCGGTCGGCGGGCCGCTCGACTTCGTGGATGTGCAGAATCCGGCGGCCTTCCATTACCAGTCTGAGCAGCGCGCCGCGGCGCTGTCGGGCGGTTTCGTCCCGGAGATACGGCGCGAGCAGGAGCGGCTGTGCCGGGCCGATCTGCTGATCCTGCAATTCCCGCTCTGGTGGGGCGGCCCGCCCGCCATGCTGAAAGGATGGATCGACCGGGTCGGCGCTTACGGTGTCGTCTATGCTGATGGTACGCGCTTCGAGTCGGGGCTGTTCCGCGGTCGGCGCAGCCTTATCAGCGTCACCACCGGCGGTACGCCCCAGCGATTTTCCGACGAGGGCGACTATGGCGCGATCGACAAGGTATTATGGCCGACCCAGCATTTGTTCCTCGGCTATCTCGGCTATGATCTCGTCGCGCCACAGGTCAGCTACGCCGTCGCGCGCCGCGACGATGCCGATCGCCGGCAGATGATCGCCGATCTGCGCGGCCGGGTCGCGGCGCTGCTCGCGCACCCGGTCGATGCCACGCCCATCCCGCCCTCCGCGACATTGCTGGACGCGGTCGGCGCGCGCGACTGGAAAAGCCCGGTCTGACCTGCGCGCCAGGCGCGATATTTCGTCCCGCTGGGAATGTGTCGTCGATCGATTCAACGGCGATCCGGATCGTTGCATCGCCGGCTGCCTCTACCAATATCGCGCGCTCGCCAGCCGCGCCCCCTCCGCCAGCACCGCGAGCTTTGCCCAGACGATGTCGGGATCGACCCCGCCCGAGCCGACATGGACCGAAAAGCCGCAATCGATGCCGGCCATCACATTGTCGCGCCCGACCAGATCGGCATAGCGCCCGATCCGCTGCGCGATGAGCTCGGGATGCTCGATATAGTTGGACTGGCATTCGATCACGCCCGGGATCAGCATCTTGCCCTCGGGCACGCCGTTTCCCTCGAACATCTCATATTCATGGGCGTGGCGGGGGTTGGCCGCCTCGAACTGGATGGCGTGCGGCCGCGCGCGCCAGGCCAGGTCGATGATGTCCTTGAACGGCACGTCGCAGTGGTGCGGCCCCGGATAATTGCCCCAGCACATATGCATGCGCAGCTGGCGTTCGGGGATGTTGGCGGTGGCGTGGTTGAGCGCCTCGATGTTGAGCATGATCCGGTCGCGGAACTGCGAGAGGGTCAGGTCGCGGAACTGGGTATGGCGGCCCATCGCCAGATCCGGGCAGTCGACCTGCAGGATGATCCCGGCGGCGGCGATCGCCTCATATTCGTGGCGCAGCCCCTCGGCGAGCGCGAAGAGATAGGCTTCGTCGCTGTCATAATAGTCGTTGGCGAAGAACAGCGCGGTGACCCCCGGCGAGGCGGCGCTCATGAATGCCTGCCGCCCCGGATGCGGCGCGAGCGCGGCGTTGAGCGTGCGGGTATCCTGTTCGACCGCGGTCATGTCCTTCACCGAGATCGGGGCATTGCAGGCCGGGGTCTTGCGGTGCCTGCGGCCGGGATCGCCAAAGATGCGCTGCTTGACGCCCGGAAAATCCTCGACGTCGGCAAAGACATAGCTGTTGCCCGCGCCGCCGAAGCCGTTGAGCCGGTCCTTGATATAGGTCGCATAGCTCGGCTTGGACTGTTCGCCGTCATTGACGATGTCGATGCCGGCTTCGGCCTGTTTGGTCACGACATGGCGGACGGCGGCTTCGATCCGCGCATCGACCGCCACGGGATCGAGCGGCAGCCCCTCTTCCCGCGCGAACATCAGCGCGATCAGATCGTCCTGGCGCGGCAGGCTGCCGACATGCGTGGTGAGGAAGCGGCCGGCGGTCATGCGCGCGGGATCGGCGGGAGGAGGAACATCGGGGCGGCCTTTCAGTGGGGAAGCGAAACGAGGAGATCCGCGAGGATCGCGTTGAACTGGACGGGATTGTCGAGATTGCAGAGATGCCCGGCGTCATCCACGCCGATAACGCGGCCGGCGGGCGCGGTTGCGCCGATAAAGGCGGCGACCCGCCGCCGCCACGCGGTGTCGCCCGCGCCGGCGACGGCCAGCACCGGCATCGGCAAGGCGGCGATGTCGTCGCGGCCGATCGTGATTGGGGCGGGCGCCGCCAGCAGATCGCGCCCGTCATAGTCCTCCAGCATGGCATCGAGCAGCGGCCGGGCAGGCTCGGCGGCCTCGATCAGCTCATGCGTCGCCCAATCGGCCTTCATCGCGGCGAGCCGCCCGGCCCGGATCATGTCGGCATAGCGGGGGCGCGGGATGTCCCGTTCGTCGTCGCCCTGGGGCACGACGCCGTGCAGCGGCGCGCCGACCAGCACCAGCGCGCTCAGCCGTTCGGGCCGGTGGCGGGCATAATCGAGCGCGACGCTCGCGCCCTGCGACAGGCCGACCAGCACGAAGCGACCGGCGCGCGCGAGACGATCCACGTCGCGCCACTCGCGAGCGAGATCGGGCGGCGCGGTCGACCGGCCGAAGCCGCGCCGATCGGGCATGACCAGCCGCGCCCGGTCAGCGAGCGGATGCTGCGGCAGCCAGCTGCGATGATCGAGCGTCCAGCCATGGAGCAGGACCATGTCGGGTCCGGTGCCGGCGACGAGCGTGTGGAGCACGCCGTCCCCGACATCGACATCGATCATCGTCCGCGCGGCCGCGCCAGGAAGCATGGGTTCAGCATCCCGGGTCGATGCGGCCGCTCGTCTTCACTGCGCGTCTTCGAGGATGTGGCGCACGTCGTTGTTCGGCCGGTGATCGCCCGCGAGCCAGCGCTTCAGCTCGGAATGCGCATCCTTCAGGCGCATCGCGTTGATCTCGTCGGCCTTGTCCGCGTCGCGGGTGAACTCGACGATCATGCCGTCGGGATCGACCACATAGACCGATCGGCAATAGCCATGTTCGAGGATATAGGTCCCCGGCGGCTCGATGCCCGCCTCGACGATCCGGCGCTCCAGATCGGCCTGGGCTGCGGCGTCGACGTTCAGGGCGATGTGGCGGAACGGGCTCGACGGAAGCTCGGGGCCGAACTCGGCCTGGTCGTCAGCGTCGGCGAAGGAGAAGAAGGCCAGCGCGCTGCCATCGGAAAGGCCGAAGAAGCAATGGCAATAGGTCCGTTCCTTGCCGAACAGGTCTTCCTGCTCGCACCAGGTGGCGACCAGCGGAAAACCGAGAATATCCTCGTAGAAATGGCGCGTCGCCTCGAGGTCCTTGGCGACATAGGCGGTGTGGTGCAGGCGGCTGGATGGGGAAACGGTCATGTTTCGGCTCCTGTCGTTTCGATCAGTTGGCGGGCGGCGATGCGGCGAGCTTCCGGGCAATTCTGGCGACATGATCGCCCTGGAATCGGGCACCGGCAAGTTCGTTGTCGCTGGGCGGCCGGCTGCCGTCGCCGCCGGCGATCGTCGTCGCGCCATAGGGCGTGCCGCCGCTGATCTCGGTCATGATCGCGTTGCCGGCAAAGCTGTAGGGCAGCCCGACCACGACCATGCCGTGGTGAAGCAGGGTGGTGTGGAACGAGGTGATCGTCGTCTCCTGCCCGCCATGCTGGCTGGCGGTGCTGGCGAACACGCTGCCGACCTTGCCGATCAGCGCACCGGTGGCCCAGAGCGGACCGGTCTGGTCGAGAAAGGTGCGCATCTGCCCGGCCATGTTGCCGAAGCGGGTCGGCGTGCCGAAGATGATCGCGTCATAGTCCGCCAGTTCGCCCGGCGTCGCGAACGGCGCTTCCTGGTCGAGCTTCATGCCCGCGGCGCGTGCCTGCTCCTCGCCCATCGTCTCCGGAACGCGCTTCAGCACCGCCTCGCAGCCCTCGACGCCCGCGGCGCCTTCGGCGACCGCGCGCGCCATCGTCTCGATATGGCCGTAGGAGGAATAATAGAGGATCAGGATGCGGGTCACTTATGGTCCTTCAATTGCGGCTGCTTCAGAATTTGACCGTCCCCTCGAGCCCGTAGATGCGCGGCCGCGCCTTGAACACGAAGCCGCCGGGCGAGAATTCGGCATTGTATTTCTTGTCGAACAGGTTGCTGGCAAAGGCCGTGAGCGTCCATGCGCCGCCGTCGAGCGCGAGCCGTGTGTCGACCACGTCGACCGGGTCGCGCGACGTGGAGTTGGTCACGTCGAACCAGGTGCGGCCGGTGCGGCGATAATCCACCCGCAGCCGCGCCTTGAGATCGCTTGCGCCGAGCCGGGTCTCATATTGCCCGCCGGCATTGAGGGTATAGCGCGAGATGAACGGCGCTTCGTTGCCGATCACCGTCGGATCGGGAAACTTCTTGATCTCCGAATAGGTGAAGCCGAGCCCGACATTGAAATCCAGGCCGCGCGCCGGGTGGATCGCGCTTTCGAGTTCGAAGCCGCGCAGCCGGGTCTCGGGCACGTTGCCGAGATTCTGGGTCGAGTTGGCCGCGAGAAAGACGAAGAAATAGCCGTTCTTCGACTTGGTCGTATAGGCGCTGCCGTTGAACGTCATCAGGTTGTTGAACAACGTGCTCTTGAAGCCGAGCTCGAACGTGTCGGCGGTTTCCGCCTCATAGATGTCGCCGACGCCGACCACGCCGGTGCCCGCCGCCACCGCGCCGACGCCCGTCTGGTTGAAGCCGCCCGACCGGAAGCCGCGGCTGTACCCGCCATAGAGCGTGAGGTTCTTCACCGGCTTCCACGTCACCGTGACCTTCGGCTGCCATGACGAGAACGACCGGTCGCGCACTTCTCCGCTGGTGCCGGCCGGGAAGCCGGTTACCACCGGGATGAAGGCAGGCGGCGTCAGCGTGGTGTTGCTGCGCTTGTCGTGGTCGTAGCGGAGCGACCCGTCGATCCTGAGCGATTTGGAGAATTCATAGCCGAGCCCGGCATAGACCGCCCAGGCGAAATTATCCTGGCTGTCGGCGAGGAAGGTCGCCTGGGGGTTGAGCGGATTGGTGCTCGGGGTGCGATAGACCGGGAACACGCCCTTGCCGGTATCGACCATGTTGCCGGTCGAGATGTAGCGATCGGTGTGGATGAGATAGGTGCCGAGCGACCATTCGAGCGGCTGGTTGTCCGGCGACGAGATCCGCAGATCCTCACTGATCGCGCGGACGTCGAGGAACTGGCTCTGGTTGAGGTCGAAGCCGAGCAGGCTGAAGAACAGCGATTCCGGAATAGGCAGGAAATTGAAGGCGTCGCCGGTCAGGATCTCCGAGACCTTGTCGTAGGAAGTGATCGACCGGATCGAGCCCCAGTCGGCCTTGTAGTCGAGCTTGGCCGAGACATTGTAGATGTCGCGATTGTCGATGCCGGCATTGTTGACGCGCACCGGCAGGCTCACGTCGTTCACGTCGTTGACGATGTTGTAGTAGAAGGCCTGGGTCTTCAGCAGCGAGACGAAGCCGCGCAGGTCGACGCTGAAATTGTCGGTCGGCTCCCACAGCAATTTGCCGCGGACCGAGAAATCCTTCACCGGATCGGCGTCCTTGCCGAGGAAGGTGTTGGGAATATAGCCGTCGGTGTCGCGCCATGACCCCGACAGGCGGAATTTGAGCGTGTCGCTGATCGGGCCGCTGAGACCGGCGCGAAGCGTATAGCCGAACCCATTGTCGATCCCGGCCATGATGCGGCCCTCGAGCGTGTCGCTCGGCTGCTTGGTGGTGATGACGATCGCGCCGCCGATCGCGTTGCGTCCGTAGAGACCGCCCTGCGGGCCCTTCAGGATCTCGATCTGGTCGATGTCGAACAGTTCCTGGTTGAACTCGGCGGCGTTGACCTGCTGCACGCCGTCGACGACGACCGCGACCGACGGCTCGGAATTGCGGTTCTGGGTGATGCCGCGGATGATGACGAAGGCGTTGCCGACATTCTGCGTCTCGATCAGCTGCACGTTGGAGGTCAGCGCGATGAAGTCGGCGGGCTTGTCGATGCCGGCGGCTTCGATCGTCTTCGAATCGAACGCGGTGATCGCGGCCGGCGTGTCCTGAAGCCTGGTGTCGCGGCGCAGCGCGGTGACGACGATGTCGTTGCCGGGTTCGGCAGCCTCGGTCGGCGCCGGCGCTTCCTGCGCGGCGGCCGGCACCGCGACCGCCAATGTGAGCGCGGAGACCGATCCCGCCAGCAAGGTCCTAATCCTGATCGCCGTCCAGATCGCCGGTTTCATCACCCGATTCCTCCCCAATCCCGGCGCGTGCCCTTTTTTTGCAAGAGTCCCCGCGCCTGTCTCCTGGAGGCAGAGTGATTGTTTCGTCATTCGAAGTCAAGTTCGATATGCGAAGTTTGGGATGACAAAAGTCCGCCGCGCGCCGACATCATGGCCGGGGCGGGCAGCGCTATGACGATGGCGTGATAGGGTTCGGTTCAGCCGGAATGCAGCGAGTGGATCAGCGCGGGCCAACGCTGCAGCGCGTTGCCGATTTCGGCCGCGGCGTCGCGCAGCAAGGGCAGGCGGGTGCGCACCAGTTCGTCCTGCGAGATGCGCGTGGTCGAGGTCGAGCAGTTGATTGCCGCCACGATGCGCCGCCGGGCGTCGAAGACCGGTACGGCGACCGAGACCAGCCCGTAATCGAGTTCGTCCAGCGCCGAATCATAGCCCGTGGTGCGGGCGGCCGCGAGCCGCGCCTGCAGGCCCTCCGTGGTGGTCACGGTCCGTTCGGTGAACCGCGTCATCCTCGCGCGGTCGAGATAGGCCGCGATCACCGCCTCGTCCTGGAAGGCGAGCAGTACCTTGCCCAGCGACGTCGCATGAAGGGGGAAGCGGGTGCCCACCGTCGCGCCCAGGCGCAGATGGCGCGTGGTCGAGACATGCGCGACATAGAGGATGTCGTCGCCCGACAGCACGGCCATGGACGAGCTGTCGCCGGTATCGTCGCGCACCCGCTGCAGGGGCGGCAGCACGACCTGTTCCACGTTCATCGACGACAGATAACTGGTGCCGAAGGTCAGCACTTCAGCGCGCAGCAGAAATTTGCGGCCATATTGAGCGACATAACCCAGCTGCACCAGTGTGTTCAGGCACCGGCGCGCGACCGCCGGGCTGAGCCCGGTCAGCTGCGCGACCTCGCTCAGCTGCATTTCCGGATGGGCCGCGTCGAACGCGCGCAACACGCGCAGGCCGCGCTCGAGCGTCGAGAGATACTCGCTGTCCTTGGGCGGCTTCTCGGTCGCGGGCATGCCCTGCGTTACTGTTCGGAACGGCACAGGGCAAGCGGGCGCCATCCCGGCCCGCCGCCGCTCATTCGGTGACGGCTGCCGTGGTGCGATCCCGCAGCAGGGCCGCGTTGTGCTGGCCCAGTACGGGCGGGGCGCTCACCTCGAGCATTGCCTCGCCGTCGAACCGCACCGGCGAACGGATCGTGCGGAAGGCGCCGTGCGGCCCGGCCGGGTCCTCGACGCACAGACGCAGATGCTTCGCCTGGTCGGTCGCGATGACCTCCGGCGCGGAATAGACCGGCGAATGCGGCACTTCGAGCCGCTCCAGCACCCCGCACCAGTCGGCGCGGGTGCGGGTGGCGAAGATCGGCGCGAGGAAGGCGGCGACCTTTTCGTAATTCTCGATCCGCGCGGCGCGGCTGCCGAACTCCGGGCGCGCGAGCATGTCGGGCTGGCCGATCGCCTCGGCGAGATTGTCCCAGAATTTCTGCGGCGACGACATGTGGAGCGCGATCCAGCCGCCGTCGCTGCACTGGAAGACATAGGATTGCGAGACGTTGGGCCGGCTATAGGGGCCCATCACCTCGCCTTCGGAGAAATAATGGGTGAAGTCGTCGAGGTTGAAATGCGCCATCGCCTCGAACATCGACACTTCGACATGGCGCCCCCTGCCGGTCGTCTCGCGCTCGTGAAGCGCGGCGAGCACGCCATAGGCGCCGTAGAATCCAGTCACCGCATCAGCCAGCGCCGGGCCGACGACGCGGGGATTCTCCGGATTGATCAGCAGGCGCAGGAAGCCGCTGGCCGCTTGGGCGACCGTGTCGAAAGCGGGCCGGTCGCTGTCCGGTCCGGTCGGTCCGAAGCCCGAAATCGACAGGTAGATCAGCCGGGGATTGATCGCCTGCAGCCGCGCGACATCGACATTCAGTTTGGCGGTAACGCCCGGGCGGAAATTCTGGATGAAGATGTCGGCCCCCGCCACCATGCGGTCGAAGGCGGCGAGATCGTCCACGTCGCGCGTGTCGAGCGTGATCGAGCGCTTGTTGCGGTTATAGGTCTGGAAATGCGGGCTGTAGAGGCCGCCGTTGAAGGCGCGGAACGGATCGCCGCCATCGGGGCGTTCGATCTTGATGACGTCGGCGCCCATATCGGCCAGCAACATGCCCGCCGCCGGGCCAGTGATGAACGTCCCCATTTCAAGCACGGTGACATCGGCGAGCGGCTTGGCCATGTTGACTACTCCTTGCCGCACGGCATAGAAACTTCGATATACGAAATCAACTTCGTAAATCGAACTCGATAACCGTCTACGCGGGCGCATTTTGTAAAAGGGCAGAGACGATGCGGATTGGCAAACAGGATGCGCCCCATTCGGCGATCTGCACGTCGGACGCGACCAGCATCACGGTGCGCGGGCGCGATCTGTGCGGGGAGATCATCGGCCGGATGGATTTCACCAGCTATTTCTGGCTGCTGGTGACGGGCAAGGCGCCGACCGAAGTGCAGCGCTTCTTCGCCGATGCGGTGCTGACCGCGATCGCCGAGCATGGCCTGGTGCCGAGCGTGGTCGCCGCGCGCATGACCTATGCCGCCGCGCCCGAGGCCTTTCACGGGGCGGTCGCGGCCGGGCTGCTCGGTTGCGGCTCGGTGGTGCTTGGCAGCGCGGAGGTCGCGGGGCGCTTCTACGCCGATCTGGTCGCCGAAGCCGCGGCGGGCGCCAGTGTGGCTTCGGTCGCTCAGGCAGGGATTCGTCGGCTGCGCGAGAACAAGCGCGCCATTCCCGGCTTCGGCCATCCCCAGCATAGCGAGGGCGATCCGCGCGCGCTGCTGCTGCTCGACCTGGCCGAGCAGCACGGCATCGTCGGCGATCATCTTCGCATGCTCTACGCGATCCGCGACGCCCTGCCCGGCACGCTCGGCCGCGCGCTGCCGATCAACGTGAACGGCGCGATTCCCGCGGTGATGCTCGACGTCGGCTTCCCGGTCGGCGCGCTCAAGGGCATCTCGCTGCTCGCCCGTACGGCGAGTCTGATCGGCCATCTCCAGGAGGAGGCCGATCGGCCGATCGGCTTCATCCTGTCCGGCGCGGCCGCATCGGCGATCAGCTATGACGGGGAGTGAGCGTGCCTGACGGGCACGAGCGACACCGCGGCTGAACGGACCGCCTTGCCGTTCACGCATGCTGGGGCCGCCCAGCGTCCGGTTGTTGCCGTGCGGTGACGTCTTACGTTGCGTGTGCGGTCGCTTCGATTAGGAAGGGGGGCAAGAGGAGATCCGGTTTTACATGAATCCCGATTTCAAGACCCCGTTGCTCGACACGGTTCATACGCCCGCGGATCTCAGGGCGCTTTCCCCGACCCGGCTTCGGCAGCTGGCCGACGAGTTGCGGGCGGAGACGATTGCGGCGGTGGGGGTGACGGGGGGTCATCTCGGCTCGGGGCTGGGTGTGGTCGAGCTGACGACGGCGATCCATTATGTGTTCGACACGCCGCGCGACCGGCTGATCTGGGACGTGGGTCACCAATGCTATCCGCACAAGATCCTGACCGGGCGCAGGGACCGGATCCGTACGTTGCGCATGGGCGGGGGGCTGTCGGGTTTCACCAAGCGCAGCGAGAGCGAATATGACCCGTTCGGTGCGGCGCATTCGTCGACCTCGATCTCGTCGGCTTTGGGTTTTGCGATCGCCAACAAGATCAAGGACCAGCCGGGCAAGGCGATCGCGGTGATCGGCGACGGGGCGATGTCGGCGGGCATGGCCTATGAGGCGATGAACAACGCGGAGGCAGCCGGCAACCGGCTGATCGTGATCCTCAACGACAATGACATGTCGATCGCGCCGCCGGTGGGTGGCCTGTCGGCCTATCTGTCGCGCATCGTGTCGAGCCGGGAGTTCCTGTCCTTGCGCGAGCTGGCGCGGCGCCTGGCGCGCAAGCTGCCGCGGCCGCTGCATTCGGCGGCGAAGAAGACCGATTCGTTCGCGCGCGGCATGGCGATGGGCGGGACGTTGTTCGAGGAGCTGGGCTTTTATTATGTCGGCCCGGTCGACGGGCATAATCTCGACCAGCTGATCCCGGTGCTGGAGAATGTGCGCGATGCCGAGGAAGGCCCGATCCTGGTCCATGTCGTGACCAAGAAGGGCAAGGGCTATGCGCCGGCCGAGGCGGCGGCGGACAAATATCACGGCGTGCAGAAGTTCGACGTGATCACCGGTGCCCAGGCCAAGGCACCGCCGGGGCCGCCGGCCTACCAGAATGTGTTCGGCGCAGCGCTGGTGGCCGAAGCCGCGACTGACCCACGCATCTGCGCGATCACCGCGGCGATGCCCTCTGGCACCGGGCTCGATGCCTTTGCCCAGGCCTATCCCGATCGCTTCTTCGATGTGGGCATTGCCGAGCAGCATGCGGTGACCTTTGCCGCCGGGCTTGCCGCGCAGGGCATGCGGCCATTCTGTGCGATCTACTCGACCTTCCTGCAGCGCGCGTACGATCAGGTCGTGCACGACGTGGCGATCCAGAACCTGCCCGTCCGGTTCGCGATCGACCGGGCCGGCCTGGTCGGTGCCGACGGCGCGACGCATGCCGGCAGCTTCGATGTGACCTATCTCGCGACCTTGCCCAATTTCGTGGTGATGGCGGCCGCCGACGAGGCCGAGCTGGTGCACATGACGCATACCTGCGTCGAACATGACAGCGGGCCGATCGCGGTGCGCTATCCGCGCGGCAACGGCACGGGGGTCGATCTGCCCGAGACGCCCGAGCTGCTCGAGATCGGCAAGGGCCGCATCGTGCGCACGGGGCACAAGGTGGCGATCCTGTCGCTCGGCACGCGCCTTGGCGAGGCACTGAAGGCAGCCGATGCGCTCGATGCGCGGGGGCTCTCCACCACGGTCGCCGACCTGCGCTTCGTCAAGCCGCTCGACGAGGCGCTGATCCGCAAGCTGCTGACCACGCATGAGGTGGCGGTGACGATCGAGGAAGGGTCGATCGGCGGGCTCGGGGCGCATGTGCTGACGCTTGCCAGCGACACCGGGCTGGTCGATGCGGGCCTCAAGATCCGCACCATGCGCCTGCCCGACATCTTCCAGGACCAGGACAAGCCCGAAAAGCAATATGCCGAGGCCGGCCTCGATGCCGATGCCATCGTCGATACCGTGCTCAAGGCACTCCGCCATAACTCGGGCGGTGTCGTCGAGGAAGCCAGGCGCGATGTTGTTTAAGCGCGTGCGTGCCGCCTTCGCCATGCTGATCGGGTTGGGGCTCACCGCTGCGGCGCCGGCGCCGAACGGCACGCTCACGGTCCGGGTCGACAATGTCCGCAACTCGGCCGGTGTGGTCCATATCGATATCTGCCCCCAGGCGCAGTTCCTGAAGGACGATTGCCCCTATGCCGGCGACGCGCCGGCGCGCGCCGGAGTCACTCTGGTGACGATTCATGGCCTGCCCGCCGGTCGTTATGCCGCGCAGGTGTTCCATGACGAAAACCGCAACAAGAAGGTCGATCGCGCGCTGTTCGGCATCCCCAAGGAAGGCGTCGGTTTCTCGAACGATGCCCGGATCAGCCTCGGGCCGCCGAAATGGGCCGATGCGGTCTTCGCCTTTGACGGGCAGGAACAGGCGATTGGCCTGAAGATGCGCTATTTCCTCGGAGCGTCCGGGCCGGCAAAGGCACGCTGAGCGCATGCGGTCACCCATTTCCGCTCTGGTCGGCGTCAGCGTTCGCCATCCATGGCTGACCCTGCTGCTGTCCCTCGTGCTGGCGGGACTGGCGCTGGTCTTCACCGCCGCGCGGTTCGACATGACGACCGATACGGCGGCTTTGATCTCCCCCGATATCGACTGGCGCAAGCAGGAACGGGCGATGGAAGCCGCCTTTCCCCAGTTGCGCGACGTGATGGTGGTGGTGGTTGACGGCCAGACACCCGAACTGGCCGAGGACGCGGCGGCGAAGCTGACCGTCGCGCTGGGCGCGGACAAGGCGCATTTCAGGCTGGTGCGCCGGCCGGACGGCGGCGATTTCTTCGCTCGCGAGGGGCTGTTGTTCGGCTCGCGCGAGGATGTCCGCCAGGCGACCGCCGCGCTGATCGAGGCGCAGCCGCTGCTCGGGCCGCTCGCCGCCGACCCGTCGCTGCGCGGCGTCAGCGGCGCGCTGTCGACGATGCTCGACGGCGTCGACGCGAAATCGGCGACGCTCGAGCAGATCGACCGGCCGATGCGGGCGCTGGCTGACGCCACCGAGCGATCGCTCGACGGCAAGCCCGCCTGGTTCTCTTGGCAGCAATTGTTCGGGACCGGCGCAGGGCCGCTCAGCCCGCCCAAGCGCCGCCTGATCCTGGCCCAGCCGGTGCTCGATCACAGCGCGCTGATGCCGGGCGAGGCGGCAAGCGACGCGGTCCATGCCGCCGCAGCGGCGCTGCGGCTCGATGCCGCGCACGGCGTGTCGGTCCGGCTGACGGGCGAGGTGCCGCTCGCCGACGAGGAATTCGCGACCTTGCAGGAAAATATCGGCGCGGTCGGCATGGTGATGCTCGGCGCGATGCTGGTGACCCTGTGGTTCGCCACCCGATCGGCCCGGCTGGTCGCGGCCATTTTCGGCACGATCGTCCTTGGGCTGGTCGTCACCCTCGCCGTGGGTCTCGCCGCGGTCGGGCGGCTCAACCTGATCTCGGTCGCCTTCATCCCGCTGTTCGTCGGGCTCGGTGTGGATTTCGGGATCCAGATCTGCGTGCGCTACAATGCCGAGCGCGTGACGGGGCTCGCACCCGCCGCCGCGCTGGAGGCAGCCGCGACCGCGCTCGGCGCGCCGCTGCTGCTGGCGGCGGGCGCGGTGTTCCTCGGCTTCGGCGCCTTCCTGCCCACCGCCTATATCGGCATCGCCGAGCTGGGCGTGATTGCCGGGCTCGGCATGGTGATCGCGCTGCTGTTCAGCGTGACCCTGCTGCCCGCTCTGGTCCTGCTGCTGCGCCCGGGCGCGCCGCGCCGCGAGGTCGGCTTCGCGCAATTCGCGCCCGCCGACCGCTTTCTCGAACGGCGCCGCAAGGCCGTGCTCTGGGCGTTCGGCGCATCGATGGCGGTGAGCATCGCGTTGCTTCCCTGGGTCGTGTTCGACTTCAACCCGCTTCATCTGCGCGATCCCGGGGCGCCATCGATGCAGGCGCTGACGGACCTGACCCGCGATCCGGACCGGACGCCGAACACGATCGATGTGCTCGCGCCCGACGCGCAGACCTCGGCAGGGCTGGCGAAGCGCCTCTCGGCGCTGCCCGAGGTGAAGCAGGTGATCTCGGTCGACAGCTTCGTGCCGGAGGACCAGCCCGCCAAGCTCGCCCTGATCCAGGACGCGTCAGTGCTGCTCGACCTGACGCTCAACCCGTTCGACATCGCGCCGCCACCCGATGACGCGGCGCTGGTCACCTCGTTGCGGCAGGTGGCGGGGCGGCTGAAGACGGTCGGCGGGGCAGGGCAGGGCGCGGTGGATGCGCGGCGTCTCGCCACGGCGTTCGAGCGGCTGGCCTCGGCGACACCGGCGAAGCGCGCCGAGGTGAACGCGATGCTGTCCCGGCCGCTGACGGTCATGCTCGACCAGGTCCGCGCCGCGCTCCAGGCCGAGCCGGTCACGCGCGAGAGCCTGCCGGCTGACATGGTTCGCGACTGGATCGCCCCCGATGGCCGCGCGAGGCTTCAGGTCTTTCCCAGGGGCGACGGCAACGACAATCAGGTGATCAAACGCTTCCGCGCCGCGGTCGCCACGGTGACGCCGGCGCTCTCCGGCCTGCCGGTTGCGACTCAGGCGGCGGCGTTCACCGTGGCCGGGGCCTTCGTTCAGGCCGGGGTGATCGCCTTCGTGCTGGTCAGCCTGTTGCTGCTGGCGGTGCTGCGCAACCTGCGCGAGGTGATGTTCACCCTGGCGCCGGTGATCTTGTCGATCTTCCTGACGCTCGCCACCTGCGTGCTGATCGGCCAGCCGATCAACTTCGCCAATATCATCGCCTTCCCGCTGCTGTTCGGGGTCGGCGTCGCCTTCCACATCTATTTCGTGATGGCGTGGCGGAACGGCGCGACCGGGCTGCTCCAGTCGAGTCTTGCGCGCGCCGTGCTGTTCAGCGCGCTCGCCACGGGCACGGCGTTCGGCAGCCTGTGGTTGTCGCATCATCCGGGAACGGCGAGCATGGGCAAGATCCTGATGATCTCGCTCATCTGGACCTTGATCTGCGCGCTGGTGTTCGAGCCGGCCCTGCTCGGGCCGCCTGCCGGGAAGGACAAGAACGAGCCAGTCCTGGCTTAGAGTAGCTTGCATTAAATCAGAGCCACCACCACCCGTTCGTCCTGAGTAGCCATCGAGTAGCCGCGCAGCGGCGTATCGAGAGGGCGTATCGAAGGACAGGTTCCGCGCGACAACCTGTCCTTCGATACGGGCTCTCGATACGCCTTCGGCTACTCGATCCCTACTCAGGACGAACGGATCAGATTTAACGCTCGCCGCTCTAGGGTTTTGCGGGGTCCGAGAGCGGGTCGCTGAGGGGATCGGCCTTTTCCTTTGCCGGCTCGCTTGCCGGTGTCGCTGGCCTGCCTGCCTGGTTGCCGGCCGGATCGCTCAACGGATCGTCGAGGGGGCTGGGCGTGCCTGTCGCCGGATCGCTCAGCGAATCGTCGAGTGGGCTGGCTCCTGTCGCGGCGCGGCCATGCAGTTCCTGGATCTCGGCGGCACGGTTCTGCAGATAGACCGACCGCAGCGTGGCATAGGGGTCGACCGCGCTGTCGAGCAGCGCCTTCATGTCGGCATCCGATTCGGCGCGCTGGTCGAGCGCGCCGAGTACGCCCCGGGGCAGCTGAAATTGCCAGCGGTCGAATGGATTGCCGACCGCGACCGGCAGCACGAAGCCATCGCCCTGGCCGCCGATCAGGTCGCGCAGCGTGGTCGGGCCGACGAACGGCAGGAACAGATAGGGGCCCGGCCCGACCCCGTAATAAGCCAGCGTGTTGCCGAAGCCGTTGCTCCGGTGCGGCAGCCTCACGCCGGGCGTCCCGGCGACGTCGACCAGACCGCCGATGCCGATGGTCGAGTTGGCGGCGAAGCGCACCAGCGTCCTGAGCGCGCGGCCCGGCTTGAGCTGGAGCAGGTCGTTCAGGAAGACGATCGGCTCGCCGAGGTTGCTCAGGACGTTGCGGATGCCCGATCGCACCGGTTTGGGCACGACATGCTTATAGGCCATCGCGGCCGGCCGGACGAATCTCCGGTCAGTGCTCTGGAAGGCCGAGAACATGCGCCGGTTGAAATTCTCCAGCGGGTCGCCGGGCGTACGCTCGATGCTGCCGGCCGGCATTGCCTCGATCGCGACTGGCGCCGTGGCAGGATCGACCAGCGGGTCGAGCGGAACGGCATCGGCGGCCTGCGCCGGGGAAGGGGTCTCGGTCCGGGGTTCGGCGACGGCCGATGGCGCAACCTGCACGATCGGCGCGGACACTGCCCTGGCGGGCGCTTCCGGCGTCGCACTCAGCAGCGCGACCGCCGGCAGGACGAGACCGAGGCTCAATTCCCGCCCTTGGCAGCCAGTTCGTCGAGATGGCGGATCAGCGCCTTTGCCCCGCCGGTCGCCAGTACCCGCGAGAAATCGGCGCGCCGGGTGGCAAGCTGGCTGATCGAATTGCGGTAATAGACGTCGATGATCTTCCAGCCGCCGCCGCTCGCGCGCAAACGATAGGCGATCGGGATCGGCGCCTCGCCCGCCTGCACCAGGCTGGTCTTGACCAGCTTGTCGGTCCCGCGAGTCTCGACATTGGCGTCGACCGTGAATTTCTGGCCGGAGAAGGAATCGAAATTGGTGGCATACTGGCCGATCACCATCCGCCGGAAAGCGGCGACCAGCGCGGTCTGGTCCGCCGGCGCGATCCCGTTCCAGCCGGCGCCGACCGTCAGCCGGGCCATCAGCGGCACGTCATAGACTCGGTCGACGACCGGGCCGATCGCAGTTGCGCGGCCGCGCACGCCCATCGCCTTGCCGCCCTTCATGATCGAGACCAGCCCGTCGCACAGCGCCTGAACGGGCGCGCGGGCGGGGTCATTGGCCTGGGCCAGGGCGGCCGGGGCTGGCGCGACCAGCGCCGCGATGATCAGGGAGGGGATCAGGGAGGGGATCAGGGTTCGCATGTTCATTCCGTTCCGTTCTGCCCCGCGGCGGATGTATCGGTGCCGCGCCGCAAAATCCACCCTCTGCCGCATCGTCCCACCGAAACGGCCGCGTTCCTGACATGCGTGCCGCTTTTACACCTTTTTTCTCGGCTACGGCGTCGCTATCTTCCTACCGCAACGGCGAAGGATATCGCCGAACCGGGGGCTGGTGTGAAACTAGTACGGGGCTGGGCACGGGTTTGATGACCGTTGAAAAAGTTGCTCCATTGCGGGTGATCCTCGCGAAGCCGAGGGGTTTCTGCGCTGGAGTGGTACGAGCGATCGACATCGTCGAACGCGCGCTCGATCTCCATGGCGCGCCGGTCTATGTCCGGCACGAGATCGTCCATAATCGCCATGTCGTGAACAAGCTGCGCAGCAAGGGCGCGATTTTCGTCGAGGAACTGGCGGAGATTCCCGCCGGCGCGCCGACGATCTTCAGCGCGCACGGCGTCGCCCGCTCGGTACAGGACGAAGCGAAGCTGCGCGAACTGCCCGTGCTCGACGCGACCTGCCCGCTCGTCACCAAGGTCCATGTGCAGGGCCGGCGCTACGCCAGGGCCGGGCGCACGCTCGTGTTGATCGGCCATGCCGGCCATGCCGAGGTCGAGGGGACGATGGGGCAGGTCGATGCGCCGATTCACCTGGTCTCGACCGAGGCGGAGGTCGCGGCGCTGCCGCTCGCGCTCGATACGCCGATCGCCTATGTCACCCAGACCACGCTCAGCGTCGACGACACCCGCAGCGTGATCGCCGCGCTCAACGAGCGTTTCGCCGATGTGCAGGGCCCGGACGTTTCGGACATCTGCTACGCCACGCAGAACCGCCAGACTGCTGTGCGCGATCTCGCGCGGGTCAGCGAATTGCTGATCGTGGTCGGCGCGGAGAACAGCTCCAATTCCAACCGGCTGCGCGAGATCGGGGTCGAGATGGGCGTGCCGAGCTATCTCGTCGCCGATGGCGACGGGGTCGACCCGGCTTGGCTGATCGGGGTGGATGCGGTCGGTATCACCGCCGGCGCGTCGGCGCCGGACGAGCTTGTCGACGACGTCATCGCCGCCCTGGCCCGGCTGCGCCCGATCGAGGTCTCGCAGCTTGACGGCGTCGAGGAAAATATCGAGTTCAGCCTGCCGCCCGAACTGAGAAACCTAATGCCGCGCGCTGCCGCGGCCGAATAGGACGATTCCATGAGCCTTCCGCTTCCCGCGCTCGCACGCATCGGCGCCTATACCGTCAGGCAGCACATCAAGGGCGGCCGCTATCCGCTGGTGCTGATGCTCGAGCCGCTGCTGCGCTGCAATCTCGCCTGCCCCGGCTGCGGCAAGATCGACTATCCCGATGCGATCCTCAACCAGCGGCTGAGTTTCGACCAGTGCATGGAGGCGATCGACGAATGCGGCGCGCCGGCCGTGTCGATCGCAGGCGGCGAGCCGCTGCTCCACCGCGACATGCCGAAGATCGTGAAGGGCTATATCGCGAAGAAGAAGTTCGTGATCCTGTGTACCAACGCGCTGCTGCTGAAGAAGAAGATCGACGATTATGCGCCGTCGCCCTTCTTCACCTGGTCGATTCATCTCGATGGCGACAAGGGCATGCACGATCACGCGGTCGACCAGGACGGCACCTATGAGGTCGCGATCGAGGCGATCGAACTGGCCAAGGCCAAGGGCTTCCGCGTCCAGGTCAACTGCACGGTGTTCGACGGCGCGTCATCCGAGCGGCTCGCAGGCTTCTTCGACGAGATGGAGAAGCGCGGCGTCGAGATCACCATCTCGCCCGGCTATGCCTATGAACGCGCGGCCGACCAGGAGCATTTCTTCAACCGCACCCGCACCAAGCAGTTCTTCCGCGACGTGTTCGCGAAGGGCGATGGCGGCAGGAAATGGACCTTCACCAATTCGCCTTTGTTCCTCGACTTCCTCGCCGGCAACCAGAGCTATGAATGCACGCCCTGGTCGATGCCGCTGCGCACCGTCTTCGGCTGGCAGAAGCCCTGCTATCTCGTCGGCGAAGGCTATGTGCAGAGCTTCAAGGAGCTGATGGAAGGCACCGAGTGGGACGATTACGGCGTCGGCAAATACGAGAAATGCGCCGACTGCATGGTCCATTGTGGGTTCGAGGGCACCGCCGCGACGGATTCGATCCGCCACCCGCTCAAGATGTTCATGATCGGCCGCAACGGCGTGCGCACGACCGGGCCGATGGCGCCGGACATCGACATCAGCAACCAGCGCCCGGCGCAGGACGTGCACTCATCGCATGTCGAGCGCGAGCTGGAGATCATCCGCAAGGCCAATCCCAAGGCGGCCAAGCACGTCGCGAACGCGGCGTAAGGCGGCAAAGGCGCGCCCGGCATCGCTGCCGGTGCGGATGAGAGCGGGCAGCTGACGAGGGTTCCGGGCGAGCGAGGCCAGGACCGCGCCGAGCGCCATGCTGCCGTCCGGGCGCATGCCGACCAGCGCGGCCGGTGGAAGTGTGTGGTCAGCGGTGTCGGAGATCGCCCTGATGGCCGCGAAGGGCAGGCCGTGGCGTTCCGCCACGCGGGCGGCGATGTGGGATTCCATGTCGACGGCGAGTGCACCGGTTGCTTCGTAAAGCGCCTGCTTCTCGGCCACGCTCGCAACGATCGTATCGCTGCCGATGATCCGACCCACCTGAGCATCGGTCAGGTGTTGCCGCAGTGCTTCAACAAGATCGCTTCCCCGGCGAAGGCCGGGGTCCAGTTGCGGGACCTGCGTAACTGGACCCCGGCCTTCGCCGGGGAAGTATTCAGCTATAACCAGATCGCCTGCCTTCAGGATCGGATCCAGCGCTCCAGCCAGACCACAGGACAGGATCGCCTGCGCCCCCGACGCAGCCGCCTCCAACTCCCGCTCCAGCCGAGCCGCATCGCCGCCCCCGGCCACCACAACTACCCTCGGCCCACGCAGAATCGCGGCCTCTTTCCGCAAGCCGGTCGCGACCAGGATCGTCACATGCCGTACGCGACCTGGCGCGTGTTGGAGCGCTTCAGGTTGCGATAGCGCGCCATCGCCCAGAGCGGGAAATATTTCGGATAGCCATGATAGCGCAGATAGAAGACCCGCGGGAAACCGCCGCCGGTGTACATTTCCTGCCCCCAGAGCCCGTCGGCTTCCTGGTTTGCCGCAAGCCATTCGATCCCCCGCGCCACCGCCGGCGAATCGACGCCGCCGGCCGCCATCAGCCCGAGCAGCGCCCAGGCGGTTTGCGACGCGGTCGAGGGGGCAGGGGTATAGCCGGCATAGTCCAGTGCGTAGCTCTCGCAGTCCTCGCCCCAGCCACCGTCGGCGTTCTGAATCCGTGTGAGCCAGTCGACCGCTTTCGCCACGATCGGCTCCTCCGAGGCGAAGCCCGCCGCGTTGAGCGCGCACATCACCGACCAGGTGCCGTAGATGTAATTGACGCCCCAGCGGCCGAACCAGCTCCCATCGGGCATCTGCTCCTTGGCTAGAAAGTCGAGCGCCGCGCGCATCCGCTCGCTGTCGCGACTTTCGCCGAGCTGAGCGAGCATCGATACGCAGCGCGCACTGACATCCGAGGTCGGCGGATCGAGCAGCGCGCCGTGATCGGCAAAGGGCAGGTTGTTGAGGTAGTGATAGCTGTTGTCGGCATCGAACGCGCCCCAGCCGCCGTCACGGCTTTGCAGCCCGACGGTCCACTCCACGCCGCGATCGATCGCCTCTTTGTCGTCCCGCGCCTTGGCGCGGTCCATCGCCATCACCACCACCGCGGTGTCGTCGAGATCGGGATAATGCGCGTTGTTATACTGGAAGGCCCAGCCGCCCGGACGAACGTCGGGCTTTTCCCCGGCCCAGTCGCCCTTCACGTCGAGCACCTGCAATGGCTTCAGCCAGTCGAGCCCACGCCCGGCGCGCGCCTCGGCGTCCTCGCCGCCCGCTTCCAGCATCGCATGCGCGGCCAGCGCGGTGTCCCACACCGGCGAGACGCAGGGCTGGCAATAAGCCTCGTCCTCGCGGATCACGAGCAGCTTCTCGACCGATTGGCGCGCGATCGCCCGGGCCGGATGGTCCTCGGCATAGCCCAGGCAGTCGAACATCATCACGCTGTTCGCCATCGCGGGATAGATCGCGCCGAGCCCATCCTCGCCGTTCAGCCGCTCGATCACGAAATCGACGCACGCCTTGATCGCGCGGGCGCGCAGCTTCTTTGGCCACAGCCCGTCGCCGGCCTTCAGCACCCGGTCGAGCGCGTTGAAGCCGTGCGTCCACAGCCATTTGGTGTCGGCCGCCTTGGTGCCCGGACGGACATCCTTACCGGTGTACAGTTCGTCGACCTTCACCCCGAGCGCATTGCGCGCGACCGGCTGGAGCGCGCCGAGCACCAGCAGCGGCACCACCACGGTGCGCGCCCAATAGGACATCTTCGACAGATGGATCGGGAACCAGCGCGGCAGCAGGATCAGCTCCGGCGGCATGGTCGGCACGGTCGACCAGGGCCCGGCCGCGAACAAGGCGAGCTGGATGCGGGTGAAGACATTGACCGCCGCCGCGCCGCCCACCGCGAGGATCGCGGCGCGGGCGTTGGCCATATGCGGCGCATCGACCGGGTCGCCGATCATCTTCAGGGCGTAATAAGCCTTTACCGAGGCGCTGACATCGAACGCGCCGCCGTGGAACAGTCCCCAGCCATGATGCCCGGCCGACTGAATGCGGCGTAGATAGGTCGCGATCTTCGCTTCAAGCACGGCATCGACCGGCTCGCCGAGATAATGGCGCAGCAGGACATATTCGGCCGGGATCGTCGCATCGGCTTCCAGCTCGAACACCCAATGGCCGTCGTCGCGCTGCAGCCCGGCCATTGCGGCGGTTGCGCGGTCGACTGCCGCCTCGACAGTGGCGAGGGACATGGCGTCACGCGGTATTTCGGAAAAGCTCTGATGCATCGTTACGGTTCAGGCTCCTGAGAAATAAACATAGATCCCTTCCCGCTTCCCCGGCGAAGGCCGGGGTCCAGGTGGGGGGCGACGGTGACGAAGCGCAGCGCCTTTTTTCTACGGCCTTCCCACCTGGGCCCCGGCCTTCGCCGGGGAAGCAGGAAAGGGGAAACCATTAGCGTCCCAATGTCCGTCGCGCCACGGTTTCTCCCGAGCGCAACGCGCCCTCGATCGTGGCGGGGAGGCCGGTATCGGTCCAGTCGCCGGCCAGGAACAGGTTGCGCCAGCGCGTCGTGGCGGGCGGGCGCTTGGCATTCTGCTCGGGCGTCGCGGCGAAGGTCGCACGCTTTTCCTTGACGATCTGCCAGGCCGGCATCGGCGCATCCAGGCCGAGTGCGGCGCAGATATCGGCCCAGAAGGTCCGGGCCAGCGCCTCGCGATCGCTGTCGACCAGCCGGTCCGCAGCGCTAACCGTGACCGACAGGCGATCGGGAAAGGCGAACAGCCATTCCGCCGTCCCGCCGAACAGCCCCAGCATCGGTGGAGCGCCGGCCGGGGCGGGCAGGGCGAAATGCCCGTTGACGATGGCGCGGAAGTCGTCTGGCGCCTGGAGCCCGGGCACCAGCGAGGTCGCGACCCAGGGCGGCACCGCCAGGATCACCGCTTCGTCCATGCCCACGGGCTCGATCCCGGCGCCCCAGTCGAGGCCCGTGACGCGATCGCCCTCGACCGCAATCGCACGCAGCCGACGCCCGAGCACCACCGCGCTTCCCCGATTGGCGAGCCAGGCCAGTGCAGGATCGATAAAGGCCGCGCCGAGGCTGGGTTCAGCCACACGGGGACGCATCGCGCGGCCGCCCTTGGCGATCGTCTCGCGCAGGACATTGGCGGCGAGCAGGGCCGAGGATTCGCCGGGCGCCGTGTTGAGCGCCGCGAGCAGCACCGGCTCCAGCAGATGCGACCAGGCGGGGCCGCTCGTGGCGATGCGCTGGTCGATCCGACCCTCGCGGTTCGACAGCAGCTTGGCGAAGGGCAGATAATCGCCGATCCGGCTGCCCGGCACGCGCCGGGCCGGCGCGGCGATCCACCAGGGGAGCGCGCCGTCATTGATCCGCACCGTCCAGCGTTTTTCGCTGGTCAGGTCGTGGAACGTGAAATCGGCATGGTCCGGCCCGCCCAGCGGCGTGGTCGCGCCCACCGCCGATCGGAATCGCGCGACGGCGGGATTGCCCGACAGGACGAGATGATTGCCATTGTCGATCGTCAGGCCAAGCTGCGGATCGTGATAGGACCGGCAGCGCCCGCCCGCCTGCGCCGCGGAATCCGAAATCGACACGGCGACCCCCGCCTTGCGCAGCGCCACGGCAGCGGAAAGCCCCGCGAGCCCGGCTCCGGCAATCGTCGCCCGGGTGAAGCTCAACGCGTCAGCCACAGCCACGCCACGGTCCAGAGCAGCCCGAGCTTGGATACCTTCACCCGCTGGCGCGGTGGTTTCCAGCCGACCGCCTCGGTCCGCCGCAGCACCTTGGCATAGGCCGCCTCCATCAGGCGCGGCGCGATCAGGTGGCCGCGCGGGCGCGCCGCGAGAACGGCGTGTGCCTGTCGGTAATGCTCGTGCGCCGTCGCCGCGAGGGCGCGGCAGGCGGCATCGATCCGCGGATCGGCCACGACCTCCAGCGACGTGGTGAAGGGAATGCCGGCAGCGGCGATCGCCTCGGCGGGCAGATAGACCCGCCCGATTTCCGCATCCTCGTCCACGTCCCGCAGGATGTTGGTGAGCTGCAAGGCGCGGCCGAGATGAAAAGCGAGCGCGATTCCCGGTGCCTCGTCCATGCCGAAGATGCGCACCGACAGCCGCCCGACCGCGGAGGCGACGCGGTCGCAATAGAGATCGAGCTCGGCCATGGGCGGCCAGCGGATGTCGCGGTCGACATCCATCGCCATGCCGTCGATCACTGCCTCGAAATCCGCGCGGTCGAGGCCGAAGCGTGTCACCGCCTCGGCGACCAGAACCGCCTGACCGGGCGGGCCACCCGCGTAAAGCGCGTCGAGATCGGCGCGCCACGCGTCGAGGGCCTGCATCCTGCCCTCGCGATTGCCCTGCTGGTCGTCGGCGATATCGTCGACCAGACGGCAAAAGCCGTAGATCGCATACATCGCCTCACGCTCCGCCTTGGGCAGCACGCGCATGCCGGCATAGAAGGAACTGCCCGAAACCTGCTGTTGCAGGGCGGCGGGGGTGGCATCCGGGTTCATGCGGCGCGCCGGAACAGGCTGCCGACCGCGGCCCCCGCGGCGAGGAAACCGGCTTCCCACGACTTGTGATGCACCCGCTCGCTGAGCGGATCGCGCGCTTCGAGGCGTCCGCACAGGCTGATCGCAAGGCGCTGGATGATCGCGACTTCGGCTGCAAGGCGGCGGTCGGAAATCATCGCGGAGAAGCCGGCGGAGGTGTCGAGCAGCGCCCGGGTCTTGCCCGCCAGCGAGACGATCGCCGCGCGCAGGCCGGGCGTGGCGCGATCGGCGGCGAGATCCTCGATCCGCGCGCCCGTCTCGGCGAAGGTCTCGGCCGGGATATAGACGCGGTCGAGCGTGCGGTAATCCTTCGCGCAATCCTGGAGATGGTTGATCACCTGCAGCGCGGCGCAGAGCGCGTCGGAGGCGGGCCAGGTCGCGCGATCCTCGCCATGCACGTCGAGCACATAGCGTCCGACCGGCATCGCCGAGAGCCGGCAATAGCCGATCAGCCCGTCCCAGTCCGCGTAGCGCGTAACGGTCACGTCGCGCTCGAACGCATCGAGCAGGTCATGCGCATGGACTGGGTCGAGCCGGTGATCGGCCATGACCGACCTGAGCGCGATCGCCTCGGCAGCTCCCTCCGCCTTGCCGTCGAGCCCGGCGCGCATCCGCCCGAGTTGCGCGAGCTTTTCCGTCGCGGGCAGCGTTTCGTGATCGGAGATATCGTCCGCCACGCGGGCGAAGCGGTAGAACGCCATCACCGGCGCACGATGCTCGGGCTTGAGCAGGACCGAGGCGACGGGGAAATTCTCGTCGCGATGTCCCTTGCCCGAGGCAAGATCGGCCGCCTCCATCAGCGGGTCCCCGACGCCTGAGCGCGGCCTTTCCACATTCCACCACGTCCCCGCATATGCTGCCATGCCGATAGCAAGGTGCAGCCGGCGTAGAAAGCGGCGATCAGCGGCAGGGCCACGCCCCAGAGCGGGGAACGGCGATAGAAACGCAGCATCGGCTGGAAGGAGATCGCCATCAGCGCCCAGGCCGCCACGCCCGCGATCCGTGCCCAGCCGGTACCGGTCAATGCGAGGAGCGGCGGGGCGCCATAGACCAGGGCGAGGCCAATCAGCGTGCCGGCCAGCAGCAGAGGCGAATACCCAAGCTGGGCATAGGCCGAGCGCGAGATCATCGCGGCGATCACCCCCATATCGTCATAGGCGCGGATGCTGCGCGAGCGATGGGTGAGGCCAAGCCAGATCGGCCCCTGTTTCTTGAGCAAAGCACCGAGCGTGCAATCGTCGATCAGCGCGGTGCGGATCGCAGCGATGCCGCCGGCCGCCGCCAGCGCATCGCGGCGTACCAGCATGCAGCCGCCTGCGGCGGCGCCCGGGCCGTTCGGGCGATTCACCCGGCCGAACGGATAGAGCATCTGGAAAAAGAAGACGAAGGCGGGGATGAGCGCGCGCTCGGCCAGGCTGGTACAGCGCAGTTCGGCCATCAGCGAGACCAGCGTCAGCCCGCCGTCCTCACCGCGCGCGACCAGTGTGCGGAGCGTGTCGGGTTCGTGCGCGATATCGGCGTCGGTTAGCCAGAGATAGCGCGGCGCGGGGCCGGCATGGTCGACACCCTGTGCGACTGCCCAGAGCTTGCCGGTCCAGCCTGAAGCGAGCGGCCGGCCGGTCAGCACTTCCAGCGCATGACGCCCTTCCGTCGCACGGGCGATATTGGCAGTCCCGTCGCTGCTCGAATCGTCGACCAGGATGATGCGGAAACGGCCAGGATAGTCCTGCGCACGCAGGCTGCCGATCGCACGGCCGATCACCTCCGCCTCGTCGCGCGCCGGGACGATCGCAACCACTTCGGGCCAGGCGGCCGGGTCGGCCGGCACCTGGTGGGTGTCGCGCTCGCGGGCGAGCCAGAAGCCGCCATGTGCGAAGACCAGGCCGATCCAGACGACGAGGCTCAGGCCGCCAAGGGCGAGGGCGATCACCGGATCATCCCCGCGTCCCTGAACCACGCGATCGCATCGGCAACCGCCTCTCCCCAGGGCCGGGCGCGATAGCCCAGTTCGGCCTCCGCTTTGGCCGAGGTGAAGAACATGTGGTGCTTCGCCATCTTCAGCCCGTCGACCGTCAGGAACGGGTCGTTGCCGGTGATCCGCGCCAGCGCCTCATTGATATAGGCCAGCGGGAAGAGCGGCGCGCGCGGCAGGCTGATCGTGGGCGGCCGGCGCTTCATGATCGTGGCGATGGCGGCGAGCATGTCGGCCAGCCGCACATCCTGCCCGCCAAGGATATAGCGCTCCCCGATGCGGCCTTTCTCCATCGCCAGCAGATGGCCGGCGGCGACATCGTCGACATGGAGGAGGTTGAGCCCGCTATCGAGATAGGCGGGCATCTTGCCGTTCGCTGCCTCGACGATGATCCGCCCGGTCGGCGTCGGCCGCACGTCGCGCGGGCCGATCGGCGTGGAGGGGTTGACGATCACTACGGGCAGGCCGCGCTCGACGACCATCTGCTCGACCAGCCGCTCGGCGACCACCTTGCTGCGCTTATAGGCGCCGACCGCCTGTTCGGGCGTGGCGGCGCGGGTCTCGTCGGCCGGGCCAGCGGGGTCGGGCTTCAGCGTGGCGACGCTGCTCGTATAGACCAGCCGCTCGACGCCCGCGGACAGCGCCGCCTCCATCACCGCGCGCGTGCTGGCCAGGTTGTTGCGCACGATCTCCTCCGGATCGGGCGCCCAGATCCGGTAATCGGCCGCGACATGGAACAGGTGGCGCACGCCGCGCATCGCTTCGGCCATCGCCGCAGGGTCGCGGGCATCGCCTTCGACGAGCGTTCCGGGAAAATCGATGAGATTGGCGCGCGGGCTGGTCGCGCGCACGAGTCCGCGCACCTGCCGCCCCTGCGCGGCGAGCGCCCGCGCCACCGCCGATCCGACAAAACCCGACACGCCGGTGACCAGCACCGCATCCGAACCCTGGCTCACCCCGCCTCCGCGCGTTTCGATCGCGCTCTACACAGGATGCGCGAGCGGCGATAGGGAGGTGGGATGGTGGATGTGAGAAGGCGGTTACACTTTAATCTCCCTCTCCCCTTGTGGGAGAGGGAAGGGGCCCATCGCTCTTGCGATGGGAAGGGTGAGGGGGACACGCGTAGTTGCGGTTTCGAACCTCACTCCCCCTCATCCGGCGCTTCGCGCCACCAGTTTTGGTCGTCCGGCGGGCCGAAATGCCCCCCGGGCATTTCTAAACCATGCTGGGGGCATGGTTTACCCGTCGGTCGCCCAAAACTCCCACAGGGGGAGAAGGGTTTTAGGCTTTCGCCTGGATGCTAGCTCTCGCCATCATCGGGTGGGTGTTGCTGGCGCTTGGGGCGATCGGCACCTTGTACATGATCGCAGGCACGATCGTGTTCCGACGCTTCATGGCGTCGCAAGCAACACCGCCGCTTCGCACCGACGCCGTAACCCTGCTCAAACCCCTCCACGGCGCCGAGCCCCGCCTCCTCGAAAACCTGACAAGCTTCCTGGCCCAGGATCAGGCCGGCCCGATCCAGCTTCTTTGCGGCGTTCAGCGCGCGGACGATCCCGCCATCGCCGTGGTCGAGGCCCTGCGCACCCGCTTCCCGCATATCGCCATCGACCTGGTGATCGATCCCGCGAGTCACGGCGCCAATCGCAAGGTCTCGAACCTCATCAACATGATGGCCAGAGCCCGGCACCCGATCCTGGTGCTGAGCGACAGCGACATGGTCGCGGCGCCCGATTATCTCGCCCGCGTCCTGGCCGCGCTCGACGCGCCCGACGTGGGCGCCATGACCAGCCTCTATCATGGGCGGGGCGATGCCGGCTTCTGGTCGCGGCTCGGCGCGGCGGGGCTCAGCTACCAGTTTTTGCCCG
This sequence comes from Sphingomonas sp. BL-S-30, assembly GCF_055521475.1. Classification (NCBI taxonomy): domain Bacteria; kingdom Pseudomonadati; phylum Pseudomonadota; class Alphaproteobacteria; order Sphingomonadales; family Sphingomonadaceae; genus Sphingomonas; species Sphingomonas sp. BL-S-30. The sequence goes on along the minus strand of NZ_CM145481.1, from coordinate 3,538,943 downwards.
GCGCGGTATTCGGCGTCGCGCTCGGCCTGGCGCGGCCGTGCATGGGGTCGACCATTGCGATCCGGCGCGACACGCTCGACCGGATCGGCGGGTTCGAACGCTTCGCCGACGTGCTGGCCGATGATTATGCGATCGGCGAAGCGGTCCATGCGCTCGGACAAAAGGTGGCGGTGCCGCCGATGCTGGTCACCCACGCCTCGGCCGAGCGTGGCTTCGCCGAGCTGTGGCGGCACGAGCTGCGCTGGGGCGCGACCGTGCGGGGTGTCGTGCCGGGCGCCTATATCGGCTCGGTGATCGGCATGCCGTTTCCGCTCGCCCTGGTCGGCGCGGCGCTCGTGCCGGCACATATCGCCGGTCTGGCGATCGCCCTCGCAGCGCTCGTCGTTCGCGCCATCGTCGTGCTGTCAGTCGACCGCCGGACCGGTGCACGCGCCGCACCTTTATGGCTTCTGCCGCTACGCGATTGCCTCACCTTCGCGATATTCGTCGCAAGCTTCTTCGCCGCATCGGTTGATTGGCGCGGACAACGGCTTAGAATGGAGAATGACGGCCGCGTTTCGGCTGATCCGGAGATTCCCGCATGATGCGTACGCTGTTCCTTCAGGCTCCCTCGTTCGACGGTTACGACGGGGGCGCCGGCGCGCGCTATCAGATGAAGCGCGAGGTGAAGTCCTTCTGGTACCCGACCTGGCTGGCCCAGCCGGCGGCGATGGTCGAGGGGTCGAAGCTGATCGACGCGCCGGCGCACGACCAAAGCTGGGACGACATCAAGCATGAGTTCGATGACCGCGACCTCGTCATCCTCCACACCTCGACGCCGAGCTTCGGCCAGGACATCCGCACCGCCGCGCTGATCAAGCAGCATAATCCGAACATCCTGATCGGATTCGTCGGCGCCAAGGTCGCGGTCGAGCCCGACAAGAGCCTTGCCGCGACGCCCCATGTCGATTTCGTCGCGCGCGAGGAATATGATTTCACCATCCTCGAGATCGCCCAGGGCAACCCGCTCGCCACCGTCGACGGCATCACCTGGCGCGCGCCCGACGGCGCGTTCGTGCGCAACAGGGATCGCGCGATCATCGAGGACATGGACGTCCTCCCGATGGTCTCGCCGGTCTATAAGCGGGATCTCAAGATCGAGAAATATTTCGGCGGCTATCTCCTCCACCCCTATGTCAGTTTCTACACGGGCCGCGGCTGCAAGAGCCGCTGCACCTTCTGCCTGTGGCCGCAGACGATCAGCGGCCATAATTACCGCTTCCGCTCGGTGCCCAAGGTGATCGAGGAAGTGCAGTACATCCTGGAGAATATCCCCGAGACCAAGGAGATCTTCTTCGACGACGACACGCTGACCGACAATCACGCACGCGTCGAGGAACTGGCGATCGCGCTCGGCAAGCTCGGCTTCGGCAAGAAGGGTTTCCCGGTGTCGTGGAGCTGCAACGCCAAGGCCAATGTGCCGAAGAAGACGCTCGAGATACTCAAGGCCAACGGCCTGCGCCTGCTGCTGGTCGGCTATGAGAGCGGCAACCAGCAGATCCTGCACAATATCAAGAAGGGCCTGCGCGTCGATGTGGCGAAGCAGTTCACCAAGGACTGCCACGAGCTCGGTATCGTCATCCACGGCACCTTCATCCTCGGCCTGCCGGGCGAGACCGAGGAGACGATCGAAGAGACGATCAACTACGCCAAGGAGATCGATCCGCACACCATCCAGGTGTCGCTGGCGGCGCCTTATCCGGGCACCTTCCTGTACAAGCAGGCGACCGAGAATGGCTGGTTCGACAACAGCAACGATCTGCTGACCGACGGCGGCAACCAGATCGCGCAGCTCAGCTATCCGCATCTCCCGGCGAGCGTGATTTTCGACAAGGTCGAGGAATTCTACAAACGCTTCTATTTCCGACCGTCCAAGATCTGGTCGATCGTGTCCGAGATGCTGCGCGACTGGGACATGATGAAGCGCCGCCTGCGCGAGGGTGTCGAGTTTTTCGACTTCCTGCGGCGGCGTAAAGAGGCGGCGTGAGGCGGACTTGCTCTCAATTGGCGTCATGCTGAACTCGTTTCAGCATCCAACCTGCCACCAGCGAGATGCCCTGTGGGGCACATTGGGTCCTGAAACGAGTTGGAGATTGTACCCCTCCGATATGTTTGCTTCCCCGGCGAAGGCCGGGGTCCAGTTGGGGGAGTCCTGGAATGGTCGCTCCGGCCGTTCCGCTCTGTCTCCCCACTGGACCCCGGCCTCCGCCGGGGAAGAAAAATATACGTCTCGACGGGGTAACTCCCAAACGAGTTCAGGGTGACGCAGCGTAAGGAAGGGAAGCGGACGGCAACGAAGCGCCTCATCGTCACCTCCGACGATTTCGGTGCCGCCGTCGCGGTCAACGAAGCCGTCGAACTGGCCCATCGCGGCGGCATCCTGACCGCCGCGAGCCTGATGGTCTCGGGCGACGCCGCCGGAGACGCGGTCGCGCGGGCCAGGACGATGCCGAATCTCGGGGTTGGCCTGCATGTCGTGCTGGTGGAGGGGCGGCCGACGCTGCCGCCCGAACAACTATCCGAACTGGTTGACGAGACTGGCCATTTCCGCACCGATATGGTTCGCGCCGGCATCGCGATCTTCGCCAGCCCGACGGCGCGGCGCCAGCTGCTCGCCGAGGTGGAGGCGCAGTTCGCTGCCTTCGCCGCGACTCGCCTGCCGCTCGACCATGTCAACGCGCACAAGCATTTCCACCTTCATCCAACGATTGCCTCCGCCATCCTCAAGGTCGGCAGGCGCTACGGCATGAAGGCGGTCCGCGCCCCGATCGAGCCCCGCGACATATTGGCCCGGATCGAGCCGGGCAGCGCCGGCATCGACGTCGCGCGACTCTGGGCGCTGCTCGTCCGCAAGCGGATGCGCGCGGCGGGCATGGCGGTGCCGGATCAGGTGTTCGGCCTCGCCTGGTCCGGTGCGATGGATGCGGCGCGGGTGCGCGGGCTGATCGAGCATCTCCCTGACGGGCTGACCGAGATCTACACCCACCCCGCCACCGACGATCATTATCCTTCCCACGCACCCGGTTACGCCTACCGGGCCGAACTCGCCGCGCTGATCGACCCCCTTGCGCGCGAGGCGATCTCGCGCGACAGGATCGCACTGGGGAGCTTCACCGACTTCGCTTGAGACTTTCGCCATGAACATTGCCAACGGCTTCAGCCACTTCGCCCAGCCCGAGCCGGTTCCCGACGGCCCGATCCGGCTCGGCAGCCGCGAACATCGCGCCCTGTTCTGCCAGACCATGCTCGACACGCACGATCCCTATCGGCCCGCGCTGATCGACTGGCCGAAGCTCGAACCCGAGACGCGCGACAAGATCGTCTCGCTGCCGATCTGGGACATCGCCGTCGCGACCGAGGGCCGCGCCGGCATGAACGTGAAGACCTTCGGCGAAGCGATCGGCGATCCGCTCCTGAAAGCCGCGGTCGACATGAACGGCTTCGAGGAGAGCCGCCACAAGATCGTGCTCGCCGACATGGTCCAGGCGTACGGCATCGTCCTGGCGCCTGAGCCTGACTACAAGCGCCCGCGCGATCCCGAATTCGCCTTCATGCGCACCGGCTATTCGGAATGCATCGACAGCTTTTTCGGCTTCGGCTTGTTCAAGCTCGCCAAGGATTCGGGCTTCTTTCCCGAGGAACTGGTCGATACGTTCGAGCCGGTGATGCGCGAGGAAGGGCGGCACATCCTGTTCTTCGTCAACTGGGTCGCCTGGTGGCGGCGCAACATGCCGTGGTGGCGCCGCCCGTTGTTCGAGGCGAAGGTCCTTATCGTCTGGATGTTCCTGATCGGCGAGCGGATCAGCATGGCCAAGGGCATGGGCGACGACAACACCAAGGCGCAGGAGAATAATTTCACGCTCAACGGCTCGAAGGAGCTTGGCGTCGAAGTGACTTTTCCCGAGCTCGCCCGGATTTGCCTTGCCGAGAATGACCGGCGTCTGGCACCTTATGACTCGCGGCTGATCCGGCCGCGTTTCGTGCCGGCGATGATGCGTCTCGCATTGCGGTTCGCGGGCGGGCGCAAGGGAGAGTCCGCCTGAACAATGTCGCTCGCGCGGGCATGCTGCTCGCGACCCTGGCAGGGCTGATCGCCGCGATCTGGGTCTTCGGCTCGATCGGGTTCGGTAGCGTACTGGCTGCCGCGGGACGGATCGGGGTCGATGGATTCCTGATCTTCTGCGCCTTTTCCATCGCCACCTTCGGTATCCTCGGTGCCGCCTGGCTGGCGGCGGCGCCGGGGGAGTCGCTCGACCGGATCGGCCTGTTCGCCTGGGCGCGGGCGGTGCGGGAGGCGGTGTCGGACCTGCTGCCCTTCTCGCAGATCGGCGGCATCGTCGTCGGGACCAGGACTCTGACGACGGCGGGCATCCCTGCCTCGCGCGTCTATGCGTCCTTCGTGGTCGACATGACGACGGAGATGGGCGCGCAGCTCGTCTTCACCCTGTTCGGCCTGGCGATGATGGTCACCCTGTTCGCGGCGGGCGGCCAGGCGGCGGCGCTCCGCCCGCTCATCCTGGGCGGTACGGGCGTGATGGCCGCGGTGATGGTGATGTTCTTCTTCGCGCAACGCCCCGCGCTCGGCCTGGCGGGGCGGGTCGCCCAGCATTTCCTCCCTGGATCGGTCGTCGCCATGACGGGCATCACTGACCGGTTGCGCGACACCTATGCGCAACCCGGCCGCGTGGCTCTGGCGTTCGCGCTCAACCTTGCCGGCTGGGTCGCCAGCGCGGTCGGCGGCTGGGTGGTGCTGCGCATGATGGGGGCGGACATCTCGATCTGGTCGGCACTGTCGATCGAAAGCCTGATCTTCACGCTCAGGAGCGTGGCCTTTGCCGTCCCGGGCGCGATCGGCGTCCAGGAAGCGGCCTATGCCCTGGCCGCGCCGCTGTTCGGCCTCGCGCCGGAAACGGCGCTGGCCCTGTCGCTCGCCAAACGCGCGCGCGACCTCGCGATCGGACTGCCGACCCTGATCGTCTGGCAAATCGGCGAGGCGCGGGCCGTGGTGCTGGTATCGCGCAAGGGATAGCGATTCGGGCGTTCCAGACCAACCGCACCGGGACGGAATCTCCGCCGATGCGCAAGAACCAGGGATTTGTGCTGGCGCACCCGACAGGATTCGAACCTGTGGCCTCTGCCTTCGGAGGGCAGCGCTCTATCCAGCTGAGCTACGGGTGCCTGGACGCTGGCGCCTAGCAAAGCGCGGGCGTGCGCGCCAGCCGTTTTGCGCGGGGCGCTATTTCTTGATCAGCTTGACCGGCTGGAACGCGCCCAGGCCACAGGTCGGGCCCCGCATGCCGGATGAGGGGCGGAGGACGGTGATCGTGTCGACCGAGCAGAGTTCGCCGGTATGCGTCTCATAGCCGAAGGTCTCGTCGAAACCGAGGCCAGGGCAGCCATGGGGCAGGGTGTTGCGGTAAACCTGGCCGCCATTCATCTCGAAATCGATCACGGAGTCGCTGCGCACATGAGTCGCGCGAATGCGGCTGGTGGTGACGCAATGCTGCGACTTGCCCGTCGGAGTCGCCTCCGGGACGCGGTCGCGATCCCTGGCCGCACCGGGGGCGGCGAGAGCAACAATGGTCAGGGCGATCAGGATCGTGCGCATCGGATCAGGCCTCCATGGTCGCGGCGCGCTTCGGCGCCGGCGTCTTCGGCTTATAGGCGCACAGATCCGCGACCACGCAACGCCAGCATTCGGGGGTGCGCGCCTTGCACACATAGCGGCCGTGCAGGATCAGCCAGTGATGCGCATGGAGGCGGAAGGGCTGGGGCACGACCTTCTCCAGCTGAAGCTCGACCGCCAGCGGCGTCTTGCCCCGCGCCAGGCCGGTGCGGTTGCCGACGCGGAAGATATGCGTGTCGACCGCGAAGGTCTCGGCGCCGAACGCGGTGTTCATCACCACGTTCGCCGTCTTGCGCCCGACGCCCGGCAGCGTCTCCAGCGCGTCGCGGTCCGCCGGCACCACGCCGCCATAATCGGCGATCAGCTTTTCGGAGAGGGCGATGACGTTCTTCGCCTTGGTGTTGAACAGGCCGATCGTCTTGATGTGCTGCTTCAGCGCCTCTTCGCCCAGCTGGACCATCTTTGCCGGCGTGTCGACCTCGGCGAACAGCCGGCGCGTGGCCTTGTTGACGCCGATATCGGTCGCCTGGGCGGACAGCGCGACCGCGACGAGCAGGGTATAGGGATTGGTGTAGTCGAGCTCGGTCTCGGGATGCGGATTGTCCGCCGCCAGCCGCGCGAAGAACTCGACGACATCCGCCTTTTTCAAAGACCCAGCCCCTTCAAAGACCCAAGCCCTTCAAAGACCCAGCACCTCGGCCATCTGATAGCGCCCGGCGGGCTGGTCGACGAGCCACAGCGCCGCGGTGATCGCGCCCTTGGCGAAGATCGTGCGGTCCTCGGCGCGGTGGCCGATCTCGACGCGCTCGCCGGTCCCGGCGAAGATCACCTGATGGTCGCCCGCGACCGATCCGCCGCGCACTGAGGCGAAGCCGATCGTTCCTTCCGCGCGCGCGCCGACCAGGCCGGCCCGGTCGGTCACCTTCGCCTCGGCCAGTGTGATGCCGCGCCCCGCCGCCGCCGCCTCGCCGAGCAGCAGGGCCGTGCCGGACGGCGCGTCGACCTTGTGGCGATGATGCGTCTCGACGATCTCGATGTCCCAGTCGGGGCCGAGCCGGGCCGCGGCCTCGCGCACCAGCCGCGCGATCAGCGTGACGCCGAGCGAGACGGTGCCCGTCTGCAGCACCGCGACCCGCTGTGCCGCCTCGTCGATCATGGCGTGATGCGAAGGCTGGAGGCCGGTGGTGCCGACCAGGATCGGCGTGCCGGTCGCGACCGCGGCGGCGAGATTCGCCTCGAGTGCCGAGGGCGCGGAGAAATCGACCAGCACCTCGCATCCTTTGGCGAGCGTCGACGGATCGCCGCCGGCATCGATTCCGCCGGAGATCGTCGCGCCGAGATCGGGCGCGACCCGGGCCAGCGCCTGGCCCATGCGCCCCGCGCTGCCGATGATGCCGATGGTGGTCATGACCCTCTTCCCGCGCCTGATGATTTCCGGCGTCCTTGCCACAGATCGACCGTACTGGGACAGGGTGGCCGGCAAATTTACTCGGCCGCCGCGATCCCCGCCGCGACCAGCTCCCTGCGCGCCGCGTCGAACGCTTTCCGGAAGTGCGGCTCCGCCATCAGCCGCTCCGCGATCAGCAGGCCGAGCATCTGCCCCGCGCTCACATCGCTGCGGAAATGCTGGCCGCAGACGATGCGGCTCTGGCCGTAGCGCGCGGCACGGGCGAGGATCGGTCCGGCCTTTTCGGGCACCAGTCGCGCCAGGGTTTCGCCCATGGAAAAGGCCATGGAGGTGTGGCCGCTCGGATAGCTCGACAGCGGATCGTCGTTGCGCTTGCAGCTCTTCAGCGCCGGATCGACGCTATAAGGCCGCGGCCGTCTGAATTCGTCCTTGCCGCGATCGACCGTCGCCTTTTCCGTGGCGCGGACCATGTCGAGCAGGGCGCTGGTCGCGGGCAGTTTCGCCAGCTCGAAGCCGGGGCCGAGCGCCGCGGCGAAGATCGATCCGTTCTTGGTGTCGCCGTCGCTACGGGCATCGGCTTCGTCGGCCGGCGACCGCGCCGATTCGATCGCGCGGAGCTCCGCCAGTTCGGCCAGTGCCTGCGGGCTGCCGGCGACGGGCGGCGGCGGCAGCACGCGGACCGGATCGAGATCGCCGAGCAGGGCCGGCGCCTTGTCGGCGGCGGGGGCCGCGGCGGCAAGCGCCGCCACGGCCAGGAGCATCAGCTTCATCAGAAGGTCAGCGTGATGTCGCCGGTATAGGACCGTCCCGTCTGGTAGAAATACTGGTCGAACGGTGCGGTCTTGCCCGTATTGATATTGGTCACCCGCTGCGAATCGAACAGGTTGTTGACCTCGAAGCCGACCCGCACCGGGCCGATATCGTAGCGTGCGGACAGGATCGCGCTGTTATACCCATTGCTGCGATAGCTGTTGTACACCGGAAGCGCGGTGGCGATGTTGGCGTTGGTCACGGCCGACGGATCGGCGAACCATTGCCGGCCGGTATATTTGTCGATCAGCGAGAAGCGGATCGGCCCGTTCTTGTAGAGAATGCCGGCGGCCGCGGTCCATTCGGGCGCATTGGCGACCTGGAGCTTGGGGCCGCTGGCATTGTCGGTCTTGGCATAGTTGCGCGACCCGTTGGCGAAGACGGCGATGCCGTGCGGCAGGGCATAGGTGACCTGGCCTTCGATGCCCTTGTACTGGACGGCGCCCTGGTTGACCCAGATCACGCCGTCGCTGGCGACCGGCGCGTTGATCGACGCGAACTTGTTGGTGAAGTCGATCTTGTAGACATCGGCATCGATCGAAAGATTGCCGCCGTGATAGACGACGCCGGCCTGATAGTTGGTCGAGCGCTCGGGCTCGACGGTCGAGAGCGCGGGATTGGCGACATAGAGCACGCCCAGCGACGGGGCGAGGAAGCCACGCGCATACTGGGCATAGACCGCCAGCCGATCGCTGACCGCATAGTTGATCGTGGCGAAGGGCAGGTTGGCGCTATAGGTGTCGCTCAGCTTTTGCGGGATGCGGGTCGTCTGGTTGTACAGCGCGTCGATCCGGCGGTTGAAATCGACATGCTTGAAGCCCGGGGTGATCTTCAGCCCTTCGATCGGGCGCAGCTCCAGTTCGACGAATTCCTCGGTGTGGTTGGTGTGGCTGTTCTGGTCGAACTTGATGTTCTGCGGGGTAGTCAGGCCCGAAACCGGATCGATGACCTTCTTCTCGACATAGTTGGGCGCGCCGGTCACCAGGTTGACGTCGCGTTGCTGGCGATAGGTGTTGGACCATTCGATCCACGCGCCCGCGGTGATCGCGCCGAAGCCGAAGTCGATCCGCGTCTTGGCGATGTCGCCGAACATCCGGTACTTGTTGGTCTTGGTATAGCCCGGCACGCCGGGGGCGGTCGTGGCCACGCCATTGACCGGCGTATAGACATTGGCCTTGGCGATGTCCGCGGCGCTTGCGGTCGCGAACAGGGTCACGTCGTTCCCGCTCAGCGTCTCGTTGTCATAGCTGTAGGTATAGGCGCGGTTCTCGAAGATCGAATTGGGCGCGATGGTCGCCTCGAACTTCACCACCTCGAAATCGGTCGTCTTGTGGGTGTGGTTGTAGCCGTAATAGGTCTGCGAATTGGGGTCGTCGTTCAGGCTGAAATTCTTGCCGTATTTCGCGACCTGCGACAACGTCGCGCCGTCCTTGTCGGGCTGGTTGAAGGTATTTTCGTTATAGGTGGCGAGGATCGTCAGCTTCGCGTCGGGGCCGATCGGGATCATCACCTTGCCGAAGACGTTGTTCGACCGGAACGGGCTGAAGGTGCGCGCGCCGTCCGACCCGATATGCTGGCCGCTCAGGACGATCTCGGTGCCGCCGAGCTTGTCGATCGCGCCGCTCTGCGCGACGCCGCGCAGCATCCAGGTGTTGTAGCTGCCAAAGCTGCCCTTGGCCTCGATGCTGGCATCCTCGCGCGTCGCGCGGGAGAACAGGTTGATGTTGCCGCCGAAGGTCGCCTGGCCGAGCTGGCTGGCATTGCCGGGGCCGCGATCGACGATCAGCGTCTCGATCGTGTTCGACGGGAAGAAGGTGTTCGAATGGTGCGTCGGATCATTGGTGTCGCCGAACGGCACGCCGTCATAGGTGACGTTATATTCGCCGTCCTGGAAGCCGCGGATCTGCGCCTTGGACTCGGACAGGCCCGGGCCGTTGGCATTGCCATAGCCCGAGACGCTGGGGGAGATCAGCGCGATCTGGTTGAAGTCGGAACTCGCGGGCAGCGAATCCTCGATGAACGAGCGCGAGATCACCGATTGCGGCTGGGTGGTCTGCAGCGAGGCGGTAACCGGCGCGATCTCGTTCGCGCGGGTCGCCGTCACGACAATGTCGGAGCCTTCGGCCAGGTCGGTCTTCGGCTTCTGGTCGGCCGGCGTCTCGTCGGCGGGCGTCGCTGCTGGAGCGGTTTCCGCATGAGCGGCGGTGGAGAGAATCGAAAGCGCAAGCATGCTCACGCCGAGCAGCAGCCGCTGCGGCTTCGTGGAGGTCGACATTGATCTGGTTTTCCCTGACGCCGCCGATCGGCGCGGGGCTGGCCTATGGAGGCAGTGTGACTCTTTTGCTGCGATAACGTTGCGGATCCGTGTCAAATCGCAACATGACAAAGTTTCAATGTTTGTGTCAGGAATCTCGGAATGCGGAACATCATCCGCCCGTCCGGCAGCCGGACGAAAAAAGGGGCCGGCCGATGAACGGCCGGCCCCCGGGGAAGCGCGCCATGCTGCGACGGATCAGAAGCGTCCGCGCAGGCCCAGCATGACCTGGCGGCCCGGGTTGAAATCCGAAAAGGTCGCGTTTTCGAACTGGAAATAGCTGCGCTGACGTTCCTTGAAGATGTTCTGGACGTCGAAGGTCAGCTCCGGCAGCCGCTTGTTGCCGAAGATCTCCCCGAGATCGAGCGAGCTGCCGAAATCCCATTGCTGATATTTGTCGCTGTACAGCGCCGCGGCGGGGATGCCGTTCTGGTTCGTGCCGGAGGAGACGAAGCCGTCGGTGAAGGTGGTCGACAGCCGCGCCGAGATGCCGCCGCGCTCATAATAGGCGGTGATATTATAGGTCGTCGGCGCAATGCCCGTCGCGATCGCCGGCGCCGCGCCCGATCCCTTCTGGTCGATCAGCGTGATATTCGCGCTGAAGCCGAAGCCGTTGAGCCCGAGATAGCGGCCGAGCAGGAAATCGAGCGGCTGCACCCAATTGCCCTCCAGGCCCTTGACCGTCAGCACGCCGCTGGCGTTGACCTGCTGCGTCAGCACCACCGTGGCAGCCCCCGCGCCGCCCCGCGAATTGATCGCGGCCTGCTGGGTCGGCGACAGCGTGTCGAAGGTCACGCCATAAGCGGCCAGCGCGGTGAACGGCACCGTGACGTTGCCGTTGACGGTGAAGCCCGTCACGTCCTTCTGGAAGGCGGCGATGCCGATATAGCCTTCCTGCCCGGTATAATATTCCGCGCCGAAATCGATATTGGTCGAAATGAACGGCTGCAGCGAGGGGTTGCCGACGCTGCCGGTGTCGGCCGATGGGCTGGAGAAGTTGAGGCCGGGCAGCATCGACGATGGGTTGGGCCGGGTCATGGTGCGCGACACCGCCATGCGCAGCACTGCCTTGTCGTCGATATGGAACGCCGTGGTGAAGGACGGCAGCCAGTTCTCGTACTTGGCCTTGGTGTACACGAAGTTCAGGATATTGGGGTAGCAGGATCCGTCGCGCGCATTGCCGGCGCCGGGGCAGGCGGCGGGCAGCGGCCCGGCACCGTCCGGGTCCTGCGCGTTGCGCGGATCGGAGATGGAGACATAGCCGCCGATCTGCTGGTCGGTCTTCACCCAGCGCAGGCCGGCATTGAAGGTCAGGCGCTCGCCCGCGACCGGCACGTCGCCATTCACTTCGCCATAGAAGCCGAGCGTCTTTTCGCGGACATAGCCGCCCGAGGCGCCGGTGTTCGATCCGGTCGACGGCGGCGACGCATCGTGGAACGCGTCATAATTGGACGCCTTTTTGAACTTCTCCCAGTCGACCGTGATGAAGCCGAACGAGCCGGGCTGCAGATAGCCCGGCAGCGCGCTGTTCGGGATCAGCGACCCGCCATAGCTGAGCGGGCCGAGCCCGCGCGAGAAGCCGGTGCCGAGCGCGGGATAGGTCGGATATCCCGCCCCCGGCGTCGCCGTGTTGAGGCCCTCGCAGGGCGGCTGGGTGTTGGGGCCGGGCACGAACACGCTCGGCCGATCGCCGCACACCGCATTCTGGAACGCCTGGGTGTTGTCGGTCGCGCTGATGCTGCGCGAGACATCGTCATAGGCGCCGCCGGCCTTCAGGTTCAGATGGGTGTCGCCCCAGGTCAGGTCGCCGCGCACACCCTTGGTCTTGGTGGTGCGATATTCGTCCTGGATGTTCACGCGCCCGCCCGGCCAGCCGAACTTGCTCGGATCGTTGAGGTTGATGTTCGACTTGATGTTGGGAATGCCGCCCGCCGTGTTGTCGAATTCGACCGTGACGCCCGAATTGGCGAGCGTGCTGACCAGCACCGTCGGCACCTCGCGGTGGAACTTGCTCCGGGTGTAATTGGCGTTGAGGTTGAATTTCAGCGTGTCGGTCGCTTCCCATTCCACGCCGGGGTTCACGCCCCAATAGCTCGTATCCTCGATGAACGGCCGGTATTCGAGGAAGAATTGCGCGTTGTAATAAGTGCCCTTGGTCACCACGCAGCCGGCCGAACAGTCGCTCCGGTCATAGTGCGTGTTGACCGGGATGACCGCGCCGTTGCGCCCCACCCAGTTCATGTCGATGCGGCGCAGATCGTTGTTCTTCTTGGAATACATGCCGTCGACATAGGCGTGCAGGCTCTCGCCCTTATATTCCAGGCTGCCGATGAAGCTGATCCGGTCCTTGGTGCCGAACTCGGTCACCGGGCGGCCGAGGCGCGGCAGCAGGCCGTTGTCGATCTGCCCGATATTGGCGCCGGGGTTCTGGGCCAGCAGGAAATCCTGGTTGATCACGGTGCCGGCGGCCACGCCGGGGATGCCCGCGTTCGAGGGCACGGAGCCGGGAACGGTGAAGTTGCCGCCGCCGGTGGCGTTGCAGGGCGCGGTGCGGCACTGCGCCGCCGCGATCTGCGCCAGGGTGGGCGTGTTGCCGGCGCCGGCGATGCTCTGCGGCGTGGACAGATTGGGGTTGGTCAGGCCGACCGTCTCGTACCCGTTGACGTTGACCTGGTTGCGCACCCCGGCAAAGCCGACCAGCACGCCGACATCGCCCATCGTCGTGCTGGCGAGCACGGAGCCGCGATAGCCCCATTTGCCGCTATTGCTGATATTGGTCGCCTGGCCCGAATAGGTGACGCGGGTGCCTTCGCGATCGAACGGCCGCGCGCTGCGCAGGTTGACAGTGCCGGCGGCACCACCCTCGAGCATATCGGGCACCGAGCTCTTGTTGACGGTCAGGCTGGTGAACAGCTCGGTCGGGAACACGTCGAGATCGACTTCGCGGTTGGTGCTCTGCGCGCCGTCGCGGCCGGTCGAGGCGACGGCGATCGGCGCGTTGTTGAGCAATACGCGGGTGAAGTTGGTGCCGAGGCCGCGGATCGTGACCTGCAGGCCCTCGCCGGTGATGTCGCGGCTGATCGTCACGCCGGGCACCCGGTTCAGCGATTCGGCGATGTTGGTGTCGGGGAACTTGCCGATATCCTCGGCGAAGATCGCATCCGAAAAGCCGGTTGCGTTCTTCTTTGCCTGAGTCGCGCTCTCCAGGCTGGCGCGATAGCCCTGGACGACGATGTCGGCGCTGGTGTCGTCCTCCTGGCTCACCGTCTGGTCCTGCGCCGCGGGCGGTGACTGCGCCGCCGCTGGTAGCGCGATCATCATCGCCGATAGAGACCCTGCGGCGAGCAGCGTCGTGCGAAGAGTATTCTGGCGTTCGTTGGAAATCATCTCACCCCTCCTCGTGCCTCCGCTTCATGTCGGATGGCCGGTCAGCGCCGATGGTAGCGCTATCACGGACTGGTAGTCCGCAGGGCGATTCTTGTCAAGGTAGGACCGGATCGGAACGATATCGCCAAAATGGCTATATCGACCCGGAACGCCGCGATGTCCGCGAGGCGATCACGCCGATCGCAGCGGATCTGGATATTGTTGTGCTTCCCGCCCGAAACAATTGACACTATCAGTGTCAGAAGTCGTCAGCGATATCCGATCCGCCTTTCCCCGGCACCGCCGGCGGAAAGGCGATGGTCGTACGGCATGGTGCCGTCGCGCTGACCCGACGGGAGAGAAAACATGGCCGATGGTTCCACGATTCTGGGTCCCAATCAGCTCGTCACCGGCGTGCGCGGCTGGGCCGGCAGCGAAGTCGTGCTGACCGGGTCGAGCGTGAGCGACGGCGTGACCAGCGCCTTGCTCTATCTCGGCCCGCTCTATCCGACAGACAGCACGGGCATCTGCCTCCTCACCCCCGCGATCCAGGGGCGGGAGGTGACCAGCGCGACCTTCTACGGACCCGACACCTATGTGTTCAATCCGGATCTCGGCAAGGGCCGGGTCCGCGCGGTCGGCAGCTACCAATATGGCGGCGGCAGCGCGCGCAATTGCGGCATGGTCTATCAGGGCACGCCGCAGGGCGATGGCGGCTGGTCGTCGCTCGAGGTGCCGGGCAGCGAGGTCGGCGGACAGACGGTGTGGAACACCATCGCGCACAGCACGATGGGGACTCTGGTGGTCGGCAATTACGACCTGCTCGACGTCCCTCTGTCCGCCAACGCCTTCATCTTCGATATCGCCAGGGGCACGTGGCGCCTGTTCGACTTCCCCGGCTGCACCCTGACCACGGCGTACGGCATCTGGCAGAACGAGATCGGCGGCACGCGCTACACCATCGTCGGCGGCACGCGCGACGGGCGCGGCGTCAACCAGGGCTTCGTCGTCAGCTATGATTCGGTGACGCGCGCGTTCAGCCATTTGAAGCTCTACAGCTATCTCGACCAGCCGCACCTGGTGACGCATTTCGAAGGGATCGTGGCGACGCCGAAGGGCTTCAACCTCGCCGGCGGCTCGTCGGGCTCACTAGCCCTTTTCGCCTCGATCGAGGTCAATCCGGACGGCTCGTTCAGCGACGCGACCTGGGTGCCCTATGCCTTTCCCGGCTCAAGCATCACCACCGGCAACAGCATCTATGGCGATGTGCTGATGGGCATTTACGCCGAGTCCGGGGTGTCCGGCGTCAAGAGCTATGTCGTGCCGATCGAACCATAGGCGGCTGACAGGCGCTGGTGTCCGCGAGGGCCGCCTCGCGACCTTCTGCCGGCCGGACGGATTGTGGGAGGGGCACCGGGTCGCGAAGAGGTGGGCTTCCGATAATTGATTATCGGCGCGCTGCGTTGACGGCGTTGCGAAATGGGCGCGATTGGGTCAAGTCTCCGTGAATGGATTATACCGACATCGATCCGGTCATCGAGAGATGGGTGGCGCGTCTCGGCTCCACGCTTTTTTCTAAGTGGAACGGTGCGCCAGCGCGCTTCTTCTACACACCGGGCGATCCGCCTTTCGAATGTTTCCAGATCAGCGTCGAGAGGTTCGAGCCTGACGAAGTCTTGGTTTATGCGCGCGCGATTGACGCGAACGACGACACTGAAAATGGCTTGGAGAAAAGCTGGACTGGGGCGCAAACTCAGCTTGATGCCATGCTGACGAACGCCTCAGAAACGATAAACGAGTGGAAAGGGAGGCCTCGAATTACGCCCGACCCGCCATCGCCGTGGTGACCGGTATCCGCAACATCGTCATCCTCACCGGCGCCGGCATCTCCGCCGAGAGCGGCCTCGCGACCTTTCGCGGGCCGGGCGGATTGTGGGAGGGGCACCGCGTCGAGGATGTGTGCACGCCCCAGGCGCTCGCGCAGGATCCCGATCTGGTCCACCGTTTCTACGACGCCCGCCGCGCGGCGCTGGCAACGGTCGAGCCCAATGCGGCGCACCGCGCGCTGGCGCGGCTCGATGCCGCATGGCCGGGCGAGCTGCTGATCGTCACGCAGAATGTCGACGACCTGCATGAGCGGGCCGGGGCGACGCGGCTGCTGCACATGCATGGCGAGCTGAACTCGGCGCTTTGCGCTGCCTGCGCGGCACGGACGCCCTGGACCGGCGACATGCCGCCCGGCACGCGCTGCGACACGTGCGGCGCGCCGGTGATGCGGCCCGACATCGTGTTCTTTGGCGAGATGCCGTACGACATGGACCGGATCGAACGGGCGCTGTCGGATGCCGATCTGTTCGTCTCGATCGGCACCTCGGGCGCGGTCTATCCCGCCGCGGGCTATGTCCAGACCGCGCGCTATCACGGCGCGAAGACGCTGGAGATGAACCTCGAACCCTCGGCCGGCAGCGGCTATTTCCACGAGACGCGACTCGGCGCCGCGAGCGAGCTGGTGCCGGCATGGGTGAAGGAGCTTCTTCATTCCTCCCCAAGCTAGCTTGGGGAGGGGGAGGAATGAGGGTCACTCCGCCTGGTCGAAATATGTCGTCGATCGATTCAACCGCGATCCGAATCGCTGCACCATGGAGGCTGGCCGGAGAGTGACGAAAATCCGGCGCGCTCTTTCTCATGACGGTCGCGGCATCATTGCCTCATCCGTCCCTGCTACGGCGACCTTGCCCTGTTAACGGTATGGGCCCGCCCTGTTCCGCGGGACGTTCGCCCTGTTCTTCAGGAACAGGGCAGGCGACCATCAATATTTTGAAATATATGGAAAATATCTCCAACAAAGTTGGAAATAACAGGGCAAGAAAAAATCTTCACGCTGTTCTGCCCTGTTACCGGCCAGGATCAAGGCCAGGTACAGGGAGCGCGGCGCTCGCGCCGTCGGCGGTCCGCGCCATTCCGTTTTGCGTTTCACCTCCAGGCGAAAGGCCCTAGATTGGCCGCCAAGGGAGTTGGACCATGGGCATATTGGATTTCCTGTCGAAGCAGTTCGTCGATGTGATCGATTGGGTGGACGAGCCCGGTGTGCTCGCCGTCCGTTACCCGATGCAGGATCGCGAGATCCAGACCGGCGCGCAGCTCACCGTGCGCGAGGGGCAGAAGGCGTTCTTCTATAATGAAGGCCAGATCGCCGATGTGTTCCTGCCCGGGCTGCACACGCTCGAAACCAGCAACATGCCGCTCCTCACCGCGCTGAGGAACTGGGACAAGGGCTTCGCCTCGCCCTTCAAGTCGGACATCTTCTTCTTCACCTCGCGCGAGCAGGCCGGGCTAAAATGGGGCACGGCGCAGCCGATCACGGTGCGCGACAAGGAATTCGGGCCGCTGCGTATCCGCGCTTTCGGCAGCTATTCCTTCCGGGTCGAGAATGTGCCGGTGTTCGCCGCCAAGCTGCTCGGCACGCTCGAGAAACTGACCGTCGCCGATATCGAGCCGCAGCTTCGCGGTGCGATCACCACGGCGCTCGCCACCGCGCTGGGCGGCGGGGCGATCGCGTTCGTCGACCTCGCGGCGGATCAAAGCGCGATGTCGCAGCGGTTGCTCGCCGCGGTCGAGCCGGCGTTCGAGGCGTGGGGCCTGAAATGCTGCAGCTTCTTCGTCGAGAGCCTGTCGCTGCCCGAGGCCGTGCAGGAGCATCTCGACAAGGCGAGCTCGATGCGCGTGGTCGGCGATGTCGATCGGTATGTCCGCTTCCAGACCGCCGAGGCGATCGATACCGCCGCGGCCCAGTCGGGTGGTGTCGCCGGGATCGGCGCGGGTGCCGCGGCCGGCATGGCGATCGGGCAGAGCATGGCGGGCGGCTTCGGCCAGGCCGGCGCGGCGCAGCCGGGCGAGGACCCCTATCAGCAGATCGAGAAGCTCCACCGCCTGATGACCGCCGGTGCGATCACTCAGGCCGAGTTCGATACGAAAAAGGCGGCACTGCTGGCCAAGATCGGCTGATCCTTCGTGATCGACGCGAATTGCCCCAATTGCGGTGCGGCGGTGCATTTCCGGTCGGCCGATCTGCCGGTGAAGGTCTGCGACTATTGCCGCAGCTCGCTGGTCCGCAAGGGCGACATCCTGCAGGCAATGGGCAAGATCGCCGAAGTGCCGGAGGATGTCAGCCCGCTGCAGCTCGGCGTGCGCGGCACCGATGGCGGGGTCGGCTTCGAACTGATCGGTCGCGCGCGCTGGCGCTGGACCGATGGCGGCTGGAACGAATGGCTCGCGCTGTTCGATGACGGCTCGACCGCCTGGATCGGCGAGGCGATGGGCCGCTACATGCTGCTCCGCCAGATCGACCATAGCGGTATGCGCACCGGCGCAGTGCGGAGCCTGCGCGACGATCAGGAGGTCGAACTCGGCAGCGAGGCGACGATCGACGGAATCGCCTACACCGTCACTGACGTGAAGGAAGCAAGCTGCGCCGGTGGCGACGGCGAACTGCCGTTCAGCACGCCGGCCGGGCTCACCGCGAAGAGCATCGATCTGATGGCGCCCGATGGCCACTGCGCGAGCATCCAGAAGGAGCGCGGCGAGGTGCTGGTCTATGCCGGCCGCTACGTCACGCTGGGCGACCTCAAGGCGACCGGGCTGCGCGCGTTCGAGGGCTGGCCGATGCCGCGGTTCGCCGCGTGAGCGACGCGCTATCGACCGTTCGGGCGCTGTCCTGCACCCAGTGCGGCGGCACGATATCGTTGCGCGCGGCGGGCTATACCGTCAGCCTGATCTGCGAGCATTGCGGCACCACGCTCGACGCGACCGACCCCGATCTGCGTATCATCGCCCGGGCAACCGCGGCGATGCGCGTTCCGCTCATCCCGCTCGGCACCCGCGCGGAACTGCGCGGCACGATGTGGGAAGTGGTCGGCTATCTCGAGAAATCGGATGGTGGGGGCGGCTGGTCCGAATATCTGCTGTTCAATCCCTATCAGGGCTATGCCTTCCTGCTCGACGACGGGCGGCGCTTCAGCATCGGTTTCCTGCTCGATCGGCTGCTCGGCTATGACTGGGGCCAGCTTCAGCTCGATAGCGAGGGCTATGAACGCTTCGGCACGCGCTACCCGACCTGGGTGAAGTTCGTCGTCGGCGAATTTTACTGGCGGGTCGCCGAGGGCGAGCATGTCCGGGTCAGCGACTATGTCCGCCCGGGCAAGATGATCTCCTGCGAGGAGAATGACAGCGAGCGCACCTGGACCCGGCTGTTCATGCTCGACTGGGGCGAGGCGGAAAAGGCCTTCGGGATCGAGCGCCGCCGCCGCGAATACAGCACGCCGTCGCCGCACGAGCCCTCGCCCTATCGCGACAAGATGGTCGAGGCAGTGATCCTCGGCGCGATCGCGGCGGTCACGCTGTTGCTGATCGCGATGATGGGTGGCGGATCGACCCGGGCCGCCAGCGCCGACATGCAGGTCGCGATCGGCGGCGCGCCGGTGACTCAGGTCGTCCGCGGGATTGAGCTTCCCGGGCGCAACACCGCCGTGCGTATCGGCGCCCGCGCGGACCAGCTCGACAATAGCTGGATCGAGCTCGATTATTCGCTGGTCGACCGTCGCACTCAGCAAAGCTTCGATGCCTCGACCGTGGCCGAGCGCTATAGCGGCCGGGACAGCGACGGCGCCTGGAGCGAGGGCGACACCACGCCCAGCATCAAGCTGTCGAGCATCCCGCCCGGGACCTATGATCTGGTCGTCGAGGCAAGCGGCCATCGCTGGGCGCCGGGCGCGTCCATTTACGCCACCTATAGCGGCCCCGAAGTGATTCCGGTGGAGATCTACGTCGCGCGGGGCGGCATGTTCGGCGGAAACGTGCTGCTCGGGCTGATCCTGCTGCTGATCTGGCCGGCGATAGCGATCTTCCGGCATTATGGCTTCGAGCAGCGGCGGTTGAGCCCAGTCGCCGAGGATGACGACGAATGAGCAAATCCTCGATCCTTTACGGCATATTCTGCCTGCTGGTCGTCGGCGGGTTCACCTATGCGACGATGAACGGCTTCTCTCCCTTCGCCCAGGGCGGCACGCGCGGGTTCGTGCGCACTGCCTATGGCCCCACCCACAAATAGCGAGAAGGGTATCCCATGCTCACCACCGCAGTCCTGCTGGCCACCCTCGTTTACGCAGGCATCGGCCTGGTCATCTTCGTCCTCGGCTTCTGGCTGTGGGACCGGGTGACCCCGGTCGATCTGTGGGGCGAGGTCTGCAAGGGCAATATCGCGATCTCCATCCTGGCCGGGTCGGTCGCGATCGCGCTGGCGATCATCATCGCGGCGGCGATTCATGGATGACGGCCCGGCCGGGGATTTTGCCCGGCCATCGCGCCTCGGTGCGGCGCTGCTGGTTTCCGCCTTCGTCGTCGCCACCTGCGGGCTGATCTACGAGCTGCTCGCCGGCACCCTGGCGAGCTACCTGCTCGGCGACAGCGTCACGCAATTCTCGATCGTCATCGGCACCTATCTGTTCGCCATGGGCATCGGCTCCTGGTGCTCGCGCTATGTGAAGCGCGACGAGCTCGCCGTGTTCGTCCGGGTCGAGATATTGATCGCGGCGATCGGCGGGGCCTCGGCCGCGGTGCTGTTCCTGCTGTTCGACCGCGTCGCCGATTTCCGCATCCCGCTCTACGGCCTGGTGCTGGTGATCGGCGCGCTGGTCGGGCTCGAGATCCCGCTGCTGATGCGCATCCTCAAGGACCGGCTGGAATTCGGCGATCTCGTGTCGAAGGTGCTGACCTTCGACTATGTCGGCGCGCTTGCCGCCTCGCTGCTGTTTCCGCTGCTGCTCGTCCCGCAGCTCGGGCTGATGCGCACCGGCTTCCTGTTCGGCCTCGCCAATGTCGCCGTCGCCATCGCGCTGATCCTCATGCTGCCGGTCAAAAGACGCCTGCGCACGGAACTGATCGTCGGCATTCTGGTGGGGATCGGGCTCGCCGCGGGTTTCCTCGTCTCCGAAAAGCTGCAGCGCGCGGCCGAGGTTGGGGTTTACGGCGATCCGATCCTCTATGCGGCGTCGACGCCCTATCAGCGCGTCGTCATCACCAAGCGCGCGGGCGATTTGCGGCTCTATCTCAACGGCAATCTGCAATTCTCCTCGCGCGACGAATATCGCTACCATGAGGCGCTGGTGCATCCGGTGATGAGTCGGGCACACAACCCGCGCGACATCCTGGTGCTCGGCGGCGGCGACGGGCTCGCGGTGCGCGAGATCCTGAAATATCCGGGCGTCGCCTCGGTCACCTTGGTCGATCTCGATCCCGAGATGACCAGCCTGTTCCGCAACAGCGCGATGCTGTCGGCGCTCAACCATGATGCGTTCCACTCGCCCAAGGTGCACGTGATCAATGCCGATGGCTTTCGCTGGCTGCGCGAGAACCAGCGGCGGTTCGATGCGGTGTTTGTCGATTTCCCCGATCCGACCAATTTCGCGATCGGCAAGCTCTACACCGTCAGCTTCTATCGCGAGTTGGCCAGGGCACTTGCGCCGGGCGCGGTGGTCAGCGTGCAGAGCACCTCGCCCCTCGTCGCGCCGCGCGCTTATTGGACAGTCGCGACCACGCTCGAGGCGGCGGGCCTGATCACCCGCGGCTATCATGTCTATGTGCCGAGCTTCGGCGAATGGGGCTTTGTGCTCGCCTCGAACGAACCGATCGGCCGGCCCGGGCCATTGCCACAGGGCCTGCGCTTTCTCACGCCGCAGACGGATGCGCTCGCCTTCACCTTCCCGCCCGACATGGCACGCCGTGCGGTGCCGGTGAACCGGCTCGACAACCAGGCTTTGGTCCGCGAGTTCGAGGCCGAGTGGGCCGTGTACGAGGGCTGACGGCATGGCCGTATCCCGCCGCACCCTGATCGCCGGCTCGGTCACCGCCGCTGCGGCGATCGGCGCTGGAGCCGTCGCGTGGCAGGCGCGCGACAAGCCCATGCCCGGCACGCTGAGCGGCGCCGATTTCACCCGGGGCCACCGCCTGCGCGACGGCGCGACCTTCCCGGCGCCCAAACGCGAAATCCACATCGGTATTGCCATCCTCGGCGGAGGTGTCGCCGGCCTGTCCGCCGCCTGGGCGCTGGCCGAAGCCGGCATGACCGATTTCCGCCTGCTCGAGCTGGAGGACCGCACCGGCGGCAATGCCCGGTCGGGCCGCAACGCCGTCTCCGCCTATCCGCTCGGCGCGCATTATCTGCCGATCCCCAATGCCGAGGCGAAGGGCGTGGTGCGGCTGCTCGAAAAGCTCGGCATCGTCACCGGCCATCAGGACGGCAAGCCGTTGTTCGACCCCTATCAGATCGTCTCCGATCCCGACGAACGGCTGCTCAACCTCGGCAAGTGGCAGGAAGGGCTGATCCCGACGGTCGGCCTGACCCCCGCCGATCGCCACGACCTCGACGCCTTCTTCGCCGCGATGGCCGCCTATCGCGATCGTCGCGATGCGCAGGGCCGCCCCGCCTTCGCGCTGCCGATGGCCTTCAGCGCGCGTGACCCCGATCTTCTGGCGCTCGACTTGGTCAGCTTCACCGCATGGCTCGACCGGAAGAACTGGCGCTCGCCGATCCTGCGCGGCCATGTCCGCTACGCCTGCCGCGACGATTACGGCACCGAGCCCGATCAGGTCTCGGCCTGGGCCGGCATCCATTATTTCGCCGGCCGGCGCGGCATCGCCGCCAACACCGCCGGCGATACGGTGCTGACCTGGCCCGAGGGCAATGGGCATCTCGTCGGGCGCATGGCGCAACGGCTCAAGGCGCAGATCGATTGCGGCCGGATCGTCCATCGCGTGCGGCCCGTCGCGGCGGGGATGGAAATCGATTGCTTCGACGTTGCGTCCGGCGAGTCCGTACGCGTCATTGCCCGCAGCGCGATCCTCGCCACGCCGCATTTCGTGACGCGCCGGCTGCTGCCGCCGGGTGCGATGGCGGAGGGGCAGTTCGGCTACGCCCCCTGGATCGTCGCCAATGTCACGGTCGATCGCCCGCCCGCCGGCAACGGGTTCGAGCTTGCCTGGGACAACGTGTCCTGGACCAGCCGATCGCTCGGCTATGTCGTCGCGACGCACCAGTCGCTCGGCACCGTGCCGGGGCCGACCGTGCTGAGCTGGTATCTGCCGCTGTCCGACATGCCCCCCGCGGACGCCCGCCGCGCGCTGCTCGACCGTCCGCTCGACTATTGGCAGGCCATGGTCCGCGACGATCTGCTCCAGACCAATCCCGACCTCGAAGGCGCGATCTCGCGCATCGATATCTGGCGCTGGGGCCATGCGATGATCCGCCCGGTGCCCGGTTTCTTCTGGAGCGGCGCGCGCGAGGAAGCGGCCAAGCCGCGGCCGCCCTTGTTCTTCGCCCATTCGGACCTGAGCGGCCTCTCGCTGTTCGAAGAGGCGCATTATCGCGGCACCCAGGCGGCACAGGACGCGATGGCGCATCTGGGCATTCCCTATGAAGACATGCTGATCTAGGAACGCACGTGGATTACAGCGGCACGCATCTCCTCGCCGACCTGTTCGGCTGCACCGGTCTCGACGATATCGATCGGGTCGACGCCGCGCTTCGGAACGCCGTCGTGGCGGGGGGCGCGACCCTGCTCGACCTTCGGCTCCACGGGTTCGGCGCGGGGCAGGGGGTGACCGGCGTGGCGTTGCTCGCCGAATCGCATATCTCGATCCACACCTGGCCCGAGCGCAACTATGCCGCGGCCGACATCTTCCTGTGTGGCCGTCGGCATGATCTGGACGCGGCCCTGGCGGCCCTCTCCGCCGGTCTGGGGGCCGAACGCTGCGAGGAGCAGCGCATCGCGCGCGGCTTCAGCCTCAGCGACGTGATGAACCGATAGAAGCGGTTCGGCGCAAGGGTCACTCCACCCAGTCGAGCCCCATCTCGCGGTAGATATCCCGCTCGTCATCCCAGCCGGGCTTCACCTTTACGTGCAGATAGAGATGCACCGGGCGGCCCATGATGTTGCTCAGCTCGGCGCGGGCCCGGGCGCCGATCTCCTTGATCCGCGCGCCGCCCTTGCCCAGCACGATCGCGCGCTGGGTCGGGCGCTCGACCAGGATCTGCTGGTGGATCTCTACGGAGCCGTCCTCGCGTTCCTTATACTGCTCGGTCTCGATCGCGCTGGCATAAGGCAGCTCGGCATGGAGCTGGAGATAGAGCTGTTCACGCGTCACTTCGGAGGCGAGGCTGCGCTCGGTCGCGTCGGACACCTGGTCCTCGGGGAAATGCCACGGCCCCTCGGGCATCGCCTTGGCCAGCACGCGCTTCAACTCGGGCAGGCCATCGCCGGTCGAGGCGCTGACGAAGAAGGTTTCGGCGAAATCGACGATGCCGTTGAGCTTCTCGGCGTGGAGCAGCAGCTTCGCCTTGTCGGCCAGGTCGACCTTGTTGAGGATCAGATATTTCGGCTCGGCGCGCGACGCGATCGACTCCGCGATCGGGATCACCTTGGGGCCGAGCCCGCCCTTGGCGTCGACCACCAGAGCGATCACGTCGGCGCCTTCGGTCCCGCCCCAGGCGGCCGAGACCATCGCCCGGTCGAGCCGGCGCTTGGGCTCGAAGATGCCGGGCGTGTCGACCAGCAGCAACTGGGTCTCGCCCTCGATCGCGACACCCATCAGCCGGGCGCGCGTCGTCTGCGCCTTGGGGCTGACGATCGCGACCTTCTGGCCGACCAGCGCGTTGACCAGGGTGGATTTGCCGGCATTGGGCGCGCCGAGCACGGCCACGAGGCCGCAATGTTGTTCAGTCATCTAAACCTCAGGTGATCAACGTCCCGACCGGGGCCGGGGCGAATGGGAAGCACCACCTGTACCCCTTGCGTCGGGTTTTGTCGAAGCCCGCTGAACCGGCGCTTCGGCGGCCCGGGCAACCGCGCAGGCGGACGCCCGCCGGTCAGGCGATGATCAGCCCCCGCATCGTCTCGCGCGGCAGGGTCTCGTCGAAGCGGCAGCCGATCCGCCCGTCCGAGCACCAGATCACCGTCGCGGCCATCGCCGTGCCGCCATTCAGCCTGAGCAGCAGGCGCTCGCCCGGTGGATGCTGGACCGGCGACAGGATGCGGCAGCCATAAGGCGAAACGTCGCACAACATGGCATGAGACGGCTTTCCGCGGTGCGCCTGCGTCGTCACGCGGGTGACCTGCACGGGGTGGCGCGGCGCGGCGCGGCCATCGAGCGACGCCGCCTGCACGGTGCGATACTGGGTTGCCCTCGACGCCATGTTGTCCCCCCGCCCTTGGCGCGGGGATACGCGGCGTTGGTAAGCAAAGCGTTAAGGCCTGGGCAGGGATGGCTGCGGGCCAGGTATCGTTCCGGCCCTTTGTCGGCAGCGGTGCCGGCGCCGCGCGGCTAGCCGGTCAGCTTCTCCAGCAGCGCCGCCGCCGCCGCGGTTTCCGCTTCCTGCTTGGAGCTGCCGGTCGCGGTCGCCTCGGCCAGCGCGCCGATCGAGGCCTTGACCGTGAAGCGCGGCGCATGGTGCGGGCCGGACCGGTCGACCACGTCATAAGCGGGCGTGCGGCGGTTGTTCGCCGCCGCCCATTCCTGCAGCGCGGATTTGGGATGTTGCGGCGCCGCCGCGCCCTGGGTCTTTACCCGGTCGCCCCAGGCCTTGCGGATCGCCTTGCGCGCCGGCTCGAGCCCGGCATCGAGATAGAGCGCGCCGATCAGCGCCTCCATCACGTCGCCAAGGACATTGTCGCTGTCGGCCGCGCCGTCGTCGCGCGCCTGTTTGCCGAGCTTGAGCTGCGCGCTCACGCCGATGTCGCGCGCCACGTCGGCGCAGACCGCGCCCGTCACCAGCGCATTCAGCCGCTTCGACAGCGCCCCTTCGGGCTCGCCGGGAAAGGTCTCGAACAGCCATTCGGCCATGACGAGGCCGAGCACCCGGTCGCCCAGGAACTCGAGCCGCTCGTAATTCGCCGCGGCCTGGCTGCCATGAGTCAGCGCGCGTTCGTACCCGGCCAGGTCGCGGGGCTTGTGGCCGAAACTTTCCTTGATCCAGTCTGAGAGCGCTCCGCTCAAAAGCCTTCCCCGATCCTCGACCAGCGCGCCGCGGAGAACCATGTCCAGGGCAGGAACCAGTTGGCGGAGCCGTCAGTGGAGAAGAAGGTCACGACCGCCTTGCCCTCGATCCGGTCCATCGGGACATAGCCCATGCCGCTCGGCTGGCCCGGCAGGGCATCGGCGGGGGCGGGGAAGCGACTGTCGCCGCTGTCGTCGCGGTTGTCGCCCATGACGAAGACGCGGCCCGCCGGCACCGAATAGAGCCCGGTATTGTCCGCCTCGTCATTCTCGCCGCGATCGAGCACCATATAGGACTTGCCGTTGGGCAGGGTCTCGCGGAACTGCGGATAGCGGCAGATCGGTTTGCCATCACGGCCATTGTCGAGGAATTCGGAAGGGCATTCGCTGCCCGCCGGATAATTGGGCGTGATCGGCAGGGTGAAGTCGGCGACCGGATCCTTGGGGACCGCGGTGCCGTTCAGGATCAGCTGGCCGTGGCGCATCTGGATCGTGTCGCCGGGCAGCCCGATCACGCGCTTGATCACGTCATGGTCGCCGGTCGGATCGCGGAACACGACCACGTCGCCGCGTGTCGGATCGCGGCCGAAGATGCGCCCCGGGATCAGCGGCACGCTGAGCGGCAGCGAGTGGCGCGAATAGCCGTAATTCCATTTCGACACGAACAGATAGTCGCCGATGTAGAGCCGCGGCAGCATCGATTGCGACGGGATGTTGAACGGCGAGAAGATGAAGCTGCGGAAGATCAGCACCGCGATGACCAGCTTCACCAGGAACAGGATGGTGTCGCGGGTTTCCGACCTGGGCTTGGGCGGCGTGAGGGTCGCGCCGGGGGCGGGGTCGGGTGCGGGCATGTCGGTATCGGCCATGCGCGGCGGTTTGCGGTGGCGGGGGCGAGGCGTCAAGCCGGGCCGTGCCGGGACAGGGCTCGAGAGCGGGAGAATGAGGGGGGCGGCACGCTCGGAATGGGGCGCCCGGCGAAAAAGACTGGTGGGTTCGAGGTGGTATAATGCGCGCCGCGCGACTACCTGACGGCATCGATTAGCGGAGATGTTTTCCATGGCTGCAGACTGGACCTCGATCGAAGCCTTGCCCTCCCCCCGGCTGGAGGCGTTGTTCGCCGACGATCCGGACCGGCTGAAGAAGCTCAGCCTGGACGTCGCCGGCCTGCATTTCGACTGGTCCAAAACGCATCTGACGCCCGAGGCGATCGCTGATTTCGAGGCGCTGGCCAGGGCGCAGGACCTCGCCGGCAAGCGCGAGGCCCTTTTCGCGGGCGAGATCGTCAACGTCACTGAAGGCCGCGCGGCGACCCACACCGCGGAGCGCGGCGAGGGCAAGGCGGAGGATGTCGGCCTGGCCATGACCTTCCACGCCCGCATGCGCGCGCTGATCGACGCGATCGAGGCCGAAGCGCTCGGGCCGATCCGCCATGTCCTGCATGTCGGCATCGGCGGCTCGGCGCTTGGGCCCGACCTGCTGGTCGATGCGCTCGGCCGGGAATCCGGGCGATACGACACCGCGATCGTCTCGAACGTCGACGGCGTCGCGCTCGAGGAAGCGTTCGGCCGCTTCGATCCGGCCGCGACCCTGCTCGTCATCGCCTCCAAGACCTTCACCACCACCGAGACCATGCTCAACGCGGAAAGCGTGCTCGAATGGATGCAGGAAGGCGGCGTCGAGGACCCCTATGGCCGCGTCGTCGCGCTGACGGCCTCGCCCGACAAGGCCGTCGAATGGGGCGTGGACGAGACGCGCGTGCTGCCCTTCATGGAATCGGTCGGCGGGCGCTATTCGCTCTGGTCGTCGATCGGCTTTCCTGCCGCGCTGGCGCTGGGCTGGGACTGTTTCGAGCAGCTGCTCGACGGCGCCGCCGAGATGGACCGGCATTTCCGCCTTGCCTCGCTCAGCGAGAACGCCCCGGCGCTCGCGGCCTTCGCCGATCTTTATTACACGCAGGTCCGCCACGCCGAGACGCGCGCGACCTTCGCCTATGACGAGCGGCTGCGGCTGCTTCCTTCCTATCTTCAGCAGCTCGAGATGGAATCGAACGGCAAGGGCGTGACCGTGGACGGCCAGCCGCTTGGCCGGCCGAGCGCGGCGATCACCTGGGGCGGCGTCGGCACCGACGCGCAGCATGCGGTGTTCCAGCTGCTCCACCAGGGCACGCACCTCGTGCCGGTCGAGTTCGTCGCGGTGATCGAGCCGGGCGACAGCCTGGCCGAGGACCATCACCGCCAGTTGCTGCTCAACGCCTTCGCGCAGGGCGCGGCGCTGATGAAGGGGCGGGCCAACGACAAGGACCCGGCCCGCAGCTATTCGGGCGACCGGCCCAGCTCGACTATCCTGCTCGACGATCTCGATGCCCGCACGCTCGGCGCGCTGCTGGCCTTTTACGAGCAGCGCACCTTCGTGAACGCCGTGCTGCTCGGCATCAACCCGTTCGACCAGTTCGGGGTGGAGCTGGGCAAGGAAATGGCCAAGGCAGCGGGAGAGGGCGGGCAGACGTTCGACGTCTCCACCGAGGACCTGATCAAGCGAGCGTTCGGCGAGCAATAGCCGTAAGGCACGGCGGTATTTGTGGAAGAATGGACCCCGGATCGAGTCCGGGGTGATGAGGAATATGAGATGGCCGAGGCCAAATATGACTACGACCTTTTTGTCATCGGTGCCGGCTCCGGCGGCGTCCGCGCGTCGCGCGTCGCGGCGGCGCACGGCGCGAAGGTCGCGGTCGCCGAGGAATATCGTGTCGGTGGCACCTGCGTGATCCGCGGCTGCGTGCCCAAGAAGCTGCTCGTCTATGGCGCGCATTTCGCCGAGGACCTGGCCGATGCGCGGCGTTTCGGGTGGAACGTGCCCGACGACTGCGCTTTCGACTGGAAAGTGCTGACCCGGAACGTGCTCGACGAGGTCGACCGGATCAACGCCGCCTATACCGACACGCTGACCAACAACAAGGTCGAGATCATCGCCGAGCGTGCGACGATCACCGGCCCGCACGGCATCCGGCTGGCGAGCGGGCGCGAGGTCACGGCGAAGACCATCCTCGTCGCGACCGGCGCGACTCCCTCGGTACCTGACTGCCCCGGCAGGGAATATGGCATCACCTCGAACGAGGCGTTTCATCTCGACGCGGTGCCGAAGCGGATCCTGATCGCCGGCGCCGGCTATATCGCCAACGAGTTCGCCGGCATCTTCCACCAGTTCGGCGCGCATGTGACGCTGATCAACCGCACCGACGTGATCCTGCGCGGCTATGACGAGCAGATCCGCGACCGGCTGCTCCAGATCTCGATGATGAAGGGGCTCGAATTCCGCTTCCACGCCGATTTCCAGGGCATCGAGAAGATGGACGATGGCTGCCTGAAGGTGAGCATGTCAGGCCATGAGCCGATCATCGTCGATTGCGTGATGTTCGCGACCGGGCGCGACCCCAATACGGCCGATCTCGGTCTGGAGACGGCCGGCGTCGAGATCGACGCCAAGGGCGCGATCGTGGTCGACGACGACAACCGCTCCACCTGCGACAGCATCTATGCGGTGGGCGACGTGACCAACCGCATCCAGCTGACCCCGATCGCGATCCGCGAGGGCCAGGCCTTTGCCGACACGATGTTCGGCAACAAGCCGACCCGGGTCGATTACGAGAATGTCCCCTCGGCGGTGTTCAGCCATCCGCCGATGGCCGGCGTCGGCCTCACCGAAGGCCAGGCCAAGATGAAGTTCGGCTCGGTCAAGGTCTACACCTCGGACTTCCGCCCGATGAAGAACGTCCTGGCGGGCCGCAACGAGCGTGCGCTCTACAAGATGGTCTGCGACAGCGAGACGGACAAGATTCTGGGGCTGCACATGATCGGCCCGGATGCGCCCGAGATCCTGCAGGGGGCCGCGATCGCGGTGAAGGCCGGGCTGACCAAGGCGGCGTTCGACGAGACCGTCGCGCTGCATCCGACCATGGCGGAGGAGCTGGTGCTGATGCGCTGATCCTTGTCCCGCTTCGGGCGCAATGATAAGTTTGCTCCGATGGCGCGGATGATAATTGATCTGTCGGATGAGGAACTCGCGTTGGCCGAGGCGCGGGTTGCATCGGGCGCGTTTGCGAGCGTTGAGGATTATGTTCAGCAGTTGATGCAGCGCGACCAGGATCGTGCGGAGAAGCTAGCCAAGCTTCAGGCCGCGATCGAGGTGGGCCGGGCTTCTGGGGTAGGAACTCGGACGCTTCAGGAAATCTACGACGCAAATCGGAAGCGTCGTGACGCGGCTTGAGCTCAGTCCAACGGCTGAAAACGACCTTGACGAAATCCTGACCTATAGCACGATCCGCTTCGGCGATTCCGTCGCAACCGACTATTTCTTCGGCTTCCACGACAGCTTCGACCGGCTTTTGGCAAATCCTCGGCTTGGCCGGTTGGCTGAGGAAGCCGGCAAGGATGTCCGGTCGCTATCCTATCGCCGGCATCGTATCTTCTACGAGATCGCGGGCAACACGGTTCGCGTTTTGCGCGTCCTGCACCACTCAATGGACGTGGACGATATTCGCGCTTGATCTTCAGCCCAGCGCCTCGCCCTGCCGCCGCACCGCGAACCGCGCCAGTGCCGGCCCCAGGATCACGCAGGCGAAGAAGCGCAGCGCCTGGAGCGCCATCACATAGGGCACGTCGACCCTGGTCGAGGCCGCGATGATCGCGACCGAGTCCATGCCGCCGGGGCTAGTCGCAAGATAGGCGGTGATCGGATCGACGCCGCCGAAATGCGCGAGCAGGAAACCAATGCTGGCGGAAATGCCGATCAGCAGCAGGATCGACAGCAGGATGCGCGGCAGGGCGCGGGCGGCGGCGCGGACGATCTCGCGGGTGAAGTGCAGCCCGATGCGCCAGCCGACGATCGCATAGCTCGCCGCGAGCAGCCAGCCCGGCAGGTCGAAGCGCACCAGCCCGGCGATGTTGAGCGCCGTGCCGAGCAGCATCGCGCCGATCATCGCGCCGGCGGGCAGCTTGAAGCGCACGCCGAGCCATCCGCCGATCGCGGCGATGGCGAGCGTCGCGGCAAAGGCCACCGGATCGATCGGCGGGAACCAGTCGGCGGTCGGGCTCTCCATGCCGCCATGCGCGCCGACCAGCGCCGCGACGATCGAGGCGGTGCCCGCGACGCACACCACGCGGCTATAGGTCATCACCGCGACCAGCCGCCATTCCGCGCCATAGGATTGCGCCATCAGCACCATCGCCGCCGCGCCGCCGGGCATGCACCCCCACACCGCCACGCTGGGCGGGAGCCAGCCGAGCCGTCCGATCAGCAGGCCGATGCCCACGCCGACGCAAAGCGTCGCGGCGGTGACGGCGAAGAAGACCGGCCAATGCTCGATCACGGTGCTGACCGTGCCGGCGGTGAAGGAGCGGGCCACGAGCAGCCCGACGAGCGCCTGCGCCGCCTGGAAGGAAAGCGGCGGGACGGTGACGCCCTGGCCACGCGTCGCGAGCAGGATCGCCGCGATCATCGGGCCGAGCAAAAGACCCGCCGGCAAGCGCAACGCCTCCAGCACGCCGGCGAACGCCGCCGACAGCGCCAGCAGCAACGCCCAGCGGACAAGGGGCGGACCCGCGCCGGCCTCAGCCATGCCGGCCGATCGGAACGGTTGCGCGGGCGGGCGGGTGCATGCAGGCCTCGTACGGAGGGAAGACGGCGTTCCTCTCGCCCCGTACGCGGCGCTTGTCCAGCCGGTTCAGGTCACTCGGGATCCTTGCCAGCGGCCAGTGACTTTCGCTGTTCGGGGCGGATAACAGCGAAATAACAGGGAACGAATTTTTCTTTCCCTGCTATCGGGCGGATCTTGGGTCAAATCGCCCCAATTAATCCTGTAGTATCAAAGGGATGATTGGTACTTCCCTGTTATTCAATAACAGCGAACCGGGGTCGCAGGAACGGTGAAACCCAGCGCCCGAACAGGGAGCCGGCTTCGACAATCTCCGGACGATGCGAAAGAGCGGGAACGGCGTTACACACCATATCCGCCGCCACCTTGTGACGATTTTTCGGAAGATTGAATCGATCGCATGGGATGCCCCGTTCGGCCGGTTCAGGCGGCGACCACGTCCCGTTCAGTGACATGGGCCTTCAGCCGGTCCCAGCCGAGCCGATGGCTACTTGACCCTATTCGCCACCAGATCATCCACCACCGCCGGATCGGCCAGCGTGCTGGTGTCGCCCAGGCTGGACACGTCGCCCTCGGCGATCTTGCGCAGGATGCGGCGCATGATCTTGCCCGAGCGGGTCTTGGGCAGGCCCGGCGCGAATTGCAGCGCGTCGGGCGCGGCGATCGGGCCGATTTCGGTGCGGACCCATTTGACCAGATCCTTGCGCAGCTCGTCCGACGCGGTCTCGCCCGAATTGAGCGTGACATAGGCGTAGATGCCCTGGCCCTTGATGTCATGCGGCATGCCGACCACCGCGGCCTCGGCGACCTTGGGGTGAAGCACCAGCGCCGATTCCACCTCGGCGGTGCCCATGCGGTGGCCCGACACGTTGATCACGTCGTCGACCCGGCCGGTGATCCACCAATAGCCGTCCTCGTCCCGCCGCGCGCCGTCACCGGTGAAATATTTGCCGCGATAGGTCGTGAAATAGGTCTGGAAGAAGCGATCATGATCGCCCCAGACGGTGCGCATCTGCCCCGGCCAGCTCTTCGCGATGACGAGATTGCCCTCGGTCGCGCCATTCAGCACATTGCCCTCGGTATCGACCAGTTGCGGGTCGACGCCCGGCATCGGCCGGGTCGCGCTGCCCGGCTTCAGGTCGGTCGCGCCGGGCATCGGGGCGATCATCGCGCCGCCGGTCTCGGTCTGCCACCAGGTGTCGATGATCGGGCAGCGGCCCTCGCCGACCACATCGTGATACCAGCGCCATGCCTCGGGATTGATCGGCTCGCCGACCGTGCCGAGCAGCCTGAGCGAGGCGCGGCTCGTCCTGCTCACATAATCGTCGCCCTCCTTCATCAGCGCGCGGAGCGCCGTGGGGGCCGTGAAGAGCGTGTGGACCTTGTGGCGATCGATCACCTGCCAGATGCGGCTGGCGTCGGGCCAGGTCGGCAGGCCCTCGAACATCAGCGTCGTCGCCCCGTTGGCGAGCGGGCCGTACAGGATATAGCTGTGGCCGGTGACCCAGCCGATATCGGCGGCGCACCACCACACGTCTCCGGCGCGGTAATCGAACGCCAGTTCATGCGTGAGGCTCGCCCAGAGCAGATAGCCGCCGCTGGTGTGGAGCACCCCCTTGGGCTGGCCGGTCGAGCCCGAGGTGTAGAGGATGAACAGCGGGTCCTCCGCGCCCATCGGCTCGGGCGGACAAATGGCGGACTCGTCCTTCGCTGCCTCATGATACCAGACGTCGCGGCCCTCGCGCATCGTCACGGCACCGCCAGTCGCCTGCACCACGATCACGGTCCTCAGCGCCGGCGCACGCTCGGCCGCGGCATCGACATTCGCCTTGAGCGGAATGCGCTTGCCGCCGCGCCGGCCTTCGTCGGCGGTGACGACGATCGCGCTGTCGCAATCAGTGATGCGCCCGGCCAGCGCCTCGGGCGAGAAGCCGCCGAACACCACGGAATGGATCGCCCCGATCCGCGCGCAGGCAAGGATGGCGAAGGCCGCCTCCGGGATCATCGGCATGTAGATGGTGAC
Source organism: Sphingomonas sp. BL-S-30 (assembly GCF_055521475.1). NCBI lineage: Bacteria > Pseudomonadati > Pseudomonadota > Alphaproteobacteria > Sphingomonadales > Sphingomonadaceae > Sphingomonas > Sphingomonas sp. BL-S-30. The sequence goes on along the minus strand of NZ_CM145481.1, from coordinate 3,505,659 downwards.
GCGATCGCCCTTCTTCGCGCCCTGGCTTTTCAGCACATTGGCGAAGCGGCAAACCTCGGCATGGAGCTCGCGATAGGTGAAGCGGCGCGGCTCCTCGCCCGGCTCGTCTGGTTCCCAGATCAACGCGGTCTGCTCGCCGCGCTTCGCGAGGTGCCGGTCGAGGCAATTGGCCGCGACGTTCAGCCGGCCGTCGGCGAACCACTGGATGTGGAAATCCTTTTCGCCGAACGACCAGTCGCCGGCGATCTCGGGTCGTTTGATCCAGTCGAGCCGGCGTGCCTGTTCGAGCCAGAAGGTGCCCGGATCGGCGAGGGATCGCCCGTAGAGCGTCTCATATCCGTCCGCGTCGAAGCGTGCGCGCTTCGCCCATTCGGGTGGTACGGGATAGAGCGTCTGATCGGACATGGCGTTCTCCTGCGCGCTCTCTTTGCCGCGAGAAGGAGCGATTGCAAGCCCGGCTTGGCGGCCCCTCCGTTTCGATGGTAGACCCGTCCTCCACGGGAGGGGACAAGCACATGACGGGCACGATCCTGGTCACGGGCGGCAGCGGGTACATCGCCGGCTATCTGATCCGCCAGCTTGCCGCCGAAGGGTGGACGATCAACGCCACGGTCCGATCGCTGAAGCGTGAGGCCGAGGTGCGCGCGGCGCTGGGCGTGCCGGGATCGTCGATCCGTTTCTTCGCCGCCGACCTCACGGACGATGCCGGCTGGGCCGAGGCAGTCGCCGGGTGCAGTCATGTCGCGCATGTCGCCTCGCCCTTTCCGCTCGCCGCGGCGAAGCATGAGGACGAGCTGATCGTGCCGGCGCGCGAGGGGGCGCTCCGGGCGCTCCGCTTCGCGTCGGAGGCAGGTGTTTCGCGCTTCGTGATGACTTCCTCGGTCGCGGCGATCGCTTATGGGCACCCGGGGGACCGGACCTATACCGAGGCGGACTGGACCGACGTGACCGCCCCCGGCGTGAACGCCTATGCCAAGTCGAAGACCATCGCCGAGCGGGCGGCGCGCGACTGGGTGGCGCAGCAGGGCGGGGCGATGCAATTCTGCACGATCAACCCGTCAGCGGTGCTCGGCCCCGTGATGAGCACGGATTATTCGACCTCGATCGAGTTCGTGAAGCGGTTGATGGACGGTTCGGTGCCCGGCTTTCCGCGGATCGGACTGGCGGTGGTCGATGTGCGTGATCTGGCCGACCTGCACGTCCGCGCGTTGACCGCGCCCGACGTGGCGAATGAGCGCTTCATCGGGGCGGGCCGTTTCATGATGACGCGCGAGATCGGCGAGGTGCTGCGCGCGCGGCTCGGGCGAGAAGCGCGCAAGGTGCCGACACGCGGCATCCCCGATTTCGTCCTGCGCTTGATGGGGCTGTTCGACAGCGGCGTGCGACAGATCGTCGGCGAGCTCGGACGCACAAGAGCAGTGGATTCGAGCCATGCGCTCGAGGTGCTGGGCTGGAAGACCAGGGCCGAGGAAGAGTCGATCGTCGACACCGCGCGCAGCCTGATCGATCGGGGGATATTGAAGGTTTGAGGGCGGGCTTCCCTACAGGAGAAGGGTTCAGCGCGCCTTCCCCGCGATCGCCGAGAGCGCAATCCCCGCGACGATGAAAGTCATGCCCCAGAAGTGGAAGGCGTGGAGCGCTTCGCCCAGCAGCAGCGCCGCGAGCAGGGCGCCGAACAGCGGCATCAGCGTGATCATCTGCCCGGCCCGCCCCGCGCCGATCATGCCGACCGCGCGATTGTAGAGGAAATAGGCGAGGATCGACGGCAGCACCGCGACATAGGCGAAGGCGCCGAAGGTAACGGGGCGCCAGCGGACCGCGTCGCCGCTCAGCCATTCATGCATCGCGAGCGGCAGCATGGCGAGCGCGCCGATGGTGAAGGTGACGATGAGGAAGCTCAGCGGATCGACCTCGGGCCGGAGCCGGAGCAGCACGGTGTAGAGCGACCAGACCAGGCTCGCGGCGAGGATCAGCGCGTCGCCCGCGCCGAGCCGGAGATGAAGCAAGGTGTCGATATCGCCGGCGGAGACGACCCAGGCGACGCCGATGGTCGAGGCGATCACGCCGAGGATCTGCAGCGCCCGCGCCCGCTCGCCGAAGAAGAGGCGGCCGAACAGCACGACCAGCGCTGGGATCGCGGCCTGGATCAGCATCGCATTGGTCGCGGTGGTGTGGTGCAGGCCGGAATAGAGAAAGGCGTTGAACGCGGCCACGCCGAGCAGGCCGAGGACCAGCACCTCGCGCCACTGCGCACGCAGTGTCGAGGTGTCGGCGCGGAAGCGTCTCCACGCGAAGGGCGTCAGGATCATCGCCGCGCCGGCCCAGCGCACCAGCGCCAGGGTGAAGGGCGGAATATCGTCGCGGACCGCGCGGCCGACGATCGAATTGCCGGCCCAGAGCAGCATGACGATGGCGAGAAAGAGATAGGCGCGCAACTGGGCGGAGGGTGCGGCGGTGGTGGACTGCATGGGGGCCGTTATCGCATGGGCACTCGTTCGGCCAGATGGCGGTAGGCCGTTTTCCCCAAACGTCATGCCGGACTCGTTCCGGCATCCATCGTGCCGCGCGTACAACGGGTGTGGTGTGTGCGGGACGATGGACCCCGGGACAAGCCCGGGGTGGCGGTTTGGAGTGGCACCCCTGCTCTTTCTTTCGACTGTGGAAAGAAGAACGGCCCTTCGACAAGCTCAGGACGACCGGAGAGGGATAGTCGGCGGGATCTCGCCCCGGGCCTACACCACCCGGTACGGCACGGTGCCGCGCAGGTCCGGGTCGACCGCGATGTCGCGGTCGGCGGGCGGGAAGGCGCGCTGGTCGCAATCGTCGCGTGGGCAGAGCCGGCAGGAGATGCCGATCGGGATCGGCGGCGCGCTCCGGTCGAGCGCGTCGGCATAGACGAAGTCGGCGGCATGCTCCGCCTCGCACCCCAGGGTCACGGCATAGCGGCGCGGACTGCGGGTGAAGCTGCCCGAGGGTTTCACCAGCCCCTTGGCCATCGAGACATAACGCACACCATCGGGCGTTTCGGCATGCTGGACGAGGATCCGGTCGGGGATCGCGACGGCCTCGTGCACGATCCATAACGGGCAGGCGCCGCCGAAGCGGGCGAATTGCAGCCGGGTCGCGGAGTGCCGCTTGGTGATGTTGCCGGCCATGTCGACCCGGCAGAAATAAAAGGGGATGCCTTCCGCACCGGGGCGCTGCAGCGTCGACAGGCGGTGGCAGGCCTGTTCGAAGCTGACGCCGAAGCGGCGGCACAGCCGGTCGATGTCATGGCGCATCTGGCGGGCCGTCGCGCGGAACCGGGCATAGGGCATGGTCAGCGCGCCGGCGGCGTAATTGGCGAGGCCGATGCGCAGCAGGTTGCGCGCCTCGACGCTCGATACCGATGCGCCATCGACGATCTCCTGGATGGCGTCCGCGAAGTCGATCGCGACGAGCTGGTGGGCGATCAGGAAGCGGCGGCTTTCGGGCGGCATCGCGCCGTTGAGCGTCAGCCTGCCGCGCTGGCGGTCGAGCGCGCGCAGTGGCGCCGCTTCGTCCGGGGTCGTGACGATGGTGACACCGTGGTCGGCGAGACGGGCGACCAGCGCCGCTTCGCCGGGGCCGAGCTGCTCCGCCAGCGCCTCGGCGGCGCGGTCGAGCGGGTCGACATAATTGCCCGCGATATGAAACCAGTCGCGCACCGCTTCCCATGGCATGCGCGCGCCCGCATCGGAGATGCCGGAGGTCATGCTTTCCTCCACCATCTGCAGCCGTTCCTCGGCGGCGCGCATCGCGGCGTGGAGCGCGATGATGCGGTCGGCGATCTCGGGCCGCTCCTCGGCGAGCCGCTCGATCGCCTCGGGCGGCGGGGCCGGGGGCAGAGCGGGATCGGCCAGCGCGGCGGCCAGGCCGGTGAGGCGCATGGCCGGCGCGTCGCTCTCGATCAGCGCGCCGGGATGGCGGCGGCGCAGGGCGGCGGTCACAGATGGGGTCAGTGGCCGGTCGCCGCTTTCGAGCTGGGAGAGATAGCTGACCGAAATGCCCAGCCGCGCCGCCATCGCCGCCTGGTTCAGTCCGGCCGAGCGCCGCAGGGCGCGGAGCTGTTCGCCAGCATAGAGGCGGGGTATGCGGGGCAAATTCGGGCTCCGGTCAGGTGCTCTCTTCCGTTCGCCCTGAGCTTGTCGAAGGGCTGTTCTTTCTTCGAGAGGCAAGAAGAAAGTACAGGGCTTCGACAAGCTCAGCCCGAACGGCGATGGGGATGGTTCAACTACTTCGCAAACGGCTTGTTCGCAACTTCGCAAATTCACATTTGCAAAACGCCGTGCACCTTGAAAGAGAGGCCCACCCATTCCGGAGTAGTGCATGCCGTCGACGATCGAGGAGCTTGAGCGCCGGCGCGAGGCCGCCCGCATGGGCGGTGGCGAGAAGCGGATCGCCGCGCAGCACGCCAAGGGCAAGCTGACCGCGCGCGAGCGGCTCCAGGTGTTGCTCGACGAGGGCTCGTTTGAGGAGCTCGACATGTATGTCGAGCATAATTGCGTCGATTTCGGCATGCAGGATCAAATCGTTCCGGGCGACGGCGTCGTCACCGGATCGGGCACGATCAACGGCCGGCTGGTGTTCGTGTTCAGCCAGGACTTCACCGTGTTCGGCGGTTCGCTCAGCGAACGGCACGCGCAGAAGATCTGCAAGGTCATGGACACCGCGATGAAGGTCGGCGCGCCGGTGATCGGCCTGAACGATTCGGGCGGCGCGCGCATCCAGGAAGGCGTCGCCTCGCTCGGCGGCTATGCCGAGGTATTCCAGCGCAATGTGCTGGCCAGCGGGGTCGTCCCGCAGATTTCGCTGATCATGGGGCCTTGCGCGGGGGGCGCCGTCTATTCCCCCGCCATGACCGACTTCATCTTCATGGTGAAGGATAGCTCCTACATGTTCGTCACCGGCCCGGATGTAGTGAAGACCGTTACAAACGAGATCGTCACGCAGGAGGAACTGGGCGGAGCGGTGACGCATACCACGAAGTCGGGGGTCGCTGACGTGGCCTTTGATGACGATATCGAGGCGCTGCGCGCGGCCCGCGACTTCGTGGACTTCCTTCCCGCCTCGAACCGCGAGGCAGTGCCCGAGCGGCCGAGCTCCGACCCGTGGGATCGGGTGGAGGCGAGCCTGGACTCGCTCGTCCCGGCATCGGCCAACCAGCCCTATGACATGCACGAGCTGATCCGGAAGACGGTCGACGAGGGCGATTTCTTCGAGATCCAGCCGACTCACGCAGCGAACATCATCATCGGGTTCGGGCGGATCGAGGGGCGCACCGTCGGGTTCGTCGCCAATCAGCCGATGGTGCTGGCCGGCTGCCTCGACATCAATTCGTCCAAGAAGGCCGCGCGCTTCGTGCGGTTCTGCGATGCGTTCGAGATCCCGATCGTCACCTTTGTCGACGTTCCGGGCTTCCTGCCGGGGACCGCGCAGGAACTGAACGGCATCATCAAGCACGGCGCGAAGCTGCTTTTCGCTTACGCCGAAGCGACCGTGCCGAAGATCACCGTCATCACCCGCAAGGCCTATGGCGGGGCCTATGACGTCATGGCGTCGAAGCATCTGCGCGGCGATCTCAACTATGCCTGGCCGACCGCCGAGATCGCGGTGATGGGCGCCAAGGGCGCGGTCGAGATCATCTTTCGCGGCAGGAGCCGGGGAGAGATCGCCGAACGCACCGCCGAATATGAGGCGCGCTTCGCCAACCCGTTCGTGGCGGCGTCCAAGGGCTTTATCGACGAAGTGATCCAGCCGCATTCGACCCGGCGGCGCATCGCGCTCGGCCTGCGCAAGCTGCGCGGCAAGAGTCTCGAAAATCCGTGGAAGAAGCACGATAACATACCGCTCTGACGCGAGGCCGATATGGGGCGGTTGCGCTCAATACCGGCTTGCGCGCAGGGTAGGATGCTCAACAGACAACAGGTGACGCAATGATCCTTTTCCTGACCATGGCTCTTCAGGCAGCGGCGCCGGCTGCGGCGGTTCCCGCCCCCGTGGCACCCTGGACTCCCCGCATGAAGGTCGATCCGGCGACCGGCGCGCAATCGGGCTCGGTCTCGGTATCCTCGGTCGAGGGTAAGGGCCGGCTGGTCGTGCGCTGCGACCGGCGCGCCGACAATGTCGTGTCGATCCAGTTCATCCCGACCCTGCCCTTCGCGGCGGCCACGCCGCGCCCGGTGTCGATCCAGGTCGACGGGGCCGCGCCGCTGGGCGCCAATTGGGATTTCCCGGGCAGCGGGACCTATATCGCCGACGACCAGATCGTGACGACGCTGACCAGCGCGATCGCGCACGCCAAGCTGATCAAGCTGCGCGTGATCGATCCGATGAACAACCCGATCGATGCGAGCTTCGCCGGCCCGCCGAGCGAAGCCCCGGTCAAGCAGGTGCTGGAGGCCTGCGGCTATGTCCTCGGCCAGGCGCCGGTACGCGCGCCGACGCCCGCACCCAAGGCCGCGCCGGCGCAATGATCATCGGTCGCCTCAACCATGTCGGGGTGGCGACGCCGTCGATCGCGGCGGCGATCCCCTTTTATCGCGACGTGATGGGGGCGACCCGCATCCATGAGCCGTTCGATTTGCCGGCGCAGGGCGTGAAAGTGTGTTTCGTCGACACGCCCAACACCCAGATCGAGCTGATCGAGCCGTACGACGCCACCTCGCCGATCAACGGTTTCCTCGAGAAGAACCCGGCGGGCGGGCAGCATCACCTTTGCTACGAAGTGCCCGACATCCTCGAAGCCAAGGCCTGGTTCGAGGCCAAGGGCAAGCGCGTGCTCGGCGAACCGCGCATCGGCGCGCATGGCACGCCGATCTTCTTCGTCCACCCGAAGGACATGGGCGGCGTGCTGACCGAGATCATGGAAACGCCGAAGGGGGATCATTGATGGCCTATGAGCATATCCTGAGCGAACGCCGCGGCGACGTGCTGGTGCTCACCCTCAACCGCCCCGACCGGCTTAATGCGGCGCCGCCGGCGATGTTCGACGAGCTCCGCGCGGCGCTGGGCGCGCTGGACGGCGCGCGGGCAGTGCTGTTCGCGGGCGCGGGGCGTGCTTTTTGTTCGGGCGCGGATGTCGGGGGCGGGGCGCTCGGTTCGGACAATCCGGGCGAGGCGACCTATCAGGCGCTGACCGAGCATTATAACCGGACGATCGAGGCGGTCGCCGATCTCGGCGTGCCGGTGGTCAGCGCGGTGCGCGGGCCGGCGGCGGGGATTGGGTGCAGCCTCGCGCTCGCCGCCGATTTCTGCGTCGCGAGCGAGACCGCCTATTTCCTCCAGGCCTTCGTCAATATCGGCCTGGTGCCCGATGGCGGCGCGAGCTGGATGCTGCCGCGCCTGATCGGCAAGGCGCGCGCGACCGAGATGATGATGCTCGGCGAACGCGTGCTTGCGGCCAAGGCTTATGACTGGGGCATGATCCACAAGGTGACCGCCGACGACACGCTCGACGTGGAAGCCTTTGCGCTGGCGGAGCGGCTGGCGGCGGGTCCGACGGTCGCTCTCGGCCTGATGCGCCGCGGGCTCGCTCATGCGCTCGAGGTGGATTACGCCACTGCGATGGTGCGTGAGGCCGAGAACCAGCGCGCCGCGCGGGGCTCCGCGGATTCGATGGAGGGCGGCATCGCTTTCCTGCAGAAGCGCAAGCCGGCGTTCCGGGGGGCGTGATGACGCGCGACCGCCCATTTTCCACCGTTCGCCCTGAGCTTGTCGAAGGGCTGACCTTCTTTCTTCGGTCGCAAGAAAGGGCAGGTCTTCGACAAGCTCAGCCCGAACGGTATTTTGGACTTGGGCGATGACCGAAAAGCCTAATCTCGAATCCTGGCAAGCCGCCGCCGCGAAGGAGGTGAAGGGCAAGGACCTGACCTGGCAGACGCCCGAGGGCATCGCGGTCAAGCCGCTCTATACCGCCGAGGATGTGGCGGATATCGACCCCGGCCTGCCCGGCTTCGCGCCCTTCACGCGCGGCGTGCGCGCCTCGATGTACGCCGGGCGCCCCTGGACGATCCGCCAGTACGCCGGCTTCTCGACCGCCGAGGCGTCCAATGCCTTTTACCGCCGCAACCTCGCCGCCGGGCAGAAGGGCCTGTCGGTCGCCTTCGATCTCGCGACGCATCGCGGCTATGACAGCGATCATCCGCGTGTGACGGGTGATGTCGGCAAGGCCGGCGTGGCGATCGACACGATCGACGACATGAAGATCCTGTTCGACGGCATCCCGCTCGACAAGATGAGCGTCTCCATGACGATGAACGGCGCGGTGATCCCGATCCTCGCTTTCTTCATCGTCGCGGGCGAGGAACAGGGCGTCCCCCAGGAGCAGCTGGACGGCACGATCCAGAACGACATCCTGAAGGAGTTCATGGTCCGCAACACCTATATCTACCCGCCCGAACCGAGCATGCGGATCATCTCGGACATCATCGGCTATACCTCGCGGCACATGCCGAAGTTCAACTCGATCTCGATCTCCGGCTATCACATGCAGGAAGCCGGGGCGACGCAGCTTCAGGAACTTGCCTTCACCATCGCCGACGGGCGCGAATACGCGAAGGCCGCGATGGCCTCGGGGCTCGATCTCGATGCGTTCGCCGGGCGGCTGAGCTTCTTCTTCGCGATCGGCATGAACTTCTTCATGGAGGTCGCGAAGCTGCGCGCGGCGCGGAAACTCTGGCACCGGGTGATGACCGACCTCGGTGCGAAGGATGAGCGCTCCAAGATGCTGCGCACGCATTGCCAGACATCGGGCGTGTCGCTGACCGAGCAGGACCCGTACAACAACGTCATCCGCACCACGATCGAGGCGATGGCGGCGATGCTCGGCGGCACGCAGAGCCTGCACACCAACGCGCTCGACGAAGCGATCGCGCTGCCGACCGATTTCTCCGCCCGCATCGCACGCAACACGCAGATCGTGCTGCAGGAGGAGACCGGCATGACCCATGTCGTCGATCCGCTTGGCGGCAGCTATTATGTCGAGAGCCTGACGCAGGAGCTGTTCGACAAGGCCTGGGAGATCATCGAGCGGGTCGAGGCCGAGGGCGGCATGGCGAAGGCTGTCGCGGCAGGCTGGCCCAAGGCGATGATCGAGGAAGCCTCGGCCGGGCGTGCGGCGCGGGTCGACATGGGCGAGGACGTGATCGTCGGCGTCAACAAGTACAAGCTGGCGGAGGAGGATGCGATCGACATCCTCGACGTCGACAATGTCGCGGTGCGGGAATCGCAGATCGCGCGGATCAGGAAATCCAAGGCCGGCCGTGACGAGGACAAATGTCGGGCAGCGCTCGACGCGCTGCGCGAAGGTGCCGCCGGCACGGAGAATGTCCTCGGTCTCGCGGTCGAATGCGCGCGGCAGCGGGCGACCCTGGGCGAGATCAGCCAGGCGATGGAGGATGTGTTCGGGCGCTACGGCACCAATCCGACGCCCGTTTCCGGCATCTATGGCGGGGCGCACGAGTTCGACCGGCGCTGGCTCGGGCTGCTCGACGGAGTCACTTCGCTGGCGCATCGCATGGGCCGCAAGCCGCGGCTGCTCGTCGCCAAGATGGGGCAGGACGGGCATGATCGCGGCGCGAACCTGGTGAGCTCGGCATTCGGCGATCTCGGCTTCGAGGTGGTGCCGGGGCCGCTGTTCCAGACGCCGAAGGAAGCCGCCGATCTCGCCATCGCCTCCGATGTCGACGTGGTCGGCGCCTCGTCGCTGGCGGCGGGACACAAGACCTTGATCCCGGAGTTGATCGGCCATCTGCGCGAGGCGGGCCGGGGCGATATCAAGGTGATCGCGGGCGGCGTGATCCCCGCGCAGGATTACCAGTATCTGCGCGACGCCGGGGTGCAGGGAATTTTCGGGCCTGGCACCAATCTGGTGAATGCGGCCGGCGAGGTGTTGAAATTGCTGGGGCATAATTTGCCCCCGATCGAGGAAGCTGCTGAATGAACGTGTTGGTTGCCACTCCCAGTCCGTTCGCTTCGAGCGAAGTCGAGAAGCCGGCTCTGGACGTTGCGCAGGGTTTCTCGACTTCGCTCGAAACGAACGGAGAGGGGGCGATCCGTCGTGACTGGACCCGCCAGGAAATCGCCGCGCTGTTCGATCTCCCCTTCACCGAGCTCGTCTTCCGCGCCGCCGAAGTCCATCGCGCGCACCACGCCGCGGGTGAGGTCCAGCTCTGCACGTTGCTCTCGATCAAGACCGGCGGTTGCCCGGAGGATTGCGGTTATTGCTCCCAGTCGGCTTCCGCAGAGTCCGGCCTCAAGGCCGAGAAGCTGATGGAAGTGCAGGCAGTCCTCGCCGCCGCCGCCGAGGCCAAGGCGGCGGGCTCGCAGCGTTTCTGCATGGGCGCCGCCTGGCGCAACCCCAAGGACCGCGACATGGGCGCGGTCGTCGCGATGGTCGAGGGCGTCAAGGCGATGGGCCTCGAGACCTGCATGACGCTCGGCATGCTCGAGCCGCATCAGGCGCATCGGCTCGCGAAAGCGGGCCTCGATTACTACAACCACAATATCGATACCTCGCCCGAACATTATGGCGAGGTGATCACGACGCGGACCTTCCAGGACCGGCTCGATACGCTGGAGAATGTCCGCCAGGCCGGCATCAATGTCTGCTCCGGCGGCATCGTCGGCATGGGCGAGACGCGGGCCGACCGGGTCGGCTTCGTCCATACGCTGGCCACCCTGCCGCGCCATCCGGAGAGCGTGCCGGTCAATGCGCTGGTACCGGTCAGGGGCACCGTGCTGGGCGACATGCTCGCCGACACGCCGCTGGCGAAGATCGACGATATCGAATTCGTGCGCACCATCGCGGTCGCGCGCATCACCATGCCGCTGTCGATGGTCCGCCTGTCGGCCGGCCGCGAGAGCATGAGCGAGGCGACTCAGGCGCTCTGCTTCATGGCGGGCGCCAACTCGATCTTCACCGGCGAGAAATTGCTGACCACCGGCAACGCCGGCGGCGGTGCGGACGCGGCGCTGTTCGCCAAGCTCGGCCTCAAGCCGATGGAGGGCGAGGAGCCGATGCGCGAAAAATCCCCCTCCCGCCTGCGAGTTTCAGGTCGGTCAAGCCCCCGGCTTGACCTGAACGATGCGGGGCATCGTTCACCTGAAACTGGGCCAGGGGAGGGCCTGTCCTTCAGATCGGACCTGGCTGTAGCGGGACAGGCCCTCCCCCAACCCCTCCCGCAAGCGGGAGGGGAGTAAGTGTTCAAGAAAATCCTGGTCGCGAACCGCGGCGAGATCGCGTGCCGCGTCATGCGCACCGCCAAGAAAATGGGGATCGCCACCGTCGCGGTCTATTCCGACGCGGACGCGCGCAGCCCGCATGTGCTGATGGCCGACGAGTCCGTTCGCCTCGGGCCGCCGCCGGCGGGCGAGAGCTATCTGCTGGCCGACCTGATCCTGCTCGCGGCCAAGGAAACCGGCGCTGACTGCATCCATCCGGGTTACGGCTTCCTGTCCGAGCGCGAGAGCTTTGCGCGCGCCTGCGCCGAGGCCGGCATCGCGTTCGTCGGCCCGCCGCCCAACGCCATCGCCGCGATGGGCGACAAGATCGAATCCAAGAAGCTGGCCAAGGCGGCCGGCGTCAATGTCGTGCCCGGCTTTCTCGGCGAGATCGACGATACCGAGCATGCCGTGCGCATCGCCTCGGACATCGGCTATCCGGTGATGATGAAGGCGTCGGCCGGCGGCGGCGGCAAGGGCATGCGGCTCGCCTATAGCGAGCAGGATGTCCGCGAAGGCTTCGAGGCGACCAAGCGCGAGGGCCTCGCCAGCTTCGGCGACGACCGCGTGTTCATCGAGAAGTTCATCGAGAGCCCGCGCCATATCGAAATCCAGGTGATGGGCGACCAGCATGGCAATATCGTCTATCTCGGCGAGCGCGAATGCTCCATCCAGCGCCGCCACCAGAAAGTAGTCGAAGAGGCGCCGTCACCCTTCGTTACGCCCGAGATGCGCAAGGCGATGGGCGAGCAGGCGGTCGCCTTGGCGGCGGCGGTCGGCTATTTCAGCGCGGGCACGGTCGAGCTGATCGTCTCCGGCGCCGACAGCTCGGGCAAGGGTTTCTACTTCCTCGAGATGAACACCCGGCTCCAGGTCGAACACCCCGTCACGGAATGCATCACCGGCCTCGATCTGGTCGAGCTGATGATCCGCGTCGCCGCGGGCGAGCCGCTTGGCTTCACCCAGGACGACGTCACGCTCACCGGCTGGGCGATCGAGAACCGCGTCTATGCCGAGGACCCCTATCGCGGCTTCCTGCCCTCGATCGGGCGGCTGGTGCGGTATAACCCTCCTGCGAGCACTGAGACGCCCTATCATGAAGTCCCCCTCCCGCTTGCGGGAGGGGTTAGGGGAGGGCCTGTCACGGACTCCGCCTCCGACAGGACAGGCCCTCCCCCGACCCCTCCCGTCAACGGGAGGGGAGAAGAAGCGGACGGCGAAGCCTATGTCCGTGTCGATGACGGCGTGCGCGAGGGCGGCGAAGTCTCGATGTTCTACGACCCGATGATCGCCAAGCTGATCACCTGGGCACCGACGCGCGAGGAAGCGATCGACACCCAGATCGCGGCGCTCGACGCGTTCGAGATCGAGGGGCCGGGCAACAATATCGACTTCGTCTCGGCGCTGATGCAGCATCCGCGCTTCCGCGAAGGCGCGCTGACCACCGGCTTCATCGCCGAGGAATATCCCGATGGTTTCCACGGCGCGCCGGCATCGCCCGAACTGGTCCGCAGTCTCGCCGCCATCGCCGCCTTTGCCGCGACCGCCGAGGCCGACCGCGCGCGGCGGATCGACGGGCAGCTTGGCAAGCGGCTCCAGCCGCCGTCCGACTGGGTGGTGAAGATCGGCGACGCCGATCATGTCGTGACGATCTCGCCCGACGGCCTCACCGTCGATGGCGAGGAGCTGGACATCGCGCTCGAATATACGCCGGGCGACCGGGTGGTCGAGGCGGAGATCGGCGACGAAATACTGATCGTGAAGATCGCGCGCGCCGGCGCCGGGTTCCGCCTGACCACACGCGGCGCCTCGCACCAGGCGCGCGTGCTGCCCGCGCATGTCGCGCCGTTCGCGAAACACCTGATCGAGAAGATCCCGCCCGACCTGTCGAAATTCCTGCTCGCGCCGATGCCGGGGCTGCTGATGCGGCTCGATGTCGCGGCGGGCGACAAGGTCGAGGCAGGCCAGCCGCTCGCCGTGGTCGAGGCGATGAAGATGGAGAATATCCTGCGTGCCGCCAAGACCGGAAGGGTCAAATCGATCAATGCGGCGCCGGGCGACAGCCTCGCGGTGGATGCGGTGATCCTGGAGCTGGAATAACCGCCGGACAGCGCTCCGCGGTGCTTGTCGGAGTATATTTTGGTCTTCGACCGGGCAAGTAACGACACTGCAAGATTGTGAAAAAGCGCGTTATTTCGGTCGTTCCGCGTTCCGGGGCGACAAATTGCGACAATATTTCGATGGACCCAAACCGGCCCCATGGCCATTTGTGCCGGTATGTTTCGCAAGCGCATCCTTCTGTTGCTCACCGTCGCCCTGCCGCTTCAGGCGTGCGTGGTCGGCCCGGATTATGCCCCGCCCGCGCCCGGTGCGCTCGGCGTGCCGGGGGGCTATTCCACCCCCGCGCCGGCCGGCCAGCCGGCCGATATCGCGGCCTGGTGGACCAGCTTCAACGATCCGCTGCTGACCTCGATCATCGACCGGGCGCGCAGCGGCAATCTCGATATCGCCCAGGCCGTGGCGCGGCTGCGCCAGGCACGCGAATCACTGGTACAGGCCCGCGCCGCGCGGCTGCCGAGCGTCAGTGGTTCGGCCGGCTATGGCCGCGACCTGCTCGACGCGACCGGCCCGCGCGACAGTTTCTCGATCGGGGCGGATGCCTCGTACCAGGCCGATCTGTTCGGCGGCGTCAGCCGCAGCATCGAGGCGTCGCGCGCGAGCTATGCCGGCAGCGGCTATGATCTCGCCACGGTGCAGACCTCGATCGCGGCCGAGGCGGGGCGCAACTATATCCTCGCCCGCCAGGCCCAGGCCAGCCTGGCCATTGCGCGCAATTCGCTCGGCATCCAGGACGACAATCTTGAGATCAGCGGCTTCCGGGTCCAGGCGGGCCTGGTCTCCTCGCTCGATGTTGAGCAGTCGCGCGCCCAGCGTGCGCAGACCGCGGCGACCATCCCCTCGCTCGAGCAGAATTACCAGTCGGCGGTGAACCGGCTCGGCGTGCTCACCGGCCAGGCGCCGGGCGCGCTCAAGGCCGAACTCGAGGCGACCGCGCCGATTCCCGCCGGGCCGGCAACCATCGCGGTCGGCATTCCCGCCGATGCGCTGCGCCAGCGCCCCGATGTCCGCGCGGCCGAGCGTCGCCTCGCTGCCGCCACCGCGCAGATCGGGGTGGCCGAGGCGCAGCTGTATCCGGCGCTCAACATCACCGGCAATATCGGCACGGCTGCCACCTCGTTCGGCAGCCTGGCGAGTGTCGTCACCGGCGGGCTGTTCTCTGGCCTCAGCCAGCTGATCTTCGACGGCGGACGCGCTCGCGCGCAGGTCCGCTCGCAACAGGCGGCAGCCGAGGGTGCCCTCGCGCTCTACAAGCAGACCGTGCTGACCGCGCTGGAGGATGTCGAGAATGCGCTGACCGCGCTTCAGGCGGCGAAGGATCGGCAGGCGCAGTTCGTCATCGCGCTCGACGCGGCGAACAACAGCGCGATCCTGTCGCGCAGCCAGTATCGCGCCGGCCTGACCGATATCACCACGCTCAACACCAATGAGAGCGCGCTGCTCTCGGCGCAGAACGGACTGTCCAATGCGAAGGCCGATCAGGCCCAGGCGCTCGTCCAGCTCTATCTTGCCCTTGGCGGCGGCTGGGACAGCACGATCGTGCCCCAGGCCCCGACGACACAGACTCCCTAGGAAGCATCGATGGCCGATCCGAACAGCAATGATCTCGACGAATTCCTCGGCGTGAAGACAGCGCCGGCATGGCAGCGCTACGCCAAATGGGGGGCGATTGCCGTCGGCGTGATCCTGCTCCTGCTGCTGGCGAAGAGCTATTTCGCGGGCCCCACCACGGGGGGCTATGCGACCGCCGAGGTGCGGCGCGGCTCGCTGTCGGTGACGGTCTCGGCCACCGGCAAGCTCGCCCCGACCAATCAGGTCCAGGTCGGCTCGGAGCTTTCGGGTCTCGTCACCAAGGTGGTGGCGGATGTGAACGATCGCGTGGTGGCGGGCCAGCCGCTCGCGCTGGTCGATCCGTCGCGGTTCCAGGATACGGTCAACCAGAGCAAGGCCGCGCTCGATGCGGCGGTGGCGACGGTCGGGCAGAACCAGGCGACCCTTGCCCAGTCCAACGCGCAGCTGTCGCGCCTGCAGGAAGTCAGCCGGCTGTCGGGCGGACGCGTTCCGGCCAAGACCGAGATGGAACAGGCGATCGCCGACCGCGACCGCGCCATCGCCAATCTGCGCGCCGCCCAGGCGAATGTGGTGTCGGCGCGTGCGGCCCTGTCCTCCAACAACACCCAGCTGACCAAGACGGTGATCCGCTCGCCGGTCAACGGCGTGGTGCTCGCACGCCAGATCGAGCCGGGCCAGACCGTTGCCGCCTCGTTCAACACGCCGACCCTGTTCGTCATCGCGCAGGACCTGTCGACGATGAAGCTCGAGGTCGCGATCGACGAGGCCGATGTCGGGTCGGTGAAACAGGGCCAGCAGGCGACCTTCACGGTCGATGCGTTCCCGGGCAAGACCTTCCCGGCCTCGATCACGCGGGTCGATCTCGGATCGAATCTCAGCGCGCAGACGACCACGACGACGACCACCACGACCGCGCAGGTCGTGTCCTATGGTGCCACGCTCAGCGTCGCCAATGCCGACCAGCAGCTTCGCCCCGGCATGACCGCGACCGCCGACATCGTGACCAATGCGCGCAACAATGTCCTGCTCGTCCCCAATGCGGCGCTGCGTTTCACCCCGACTGTCGACACGCCCGCGGCGTCCGCCAGCGGCGGCATCGCGGGGGCTCTCGTCCCGACCCGGCGGCGTGGCGGCGCGGGCGCGCCGCGCACCGCGACGATCGGTGCCGGGGCGAAGCAGACCGTCTATATCAAGGGCGAGGACGGCAAGCCCAAGCCCGTCGAGATCACCACCGGCGTGACCAATGGCACCGTGACCGAAGTGGTCGGCGGCGGCCTGAAGCCCGGCGATCAGGTCATCACCGGCCAGCTCAGCGGTGACAGTTCGAAGAGCGGCAGCGGCCAGCGGCGGCGCTCCGGCGCGGGCGGTGCTGGTGGGGTCGGTGCAGGCGGTGGGCAGCGCAGTGGCCAGTGAAACGCCAGCGGAGGGTCCGCTGCCCCTTATTCGGCTGCGCAAGATCACCAAGACCTATGGCGTAGGCCCGACCGCGTTCAGGGCGCTGAAGGGTGTAGATCTCGACATCCAGCAGGGCGATTTCATCGCGGTGATGGGCGCGTCCGGCTCGGGCAAGTCGACCACGATGAACATTCTAGGCTGCCTCGACGTGCCGAGTTCGGGCACCTTCCTGTTCCGCGGCCATCATATCGAGACGCTCGGCCGCGACGAGCGCGCGCTGCTGCGCCGGCGTTATCTCGGCTTCGTGTTCCAGGGCTTCAACCTGCTGGCGCGCACCACCGCGCTGGAGAATGTCGAGCTGCCCCTGCTCTATCGCGGCGATCCCAAGAAGGAACGCCATGACGCGGCGATGGCGGCGCTCGACAAGGTCGGGCTGGCGAAATGGTGGGATCATACGCCGGCGGAACTGTCGGGCGGACAGCAGCAGCGCGTGGCCATCGCCCGCGCGATCGTGACCTCGCCCGACGTGCTGCTTGCCGACGAGCCGACCGGCAACCTGGATTCGGAGCGGTCGGTCGAGATCATGGAATTGCTCAGCGGCCTCAACCGCGATGCCGGCATCACCGTGCTGATGGTGACGCACGAACCCGACATGGCGGCGTTCGCGCGCACCATCGTGCATTTCAAGGACGGGCTGGTCGAGCGAATCGACAGCAAGCACCATGAAGGGGAGCAGGTGTCGTGAGGCGTCTCACTTCTTCATCCCCCTCCCGCTTGCGGGAGGGGCTAGGGGAGGGCCTGTCAACCAGCGCTCCGCTCTCCTTCGGACAAGCCCTCCCCCGACCCCTCCCGCAAGCGGGAGGGGAGAAGTAGATGCTCGCCACCACCTTCCTCCTCGCGATCCGCTCGATCCTGCGTCACAAGCTCAGGTCGTTCCTGACCACGCTCGGCATCATCATCGGCGTCGGCGCGGTCGTCACCATGGTGACGCTCGGCCAGGCGACCACCGCAGCGGTGCAGAAGCAGATCGCCGCACTCGGCACCAACGTGCTGCAGGTCCGTCCCGGCCAGGGCTTCGGCCGTGGTGGTGGCGGTCCGCGTCCGGCCGATTTCAAGCCGGAGGACGTCACCGCGATCAAGGACCAGATCGCCGGCGTCACCGCGGTCGCGCCCCAGGCGCAGACCACCGCGACGGCGATCTATGAAGGCGCCAACTGGTCGACCACGATCAACGGCACCACGCTCGGCTATTTCGAGGTCCAGCCCTGGCCGCTCACCGCTGGCCGGCTGTTCACCACCACCGAGGAGCAGGCAGGCAAGAGCGTCTGCATCATCGGCAGCACGGTCGCGCAGAATCTCTATCGCGGCGGTGCGGCGGTGGGCACGCGCATGCGCATCGGCGGCATCTCCTGCGACGTGATCGGCGTGCTCTCGACGCGCGGCCAGGCCGGTTTCGGCGGCGACCAGGACGATGTGGTGATCATGCCGCTCAAGGCCGTGCAGCGCCGCTTCATCGGCAGCACCGACGTGCGGCTGATCCTGGTCGGCGTCGACGAGGCCTATTCGACCGCGACGGTGCAGACCGGGATCGAAGGCCTGATGCGCGAGCGGCGCAACATCACCGGCAGCAAGACCGACGATTTCAACATCTTCGACACCAAGCAGATTTCCGACACGCTGACCGGCACCACGACCCTGCTGACCAGCATCGTCACCGCGGTGGCGGCGATCTCGCTGCTGGTCGGCGGAATCGGAATCATGAACATCATGCTCGTCTCCGTGACCGAACGGACCCGCGAGATCGGCATCCGCCTCGCGATCGGCGCGGTGGCGCGCGAGGTGCTGCTGCAGTTCCTGGTCGAGGCGGTGGCCCTGTCGTGCCTCGGCGGGCTGATCGGCTTGGTCGTGGCGCAGATCGCGATTCTCTCGCTGGCGCCGCTGATGAAGGTGAGCTGGATCTTCGTGCCGCAGATCAATGTGCTGGCGTTCGGGATATCGGCGGTGATCGGCGTGGTGTTCGGCTATTTCCCGGCACGGCGGGCGGCGTCGCTAAACCCGATCGACGCGCTACGGCACGAGTAAGATCCCCCTCGTATTGGGGAGGATTGAAGGCTTAGAAAACCAACCCCCGCAGCCCTTCCAGATCCTCCGGCGTATCGATATCGATCAGCTCCGCCGGCGACGTCACGACGTGCCGGCCTTTGCGCACCAGGTCGCGGGCGCCGGCATCGCCTTCGAGCGTCAGCAGGAAATCGAATTGCGCCGCGCCGAAGGCAGCAGGCGGGCAGGGGCGGATGCCGTCGCTCGATGCGACCACTGAGTGGCGCGAATCCACCGCTTCAAGCAGGTGATAGACATGCGAGGCGGTCACGCGCGGCATGTCGGCGAGCGCGATCAATACTGCCTCCGCACCCTCGTCCCGGGCCGATTGCACGCCCAGCTTCACCGACCGCGACATGCCGATCATCGGCTCGTCATTGTGGATCACCTGATAGCCGCGGCTGGCGAAGTCGAGGTCAGTGCCGTTCTTCACCACGATGCGCGACTGGAACGGGATGTCCTCGAACGCGGTGACCACGTGCATCGCCAGCGGATGGCCGAGGAATGTCTGTTCGAGCTTGTCCAGATCGCCGAAACGCTCGGAGCGCCCGGCCGCGAGCAGGATCAGCACGGTCTTCTCGACATGAATCATGCGTGTTTGCCGTCCCTTGAATTGAAGGCCCCGACCATTGCCGCCGCGATCGACAGCGCGATCTCGGCCGGGCCGATCGCCCCGATGTCGAGGCCGACCGGCGCATCGATGCGGTCGATATCCTGCGCACCAACCCCCTGGGCGGCGAGCCGTTCCCGGCGCGCGGCGTGGCTGCGGCGGGAGCCGAGCGCGCCGACATAAGCGGTCGGTGCCGCGAGCGCCGCGATCAAGGCGGGGTCGTCGATCTTGGTGTCGTGGCTGAGCGTCACCACGGCGGTCGAGGGCCCGGGGGCATAAGCGGCGACGGCTTCGTCCGGCCAGCGATCGTCGAGGGTGACCCCGGGGAAACGCTCTTCGGTGAGGAACCGCGCTCTCGGATCGATCACCACGGTGTCGATCCCCAGTTCGCGTGCGAGGCCGGCCAGGGCCTGGGCGATCTGCACCGCGCCGACGATCAGCAACCGGCGCGGCGGATCGTAGCGGTTGAGAAAGGCGGAACCCGTCTCGAGCGGCCGCGCATAGCTGTGCCCGGTCGCGAGATCGGTCGCGACGGTCAGCCCCTGGCCGGCATCGCGTGCCTCGGCGATGCGGTCGAACAGCTCGGGGTCGAAGCCCTCGGCCGAGACCGGCTGGACCATCACCGCGATCTCGCCGCCACAGGGCAGGCCGACTTCCCACGCAGCGGCATCGGCCACGCCGTATGTCTTCACCTGGAACGGCGCGCCGGCGATCACCTCGGCGGCGGTGGCGAGGATGTCGCTCTCGACGCAGCCGCCCGAGACCGAGCCCTCGAACCGGCCATCGGCATGCACCAGCATATGGCTGCCGCGCGGGCGCGGCGCCGACCCCCAGGTCGAGACGACCGTGGCGATCGCCATCGGTGCGCCTTTCCACGCGGCGGCGGCGGTCAGGACGGTGTCGTTATCGGCCATAAACTTCCTTCGTCATGCTGAACTTGTTTCAGCATCCATGCGCGGCCAATTGATCCAAGAGCGGCGCCCGAGAGGCAGATGGCCGCGCATGGACCCTGAAACAAGTTCAGGGTGACGGATGTGTGGGATCATACCGGCGGCAACCCGGCCAGCACCTTGTCGAGCGTCATAGGGAAGTCCCGCACCCGCACCCCGCAGGCATTGTAGATCGCATTGGTCACCGCCGCGCCCGCGCCGGAGATGGTCAGCTCGCCCAGCCCCTTCGCACCGATCGGGTTGGCGTGACGGTCATGGTCCTCGATGAAATGGACGTCGAGATGCGGGACGTCGGCATGCACTGGCACATGATATTCGCCGAGATCATGGTTGACGAACAGCCCGTAACGCTGGTCGATCTCGGCGCCTTCCATCAGCGCATAGCCGATGCCCCAGATCATGCCGCCGATCGCCTGGCTGCGCGCGGTCTTGGCGTTGAGGATGCGGCCCGCCTCGAACACGCCGAGCATGCGCCGCACCCGCACCGCGCCGGTCACGGCATTGACCGCGACCTCGGCGAACTGCGCGCCGTGCGCGGCCTGGCTATAGGTGCGCGCGTTCCTGCCCTGGCTGATCTTGCCTGTCGCGACGATCGGGGCATCCCCGACCAGTTCGTCCAGCGCGACGCGGCGGTTGCCGGCGATGGCGTGGCCGTCCTTCAGCGTCATGTTTTCCGGCGTCGTGTCCATCCGTTTCGCCAGCTCGGCGACCAGATCCTCGCAGGCCAAAGCCACCGACGATCCCGCGCTGGCCGCGCCGAACGATCCGCCCGATCCGGCGCCGGGCGGCAGATCGGTATCGCCGAGCTTCACGTCGACACAGCGGATCGGCAGGCCGAGCGATTCCCCGGCGATCTGGGCGAGGATGGTGTAGGTGCCGGTGCCGATATCGGTCATGTCGGTCTCGATCGTGGCGCGGCCGTCCGTGCCGAGCGTCACCCGCGCCTGCGAATCGACCAGCAGGTTGATCCGCACCGCCGCCGCCATGCCCATGCCGATCAGCCATTCGCCGTCGCGCACCGATCCGGGCGTCGGTTCGCGCCGCGCCCAGCCGAACAGCGCGGCGCCCTGGTCGAGGCATTCGACCAGGCGCCGGGTCGAGAAGGGCTGGCCGGTGGTCGGATCGGTCTCGGGCTCGTTGAGCTTGCGGAAATCGACCGGGTCGCGGCCGAGCTGTTCGGCCAGTTCGTCGATCGCCGTCTCCAGCGCGAGCATGCCGACCGCCTCGCCCGGTGCGCGCACCGCGCCGGCCTGGACCATGTCGAGCGTCACCACCTTGTGGCTGAAATGCCGGACCGGCGCGGCGTAAAGCGGGATGGTGCCGAGCGCGACGGGTTCCATGAAGCCGCCGTCCGGGCCCTGGCTCACCACGCTGTCATGCCCGATCGCGGTCAGCTTGCCGTCGGCATCGGCGGCGAGGCGGATGCGCTGATGCGTGTCGGTGCGGCGATAGACATTGTGGAACAGCTGCGCCCGCGCCATGGCGATCTTGACCGGCCGGCCTATCCGTTGCGCGGCAATGGCGGCCATCACTGCCTCCGGCCCGAGCATCTTTCCGCCGAATCCGCCGCCGATATAAGGCGAGATGATGCGAACGTCGTCGGCCTTGATGCCCAGAGCCGCGGCGAGGATCGGCTTCGCCGCGTTGAGGATCTGCAGGCTCGAATAAAGGGTGAGCTTGCCGTCGTCCCACACCGCGATCGAGGCATGCGGCTCCATTGCCGCATGGACCTGATTGGGTGTGGCATAGATCTGGTCGATGCTGGCCGCGGCACTCGCCATCGCCGCGTCGATATCGCCGATCGTCATGTCCTGCAGCCGCGAATCCTTGGGCGGGCCGCTTGCGTCGGCGACATTGGCCATGGTGTCGAACCGGCCCTCTTCCGCCTCGATGGTCACCCGCACGGCACGCGCCGCGTCGCGCGCTGCCTCGAAGCTGGTGGCGATGGCGGCGCCAAGTACCTGATCCCAGTGATCGATCTCGCCATTGCCCGCATGGGCCGGCGTGAAGGCGGCGGCCTGGCGCGGAATGCGGGGATCGTCGACAAGGATGTCGATCACGCCGGGCAGGGCACGCGCGGCCTCCACGTCGAAGCCGGTTACCTTGCCCTTGGCGGCCGGCGCGGTGATCAGATAGCCATAAGCGACATTGTCGATCCGGTGCTCATAGCCATAGGTCGCCGCGCCGGTGACCTTGAGCACGCCCTCGACCCGGTCGAGACCCTTGCCCAGCACGTCCTGCACCCCGCGATCGAGCGCGAGGCCGGGGTGATCGGCGTCCATTTTGTAGTCGGTCATGCTTTGCCTCTGAGCGCTACGGACCCGCCACGAACACTTGCCCTTCCCCGGCGAAGGCCGGGGTCCAGGTACGGCCCGGTTGTGACGGCGCGGTGCGCGCCTTTCCTTTTGTCCCCCAACTGGACCCCGGCCTTCGCCGGGGAAGCAGGTTTTGGCGAGGCGAGGGTGCTTACAGATGCAGAAGTCATAAATCCGGCAACCCCGCCAGCAGCTTGTCGAGCGTGATCGGAAAGTCGCGCACGCGCACGCCGCACGCATTGTAGATCGCGTTCGCCACCGCCGCGCCTGCGCCGCAGATACCCAGCTCGCCGATACCCTTGGCGTGGAGCGGGTTGGTGTGCACGTCGCGCTCGGTGAGGAAGGTCACCTCGATATGCGGCACGTCCGCATGCGCCGGCACGTGATATTCCGCGAGGTCGCGGTTGACGATCTTGCCGTTGCGCGGATCGTGGATCAGGTCCTCGGTCAGCGCGGCGCCGATGCCGAAGATCATGCCGCCGATCGCCTGGCTGCGCGCGGTCTTGGCGTTGAGGATGCGCCCCGCGGCGAACACGCCCAGCATCCTACGCACACGCACCTCGCCGGTCACCGCATTGACCGCTGCCTCGCAGAAATGCGCGCCATAGGCGGCCTGCCGCGTCTCCTTCGCCTGGGCGCCAGGGGAGATTTCCCCGGTCGCCTCGATCCCGTCGCCGACCAGCGAGCCGATCGGTACGCGGCGATTCTCCGCGACGGCGAAACCGTCCTTCAGGGTCAGCGCCTCGGTCGCGCAGTCCATCGCTTCGGCCAGCCGCGCGCGCAGTGCCTCGCAGGCGAGATAGACCGAGGACCCGCTGGAGGTCGCGCCGTACGATCCGCCCGACCCAGCGGCGGGCGGGAAATCGCTGTCGCCCAGCCGCACCTCGACCCGGTCGGCCGGCAGCCCGAGCATCTCGCCCGCGATCTGGCCGAGGATGGTGTAGCTGCCGGTGCCGATATCGGTCATGTCGGTCTCGACCAGCGCCTTGCCGTCGGGCGTGATCGCCACGCGCGCCGCTGAGGGCCGCAGCAGATTGCTCCGCGCCGCCGCGGCCACGCCCATGCCGATCAGCCATTCGCCCTCGCGCCGCGTGCCGGGCGTCGGGTCGCGCTGGTCCCAGCCGAACTGCGCGGCGCCCTCGTCGAGGCAGCGGCTCAGCTGACGGGTCGAAAAGGGCACGCCGGTTTCCGGATCGGCTTTGGGATCGTTGCGTTTGCGCAGCTCGACCGGATCGAGGCCCGCCGCTTCGGCCAGCTCGTCCATCGCGCCTTCCAGCGCGAGCATGCCGCTGCCTTCGCCCGGCGCGCGCATCGACCCCGACAGGAGCCGGTCGAGGCTGACCATGTCGTGCGTGATCAGCCGGCTGGCGCCGCCATAAAGGAAATGCGTCGCCACCCCGGCGGGCTCGAAATAGGGCTCGCCGGGCAAGTTGCTGCAGATCGTCTCATGCCCGATCGCGGTCAGTATGCCGTCTTCGTCCGCGCCTAGGCGGACGCGCTGTTCGGTATCGGAACGTCGGATCGTCGTCTCGAACACCTGAGGCCGAGACATCACAGCCTTGACCGGGCGCCCGACCGCTTTCGACGCGATCGCCGCCGCGACCGCCTCGGGCGCAAGGCCGAGCTTCGAGCCGAAACCGCCACCGACATAACGCGACACCAGCCGTACCTGCTCCGGCTTCAGTCCCAGCGCATCGGCCAGTTGCAGCCGGTTATGGGCCACCACCTGATAGGAGCCATGGACCGTCAGCCTGTCGCCGTCCCAGGACGCGATCGAGACATGCGGCTCCATCGCCGCGCTGCTCTGGCTCGGCGTGGTCCAGATGCGATCGACGGACCAGGCAGCCTTGCGCATTGCGTCATCGACATCGCCCTGCGAAAAATGGGCCGGCACCAGCCGGTCGCCCGGCTTTTCCGCTTCGCCGCGCAACCGATGGAAATCGAAGCGGCCCTCGACCGGCTCATAGTCGATCCGCACCGCGCGGGCGGCGTCGCGCGCCTGTTCGAAACTTTCCGCGACGACGATCGCGACGATCTCCCCGGCATAGCGGACATCACGCACGCCCTGAGTCGGCGCCTTCGGGTTGCCGGCCTGTTGCGGGTTGCGCAGGAAGCGGTCGAGATCGGTCACGACGTCGATCACTCCCGGCATCGCCCGCGCGGCGCTATCGTCGATCCCGGTGACCTTGCCCCGCGCGAAGGGCGCGCCGACCAGATACCCATGAACGAGCCGGTCGAAGCGATATTCAGCCGAATAGGTCGCCGCGCCCGAGACCTTCAACGGCCCCTCGGTGCGGTCGATCCCTTCACCGATCAGCCCCTGCGCGCCATGGTCGAGCAGGCTGACCGGGACCGGCCGGTCCATCTTCAGGGCGTTGGCCCGGCTCATTCCGCCGTCAGGTCGCGCAGGCAGGCGATCAAGGTGCGGCGGGTGAGGGGGATCTTGAAGTCGTTCGATCCGTAACCCTTCGCGTCCGCGAGCAACGCATCCGCCGCCGCTTCGAACGCCGCAGTCGACGGCGCCTGGCCGATCAGCGCCGCTTCCACCGCGGGATCGCGCCACGGCATCGGCCCCAGCCCGCCGAACGCGAGCGCGGCCGAGGCGATCCTGCCGTCCTCGACGGAGACGAGCCCCGCGACCGACACCAGGGCAAAGGCATAGGAGGCGCGGTCGCGGACCTTGCGGTACAGCTGCTTGCCGGCGGGCGGCGGGGGCAGTTCGATATGGGTGATCAGCTCGCCCGGCTGGATCACCGTTTCGATATGCGGCGTGTCGCCAGGCAGCCGGTAGAAATCATGGATCGCGATCCGCCGCCGGTCGCCGCCCGGCTGCAGCGTGACGATCGCCGCATCGAGCGCGCGCATCGCCACCGCCATGTCGCTCGGATGAGTCGCGATGCACTGCTCGCTGGTGCCGAGGATGGCGAGGATGCGGTTGAACCCGCCGATCGCCGCGCAGCCCGATCCCGGCGCGCGTTTATTGCACGGCATGGCGGTGTCGTAGAAATAATAGCAGCGCGTCCGCTGGAGCAGATTGCCCCCGGTCGAGGCCTTGTTGCGAAGCTGCCCGGAGGCGCCGGCGAGCAACGCCCGGCTGAGCACGGGATACCCCTTGATGATGCGCGGGTCGGCGGCGAGATCGCTGTTCGGCACCAGCGCGCCGATCGTCAGCCCGCCATCGGCGCGCTCCTCGATCGTCGCGAGATCGAGCCGGCTGATATCGACCAGCTTTTCCGGCGTCTCGATCTGCAGTTTCATCAGGTCGAGCAGGTTGGTCCCGCCCGCGATGAAACGCCCGCCTGCGGCTACCGCTGCCTCGGGAGTGTCCGCTTTGGCATATTCGAACGTCTTCATGAGGTGGCGACCTCGCGACCAGCGGGCGCAAGCCCGGCCACTTCGGAAATCGCGTCGACGATGTTCGGATAGGCCGAACAGCGGCAGAGATTGCCGCTCATCCGCTCCGATATCTCCACATCGGTCAGCTCGATATTGTCGAGCGACCCACTGACATGGCTCGGCCAGCCCTTCGCTACTTCGTCGAGCATGCCGACCGCGGAGCAGATCTGACCGGGCGTGCAATAGCCGCACTGGAACCCGTCATGCTTCACGAACGCTGCCTGGAGCGGGTGCAGAGCCTCCGCGTTGCCCAGGCCTTCGATCGTCAAGATGTCATCATCCTGATGCATCACCGCGAGCGTCAGGCACGCATTGATCCGTCGCCCGTTCACCAGGACGGTGCACGCGCCGCACTGGCCATGGTCGCACCCCTTCTTGGTGCCGGTCAGGCCGAGATGCTCGCGCAGCAGATCGAGCAGGGATGCGCGGATATCGGGATCGGCGTCATGCTCAGCGCCGTTGATCGTGAAGTGCATGGGGTCGCCCCTCCTGGCTGATTGGGGTAACGCGTTTGGGAAGGATCGTTTCCGGTAATGGATAGCATAGTGAAACTTTTTCGTACGTCATTGCGCAAGCGAAATCTTTTGAGTTTTGCCCTTGCGCTGGCGCCTGCCGCCGCGATCGGGCAGACCGCGCCGGTGACTCAGCTTTCGCCTGCCACGCCGCTGTCGCCGCCCATCGTCATCGCGCATCGCGGCGTCAGCGGCCTGCGCCCGGAACACACGCTCGCCGCCTATGAGCTGGCGATCGAACAGGGCGCCGACTTCATCGAGCCCGATCTGGTGCCGACCAAGGACGGCGTGCTGGTCGCCCGGCACGAGAATGACATCACCGAGACGACCGATGTCGCGAACCACCCCGAATTCGCCGGTCGCAAGACGACCAGGACGATCGACGGAGAGAAGCATGTCGGCTGGTTCACCGAGGATTTCACGCTCGTCGAGCTGAAGACCTTGCGCGCCAAGGAGCGGCTGCCGATGCTCCGCCCCGACAACATGAAATATGACGGCCAGTTCGAGATCCCGACCTTTGCCGAGGTGATCGCGCTGGCCAAGAAGCGCTCGGTCGGCGGGCGCACCATCGGCATCTATCCCGAGACCAAGCACCCGACCTATTTCGCCTCGATCGGCCTGCCGACGAACGAACAGCTCGTCGCGCAGCTCAACGCCGCGGGCTGGAAGGATGCGAAGGCGCCGGTGTTCATCCAGTCCTTCGAGGTGAACAATCTGAAGGCACTGAACAAGCTGACCCGCGTCCGGCTGATCCAGCTGATGGACGCGAGCGGCGCGCCGGCGGACGGCGCCGCGCCCAGCTATGCCGCGATGGCGACGCCCGAGGGGCTGAAGGCGATCGCTGCCTATGCCTGGGGCATCGGCCCCAACAAGGATCTGGTGATGAAGGGCAATGAGCCGCCCTCGAGCATCGTCGCCGATGCCCACAAGGCGGGCCTGCGCGTGCATCCCTGGACCTTCCGCGCGGAGAATTTCTTCCTGCCCGCCTCGATGCGGGTCGGCATCAATCCGCGCGGCCATGGCCGTCTTTCGGACGAAATCCAGCGTTATCTGGACCTTGGCATCGACGGCTTCTTCACGGATTTCGCCGGAATCGGCGTCGAGGCCCGTGATGCCCGGGCGAGGCTCACGCGCCCACAGTGAAAGAGAACCGCATGCGCAAATTCCTGCTCCCCCTGATGGCCCTTGTTCCGCTGCTCGCCGGCGGTTGCGTCCGCACGGTGGCGAGCGTCGTCACCGCGCCGGTCAAGGTGGTGAGCAAGACCGCCGACTGGGCGACGACCAGCCAGGACGAGGCTGACCGCAACGCCGGCCGAAAACAACGCAAGGAAGACGAGAAGCGCGCCAGGGAAGAACGCAAGGCCCAGCGTGAACAGGATCGGGAGCGGGACTAGCGCCAATCACGCCGTCATGCCGGACTTGTTCCGGCATCCATCGTGCCGCGAGAGCCGAAGCCTATGGTGTGCGGCACGATGGCCCCCGGAACAAGTCCGGGGTGACGGCTGGATTTGGTTGAGCGACTACCCCCGTATCGCAACCGCCTCGGAAACCAGCCCAGCATTCGCCAGTTCGCGCTCGGCCTGCATGAAGCCATAGGCCGGCACGATCTCGCCGGTCCGGTCCGAGACCTCGCGCCAATGCGCCACGACCTGCTCGCCCGCATCCGCGCCGGCCCCGACATAATAGCCATCCGACAAGGTCACGCTTGCCGTCGCGAAATGGCCCGCGCCCGCGCAGAGGATCGCGCGTGTCGGCGCTTCCTCGCCGACCAGCGCCAGCAGGCCGGGGCTCACCAACGCCGGATCGAGCAGCTTCAGGCTCTCGTCGGCGAGCACGCCGTGCGTCATCTGGGTCGCCGCGGTGGGGGCGAGGCAATTTGCCCGGATGCCGTATTTCTCGCCCTCGATCGCCAGGGTCTGCATCAGCCCGACCAGCGCCATCTTCGCCGCGCCGTAATTGGCCTGGCCGAAATTGCCGTAGAGCCCGGACGAGGAGGTGGTCATCACGATGCGGCCGTAGCGCTGCTCGCGCATGATGTCCCACACCGCCTTGCTGCAGATCGCGGCGCCCATCAGGTGCACGTCGACCACCAGGCGGAAATCGTCGATGCTCATCTTGGCGAAGCTCTTGTCGCGCAGGATGCCGGCATTGTTGACCAGAATGTCGATCCGGCCCCAGCGCGCCATGACCGTGGCGACCATCGCCGCGACGGCTGCCTCGTCCGTCACCGATCCGGCGACGGCGATCGCCTCGCCCCCGGCCGCGACGATCTCGGCGGCGACTCGCTCGGCCGCCTCGAGGCCGAGGTCGTTGACCACCAGCTTCGCGCCCTGCCGCGCGAGGAACAGCGCATGCTCGCGCCCCAATCCACCGCCCGAACCCGTGACGATCGCGACGCGTCCCTTCAGTGACATCCCACAGCTCCCCTTCTCGTTGATCTTGCGGTGCGGAATATCGCGATTCTCATTCACTCACAAGATAGCGAATATCATTTCACGCCGGGACTGCTGGGTGGCGGCCAGCGCTTTCGGTCCGGTTGCCGATCACACGCGATGGCATCGTGGAAATGGCGCACTCCCTATAGTAAATTATATTCGTTATCGGGAGCAGGTCATGTCGAACTTGAAGCTCGTGGTTGGAGCGTTGTCTCTTTGTTTGTCTGGTTTATTCAGCCCCGCTACCGGGCAGACCGTTGCCACCCGCCCTGACGCTCCCGTACCGGCGACGTGCCATTTCTCCCGTCCCGCCCGTCTCGTCACGGCGATGCGTGATGCCCCCGAGATTGCTGCAGAATTCAAAAGACAGAAGCTTGACATGGCTGATGTCGGGGAACGATTCATACCGTTCGACGTGGAAGACAACGCGTCGAAGGGATTGCCCCATCGCCAGTTCGTTCGCGCCTATTTCTTCGATGATCGAGCGATTGTTTGGTATTATCAAGGGGGATACGCCACCATCTTTCATGTCGTCGAACTTCGCACTCTGGGCGACACGGACGGATCGGCACCGATTCTTCGTCTTACGGGAACGGCGCTCGGCGGCCCGCTTTGCGTCGCAACACAAGCCATTCTGGATGGCGTTATCGGCCAGTCGGGCTGGTAGGCGGCGCTGAATGGGGCGCTGCCGTCTCGCCTATTTAGCGTAGTTTCGGTGACAGTGGAGTGCACCCCTAGATTGAGACAGTAAAATTAGGGACAGCCCTTTTGGAGGAGGGTTTGATGTCCAAGATTGTTCGACGAAGATTTGGCCGAGCGTTCAAGCTGGAGGTGGTCGCTCGCATGGCGGCGGGCGAGAGCGGGACGGCGCTATCGCGCGAGTTGGGGATCAAGCGGACGATCCTGTACCGTTGGCGTGATGCGGTTCGCGATGGTGGCGAAGAAGCGCTACGCGATGGCCCCGGCCGCCCCAACGGCGTGGAGAAGGCAGCGATGGCGCTGGCGCGAGGTCCGGCGGCGCGCGCGCGTGACCTGAGCGAAGCGCGGCAGCAGATTGCCGAGCTGGAGCGCAAGGTCGGCGAGCAGCAGGTGGCGCTGGATTTTTTCAGGGGTGCCTTGCAGCGTATCGAGGCGTCACGTCAGCCGAGCGACGGCAATGGCGTGACGGGGTCATCGCCCAGATTCAGGCGATGACAGGTCTGCAAGGCTGTGGATCGATGCTGTCGGTGGAGCAGTTGTGCCGGCTCTCTCTGGTGAGCCGGGCCGCTTTCTATCGGCGTTGGCACGATAGCGCCCCCAAGGTCGAGGAGACGGCGCTGCGCGATCGGCTGCAACGCCTTTGCATCACGCACCGGCATTACGGCTATCGCCGGATCGTAGCGCTGCTCAGGCGCGATGACTGGGTCATCAACCACAAGCGCGTGCTTCGCCTGATGCGGGAGGACAACCTGCTGTGCCTGAGGAAGCCACTGTTCCGGCCGGCCACCACAGACTCGCGCCATGGCTGGCGGGTGTGGCCCAACCTGGCGCGTCATCTGATGCCCACCGCCGTCAATCAGCTGTGGGTGGCGGACATCACCTATGTCCGCCTGGCCGAGGCGTTCGTCTATCTCGCGGTGATCCTCGATGCGTTCAGTCGCAAGGTGGTCGGCTGGGCAATGGCGGATCACCTGCGCGCGGAGCTGGCGCTCGATGCGCTTGCGATGGCGCTGGAGCGGCGCCCGGTCGTATCGGGTGCGCTGGTCCACCACTCCGACCGCGGCGTTCAGTACGCGTGTGGCGATTACATCCCCCGTCTGGAGGCCGTCGGTATCCTGCCCAGCATGAGCCGGATCGCCTGCCCGTATGACAATGCGATGGCCGAGAGCTTCATGAAGACGCTGAAGCAGGAGCAGGTAAACGGCGCAGACTACCGCGATCTCGCGCATGCCAGGGCCGAGATCGGCGCCTTCATCGAGCAGGTCTACAACCGACAGCGCCTGCACTCCGCCTTGGCCTATCTGTCACCGGACGAGTATGAAGAAATGTCGCCAGGGGTGCTGCGCAGCAGCCCCTCGCCATGACAGCAACGCGCTGTCCCTAATTATCGTGTCTCAACACTGGGGTGCACTCCAACAGTTTACTAAATAGCCTATTTAGTAAACTGTCACCGAAACTGGATGCGCCGGTCAGGTGCCCGGGGCGAACACGCGCAGCCGGTGGCCATCGGGATCGAGCGCGACGAAGGTAGTACCGAAGCTCATCTGTGTCGGAGCCTGAAGGATCGGCACGCCGCGCCGCTGCCAGTCTGCATGAATCGCCTCGACGCTGGTCCCATCGGGGACCGCAAAGGCGATCTCGCTGGCGCCGGTCTGGCCACTGCTCTTAGGCTCGACCGTCTCGCGCCCCCACAGGCCAAGCATGACTCCGTCTCGCAACGGCAACATGGCAAAGCCCGGCTTTTGCTCGATGATCGGGATGTCGAGCAATGCATGGTAGAAGGCGGCGCTGGCTGCATCGTCTTCGACGTGAAGCAGCAGGAAGCTGAAATCCGGCATGATGGTCTCCTCTGGCCGGCGGAGGCGGGATCGCCCGCCGGCCAGAATGCTTTACGCAATCATGCTGTCAGTTTCTGTCAGCAGTCAGGCCGTGGTCATTGCTCGGGGATATTGCGCACCATCCGCCAATCCTTGAGCAGCGCGGCACGCCGACGCGGGTAGCGGCCTGGCGTCACGTCGAGCGCAGTGATCCGGTCGGTCCTGAAATGGCGATAGCCCCCGCGCAATTCGCACCATGCCACGACGACCCGCACGCGATCGTAAAAGGCCAGCGCAAAGGGCCAGATCGCGCGCTGGGTGGCGAGCCCCTGTTCGTCGGCATAGGCGATCTGCACCCTTCGTTCGGACCGGATCGCCTCGCGGATCGCGGCAAGCTCGGTATCTCCGGCGGCGATCGGCTCGCCCGGCCCGATCAACAGGCCCGACGCGTCGATACTGTCCTTGAGGTCCTCGGGAAGCACCGCGCCGATCTTGGCCAGCACGTTGCGTGCGGCCTTGCCGAGCAGCCCGTCCGCCCGTTCCGAAACCCAGCGCGACCCGAGCACCAGCGCCTCGATTTCCTCCTCGGAAAACATCAGCGGCGGCAGCATGAAGCCCGGCCGGAGCACATAGCCGACGCCCGCTTCGCCATCGATATGCGCGCCCTGTGCCTTCAGGGCATCGATGTCGCGATACAGCGTCCGCAAGGATATGCCGAGTTCTTCCGCCAGCACGGCGCCCGCAACGGCGCGCCGATGACGGCGCAACACCTGAATCAGGTCGAGAAGCCGCTGCGCGCGCGACAAGGGGCACCTCCGGTCGTTGTCTGGTCCCGCTGCCATAATATGGCAGCAGGTGCAGTCAAATCTCAAAGCGCCAGTTCGAGCACCTCCTCGCGAGCGCGATCGACGTCAGGCATGCGGTAGTGCTGCTCTTCGATCGCCGCGAGGCGGGACGGAACGATCTCTGCACTGGAGACGCCATAGAGCTTCTGAAAGTTCATGATGAGAGGCTGCCACCTGGCGGGATCGATCCGGTTCTCGTGACCGTCCATGAGCAGGCCGGGATGCACGTGAACACGGGTGATGCGCACTTCGAAGGCCGAAATCAGTCCGGCAACCTGGGGGTCGTCGGCCATGATGTCGTGGCGCGCCGCCACCACGGCTTCCAGCTGGATGGGACATTCCAAGACGCGCGGCGCGACCACGGTCTGCGATGCGATCGGCGTCACCCCGGCTGCTTCGAACTTGCGAGGCTCATAGGCGTAACCCAGACGCTGCTTCAGGTCGGGTATCGACTCGGTGCCGGTGAGACGCGCCAGCCTGTTCACTGCGTCCGCCTGGGCGGGTGACGCCAGGTTGAGCACGCACTGCCCCGTCCGGATCATGTTCTGCGGTGTCTGCGACGCCGTCTGGAGGCCGAGCATGGCACGCCAGCCGAGCCACCATGCCGACGACATCGGCGCAAGATTGGCCGTGCCGTCCTCATTCTGCGTGCTGATAAGGACCACGGGCGTGCCGAAATAGAGGGTCGCGGGTTCGATCGTCACATGGGGATCGTTCATGAGAGGCTCCGTCGCTTGAGGATGAGCCGCCTATGGGGTCCTATGGGTAGCGCAGAACCCCGTTACTTGCGCTGAAAAGGACTTGCCGACGATCGTTCTGGCACCGCGCAACGCGTCCGTTGGCGGTTCATGAGGCCGCCGCCTCAGATCGCCGTCGCACCCGAACGCTGCCGGCACAATTCCACGAAACCCGCGGCCATGAACGACGCCATGCGGTCCTTCACCGCGACGAAGTCGTCCGACTTGCACAGGCCGCCCGACAGCTTGTCGATGCGCCCGGTGCGCGCCAGCGTCAGCATCAGCGCGCCGGTGACGAAGTGATAGCCCCAGAAGATGTCGGCCTCGGCGCAGTCGGGCAGGGCCTTTTTCAACAGGCTGATCAGGCGCAGCACGACGGGGTCGAAATGCGTGTCCATCAGCTCGGCGCCCCATTCGGGCACGTTCGCCACCTGCGCGCCGAGCGCGGCGTAGTTCTTCCAGCCCTCGCCACCCTGGATATAAAGGTCGAGATCGGTATCGAGGAACGCGCGGAGCGCGCCCTCGACGGTCGGCTTGCCGGCGGTCGCGGCGTCATATTCGTCGAGCGCTTTCATCCGCCGCTCGATCGTCACCACCGCCCGCCTGGCGAACACCGCGTCGAACAATGTCTTCTTGTCGTCGAAATAATAATTGAGCAGCGTGTGGTGGACGCCCACGCTTTTCGCGACATCCTTCAGGGTCACGCCGTACAGGCCATGTTTCGAGAAGAGATATTCGGCCGCGTCGAGGATCTGCTCCATCATCTCGGCGCGCTGTTCCGCCTTGGTGGAACGCCGGCGGGGTGTAACGTCTTCGGGCAATGAGCGCCTTTCTGTCTTGCCGTGGCTGGCGTCGGGCCAGCCGGCAGCTGGACCGTGGCTCAGACGCCGCCATATTCCGATCTCAACCGTATCTTGTCGATCTTGCCCGTCGACGCCAGAGGCATATGCCGCAAGCGCACGATCGCATCGGGGATCCACCAGGGTGCGACCCGGCCCCTCAGCGGCGCGAGCAGTGCTTCGTCGCTCATCGCCTGCTGGTCGCGCATCTCGACCAGCAGGATCGGGCGCTCGCCCCATTTCTCGTCCTGGCGGCCGATCACCGCGGCGAGCGACACCTCGGGCAGGGCGCCGACCACGGCCTCGATCTCGGCCGGGTTGATCCATTCGCCGCCGGACTTGATCAGGTCCTTGGCCCGCCCGGTGATGATCAGGTTGCCGTCGGCGTCGATCCGCGCGAGATCCCCCGTCCCGAACCAGCCATCCGCGTCAGTCGCGCTTTCCTCCTGCCCGAAATAGCGCTCGACCACCGCCGCGCCGCGCACGCGCAGATGCCCTTCGGGTCCGCGCTGCTGGGGCAGGGCGACCCCATCGGCATCG
Source organism: Sphingomonas sp. BL-S-30 (assembly GCF_055521475.1). Classification (NCBI taxonomy): domain Bacteria; kingdom Pseudomonadati; phylum Pseudomonadota; class Alphaproteobacteria; order Sphingomonadales; family Sphingomonadaceae; genus Sphingomonas; species Sphingomonas sp. BL-S-30. The sequence goes on along the minus strand of NZ_CM145481.1, from coordinate 3,471,538 downwards.
ACCAGCAACAGATCGACCCCGATCGCCGGGCGACCCGCCAGCGCGGCGGACCGCGCCGGATCATTGGGCAGGGATACCGTGCCCGACGGCGACAGCTCGGTCATGCCCCAGCTCGTCTGGATGGTGACGCCCAGCCGGCGCTCGATCCGCTCCATCAGCGCCGGCGGCAGCGGCGCGCCGCCCATGATGATCCGTTTCAGTGACGGCACCTCGCCACCGGTCGCCTCCAGATGCTCGACCAGGCCGAGCCATACGGTCGGCACGCCCACGGCGATCGTCACGTCCTCGGCGGCGATCAGCCGCGCGAGGCTCGCGCCGTCCATCTGCCGGCCGGGCAATACCAGCTTGCCGCCCGCCGCGGGCACCGCGAAGGGCAGGCCCCAGGCATTGGCATGGAACATCGGCACCACCACCAGCACGCTGTCGACGCCGGAGATCGCCATCACATCGGCCTGCAACAGGCGCAGCGTGTGGAGGAAGCTCGACCGGTGGGTATAGGTCACGCCCTTGGGCGCGCCGGTCGTGCCCGAGGTGAAGCACAGGCCGGACGGCGCGGTCTCGTCGAAGCCGCCCCAGGCGACATCGGCGCAGGCCTCGGCAATCAGCGGCTCGAGGGCGAGCACGGAGGCCGCGCCCGCCTTGAGCTGAGTCGTGCCGTCGATGACGAGTACGCACTCGATCCCCGGCACGCGCTCGACGATCTGGGCGGCGAGCGGCATCAGGTCGGCGCTGGCGATCAGGATGCGCGCGCCCGATTGCTCGACCATCGCGCCGAGCTGCGCGCCGGTCAGCCGGGGATTGAGCGTGTGGCACACCGCGCCCATGCCCATGACCGCATACCAGGCCTCGACATGCGCCTGGCTGTTCCAGGCAAGCGTCGCGACCCGGTCGCCGGTCCGCACGCCGAGCCCGGCCAGCACCGCCGAGACGCGCTGGCTGCGCTCGAGCAAGCCGGCATAACCGATCCGGTCGACCCCGCCATCCTCACGCGCGGTGACGACTTCGCGACGGGGGTGCCATTTGGCGGCGTGTTCCAGGAACTTGTCGAGCGTCAGGTCGAACGGCTGCATTTCTCCGTCGATCATTTGCAGGTCGCCGCCTTTGCCAGAACCGGGGAGACGATGCCGGTATTCCAGTTCCATGGCTGGTCGCCCGCCGCCCGCCGGCGGCACACCGCCGCTTCGTGCAGCGCGAACATCCCTGGGAACAGCTTCCTGCCCGGCGTCGGCGCCTGGGCGAAGGCCATGTAATTCGCGTCCTTGCCATAAGGCTGCCAGGCGGGCTGGTCCCTGGCGACGGGATCGCCGGTCGTCGCAAACGACACCCAATAGCTCATCATCGCATCGGACAGGCGCCGCTCCGCCAGCGCGTCGGGCACCTTCGGCCAATAAGGCGGGGTCTGGCCGGCCGTGCCGAAGACATAGGGCAGTTCCGAGGCGTGGAAGGCGTGCAGGCCATTGTCGTCCGCGGCCGGATAGCCATGGTCGAACAGATAGAGATAGCCGCGCTGGCCGATCGCGGTCTGGCCGATCGCGAGCCGCGTCGAGGTCCAGCCGTAGAGCGCGTCGCGGGTATTGGCGAGCATGCTCTCGTCGATCGTGGCCGAGGGATAGAGCGCGAGATAATAATCGGCGAGATCGCCATAGCGGCCGCGGATCGCCGTCTCATAGGCCGCGGCGTTCGCCGGCGCCGGCGGCAGCAGGATGCGCAGCGAGCGGATCTCGCCGCTGTTGAAGCCGGCGAGAACCGGCACCGGAGCCTGCTCGCCGCGATCCCAGGTGTCGACGAGCTGGCGGGTCAGCACCTTGCCGTCGATCGCGCCCCAGGGGCCATAGCCCTTGGCCGCCGCGGTGTCGGTGATCTTCTCCGCGTCCATCGCGCGCAGCGCCGGCAGGTCGGCGGCACCCAGCACGGTCATTGCCTGAACGCCCGAGGCTTCGGCGGAGGGCGTTCCGTGCGCCGTCTGCTTCAGCTCGGGCGTGGAGATCATATAGGCGCTTTCGGCGATCGCCTTGTGGAACAGCCCGCGCGCCCGCGGCGAGGCCATCAGGTACATCACGCTCAGCCCGCCCGCCGATTCCCCGGCGATCGTCACGTTACCGGTGTCACCGCCGAACGCGCCGATGTTGCGCTTCACCCATTCCAGCGCCGCGATCTGGTCGAGCAGGCCGTAATTGCCCGAAATGCCTTCCGCCGACTCAGCGCTCAGCGCGGGATGGGCGAGATAGCCGAGGATGCCGAGCCGGTAGTTGATCGAGACGACGATCGCGCCTTTCGCCGCCATGCGCGCACCGTCATAGACCGGCTCATGGCTGTAGCCGCTGACCAGCGCGCCGCCATGGATCCAGACGAACACCGGCAGCTTCTTCGCGTCCTTTGGCGCCCAGATGTTGAGCGTCAGGCAATCCTCGCTCATCTTCGCGGGCGGGTTACTGTAGATGCTCGGGCCGCGCGCATGCGGCTGGACGCAGGCCGGACCGAATTCGGTCGCCTTGCGCACGCCCTGCCAGGCCGGGAGAGGGGCCGGCGCCTTCCAGCGCATCGCTCCCACCGGCGGCTGGGCATAGGGGATGCCCTTGAAGACGCTGACATTGCGCTGGACGCTGCCCTGCACGGTTCCGGCGGGAGCATCGACCGTCGCCGATTGGGCAAGCGCCGGGCCGGCGACCAGGACAGCCGCCAGCGCGGCGAGACGATAGTGTTTCATGCGGATATCTCGACGGAGTTGCGGTTCTCGCGGCGCAGGATCCGCGCGAGCCAGAGGAAGAGCGCGATCGCGATCAGATAGAAGGGCGTCAGCGTGTACAGGGCCGATTGAAGATATTGCGCGTGGCCATGCGCCTTGAACCAGTCGCTCGCCTGGCCGACCCAGGTCGGCCCGAGCCCGAGGCCGATGAAGTTCATCACCAGCAGCAGCAGCGCCCCGGCCAGCACGCGCTGATTGGGCCTGACCTCGTCCTGCACCAGCGCGACGGACGCGGAGAGATAGAAATAGTTGAACATCATCACGACGGCGAGCAGCGCGAGCGCCAGCGGCCAGGTCGGCGCCCAGATAAAGGCCAGATAGAAGGGCATGGCGACCGCGAGCGACAGCGCGGGTGCGACGGCGTAGCCCGCGCGCGAGCGTCGCGTCATGCGGTCGATCACCCGGCCGGAAATGACCATCCCGCCGCCCATGCCGACAACCAGCACCAGCGCGTACCAGATCGCGACCTCGCTCAGCACCATGCCCTTGTCGCGCATCAGGAACAGCACGGCGAAATTGCCCAGGCCATAGGTCACGAACTGGGTCGCGCCGCTGCCCAGCGCCGCGAGCATCAGCACGGGATGCGAAAAGAACATGCGCACGGTCGGCCAGAACTCCGCCTTGTCGGAACCGCCCGGCACGCGCACCTGGTCGGTCGCGCCGCGTTCCGGCTCGCGCAGGAACAGCCGCACCAGCAGCGCCGTGACGATGCCGATCACGCCGATGATGATGAAGGGCATGCGCCAGCCGAACCGCTCTGCGATCGCCGCACCGAAGGCGACGCCGATCGCGGCGCCGATCGCCGGGCCGAGATTGAAGATGCCGAGCGCGGCGGCGCGCTTGCCGGGCGGATAGGTGTCGGTGATGATCGCATAGGATGGCGGCACGCCGCCGGCTTCACCGAAACCGACAAGCATGCGCGCGACGACGAGCTGCGGGTAGGTCGCGGCCATGCCGCAGGCGATCGTCGCCCCGCTCCAGATCGCGCAGGCGAGCGACAGCACGTTGACGCGGTTGGTCCGGTCGGCGAGCCAGCCGACCGGGATCGCGATGAAGCAATAGAACATCGCGAAATAAAGCCCGCCGATCAGGCCGAGCTGGCCGTCGCTGACCTGGAGCGAGTCCTGGATCGGCTTGGCGAGGATGCCGATCAGCTGCCGGTCGAGGAAGTTGAGCACATAGACGAAGGTGAGCGTGATCAGCATGAGCCATGAGCGCGTGCCGACCACCCGGGTGGAACGCGCAGCGGCCGGCTCCGTCACGCCGATCGGAGGAATGGAGCCGGCCGCCACCGATCAGAGACCATAGCCGAGGCGGATGCCGATGGTGCGCGGCCTGAGCGTGCCGAACCGGCTGACGAGAAACGCTTCGGGATGGATGTAGGTGACCGAGTGATCGTCGAAGACATTCTCGACATAAAGCTGCGCCGAGATATCGCCGCGCTTCAGCCCGAAGGTCAGGTTGGTGTTCACGAATTCGTCGGTCTCGCCAAAGGTCACCAGGCGCACGGTCGGCGCGCCCGGCGTATTCGGGAACGAGCTGTTGTACGATCCGACATATTGGGCGTTCACGGCGAGGTTCGCCCGGGTTTCATTGCCCAGATCGAAGCCATAGGAAGCATAGAGCGCGCCCTGAAGCCGCGGCGCGGAGAGCCTGTGGCCGAGCACCGCGCCGGAAATCGCCGCCTCGGTCGCGCTGAGCTTGGTGATCTTCGAATCATTGTACGAGGCGTTCAGGCCGATGAACACGTCCTTGGCGGGAATGATGCCCATCTCGACCTCGAAACCCTTGCTGCGCGCGCCGCCGATATTGGTGGCGAACTGCACCGAGTCCGATACGCGATTGGCCTGCGCCTGGATATTGCTCCAGTCGATCAGATAGGCGGCGAGGTTGATCGTCACCTGGCCGTTGAGGAACCGCCCCTTGGCGCCGATCTCATAGCTCTTCAGATCGTCCGACGACGCGCCATTGGGGATGATGATGTCGTTGGGATTGACCAGGCTCGGCCGTCCGGCGAACGCATTGATGATCGGCGCGCGAAAGCCGGTGGAGAAGGTGGCATAGGTCGTCACCGACTCGGTCGGCTTGAAGCTGGCGCTGGCCTTCCAGTTCGGCTTCGATCCGGATGCCTTGACGCCGGTGACGGCCGCGTACGGCGTCAACTGGGTGAAGGCGACCGGCAGATAGGCTCCGGTCGGTCCGCGGATCCCGGCCAACGCGGCCGACAGATAGTTGAGATTGAAGAAGCCCGGCGCGGTGGCGAGATAGCCACCCGCTTCCGTGAAGCCCTGCGCCGAGATGCGGCCATAGCGCATCCCGCCGGTGAGCCAGAACTTGGGCGAGAAGCGATAGGTCAGCTCGCCGAACCCGGCGAGTTCCTCGCTGATCTGGTGAGTGTACTGCTTCTGATAATATTGGTCGGGAAGCCCGGTCATGTTCCGTGCCGCCAGGAACGAGGGGCTGGAGCGGTAGAAATAATCCACGTCGCGGCGGCGGTTGAGATAGAAGCCGCCCAGTACGAACTGGAACGGGCCACCGAGCGACGAGACGAGCCGGGTCTCCTGCACGAACACCTTGTCGTAGCCGTTCGCATCCAGGCCGAAGGCGATTGGCGCGCCGGCATAGGATCCGGGCGGAAAAGTACCCGCGAGATCGACCCAGAAACGCTGGTCGAACTTCGAATAGGTCGACGAGCTGGTCAGCTTTGCAAAATCGAAGTCGTAATCGAGCGTGCCGTTGATCACCGTCTGCTTGCCGGTAAAGCGGTCGGGCTGGTCCGACACGCGCTTCTCGCGACCCAGCGAGGGGCTGGTCAGCGAGGAATCCTTGGGATCGCTGTTCTCGTACGAGCCGAGCAGCTTGATCGACAGCCGGTCGGTCGGCCGCCACAAGACGACGAGGCGGCCGCCCCAGTCGATCAGCTTGTTCGAATTGTGGACGCCGGTGCCGACATTGTCGAGATAACCGTCCTCATGGCGATAGAAGCCGACGCCGCGGATCGCGAGCTTGTCGCTCACGACGGGGATGTTGACCATCACATTATAGCGCTGGCGAACCGAATCCGATCCGGTCAGGCCGATATCGGCGAGCGCGGAATAATCGAACTCGTGAAGGTTCGGGCTCTTGGTCAGGATGCGCATGGCGCCCGACAGCGAGCCCGATCCGAACAAGGTGCCCTGCGGCCCGCGCAGGAACTCGACGCGCTCGACGTCGAACAGATTGGGATCGACCACCGTGGTGTTGCCGATGGTCGAGACCGGCAGCTCGTCGATATAGACGGCGACCGAGCTCTGCAGATTGGCGTTGTAGCCGTTGGTGGCGATGCCGCGCGCGGTGAAATTGTTGAAATTCTGGGTCGGGCGATTGAGCACCACGCCCGGCGTCTCGCGGGCGATGCCTTCGAAGCCGACGATGCCCTTTTCGGTCAGCTGCTCCTGCGAGAAGGCAGTGACGCTGAGCGGCACGTCCTGGATGCGTTCGTTGCGGCGGGTGGCGGTGACGATGATGTCGTTGCCGGACGCGTCGTGAGCCTCGTCCTGTCCGGTCGATTCCGGTTCAGTGCTCTGCGCCAGCGCGGGCGTTGCCGATACGACGAACGCGGCGGCGCAAGCCGACGCAAGAAGAATGGCCCTCATGTTCTCTCTCCCATGAACGCCGATCGTTGGTGCCGGCGATGTGATGGAGAGAATGCCGGTCTCGCCTGCCGATGTCAACACTCACTCTCACGCGTGTGAATAACTTTAAGAGAGCGATCGGCGCACCGGGAAATTCCCCTCCCGCTTGCGGGAGGGGAGAAGAGAGCGCAGCGCCCGCTATTCCCCGCCCAATATCTTCGCGATCGCCAGCAACACTTCGGGCCGGACCTGAACGCCGATATGGCTGCTCCGCACCTCGACGCTGCGACAGCCCGGCTCCCGGCAGATCGCGCCGTTGACCAGCCCGTCGCTGGCGCTCCAGATCGCGGTAGCAGGGACGCGCAGGGGTTCGGCCACCTCATGCCCCAGCGCCACCACCTTGGGATCGTCGATGCGGTCGCCGGTCAGCCATTCGAAGGCGCGCCACACATTGGTCGCGCGCGGGCTGCCCGCGAAGGGCGAGCTGACCGTGATCACCTCGCGCACCAGCTCGGGCATGCGGTGCGCCGCCATCCGCGCCATGATCCCGCCCAGGCTGATGCCGATCAGCGTCACCTTCTCGCCGGTCTCGTCATGGATGGCGCGGATGCGCTCGAACAGCTTCTCGCCTTCGGGCCCGATCGCGCGCGCCCCGAAATTGCGGCCCAGCCCCCAGCCATGAGCGCGGTAGCCGAGCCGGTTGAGATAATTGCGCATCGCGACGTTCGACCGGTCGGCATTGACCAGGCCCGGCAGGATCAGCACCGGCCGACCGTCGCCCTTCGGCCCGTCGCTGCGCAGGCGCCGGTCCCAGAAGAGCTGGCCGAGCCCGATCGCGCCGCGCGGTACTTCCATCGCCCAGAGCAGCAGGGACGGGGCCTTGGCGTCGGTCATCATCACTGGAACCATCCCATCACCGTCACGGGAAAGGGCGTCCAGGCCCCGACGCGCACGCCGGCATGGCGCAGCGCGTCGCCGGTCCAGGCGTTGCAGGTCTGGGTCGCGTTGTAGCGGCCACGCGCGTCGTAAAAGGCGTCGTAATCGCCATAGCCGAACTGGTGCGCAGGGCGCTGGCCGTTGTCGGCGCGGAAGCTGGCGCGGATAAAGGCGGCAAGGCGGCGATATTCCTCGGGGCGCAACACGATGCTCCGCATATCCGCATCAACGCGCGGTTCGGGCACATGGGCCACATGCATCACGGTGCGCTCGCTGCCCGCCGCCGCGGCCAGCACGGTCAGCGGCTTCACGTCCGCCCAGGTCGGCGTCTCGACATAGAAGGTGCGGTCGCCCCAGCCGATCGAGACATGGCTGTACCGGGCATAGCCCGGATCGCGCAGGTCGCCCGGCTGGAGCAGGTCGCCCCAGTCCTCGCCCCCGCCGGTCTGCGGTACGACGATGCCGGTATGGACGCCGTTGCTCTCGATATAGATGCGCACGCCCGACTCGGGCTCGGTCCAGGCGGCGTTGGAGGGTATCGCCCCGCCGGTTATCCCGGCGGCGGCATAGGCCAGCAGGATCCCGATCAGCCCGGCAAACGCGGCCCCCGCCAGTCTCGCGCCGAACCGGAAGGGATGGATTTTCGGCGGCATCGTGACTGTGATATGGCATTTTTCATGGCCGAAGAAACGCATGTTCTCGATCGTCCGCCGGAAGGCGCGGCACCGGACTGGACCGTCCCGCAGGACTGGTCCCATTATACCGCGCAGGAGCATGCGGTGTGGGACACGTTGTTCGACCGTCAGGCGAAACTGCTCCCCGGCCGCGCGTCCGAGGCGTATCTGCGCGGGCTCGACGTGCTCAAGCTGTCCAAGCCCGGGATCCCGGATTTCGCGGAATTGTCCGAACGGCTGATGGGGCTGACCGGCTGGCAGGTGGTGGCAGTGCCCGGCCTGGTGCCCGACAATGTGTTCTTCGATCACATGGCGAACCGGCGTTTCGTCGCGGGCAATTTCATCCGCCGGCCGGACCAGCTCGATTATCTGCAGGAACCCGACGTGTTTCACGACGTGTTCGGCCATGTGCCGATGCTCGCCGACCCGGTGTTCGCCGATTATCTCGCGGCCTATGGCCGGGGCGGCCAGCGCGCGCTGGAGCTCGGCGCGCTCAAGCATCTCGCGCGGCTCTACTGGTACACGGTCGAGTTCGGCCTGATCGCCGAGCCCGAGGGCCTGCGCATCTATGGTTCGGGCATCGTCTCGAGCTTCGCCGAGAGCCGCTTCGCGCTCGACGATCCCAGCCCCAACCGCATCGCCTTCGACCTGAAGCGGGTGATGCGCACCGACTATCGGATCGACGATTTCCAGCAGAATTACTTCGTGATCCCCAGCTTCGACGAGCTGTTGCGGGTGACGGTCGAGACCGATTTCGCCCCGCTCTATGCCGAGATCATGGCCGAGCCGGACGTGCCGGTCGCGGAGATCCTGCCGGATGACCTGGTCCTGACGCATGGCACACAGGCCTATGCTCTGGAGAAGGCTGCGGCGCTCTAAATCCTCCCCGAGCAAGCTCGGGGAGGAACAGGCTACCAGCTCCCGAACCCCGGCGTTTCCGCCGTCTTGCCGCTGTCGCGCACCGGCCGCCGCCATCCGAGCCGCTGCCGCTTGCGCAACCGCAGGGTCGGCCAGTCCCCGATCTGCGTTCGCCCGGCGAGGAACAGCCCCTCGCGCCGATAGGCCCGCGCCACCGCCGCTGCCTGCGTCTCCAGCAATCCCGCCAGCACCAACGTCCCGCCCGGCTCCAGCGCCGCCGCGATCGCGGGTGCTAGCGCGATCAGCGGCCCGGCCAGGATGTTGGCGACGATCAGGTCGTACGGCGCCCGCCGGAGGATCAGTGGATGGTCGAGCCCCGAGGCGACCGCCAGTGCCAGCCGCCCCTTGCCATGCCCCAGGGCGACGCCGTTGAGATCGGCATTGTCCGCCGTCACCTCGATCGACGCCGGATCGATGTCGGACGCGGTGGCATAGGCGCGCGGCCAGAGATGCATCGCGGCAAAGGCGAGCAGCCCGGTGCCCGTCCCGACATCGACGATATTGCGGAACATCGCCCCGCGCCGCTTCAGCGCGTCGAGCGTCAGCAGGCAGCCGGTCGTCGTCTGGTGCTGCCCCGTGCCGAACGCCCGGCTCGCCTCGATCCGGAAGGCGCGCGTGCCCGGCGGCACCGTGCCGCGATTGGCTTCGGTATGGATATAGAAGCGCCCGGCATGGACCGGCTCGATCCCGGCCTGGCTCAAGGTGATCCAGTCCTGCTCGATCACCGGTTCGGGCTTCGCCTTGCTGTTCGCCCCGCTCGGCACCAGCGCGCGCACCGCCGCCACGGTCGCCGCATCGGGCCTGCCGTCGAAAAACGCATCGAGCCGCCAGCGCAGCGGATCGTCCTCGACTTCCTCGCTGGTCAGCAGCACCGGCGCGGGGTCGAGCGCGGCCAGTGCCTCGGCTTCGAAGTCGATCGCCTCCGCTTCGTCGCGGGTGCAGGGCAAGGTCAGTTTCCAGCTTTCGGCCATGACGTGCCTGTGTCTCCATTCTTGCGAACCGCCAAGCAGAAGAACGCGGCGGCGACAAGGTCATGCGGTCGCGCTCCCGATGGTTCCCACTGGCCGATCCGCGTCGATCGGGCGTAAGGAAGCATCATGAACATCAGCGCACGCAAGGGCCAATAGGATGCGGGTCGGCCTGCTCAAGCTGAAGCTGCAGCTCCTGTGCGGCGACGGCTATGCGATGGGACCCGGCAAGGCCGATATCCTCGCCGCGATCGAGCGCGACGGGTCGATCTCGGCGGCGGGCCGGTCGCTCGGCATGAGCTATCGCCGCATCTGGCTGCTCGTCGACGAGATGAACCGCAGCTTCCGGGAGCGGCTGGTCGAGACCCAGGCCGGCGGCAGCAGCGACCGCGGCGCGCACCTGACCGATCAGGGCCGGGCGGTGCTCGCTGCCTATCGGGAGCTCGAGGCCGAGGCCGCCGTCGTGACTGAAGGCGACGCCTATCGGCGCCTCAGCGCGCTGGTCCGCGAGACGCCGCTCCCCGCCAGGCCGGGCCCGGCCAGAAAATAAACCCCGATTGGCGGCACTTCCGCGACGCCCGGCGCTTTCCCCGATCCGATTGCACTATATACGGGCATATATATCGACTCGACGCGCAGCCAAATGGCAGGTCGAACAAAAGGGGATTTCGATGGACGCACTTCGGTCCGGCGCGGCGCTCGTGTTTCTTTTCACTGCCTGTGCAGCCCCCGCCGGCGCGCAGATCGTCGCGAGCCCCGCCGCCGCGGTGCGCGACGATGCGGAGGACGATCCCGCGCTCGGCGAAGTGACCGTCACCGCCCGCCGCCGCGTGGAGGACGCGCAGCATATCCCCGGCTCACTCTCGGTGGTCGACGGAACGCTGCTCGACCGCTCCTATACGGTGAACACGCAGCAGCTGTCGCAACTGGTGCCCGCGCTCAACTACAGCTCGGCCAATCCGCGCAACACCGCCTTCACCATCCGCGGGCTCGGCAGCAGCGTGGTCGCGGTCAGCCAGGCGAATGATGGGCTGGAGCCGGGCGTCGGCTTCTATGTCGATCAGGTCTATCACGCCCGCCCCGCCACCGCCGCGTTCGACTTCAGCGATGTGGGCCAGGTCGAGGTCCTGCGCGGACCGCAGGGCACCCTGTTCGGCAAGAACAGCACCGCCGGCGCGATCAACATCACCACCCGCCTGCCGACCTTCACGCCCGAGGCGACCGAGGAGCTGTCGGTCGGCAGCTTCAACTTCGTCCAGGCCAAGGTCGCCGCGTCCGGCCCGCTGATCGGCGATGTGCTGGCGGCGCGCATTTCCGCCGTCGTCACCCGCCGCGACGGGGTGATCGACAATGTGCGCACCGGGCAGGACCATAACGGCATCGGCAACCAGGCCGTGCGCGGGCAGCTGCTCTACAAGCCGTCCGAGCTGTTCCAGCTCCGCCTGATCGCCGACTTCACCAATTTCGAGAGCAATTGCTGCACCCAGGTCTATTACCGCGTGGCGGAACGGCCCGCGTCGCTGCGCACCCTGTCGCGGCAATATCCCGCGCTCGCCGCCGGGCTCGGCTATGCGCCGCCCAGCCTCAACCCCTATGACCGCGTCACCGATATCGACGCGCCGCTCGGCGTCGACACCAACGAAGGCGGCGTCTCGGCGATCGCCGACTGGAATGTCGGCCCGGTCACCCTGACCTCGGTCAGCGCCTGGCGCTTCTGGAACTGGGATGCGGCGAACGACCGCGACTATACCGGCATCCCGATCCAGATGGTGCAGCACATCCCGTCGCGCCAGGACCAGTATAGCCAGGAACTGCGCGTCGCCTCGAACGGCAATGGCCCGATCAGCTATGTCGGCGGCCTCTATTTCTTCCGCCAGCGCGTCATCGGCCGGCCGATCTCGATCTATGGGCCGCAGGCGGCTTATTGGCTGATCGGCCCGACCACCGGCGCCAATGCCACACCCGTGCCGGCCAATCTGCTCGACGGGTACGGCACGGACGGGCGCACCGATTTCCAGTCGAACAGCTATGCCGCGTTCGGTGAGGTCAACTGGCGCCCGGTCGATCGCCTGACGCTGACCGCGGGCCTGCGCTATACCTGGGAGGACAAGAAGGGCAGCTACGACACCTTCGTATTCGGCGGCCTCGCCACGTCGAACACGGCGCTGGTCAATGCCAAGCTGTCGATCCTGCGCGGGCAGAGCTATGCCGCGACGATCGGCGACGGCGCGCTGACCGGTCGCGCCAACATCGCCTGGCAGGTCACCGACAATGTGCTCGGCTATGCCAGCTTCGCGCGCGGGGCGAAGTCGGGTGGCATCAACATGTCGGGGCTGCCGCTCAACGACCAGAACCTGCCCGCGCTCGGCACCGCGGTGGTGAAGCCGGAACAGAACACGGCCTATGAGGTGGGGGTGAAGACCCGGCTGTTCGACAACCGGCTGATCCTGAACATCGACGGCTATTATACCCGCGTCACCGATTTCCAGTCGAACGTCAGCGATACCCGCGCCGCGGCGGCGCTGCGCACCTATCTCGCCAATATCCCGCTGGTCACGGTCAAGGGGTTCGAAGCCGACGCCACCGCGCTGGTCGCCCGCGATGTCTCGCTACGTGCCTCGGTCGCTTATGCCGACGGCAAATATGCGAAATATCCCAATGGCCCGTGCCCGATCGAACTGATCGGCAACGCCGCCGCGCCCTGCAACCTCACCGGGGTCGGGCTGCCCGGCCTGCCGAAATGGTCGACCACCATCGGCGCGGATTATGCCCATGCAGTCCCTGGCTTCGGCAGCCGCGGCAAGGCGTTCGTCCACCTCGACGCCAATGCCAAGACGAAGCAGTTCGGCGACCCGACCGGATCGCGCTTCACCGTGATCCCCGGCTATACCGTGGTGAACGGCAGCATCGGCATCCGCAGCGGGCATGGCTGGGAAGTGGCGCTGTTCGCCCGCAACCTGTTCGACCGGGATTATATCCAGAACGTCACGATCCAGGCCGGCAATTCCGGCTTGATCCTCGCGACGCCCAGCGACCCGCGGACGATCGGCCTGACCTTCCGCGCCCGGCAATAGTCTCAACTAGCGGACGTAGCTGGCCCCGTTCACGTCGATCACCCCGCCGGTCATCGAGGCCGGCGCGGCCAGCGCAAGGAACCGTGCCGTCTCGGCCACTTCCTCCGGCATGGCGACGCGGCCGAGCGGGATGTCGGCGAGCAGCTTGTCGCCTCCGCGGCTCGACAGATATTCCTCGGCCATGCCGGTCATGGTGAAGCCCGGGCAGACCGCAAAGGCCAGGATGCCCTCGGCCGCATAACCGCGCGCGATCGACTTGGTCATCGCGACCATGCCCGCCTTGGACGCGGCATAATGCCAGTGCGCCGGGCTGTCGCCGCGATAGGCGGCGCGGCTGGCGATGTTGACGATCCGCCCGCCTGACCTGCGCTCCTGCCAGTGGCGCACCGCGAGCCGGCACAGCTCGGCCGATGCCGTCAGGTTGATGCGCATGGTGCGCTCCCAGTCGGCGACCCAGTCGTCATGCGGCCGGTCGAGCGGGTTCGCCTCGAACACGCCGGCATTGTTGATCAGCACGTCGATCCGCCCGTCGAGCCGTTCCAGCGCGGCGTTCCACAGCGCCTGCGGCGCCGCCGGATCGGCGAAGTCGGCCGGTATACCGCTCGCCGTGCCATGGCCGACCAGGCTGATGTCGGGAAGGGTGAGGGCGGTCGCGATCGCCGCGCCGATGCCGCGGCTGCTGCCGGTGAGGAGGATGTTGGTCATGACCCGCGCCATAGCCGCGCGCGCGCCTGCGCGTCACCCCCCGCCAGAGCCGCCTTCGGGACGAACGGGCGGGAATCGAGGCTTCCAGACCCCGCATGGCTGCGTGTAGGGTCATCCCATGCGGGGTTTTCTGGCGACGCGGACGGGGATTGTGGCGGCGCTGCTGCTGCTGTCGGCCTGTGCCGGCGGCAATTTCCGCCCGGTCAGCGATCTGCCGGTCAAGATTGGCCAGCCCTACCAGGTGCGCGGTACAACCTATGTGCCCGCTGCCGATCCCGGTTACGACATGCTCGGCTATGCCAGCTGGTACGGCAAGGAATCGGGCAACCGCACCTCCAATGGCGAGCGTTTCGAGCCCGGCTGGATCACCGCCGCACATACCACGCTGCCGCTGCCGACCTATGTCGAGGTGACGGCGCTCGACACCGGGCGGCGCATTCTCGTCCGGGTCAATGATCGCGGACCCTTTGCGCGCGGCTCGCGCATCATCGATCTGTCGCGCGGCGCGGCGGAACTGCTCGGCATGAAGGCGCAGGGCCAGGCGCCGGTGCGCGTCCGCCGCGTCGAACCGCGGGAACGGGACCGCGAACGCCTGCGCAAGGGCAAGCCGGCGGAGGAATTGTCCCCGGTGTCGGACCGGGTGTTGCGTAACCTCCGGAGCCAGCTCGCGGCGGTAGTGCCGTCGGGAGGGAGTGCCGGTCTCGATCGCTAGGGATGGCGTGTTTCTCGCGTCGATTGGCCGGCCGCTATCCGCTCTACACGCCACCCCCGTTCGTTTCGAGCGAAGTCGAGAAACATTGACGGAGCGCCAGACCCGGTTTCTCGACGTCGCTCGAAACGAACGGAGAGAGATGGCGCGGGTTACGGGAATCGACGCGGCCGTATACTATGCGTCGGGCAGATCATGGGGTGCCGACATGAGCGCGGAACGGTATGGGCAATCCATTGTCGGCCTCGGGCTGCGCGCGCTCAAAGGCGGTGCCGTAGTCGTCGCGCTCGCGGTCGATCGCGGCGAGCCCCACCTTCTGCTCGCCACCTTCCTCGCAACCCATGATGAGGGCGACCGCCTGTCGCTCGAACCCTATGGCGTCGCGGCTGGGATGGCACTGGGTCCTGACGGCAAGGCATCGGCCGAAGCTATCGCCACCGTGGCGGAGGGGCGGAAACGCCAGGACCGGCTGGCGGCGGAGGGCCTGCAGGCTATCGTCGATCGCCTGAAGGCCGAGGGGCATGACAAGGTCGTTGCGGCGCTCCTCGTCAATCGCGCCGGCTGGGTCACCGATCTGCTCGACTACAGCCTCGCCTGGGCGGACCATGTGCCCGTCGCCGAAGGGCTCGCCGTGCGCGAGGCGTTGCGGTCCGGAGTGCAACACTGTCGCATCGACATGGTCGAGCTGGACGAGAAATCGCTTCCCGATCTCGCGCATGAGGTGCTCGGGCTGTCAGCAGCAGAGATCGCTGCGCACCTGAAGGATTTGGGCGCGACGGCGGGCAAGCCGTGGCGAAAGGAGCAGAAGGCCGCCTGCCTGGCCGCCTGGGTCGCGGTTCTGCGGGCGAGTTTCTCGGCCAAAAGGAGCGTCGGTCCAGACTATCCCGCATAAAGAACGACGGCATATCTCCGCTTGGTATCGATCACGATCAGGCCCTCGGCATTGGCAGTGATCGTATAAAAGCCGCCTGGAGTCGCCAGCATATCCCCGACGGAGACGGGCAGCCGGGTCGTGGTTCCGCAGCCGCCCTCCGCGTTCCGGGCGAAGAGCGTGAACGGGGTGGCGCCTGGATCAGGCTGGGCTTTGAGGTTCACACTTTTGCCTGCCCTCACCAACGGCAATGGCGTCCGCTTCCACGTACGATATGGGTTGCGGGCGTTTTCTTTGGGAATAGTCGCTCCATCCAGCATCGCCAGGCCTTCGCGTTTCAGGCGTGCCGTTGTTTCCGGTGTTAATTTGTAGATCGCCATGAAACATCCCTCGCGGATCCCGATCGAGTAGCTGGAATGAGCGACGGAGAGATACGCCAGGCTTGACGGCAATTGGCCCCTGGGGGTGTCCCAGTCGAGCCACGCGCACATGGCGAGCGGCAGTGAGATTATGACGAGCGCGGCGATGCGGGCTGCTCGCAGGCAACCAGGTTCGCCCCCGGTAGGGGACATGTCGTTTTCCATGATTTCCGCTGTAGCGGACAGACGTGAAGCCGGTGTGCTGAGACGGTCCGCAATTGGTGCAATTGCCGACTCGTTGGAGGCACCTGAGACTTACGCCGCCACGCTCGCCGAGAACGTATCCGCCGCGCCCTTCAACCCGCTCAGCCGGTCGTCCACTTCGCCGAACTCGCGCCCAAGCGCGTCGATCTCGGTCGCCACGCCTTCGGTGTCCTCGCGGATCGTCGCGATGGTGTTGGACATGGAATCGGCGGCGAGCGCCGTCTCGTCGACGGCCGCCGTGATCGCGGTCACCGTCTGCGCCTGTGCCTCCATCGCAAAGCGGATGCGGTTGGCGCTTTCCTGCACATCGGCGACGGTCGTCCTGATCGAGGCATTGGTCTCGACCGTGGAGCGGGTGGCGGACTGAATCGCGGCGATCTTGCTGGCGATGTCGTCGGTGGCGCGCGCGGTCTGGCTGGCGAGCGACTTCACTTCCTGCGCGACCACGGCGAACCCCCGGCCGGCATCGCCCGCGCGGGCGGCCTCGATCGTGGCGTTGAGCGCGAGCAGATTGGTCTGGCCGGCGATGTCGCGGATCAGCCCGAGGATCGATTCGATCGACTGGGCATGGCCGCTCAAGGTTTCCGACATGCCGACCGCTTCACCCGCCTGGCTGGAGGCGCGCGTCGCGATTTCCGCAGCCGCTTCCACTTCGCTGCGCGCATCCTCGATCGCCCGGATCAGGCCGGCGGCGGTGCGTGCCGCTTCGCGCATCGCGACGGCCGATTGTTCGGCGGCGGCGGCGACTTCGGAGGTCTTGCCGAGCATGCCGCGCGCCGAGGCGGAGGCGCGGTGCGCCTGTACCCGGATGCGATTGCCGAGCGAGGCGGTGCCCTCGATCGACTGGGCGATGCTTTCGCTGAACTGGGCCGAGCGCGCGCGGCGCTCCTCGCGCGCCTGCTCCACGTCGCGGGCGCCGAGATGCGAGGCCATCACATCGGCTTCGACCAGGCCGAGGCGCTGGATCACGTCGCCGATCTCGCGCAGCCGGCTGGTGTCGTCGCCCATCTTCTCCTCGATCACCTCGAGCGTGCGGCTGTGCGAGAAGCTCAGCGACGACAGCAGCGCCTGGAGCGGGATGTTGAGCTTGTGCGATCCGGAGGCGTGTTTGATCGCCATCAGCATCCAGGCGTCGTCGAACGGCCGCTGATATCTGGCGCGGGTATATTCGGCACTCCGGCGTATGCGCCTGGCAAGCTGGTCGGGGTCGAGCAGCGGGCGCAGATGCGCCACCGCCGGCAGCGACAGATAATGTTCCCAGAAAGAGGCCGCGATGACCTCCTCGCTGCCCTGGATCAGCCGCGCGATCTCGGCCGCGGCCGGCGCGATCGCCCCGTCCCAGTCATAATTCGCCACATGCTCGGCGACGGAGCGCGAATCGCCGCTCCAGCCCCCTATCGTGCCGTTACCTTCTTGCGCCATTCAGCCATCCTCCCAATGCCCCATCCTCCCGATGCTCATGAGTCTCGGGCTCATGCTGCAACCTTGGCGACGAACTCGCCCGCACTGTTCTTGAGCGTGCCAAGCCTACCATCCAGTGAATCGAATCCCTGGCCGACACGTTCGATCTCCGATGCGACCATTTCGGTATCCTCGCGGATCGCGGCGATGGTGTTGGACATGGAATCGGCGGCCAGCGCCGTCTCGTCGACCGCGGCGGTGATCGCGGTCACCGTCTGCGCCTGCGCCTCCATCGCGTAGCGGATGCGGTTGGCCGATTCCTGCACGTCGGACACCGTCGCCTTGATCGAGGCATTGGTGTCGACGGTGGAGCGCGTGGCGGACTGGATCGCGGCGATCTTCGCGGCGATGTCGTCGGTCGCGCGCGCCGTCTGGTTGGCCAGGCTCTTCACTTCCTGCGCGACCACCGCGAAGCCGCGACCGGCGTCGCCCGCGCGCGCCGCTTCGATCGTGGCGTTGAGTGCGAGCAGATTGGTCTGGCCCGCGATGTCGCGGATCAGGCTCAGGATCGATTCGATCGACTGGGCATGGTCGGACAGGGTTTCGGACATGCCGACGGCAAGACCGGCCTGGCCGGAGGCGCGGGTGGCGATCTCGGCGGCGGCCTCGACCTCGGAGCGGGCATCCTCGATCGCGCGGATCAGGCCGGCGGCGGTCCGCGCCGCTTCGCGCATGGCGATGGCCGATTGCTCCGCCGCGGCGGCGACTTCGGAGGTCTTGCCGAGCATGCCGCGCGCCGAGGTGGAGGTGCGCAGCGACTGGCCGCGCAGCGCGCTCGATTCCTGAGTCGCGCTTTCGACCATCTGGGCGATGCCGTCGCGGAACTCGGCGGCCAGCCGGTCGCGCCCACCCTGGGCGAGATGCTCGCGATAGCCGTTATAGAGCGCGACGGTGATCTCCCCCTCCAGCGCGGAGAGGCGCATCAGCGTATCGACCAGCACCGGCAGCCGATCGTCGTCGCGGTCGATCTTGCGGGTGACCACGCCGAGCGCGACCCGGTCGCTCGCGTTGATCATCGACAGCAGGGCGAGCGGGGAGACATTGCCGAGAAAGGCGGCGGCGACCGATCGTTCGACCGATTCGATCCAGACGCGGCCGGTCGTGTCGAGGAAACGGTTCCGCAGGAACACGCAGCCCACCTCGATCATCTTCTCGGTCTCGTGCGACGCCCAGACCCGGTCGTCGGCGAAGCAGCGCAGCCATTGCTGCCAGTAACCTTCCGAGATCGACCGGATTTCCGGCTCGATCACGCTCCACGCATCGCGACTCGCGCGCGCCAGCGACCCGTCGACATCGAACACGCGCAGCCTGGCCGCGATGTCGACCTGGGCGGCAATCGTGCCGGGGGCGGGCAAGTCACTGGGGGTCAAGGGCGAAACTCCGATAGCTGGCGACCGACCGCCTCGGGGCGGTTCGCACGGGAGTTACGCCGGATAAGATTAAAGGGCGGTTAGGATGTGAAGGCGGAGAGAGGCAGTCAGCAGTCCAAAGCGTCATGCCGGACTCGTTCCGGCATCCAACCTCCCGCAGGCGTTGTCGGGGATTTGGAGAGATGGCCTGACAACAAGTGCCGGGGAAGTAGGGTGCTTGGGAGCAGCCTGCTTTTTGAGTCTGAAGGGCGACTCAGGGCGCTCATGATCCGCGAGTGATTCACTTCATCCTCCTGATCTGGTGAAATCACCTCGCCGCCACCGACACATCGGCACGGCAAATAGAGGCAAGTAAAGCACCATGAACTCCTCATACCCCTCGCGTAATTTGGTAAGTCGAGCAGCAATCATGTCATGGTCGAGTAGCCCGGCCGAATCCGCGCCTCGCAAGTGCACCCCAAGAACCCGTTCGCACCCTTCAAATAACATCCGCACAGGCGCCAAGAACCACTCGATTTTGCCCCGCTCGCAGGTGGGTCGCGAAATTCAGCGAATAGTTGCCAGTCGGTCGCAACTTAGCGCATTTTCCAACGCCGTTTCTGCCGCGCTACTTGACGCGAACGCTCCCATCCGCTCCGCCGCGCCCGTCCAATCCGCCTTGCATCGCGGCACGCGCGGACTAATACGGCGCCACTGACCGTCCGAGAGGATTTCCCGCCTTGGCTAGCCCACGCAACCCCGCCCGACCAATCTCGCCGCATCTCACGGCGTGGAAATGGGGCGTCCACATGACCGTCTCGATCCTGCACCGCGTGACGGGTGACGGGCTGGCGACGGTCGGCACGATCCTGCTCGTGTGGTGGCTCGCGGCGCTGGCCGGCGGCAAGGAAGCCTATGCGGCCTTCACCGACATCTTCACCGTGGCGGACGGCAAGCTCAACATCATCGGCTATGTTGTCGGCATCGGCCTGACCCTCTCGCTGTTCCAGCACATGGCCAGCGGCATCCGCCATTTCGTGATGGATGCGGGCGCCGGCTTCGAGCTCAGGACCAACCGCACCGGCTCCTGGCTGACCTTCGTCTTCTCGATCACCTTCACCGCCCTGTTCTGGGCCTATCTGCTCGTGGGGAAATAAGATGGGCAACGGTACCGAACTCGGCCGGGTCCGCGGCCTCGGCTCAGCCAAGGAAGGCTCGCATCACTGGTGGAACCAGCGGCTGACCGCCGGCGCCAACCTGTTCCTGATGCTCTGGCTGCTGCTCTCGATCGCACGCCTGCCCAATTATCAATATGAGACGCTGCACGACTGGATCGCCTCGGCCTGGGCCGCGATCCCGATGATCCTGCTGATCGCCTCGGTCTTCTATCATTTCCGCCTGGGGCTTCAGGTGGCGATCGAGGATTATCTCCACGACGAGGCGCGCGTCGCCGCGATGCTCGCCCTCACGTTCTTCACCGTCGCGTCCGCCGCGATCGCCATCTTCTCGATCCTCAGGATCGCCTTTGCCGCCGGAGCGCCAGTCTGATGCCGGAAGCCTATAAGATCATCGACCACACCTATGATGCCGTGGTCGTGGGCGCCGGCGGATCGGGCCTGCGCGCGACCATGGGCATCGCGGAGTCGGGCCTGAAGACGGCCTGCATTACCAAGGTGTTCCCGACGCGCAGCCACACCGTCGCGGCGCAGGGCGGCATCGCCGCCAGCCTCGGCAACAATACGCCGGATCACTGGACCTGGCACATGTTCGATACCGTCAAGGGCTCGGACTGGCTCGGCGACCAGGACGCGATCGAATATATGGTGCGCGAGGCGCCTGCGGCGGTTTACGAGCTCGAACATGCCGGCGTGCCGTTCAGCCGCAACGAGAGCGGGACGATCTATCAGCGCCCGTTCGGCGGCCATATGCAGAATATGGGCGAGGGGCCTCCCGTGCAGCGCACCTGCGCCGCGGCCGACCGCACCGGCCACGCCATGCTCCATGCGCTCTACCAGCAGAGCCTGAAGTACGACGCGGACTTCTACGTCGAATATTTCGCGCTCGACCTGATCATGGAGAATGGTCAGTGCCGCGGCGTGATCGCTTTGTGCATGGAAGACGGCTCGATTCACCGCTTCCGCAGCCATGCCGTGGTGCTGGCGACGGGCGGCGGCGGCCGCGTCTATCAGTCGGCGACCTCGGCCCATACCTGCACCGGTGACGGCAACGGCATGGCACTGCGCGCGGGCATCGCGCTGCAGGACATGGAGTTCGTCCAGTTCCACCCGACCGGCATCTACGGCGCGGGCGTGCTCATCACCGAGGGTGCGCGCGGCGAGGGCGGTTATCTGACCAATAGCGAGGGCGAGCGCTTCATGGAGCGCTATGCGCCCTCCGCGAAGGACCTGGCCAGCCGCGACGTGGTCGCGCGCTCGATGGCGATGGAAATGCGCGAGGGCCGCGGCGTCGGCGAGCACAAGGACTATATCTACCTGCACCTCGATCATATCGATCCCAAGGTGCTGCACGAGCGCCTGCCGGGCATCACCGAGACGGGCAAGATCTTCGCCGGCGTCGATCTCACGCGTCAGCCGCTGCCGGTCACGCCGACGGTGCATTACAATATGGGCGGCATCCCGACCAATTATCACGGCGAGGTCGTGCAGAATAAGAATGGCGATCCGGATACGGTCGTCCCCGGCCTGTTCGCGGTGGGCGAAGCGGCCTGCGTCTCGGTGCACGGCGCCAACCGGCTCGGATCCAACTCGCTGATCGATCTCGTCGTGTTCGGCCGCGCGACCGGCCTGCGCCTCAAGGACCAGCTCAAGCCCAACACCCCGCACAATGCACTGCCCAAGGGCGCGGAGGAGTTCGCGCTCACCCGGCTCGACCATTTCCGCAACGCCAAGGGCGCCGCGCCGACTGCAAAGATCCGGGCCGAGATGCAGCGCACCATGCAGAAGCATTGCGCCGTGTTCCGCGACACCGCGCTGCTCGCCGAGGGCGTCACCAAGATGGACGCGGTCTATTCCAGTTTCGCCGATGTCGGCATCAGCGACCGCTCGCTCATCTGGAACACCGATCTGGTCGAGACGATGGAGCTCGACAATCTGATCGGCCAGGCCGTGGTCACGATCAAGGGCGCGGCCAATCGCAAGGAAAGCCGCGGCGCACACATGCACGAGGACTTCCCGGACCGCGACGACGCGAACTGGATGAAGCACACCGTCGCGACCTTTAACGGCTGGGGCGGAAAGGGCGGCACCACCGAGATCGACTACCGCCCGGTGCACGACTACACGCTCACCGACGACATCGACTATATCAAGCCGAAGAAGCGGGTTTACTGATCGGGCCGGCAATTTGATTCAACATCCGGCTCGACGCTGATAGACGGTTCTCCGCTGTTGTTGACGCGAGGAGCCCGCGGCTGAGACGATGAACTATCGCGCGCGTCTCGTGCTGCTGCTCGGCTGCATTCTCCCGGTGCAGATCGTCGCGGCGTGCGCCTCTCCCGCGCCGGATGTCGCCTCGCCGCCAGCGTCTTTATCGGTCGATCCCTTTTACGCGAAATATGTCGATGCGGACGGCATCCCCGTCCTGTCCTCGGCCAAGGTGCCCGATCGCGCGCTGCTGGTGGCCAGGCAGATCATTCAGGGCATGCTCGATCATCGCCCCGATCTCGCCCAGGGGCTGGCCGCGTCGGGCTACCGCGTCGCGATCATGGCGGAGGACGAGAGCACGCTCGACCTGCCCGAGCAGCGCGACTGGAAGAGGCCCGGCCGCGACGACCCCCGGCTCACCCGCTGCGAGCGCAAGCATTATGACGAACGCATCGGCCGCATGACGGACCGCGCCTATTGGAACTACCGCGCCCGCGGCATGGCCGGGAAGCTGACCAGCGGCGCGGTCGAGGATCTGCTCGGCCAGCGCAACTCGCGCTATTACGGCCAGACGATCTTCCTCCACGAATTCTCGCACGACATCCTTCAGGCGATCCGCGCGATCGACCCGGGCCTCTACCGGCAGGTCGATCGTGCCTATCGCGCAGCCCTCAGGGCCGGCCGGTGGAAGGGCGAATATGCCTCGACCACGATCGACGAATATTGGGCGGTGGGCAGCCAGTTCTGGTTCAACTCGGGCCGCATCGTGATCTTCGACGGCCGCCGTATCCTGTCCCATGACGACCTGCAGGCCTATGATCCCGCGCTCTACGCGGCGCTGGGCAGGGCCTATGGCGCGAGCCACCGGATCGAGGGCGATCCCTTCTATCTGAGCGAGGCGCGCATCCCGCCGGGGCCGCTACCGGCCAATACTGCTGAAGTCTGTTGAAGCTGCTATCCGGTCTTTTCGCGTCGACCCGGAACCTCCCGGTCGCGACTCAGTTAGGGGCGCCATGACCGAACCTCGCTATCCGCTCCTCGCCAAGCCGCACATCCGCCTGTCCGGCCCCGTCGATCAATATATGTATCAGAGCTTCCGCCAGCAGCTCGATACCTGTCCGGAGCAAGGCGCGCTGGTCATCGCGATGACCACGCTCGGCGGCGACCCCGAGGTCGCGCGGACCATGGCCGACGATATCCGCCTGCTCGAGGACCATGACGGCCGCGAGATCCTGTTCCTCGGCAAGGTCGCGGTCTATTCGGCCGGCGCGACCTTCATGGCGGCCTTCCCAGTCGATCGCCGCTTCCTCACGCGCCACACGCGGCTGATGATCCATGAGCGGATCATCTCGAAGCAGCTCAACATCAACGGCCCGCTGCGCATGTGCATCGCCAGCCTGAAGGCGACCCTGCATGAGATCGAGCATTCGATCCTGATCGAGGAAGAAGGCTTTCGCGATATCGTGAAGGGTAGCCGGGTCGATTTCGAGGACCTGCGCGAACGTGCGCCCGCCAACTGGTATATCGAGGCGGAAGAAGCGCGCGACCTGGGGCTGGTGCTGGACGTGATCTGAGGGGAGGGACAGGCCTGCACGCGTTCTGCACAACCATTCCTCCCGATCCACTTTGGCGTCGGCCCCGGCGCCCCGCTAGCTGAAGGTCTCCTAAAAGGGAGACCATCATGTCCGCACGCCATGCGTCAGAACGCTCGCCCGGGTTCAAGCTGTTGCTGCCGTTCCTGATCGGCACGCTGCTCGCGATCCCGCTCTTCGCCATCTATCTCCTCGTCTATGATCGCCAGACTCAGTCGGAGACCGCCCAGGCATCGATCGCGCAAGGCTGGGGCGGGCCGCAGGCGATCGCCGGGCCGGTGCTCGTCATCCCCTATTCGAAGCAGACGACCGAGACCGTCACCGAAAATGGCAAGCAGGTGACCAGGACCAGCACGAGCTGGCACGACATGACCCTGTCGCCCGATGCGACCAGGCTGAAGACCGATCTCAAGCCCGATCTGCGCCACCGCTCGATCTACGACGTGGTGGTGTTCGAGGCGCGCAACCAGGGCAGCGCACGCTTCACGCTGCCGGCCGACCTCCAGCGTTTCGGTGTCGCGCCGGATGCGCTGGCGCTCGATCGCGCGCAGATCCGCTTCGGCATCAGCGACGCGCGTGGCCTGTTCGGCTCGCCGCCCGCGGTGTCGGTCAACGGCAAGCCCGTCTCGCTCCAGCCGGGCAACGGCATGCGCGAGACGGGCGGATCGGGCTTCTATGCCTGGTTCGATGCGAGCGATCTGCGTGGCCGGCCGATCGGCGTGGCGTTCGATTATGCGGTGCGCGGCAACGGCTCGCTGTCGCTGGTGCCGAACGGCGGCGATACCGCATGGCGCGTGCTCTCGTCCTGGCCCAGCCCGAGCTATCAGGGCGGCTTCCTGCCAGTGCAGAAAAAGCCGTTCGGCAAGGGCTTCGATGCCAGCTGGCGCGTCGGCAACCTCGCGCTGGGCAGTCCGCTCGTCGCCTTCGACCAGGCCTCGGGCGACGCGTCGTCCGCCCAGGCCGCCGGCGAGGGGCGCCGCGCTGGCGAGACGGCCGAGCATGAAGCACGGGTCGATCTGCTCACGCCGGTCGATCTCTACAGCCAGGTCAACCGCTCGGTGAAATACGGCTTCCTGTTCGTCGGTTTCACCTTCCTTGCCTTTCTGATGTTCGACGTGATCGGCGGCGTGCGGGTGTCGGCGATCGAATATGGCCTGGTCGGATCGGGGCTGGTGCTGTTCTTCGTGATGCTGCTCGCCTTTGCCGAAGTGATCGGGTTCACGCCGGCCTATGCGGTGGCGGGCGGCGCGATCGTCGCGCTGCTCACCGCCTATTCGGCCGCGGTGCTGGGCAGCTGGCGGCGAAGTCTGTTCATCGGCGCGCTGATCTCGGCGCTCTACGGCGTGCTGTATGTGCTGCTCAGCCTCGAGGACCTGTCGCTGCTGGTCGGTTCGGTGATGCTGTTCGTCGCGCTTGCCGCAGTGATGTTCCTGACGCGGAACATCGACTGGGGTGCGAAGCCCGAGCCGCAGGAGGTGGTTCAGGAATAGGCGCCCTTCTTCCCCTCTCCCAGCGGGAGAGGGGCAAGCTGCGCAGCAGCGCGGGGTGAGGGTGATTGGCGTTGTCGTCCTCACCCTTCCGCAGCTTCGCTGCTCCCTCCCTCTCCCGCTGGGAGAGGGATTCTAACGCCAGCGCAAATTGCCCCGGGTCAGCTCCGCAACCGACTTCACCCCCATCAGCTTCATGTCCCGCTCGATCTCTGCCTGCAGCCGCCCGAGCACCCGCTCGACCCCGGGCTGGCCAGCCGCCGCCAGCGCATAAAGATACATCCGCCCGCCCGAGCATGCCTTGGCGCCCACGCTCAGCGCCTTCAGCACATGGCTGCCGCGGCGGATGCCGCCGTCGCAGATCACGTCGATCTTGTCGCCGACCGCATCGACGATCTCGGCAAGCTGATCGAACGGCGATCGGCTGCCGTCGAGCTGCCGCCCGCCATGGTTCGACACCATGATCGCCGTCGCGCCGATATCGACCGCGCGCTTCGCGTCCTCGACGGACATGATGCCCTTCAGGCAGAATTCGCCGCCCCATTGCGCGCGCACGCCCTCCGCCGTTTTCCAGTCCATCGACGGATCGAGCATCTTGTTGAAATAGTCGGCGACCGACAGCGCGACATTGGTCCCTTCGGACACATGGTCCTTCAGGTTCGACAACTCGAACTTCTCGCGGAACAGATAATCGAGCGTCCAGCCCGGGTGAGTCGCGAAGCTGATCGCCGAGGCCGGGGTCAGCTTTGGCGGCGAGGTGAAGCCGGTGCGCAGGCAGCGCTCGCGATTGCCCGACACGATCGTGTCGACGGTCAGCGCGATACAGTCGAACTTGGCCTCCTTGCACCGTTCGACCAGCGCGTGGTTCAGTCCCTTGTCCTTGTGGATATAGAGCTGAAACATCTTGGGCGTGCTGATCGTCCGGCCGATCTCCTCGATGCTGACGGTGCCAAGGCTCGAAATGCCGAAATAGGTCCCTAACTTCTCGGCCGCGCGCGCGACGCCGCGCTCGCCATGCCAGTGGAACAGGCGCTGCAAGGCAGTTGGCGACAGGAACAGCGGCATGTCGATCTTGCGGCCCATCACCGTGGTGCTCATGTCGATCGTCTCGACGCCGGCGAGCACGCTCGGCACCAGGTCGCACGACTCGAACGCCTCGGTGTTGCGGCGCTTGGTCGCCTCGTCATCGGCGGCACCGTCGATATAGTGATACACGGGGCCGGGCAGGCGCTTGCGGGCGAGGGTGCGGAAATCCTCGACATTGTGGCAATCGCTCAGTCTCATATTTTGCCCCGTTTGGTCATATGCTGGACTTCGCCCTACGATTCTTGCCCGGTGCCCGCAACGCCGGCGATGATGCCTGCTCCGTCGCGGAATTTGCAATCATGCGGTGATCCGACGCCGCGGACCGCGCCAAAGGGTTGCACGCGCGCGCCGAAAGGCATAGCCGCTTTCCGCGACGCACCATTTCGTTTCCGCCGGAGACTTTCAGGCATGGCCGAATTCAGACTGCCCCCGAACAGCCGACCCAAAAAGGGCGGCAAGGTCCACAAGGCAGCCGCCGAGGCAAAGCGGGTCAAGAGCTTCAAGATCTATCGCTACGATCCCGATGCCGGCGAGAACCCGCATTACGACATTTTCGAGATCGATCTCGACAATTGCGGCCCGATGGTGCTCGACGCGCTGATCAAGATGAAGTCGGAGCAGGACAGCTCGCTGACCTTCCGCCGCTCCTGCCGCGAGGGCATTTGCGGGTCGTGCTCGATGAACATCGACGGCAAGAACGGCCTCGCCTGCACCACCGCGATCGAGGACGTGAAGGGCGATATCCGCATCACGCCGCTGCCGCATATGGAAGTGATCAAGGACCTCGTTCCCGATTTCACGCATTTCTACGCGCAATATTCCTCGATCAAGCCATGGCTGCAGACCGTCACGCCGCCGCCCTCGGGCAAGGAGCGGCTCCAGTCGCCGGCCGATCGCGAGAAGCTGGACGGCCTGTACGAGTGCATCCTGTGCGCCTGCTGCTCGACCGCCTGCCCGAGCTATTGGTGGAACAGCGACAAGTTCCTCGGCCCCGCGATCCTGTTGCAGGCCTATCGCTGGCTCGCCGACAGCCGCGACGAGATGACCGGCGAACGACTCGACGAGCTGGAGGATCCGTTCCGCCTCTATCGCTGCCACACGATCATGAACTGCGCGAATGTCTGCCCCAAGGGCCTCAACCCGGCCAAGGCGATCGCCGAGATCAAGAAGATGGAAGCAGAGCGAGTCGTCTGAGGCTCGTCGCGTGACCGAAACCAGCGCGCCCGCTACCTTCCTCTACGAGGAGGATCCGGATCATCCCGGCTGGATGCGGTGGGGCTTCACTGATCCATCGCGCTACAACAGCTTTCTCGGCCCGATGATGGTGCGGGTCGAAGGCGGCATTGCCCGGGTGCGCATGACGCCGGAGCGGCGCCATTCCAATCTGCGCGACAGCGTGCATGGCGGTGCGCTGCTCGGCTTCATCGATGTCGCGCTGTTCGCTGCCTCGCGCAGCTTCGGGCTGATCACCGCGGGGTCGGCGGTGACGCTCGACCTTTCGACTCAGTTCATCGGCGGCGGCCGCATCGGCGAGCTGCTGGAGGCGCAGGTCGAACTGCTGCGCGAGACCGGGCGGCTGCTGTTCCTGCGCGGCCTCGTCGTGCAGGACGAGGACAAGGTCGCGAGCTTTTCCGCCACGATCCGCAAATCGGCCCCGAAGCAATGACTTCTATCTCCGTTCGTGCTGAGCGTGTCGAAGCACTGTTCTTTTTCACGTGGGTCGCAAAGAAGAACAGCCCTTCGACAAGCTCAGGGCGAACGGGCGGAGCGCTGTAGTGCCCAACGTCCTCGCCCGCTACCAAGCGCTGATCGCCGCGGGGGAGCTCCGGCCCGATCCCGAACAGGAGGAAGCCGCTCGTCGCCTCGACGCTTTGGCGACCGAACTCGAGGCAGCGCCGAAGCGCGGGTCGGTGCTGTGGCGCGCGCTGGGCCGGCGGCCCGAGGCGCCGGCGGGCATCTATCTCTGGGGCGGGGTCGGCCGCGGCAAGTCGATGCTGATGGATCTGTTCTTCGGCTGCATCAACATGCGGCGGAAGCGGCGCATCCACTTCCTCGAATTCATGCTCGACGTCCATGCCCGCCTGCGGGTCGAGCGGGAGAAGGAAGTCGGCGACCCGATCCTCCCGGTCGCCGCCGCGATCGCCGAGGAAGTGAAGGTGCTCTGCTTCGACGAGATCATGGTCACCAACAGCCCCGACGCGATGATCCTGTCGCGGCTGTTCACCGAGCTGCTGCGCCACGGCGTGACGGTGGTGATGACCTCCAACCGGCCGCCGACCGATCTCTACAAGGACGGGCTCAACCGCGAGCATTTCCTGCCCTTCATCGACCTGATCCAGACCAGGATGCAGGTGCTCGCGCTCAACGGCCCGGTGGATTACCGACGCGACCGGCTCGGCCAGGTCGAGACCTGGCTGGTGCCCAACGGGCCCGAGGCGACCGCGCAGCTTTCCGCCGCCTTTTTCCGCCTGACCGACTATCCGCCCGAGGACCGCGACCATGTGCCCTCGGAGGAATTGCCGGTCGGCGGCGGACGCACCTTGCATGTGCCCAAGAGCCTGAAGGGCGTCGCGGTCTTCTCGTTCAAGCGGCTGTGCGGCGAGGCCCGCGGCTCGGCCGATTATCTCGCGGTCGCGCGGCGTTTCCACACCATCATCCTGGTCGGCATCCCGCGGCTCGGGCCGGAGAACCGCAACGAGGCGGCGCGTTTCGTCCAGCTGATCGACGCGTTGTACGAGCACAAGGTGAAGCTGCTCGCCGCTGCCGATGCGCCGCCGGGCGAGCTGTACGAGAAGGGTGACGGCCGTTTCGAGTTCGAGCGCACGATCAGCCGGCTCGAGGAAATGCGCTCCGACGACTATCTCGAACTGGGCCACGGCGCGAACTGACCTTCGCCATCGCCCGACCATTTGCTATCGTGCCGCGGCCGGCCATGGAGGGAAGAAGATGCTCGTCACCACCACCGAGAATGTCCCGGGCCATACCGTACTCAAGACGCTGGGTCAGGCATTCGGCGTCGTCGTCCGCAGCCGCGGCATCGGCGGCAACATCACTGCCAGCCTGCGCTCGATCGTCGGCGGCGAAATCCCCGAATATACCCGACTGGTCGAGGATACGCGGCGCCACGCGATCGACCGCCTCGTCGCCAATGCTGCGCTGATGGGCGCCAACGCCGTCGTCATGATGCGTTTCGACTCGGGCGAGATCGCCCAGGCGATGAACGAGGTGGTCGCGTACGGCACCGCCGTCATTCTCGATCCCGCGCCCGAATGATGCTGCGTACCTTCGTCCTGGTGATCGCGATGCTGTTGTTCACCGCGGCGGTGATCGGCGCGGTGATCGATCCGGCGGTGTGGCCGACGCTGATCGCGGCGACGGTCGTGCTTGCCGGCATCATGCTCGAACGCCGCCGGTACGGCGCTTCGCAGGCGAAACCGATCGGCGGCGGGTGGCGCGAGACGTCCGAACGTTTCGTCGACGACGCCAGCGGTCGTGCCGTGACGGTATGGTATAATGACGCGACCGGTGAGCGTCGCTACGTCGATCCCGAGAATGATCAACCGGCGTAAATGCACTTGCGAATTAGTTGCAATAAACACGTGAAAATATCGGGTTTTAGCGGTTGCCCCTACGGCCAAACGCGCCTAAGCCGCCGCCCAGTTTCGCCGCGCGCGCGGCTTTATCATTGCCGAAAGGACGAGGAATGGCCCGCAAGAAGATCGCGTTGATCGGTGCCGGTAACATCGGCGGCACGCTTGCTCATCTCGCAGCACTGAAGGGCCTGGGCGACATCGTCCTGTTCGACGTGGTCGAGGGCGTGCCCCAGGGCAAGGCGCTGGATCTCAGTCAGTGCTCGCCCGTCGAAGGCTTCGACGCCAAGATCACCGGCACCAATGATTATGCCGACATCGCTGGCGCGGACGTCATCATCGTCACCGCCGGTGTCGCCCGCAAGCCGGGCATGAGCCGCGACGACCTGCTCGGCATCAACCTGAAGGTCATGAAGGCCGTGGGCGAAGGCATCGCCGCCAACGCGCCCGACGCGTTCGTCATCTGCATCACCAACCCGCTCGACGCGATGGTCTGGGCGCTGCGCGAATTCTCGGGTCTCCCGCACCAGAAGGTCGTCGGCATGGCCGGCGTGCTCGACAGCTCGCGCTTCAGCCATTTCCTCGCCGAAGAGTTCAAGGTCTCGGTCAAGGACGTCACGTCCTTCGTGCTCGGCGGCCACGGTGACACCATGGTCCCGGTGATCAGCTACTCGACCGTTTCGGGCATCCCGGTTCCGGACCTGATCGACATGGGCTTCTCGACGCAGGAGCGCATCGACGCGATCGTCGCGCGCACCCGGTCGGGCGGCGGCGAGATCGTCGCGCTGCTCAAGACCGGCTCGGCCTATTATGCCCCCGCCACCTCGGCGATCTCGATGGCGGAGGCCTATCTCTACGACCAGAAGCGCCTGCTCCCGGCAGCGGTCCACCTGACCGGCCAGTACGGCGTGGACAATCTCTATGTCGGCGTGCCGGTGGTCATCGGTGCCGGCGGCGTCGAGAAGGTGGTCGAGATCAAGCTCGACGAAGAGGCACAGAACAACCTCGATGTCTCGGTCGAGGCGGTCAAGGAATTGCTGGTCGCGTGCAAGGCGATCGACGGAAGCCTGGCCTGACCTCATTGTGCTCCCGCGAAGGCGGGAGCCCAGTCTGGGTCCCCGCCTTCGCGGGGACCCAAGGAGGCGGGCGGTGCGAGAGGATAAACCCGGCTTCGTCTACATCATGGCGAAGCAGAAGAACGGAACGATCTATATCGGTGTAACCAGCGACCTGCCTGCCCGCGCGTACCAACATCGCAACGGCCTGGTCGAAGGCTTCACCAGAAAATACGACTGCAAGCTGCTCGTCTGGTACGAAGCCCATGATACGATCGAAGGGGCCAGACATCGCGAATTGCAGCTGAAGAAATGGAATCGGCAGTGGAAGCTGCGAGAGATTGAAACGATGAATCCGGACTGGGACGATCTGTTCGAGTCTTTGTTTTAGGTCTGGGCTCCCGCCTTCGCGGGAGCGCGGCAAGTGGGAACGAGAAAAATATGGCAATCCTCGTCGACAAGAACACCAAGGTCATCACCCAGGGCATGACTGGTGAGACCGGCACGTTCCACACCCAGCAGGCGCTGGCTTATGGCACGCAGATGGTCGGCGGCGTGACGCCGGGCAAGGGCGGCACCGAGCATATCGGCCTGCCGGTCTATGACACCGTTGCCGAGGCCGTTGCGAAGACCGGCGCGACCGCGTCCGTCATCTATGTGCCGCCGCCCTTCGCGGCCGACTCGATCCTCGAGGCGATCGACGCCGAAGTGCCGCTGATCGTCACCATCACGGAGGGCATTCCGGTGCTCGACATGGTCAAGGTGAAGCGCGCGCTCAGCGGTTCCAAGTCGCGCCTGATCGGTCCGAACTGCCCGGGCGTCCTGACGCCGGGCCAGTGCAAGATCGGCATCATGCCCGGCAGCATCTTCAAGCAGGGCTCGGTAGGCGTTGTAAGCCGCTCCGGCACGCTTACCTATGAAGCCGTCTTCCAGACGTCGAATGCGGGCCTCGGCCAGACGACCGCGGTCGGCATCGGTGGCGATCCGGTCAACGGCACGAACTTCATCGACGTGCTCGAACTCTTCCTCGCCGACGACGAGACCAAGTCGATCATCATGATCGGCGAGATCGGCGGCTCGGCCGAAGAGGAAGCCGCGCAGTTCCTCCGCGACGAGGCCAAGCGCGGCCGCAAGAAGCCGATGGCCGGTTTCATCGCGGGCCGCACGGCGCCTCCGGGTCGCCGCATGGGCCATGCCGGCGCGATCGTGTCGGGCGGCCAGGGCGGCGCCGAGGACAAGATCGCGGCGATGGAAGCGGCAGGGATCAAGGTAGCGGACAGCCCGTCCGAACTGGGCACGACGCTGCTGTCGGTGTTGAAGGGTTAACCAGGCCCCGCCTCGGGCGGGGACAAAGCAGCATCACCTCCCCAGGGATGCGCCGAGGAACAGCCAATGGGCTACGAAGGCCAGGATTTCGCTGACATCGCCGGGGGCGTGAGCCCGGCGTTCATCGATGCGCTCTATGCGCGGTACAAAGTGTCTCCGGACAGCGTCGAGCCGGGCTGGCGCGGCTTTTTCGAAGGCCTGGAGGGCAATGCGACCGGCCCGAGCTGGAACCAGTCCAACTGGCCGCTGAGCTCGACCGACGATCTGACCGCGGCGCTCGACCCGACCCAGATGGAGCCGGCGCCCAAGCCCGCCAAGGGCGGCGCCAAGCCTGCCCCGGCACCGGCGGCCGCCGCGCCCTCGCAGGACGACATCGTCCGTGCCGCCGCGGATTCGATCCGTGCGATGCTGCTGATCCGCACCTATCGCGTGCGCGGCCATCTTGCCGCCAATCTCGATCCGCTCGGCCTGTCCAAGCGCGAGATGCCGGCCGATCTCACCACTGAATATCACGGTTTTTCCGACACCGATCTCGACCGCCCGGTCTATCTCGGCGGCACCATGGGCCTGCAATGGGCGACGGTGCGGGAGCTCGTCGGCATTCTGCGCGCGAATTACTGCGGCAATGTCGGCCTCGAATATATGCACATCTCGGACGTGGAGGAGCGCCGCTTCCTCCAGGAACGGATGGAAGGCAAGGACAAGGCGATCGAGTTCAGCCCGCTGGGCAAGAAGGCGATCCTCAACAAGGTGATCGAAGCCGAGCAGTGGGAGAAATTCTGCGGCCGCAAATATGTCGGGACCAAGCGTTTCGGCCTGGACGGCGGCGAGAGCATGATCCCGGCGCTGGAAAGCGTCATCAAATATGGCGGTCAGTTCGGCGTGCGCGAGATCGTGTTCGGCATGGCGCATCGCGGCCGTCTGAACGTGCTGTCCAACGTGATGGCCAAGCCGTTCCGCATCATCTTCCATGAATTCGGCGGTGGCTCCGACAATCCCGACGACGTGGCCGGTTCGGGCGACGTGAAATACCATCTCGGCACCTCGACCGACCGCGAGTTCGACGGGATCAGCGTGCATATGTCGCTGGTCGCCAACCCCTCGCATCTCGAGGCCGAGGATCCCGTCGTGCTGGGCAAGGTCCGTGCGATCCAGACGATCGCCGGCGACCTGAAGGAGCACAAGGCCTCGCTGCCGGTGCTGATTCACGGCGACGCGGCGTTTGCGGGCCAGGGCATCGTGTGGGAATGCCTCGGCTTCTCCGGCATCCGCGGTTACAATACCGGCGGCTGCATCCATTTCGTCATCAACAACCAGATCGGCTTCACGACCAGCCCGCAATTCGCGCGCTCGTCGCCCTATCCGTCGGATGTGGCGAAGGGCGTCCAGGCGCCGATCTTCCACGTCAATGGCGACGATCCCGAGGCGGTGACCTTCGCCACCAAGATGGCGATCGAGTTCCGCCAGCGCTTCCACCGCGACATCGTGATCGACATGTGGTGCTATCGCCGCTTCGGCCATAACGAAGGCGACGAGCCGAGCTTCACTCAGCCGCTGATGTACGATCGCATCCGTGCGCATCCGCCGGTCAGCGAAATCTATGGGACCAAGCTGATCGAGCAGGGCGTGATCGATCGCGCCTGGATCGACGACAATATCGCGCAGTTCACCACCCTGCTCGAAGGCGAGTTCGAGGCGGGCGCGAGCTACAAGCCGAACAAGGCGGACTGGTTCGCCGGACGCTGGTCGGGCCTGCATGCGCCGGCCGATGCCGAGAGCGCGCGCCGCAATGTCGAGACCGGGATCGAACCCAAGCTGTTCGACTCGCTCGGCCGCACGCTGACCACCGTTCCCGACGACCTGACCATCCACAAGACGCTCGGCCGCGTGATCGACGCCAAGCGCGAGATGTTCAAATCGGGCGCCAATTTCGATTGGGCGACGGGCGAGGCGCTCGCTTACGGCTCGCTGCTGTCGGAAGGCTATGGCGTCCGCCTCTCGGGGCAGGATTCGGGCCGCGGCACTTTCTCGCAGCGCCACGCGGTGTGGATCGACCAGAAGGACGAGCACAAATATCTGCCGCTCGCGCAGCTCGAGCATGGCCGTTTCGAGGTGCTGGACAGCCCCTTGAGCGAATATGGCGTGCTCGGCTTCGAATATGGCTATGCGCTGGCCGACCCGAAGACCCTGGTGCTGTGGGAGGCGCAGTTCGGCGACTTCATGAACGGCGCGCAGATCATGATCGATCAGTTCATCGCGTCGGGCGAGGCCAAGTGGTTGCGCGCCAACGGCCTGGTGATGCTGCTGCCGCACGGCTATGAAGGCCAGGGTCCGGAACATAGCTCGGCACGCGTCGAGCGTTTCCTGCAGCTGTGCGCGCAGGACAATATGCAGGTCGCGAACTGCACCACGCCGGCGAATTATTTCCACCTGCTGCGCCGGCAGATGCATCGCAGCTTCCGCAAGCCGCTGATCATCTTCACGCCCAAGTCGCTGCTGCGCCACAAGCTGGCGGTATCGAGCGCGGCCGATTTCCAGGGCGACAGCCACTTCATGCGGCTGTTGTCCGATCCTTCGGCGCCGGCGGACCTGGACGTGAGGCGACTCGTGCTGTGCACCGGCAAGGTCGCTTATGACCTGATGGAGGCGCGTGATGCGGCCGGCGACAAGAACACCGCGATCGTCCGGGTCGAGCAGCTCTATCCTTTCCCGAGCGAGCCGCTGACCGCGCGCCTGCAGAAGCTGCCCAACCTCGAAGAAGTGGTCTGGGCGCAGGAAGAGCCGAAGAACAACGGCGCGTGGAGCTTCGTCGAGCCGTTCATCGAGGAATGCCTGGTCGGGGCCGGGGTCAAGCCGGTGCGCGCGCGCTATGCCGGCCGCGCCGCCGCCGCATCGCCGGCGACCGGCCTGATGAAGCGTCACCAGATGGAACAGGCCGCGCTCGTCGCTGACGCGCTCGGCCATAATGTCCGCGAAGAAATCCGCCGCACGCGGAAGAGCTGAAGCATTGGGGCTGTTCCCCGGCGAAGGCCGGGGCCCAGTCGGGAAACGGATGTGATGACTCGCGGCGCTCGCCAATGATCGCTGCGTAACTGGGCCCCGGCCTTCGCCGGGGAACAAGGGAAGTAAGAGATGGCAACCGAAGTAAAAGTGCCCGTCCTGGGCGAATCGATCACTGAAGCGACGCTCGGCGAATGGCTCAAGCAGCCCGGCGATGCCGTGGCGATGGATGAGCCGATCGCCAGCCTGGAGACCGACAAGGTCTCGGTCGAGGTACCGAGCCCCGTCGCCGGCGTCATGGGGGAGCAGGCGGTGAAGGTCGGCGATACCGTCCAGGTCGGCGCGATGATCGCGACGATCGACGCTGGCGCGGGCGCTCCCAAGGCCGCCGAGGCGCCGCAGCCTGCCGTGACCGCGGCACCTGCTGCTCCCGCTGCGCCCGCTCCCGCTGCGCCGGCCCCCGCCGCGCCGGCCGGTGACGGCCCGGCCGCGCTCTCTCCTTCAGTGCGCCGCGCGGTGCTCGAGCACGGCGTCGATCCCTCGACGGTCAAGGGCACCGGCAAGGACGGCCGCATCACCAAGGACGATGTCGTCGCCGCCGCTTCGGCCGCGCCGGCGCCCGCTCCCGTCGCGGCGGCAGTCCCGGCCGAGCCGCAGGTCGCGCCCTCGGTCGCCGCCTCGACCGGCCGCAAGGAAGAGCGCGTGCGCATGACGCGCCTGCGCCAGACGATCGCGAAGCGCCTCAAGGAAGCGCAGAACACCGCGGCGATGCTCACCACCTTCAACGACGTCGACATGACGGCGGTGATCGAGGCGCGCACCAAGTACAAGGATCTGTTCGAGAAGAAGCACGGCGTCCGCCTCGGCTTCATGGGCTTCTTCGCCAAGGCCGCCTGCCTCGCGCTGAAGGACGTGCCCAGCGTCAACGCCTCGATCGAGGGCGATGAGATCGTCTATCACGATTATGTCGATATCTCGGTCGCGGTGTCGGGCCCGGGCGGCCTGGTCGTCCCCGTCGTGCGCGATGCCGACCAGCTTTCGGTCGCCGGGATCGAGCGCACCATCGGCGACTTCGGCAAGCGCGCCAAGGACGGCACGCTCAAGATGGAAGAGATGAAGGGCGGCACCTTCACTATCTCCAATGGCGGCGTGTTCGGCTCGCTGATGTCGACCCCGATCATCAACCCGCCCCAAGCGGCGGTGCTTGGCCTTCACCGCATCGAGGATCGCCCGGTCGTCCGCGACGGCCAGGTCGTGGTCCGCCCGATGATGTACCTCGCGCTCAGCTACGATCATCGCCTGATCGACGGCCGCGAGGCCGTGACCTTCCTCGTCGCGCTGAAGAACGCGATCGAGGATCCGACGCGGATTTTGATCGACCTTTGACCCCACCGCCGTTCGTCCTGAGTAGCCATTGAGCTTGTCGAAATGGCGTATCGAAGGACAGGCCTCACGCCATGTCCTTCGATACGGGTCTTCGACAAGCTCAGCCCCTACTCAGGACGAACGGGAGTGCTTACGTGTCGTTACGCACCATGCGATTGAGATAGACAATGGCTGACTATGATTTCGACGTCCTGGTAATCGGCTCCGGCCCGGGCGGCTATGTCGCCGCGATCCGTGCGGCGCAGCTTGGGCTGAAGACTGGCTGTGTCGAGAGCCGCGAGACGCTGGGCGGCACCTGCCTCAATGTCGGCTGCATCCCGTCCAAGGCGATGCTGCACGCGTCCGAGCTGTATGACGAGGCCGTTTCCGGCCGGCTCGCCAAGCTGGGCGTGAAGGTCGAGACCAGCCTGGATTTGGAGACGATGCACGGCCAGCGCCTCGACGCGGTCAAGCAGCTCACCGGCGGCATCGCGTTCCTGTTCAAGAAGAACAAGGTCGAGTGGATCAAGGGTCGCGCGACCTTCACCGGCAAGGACAGCGTCAAAGTCGGCGATCGCGAATATCGCGCGAAGAACATCATCATCGCGACCGGCTCTTCGGTCACCCCGCTGCCGGGCGTGACCATCGACCAGAAGATCGTGGTGGATTCGACCGGCGCGCTCGAACTGCCCGCGGTGCCGAAGCATATGGTCGTGATCGGCGGCGGCGTGATCGGGCTCGAGCTCGGCTCGGTCTGGCGGCGCCTCGGTGCGAAGGTGACGGTCGTCGAATTCCTCGACCAGATTCTGCCCGGCTTCGACGGCGAGGTCCGCAAGGAAGCCAACAAGATCATGAAGAAGCAGGGGCTGGAATTCCGCCTCTCGACCAAGGTCACCGGCGTGGTCGTCAGTGGCGACACTGCCACGCTCACGCTCGAGCCAGCCGCCGGTGGCGAAGCGACGACGCTCGAAGCCGATGCGGTGCTCGTCTCGATCGGCCGCCGTCCCAACACCGAAGGCCTCGGCCTCGACGCTGCGGGCCTCGCCACCAACCAGCGCGGCCAGGTCGAGACCGATCACCGCTTTCAGACCTCGGTTCCCGGCATCTGGGCGATCGGCGACGTCATCCCCGGCCCGATGCTGGCGCACAAGGCCGAGGACGAAGGCATTGCGGTCGCCGAGAACATCGCCGGCCTCACCGGCATCGTGAACCATGATGTGATCCCGAGCGTGGTCTACACCAATCCCGAGATCGCCGGCGTCGGCCTGACCGAGGAGGCGGCCGGGGAGCGTGGCGAGGTGAAGGTCGGCAAGTTCCCGATGCTCGCCAATTCGCGCGCCAAGACCAATCACGAGCCCGACGGTTTCGTGAAGGTCATCGCGGATGCGAAGACCGATCGGGTGCTCGGCGTCTGGGTCATCGCCTCGGTCGGCGGCACGATGATCGCCCAGGCCGCGCAGGCCATGGAGTTCGGCGCGACCTCCGAGGACATCGCCTATACCTGCCACGCCCATCCGACGCATTCGGAAGCGATCAAGGAAGCCGCGATGGCAGTGCTGGGCAAGCCGATCCACATCTGACGGGGTGCGCGGGGTGAAGGATCAGATCGAGTTCGAGCCCCCGACACAGTCGACTTGCCAATGCTGCGGCGATGTCACCACCCATCTGGTCCGCTTCGTCAGCCGAGACGAAGCGGCCCTTGCAGTATATTTTGCGGACTACTCGGAAGGGCATGATTTCGTCAGCGTACTGGTCGGGTTTGGCGATTGGGCTGATGACGCAACACCGGACGATCGACTGGCTTTTGCCTTTCGTATCTGGATTGCCGAGAATAGCTATCAGGTCGGCCTCGTCGATGCGGCGGAAGCGATGTATCCGACGTCCTATCTCGGCCGCATCCTCGATCGGGATGAAGCTCTCGGCCATGCCCTGAAATCCGAGGTGTTCGATCTCAGCGACCATATCGTGGCCTGTGATGAGCCGGTGATCGCGTTCCTCAACCGCAAAGCCGCTACCTAAACCGCCCGGGCACCCCATGGCCCGACCGGCTCCGTGCCGCGCGCCATTACCGCGACCACCACCGTCAGCAGCGCCGCCGCGCCGGTCGCCAGCCACAGCGCGCCGGTGTCGAACGCGCCGTAGCAGCGCGCCCCCATCACCACGCCGCTGACGAAACCGAGCCACAGCAGCAGATACCGCAGCCAGGTCCAGCGGTCCGCATCGCCCATCAGCGCCCCGGCCAGCCGCTGCGCCATACGCACGAGCGATCCGGTCATATAGGTGAGCCCGATGCTCACTTCGCCATCGCGCAGGAACAGGCCGTTCTCCGCGCCCATCGCCGCGGCGAGCAGCAGCAGCGCCCTGGTGTTCGGCTCGAAATGCATGATCGTCGCGGCGAGACCAAGCAGCAGCGTCACCGCGATCATCACCGCTGCCTGGGCGTGCTTTGCCCAGCGTCGCGCGATCACCGTCGCGATCATCACCCCGCTGACGAAGCTCAGCAGCAGCGCGCCGGCCATCCGCACCTCGTCATAGCGCTCGGTCGCGACGGCGACGCCCAGCCGCGTCGTATTGCCGCTCATGAACGAGGCGAAGAAACCGCCAAGGCTCGAATAGGCAAGGGCATCGACGAAACCGGCAAGCGCGGCAAGGCAGATGGCAAGGGCGATCATCGACGGGCGATAGCGTTGCATGACACTGCTATGTCGCAGCGCGCGCCGAGTTTCCAGCCGCCTTTGCGCGGAGCCGTCGCTGGCGATAGAACGCGCCATGCTTCCCCACGCCCCCTGGCAATTCGGATCGATCCTCCCCTGGCTCGACCTGTTCGGCATCGCGGTGTTCGCGACCACCGGCGCGCTCGCCGCGACCCGGCGCGGACAGACCTTGGTCACCGCCGCTTTCTTCGCGCTGATCACCGGCGTGGGCGGCGGTTCGGTCCGCGATCTGCTGATCGGAGCGCCGGTCTTCTGGGTGCATGATCCGCTGGTCGCCGCGATCTGCCTCGCGGTCGCCGGGCTGGTCTGGATCACGCCCCAGGTCTGGTGGCAGGACAAGGCACTCGACTGGCTCGATGCGGTCGGCCTCGCCGCTTATGCCGTGTTCGGCGCGGCCAAGGCGCTGGCGTTCGGCATCCCGCCGGTGCCGGCCGCGCTGATGGGGGTGATGACCGCCTGTGTCGGCGGCATCATCCGCGACGTGCTGGCGGGCGAGCCGTCGATCCTGATGCGCCCCGAACTGTACGTGACCGCCGCCGCGCTCGCCGCGGGTCTGCACGTTGTCTTGGTGTCCGCGGGTGTCCCCGCCTTTGCCGCGGCGGTGGTGGCGGCCGCCGCCGGCTTCAGCCTGCGTGCCGCCGCGATCCACTGGAGGCTCGCGCTCCCCAGTTATCGCGGGCGGCGCTAAATCAACCCTTGGGATCGCCCGGCAGATACTGCCCGGTCACCAGCTTGTAGGCGTCCGACGTGCCCCGCCCGCACCAGCCATCGACCTTGACGACGACGCCCTTGAAGCTGCCCAGCCAGGTCTGCAGGGTCATGCCGGCGGCGATCACCGCCGGATCGGTCGGCTTGGCGGTGGCGAAGCGCGAGACCAGCGGCCCGGTGACCACGGACGGCAGGGGCTCGTCGGTGAAACCGATCAGCTGTTTCTCCGCCATCCGCCGCAACAGCACCGCCGCCCCGCATTGCGCGGAGGTCGCCGTATCGGACCAGGTCCCGTCGGCGACATATTTGCCCTTGGTATAATGGTTGGAGAAGCTCCACAGATA
This sequence comes from Sphingomonas sp. BL-S-30, assembly GCF_055521475.1. Lineage (NCBI taxonomy): Bacteria > Pseudomonadati > Pseudomonadota > Alphaproteobacteria > Sphingomonadales > Sphingomonadaceae > Sphingomonas > Sphingomonas sp. BL-S-30. The sequence goes on along the minus strand of NZ_CM145481.1, from coordinate 3,431,240 downwards.
GGGCGACTTCACCTGCGGATGGTATAGCCGGTAACCCGAGCCATTATAGCGTTCCAGCTTGAACAGCGCCCCCGCCACCGACCAGTCGGTCCATGTGTTGAAGCCCTCCAGCGTCAGCGCGTCGGTCGCGCTGGCTTCCCAGGTAAAGGGCGGCGATCCCGTCTTCGGCCGGCCGGCGGGCACCTGTTTCGTGCGCGCGGTCAGCGGATCGCCATTGTGCAGGTGTTTCGCGAAGTTCTGGCTCGCTTCCATATTGTGGATCACGGCGACGAAATGCCAGGGAATGCCGAGCGGCCCGCCGACCGCCTCATAGCGGGCCCGGTTCGCGACGAGCTTGGCCACCAGCGCTTCGACCTCCGCTGCGCGTGCGGGGTTGACGGTGCAGCTGTCGAACAATGCCTTATATTCGACGCGGAGCGCATCGGTCAGCGAAAAGGTCGCCATCTCGTCTCTCCCGGAGGACCAGCGAGCGCGGAGTGTGGTGCGTTGCCGTACCGAGTCCAGCGGGAATAGAACCGAAAAGGGGCAATCTTGCCTAGGCGACCAGTGCTTCGCGCCGCATCAGGCTTGCTTCAGGCCAAAGCGCCGCGCGGTCGTAATAGATCTCCACCGCCGGCACCTCCTCGGGGAGCGCGACCCAGGGCAGCTTCGACCGGGTGAAGATATGGACGTCGGGCGGCACCGCGCCTGGCGCGTCGAGCGTACCCACGCGCACGAACGCCAGCTTGCGCCCGAGCGTGGCATAGTGGCTCCACAACGCGACATGACAGTCGGGGCAGCGCATGATCTCCTGACCCGCGCCGCTTTCCGACGGAGTCATCACGGCTTTCGGCGCGCCGGCAAGGAGGTCGATACGATCCCCCTCGATCAGCGCATTGATCACGAAGGCCGATCCGGTTTCGGTCTGGCAGCTCGTACAGTGGCAGCAATGCACGAACATCGGCGCGTCGTTCAGCCGGTAGCGCACCACGCCGCAGGTGCACCCGCCCTCAAGGCTCATCGCTTCAGCCCCTTCAGCACATTGCCTTCGGTCGACAGATAATTGTCGCGATAGTCGAAGCGCGGACAGTCGCTGAAGATCAGCCAGTAATATTTCATCTGCTCGGACCACCAGTAACCGGGGCAAGCATCGTTCCATGCCCCGGCCACGGTGACGTCGCGCAGGCCGGAATAGCCATGGGCGACCTTGCTCGTGCGTTTCATGGCAAGGAAGTGCGTCCGCGCGACCTGCCGCCAATGCTCGTCGCGATCGTGCAGCCAGAGCGTGAAGGCTGAATCGGCCAGCTCGGGGCGCAGTGCATTGCCCCTGGACGTGATCGACCAGTTGGTGGGGTCGAACGCCTCGGGCAGTACGCCGAACCTGTCCTGCGCCTTTTCCCAGCCGCGCATCGCCGCTCTGGCCTCGCCGGGCTTGCCGCCCTCGCGGAGCAACCCGGGATAGAAAGCGGACAGCTCGCTCTGCACCAGGTCGAGCTTCTCGCCGGTCTCGAAATCCACATTGGCGAACCACAGGTCGCCGGTCGTGCGGTCGGTGAGATGCGCCAGGATCGCGGCGGTGCAGCTCGTGTACGCGTCGCGCAGGCGCGGATCTCCGGTCAGCGCCCATGTATCCCACAGATATTCGAAATAGCTGTCGGTCGGCGGGCCGATGGTGGCGACGCGCGTGGTCCAGGCACCGGTGGTCACGTCGATCGTATCGGCGAGCAGGCCGATTTTCGACCGTTTCCCATACAGCGTGAGCATCGCGTCGACCGCCGCTTCGCCGAAGCGCTTCTCGCCGGTGAGTTTCGACAAGGTGAGGAATTCCGGCGCGAGCCCGCCGCCGATCTCGGCGGGGAAGCTCAGCGGATCGCGGGTCTTGCGGGTGCGGAGATTGACGTAGCGCATCGGCATGCCGGTCGGCGTATCGAAGGCGGGCATCATCCGCGTCGCGAGATCATGCGCCAGTTCGAGCAGCTTGGCCTCGCCGGTCGCGAGATGGCCGGAGAGCAGCCCGCCGACCAGCCGGATCGTCGCCTCGAACACCTGCGCATCGCCGTCGAGATCGAAGCGCAGCGACTGCTTGATCCAGCGCACCCCGTCCTCGAGCTCGGCGTCCAGCCCCATCAGCCACAGCGTGTCGAGTGCTTCGACGATCGACAGCCCGACCGTCTGGCCGGGAAACAGGAAGGACTTGCTGGTGCCCGAGACTGGCCTGATCTCGTCCTGGCCCCAGGCCAGTTGGCGATATTCGGCCCAGGCCCAGGCCATCTCCGCGCGGACCTCCCGTGCCAGCGCATGCCAGTCGGTGCGCCCGGTCCGGGCAAGGGCGGGGGAGGCCGCCAGCGCCGCCGAGGCGGCGGCGCTGGCCAGGACATGGCGACGATCGATCAAGGCGCACCCCATGAAGAACGAGCCGCCAACTCTACACCGTCACAGGCTCCCTTCAACTGCGCAGCGTGTCAGCGATTGTGATCCCTGCCGTTCCCCGGGCCAGGCTGTGGGCGTTGCGCGGCGGCGCGTTGCTGCGCTTGTTGGGCCTGTTGCGCGGCGCGCTGCTGTTGCTGGGCCGCCTGTTGCTGGGCCTGTTGCGCCGCGCGTTGCTGCGCCGCTTGCTGCTGCGCCTGTTGGCGTTGCTGCACCTGTTGCTGCTGGGCGGCGCGTTGTTGCGCCCGCTGCTGGTCGGCCTGTTGCCGCTGCGCCGCGCGTTGCTGCTGCATCTGCTGGCCGCGCTGTTCGGCGGCGCGCTGGGCTTGTTGCTGCTGCGCGGCCCGTTGGACGCGTTGCTGCTCGGCCTGCTGGCGCTGCGCCGCGCGTTGCTGCTGCATTTGCTGACCACGCTGCTCGGCGGCGCGCTGCTGAGCCTGCTGCGTGCGTTGCTGCGCCGCTTGCTGCTGGGCCTGCTGGGGCTGCTGCGCGGCGCGCTGTTGTTCGACCTGCTGGCGTTGCGCGTCGCGCTGCTGGCGCATCTGCTGACCGCGCTGCTCGGTGGCGCGTTGAGCCTCGAGGACATGCTCGCGCCGGGCCTGATCGCGCCGCGCAGCCTGTAGCTGCAGTTGCTGCTGCGCCGCCGTCTGCTGCCCGGCGGCATCGCGCCGGGCATCGGCCTGCGCGCGCTGGGCGTCGCGTATCTGCTGCTGTGCCGCCTGTTGCTGCTGGCGCTCCTGGATGGCGCGCTGCTGCCCCATCTGGCGCTGTGCCTGCTGCTGCAGCTCGGCCGCGCGCTGTGCCTGCTGGCGCGCCTGCTCGATCTGCCGGGCGCCCCCGCCGCGATCGGCCGGCACATAGAGCTGCGGCGGCGGCCCGGTCCGGCCCTCGCGCTGCCAGGAGGCGAAGCGCTCCGCCGCCCGTTCGCGGACGATCCGCTCGGGCTGGAGTCGCCGGCTTTCCTCGGCCGCATTGCGCTGGCGATAGGCCTGCCAGTCCGGCACCCGCTGCCGCGCGTCGCGCCAGTCGGTACGGGCCGCCGCGATCACCGGGCGGCGTGCCGCCCATTGCGCCGCGGCCACGCCGCGACGGTCGCGGTCCCGCGCCGCCGCGCGCAACGCCTGTGCCCGGGCATAATAGCGCGACGCCGCCTCGGCCTGGCGCTGCGCCTCGGCCGCCGCGAGATAGCGGCCCTGCCGGTCATAGACGCTGGCGATCCGACCGTCGCGATAGCCATAGGTGTAGGAAGGATCGCGCACGAGATACGGATAGTCGGCGCCCGGCTCGTAATAATAATAGCGATAGCCGTCATCGATCGGCTCGGCATAGGTCATGTAATCGCCGCTGGTTTCCCACGCCCAGGGCTCGACACCGTCATAGTCGAAATAATAATCGGGCGGGGCGTCGCCGATCGTGTCGCTGATCCAGTCGGCACGGTCGATCCAGGCGTAGCGATCGTCATAGGGCGCGTCGGCATAGCCGAGCCGCTGCACCGCCGGCAGCGCGGCGGCGCGCGGCGCGGAACGGATCGGTGTCGCCGGTCCCTCGGCCAGCGGCTGGACGACGGGCAGCGGCGGCAGCGCCGCTGCGGCTTGCGTGTTGGTGGGCGCGTCGACGCTCGCCTGTCGGGCCTGCTGCCCGCACGCGGCAAGCACGAGGGCAAGCGCGGTGGCGCTGGCGAGCCTCAGCGTGAGATGGGTCTTTCCGGCCATGGCTTATGCTCCTCTGGCTGTGAATCTGGCCAAGAGGTGGCACAACGCATCTGAACCCGCTCTGGACCCGCGGTTCATCGGAGGTTGTGGGGATCGGGAAAGGGGCTCAGGCCAGCTTGCTGCTCGTCATCCGGTCCGCGACCATGCGCGTGTGGAGCAGGCTCATCGCTTCGTGCGCGGACAGCGCGGCGCCTTCCTGCCACGCGCCGATATAGCTCAGATGCTCGCCCGCGAAGAAGATACGGTCCTCCGGCCGGCACAATTCGGCATAGTCGGTCTTGCGCTGCTCCGGCGTCCAGCGCGCGGCGATGCCTTCGCTCCACGGCGTCTCGTTCCACGCGACCGTCACGCCCTTGGTCAGCAAGGCCGATTTGCCCGGATGCATCCGCTCGATCACCTCGCGCGAGACCCGCAGCCGCTGCGCATGCGGCATGCCGGAAAAGCCTGACGCATTGCCCAGGCCGCCCGCGGCATAGGCGCCGATCAGGATGCCCTTGGGCGCATTCCACCCGCCGCTCGGATACCAGATGAGCTGGCTCGGCGCGTCAGTGAAGGCGAGGCCGCCATAGATCCCTTCCTGCTCCCAGAAGCGCGGCGCTTCCCAGGCGACCTTGGCGGAGGGCGCATAGACGGTGTTGGCCAGCGCCGCCTTCTTCGCCGGCGACAGCGGCATGTCGATCTTCTTCACCATGGTGGCGGGCAGGGTGCAGAGGCAATAATCCGCCTCGACCGCGCCGCCGTCCGCCAGCAGCACGCGCACGCCGCGCGCCATCGGCCGCACCGCCTTGACCGGCGTGTTGAGCCGCACATCGTCCTTCACCCGCGCATAGATCGCATAGGCGATGCGATCCATGCCGCCGACCGGCTGGAACATCGGCGCCTGCTGGTCGAACGTCTCCTCGAAGGTCAGCCCGCCGCCCCAGAAACCGTCGGCGACGATCTGGTCGAGCGTCAGCGGATCCATCGGAACGCCGGGATTGGCATAGCCGCCGGGATTGTCGCGAAAGCCCGCCCGGTCCGATCCGCGATAGACGCCCTTGGGGTCGAGCGCCCCCCATTGCTGGAGATAGGCGCGCAGCTTCTCGCGGTCCGCCTGAGTCACCTGCGCATCGAGCGCGCCCTGGTCCAGCGCCTTGGCGATCAGCTCGGCGAAGCGGCCCTTGGTGTCGTTGACCGCCTGGCGCTCCGTGATCGAGCGGCCGCCGAAATCGAGCCGGGCGGCGCGGTTGACGTTGACCATCACTTCGATCGGCACGTCGAATTCCCGGGCATAGCCCAGGATCGCGGTATGCGCGGTCGGCAGCCGGGCCGCGCCCGCATTGAAATAGAATCCGTTGTCGAAGGTGCAGATCTGGTCCTCGCGCCCGGTCTGCTCGATCCGGTCGCCGCCGCGGATCGACCAGACCCGCCCGCCGACTCGCCCGCGCGCCTCGAGCACGGTGACCTTGTACCCCGCCTTGCCCAGTTCATAGGCGGCGACCAGCCCGGCGATGCCCGCCCCCAGGATCGCGACGGAGCGCCCGGTGCCCGATCCCGCCGGCAGGTCGACGATCCGCGTCGCGCCCATCGCCGGCATGGCCAGCAGGCCCATCGCCTGCATCGACAGATAGACCGCGCTATAGCCGCCGGCCCTTCCCATCGCCTGCAGGAAGGCCCGGCGCGTCGTCACTTGGCGGGGACCTTGGCCGCGGTCACCTCGACCTCGACGAGATAGTGCGGCGCGACCAGGGCAGCGACCTGCACCGTCACCCTCGCCGGCTTGAGCGGCTGGTCCGGGGTGCCCCACACTTCCTTGTACGCGGTCATCATCCCCGCGAAATCCATCGCCGACGCGCCGGGCGGGGCGGCCAGATAGACGCGCATCATCACCACATCGCCCGGCTCCATGCCCTTCGCGGCGAGTGCTGCCTTGATCTTGGCGAACACCGAACGCGCCTGGGTCTCGGTATTGCCCCAGCGGCCCGGATCGGTTTCCGCCGTGCCGGGGACGGGATCGGGCAGCAACCCGCTGACATAAAGCGTGGTCGCGCCCGCCGGCACCGTTACCGAACCGGCGATCGCCGCGGTGGGCGCGCCGTCATGAACCACCTGCGCGGAAACGGGGGAGGCACCGAACGCCGCCGCCAGGCTGCCGGCGATCACGCACTTGAACGGTCGGACCATCTCTCTCCCCCTTGAGTCGAGCGTGCAGTCTATGCTGCGGCGCAGCACCCGCAAGGGGAGGGCGAAGATTGCAGGATCGCGCGCATGGGCGGCGATTTCGTGGGGAAAAACGTCAATCCGGAGGGGTGGAAATGCCTTGGCCGCCGGAATTCGCATTCCGGCGGCCGTCGGCGGCCAGCACCCGGGGAGGGGATGCCGGTGCTAGCGCAGCTCGATCCGTGCCGAGCTGAAGCGGACATTGGCCTTCGGGCTGATCTGCCGTGCGGCGAGATTGGGGGTGGTGCCCGTCACGCCGGTGCTTGGCTCGATCACCAGGGAGGTGTCGTCGCTGCCCAGCGCCTTCAGTGCCTCGGTCGCGTCGAAGCTCTTTTCGTCCGGCGCGTTCGCGGTCATGCCGGCCATGTCGCCATGGTCGCCATGCGGCGCGGTGAGGTTGAAGAAGTTGATCACGCCCAGCAGCACGCGCTTGCCCCCGGCGCCCTGGATATAGACCTCGTAGAGCACGCCCGGCGCTTCGTCATAGGTGAAGCCGTCGATCACCACCACCGATCGCGGCGCCTCGCCATTCTTCTGCGGCGTCGCGGTCAGCATCGATGCCTTCATCTCGGGCGCGATCTTCAGCGGCAGCACGGTGGTGCCGCGCTGCAACGGGGTCGGGCCGACTAGGGGATAGACGCGTAACGGTTTCTCCTGGAGCACCGCAGTCGGCAGGTTGATCTTCAGCGTCGCCGGACAGCCGCCACCACCGGCATAGCTGTAGCCAAGCTGCGCGGTGGTGAGCATGTCCTTCACCGTGCGCGTCACCAGCGCCCCGCTGCCGTCGATGAAGTTGAAATTGGTGCCCAGCTGGTTCGGGTTGTTCGGCAGCCGCGCCGCCTGGTTCACCTGCAGCCAGCATTCGTAGAGCCGGTCGATATTGGTGTGGTGAGTGTAGAAGATCGGGTCGTTCCCCGCCGCCGGCACTGCACCCATATAGCCGGTCGGGCAGTTCGCCACGCCGACCGCGCAGTGCACCGCCCCGTGCGGCGTCTGCTCGATCGCGCCGTTGAAGGGGCTGTAGCTGGTCTGCTGCATCGCATTGGTGGTCGAGACGACCGACGGGGCGAGGTTGCTCGTGCCCGCATTGAGCTGCGCCTGGCGGTTGGGGATATACAGCGGATTGGCCACGGTCTGGCCGCCCGAATTCACATAGGTCTGGTCGCGATAGGCGGCCGGCATCTGGGCGTTGGACTCATAATCCCAATAGGGCAGCCGGAGATTGGCGTCGCCCGCCGCGCTCTGCAGCACCTGCTCGAAATAATAGAGGAACATGCGGTGCCAGGTCAGGAACTGGATCGTGCCGTGCTGGCAGGTGCACCAGGTCGCATTCTCGTCGGCATTGCTCTTCGCTTGGGCCGCAAGCCCGCTCATGCCCGCGGCGCTCAGCCCCGAGACATTGGCGCATCCGGTGCCGAAATAGGCATGCATGTTCGCCCAGTAGATCCAGCTGCGGCGGAAATTGGCGCTGCCGCGCGGCTCGCTGTTCCACGCCTTCATCTGCGCGACGCCCTTGCGCAGGCTGGCCAGTTCGGTCGCGCTCAATTGCAGGACCGACTTGCGCTGGGTGGTGACGCGCACCGGCGTGATCCGCACGCTCTGGAACTTGTTCCCGGGAGGGGCGCCGGCGGGATACATGTCGAAGGTCAGGGTCGATCCGGCGCCCGCCTTGAAGGCGAAGCTCGCGCTGCCCGTGCCGCTGGCGTCGGTACGAACCTGGCCCAGCCCGCGCTGGCATTTCCAGTAGAAATCATAGGAGGTGTTGGGCGTGCCGCGGCTGATCTGCACGGCGGCGATGGTGTCCCCGGCGTCGGTCTGGGTGATCGTCACCTGGCCGCCATTGTTCGCGGGGTTGGATCCGTTGACATTGTTGTTGCCACAATCGGAGAAATCCTGGCGGACCAGCGGCCCGGACGCCTGCAGGCTGCCCGATTGCGCCGAGGCTGTGGGGACGACAGCCAGCGTGCCCATGACAAGCAACATGGCGACGCTTCCATGGAGGGCCGTAAGCCGCCCTTTTGGTATATAAGACATATCAAGCCTCTCCATCTCGTTTTCTCAGAAAACGCGCAGACGCCGGACGCGCAATCCATTAATGGAATGGCACCATGTCTTGGACGACGACTCGATCGCCTGAACTATATTCTTGAAATGTACGCCTGGTGCGACGCGCAGTCTTGCAGAACTGCCGCCAATATCGACAGCAAAGTCTATCCGGAATCCGTTCTATCCGGATCGATGCTTGACGCCGTTATTTGCCGGTCGCGGGTCGGGTCATTGCGCCTCGGAAAAGCTCGTGACGCCCGGCACTTCCACGCTGCTTGTCGCGTTCGGGCCGACAATCCGGCAACGGTCGTACCTCGAACGAAACGTCAGTCCGGAAAGAACAGCTCTTCGATCGTCATCCCGAATACCTTGGAAATATCGAAGGCGAGCGGCAGGCTCGGGTCGTATCGGCCATTCTCGATCGCGTTGACCGTCTGCCGCGAGACCTTGAGCAGCGCCCCCAGATCGACCTGGGACCAGCCCCGCTCCGCCCTCAATGCCTTTAGCCGGTTCCTCACCGGTAACGGAACCACTGAGTCCAGATGCACCCGGTCCAGATCAGGCTGAGCAGGATCAGCGGCACGTACATCGGCAGCCGGGGCCAGCCGACCACTTCGAGCAGGGCATAGGCGACCATCAGGAACAGCGCCGCGCCAAACGCCCAGGCCACGGCTTCGAGCTGCTTGCGCACCAGCATCTCGTCCATCCTTCGGAATTGCCGGACGGTGGCGCGCAGCAGCCCCGCGGCGGGGATCAGCGGAACCAGCATGACGGCACTACGCCACGCATCGAGTCCGTCGACCTTGAACGCGAGCAGCACGGCCGCCAGCAGGACGGCGATATAGGCCAGCGTCCAGCCGAGCTGCGCCGCCAGCGCGACGCGGATCACGCGCCACTGTTCCGAAGTCATTTTGGGGCCTCCTATGGAAAGTTTCTTTTCCATATCCGAGTCGTTCGGCAATGACAAGCTTCTTTTCCATCGGCGCCGGGACCGCGGCGGAATCGCGTCTATCCCGCGTCGCGCCGATCGGGCATGAAACGGGCATGATCGCGCCAGTCACAGGACAGCCGGCCAGGGGAAACGCGCTCGTCCGGTTCGCCGGAATCTGGGCGATCTGGCTCGTCATCGCGCTGATCACCTCGGTCCAGGGCTATGTCGCCGGGCTCACCGCCGGAACGCCGCAACCCTGGCTGCCCGCCTTCGGCAATGGCGTCGCCTGGTATTCGGCCTGGGCGGTGCTGACGCCGCTGGTGGTGGCGGTGGCGCGCCGCTTCGCCGGGGAGCGGCGCATCGCACGGCTGCTCGCGATCCATCTCGGTGCGGGCGTTGGCGTCGCGGTGCTGCACTCGGCGCTTTACGCGTCGCTCAACGCGATGGTGTACGGCAAGGCGGCCTGGGCGCCGTGGAGCAAGGACCTGTTGCTGCTCAAGCTCACCAGCAGCATCCATGTTCAGCTGATGATCTACGCGATCATCGTCGGGATCGTGCTCGGCGCGCGTGCCTATCGCACCCTGCGCGACCGCGAGGTCGCCGCCGCCCGGCTGGAGACAAGGCTCGCCGAAGCCGAGACGGCGGCGCTGCGGGCGCAGCTCCAGCCGCATTTCCTGTTCAACACGCTCAACGCCATCTCCGCGCTGGTGCCGGACGATCCGGTCACCGCGCAGCGGCTGATCGCGCGGCTCGGCGACCTGTTGCGGCTGTCGATCGACCAGCACCGGTCGCAGCGTGCCGCGCTCGCTGACGAGCTCGACTTCACCGACGCCTATCTGGCGATCGAGGAGGCGCGGCTGGGCTCGCGGTTGCGTATCGTCCGGCGCATCGCGCCCGAGGCGCTGGTCGTGCCGGTGCCGGCCCTGCTGCTCCAGCCGCTGGTGGAAAATGCGGTGCGGCACGGCATCGCGCCGGTCGTGGCGGGCGGCACGCTGACGATCGAGGCGGCACTTCAGGACGGGCAGCTGCGGCTGATCGTGGCCGACGACGGCAAGGGCGCCGCCGAGATCGTCGAAGGCGTCGGGCTCGGCAATGCCCGGCTGCGCCTGCGCCAGCTTTATGGCGACCGCCAGTCGCTCGCCATCGACACCGCGCCGGGCGGCGGTTTCCGCGTGACCGTCGTGATGCCGCGATGATCCGCACCCTGATCGTCGACGACGAGCCGCTCGCTCGCCGCGCGGTACGCGCGCCGATCGAGGCGCATGGCGGGTTCGCAGTGGTGGGCGAGGCGGATCATGGCCGCGCCGCGGTCGAGGCGATCGGTGCGCTGCGACCGGATCTCGTGTTCCTCGACGTCCAGATGCCGGAAATGACCGGTTTCGACGTGATCGAGGCAGTCGGCGTGGAGACCATGCCGCTCACCGTCTTCGTCACCGCGTTCGACGAGCATGCGGTCCGGGCGTTCGAGGTGGAGGCGCTCGATTATCTGCTCAAGCCGTTCGACGATCTGCGCATCGGTCGCGTGCTCGAACGGGTCTGCCGCCAGCTCGCGACCGGCGCGCCGCACGGCGCCAGGCTGCGCGGGATGCTGGACGGGCTGGCCGGGCCGCCCGGGCTGGTGGTGCGGTCGCATGGCAGCGTCAGGCTGATCCCGCTCGACCAGATCGACTGGATCGCGGCGGCGGGGGACTATGCCGAGGTCAATGCCGGCGGCCGCGCCGCGCTGCTCAATGAATCGCTCGCCTCGCTCGAGGCGCGGCTGCCGGCGGAAGCGTTCGCCCGCGTGCATCGCTCGGCGATCGTCCGTCTCGACCGGCTGGCCGAAATCCGCCCGGCCGCGCATGGAGATGCCGTGCTGCGCCTGACCTGCGGCGCCGATCTGCGTCTCAGCCGGCGCTATCGCGCGGCGGTCGACCGCTATTTAGCCCGCTGATCCCGCCCGGCGAGCCCAGGGTCCCGCCCGGCGAAAGCACCTTGCCGCCCGCCGCCGCCGCATGCCCCGATGCGCGGGCAAGCGGGGAGGGTATCCATGCGCCACATAGGATTGTTTTTCGGCCTGTTGCTGGCGCTGCTCGCGGCGCCCAGCCTGGCGGAGGCGCAGAGCCGGCTGGTGACCAGCCAGCTGCGCTCGGTCAGTTTCGGCGAGAGTCGGATCGGGGTCTCGCCGCTGCGCAACGTCACCGTCTATCTGCCGCCGCATTATGCCGACGGATCGCGGCGTTTCCCGGTGATCTATTACCTCAATCATTTCTTCGAGGATCATCGCGAGCCCTTTGCCAGCCATGATGCGCGCGCGCTGTTCGACAAGGCGATCGGCGCCGGCGTGATCGGCGATGTGATCGTGGTGACGGCGGACTTCTCCACGCCGGCGGGCAGTTCCTGGTACGTCAACTCCTCCGCCACCGGGAATTGGGAGGATTTCATGGTGCGCGAGCTGGTGCCCTGGGTCGATGCGACCTATCGCACGCTCGCCACCCGGGATTCGCGCGGCGTCGTCGGGGACGGGGTCGGCGGCTATGGCGCGGTCCGTTTCGGCATGCGTCATCCCGAAATCTTCGGCACGGTGTATGGGATGCAGGCGGTCGGCACCGGGCCGGGCGTGCAGACGACCTATAGCCGCCCGAATTTCGATCTGCTCGCTCGTGCCCGCTCGCTCGACGATCTCGGCGACGACAGCTTTTCGCGGATCTTCACCGCTATCTACCAGGCTTTCTCGCCCAATCCCGATCGGCCGCCGCTCTATTTCGATCCGCCCGCGCGCCGGGTGGACGGGCAGCTGCTGGTCGACAGCGCGGTGATGAAGCGATTCCATGAAGACATGGATCTGGCCGGCCTCGTCCCCGACTATGCGGACAATCTGAAATCGCTGCGCGGGCTGAAGATCGACTGGGGCCGGGGCGACACCATCGCGGACCATATCGCCGGCAACCAGGCGCTGTCGCGCCAGCTCGCCGAGTTCGGCGTGCCGCACGAAGCGGAGGAACATGCCGGCGGCTTTCGCGACCGGCATTGGGGGGAGGACGGGCGAGTCTATACCGACGTGCTGCCCTTTTTCGCCCGGCACCTGCTGTTCGGGCCGCCGACCGCGCCGCGCGACCGCGTGACCGCCGCGCATGGCCGGCTCGGCGCGGCGATGATCGCCGGCGACGCGGACGCGCTCGCCGCGCTGTACCTGCCCGACGCGATCAGCATGCCGGAATATCAGCCGGCCCTGTACGGCCGCACCCGGATCGCGGCCTATCAGCGCGCCATGTCCGTCCGCCGCCGCGTGACCGGCTATGTCCCGGTGGCGGCGGAGGTGATCGATCTCGGCAAGGGCGTGCTGGTCGAAACCGGCCTCTTCACCATCGCCTGGCGGCTGTCCGGCGGCGGGATCGAGGAGGAGCGCGGCAAATATGTCAATGTGTGGAGCACCGGACCGGACGGCGCGCTGAAGCTCAAGGCCGATGTCCGTGGCTATCTCCGGCCACTGGCGGACCCGTCGTCCTTCGTCGTCGCACTGCCGGCGCAGGCACCCCCGGCGTCTCCCGCCGGCGGGCCGCTCGCCGCCCGGCTCGATGCCCTGAACCGGGCCAATGCCCGCGCCGTGCAGGATCATGACGTGGCCGCGCAGCTCGCGCTTTATGCCGATGACGGCATGTTCATGCCCTTCGCCAACACCCCAAGGGCGGGGATCGCGGAGCTCCGCCCCTTTCTCACTGCCTATGTCAATGCGGGGCGCGGCGCGACTTTCGACTCAGTGCGGGTCTGGAATACCGGCTTCGAGGATTTCGGCGGCTATGTCCTGGAATATGGGAAGTTCCGCGTCGCCTGGCGGGCGGGCGGGTCGTCCGGGGTCACCCGGGGCGGCGGGCTGCGGCTGTGGCGCCGGGGCGCGGACGGCGCGCTCACGATGCTGCGCCAGATCGGGACGCATGACCATGCCGGCTGACGGCCTCGCGCGACGCGCGGTCCTGTGCGCGCTCCTCGCGGCGCTCCCCGCGACCGCCGCCGCGCAGACCAGTCCGCGTTCGATGATCCGCCTGCTCGACCAGCGCCGGCCGGCGCCGCCGGCGAGGATCGCCGACATGGCCTGGATCGAGGGCCATTGGATCGGTGCCATGCCGGAGGGGCCGGTCGAGCATGTCGTGCTCGGCGCGGCGTTCGGTCACATGCCCGGTTTCGTCCGCGCGGTCAGCCCGCAGGGCGTGGTCTTTTACGAGATCAGCGTGTTCGTCGAGACCGGCGATTCGCTCGCGGTGCGGGTCAAGCATTTCACGCCGGCGCTTGCCGGATGGGAGACGCAGCAGGGCTATGTCGATCGCCCGCTGGTCGCGCGCGACGGCGATCTTTTCTATTTCGACGGCATCACCTTCCAGCGCACCGGGCCGGACGGCTTCACCGTCTATTTCCTCGACCGCCCCGGCGGCGTGGAGCGTGCCACTTTGGTCATCCCGTTCCGGCGGAAGAGTAACTAAGCCCGGTCCCAATAAGGCGGGTCGCCGAAGCTGCGCCTGAGGCTCGCGGTCAGCGCGGCGATCTTGGTCGAGGCGCTGCGGTCGCGCAGATAGGCGATGAACAGCTCGGCGCCCTCCGCCTCGATCCCGATATCGACGATCTCCAGCGCCCCGCTCGCCAACTGCTCGTGCACGAAGAAAGTCGGCAACAGCGTGATGCCCAGCCCGGCCAGCGCCGCATCGCGCATCACCAGGCCGTTGTTCACCCGGAGCGCGGCGCGCGGCCGCAGCACCGTCCAGCCGTCCGCCCCGGCGAAGCGCCAGTCGGCGTCGCGATTGGCGTAGAGGATGCCGCAATGCCCCGCCAGTTCGGCCAGGGTGCGGGGCCGGCCCTTCTCCGCCAGATAGCGGGGCGTGGCGACCAGCACCCGCCGGGTCACCGCCAGCCGTTTCGCCACCAGCCGCGTGTCGCCGACCGGACCGTGGCGGATCACCGCGTCGAACCCGCTCGCCGCCGCATCGACGAATCCGTCGTCCAGCTCCAGCGTCAGGTCGATATCGGGATGGTCGCGCAGGAACTGGTTCAGCGCTGGCCCCAGATGCAGGATGCCGAAGCCGACCGGTCCCGATACCCGGAGCGGCCCGGCCAAGGTCCCCCGCCGCTGCGCCAGCTCCGCCGCCGCCTCGCGCGCCTGGTACAGGATCTGCTGCGCGCGCGGCAGGAAGCTGTGGCCGTCCTCGGTCAGGGTCAGCTTGCGGGTGGTGCGCTGGATCAGTCTTGTGCCCAACGTGCGCTCCAGCTCGGCCAGCCTTTCGCTCACCACTGACTTGGCGAATCCCAGCCGCCGCGCCGCCGCGCTGATCGATCCGGCCTCAGTGATCGCGGCAAAGGCGCTGAGCCCGTCCATCTTCATCATCGTTCGGTTATCCCGGACACAAGTTTCAGCTTTATGCTACTAGTCCGAACAACCGATAGCGATCATTTTCCTCGGCAAGACGGGCGGCCCCGATGGCGCCCAAACAGGGGAAATCCGATGCTTCGTTCGTTGATGCTCGCCGGCGCCGCGCTGATTATGGCGGCGCCCGCCGCCGCCCAGGTGCCGCCTTATCCGGCCGCCTTCCATACCGAGGAGATCGCCACCAACGGCGCGACCATCCATGTCCGGGTCGGCGGCAAGGGCCCCGCGGTCGTGCTGCTGCACGGCTATGGCGAGACCGGCGACATGTGGGCGCCGATGGCGGCCGACCTGATGCGCGACCACACCGTGATCGTGCCCGATCTGCGCGGCCTCGGCCTGTCCTCCAAGCCGTCCGGCGGGTTCGACAAGAAGAATCAGGCGGGCGATGTGCTCGGCGTGCTCGACCGGCTGAAGATCGCCAGGGCCGATCTGGTCACGCATGACATCGGCAACATGGTCGGCTTCGCCTTTGCCGCGCTCCACCCCGACCGGGTCGGCCGCTTCGTGCTGATCGATGCGCCGGTGCCCGGCGTCGGCCCATGGGAGGAGATCCTCAAGAACCCGCTGCTCTGGCATTTCCGTTTCGGCGGGCCCGACATGGAGCGGCTGGTGGCGGGGCGCGAGCGCATCTATCTCGATCGCTTCTGGAACGAATTCTCCGCGGTGCCCGCGCATTTCACCGAAGGCTCGCGCGAGCATTATGCAAAACTCTACGCCATGCCCGGCGCGATGCACTCCGGCTTCGCGCAATTCGCCGCCTTCGATCAGGACGCGATCGACAACCGCGCCTGGCTCGCCGCGAACGGCAAGCTCAAGATGCCGGTCCTCGCGCTCGGCGGCGAGAAGAGCTTCGGCCTGACCATGGCGGTGGTGATGCGCGCCGGCGCCGAGAATGTCACCGAAGGCGTGGTCCCCGGTTCCGGCCACTGGATCATGGAAGAGAATCCCGACGCGACCGTGACGCTGGTTCGCGGCTTCCTGGACGCGGGCAAGTGAAGGCGCGGCTCTGGTTGGCGACGGCACTCCTGCCGCTCGCCGCCACCAGCGCCGCCCAAACAGGGGCGGGGCAGTCGGGGGAGGGCGGTCACCTCCGCCTCGCCCCCGCCGACATTGCCGCGCTGCCCATGCTAGGCGCCGGCGCCGGCACCTCGGGCGTGGCGGGCATCCGCACCCGCATTCTCTCCGGCGACCCGACCAAGGCCGGCCTCTACACCATCGCGCTGACCGTCCCCGCCAACACCCGCATCGCCGCCCACCGCCACCGCGACGATCGCACCGCCACCGTCGTCGCCGGCACCTGGTATTTCGGCTATGGCGACAAGGCACCGGACGCCGCGTTCAAGCCCCTCCCGCCCGGCAGCTTCTACGCCGAACCCGGCGACGTCGCCCATTTCGCCCGGACGGGCGCCGATCCGGTGACGCTCTACATCACCGGCATCGGGCCGACCGACACCCGCTATGTCGAGGCCAGCGCGAGCCCTTGATCGAAAGCAACACGGTCGCGGCTCGAAACCGCGCCGCGCGTTCCTATATTGCCCGGTAGCGGCTCTTGCCGAATCCGAACAAATATGGAACATAACGGTCTATGCTGACCCATATCTCCGTGCGCGGCGCGCGCGAGCACAACCTCAAGGATGTCTCGATCGACATCCCGCGCGACACGCTCACGGTGATCACCGGCCTGTCCGGCTCGGGCAAGTCGAGCCTGGCCTTCGACACCATCTATGCCGAGGGGCAGCGGCGCTATGTCGAGTCGCTCTCGGCCTATGCCCGCCAGTTCCTCGAGCTGATGCAGAAGCCCGATGTCGACCATATCGAGGGCCTGTCGCCCGCCATCTCGATCGAGCAGAAGACCACCAGCCGCAACCCGCGTTCGACCGTCGCGACCGTCACCGAGGTCTATGATTACATGCGCCTGCTCTGGGCGCGCGTCGGCATTCCCTATTCGCCCGAGACCGGCCTGCCGATCGCAGCGCAGACCGTCAGCCAGATGGTCGACCGGGTCATGGCCCTGCCCGAGGGCACGCGCCTGTACCTGCTCGCCCCCGTCGTGCGCGGCCGCAAGGGCGAATATCGCAAGGAAATGCTCGAGTGGCAGAAAGCGGGCTTCACCCGCGTCCGCATCGACGGCGAGCTCTACGAGATCGACGAAGCCCCCGCGCTCGACAAGAAATTCAAGCACGACATCGAGGTGGTGGTCGACCGCCTCGTCGTCGGCCCCGACATGTCCACGCGCCTCGCCGACAGCTTCGAGACCGCGCTGAAGCTGGCCGAGGGGCTGGCCTATGTGGATCTGGTCGATACGACGGTGGCCGAAATATCCCCCTCCCGCTCGCGGGAGGGGCTAGGGGAGGGCCTGTCCGCAAGCAGCGCCGCCCTTGGTGACACGCCCTCCCCCGACCCCTCCCGCAAGCGGGAGGGGAGTAAGGTCAAGGAAGCCCCCCAGACCTTCGTCCCCGAAGGCAAGATGAAGAACACCGGCATCCCCGCCAACCGCATCGTGTTCTCCGAAAAATTCGCCTGCCCGGTCTCCGGCTTCACCATCGCCGAGATCGAGCCACGCCTCTTCTCCTTCAACGCCCCGCAAGGCGCATGCCCCGCATGCGACGGCCTCGGCGAGAAGCTGCTGTTCGACGAGGAACTCGTCGTTCCCAACCATGCGCTCTCCATCAAGAAGGGCGCGATCGTCCCCTGGGCGAAATCCAACCCGCCTTCGCCCTATTACATGCAGGTGCTGGGCAGCCTGGCGCGCGAATTCGGCTTCAGCCTCGACACGCCCTGGGAGGATCTGCCCGGCGAAGTGAAGCTGATCATCCTGCACGGCACCGCCGGCAAGCCCGTCACGCTGACCTTTATCGACGGCAAGAAGTCGTACGACGTGCGCAAGCCCTTCGAGGGCGTCATCGGCAACCTCAACCGCCGCATGCTCCAGACCGAAAGCGCCTGGATGCGCGAGGAGCTGTCGAAGTACCAGAGCAGCGCCGCGTGCGAGGTCTGCCACGGCGCCCGCCTCAAGCCCGAGGCGCTGGCGGTCAAGATCGGCATGCGCGACATCTCCTCGGTCACCCATTTGTCGGTGGTCGATGCGCTCGCCTGGTTCACCGCCATCCCGTCGGATCTGACGACGCAGCAGAACGCCATTGCCGAACGCATCCTCAAGGAGATCCTCGAACGGCTCGGCTTCCTCAACAATGTCGGGCTGGATTATCTCAACCTGGATCGCACCTCGGGCACGCTGTCGGGCGGTGAGAGCCAGCGCATCCGCCTCGCCTCGCAGATCGGCTCGGGCCTCTCGGGCGTGCTTTACGTGCTCGACGAGCCGAGCATCGGCCTGCACCAGCGCGACAACGACATGCTCTTGAAGACGCTCCGGCGCCTGCGCGATCTCGGCAATACCGTGCTGGTGGTCGAGCATGACGAGGATGCGATCCGCTCGGCCGATTACATCATCGATATGGGCCCCGGCGCCGGCGTCCATGGCGGCGCGGTCGTGGCCGAGGGAACGCTCGACGACATCCTGACGTCGACGGGCAGCGTCACCGCGGATTATCTCAACGGCACACGCGAGGTCGCGGTGCCCACGACGCGACGCAAGGGCAACGGCAAGAAGCTGACGGTGCACAACGCCACCGCCAACAATCTGCGCGGCGTCACCGCCAGCCTGCCGCTCGGCACCTTCACCTGCATCACCGGTGTGTCGGGCTCGGGCAAGTCGAGCTTCACCATCGACACGCTCTATGCCGCCGCCGCGCGCCAGCTCAACGGCGCGCGCGTGCTCGCCGGCAAGCATGAGAAGATCAGCGGCCTGCAATATCTCGACAAGGTGATCGACATCGATCAGTCGCCGATCGGCCGCACCCCGCGCTCCAACCCCGCGACCTATACCGGCGCCTTCACGCAGATCCGCGACTGGTTCGCCGGCCTGCCGGAAAGCCAGGCGCGCGGTTACAAGCCCGGCCGGTTCAGCTTCAACGTCAAGGGCGGCCGCTGCGAGGCCTGCCAGGGTGACGGCCTGCTCAAGATCGAGATGCACTTCCTGCCCGACGTCTATGTGACGTGCGACGTGTGCCACGGCGCCCGCTACAACCGGGAGACGCTCGAGGTGAAGTTCAAGGGCAAGTCGATCGCCGACGTGCTCGACATGACGGTCGAGGACGCGGTCGAGTTCTTCAAGGCCGTCCCCCCGATCCGCGACAAGATGGCGATGCTGGCGGAGGTCGGTCTCGGTTACGTCAAGGTCGGCCAGCAGGCGACGACTCTGTCGGGCGGCGAAGCGCAACGCGTCAAGCTGGCCAAGGAACTGTCCCGCCGCGCGACCGGCCAGACCCTCTACATCCTCGACGAGCCCACCACCGGCCTGCATTTCGAGGACGTGCGCAAGCTGCTCGAAGTGCTGCACGCCCTGGTCGACCAGGGCAACACGGTGGTGGTCATCGAGCACAACCTGGATGTCATCAAGACCGCCGACTGGGTGCTCGACCTCGGGCCGGAGGGCGGCGTGAAGGGCGGGGAGATCGTCGCCGAGGGCACGCCGGAGAAGGTGGCGAAGACCAAGGGATCGTTCACCGGGCAATATCTCGCGCCGCTCTTGGAGCGCGGGCGGGAGCGGGTGGCGGCGGAATAATTTCTCTCCCTAGTCTCTCTCTCTCTCTCTCTCTCTCTCTCTCTCTCTCTCTCTCTCAGTCAGAAGGAGGGGAGGGAGCCGTGCAGCCGCGGAAGGCTGAGTGTGACACCCGCGAAATCACCGAGTCGCCAGAAGGCAGGGGGCAAGCAAGAGGGTCTGCATCGACCCGAATTCGAAGCTGCCTTCCGCCCTTCGCCCGCGAGTGAGGCCATGAAACGAGCGGCTGGAATCTGAGATCACCTTCTCCGCTCGCCCTGAGCATGTCGAAGGGTTGCTTTTCTCCGAAGGAAAGAAAAGCAAAGTTCGACCAGTCGGTATCACCGTCGCCGCTTCTCTCTTACTACCCCCGCAAACGTCGTCTGCGTTCATCCCACATCCAACTATTCCCGTGACGAGGGATGGCGGAGATGAAAGAATCCTTCGAGAATGCGCTGTTTCGAGATCGTTTTCACATGAGCGTGAGGCGTTGTGAGTGACTTCACGACGCCTCACATCAGGCGAGGGTCAATCCGTCACGATCCGCCGCAGAAATAGTCGAGACTGTAGCTGCTAGAAGCGGTCAGAGCCGCACCGGGATAAAACGTGATGCCAGACGTCGCCGCGACCTTGGCGACAAGGAGGGGCGTGGGCGGTGCTCCATTTCTTTGCAGGCTGATGGCGCAGTTCGGAATACGGCCCCGTCCGATCCCGAAAGTCAGCGTTAGGACAGGGCCGATTGAGAGTGAGCCGCTGCCCGTATTGAGTGTATAAGTCCCGGAGACTTGATCGCAGCTATGGCCTGTTGCGCAGGCGACGGAGGCTCCGGAGCCGACGAAACCAGGTCCGGCAAGTGTGACGGCCGAGTTGTTCGCGGTCCCTGTAAGGGCAACGGCTGCAACCGGCTGAAGGGCCGTAACCTGCGACGCGTTGATCTGAAGCTGACTGGAGCCGGCAACGACGAACTCCCAGCCTTGGATCGTCGCTTCATTGGATATCCAGTCGTTTCCGAGTGCAGTGGGAAAGCGAAGGTTGGGGTCCGAATTGGTTGTGTTGCCGTAAATGCGCTGGCCCCTCGCGATGGTGAGCGCGGCTTGGTCGGTGCCGAACGTCGCACCTGAGAAATCGAGGCCGAACCGATATTTGCCGGTGGCGCTCCACGCGGTGTCGACAGCTCCGATGCCTTGCTGCTGCAGCCTGACGCCTGCCCACATCGTGCCGAGATTCCCGATCGCGCTTGTACGCCGCAGGTTGAACACCGCACCGATGCCAGCAACGTCATTGCCTTGGTCATCGAGATTGATCTCGATGGGATTGAGATACACTCCGTCTTGACCGGCAAAGGCATCGCCCGCGAACAGGCTGCACGCGGGGTTGGCGAGAAAATTGGTGGCGCCGGCTCGTTGCCCCGTCACGAAGCACGTACCACTGAAATTGATCAGATCGCCTTGCCCCGCCTGATAGCTTTGAATGCGATAGCCGACCGCCGCCGTGCGCCCGTCATTGCCTGACGTTGATTGATTCCAGCCGGATGCATTGTAGATCGAAAGATAATGCGGCGATGCCTCGGGCGTGAATTGGTATCCCGTAGAAGGCTGGCCGAGCGTAGCGGCGCCGTAGATGCGGTACTCTTCTCCAGCGGCGTGACGCCAATCACCATTGAATGCGGTGTCGGGCGATGAATATGTTCCCAAAGCTGATGGTGCCTGCCTTATCAGGTCGAATTTTGGCGCCCGCCAATTTCCCGAGGAATCTCCAATCTGGCCAACCCCTTTCAAAGGAGCGGGCATTACTGAAGAGCCGATATTCGTCGGAAAGCGCCCTTCGGGCACATAGGCGACCCCGGCGGCATTGACTATGTTAGTCAAAGCTGTCGCGTTGATGGACGATGATGCCGTCGTCGCCCCGCCGGGCATTCGAATATCCAACAACGTGGTCGATGCAAGCCAGCATTTTCCGTTTGCACTGGGCACCTGGGACACGCCGTCGCCTGCGCCGCTGTTCAGGGCACACGCGCTGGCACTGGCGGTAAAAGTGACAGGTGGAGAATCTCCCGCCGTCGAGAACCCATCGCGTATGATTCGTTGAAGAGTGACAGTGGATAATGTTTGAAGGGCGGTGTTGTTCGAAACATGTTGCAGGGTCGTTTGTGCGCAGGCTGGCCAGCAAATGCCGGAGAGTATTAAGTACAGCCACCGGGGACGAATTTTTAGAATATACATGAATCATATCTCCCGGTTGGTACGAGGGCATTTCATGGCGACGGCATAACTGAGTGCCATCAGCGTCATCCTTAAAGAGTTCGGTGGCCGTCGCATGAGGCCAATTAATCTCTGGTACCGTACATTTTAATCGAGCGTCGAATTGCACAGTCTTTATCCCCGCATCAACCCGTTGACGAATTACATGGGGTGATCGCGGGCGTTGCGCGGCCAGGCCGCTGACCTCAGCCGGCAGCTCGTCGCCACAGCGCGCACCAACGCATCGTGCCGACTGCTGATGTCGATCCTCGGGGTCGGCACGGTCAGTGCGACGTCCTTTGTCACAGCGATCGAGGAGCCGCAGAACGTCAAGAAAAACCGCGCGATGGGGGCGTGGCTGGGGCTAACCACCCGGCGATATCCAATCGGCCGAGGTCGATTATGACGGCCATATCTCGCGGCGCGGCGACCGGCATCTGCGCAGCCTGCTCTAACGAGGCGGCAACCGTGATCCTGACGCGCGCAGTTGCCGAATTACAGTGACGAATTACAGTGACGGTGCACTAATTGGCCGCAACGCCGCCTTCAGCGTCGTTCGGCCTCAACCTCAACCCCACCTATGTCGATCAGCCCCGCTCCACCGCCTCCGCGATATCGGTCGGGCTGGTATTGAAGCCCAGCCGCGCACCGGCCGTCGCCGCCGCATTGACCAGCGCCTCGAGCATCGGCGTCGATGCCGGGTCCAGCCGGACGCCGCCGCCGATCACGACCAGTTCGGCGGGTCTCGCGGCCAGTCGTTCGCGCAAACGCGCAGCCTCGGCCGCGGGGTCGCCGGAATAGGACACCATCACCCATTCCACATCGTGCCCGGCCGCCGCCACCCGTTCGCGGTCCGCATCGATCCCGGCCTGGATCGATTGCGCCGTGATTGGCTTCCCGCGAAAGAAGTCGCTCGTGAAATCGATGCTGGCCGGATCGAAGCCGACCACGATTACCTGCTTGCCCATATCCACCCCCATTTCAAAGCGCGCCGCCAAAGCACGCCAGCAGCCTGGTCGCCGCTGCAATGCTCGATCCGCGTCTCGCGCATTCACGGGCACGCCGCCTGATCGGAGGGATAACATAGACCAGTGTCGCGCTCGTTACAGCACAGAACAAATGGGTCGGCGTGCGATGCAGTCGTGAGAATTACGGTCAGGAATGACGGTGTCAGTCTACTGAGTAGGGCGCGAACTCATAAATCCCCCGCCCTCCCGTTTCCGTGGCGCGTGCAACACCCGACCTTACGCCCGCTCACCGCCACCCGCATATGAGCGTGCAAGGCACACCCGTTCCGGCGAACGGGTGCGTCCTCATTTCAACCGCGCGTTATCGCGCCTGAACGCTCGCCGCCGGCTGCACGGCCGGCGCAGCAGGCGTCGGGACCGCTACAGTCATCGACGCGGCGACGGGAGCTACCGTCAGCGGGGCTGGCGCGTTGGCGGCCGCAAAGGAGAGTGGCACATCCTCATCGACAAAGCCCTTCACGTTTGCGCCCATCGGGATGTTGGCGCTGGTGCCGGTCGTGAAGAAGCCGGCGATCGGCACAAAGGCGATGGCCGCTACCACGCCGGCGGTGCCGGTGACGCCCTTGTCGTCGAAAGTCCCGCTCATGCGGATCTGCCGTCCATTAACCTGGACGTACAGGATTTGCGCGCCGACATGGCCGGATTTTCCCCACATGCCCTTGTTCCGCACATCGGTCACTTCGCCCATTGCCGGGCTGCCTACCGGGATGACCACCTGTCCGTCGACCTTCACGTCCTCGGCGACGGTCATTCGAAACCGCTGGCCTACGCGGACCGCCTTGTTCTTGGTTGTCAGTCCCTCGCTCATGCGTAACGGCACTTCCGTGCCGGTCCGCAATACCGCCTGTCCGGCGGGCGCAACCGGCGGCAGTACCGACGCTGGAGATGCCGGTACCGGCATTGTCTGGGCTTGCGCCGCGGACGCAAGGCATGCCGCGCCGAAAGCGGCGATCTCAAAAACACGCATTCTATTATCCCCTCCGTTTGGCTCTCCCCAGAGCCTGACGCTGACGAAGGACATTCAGAGGGCGAGGTCAAGGTGATTCGCGTTCGGGGCTGATCGAGGTTTTGAAGATATACTAGGCGGGGTGTCTGGCTTGAAGATGTTGCTAATGCAAAGACTTCTCATCAAGCTGCGAGATACGTCATTGATCGAGATCTCGCGTCGGGATTACAGTGACGATGTGCCCTGTTCGTGCGCACACCCGAATTTCGGTCGAATTTCGGAATTTCGGTGACAGATTTCATGTCGACGGTAAAATGGGTGGTGGAGTGCACCCCAGTGTTGAGACACGATAATTAGGGACAGCGCGTTGCTGTCATGGCGAGGGGCTGCTGCGCAGCACCCCTGGCGACATTTCTTCATACTCGTCCGGTGACAGATAGGCCAAGGCGGAGTGCAGGCGCTGTCGGTTGTAGACCTGCTCGATGAAGGCGCCGATCTCGGCCCTGGCATGCGCGAGATCGCGGTAGTCTGCGCCGTTTACCTGCTCCTGCTTCAGCGTCTTCATGAAGCTCTCGGCCATCGCATTGTCATACGGGCAGGCGATCCGGCTCATGCTGGGCAGGATACCGACGGCCTCCAGACGGGCGATGTAATCGCCACACGCGTACTGAACGCCGCGGTCGGAGTGGTGGACCAGCGCACCCGATACGACCGGGCGCCGCTCCAGCGCCATCGCAAGCGCATCGAGCGCCAGCTCCGCGCGCAGGTGATCCGCCATTGCCCAGCCGACCACCTTGCGACTGAACGCATCGAGGATCACCGCGAGATAGACGAACGCCTCGGCCAGGCGGACATAGGTGATGTCCGCCACCCACAGCTGATTGACGGCGGTGGGCATCAGATGACGCGCCAGGTTGGGCCACACCCGCCAGCCATGGCGCGAGTCTGTGGTGGCCGGCCGGAACAGTGGCTTCCTCAGGCACAGCAGGTTGTCCTCCCGCATCAGGCGAAGCACGCGCTTGTGGTTGATGACCCAGTCATCGCGCCTGAGCAGCGCTACGATCCGGCGATAGCCGTAATGCCGGTGCGTGATGCAAAGGCGTTGCAGCCGATCGCGCAGCGCCGTCTCCTCGACCTTGGGGGCGCTATCGTGCCAACGCCGATAGAAAGCGGCCCGGCTCACCAGAGAGAGCCGGCACAACTGCTCCACCGACAGCATCGATCCACAGCCTTGCAGACCTGTCATCGCCTGAATCTGGGCGATGACCCCGTCACGCCATTGCCGTCGCTCGGCTGACGTGACGCCTCGATACGCTGCAAGGCACCCCTGAAAAAATCCAGCGCCACCTGCTGCTCGCCGACCTTGCGCTCCAGCTCGGCAATCTGCTGCCGCGCTTCGCTCAGGTCACGCGCGCGCGCCGCCGGACCTCGCGCCAGCGCCATCGCTGCCTTCTCCACGCCGTTGGGGCGGCCGGGGCCATCGCGTAGCGCTTCTTCGCCACCATCGCGAACCGCATCACGCCAACGGTACAGGATCGTCCGCTTGATCCCCAACTCGCGCGATAGCGCCGTCCCGCTCTCGCCCGCCGCCATGCGAGCGACCACCTCCAGCTTGAACGCTCGGCCAAATCTTCGTCGAACAATCTTGGACATCAAACCCTCCTCCAAAAGGGCTGTCCCTAATTTTACTGTCTCAATCTAGGGGTGCACTCCAGTGGGAATTACGGTGCTGAATTACGGTGCCAGTTTACTAATTGCGACCTCGATTGCCTACCGCAATGGGCCCCACCTAGGGAATCGCAGAGTGGTTTCTAGGACTCAGCACGAACCCAATGCTCGCCGAGCGAACCGCAAGACAAGGCATGTCCCCCGCGCTAGCCTGCCTTCATCATGCCGACACGCCGGAAAAATGCATCCGCAACTATGGCAACGCCATCTATCCGCGCGCCTATGATGGCGCGGAGGATGATGCGGAACTGGTCGACCTTGCCCGCTATCTGGCCAGCCTGAAGGACGAGCCGAACGTCCGCACCATCGAAAAGCGGCGCTGGCGGGACAGGCTGAGCATGCTTGATCTCCCCTCAGAACTTGGAGAGGAAGTCGCGGTGTCACGTATGGGCTGCCGTTAAAAGAGGGGAGGGTTATGCGCCAGTTATTCATTGGATCGGCGCTGGCGTTGGCGGCCTGCGGCCAACAAGCGTCCCATACTCCGGAGCCCAGGCCTCCGAGCCGGGCCATCCTGCTTTCCTGTAACGTCATGAGCGCGCAAGTTCACAGCTTCGGAACCGGTGTTCAACAGAACGTCACGACCTTTTTCGTCAGCAAATTCCGCGTCGACGAGCCCGCGAAGACGGTCGAACTATGGGACTTGGGAACAAAGCGTTTCGCTCCTTGGTGCAGCACGGGGTGCAAGTATGAATTCAGCCCGCAGACAATCTCTCTGAGCAGCACTGTTAAAGACGGAAATGATGTCGATACTCACAGGGTGCTGATCAACCGGGAATCGGGAGTGCTTCAAGGTCAGGTTGTCCGCAAGACAGGGGCGGGCAAAGACATGATCATCGTCCAGGGAAAAGACGATGGGACCTGTACGAAAATCGATGAGGCAGGCCTGAAGGCGAAATTCTGAAGCGCGTGGGCGAGAATTGTGGCGCCGGGGCACCAATTGGCTTCCGTTCGGAATGATGGTGCAGCGCACTTCATCCACCCATCGAGGCCCGCACCAAACCCGTTGACCGCCGCCGCAATCTGAGGTCCAATCCCGCCATGCCGATCGACCATGACAGGATCGATGAAGCCACGCTCGCGCTGCTCTATCTCGGGTTGCACGACGACTTTCGCGCCTGGAAGACTTTCGACTGGGGCGCCACCGATCGATTGCACGCAAAGGGATTGCTGGACGATCCGCGGAACAAGACCAAATCGGTGACCTTCACGAACGACGGGCTTGTCGCGGCGAAAACCGCCTTCGCCACGCTGTTCGGCGAGGACTAAGAGACCCGCCTATCCCGAACCGCGACGCCCGAATGCCCTTTGCGATCCAATCAGATTTCCAGTTAAGCTATTGAACAATAAAGTAATATTTCCAAAATCCCCGCCGACGCAGATACGCGACAACCGGTGTCCCATATCTCCCCCGGCTGCCTCCCCGAGCACCCGTCACCGCTCGATTCAAACCACCGAACCACGCGGCTAAAACCCCGCCGCATGACCGAGACCCGCCCCGTCCCCTACAAACCCGCTTTCGCCCGCCGCGCCCGCGAGCAATGCGCCAATGGCTTCACCGATCGCGAACTCGCCGCCGAATTCGGCGTCCCGCGCGCCACCATCGTCCGCTGGCGCGCCGCTTATCCCGACTTCGCCGAGGCCACCGCGCTCGGCAAGGCCAGGGCAAACGAACGCGTCGAGCGCGCACTCTACGAACGCGCCATCGGCTATGTGGAGGAAGCGGTCCGCGTCTTCCTGCCCGCCGGCGCCACGGCCCCGGTCATCGTCCGCTATGCCCGTGAAGTGCGGGCGGATGTCCGCGCCGGGCTGCAATGGCTGCGGGCCCGCGATCCGAAGACATGGGCCGGCGTCGGCGGGCCCGACGCCGAGTCCGATGGCCTGGTCGAGCGCCTGCGCAAGGCCATGGCCCGCGTCGCCGACAGGCAGGTGCCCTATGTCCCGGGCTGATCATCCCGCACGAAGCGGCAATCCCCGCCACCCTATGCTACCCTCATCCGGCACCGGCGACTCACGCACCGCCATCACGCCATCCACCAAGCGCCGCCGGAACATCGCGCCGCGCCCCATAAGCGGGCCCCGACAAACGATCGGGCCCCGACACGAAAGAACATCATGGAAGACTATCAACCCACCACCCCGGCCCCCAATCGCCGCATCGCGCTGCTGATCGACGCCGACAATGTCTCGCACACCAAGATCGCCTTGATCCTGGCCGAGCTCTCCAAATACGGCACCGCCAATATCCGCCGCGCCTATGGCGACTGGGGCAGCGCCGGCCTGAAGGGCTGGAAGGAGAAGCTGCACGCCTTCGCCATCCGCCCGATCCAGCAGTTCAGCTATTCGACCGGCAAGAACGCGACGGACATCGCGCTCGTCATCGACGCGATGGAACTGCTCTACACCCAGAAGCTCGACGGCTTCTGCATCGCCTCCAGCGACGCGGATTTCACGCCGCTCGTCATGCAGCTCAAGGCCAACGGCCATGACGTCTATGGCTTTGGCGAACGCAAGACGCCCGATCCGTTCGTCAACGCCTGCACCACCTTCCTCTATCTCGACAGCCTCGCTGATCCCGCCGCACCGGCCCCCGCCGCGCCGCCCGCCGAAAAGAAGGACAAGGCCGCCGGCGCCGGCGCAAAGGCCAAGGCCGAGGCGTCCCCGCCGAAATCGCCGGGCAAGGTCCTCGCCCAGGACGCCACCCTCGTCACCATCCTTCGCGGCGCGGTCGAGGCGGCCGCCTGGGACGATGGCTGGGCCTCGATGCCCGCCGCCGGCAGCGCGGCCAAGCGCCAGGCCTCGATCGACCCGCGCAATTACGGCATGCGCAATTTCCCCGAGCTGTTCGAGGCGATCGGCCTGTTCGACATCTACAAGGGCGAGGGCGGCCACAGCTTCGTCGCCGACAAGCGCAACAAGGACAAGGCACCACGGCCGTCGCGGTGAGGCCGGGTCACCGCCGCCGCGGCGGCACGGCGGCGTGGCTCAATGGACCAGCGCGGACTCGGCCGGTTCGTCCGGGCGCCCGCGCCGGAACCTGATCGGCAGGTCGACCCAAGCCCGCAGGCTGCGCGGCTGGTCGATCTCCGCCAGCCCCGTGTCGGGCCATTCGTTCCTGGCGGGGAACCACGCCGTGCCGAACAGGCGATCCCACAGGGTGGTGAAGGCCCCGAAATTGCGGTCGAAATGCTTCTCTTCGAGCGAATGGTGGATGCGATGGAACTGGTTGTCGCAGAAGAACACGCGCAACGGCCCGAGATTGATGCGGGTCGGCGAGTGAAGGAAGGACGCCTGGAGATGCAGGATGATCAGCATCGCCGGAACGGTCGGGCCGGTATCGGTCACGATCAGGCTTACCGGCAGCAACAGGAACACCGCCTGGAAGATCGGCTCGCTGACATGATGGTAGGAATTGGCGGCGTTCAGCTCCCGGATGGAGTGGTGCACCGCATGAAAGCGCCAGGCGAGGGCGTGCTGGGCCCGGTGGAACCAGTAGAAGAAGAAGTCGTAGATCAGCGCGGCCGCGATCGGCGCCATCACCATCCCCGGGATTCCCGCCCAGTCGAAGGACATGGGCAAGCTTATCAGCGGCCTGATGCCGATCGCGACCCACAGATGATGGAACAGCTTGTAGATCACCATGCTGATCGGCACGTAGAACGCCCAGATTCCCAGTCCCATCAGCCTCTGGTGCAGCGACTGCTTCTCGCGCGGGAACAGAAGTTCGAGCGCCGTCATCAGCGACAGGCTGAACGCGCTCACGATCGCGACCGGCCGGGCCTGGGCCCATATTTCAGCGAGCAGCGTCACCGTACCGCCCTATGCCGTCGCACGACAACAAGCGGTTAATGCGCGTGTCCGCACGCAAGCCCGGGCACCGTCGCATTGCCGCTTGCCATCCGCGCCGAATCGACCGACCCTCCTCCCGGGAGAGACGATGATGAGACCAGGGATGAGACCAGGACTTTTTCTGGCGGCCGCGATCCTTGGTGGGGCCGCCGTTCCGGCCCTTGCGCAGGATGCGCCTGCACCGCCCCCCGGGCTGGGTGAAGTCGTCGTTACCGGCAACCGGCTCAACGCCCGCTATGCGCAGCAGGACCGCCCGGTCGTCGGGCTCCGCCGGCAGGCGGACGCCGCGGTGCTGCAGATCGCGGTCGCGTCGGACTCGCGCGACGAGGCGACCCGCAAGCGCGAGATCCACACCATGGTGCTCGCCGCGCTGGATCGTGCCGGGGCCGCGGGGGTCGAGCTGGTCACGGGCGGCTTCGAGCTGGTTCCGGTCACCAGGGCGACCTATCAGGATCTGCCGTTGGTCTCGGCCGGGCGCGTCGATACCAGCCAGGCGACGCTCATGGTCAAGGTCAGGCTGGCCGGGTCGATCGCCGATGCGGAAAAGCGCCTCGATGCCTTCATCAAGAGCGTGCCGCGCTCGGGCCGCGGCACCGTGGACAAGTCGGGCGCGCTGGCGCTCACCATCGTCAATCCGGATCAGTATCGCGACGCGATCGTGCAACTGGTGGCGGACAATGCCCGCCATTATGCCGCGATGTTCGGCCCCGAATATGCCGTCCAGGTCAGCGGCGTGGACGGCCAGGTTTCCTGGTCGCAGGTGAGCGGCACCGATGTGTTCCTCTATGTGCCCTATCGCTACATGATCCTTCCCAAATGATGCCGGTCGGGAGAAGAGCCATGAAAGCCTTTGCCTGCGCGGTGCTCGGCTGCCTGGCGTTCGTCGCCGGCCCCTCGTTCGCGCAGGATGGGGGCGGTGAGATCGTCGTCACCGGCCAGCGTATTTCCGCCCCCGGCACCGTCGTCCGCCCGCCGCCGGTGATCGGGTTGAAGCGCATGGCGGATTCCGCCGTGCGGACGATCGAGATCGTGTCGGATTCGCGCGAGGCGGACATGCGCAAGCGCGAGGTCCAGGCCATGCTGCTCGACGCGATCGACCGCGCGAAACGCGACGGGTTCAGCCTCGTCACCGGTCAGTTCGAGCTGGTCGAGGTGACGCGCGCCAACTGGCAGGACCGGTTTCCCGCCCTGGCCGGCAAGGCCGATGCGACCGACGACGAGGATGACGACGATGACGACAACAAGCCGCCGCCGGGGTTCGAGGATGACGGCAGCATCGCGACCGTGCATCTCAAGGTGAAGACGAAGCTGGAAGGCTCGATCGGCAACGCCCAGCAAAAGATCAACGGCTTCGTCAAATCCGTGCCCGCCACCGGCCGCTCGCAGATCGCGCAAAAGGGCCAGCTCGCGCTCACCATCATCAACCCGGAGCAATATCGCGACGACATCTATCGCCGCATCGCCGCCGGCGCTCAGCACGCGCTCAGCTTTTACGGGGCGGACTATGGTCTCGACGTCACCGGTCTGGATCAGGCCATCGCCTGGCAGCAGGTGAGCAATACGGAGCTGTTCCTGTACATCCCCTATGGCTTTTCGGTCAGGAAATAGCCGGCGATTGCTCTAGCCGTATCGCTCGATTCAACTGGACCGGCGGCTCGCCTACAAATCCCGATACGCACCCGCCGGGCGCGCGCTGTTTCTCATCGCCGGCAAAAAATCTACCCGCAGGCAAGGGCGGTTCCGCGCATGGCCGATCGGCGCCTCGCCATGCCTCGCCGCATGCTCCCCAATCCCCCCGAATACTGCTATGCCGGTCAGGTCTGATCTGTGGGGGAATAGGCGATGAGCAAGACTGGCTCGGGCGACACCGGCTTTTTCGCGGGGCTTGTGCGGCGCGTGCTGCGCCTTTTCGGCATCAAGCCGAAACAACAGCAGCAGCAGCAACAGCAGCAACAGCAACAACAACAGCAACAGCAGCAGCAGCAGCAGCAGCAGCAGCAGGAATGGGCCCCGGATAGCGCGCCGATGGCCGGGCCGCACGGGTCCGGCACCTCACCCGACGATTGATGAAGCTGCCGTTCGACATCGCAACCAAGCTCATCCTCCGTCTCGTTCTGCCGGGGGCGCTGTTTTCCGCGATATTATGGCCGCTCATCACCGCCGCGCTGGCCGCACTCCGCGTCACCGTGGCGGAAAGTGTCAGCTTCCCGGTCGCGATCCTCTGCCTCGGCTGGCTCACGCTCCTGCTCGACATGCCGATCTACATGGTGTTCGAGGGCCGGCGCTACTGGCCCGCCCGGCTCTGCGCCTGGGGCGTCGTCTGGCAGCAGCGCCGCCTCGCGCGCCTGCGCACGCGCGCCGATGCGCTCGACCGCGCCGATCCGCGCTGCACCGAGCTGCGCCTGATGATCCGCGAATATCCCGCGGGGCCCGACGGGGTCGAACGCGCGCTCTACCCCACGCGCATGGGCAATCTGCTCAAGGCCTTCGAATCCTATCCCGACCGGAAATACGGGCTGGACGGCGTCTTCGCCTGGTATCGCCTCTGGGTCTCGATCGACAAGGATCTGCGCGGGGAGCTGGACGACCAGCAGGCCATTGTCGACAGCGCCATCTATGCCAGTTTCGGCCTGGCGCTGGCCGCGCCGGTCTGCGCCGCCTATGCCGCGACCGGCTGGTTGACGGGCACGCGCTATCTCACGGTGCTGCCGCCGCCGCCCGCCTTGCTCTGCCTCGCCCTGCTCGCCCTGGTGATGAGCTGGGCGCTCTACCACATCTCGCTTCACGCCCAGGCGCAATATGGCGAATTGCTCGCCGCCCTGTTCGACCAGCATATCGACAAGCTGCAATTCACCCCGCTGCTCGAGGACCTTGCGGAGAAAATGGACGATCCCGGCCTGCTCGTCGCCGATCGCCGCACGAAGAACCGGGCCGCCGTCCGCTTCCTCAAATGGCACCGCCACCGCAACCCCGGTGAGACGGTCAACCGCATCGTCGAGGGCTGGTAACACGCGGCCATTGCCGCGGCCGATCCGCACCTTCTTTCCGCCCCCGCATTCACCCGTTGCGCTCCAGCATCTTAATTCCTATCAGATCGATAGGAATACTCCAGCAAGGTGCGTCATGAGCAGCGATTCCGAATTCCTCTGGTACATCCCCAATCAAATCGGCGCCGGCCATCGCGGCGACACCACGCCGGCGGGCGCCAGCAGCCTGGACACGCTGACCGAGCACGCCAAAGCGCTCGAGGATCATGGCTGGAAGGGCGCGTTGCTCGGCACCGGCTGGGGGCGGCCCGATACCTTCACCCTTGCGACCGCGCTCACCGCGCGCACCACCAGCTTCGAGCCGCTGATCGCCATCCGCCCCGGCTATTGGCGCCCGGCCAATTTCGCCTCGGCCGCGGCGACGCTCGACGATCTGAGCGGCGGCCGGGTGCGCATCAACATCGTGTCGGGCCAGGACAATCTCGCCGCGTACGGCGACAGCGAGGGCGATCAGGCGCAGCGCTATGCCCGCACCAGGGAATTCATGCAGCTCGTCCGCCGCCTCTGGACCGAGGAGGAGGTGACCTATGCCGGCGAGTATTTCCGCGTCACCCGCTCCACCGTGGCCCCGCGCCTTCAGGCCCGCGGCGACCGGCGTCACCCGCGCTTCTATTTCGGCGGCGCCTCCGCCGCGGCCGAGCGGGTCGCCGCGACCGAGGCCGATGTCCAGCTCTTCTGGGGCGAGCCGCTCGACGGCGTGCGCGAGCGGATCGATCGGCTGAAGGGGCTGAGCCGCGATCTCGACCGCAATCTCCCGCCGCTCGAATTCGGCCTGCGCATCACCACTTTGGTGCGCGACACTACCGAACAGGCCTGGGCCGATGCCGAGGCCAAGGTCGCCGAGATGGCGAAGGGCGAGGGCAGGGGCTGGAACGACCACCGGACCTGGGTCGCGACCGGCCAGCAGCGCCTGCTCGATCTCCATGCGCGCGGCGAGGTGCTCGACGACAATCTCTACACCGCGCCCGGCAAGTTCGGCGGCGGCGGCGCCGGCACCACCTGGCTGGTCGGCTCGGCCGCCGATGTCGCCGCGTCGCTGCGGAAGTACGAGGCGCTCGGCATCACGCATTTCGTGCTGTCGGACACGCCCTATCTGTCCGAGATCAGGCGCCAGGGCGATCAGCTCCTGCCGCTGCTGCGGCGCGTGCTCGTGCCCGCTTGATCTCGATCAGCGAGAAAAACCCGCGCTGATACGGCCCCATTCTCCGGCGTGCGCGTTCAGTCCGCTCACGCAATCAGGAGCTCTCCATGACTGAGACCAGCCACGACATCCGCACGCTCAACGGCCTGATCGCCACGACGCTCGACAGCGTCGACGGCTATACCGAGGCAGCGAAGGACGCCGAGAACAGCCGTTACGGCCAGCTGTTCACCGCCCGCGCGACGGAGCGCCGCCAGGTCGTCTCCGCGCTCCAGGCCGAAGTATCGCGCCTCGGCGGCAATCCCGAGGATGATGGTACGCTACTCGCCGGTGCGCACCGCGCCTTCCTGAACCTGAAGGCCGCCGTCACTGGCCAGGACGACGCGGCGATCGTCAACGAGGTCGAGCGCGGCGAAGATCATATCAAGGCGAAGTTCGAATCCGCCCTTGACGATCAGGACCTGTCCGCCGGGACGAAATCGGCGATCCAGACTGCCTATGGCTCGGTTCGCGCCGGCCATGACGAGATGCGCGATCTCAAGCACGCGCTCCAGGCCACCGGCTAGACCCTTCGGCGGCGGCGTGGTTCATGTCCGCGCCGCCGTCGATCCCTCTTATCCCCGGCAACCCTTGGCCCGTTGCAGGCCGCGCAGGAAGCCGCGGCGCGCAAAGCCCGCGTCGAACGCTGCATTCAGCCGTCGCTCGGCCGGCGCTGCCCCGCTCACTTCGCGCACGAGCCCGCGGAACGGGATCAGCGAATTGACCACTGCCTCGCCGCCGGCCTTGGCGAGGTTGCGCTTCTTCGGCGTACCGTCGGCATCGAAATCCGGGCCGAGCACGCCGTTCAGCGCCGAGATCGAGCTGGCGATCTGCCGGCAGGTACCGGCGCCGCGCGTTGTGTAAGGCGCCTCGCTCACCTGGACGAGCAGCGGCGGGATTTTGGTCTTCGCCACGCCCACGTCGCGCGCCGGTTGCGAGACGATCCGCCCCGCCTCTTGCTCGGTCGTTCTGTTCTGCTGCGCCTGGCCCGCGCTTGCCGGTGCCGCGATGCCCGCGCACGCCGCGGCGAGTGCCGTTGGCAGGATCCATGCTGTCCGTATCGTCATTGCCGTAAGACTCCTATGGGCGAGATTGCGGCCCACCCCCACCGCGCCAAAGCGGGAGTATACCCGGCCGGCGCCGCCACGAAACCGTCGCTCGTGATCGGCTGTGCCAAAACGCTCCAACACACCGCGCCTGTTTTGTGTCCGCGTTCCCCTCGTTGACTCGCGATTAGAGCGGCGAGCGTTAAATCTGATCCGTTCGTCCTGAGTAGGGATCGACGTGCCGAAGGCGTATCGAGAGCCCGTATCGAAGGACAGGTTGTCGCGCGGAACCTGTCCTTCGATACGCCCTCTCGATACGACGCTACGCGGCTACTCGATGGCTACTCAGGACGAACGGGGTGTTGGTGGCCCTGATGTAATGCAAGCTACTCTAGGCTATGGCGGAGCAGCGGGCGAGGGCGGCTGCCGACCTTGATTCAACCCTTCCGCCGCACGCGCTATCCAGCGTCCATGCAACCAGGCTGTAATCGATCGCGCCCTCAGACCAGCGGGAGCGCCTTGCCCAGCGGTTGGCCGAGATGCCCGTGCAGGACGCGCAGCGCCCGCGCCAGTCGCTCGCGGTCGAGCAGCCCGCCCAGCGACACGCGCACTGCCTGGCTATCGTCGCGCCCCACCGCGAAGCTGCCCGAACCCACCACCGGCAGACCGAGCGGTCGCATCGCTGCGGCCAGATCATCGGCGCGGAGATGGGCGGGCAGGGGCAGCCACAGATGATAGCCCTCACCCGAGCGCCCGCCCGCCAGACCGCCGAGGACATCGTCCGCCAACTGTCCCCGCCACGCGATCTCGCCGCGCATCGCCGCGACCAGCCGCTCGAACGTCCCGTCGCTGATCCACCGGGTCACCATCGCCGCGTTGAGCGGCGGCGCCATGATCGCCGTCTCGTGCACGTCCGCGGCGAGGCGGATCGCGCTGCCGACGCTCGGCGTGCGGACAAAGGCGACGCGCAGCGCCGGCGTCACGATCTTCGACAGGCTCGCGACATACCAGCAGCGCTCGGGGGCGAACGCGGCGATCGGCGGGATCGGCTCGCCGGCGAGCAAGCCATAGGCGTCGTCCTCGATCACCTGCAGGTCATGGCGCCGCGCCACCTGCGCGATCGCCTCGCGCTCGGCCGCGACGATCGTCGCGGTGGTCGGATTGTCGTTGGTCGGCACGACATAGAGCGCGCGCACCGGAAGCGTGCGGCATGCCGCATCGAGCGTCGCGGCCTCGATCGCTTCGAGTGGCAGCAGGACCAGGCCCAGCCGCGCCGCCAGCGCCTTGAAGCCGGGATAGACGAACTGCCCGCATGCCACCATGTCGCCCGCGCCGAGCGTGGCGGTCAGGATCGCGTGCAGCGCATTCTGCCCGCCCGCCGTCACGATCACCTGCTCCTCGCCACTCGCCAGGCCGCGCCGGGTCAGCAGCGCGGCGCCGGCGGCGCGGTCCTGCGCCGCGCCGCCGGCCGGCGCATATTGCAGCCACGCCATCTCGGATCCGGCGAGCAGCGCGGCGGATGTCTCGGTGATCGCCCGGCTCAGCAGCCCGCCCGGAATCTCCGGCGGCATGTTCATGCCGGTATCGACCAGCGGCGGCGGCACGATCGGCTCGTGCGTCGTGGCAACGAAGCTGCCCGCGCGTCCCCGCGCTTCGATCAGCCCGCGCCGCGCGGCCGAGTCATAGGCCCTGGTCACCGTGGTCAGGTCGACGCCCAGCCTGGCGGCGACCGCGCGCTGCGGCGGCAGCCGGTCGCCCCGGCGCAGTTCCCCGCGCGTGATCGCTGCGTCGATCGCATCGGCGATGGACTGATATTTGGCGCCGCTGCTCCGCGCGAGATCGGGCAGCCAGGCGTCAGTCATCGAAATTCCCGGCGCCTTCCTCCGGCGCGCGGCCGTGCAGCTTGTTCCACAAGGCGCCGGTGCCTGCCTCCTGCGCCCGGTTCACATATTGCGAGGCGACCAGCCATCCCTTGATCGGCCGGAGCGGCAACAGGCACCCAATCACCATCAGCGGAATCGACGTCACCAGATGCACCCAGAGCGGTGGGTTATAGACCACTTCCATCCACACCAGCAGGAAGGTCAACGGAAAGGCGACGATGCACAGCGAGAAAAAAGCGGGGCCGTCATCCGGCGCGGCGAATCGGTAATCGAGGCCGCACACCTCGCATTCCTTCGTCACCTTCAACCAGGACGTGAACATATGCCCCTTGCCGCAGCGCGGGCACAGGCCCTTCCACCCCGCCTTCAGTATCCAGCGGAACCTGTCCGAGTCATTCTCCAACCGCATCATCGCATGCTTTCTGTATCCATACATTAACCCATACATAGTATGGGCCGCGCGCGGAATCCAGTGGTCGCGCGATTGCCCGCGGTCGCGCGATCTGCCACCTTCCCGGCACGAGGACGCTCATGGCCAATGATCTTTTCCTGCACGTTCGCGTCATCGTCGGGGTGATCCTCGGCCTGAGCGTCAGCCGGCTGCTCCTCGGCCTCGCCGCCTTTGTCGAGCATCCCGGCAGGCGGAAGCTGAGCATCGTCCATCTCGGCTGGGTGGCCTGGGCGCTGCTTTCGGTCATCGGCTATTGGTGGTGGGAATTCCGCCTCAGCCATATCACTGACTGGACGTTCGGCCGCTATCTCTTCATCTTCGCCTATGCGTCCTGCTATTTCCTGATCTGCGCGATCCTCTTCCCCGGCGATCTGGACGGCTATGACGGGTATGACGATTATTTCCTGTCGCGCCGCAAATGGCTGTTCGGCCTGATCGCGCTGACCTTCTTCCTCGATATCGGCGATACGCTGCTGAAGGGCGTGGCCTATTTCGAGGCGAATGGGCTGATGTACTCAGCCCGCGCCCTGCTCTCGATCCTGGGCTGCGCGCTCGGCGCGGTCACTGTCTCGCGCCGCGTCCAGCTCGGTCTGGTCGCGGTCGCCATCCTCGGCCAGCTCGGTTTCTTCTTCGTCTATTTCGACCGGCTCGGCTGACTCAGCGCTTCTCCAGGCGCCCGGCCGGACAATGCGCCGCGCGCCGCACCGGGTTGCACCGCGCCGTCACCCCGCCCGGCAACCGCACCTGATAGCCGCCGGCGAACCGCGCATCGGGCCACAGATAATCGGTCGAGACATAGTGCGCCCCGCTGGCGAAGGCCGCGTCACGCCGCTTGGTGTCGTTGACCCGCGCTTCCTTGGTATCGGCATCCGCCCGCGTCCGCACCAGATAGCCCGCCGCGACGTCGCGGCGGATGCGATCGCCCTCGGCAACCGGATCGTTGATGGTAAGATAGGCCGCCGCTGGCGAGTCCTCGTCAGTACTGATGAAGAACACCCGCCCCTCGAGCGACTTCCGCGTGCCGCGATAGCTGGCCACCTTCTCCGGCGTCTCGTCGAGCGTGAACAGGAAGCGCCCGCGCGCCTTGTCCAGGGTCGGCCAATTGCCCGCGCGCACCGCGTCGCGCAGCGTGGGGTATTTGCCCTGAACCTCGTCCGGCACGATCATCTTCTTCGCCGGCATCACCGACCGGATCTCGGCGTCCAGCGCATCCCACGCCGCCGCATCGAACGGCAGCGCATCGATCCCGCCGCGCCAGGCATTCTTCTCGTCCTTGGCGTTGAACATCAGCATGATCGGCACGTGCCCGGGATGCTTGTCGGACCAGCGCAGGATGATCCGCAGGCACTCGGTCAGCAGCACGCAGCTGCTCGAATTGTCGATGCCCGGAATGTGCAGCACCTTGAACCCGGGCTGCAGCAGCTTCGGGTCGTTCGATCCCTTTGCGTAGAAGCCGCCCTTGGGATCGTAATTGACGTCGATCTCCAGCTGCCGCGCGCCCGCGTCGAGCTGCTCGGCCAGCGGCCGGTGCGCATAATCGAGCATCTCGGCGATCGGCACGCTGACCGCCCGCACCTTCGCCATGGTCTCGGCCGGCATCGCCAGCTTGTAGCTGTTGTGCGTGCCGACCACGCTCACATCGTTCAGCCGCAGCGGCGCCGGTTTCGGAGCAGGCGCCGCGCCAAGCAATGCGATCAGGGGAAAGATCATCTGTGTCTCCGGGCCGGAGAGCACCGACTACTCCGCCGGCGCGAGCTTGTCCTGCGTCTTCGTCAGGAAATCCGCTGCGTCGTGGCGCTCGTGCAGCTGGCTCGCCGGATCGCCCATCACGCGGTTGACCATCCGCCCGCGCGCCACTGCCGGCCGCGCCGCGATCTGGTCGGTCCAGCGCTGCAGGTTCTTGTAGTCCTGCACTTGCAGGAATTCGCCCGCATCATAGGCCAGGCCCTTCGCCAGCGCGCCATACCAGGGCCAGGTCGCGATATCGGCGATGGTATAGGCGTCGCCGCCGAGATATTCGTTCTCGGCCAGCCGTCGGTCGAGCACGTCGAGCTGGCGCTTCACTTCCATCGCATAGCGATCGATCGCATATTCGATCTTGATCGGTGCATAGGCGAAGAAATGGCCGAAGCCGCCGCCGAGGAAAGGCGCGCTGCCCATCTGCCAGAACAGCCAGGACAGGCACTCCGCGCGGGCCGCCGTCTCGGTCGGCAGGAATTCCCCGAACTTCTCGGCGAGATGCATCAGGATCGCGCCGGATTCGAACACGCGGATCGGCTCTGGTCCGCTGCGGTCCATCAGCGCGGGGATTTTCGAATTGGGATTCACCTCGACGAACCCGCTGCCGAACTGGTCGCCCTGGTTGATGCGGATCAGCCAGGCGTCATACTCCGCGCCCGTATGGCCCAGCTCAAGCAGCTCCTCGAGCATGATCGTCACCTTCACGCCATTGGGCGTGCCCAGCGAATAGAGCTGGAAGGGGTGCTTGCCGACCGGCAGGTCCTTGTCATGCGTCGCGCCGGCGATCGGCCGGTTGATATTGGCAAAGGCGCCGCCATTCTCCTTGTTCCAGGTCCAGACCTTGGGGGGCGTGTACGCAGGCGTATCGGTCATGCTGGGCTCCTCACTATCGCGCAGGAGATAGTTGCTTTCGGTCGCGTAACCAGTGCGGCTCGAAATAAACCGTGCCGCGTTCGGGTCAGGGGGTCTGGAACCCCAACGCCCGCACTTCAAGGTCCGCCTTGCGCGGGTCTTCGTGGAAGAACAGCCCGCCCGTCGCCTTGCCCTTGCCGGGCAGATAATCAATCGTCGCGCCGCTCGTCTCGATCTCGGCACCGCCCGCTTTCAGCACGCCTTCGATCTCCACCGCAGCGGCAGTCCCGTCAGTGCGGTTGCGCGCTTCGAACGAGACGACATAGCCCGATGCCGCCGGCGCCACGTCGGTGACCGCGACCTCGATCTGCGGCAACTGCGCCGCCTCGCCGTTCAGCGCCTCGCGTCCGATCACCGCGATCAGGAACAGCAACAGCACCGCGCCGATGCCGGCGGCGATCCACTCGAGCGGGGGCGTGTCGATCTTCTTCGTCCCGGCCATCGCCGACTCCTATACGACCAGCCGGGCCACGGCCGCGCCGATCGCCGCCGGGAAGCCGAGCACCACTACCGTCGCCGCGATCGCGCCGATATCGCCGCCATCTGCCCGCCCGAAGGTCCACAGCGTGTAGAAGCTGACCAGCAGCGCGATGGCGTAGCCAGGTACGGTGTAGATCAGGAAGCGCCGGTCGAACCCATAGCCCTTGGGCGCCTCTTCCTGCCCGGCAAAGCCGACCGAGAAGACCAGGGCATGCAGCAGCGCCAGCGACACGGCGATCAGTGCCAGACTGTGCCACGGCGTCATCTTGAAGCCGATCAGGATCATTTCCTCGGTCGGCGCGACGTTGAAGGCGAGGAATAGCGCGCCGGCCATCATCAGGAACAACTGCCCCGCATAGCCGGCGGAGCGCGCTTCATGCTCCGCATTCTCGTCGCTCTCGCCCGCGCCGAGCTGCTTGCGCGCGATCATCGCACCGAAGCTCCCGGGCACGCTCTGGATTGCGATCATGCCGGCCATTTCGTCGATCGGCATGGCGGGCTTGAGCACTCCGAACAGCGCCAGCACCACCGCCGATGCGATGATCCCGACGCCGTACGCCGCCAGCCCGTCGAGCATATCCTCCACCAAGGTCGAGGTGCGCTCAAACCCGCCGAAGCGCGACAGGATGACCAGCACGACGAAGTTCAGCACCATGAACAGCAGCAGCCGCGCCGGATGCGTGTAGAGGCCGAGCGACCACATCTCCATCGTCATCAGCAGGGGGAGGCCGAACAGAATCGCCCCGGCAAAGGCCCGCGCCAGGCCGTAAGCATAGTCGCGGTTGGGCGTGGCGGCGGTCATGCGATCCTTCGGGCTAATCGGCCATGGTGATCCGGACGTTTATACGATCGTCTGCCGACACTAGGTCCGTACGCGCAACGGGCGTTCCGCTGCCTCACCAGTAATTGGCGGGGTCTGGCGTCGGCGCCTTGCAGGCGCGATTGCTGCCATGCTTGCAGGCATAGACCTGGCGGCGCCAGTCGCGCATCGCGTCGGCATAGGCACGTTCCTGGCGATCGGCGATGCGGGCGTCGCGTGCGACTTCGCGGTGATGCGCGCGCAGGGCTTCGCGATAGGCGGCGAGATCGGCGGCGTATTGCGTGTCGGCAC
The DNA here is from genome assembly GCF_055521475.1 of Sphingomonas sp. BL-S-30. Lineage (NCBI taxonomy): Bacteria > Pseudomonadati > Pseudomonadota > Alphaproteobacteria > Sphingomonadales > Sphingomonadaceae > Sphingomonas > Sphingomonas sp. BL-S-30. Next base: position 3,390,313 of record NZ_CM145481.1, on the reverse strand, counting down.
TCGCCTGCGTGTCGGCATTGACCTCGGCGACGGCGCTCTGGCGGGCGGCGGCCTGCGCCGCGACATCCTGGTTGGCGGCTGCCACGTCCGGGCTGTTGACGTCCTTCTCCGCGCCGGACGTGGCAGGGGCGGGCGGCGCGGTCTGGGCGGTTGCCGTGGCGGCGCTGCCCAGCAGGGCAAGCGCCAGTGCGATGCTTTTCGTTTTCATGATCCAACTCCGTACACGGGGCCAGCTAAACGGATGCGCGAGGTCACTGTTCCCTGTGCGCACCGCCTGGCGTCCCGTCGGACCTGTCGCGATCATCCCGCCGGCGGCGTTCCTCGCCGCATCGCCCAGCGCAGCGCGCGGCGCAGCATCACCAGCGTCGCGATGGCGCCCGCCAGCAGCAGTAGCGCCACGCCGATCGCGATGATCGGATTGGCCAGCGCCAGGATCAGCAAGCCGCCCGTCGCCACATCCTCGGTCGTGGACACCAATATATTGCTCACGGGTTCGGGGCTGGCATTGACCACCGCGCGCGTGCCGGCCTTCGCGCTGTGAGTCAGCAGTGAGGCACCGCCGCCCAGGATGAGGGCGATCACCTGCCATTTGGGATCGCCGGGGTCGACGATCGCCAGAGCAAGCAACGCCCCGCCAACGGGGCGGATCAGCGTGTGGACCGCGTCCCAGGCACTGTCGATCCACATTACCTTGTCCGCGAGGAACTCGGCCAGCGCCGCCACCCCCGCGACGCCGATCACCCAGGGACTGGCCAGGATGTCGAGTTGATGGAGGTGCGCAGGCAGGGCGAGCCAGCCACTGTGCATCGCGACGCCGGTGGCAAAGATGCAGAGATAGAGCCGCCAGCCCGATAACAGGCTGACGCTCGCAGCCAGGCCGAGGATCTCCGCTACGCCCATGACGCGAGGATCACATGCCGCGTGCCGGTACGCAACCGTCGGAACACGATGCCAGACCGCCCGTTGATGCCGCAACATCCTCAACCAGCATGGGAAAGATCATGGCGCCGCGAACGACGAGCAAAGCCAAACCAAAGCCGCCGATCGGGCGCACCACCGCCATCTCGCTCGGCGCCGCGGCGGTTGCGATCGGCGGGGTGCTCGTCACCCTTCTGGCGCGGGGCCGCAGCTATGCCGCATCGGCCGAGCATGCAGCGCCCGATCTTGCGCTCGACCAGCCTCATCCCGGCCCGCAAGACCGCGCGCCGCTCGCCTTCCGCCCGGATCCGACGGCGGCGGTCACACCCGGCGAACGTGAAGCGCTGCGCCCGCCATCGGGTTTCCCGTCGATGACGACTCACTAGGATTGCAACCATCCTCGTGCCTGCCGCGTTGCGCAGGCATAACGAAACGGGAGAGTGATATGCGTACCATGACCCTCGGCCTGCTGGCCGCGGCTACCCTCAGCGCCGGCCTTGTCTCGGGCTGTACAAGCTATGGCGACGAAGGGGTCGATCCCCGTTATCGTACATACCGGCAATATGATTATAACCGGCCGGACCCCCAATATAACGGCTATTATGCCGACCGGTATTATCGCGATTCGCCGCGCTATCGGGAACGCCGCCTGTCGCGTAACGACCGCGTTTATCGTGGTCAGGACGGCCGTTATTATTGCCGCCGCTCGGACGGCACGACCGGCTTGCTCGTCGGTGCGGCGGTGGGCGGCCTGCTCGGCAACATCATCGCGCCGGGCGGTTCCAAGACGCTCGGCACCTTGCTCGGCGCGGCGGGCGGCGGCGTTGCCGGCGCCTCGATCGACGCCAACAACACGCGCTGCCGTTAACTGACGCGCCGGGCGCGGCCGTGCCGCGCCCGGCCACGTCGCGTTCCTCCTAGCGCGAGATCGGCGGCACCTCTATCAAGTCCCGGTCCGGCCCCATATCGTCGGGGCTGGTTACCGGGGGGAACGATGGCCGATCTTCCAGCGAAGGCAGAACCGCGGGCGATGGTGCCGCAGCCCCGGGGCGGCGCGCTCGCCTCGATGAAACAGCGCTCGGCCGAGCTTTGGGGCAGGACCCGGACTGGTCTTTCCGAAGGGCTGCAGACCGCCGGTGCCACGATCGAGAGCGTTCATCGCCGCCTCGTGCTGGTGGTTGCCGCGATGATCGCGCTGCTTGTAGCGGGCGCCCTCTTCCGCAGCCTCGGCCTGCCGCAGCTCAACTATCTGCTCATCGCGATTTTCGGTGTCGGCGCGCTCTATGCCTTTCTCAACCCGATCCATGTCGTCGGCATGCTGCTGGTCAGCGGTGGCGTCGGCGCGGTGCGTGGGGTGGACGGCGCTCGCGATGCGCTGATCGGTTACGCGAAGCTGCTAGGCCGGGTCATCCTCGCCTTTCTCGTGCCCCTGCTGTTCTTTGCGCTCGCGCCGGGCGACCGCTCGCTCGGCACTTCCCTCACTTTCCTCGTGCTCGCGCCGGTCGCGGTGCTGGTCGTCTGGCTGTTCGGCCGCGTCGCGCCGAAGGTGGAGCGGGCGGTGTTCGTCGTCATCCCGCTGGGCGCGCTGCTGCTCGCCGCCGCCAACATGCTGATCCCGCAGCATGTGCTGGCGGCCGTCGGCGTGCCTGCCTGGCTCCGAGCGGATCGGCCCCAGGACGAGGAGCTGGCGCGGCTCGAGACCCTGATCGAGAAGCGCAGGAATGAGCAGCGCGCGGCCGAACTGCGCGCGATCAGCGCGAAGATCGAGGCCGGGGAAAAACTGACGCCGGAGGACGAGGCGATCGTCGCCGCCGCCCAGGCCGACCGGGTCACGCTGACCGGCTGGATCGGCAAGAATTACGACGCGGCGCTCGCCGGGATCGGTGAACGTGTCGCGGCCCAGCGCCAGGCCGCCGCCGTGGCCAAAGCCGCGCGGGTCGTGCCGCCGCCGGGCCTGGTCCGCCTGCCGGACCGGGGCTGGTCGCTTCCGGTCGCGGTACCGCCCGGGTTCAGATTGTGCCCCCTGGCCGATCGCGGCGCGCGTAGTTACCGGGCGCAATGCCACCTGCGCGGTGCGTCAGATGGGCTGTGGTATGCAGCGGACTCGGATCGCTGCGAGCCGGCCGTCATCGACCGCGCCCGTTTCCGCAGCCGTGGCAGCGCGCAGGACGTCCGTTATCGCTTCGTGGCGCTTGCCGGCTCCTGCGCCGGTCCGGCATGATCGGCGCCGGTAGAGTGCAGTCGGGTCCGGTGCTGCAGCAGGATACGCCATAGCGGGATGGTGATCAGCGCGATCTGGCTGAAGCGCGGATCGACGAAGCACAACAGCAGCGCGCAGGCGGCACCCAGCATCACTGACCAGCCGCGCACGCGCGTCAGCGCGACGGTCAGCGGTTCGGCGTGCTCGCTGACCACGGGCGCGGTCGTCACCATCCGGTTGAGGCGGACGTTGAGCAGCCCGCAGACGATCAGGGTCAAATCGTAGAAGACATGCGGCACCAGCGTGCCGAGATTGCCCGCCATGAAGGCCGTGGCGAAGGGCATGAAGACGATCGCACAGAGAAAGGCGAGGTTGGGTCCGAGCAGCGCGTCGCGGTAATGCGCGGCGAGGCAGAAGGCGCGGTGATGCCCGGCCCAGAAGGCGGCGATCACCCAGAAGCTGACGAAGAACCCGAAAAAGCTCGGCAACAGATGCTCGAGCGCGACGAGATAGTCGTAAGAGGTCGATTCCGGAGGGAGGCGCGGGACATGAATCTCGATGATCAACAGGGTGATCGCGATCGCGAACACCGCGTCCGAGAAGAAGACGAGCCGCTCCAGCGCATGCTCGGGTCCGCTCGAATGCTTCATCTCCATTGCTTTCCCCCAGGTCGGTGCCGCTCTTATCGGGCAAGCCCATGCTGCGGCGCAACGCCAAAAACAGGCCCGGATTGCGCACCCGCTTTCGCCATCCCATATGCGCCCCATGAGTGGAAACGACACAACGTGGCACGGCACGACAATTCTCTCCGTGCGCAAGAATGGACGCGTCGTCGTCGCCGGAGACGGCCAGGTGACGCAGGGCCAGACCGTGATGAAGCCCAATGCGAAAAAGGTCCGCCGCCTCGGTGACGGATCAGTGATCGGCGGTTTCGCCGGCGCGACGGCCGATGCCTTCACCCTGTTCGAGCGGCTGGAACGCAAGCTCGAACAGCATCACGGCCAATTGCTGCGCGCGGCGGTCGAGCTCGCCAAGGACTGGCGGACCGACAAGTATCTGCGCAACCTGGAGGCGATGATGATCGTCGCCGACAAGGAAGTGACGCTGATCCTCACCGGCAATGGCGACGTGCTCGAGCCCGAGGCCGGCGTCGCCGCCATCGGATCGGGCGGCAATTATGCCCTCGCCGCGGCGCGCGCGCTGGTCGATTATGAGGAAGATGCCGAGACGATCTGCCGCAAGGCGATGAAGATCGCGGCGGATGTCTGCGTCTACACCAACGAGCGCCTCACGGTCGAAAGCCTGGATAGCGCGACCTGATCCTTACTCCCCTCCCGCTTGCGGGAGGGGCTGGGGGAGGGCCTGTCCTCCCCCGATCCTTTCATGGCTGACAAGCCCTCCCCCGACCCCTCCCGCAAGCGGGAGGGGAGTTGAGAAGAACCCAGAAGAATGAACGAAGCACTTACCCCCAAAGCCATCGTCGCAGCCCTGGACGAGCACATCATCGGCCAGAAGGACGCCAAGAAGGCAGTCGCGGTCGCGATGCGCAATCGCTGGCGCCGGCAGCAGCTCGGCAGCGATCTGCGCGACGAGGTTACCCCCAAGAACATCCTGATGATCGGCCCGACCGGCTGCGGCAAGACGGAGATCAGCCGCCGCCTGGCCAAGCTGGCCGATGCGCCCTTCGTCAAGGTCGAGGCGACCAAGTTCACCGAGGTCGGCTATGTCGGTCGCGACGTGGAGCAGATCGCGCGCGACCTGGTCGAGGAAGCGATCCGGCTGGAAAAGGAACGCCGCCGCGTTGCGGTGAAGGACAAGGCCGAGGAAGCCGCGCTTGCGCGCCTGCTCGACGCGCTGACCGGCAAGGGCGCCAGCGAGGCGACGCGCGAGGCGTTCCGCCAGCGCTTCCGCGACGGCCATCTCGACCAGACCGAACTCGAGATCGAGCTGGAAGCGCAGGCCCAGATGCCGTTCGAGATTCCCGGCGGCGGCGCACAGATGATCAATCTCGGCGAGATGATGGGCAAGGCCTTTGGCGGCGGCGGCCAGATGAAGCGCCGCAAGCTGACCGTGCCGGCGGCCTGGGAGAAGCTGGTCGAGGAGGAAGCCGACAAGCGCCTCGACCAGGACGAGGTCAGCCGCATCGCGCTCGCGGACGCCGAGGCGAACGGCATCGTCTTCCTGGACGAGATCGACAAGATCGCGGTCAGCGACGTGCGGGGTGGTTCGGTCAGTCGCGAAGGCGTGCAGCGTGACCTGCTGCCGCTGATCGAGGGCACGACGGTGGCCACGAAATATGGGCCGATGAAGACCGACCATATCCTGTTCATCGCGAGCGGCGCTTTCCATGTCGCCAAGCCGAGTGACCTGCTGCCCGAGCTTCAGGGGCGACTGCCGATCCGAGTCGAGTTGAAGGCGCTGACCGAGGATGATTTCGTCGCGATCCTGTCGGACACCAAGGCCTCGCTCACGCAGCAATATGTCGCGCTGATCGGCACCGAGGGCGTCACGGTCGAGTTCACCGAGGACGGTATCCGGGCGGTCGCCAAGATCGCCGCCGAAGTGAATGGCGAGATCGAGAATATCGGTGCGCGCCGGCTGCAGACGGTGATGGAGAAGCTGCTCGAGGAAGTCAGCTTCGACGCCGAGGACCGCAAGGGCGAGACCCTGGTGGTGGACGGCGCCTATGTCGACAAGCAGCTCGCCGTGATCGCCCGCAATACCGATCTGTCGCGGTTCGTGCTCTGAGTCTCAGGGTTTCGGCTTGTCATAGGGCGTGAACTTGCCGAGCCGGCAGATCGGGCCGGGCACGACGCTGCCCGGCTCGGTCGGCCGGAACAGGTCGTTGCGGCACATCTGGCTGCCATGCGCCTCGATCACCAGGATCGAGGTCTGACGCAGCGAGGGGCAGCTCGCTTCGAGGTCGTTGCGGTAGATGTGGCGACCGGACCGGTAGAGCAGGGTCTTGTCGTCGATGATCTGCGGCCCGCCGGCGAAGGACCGGTCGATACAGTCAACCGCGACACCCGGCGCGCGCCCGGCGAGCGCCTTGTCGAGATCCTTGCTGCTGTCGGCAGCGGTCGCACAGGCCGCGATCGTCACGGCGGCCAGGCCCAAAGCGGGACGGCGGCGCATCACTTTACCTTCCTGTACGGGGTGAACTCGCCGATCGCGCAGCTGCCGGTCGGGAAGCGCGAGGTCGGATCATAGGTTTGGCCGATATCGCCGCTGCACAACCGCCCCGAGGGGCTTTTGGTCACGAGGATGTCGCCGCGGCCGATCTTCTCGCATCCGCCGCCGGTTTCGGTGCGATAGACCAGGTCACGACCGACCTTGTAGAGGATCGTCGGGCCATACGCCTTGATCGAGGCCGATCCGGAATCGCTGATGCAGGACACCGGCTTTTGCGGGGTCAGCCCGGCCAGGTCGGCGGCCAGCCTGGCCTCGTCGCTGACCTTGGCCTGCGGCGTCGCCGACGCCGCGCACCCGCTCAGGACGACGGCAAGCAAGGGAAACAGGATACGCATGGCATGCTCCTCGATCCGGCGCCCCCGTCATCGCCGATATACCCTAATCAGCCGCGAAAATCATCCTTGGCTGCACGTCTAAGACGGAGCTGTTCGGCGGATTCCGCACGCAGGAAGGGGTTGGTCGCCAGTTCCGCGGCGATCGTCGTCGGCACCGTCGCCTCGCCGCGTGCCCGCGCTGCGTCGACCGTTTCCATCCGTTGACGTATCGCGTCATTGTCCGGCTCGGCGGCCAGCGCGAAACGGCCGTTCGACTGGGTATATTCATGCGCGCAATAGACGATCGTCTCGGGCGGCAGCTCGGCCAGGCGCTGCATGTTGGCGAACATCTGCGCCGCGTCGCCCTCGAACAGCCGGCCGCAGCCCATCGCGAACAGCGTGTCGCCGGTGAACACCACCGCATCGCCTGGCAGATGGAAAAGGATGTGCCCGGCGGTGTGCCCGGGCGTTTCCAGCACGGTCGCGACATGATCGCCGATCCGGACCTTGCCGCCCTCGGACAGTTCCACGTCGAGCGTCGGAATCCGCGCCGCTTCGGCGGCCGGGCCGGACACGATCGCTCCGGTCGCTTCCTTGATCGCGGCATTGCCGCCGGTATGGTCGGGGTGCCAATGCGTGTTCCAGATCTGCCCGATCCTCCAGCCGCGCCGGTCCGCCTCGGCCAGCACCGGCGCGGCCTCGGCCGGGTCGACCACCATGGTCTCGTCGGACACGGGATCGTGTACCAGCCAGATATAATTGTCGCTCAGCGCCGGAATGCGGACGATCTCGAGGTCAGTCATGCGAGGCTCCCGATAAGGGCGGCACTGCCCAGGCGGTCGGTAAGGGCAGCGGCCGAGTCGGTACGGGCGAGCGCCGCACCCTGGCCGGCCCAGAGCGGCGAATAATCGCCCCGGCCGTCGCGCTCGGCATGGCTGCGCAGCGGGGCCAGCGCCGCGCTCGAATAGGGGAAGGGCGGGGCAGCATCGCTGACCGGGCCAATCGCCTCCATCAGCTTGTTGCGCAGCCCGCGTGCGAGGCCGCCCGAGAACAGATTGGTGAAGATGCTGTCGTCGGCCGTCGCCGTTTCCATCGCGCGGCGCTGCACCGCGCTCGGCCGGGCTTCGGGCGTGCGCAGATAGGCCGTGCCGACCTGCACCGCCGCCGCGCCCAGCGCGATCGCCGCGGCGACGCCGCGCGCATCGGCGATGCCGCCCGCCGCGATCACCGGCACATGGACCGCATCGACGATCTGCGGCACCAGCGCGATCAGCCCGACCGGGCGGTGGCCCATCAGGAAATGCCCGGCATGGCCGCCCGCCTCGAACCCCTGCGCGATCACCGCGTCGCAGCCATGCTCTTCGAGGTAGCGCGCCTCGGCGACATTGGTCGCGCAGCCGAATATCAGCGCGCCGGTCGCCTTCACGCGCCCCAGCAGATCCTGATCGGGCAGGCCGAAATGGAAGCTGACGATCTCCGGCCGGACGGTGCCGACGGCCTCCGCCATCGCCGCGTCGAACGGCCGGCGCAGCGGCGGCGCGCCGGTCGGCGGTGCGACGCCCTCTTCGATATAAAAGGGTTCGAGGGTCGCGCGCCACACCGTCTCGTCGGGGGGCGGACCCATGTTATGACAGAAGAAATTGAGGTTGAGCGGCCCGCTTGCCGCCGCGCGCACCGTGGCCGCCTGCGCGACCACGGCATCGGCATCGAGCACCGCGCAGGGCAGGGATCCGACCCCGCCCGCCGCCATCGCCGCGATCGCCAGGTCGGTTCCGGCGAAATTGGCCATCGGCGCCTGCACGATCGGCAGGCGCGCGCCGGTCATGGCCAGGAAGGCGCGGGTCGCCGCGCCCATCTTACCAGACGCCGGTATTGGGCATCGACACCCAGGGCTCGGCCGGCGGCAGGTGACCGTCCTGGAGCAGCTCGACCGAGATATTGTCGGGGGTGCGCACGAACGCCATGTGCCCGTCGCGCGGCGGGCGGTTGATCGTCACGCCGCCGTCCATCAGCCGCTGACAGGTCTCGTAGATATTGTCGACGCGGTAGGCGAGATGCCCGAAATTGCGGCCGCCCGAATAGTCCTCCGGGTCCCAGTTGTGCGTCAGCTCGACCTCGGCTTTCCCCTCCTCGCCCGGCGCCGCCATGAAGATCAGGGTGAAGCGGCCCTGCTGGCTGTCCATCCGCCGCACCTCGTTCAGCCCGAGCAGGTTGAAGAAACGGATCGTCGCGTCGGGATCGGTGACGCGGATCATCGTGTGCAGATACTTCATCGGCATGCCTCCTTGGTCCCCGCGCGAGATAGGCGCGCGGCGCGAGGCTTGCCAGTGCCCTATTGCTTCGCCGGCGTCGTTGCCGGTGCCGCCACCGGCGCATCGAACTGCTTCAGCGCGTTGCGGGCATTGCGCGCCGCCTCGCTCTCCGGCTTGAGCTTCGCGGCCTGATTCCACGCCGTCTTCGCCCCCGCCTCGTCGCCCAGGGCGGCGGCGATGTTGCCCGCTTCGAGCTGGACCGAGGGGTCGTCGCCGGCGAGCCGGATCGCCTCGGCGATGTCCTTCTTCGCGCGCGGCATGTCGCCCGTCCGCCGCGCCAGCGTCGCCGACAACAGCCAGCCGAGCGGATCGGCCGCGGCATCGACCAGGGCATGGTCGAGATCGGTGCGCGCATCGGCCAGATCGCCGCTCGCGACAAAGGCGCGGGCACGGTCGAGATTGGCCTCGCCGCGCTGCATGCCCTGAAGCGTGCCCGAGGCCAGCGCGGCGTTGAGCGCACCGCGTGCCTTCATCGCTTCGCCGCCCGCCAGCCAGGCATTGCCCGCCTGCGCCCAGTAATTCGCCGCGCGCTTGTCCCGCACGATCTCGCCGCCGCGCGCCGCGGCCTCGAACTCCGCCGCGGCGGCGGTCCAGCGCGTCTGGTTGGCATAGGCGATGCCGAGGCATTGATGCGACAGGAAGCCGCCGCCATCGCGCTGCCAGCGCCCGGCCTCATCCTCGGCCGCGCGCGGATCGCTTTCGGCGAGATCGACGCACCGGTCGAAGCGTTGCTCGACCGGATCGGGCGGGCCGGAGACCTGGCCGGGGACGGGGGCGGCACTTTGGGCGGCAAGCAGCAACAGGGGCAGGATCATAAGCGCTGAATCACATCCTCGACCGCCCCGATGAGCAGCGCGATATCCATATCGCGCGACAGGCGGTGGTCGCCGTCCTTGACGAGCATTGTCTGCACATCGGCTGAACGCAGCAGCTCGGCGAGCCGGACGGTGCGGTGCCAGGGCACGTCGGGATCGGCCTGGCCCTGGATCAGCCGCACCGGTCCGTCGAACGGGATCGTGCCGGACATGATCCGGTTGGCCTCGCCCGATTGCCAGAAGCGCGCGGTATAGACGGTCGGCTGGTCCGAATAGATGGAGGGCCGCTCGATCCGGCCGTGCTGCAGCAGCGCCAGCTTCTCGTCGGTGGTGAAGCCCCAATCAGTGAAATCCGGCGCGGGCGCGATGCCGACCAGCCCGGCCACCCGGTCGGGCCGGGCCAGCGCGGCGAGCAGCATCAGCCACCCGCCCATCGACGACCCGACCAGCACGACCGGCCCGGTGACGGCCCGGTCGATCATCTCGAGGACGTCGTCGCGCCAGCCGGCCAGCGTCTGATCCTCGAACGCGCCCTGGCTTTGTCCGCAGCCGCCATAATCGAAGCGCAGGAAGGCGCGGCCTTCCTCCTTCGCCCAGGCCTCGAGCGCGAGCGCCTTGCTGCCGGTCATGTCCGAGGCATAGCCGGGCAGGAAGACGATCGCCGGGCCCGCGCCCTCGGTCAGGTGATAGGCGAGGGCGGGGCGGACGGAGATTGGCGCGGGATCAGTCATGAGGCCCCTTATACCGACTGCCTTGCGCCGTGGAGGGAAAGTCTTGGTCGGGGCATAGCGCCGGCACTGAAATCGTTGAATCGAGCACCGGCCCTGTCGGACCCATCGTTGCCGCGGGGAGATATGGGACACCAGCATGTCCCATATCTTTTTCCCGGGTATTTAATATTATCGTTATATATCAGTATGTTGTCGATAAGGGGCGACGACACGTTCCGGCCGACGGCTTCAGAACCGGAACCCGCTCGCCCCTTTCCGATCCGGATCCGCCGGCAGATCGATCGCAGGCTCGCTTGTTCCTGCGGCGTCAGGATCGGCGTCATTTCGCGTCGGCAAAGGCCTTGAGCGCCGCGGCGAAGGCGGCCGGCTGGTCGAGCATCACGAAATGCGCCGCGTCGCCGACATCGACATAGGTCATGTTGGGCGCGGCGGCATAGGCGCCCTTGTAGAGCATGTCCGCCATCGGCTTTGTTGCGGCGGTGCGCCACGGATAGACGAGCGTGATCGGCGTCCTGATGCCGGCCAGATCGGGCCGGAGATCAGTCGTCAGATCCTCATACATCGCCTGACCAGAGACGCGCGGATCGGCAGCCATCGCCCAGGCCTTCACCTTCGCGCGGGACTCGGGCTTGAGCGAGAGCTGGTTGGCGACTGCCTCGGCCTGGGCCGGGTCGGCCGGCTTGCCCCAGCTTGCCGTCATCTGGTCGCGCATCGCCTTGCCGCGCGGCTCGATCATCGCGACCGTCGCGGTCGGGCCGAACAACATGCCGTAAAAGGGCAGGGCATCGACCACCATCAGCCGCGACAGATGGTCGGGATGCGCCCTGGCGAACATCAGCCCGACCAGTCCGCCGAGCGAGTGACCGACGACCGCCGCGTCCTTGATGTTGTGGCTGGTCATATAGGCGTCGAGTTCCGCGACCACCCCGTCGAGAATGCCCGGCTTCAGGTTCGCGCCCGGCGCGTCGCCGCCGAAACCATTGATCTGCACCACATAGACCCGGTGCGTCTTCGCCAGGTCGGGCACCAAGCCGTCCCACACCGCGCGCGGGCTGGACAGGCCGGGGATCAGGAAGATCGCGGGGCCGGTGCCGGTCGCCTCGATCGAGATATGGTCCATCGTCGCGGCCGGCGCGGCGACCATGGCCGCCTGGGCCGGCGCGGCATGGGCGGGGAAGACGTTGAGCAGCAGCAGCGGCAGGGCGATGGTCGCGATCAGGCGGGCCCTATTGGACCGAGTCATTTTGGCGGGGGTCATTGCATGATCTCCTTGGATGGGCTGGTGAAGATGTCTTCGATCGAGAGCTCGAACAGCTCGGCGATCCTGAAGGCGAGGGGGAGCGAGGGGTCGTAGCGGCCGGTCTCGATCGCGTTGACGCTCTGGCGCGAGACTTCGAGCCGGTCGGCGAGATCGCCCTGGCTCCAGTCGCGTTCGGCGCGGAGCACCTTGAGGCGGTTCTTCATGCCTGGCCTCCGCGGTGGACGAGCAACACGCCGGCGGCCGCGCCGGCCGCAAGGCTTATGATGGCCCAGAGAAGGGCGCCGGGGGCGCTGGTCCTCCGGATCAGAAGCGGTGTCGCGCAGACCAGGACGACATAGAGGAGGATGACAGGCCCGAAACGGCGCAGATAGCTGCCCAACCCGGGGTCGACGCGATCGCGGGTCATGCCTCCCCTCCTGCTGCCTGGAGCTTGTTGACGCAGGCGCCGATGCCCAGCCCGGCGAACCACAGGATCACGGCATAATAGGCATAGACATGCGGCACGAGGCCGAAATTCTCGAGAAACCCCCAGGCGGTGGAAATGCTGAGCGCGAAGCCGGTCGCGATCAGCGCCTGGCGCACCATCATGTCGCGCAGATATTCGTCGGTCTCCTCGGTCAGATACCGCCCGATGACGACCAGCATACCGATGATCGGCAGCGCGGGCAGGATCGCGACGATCCAGGCGACCGGGCCGCTCAGCAGCTGGTGCTTGAAGCCATAGACAGCGCCGATCAGCGCCGCCGCGTAGATCAGGCTCAGAATGATGACCCGGCGATTATACCGCCCGATCGCTTTGCTTTTGGCCATGAGTAAAGCTCCCTTTCGAATCAGTAATGTAAGCTTTACAGGCAAGGTCGCTTGTCTGTCAAGTGAGGTTGTCAATTAGACGCGTGTGGTTGTCATGCGCGCTGCGAGGAAGGAAGCTTCCGGCCCTTTTCTCTGCTGCGCTTTGTTCTTTACTTGTTCCGATAGAACGAAATGAGCACAAAAGACTCGACTCGTTACGCTTTTTTAACGATAACTCAGCCTGACGTGATTTGGGCCGGCTGTGGCGGCCCCGGCTCGGATCATCCGCTAACGAGTGCAATCCCCAGCGGACTAGCGTGTTATGCCGGGATAAAATGTCCCTTAAAGGCGATAGGCCAAGGCGGTTGCATCATCCCAAGAAGGGAAAATGCACGTCATGCCCAACTATATCGTTACCTACGATCTCAACGCGCCGGGGCAGAACTACAACGCGCTCTACACCGCGCTAGAGGCGTATCCCAACCATTGGCATTATCAGGAATCAGCGTGGTTCGTTGGCCCGTCAGGTAGCGCCTACGATGTCGCCGAAAGCATCAGGATCCACTTGGATACAAACGACACTCTGTTTGTGACCCGAGTGACAGAGGACTCTGCGTGGTGGAATTTTGACGACAAGGCATCTGACTGGTTTCGCGGGGTGATTTGAACGCGCAGCCCGCCATAATGGGCGAGCCGCAGCGGTAAATGTCATTCGAATGGGTCACTGGTATCAGGATACATTCAAGACTTCGCGTTGCCGCAGAAATGATCGCTGGCATGTCGAATCGCCTTTGGGAGATCGCGGACATTGCGCAGCTAGTCGCGAATGCAGAAGTAGCTCCAGAGCGCGCGGCGCTTACAAGAAGCGGACAATGTGATAGCTTTCCCGCGAAGGGGGAAAGCTATGCGAATCACCTCGGTAAAAACCCTTGTGCTTTGCTCGCCGTTCCTGATGTTTGCAGCCCCTAGCGCCGCTCATGCGCAGGCAGGGCCTGTGGGCGCACCCGGACGCTACATCATTGTTCACAGTCCTCACGTTCAGCGTGATACGGTGCTGCTTGATACGGCAACGGGGAAAACATGGCAGCTTCAGACGTATTCGTCTCGGGAAGGCGAGCCTGTGGTGGGTTCCATTGGCGAGACAGGACAACCCGGCTGAGATGGCAGCATTTTTCCGGGACAACCCCTCAAAAACCAAACCCACCCCCTGACCCATTCAAACTGACCCGCTACCCGTAAACCCATAAACTTGCACGAACCAAGCTGACGGACATAGACTGAGCGTTCTCTCAGCCGAGCCGGGAGGCAAGACTTGGCGAGGGGATCAGCTGGGGCTCCGAGAGGAGCAAAGGGGTTTCTCCCGCCCTCCCAGCACCAGCTCGCAAACCGCGAGCGCGCCGGTGCCTTGGTCAGAACCAGAAGACCTGCCTCAGTCATGTCCTGAATAATTTCGATCCAAACGCCGGCCTGTCACCGGCTGCCCTGCTCATATGCCTGCTTTGTCATGTAGATGACGTCCTGCGTGATTGTTATGCGAGCTTGCCGGGCTCGGGCTGGGGATCGCTTCCGGTGGCAGGAAAAGCGGCAGACAAAACGTCCCTTCACCCGGAATATCGCTCCGCCATGTACCGCCCCGGTGACGTCCCGAGTGCCTTGCGGAACATCGTGACGAAGCTCGGCACGCTCTCATAACCCAGGTCGCCGGCGACCTGCTGGATCGAGGCACCGCCCGCCAGCCATTTCACCGCCAGAACCACGCTGAGTTGCTGGCGCCAGCGGCCGAAGCTCATGCCTGTCTCCCGGCTGATCAGCCGCACCAGGGTCCGTTCGCTCATGCCCGCGCGCTGCGCCCAGCTGTCCAATGTGCCCCGGTCCGCCGGCGACGCCATCATCGCATCGACGATCCTGCGCAGGCGCGTGTCGGTCGGCATCGGCAGGTGAAGATCCTCGACCGGCGCCGCCGCGAGCTCGTCGAGCAGGACCGCCACCAGCCGCGCCGTCGCGCCGCCTTCCTCGTAGAAATAGGGCAGGTGCGCGGCGCGGGTCAGAAGCTCGCGGAGCAGCGGTGTCACGGACACCGCACAGCAGGTGTCGGGCAGGCCCGTGCCCGCGTCGGGATCGACAAAGGCGTTATAGCCTTCGAGCACGCCGGTCGCCCTGATGGCGTGCAACGCATTACCCGGTATCCAGATCGCGCTGCGGGGCGGCACGATCCACAGCCCGCCGTCCACCTCGCAACTGAGCGCGCCGCGCTGCACGTACAGCATCTGGCCTTTCCGGTGGCGATGAGGCTCGAGCTCGAAGCCCCCGACGTCCGACATCATCGCGCCGAAGGCCACGATCGGCCGGGGAACGTCGTCGGGATCGACCCATTCGAAATCCTGCAGCTCGTTCAGGATCGGCATGACGGCGCACCGGGCAAATGGGAGTGCGTGGCGAGATCGAATAACATTCTGTCCAGCCTTCGTAATGACGCCAAATCCGGTTCCCGGTAATCGATCCGCATGCGCCCGTCGAGGCCGGCGGCGCCCCCGGAATCGAAAAAAGGACATGTCGTGGACACATTGAGCAGCCCTCGCGTCGCGGCGCTTCTGGGCAATTTGCATCGGGATGCCGAAGCGGCGGATCGCGCGCATGCGGACGCGATGCGGGCGGCGATCGACGCGCCGGGCGTGTCGATCGAGCAGCTGGTCGCCGATCTGCTCGCCAGCGAAAGGGATTATCGAACGACCTATCGCAGCTATGCCGACAATTTCCTCGCCGTCTCGCCGGACTATGGCCGCTTTCTCTATGCGACCGCGCGCGCCTGCAGGGCGAGGCGGATCGTGGAGTTCGGCACGTCGATGGGTATCTCGACGCTCTATCTTGCCGCCGCGCTTCGCGACAATGGCGGCGGGCATCTGATCGGCAGCGAGATGGAGCCGGCCAAGGTGGCGCGGGCACGCGCCCATCTCGACGCGGCCGGCCTGGGCGATCTGGTCGATATCCGCGCGGGCGACGCGCTAGAGACGCTGCGGGACGTCGGCGGCGATGTCGACCTGTTGCTGGTCGACGGCGCCTTCTCGCTCTACCTGCCCGTGCTCAAGCTGATCGAGCCCCGGCTGAGGGCCGGCGCGGTGATCCTCGGGGAAAACGCGTTCGAGCCGGGATATCGGGATTATGTCCGCGATCCGGCGAACGGCTATATCTCGCTGGCGCTGCCGGACGAAGGCCGCGGCAATGAATTCACGGTGAAGCTGTCATGATGCTGGCGGCGGACTCGCCCGAACGCTCCGGCACCAGGGAGCCGGGGAGGATCGGCAAGGCGTTGATGCGCCTGCTGATGAAGCGCGCGACGGTGGTCGCGAGCGAACGGCTGGCCGATCGTTTCTGGCTGATCACGCTCGAAGGCCCCGCGCTCGAGGGTGTCGCCTGGGCGCCGGGGCAAAAGGTCCAGATCGCGATGGGCTCGGCCTTCTTTGCCCGAACCTATACGCCGATCGAATGGAATGCCGCGACCGGGCGGACCTGTCTGCTCGGCTATGCGCATGGGGACGGCCCGGGAAGCGCCTGGGTCCGCGCGGCCAGCCCTGGCGATCCATGCGATATCTTCGGTCCGCGCGCTTCGCTCGACCTGCGGCGCCTGGCCGGTCCGCTCGCGATCATCGGTGACGAAACCTCGATCGGGCTCGCTTATGCGGCGACTCATCGGGAGGGGGCACGATCCGTCGCGTGCCTGTTCGAGGTCGATGATGTGGAGGGTGCAGAACATGTCGCGTCGCAGCTCGGCCTCCATGATGCCGCGTTCTTCGCGCGAAAGGCGCATGACGCCCATTGGGCGGAAATGGAGGCCGCGCTCCCCGCGCTGGCTGCGGCCGGCGCATCGTTCGTGCTAACCGGAAAGGCCGGCACGATCCAACGGCTGCGACAGGGCCTGAGACAGCAGGCGGTCCCGGCGGCACGACTCCTGACCAAGGCCTATTGGGCGCCCGGCAAGACCGGCCTGGACTGAGCGTGAACTGCGTTCGTTCGATGAATAGTTGAATGCCGTCATGCTGAACGGTTTCAGCATCCAACGCTCCCCAGGCGGCGGCATTGGTTGTTGCACCTTGGATGCTGAAACGAGTTCAGCATGACGGCAGGTTCGTAACCGAACGACCTTCAGATTCAGGACACTGGCGATCGCGACCCTGACAGCGCTCGTTCGTCCGCCGGTTATGGCCAAGCCCGCGCCGGGCGGCTAGGCGGACCGGCAGTCAGAACAATGCGTGCCCGAAACGCCATTTCGGGAAGGTCGGAGACGGATGAGCGGGTCAGGGAAGCGTTGGTACGGAAACAAGCTGGTCATGGGCCTCGCGCTTGCCCTCATCCTGGGTGGGGCCGCGATGCTGGGCATCACCTGGTCGCGGCTGTTGCCCGGCAAACACGCGCGGACGGCCTCTCACGTGCTGTCGATCGACATCCCGCCGCCCGAAATGCCGTCGAAGGTCGATTATAGCCTCCTGGAAAAACGCATCGCCGGCCTCATGCAGGAGCCCGACATGGTCGGGCTGGCCGTCGGCACGGTCGAGCATGGGCGGGTGCGGTTCCTGCGGGGCTATGGCGAGACGGTCGCGGGCTCGGGCAATCCCGTTACGCCCGACACCGTGTTCCGCTGGGCCTCGCTTTCCAAGGCCGTGGCGTCCGCGCTCGTCACCAAGCTGGCGGAAGACGGCAAGCTGTCGCTCGACGCGCCGCTGGCGTCGATGGGCACGACGCTCACGCTTCCCGGCGATTCCCGGGCGGTGACGGTCGCGGATGTCCTGTCGCACCGGGTCGGTCTCGTCCGCAACGCATGGGACGAGCGGCTGGAGGCAGGGGAGGATCCGAAGGCGCTGCGCGCGGCGCTCGGCACGCTGCCGCCCTTTTGTCCGCCCGGCACCTGTTATGCGTACCAGAATATCGCCTATGACACCGTGAGCGAGATCGTCGAGCGCGTGACGGGGCGCGACTATGCCAGCGTCGCACGCACGAGGCTGTTCGAACCGCTCGGCATGACTCATGCGAGCATCGGGCGTGCCGGCCTGGAAGGCGCGGCGAGCTGGGCGCATCCGCACCATCGGAACAAGATCCCGGCCACCGTGACCGACATTTATTATCGCGTGCCGGCGGCGGGCGGGGTCAACTCGTCGATCCGCGATCTCGCGCAATGGATGCGCGCGCAGATGGGCGAGGCGCCGACGATCTTGTCGCCGCGCGCGCTCGAGACGATGCATCGCGCCAGGGTGCCGACGCCGCCGCATGGCCCGCGCGGCCCGATGGATCGCGCCCTGACGAACGCCGCTTATGGGCTGGGCTGGCGCAGCTTCACGTATGCCGGGCATGCCCTGGTCGGGCATCGCGGGTCGGTCGACGGCTATGGTTCGCTCATCCTGTTCGATCCCGCGGAAAGAAGCGGCATCGTGATGTTGTGGAACAGCAGCGGGGGCAAGGCGGCGCGGCTTCAGCTCGAATTCTTCGACATGCTGTACGGCCTGCCGGCGCACGACTGGCTCGAGCTGGCGGTTCCGAAGCCGGGGGCGAAAACCCCGGGCGCCGCGCCGCGATAAAGCGGGGCCCGTCGCGCGGGTCGTCCATGCGGCGTCGGAAACGGGCTCAGCCCGGGCTGTTGCCCATCATCTCGCCGAGGCGCACGGGCCGTTCGGGCGCCCAGTCCCGGTTGAAGGCGATGGCGCCGCGACGGAACAGCATCACGATCGTCGAGCCAAGCAGGAAGCGGCCCATTTCCTCGCCCTTTTTCAGCAGGATGTCCTGGCCGTCATAAGTCCAGTCGGACATCTTGCCGGTGCGCGTCGCATTGACCACGCCGTGCCAGACGGTGGCCATGCTGCCGACGATGGTCGCGCCGACCAGGACCATCACGAACGGGCCGTGTTCGGGCGAGTCGAACACGCACACCACGCGCTCGTTGCGCGCGAACAGGTTGGGCACGCCGCGCGCCGTGATCGGGTTGACCGAGAAAAGCGCGCCCGGCACGTGGATCATCCGGGTCAGCTTGCCGTCGCAGGGCATGTGCAGGCGGTGATAATCCCGTGGCGACAGGTACAGATTGGCAAAGCTGCCATGACGAAACGGAGCCGCCAGGTCGCTGTCGCCGCCCAGCAGATCAGTGGTGGTGAAGCGATGCCCCTTCGCCTGAACCATATGATGGTCGTCGATCGCGCCGAACTGGCTGATCGCGCCGTCCACCGGACAAGTGAAATCGGCCTCGGCCAGGGGCCGGGCGCCTGGCTTGAGCGGGCGGGTGAAGAAGGCGTTGAAGCTGGCATAGCTGGCGATGTCCGGATTCGCGGCCTCGCTCATGTCCACGCCGTACCGCCGGACGAACCAGCGGATCAGCGGGAGCGTCATCGCGCTTCGCTCCGCCCCCGCAACATGACCGGCGAAGCGGGTCAGGCGTTGTTTCGGCAGCAGGTGCTGAAGCAGGATCTTGAGGCGATCGGACATGGTCGGGCTCGAATGAGGGGCTTTTGCGGGGCAAGCGTTACCGCGCGCTTCCCGCGCGGATGCGTCCAAATGGCGGAACTGGTGGTCAGCGGTGCGGCAGCTTTCCGACGATAGTCCGTGGAAAGCAAGGCGGCC
Source organism: Sphingomonas sp. BL-S-30 (assembly GCF_055521475.1). NCBI lineage: Bacteria > Pseudomonadati > Pseudomonadota > Alphaproteobacteria > Sphingomonadales > Sphingomonadaceae > Sphingomonas > Sphingomonas sp. BL-S-30. The sequence goes on along the minus strand of NZ_CM145481.1, from coordinate 3,371,181 downwards.
CGTCCAGGCAGGGTGATCGCATCTGGAGCGGGGCGGGTTGGAAAGGCGCGGAAGAAGGGTTTCACGCGAAGGCGCGAAGGCGCGAAGATGTTCGGATGCCATCGAATGGACCGCGTATCGCGGACGGACGATCCAAAAACTTCGCGTCTTCGCGTCTTCGCGTGAACCAGCTCTTCCTTTTTGCCACGCCAGATACAAGAACGCGGTGCGCTCAGAATTTGAAGGCGGCGCTTACCCCCCATTCGCGCGGCCGCCCATAGCTCGCCTCGGCCAGGCCGAATGCGCCGGAGACGTTTCCGGAGACCAGGTACAAGGTGTTCGTCAGGTTCGTGCCGAACACCGCGAGCGTGATGGCGCGGCCCGGCAGCGCGTAGCTGAGCCGGGCGTTGAGCAGCCCATAGCCGTCGTCAGTGATGATCGGCGAATTGGCGACATCGTGATAGATGCGGCTGTACATGGTGTAGTCGATGCGCAGCCCGGCCTCGCTCCCGTCCGAAAACTCGTGGCTGAGATCAAGACCCGTGGTGACGGTCCATTCCGGCGCCTTGACGAAATGGCTGGCGAGCGTGATCGGCAGGATCTGGGTCGGGCCGAGGCCCTGGCCGATCGAGGTGTATTTGGCATCGAGATAGCCGACCCCGGCGTTGAAGGTGAGCCATTTTGCCGGGCGCATCACCGTCTCGAATTCGGCGCCGTTGATTTCGCCCGCCGCGGCGTTCGCGACGAAATTGGTCGGCGTCTGGTTCACCGTGAGCTGGATGTCCTTGTAGATCGAATGGAACGCCGCGATGTTGGTGGTCAGCTGGCCATCGAGCCATTGTGCCTTCAGCCCGGCCTCCCAGGTGGTCAGTTCTTCCGGGGCATATTGCGTGACTTCGGCATCGCTCACCAGCGGTCGACCGTTGAAGCCGCCCTGCTTGAAGCCCTTCGAATAGGAGGCGTAGAGCAGCACGTCCTCCGCCGCCTTGTAGTTGATGCCGAAGCGCGGCGTGAACTTCTCGAAGGTCGCTTCCTTGGTCACGTTGGTGAACTGCACCAGGTCGCGCTGGCGCACGTTGATCGAGGTGAATTCCTTCTTGTCGCTGGTGTAGCGTCCGCCGACCGTCACGCTCAGTCTCGGCACGATCTCGAAATCGATCTGGCCATATGCGGCAAGGCTGCGGTTGTCGGTGTAGTTCCGGATGAACACGGCGGGCGTGAAAGGCGGCGGGGCGGCCGGCGCCTGAAGCCCGATCGCCAGGTCGGCGGTCGCGATGTCGGACGCCTTTTCCTTGAAGTAGAAGCCGCCCAGCACATAGCTCAGGCGCCCGTCGAGCGCCTTGCCGGTCAGCTGCAGCTCCTGGCTGAGCTGCCACTGCCTGTCGCGGTTGGTGGTCTGGCGGAAGACGAACGGCGTGTTGTCGCCGTCGCGCGTGAAATAGGCCTTCATGTGGCGGTAGGCCGTGATCGACTTCAGCGTCGCGTCGCCGATATCGTAGGAGACGATGCCCTGGACGCCCCACAGGTCGAGATCATTGTCGTTGGGCCCGCCGGCATAGGTTTCGAACGGGCTCGCCGTGATGAAGCTCGGGTTGAGGGTCTTCGCGCCGTTCGGGGCGACGATGCCCCGGCTGGGCGCGACATAGGTGTTGTAGTTGGCGAGGAAGGGGATGCCGGTGATCCCGGGCGCGTTGCCGACCGCGAGCAGATCGGACGGGGCCGATGTCTCCCGGGCCCGGGTATAGTCGGCGCCGATATCGATCGTCAGGCCGCTTCCCTCGGGCTGGATGCGCAGCTTGGCGCGGATCATCTGCGCCGAGCGGTCGCCCTGGGTGTCGCCGTCGACCAGCCGCTTCACATAGCCGTCGCGGTTGAGCGTGGCGCCGGAGAGCCTGAGGCCGACCACGCCCGGCACGATCGGCACGTTCACCGCGCCCTTGACGTCGATCCGGTCGAAACGCCCATAGGTCGCCTCGATTCGTCCCGACGTCGTGTCGACATTTGGCGAGGCCGTGTTGATCAGCACCGCGCCGCCGATCGTGTTCTTGCCGAACAGGGTGCCCTGCGGCCCGCGCAGCACCTGCACGCTGTCGATGTCGACCGCATCCATCACGCCGCCGATCGAGCGCGCATAATAGACGTCGTCGACATAGAAGCCGACGCCGGGGTCGCTGAAGATCGCGAAGTCGTTCTGGCCGACGCCGCGCACGAAGACCGTGGCGTTGTAGTTGCCGCCCGACAGGGCGGCGGCGCCGTCGAAGCGGATGTTCGGGGTGAATTTGGCCACTTCGTCGAGGGTCGCGACATTGCGCTCGGCCAGCGCGGCGGCGCCGAACGCGGTGACCGCGACGGGAACGTCCTGGAGGCGCTCCGACGTGCGCCGGGCCGTGACGAGGATGTCGTTCCCGTCGATCGGCACGTCCTGTTCGGCACTGGCCGCGCCGCCCGACGGATCGGCGGTCGGACCAGTATTCTGCGCATGCGCCGCGCCGCTCGCCAGCATCGCCGCGACCGCGATGCCGCTCGAAAGAAGACCCCTCATTTCACCCTCCTCAATAACGCTCTCTTGCTCGATGGCAGGCGTGGTTCGACTGAACTATGTGCTTGGCGGAGCTTGAGCAGCAGGCGCCTGAGCTCGGCCCGTTCGTCCCCGGTGAGCGGCGCGAAGAACCATTCTTCGTGATCCGCGGTCAGCTGGACGACTTCGGCGCGCAGCTGGTGGCCCATCTCGGTCAGGTGGAGTGCGTTGCTGCGCCGGTCCCGCCCGGGCCGCCGCTCGACCACGCCGATCGCGACAAGATTGTTCACCGCGGCCATCGTGCTGGCGCGATTGATGCCGAGGACATTGCCCAGCTCGGTCTGATCGCAGCCGGGGTGCAGGCCGATATAGGCCAGCGCGGTCGCGCGGCCGGGAGGAACGCCGAGCTTGGACATCTCGTCCTGCAGCGCTTCCATCGAAAGCATGTCGACGCGGCGGAGCTGATAGCCCGTCCGATCGGCGATCTCGCCGAGGCGAGCGTCGTCATTCTTCATCGATTCTCCCCTTCTGCCACTCGCGAGCAGTTATGAGAAGAATGTACGTCAGCCATACAGTTATGGCAACTAGCAATTAGAACGGAGACCCGAGCAAGTTTTCGGGCCCTGATTTACTCGAGGGTCCGCTCGGCGCCCGGCCGCAGGCAGGTCTCAATAGGACAGGCTGAGCGTCGCGCGGACGGTCCGGCCGAATTCCGGCCGGGCGAGGAAATAGCTGCCCATGCCGTTCACGTCGAAGGAGCCCGCGCGCGGATTGCCTTCGGTCAGGCCGAGCGTGTTGGTGAGGTTGGTGACATGGAGCGCGCCGCTCAGCCGCTTCGTCAGCGTCGCATTCGCGTCCAGGTTGATCAGCGAGAAGGACGGCAGGCGCTGCGAATTGGCGATGTCGGCGAAGCGCGCGGAATGATGCACGACGTCGGCATCGAGGCGCAGCCTGCCATGGAACAGCGTCAGGCTCGGCGTGGCGCGCAGCGACAACTCCGGCATGCGGATCAGCTGGTTGCCGGTGACGTTGCGCGTGACCGGCTGGCCATAGACCAGCTCGACATAGCTGAAATTGCGGTAGCGCGGGTCCTGCAGCGTCGCCTGCACGTCCAGCTTCAGCGGGCCGATCAGATCGGCATGCCCGGCCAGTTCCAGGCCGATGGTCGAGGTGTCGGCGATCGAGGTGCGGTCGACATAGCTGTTGGTGTCGGGATCGAAGCGATGATCGGTAAAGGGCAGTCGCGCGAAGTGGGTGCGGAACGCGACCGCCGACAGGTTCCAGTGCCGATGGCGCAGGGTCAGCCCGGCCTCTGCCATGGTGATCGGCACGACGGCTTCGTCGGTGCGGTTCGGCGCTGCGTTGAACTCGCTCGCGCTGGGCAGCCGGGCGATGCGCGTGACGCGCAGGAACATGCCCGTGCTCGGCACCGGGTTGAAATTGACGCCCGCCGTCCAGCTGAGGCCGGAGAAACGGCGGCGGATCGGCTCGAACACACCAGTGCCGGTCAGCACCGCATCGTCCGCCAGCGTGGTCGGATCGCCCAGATCGACCGGCGTCGAATCCTCGACCCTGCCGCCGATCCGGACTCGTTCCCACCGGCCGCCCAGGTCGATCCGCCAGTGCGGCGCCACTTTCCACTCGTCGGCGAGATAAAGCGCGACGTTGGAGGTGCGCAGCGTGACGGCGTCGAACAGCGATCCGTAGCGCGTGAATCCGTTATCCGTCAGCGCGCCGAGTTCGCGTCCATTCGGGTCGACCGCCACCACATCGAGCCGCCGCGCCTGGCCGCGCACGTCGAGCAGCACGGTGCCCATCGTCCGGTCGAAGTCGAGTCTGGCATCGTCATAGGTCACGCCCAGGGCAAGGTCGTGATGGCCCCAGCGATCGACACTGCGCGTCAGCCGCACATCGCCGACCCATTCCCGCATCGGCATCCAGACCGACAAGAGATTGGCGCCGACCACCAGGCCATTGCCGTTGCTGCCGGGCAGGAAAGGCGCGCTGGTATCGGCGTAGCGGATCCGCGCGGACGCAGTGCCCGGAAAGGCCGCGGTCAGTTGCGGGAGGACGCCCGAGACATAGTCCGTGCCCGCCATCATCGGCCGGCCGACCGGGAACAGCCCGTTACGCAAGGTGCTGCCGGTGCGCAGCCGCGCCTTGACCTCGAGCGCGCCCCGGTCGCCGAGCGCGAGCCGGCTCGTCATGGTATAGACGGTGATCCGGCTGTGCGTGCCCTGCGACAGGTCGAAATCGCGCGGGCCGGCGGCGGTCCTGATCGGCACATGCAGATTGTCCGGCCCGGCTAGCGTATCAGTCAACGGGTCGAAGCCGGGAATGCCGCGGACCTGGCCCGTGCTGTCGAACCGGAGCGGCACGGGCAGATAGAGGATGACGCGGTCGTCGAGCCGCTTCACGTTGAACGACAGCCGGGCATGGCTGTCGTCATAGTCGATCCCGGCGCGGATCTGGCCGCCGCGATCGGCGGGATAGCCGGGATCGCGCAAACCGTCGTCGCGGCGGTAGAAGCCGCCGATCGAGACGCCCAGGTTCGGGGCGATCCGCGTGCCGGCGAATCCGTCGATCCGCGCATAGCCGGCGCTGCCGCCGGTCGCCGACAGGGCATAGCCAGCGTCGCGCAGCCCGGTGCGGGTGACGAAATTGATGCTGCCGCCCGGCGCGTTGGGTGTGAAGATCGCGGAAGGGCCGCCGCGCACTGCCTCGACCCGCTCGACGGTCGAATCGATGCGGTAGATCTGGTCGGTGTTCAGATAGCCGAGCCCGCCGTCATATTGCACCGGCAGGCCGTCCTCGAGCAGCGCGACCGAGGAATAGCCGTCGGTCGGAATGCCGCGCGACCGGACATTGTTGCTGGCTTCGCCCCCGGTCGATTCGACCCAGAAGCCGGGGATCTGCTTGAACAGGTCGGCGGTGGACAGCGGACCCTTGCGCGCGAGCGTGGCGGCGTCGATCTGGGTGACTGCATAGCTCAGCTCGGTGTCGGCGAGCGGCGCTTCGGCGGCGCGGCCGGTCACCACGATATCGCCCTGCTCGGGCGGTGGGGGCGGCGCGGGTGCCGGTCTCGGCACGGGAGTCCGCCGGACCGTCCGAGCCGGCGCAGGCGCCCGGCGCAAGGTCACCACGCGGTCGCTGAAGCGCGCGATTTCGAGCCCGCTGTCGCGCAGCAGCCGGTCGAGCGCCACGCGCACCGGCATCTCGCCGCGCAGCCCCGCGCCGCGCCGCGTGGCGGCCGCCTCATAGGGATAGAGCAGCTGGACTCCGGCCTGCCGCGCGAACCGGTCCAGCGCGTCGGCGAGGTTCTGCGCCGGAATGTCGAACCGGGCCGATCGCTCCGCCGGCGCCGCGTGCACCGGTGCCGCGAGCATCACCGCCGCGCCGCACAGCATGGCACCGGCCATGCGCAGGGCATGGCCAGCCACTGGCCCGAGAAAAAAGCCTATGCCGCGGATCGGACGCATGAGTCTCCAGTGGCGTCCCTGCGCGACAGCTTCGTGTCACCGCGCGACGACGCGTCGAGTCAGCCCTTTCGGCGGAATAGCAGGATCCGGCCGTCCTGCCGGCGATGGTCGATGGCGAAGCTCTCGTGCAGCGCCGTCAGGAAGCTATCGGGATCGTCGATCAGGAACTCGCCGCCAAGCCGGGTCGGGGCAAGACCTGTGTCCTGCAGTACGATCTTGTCGGGCAGATAGCGGTTGAATTCGGCGACCGCCCGATCGAGCGCCATGCCGTTGAACACGATCCGGCCATTCTGCCAGGCAGTGGCGGCCGCGATCGCGTCGGGCGACCATGGTGCGACGCGCGCCGCGCCGCCATCGACCGTCAGCGCGGTGCCGGCATGGATCGTCTCGGCGAGCGTGCCGCGATAGACTGCGGCGGCCCGGCCCTCCAGCACCAGCAGCTCGCCGCCATCCGGCGCGACCCGGAGGTTGAACCTGCCGCCGCTCAGCCGCGCATCGATCGGGTCGCTGTACACGCGCAACGGTTTCGCTGCCTGGCGGACGAGCAGGGCGGCCTCGCCGCGCTCGATCCACAACTCATGCTCGTCGGCAAAGCGCCAGGCGACGCGCGTATCGGTGTTGAGCGTCGCATGGCTGCCATCGGGCAGGCGGATCGTCTTGCGCTCGCCGACATTGGTCGAGGCATAGGCCCGGCGCGGCCAGGCGAGCAACGCGCCCGCGCCGCCAACGCCCAGCGCGGCAAGCAGGCCGCCGGTCACCGCCCGGCGCGAGAAGGTCCGCGGCATCGCCTGCTCGGCCTCGGCCTGCGGCGGGGGGCTTGGCTCGACCGGTGCATCGAGCATCGCGGACAGACGCGGATCGGCGGTTCGTCGCCACGTCGCGGCGACCTGCGCAAAGGCCGCAGCGTGCCGAGGGTCCGCATCGCGCCAGGCATTGAACGCCTGTTCGTCCGCGGTGCCGCCATCAAGCGCCACCAGCCAGTCGATCGCTTGCTCGCTCAGCTCCGCTCCAGCCTTTCCGTGGTCTCCCATGCAGTCGCTTGCTCCGTCTTCGCCTGTTCTTCTTGCCGATTCAGCGTGCGCGTCAGCAGGCGAAGGGCCTTGATGAGATGTGTCTCCACCGTTGAGACGGAGATGTTCATTCTTTCCGCTACTTGGGCCGGCGGCAAGCCCTCAATTCTTCTCAGGACCATTGCCTCGCGCATGCGCGGCGGCATGTCCTGCAGCACCTTGACGACATGGCGCAGCTCGGACCGGTCCATCGCCACCACGTCCGGGGTCGGCTCCTGGTCGGGGATTTCCAGCGCGTGCAGCACCGCGCCCCGGTCGATCCGGACCACGTCGGCCCGGCGGAAACGCTCGATCGCCAGGTTGCGGACGATCCGCATGGTAAAGGCGTGCGGGTTGGCGATGCCGGCCCAGTCGTCGAGCGCGAACAGCCGCGCATAGGCTTCCTGCACCAGCTCCTCCGCCTCTTCCAGCTGGCGGACCAAGCTCATCGCATAGCGGCGCGTCTGCTGGTGGTGGATGAAGACGCGGTCGGCGAACCAGATGTCGATGTCACGCAGCCAGGCCATGTTTAGCGCCCCATCGCAGTATCGGATGAGCGGCGCCTAGTGTGTGCATATGACAGATGGTTGACAGTGCGCGGCGCCTGAACCGCCGGGCCCCGCCTTTGCCCTTGGCGAAAAAATTTTTCGACCGGCGATAGCGGAAACCGCTCCCCGTCCCGTCTGCGCGGCGAAGCACAACCGAAAGCCAATCGCCGTCGCGCACCCGCGCGGCGGAACGGCCGGCCGCGTCCGTCGCGGTCCGGGCGAGCCCGATTGGAAACCAAAAGGGGACTATCATGAAGCCGTATCTGATGACGACGTCGCTGCTCGCCCTGCTCTGCGCCGGCGTGGTGCCGGCATGGGCGCAGGAAGCGCAATCCGGGGCCCAGGACCAGCAGGCGGCACAGGACCAGCAGGCGCAGGGTGACGACGGCGACGACATCATCGTCACCGGTCGCGCCGGCACCGGCCAGCGCACCAAGGCCGAGATGAGCTATTCCGTCACGCGCATCGACGAGGAGGCATTGCGCCTGCAGGCGCCGACCAGCGTGACCGAAGCGCTGAAGTCAGTCCCCGGCTTCTGGGTGGAATCCTCGGGCGGCGAGGCCAGCGGCAACGTCCGCGCGCGCGGCGTGCCGGTCGACGGCTTCGGCTCGATCCAGCTGCTCGAGGATGGCATCCCGGTCCAGCACGATCCCGCGCTCGGTTATCTCAACGCCGACCAGGTATTCCGTCTCGACGAGACGATCGACCGGATCGAAGTGGTGCGCGGCGGCCCCGCCTCGCTCTTCTATTCGAACGCGCCGGCCGGCGCGGTCAACTTCATCCCGCGCCAGGTGAGCGACCATGCCGAGGGCCTGGTCAAGGCGTCGATCGGTGCCGACAGCATGTACCGCGTCGACTTCTGGGCCGGCGCGCCGATCGGCGAATGGAAGTTCGCGCTGGGCGGTTTCTACCGCTCGGAAGGCGGCGTGCGTGATCCCGGCTTCACCGCCAATCGCGGCGGCCAGGTCCGCGCCACCGTGTCGCGCGAATGGGAACGCGCCAAGGTCAGCCTCGACGTCAAGCGCATGGACGATATCGTCGGCTTCTACACCGGCATCCCGATGCGCACCTATCCGGACGGCAAGATCCGCGCGGTGCCCGGCTTCGATGGCCATTACGGCACCGTCGCCGGCCCCGAGACCGAGCGCGTCCGCATGATCCAGGGTGACGGCAGCACCTATAATTTCGACAACAGCGTTGGCACCCAGGTGAAGCGCACCCAGATCACCGGCAAGTTCGAATTCGAGCCGTGGGACGACTGGAAGATCGCCAACACCACGCGCTACAACGACACCCGCACGCAGCGGAACGGCGTGTTCCCCAACACGCTGCAAAGCGCGACGAGCCTGCTGACCGCGCAGGCCGGGCTGCTGAGCCAGGTGCCTGGCGCCAGCAAGCTGCAGTTCCGCTACGCCACCGCGCCTTCGCAGGTCTTCGATACCGCCAACCAGAACGGCAACGGCCTGGTCATCGTGGGCGGCCTGCGCGGCGTGACGATGCCAGTGAAGGAGTTCATGAGCGACACCCGCCTGTCGCATCGGTTCGACATGGGCTCGACCAGCCACGACATCACTTTCGGCTATTATTTCGCGCATATCGACGAGGATTTCAGCCGCTATTCCTCGACCGCGCTGCTCGACGTGCGCGACAATGCCCGGCTGCTCGATCTGGTCGCGGTGGATGCCGCCGGCAACGTCCTGAAGACCTTCACCGACCATGGCATCTACAAATATGGCTATGAGTGGGAAGACGCGCATGGCGAACAGACCACCAATGCGCTCTACCTAGCCGACGAATGGCAGATCACCCCCAACCTGCGCGTCGATGGCGGCGTGCGCTGGGAAACGATGCGCGCACGCGGCACCGTCGCGCTGAAGAAGACGGTCAATCTGGGCACGCCGGCGACCTCGTCGATCATCACCGGCAGCGGCGTCTACGCCAATTACGACAATGATTTCAGCCACACGACCTGGACCCTGGGCGTCGACTATCAGTTCAGCAAGCACGCCGGCATGTTCGCTCGCTATACCTCGGCCAATCGCCTGCCGAGCCTGGGCAATTACCTCACCAGCCCGACCGCGACGCCGGTCGTCCAGACGATGGACTTGGGCGAAGTGGGCCTGAAATATACCAGCCCGCTGCTCGACATCTATGCGACCGGTTTCTGGACCAAGTACAACAACGTCTCCTTCACCAATTATCGCTTCGACCTGAACGGCCCGGCGATCAGCGAGACGCGCTATGCCGACACCCAGACCTTCGGCGTCGAGCTGGAGGGTACATTGCGGCCGGTCCGCTGGTTCGACCTGTCGGCCACCGCGACGCTCGAGGATCCGCGCTACAAGGGCCTCACCTATGTCGACGCCTCGAACAAGACGTTCGACTTCGACGGCAATCGCCTGATCCGCGTGCCGACCGTCAGCCTGCGGCTTGTGCCGGGCCTCAACCTGCTCGACGGCCGCATCCGCCTTCAGGGATCATGGGAATATGAAGGCGCGCGCTATGTCGACACCGCCAATTCGGTGCGGCTGCCGGCTTATGGCACGATCAACCTGAGCGCCCGGTTCGACGTCTCGCAGCGGCTGTCGGTTTATGGCTATGTCGACAATCTCAACAACTCGCTCGGCCTGACGGAAGGCAATCCGCGCGCGGGCGAACTGCAGAATGGCGAAGCCGGGGCAAACACCTTCATCGCGCGTCCGCTGATCGGGCGAAATTTCCGCGCGGCCGTGATGTATCGTTTCTGATCATGACCCTGCGACTCGCGTCCGCCTTTCTCTTTGCCCTTGCCTTGGCCGGGCCTGCCGTTGCGCAGGCCGGCCAGGCGGGGCCGCCACCCGGGCGGGCAGACGCGGGTGTGCCCTGGCACGTGCTCAAGGGCGAACTGACCCGCGCCAGTTTCGAACATTATACCGACGTCCCGTTCGATCTGCCGGCCGGGGTGACACGGATCACCATCCGCTTCACCTATGCCGGCAAGGAACAGCGCTCGGTCATCGACCTGGGCCTGCGCGATCCACAGCGTTTCCGCGGCTGGAGCGGCGGCACGCGCGACCATATGACGCTCAGCACCGAGGACGCGACGCCGGGCTATCTCCCGGGCCCGCTGCCCGCCGGGCGCTGGAACCTGATCCTCGGCGCACCCAATATCCGCGAGGGCGCGCACGCGCCCTATGAAGCGCGGATCTTCATCGAGCGCCGGCCGACCGTAACCGAATTCGCGGACGCCCCGATCGCGCCCGGGCCCGGCTGGTATCGCGGCGATCTCCACATGCACAGCGGCGACAGCGACGGGAAGTGCAAGGCCCAGTCGGGTGCGAGCATTCCGTGTCCGGTCTATCGCACGGTCGAGGCAGCAGCCGCGCGTGGCCTCGATTTCATCGCGCTCAGCGATCACAACACCACCGCGCACTATAACGCGCTGCGCGAATTGCAGGGCGCGTTCGACCGGCTGCTGCTCGTGCCGGGGCGCGAGGTCACCACCTTCTGGGGTCATAGCAATGTCTTCGGCCCCACCGATTTCCTCGATTTCCGCATGAACGGCCCGCGCTGGGACCAGGCACGCACATGGATCGACGCCGTGCACCGCGAAGGCGGGGTGGTGTCGATCAACCATCCCGGCGCGCCCTCGGGCGAGCTCTGCATGGGTTGCGGCTGGCGGGTAGACGACCTGCCGGACGGCGCGGTGGATTCAGTCGAGGTGGTCAATGGCGGCACGATGCGCGAGACGCGGGCCGCCGACACCCCGTTTCAGGGCTTTGCTTACTGGACGAAGCTGCTGAACATGGGCCGGCACGTCACCGGCATCGGCGGCAGCGACAGCCATGAGGCCGACCGCCCGGCGAGCGAGCCCGGTGCCATCGGCAGCCCGACGACGGTGGTCTACATGACTGAGCTGTCAGTACACGGCTTCCTCGCCGGCATCCGCTCGGGCCGGGTGTTCATCGATGTCGAGGGGACGAAGGACCGCTTTCTCGACCTGACGGCATCCGCCGGCGAGCTCCATGCCGGGATGGGGGAGACGCTACGCCTGAGTGCTGGCCAGGCCGTGCAGTTTGCCGTCGCCCTCAAAGGCGTGGCGAGCGGTTCCGTGCAACTGGTAATCGATGGGCGCGCAGAGCCGGCCTATCGCGCGCCATTCGAGGCAGGCCAGCCCGTCTCGCTCGCTTCGTGGCGCAGCGACGGACGGCCGCACTGGATTCGCGCCGAAGTCCGCGACGACGGGGGGCGGCTGCTGCTGATCGGCAACCCGGTCTATATCGCGCGGGCGCAATAGGCCGCCCGCAGTCAGATCACATATTCGACGGTGGCCATCTGAGTCTGCGCCGCCCGCGCGGCGTTGCGCTTGGTCACCAGCTCGGCGTGCAGCGCGGAGACGGTGTCGCTGCCGGCGGTCTTGAACAGGAACGGCAGGAAGGCGTGCAGCCAGCAGCGCAGGCCGCCCCACATCATCTTCATCCCGAAGCGCGAGGCCACGCCGAAATGCTCGGTATAGCTTTCGCCGACCGATTTCGGGTGATCGAGGAACAGGCGGCGGAACATGGCGGGCCTCATCATTTGCGCGTGTTGTCGCGATATCATGCCTGTGGCCGGTTGCCAGTCTTGTTCGCGATACTTGCCAGCATATCCGCGGCAAGCTGACTGAGCGTGTCGTCGCGCGCGCCCATCACCACCACACGGTCGCCCGGCCGCGCTTCAGCGACGAGATGCGCCGCGGCGGCCTCGCGCGCCGGGATGTGCAGCGCGTTGCGCCCAGTCGCCGCGACATCGGCGATGATGTCGGCGCTGGTCACCTCGCGGTTGACGGTGCCGCCCATATAGACCGGGTCGGGCAGGACGAGCAGGTCGTCCTCGCCGAGCTTGTCCGCCAGGGTTGCGACCAGCTCGCGGCGCATCACCTTCAACGGGCCGTATCCATGCGGCTGGAACAACACCAGCAGCCGCCCGGGAAAGGCGTGGAGGGTGTCGAGCGTCGCGGCGATCTTGTCGGGGTTGTGGCCGAAATCGTCGATCACCGCCACGTCGTTCGCTTCGCCGACCAGCTCCATCCGCCGCCTGAGGCCAGTGAAGCCGCCGATCGCGCGTGCTGCCTCGGCCAGCGACAGGCCCGCCGCCCGCGCCGCGCCGATCGCAGCGAGCGCGTTCGAGACATTGTGGCGGCCGGGCACCTTCAGCGACACCGCGACCGGTGCCGCGCCGCGTTCGGACAGGCTGAAATCCACGCCGAACGGCCGCTGCACCAGCCCGGTCGCGACCAGGTCGGCTTCCTGGCCAATCGAGAAGGTCAGGCGGCGCTGCGGCGGCAAGGTCATCGCCAGGGCGGCGCCGTCGCCATTGTCCAGGTTGATCACCGCGGTCCCGGCCCGTGCGATGAATTCGCCGAACAGCGCGCGCAGTTCGTCGAGCGACTTGTGGTCGAGGCTGACATTGTTGAGCACTGCGACCTTCGGCCAATAGAGCGCGATCGATCCGTCGCTCTCGTCGACTTCGCTGACGAACGCGTCGCCCTGGCCAACCAGCGCGCTGGCGAAGGGCGCGTCCGGACTCGCGAAATTCTTCATCACCGCGCCGTTCATCACCGTCGGGTCGCGCCCCGTCGCGTGCAGGATCCAGCCGATCATGCCCGTCACGGTCGATTTGCCCGAGGTGCCGGCGACGCCGATCGGCAGCGGCGCGGCGTTGAACAATTCGGCGAGCAGCTCGGCGCGGCTCATCCGCTGGGCGCCCACCGCGTCCGCGGCGACGATATCGGCGACGGTCGATTCGACCGCCGCGGAGGCGACCACGGTCTGGTTGGCCGAGATGATGCCGCTGCCGTCCTGCGGGAACAGCGCGACGCCCTTGGCGCGCAGGTCCTCGAACTTGGCGGGCAGCCTTGCCTGGTCGAGGGTCCGGTCGGAGCCGGCGACCTTCGCGCCCTGGCCGGCGAGGATCATCGCCAGCGGCATCATGCCGCTGCCGCCGATCCCGACGAAGAAGTAGGATTTGCCGTCGTGCATGGCTGGGCGCTATCGCGGGATTTCGACATCGGGGCAAGCGAGAGGGAATAATGCGGATCGGAATCGTCGCGCCGGGAAGGCCGATCGACCGGATGATCGCCGATCGTGCCGCCGCGGCCGCGGCGATCTGGTTTCCCGGCGTCGATCTCGTCTTCCATCCGCAATGTTTCGACAGCGATGGCGGGCATTTCGCCGGCGCGGATTCAGTACGCGCGGCAGCCTTTCTGGAATACGCCAATGACGCGGCGCTCGATGCCCTGTGGTTTGCGCGGGGCGGCTATGGCGCCAACCGAATCCTGCACGCGGTCATGCCGAACCTGTCGGCCGCGGCGGGCAACAAGCTGTGGTGCGGCTATTCGGACGCGGGTTTCCTGCTCGGTGCGCTCTACGCTGCGAAGATCGGGCGTCCGGTCCATGCGCCACTCGTCAGCGACATCGCCCGGGTCGGGGGTGACGCGTGCTTTGCCCGGACTCTCTCCTGGATGACCGCGCGCGACCATAAAGTGCTCGAGCCGAGCCTGGGCGGGCAGCCGGCCGTCGCCTTCAACCTGTCGATCCTGAACGCGCTGGTCGGCACCAACTGGCTGCCCGACCTGGCCGGGCACGTGCTGATGATCGAGGAGATTTCGGAACCGCTCTACCGGATCGACCGCATGCTGTTCCAGATGGCACACGCAACCCGGTTGCGCGGGATCGCCGGCGTGCGGCTCGGGCGGATGAGCGACATCATTCCCAACGATCCGCCCTTTGCCGAGCAGGCGCCGCAGATGATCGAACGCTGGTGCCGCGAGATGGACGTGCCGTTCCTGGGGAGAGCGGACATCGGCCACGACGCCGACAACAAGGTCGTGCCGTTCGGCGCCTTCTAGTCGATCGACGCATCCGCCTGGCGCGGCGTGACGTGCCACAGCACGCCGGCCGGATCGTACAGATAAGCCACCACCAGCCCCCAGGGCTGCAACGCCGGCGCGCGCGGCGGCTGCACCCCGAACCGCGCCGGCAGGTCGAGCGACTGGAGATGCGCCCACCACGCATCGAGATCGTCGACCAGCAACTGCATCATGGAGTTTTCCGCCCATTCCTTCTGATAATAGTTCTGGAGGACGAACCCGCCGGCACCGATCCCGAAGATGGCGACCTCGCCATCGAGCAGCTTGAGGAAGCCCAGCGCCTCGTAGAACGCCTTGCTCTGCGCGAAATCCCGTGCCGGCAGGAAGGGGCGGGCGATCTCGTTACCATCGGGAACATGCATGGTCGGCTCCATCCGGTAGGAAGGGATTGATTCAATCGCGCGGTAATTCGCGGATTTCGATCGTGCCACCACATTCGAACACGGGATTGCCGGTCAGCAAGGCGCGCGCTGCGGTCAAATCCCGGGCTCGTACGCGCAGATAGCCACCCAGATGGGAACTCAAGGTGGCGGGGACACCCTGTTTCCGGAAAGTCTCGCCCGAGCCGATCGCGCTGCCACCATCGAACATGCCGGTTTCGCGCAGGGACGACAGGTAGCTGGACCACATTTCCGGTGTCAGCGGGGCAACGGCGTCATTGTGCATCAGCAGGATGAAATCGCGCATGACCTATCGTACCAGCCTGCTCGGCCAGCCGATGCGGACCAGCGTCTCATCCGGGTCGCTCAACGCGAATTCGTACATGCCCCAGGGCTTGTGAGTCGGTTTCTTCTCTTTCCCGGTGATCTCGTCGCCGAACGCCGTGGCGAGCGCATCGACTTGCTCGGTGTAGAGATACAGGCCGAACGGGTTTCGGCCCGGCACCAGCCACCCCTCAACCGCCGGCTGGAGATGGATGTCGCCGCCCTTGCCGTCGGTGAGCATGCGATACTCCTCATAATCGCTCGCGCTCCCGGGCGGCCGGGCGAAGCCGAGCCGGTTATAGAACGCCTCGGTGGCATCGAGATCGTTGCACGGCAGGATCGCGGTCAGACGATGCATGTGGGACATGGGAAACCTGCTGGTTGAGTCGCTGCAATCGATACGCTATGCGTATCATTATGTCGAGCGTCATGGACCGGGATTCCGATATCGCCCTCATCGCTCGCGCGGTGCTCAAGCTCAGCCGGCGGATGCGCACGGACGCGTCGCCGGGTGAGCTCACGCCTGCTATGGTCGGCCTGCTTGCGACGCTCCACCGCGAAGGCGCGATGCCGGGCGTAACGCTCGCCGCGAAGGAGGGGCTCAAGCCGCAATCGCTCACCCGACTGCTTGCCGCGCTGGAGACGAGCGGCATGATCGAGCGGGCGCCCGATCCGGAGGACCGCCGCAACCTGATCATTGCGATCACGGTGCCTGGCCGCCAGTCGCTGCGCCGGGCGATGCAGCAGCGCCGCCACTGGCTCGCCGAGGCTGTGGCCGATCGCTTGTCCGACGAAGAACGCGAACAACTGGTCGCGGCGGCAGGGCTGATGCTTAGAATCGCTCACTGACTTGCCTATATGAGCCTTGCGTGCATAAGCCCGCGCTCCTTGCAGACACAGAAAGTACCGATTTCGTCATGTCCGAGATGTTCCGCATAACGCTGCCCGACGGTTCCGTCCGTGAGGTTGCGCCGGGGACTACCCCCGCGGACATCGCCGCGGCGATCGGTCCGGGCCTCGCCAAGGCGGCGATTGCCGCGCGCGTCGACGGCGACCTTCGCGACATCATGCGCCCGCTCGAGGGCGATGCGCACCTGGCGCTGGTGACCAGCCGGGACGAGGCGGATGCGCTCGAACTGGCGCGGCACGACTATGCGCATGTGCTGGCCGAAGCGGTGCAGAACCTGTTTCCGGGCACGCAGATCACCTTCGGCCCCTCGACCGACGACGGCTTCTATTACGACTTCGCGCCGAAGGACCGGCCGTTCACCGAGGAGGATCTGCCCGCGATCGAGCAGGCGATGCGCGATGTCATCGCCCGCAACGAGCCGCTGGTCCGCGAAGTCTGGCAGCGCGATGACCTGATCGCGCTGTGGCGCAAGCAGGGCGAGACGTTCAAGGCCGAATGGGCCGCCGAACTCCCGGGCGACGAGGAGCTGACGGTCTACCGTGCCGGCACCTGGCTCGACATGTGCCGCGGGCCGCATCTCGCCTCGACCGGCAAGCTCGATCCCCAGGCGTTCAAGCTGACGCGGGTGTCGGGCGCCTATTGGCGCGGCGACCAGAACAACGCGATGCTCAGCCGCATCTACGGCACCGGCTGGCTCAACAAGAAGCAGCTCGACCAGCATCTCTTCCGCCTGGAGGAGGCGGCCAAGCGCGACCATCGCAAGATCGGCCAGGAGATGGACCTGTTCCACCTCCAGCCCGAAGCGCAAGGCTCGGTGTTCTGGCACCCCAAGGGCTATATCCTGTGGCGCCAGCTCGAGGCCTATATGCGCCGCCGGCTCGATGCTGCCGGCTATGACGAGGTGAAGACGCCGCAGCTGATGGACGCGCGCCAGTGGGAGCAGTCCGGCCATTGGGGCAAGTATCGCGAGAACATGTTCGTCGTGCCGGACGAGATTCCCTCGACCGACGACGACGCGCCGATCCTGTCGGGCAAGTCCGACCTGATGGCGCTGAAGCCGATGAACTGCCCGGCGCACATCCTGATCTTCCGCCAGGGCATCAAGTCGTACCGCGACCTGCCGATCCGCATGGCCGAATTCGGCTGCTGCCACCGCAACGAGCCGCACGGCGCGCTGCACGGCATCATGCGTGTGCGCCAGTTCACTCAGGACGACGCGCATATCTTCGCCCGCGAGGACCAGCTGATCGACGAGATCAAGGCGTTCTGCGACCTGCTCGACAGTGTCTATCGCGATCTCGGTTTCGAGAAATATGCGATCAAGCTCGCGTTGCGCCCGGACAATCGCTTCGGCGACGATGCGATGTGGGACCGGGCCGAGCAGATCCTGCGCGACGCGGTCGAAGCGACGGGCCGCGCGACCGAGGAATATGGCTGGGAAGAATTGCCGGGGGAGGGCGCCTTTTATGCGCCCAAGCTCGAATTCCACCTGACCGACGCGATCGGCCGCACCTGGCAGGTCGGCACGATCCAGGCGGACACCGTGCTGCCCGAACGACTCGACGCGAGCTATGTCGGCGAGGACGGCAATCGCCACCGCCCGGTGATGCTCCACCGCGCGATCCTCGGCACGTTCGAGCGGTTCATCGGCATCCTGATCGAACATCATGCCGGCCGCTTCCCGCTCTGGCTGTCGCCGGTGCAGGCGGTCGTCGCGACGATCGTCTCGGATGCGGACGATTATGCGAAGGTGGTGGCGGACAAGCTCGCCGCGGCCGGCCTGCGCGTCGAGACCGACCTGCGCAACGAGAAGATCAACTACAAGGTGCGCGAGCACAGCCTGGCCAAGGTCCCGAATCTTCTCGTCGTCGGCAAGCGCGAGTCGGAGGAAGGTACGGTCGCGCTGCGCCAGCTTGGCAGCGATCGGCAGCAGATATTGAGCCTCGACGAGGCGATCGCCATGCTGAAAAAGGGCGCGACACCGCCCGATCTTTAAGCTGACCTGTGCGTTGTCCCCGGTTAGCGCCGGGGGCATCTTCCCCAACACGCCAAAAATCACTATATCGCCCTGTCCAACCACCAAGGAGCAGTACCTATCCGTCCTCCCATGATCCGGCGCCCGCAAGGGGCGCCCGTGCCGCTCAACGGCCCGCGCTTCAACGAATTCATTGTCTCGCCCAAGGTCCGCGTGATCGATCAGGACGGCGAGAACCTCGGTGTCATGTACACCCGCGAAGCGATGGAGCAGGCGCAGAGTGTCGGGCTCGACCTCGTCGAAGTGTCGCCCAACGCGGATCCGCCCGTCGCGAAGTTCCTCGACGTCGGCAAGTTCAAGTACGAGGCGCAGAAAAAGGCGAACCTCGCGCGCAAGTCGCAGAAGACGCAGGAGATCAAGGAGATCAAGATGCGTCCGAACATCGACGATCACGACTATGACACCAAGATGAAGAAGGTGATCGAGTTCATAGGCGAAGGCGACAAGGTCAAGATCACCCTGCGTTTCCGCGGCCGCGAGCTCAGCCACGGCCAGCTCGGCATGGCGCTGCTCCAGCGCGTCCAGGCCGATGTAGTCGAGACCGCGAAGGTCGAGGCCTATCCGCGCATGGAAGGCCGCCAGATGCTGATGGTCCTCGCGCCCAAGTAACGAACCGGCAACACGATTTTTTTCCGCGGCGACGGCGTCGCCGCGGAACTTTTCGCGCCACCCGGCCCATCTCCAGCATTCCGTAGCGTAAGCCCATCGGCCAACAGGACCGACCCGGGCCCTTTGTGGCGTCCCTGCATCACCGATATTCAAAAATCGAGGTCGTATCGATCTCGCTTTGGACGAATACGCCTTTCGGGCTATCGGATGAGGATACCCAATACTCAAAAAACAAAATCTGGAGAGAATGTCGCAATGCGTAAATCCGCGTACCTGCTGTCTGTCGCCATCGCGTTCACCGTACCCGCTTTTGCGCAGGACGTGCCGGCCACTCCCCAGTCCGAGACGCCTGCCGCCGCGCAGGATACCGCCGATGAGAGCAGCGCCGACATCATCGTCACCGCGACACGCCGTGCCGAGCGCCTGGCCGACGTGCCGATCGCCGTCTCGGCGGTCAGCCAGCAGGCCCTGCAGAATTCGGGCGCGACCGACATCCGCGCGCTGGCGCAGCTCGCGCCGTCGCTGCTCGTCTCCTCCACTGGCAGCGAAGCCAACGCTTCGGCGCGCGTTCGCGGCATCGGTACGGTCGGCGACAATCCCGGCCTGGAAAGCTCGGTCGCGGTGTTCATCGACGGCGTCTATCGCAGCCGTACCGGATCGGGCCTCAACGACATTGGCGAGGTCGACCGGATCGAAGTGCTGCGCGGGCCGCAGGGTACCCTGTTCGGCCGCAACGCGAGCGCAGGCCTGATCAACGTCATCACCAAGGCGCCGGCGTTCGAATTCGGCGGCTATGGCGAGGCAAGCTACGGCAATTACAACAATATCCGCGTCGCCGGTGCCGTGACCGGCCCGATCACCGACACGCTCGCCTTCCGCATCGACGGCGTCTATGGCAAGCGCGACGGCTTCTATTACGACACGGTCAACAAGACCGACTATAATGACCGCAACCGCTATTTCGTGCGCGGCCAGCTGCTGTTCCAGCCAAGCTCGGACTTCTCGATCCGCCTGATCGGCGATTACACCTATCGCAACGAGAAATGCTGCGGCGCGGTCTATGTCGATCTGCGCGAGAAGACCGACCCGACCCCTGGCGTGCCCGGCGACTATGCCGTGTCGGCAACCAACCGCATCGTCGACATCATGACGAGCATGGGCGCCGTCTTCCCGAGCGCGAACGATCCGTACAACCGCCGCATCGCGAACACCGCGGGCCGCGCCTATAGCAACGTGACCAAGGATTATGGCGGCTCGGCCCAGATCGACTGGAATTTCGGCGGCGCCTCGCTGACCTCGATCACCGCCTATCGCGAATACAAGGCGGGCGGCGCGTCCGACATCGATTATGGCAGCCTCGACATCGGCTACCGTCCTGCGGACGGCAATAATTACCGCCAGTTCCATACCTTCAGCCAGGAATTGCGGCTGAACGGTTCGGCGTTCGGCGACAAGCTCGACTGGCTGATCGGCGGTTATTACAGCCGTGAGGACCTGCAGGTCGTCGACAACCTGAAGTTCGGTACGCAATACGGCATGTTCGCTGCCTGCCGCGTCGTCTCGGGCGTCAGCCCGGCGGCGGTGCTGCGCAATCCGAACGCGCCGGGCTGCCTGAGCGCGACCGGCATCGCGACGCTGAACGGCGCGCTCGGCGCCGCGGCGCCGCTCGTCATCGGCAACCTGAACCGGCTGAGCACGCTCAACGACCTCGGGTCGATCCGCGATGTCTACAATCAGCGCAGTGAGAATTTCGCGGCCTTCACCCACAATATCTTCAAGGTCACCGACCGGCTGAGCATCACTATCGGCGCGCGCTACACGCATGAGAAGAAGGACTTCAACGCCAGCTTCCAGAACAACAACACGATCTGCCCAGCGCTTCAGGCTGGCACCGCGCAGGGTGGTCTCGGCGGGTTGCTGACCAATCCGGCGCTGGCGTCGACGGCAGCGGGCATCATCACGCTCGGCTGCACCGGCAACTCGACGATCGGGCTCAACGGCAAGACGATCAGCGACAGCCTGAGCGAAGGCGAGTTCACCGGCACCGGCGTCGTCTCGTACAAGCCGGTCGACGGGCTGATGGTCTATGCGAGCTATTCGCGCGGCTACAAGGCGGGTGGCTATAATCTCGACCGTTCGGACCTCGGCCCGGCCTATCTCGCCTCGACCACGGCGACCCCGAATGCGGCGCTGCTGCGCTTCGACCCGGAGACGGTCAATTCCTACGAGGTCGGCCTGAAGTACAGCTCGCGCAAGTTCACCCTGAACGTCGCCGGTTTCCGTCAGGAGTTCAGCAACTTCCAGCTCAACACCTTCAACGGCACCAACTACATCGTCCAGAATATCGGATCGTGCAAAACCAGCCTCAACGGTGCGGACGGCGACAACAGCGCGGCCACCGGTACCTGCACCGCGGGCGTGAAGTACGGCGTGCTGTCGCAGGGCGTGGAGATCGAGGCGGGGCTGTACCCGGCGCGCAACTTCGCGGTGAACCTGGGCTATACCCTGGCTGCGACCAAGTACCGTAACAATCTGGTCGGCAGCAAATCGGGCGAGGCGCTCGATCCGTTCCTCGCGCTGCTGCCGGGGCAGCAGATGTCGAACGCGCCGCGCAACGTGGTGACCATGTCGACCAGCTGGACGCCGGAAATCGGGACCAGCGGCATGTCGGCGCTGTTCTATGTCGATGGCCGTCTCAGCTCGGACTATAACACCGGGTCCGACCTGTTCGTCGAGAAGGCGCAGGACAGCTTCTTCCTGATGAACGCGCGTATCGGCCTGCGCGGCGCCGACCAGAACTGGAGCCTGGAATTCTGGGCGCAGAACCTGCTCGACACCAAGTACGAGCAGGTCGCATTCAACGCGCCGTTCCAGGGTGCCGGATCGCAGTCCCAGGTGCAGAAGTTCGGCGCGCCGGCTTTTGCCACGGGCAACCAGATCTTCTCCGCCTTCCTGGCTGAGCCGCGTACGTACGGCGTGACCCTGCGCAAGCGTTTCTGATCGAGCGCGGTGGCGTTTCGGCGCCACCGCGGGCTTTGTCGGGGGGCTGCCTCTCCCCGTTCGCCCTGAGCTTGTCGAAGGGCTGTTCTTTCTTTTGTCGTCCAGGAGAAAGAGCGGTGCTTCGACAAGCTCAGCACGAACGGGAAGGGCTGCTCTACCCCGCAGCGTACGCCGTTTGAATCAAGCCGGCGGCTCCCACAGCTCGATCGCATTGCCTTCCGGGTCGTGGATGCGGGCGAACTGGCCGACCGAGGGGTCGTTCCATTCGGGCTTGGTGATGATGTCGATGCCGGCGGCGTTGAGCTGGTCGAGCAGTGAGTCGAGATCGCTGACGCGCAGGTTGATCATCCACTGCTTGTCTTCGGCGAAATAATCAGTGCTTTCCTTGAACGGCGCGAAGACGACCGGGCCGCCTTGCGTCGTCCACGACCATTCGTCCGGCGTGCCTTCGGCGGTGGCCATGCAGCCCGCCCCGACATTCAGATGCTCGCGGTACCAGGCGGACAGGGCGTCCGGATCCTTCGCGCGGAAAAACAATCCTCCAATTCCCAGTACCGGCATGTCGTTTCTCCCATGTCAGATCAGGCGGCTTCCCTCGCTGGCGTGCCCGCCGCCGCGTCGAGCAGGCGTTTCTCGATGGCCTTGAGGCGCGTCCCGCCGGCGATCTTGTCGCCGATCAGGTCGGTCAGATAGAAGGTGTCCACCGCGCGCTCGCCATAGGTGGCGACATGCGCCGAGTGAATCGTCACCTTGGACTGGAACAGCGCATGCGCCAGCTGATGCAGCAGCGCGGGCCGGTCGCGCGCATTGACCTCGATCACGGTGAAGCGGTTCGAGGCGCGGTTGTCGATCAGGACGTTGGGGGCAATGTCGAATGCCTCGGCACGGGTGCGGGGCAGGGGCTTGGCCATCAGCCGGTCGGCGAGCCTCGAACGGTTGGCCAGTGCATCCTCGATCGCACCCTTCAGCCGGTTGAGCTGCGCTGAATCGTCGAACGGGCGGCCGACGGGATCCTGGACGAGGAAATTGTCGAGCGCCATGCCGTCGCGCGTGGTGTGGATGCGCGCATCGATGATGTTGCCGCCCGCCACGCTGATTGCCCCGGCGATGCGGTAGAACAGGCCGGGATGGTCGGCGGCATAGACGGTGACGAGCGTCGCGCCGCGTTCGGGATAGACCTGGGCTGCGATAAACAGCTGGGCCGAGCCGGCTTCCTCGATGATCCGGGCGTTGCGGACCAGCACATCCTCGGGCTCGGCGACCCAATAGGGTTCGGGCAGGCGTTTCACCAGCGCGGCGAAGCGGGTGTCGTCCCAGCCGAGCGCCGCCTGAAGTGTCTCCTGTTTGGCGGCGACCCGTTCGCTGCGGCCCTTCTGCTTGTGCCCGAGGCGGAGCACTTCCTCGGCCGATTCGTAGAGGTCGGACAGGAGCTGGCGTTTCCAGCCATTCCACACGCCCGGCCCGACCGCGCGGATGTCGACCACGGTCAGCGCGAGCAGGAGGCGCAGCCGTTCCGGGCTCTGCACGATGTCGCAGAAATCGAGGATGGTCTTGAAGTCCGACAGGTCGCGCTTGAACGCGGTCGCCGACATCAGCAGGTGCCAGCGGACCAGCCAGGCGACCGTCTCGGTCTCGGCCGGGTTGAGGCCGAAGCGCGGGCCCAGGCGATGCGCGACATCGGCACCGAGCAGCGAGTGGTCGCCGCCGCGGCCCTTGGCGATGTCGTGCAGCAGCACCGCGACATAGAGCACGCGGCGCGAGACGATCTGCTTCATGATCGCCGAGGAGAGCGGATGATCCTCGCTGAGCTCGCCGCGCTCGATCTTTGCCAGCAGGCCGATGGCGCGGATGGTGTGCTCGTCGACGGTATAATGGTGATACATGTCGAACTGCATCTGCGCGACGACCTTGCCGAAATCGGGCACGAAGCGGCCGAACACGCCGGCCTCGTTCATCCAGCGCAGCACCGTCTCCGGATCGCGCGGTGACGTCAGCACTTCGAGGAACAGCGCATTGGCCTCAGGATCGCGGCGGATATCGTCGGCCAGCTTCGCGTCGCGCGCGGCGGCGCGCATGGCGAGCGGATGGATTTCCATGTGGTGCCGGTCGGCCAGCGCGAACATCTCGATCAGGCGCACCGGTTTTTTCCGCAGGAAGTCGTCCGAAGGCAAGGCGAGCCGGCCGCGATCCACAGTGAAGCCGTTGAGCTTGCCCGGCGCCCGGCGCAGCGTGGGCAGGCCGAAGCGGCGGCCGCGCGCCGCGAACTTCTCGTCGAGATGCGCGAGGAAGACGCCGGTCAGGTCGCCGACCGTCTTCGCCTGCAGGAAATAATATTGCATGAAGCGCTCGACGCTCGACTTGCCCGGGCGGTCGGCGAAGCGCATCCGTTCGGCGATCTCGCGCTGCAGGTCGAAGGTCAGCCGGTCCTCGGCGCGCCCGGAGATGCTGTGCAGGTGGCAGCGCACCGCCCAGAGGAAATTACCGGCGCGGTGGAACAGCCGGTATTCGGCGGGGCTGAGCAGATCGGCGTCGACGAGCTGCGCCGGCTCGCTGACATTATAGGCATATTTGCCGATCCAGAAGAGCGTGTGCAGATCGCGCAGGCCGCCCTTGGCTTCCTTCACATTGGGTTCGACGACGTAGCGCGTGTCGCCCATCTTCTTGTGGCGCACGTCGCGCTCGGCGAGCTTGTCGGCGATGAACTGGCGGGCGGTGCCGGCCTGGACCTCGGCGTGGAACTTGGCCGCCGCCTCGTCGTACAGTAGCTGATCGCCCCAGACGTAGCGCGCCTCGAGCAGGGCAGTGCGGATCGTCACGTCGCCCTTGGCCTGGCGCACCATCTCGTCGAGCGAACGGCTGCTATGGCCAACCTTCAGGCCGAGGTCCCAGAGCGCATAGAGCATGGTCTCGATGACCTGTTCCGCCCAGCCGGTCTGCTTCCAGGGCGTAAGGAAGCCGATATCGATGTCGGAATAGGGCGCCATCTCGCCGCGGCCATAGCCGCCGACCGCGATCAGGGTCAGGCGCTCGGCGACGGTCGGGTTGCTCAGCCGGTAGAGGCGGGTGGTGGTGAAATCGTAGAGCAGCCGCAGGATCTGGTCGGTCAGGAAGGCCTGGGCGGCGGCTGCCTCCAGCCCACGCGACGGAAACTCGATCAGGCGGCGGCCGATCTCGGCACGGCCGGCGTCGAGCGCGGTCTTGAGGATATCGGTCGCGGCGCGGCGAAGCGCGAGCTTGTCCTCGCCTTCGAGCGCGGCGAGCGCATCGGCCAGGGTGCGGCGATCGATGATCGCGCGGCGATGGGGGAGGGAGTCGAAGCGGCCGGTCATGATCGGGAGATAGGGGCTTCGGTGAGTGGCGTCACGTTCGCGCTGTTCCCCCGGACGTTGGCGGGCAGCGGAATTGCGTCCGGACCCTCTTTGGCACAGCATTCACCCGGGCAGGCGCGGGGCGCCGCCTGGGGAGGGACGACATGGACGCAACGCCATCGCGGCTTCAGTCGCTGATCGATACGGACGGGCTGGCAATCGGCCTGGGCGCGGTGGGGCTGGGCGTGCTGGGGCTGATCTCGCGGGACTTCGCGTTCCAGTGGCAGCCGGTGCCGATGGGCTGGCCGGCCCGCGAGGCGCTGGCACTGCTGAGCGGGGCGGTGCTGCTGCTTGGCGGGGTGGCGGTCATTGCGCGGCGGACCAGCGTATTCGGAGCGGCGGTGCTGGCCTTGTGGTTCGGGCTGTTCGCGATCGGGCTGCATCTGCCGCTGGTGATCGGCGCGCCCGGCGTCGCGCCGCTGCTCGGCCTTGCCGAGCAGGGTGCGATCGCACTGGGCGCGGCGCTGCTGCTCGCGGTTCGGGCGCCCGGGCGTTTGCCGGAAAGGAGCGTGCCGGTGATGCGCGTGCTGTTCGGGCTGTGCGCGATCGAGTTCGGGACGGCGCATTTCGTCTATGCCGACTTCACCGCCGCGATGGTGCCGGGCTGGATCCCGGGGCATCTGTTCTGGGCTTATGTCACGGGCGCGTGTCATTTTGCGGCCGGGGTGGCGATTCTGGCGGGCGTGCGGGTGCGGCTGGCGGCCGGGTTGCTGGCCGTGATGTGCTGGGGGTTTGCGGTCCTGCTGCATCTGCCGCGGGTTGTCGGCGATCCCGGGAGCCGGATGGAGTGGACGATGTTGTTCGTGGCGCTGTCCATTGGGGGCGCGGCCTGGGTGGTGCGGTTGGTGGGGCGACAGTAGTTCTTCTCCCCTCCCGCTGGCGGGAGGGGTCGGGGGAGGGCCTGCTGGAGCCGCGCCGGGTCGCGTGAGGACAGGCCCTCCCCTAGCCCCTCCCGCAAGCGGGAGGGGGATAAGGGGCCCGCTCCACTCACGACTCTCTCGCCAGCGCCTTGAGCCGGTACAGCACCTCCAGCGCCTCTCTCGGTGTCAGCGCATCGACGTCGATCGCCTCGACCTCGGCCTTCAATGCGTCGGTTTCCTCCTCCACCTCGGCCGCCATCGCGGCGAACAGGGGCAGGTCGTCGAGCCCCGCCGCCAGCCCGCCGGTCTTGGCGCGCCCGGCCTCCAGCTTGGCGAGGACTGCCCTGGCCCTCGCGATGGTGATCGGGGGCAGGCCCGCGAGCCGCGCGACCGCGAGGCCGTAGCTGCGGTCGGCCGGGCCTTCGCTGACTTCGTGGAGCAGGACGAGCTCGCCCTTCCATTCGCGGGCGCGGACATGATGGAGAGTCAGCGCCTCGCAGCGTTCCGCCAACCTCGTCAGCTCATGGTAATGCGTCGCGAACAGGCAGCGGCAGCGATTGTCCTCATGGATCGCCTCGACCACTGCCCAGGCGATGGCGAGGCCGTCATAGGTGCTGGTGCCGCGGCCGACCTCGTCGAGGATGACGAAGCTTGTCGGCGTCGCCTGGGCGAGGATCGCGGCGGTCTCGACCATTTCGACCATGAAGGTCGATCGGCCGCGCGCGAGATTGTCCGAGGCGCCGACGCGGCTGAACAGCCGGTCGACCAGGCCGAGCGTGGCAGCGGTCGCGGGGACATAGGCCCCGGCCTGGGCGAGGACGGCGATCAGTGCGTTCTGGCGCAGGAAGGTCGATTTGCCGCCCATGTTGGGGCCGGTGACGAGCCAGAGGCGCGAATCCTCGGAGAGGTTGCAGTCATTGGCGACGAAGCGCTCGCCGCGGGCGGCGAGGGCGTTCTCGACCACGGGGTGGCGGCCGCCCTCGATCTCGAAACAGCTATGCTCGACCAGCGTGGGCCGGACCCAGCCGCCCTCCGCTGCGCGCTCGGCGAGGCCGGCGGCGACGTCGAGGCGGGCGAGCGCATCGGCTGTGGCGGCGATCGGTTCGCGGCGGTCGAGGGCAGCGGCGGTGAGGTCCTCAAGATGCGACGCCTCGGCGGCGAGGGCATGAGCGCCGGCCTGAGTCACCTTCATCGCCACGTCGTGCAGCGCGGGGGCGTTGAAGCGGACCACACCGGCGAGCGTCTGGCGGTGGGTGAAGCCGCTGTCCGCCTTCATCAGCGGGTCGGCGGCGCGGGCGGGCACTTCGATATGATAGCCGAGCACGCCATTGTGGCGGATCTTGAGCACCGACACGCCGGTCTGGGTGCGGAACTCGGCCTCCAGCGCGGCGATGGCGCGACGGCCGCCGGCGCCGGCATCGCGCAGATCGTCGAGGGCGGCGTCATAGCCTTCGGCGATATAGCCGCCGGCCGAGGCGTCGATCGGGGGCGAGGGGACGAGCGCGCGGGCGAGGAGGTCGATCAGGCCGCCATGGCCGCGCAGCTGCGGGGCAAGCTCGGCGAGCAGGGTGGGGGGCTGATCGATGCGGTCGAGCCGTTCGCCGAGCTTCCACGCGCCGTCCAGGCCGTCGCGGAGCTGGCCAAGATCGCGTGGGGAACCGCGGCCGGCGGCGAGGCGGCCGAGCGCGCGGCCCACATCGGGCAGGCTGCGCAAGGTGGAGCGCAGCGCCTCGCGCAGGCCGCTATCGTCGTGGAGCAGCTGGACGAGATCGAGCCGCGCCTCGATGCGGGCGCGATCGACCAGCGGCGCGCCGATATCGGCGGCGAGGGCGCGGGCACCGGCGCCGGTGACGGTGCGGTCGATGGCGTCGAGCAGGCTGCCCTTGCGCTGGCCGGAAGCGGTCGCGGTCAGCTCCAGGCTTTCGCGCGTGGCGCCGTCGATCGCCATCTGCTGCGCCGCCTGGAGCAGGCGCGGCGGGCGGAGGAACGGCAAGGCGCCCTTCGCGGTGTGATCGAGATAGGCGACGAGCCCGCCCGCCGCGGCGAGCCCTGCGCGGCTGAACTGGCCGAAACCGTCGAGCGTGGCGACGCCGAACAACGCCTTGAGCCGCGCTTCGCCGGTCGCGCTGTCGAACTCGCTGCGGGGGCGCAGCGTGGTCGCGGCTTCGGCAAAGGCGCTGGTTTCGGAGGCGATCGTCTCGGCCGGGGCGAGGCGGGCGAGTTCGGCGCCGAGGCCCGCGGCGTCGGTCTCGATCAGCTCGAACCGCCCGGTGGAGACATCGGCAGCGGCGAGGGCGACGCCGCCTGCCACTTCGCCAATGGCGACGCACCAGTTGGCGGTGCGGGCGTCGAGCAGCGCCTCTTCGGTGAGCGTGCCCGCCGTGACCACGCGGATGATCGCGCGGGAGACGAGCGCCTTGGAGCCCATGCGCGCCTTGGCCTCGGCCGGGCTCTCGGTCTGCTCGGCAATGGCGACGCGGTGGCCGGCCTTGATCAGCCGGGCGAGATACCCCTCCGCCGCATGGATCGGCACGCCGCACATCGGAATCGGCGCGCCGTCATGCTCGCCGCGCGCGGTGAGCGCGATGTCGAGCACGGCGGCGGCGATCTTCGCATCCTCGAAGAACATCTCGAAGAAATCGCCCATGCGGTAGAAGAGCAGGCAATCCGCGGCCTCGGCCTTCAACGCGAGATATTGCGCCATCATCGGAGTCGGGGCGGGGGAAGAGGCGTGCATCCCGGGCTGGGTAGCGGGATTTTCCGGCGTCGTCATGGGGCCTGTGAGCGCGCCGCCGGGGAATGCGCAGTGGCGGTGTTGGAGGGGCATGCGGGCGTGCAGTAACCGGGTGGAACAGGTGTTGGAGACGGTCCCGGTTTGCGGAAAAGGCTCGAGTATTCGTCGAATTTCGCGAGGTACCTGCGAAGGGGGAAGAATCGGGTGTTTCTTGGTGACTGTACGCGAATTAGTGGAACGTGCGACATCACAGATTCGCGAATAGGAACGAAAGGCCGCCCGCCGCGCGGTTGCATGCTTCACCCGTATTTTAGATTTATTCGACGAATTACGCGAGGGGTGTCGTTTTTTCATCAGGCTCTTCTTCGGGTCGAAAATGAATAGTGTTGGCGGATATCGTCGAGATCGGCGCAGGCCGGCACGTGGCGGGAGATTTCAACAGAGATGGGGCTATGGTTGAATCGACCGGGAGCTGCGCGACCAGCGCCGTTTCAGAGACCTTTCCAACTGGGCCCCGGCCTGCGCCGGGGAAGCAAAAAAAGAATAGAGGCAGGCGCGTCCAGGGGCGCTGCTTCGGCGCAAGATGTGCTTAGGTGCGTGTACCGATGTCGTGATAGCTTCCGCTCGACAGGAGGCACGGAATGGCGGATTCGCAGAGGCTTGTCTTGACACGGCGTGCGGTGCTTGGGGCGGGAGCGGTGGGGTTGCTCGCCGCGGCCACGCGGTCAACTGCCGCTCCGCCGCTGCTCGCCGTGCCCGAGGTCGACAGCCTGAGCGTGCAGGTCGTGACCGACAACGCCACCTTCGGGCCGTTCCTCGAAAATCTGGACTTGCCGGGCATGAAGGTGCTGCGCACCGGCGGCGGGCCGGCGCATTCGCCGCGCATGCTGCCGCACGCCTTGCTGGGCGAGTTCGGCCTGTCGATCGTCGGGGAATCGCGGCTGGCGGGGCAGGTACGCCGGGTGATGATCGATTTCGGCTATTCGCGCGAGGTGCTGGCCAACAATCTGGCACTGCTGGGCATCGATCCGGACTCGATCGACGCGGCGGTGCTGAGCCATGGACATCTCGATCATTATGGCGGCTTTCCCGGCCTGTTCGGCGGGAAGGCGCCGGCCCGGCCAGTGCCGCTGACGGTCGGCGAGGAAGAGACATTCTGCGAGCGGGTTGCGATGGTCGGCGATCCGCCGCCGGTGATGGGCGCGCTCGATCGCGCGGCGCTCGCCAGGGCCGGCTTTGCCGTCAGCGTGAACCCCCGACCGACGATCATCGCGGATCAGGCCTTCACGACCGGGGTGATCCCGCTGGAGAGTTTCGAGCGGGCGGCGATCCCGACCCGGATGCGGCCGGGCGTGGGATGCGATCGCGCGCTGCTCTCGCCGGCCAAGCGCGATCTTGTCGAGCCGGCCGATGACGGCGAGCACGAGTTGGCGACCTGTTATGCGGTGAAGGGCCTGGGGCTGGTGGTGATCGCCTCGTGCAGCCACCGCGGCGTGATCAATTCGGTGCGGCGCGCGCAGGCGGTGTCGGGCATCGACAAGGTGCATGCGGTGATCGGCGGTTTCCATCTGGTCCGTCCGCGCACCGAGGACGAGGCGCGGCGCACGGTCGCCGAATTCGCGCGGATCGACCCGACCTATATCATCCCGATGCACTGCACCGGCGAAGTGTTCATCGCCGAAGCGCTGCGGCTGATGCCGCAAAAGGTCGTGCGGCCCTATGTCGGGTCGCGCTTCGTGTTCGGGGCGGCGCGCGCTCCGGGATGATCGCTGTTTATGGAGCCGGTGGCGTCGGTGGCTCGTCCTTCGAGGGG
Organism: Sphingomonas sp. BL-S-30; assembly: GCF_055521475.1. Classification (NCBI taxonomy): domain Bacteria; kingdom Pseudomonadati; phylum Pseudomonadota; class Alphaproteobacteria; order Sphingomonadales; family Sphingomonadaceae; genus Sphingomonas; species Sphingomonas sp. BL-S-30. Next base: position 3,340,686 of record NZ_CM145481.1, on the reverse strand, counting down.
GTCGGGGGCGGCGCCTTGTTGCCCAGCACCGACGCCCGCAGCCCCTTCCATGCCGCGACCAGCGCAGCCGCCGCCACCAGGACGGCAGTGAGCGCCTTCAGCCAGTCGGGAAAGCCGGTGAGCCAGCCCCACAAGGTCGCCGCGCCGATCGAGACATGGATCGGTTGTGGCTCGACCGTGGGCCGCAGTTCCTGCGCATTGCCCTGGCTGTCGATCATCACGACGGTGGTGCGCAGGACGAGCGAGAGGTCGCCGCGGGACCGCGCGGTGACCGACCAGCGCCAGAGCGCGTTCGAATCCTCCGACACGGTCTGGATCTCGGGCGAGAGCGGCTTCACCTCGAAGCCGGCGCCTTCGAGCGTCGCCTTCATCTTCTGGCCGACGAACGGGTGGTAATCGACCGTGGTGCCGGTGCCGCCGGCCTCGTCGGCCATCTCGTGCGGGGTGCGGTCGCCGGGCAGGGGACGCAGCGCCGCGGTCTCATTGCCTTCCGGGGTGCCGTCCTCGGCTGCCGTCTCGTTGCCCGTTGCCGGGGTCTGGCTCGCGGCGGGGGTCGGGGTGGGTGTCGGTGCAGGAGGCGGGGCCGGCGCGGTGCCGAGCGCAAGCGTCACGAAGGTGGTTTCGCCCTGGCGCATCTTCGACGGCGCCTTGAACGACGCGTTGCCGCGGCGCGACCGGTCGAGCCAATATTGCGCGTCGGCGCAATCCTCCTCGGTGAGCCGGGTGCCGGTGACGCGGCACGGATGCAGCGTGCCTGCGGCGACGGCCTCGTTCTCGACGATGGCGACCGTGTTCGTGCTGGCGGAACGCTGGTCGCACCCCGTCTGGGTCAGCAGCAGCGCCGACAGCAGAAGCGTGGTTGCACGCAGGTTCATTGGCGGGTCTCCCCCCATGTTCGGCACCGTGACCATGCGCCTGAGGAAGGCGGCCCGCAATCGGTGCGCGACGGAGAAGCGTCGAACCGGTGGCGTTTATTGCGCGCCATATTGCGGGGCTGGCGGCTGGAGTCGCTTGCAGTCCACATCGGAGGCGAGATGGCGGTTTTGGAATTAAGTAAACTGTCACCGAAATAACCGCTTTCGCGCGTGGTCGTATCCGGGTTGAAGGGCTGTAACTGGAGTGATTGGCGCCGGTCCGCTTTCCGATCGCGAACGGATCGACCGAGCGGAACGCGCCTGCCGCTGCCGTCTGAAGCGACAGGCCGTCCGCGCCCTATTTCAGCGGCAGGAACAGTTCGGCGATCACATCAGGTCCCGGCGCGTCCGGTGACATGGACAGGTATCGCCGGCAATAGAGCGGGAAGTCGCGCGTTTCCTCGCCGCTGGCCGGGAGCCAGTCGCGATAGAGGTAGAGCGCGGGTGCCTCCAGATTGTGGCTCGCGCCGTTGACGCGCAGCACCGCGCAGCGTCCGCCGGGGATCAAGCCGGCCTTCATCGTCGCATCGTCGGCGGCGATCGGCCGGTCGGTCCCGACGCAGATGTCCATGCTGTACTCGGCCGGGTTCGCAGGGGTCCGTTCCGACCGGAAGATATTGAAGGTCGGGCTGCTCGCGGGCGACAGGCCGGCGGCCTTGCGCCAGGCAATGAACCGCTCGATCGTGTCGCCGAGCAGGGCCCGGTCGCCGCGATGCTCCAGGATCGCCACCGGGATCGGCGGCTCGTCGCGGATCGTCACGTCGTCGTTGGTAAAGGTCTTTTCCATGAGCTTGCTCCTTGCGTTGTCGAAGGGCCCGAAGGCCGCGAGCCACGGCTGCCAGTCCGGCGCCTTGCGGAATGACGATGGCGACTGCCCGAACCGGCGCCGGAAGGCGCGGGCAAAGGCATCGGGCGCGTCATAGCCCGCGTCCATCGCGATATCCGTGACGCTCTGGGCATTGCCCCGGTCGGCGAGCCGGTGCGAGGCGCGCTTCAGCCGGGCAAGCTGGACATAGCGATGCACGGACAGCCCGAAGGTCGCCCCGAACTGCCGGTGGAAATGGAATTTCGAAAAGGCCGCGACGCGGCTTACCGTCTCCAGGTCCAGATCGCCGTCGAGATGCCGGTCGATATGGTCCAGCACCCGCTGCATCCGGGCATGATAGGTCTCGAGCGCCGCCTTCATCGTCCATTCCTTCCGTGGCGGCGCCAGCTAGGCGCTCATGGCGGGGGCGCGCTCGACCGATCTTGCGCTTTGGCATGGGGCGAGCAGGAAAGGGTGAAGCACGGCGCGCAGGCGAGAGCCGACCGCTGCGGAAAGGCAATATTGGTCGCCACGGGTGGCCGCTCTCGTGCGTGGGCGGCGCGGATCACGAGCCCGCATATTTGATGATGTAATGGACCGCGATGTTGGCCGGGCGGGTTTCGTACCGGCTGGTGCGGATCGGCTGATCCGAGTCCTTGGCCGGGACCGGGCGGCCGGTCGTTCGGGCCGCCTGCAGGGTTGGGCCGCCGGGCGCCGCGCCGGGCTCTCCGCCCGACTGGGCATCGACCGCCTGATAGCTGTGCCCATGATCCTGCAGCGCGCTGTCCTGAGTCGATCCGGCGCCGGTGCCGCTGCCCCCCGCCGGCGCGCGGCGGATGGCGGCGTCGGGATCGTTGCCGCTGCCCAGATCGGTGCCGCGCAGAAAGGCGCCGCGATAATCGGGGATGTTGAAGGTGCCGTCGCCGCCGCCATAGAGCGTGCCGAGCACGGCGAAGAGCTGGGGATACTGCGCCGCCGGCAGCGCGCGGCCGTCGCAGATCATCCAGCCCGAGGCCTCGAGCGCCGCGCCGCCCCGGTCCGGATCGATCTCGCCGGCATAGGCCGAGACGGCGCCGACGGGCAGGCCGCCGAGGCCCGCCCGGCCGGGAACGGACGCGTTCAGGGGATGGTCGGTCATGGCACGGCCCTTCGCTGCAAAACCCGAGCATCGGGCGGGGCGCGGGCAGCGTCAACCGGCCGGCGGTAGCTGTACCCCGGATGACTGCCGCGTTCAGCGTCCCGACGCGATCGCCGGCATAGCTTCTGCCTGCCCGACTCAGCGGGCAGGAAGGGACCAGACGATGAAGATCTCACACATCTTTGCCGCAACCGGCCTGGCGGTTGCTTCACTCACTATCAGCACGAGCGCCGACGCGCAGCGATGGGACGGCCATCGCGGCGGCTGGAACGATCGCGGCTATCGCGGCGATGATGGCCGCGGCTGGGACCGTGGCTGGCAGGGCCGGGACTATCGCGGCTATCGCGGCGGCTGGTACGGGCCACGCTATCGGCACCGGCCTTATCGCTGGCGCGGCGGCTATGGCTGGTATGGGCCGCGGTGCTGGACGGAATGGCGGTATGGGTACCGGGTGCGTATCTGCCGCTAATGCTCGCGGATCGGCGGGAGGCGCGGGGCCCGCCGGTCTGGGGGTTGGCTTTGCCGGTTCAATTGGCGGGAGTGGCGCGCGAGCCTTGCTCCGTCACGTCCGGCTGGTCGCGGCGAAACTTTCTTCGAAGCGTCATTTCCCGATGTATCGAACCTGGCGAAGCCACGTCTGACCGCGCGCTCAAACATCCACCGCCAGATACCCCGTCAGATACCGCCCCGAATTCGCCGCATAGACCCCCGGCCCGTTCGTCCCGAACCCCTGCTGGTCGAAGATATTGCCCGCCTGCAGCCGGAAGGTCGCCGGCTTGCCCGCCAGTTTGAACTGATAGCGCCCGCCCAGGTTGAGCTGCGCGCGGGAGGGGATGATCACCAGGTTGTCGATGCGCGCGGCGACGGTGCCGCGGTGGAACAGCGCGGCGTCGAGCGACAGGCCCTCGAGCATCGGCGTGCGCCAGTTGAGGTTGAGGTTGAACAGGTGGTCGGGCAGCCCGACCGGGCGCCTGCCGATGGTGCCGGTCGCGGTCGCGTCGCGGGTGATGCGCGGGCGCAGGAGGAAGCCGCCGGCGACCATGCCGAGCCGCGGCGTCAGGTTGCCCGAGACCGAGAATTCCGCCCCCTGGCTGCGTGTCGTGCCGGTCTGGGTATAGATATTCGCCGTGTCGAAGCTGAAATAGGGGCGGCGCAGGTCGAACACGCCTGCCACCGCCTTGATGTTGCCGGTGACGAGCCAGCGCACGCCGGCATCTTTCTGCTCGGTCAATATGGTCGGCAGCGGCTGGTTGCGGTTGGCGGCGTTGGGCGGGGCGAGGCCACTTTCCTCCAGCCCGCGCGCATAGCCCGCATAGAAGGTCAGCCGCTTGATCGCGGTGATCGCCAGGGTGCCGTTGTAGAGCCATGGGTGCGAGCGCGCCGTTACGGGGGCGAGGCCGGGCAGGCTCGTGGTCTTGGTATAATCGGCGCGGGACAGGCCGATGCTCAGTTCGCCCACATCCTTCCAGCGGCCGTCATAGGCGGCGCCCCAGGTCGCCTGGCGCACCCGGTCGTGTGCCTGCGGACCGAAGACGAAAGCGGGGCGCGGCGCGGTGACCGGCGTGCCGATGCGGGTAGGGCCGAGATCGACCTCGTCCGATCCGCCGAACATCCGCCGCGCGTCGCGCTGGCGCATGCTGAGATGGAGGACGTGAAGGCGCGGGCCGTCGGCGATGCTGTGGGTGACGCGGGCCTCGCCGCTGAGCGAGACGTTCTTCGCACGGGGATCGGCGATGATCAGGCGGCTGGCGGTGCCGTCCGGCTGCACGTCGATCAGCAGGTTGGTGAAGCTGGTCGCCTGGTCGAACACCGAGCGGAACGCGCCGATACGGATCACCCAGTCCTTGGCCGGGACAACCGAGGCGAGCACGCCGTGATTGGTCGCGCTGTAGCGGAAATCGGCCCAGCCCGGGCCGTCGAACCGGCGCGCGGGCGGCTGGGGCGGGAGGTACGCGCCGGCGGAGATGTAGAAGGGGCCGGCCTCATCGTTATAATCGTTGGAGAGCGTCCAGAAGGGCAGGATCTCGACGCCCGGCGCCGGGGTCCAGCGGGCGAGCAGGCCTTGGGCATGGTTCCAGTTGTCGGTGCCGTCGGGGAATTCGACATGATTGACGGTCAGGCCATAGCCGAGCGAGAGATTGCCGGTGACGGGGAGCGAGCCGTCGATCTCCAGCCCGAAGCTGCCATAGGAATCGCCGTTGAGCACGATCGACGCGGAGGATTTGGCCGAGGGGCGGCGCAGCGTATAATCGACGATGCCGCTGGGCGCGGCGAAGGGATAGCCCTGCGCGGACAGGCCGACCTTGATGCTCGAGGATTCGGAGACGATGCTGGTCAGGGTGAATTGCGGGTCGAAATACAGGCCGTCGATGCGGACGTTGCCGGCGGACGTGGGCGAGAAGCCGCGCGCGCTGTTGGCGGTATAGATGCCGATCGATTCCCGCCCGACGCTATAGCCGAACGCATCCTCGGCCTGGGTGACGGCGTTGTCGCTGCTGCGGTCCTGGGCGGCGGCGGGGAGGGCGACGAATAGGACGGGGCACGCGGCTATCCCGAGTAGAATTGTCGTTTTCCGGGCCATGAGCGCTCCCCACGCTGCGCGTTATGTTGTTTTATGACACTAGGACGGCGGCGTGCGGGCGCCAATCGGGTTCCCACCAACGACACATAAGCGGGGTCGAACGTCCCGCTGTGTTTAGGCGAGTGGAGTAGGAAGAGGTTTCGCGCGGAGGCGCGGAGGCGCAGAGAATTTGAGGCGCGATGATCGCGCACAAGTTCGTTCCGGACGGGCCAGATCATTAGCACTATCTGCGTCCCGGCTCTTCTCTGCGCCTCCGCGCCTCTGCGCGAACCATCATATCGCGGCTCGTCTTTGGTCGAGCGCGCGTGCTATCCGCGGGGGTGATGCGAACGGGGAGGCACCTTTGATCCACAGCTTGCGCGCCATTGGCGGCCTTGGCGTCCTGTCGATGCTTGCGGCCTGCGGGTCGGCGGAGGAGGCGCAGGCGCCCGCCGCGGCGCCGGCCAAGCCGAGCTTCGACCAGACGGTGCCGGGCGTGCGGGCGACGATCGCCGGGCTGGGCGCGCCCTGGGCCAAGCCGAGCAAGGACGAGATCGTGCCCGATCCCGCGGGCGGGACGATCATCGCGACCAGCGGGGATGGAGGCGATGCGAAGCTCTATCGCTTGCCCGATGGCTGGATCCGGCAGGTCGCGCTGACCTCTGGTGTGGGCAAGAAGTGCGGCGATCCGGCGGATGTCGAGCGGGCGATTCCGCTGCTGCTGACCGGGCTTGCGACCAAGGTGAGTTTGACGCCCGCTCAGGCGGTGCGGCTCAAGGTGGGGCTGGCGGAGGCGGCGCCGGTGTCGATGGATATCGGTGCGGTGCGGATCGCGGTGCAGGGGGGCTGTGTGCAGCAGGTGACGGTGACGGCGATTGGCTCCTTCACCCCGGCGGCCAAGCGGCTTTAGGGACCGATCACCACGTCGCTCGAAACGAACGGAAGGAGGAAGGCCGGTCCGGCTGGACTCAGGTCTGGTTCCGCGTCGATTCCAGCAGATTGTCGCGCAGCTTGCCGATCGCCCGTTGCAGGATGGGGAATTCCTCCGCGGTCAGGCCGGTCGCCTCGGCGAGGTTCACGCACAGGCTGCGGCGGTGCAGGTCGCGGCCGGCATCGGTAAGGCTGATCAGCACCTGGCGCTCGTCCGCAGCGGCCCGGGTGCGGCTGAGGAACCCCACCGCCTCGAGCTTTTTCAGGATCGGGGTGAGCGTGTTGGATTCGAGGAACAGCTTCTCGCCCAGGCCACCCACGGTCTGATTGTCTTCCTCCGCGAGCGCGACGATCACGATATATTGAGTATAGGTGATGCCGAATTGTTCGAGCAGCGGCTTGTACGCCCGGCCGAAGGCGAGGTTGGCCGAGTAGATCGAGAAGCAGAGAAAGTTCGACAGTTTCAGGTCGGGCGGGATGGCGACGTTCATGGCGGATCCTTGGCGGCGGCGCGGATGCCGTCGATGCATAGTATATATATCGCATGCGATTAAATCGGAAGGGGGTTGACTCGCGTTTTGATCGGCCTATTTAGATCGCATCCGATTGAAGCGGATACGATGAATATTCAACCAAGGAGCCAGACCATGTCCGAGACCAAGACCCTTTACACCGCCAGGACTCACACCACCGGCGGCCGCGATGGTGCCGCGCAGAGCAGCGACGGACGGCTCGACATCAAGTTGTCCTCGCCGGGCAGCACCGGCACCGGCACCAATCCGGAACAGCTGTTCGCGGCGGGCTGGTCGGCCTGCTTCATCGGCGCGATGGGCGTGGTCGCCCGCGCGATGAAGGTGACGCTGCCCGCCGAGCTGGCGGTCGACACCGAAGTGGATCTGGCGAGCGGCGAGGACGGCTATTCGCTCCGCGCGCGGCTGAACGTCAGCCTGCCCGGCGTGGACCCCGACACCGCCCGCGCGCTGGTGGACGGGGCGCATCAGCATTGCCCTTATTCCAAGGCGACGCGCGGCAATATCCCGGTCGAGGTCAACCTGGTCTGAGCGTGCTCGCAGCGGATGGCAGGGGCGCGGGCGGCTTGTGCCGCCCGCGCCTTTTTCGTGTCCGTGGCGGGCGAACCGCTCCCTGGCGTTCGCGCTTACCCCTGCACGTCGGGTGATCGCGAGGGGACGGCCTATACCTTTGGTCAGCTGCGTGACGCGGCCGGAGGCGTTACCTGTCGGTCGCATCATCCACTGCCAGGGGCGAGAAGAACATGTCCGAGACGATCGACCAGAACCGCCGGCGCCTCATCGGGGCAACGGCTGTGAGCATCGCCGCCGCGCCATTCGTCGCCATCGGATCGGCCCAGGCGAGCCCGCCCGCATCCTTCGGGCCGCTGAAGCAGGTCGATGCCGGACCGCTGACCATCGGTTATGTCGATGCCGGCCCGGCGGGCGGCCCGCCGGTGATCCTGCTGCATGGCTGGCCCTATGATATCCACGCGTTCGTCGAGGTCGTGCCGTTGCTGTTAGCCAAGGGGCACCGGGTGATCGTGCCGCATCTGCGCGGGCACGGCTCCACCCTGTTTCGCTCGGCCGATGCGCCGCGCAACGGGCAGCAGGCCGCGCTGGGGCAGGACGTGATCGCGCTGATGGACGCGCTGAAGATTGGCACCGCGATCGTCGCCGGGTTCGACTGGGGCGCGCGCACCGCGTGCATCGTCGCGGCGCTGTGGCCGGAGCGGTGCAGGGCCTTGGTCTCGGTCAGCGGCTATCTGATCGGCAGCCAGGAGGCGAACCGCATGCCGCTGCCGCCCAGGGCGGAATATCAATGGTGGTACCAATATTATTTCACGACCGAGCGTGGCCGCGAGGGCTATGCCAAATATCGCCGCGATTTTTCCCGGCTGATCTGGGAGACGGCGTCGCCGAAATGGTGGTTCGACGACGCGACCTTCGAGCGCAGCATGGCCTCGCTCGACAACCCCGACCATGTCGCGATCGTGATCCACAATTATCGCTGGCGGCTCGGCCTGGCCGAAGGCGAGCCGGCCTATGACGGCCTGGAGAAACGACTGGCCGCGGGCCCGGTCATCGGCGTTCCGACCATCACCATGGAGGGCGACGCCAATGGGGCGCCGCATCCGGACCCGGCCAATTACCGCGCGAAATTTTCGGGGAAATATGCGCACCGGACGATCGGCGGCGGGGTGGGGCATAACCTGCCGCAGGAAGCGCCGGGTGATTTTGCCCAGGCGGTGATCGACGTGGGTGGGTGGTAGGGCGGACCTTTCAGGACATTCCTTGTGCTCCCGCGAAGGCGGGAGCCCAGACTGGGCTCCCGCCTTCGCGGGAGCACAAGGGGGTTAGGCCATCGAGGCGATTTCAGGCCGCCACGCGCGCCGCGAAGTCGCCGGCGCTGCCCTTGAGCGTGCCGAGGCGGGCGTCGAGCCGGTCGAAACCACGGCCGACGCCGTCGATATCCTCGGCCACCGCCTCGGTATCCTCGCGGATCGCGGCGATGGTGTTGGACATGGAATCGGCGGCCAGCGCCGTCTCGTCGACGGCCGCCGTGATCGCGGTCACCGTCTGCGCCTGTGCTTCCATCGCGTAGCGGATGCGGTTCGCGCTTTCCTGAACTTCGGTCACGATCGACTTGATCGAGGCGTTGGTCTCGACCGTGGAGCGGGTGGCGGACTGGATCGCGGCGATCTTGCTGGCGATGTCGTCGGTGGCGCGTGCGGTCTGGCTGGCGAGCGACTTCACTTCCTGCGCGACCACGGCGAAACCCCGGCCGGCATCGCCGGCACGCGCGGCCTCGATCGTGGCGTTGAGCGCGAGCAGATTGGTCTGGCCGGCAATGTCGCGGATCAGCCCGAGGATCGATTCGATCGACTGGGCATGGCTGCTCAGCGTCTCGGACATGCCGACCGCGGCGCCTGCCTCGGACAGGGCGCGGGTCGAGATCTCGGCGGCGGCCTCGACTTCGGTGCGGGCATCCTCGATCGCGCGGATCAGGCCGGCCGAGGTGCGGGCTGCCTCGCGCATCGCGATGGCCGATTGCTCGGCGGCGGCGGCGACTTCGGAGGCCTTGCCGAGCATGCCGCGCGCCGAGGTCGAGCTGGCCCCGGCCTGGCGGCGCAGCTCGCCGCCCTCCTGGGTGGCCGCCTCGACGAGATGGGCGAGCCCGTCGCGGAACTCGGCGGCGAGCCGGTCGCGCTGCCGCTTCGCGTCGAACTCGATATAGGCCGTGAAGAGCGACGCGTAGATGTCGCATTCGAGCGAGCGCAGCCGGAAGAACACGTCGTTGATCTGCTGGCGCTCTTCCTTCGAGCAATCATAGAGCCGCCCGAGGATCTCCAGCATCTGAGTCGCGCCGGCGCAGGTCATCGAGATGAGTGCGGTGAGCGAGACATTGGCGGCAAAGGCCTGGGCGACCATCCGCTCCGCGGCCCGCACCCAATCGAGCTGGTCGGGGCGGTCGTAACGGTCGCGCAGATAGGTGACGCCGGCCTGCACGGTCCATTCGGAGCCCTGGCCGCGATCGCCGAAGAAACGGCGCCACTGCGCCTGCTGAGTCTCGGCGACCCTGGCCAGCTCGGGCTCGGCGATGGTCCACATACGTCGCGCCATGGCGAGATCTTCAGCGCTGAAGCCGAACAGGCGCAGGCGATCGGCGAGATCGATCGCGTCGGCGGCATTTCCGGCGACGGGCATTTGCTTGAGCTGGACGGCATCATTCACGGCGGGGACCCTGTAACGGAGCAAGCAACGGGTGCGGATGACAGAAAGGCCTGGCACCACTGGCGCGGGCTTAGCCGATGCACGGTTAAGGACGGGTTATGCGTGGCGCCGTCAGGAGCCGGGGTGCGCCATGCTTTTCTGCCGAACAGGGGGTTTTTGCCGGGACAGGCTTGTCCCGGCCCGATCCTTGTCGCAAGAGCCCCAGCAACGAGCGGCGGGGTTGGGCCGGGATACAACTCCGGGATGACGTAGGGTCACTTCGTGTCTAAAGGCGATGATCCTATAGGATTCGTGCCCGCTGATGGTGACGAACGAAAGTGAGAGATGCATGGCCGACGAATCGAACGTCCAGTTTTCCGAGCGTGAGGCGCTGCTGTTCCATTCGGAAGGCCGACCGGGCAAGATCGAGATCATCGCCTCCAAGCCGATGGCGACTCAGCGCGACCTCGCGCTGGCCTATTCCCCGGGCGTCGCGGTGCCGGTCCGCGCGATCTACGAGGATCCGGCGACCGCCTATGACTATACCGCCAAGGGCAATCTGGTGGCGGTGATTTCCAACGGCACCGCCATTCTCGGCATGGGTAATCTCGGCGCGCTGGCGTCGAAGCCGGTGATGGAAGGCAAGGCAGTGCTGTTCAAGCGCTTCGCCGATGTCGACGCGATCGACATCGAGCTGAAGACCGAGGATGTCGACCGGCTGATCGATGCGATCGAGCTGATGGAGCCGAGCTTCGGCGGCATCAACCTGGAAGACATCAAGTCCCCCGAATGCTTCATCATCGAGCAGACTCTCCGCGCGCGGATGAACATCCCGGTGTTTCATGACGACCAGCACGGCACCGCGATCATCGCCGCCGCCGGCCTGATCAACGCGCTGTACCTGACCGGGCGCGACATCAAGGACACGACGGTCGTGATGAACGGCGCGGGCGCCGCCGCGATCGCCTGTGCCGAGCTGATCAAGGCGATGGGCCTGCCGCACGACCAGCTGCTGATGTGCGACCGCACCGGCGTGATCTGGCAGGGCCGTACCGACGACATGAACCAGTGGAAGTCGGCGCATGCGGTGAAGACCGAGAAGCGCTCGCTGGCCGAAGCGCTCGACGGCGCCGACGTGTTCATGGGGCTTTCGGCCGCAGGCGCGCTGCCGGCGGAGCTGCTGATGAAGATGGCGGCCAAGCCGATCGTCTTCGCCATGGCCAATCCCGATCCCGAGATCACTCCGCCCGACGCGAAGCGGGCGCGGCCCGACGTGATCATCGCCACCGGCCGGTCGGACTATCCGAACCAGGTCAACAATGTGCTCGGTTTCCCGTTCATTTTCCGCGGCGCGCTCGACGTGCGCGCGACGACGATCAACGACGAGATGAAGGTCGCCGCCGCCGAGGCGCTGGCCGCGCTTGCCCGCCAGCAGGTGCCGGAAGAAGTCGCGGTCGCCTACGGCGTGCGGCACACCTTCGGCCCCGATTACATCATCCCGGCGCCGTTCGACCCGCGGCTGATGGAGATCGTCCCCGCCGCCGTCGCCAAGGCAGCGATGGATTCGGGCGTGGCGACCAAGCCGATCCTCGACATGGACGCCTATCGCCAGACCCTGCGCGGGCGGATGAACCCGACGACGTCGGTGCTCAGCCTGGCCTATGAGGGCGCCAGGGCCCATCCCAAGCGCGTGCTGTTCGCGGAGGGCGAGGAAGAGGTCGTGTTGCGCGCGGCGATCGCGTTCAAGGACGGCGGTTACGGCACGCCGGTGCTGGTCGGGCGCGAGGATGTCTATGACCGTTTGAAGGCACTCGGGGTGACCGATCCGGACAGCTATGAGCTGCACAACAGCCGCAACTCGCCGCTGGTGCCCAAGATGGTCGACTTCCTCTACAACAGGCTGCAGCGACGCGGCTATCTGCGCCGCGACGTCGAGCGGATGATCAACCAGGACCGCAACATCTTCGGCGCGGTGCTGCTCCAGCTCGGTGAGGCCGATGCGATGATCACCGGCATCACCCGCACCTATGCGCACACCATGCGCGAAGTGCGCCGCGTGATCGATCCCGAGGCCGGCCGCACGCCGTTCGGCATCCATCTGATGGTCGGGCAGAGTCACACCGTGTTCATGGCCGACACCACGATCAACGAGCGGCCTTCCGCCGAGGAACTGGCCGATATCGCCGAGCAGACCGCGATGGTCGCGCGGCGCATGGGGCATGAGCCGCGTGTGGCGTTCCTCAGCTATTCGACCTTCGGCAATCCGGAAGGAAACTGGCTGGAGAATATCCGCGCTGCGGTGAAGGTGCTCGATGAGCGCCAGGTGAGTTTCGAATATGAGGGCGAGATGGCGCCGGATGTGGCGCTCAACCCGAAGCAGCTGGCGAATTATCCGTTCGCGCGGCTGTCGGGCCCGGCGAACGTGCTGATCATGCCGGGGCTGCAATCGGCGAATATCTCCGCCAAATTGCTGCGCGAGCTGGGCGGCGACTCCGTGATCGGCCCGATGCTGGTCGGCATGGAAAAATCAGTGCAGATCGCGCCGATGACCTCCACCGCAAGCGAGTTGGTAACCTTGGCGGTGCTGGCTGCGGGCGGCATTGCGCGCTGATTAATTCCTCCCCGAGCTTGCTCGGGGAGGGGGACCAGCGAAGCTGGTGGAGGGGCTTGGAGCGCGGGGCAGACGTTCCGCGCTCCAAGCCCCTCCACCACCCGCTGAAGAAGCGGGCGGTCCCCCTCCCCGTTCCGGGGAGGAGTTAGCGTCACGCGTCGATCGACGTCCCCAGTGCCGCGTTCACCAGGCCGCCATCGACCGTGATCGTGTCACCAACCACATAATCGCCGGCGCGACTGGCGAGGTAGATGGCGGCGCCGGCCATGTCCTCGTCGACGCCGATGCGCTTGGCCGGGATGCTCCGCGCGATGGCGTCGCCATGGTCGCGGGCGGCCTTGTTCATCTCGCTGGCAAAGGCGCCTGGCGCGATCGAGGTGACGTTGATCGAATCCGTGATGAGCCGGGCGGCCATGCGCTTGGTCAGGTAGATCAGCGCCGATTTGGACGCGTGATAGCTGTACGTCTCCCACGGGTTGAGCCGCTGACCGTCGATCGAGGTGATGTTGATCACCTTGGCCGGGCGCTCGGGACTCGCCGCCGCCTTGAGCGCCGGGTGGAGCGCCTGAGTGAGGAAGAAGGGCGACTTCACGTTGAGATCCATCACCTTGTCCCAGCCCTTTTCAGGGAATTGCTCGAACGGCTCGCCCCAGGCGGCGCCGGCGTTGTTGACGAGGATATCGAGCTTGTCGCTATGTTCCGCGAGCTGGGCGGCGAGTGCCTTGCAGCCGGCGACGGTGGAGACGTCCTGGGGCAGGGGGATGCATTTCTCGCCCAGTTCCGCCGCGGTCTCGAAGCAGTTGTCGGCCTTGCGCGAGGAGATGTAGACGGTCGCGCCCTGGGCGATGAAGCCGGCCGCGATCATCTTGCCGATGCCGCGCGAACCGCCGGTGACCAGGGCGATACGGCCGTCCAGGCGGAAGAGGTTGGTGGTGTCCATTGTCGTCTCCTGAATTCCCCTCCCGCTTGCGGGAGAGGCTAGGGGAGGGCCTGTCCTCCCCGCGAGCGTCATTGTTCGGGGACAGGCCCTCCCCCGACCCCTCCCGCCAGCGGGAGGGGAGAAATCCTATCCCCCGCGCTTTATCGTCTCACGGGCGATGATGAGTTGCTGTATCTGGCTGGTTCCCTCGTAGATCCGGAACAGGCGTACGTCGCGGTAGAGGCGTTCGATGCCGTAATCCGCGATATAACCCGCGCCGCCGAAGATCTGCACCGCGCGGTCGGCAACGCGGCCGACCATCTCGCTCGCGAAATATTTGGCGGCGGCGGATTCCATCACCACATCGCGTCCCGCATCCTTCGCCGCCGCCGTCTCCAGCACCAGAGCGCGGGCGGCGAGGGCTTCGGTCTTGGAATCGGCGATCATCGCCTGGATCAGCTGGTGCTCGGCGATCGGCTTGCCGAACTGCTTGCGGTCGCTGGCATAGGCCACGCAGTCGGCGATCAGCCGCTCGGCCACGCCGACGCAGACGGCGGAGATGTGCAGCCGCCCGCGATCGAGCACGCGCATTGCGATCTTGAAGCCCTCGCCCTCGGCACCGAGCCTGTTGGCGGCGGGCACGGGCACGTTGTCCAAGATCACATCGGCGACCTTGGCGCCCTTCTGTCCCATCTTCTTTTCGGGCTCGCCGATTGAGAGGCCGGGCAGGTCGCGCGGCACGAGGAAAGCGGAGACGCCGCGGCCGCCGGCTTCCGCGCCGGTGCGCGCCATCACGGTGAACAGATCGGCCTTGTCGGCATTGGTGATGAAGCGCTTGGTGCCGGTAAGCCGGTACACGTCACCGTCCTTCACCGCCTTGGTCTTCACACTGCCCGAATCGCTGCCGACATCCGGCTCGGTGAGCGCGAAGCTGGTAACGATCTCGCCGCTGGCGATGCGCGGTAGCCACTGCGCCTTCTGCTCGTCCGATCCCGCCATCACCAGGCCCTGGCTGCCGATGCCGACATTGGTGCCGAAGCTCGAGCGGAAGGCCGGCGTGGTGCGGCCGAGCTCGATCGCGACGCGCACTTCCTCGCTCATTGTGAGGCCCAGGCCGCCATATTCCTCGGCGATCGACAGGCCGAACAGGCCCATGTCGCGCATCTCGCCGATCACCTCGGCGGGGATCGCATCGGCTTCCTCGACAGCGGCTTCGAGCGGGCGCAGGCGCTCGGTGACGAAGCGGCGGACCATGTCGATCAGGGCGTCGAAAGTTTCTGGATCGAGGGCCAAGGGTTAGTCTCTCATCGTCACGAGTCCGGGTGACGGTTGGTAGTGAAGGGCACGCGGTCCCGCAAGCGCGCGCAAACCCGAAATTCCAAAAAGGCCGCATTGACCGGGTCAAACCCCATACTATGCTGACCAAAATCATGATGCAGGAGAATGAAATGCGCTTTTCAGGCAAGCGCGCCGTGGTGACCGGCGGCGCTTCGGGGATCGGCCGCGCGACGGCGTTGCGGCTCGCCCAGGAGGGCGCGGAGGTGTGGATCGGCGACATCGACGAAGCCGGCGGGGAGGATGTCGCCGCCACCTCGAACGGGCGGATCCACTTCCTGCGCACCGATGTGATGGAGGTCGGGGACATCGCCGC
Source organism: Sphingomonas sp. BL-S-30 (assembly GCF_055521475.1). Classification (NCBI taxonomy): domain Bacteria; kingdom Pseudomonadati; phylum Pseudomonadota; class Alphaproteobacteria; order Sphingomonadales; family Sphingomonadaceae; genus Sphingomonas; species Sphingomonas sp. BL-S-30. Next base: position 3,325,436 of record NZ_CM145481.1, on the reverse strand, counting down.
GCTGATGGCGGCGGCCGATGCGGCGGGCGGTCTGGACGTGGTGTTCAACAATGCAGGCGCCGGCGGATCGCGTGATCCGATCGACGAGATCTCGCCCGAGGACTGGGACAGGACCCAGGCGCTGCTGCTGCGGTCGGTCGCGATGGGCATCCGTTATGCCGCGCCGCTGATGATCGCGCGGGGCGGCGGGGCGATCGTCAATACGGCCTCGATCGCGGCGCTGCAGACCGGCGCGGCGCCGACCGCCTATTCAGTCGCCAAGGCAGGGGTGCTGCATTTGACGACCATGGCCGCCGCCGATCTTTCCCGTCACAATATCCGGGTAAACGCCGTATGCCCTGGGTTCATCACCACGAACATCTTTACCGCGGTGCTAGGCATAGAAGGCGAGAAGCGCGAGATGGCCAATGGCGTGATTCGAGGTATAGCGGCGCATGCCCAACCCATGCAGCGCGCCGGAAAGTCCGAGGATATCGCCGCTGCCGTCGCCTATCTGGCGAGCGACGATGCGAGCTTCGTCACCGGCACGCACATCACGGTGGACGGCGGCATGACGATCGGGCCGCGTCACAGCTGGGATCCCGCCGCGCCGTCGCTGTTCGCCGCGCTCGATCGGTTCGCGTCTTGAGTGGAGTCCTGATCGCCGCGCCGCCGCCGCGCACCCTGAGCGCGCGGAGCCGCTGGTCGTTCGGCTTCGGATCGATCGCGTACGGCGTGAAGGACAATGGCTTCGCGACCTTCCTGCTGCTGTTCTACAATCAGGTGATCGGCCTGCCGGCGAGCACCGTCGGCATCGCCATCATGTGCGCGATGGTGGTCGAGGCGTTCGTCGACCCGGCGATCGGCTATCTTTCCGATCACACGCGCAGCCGCTGGGGGCGGCGGCATCCCTGGATGTACGCGTCCGCCCTGCCGATCGCGATCGGTTGGCTGCTGCTGTGGAATCCGCCGCAATGGTCCGAGACGGCGACCCTGTTCTACGTCTTCGGCAGCGCCTTGCTGGTGCGAATCGCGCTGTCCGCGTTCGAGATTCCGTCCTCGGCGCTGGGCCCCGAGCTGAGCTCCGACTATGACGAGCGCACGCGTCTCTTTTCCTATCGCTACCTGTTCGGCTGGGGCGGCGGGCTGGCGATGCTGGCGCTGGCCTATGGTGTATTCCTGGTGCCGGATGCGACTCATCCGGTCGGCCTGCATAATGCCGACGGCTATTCGCGCATGGCGCTGTTCGGCGCGATCGTGATGGCCGTGTCGATCACGCTGTCGTCGATCGGCCTGCATCACGAGATCAAATATCTGCCCAAGGTCCCGAAATCGACTGCACGCTTCGGCACGCACCTCGCCCAGTTTCGCGCGACGGTGTCGAACAAGGCGTTCCTGATCCTGATGGCGGCCGGCGTGTTCGCCTATTCAGCGCAGGGCATCTCCTTCGCGCTGTCCAACTATCTCTATTCCTATGTCTGGCGGTTCGAGGGATCGGACTATCAATGGCTCTCGCTCTCGCTGCTGCTCGGGGCGATCGGTGCCTTCTTCATCGCGCCGCTGCTGACGCGGGGCGGCAACAAGCCGCGTGTCGGCATGATCCTGTCCTTCGTCAGTGTCAGCCTGTTGGTGGCACCCTATGTGCTGCGGCTGCTCGGGCTGTTCCCGGCGCCGGGCTCCGCGCTGATGCTGCCGCTCCTGCTGCTGATCTTCATGGTCAACACCGCGTGCAGCGTCGGGGCCTTCATCCTCGGCGCGGCGATGCTGGCCGATGTGGTCGAGGAATCCGAGACGCGTACCGGCAAAAGGTCCGAGGGCGTCTTCTATGCCGGCAGCTTCTTCGTGCAGAAGATGGTCGGCGGGGTCGGCATCTTCATGGCCGGGGCGATCCTGGCCTTCGCGGCTTTCCCCGCCGCGGCGCGGCCCGGGCAGGTGCCGGTCGCGACGATCGACCGGCTGACCATGGTCTTCATCTGCCTCGAGCTGCTGTTCTACGGCCTGGCCGCGCTGTGCTATTCGCGCTTCCCGTTCGGCCGGGCGGAGCATGAGGCGCGGCTGGCGCGGAGCACCGCGGCGGCGGAACGCGAGGGCGCGCCGCACGCGCCCTGATGCCTATCCCGCGATCAAGCGGATGAACGCGCTCGATACCCAGCCGGACTTGCATGGGCCATTATAGGCGCGCGGCGACGCCACCGGGGCGGCGACGCCGCAATCCGTGTCGGGCGCTTCGGCCGGCGCGACCACCACGCCCATCCAGCGCTGGTCGATCGAACGGGTGCAGACACGAAGCTGGGTGCCGGCCTCGAGCCGCATCAGCTCGTCGGCCTCGGTGAAGGGCGCGGCGCGCACCGGCAAATAGGCTTCACCGCTGGGCAGGTTCACCACGCGGCCAAGACTGTTGCAGGCCTGGAAAGCGGGGCCGCCTTCGCCGATCCGCACCGGCTGCGTACCCGGGCTCAGCGCGACCGACGTTTCGTTCTCGTTCAGCAGGACATTGTCATTGCCGCCGGCGCCGCTCCGGTCCGAACAGGCGAGAAGGAGCAGGCACAGGGCCGGGACGAACGATTTCATATAGGTGATTCTACCGATGATGCGGCGCCTTGGCGAGCGCGCATTGCGCCGCGCGCGCCAATCGGCGTGCGGCGAGGGGCAGTCATCGCCCGGTAAACACGGTTCGTCCTAAAAGGTTCCCTTCGTCGAGCCGATGGGGTTCCCCATGCCCGTTCGACCTGCTCTTACAGGCTCACGAGTTTAGCGGGACCTGAGGGGGCCACATGAATTTCCGGGCGTTTGCAGCGCGTTTTGCGCTGGTGGCTTCGTGCAGCCTGATGGTGGCGACCCCCGCCATGGCGCAGTTCTGGCAGTGCGCTCCCTATGCCCGCACCATTTCCGGCATCGCGATCCACGGCAACGCCAATACCTGGTGGAACCAGGCAGCCGGCCGTTACGCCCGCGGCCATGCGCCGAAGGTCGGCGCCGTGCTGGCTTTCTCCTCGACCGGCAAGATGCGCCTCGGCCATGTCGCGATGGTCAGCGAAGTCGTCAGCGACCGCGAGGTCCTGCTCACCCACGCCAACTGGTCGCGCCGCGGCGGAATCGAGCGCAATGTCCGCGCGGTCGACGTATCCGAGGCCGGCGACTGGAGCATGGTCAAAGTGTGGTACGGCCCGAATGGCGGCCTCGGCACCAGCGCCTACCCGACCAAGGGTTTCATCTATTCGGATCGTGACGCGAGCACCGACATGGTCGAGAGCGAGACGCAGGAGCCGATGGCGCCGCTGACGATCGCGTCGCTCGGCATGTCGGACGAGATCAGCTTCTGATTTCTTTCCCTCTCCCTTGACGGGAGAGGGTTGCGCAGACTTGGTCCGCGTTCTTCACGCGGGCCTAGTCGGAGCTGGGTGAGGGTGCGCGCTCGCCCTTCCGCGAGCGCGTTTGTGGCCCCACCCTCTCCAACTACGACTAGGCAGCAAGCTGCCAAGTCTTCGTATCCTCTCCCGTCGAGGGAGAGGAAGGTCGTCACACCCTCCCCGGCCTGAACGTCATCGCCACGCCATTCATGCAATAGCGCTTGCCGGTCGGCTTCGGTCCGTCGTCGAACACATGGCCGAGATGCCCGCCGCAGCGCCGGCAATGCACCTCGACGCGCGAGAAGCCGAGCGTGCGGTCCTCGCGAGTGCGCACCGCATTCTCCAGCGGCGCCCAGAAGCTGGGCCAGCCGGTGCCGCTCTCGAACTTGGTCTTCGACGAATAGAGCGGCAGCGCGCAGCCGGCGCAGGAGAAGATGCCGGCGCGGTGCTCGTCGTTGAGCGGGCTGGTGAACGGCGTCTCGGTCGCTTCGTGGCGCAGGGTGCGATAGGCGACGGGGGAGAGCTTCGCCTTCCACTGCGCGTCGGTCATCGTCACTTCGAACGTCTCGGGTGCTCCGGCCGAGGCGCTGCCGCGACAGCCGAACAGCGCGAAGGCCGCGGCGCCGGTGCCGGCAAGGGTGAGGAAGCTGCGGCGGTCTGGGGTCATGATCGTCCTCGAAGGGCTTGATAGGGCATATGTAGGTACGCGGGTCCGCTCCGACGAGATGCACGGCGCGTCCGGAAGGGTCGTCGTGAAACGGAATCACCACGTACGCTATTCGTCGGACCCCGAGTGTCGGTTACGGAGACCCAGCGAAAAAATTCGCTCCCCCATGTCACACTCGCCGGGGCTATCCCGTCATGTTTGTATGCGTGCATGGTGCACGCTTGGAGACAGACCATGACCCCACGTTTGCGCAATCCCCATCTGCTCGCTCCCGAAGCAGTGCAGGCCATGATGGCGCTGGAGGCGAGCTTCGACTCCTCGACGCTCGAATTGGTGCTGCGGAACCTGGTGAAGCTGCGTGCGTCGCAGATGAACGGCTGCGCTTTCTGCATCCACATGCATTCGACTCACCTGCGCGAAGAGGGCGTGAGCGAGATGAAGCTGTACATGCTGCCTGCATGGCGTGAATCGACCCTGTACAGCGATCGCGAGCGGGCGGCGCTGGGCTGGACCGAGTCACTGACCCGTCTGAGCGAGACAGGTGCCCCCGATGCCGATTACGCGCCGGTCAAGGCTGCCTTCACCGAGGCCGAGCAGGTCCAGCTCACCCTGCTGATCGGCGCGATCAATGTGTGGAACCGGTTGCAGGTCGGTTTCCGCGCACCGCATCCAGTGGAGCGCTCCAGTGTCGCAGCCTGATCCGGCCGCTTCGCTATTCGAGGCGCAGCGGCCGCGGCTGCAGCGCCTCGCCTATCGCATGCTCGGCTCGGTCTCCGAGGCCGAGGATGTGGTGCAGGACGCCTGGCTGCGCTGGTCGAAGGTCGAGGAATCGGTCGATGTGCCGGCGGCCTATCTCACCCGCATCGTCACCCGGCTGTGCCTCGACCAGATGCGATCGGCGCGGGCGCGGCGCGAGACCTATTACGGCGCCTGGCTGCCCGAGCCGCTGGTCGGCTCGACCGAGGACGAGCAGGCCGACGACCTGACTCTTACCCTGATGCTTGCGCTCGAACGGCTCTCGCCGTTGGAGCGTGCGGCCTTTCTGCTGCACGACGTGTTCGGCGTCGCGCTGAGCGAAGTCGCCGGCACGCTCGACCGCGATGCGGCGGCGGTGCGCCAGATGGCGGTGCGCGCCCGCAAGCATGTCCAGACCGCGCGGCCACGCTATCCGGTCGAGCAGGCCGAGGCGGACCGCATTGCGCGGGCCTTCTTCGCCGCGGCGCGCGACGGCGATGTCGCGGCGTTGCAGTCGATGCTGGCGGAGGATGTGGCGGTCTATTCCGACGGCGGCGGGCGCGTGCTCGCTTTCCGCAACCCGATTATCGGCGTGGCCAAGGTGCTGCGCATGTTTGCCGGGCTGGCGCGCAAGCATGCCTGGCGGCCGGTCATGCTGAAGCCGGTCTCGATCGACGGGCTGCCCGGCTATGTCAGTATCGACCGCGGACAGTTGCTGCAGACCACGGCGCTGGAGATCCGCGATGGGCGGATCGCGGCGATCTACATCATGCGCAACCCCGACAAGCTGGCTCATGTCGCTGTCGCCTTCAGCCAGGGGCAGGCCGCTATTCCAGGAGGACAATGATGCGGGGCACGGTTCCCATTCTCGCCGCTATTCTCGGCCTCGGCGCGGTCGCCAACGGCCTGATCATGCTCGCCGTGCCGGCCGACTGGTATGTCGCGGTGCCGGGCGTCACTACCACCGGTCCGTTCAACCAGCATTTCATCCGCGATATCGGGCTGATCTTCGTATTGATCGGTGCCGCCTATATCTGGGGCGCCGCGCGGCCGGTGATGCGGGTTCCCTTATGGGGCGCGGCGAGCTTCTGGCTTGCCGGGCATGCGCTGTTTCATTGGTGGGAAGTGGCGGTCGGCATCTGCGGCACCTCCGCCCTCGCGCGGGATTTCCCGGCGGTGACCTTGCCGGCGATCCTTGGGATCGGGTTTACGGTGTGGGCGATCCGGGCGCGCAGCCAATCGGCGTAAGCTGCACTTTACTCCCTCTCCCAGCGGGAGAGGGAAGGGGCCCATCGCTCTTGCGATGGGAAGGGTGAGGGCGACCGGCAGTTTATTGGTCACCCTCATCCGGCGCTACGCGCCACCTTCTCCCGATGGGAGAAGGGAGAAGAGAAGGGTTTTAGTACTTCGAAATCTCCACCGGCAGTTTGCGATAGCCATGGACGAAACAGGCAGCGACGCGTTCCGGCTCGCCGAGCACGTTCACCCGCATGCGGCGCTTGGCCATTTCCTCCAGCAACGTCGCGATCTGTAGTTCCGCGAGCCGCGCGCCGACGCAGCGGTGGATGCCATGGCCGAACGCCAGATGGCGCCGCGCATTGGGGCGGTCGACGATGATCTTGTCGGCATTCTCGAACACGCTCTCGTCGCGATTGGCCGAGAGATACCAGAGCGCGAGCTTGTCGCCGGCCTTGATCTGCTGCCCTTCCAACTCGGTGTCCTCGGTCGCGGTGCGGCGCATATGGGCGAGCGGGGTCTGCCAGCGGATGATCTCCTGCACGGCATTGTGGATCAGCGACGGGTCGCCCTCCAGCTTTGCGCGCTGGTCCGGGAACAGGTCGAGGCCATAGGCCGCGGCGGTCATCGAATTGCGCGTCGTGTCGTTGCCGCCGACGATCAGCAGGATCAGGTTCCCGAGAAACTCCATCTGGTCCATCTCGGCCATCGCATCCGAATGCATCATCATCGAGATGAGATCGGGCGTGGGCTCCTTGCCGAGCTTCTGGTTCCACAGATTCTGGAAATAGCCGCCGCATTCATACATGTGCTTGAGCCGTTCGAGGCGCAGCTCCTCGGTTTTCACCAGCTCGATATCGCCGGCCCAGTCGGACCAGAAGGTCAGCTTGCGCCGGTCTTCCCAGGGGAAGTCGAACAGGATCGCGAGCATCTGCGTGGTCAGTTCGATCGAGACCGTGTCGACCCAGTCGAACTCCTTGTTCCACTCCAGGCTGTCGAGCACCTCGGCCGTGCGCATGCGGATATTGTCGGAGAGGCGGACCATCTCGCTCGGCGTGAAGGCCGGGGCGACGGTGCGGCGCTGGCCGGTATGCTTGGGTCGGTCCATCGCGATGAACATCGGCATGCGCACATCGGTCGGCGAATGTTCGATGAAGTCGGCCAGCGTAATGCCGCCGGCCTGGGACGAATAAATGTCCGGCAGCGATTCGACCTGAACGATCGGCTTGTAGGTCGAGACCGACCAATAGGGGCCGAAGCCGGACCGCTCGACATAATGGACCGGCGATTCGGCGCGGAGCTGCCGAAAGGGTTCCTGCCAGATATCGTCGCGGTAAAGCTCCGGCCGGCTTACGTCGAGCGGATCGACCCTCGTTTCCACCGCGTGCAGAGCCTGTGTCGCCATTTTCGCCTCTCCTTTGGGTGCAGGAAAGCCTTAGCTGACACTCATGTCAATTGCGATGTGCAACGGGATCGGCGAGATGGTGGTTAGCGGCGATGGCCGGGTGACAGCGACGGAGGGGCGCTGACCGCCCCCCAGCCGCCGCGGAGTGTCAGGTCGTCTGTCCGCCGTCCACGGTCAGGATCGCGCCGGTGATATGCCGTGCCGAAGGGCTGGCCAAAAAGGCAACGGCGGCGGCGACATCGTCCGGCGTGCCGTAGCGGCCGAGCGGGCTGAGGCTCCGCTGGAAGTCGGAGAATTCGCCATTGGCCGGGTTCATCTCGGTGTCGGTCGATCCCGGCTGGACGAGGTTGACCGTCACGTCGCGCGGGCCAAGCTCGCGTGCCAGGCCGCGCGTGAAGGAATGCAGCGCGGATTTGGTCATGAAATAGATCGTGCCGGTATCGCCGACGATGCGTTCGGCACCCGCGGAACCGATCGTGACGATGCGCCCGCCCGCGGAAAGATGGGGGATGGCGGCCTGAGCCGCGAGGATCGGGCCGCGTATGTTGACCTTGAGCAGAGCGTCGATCGCCTCGACACTGACGTCCGCGATGGATGCATAGAGCGCGATCGCCGCATTGTTGACGAGGATGTCGAGGCCCCCAAGTGCCGCCGCCGCCTCGTCGACCGAGCGCTTCACCGCTGACGGATCGGCGCTGTCGGCCCGGATCGCTACTGCCTTGCGGCCTTTCTCCTCGATCGCATGGACCACGTCGGCCGCACGCTCGACCGAGCGCTCATAGGTGATGGCGACATCGGCGCCCTTCTCCGCGAGCGCGACTGCGATCGCCGCGCCGATCCCGCGTGATCCACCCGTCACGAGAGCGCGTTTTCCAGCCAGTTCCGTCATCATGGTTACCTTATGTAATGATCGATACATAATTAATATGATCGTTGCCGCGTCACGTCAACGGGATTATATAACGATCGATGCAAAATTCTGACGCTCCGCTCGATACCGCTTCTGCCGCTGCCCGCGGCCGGGGACGGCCGCGCGCCTTCGATCGCGATGCGGCGCTGGAGCGGGCGACCTGGCTTTTCTGGTCGAAGGGATTCGAGGCGACCTCGATCGCCGATCTGACTCAGGCGATGGGCATCGGTGCCCCCAGTCTCTACGCCGCCTTCCGATCCAAGGAGGCGCTCTACGCGGAAGCACTGCGGCATTATGCCGAGACCAACGAGGGCTATGTATGGGCAGGCTTCCGCGTGGCCGAAACCGCGCGCGAGGCCGTCCGGGCCTTGCTCATGGATTCGGCGGCCGCGTTGACGGGTTGCGTCGTGGACATTCCCCGCGGCTGCATGGTCACGCTTTCCTCGGTTGGTAGCGAAGGCCATGCCGAGCTCGGCCAACTCGTCCGGTCGGCCCGTGCGGTCACGCTCGAACGTCTTTTGGCACGTCTCGGTCAGGCCGTGGCCGATGGCGAGATTCCGGCCTCGACAGATATCCACGGGCTCGCCCGCTTCGTGCAGACGCTCCAGAACGGCATGTCGATCCTCGCCCGGGATGGCGCCACGCGCGCGGAGCTGGAAGCGGTCACGGATGTCGCGATGGCCGGCTGGGATGCCAGAACCACTGGCGGCGACGGCGAGGAGCGGGGCTTACTGCGCCGGCCGTTCTCACAATAAGCCTGTTTCGCGCGAGGCGAGTTCCCTGACTTGCTGGTCATCCCGTTCGCACGACGGATGCCAGAGTCGCATCAGGCAGACGCGTCAGCGCCCGATCAGGCCCTTCCAGTTGATCTTGCCGCTGCCTGACTGGAGCACGCCGCGGCGGAAGGCACGGGCGGCGATGGTGATGACGATCGCGACCCACAGCAATTGCCAGGCCAGCGCCGCAAGATGTGGCCAGAGATCCGGCAGGTTCGCCGCGCGCCCGGCCATCGCATAAGGCGAGCTGAACGGGAAAACCTCCACCGCAATTGCCATCCAGCTATTGGGTTTCGATACTGCCTGGACCGACAGGCCGAAGATGATGATCTGCAGGATGGTGATCGGCAGCGACAGGAGCTGCAGCTCGCGCGGGGTGCTGGCCTGGGCGCCGACGCCCATGAACACGGCGCCGAGCAGCATATAGGCCATGGCGAAATAGGCGACGAACAGCAGCGAGAAGACCGGCATGCCGATCGCCGGGCCGATGTCGCGGAACGCGGCGCCGAGCCCCCCCGGCACCAGGACGTCGAGCTGGCTGGCGAGCGTGCCCCAGAAACCGATGAACAACAGCGCCGACCCGAACATGCCGATCAGCTTGCCGAAGAACACTGCCTCGAGCGGGACGGCGGCGGCGAGGATCTCGACCACCTTGTTGCTGCGTTCCTCCGCCATGGTGCCGACCGCCTGGCCCGCGAGGAACAGGGTGAGGAAGAAGATGCCGAACACGGCGAAAAAGGCCGATCGCTTGTTGCCGGTCGGGCTGGGTTCGGCGCGGGCGATCGAAGTCAGGGTCGGTGTGCTGAGCGCGGCGGTGCCGCTCTTCTCCATGCGCAGGGTTTCCTCGGCGAGCTGGGCGAGGAAGTTCGCGTCGCGCCGGCCAAAGCCGCCATAAAGGATCGTCGGGCGGCTTAGGTCGCCGAACATCGCCGCTGAGGCATCGCTGCCCTTGTCGCTGAACGCGATATGCGCCTGGCCGGCGGGATTGTCGGTGGGGGTCTGTACCACCAGCGCCGGTGGCCGGTCGTCGCGCGCATAGAGCTGGCGCAGGCGCGTGTCGGCGGCGCGCATCGCCTCGTGCCGGGCCGGATCGACGATCGCGACGATGCTCGCCTTTTCGACCGAGGCGCTGGTGACGGAGGAGGCGCCCATGCCGCCGATCAGCCCGAAGGACAGCATCAGCACTGGCGTGAACAGGAACACCAGGAACATCGGCGTGAACACGGTCGCGACGAAATCGCGGCGCGCGATGGTCAGGGTCTGGCGGACGAGGCGGCGGAGATTGCCGGGAGGGGAGGCGCTCATGCCGCGACCTCCGTGTCTTCCGTCCGGTCCTTGAGGGCCTCGGGACCGACGATGCGGACAAACGCGTCGTGCAGGCCGGGCCGCTCCATCGCGAGGCCGGAGATGCCGAATCCTCCGTCGATCAATCGTTTCAGGATATCCTCCACCCCGCTGTCGGGCACGATGAAGCGCCAGCCATCGCCGTCGCGTTCTGCATCGGGTGGGAGCAGGGCGGCGATGCCCTCTCCATCGAAATGCGGCACATAATGAGCGCGCATCGGCAGCTTGCCGCGCGCATCCGCCACCGTGCCCTCGAACCGCGCCTTGCCGCCGGCGATGATGGTCAGCCGGTCGCACAGCCGCTCGGCATGCGCCATGACATGAGTCGAGAAGAGGATGGTCGCGCCGCGATCGCGCTGGGCGACGATCAGCGCCTCGAGCCGATCCTGGTTGACCGGATCGAGGCCGGAAAAGGGTTCGTCGAGCACGAGCAGATCGGGTTCGTGCACGACGGACCCGAGCAGCTGGACGAGCTGCGCCATGCCCTTCGAGAGTTTGCGGATCTTGCTGTCGACGGCGTGGCCAAGGCCGGCGCCCTCCATCAGCATGACGGCACGCCTGCGTCCGGTCTTGAGGTCGAGGCCGCGGAGTGCCCCCATGAAGGCGATCGCGTCCTTCGCCCGCATGGCCGGATAGAGGCCGCGCTCCTCGGGCAGATAGCCGACGCGGTCGCTCACTGCGCGCGGATATTCATGGCCGAGCAGGGTGCGGGTGCCGCCATCGGGCTCGATGATGCCGAGCAGCATGCGCAAGGTGGTGGTCTTGCCGGCGCCATTGGGGCCGAGCACGCCGTAGATCAGGCCCTTGGGCACCGCGATGTCGATGCCGTCCACGACGCGGCGGCCACCGAATTTCTTGACCAGCCCGGTAGCGCTGATCGCCAGATTGTCGGTTATCAAGTCTCACCTTCCGTTCGTCCCGAACGGGACGTCACAGGCCAGATACCAGCGCTTCGTTAATGTGTCTCGACCTCTCGACACTTATGGCAGGTGGGTCGCATTTTACGGCCGCTATGGTAGCGGGTGCGCGTGCGCGACGAGATCGCCCTGAATGAAACACTTAAGGCGAAGGCGGCCGAGCTTGGCTTCGCCGCGTGCGGGATTGCGCGTGCCGATGCGGCGCCGCTGACCGCGCAGCGGCTTCGCCAATGGCTGGGCGAGGGCATGCATGGCGACATGATCTGGATGGAAGCCCGCGCGCATCACCGCGAGAGCCCCGCCGGGTTGTGGCCCGAGGTGAAGAGCGTGATCTCGCTGGGCATGAGCTACGCGCCCGCCACTGACCCCTTCGCGCTGGCAAGTGAGGCGGAGAGGGCGCGCATCTCGGTCTATGCGCAGGGCGCGGATTATCACGATGTGATGAAGCGCGCGCTGAAGGCCTTGGCGCGGTGGCTCGTCGCCGAGGTGAAGGACGTGGACCTGAAGGTGTTCGTCGACACCGCGCCGGTGATGGAGAAGCCGCTGGCCGAGGCGGCCGGGCTTGGCTGGCAGGGCAAGCACACCAACCTGGTCAGCCGGGAACATGGCAGCTGGCTGTTCCTCGGCGCGATCTACACGACGCTCGACCTGGTGCCGGACAGACCGGGCCGCCAGACCTGCGGGTCGTGCGACGCCTGCCAGACGGCATGCCCCACGGACGCGTTTCCGGCGCCGTACCGGCTCGATGCGCGGCGGTGCATTTCCTATCTGACGATCGAGCATGCCGGTCCAATCCCGCACGAATTCCGCGCGGCGATGGGCAACCGCATCTATGGCTGCGACGATTGCCTGGCGGTGTGTCCGTGGAACAAGTTCGCGGCGGCGGCTAGCGCGAACAAGGCCTTTGCGCCGCGCGCGGAGCTGGCGGCACCGGCACTGGCGGATCTGCTGGCCTTGGACGATGCTGGCTTTCGCGAGGTGTTCGCCGGATCGCCGATCAAGCGGATCGGGCGGGACCGGATGGTGCGCAACTGCCTGATCGCCGCGGGCAACAGCGGGGCGGCGGGATTGGCCGGGCCGGCGGCAGGATTGCTCGACGACGCGGCACCGGTGGTGCGCGGCGCGGCGATCTGGGCGCTTGGCCGGCTCGATCCGGAGCGCTGGGAAAAGGAACGCACGCTACGGCGCCCGGGCGAGCCGGACGAGACGGTTCTGGCTGAATGGAGCGCCCGTCCGGCCCTGTAAGACGGGCGCTCCGACTCATGCCGACATCCGGATCACGCCGATATGTTGCGCCACGCGGCATCAGCCGCTTTCGCCAGATGCCAGCCATTCTCTCTACGGATCATCTGCCTTCTGCACCCGGTGCAGACGCTGCGGAAATCCTCGCCGTCATGCTTCACCAATCGTCGATCGCGTTTGTGACGCCCCAAGGCACATCGCCAAAGCTGCAAAATGTTCATGTCCAACCCCCCGCCAGGCGGATTGCCTACGGTCCCTCCGCTTCTAACTTTCCGCTGGCGCGATTCGGACTATCACAGCCTGGCTGTGATTTTTAGTGAAAAGCCCGACATGATGGCGACTATCTTGCGGGGTTTCGTCCCACGCTCAACGCCCCGACACAGCTGGCGCGGTCGATCGGGCTGCCGTTGGTCTGCCGCGCATCGACATAGGTGACGACGGCCTCGCCGCGGCCTTTGGGGTAGAGATAGGCATCCAGCACGCAGGTCGCATTGCCGAACTGGAGCTTACGCGCATTGCCCTCGCGCACATCGGCCGCCGGTTTGCCGAACAGGCCGATCAGCGCGTTACCGGTCTGGCCGATCACCCGATCCAGGCCGGTAGTGCCGCCAGGGATCGGAATCGGTACCGGGGCCGCGCGCGCCGGACGGGGGGCCACGCCCGTGTCGCCGCACCCGGCGAGGATCAGTGCGGGCAGCATCGCGAGGGCCAGTTTCTTCATGACGCAAACACCTTCATATCCGCCGTTTTCCATGGAACAGATGCGTTGCCATCGCGGCGCCAAGCACTGGGGCGACGAGGTTGAGAATCGGGATCAGGAACAGACCGGTCCCGGCAAGGCCGAGCAAGAAACGCTGGAAGCTGGTCGAGCCGCGCCAGCTCTTCATGTCCTTGCGCGGCACATGGCGTGCCGCGACCATATCGCCCAGATCCTGGCCGAGCAGCCAGCCGTTCACGACAAAGAACAGCAACGCCGTGCCGACCCCGGTGATCAGCAGCAGCAGGTACAGCGGCGACACGGCAAGGTTGACCAGGATCAGCCGCCCGGCCGAGCCAAGCCCCATCGCCACCGATCGTCCGAACGGCACGTCGCGCGCCTCGGCCAGCGCCTCGGGATAATGTTTCGCCTCGACGGTGGCGACCACCTCGTCGGCGAAAATGCCGATCACCGCGACGGCGATCACGCGGAACAGGAAGAAGCCGGCGAACAGCCATAGCAGCACCGCTGCGGCGCCGGCCCAGCTACCCGCCTCCGGCGTGGCGCCGATCCAGGCGACCAGCCGCACTACCCCGTACCACAGGGCGGCACCGACCAGGAGAAGCACTGTCAGCGTCACCCCGAGCGATTTCAGCAAGACCCTGATGATCTTCGGATCGCCGAGCTGGCCGACAGACAGGAAGAAGGCGCTGAGCATTGGGCCGGTGTAGCCGGGCCTTCTCTCAAGTCCAGACGGTTGCGCTCGTCTGCGTGCCCCTTTACGGCCAGCCGGTATTTCCATTCAGGAGACTGACTTGACCAGCCCAACCTATGACGTGGTTGCGATCGGCAACGCGATCGTCGACGTGCTCTCCCAGGCCGAAGATGCGTTCATCACCGAACAGGGCATGGCCAAGGGCTCGATGCAGCTGATGTTCTCGCCCGAGGACGCCGACGCGCTCTACGCCAAGATGGGCCCGGGGATCGAAGCGAGCGGCGGTTCGGCGGCGAACACCGTCGCGGCGATCGCGGCGCTCGGCGGTCGCGCCGGCTTCATCGGCCAGGTGGCGAACGACCAGCTCGGCGAAGTGTTCGCGCACGATATCCGCGCGACCGGTGTCGCCTTCACCACCGCGGCGCGCGACGGCGAGCCGACCACGGCACGCTGCCTGATCTTCGTCACGCCCGACGGGCAGCGGACGATGAACACCTTTCTCGGCGCGTCGCAGTTCCTGCCCGAGAGTGCGCTCGATCGCGAGCTGATCGCCTCGGGTGCGATCCTGTATCTCGAGGGTTATCTCTGGGATCCCGAGGAACCGCGCAAGGCGATGCGCGCCGCGATCGAGGTCGCGCGCAAGGCCGGCCGCAAGGTCGCCTTCACGCTCAGCGACGTGTTCTGCATCTCGCGCCATGGCGGCGATTTCCGCGACCTGATGGCCAAGGGCCTGGTCGACATCATGTTCGCCAACGAGGCCGAGCTGCTTGCGTTGATGGAGACCGAGGATTTCGAGGCGGCGGTCGAGGCCGCGGCGGCGCAGGTGCCGACCCTGGTGGTGACGCGCAGCGAGAAGGGCGCGATCGCCATCTCCAGCGGCCAGCGCGCGTCGGTGGTGGCGGAGCCGATCGAGAAGGTCGTCGACACCACTGGCGCGGGCGATCTGTTCGCGGCCGGCTTCCTGTCGGGCCAGGCGCAGGGCAAGAGCCTGGAGCAGTCGCTCCGCCTCGGCGCGATCTGCGCGGCGGAGATCATCTCGCACTACGGCGCACGGCCGATGTGCGACATGAAGGCGCTGGTGGCGGAGAAGCTGGGCTAAGCGCTCGCCTTCTTTCGAAACCCACGAAAAAGGGGCCGGGGAGTTGATCCCCGGCCCCTTTTCTTTTTGCCGTGCGGGCCGGTTATTCCGTGATCGGCGGAACCGGCTGCGGCGGCGCATCGGCGTCGGTCTCATGGACCTCGACATGCCCGCGGCCCACATGGCTGCGGCTGTAGCTATAGGAGAAATACACCACCAGCCCGACCGCGGCCCAGCCGAGGAACATCAGCTTGGTCTCCATGCCAAGGCTGAAGAACAGATAGACACAGCCAAGGATGGCGACCGGTGCCGTGAACATGACGCCCGGCGTCCGGAACGGGCGGCGGCGATCCGGGTCGGTCTTGCGCAGCACCATCACCGCGATCGACACCGCCGCAAAGGCGAACAGGGTGCCCGAGTTGGAGATGTCAGCGAGGATGCCGACCGGGAAGAAGGCGGCGAATAGCGCCACGAAGACGCCGGTCAGGATGGTGATGACGTGCGGCGTGTGGAACTTCGGGTGGATCTTCGAGAACATCGCCGGCAGCAGGCCGTCGCGGCTCATCACGAAGAAGATGCGGGTCTGGCCGAACATCATCATCAGGATGACGGACGGCAAGGCGAGACCGGCGGCGAGGCCGATCAAATTGCCGATCTGCGGCCAGCCGATTTCGCGCATCGTCCAGGCCAGGGCTTCCTTGGAACAGACGACGGCGGCATCCTTGATCGCCGCGCACTGGCTGGCAAGTTCGGCGCTGCCTGGTGCCAGCGGCAGCCCGGTCGTGCCCGCAACCGGCTGGGCACCGACACTGCCGATGACGCCGGCGGCGACCAGCAGGTAGAAGACAGTGCAGATCGCAAGCGAGCCGATCAGGCCGATCGGCATGTTGCGTTGCGGGTTCTTGGTTTCCTCGGCTGCGGTCGAGACCGCGTCGAAGCCGACATAGGCGAAGAAGATCGAAGCGGCAGCCGCCGATATGCCGGCAAAGCCGAGCGGCGCAAAGGGCGTGAACTGGTCCATGTTGATGACGGGTACGGCTAGGATGATGAACAAGGTCAGCGCCGACACCTTGATCGCGACGAGCACGGCGTTGACCATGGCGCTTTCCTTGGTGCCGATCACCAGCAGCCAGGTAACCAGCCCCGCGATCAGCATCGCGGGCAGATTGACCAGGCCCCCGTCATAAGGTCCGCGTACCAGCATATTGGGGATATCGATGCCGAACGCATGTTCGATCAGCCCGACGACATAGCCCGACCAGCCGACTGAGACCGCGCCGGCCGCGATGGCATATTCGAGGATCAGCGCCCAGCCGACCATCCACGCGACCAGTTCGCCCATCACCGCATAGCTATAGGTGTAGGCGGAGCCGGAAACCGGCACCATCGCCGCCATTTCCGCGTAGCAGAGCGCAGCGAAGGCGCAGACGAAGCCGGCGATGACGAAGGAGGCCATCATGCCGGGGCCGGCCTTTTGCGCCGCTTCCGCCGTCAGCACGAAGATGCCGGTGCCGATGACCGCGCCGATGCCGAGCATCGTCAGCTGGAAGGCACCTAGCGATCGTGTGAGCGATTTTTTCTCGGCCGTCGCCAATATGGCGTCGAGCGACTTGATGCGTCCGAATATCATGAACGAGGAACCCCCCAGGAGCGACACCGCGGTGCCGCCGGATTTCGCCAATAGCAGCGCTACGGCGCCGCCAAGTTTTTCGATCGCGGGAGCCTAGCCTGAAATCAAGGGGGCGCAATCCCCAAACGCGCGGCGCTCCGGCGGCGCGCCGAAAAGCATCAGCGCGCGAGCATCGGCCCCAGCGGCGCGCCGGCGAAGACATGGACATGGAGGTGCGGCACCTCCTGCCCGGAATGCTGGCCGGTATTGGCGAGCAGCCGGTACCCCGGCGCCACCCCGCCGGCCGCGCGCGCCACCGCACCGACCGCGCGAACGAAGCCGGCGATCTCCGCATCGGACGCCCTGGCGCTGAAATCGTCCCAGGAAACGTAAGGGCCGCGCGGGATCACCAGGATATGCGTCGGCGCCTGCGGATTGATGTCGTGAAAGGCGATGGCGAAATCGTCCTCATAGACGCGCTTCGACGGGATCTCGTCGCGGAGGATCTTCGCGAAGATATTCTGGTCGTCATAGGGCTTGGTGGCGTCGATCGGCATGGCTATTCCCCTCCCGCTTGCGGGAGAGGTCAGGGGAGGGCCTGTCCCCATAGACTCCCGGCGGCATCGATCCTGGACATGCCCTCCCCCGACCCCTCCCGCAAGCGGGAGGGGAGAATTAAGAGGTCCGCCCCGCCTTTTCGTCGATGCCCGACACGCTCTCGCGGCGGCGCAGTTCGGCACGGACATCGTCGAGCGAGACACCGGCATCGGCCAGCAGCACGAGCAGATGGAAGACCAGGTCGGCCGCCTCGCTGGTGATCTCGGTCCGGTCGTCGCGGATCGCGGCGATCACTGTCTCGGTCGCTTCCTCGCCGAGCTTCTGCGCGATCTTGGCGCGCCCGCGCGCGAACAGCTTCGCGACATAGGAGGTGTCGGGATCGCCGCCCTTGCGGGCGCGGATCACGGTTTCGAGCGTGTCGAGGAAATCGTCTGCCATCCACGCGGGCTGCCCCGGACGGGCGCGAAGGTCAATCCCGTTGGGGGTTCAGGCGAAGAGGGGCGTCCGCACCGGCACGCCCGCGGCCGCCAGCGCGGCATGCGCGTCGGCGATGCTTGCCTCGCCGAAATGGAAGATCGACGCCGCCAGCACGGCGCTCGCATGCCCATCCAGCACGCCCGCCACCAGGTCCTGCAGCCCGCCGACTCCGCCCGAGGCGACCACCGGCACCGCGACTTGATCTGCGATGGTGCGGATCAGCGCCAGGTCGTAGCCGTCGCGCGTGCCGTCCCGGTCCATCGAGGTGACGAGCAGCTCGCCCGCGCCGAGCGCGACCAGCTTCAGCGCATGCTCGACCGCGTCGATGCCGGTCTCGCGCCGGCCGCCATGGGTGAACACCTCCCAATGGTCGCCCACCCGCCGCGCGTCGATCGAGGCGACGCAGCACTGGCTGCCGAAGCGGTCAGCGATGTCCGACACCACTTCGGGGCGGGACACGGCGGCCGAATTGACCGCGACCTTGTCCGCGCCGGCGAGCAGCAGCGCGCGCGCATCCTCGGCGCTGCGCACGCCGCCGCCGACCGTGACCGGCATGAAGCACACCTCGGCGGTGCGGCGCACCACGTCGAGGATGGTGCCGCGCGCTTCATGGCTGGCGGTGATGTCGAGGAAGCAGAGCTCGTCCGCCCCAGCCGCATCATAGGCGCGGGCCTGCTCGACCGGATCGCCCGCATCGCGCAGATCGACGAAGTTGACGCCCTTGACGACGCGGCCATTGGCGACGTCGAGGCAGGGGATGACGCGCGCGCGGACGGTCATTCTTCTTGCCCTCCCCCCTTGCGGGCGCAGAGCCGCCGGTTCGTCCCCCGGACGAACCAAAGGGCGGCTCTGCGGGTAGGGGAGAGGGGCCGGCCGCGTCTGCGGCCGAAAAGAATCACCCTCTCCCAGCTACGACTAGGGCCGCGTGAAGAACGCGACCCAAGTCTGCGCAACCCTCTCCCGTCAAGGGAGAGGGAAAGGGAAAGGCGTTCTCCCCTCACGCCGCCGCCGCCACGCTCAGCGCCGCGGCCAGGTCGAGCCGCCCGTCATACAGCGCCCGCCCGGTGATGACGCCTTCGATCCCATCCACCGCATGCAGCGCGAGCACATGGATCTCGGCAATCCCCTTCACCCCGCCCGAGGCGATCACCGGGATCCGCACCGCCCGCGCCAGGTCGACGGTAGCCTCGACGTTGCACCCCTTGAGCATCCCGTCGCGCCCGACATCGGTGAACAGCAGCGAGGCCACGCCCGCATCCTCGAAGCGCCGCGCAAGATCGATCACTGCGACCGTCGAGACATCGGCCCAGCCGCGCGTCGCGACCATGCCGTCACGCGCATCGACCGCGACGACGATGCCGCCTGGGAAATCGCGCGCGGCCTCGCGCACCAGCTCCGGATTCTCCAGCGCGGCGGTGCCGATCACCACGCGCGACACGCCCAAATCGAACCAGCGCTCGATCGCGGCGCGGTCGCGGATGCCGCCGCCCAGCTGGACATGGCCGGGGAAGCGCTCGACGATCGCCTTCACCGCCTCGCCATTGACAGAAGCGCCGGCAAAAGCGCCGTCGAGATCGACGACATGGAGGTATTCGGCGCCCTGTCCGGCGAAGATCATCGCCTGGGCGGCGGGATCGTCGCCATACACGGTCGCCCGGTCCATATCGCCCTCGGCGAGGCGCACGACCTGGCCGCCCTTCAGATCGATCGCCGGGAAAACGATGAGGCTCATGGCCGCCACTCCAGAAAACGTGCGAGCAGCTCCAGCCCGTAACGCTGGCTCTTCTCGGGATGGAACTGCACGCCAAGCATATTGTCGCGCCCGATCGCCGCGGCGACGGGGCCGGCGTGATCGGTGCTGGCGATCACATCCGCGCCTTCGAACGCATAGCTGTGCAGGAAATAAGCCTCGCCCGGCTCGATCAGCGGATGCTGCACGGAAGGGACGACGTCGTTCCACCCCATATGCGGTACCTTGGCCGTGGGATCGGCGGGGGTGAGCAGGCGAACGCTGCCGCTGATCCAGCCCAGGCCCGGATGAATCCCATTCTCCTCGCCGGCATCGGCCATCAGCTGCATGCCGACGCAGACGCCAAGGAACGGCGCGCCTTCCCGCCGCACGCGGCGGTCGATCGCCTCGACCATGCCCGGCACCGCGCGCAGCGCCGAGGCGCAGGCCCCGAACGCACCCACGCCGGGCAGCACGATCCGGTCGGCCCGCGCGACAACATCAGCGGAATCGGTGATCGCGACATTGCCGGCGCCGGCCGCTTTCAGGGCATTGGCGACTGAATGGAGATTGCCCGCGCCGTAATCGATCAGCGCCAGCGTCTCAGCCACCCAGCATCCCCTTGGTCGAGGGAATCGCGTCCGCCTTGCGCGGGTCGATCTCGACCGCGGTGCGCAGCGCCCGGGCCAGGCCCTTGAACGCGCTCTCGATGATATGGTGGTTGTTCCTGCCGTACAGCGTCTCGACATGGAGCGTCAGGCCCGCCGAACCGGCAAAGCTGTGGAACCAGTGCTCGAACATCTCGGTGTCCATCTCGCCGAGGCGCTTCTGCGAGAACTCGCATTTCCACACGAGATAGGGCCGGCCCGAGATGTCGAGCGCGACGCGGGTCAGCGTCTCGTCCATCGGCGACAGCGCGTCGCCATAACGGCGAATGCCCTTCTTGTCGGCAAGCGCCCTGGCGACCGCCTCGCCGATCGCGATGCCGACATCCTCCACCGTGTGGTGCTGGTCGATATGCAGGTCGCCGACCGCCTTCACGTTGAGGTCGATCAGCGAATGGCGCGAGAGCTGCTCCAGCATATGATCGAAGAAACCGATGCCGGTCTCGATCGTGTAGCTGCCGGTGCCGTCAAGGTTGACGGTCACGTCGATCTTTGTCTCCTGGGTGGAGCGCGAGATGGTGGCGGTGCGCATGCGCATCCCCATAGCGTGCGCTCCCCATCATGCAATCTTGCTCGGACAATCTTGACGGGGTTTCAAAGGCCGCTAGTCCATGCGCGATGAGCGATGGCCTGCCCGATAGCCTGATTCCCTATGACGAGATCGTCCAGGAGGCCCTGCGCGCCGTGGTCGGCCGTGTTCTCGGCTCCGTCGCCGAGAATGGCGGACTGCCCGGCGACCATCATTTCTACATCACCTTCAAGACTCAGGCGGCCGGCGTCGACATCCCGCAGCGCCTTATCGAGCGTTTCCCGGACGAGATGACGATCGTGATGCAGAACCGCTATTGGGATCTGGTCGTCGACGATACCGGCTTCTCGATCGGGCTGAGCTTCAATCAGGTGCCCTCGAAACTGGTCATCCCCTATGCGGCGGTGACGGGTTTCCACGATCCCTCGGTCAATTTCGAGCTGCGTTTCCAGGCACAGGAAGGCCCCGAAGGCCCCGATCCGCACGATGAAGCGGAGAATGACGGCCCGACCGTCACGCCGGTCGAGGACGGATCGAACGTCGTCTCGGTGGATTTCAAGCGGAAGAAGTGACCTTCCGTTCGCGCTGAGCTTGTCGAAGCGCTGTCCTGCCTCCACTTCTGCGGCAAGAAAAGCAGCCCTTCGACAAGCTCAGGGCGAACGGAGGTTTGCGTGACTCAGGAAACCCGCACCGAAACCGATTCGATCGGCGCCATCGAAGTGCCCTCCGACGCCTATTGGGGCGCCCAGACTCAGCGCTCGATCGAGAATTTCCCGTTCGGCGCGACCGAGCGCATGCCGATCGGCATCGTCCATGCCCTTGCGCTGGTGAAGCAGGCCGCCGCGCGGGTGAACCGGGCGCATGGACTGGACCCGAAGGTCGCCGACGCGATCGAAGCCGCCGCGGCCGAAGTCGCGAGCGGCAAGCTCGACGATCAGTTCCCTTTGGTCATCTGGCAGACCGGCTCCGGCACCCAGAGCAACATGAACGTCAACGAAGTGATCGCCGGCCGCGCCAACGAGATGCTGGCGGGCACGCGCGGCGGCAAGGTGCCGGTCCATCCGAACGATCACGTCAATATGAGCCAGTCGTCCAACGACAGCTTCCCGACCGCGCTGCATATCGCCGCGGCGATGGCGGCGACGCAGCGGCTGCTCCCCGCGCTCGACCGGCTGCACGATGCGCTTGAGGCGAAGGCGACTGCCTGGACCGGCATCGTAAAGATCGGCCGCACGCACCTTCAGGACGCGACGCCCGTCACGCTCGGCCAGGAATTCGGCGGCTATGCCAACCAGCTCTATCGCTGCCGCGCGCGCATCACGCCCGGAGTAGTGCACGGCATGTGCCAGCTCGCCCAGGGGGGGACCGCGGTCGGCACCGGCCTCAACGCGCCGAAGGATTTCGGCGAGGCGATCGCGGCGCAGCTTTCGGACCTCACCGGGCTGCCCTTCTTCACCGCCGAGAACAAGTTCGAGGCGCTCGCCTCGAACGATCCGATCGTCCATCTCTCGGGCACGCTCAACACGCTGGCGGTGGCGCTGACCAAGATCGCCAACGATATCCGCCTGCTCGGCTCCGGTCCGCGCTCGGGCATCGGCGAACTCGATCTGCCGGCGAACGAGCCGGGCAGCTCGATCATGCCGGGCAAGGTCAACCCCACCCAATGCGAGATGCTGACCATGGTTTCGGCCCAGGTGATGGGCAACAATGCCGCGATCACCATCGGCGGGTTGCAGGGGCATCTCGAGCTCAACGTGTTCAAGCCGCTGATCGGGGCGAACCTGCTGCGCTCTATCCATCTGCTGAGCGTCGGCATGGAGGGATTCGCCGAACGCTGCGTCGACGGGCTCGAGCCGAATCGCGGGCGCATCGCCGAGCTGGTCGACCGGTCGCTGATGCTGGTGACGGCGCTGGCGCCCGAGATCGGTTACGACAATGCCGCGAAGATCGCCAAGCACGCCCATGCCGAGGGGCTGACGCTCAAGGAGGCGGGGCTCGACTTGGGCCTGGTGGACGCCGCGACCTTCGACCGGCTCGTGCGGCCGGAAACGATGGTGTGAAAATTCCTCCCCGAGCTTGCTCGGGGAGGGGGACCGCCCGCTTCTTCAGCGGGTGGTGGAAGGGCTTGGAGTGCGTGACTGACGTTCCGCACTCCAAGCCCCTCCACCATTCGCCGGAAGAGGCGAATGGTCCCCCTCCCCGTTCCGGGGAGGAACTAAAGGGAACCACCCGCCGCCTCACGCGCTCTCCACCCCGCAACAAGGGAACGTCCAATGAAAGCCAGCACCATCATCGGCGGCCTGATCGGCAGCGCGATCGACAAGCGCAGCGGCGACGACAGCAGTGTGGACGGCGCGCTGATCGGCGCCGGCGTGGTGACTGCGGCGCGGGTGATCGTGCCGATCGCGGTGACCTTCGCCGTCGGCTGGCTGGCGCTGCGCGGCCTGAGCAAGCTCACCGATTCAGTGCTTGGCCAGCGTCCCACCGAAAGCTGATCTGCGGCAAGACGGGTTGACGGCGGCGGTACGCCCGCGCCACTAGCGCGCATGGACGCCCATGATCCCGATCCGCACGGCTTCAAACGCCGCGGTGTACTCTTTGTTCTTTCCTCGCCGTCAGGCGCCGGCAAGTCGACGATCGCGCGCAAGCTGCGCGAGGACCAGCCCGAGCTGGTCGTCTCGGTTTCCTACACCACCCGGCCGATGCGCCCGGGCGAGGTGGACGGCGTCGACTATCATTTCGTCGACCTCGAAACCTTCCGGACGATGGTCGCGAATCACGAATTCCTCGAATGGGCGCATGTCTTCGGCCATCGCTACGGCACGCCAAAGGCGCAGGTCTGGAACGTGCTCGAACAGGGGCGCGACATCCTGTTCGACATCGACTGGCAGGGCGCGCAGCAGCTCCACCAGCTCGCCGGCGGCGATATCGTCCGCGTCTTCATCCTGCCGCCCTCGATGGCCGAACTGCGCACCCGGCTCGAGCGCCGCGCGACCGATACGCCTGAAGTGATCGACGCGCGCATGGACCGCGCGGCGAACGAGGTCAGCCACTGGGACGGCTATGACTATGTCCTGGTCAACGACAATGTCGACCATTGCTTCGAGTGCGTGACGACGATCCTCGCGGCCGAACGCCTGAAGCGCTCGCGCCAGACCGGGATCATCGGTTTCATCCGCAAGCTGATCCGGACCTCTCCAACGGGCGAGTGAGCCTAGCGAATCAGGGTTAGGAACCGAACCCCCGCATCGAAATCCCGACGCCGCGATTCGAGCGCGCCGAGCGACAGCTCGTCCCGGCCCCATTGCTCGGCCTGCCAGTCCTCGTCGAGCTCGACTGCGCGCCACACTTCCTCCGCCGTCGCCGCGCCTTCGGCCAGCGCCAGCGCCGCGACCAGCGATCCGCCGATGGTGACGATGGGGGACAGGCCCGCCAGCTCCCACGCGTTCCGCGCGGCAATCGCTTCGGCCAGCCGCGCGATCGTCGCGGGCGGCTGGGGCTTGTGCATCACGCCCGCGGCGATCTCGAAATGCACATCGTAGCGCGTCCGCGCCCAGTCGAGGATCGGGTCCCACAAGGCGGCCTGCCGCGCGACCAGATCGTCGGGGCTCTCGGCGCGGTAACAGAGCAGGTCGCTCTCCCCGAACGCAGCGAGCGCGGCGGAAAAGGCGGCGGGGTCGATCCGCTCGATCGCTGCATTGGCGAGCCCGGTCAGCGGCATTGCGCGGGGATCGATCTCGGCGCCTTCTGCCACGGCGCGCCATTCCTCGGCGACGGCTTCGGCCAGCGCGGGGGTGGGGAGGACGAGCGGCTGCTTGCCGGGCGTCCGCACCGGCTTGCCGTCGAGCGCGATGCCGCGATCCTCGCCGATCGCCACGCTTTTCCAGAATCTCTTCACATCAGGCCTCGGGCGGGGTCCGCCAGCGCCGGGCGAGCGAGCGCGGCACGGTCGCGATCATCACCAGCGCCGACAGCACGATCGCGACCCCCAGGATCTTCGGGCCCAGCGTCTGCGCGCGGCCGAGCAGCACGACGCCGAAGATCGCGCCGGCCGATCCAGCAACCCGGGTGAGCGTCATCGCCAGCCAGCGGTTGCGGGCGGTTGTATCGGGGTCGGTCATACCGTCTCCATATGGTCGGGCAGGCTCGCCACCGTCGTGGCCACGACATGCGCCCCCGCGGCGAACAATTCTTCGGGCGGATGATAGCCCCAGGCGACGCCCAATGCCCGCGTGCCCGCCGCGCGCGCCATCATCATGTCATAGCTGGTGTCGCCGATCATCACCGTCGTTGCGGGCGAGGCGCCGGCCTCGGCCATCGCCAGCTCGATCATCGAAGGGTGCGGCTTGGACGGGTGGCGATCGGCAGTCTGCAAGGTGACGAAGCGGCCGGCGATGCCGTGATGCGCCAGGATATGGGCAAGGCCGCGATCCGACTTGCCGGTCGCGACGCCGAACAGCCAGCCGGCCTTTGCCAGCGCGTCGAGCGCGTCGATCATGCCCTCGAACAGCGGTTCCTCGTCCATCGCGCCCGACTGGCGCAAGGCGAAGAAGCTGGATTTGTAATCGTCGGCGAGCACCCGGTGCCGCTCTTCGTCGAGGTCGGGGCTGAGCGCCGCGATCGCGTCGACCAGGCTCAGGCCGATGATGCGGCGGATCGCTTCTCGTTCCGGGGCGACGAGCCCGCCGATCCTGAACGCCTCCTCCATCGACTGGCAGATATTGGCCTGGCTATCGACCAGCGTGCCGTCGCAATCGAACAGGGCAAGGCGGTTGGTCATGCGTTCCTCATCGGGCTTTGCCTCATCAGATCGGCGAGCGCGGCGTTGCCGCTGCGGTCGAGCCCGTCGATCGCGCCAAGGCGATCGGCCTCCGGCTTGTTCTGGCCCAGCTTGTTGGTGCCGCGCACCGCCTCGATCGTCACCTCGAAACCGATGATCGCGCGCAGCATCGCGCGGAAACGCGCATCGTCCATCTTGGCGCGGGTCCAGGGGTTTTCGGGGACCACGCGTGGCTCATGGATCGCGGCGAGCGTATCGAGCTGCTCGATCAGGCCCTGCTCGTCGATCGCCCGGGCAACGCCCTCGATCTCGACCGCGACATAATTCCAGGTCGGCACCTGCTGGACCGGATCGGCATACCAGTTGGGCGTGATGTACCCGTCAGGCCCGGCGATGCTCAGGATCACCCGGGCGCCGTCGAGCAGCGGGGCGAGCCGGTTGCCGCGCGCCAGATGGAAGCGGAGGTGCTGGTCGCCCGCCGGCACGATCGGCGCGTGCGCGACCATCGGCCCGTCGCTGGTCGCGGCGAAGAGGTGCGCAAAGCCCCGCACGAACGCCCAGTCGAGCATCGCGGCATCGCTGTCGAAGCGGAAGGCCTTGTTAGGGTGCATGACATTGGCCGTAGCGTCCCGGTCGCGGGAATCAATTGCCTGCTGCGGCGGCAGGTCGATGCCGAGCTCTAGTACGCCGGTTTGCAATGGCCGATATCGAACCCGATGGCGCAAACATGGCTATCCACGATCTGCCGTTTACGCGCGCGATATAGGTCGGCGCTCACCGGATCATGCTCTCCAAAGCGTGCGCCGAGGGCGCGTCGTGTGTTGGCCACCGCCGCCGCGCGCGCATAACCATCACAGTTTCGAGCGAAGCGCGAGGCCTGTGGATAGCTGACCGGACGTAGCGCGGCAGCCGAGTGAGCCCGTTCCACCATGCAACGACGAAAGGCTGTCTCGGGGTTTTCCTCGCCTCCACTACAGCCGGCAAGAGCGGCGAGACACGTTACGGCCGTGAAGAAATGCGTCAGCATATGGCAAGGGTACGGCGCGATTTTGATTTGGACAATGTCGGGCTGACAAGAGTCAGAAGAAGGCCTCAATTAAAGACAATCTCTTGAGTTCTATCAGGTGAATGTCAGCAACCCTGATGATATTTTGAATGTCACGGCTTGGTCCAACCAGATTTCCAAGCGTGGCACACCATCGCCGTGGCATTGCCGTCCCGACCGGCCTTAGGCGCTCCCGCGGCTCCGGCGTTCGCCGCGGCGGGCCTTGCGCACCGTCTTGGCGTGGGCCTTGGCCTGCTGCTTCTTGACCGCCTTGTTCGGCGGGGGCGGGGTGTCGAGCGGCATGTTGTTGCCGAGCATCTCGTCGAAGCCGAGTTGCTTCAGGCTTTCCGCGAAATGCTGGGGCAGCTCAGCCTGGATATCGATCTTGCCGCCATCGGGATGGTCGACCGCGATGCGCCGCGAATGCAGGTGCATCTTGCGGCTGATCCCGCCGGTCAGGAACGCGGCCTGGCCGCCATATTTGCCGTCGCCGACGATCGGATGGCCGATCGCCGCCATGTGCACGCGCAGCTGGTGCGTGCGGCCGGTATGCGGGATCAGCTCGACCCAGGCAGTGGTGTTGCCGGCGCTCTCGATCACGCGGTAGCGCGACCGGGCGAGCTGGCCCTCCTTCTCGTCGACATGCATCTTCTCGCCGCCGCTGCCGGGCTGCTTGGCGATCGGCAGGTCGATCGTGCCGTCCTCGATCGACGGCACACCGACGATCAGCGCCCAATAGGTCTTCTTGGCGCTGCGCGAGGAAAAGGCCTTGGCGAAGAAGGCGGCCGCGCGGGTGGTCCGCGCGATCAGCAGGGCGCCGCTCGTGTCCTTGTCGAGCCGGTGGACCAGCTTGGGCCGGCTCTCGCCCTCGAACTGCAGGCCGTCGAGCAGGCCGTCGACATGCTCGTGCGTCTTGGTGCCGCCCTGCGTGGCGAGACCCGCTGGCTTGTTGATGACGATCGCCTGCTTGTCGCGGTGGATCACCGTTTCGCGGATGAAGTCGGTTTGCTCCTCGCTGAGCGGCGGGCGCTCGCGCTTTTGCGGCGCATCGACCCGGACCGGCTCGGCTGGCGGCACGCGGATCGACTGGCCGGCGACGATGCGGTCGCCCGGTGTGGCGCGCGCGCCATCGATGCGCAGCTGCCCGGTCCGCGCCCATTTGGCGACGGTGGTGAAGCTGGTGTCGGGCAGATGCCGCTTGAACCAGCGATCGAGCCGGATGCCGTCGTCATCGGCGCCGACGTTGAACTGGCGGACGTTTGCCTCATCCTTGGTGTTGGGCTTGTCGCTCATGCCGCCACCCGTACCAGCGCAAGGCCGGCGAACAGGGCGGCGATCGCGCCGATCATCGAGAGGAGGATGTAGAACAGCGCCATGCCGAGGTCACCGCGCTGGATCATCGTCACCACGTCGAGCGAGAAGGCCGAGAAAGTCGTGTAACCGCCAAGCACGCCGACGCCGAGCAGCAGGCGCCAGTTCTCGCCCGGAACGGCCATCCGCGCGAGGCTGCCGACCAGCAGGCCCATGGCGAAACCGCCGATCAGATTCACGGCGAGCGTGCCATAGGGAAAGGCCGGGCCGAACGCGGAGAGCGTCGCCCGCCCGGTAAGATAGCGCGCGCCGGAGCCGACGGCACCGCCGAGCATCACGAGAAGAAGTTGGAACATCGCGCCGCGTTAGCGCGGATTGGAGGAAATGAGAACCTTGCCGGCGAATCGGCGATTTCCGACCCGCCTTTCCCGCATATTTGTTTGCCGCGACATACTTGCGTCGGCGGCCAGTGGCCGCCATCATTGAGACATGGGAATCATCGTCAACATCATCTCGTTCCTGATCGGGCTGGTCGCGTTGCCGATCGCGCTGGTCGGGCTGGTGCCGTTCCTGGGCATCGCGAATTATTTCGCGATCCCCATCGCGGCGTTCGGCACGCTCGTCGGCATATTGTCGGGCTACAAATCGGGCCGGAACTTCAACATTATCGTCATCATCATCGCGATGATCCGCCTGTTCCTGGGTGGCGGCCTCATCTGAAACGCGGGCCCATGGCTCAAACGAAAGGGCCCGGCGATCGCTCGCCGGGCCCTTCGTCGTTTCGGGCCGATCGTCGAGAATCAGGCGTTGAGGCGATGGGTCAGGGTGATTTCCGCGTTCAGCACCTTGGACACCGGGCAATTCGCCTTGGCGTCCGCCGCGATCTCGGCGAACTGGTCAGCGTCGATCCCGTCGATCGTCGCGCTGAGGTCCAGGTCGGAACGGGTGATGGTGAAGCCGTCACCCTGCTTTTCGAGCGTCACCTTCGCGCTCGTCTCCAGCGTGCCGCCCGAGAAGCCGGCGCGGGCGAGGGCGAAGCTCAGTGCCATGGTGAAGCAGCTGGCATGCGCTGCCGCGATCAGCTCCTCGGGGTTGGTGCCCGGGCCTTCCTCGAACCGGCTGCTGAACCCATAGGGCGTGTCGGCAAGCGCGCCTGATTGAGTCGAGACGTGGCCGACGCCGTCCTTGCCGAAGCCCTGGTACCGGGCCGATCCGCTGCGAGTCGTCATATTGGGTCTCCTGCGATGGGGAGGCCCGAATACACGAAGGGCGCGACTTGCGCCGCGCCCTTCACCGTTATTTCCGTAAAAGAAATCGTTTAGCGGCAGCGACGCTTGCTGCCGCCGCGATCGATCTCGCGACCGGCGAGTCCGCCCAGGACCGCGCCGCCAAGCGTGCCGACCGTGCGGTCGCCGCTGGTGTCGATCGTGCGGCCGAGCAGGGCGCCGCCCACCGCGCCGACGAGCAGACCGGTCGTGCCGTCCGACTTGCGGCAATAGGTGCGGCCGTCACGACCGCGCCATTCCTTGTACCTGTACTGCTTGCGGGCTTCGGCGCTGCTGACCGGAACGGCCATGGTTGCCGGGATCACCAGCGAGGCGGCAACAGCCGCCATGATCATCTTACGCATCTTCTACTCCCTTGCGTTGAATCAATATCAGGGGCGTAACGCTTCCGGTTTGGCCGAAGTTGCATGAACCTAAAACAACGTGCCGTTCATCGCCGCGCGGGATCGGAGAGGGAGCGGATTCTTCTCCACGATATCCACGTTATCCACAGCCGCGGCGAATCGTTTGGCTCTTTGCACGACTCGGATTCGATGACAGCATCATGACTGTAAGCGGACGATGAGGAAGCGAGAAATCGCAGAGACATCAGTCACTTGCACCAAGGTTGTGGAAAGGTGCCGCAAGGAAACCGTTCATGATGTTGGGGGAGTGTCGGACCACGCAGGAAGGCCCGCCATCGCGCAAGCGAAGGCCTGGCGGACAGGCGAGGAAAGATGTTCCAAGCGTCCTTTTCGATCCCAGCGATGGGGAAGGGCGTGGCCGTGAAGACCGGATACGCGCCGCCTCGCAACGGGTGGAAGGTGGTTCGGAGATAGTGGCCAAAGCGCGATTGTCGGGTTTCGGCCTGATGATCGAGCTGGCCGCCGGAGGTCGCGGCGCTGAGGCCCGCAAGGGTATCGCGCCCGACCCCGGTGACCAAAATGCGAAGCCTGATGCCGTTCGCGGCATGGGTGGAGCATGCCGCCGAAACCAGAGGGCGCGGGCGTCTCTTCGGAGGAGCCAAGCGG
This sequence comes from Sphingomonas sp. BL-S-30, assembly GCF_055521475.1. NCBI lineage: Bacteria > Pseudomonadati > Pseudomonadota > Alphaproteobacteria > Sphingomonadales > Sphingomonadaceae > Sphingomonas > Sphingomonas sp. BL-S-30. Next base: position 3,295,386 of record NZ_CM145481.1, on the reverse strand, counting down.
ATCGAAGTCCGGCGACAGGGGGTCGGCAGCGATGCCGGCCCCCATTTTGCGTTCGCGCGCTTCCCGGCAGTGCGGATGCGCGAGCCCTGCGCGGGCCAAACTTGCTTCTCCCAGGAACGACGTCGCCCGCGCAGGCTCGCTAGCCGGCCAGCAATTCCTTCGCCCGGGCGCAATCCTTTTCCATCTGGGCAGTCAGGGCTTCGAGGGTGTCGAATTTCGCCTCGGGGCGGAGGAAATCGACCAGCGCGATCTCGATCGTCTGGTTGTACAGGTCGCCGGAGAAATCGAAGAAATAGGGTTCGAGCAGCTCGCGCGGGGGATCGAAGCTGGGGCGGACGCCGAGATTGGCCGCGCCGTCGAGCACGCGTCCGTCGGGCAGCCGCCCGCGCACCGCGTAGATGCCGTAAGCGGGGCGCAGATAATTGCCCATCTCGATATTGGCGGTGGGGTAGCCGATCTGTCGGCCGCGCTTGTCGCCATGCTGGACCACGCCCTCGATCGCGAACGGCCGGGTGAGCAGCCGCGCCGCCCCGCGCGGATCGCCGGCGATGAGCAGGTCGCGGATCCGGCTCGACGATACTTCCTCGCCGTCCAGCTCGACCGGGGCGACGGTATCGACCGAAAAGCCGTTCTTCGCGCCGAGATCGGCGAGGACGTCGACATTGCCGCCGCGCGCCTTGCCGAAGGTGAAATCCTCACCCGTCACCACGCCGCCCACGCCGATCTTGTCGAGCAGGCGATCAGCGACGAACTCCATCGCGGTCAGGCCAGCGAGCGCCGCGTCGAAGCGGAACACGATCATCGCGTCGGCGCCGGCGCCGGCGAACAGCTCTTCGCGCTGGTCGAGCGTGGTCAGGCGAAAGGGCGCGGCATCGGGCTTGAAATGCCGCACGGGATGCGGATCGAAGGTGGCGACCAGCACGGGACGGCCTTCCGCACGGGCGCGCTCGACCGCGCGGCCGACCACTGCCTGATGCCCCATGTGGAACCCGTCGAAATTCCCCAGCGCGACGATCCCGCCCCGAAGTTCGGGAGGCACCACCGAGCCGCCGTCAAGCCGCTCCATGAGTTCGGGCATAGGGATGGGAAGCGAGAGACACAATCCTCTCCGTGCTGGCCTCCCCGTGCCGGGAAGGTCATGAAGGCGCGATCCCCGCTTTCAGTACCCGCAACACATTGCCGCCCATCACCTTGGCGATATCCGCATCCGAGAAACCCCGGTCGATCAGCGCCTGAGTCACCGCCACGACCTGGCTCGCGTCGAAGCCGGTGGTCACCGCGCCGTCGAAATCGGAGCCAAGACCGACATGGTCGATCCCGACCACATCCCGCACATGCGCGACCGCCGCCGCGACCGCCTCTGGCTTGGTGGAGCAGATCGCCGCGTCCCAATAACCGATGCCGATTACCCCGCCGGTCTTCGCGATGCCGCGGATCTCGTCGTCGGTGAGGTTGCGGTTGACCTTGCAGGTTGCCTGCACGCCGGTGTGGCTGGCGACGATCGGACGCCTGGCCATGGCGATCACCTGCGCCGTCGTCGCATGGCTCGAATGCGCGACGTCGACGACCATGCCGAGCTTCTCCATTCGCCGCACGACCTGCACGCCCAGCGGCGAGAGGCCGCCCTTGGCGACGCCGTGCATCGATCCGGCCACGTCATTGTCGAAGAAGTGCGCCAGCCCCGCCATGCGGAACCCCGCCGCATGGAGCCGGTCGAGATTGGCGAGCTTGCCTTCCAGATCCTGCAGCCCCTCGATCGAGAGCATGCCGCCCACCACCTTGTTCCCCGCGGCACGATCCGCCAGCAGCGTGTCGAGCTGCGCCGGGGTGCGGATCACGCGGAACTGGCCGTTCGACGCGGCGGCATAACGGTCGAGCTTGGTCGCGTGCCACAAGGAGCGTTCGAGCAGCGAAACCCAGGTCCGCGGCGGCTGGAGATCAGCGATGACGAGCGAGGTGATATTGTCACTGTCGGCGGTGTTGGCGTCGTAATTCTGGCCCTTGGGCGTCTTGGTCACCGAGGAGAAGACCTGCAGCGCGTAATTGCCCTGGATCAGCCGGGGCAGATCGACCTGGCTGCGATCGACCCGGTCGAGCAGGCTGCGTTTCCACAACAGCGTGTCGGCATGCATGTCGGCCACTTGCAAGGTCGGGTGGAGCGCGCGGGCGCGCGGCGTGATCTTCAGCGCGACCGGCTCGACCTTGTTCATCGAGCGTTCGATCATCGCCGGGGCCAGGGTGAAGAAGGCGATCGCGGCGATCAGAATCAGGGCGAGGATGCCCCAGAGCCATTTGCGCATGTCACCCCTCCGCGATGTCGGCATCACAGGTGCCGATCTGTCCGATGGGTATGCGGGACGACGGGCCTTGGAACAAGACGGCGATCGCGATGCCCGCTCTAACCAACTGCTCCGGCCTTTGCCGGGGAAGGAGATACCGGCCTATCGTTCCAGCGTCACGAAACCATAGGCCGGTCGCTCACCCTCTGCAGGATGCTCCTCGCGCCCGACCTCGCGCCAGCCGGTGAAGGCAGGGACGGTCGCATCGCCCTCAGGCGCGGCATGGACCTCGGTCAGCTCGATGCGGTCGGCGCGGCCGAGGAACAGCGCGAAGATCTCCGCACCGCCGATCACGGCGATGTCAGGGGCGTCGGCGAGCGCGATGGCCGCTTCGACCGAATGCGCCACTTCGGCGCCCGGCGCCGACCAGCGGCCATCGCGGGTCAGGACGATGTGGCGGCGGCCGGGCAGGGGGGCCGGAAAGCTCTCGAAGGTCTTGCGGCCCATGATCATCGGCTTGCCCATGGTCTGGGCCTTGAAGCGCCTGAGATCGGCGGGCAGGCGCCAGGGCAGCCCTCCATCGCGCCCGATCACGCCATTGTCGGCACGGGCAAGGTGGAGGGTGATGCGGGGAGGAATCGACATGAGCCGCTTATGCGACGGGCGCGGCGGTGGTGCCACCGCCTTGTGCCGTTCATGACGGGATCGCCCTCGGCGCGCAGGTACAGGCAAGTTTCTTCACGGGCTCGGCAGTGGTCTGGCTCGCCAGCAACTGCAGCAGCGCGGCGGCGAGGGTGGCCGTGATGATGGTGTAATGGATTTCCCGCACGCTTTTTCTCCCTTTTTTCCTGTCCGACTACATATGTAATCGTTCGACTGAACGGCGGCTGAATCGCCGCTGGAAATGGAGCCGGTCGCGGCGATATTGGCCGTTGCGCAGGGCAGGCCGCCTGTTAGGCTCGCCGTTCAGGCATCGGGGGGTGGACATGAACGAACTGAAGACGCCGGGCGTCTATGTCGAGGAGCTGCCCGGCTTTCCGCCCTCGATTGCCGGGGTGCCGACCGCCATTCCCGCCTTTATCGGCTATAGCGATAAGGCGATCGAGCCGGACAGTGGCGCATCGCTCGAGAACCAGCCGACGCAGATCGCCTCGCTGATCGACTATCAGACCTTTTTCGGCATGGGCTGGAGCGGCGACGCGACTGGAATCGCCCCGATTCTCTGGGAAAGCCTCGTCCTGTTCTTCGGCAATGGCGGCGGCAATTGTTATGTGGTGTCGGTCGGCAGCTTCGCCGATTTCACCGCCGATCTGGGCGAGGCCGGGCTGGCGCCGCAGCGCCTCTGTGCCGGCCTCGATATCGTCGCGCGGCAGAATGGGCCCACCCTGCTCGTCGCGCCGGATGCGCTGGCGATGGCCGAGGCGGACTATCATTCCTTTGCCTGCGCGATGGTGAATCAGGGCGCGGCATTGCGGGACCGATTCGCGATCCTCGACGTGCCGGGTGGCCGCGATCCGGCCAACGACACGCCCGCGCTGATCGACGACGCCATCTCCCGCTTCCGCGCCGGCATGGCGCTGGAGGGTGACGCGCACAGCTATGGCGCGAGCTATTTCCCGTTCCTCGACGCGGTGATCGGCGGCAACCGGCGGATCATGCCGGCCTCTCCTGCGATGGCCGGCCTCTATGCGGATACCGATAGCAGCCGCGGCGTGTGGAATGCGCCGGCGAATCTTTCGGTCGCGATGGTCGACGGCGTGACGATCCCGATCAACGATGCCGAGCAGGGCGACATGAATGTGCCGCTGGACGGGCTGGCGGTAAACGCGACCCGGCTGTTCCCCGGCCGGGGCGTCGTGGTCTGGGGCGCGCGGACGCTCGACGGCAACAGCAACGATTATCGCTACATCCAGGTGCGGCGGACGCTGATCTACATCGAACAGTCGATCAAGGCGGCGCTCCAGCCCTTCGTCTTCGCGCCCAATACGCAACAGACCTGGGCGAGCGTGACCGCGATGATCTCGAATTTCCTGACCGGGCTCTGGGCGCAGGGCGGGCTGATGGGCGACAAGGCGTCCGACGCGTTTCAGGTCCGGGTGGGACTGGGATCGACGATGACGGGACAGGACATATTGGACGGCACGATGCGCGTCTCCGTCACCTTGCAGATGATCCATCCGGCCGAGTTCATCGTGCTCGACTTCACCCAGCAGATGGCGGGCTCCGACTAGACCGCGACGGGCGCCTTGATGTGCGCCTGGGCCTCATATCCGACGAGGCGGAAATCCTCATACTCATATTGGTCGATCCCGCCCGGTTTGCGCAGGATCTCGAGCCGCGGCAGCGGACCCGGCTCGCGCGAGAGCTGCTCGCGCGCCTGATCGAGATGGTTGGAATAGAGATGGCAGTCGCCGCCGGTCCAGATGAACTCGCCCGGCTCGAGTCCGCATTGCTGCGCGAGCATATGGGTGAGCAGCGCATAGCTGGCGATGTTGAACGGCACGCCGAGGAAGATGTCGGCCGAGCGCTGGTAGAGCTGCAGCGACAGCCGGCCGTTCGCGACATGAGTCTGGAACAGGCAGTGGCAGGGCGCGAGCGCCATGGCGTGAAGGTCGCCGGGGTTCCAGGCGGTGACGATCTGGCGGCGCGAGGCGGGGCTGGTCTTGATCTGCCCGATCAGGTCCTTGATCTGGTCGATATGGCGGCCATCGGTTGCGTCCCAGTCGCGCCATTGCTTGCCATAGACCGGCCCGAGCTCGCCTTCCTCATCCGCCCATTCGTTCCAGATGCTCACCTTGCGGTCCTGCAGCCACTGGACGTTGGTGTCGCCGCGCAGGAACCATAGCAGCTCGACGATGATCGAGCGGAGGTGGAGCTTCTTGGTGGTGAGGACGGGGAAGCCCTTCGCCAGGTCGAAGCGCATCTGGTGACCGAACACGGAAAGCGTGCCCGTGCCGGTGCGGTCCATCTGTTCCGCGCCGGTGTCGAGCACGCGCTGCATGAGGTCGAGATACTGACGCATGGCCGACCGATAGCGCGGCGCCGGCCCCGCGCCAAGCGATCAGCGCGCGGGCACCGCCAGACCGGCGGCGCCCGCTGACGCCACGACTATTCGGCTGCGACGGTCTCTTCCGGATCATTGGCTGCGGCCGGGCTACCCAGCATCGCCATGCCCTTTTCGGACAGCATCATGCCGATCAGCGCCTGGATCGAACCGCCGTTTTCGCCGCGTTCGCCGCCGGTGTTGATCTGCACCCGCGGGACGATGTCGACGCCCGACTTCTCCAGCGCCTCGGCGAGCCGCTCGATCACCTGGCGCGTCAGCTGATACTGCGCGCCGCCCGAGGCAGCCGCCTGCTTCTCGATCGTCTCGGCCGTGGCGAGGCCGGTCTTGGTGATGCGGTCCGCCTCGGCACCTGCCAGCGCCACGACCTTCGCCGCTTCGCCCTCGCCGATGATCCGGATGCGGTCCGACTCGGCTTTAGCCAAGGTGCGCGTCTGCTCCGCATCCTGAGTCGCGCGCTTCACGGCTGCCTTGCCCTGATTCTCCTGCACGGTGATCGAGAGCTCGGACTCGGTGATCGCGGTCTGCTGATGCGCGCGGGCCTGGGCCTCGCGAAGCTCCTTCTCGCCCTGCGCCGCGACGCGCTGCTTCTGATAGGTCGCGACCTGTTCCTCGGCGACCTGGCGTTCGCGCAACTGCTGCAGCACTTTCTCGATCTGGTCGTTGCCGGCGGCGGCACGGGGCGTGCCGATCAGCACCTCCTGCAATTCCAGATTATAGCCGCTGAACTTGGCGCGCATCTGATCGCCGGCCTGCTCCTGGATGTCGGAGCGTTCCTGCAACAGCTCGATCAGCGTGCGCTTCTGCGCGACGTTCTTGAAATAGGCCGAGACCATCGGGTCGAGCGTCTGTTCGACCAGTTTCCTGATGTCGCCGAAGCGCTGAATCACCAGCGGCGCCTTGCGGTAATCGATATGCACCACGACCGAGAGCGGCAGGGTCGGTTCGAACGCGTCGCGGGTGATCAGCGACACTTCGGACAGATTCTCGTCGAGCTTGTGCTGCCCGGTCGTGTCCGCATCCCATTTCAGGATGAAGTTGGTGGTCGGCACGATGACGATCTTGCCGGCATAGGTGTTGAAGGCATATTTGCCCGGCAGCAGCGGATCGCTCCAGACGCCGCGCGTACCCCGATCGACCAGCTCGCCGTGCCGGTAATCGTCGCCCGAGGTGTCGGCGCCGCTGTCGCCGGTATAGCTGATCACCACGCCGACATGGCCGACCTCGATCACGGTCTTGGCGACCATCTCGACCGTCGCGAACAGGCGGTTGATGAAATAGCTGCCCTCGACCAGCACCTGGAGCTGACGCCCGCGACGTCCGCCCGCAGCGATGAACTTCTCGGGATCCTGAAAGCTGTTGTGGAAGGTGGCGGTGTCCGCCTGATCGACGCCGACCTCGGGCGCGATGATCTGGTCGGCGGTGAGCGCCGGGCCATCATGCACCGTCACCACGCCGATCTGGTCGGACGCGTCCTTGATCACCACCGCGCCGAAGCCGGTGCGGTCCTCGATGACGCTCTGCATTTCCGCGAAGAGATCGCGATCGGCGGCCTCGAGCATCAGGCCATAGATATGCTCGCGCGTGATGATCACGAACTGGGCGAGGTTGATGGCGTAGGTGCCTTCACGCAGGATCGTGCGCTGCGGACCCTTTTGCCCGCCCTCGCTCAGGAAGGTGCGGACATCGAGGAAATCGGCGGTGCGCAGGTTGCTCGCCAGCGTCTGGGTCGGGCCGAGCGGCGCGCCATCTCGCGCGAAGATATAACCGACCTGGCCCTGCGGGATAGTAACCAGCGGCTGCGCGTGAATCCGGTACTGAAACGGGATGAAGAAGTGATAGCCGCCACGCAACACCTCGGGCTGATATCCTGCCTCTCGATTGAGCGCGATCAGCCCGCCGGGCACGGAACCGCGACGACTCCATAGTTTCTCTACGATGGCGACGCGATTGTTCCCGACATATCGCACGCAGCGAGAGATGGTGAAAAGTAAAACGACGACGAGCACCACGACGGCCGATGCGCCGAGCATGTACATATTTGTCATTTTGTGGGGGTGTCCTTGGGACCTTTAGACGAGCGCAAGAGCCGCGCTCCCAGTCTATTTACGCCTGTTCAGGGCTGGTCTCCAGTGAAATCGGAAGGCCCGTATCGAGATTCGACATAGCGTGCGACGGTCAAGGCATCGCCTTCGTCGAGGCGTCCGCGCTCGGCGCGCAGGGCGGCGACTGCGCGGTCGATCCGATCAAGCGCGACGGCCGCCCTCTCCAGGATCGCTTCGCGGCGCTCGGTCGGCGCGGTGGCCAGGGCCGCTGCGGAGGTGCGCACGATCTCGGCCAGGTCCGCCGACAGCGCCTGGCAACGCGGATCGGCATGGTCGCACGGCGTCGCGGCAAGCCTGTCGAGCGCAGGCGGGCCCCGGTCGCCGTACAGGCGCCGGCCCCCGGCAATGGCCCGGGACAGGCGCTCCGCCGATCGCAACGCCGCGAGTCGCGGATCGCGCGCGTCGCGCCGGCGCCGCGATCGGCGAAGCGCCGGGTCGAGCAGCGCGGCGCCGAGCGAAAAGAGCGTGCCGGACGCGGCATAGAGCGCAAGGAACCAGCCGCTGAACGGCAAGGCCAGTTTCAGGACATGCTCGACCGTCGCGGCGGGCGGGGCGGCGAACAGGCAGGCGAGCGGTACCGTGAGGATATAGGCGGGCACGGCAAAGTGAAGAAAGGCGCCGGCCACGAGGCGCCATGGCAGGATTGCGTGGTCATCGCCGTCGGGGCCTGGGTCGCCGTTGGCCATGATCGCCTGAGTGGTCAGTCCAGAGCGTTTTCGAGCTGGCTGGAACAGTCAGCGGCTCGGAAAACGCGACAACAAAATCTGGAGCGATTCGACCTTGGTCGAACGCGCTCTAGTGGGGAAGCTTGCACGGCTTGATCGCCCTGGGCTCCGGCCTCGGCCCGACCGCGCGGAAGGTGGCGAGATACCCGCCGGCCGAGGGCATGTCGTACATCCCGACCTGGCTATAGCCGACCGCCGCCATCTCGCAGCGCAGCAGGCCCGGCGGGGTCCCGTGATCCTGAGTCGCGCGGTTGGCGTCGACCACCACGACCAGGCCGTCGGGTTTCAGCGAGGGCCGCATGCGCCAGAGGAATTCATAGGGCTGCTCGATCTCATGGTACATGTGCACCATCAGCACCCGGTCGAAGCTCGCATCGGGCAGGCGTGGATTGGCGGGCAAGCCGAGGCGCACGCTGACATTGTCGAGCCGCTCGCGCGCGACGCGCTCGGCCAGCGCGTCGCGGACGCCGGCGACGATATCCTCGGCGAGCACGCGGCCATCCTTGCCGACACGGGCGGCGGCGCGGATCGTGTAATAGCCCTCGCCGGCGCCGATATCGGCGACGGTCATGCCGGCCTTGAGCCCGGCCTTGTCCATCACCTCGGACGCCTCGTTCAGCCGGTCACGGGCTTCCTCGGTCGACCAGCGCGACGAGATGATATGGGCGACCGGGCGATCCGCAGCGGGGAAGGGACCGGCCTTGTCCTGTTCCTCGGCGACACGCGCGGGCCCGGGCTCGCAGGCGGCCAGTGCGAGGAGCAGGCCCATCCCCAGGACCGTTCGTTTCGAGCGCAGTCGAGAAACCGCGGCAGGGGCCACGGTCATGTTGCTCGACTGCGCTCGAAACGAACGGCGGGTGAAAAGCCTCAATCGACGTCCTCCACCTCGACCGTCTCGCCGGTCACCCGCTGCGACAGGGCAGCCGCCATGAAGGAATCGAGATCGCCGTCCAGCACATCGGACGGGCTGGTCGAGGTCACGCCGGTGCGCAGGTCCTTCACCAGCTGATAGGGCTGGAGCACATAGGAGCGGATCTGGTGGCCCCAGCCGATATCGGTCTTGGTCGCGTTCTCCGCATTGGCGGCGGCTTCGCGGATCTGGAGTTCGCGCTCATAGAGCTTGGCGCGGAGCTGGTTGTACGCCTCGGCCTTGTTCTTGTGCTGGCTGCGCTGGTTCTGGCACTGCACCACGATGCCGGTCGGGATGTGGGTGATGCGCACGGCCGAATCGGTCGTGTTGATGTGCTGCCCGCCCGCGCCCGACGCCCGATAGGTGTCGATGCGCAGCTCGCTCTCGTTGATCTCGACCTCGATATTCTCGTCGATGACCGGATAGACCCAGACGCTGGCAAAGCTGGTGTGGCGCCGCGCCGCGCTGTCATAGGGGCTGATGCGGACAAGGCGATGCACACCGCTTTCGGTCTTGGCATAGCCATAGGCGTTCTCGCCCTTGACCAGCATCGTCGCCGATTTGATGCCGGCCTGCTCGCCCGAATGCTGGTCGACCAGCTCGACCTTCATGCCATGGCGTTCGGCCCAGCGGGTGTACATGCGCTGCAGCATGCCGGCCCAGTCCTGACTCTCGGTGCCGCCGGCGCCCGAATTGACCTCGATATAGGTGTCGTTGCCGTCGGCCTCGCCGGCGAGCAGCGCCTGGATCTTGTCATGCTCCGCGCGCGACGCGAGATCGGCCAGGCTCCTGGTGCCGTCGGCCGCCATTTCCTCGTCGCCCTCGGCCTCGGCCATCTCGATCAGTTCGGCGGTGTCGTCGAGCTCGGTCTGGATGGCGCGCGTGGCGTTGATCGCCTCTTCGAGACGGCGGCGTTCGCGCATCACCGACTGGGCGAGCTTGGGATCGTTCCAGAGCGCCTGATCCTCGACGCGCGCGTTCAGCTCGTCGAGCCGCCGGAGCGCGCGGTCCCAGTCGAGAAAGCGGCGGAGCAGCGCGAGCGCGTCATTGATGGTGTCGACATGAGCCTGCGCTTCGGCGCGCATGGTGGAAACTCCGGAAAATACTCGTCATGCCGGCAGGAGCCGGCTCACAGGGATAGATAGGGCGGGCTAGTAGATTCCGCCCGTCCTTGGCAAGAAGCGGCTGCTACGGGATGCGATTTGGCGCCCGACCGGCGCGGCTGAAGGCGGTTGCCCGATCAATAGATACCGCCTTCGCGCTGGAGGAAGTCGGAATCGCGCGGTGCCGTATCCTGGCGCTCGACGGGCTTGGCTTCCTTGGGTTTGTCGGCGGCGGCGTCCGTCTCGAGGTCGCGGCGCGCGCGGCGCGGTTCGCTTTCCGGCTTGAACGCTTCCCAGATCACCGCGGCTTTCGGGTCGCTGGTCGGCCAGGCGCCGAACACCGGCTTGCCCGAGGCGCGGTCGATCCTGACCATGCGGATGCCGGCGGGCGCGCGGAACGGGATCTTCTCCATGCCTTCATAGGCCTTGAGCGCGAATTCCTTGAAGATCGGGGCCGCGATGGTGCCGCCCTGGGCATAGCCGCCGAGCCCGGTCGGGGAATCATAGCCGATATAGACGCCGCCGATCATCTGCGGGGTGCCGCCGATGAACCACACATCGGTCGGGCCGGAATTGGTGCCGGTCTTGCCGAACATCGGCCGGTCGAGATCGCGCAGCACAGTCGCGGTGCCGCGCTGGATCACGCCTTCGGCGATATGCACCATCTGATAGGCGCTCTGCGCGTCGACGATCTGGCGGCCGCGCGTCACCGGGCGGGGCATCGGCTTGCCGTTCCAGTCGGGCGCGTTGCAGCGATCGCACGCGCGCCAGTTCTCCGGCCAGATCACCTTGCCGTGACGGTCCTGGACGAAATCGATCAGGGTGGCGGGGTGGCCGCGGCCCTGGTTGGCGAGGATCGCATAGGCGTTGACCATGCGCATCACCGTCGTTTCGCCCGCGCCGAGCGCGAAGGAGAGATAGGGCGGATATTTGCCGACGCCGATCTGGTCCATCAGCGACACGACATGCTCCATGCCGGTCTGCGAGGCGGCACGCACCGTCATCAGGTTGCGCGACTGCTCGACACCCCAGCGCATGGTGTGCGGGCCGGAGCCGCCGCCGCCGAAGTTGCGGAAGCATTTCTGGCCGAGCCTGGCGCCCTGATAGACGCAGAACGGCCCGTCGACGATGATCGAGGCGGGCGTCATGCCGCCCTGCAGCGCCGCGGCATAGACGATCGGCTTGATCGTGGAGCCGGGCTGGCGCATCGCCTGGGTGGCGCGGTTGAACGACTGGATGCTCGAATCGAAGCCGCCCTGCATCGCCAGCACGCGACCGGTCGCGGGTTCCTCGACGACGAAGCCGCCCGAGATCTTCGGCACCGCGCGCAACGCGAAGACGCCGCCCTCCGGCGCGACCGCCAGGATGTCGCCGACCTTCAGCGCGGCAAAGGCCGTGCCGCCCTGGCCGCGCACCGGCATCTGCGCGCCCGAGGCGGGCAGGGTGCCGGTCTGGCCGTTGCCGAAGCCGAGCGTGGCGGAGCCGCCGCCGATCGCGGTGACGATCGCGGCGCGCCAGTCGAGATAGTCGAGGCGGAGATTGGTGTTGAGCAGCGCGGACTGCCAGTTGTCGCGGGAAATCTCGACATGGCGCAGCGGGCCGCTCCAGCCGCGCCCGCGATCGAACCGGACCAGGCCGTTGCGCAGCGCCGTCTGGGCGTCGAGCTGAATCTTCGTGTCGAGCGAGGTGCGCACCCACAGGCCGCCCGAATAGACGCTGTACGGCCCGGCCTTCTCGTCCTCGCCATATTTGTCGATCAGCTGGCGGCGGACTTCCTCGACGAAATAGCCGGCACCGGCGACCTCGGTCTTGGGCGTCTGGCGCGGCACCGCGCCAAGCGGCTCGGCGGCGGCCTGGTCATGCTGCGCCTGGGTGATGAAATCGTTCTTCAGCATTTCGCCCAGCACGTAATTGCGCCGGTCGAGCGCGCGCTGAGTGCTGCGGAACGGATCGTAATTGGACGGGCCCTTGGGCAGGATGGCGAGATAGGCCATCTGCGCGAGGTCGAGCTGGCTCAGTTCCTTGTTGAAATAGGCATAGCTCGCCGCCTCGACGCCGAACGCGTTCCGGCCGAGCGCGATCTGGTTGAGATACAGTTCGAGGATCTGCTGCTTGGTCAGCGTATCCTCGATCCGGTAGGCGAGGATCGCTTCCTTGATCTTGCGCGTCGGCGAATAGGTGTTGCCGATCAGCAGGTTCTTGGCGACCTGCTGCGTGATGGTCGATCCGCCCTTGGCGCGGCGGCCGGTGCCCATCTTGGTCGCATAGTCGATCACCGCACCGGCCATGCCGGGATAGTCGACGCCGTGATGCTCGAAAAAGGTCTTGTCTTCCGCGGCGAGGAAGGCGCGGACGAGCAGCGGCGGATATTCGGCATAGCTCAGCTCGACGCGGCGCTCGCGGGCATAGCTCTGGACCGGCATGCCGTCGACGCCGCGCACATTGGTCGGCAGTGGCGGCTCATAGGCGCGCAGCTTGTCGACCGAGGGCAGGTCGCTGGCGAAGACATACCAGAAGATCGCATAGGCGATGGCGATCAGCACCGCGAGAATGGCGAGCGCCTTGACCCACCAGCGCCCCCAGGCGCGCCCGGCGAGACCACGAATTCCCTCCACGTCGCGGCGGAGGCGGAACTTCACGCTGGATTCGGTACTGGTCATACAGGGCCGACGCTCTAGCAAGTTTCTCAGGGCTTGCCAGCCTCAGTCCTTCCATCGCGCCGGACGCGAGGTTGGCCGGGGCGGGCCGCCACCGCGCCGAGCCTCACCACCCGCCCGATCGTCGCCGGGCGGCGGGGGCTGGAGTGGCGCGGAGACCTCGGTCACATGCAGCGTGGCGACGTGCGTTTGCCGACCGCCTGGAAGGATAAACGGAGCGGCCATCGTCGCCGGTAGCATCGTGGCGAATGGCTCCTTTTCCGTTGAGCCGCCGACAGTCCGCAGGGGCCGCTCTCTCTGTTCCGGGCCATTAACAGGGTGGAACAGGGCCGAGTTTTTTTCTTGCCCTGTTATTTCCAACTTTGTTGGAGATATTTTTCATATATTTCAAAATATTGATGGTCGTTTGCCCTGTTCCTGAAGAACAGGGCGAAGTTCCCGCGGAACAGGGCGGGTCCGTGCCGTTAACAGGGCACGGTCGCCGTAGCAGGGACGGATGAGGCAATGATGCCGCGACCGTCATGAGAAAGAGCGGGCCGGATTTCATCACTCTCCGGCCGGCCTCCATGGTGCAGCGATTCGGATCGCCGTTGAATCGATCAACGACAGATTCGAACAATCATCCCGGATTTTGGTGAGTTTACTGATTAATCCCGGGTTTCGGCTCTCGCCGTTGCGTGGCGAGCGTCCGCTCAGTTTGCCGCTCGTTCGCCTCGATCCACGCCGCCCCCAATGGCCTGCCATGGGCGGCGGTGCTCGACCAGCGCCAGTCCGCCGGCGGGTCGACCAGGCGCGCCCGGACCGGGTTTATCGCGACGTATCGGGCGCTGGCCAGATACGCATCGTCCATCGCCACCGAGCCGACCCGTCCCTGCCACACATGGTGGGGACAGCGGGGATCGATTCGTGCCAGCGCGCCATCTGCCTATGGTCGCGAGGACTGGCTAATTAGTAAACTGTCACCGAAATAGCGGGTTTTGGAACGCGCCCTGTCACGCGATCAAGAATGCGCCCTCTCTCGCTCGCGGTCCGCGTCGGCCCCAGGGGGCGCCCGCGTCCGGCATCACTCCCCCGCCGCGAGCCGCCGCGCGAAGTGGATGTCGACGGCGCGACGGACGCTTTCGGCGATGCGCTGGCGGCCGTCGCGCGAATCGATGAAGGCCGCGTCCTTCGGGTTGGAGATATAGCCGGTCTCGAACAGGATCGACGGCATGTCGGGCGCCTTCAGCACCATCAGCGAGGCCATGCGGTGGAAGTTCGGCTTCAGCGGCATCAGCGACTGGGCCTCGCGGCCGAGCAGCCGGGCGAAGCTGGCCGAGCTGTTCATCGTCTCGCGCTGCGTGAGGTCGATGAGGATCGAGGAGATATCGGCCGAGGTGGAGGCGAGGTTGACGCCCGCGATGATGTCCGCCTTGTTCTCGCGCGCCGCGAGCCTGGCGGATTCCTTGTCGGACGCGACTTCGGACAAGGTGTAGATGGTCGCGCCGGACGCGTCGCTGCTGTCCACGCTGTCGCAATGGATCGAGATGAACAGGCTCGCCTTCAGCTTGCGGGCGATGCCATAGCGTTCCTTCAGCACGAGATACCGGTCGTCCTCGCGGGTCAGCGCGACACGGACCCGGCCCGAGCGGAGCAGTTCGTCGCGGATCGCCCGGGCGATCCTCAGGGTCACGTCCTTTTCGCGGCGGCCATCGACCGGCGAGATCGCGCCGGGATCGACGCCGCCATGGCCGGCATCGATCACCACCAGCGGGCGGCTGTCGTCATCGCCATAGACGCGCGGCAGCGCCAGGCTGCGGCGGGCCCTGGGGATGGGCACCGATACCTCATATTTGCGCGCCGGCGCGGCCCTCCCCATATCGAAGCTTGGCAGGAAGCGCAGGCGCCGGTCCGTCGTGGCGCGGGCGAAGCGGGTATCGTCGACGGTGCGCAGCGCGAGGGTCAGCTCGCGGCCATCGGCGCCGAAACTCCCCTCCGTGACGATCGCCGGACGGCTGAGGTCGAACACGATGCGGAGTCCGTCCGTGCCGCGCGGCGACTGGCGCACCGCCGAGACCATGTCCTTTGCCCCGCTTGCCCGAACCGGCGACCCCGGCGTGGCGCCGGTGATGTCGACTGCGAGCCGCTGAGGCCGGGCGAGCATGAAGCTGGAGGCGTCGGCGACGCGCTGGTCAAAACGGATGACGATGCGGTCCCGCCGGATCTCGACCCGCTCGATCTTCGCGGCCCATGCGGGGACGCCGCCGAACCAGCAGGCCAGGAAAGCGAGAAGCAACGACACCGATCGGTAATGCAGGCCCGGCAGGGCAATGGTCCAGCGAAAAGGCACGGGGCGGGATCCCATCGGGTACACAACAACCCGCGCGATGGGCGGGCATTCCTTCCGGCATGGGTAGCAGAAAATGGCGCGCAGCAAAATTTGACATGAAATTGCGGCGTACCCGGGGAGAAACGTCCCGGTTGCTGCGCGAGCACAGCGGTGCTAGGCATGAAATTGCACCGGCAAGCGCCTCTTCTGGCGTCTGTTCGGTCCCATGGCCGCGCCGGATTTCTCGGTGGCGGCTCTTCAGGTTGACGTTCGCATGATGCATTTTTCCCGCCCCTCGCACCGCCCGGTTCATACCGGCGGGATCGCGAGCGCGCGGGATGCCCAGGGCCAGATGCCGGGGCGTGGATCGCGAACAGAGGCATTTTTCGAAACCACACGCGGCACGGACAAGGGCGGCAATTCCGCCACCACGTCGCCGCATCACAATCGCGCGCGGCGGATGCCGCCAGGCCCCGGACCGCGCGCCCGGAGAACAATAAATGACCATGCGTATGCTGATCGACGCGCGGCACCGGGAAGAGACCCGGGTTGCCGTCGTCAAGGGGAACCGGATCGAGGAGTTTGATTTCGAGTCCGCCGAGCGCAAGCAGCTCAAGGGCAATATCTATCTAGCCAAGGTTACCCGTGTCGAACCGTCGCTCCAGGCGGCCTTCATCGATTACGGCGGCAACCGCCACGGCTTCCTCGCCTTTTCGGAAATCCACCCCGATTATTATCAGATCCCCAAGGAGGATCGCGACGCGCTGCTGCGCGAAGAGGCCGAGCATGCCGCCGAAGAGGCAGCATTGCGCGCCCAGATGGATGCCGAGGACGATCTTCACGAAGGTGAGGGTGAAGGCGAGGGCGATGACGGCTTCGAGCCCGATCCCGAATCGGTCGAGCGGTTCGAGGACGATGGCGGCGCCGACCCCGAGGTAAGCGCCGAGACCGAGAGCAGGGGCCGCGGCCGCCGCAAGCGCACCGCATCGGACGACGCGGTCGACGATCTGCGCGAGCGCCGCACCAACCTGCGCCATCGCTACAAGATCCAGGACGTGATCCGCCGCCGCCAGGTGCTGCTGGTCCAGGTCGTCAAGGAAGAGCGCGGCAACAAGGGCGCGGCGCTGACCACCTATCTGTCGCTCGCCGGCCGCTATTGCGTGCTGATGCCCAACACGTCGCATGGCGGCGGCATCAGCCGGAAGATCTCGAATGCGGGCGACCGCAAGCGCCTGAAGTCGATCATGGCGGACATGAAGCTGCCTCCGTCGATGGGCTGCATCGTGCGCACCGCGGGCCTCCAGCGCACCAAGGTCGAGATCAAGCGCGACTTCGATTATCTGGCGCGCCTTTGGGATGGCATTCGCGAGACCACATTGTCTTCGTCGGCGCCGGCCCTGGTTTACGGCGACAGCGACCTGCTCAAGCGCGCGATCCGCGACATCTACAACCGCGACATCGACGAAGTGATCGTCGAGGGCGAGCAGGGCTATCGTCAGGCCAAGGAGTTCATGAAGCTCCTGATGCCGAGCCATGCCCGCAAGGTGAAGCATTATTCCGATCCGGTGCCGCTGTTCCAGCGCAGCCATGTCGAGGAACAGCTCGCTGCGATGTACCACCCGGTGGTCCAGCTGAAATCGGGCGGCTATCTGGTGATCAACCCGACCGAGGCGCTCGTCTCGATCGACATCAACTCCGGCCGCTCGACCCGCGAGCACAGCATCGAGCAGACCGCGACCGCGACCAACCTCGAAGCCGCGCACGAGATCGCCCGCCAGCTGCGTCTGCGCGACATGGCCGGCCTCGTCGTCATCGACTTCATCGACATGGACAATGGGTCCAACGTCCGGAAGGTCGAGAAGGCGATGAAGGAAGCGCTGAAGAACGATCGCGCCCGCATCCAGGTCGGCCGCATCTCCAGCTTCGGCCTGATGGAAATGAGCCGCCAGCGGCTGCGCACGGGCGTGCTCGAAGCGTCGACCCGCCAGTGCCCGCATTGCGAGGGCACCGGCCTGGTCCGCACCGCCTCGTCGGCCGGCCTGTCCGCGCTGCGCCTGATCGAGGACGAAGCCGCCCAGGGCCGCGGATCGCAGCTGCTGCTGCGCGCCAGCCAGGAAGCGGCCTTCTACCTGCTCAACCGCAAGCGCGCGGAACTGGCCGAGATCGAGGATCGCTACGGCGTGATGATCGAGGTCGCGCCGGACGGCGAGCAGGAAGGCGCGCGCATGTCGGTCGAGGTCTCCGGACCGCCGCCGGCGCATGCGCCGCGCTTCGAAGCGCCGATCGAAGAGATCGAGGACGATATCGAAGAGGATATCGAGGACGAGATCGACGAGGTCGAGGACGAGGAAGAAGAAGAAGCGCCCCGCGAGGCACGCGCTCCCCGCGAGCCGCGCGAGCGTGGCGAGCGGTCGGAAAGCGACGAAGGCGGTTCGCGCCGTCGTCGCCGCCGTCGCGGTCGTCGCGGCCGCAATCGTCCCGAGGGCGAGGAGGGCGCTCCGCGCGCTGAAGGCGAAGAGGGCGAGCCCGACGGCGATGCCGAGGCAGCCGATGAGGGCGCCGAGGAGAGTGGGGCCGAGGTCGCGGGCGAGCAGCCGGTAGCGGGCGAAGGTGATGGCGGGGCCGAAGGTCGTCGTCGTCGCGGACGCCGGGGCCGTCGCGGCGGTCGTCGCGGCGAGGGCGATCGCGCCGAGGGCGGCGAGTCCGCGCCGGTCGAGGCTGAAGCTGGTGAGGCTGAAGCCGTCGCCGAAGCACCGATAGCCGAAGAGGCACCGGCCGAGGTCGAGGCGCCCAAGAAGGGCCGCCGTCGTCCCAAGGCACGGGAAGCCGTTGAGCCGGTAGCGTCCGAGCCCGTCGTCGAGGCGGCGCCGGTCGTCGAAGCTCCCGCCGCCGAGGCGGAGGCCGCGCCGGCCAAGCCGAAGCGCGCACGCCGCAAGAAGGCGGACGCCGCTGAAGCCGAGGCGGTGGTTGCCGCGCCGGAGCCGGAGCCCGTCGTCGAGGCGGTCGAAGCGCCCGCCGAGGAAGCACCGGCCAAGCCGAAGCGCGCCCGCCGCGCCAAGGCGGCTGCGTCCGAAGCGGCGGCGCCCGAGTCGATCACCGAGGAGGCGCCTGCCGTTGCGCTCGTCGAGGACGGCGCGGCGCCGGCCGATGACGCCGCCGGTGGGATCGATCCCGATCCGGGCGAGGCGGGCTCGCCCCGTCGCGGCTGGTGGCAGCGGACGTTTGGGCAGTAACGACCCGCGCCTCTGACGAGGTATGGAGTGGATCAGCGCCGGCCGGGACTCGATGTCCCGGCCGGCGTTTCCTTTTGGGGAGAGCGTTGTGGAAGCGTGACTTCCCAAACTCCACCCGTCACCCCGGACTTGTTCCGGGGGCCATGGTTCCGCGAACGCAGCATCTGCGGCGCTTGCGGGACGATGGATGCCGGAACAAGTCCGGCATGACGAAGAGGGTCGATGGCGCCTCTGATCGTCGGAGTGCTTCCGTGGCAAGAAACACCACCTTCACCCGCCATTCACCCCTTCCCCCGCAGGGATCGCCCTAGTTCAATTGCCTGTGAGGGATTTCTCGGCGATATGTCGTGCATGAAGCGGCTCATCGCGCTGTTCGCGGTTTCCATCCTCCTCTGGGCGCAACCGGCCTTCGCGCAGTCGATCCTGCGCGATGCCGAGACCGAGGCCATGTTCAACGACATGTCGCGCGGGCTGATCCTCGCCGCGGGGCTGTCGCCCAACAATGTCCGCGTCGTCCTGATCAACGACGATTCGATCAACGCCTTCGTCGTCGGCGGGCAGACCGTCTATGTCCATTCGGGCCTGATCCAGGCGGCCGACAACGCCAATGAAGTGCAGGGCGTGATCGCGCACGAGCTGGGCCATATCGCCGACGGCCATGTCATCCTGCAGGGCGCCGGGACCAAGCCCGCGATCGGCATCACCATTCTCAGCATGGTCATCGGCATCGCGGCGATGGCGGCGGGCGCGGGCGATGCGGGCGCGGGCATCCTCGCCGCCGGGCAGACCGCGGCGATGGGCAAGTTCCTGGCCTTCACCCGGGTGCAGGAGGCGACGGCGGACGCCACCGGGGCGAAGTTCCTGCGCGAGGCCGGGGTCAGCGGGCGCGGCATGCTGAGCTTCTTCAAGAAGCTGCAGAACGAGGAATATTCCTATGGCCTCGCCAATATCGATCCCTTCGCGCAGAGCCACCCGCTGAGCGGCGCGCGCATCGCCAACCTGACCGGCGACGTCATGGCGTCACCCGC
Source organism: Sphingomonas sp. BL-S-30 (assembly GCF_055521475.1). NCBI lineage: Bacteria > Pseudomonadati > Pseudomonadota > Alphaproteobacteria > Sphingomonadales > Sphingomonadaceae > Sphingomonas > Sphingomonas sp. BL-S-30. The sequence continues at coordinate 3,275,974 of NZ_CM145481.1, read as the reverse complement.
CTGGAACAAGCCGAACGACCCGGCGCTGGAAGACCGGTTCCGGCGGGTGAAGGCGAAGCTGCGCGGCTATGTCGCGACCTATCAGCAGACGCTGACTGAATTCCCCGAGAGCGACCAGTCCGCCTATGCGCATTATGCCCGGGCCTATGCGTGGCACAAGGCGGGCTATCCGGACAAGGCCGATGCCGAGGCGGAGGCGCTGGTGAAGGCGGCGCCGCACGACCCCTATTTCCTGGAGATCAAGGGACAGATCCTGCTCGAGGCGGGCAAGCCGACCGAGGCGCTGGCACCGCTGCGCGAGGCGACCGAGCGATCGGACAATTCCCCGCTGATCGCCACGACCTTCGGCCATGCGCTGATCGCCACCGAGAACAAGGCGAACTATCCCGAGGCGATCCGTGTGCTGCGCCAGGCGGTGGCGCGCGACGACGACAATCCCTTTGCCTGGTATCAGCTCGGCACTGCCTATTCCCGGACGGGTGACGAGCCGCGCGCGCTGCTGGCGACCGCCGAACAGGCGAGCCTGACCGGCGATGTCCGCACCGCCGCCTATGCCGCGCGGGGCGCGATGCAGGGCATCCCCCCCAACAGCAGCGACTGGATCCGCGCGCAGGACATCGCGATGACGTCGCAGAACGAAATGGACGACAACCCGAAAAAGTATAAGCGCCGATGATCGAACGCCTGTCGAAGAATCCGCTGGTGCTCGCCGGGCTGGCGCTGGTCGCGGCGTTGGTCGGCGCGGGCGCGTTCTGGCTGTTCCAGCTGGCCGCGCCGTCGTCGCTCGGCAGCGCGGACCAGGCGCGGGTCGAGCGCGTCGTGCGCGAGTATGTGCGCGCCCATCCCGAAATCGTCTCCGAGGCGATTCAGCGGCTGCGCGACCGCGCAACGGGCAAGGTCATCGACGCCAATGCGGACGTGATCCTGAAGCCGTTCGGCAGCGCCTGGGCCGGTAACGCCAATGGCGACGTCACCATTGTCGAATATTTCGATTATAATTGCGGCTATTGCCGCGCCAGCCTGCCCAATGTCGCGCGGCTGATCGCGTCGGACCCCAAGGTGAAAGTGGTCTATCGCGAGCTGCCGATCCTGGCCGAGACCAGCGCCGACGCCGCCAGGCTGAGCCTTGCCGCGGCCGACCAGGGCAAGTTCACCGCCTTTCACGACGCGCTCTACGCCGCCGGACAGGTGACGCCCGAGAGCATGACGGCGGCGGCGCGCAAGGCTGGCGTCGACCTGAAGCGCGCCGCCGCCTTCGCGCCGCGCGCCGATGCGGAAATCACCACCAACATCCAGGTGATGCGGCAGCTCGGCATGACCGGCACGCCGAGCTTCGTGATCGGCAACCGGGTGGTGTCCTCGGTCCTGTCGTTCGAGGACCTGAAAGAGGCCGTGGCCGCGGCCCGCGCCGACAGCTGAGTTTTCGCGGGCCGGTTGTTCCGCCCGGGGCGCGTCCTTATTTGTCGCCCAACGAAAAGGGGCTTCATGGAAACCATCCTGTCCGTAAAGGGCGTCTCCAAGACCTATGCTTCAGGCCAGCGCGCCCTGGAACCGGTCGATCTCGATATCAACAAGGGCGAAATCTTCGCGCTGCTCGGGCCGAACGGCGCGGGCAAGACGACGCTCATCAGCATCATCTGCGGCATCGTCACGCCGTCCTCCGGCACCGTCACGGTGATGGGGCATGACGCGCTGACCGATTACCGCGCGGCGCGGCGGCTGATCGGGCTGGTGCCGCAGGAATTGTCGGTCGACATGTTCGAGACGGTGCTGGCGACGGTGCGCTTCAGCCGCCGGTTGTTCGGCCGGCCGGGGCATGACGCCTATGTCGAGCAGGTGCTGCGCGACCTGTCGCTGTGGGACAAGCGCAAGGCCAAGATCATGGAGCTGTCGGGCGGCATGAAGCGCCGCGTGCTGATCGCCAAGGCATTGAGCCACGAGCCCGACATATTGTTCCTCGACGAGCCGACCGCGGGCGTCGACGTGTCGCTGCGCCGCGACATGTGGAAACTGATCCACCGGCTGCGCGAGAAGGGCACCACCATCATCCTCACCACCCACTATATCGACGAGGCGGAGGAGATGGCCGACCGGGTCGGCGTGATCGACAAGGGCAGGATCATCCTGGTCGAGCAGAAGGCCGAGCTGATGAAGCGACTGGGCAAGCGCCAGATGCTGATCTCGCTGCAGGAGAAGCTGGAGGCCGTTCCGCCGGCGCTGGGCGAATGGCAGGTCGAACTGGCCGACGAAGGCTGCAAGCTGCTCTACAATTTCAACGCCGAGGACGAGCATATCCCCGCGCTGCTGGCGAAGCTCGGCGAGCTCGGCATCGGCTACAAGGATCTGGAGACGCACAAGAGCTCGCTCGAGGACATCTTCGTCGACCTTGTCGAACACAAGCCGGTGGAGCAGGCGGCATGAGCGCGGCTGGAATCAACACGCACGGCATCTGGGCGATCTACCGCTTCGAGATGGCCCGGGCGCTGCGCACCCTGTGGCAGAGCCTGGTCACGCCGGTGATCACCACCTCGCTCTATTTCGTCGTGTTCGGCGGCGCGATCGGGTCACGCATGCAGGAAGTGGGCGGGGTCGGTTATGGCAGCTTCATCGTGCCGGGGCTGATCATGCTGTCGCTGCTGACGCAGAGCATCTCCAATGCGTCGATCGGCATCTATTTCCCAAAATTCACCGGCACGATGTTCGAGCTGCTCTCGGCACCGGTCACCCCGATGGAGATGGTGGTGGGCTATGTCGGCGCGGCGGCGACCAAGTCGATCGTGCTGGGGCTGATCATCCTCGCGACGGCAGCGTTGTTCGTGCCGCTGCACATCGCGCACCCGCTGGCGATGCTGAGCTTCCTGGTGCTGACCAGCGTGACGTTCAGCCTGTTCGGCTTCATCATCGGCATCTGGGCCAAGGGCTTCGAGCAGTTGAGCTTCGTGCCCGCGCTGCTGATCACGCCGCTGACCTTTCTCGGCGGTGCCTTCTACTCGATCGACATGCTGCCCGAACCGTGGCGGACGGTCAGCCTGTTCAACCCGGTCGTCTATCTGGTCAGCGGCTTCCGCTGGGCCTTTTTCGACAAGGGCGATGTGAGCGTGCTGGTCAGCCTGGGCGTGACGGCGTTGTTCCTGGTGGCGTGCCTCGTGCTGGTCGGGTGGATCTTCAGGACCGGGTGGCGGCTGAAGAACTGACCTTCTTGTTCCTCCCCGAGCTTGCTCGGGGAGGGGGACCGCGCTTCTTCAGCGCGTGGTGGAGGGGCTTGGAGCGCGGAAGCTCTGTCCCGCGCTCCAAGCCCCTCCACCATTTGCAGAAGGTGCAAATGGTCCCCCTCCCCGTTCCGGGGAGGAATCAGTCCGGGGAGGAACAAAAATCACATCACCGGCAGGGTCACCTTCGATCCGGCACAGACCTTCTGCGTCGCCTTCACGAAGTCCCCCGCTTTCGCGCGCATGATGTTCGGCACGAACTTTTGCGGGTTGCGGTCGAGCATCGGGAACCAGCTCGACTGGACCTGCACCATGATGCGGTGGCCCTTGAGGAAGACATGGTCGCGTTCGTGCAGCGGCACCTCCCACGCGACCACCTTGCCCGGCACCAGCGCTTCCGGCGCGGTGTCGCTGGTCAGGAAACGCCCGCGACGGACGTCCATCGCGATCGGCAGCTGATAGCCGTTGAGCGACTTGGCATAGTCGCCCGACTGGAGCTGCTCGGGATTCTTCACATAAGTATCGGGGAAGACGTCGATCAGCTTGACCACGAAATCGCTGTCGGTGCCGCTGGTCGACGCCATCAGCCTGGCCGCGACGGTGCCCGTGACGGTCAGGTCCTCGGATAGTGGCGCGGTCATATAGTTCAGCACGTCGGGCCGCCCGCCGAGGAATCGTTGGTCGGCCGCTTCCCACCAGCGCCAGTCGGGGCTGAGATAGGTGCCCGACATCGGCGGCTGGCGGAACGGCACCGGGTTCGCCGGATCGGACACATAATCGCGGCACGCTTCGCCGGCGACGGGCGCGGTGAAGGAGAGCGAGCCATCGGCGTGGAGGAACAGGTCCTTCGCCTTCGCGCCGGCGGCGGGCCACCCCTTGTAATCCTTCCATTTCCAGCTGCCGCTCTGGAAGCTCTTCACCCCGGCCTCGGGGCGCTTGCCCTTGCCATGGAGCCAATAGGCGAAGAACGGCGCCTCGATCTGTTCGAGGAACTGCTGGCCGCTCGGCACGCCGTAGGGGATCGGGCCGAGGGCGTCGTTGGGCGTGCGCCAGGTGCCGTGCGCCCAGGGCCCCGAGACCATCGAGACGAGGCCGTCCGGGTCGTTCTGCTTCTGCTTGAAATAGATCTGCCAGGAACCCCAGGGATCCTCCTGATCCCAATAGCCCGCGACGTTGAGCGTCGGCACCGTCGCCTTGCCGAGCGAGTCGGTCCAGCGCTGATCGGTGTAGAAACTGTCGTGATTGGGATGGTCGAGCAGCGCGGTGAACATCGGCACCCGGCCCTTAAAATGGAGCTTGTCGATATTCTCGACCGGGCCGATCTTCAGAAACCAGTCGTACGTATCGTACATATCGTACTCGAACGCCTTGTTGTCGTTCTTGTCGATCTGCAGGCCGGACACCCAGTCAGTCGCATAGCTCAGGCGCAGCGCACCGTTGCGGTGGAGATCGTCGCTCATCCAGTAATCGATCCACGCCGCCTGCGGGCTGACCGCCTTCAGCGCCGGATGCGGATGCGCCAGCGCGACGGCGGCGGCGAAGCCGGGATAGGACACGCCGAACATGCCGACCTTGCCGTTATTGTCCGGCACGTTCTTCACCAGCCAGTCGATCGAATCCCAGGCGTCGGTCGCTTCGTCGATCGCCTTGGGATCGTTCGGGTGGACCGCGGTCGACAGAGTGAAGACGCCGTCCGACTTGAAGCGGCCGCGCATCGACTGCGAGACGAAGATATAGCCGTCCTTGTCGAGCGCCGCCCAGTTCTTCGGCACCGAGGCGGGCGCCGAGAGGTTCAGGCCGTACGGGGTGCGCGAGAACAGGATCGGCAGGGGAACGGTCTGGTTGCGCGGGCGCAGGATGACGGTCTGCATCTTCGCGCCGTCGCGCATCGGCACCATCACTTCCTCGAGGATATAGGGCGATTGCGCGGCGGGGGCGGGGGCCGCCTGGGGGCGGGCGGACAGGGGTGTCGTCGCGCAGAGCAGCAGCGCAGCGCCGAAGGCGAGGGGCGCGCAGGTGGATTTCAAATGATGCACGAAAATCTCCGTCGCTGGATGGCCCGCAATCTGCGGCGAAGGGAAGGGAAGTCAATCACCGCGTGGCGATCGAACCGTCATGCCTGTTTGGCGGCTCGCTTCGCCAGGATGGCGGCGAGCGGGTTGGGTTTCGGCTCTCCGATCCTTTTGAGCGTGTTCTGGTCGCGGTGCGCGAAGGGCTCGGCGCGGCCGTGGACGGTGAGCACGGTATCGGTGACATAGCTGAAGCTGCCGTCCGGGTTGAAGGTGATCTCGATCCGGTAGCTGTCGGTGCGAAAGGCATATTCGAGAAAGGCGGTGGAGCAGATGCCGTTCTCGGTCTGGCCGCGCACCGAGGAGACCATGATGCTGTCCGCGTCGGGGGTCGACTGGCCCGAGGCCAGCGCGACCTGGCCGCGCGGGATCGCGACGGTCTGCAACACCATGCCGGTCGCCGGCTCCCACAGCCAGTAACCGACCTGGTCGTGGAAGGTGATGTCCTCTTCCTCGGTGGTGATGTGGATGTGATAGCGCAGGCCGTAGAGCAGCTGCGGCCCGTTCGCCTGCGGATCGATCGGATCGAAGCTGATCCGCTCGATGAACACGCGACGCTCGGGGCCGTCGGCCTTGGGGTTCAGATCGACGCCCTTGCGCGCCTGCCACCGCCCCGCCAGCCGCCGCAGCGGCCCGAGATTGGCGAGCGTATCGGGATCGACGTCGCTCGGTTCGGTGAAGACGTCTTCGGGGAAGATCATCGGCGTCCTTTCGGGAGCGAGGGCGAGAGAAAGACGTTTCTTCGCGCCGCGGCGACGGCGGCGCAAGGGGCCAGACAGCACGAATATTGAGACCGGAATGGCACTTATTGGCGACTGGGGGGTTTCAGTTCGCAATCGTATCAAACGATTAGAGTCTCAGGAGCGAATTATGAAGATCATCACCCTATGCAGCGCCGCGGCGCTCGCAGCCATTGGTTGCGCCCCGCTCGCGGTACAGGCGCAGGATTGGCGCGGCAGCAGCAACAGCGCATCGAACTGGGACCGCGACAGTTTCTGGCGCGGCGCGCCGGACAGCCCGCGCGACCGTATCTCCTTCCTGCAGCGCCGGATCGATCGTGGCGTGGCCGATCGCAGCCTCGACCGTCGTGAGGCACGTCGCGCGCAATATCAGCTCAACACGATTCGAGCCGACCTGAACCGTGGCCGTCTGACACCGCAGCGTCGCGAGATGATCCTGACCCGGCTCGACGACCTCAGCCGCTCGCTGCGCTGGGCGCGCAACAACGACTATAACGGCTATGGCGGCGCGGTCGCGGTGCGTGACGACGATCGCCGCTTCGCGACCGATTATGACGCCTCGCGCTATTATCGCGACGATCCCCGTTATACCGAGCGCCGCCTGTCGTCGAACGACGAGGTCTATCGCGGTTCGGACGGTCGCTATTATTGCAAGCGCAACGACGGCACGACCGGCTTGATCGTCGGTGCGATCGGCGGCGGCATCCTGGGCAACGTCATCGATGGCGGACGCAACCGGGCAGCCGGCACGCTGATCGGCGGCGCGCTAGGCGCGCTTGCCGGCAAGTCGATCGACCAGAACAGCAGCGACGTGCGCTGCCGCTAACAGCGACCCCCATGCCGAAATCGAAGGCCCCGCCGGTGTTCCGGCGGGGCCTTTTTTGCCTGTTCCGCCGGCGGGCAAAAAAGCCCGTCATGCCGCGCAGGACCGGCATGACGGGAAGGGGCCGGGGGGACTTAGTTGCGGGCGACCGGGGCCTTGGCCGGCTGCTCGTTGCGCGCGATCTCGGGTGCCTTTGCTTCGCATTTGACGATCGGCGTGACGACGCCCTTGCCATGGGGCGCGCCCTGTTGCGCGAGCACGCACTGCTTCGCTGATTCGGCGCGGGGCGCGTCCGATACGGCGAGGGCGGGGACGGCGACGCTCAGCAGCGCGGCGCCGAGAAGGGTACGGACAAGCATGGGCTATTCCTCGTAAATGAATGCGAGTATGCCCAATAGCCGGCTGGTCTTTTCTCGCCCGGCACCGGTCCGTGACAAATTGTTTCTGGCCGAGCTACGATCGTCGAAGCGATTGACCCTTACGGAACGGGTACTTACCTCGCACTGCAACATGACAATAATGCACCCCCGCCCAAGCCCCGAAGTCGCCCCCACCATCTTGCTGGTCGAAGACGATCCGGCGCTCCGCACGCTCTCGACCCGGGCGCTGCAGGAACATGGCTATATTGTCCGCCCGGCCTCGGCCGCGCCCGAGATGTGGCTGGCGCTGAAAGCGGGACCAGTCGATCTGGTGCTGCTCGACATCATGCTGCCCGGCACCAGCGGCATCGACCTGTGCCGCCAACTGCGCAAGACCAGCGACGTGCCGATCATCTTCGTCAGCGCCAAGGGCAGCGAGACCGACCGCGTGATCGGGCTCGAGCTCGGCGCCGACGATTATCTCGCCAAGCCGTTCGGCACGCGCGAGCTCGCCGCCCGAGTCCGCGCCGTGCTGCGTCGTGGCGCGCTCGACCGGCGCAGCGGCGAACGCGAGCAGGGCATGCTCAGCTTCGACGGCTGGACGGTCAACCTGCCGCGCCGCGAATTGCTGTCGCCGGCGGGCTCGGTGGTCGAGCTGACCGGCGCCGAATTCGACCTGCTGACCAGTCTGCTCGACCATGCCGGCCGGGTCATCGCGCGCGAGCGGCTGATCGAATTGTCGCGCACCCGGCTGACCGACAGCTCCGACCGCAGCGTCGACGTGCTGGTCAGCCGGTTGCGGCGCAAGCTGACTCAGGGTGACAAGCCCGCCCCGATCGTGACGGTGCGCGGCGTCGGTTATATGTTGAATACGGGTGTCACGCGCAGTTGAGCCATTTCGTGCGCCCGTCGATCGGCCTGCTCGGGCGGATCGTCGCGATCCTGCTGCTGGTCGTCATCGTCGAGTTCACCGCCAGCACGATCCTTTATGAGCGCGCGAGCCATTTTTCGCTGAGCGGCGACCGGGCGCGGCGGCTGGCCGAGCATCTGGTGATCGCGCGCCGGCTCGTCGCCGAGCTGCCTGCCGTGGAACGTCCGGCGATGGCGGCCGAACTGTCGACCGATCACTACATGATGGCGTGGGAACGCAGCCGCCCGCCGCCCCCGCCGCTCGCCCCGTCGCTGGACAGCATGCGCAAGGAAGTGGTGGCCTGGGAGCCGACGCTCGGCCCGACCGACCTGCGGTTTCGCGTCGTCTCGCTCGGCAGCAGCTCGGTGGTGGTGGGCGGCGTGACTCTGCCCGATGGCAGCTGGCTGCATTTTCAGACGCTCAAACCGGTGCCCAATATCGATTTTGCGCCGAGCCGAATCCTCGTTGCCTCGTTGCTGGCGATCGCCGCGATGTTGCTGGGCGGCCTGCTGATCCGCCGCACCCTGCAGCCGATGCGCCAGCTGGCCGACGCGGCCGACCGGTTCGGCAGCCCCGATCAGGCGCAGGTGCCCGAAGCCGGCCCGGGCGAGGTGCGCCGCGTGATCGGCGCATTCAACCGCATGCAGGCCAGAATTCACCGCCTGATCGTCGATCGCACCCAGGCGCTGGCCGCCGTTGGACATGATCTGCGCACGCCGCTCGCCCGGCTGCGGCTGCGCGCCGACCGTGTCGTCGAGCCGGACCTGCGCGACACGATCCATGCCGACATCGCGGAGATGGAGGCGATGGTCTCCTCGCTGCTCGCCTTTCTCGGCGGCGATCAGGATGCGGAGAAGCCGGCGCTGATCGACCTTGCCGTGCTGTGCGCGACGATCGCCGACAATGCCGGGGATGTCGGCCAGGACGTGCGCTATGTCGGCCCCGATCACCTGGATGCGGTGATCCGGCCGTCGGCGATGCGCCGCGCGATCGGCAACCTCGTCGAGAACGGCCTGCATCACGGCCAGGCGGTGACGATCACGCTTGCCGGGCGGCGCGAGCACATCACGATCTGGGTCGACGACAATGGGCCGGGCATTCCGCAGGAATCGCTCGAGACGGTGCTCGAACCCTTTGTCCGGCTGGACAATGCGCGCCGCCGCGACACGGTCGGCTTCGGGCTGGGCCTGTCGATCGTGGTGAAGGCGATCGAGAATGAAGGCGGGACGCTCCGCCTGTCGAACCGGCGGGAAGGCGGCCTGCGCGCCGAAATCATTCTGCCGCTCGGTAGACATGATTCCTTACAGTGATGCGGCATCGCAGCAAAACTGCCCTCCTAGATACCCTGCCTAAGCCGCGCCCGACCTGTTGGGCCCGGCAGCAGGAGCCAAGCAGTGAACGACCTTATCGGCCGCGTCCTCAGTTTCGAGAAGCAGGTTTTCCCCAACCAGAGCGCCCTGTTCGCCAAGCTGGTCAATGACGGGCAGAGCCCCAAGGCCCTGATGATTTCCTGCGCGGATTCGCGCGTGGTGCCCGAGCAGATCATGCAGGCTGGCCCGGGCGACCTGTTCGTATGCCGCAACGCCGGCAATATCGTCCCGCCCTTTTCCAATCACACCGGCGGCGTCTCCTCGACCGTCGAATATGCCGTGATGGCGCTCGGCGTGCGCGACATCATCGTGTGCGGCCATTCGGACTGCGGCGCGATGAAGGCGCTGATGAACCCCGAAGGGCTCGAGCGCATGCCCAATGTCGCGGCGTGGCTGCGCCACAGCAATGCCGCGGCCAGCGTGGTCAATGAATGCTACCCGCATATGGAGGATGCCGAGCGGGTCCGCACAGCCGCGCTGGAAAATGTCGTCGCGCAGATCGCGCATCTGCGCACGCACCCCTCAGTCGCCTCCGCGATCGCCCGGGGCGAGATGACCCTGCACGGCTGGTTCGTCGATATCCGCGAAGGCGCGATCCTGGCGCTTGACGGCACGGCCGGCCGCTTCGCCACGGTGCGGGACGATCGTCCGTTGCCGGTCGCGCTGCCGGCGGCGCAGCGCCTCGCCAACGGCATCGAATATCTGGAGGCGGCGGAATGAAGATCGCCGGTTTCGACCTGCCCTCGTTCAGCACCGTCTCGCGTGATTTCACTGCTTCGATCGTCGTTTTCCTGGTCGCGATGCCGCTTTGCATGGGCATCGCGGTCGCCTCCGGCGTGCCGCCCGAAAGAGGCCTGATCACCGGCATCATCGGTGGTGTCGTGGTCGGCTTCCTGGCGGGCTCGCCGCTGCAGGTCAGCGGCCCCGCCGCCGGCCTTGCCGTCATCGTGTTCGAGCTGGTGCGCGACAAGGGATTGTCCGCGCTGGGCCCGATCCTGATCCTCGCCGGCATCATCCAGGTGATCGCCGGCATCGCGAAGCTGGGCGGCTGGTTCCGCGCCATCTCGCCCGCCGTGGTGCATGGCATGCTGGCGGGCATCGGCGTGCTGATCGTGGTCGGCCAGTTCCATGTGCTGTTCGACGCGACCCCGCTGTCGAGCGGCCTCGCCAATATCGCCGCGATGCCGGGACGGGTGCTCGGCCTGTCGATGGACGTGTCGGGCGTCGAGCGCGCCTTTGCGATCGGCCTGCTGACGATCGGTACCATGCTGGGGTGGGAACGCTTCCGTCCCGCCGCGCTGAAGCAGGTGCCGGGCGCGCTGGTCGGCGTCGTGGCCGGCACCCTGGCCGCGTTCACGCTTGGCCTCGACGTGACTCGCGTCAACGTGCCGCAATCGATCGCCTCGGCGATCGCGCTGCCGGGCCCGGATCTGCTGCAGAAGTGGATGGACCCGTCGGTCTTGGTCGCGGCGCTCGCCATCGCCTTTATCGCCAGCGCAGAAACATTGCTGTCGGCCGCCGCGGTCGACAAGATGCATGACGGCGTCCGCACCAACTATAACAAGGAACTGCGTGCCCAAGGCATCGGCAACCTGTTGTGCGGTTTCGCCGGCGCCTTGCCGATGACCGGCGTGATCGTGCGCAGCTCCGCCAACGTCCAGGCAGGCGCCACGACGCGCCTGTCGACGATCCTGCACGGCGCGTGGATCCTCGGCTTCGTAGCGCTGTTGCCCTGGCTGCTGCGCGAGATCCCGATGGCGGCGCTCGGTGCCGTTCTGGTGGTGACCGGCTGGCGCCTGGTCAGTATCGCGCATGTCCGCCACCTGTTCGGCAATTACGGCATATTGCCGGCCGCGATCTGGGCGATCACGCTGATCCTCGTCGTGGTCGAGGATCTGCTGACCGGCGTGCTGGTCGGCATCGGGCTCTCGCTGCTCGAGCTGATCCCGCATGTCCGCCGCCTGCGCCTGAAGGTCGCGTCGCACGACGACGATCAGGGCAGGGCGGTCCAGCTCTCGGGCAGCGCGACCTTCGTTACCCTGCCCAAGCTCTCCGATGCGCTGGAGGAGCTGCCGCAGGGCCAGAAGGTACGGCTCGACATGTCGCGGCTGGCGACGATCGACCATACCTGCGCCGAACTGCTCAAGGACTGGCTCAGCCGTCGTCGCGCGTCGGGGCACCCCGTCGAGCTTATCGGCGCGCCGTCCAAGCTGGCGGCTGCCGCGCACTAGAGGTCGACTCTCCCCACCGTCGGCCTTTGGCGGCCCTCTTCCTCCCCTCGGGCGAGGAAGGGGGCCGTTCGCTCGTTGGGGACGGGCGTCGCAGGCAACACTTCGTTACGAAGCGGCAACCTAGGCAAACAAGCGCCTCGCTAGAAACATTCCTGCCCGGGCCGACCCTTTCCTACCCCGTTCAGCCGGGGGGCGAGAGAAGCGGCGGTCCCGGCCGCAGGAGGGACCCTATCCTAACAAAGGGGTGTCCCATGAAAACTCTCTATGTCCTTGGCGCGGCCATGATGACCATCGCCGCACTGCCTGCCGCCGCGCAGGACACCGCGCCGCCGCCACCCGTCACCGTTTCCGGCAGCGTCGCGCTCGTTTCCGATTATCGATTCCGCGGCGTATCCCAGTCCGACAAGGAAATGGCGATCCAGGGCGGCATCACCGTCTCGCACGAGAGCGGCTTCTATGCGGGCGTCTGGGGATCGAACCTGGCCGGCTGGGGCACGTTCGGCGGCTCCAACATGGAGCTCGACCTGATCGGCGGTTACAAGCGCTCGTTCGGCGGCGCGACGGTCGATGTCGGCCTGACCTGGTACATGTATCCGGGCGGCGCCGACCTGACCGATTTCGCCGAGCCTTATGTGAAGGTCAGCGGCACGGCCGGTCCGGTCACCCTGCTGGCGGGCGTGGCCTATGCCCCCAAGCAGAAGGCACTGGGCAACTTTTCCAACACGCCGCAAAGCGCCGGGCAGAGCGAGGACAATTTCTACATCTGGGGCGACGCGAGTGCGGGCATCCCGAGCACGCCGATCACCGTGAAGGCGCATGTCGGCTATTCCGACGGCAATCCCGGCCTGGGCCCAAACGGCACCAGCGTGGCGCCGACCGGCAAATATGTCGACTGGCTGCTGGGCGTCGATTACGTGCTCGGCCCGGTCACGCTCGGCGCGGCCTATGTCGATACCGATATCAGCACTGCCGAGGCGGCTTATCTTCAGCCGAACTTCTCGAGCACGAAGGACGGCTCGTCGATCGCGAGCAGCCGGCTCGTGGTGTCGGTAACGGCGGCGTTCTGAGCAATCAGGTCGGCCCCTTCCCCGAAGGGAAGGGGCCGACCAATTCGACTAATCCCGCAGCTTGCCGAACAGCGGCTTGGGTTGCGCCCCGGCACCCGCATAGCTCGCCTTCTGCTGGAGCAGCCAGGAGAAGTCCGCGGTCAGCTGACCGGATTTCGTGCCGGTGCCGCTCGTGGGATCCCAGCTGGTCCAGATGCCCGCCGAGCTGTGGCAGCCAGTGCAGCTTTCGGTGATGAAGGACAGGGTGTTGACCCCCGGCGTGACGGGCTTGCCGAGATTGTTCAGCGCCGAGTTCCACACCGGCGGTTCCACCGCGCTACCATCCGGGCAGTTGACGCCGTTCGGCAGCTCTTCGCTGTTGCACGCCGCCTGATTGCCCTTCTGGAAATAGGTTTCCATCGTGATGTTGGTGAGGAAGGTCGGGGTCGGATGACCGCCGGGCTTGTTGGTCACCGCGCCGGGCAGGCCGGCGTCCCACGCGGTCGGCGGCGCACTCGGGTCGGTCGGCCACTGCGTGTCGATCAGCTGATAATATTGCCAGACGCTGCCCAGTTTCTTCAGCGCCGCCTGCGCCTGGGCATTCAGTGCCACCTTGTCCCCTGGGATGGGGATGGCGCGCCATGCCTGAGTCGGGATGCGCGGGTAGACGCCGTTCACCTTGACCGGCAGCTGGTTGACCGCGCAGCCGGGGCAGTTGGTGTCGACGAAGGACGGCTTCAGCGTCGGATGCGCGACCGGATCGACATCGAGATTGTCGATCTGCTCGAAGGTCGACCAGATCCATTGCGGCGAGGTCGAGCTCTTGTGGCCGATATGCATGCCGACCAGGCCGACCGTCACCTTGCGCTCGACCTGGGCACCGTCAGGCCCCTGGTCGATCACCACGGCGGGTTGGGTGTGGAAGCGGCTGAAATCGTCGCTGCCCTTTTTCAGGATGCGCCAGGCGAATTTCAGCTCGGTCGATCCGGTCCAGTCCTTGTCGGGGGTGCCGAACGGCATCTGCACCTTGCCGCCGGCCTGGCTGAAGGCGACCTGGCCGTTGATGTTGTAGAGGCTGTTGGCGCAGAGATAGTCGACCTCGTTCGGGTCGATCATGATCTCGTAATAGACGAATTCGCCATTCTGATCGATCAGCGGGCCGGAAAAGGCCTGGTCGATCTCGCTGAGGTTGGACGCGTTGAGTTCGCCCACCGCGGACACCACGCCGAGGAAGCGGGTAAGGCGGGGATCGGCGCCGGAGGTCGCCTGAGCCGAAAAGGCCTTCAGCCCGCGGCTCACCGGCTTGCTCAGGTCGCGGCGCAGCACCAGCGTGCGCGCGGCGGCCTTGGAGGCGCAGGCGGCCGGCTTCGCGCCGTCAGGCTGGAAGATCGCATTGGAAGTCTGCCACAAGGTCCAGTGCGGCGCGCCGAAACTGGTGTCGGTCAGCTTGGGCGCTGCCTTGCCCTCGTTATCGGTGGGCCAGTTCAGCGCCAGGAACATCTGCCAGGAATAAAGGTCGAACTCGCGCTGGACCTGGGCGAACTTCTTCTCGCCTTCGAGTTTCTTCTTGAGTGCGATATCCACGTCGCCCGGGAATTGCGCGGTCACGTCCGGCGCTAAATCCGGGAAAGCGGCAAGATAGGACGGCCCGGCCGGCTTGTCCGGCTTCGTCGTGCAGGCGGCCAGCAGCCCGATGCCCGCGATCGTGGCCACCACGACGGCGGCACCGCGCCGGCCGATACGGCGCCCCTTGATCAAGTCTCTCATCATCGTCCCCTATGCGATTTCTGGTTCGAAATTGGGCGACGATTACGCGGTCGCCGGCGTCGCGCGGCCTGCAGCACAAGGCAGGGGCGCGGTGCCGGGACGATATGCCCGGGGGACGTTTATGCAATCGGAGACGAAATCGTTTCGGTGGCAACCCGAATCGGGGAGGCGGTCAGAGCGCGCCCGGCCGGACGATGCTCATCATCCCGCCGGACCCGAGCACGACCACCCAGTCGAGCGCGCGCAGGTCCTTGCCCGCGGTGCAATGCACGATCCAGGCATGATGCCCCTCGACCGGCGCCTGCACGGCCGACCCGGTCACCGCCGGGCATTCGCCGCCCGCATCCTTGATCGCCTTGAGCAGCACGGCATCGCGCTGCTTGTCGGTCAGCGCGTTGATGCGATCGGCATAATAATCCTTCTCGGCCGCCTTCACCGGTGCGGCCGGGGCGGCGGCGCCATTGTCCGGCGCCGGGGCGGAGGCCTGATCGCACCCGCCGAGCACGAGCAGGGTGAGCGCTGAGGCAAGTGCTGCGGTCTTCATCGATGCGAACTCCGATTGGCGTGACCCGGTTTGCCACAGGCGCTCCACCCGATCCAGAGTGCGGCGCCGGTCAGAAGGTCACCCGCCCTCCCAGCGAGAACACCAGGGCATGCGCATTGCGCAACTCGCCCGAAGTGAGCACCGGAGTCTGCGCCGCCGTGCCGACATAGGCCGCGGTGACGCGATCGATGCTCTGATCCTCGAAGTCGACATAATTGGCGCCGGCATCGATGGTGAAACGCGAGGTGAGCTTGTAGCTGCCGCCCGCGCCGAAGTTCCAGCGGTTCGAATCCGGCACGCGCGCATCGCGCTGGCCATTCTGGGTCGGGGTCTGGCCGCGCTGGACGCCTGCGCGCAGGGTGAGGCGGGAGGTCGCGTCATAATCGACGCCGCCCGCAACGCTCAGGCTGTTGCGATACAGCTCGGGGATCACGGCGTTGACCGGCGCCCCGAGGCGAATCGCGTCGAAATCGGCCCAGGTGAAGCGCGTCGCCTGGGCGTTGAGAGTCAGCTTCGGCGCGACCTTCACCCGGGCGCCGACGATGATCTGCGCAGGGGTATCGAAGCGCGCTTCGATGCCGGAGAGCGACATGTTCGATCCCGCCAGCGGGCCGACCAGCCCGTCGATCGTCAGATCGCCTTTCAGCTTGTGCTTGATGCCCGACTTGTAGGCGATGCCGACCGTGATGACATCATTGTGGAGCTGTACGCCGGCGCTCCACCCCAGGTCCCAGCCATGGCCCTTGAGTTGCTGGTGCCCGTCCGGCAGCGAGGCGAGCACATTGGGCAGGGCGTTGCTGAGAAAGGCATCGGTATATTCGACGTTGAGCCCGGCACCGACGCGGAGCCAGTCGGTCACCGCCACCGCGACGGACGGCTGGATGTCGATGGTCAGCAGCTTCGTGCGGTCCGCCGAATAGCGCGCCCAGCTATCGGCATCGTAATCGGTGGTGAAGCTGTAGGGCGAGGTGACCGCCAGGCCGAAGGCGATGCGGTCGTTGAGCGGAATCGCGATGGCGCCCGAGGGCAGGATCCCGTTGGTGATCGGGTTGCGCGAGCGCTGCTGGCCACCCACCGGCGCGAAGGGCTGGCCGGGGCGCCCGATCAGCGTGCCGGTGTCGACGACCTCGCCGCGCGGCAGGATCGCGGCGACGGCAAGCGCCGCCTCGGCATCGATCGAGCCGGCAATTGCGGCGGGGTTCCACCACAGCGACTGGGCGCCGGTATCGGCGACTTCGCCCGAGAAGGCGCGGCCCGCGCCGCGCGCCGATTGCTCCTGCAGGTAGAAAGCCTGGGCATGCGCCGTGCCGGCAAAGGCGAAAAGCGAGGCGGCAGTGGAGGCGGCGGCGAGGGAAGTCCTGAGATACGACATGGCATCAATCCTGTAAGCAATACGCGCCTTGCGGCAGGGTTCGGAAATGGGCGTCAGCGCACCCTGGTCCAGGTCTGGGTCTTGCAGAACGGCTTGAACACGCACCCACGCAGCTTGAGCTGGTTCGCGCCGGCCAGGGTGATCTCGGCATTATAGGTCTTGCCGTCCTCGGCATTGTAGATCTTGCCGCCGACCCAGCCGGCGTCCTGCCGCGTGAAACCGCCGAGGATCTGCAGGCCGCGCAACGGGCGGTTGCGCAGGGCGGGGTTGCCGTTCTTCTCGTCCTTGAAATTGGGATCGGTGCGCAGCTTGTCCGACGTGACCAGGCGGCCGCAGATCGACGCGCCGCAGCGCACGATCTCGACCACGCCGCCACGGGTCTCGGTCTTCCAGCTGCCGATGACGGAATCGGCGGGCTGCGGCGCGCCCGCAAGGGCGAGGGCGACCAATAGCAGAGTCATGGGACGATCTTTCCTGTTGCCGGGCCCTCGGGTTGGGGCGCCTCATCGCGCGGTGCCGGGCTATGCTGCAAAGCGCGCCACGAGGCTTGCGGGTCCATCGGAATCCCGATTTCTTTTTCCGATCAAAGCGCGATCCGGAAGCCATGGCGGTTTATAGCGCGCGGGGAGCGCGGCTTGCCCTATACCTTTGGTTTAGGTGGCACCCGGAGTGCTTCGACACCATATTCAGGGCCCATCACCTTCGGACAGGCGGATGACCATGCGCATATTCCCCACTCTGCTTCTCGGCGCGGCCCTGATCGGATCGGCCGCCCCAGCCGTCGCGGCGCAGCGCGACAATGCCAAGGGCGAAGCGAAACTCGCCAGGGCGCTGGCCGGGCGGGTCGCCGGACAGCCGGTGAACTGCATCGCCCAGTACAGCATCACCTCGAGCGAGACGATCGACGGCGTCGCGATCCTCTACCGAGTCGGCAGCACGATCTACGTCAATCGCCCGCGGATCGCGGCCGACTCGCTCGACAGCGACGATATCCTGGTGAGCAAGACTCAGGGCAGCCAGCTTTGCTCGCTCGACTCGATCGACCTGGTCGACCGCAGCTCACGCATCCAGCGCAGCTTCGTCACCCTTGGCGATTTCGTGCCCTATCCCAGGCCGCGGAAATGAGGCTGTGCGGCTGGAGCGCAATCGCTCCAGCTTGTTGAGTGTCGCATTTTCCGAAGGACGCATCCGCGCCATGACTCGCGCATAGAGCGCGTCGCCCGTGACCCGGTGCTCGTAAAACGGCTCGTTCGGGTCGGGGTCGACACCGTCCCCGGGGAAATAGCCGATGCGATCGGTGACCACGCGGGCGCCGAGCGCGCGATAGCGCGCGGCGAGATGCTCGACCGCCAGCTTGGCCCGGCCATAGGGGCTGTCGGCGCCGATCCAGAGCGAGGAGGGGACAAAGATCGCCTCATAGCGACGCCAGTTCTCGAGATGCCCGACCACGCGGTCGACATGGCCGTCCGGATCGCCATGTTGATAGGCCAGATCGAACAGATACAGCCGCTCGCCGGGCGTCGATGCGCGGTCCTGCGTCTCGCCCACCTCCACGCCGTGGACGTCGAAGCCGTCGGACGAAAGGCGAGAGGCGAACGCCCGGCCGAGGCGCCCCCGGGAGCCGGTAACGATCGCGGATTGTTTCATTCCTCCATCGTATCGATCGACCCGCCCCGGCGATAGCGAAAGCTGCGGCCGGGCTTTGAAAAGCGGCTGCCATGGGAAATGTTGACCGAGCGCGGGGCGGAACTAGGATCGACGGCGTGCCAAACGGCGGGGAGCAGCGGTTGATGGCAGAAACGTTGCAGGAAGCGGGGGATTGCCCTGCCTTTGTCCTCGACACCAGCTTCGTCCACCTCGACGACAAGGGCGGCGCATTCCTGTTGCCGGTCGATGCCGGATTCTGGGAAACACCGGACCCGCGGCTCGACGAGGGGCGCATGGTGTCGATCTTCACCAGCGAGAGCGACTGGCCGAACTGGGAGATGCATCCGGAAGGCGACGAACTCGTCTATCTGCTTTCGGGCCGGATGACGCTGATACTGGAAGGGAAGGATACGCCGCATCGCCGCGTCGACCTGGTCGTCGGCCAGGGGGTGCTGGTGCCATGCGGCACCTGGCATACCGCGGACGTCGCCGAGCCGGGCAAGGCGCTTTTCATCACGCCGGGCAGGGGGACGCAGGGGCGGCCAAGAACATGCTAAGGCATGCTCATTTGCGCCGCTGGGGGTAGATCGTCTCGCCGCGCTCGAGCATCTCGACAAAGGTCTCGATCTTCTTCTTCCGGCCGGCTTCGGTCTTCATATTGTGCATGCGGAAGGCGAGGGCGAAGCGGTTCTGCGCGGTCAGCGTCGCCAGCATCGCCCTGGCCTTGGGCTCGGCATCGATCGCGGCCTGCAGGTCGTCGGGGATCTTCATGTCCTTGCCGCTGCCATAGGCGCGGTCCCAGCGGCCATCGGCCTTGGCCGCCTCGACCTGGTTCAGGCCGTGTCCGGTCATGCGGCCTTCCTCGACCAGCCGGGCGACATTGTCGATGTTGATCTTGCTCCAGATGCTCTTTGCGGTGCGCGGCGTGTAGCGCTGGAGGTAGCTCCGTTCGTCGAAGCTCTTGCGCACGGCATCGATCCATCCCCAGCACAGCACGACGTCGATCGCCTCCTTCGGTGTGATGGACGGGAGGCCGGAGCCGACCTTGTGCAGCTTGATCCACACTTCGTCGGCGCTGTCGTGATGCTTGCCCAGCCAGGCGTGGAAGGCGGCGCTGTCCTTGAACTCGTGGACTTTCGCCGGGTCGACTTTCACCGCTGCCATGATTGCTCCTGATCGCCCTCGGCCGGAGGAGCTGAATAGCAGAGCCGGCGGCCGCGTGGGGCGCGATAGAGCCCGGCTCGTTATTTTTCTTCGGGCTTTTTCCGCTGCGCTGCGTTGGTACAGCGCGCGTCCCTGCGAGGCGCGACCGGATCAACGGCAAAGGAATATGGATGTACACCGACAGGATGATCGCCATGGCCGCTGCGGCAAGCCTTCTCGCGCTTGGCGCCTGCTCCGGCAAAAGCGACAAGGCGGCAGGCGGGGCCACCGACGCCGGTGGCGCGTTAGCGGATGCCCCGAAGATGCCAAAGGCCGGATTGTGGAAGATGACCGTCACTGCGGCCGGCATGCCGCAGCCAGTCAAGATGGAGGTTTGCATGGGCGCGCCAGCCGCCGGCAGCAATCCGTTCGCCCCGCCCGCACAGCCCGGTCAGAGCTGCTCGAAGAATCTGGTGAGCCCCACGGCATCGGGTTATGCAGTCGACATGGAATGCGCCGCGAACGGGATGACGATGGCGATCGCCGGCACCGTCAGCGGCGATTTCTCGTCACACTATCGCACCGAACTGGTCACCAAGATGAGCGGCCCGAACCTGCCGCCCTCGGCCCAGGCGCCGATAAAATCGTCGGTTGAATCGACCTATGCCGGGGCATGCCCGGCCGGCATGAAACCTGGCGAATCGCGGCAGGGTGTCTGATCGGCCACCGCCCGGCCCAGACAATGTGGCCGGGCGGTACCCCATAGAGTTGGATGCGCTGACGCGTCGAGGAAATGCATGAAAAAGAACCCGTTGATCCTGATCGCGCTGGGCGTGCTGATGCTTGTCGCCGGTGCCGTCATGAAATTTACCGGCGGCCCGCCGGGTGCCGATGCGGCCACTATCGCGCGTTGCGAGGAACGGCTGAAGGACCAGGGCGCCGAGATGCTGCGACGGTGCGAGGAAAGAGCGTTCGCTACGGCGATGACCGCCACGGATGCCAATGCGGCAGCCCGGGCGATCAGCGGCGCCAACAGCGACGAAATCGGGAGCAGCGCCCTGGCGATGTTCCTGATCGGCCTGGGCATCGTCGCGACGGCGGCCGGCGTGCTCGCAGCGCGACGCCGTACCATATGACGGATGTTGGCAGTGAAAGGATGGGCGCATGGGGTTGATCACTCAGGGTGCGGTACTGGCCGCCTTGCTGTTCGGCGCGTCGGCCGTGGCAGCGCCGGGGGATCCGACCGCGGCAGCGCTCGCCAGATGTCTGGACGATGCGGCCAACGCCTCCACGGCAGGCCAGACCGACTGCGAGGTGAGCGCATTGCGTGCCTATGACCAGCGGATGAACCTGGCCTATGCCGCGTTGCTCCGCAGCCTGCCTGCCGGAGCCGGGCAGCAGCTCAGACGGTCGCAGCGCCTGTGGCTTGCCTTTCGCGACTCGGAGCGGGGCACCATCGGCGCGATCCACGCCACGCGGCAGGGGACGATGTATGTTCCGATGCAGGCAGCCGAAGTCACCAGCCTGACGCGCGACCGCGCGCTTCAGCTGGAGACCTATCGCCGGATCATGACAATCGAGCCCTGACGGCGCGGGCGCCGCCCGGTGACCGCGCGGTCAGATGCGGTGCTCGCCCTTGACCCAGCGCACCGTGCCGGAGCTGGCGCGCATCACCACGCTCTCGGTGGTCATCACGCCGGCCTTGCGCTTCACGCCTGCCAGAAGCGAGCCGTCGGTCACGCCGGTCGCGGCGAAGATGCAATCCCCCTTGGCCAGTTCGGTCAGGTCATACTGCTTGTCGAGATCGGTCACGCCCCATTTATGGGCGCGGGCGCGCTCGTCGTCGTTGCGGAACAGCAGCCGGCCCTTGAACTGGCCCCCGACGCAGCGCAGCGCCGCGGCGGCGAGCACCCCTTCGGGCGCGCCGCCCGAGCCGAGATAGATGTCGATCGTCGTGTCGGGATTGGTCGTCGCGATCACCCCGGCGACATCGCCGTCGCCGATCAGCATGATGCCGCACCCCAGCGCGCGCAGCTCGGCGATCAGCGCCTGGTGGCGCGGACGATCGAGCACGCAGGCGATGATGTCACCGGGCTCGACGCCCTTGGCCGCGGCAACCGCCTTCACGTTTTCGGTCGGGCTCTTGTCGAGATCGATGATGCCGTCGGGATAGCCCGGGCCGACCGCGATCTTGTCCATATAGACGTCGGGCGCGTTGAGCAGGCCGCCCTGTTCGGCAATGGCCAGCACAGCGAGCGAGTTGGGGCCGGCGGTGGCGCAGATCGTGGTGCCTTCCAGCGGATCGAGGGCGATGTCGATCTTCGGGCCCTTGCCGATGGCGGAGCCGACCTTTTCGCCGATGAACAGCATCGGGGCCTCGTCGCGCTCACCCTCGCCGATCACCACGGTGCCGTCCATGTACAGCTCGTTCAGCGCCTCGCGCATCGCCTCGACGGCGGCGGCGTCGGCTGCCTTCTCGTCGCCGCGACCGACGAGTTTGGAGGCGGCGATCGCCGCTGCTTCGGTCACGCGGACCATTTCGAGCACGAGAACGCGGTCAAGGACCTTGCTGGCGGTGGTCATATGGCGTGGATTCCCCTCAGGTGTCGGGCGGGGGGATAGGAGGGGCTCGTGACGTTGTCGAGACGCAAGCTGCCGCTTTATTTCACTTCTCCGTGCGGCAGGGCGCACGGATTATCCTTTTGGGGGCCTGATCTCGAACAGGACGGGCCATTGCTTGCCCGTGACGTACAAATGCCGCCCCTTTTCGTCCCAGGCGATGCCATTGGGTACCGCGTCGGGATCGGTCGCCCCAACCGTGTCGATCAGTGCCTGCAGGTCGATCCAGCCGACGACGTGCCCGTCAGCCGGATCGATCCGCGCGATATATTGCGTGCGCCATATATTGGCGAGAATCTCGCCATCGACATATTCCAGCTCGTTGAGCTGATCGATCGGCCGGCCGTTCGCGGTGACGGTCACGCGGCGGCGCTCCTTCATCGTGGCGGGATCGAGGAAGCGCAGCTGCGCGGTGCCGTCCGACATGATGACGGCCTCGCCGTCTCTGGTCAGCGCCCATCCTTCGCCGCGATAGCTGAACTGGCCCTTTTTGCGGAAGCCGTCGAGCGTCCAGCGAAAGCCGAGATGGTGCTGCCAGGTCAGGCTGACGATCTGGTCGCCCACCGCGGTGATGCCTTCGCCGAAATAGGGCGGCGGCACCGAAACGCTGTTCAGAACCTTGCCGGTGGCGAGATCGACCTTGCGGATCGACGACTGGCCGACCTGCCCCGTGCTTTCGTACAGATGGCCGCGCAGATAGAAGAGGCCCTCGGTAAAAGCGGCCGGATCATGCGGCAATGTGCGGACCACCTGCGCCGGATCGATCGGCACCGGCCGCACGGCCGCTTGCGGCGCAGGAGCAGCCGCCAGCAACAGCAACAGACAGGCGAGCTTGCGGATCAATCCCGCAACAGCTCGTTGATGCTGGTCTTGGAGCGCGTCTGTTCGTCGACGCGCTTGACGATCACCGCGCAGTAGAGCGCGGGCTTGCCGTCTCCGCCGCCGATGCTGCCGGGCACGACCACCGCATAGGGCGGCACTTCGCCGCGGAAGATTTCGCCGGTCGCCCGGTCGACGATCTTGGTCGAGGCGCCGAGATAGACGCCCATCGACAGCACCGCGCCCTCGCCGACGCGCACGCCCTCGGCGACTTCCGCGCGCGCGCCGATAAAGGCGCCGTCGCCGATGATCACCGGATCGGCCTGGAGCGGTTCGAGCACGCCGCCGATGCCGGCACCGCCCGAGAGATGGACGTTCTTGCCGATCTGCGCGCAGCTACCGACGGTGGCCCAGGCATCGACCATCGTGCCTTCGCCGACATGGGCGCCGATATTGACGAAGCTCGGCATCAGGATCGCCCCCCTGGCGATGAAGGAACCGCGGCGCGCGACGGCGCCGGGAACCACGCGGATGCCGGCGGCGCGGAACTCGGCCTCGCCCCAGCCGGCGAATTTGGAGGGGACCTTGTCGAATGCCGGCGCGCCGGCCGCGCCGCCATCGATCAGCGCATTGTCGTTGAGGCGAAAGGACAGGAGCACGGCCTTTTTCAGCCACTGGTTGACGCGCCATCCGCCCGTGCCATCGGGTTCCGCGACCCGCGCCGCGCCCGAATCGAGCATGCCGAGTGCGGTCTCGACCGCGTCACGCACCGCGCCGGTGGTGCCGGTGCCGATCCCGTCGCGCGCGTCCCATGCCGCTTCGATCGTGCCCTGCAAGTCGCTCATCATGCCCCCAATATGTCTTCCAGCCAGTGCCGGATATCGTGTGTGGTGAAATCGATATAGCTGCGGTCCATGTCGACCGTCTGCTCGGAGCCGTTGTCGACCCACACCGTCGTCATGCCGATCGCCTTGGCCGGCTTCAGGTTGCGCGCCATGTCCTCCACGAACAGGCTTTCGGCAGGGTCGATCCCGAATGCCGCGCACAGGCCGGCATAGGCCGATTCCTGCGGCTTGGGCTTCAGGTCCATCGCATGGATGTCATGCACCGCCTCGAAGCTCGCGCCGAGCCCGAGCCGGTCGAGCACGCGGCCGGCATAGGGCGTATCGGCATTGGTGAAGACGATCTTGCGCCCCGGCAGCCTGGCGATCGCGGCGGCGAGCGGCAGATTCTCCTCCAGCACGTCCATCTCGATATCATGGACGAAATCGAGGAACTGGTGCGGATCGACGCCATGATCGGCCATCAGCCCGGCCAGCGTGGTGCCATGGCCGTGAAAATAGCCTTTCTGGATGCGGCGAGCCTCGGCCAGGTCGCAGCCGAAACGATCCGCGATATAGGCGCCCATCTTGCGGTCGATCTGGTCGAACAACCGCGCGCTCGCTGGATAGAGCGTGTTGTCGAGATCGAAAATCCAGTTGCGGATGGGGTCGAGACGCGCAAGCATGGTGCCGGGCTCTAGGCGTGCACCGCGCCATGGGCAAGGCGGGTGCGAGGGACGGTCGCATTCACCCCCAGGGCAAGGAATCCTTGCACCGCTGAAATCTTTGGATGCCGCGGCGCGCGGGTCGGGGCTTCCTCCGGCCGCATTCCATCCCCATCTTTCAAACCATGACAGCTTATTCCCTGCTCGATCTCGTTCCCGTCACTGAAGGCGGCAGCGTTTCCCGATCCCTCACCAATGCCGCCGATCTCGCCCGGCACGCCGAGACCCTTGGCTTCAGTCGCTATTGGGTGGCCGAGCATCACGGCATGACCGGAATCGCCAGCGCGGCGACCGCCGTGGTGATCGCGCATGTCGCGGCGGCGACCGACAGCATCAGGGTCGGCGCCGGGGGCATCATGCTGCCCAATCATGCACCGTTGGTGATCGCCGAGCAGTTCGGCACGCTCGACGCGCTGTTCCCCGGCCGGATCGACCTCGGGCTCGGCCGCGCGCCGGGATCGGACCAGATCGTCGCGCGCGCGCTGCGGCGCACGCTCGACAGCGATCCGAATGCGTTTCCGCGCGATGTGGTCGAGCTGCAGAGCTATTTCGCCGATGACGGCCAGACCGGCATCCGCGCGACGCCAGGCGCGGGCGCTGATGTCGCCTTGTGGATATTGGGATCGAGCACCTTCGGCGCGCAACTTGCGGCGATGCTGGGCCTGCCCTATGCCTTCGCCTCGCATTTCGCGCCGGATGCGCTGGATCAGGCGATCGCCATCTATCGCCGGGATTTCCGCCCCTCGAAGGTGCTGGCGAAGCCGCATCTGATGGCGGGGTTCAACGTGTTCGCCGCCGATACCGACGAAGAGGCCGAGCTGCTGTCGAGCTCGCAGCAACAGGCGTTCGTCGCGCTGCGCACCGGCAACCCCGGCAAGCTGAAGCCGCCGGTCCCGGGATATCGCGCGACGCTCGGGCCGCAGGGCGAACGGATCCTCGATCATGTGCTGCAATGTTCTGCGGTGGGGAGCCCGGCGACCGTCGCGCGCGGGATCGCCGCGTTCGTGGAGCGCACCGGCGTGGACGAGCTGATGATCGCGAGCTCGATCTACGATCATGAGGCGCGCAAGCGCAGCCTGACGATCACTGCCGAGGTGATGCGGGAGCTGAAGGTGGCGGCGTAATCAGTTCGCCGCCGGCAGTCTCAGCCTGACCAGCAGGCCGCCCAGATCCTCGCTCTCCTCGAGGCTGACCGTGCCTTCGTAAATCTCCGCGACGTCGCGCACGATCGCGAGCCCCAGGCCGGTGCCCGGCTTGCCGGTATCGAGCCGGACGCCGCGATCGAAGATGCGGATGCGCTCTTCCTCGGGAATGCCGACACCGTCGTCCTCGATCAGGAATTCGACGAATCCCGCCTGGGCGCCGACGGTGACGAACACGCTGCCGCCGCCATATTTGGCGGCATTCTCGATCAGATTGCCGAGCATCTCGTCGAGATCCTGGCGCTCGACATGGACTTGCAGGGTCTTCGGCCCGGCCACGTCGATCCGGACATGGCGGTAGAGCCGGGCGACCGCCCGCTCGACCGATTCGAGGCTTGGCCACACGTCCGCACGGCTGTGCGCCGAGCCGCGACGGCCGACGGCGCGGGCACGGGCGAGGTGATGGTCGACCTGGCGCCGCATCGTCCGCGCCTCGCGCACCACCGTCTCGCCGAGATCGTCGGCCTGCGCGGTCGCGGCATTCATGATGACGGTCAGCGGGGTCTTGAGCGCATGGGCGAGGTTGCCGGCGTGGCGCCGCGCTTCCTCGGCCTGTTTCTCGTTATGCTCGATCAGCGCGTTCAGTTCCTCGACCAGGGGCGCGACCTCGTTGGGCATGGCGCGTTCGACCTGGCGCGACTTGCCGGCGCGCATCCGGGCGATCTCCTCGCGCACCCGGCGTAGCGGCCACAGGCCGTAAAAGGTCTGCAGCGCGGCCATCACGATCAGGCCGAGCGCCAGCAGCAGGAAGCTGCGGATCAGCGTCCTGCGCAACACGCTGATCTGCGCGTCGAGCCCGTCGCGGCTCTGCGCCACCTGGAATCGCCAGCGGATTGGCGATCCCGGCAGCTTCACGTCGCGTTCGAGGATGCGCAGCTTCTCGTCGCCGAATTGCGGGCTGTCATAGGCGTGGACCGCCATGTCGCTGTGATTGCTGCCGAACGCCATCCGCCGATCCCACAGCGAGCGCGAGGAGAAGGGTTCGCGGCCCTTGGCGCTGACCTGCCAGTACAGGCCCGAATAGGGTTCGAGGAATCGCTGGTCGGCGGGTTCGCGGTTAAATACCACCTCGCCGTCCGGCCCGATCTCCGACGAGACGATCAGCGCGGTCAGCACATATTCGAGCTGGTCGTCGAAATTGCGCGTGACCGCCGTGGCCAGCACGCGGTCGAGCGCGAAACCGCCGCCGGTGAGCAGCAGGACGATCCAGCCAGCTGCGATGAAGATCATCCGGCGGCTGAGCGAGCCGGTGGTCTTCTGCTTCGGGTAGACGGTCGGGGCCGGACGCTGTTCCTCGACCGGTTTCGCGGTCGTGACCGGGGTGTCGGCCGCCAGCGCAGCCTCGCCGTCAGCCACCGGACGTCACGGGCGTTCGATCAGGCATCCGGGTCCTCGAGGCTGTATCCCAGCCCCCGGATGGTGGTGATCACGTCCTGGCCCAGCTTCTTGCGGATGCGCGTGACGAACACTTCGATGGTGTTCGAATCGCGATCGAAATCCTGGTCGTAGATATGTTCTATCAGCTCGGTGCGGCTGACCACCTTGCCCTTGTGGTGGAGCAGGTAGGAGAGCAGCTTGTATTCCTGCGCGGTCAGCTTCACCGGCTCGCCGGCCAAGGTGACCTTGCCCGACCGGGTGTCGAGCCGGACGTCGCCCGCCATCAGCTCCGACGAGGCATTGCCCGAGGCGCGGCGGATCAGCGCGCGCAGGCGGGCGATCAGCTCCTCGGACTGGAAGGGCTTGGCGACATAATCGTCGGCACCCGCATCGAGGCCGGCGACCTTGTCCGACCAGCTGTCGCGCGCGGTGAGCACCAGCACGGGCGCGGTGCGGCCTTCCTTGCGCCAGCGGTCGAGTACGGTCAGCCCGTCGATTTCGGGCAGGCCGAGATCGAGCACGATCGCGTCGTAATTCTCGGTGGAGCCGAGGAAATGGCCTTCCTCGCCGTCGGTGGCGAGATCGATGGCATAGCCCGCGCCTTCCAGCGTGTTCTTCAACTGCTGGCCCAGGCTGGGCTCATCCTCGACGATCAGAACGCGCATAGGTTTATCCCTTCAGACGACGCCTTGGTGGCGTTCAATTACCGTCCTGGCCGATGACTTTGCCCGAACGGGCATCGACATACACCCAGATGACCGTTCCCTTACGCACGAACTTCAGCGTGTAAATACTGGTGCTGCTGTCCAGCTCGACACCAAGATATTGCGAACCGGCCATGCGCGGCAGCACACGCGCCTCGATCTCGCGCAGCGGCATGATGCGGCCCTGGCGCAGCTGATCGAACGCTTCCTGCTGGTCGCGCCGCTGGACGGGTTCCGCAGGGGCGGAAACCGGGCCAAGCGCAGCAAAGGCGGATAACGCAAGCGGTACGAGCATCTTCATTGCGTCTCGCATAGGGAGCCGGGCTTGAACAGCCTGTGAATGCAAGCGTCAGCTACCGGTCATGCGCGCCCCCGTCGCGGAGCAACTTGCCGCAGCGGGCGCGCCGCCCTAACGGGACCCGCATGGCAGCCCCAATCCTCGCATATGAAAATCTCGGCATCATCCAGGGATCAGGCTGGCTGTTCCGCGGCCTCGACATCCACGTCCAGCCGCGCGACCGGCTCGCGCTGATCGGGCGCAACGGCGCGGGCAAGACGACCCTGCTCAAGCTGATCGCGGGCAAGATCGAAGCGGACGAGGGCCGGCGGACGATCGTGCCGGGTACGCGCGTGATCCTGCTCGAACAGGAGCCGGACCTGCGCAATTTCGCCACGCTCAGCGATTATGTGCTGTCGGGCGATGACGCCCCGGAGCGGCACGAAGCGGAGGCGATCGCCGACCAGCTCGGCATCGACCTGACACGCGAAGCCGCCAGCGCCTCGGGTGGCGAGCGGCGCCGGGCGGCGATCGTGCGCGCGCTGGCGCAGGACCCCGATGTGCTGCTACTCGACGAACCGACCAACCATCTCGACATCGTCGCGATCGACTGGCTCGAGGACTGGCTGTCGCGCTTCCGCGGCGCGTTCATCGTGATCAGCCATGACCGCACCTTCCTGACCCGGCTGACCAAACAGACCCTGTGGCTCGACCGCGGCACGGTGCGACGCGCCGAGATCGGCTTTGGCGGGTTCGAGGCATGGACCGAGACCGTCTTTGCCGAAGAGCAGCGCAATGCCGAGCGGCTCGATGCCAAGCTGAAGATCGAGGAGCACTGGCTGCTGCGCGGCGTCACCGGCCGGCGCAAGCGCAACCAGGGGCGGCTCGCCAAGCTGAAGGACATGCGCGCCGAGCGTGCGTCGATGATGGGGCCACCGGGCACCGCGAACCTGACGATCGGCACGGATGATGCGCGGTCCAAGGTGGTGATCGATGTGAAGGGCGTGTCCAAGAGCTTTGGCGACCGCACGATCATCCGGGACCTGACCCTGCGCGTCACGCGCGGCGACCGGATCGGTATCGTCGGCGCGAACGGCGCGGGTAAATCGACCCTGCTCAAGCTGCTGACCGGCGAGATCGCGCCGGACGAGGGGCATATCCGCTTCGCCAAGACGCTCGACGCGATCGTCATCGACCAGCAGCGCAGCCTGATGGCGCCCGACAAGACGGTGCGCGAAGTGCTCGCCGATGGCGGCGACTGGATCGAGGTCCAGGGCGTGAAGAAGCACATCATCGGCTATCTCAAGGAGTTCCTGTTCGAGCCCGGGCTGGTCGATGCGATGATCGGCACGCTCTCGGGCGGCGAGCGCTCGCGCCTGTTGCTGGCGCGCGAGTTCGCACGGCCGTCGAACCTGCTCGTGCTTGACGAGCCGACCAACGATCTCGACCTGGAGACACTCGACCTGCTGCAGGAAGTGATCGGCGATTATGACGGCACCGTCCTGATCGTCAGCCATGACCGCGACTTTCTCGATCGCACCGTGACGATCACGCTCGGGCTCGACGGGTCGGGTACGGTCGATGTCGTCGCCGGCGGTTATGAGGATTGGGAAAAGCGCCGCAAGCTGCGCGCCTCGGGCGGCAAGCGCCCCAATCCGCGCAAGGCCGAGCCGACCGCGCCGCCGGCGCCCAAGGTGAAGCTGACCTACAAGGACCAGCGCGATTACGATTTGCTGCCCAAGCGGATTGAGGAATTGGACAAGGCCATCGCGCGCGATGTGGAAGCACTGGCCGATCCCGATCTCTACACAAGGGATCCGAGCGCGTTCGACCGGCTGATGAAGGCGATCGACAAGGCGCGGGAGGAAAAGGACGCGGCCGAGATGCGCTGGCTCGAGCTGGCGGAAATGGCCGAGGGGCTGGGCTGAGCGTCGGTTGCTTCCCGCGCTTCGGCGCTCAGGCTTCCAGCTCCATCACTACCCGCGTCCCGCTATCGTCGCTCTCGGTGCGCAATGTGCCGCCGGCCTGGCGGGCGAAGGCGGCGACCAGGCGGGCGCCCAGGCCGCCGCCTTTGTCGGATCGGGCGGCATGCTTCGGCATGCCGACGCCGTCGTCGGTGACGGTCAGGCACCAGCCTCCTTCGGGGCGGTTGCGCAGGCCGACGGTGATCGTGCCGAGATCGCGCCCGGGAAACGCATGCTTGGCGGCGTTGGTGACGAGTTCGTTGACGACCAGACCGATCGAGACGGCCCGGTCGCGCGGCACGGCGGCCTGGTCGCTGTCGCACGCCAGGGTGATGCCGCCCTGGAGGAACAGCGATTCCGAGAGCGCGCCGCAGAGATCGGTCAGGTAATCGCTGATCTCGACGGTGCCCGGCTGGCCGGTGCCGCGATACAGGTGGCGGTGGGCGCGGGCGATGCTGTCGACGCGCATCTGCGCGGTTTCCAGCGCCGCCGCGGTCGCGGGCTCGGCCGCCCGGCGCTTCTGCAGGTCGAGCAAGCCGGCGACGATAGCGAAATTATTCTTCATCCGATGGTCGACCTCGGCGAGGAACAGGTCGCGATCGGCGATCTCGCGATCGCGGTCCTGCGTCGCGTGACGGGCGGTACGGCGGAACAGCTCGGCGATGACGATGGTCATGATCGCGGTGACGATCACGATGCCGACCGAGAAAGCGCCCGCGCTGTTGACGAATCTGAACGAGCGCTCGATCGGGTAGAGGAAATACCAGATATAGACGATCATGATTGCCGCGGTCAGCGCGCCGGCAAAGGCGCGGGCGAACAGGGTGGCGAGCATGATCGCCGGATAGATCAGCGCAAAGGGCGCCGCACCGCCCGCGACCATGTCGAACATCAGCCGGACGATCCGGGCAGCGAGCACGATCAGCAAGGTGACGCCGACCTGCGTCACCCAGACGGGTATCGCCGGCGACAATCGTTCACATAGATCAACGGCGCCGATGCGGGACATGGGTTCAGTCAGCCCGCAGGAGGTGCCGAGTCAAGGCGGGTTCCGACAAAGTTGAACCAAATCAATGACTATCTGAGAGATCTTCCGTTTCGTCCGGCCAGATCAGTGATGTAGTGCCAGGCAACCCGCCCCGAGCGGCTGCCGCGCCGCGTTGCCCAGCCGACCGCCTCGACCGGATCGAACGGCAGGCCATAGGCGTCGGCATAGCCCCGGACGATCGCGAGATAACCGTCCTGATCGATCGCATGGAAGCCCAGGCTGAGCCCGAACCGGTCGGCCAAGGCGAGCTGATCGTCGACCGAGTCGCGCGGGTTGATCGCGCTTTCCTGCTCGGCGATGTCGCGCGGGATGAGGTGGCGGCGGTTGGAGGTGACGATCAGCCGCGCATTGGCGGGCCGGGCCTCTGCGCCGCCCTGAAGCATCGAGCGCAGCGCACGGGCATCGCCGGCCGCATCGAAGCCGAGATCGTCGATGAACAGGACGAAGGAGCGCGGAAGCGGCGCAATCGCGGCAAAGAGCGCGGGAAGGGTATCGAGCCGGGTCGTCACCACCTCGATCAGCGCGAGATTGCCGCCCGTCGCCTGGACATGGGCGACCACGCTCTTGACCAGCGCCGACTTGCCGGTGCCGCGCGCGCCCCACAACAGCGCGTCGTGCGCCGCGGCGCCCTTTGCCAGGCGATCGAGATTGTCGACCAGCGCGGTCTTCTGGAGATCGATGTTCTGGAGCTGGTCGAGCGGCAGGCCGGCAAAGTCGCGCGCCGCGGTCAGCGTGTCGCCGCGCCAGATATAGGCCGGATGCGTGAGCGGATCGGCCGCCGGCGGTGCGGGTGGCGACAGCCGATCGAGCGCGTCGGCGATGCGGAGGAGCGGATCGGTCATTCCCGGCCTGTTACAACCACCCGCTTTCCAGGCAACAGCTTTTGCCGGGGCGGCGGCTCAGGCGTGGAGGTCATAGCTTTTCAGCAGGTCGTACAATGTCGGACGGCTCACCCCGAGCAGCTTGGCGGTATTCGAGATATTGCCCTCGGCCCGCGTCAGGGCGTGGCGGATCGCCTTGCGATCGGCGGTTTCGCGCGCGGCCCTGAGGTTGAGCGGCATGTCGTCCGCGCCCTCGGCAAGGTCGAGATCGGCGGCGGTGATCAGCTTGCCCTCGGCCATGATCACCGCGCGCTTCATGCGGTTCTCCAGTTCGCGGACATTGCCGGGCCAGCCCCAGGCGTCGATCGCCGAGCGCGCGTCCGGTGCAAGCCCGGTGACCGCGCTGTTCATTGCCTTGGCGTATTTCTTGAGGAAATGCCGCGCGAGCAGCCCGGCATCGCCGGTACGCTCGGCAAGCGACGGGATGCGCACGACGATCTCGGCGAGGCGGTAATAGAGGTCCTCGCGGAAACGGCCCTCGGCGACCATCGTGTCGATATCCTGATGCGTCGCGCAGACGATGCGGGTGTCGACCGGGATCGCCTTGCGTCCGCCGATCCGCTCGATCACGCGCTCCTGCAGGAAGCGCAGCAGCTTCACCTGAAGGGGCAGCGGCACGTCGCCGATCTCGTCGAGGAACAGCGTGCCGCCATTGGCCTGCTCGATCTTGCCCTCGGTCGTCTTCACCGCGCCGGTGAAAGCGCCCTTTTCATGCCCGAACAGCTCGCTTTCCAGCAATGTCTCGGGGATCGCCGCGCAATTGATCGCGACGAAAGCGCCCTTCGCGCGGTGGCTGGAATCGTGCAGGCCACGCGCCAGCAGCTCCTTGCCGGTACCGCTGGCGCCGAGCAGCATCACCGAGACATCGGCGCGGGCGACCCGTTCGATGGTGCGCGTCACTTTCAGCATCTCGGGCGCGGCGGAGATCATGCCGCCCAGGGTCGTCTCGCCCTCCTGACGCTCGGCGAGGCGGCGATTCTCCGCTTCCAGCGCATGGACATGGAAGGCCCGCGTGACGATCAGTCCTAGTGCGTCGATATCGATCGGCTTGGCGTAGAAATCCCAGGCGCCGTCGCCGATCGCCTTCAGCGCGCTGTCGCGGGCGCCGTGGCCGGAGGCGACGATCACCTTGGTATCGGGCTTGAGCGCGAGGATCGCCTCCAGCGTGGCGAAGCCTTCGCTCACGCCGTCGGGGTCTGGCGGCAGGCCGAGATCGAGCGTGACGACCGCCGGCTCCTCGGCGCGCATTGCGTCGAGCGCCGAGGCACGGTCGCTCGCGACGATCACCTCATAATCCTCATAAGCCCAGCGCAGTTGCCGCTGCAGGCCGAGATCGTCCTCGACGATCAGCAGCTTCGGTTTGGGCGCGCCGTTGCCGTTCATGCCGCTTTCCCGATCATCATCTCGCGCGCGGCGGGCAGGGTGACGCGGAAACGCGATCCTTCGCCCGTGCGGCTCGTCACGTCGATCGTGCCGCCCATCGCCTCGACGAGCTGGCGCGCCTCATAGGCGCCGATGCCGAAGCCGCCCGGCTTCGACGAGACGAAGGGTTTGAACAGCTTTTCGCGCAGGAAGGCAGGCGACATGCCGCAGCCCTTGTCGATCACGTCGATCTCCACTCTTGAATCCTTTGCCGTGACCGCGATCGTCACGGGTTCCGTCGGGTCGCTCGCCTCGATCGCGTTCTGGACGAGATGGCCGAGCAATTGCTCGAGCCGGGCCGGGTCGGCGCGTGCCACCGCCGGGCCGCGCGATATGGTGGCGATGGGGTGCTGGCTGCGCCGCCGGGTCGCGACTCGCTCGACCAGCGGCATCACTTCGACCGCGCGCGGTTCCTCGGCACGGCCGGCATGGTGCTGCGACAGACGGGCGAGCAGATCGTTCATGCGGCCGGCGGATTCCTGCAGCGTCGCGACCATGTCGGCGCGGAACGCTGGATTGTCGGCATGGCGCTCCGCATTGCGCGCGGTCAGGGTCAGCTGGCTCACCAGATTCTTGATGTCGTGCATGATGAAGGCAAAGCGGCGGTTGAACTCGTCGAAGCGTTGGGCGTCGGACAATGCTTCCTGCGCCCGCGCCTCGGCGAGGTAGCTCGCCACCTGGCGACCGGCGATGCGCAACAGATCGAAATCCTCCCAGTCGAGCGAGCGGTCGACCGGCGGCCGCGCGAGCAGGATCGCGCCCTGCAGCCGGTCCAGATGGACCAGCGGCACCAGCGCCCAGGCGGCGCTCGCGTCCATCATCCACAGGGGCACGCTGGCGAGTTCGCCCGGCTCGCCGGCATCGGCGCGCACCATGTCGAGCTCGATGATCCGCCCGGTCGTGGCGAGATAGGTCGCGAGCGCTTCGTCGCCGCCCGCTGGTGGCAGGTCGTCGCGTGCCCAGTTCCAGTCCATGCCGATGCCGAGGCCCGGCCCTTCGGGGACGAGCAGCACCCCGGCGGGCGAATCGGTGAGGTCCGCCACTGCCTTGACGATTCGCTCGTCGAGCGGCGCTGCGCCTTCGCCGGGCTTGCCCAGCGTATCGGTGAAGCGGATCCATTCGGCGCGATAATCATAGCGGTGCCGGAACAGGTGCTTGGCGACCTTCACCTTGGTCCAGGCACGGACCCAGGGCGTGGACAGGATGGTGAGCACCGCGGCGGTCGACCCGAAGACGAAGGCGGTCTGGAGCATCCGCGCATTGTCGCCGCCAAGGGCCGCGATCGCGCTGGTCGCAGCAAGCATGGCCAGCGCGTAGAACAGGGTGATGGCGAAGGTCAGCGTCTGCCAAGCGACCGTCCGCGACAGGTGCAACGTCCAGTCGCCATTGCGGTGCACGGCGATCGCGAAGGCCGGCGCGGCCAGCACCATGACCACCCCGCGGCCGACGATCAGCGCGCTCGGCGTCTGGCCGGTGAGATAGACGGTCGCATGGAGCAGCAGGTCCATGCTCCACATGCCCGCCAGCGCGATCACCACGAGCGAGATGCCGCCGCGCGCTCGCGGCGCGACGGCCGAATAGAGGTGATTGACCAGCACCAGCGCGCTGATCGCGGCCATGGTGCCGAACAGCGTGCGCACCGTGGCGAGCGCCAGCACCGAGCCCCGCCCGATCGTCTCGTCGGCGACCGCGAGGCCGGTCCCCACGACCAGCAATATCGCCACCACGCCGTAGATGGTCGCGACCGCGCGTTCGGCGGGACCCGTGCCGTTCCGGCGGACCAGCGCGAACATGAAGCCGAGCCAGGCGATATCGCGCGCGCCTTCGGCGATGCGCGTCACCAGATCGAACGGTCCGATCCCGGCCACGGCCAGCGCCCAGAGCGCGGTGACCCCGAGCGCGACCACGAAGGTCAGGCGGGGCAGGGCCGTTCCGGCATCGCGCAGGCGCGTGAGCGCCACGCCCGCGAACAGCAGGGCGGCGAGCGCGTGGCTCCACAGGATGGCCGTCACCGGCATCGAATCAGCCCGATCATCATCGTCGAGCCTTGTGCGCATGAAAGTGTAAACAAATCCGACACGCGACGCGCAGCGTCGCCGAAATTGACAAACACCGGCCGGTCGCGCGGTTTTATTCGCTGATCGTAACGAAGTTGCCATGGCTTGGACCCGGATTGATCCAGGGCAGTTTCTATGCGGCGCCTCCGGCTCTAGAGGGGGGTGTCTACAGGAGATTCGCGAATGCCGCTTTCCAAGCCGATCATCCCTGTCATCCTGTCGGGCGGGTCGGGCACGCGCTTATGGCCGATGTCGACACCCGAACGGCCCAAGCAGATGCTGTCGCTGACAGCGGAAGACACGATGCTCCAGCTGACCGCGCGTCGCGCCTGCGGGGAGCGGTTCGCGGCACCGATCGTGGTCGCCAATGCACGGCATGCCGACATGGTCGAGGAACAGCTCGCCGCGGTCGAGGCGGCGGCGCAGGCCCTGATCCTCGAGCCGATGGGGCGCAACACCGCGCCGGCGATTGCGCTCGCGGCGTTGGCGGCCGGCGGGGGTGCGGACCCGTTGCTGGTGATGCCGTCCGACCATGTCATCACTGACGTGCCGGCGTTCCATGCCGCGATCCACGCCGCGATGCCGCTGGTGGCGGAAGGATGGCTGGTTACCTTCGGGATCGATCCGCACACCCCCGAGACCGGCTATGGCTGGATCCATGTCGGCGAGGAGATTTCCGGCGGCGTCCACCGCGTCGCGACCTTCGTCGAGAAGCCGCCGCGCGACAAGGCCGAGGCGATGCTGGCGGCGGGCGACCATGCCTGGAATGGCGGCATCTTCCTGTTCCGCGCCGACATTTATCTGGGGGCGCTGGCGGCCTATGCGCCCGACATGTTGCTCGCCTGCCAGCGGGCCATGGCGGATGCGCGCACCGAGGACCGCCGCATCTATCCCGACGCAGATGCCTTTGCCGCGTCGCCGGCGGATTCGATCGACTATGCGGTGATGGAAAAGGCGGAGCGGGTCGCCGTGGTGCCGGTCAGCATGGGCTGGAGCGATGTCGGCAGCTGGGATGCGCTGCACGAGATCAGCCAGGGTGACGATTCGGGCAATGTGCATCATGGCGAGGTGATCGCGATCGACACCGCCAATTGCCTGGTGCGCAGCGACGGCGTGCGCATCGCGATCGTCGGGGTGGAGGATCTCATCGTCGTCGCCAGCGGCAACGATGTGCTGATCCTCCCGCGCGGACGCAGCCAGGAAGTGAAGAAGCTGATCGAGGCGATGAAAGGATAAGCGGCGCACGGCCTGTTGGAGACTTTTGTCACACCCCCATGAGGGCTTCTGCCAGAAATCCTCAGACATTGTCGATGTATATCAGTTGTTTGTTGGGGGCGGTCATATTGGCCGTGTGACAAAAATCGTCTGTTCGCGTGCGACTTGCATATCAAATACTGTGTTATATAACGCGTTATGTGATGTGTAGGGAGTAGCCCATGGCTGGCGATATCGTTGCTGAACTCGGGCATCTGTTCCTCGGAACCCGGCTGAAGCGGCTGGCGGAACGGATGCAGGCAGATGTGCAGAAAGTCGCGGCTGAGGCCGGTCTGCCGATCCAGCCCAGCCAATATCCGTTGCTCGCCCTTATCGAACGCGAAGGCAGCGTGACCGTCGGCCAGATCGCCGAGACGCTCGGCATCAGCCAGCCCGGGGTGACGCGCAACATGGCCCGGCTGATCGAGCTCGGCCTGGTCGAGGTGACGCGGGATGGGCGGGACCAGCGGCAGAAATCATTGTCCCTGAGCGATGCGGGCAAAGCGGCGATGGAAGTGTCGAAGCGCGAAGTCTGGCCACGGATCGACATGGCGGTCGCCGTGATGTGCGAGCCCTTGTCCGGACCGTTGCTCGGTCAGATCTCGGCGATCGAGCGCGCGCTCGACGAGAAGCCGCTCGATCGGCGCGCCGCCGATCTCGGGCTGACGATCCTGCGCTATGACGATGCGCTGGCGCGCCATTTCCACGACATCAACGCCGAGTGGATCGAGACGATGTACCGGCTCGAGCAGACCGATCGCGACGTGCTGGAGAATCCGCGCGCGCGGATCATCGATCCGGGCGGCGACATCCTGTTCGTCGCGGCGGAGGGGCTGGGCATTGTCGGCACCTGCGCGCTGCAAAAGACCGGGCCGGGGCGGTTCGAGCTGACCAAGATGGGCGTGCTGGCCTCGGCGCGCGGGCGCAAGGCCGGGGAATTCCTGCTCCGCGCCGTCATCGCGCGCGCCGCGGACA
This sequence comes from Sphingomonas sp. BL-S-30, assembly GCF_055521475.1. Classification (NCBI taxonomy): domain Bacteria; kingdom Pseudomonadati; phylum Pseudomonadota; class Alphaproteobacteria; order Sphingomonadales; family Sphingomonadaceae; genus Sphingomonas; species Sphingomonas sp. BL-S-30. The sequence continues at coordinate 3,238,599 of NZ_CM145481.1, read as the reverse complement.
TGGGTGCGGAGACGCTCTACCTGCTCAGCAACCGCAAGAGCGAGGCGGCGATCCATCTCTACGAGAAGCTGGGCTTCGTGCACGATCCCGACATCATGCGCGATTTCGGCGCGCGCTATGCGCGGTGCGACGTGGCCATGCGCTACCGGCCGGCCGAAACCGGCCGGTAGCCGCAGGCTCACCCCATCAGGGCTTCGGCCTGGTCGAGCGTGTCCCTGAACGTCGCGACCACTGCCTGGTACGGCGCGGGGCTCGCCATATCGAGGCCGGCGCGCTTCAGGATGTCGACCGGATAGTCCGATCCGCCGGCCTTCAGCACGCTCAGATAATTGTCCCGCTCCTTCGCGCCGCCCTTCAGGATCGAGCGGGCGAAATAGGACGCGGCCGAGATGCAGGTCGCATATTGGTACACGTAGAAGCTGGTGTAGAAATGGGGGATATAGGCCCATTCCGACGCGTAAGCCGGGTCGATCGCGACCTTGGGGCCATGATAGCGCTTCAGCAGATCGAGATAGATCGCGGTGAACTTCTCGCCCGACAGGCCTTCGCCCGCCTCGGCCTTGTCGTGCACCGCCAGCTCGAACTCGGCGAACATCGCCTGGCGGTAGAAAGTGCCGCGCATCGCCTCGAGCTGCTGGCCGAGATAGAAGAGCTTCTCTTCCTTCGTTTTGGCCTGCTTGACCATATAGGCGGCGAGCAGCTGCTCGTTGCAGGTCGACGCGATCTCGGCGAGGAAGATCGGGTAATCCGTCTTTTCGTAGACCTGGTTCCTGTTGGACAGCAGCGAGTGCATCGCATGCCCCCATTCATGGGCATAGGTCGTCATCCCGTCGTAATTCTCGCCGAGATTGAGCAGCAGATAGGGGTGCACGTCGTAGGATGCGCCGGGGTTCATATAGGCGCCGGCTTTCTTGCCGGGACGAGGGAGCGGGTCCATCCACTTCGCCGCGGTCGCCTTCGCGAACAGCGCGCCATATTCCGGACCGAGCGGCTTGACCGCCTCGATCGTGGTGGCGCGCATCTCCGCCAGGGTCACCTTCTTGTCGAGCTGAACCAGCGGCGGATAGATGTCGTAATAGGCCATGTCGGGCAGCTTGAGCATCCGGCGGCGCAGCTCGAAATAGCGGTGGAGCTGGGGCAGGCCGTTGTTCGTCTCGGCGACGAGCGAGCGGTACACTGCTTCGGGCACGTTGTTGCCGGACAGGTACATTGCCAGCGACGTCGGGTATTTGCGCGCTTTCTTGCGGAAGATGTCGGCCTTGACGTGGCTGAGATAGGCGGTGCCGAGGGAGCTCTGAAATCTACCATATTCGGCCCAGAACGTGTCGAATACCAGCTTGCGGTCGGCGCGGTTGGGCGCGTCGCGGGTGAGCGTATAATTCTGGTCGTCGAGCCGCACCTGCTTGCCGGTCGACAGGGTGACGGTCGGCCAGGGGATGTCCGACGCGACCAGCTGCTCGCGCGTGTCGCGCGCGCCGGAGAAGGGCGAGGAGGTGCCGGCAAGCAGATTCTCGCCTTCGGGCGACAGGGTATGTTCTTCCTGGCGCAGGATATCGGCGAGGTAGAAGTCGAAGCGTTTCTTCAGCACGTCATTGGCGGCGACGAAACCGTCGATCTTCGCCTTCCCGACCGCGAGCAGCTCGGGCGCGATCCAGGACGTCGCCTCGCCGAACGCCGTGAACATGTCGTTCGCCTGGGCCTGCTTTTCCTGGGCGGGGGCAAGGCGAAGATCTTCGTCGGCCTTCAGGCTGATATAGGTGTAGACCCGGCTGGCGACACGACCGAGATCCGACTGGGCGACCAGCGCCGCGGCGAGCGCGTCGGCGCTGGTGCCGAGCGTGCCCTTGAACGTGAGCAGGCCGGGAATCTTCGCCAGCACGTCTTTGCGCGCGGCGTCCCAGGCGGCGTCATTGGGATAGAGCTCGCTCAGGTCCCAGGCGGCGACGGCGCCGGCGGTGCTGGCGTCCTGCGCCCAGGCGGGCATGGCAACGGCGAGCGTGGTCAGGGCGGCGGCGGCGAGGGCCTCGCGGCGCGAAAGACTGGTCATGTGACGGGGATCCCCAAAGTATCGATCGCAACGACTTTGTCCCCCTTATCGGCTGTTGGAAAGGGGGTGGGTCGATAAACCAGGGCAGGTCTGCTGCGAACGACCTGCCCGACCGGCTCAACGGCACAGGGTGGGCGGCGGTGCGCGCCGTGCCGGCGGAATGAAGGCGATCCCGTCCAGCACCCGCACGCGCGCCGCGAGCGCCGCGGGGGCATTTTCGCCTTGATAGAGAATGTAGAGGCGCGTCGGATCCAGCCTCCCGGCAAGGAACGCGCGGCGGTCGGCGTCGATCCGCTGTTGTGCAGACCTGGGCACGCGCGACACATACATGTGGCGCATCGGGCGGCAGGCGCGCATCGCCCGCCAGCCGATCTCTTCGATCAGCTTGAGGTTGCGGAACGGATCGGGCGGCTGCATCTCGATCGCCGAGGCGCTAGCGATCACCGCATCCCAGCGCGGATCACGCGTGAGTTCATAGGTACCGGGCTGGCCTGCCCGGGCGGTGAGGCCGCGCAACGCGGCGAGCATCGGCGTCATGTCGGCGATCTGCAGTACGAGCGCGGCCGCCAGCACCAGGGTCCGCCGTTCGAGCCGGTAGACGATGAGGATCGCGACATAGATCAGCGTATAGGCGACCGGCCAGAACAACCGCCCCGAGGCGCGGACGATGTCGAGCAGGTCGACCACCGTCTGGGGCAGGGGCACGAACAGGATGCGTTCGCCGCGAAACAGCACGACATTGCCGATCGCGAGCAGGGTCAGCACGATATAGGCGGGCGCGAGCCAGCGCAGATCGTCCATGGGAACGCGCGTCGCAGAAGTGGGGGACGGCGCCGGCCCTCGCACCGCACCGACCAGCGCGACCACGACCAGCAGGATCAGCCCGGCCCCGAGATACTGATAGCCTTCGAAGCCGCGGCCCTCGTCATTCGCGGTCGACGGCCAGAACAGGCTGTAGCCGGGATTGGCCGGATTGATCAGCGCATCCAGCGCCATCGGGAAGGCGCCGAAGGTGCCGGTGGACAGCGGCGGATCGGCCAGGCCGTGGAGTAGTGCGAGCCCGGCCACGCCGAGCCCGACAACGCCGACCAGCCCCGCCGCGCGACGGCGATCACGCGCGGTGCCGGTCCCGATCTCGCGCAGCATGGCGCTACCCCAGATCGCACCGACCAGCAGCAACAGATAGCTGTGCACCAGCCCGGCCACGCCGATCACCGCAAGCCAGTGTCCCCAGCGCCGCGACCGGTCGCGGTCGAGGAAAATCCATAGCGCCCACAGGATCAGCCAGTGGGAACACAGGTTCGAATGGACCGAGCGATTGTAGAGCGTTGGCAGCAGGGTCATCAGCGCCGTGCCCATCCAGGCACTCCCGAAATCGGGCGCCCGGTCGCGCAGCAATAGCCAGGCGAAGCGTACATGCAGCGCCAGGCTGATCAGCAGCCACCAGCCGATGAATTGCACGCTTGCCGGCAGGAAAGGCGCCAGCGGTTTCAGCAACAGTCCGAGCAGGGGATTGCTGTCCATCATCAGCAGATGGATTCCCTCGGGCGACAGCACCAATGGCGTGCCGGTGCCGGGCCAGTCGCCCGCCCGAAGATAGGCCGCCAGGCCCAGCGCATTGGGCCCCCAATCCTGTCCGCCGAGCACCCAGCCGACATTGGTGATGTCGAGCGTCGCCGGGTTGATCCACGCCAGGAAGGCGCAGGCGACGATGGCCGAAAGAGCCAGGAAGCGGGGAAGCGCGGCGGTCATGACCCGCTTCTGCCGAATTTGCGCGACCATAGGGTTAACGCGGGCGTGTCGCCGCTGGAATGATCGAGACGCCGTCGAGCTTTCGCACCCGGCCGGCGAGGATCGGCGGGGCCTTGCCGTCGAGCAGCACATAGAGCCGGCGCGGGTCGGTCTGGCCGATGACGAAGGCCGCGCTGTCGGCGTTCAGCCGGCGCCGCACGGCAACCGTCTCGCGCGAGGCATAGAAGAACCGCACCGGCTTGCCGGCGAGGATCGCCCGCCAGGTGACTTCCTCCATCAGCGCCAGGTCGCGGTACATTTCGGGCGGCTCGAACTGGATCATGTCGGCGTCGGCGATCACCTTGTCCCAGCGCGGATCGAGCGTGCGGTGATACGGGCTGGCCAGTTCCGCCCAACCGCCGCTCTCCCGCGCGGACCGGAGCAAGGGCTGCAGGTCGACGATCTGGAGCAACAGCGCCGCCGCCAGCAGCCAGGTGCCGAAGCGCATCCGCCCCACCACCACGATCGCCGCGAAGGCAAGCGTATAGAGCACCGGCCAGAACATCCGGCCCGACGCGCGGATCGGATCGAGCATCTTGCCGACCCAGTCGGGCATCGGCAGGCTGGCGATCACCGCGCCGCGCCAGATGAGATGCGGCGCGATGGCGACGAGGGTCAGCACGGCAAAGGCGGGCAGCAGCCAGGCGAGGCGGCGGAAAAGCATGTCGTCGCGGATGTCGGCGCGGTGGCGCAACCCCTGGAAGATCGCCATGACGATCAGCGCGAGCAGGCCGAGACCGGGATAGTTCATGCCCTCGAGCGCCTGGCCCGGATCGAGCGCGCGGGCGGGGAGCAGCGCGGAATATGCCCGGTCGTTCGGATTCCACAGCGCATCCAGCGCCATCGAGAAACCGCCATAGCCGCCGACCGTCAGGGTCGGCTCGCTCACCGTGCCGAGCAGGATGGGAATGATCAGCAGCGGCGCGACGACGATCGCGACATCCCCGATCATCGCGACCCGCGCCTTGCCGTCGCGCGCGGCGAGGAACTGGCGGAGCATCGCGCTGGCCCAGATCGCCGCGACCATCACCAGGATATAGGGGTGGATCAGGATCGCGGCGGTGATGACCGCCACCCACCAGACCGGGCGCTCCGATCGCGCGGCATCGACATAGATCCACAGCGCCCACAGGATCAGCCACTGCGCGCACAGATTCACATGCCCGAAGCGCGCGAGGAGCACCGGCATCAGGGTCAGCAGCGCCGCGCCGATCCATGTCGCCAGCGGGCTCGGCATAAAACGACGGACCAGCGCCGCGGCGAAGGCGGTGTGGAGCAGGATGCAGGCGAACAACCACCAGCCGACATATTGGATGCCGGCCGGCAGCATCGATGCGAAGGGCCGCAGCACCAGGCCGAGCAGCGGATTGCCGTCGGTCAGCGAGAGCGGAATGCCGTCGGGCGCCATCAGCAGGTTGGAATGGAGCGACGGCCATGGCGGCGGCGCGCGCAGATAGGCGGCCATGCCGATCGCGGCCTGTCCGTGATCATTGCCGTCGAGCAGCCAGGCGATGCGCGTCGGGTTGAGCACCGATGGATTCTGCCAGCTGAAGAACGCGGCGATGCTCAGGGCGAGCCAGGGCAGGATCCAGGTGAACAGGCGGCGCATCGGCGAGGGTCATGGCGGAGTAGAGGCTGAAAATCCATGGCCCTGATCCTCCCCTCCGTTCCTCCCCCTGTTCCTCCCCGAGCTTGCTCGGGGAGGGGGACCGCGCGCTTCTTCAGCGCGTGGTGGAGGGGCGTGGAGCGCGGAACCTCTGTCCCGTGCTCCAAGCCCCTCCACCATTTGCAGAAGGTGCAAATGGTCCCCCTCCCCGTTCCGGGGAGGAATGAAAAAGAAAAGGGCCGGAGGTTTCCCTCCGGCCCTTTCTCTTTTCCAGCCAGTCGGCCGGGCAGTTCTGGAATTCCGGCGCGGGCCCTTCGACTGCCTGCCAGGGCAGGCACTCAGGGCCGGCGCTGTCGTCGGCCGGGTTCGGCGGCTTGCCGCCGACCCGCCGCCCTTCGGATCAGAAGTCCATGCCGCCCATGCCGCCCATGCCGCCGCCGCCCATGGGCATGGCGGGCTTGTCTTCCGGCAGCTCGGACACGGCGGCTTCCGTCGTGATGAGCAGGCCCGAAACCGAGGCCGCGTCCTGCAGGGCAGTGCGAACGACCTTGGTCGGGTCGATCACGCCGCTCTCGACGAGGTTCTCATACTGGTCGGTCTGCGCATTGAAGCCGAGCGTCGGGTCGTTGCCGTCGAGCAGCTTGCCCGAGATCACCGCACCGTCATGGCCCGCATTCGCCGCAATCTGGCGAACCGGCGCATAAAGCGCCTTGCGGACGATATCGATGCCGCGGGTCTGGTCGTCGTTCGCGCCCTTCATGCCCTCGAGTGCCTTGGTGGCATAGAGGAGCGCCGTGCCGCCGCCGGGGACGATGCCCTCTTCGACCGCTGCGCGGGTTGCGTGGAGAGCGTCGTCGACGCGATCCTTGCGCTCCTTCACTTCCACTTCAGTCGAACCGCCGACCTTGATCACGGCAACGCCGCCGGCGAGCTTGGCAAGACGCTCCTGGAGCTTCTCCTTGTCGTAATCGCTGGTGGTGTTCTCGATCTGCTGGCGGATCGCGTCGGTGCGGCCCTTGATCGCGTCATGGTCGCCAGCACCATCGACGATGGTGGTGTTGTCCTTGTCGATCGTGACGCGCTTGGCGGTGCCCAGCATGCCGATCGTGACGCTCTCGAGCTTGATGCCGAGATCCTCGGAGATCATCTCGCCCTTGGTCAGGATCGCGATGTCCTCGAGCATCGCCTTGCGGCGATCGCCAAAGCCCGGTGCCTTGACCGCTGCGACCTTGAGGCCGCCGCGCAGCTTGTTGACGACGAGCGTGGCCAGAGCCTCGCCCTCGATGTCCTCGGCGATGATCAGCAGCGGACGGCCCGACTGAACGACGGCTTCCAGGATCGGGAGCATCGCCTGCAGGTTCGACAGCTTCTTCTCGTGGATCAGGATGTACGGATCGTTGAGCTCGACCGACATCTTCTCCGGGTTGGTGATGAAGTAGGGTGAGAGATAGCCGCGGTCGAACTGCATGCCCTCGACGACGTCGAGCTCGAATTCGAGACCCTTGGCTTCCTCGACGGTGATCACGCCTTCCTTGCCGACCTTCTCCATCGCCTCGGCGATCTTCTCGCCGACGACGGTGTCGCCGTTAGCCGAGATGATGCCGACCTGGGCGATTTCCTTGGTGCCCGAGACGGGCTTGGAGCGCGCCTTGAGGTCCTTGACGACTTCGATGACCGCGAGGTCGATGCCGCGCTTCAGGTCCATCGGGTTCATGCCGGCCGCAACCGACTTCATGCCCTCGCGAACGATCGCCTGGGCGAGCACGGTCGCGGTGGTGGTGCCGTCGCCGGCGACGTCGTTGGTCTTCGAGGCCACTTCGCGCAGCATCTGCGCACCCATGTTCTCGAACTTGTCCTTCAGCTCGATCTCCTTGGCGACGGTGACGCCGTCCTTGGTGATGCGCGGCGCGCCGAACGACTTGTCGATCACGACGTTGCGGCCCTTGGGGCCAAGCGTGACCTTCACTGCGTCGGCGAGGATGTCGACACCGCGCAGAATGCGCTCACGCGCGTCACGCGAAAATTTTACGTCCTTGGCTGCCATGTGAGGCTACCCTTTCAAATTGGAAAGTTGAGGAAAATTGGAAAGGTCGTGGCTTAGCCGACGATCCCCAAAATATCGGATTCCTTCATGATCAGCAGGTCTTCACCGTCGATCTTGACCTCGGTGCCGGACCATTTGCCGAACAGGATCTTGTCGCCGGCCTTGACGTCCAGCGGGGTGATCGTGCCGTCCTCGGCGCGAACGCCGGTGCCGACGGAGACGACTTCGCCTTCCTGCGGCTTTTCCTTGGCGGTCTCGGGGATGATGATCCCGCCCGCGGTCTTCTCTTCAGCCTCTACGCGGCGGACGAGGACGCGGTCGTGCAACGGACGAAAGGTCATATGCGCTAGTCCCTTTTCAATGGGTCGATGAATCGTTGTTAGCACTCGCCTCAGGTGAGTGCCAGCACTGCGCATATGTGCCCGGCCTTGTCGCGCGTCAACCGCCGCTGGCTGAAAAATGCCACCAATCGTCGTTCCGTCGAGACGGCGCACAGAGGACCGGCCAGGGACCAGGCTGGGGCTTCCGGGGCTGGTACGGAAGTTTACTCGCGTTCGCGCTTGCTCTAGCGGTTGGGGCGTAACCGCATGTGCAGGGGTACCGCTTAGTGAAACTCGTTCGGGGCGCCTGGAAGATCCTGGTCGGCATCAAGGACGCGCTCGTCCTGATCGCCATGCTCATCTTTTTCGGCCTTATCTTCGGCGCGCTTTCCGCAAGGCCGGGGCCGACCGTGATCCGCGACGGCGCGCTGGTGCTGCGGCTCGACGGCCGGATCGTCGAGCAGCCGGCCGAGGCCGATCCCTTCGCGGCGCTGGGCGGTTCGGCCCCGGTGCACGAATATCGGCTGCGCGACCTGGTCCGCGCGCTCGACAAGGCGAAGGACGATGATCGGGTCAAGGCGGTCGTGCTCGATCTCGACTCGTTCGCCGGCGGCTATCCCGCCGCGGTGGACGAGGTCGCCAATGCCGTGCGGCGGGTGCGGGACGCAAAGAAGCCGGTGCTGGCCTATGCCACTGCCTATACCGATTCCGCCTATCGCCTGGCCGCGAATGCCGGCGAGATCTGGATGAGCCCGATGGGCGGCACCCTGTTCATGGGGCCCGGCGGCTCGCAGCTTTACTATAAGGGGCTGATCGACAAGCTCGGAGTCAACGCGCATGTCTACCGCGTCGGCAAGTATAAATCCTATGTCGAGCCCTATACCCGCGCCGACGCCTCGCCCGAGGCGAAGGAAGAGAATCTGAAACTCTACGGCGTGCTGTTCAGCCAGTGGCAGGAAGCGATCGCCAGGGCGCGCCCCAAGGCGAAGTTCGCCGATTTCCTGACCAGGCCCGGTGAAGTGGTCACCGCCGTCCAGGGCGATATCGCCAAGGCGAACCTGCAGGCCGGGCTGGTCGACAAGCTCGGCACGCGCTTCGATTTCGGCAAGCGCGTGGCGGAGATCGTCGGGTCCGACGGCAGCAAGCCGGCCGGCACCTTCAACACCATCAAATATGCCGCTTATGTCGATGCCAATCCGCTGCCGACCGGCGGCGCCGCGATCGGCGTGCTGACCATTGCCGGCGACATCGTCGACGGAAAGTCCGGCAGCGGCACTGCCGGCGCCGACACGGTGAGCAAGGCGCTGCTCGACGGGCTGGCGAAGAAAGACCTCAAGGCGCTGGTCGTGCGGATCGATTCGCCCGGCGGCTCGGCGCTCGCTTCCGAGGACATGCGCCGCGCGATCATGGAGGCGAAGGCGCAGAAGCTGCCGATCGTCGTGTCGATGGGCAGCCTGGCCGCGTCGGGCGGTTATTGGGTGTCGACCGCGGGCGACGTGATCTTCGCGCAGCCCAACACCATCACCGGATCGATCGGCATCTTCGGCATCATCCCCTCGTTCGAGAACACGCTGAAAAAGATCGGCGTCACCACGGACGGGGTGAAGACGACCCCGCTGTCGGGCCAGCCCGATGTGATGGGCGGCTTCACCGCGGAGACCGACACGATCTTCCAGGCGGGCATCGAGAATGGCTATCGCCAGTTCATCACCCGCGTGTCCGAGGCCCGCAAGCTCAGCCCGGCGCGTGTCGACGAGATCGGCCAGGGCCGGGTGTGGGACGGCGGCACCGCGCGGCAGATCGGCCTGGTCGATCGTTTCGGCGGATTGCAGGACGCGATCGACGAAGCGGCGAAGCGCGCCGGCCTGAAGCCGGCAGACGTCCATGCCGAATATCTCGAAAAGAAGCCGGCCTGGTTCGGACAACTCGTCCAGAAGTTTCTCGGCGACAATGACAATGACGACACCAGCGACGGCACCGACGCCTTCACCCGGATTTCGGCCGAGCGCCGGGCGATCTTCGCGCGCGCGCTGGGCGATGTGAAACGCATCGGCACCGGCGCCGCGATCCAGGCGCGCTGCCTCGAATGCGAAGGGCTGGGCGGCGGTTTCGGCACCGCCAGCGCTTCCGCCTCCGACATCAAGCTGCTCGATTTCGTACTCGCAAAGGTGACTCAATGATCGCAATCCGCGCCGCCCGACCCGACGACGCCGCCGCCATTGCCGGAATCTACGCACCCTATGTCGAGACCGGCACGGTCTCGTTCGAGCTCGAGCCGCCGGACGCGCGGTCGATGCGGACTCGCATGACCTCGTCCGACGGGCTCTATCCCTGGCTGGTCGTCACCAATGGCGACGAGGAGGGCGGGGTGCTCGGCTATGCCTATGCGACCAAGTTCCGCGACCGGCCGGCGTATAAATATATCGTCGAGACCTCGGTCTATCTCGCCAGCGGCACCCAGGGTCAGGGCAATGGGCGACAGCTCTACGAGGCGCTGGTCTCGACCTTGCGGGCGCAGGGTTTCACGCATGCGGTCGGCGCGATCGCGCTGCCCAACGACCATTCGATCCGCCTGCACGAATCGGTCGGCTTCCGCCGCACCGGCGTCCTGCGCGAAGTCGGCTACAAGCAGGGCCGCTGGATCGATGTCGGCTTCTGGCAGCGCGAACTGAACCCGGCGACGATCCCGCCGCTGGAGCCGAAGCCGTTCAGCGAGGTGGGGCTGGTACGGAGCTGACGTCCTCTCTTCGCGGGCTGGCCTTGCGATGAGGCCAAACAGGCGTGCCGGAACAGATCGTTGCTTGTTGGAGTAGATGGCCTTTGTGCTCCCGCCTTCGCCGGAGCACAAAGAAGCAGACATCGCGCCCGGTACCGGGAAGGCGGTCGATTCAAGCCGCTTTGGTTTGTTGATATGGCCACCGCGCCATCTCGCACGAGGCGCGAAGTACAGCATGAAGACAAACCCTTACCCCTCGCGTAATTACTACTTGCCGGCAGTAATGATGCGCGACTCGTCCGGCAGTCCCCCGAAGCTCTGCGCGTTACTTGCAAGATCGCGCTCTGCCGGTGCCGCGAAAAGATTCTGCAGGCACGAAATAGCGTTCGATTCTGGCCCCTTCGCAGGTGGGTCGCAAAATTCGTTCGTTGCTTGGTCTGGTTCGCGAGCCCATCTTGCGTGTTCCCGAACAGCATCGAGAAATAGTGTCTCTCCAACACCGCGTCTTGATCCGCTCTCGCACGGCACGGGTCTTTCAACCCTTCATCCTCTCGTCTAAAGCCCGCCCACTCATGACCGACACATCCGACACCCAGCGCGATTATCGCGACACCGTCTTCCTCCCGAAGACCGATTTCCCCATGAAGGCAGGCCTCGCCCAGAAGGAGCCCGCCATCCTGGAGCGCTGGGCGTCGATTGGCCTGTACGATCGCCTGCGCGAGCAGCGTAAGGGGCGCGAGCGTTTCATCCTGCATGACGGCCCGCCCTACGCCAATGGCGACATCCATATGGGCCATGCGATGAACAAGGTGCTGAAGGACATCATCGTCCGCAGCCAGTCGCTGCTCGGCAAGGACGCGCCCTATGTGCCCGGCTGGGATTGCCACGGCCTGCCGATCGAATGGAAGGTCGAGGAAGCGTATCGCGCGAAGAAGCTCGACAAGGATCAGGTCCCCGTCGCTCAATTCCGCGCCGAATGCCGCGCCTATGCCGAGAAATGGGTCGCGGTGCAGCGCGTTCAGTTCGAGCGGCTCGGTGTGATGGGCGACTGGGCAGACCCGTACCTCACCATGAAGTACGAGGCGGAAGCCGCGATCGTGAACGAGCTGCTCAAGTTCGCCGAAAGCGGCCAGCTCTATCGCGGCGCCAAGCCGGTGATGTGGTCGCCCGTCGAAAAGACCGCTTTGGCCGAGGCCGAGGTGGAATATGAGGACGTGGTGTCGACCCAGATCGACGTCGCGTTCGAGATCACCGAGGCCCCGAATGCGCCCGAGCTGGTCGGCGCTTATGCGGTGATCTGGACGACCACGCCGTGGACGATCCCGGTCAACCAGGCGCTGAGCTATGGGCCGGAGATTGAGTATGTGCTGATCGCGGAAGGCGATCGACGCTATCTCATCGCGGAAAATTTGATCGGCGAGTTCTATTCTCGCGTCTTCTCCACTTCGTTCCCCGGCGAAGGCCGGGGCCCAGTTACGCAGGTCCCTCAACTGGACCCCGGCCTTCGCCGGGGAACAGAAGACGGAGGCGATGCGATAGGCCGTGGCGCGATCCTGTGGCGTGGCAAAGGCTCGCAGCTCGCCGGCGCCATCGCCCGCCACCCGATGCACCATCTCGGCGGCTTCTTCGCCAAGCCGCGCCCGTTCCTGCCCGGCGACTTCGTCACCACCGACGCCGGTACCGGCCTGGTGCATATGGCCCCGGATCACGGCGAGGACGATTTCCTCCTCTGCAAGGCATACGGCATCGACCCGGTTTTCGCGGTCGATGGCGCGGGCATGTACCGTCCCGACTGGCTGTGGCTGGGCGGGCAGGGCAGCGTCATCAACAAGAAGTTCGTCGCCGCCGGAGCCGGAGGCGACATCAAAGAACCCGGGCCGATCTGCACCGATCTGCGCGAGGTGGGCGCACTGCTCGCGGCGTCGGACGATTTCGCGCACAGCTATCCGCATAGCTGGCGGTCCAAGGCGAAGGTGATCTTCCGCGCGACGCCGCAATGGTTCATCCCGATGGACGAGATCAAACAGGATCTCGCCGTCGCCGAGCCGATCGAGCTTGGCGCCGATCTCGGCTTCGCGCCGATGCTCGGCCACGGCGTCGGCAATGCGCCGACCCTGCGCGAGATCGCGCTCGACGCGATCGAGCGGACGCGCTGGGTGCCCGAGCGCAGCCGGAACCGCATCCGCGCCATGGTCGAGCAGCGGCCCGACTGGGTGATCAGCCGCCAGCGCGCCTGGGGCGTGCCGATCGCGCTCTATGTCGACCGCGTGACTGGCCAGTATCTCAACGATCCGGCGGTGAATGCACGCATCGTCGATGCGTTCAAGGCCGGCGGCGCCGACGCCTGGTTCGCGGCCGACCATCAGGCGCTGCTCGGCGAGAAATACCGCGCCGAGGATTATGAGGTGATCACCGACATCCTCGATGTCTGGTTCGATTCAGGCTCCACCCATGCCTTCGTGATCGAGCAGCGTTACGGCGAGGGTGTCCGCGCCAATCTCTATCTCGAAGGCTCGGACCAGCATCGCGGCTGGTTCCAGTCGTCGCTGCTGGAAAGCGCCGGCACGCGCGGCCGCGCGCCCTATGATGCGGTGCTGACGCACGGCTTCGCGCTGGACGGGCAGGGGCGCAAGATGTCGAAGAGCCTCGGCAATGTCGTCGACCCGCTCAAGATCATCCAGGAATCGGGTGCCGACATCCTGCGCATGTGGGTCGCCTCGACCGATTATTTCGACGATGTGAAGATCGGCAAGGAAGTGCTCGCCACCGCCTCCGACGCCTATCGCAAGCTGCGCAACACCTTCCGCTATCTGCTCGGCGCGCTCGACGGGTTCAGTGACGCCGAGAAGGTCGACACCCGGCACATGCCCGAGCTGGAGCTGTACGTGCTCCACCTGCTCGGCCGCCTCGATGTCGAGCTGAAGGCGGCGGCGGAGAATTTCGAGTTCAACCGCTATCTGCGGCTGCTCACGGATTTCGCGCAGGACGATCTGTCGGCCTTCTTCTTCGATATCCGCAAGGACAGCCTCTATTGCGACGCGCCGGACGATGCGAAGCGCCGCGCCTATCGCACGGTGCTCGACATATTGTTCGGTGCGCTGGTGCGCTATGCCGCGCCGATCCTCTGCTTCACCGCGGAGGAAGTGTGGCAGGCGCGCTATCCGGACGATCAGGGCTCGGTCCATTTCCTCGAATGGCCCGTCCTGCCCGCACTCCCGGGCGACGATGCCGTCGCGACCGTCTGGGCCGATGTCCGTGCGCTGCGCGAACAGGTGACCGAGGCGATCGAGCCGCTGCGCCGCGAGAAGATCATACGCTCCAGCCTCGAGGCCGAAGTGGTGGTGCCGAAAGCGCCGCTGTCCAACGAGGCGCTGGCCGAACTGTTCATCGTGGCGAAAGTGACGACGGGCGATGCCGTGTCGGTCACCCGCACCGCTTTCCACAAATGCGGCCGTTGCTGGCGCCATCTGCCCGACGTCGCGGAAGATGGCGCGCTCGACGATCGCTGCGCAAAGGTCGTTTCGCGATGAGCAAGCTTCCCGTCACCGGCCTCGCCACCGGCGCCGTCCTGTTCGTCGTCGACCAGGCGGCGAAATATGGCATCACCGAGGTGCTCGACCTCGACGCGCTGAGCAGTGAACGCGCGATCACCCCGTTCTTTATGTTGCGTTTCGTGCCCAACCCGGGCGTTTCGCTCGGATTCTTGCGCGCGGATAGCGACGTCATGCGCTGGGGTCTGGTCGCGCTGACCGCAGCCATCGCGATCGGCGTGCTGGTATGGATGCTGCGAGAACGCAACAAGCAGGATCAGATCGCGCTCGGCCTCGTGCTGGGCGGCGCGATCGGCAATATCCTCGATCGGGTGCGTTTCGGCTATGTCGTGGACTTCGCGGATTTCCATATCGGGGCATGGCGCCCCTTTTTGGTCTTCAATGTCGCTGATGCGGCGATTACGATAGGGGTGCTCATCCTGCTTGTGCGAGCGCTCCTGGTGCGCGACAAGCCGCGGGCAGGGCGTGCTTCAGTGGAGAATATGAATGCGTAAGTTGGTGTCGATCGCAACCGGGCTCGGCCTGTCCGTCCTGCTCGCCGGTTGCGGCCATGGCGGTATGGACCGTACCCGCCCCGACGAGTTCGCCGTCGCCCGGCAGGCGCCGCTGGTGATTCCGCCCGATTTCTCGCTGACCCCGCCCCAGCCCGGCGCCGCGCGCGCCAATGACGTGAGCCCCAACGCCCAGGCGCTCGACGCGCTGTTCGGCGGCAAGTCGGCGCGCTCCGCGTCGGAGAGCGCGACGATCGACGCGGCCGGTTCCGACGTCGCCGATCCGGGCATCCGCTCGGCCGTGGGCGATCCCGGCACGACGGTGGTCGACAAGGGCTCGACCACCCGCGACATCGTCGCCGCCCCTGAAGGCGACGGCCAGGACGCCCGCGCCGCGACGCCGAATCCTTGAGCCAAAACTCCCCTCCCGCTCGTGGGAGGGGTTGGGGGAGGGCTTGTTGGACAAAGGCTACGGCAGACCGACGCTGCGGGCTCGCGAATTGCGCGCCAACGCGACGGATGCCGAACGCTTGTTGTGGGTCCATCTCAGCGCCCGAAAGGTCGCAGGCGTCCGGTTCAACCGGCAGGTCCCCATTGGTACCTTCATCTGCGACTTTGTATCGCGTGCGGCCAAGCTGATCGTCGAGGTGGACGGTGGCCAGCATGATTCAAATGCGTCGGCGGATGCGGCACGAACACGATACCTTGAAGCACGGGGCTTCAGGGTGATTCGCTTCTGGAACAACGAAGTGCTGCAGCAGATCGAGGGTGTAGTAGCTGAGATCGAGCGCGCGCTTGCGGACATGCCCTCCCCCGACCCCTCCCGCGAGCGGGAGGGGAGTAGTATCGCGCCCGAACCATGCGCGCGATCCTGATCCGCAGGCTCGCGACCGCGGTTCCGACGCTGCTGGCGGTCATCCTGCTGTCGTTCGTGCTGATGCGGACCGCGCCGGGCAGTCCGTTCGATGGCGAACGGCCGCTCGATTCCGCCACCCGCGCCGCCTTCGCGGCTGCCTATGGGCTCGACAAGCCCCTGCCCGAACAGGCGGCGCGCTACCTGGGCGGCGTGCTGACCGGCGATTTCGGACCGTCTCTGGTCTATAAGGACTTCACCGTCGGTGCGCTGATCGGGCAGGGCCTGCCGGTGTCGCTCACCCTCGGCGGCCTCGCGCTGCTGCTGGCGCTGGCGCTCGGCATCGGCGCAGCGACCCTTGCCGGGACTCATGCGGGCGGCCGGATCGACCGTGTGATCATGAGCGCCGCGACGCTGCTGACGGCGATCCCGACCTTCGTGACCGGCCCGGCCCTGGTCCTGGTCTTCGCGCTTTGGTTTCAGGTGTTGCCGGTTTCCGGCCTGGACGGCGCCGGGTCACTGGTGCTCCCGGTGGTCGCGCTGGCGTTGCCGGTCGCCGGTGCGATCGCGCGGCTGGCCCGCGCGGGGCTGGCGGTGGCGCTGGCGCAGGACCATGTGCTGACCGCCCGGGCGCGCGGCCTCGCGCCGCGCACGATCCTGTGGCGCCATGCCCTCAGGCCGGCGCTGGTGCCGGTGGTGAGCTATCTCGGCCCGGCCGCGGCCGGGCTGCTGACGGGCGCGGTGGTGATCGAGACGGTGTTCGGCCTGCCCGGCCTCGGCCGCTATTTCGTGCAGGGTGCGCTCAACCGCGACTACCCGCTCGTGCTCGGGGTGGTGATCCTTTATGCGGGCCTGATCCTGCTGTTCAACCTGATCGCCGACCTTGCCTATGGCTGGCTCGACCCGCGAGTGCGCGGATGAAGGTCGCGGGGTGGACCATCGCCGCATTGGTGCTGGCGGCGTTGCTGCTGCCCTTTGCGCTGCCCTGGGGCTATGACCAGATCGACTGGCAGGGCGTTCGCGCCGCGCCCTTCACGCATGGCCATCTGCTCGGCACCGACAGCGTCGGGCGCGACCTCCTGGCCAGGACCCTGATTGGCACCCGGATCACGCTGACGGTCGCGGCGGCGGCGGCGCTGGTCGCATTGCTGATCGGCACTGCCTGGGGCGCGGTCGCCGGCTGGGTCGGCGGGCGGGTCGACGAGGCGATGATGCGCGTGGTCGACGCGCTCTATGCATTGCCCTTCATGTTCGTCGTCATCCTGCTGATGGTCGTGTTCGGCCGGTCGATCGTGCTGGTCTTTCTCGGCATCGGCGCGGTCGAGTGGCTCACCATGGCGCGGGTCGTGCGCGGGCAGGTGATGGTGCTGCGCCACCGGCCCTTCGTCCTCGCGGCGGAAGCGGCGGGCGCCCCGCCCGGCGCGATCCTGCTGCGCCATGTCCTGCCCAATGTCGCCGGCGTCGCGCTGGCCTATCTGCTGCTGACGGTGCCGCAGGTGGTGATGGTCGAGAGCTTCCTGTCCTTTCTCGGGCTCGGCGTGCAGGAACCGCTGACCTCGCTTGGCATCCTCGTCCATGACGGCGCGGAGGACATGGACGTCGCGCCGCTCGCGCTGCTGGTGCCGGGCGGTGTGCTCGTCGGTCTGATCCTTGCCCTGACCGCGCTGGGCGAGCGGCTGCGCGATCGGCTCGCGCGGTGACGCTCTACGCGGTCGAGCGGCTGGGCGTGGCGATCGGCGAGGTGCCGCTGGTCCATGACATGAGCTTCGTGGTCGAGCCCGGCAGGTGCACCGCGCTGGTCGGGGCGTCAGGGTCGGGCAAGAGCCTGTCCTGCCTTGCGCCGTTCCGCCTCAGCCCGGGCGTCGCGAGCGGATCGGCGCGGTTCGAGGGGCGCGAACTGATTGGCCTTGGCGAGGCCGATCTCCGCCCGATCCGGGCGCGGGCCGGCTTCGTGTTCCAGCATCCGCTGACTGCGCTGACACCGCATCTGACGATCGGCGCGCAGCTGACCGAAGCCGCGACGGCGCTGGGCGGGGCGCGGCCCGATCGGACAAGGCTTGCGGCGATGCTCGACCGGGTCGGGCTCGCCACGCCCGACGCGAAGCTAGACACCTATCCGCATCGCCTGTCGGGCGGCGAGCGCCAGCGCGTGCTGATCGCCGCGGCCATCGCGCACGGGCCGTCGCTGCTTGTCGCGGACGAGCCGACCAGCGCGCTCGACGCGCATCTGCGCCACGCGATCATGGCGGTATTGGCACGGCTGCGCGATGACGGGCTTGGCCTGTTGCTGGTGAGCCATGATCTCGGACTGGTCGCACACCATGCCGACACGATCGTGGTGATCGAGGCGGGGGCGGTCGCTGAAGCAGGCGCCACCGATGACGTCATGACGCACCCCAATAGCGCCGCGGCCCGCGCACTGATCGCCGCCAGCCCGAAGCTGGACGATCCGGCGCCGGATCCGCCGGCGACGGGCGGGACTCTGGTCGAGGCCCAAGGGATTCGTGTCGGCTTTCGCGCGCCGGGCTGGCGCGGCGGGCGGATCATGGCGGTCGACGGCGCGTCGTTCGCGCTCGCCGAAGGCGAGGCGCTGGCGATCTTCGGCGCCTCGGGATCGGGCAAGTCGACCCTTGCTCGGGCGGTCGGGCGGATCGGACCGTGCGACGGCGGTGGAGTGCGGTGGCGCGGCGAGGAACTGCCTCCACGTCGGGCGATGCGGCGCGAGCACCGCGCGCGGATGCAGGCGGTGTTCCAGGATCCGGCGGCGAGCCTCGATCCGCAATGGACGGTGGCACAAAGCGTCGCCGAACCATTGCGGCATCTGATGCCCGAACTGACCGCCAGCGAGCGCCGGACACGCGCGATCGAGGCACTGGAGACGGTCGACCTGGGCGCGGATTTCGCTGACCGCCGCCCGGCGGGTCTGTCCGGCGGGCAGGCGCAGCGCGTCGCGATCGCGCGGGCGCTGGTCGCGTCGCCCGATCTGCTGATCCTCGACGAGGCGACCTCGGCGCTGGACGTGCTGGTGGCCGGGCGCATCCTCGAGCTGCTCGAACGGCTGCAACGGACGCGCGGGCTCGCGATCCTGATGATCACGCATGATATCGCGGTCGCGCGCCGCCTGTGTCACCGGATTGCGGTGATGGAGGCGGGACGGATCGTCGAGGATGGGCCGGCCGATGCAATCGTCGCGGCACCGCGATCGCCGGCGGCCAAGGCGCTGATCGCGGCAAGCGGGCAAGGAAAAGGGGACGGCGCAGGCCGTCCCCTTCCGCCCGTGACGATTGCTTAGAAGGCGGCGCCGACCGAGAACACCACGCCCGATCCGCTCAGGTTGCGGTTGCCGAGATAGACGTCCTTGTTGGTGTCGACATAGCTCGCACCGAAGGTCAGGTGGTTCCAGGTGACGGTCGCGCCAAGGCCCCAATCGGTATATTCGTCGCCGATCGAGATATAGCTCGGCCCGAAGGTGTGGCCGAGATGCGCGGTGAGGCCGATCGGCGTGTTGGGAATGCCGGCCGACAGATCGCCGGCGAGATAGAGATTGTCCTCCTTGCCGTTGCCGACACTGAGCGCATCCGCCTTGGGCGCATAGTTCGCGGTCACCTTGCCGGTGACCGGTCCCGACGTTGCGGAGACCGAGATATAAGGCTCGACGAAGTCGGTCGGCGCATGGCCACCGCCCGGATAGTAATAATAGAGAACGCCGCCATCGAGCTTCACGCCATTACCGAAGGTGTGCGAATAGCCCATGATCAGGTCGAGTTCCTGGTCGCTGCCGGCAGCGACATAGTCGTCGATCGAGGAGCCCCAGACGGTCGCGTAGAGGCCCGACTCGTGGCTCACGGTGAAGGTGCCCTGCAGCGCCACCTTCTTGTCGGTCTGCGAGATGCCGCGGAAACGGTAGTCCGACACGACGGTCGCGCCGCCGGAGACGGTGAAGGCCGGCGGCGGCGCGGTTTCTTCCTGCGCGAAGGCCGGCGTGGCGGAGGCGAGCATCAGCGCGCAGAGGCTGATCGTGGAAAAGCGCATGGGTGTCCCTTTCGATTGAAAACGGGTCCCCACCTGCAGCCGACCAGACCAGGCATCTATGGAAGGTCGTGCAACGACCCGTGCCAATGTTTCCGTTCGGTAAGGAAAGATTGCCGAAACACGCTGCAGCGCACAACATAATTCTGTCACACGCCCGCCGGTTTGCGGAGCATGTTGCACCAGCGCAACAGTGTGAGGCATCAGATCACCGGTTTTGCGGGCGATGAATAGTTGCTGACATGTATCTGACGATGCGCAAACGGGATCTGGATTCCATGTTCCCTGAACAGCCGCAAGAACCGGTTGAGCACGTCGGAGCGGACCCTGCCGATCCCGCTTTTCGGGCTCGCTGATCCAGGCGAGGACGATGCGTGCAACCTGTCATTCACGCCCGGAGCTCATTTGCCGGATTCTCGCCAGCCCTGCGCATTCGACCAGGCCGCGGCAGGATTTATGCGAGCGCGGCCCGGAAGCGTTCGAGCCCGGCGGCGAGATCATGGATCAGGTCGTCGGGATCCTCGATGCCGATCTGCAGCCGCACCAGCAGCCCCGGATCGCGGCGCTTGGTCGCGGTCCGGTAGCGCGCCGGATCGACCGGCAGCGCCAGGCTTTCGAACCCGCCCCAGCTATAGCCGATGCCGAAATGCTCGAGTCCGTCGATCAGCGCGGCACGGGCCTCGTCGGTCGCGTCCCTGAGGGTGAAGGAGAACAGCCCGGTCGACCCCTTGAAGTCGCGCAGGAACAACTCGTGGCCCGGACAGTCGGGCAGGGCCGGATGGAAGACGGCGGCGACCTCGGGTTGCTCCTTCAGCCAATGGGCGATCTTCAGCGCGCTCGACTGGTGCTGGGCAAGACGGATGGCGAGCGTGCGCAGGCCGCGCGAGCCGAGCCAGCAATCGTCCGGGCTGGCGATCTGGCCGAGCTGGAAGCTCGTATCGCGCAGTTTAGTGAAATGGCCGGGTGCGGCGGTGACCGATCCGAGCATCACGTCCGAATGGCCGACGATATATTTGGTGCAGGCGAGGATCGACAGGTCGATGCCGCGTTCGATTGCCTGGAAATAGAGCGGCGTTGCCCAGGTATTGTCGAGCAACGTCACGATGCCACGCGCCTTGGCCGCGGCGACGATGGCGGGGATATCCTGCACCTCGAAGGTCAGGCTGCCCGGGCTCTCCATGAGGATCGCACGCGTCTTGTCGCCGATCAACTCGGCGATGCCGGCACCGACCATCGGATCGTAGAAGCGTGTCGCGATGCCCAGGCGCTTGAGCAAGCCGGTGCCCATCGACCGGGTCGGATCATAGGCGCTGTCGGGCAGGAGCAGCTCGTCGCCCGGCGACAGCACCGAGAGCAATGCGGCGGCGATCGCCGCGACCCCCGAGGGATAGAGGAAGGTCGCTTCGGCGCCAGGCTCCAAGTCCGTCAGCGCGTCGGCGAGCGACCATTGGGTGGGGGTGCCGCGCCGGCCGTAGAACAGGCGGTGATGCGTATCGCGCCCGCCCGCCGCGCGGAGCTCCGCGACCGAGCCGTAGAGGATCGTCGATGCGCGCCACACCGGCGCATTGACGATCCCCTGGGTCCATTCAGGCCGACGGCCAGCGGAGACGACGCGGGTCGCGTCGCCCTTGGTGTGGCCGTCCTTCTCACTCATTCGATACGCTCACGCTGTTCCCATTGCCTTGGGGGTTGACCGGTCGGCGCCCCATTCGGACCAGCTGCCGTCATAGATGGCGGCCTCGTTGCCCAGCTGGTGTGCGCCGAAGGCGAGGACAGCGGCGGTGATGCCCGATCCGCATGTCGTGACGAGGGGCCTGGCCAGATCGATACCCGCTGCGTCGAATTCAGCCTTCAGCGCCTCGCCCTGTTTCCAGGTCCCGTCAGCGTTGAACAGCTTGCCATAAGGCAGGTTCTTCGATCCCGGAATGTGTCCGGCATGGGTGGCGGCACGTGGATCGGGTTCCTCGCCGGTGAAGCGCGCCGCGGAGCGGGCGTCGAGCACCTGCTCGGCGCCACTGTCGAGATTGGCCTTCATCTGGTCGAGGTTGCGCACGCTCTTGTCGTCGGCCCAGACGGTGAAGTGGCGATGGCGCAGGCTTTCCTTGCCGGTGGCGACTTCACGCCCCTCGGCTTGCCATTTGGCGAGGCCGCCATCGAGGATCGCGACGTCGTGCGCGCCGAACAGGCGAAGCATCCACCAGGCCCGGGCGGCGGTGTGGTGCGGTGAATTGTCGTAGAGTACGACGCGGCTGCCGTCGCCCAGGCCGAGCGACTGCATGCGGCTGGCGAATTTCTCGGGCGGGGGCAGCATCGAGGGGAGCGGGTTCGACGTGTCGGAGAGGTCGGCCAGGTCCATGAACACCGCGCCGGGGATGTGCGCCGCTTCATATTCCGCCGCCGCATCGCGCGGCGCTTCGCCGGGCAGGGTGGTGAAATAGGTGGCGTCGACGATCCTGAGGTCGTTCGCGCCCATCTCGTTCGCGAGCCATTCCGTCGTAACCAGCGAGTCCATGTGTTCCTCCTAAATAGTCCGCTCGGGGCGAGCATCCGGTGACTCCCCTCCCTCCACCGTCCCGGGGAGGAAGAACGACCCAAGGCCGGAGCGCTGGGCGGAAGGAAAGGAATCTCCTGATCTCGTGTCTAGCCAGTGGCGGGGGCGGCGTCGAGCCGGAGCGCGCGATTCCGCCGTTTTCCCGCAATCGTTCCATTTTACGCGCCGGCACCCTAGATAGTCGGTCATGACTCCCAAGCATCTCGGCCAGTCCAGCGCGCTGCCCGCTTCTCCCGAAGAGGCAGTGCTCGATTATGTTCCCAATCCGCGTCCGGGGCGGCCTTATCTGGTGCGCTTCACCGTGCCCGAGTTCACCTCGCTCTGCCCGGTGACGGCGCAGCCGGATTTCGCGCATCTGGTGATCGACTATGCGCCGGGCGAGACGATCGTCGAGTCCAAGTCGCTCAAGCTGTTCCTGGGCGCGTTCCGCAACCATCAGGCGTTCCATGAGGATTGCACCGTCGGCATTGGCGAGCGGCTGACCGCGGAGATGAAGCCGATCTGGCTGCGAATCGGTGGCTATTGGTATCCGCGCGGCGGCATTCCGATCGACGTGTTCTGGCAGTCCGGGCCGCCGCCGGAGGGCCTCTGGCTACCGTTGCAGGACGTCCCGGGATATCGCGGCAGGGGGTGAGCCGTTCATTTCGGCTTAATCTTGACGTAAGTTATCGCGAATCTCTTGTTGCGTTGCAGCAATGGTGCAACCATATTGAAACTTGGCCGTTCGTGGGAGGCAATTTCGGGGCTCCCAGCCCCGTTTCACAAGAGGTTTCAATCGATGGCTCCTTCGGAAAAGGTCGTGACCCCGATCGATCACCTGGCATTGATCGGCAATTTCCTTCCCCGGAAATGCGGCCTTGCAACATATACGACTGACACGTTCACCGCGCTGAAGGGCCGATTCCCCGAGTTGAAGATCGACGTCTATGCGATGGACGACCATCCCGGGCGCTATCACTACCCCGCCGAAGTGACCGCGAGCATCCCGGACCAGGACCGGTTCGCCTATATCGATGCTGCCCGCGCGATCGAGCGCAGCGGCGCGCAGGCACTGTGGGTCCAGCACGAATATGGCATCTATGGTGGGCCGGCGGGCGAGCATCTGCTCGCCCTGCTCGACCGGGTGTCGATCCCCGTCATCGTCACGCTTCACACCATTCTCGAAAAACCCAGCGCCGATGAACGTCGGGTGATGGAAGGGCTCCTGCGCCGGGCCGCCAAAGTCATCGTGATGGCCGAGCGCGGCCGCGAGATCCTGGAGCGCGTCTACAGCGCCAATCCCCGGTCAATCGTGATGATCCCGCACGGCGTGCCGGATCGCGCGTTCGTCGATCCCGCGACGTTGAAGGAGCAGTTCGGCTGGCAGGGGCGCAAGACGCTGCTGACCTTCGGCCTGCTCGCGCCCAACAAGGGCATCGAGACGATGATCGATGCACTGCCGGCGATCGTCGCGGAGCATCCAGACGTGCTGTACGCGGTGCTTGGCGCGACTCACCCCAATCTGGTCGCCCATGAGGGCGAGGCGTATCGCGACCGGCTGAAAGCGCTAGCCGCCGAGCATGGTGTCGGCGCGCATGTCGAGTTCATCGACGCGTTCCTCGAGCATGACGACCTGATCGACTATCTCCAGGCGGCCGATATCTATGTGACGCCCTACAACAACCCGGCGCAGATCACCTCGGGTACGCTGTCCTATGCCGTCGGCGTGGGCAAGGCGGTCGTCTCGACGCCCTATGTGCACGCGACCGAAATCCTCGCGGACGGACACGGCGTGCTGGTCGATTTCGGTGACAGCGCTGCCTTTGCGCGAGAGATCAACGCGCTGCTGGGCAGCGAGGGCGACCGCACCGCCTTGTCGCAGCGCGCTTATGCGCGGGGGCAGACGATGATCTGGCCGCGCCTCGCCGAGGTGGCGATGGGCGAGATCGTCGAGATGGTCGCGACCAAGCCGCGCCGGATCGCATCCAGGGTGCGCCTGACGGTGCTCAAACCGGATATCGCCGCGGTCGAGCGGATGAGCGATTCCACCGGCATGCTCCAGCATTCGATCTATTCGGTGCCGGACCGCCGCCACGGCTATTGCATCGACGACAATGTCCGTGCGCTGATGCTGATGACCGCGATCGACACGCTCGACGAGGGCGTGCGCGACAAATGGATGACGATCTATGCGTCCTTCATCCAATATGCGTGGAATCCGGACAAGCGCCGTTTCCGCAACTTCATGAACTTCGATCGCACCTGGTGCGAGGAATATGGGTCGGAGGATTCCAACGGCCGTACGATCTGGGCGCTGGGCGTGACCGCGCGGCGTGCGACTTTGGTCAAGCATCGCGACTGGGCGGTGCGGCTGTTCGACGAGACCGCGTCGCTTGCCTTCGAGCTGCAAAGCCCGCGCGCGCAGGCCTTCGCCATGCTCGGCGCCGCCGCAATGCTCGGCGCTCATCCCGGGCATGAACTGGCGCTCAACATTCTTGAACGCTTCTCCAACGACCTGCTCGCGCTGGTCGAGGAAGCGCGGCGGCCGGAATGGGAATGGTTCGAGATCGTGCTCGCCTATGACAATGCGCGGCTGCCAGAGGCGCTCATTCGCGCCGGCATGATGCTCGGCCGCGAAGATCTGCTGAAATGCGGTCTCTCGACGCTGAGCTGGATCGTCGCACAGCAGACGTCACCCGAAGGCCGTTTCCGGGCGATCGGCACGGAGAGCTTCGGCCGCGCCTATGAAGAGCCGCTGCCGTTCGACCAGCAGCCGCTCGAAGCGCAGGCGACGATCGATGCCTGCTCTGCCGCGTTCAAGGCGACTGGTGATGCGCGCTGGGTCGAAGAGGCGATGCGTGCCTATCGCTGGTATCTCGGCCAGAACGACCTCGATCTGCCCCTTGCGTCGGCTCAGGACGGGGGCTGTTTCGATGGCCTTATGCCGACCGGTTTGAACCGCAACCAGGGCGCCGAGTCGATTCTGGCGCTTCAATTGGCATCTTGCGCCATTTCGGGGCTTTCAAAGCGGGCCGAAAGCATGGCAGGACCTGACGGACGCGCCGCCGCATAGCCTCGCTAGCGACGTCGCCAGGACGTCATTGCGCGAGGCCATACGTGATAGAACTGTTTCACCACGCACTGCGGCTGCATGCCGATCCTTCTCGTGTCGTGGTGCGTCCCTTTCATCTGGCCTGGGCCGGCAACGGCGGGAGCCGTACCGAGCGACTGGTGAAAGAGGTGATGGAACTCGACACCGCGGCGACGCGGGCCGAGCTCGAGCTGGTGCTCAAGGATTTCGAGGCGCGCCACTGGCAGACCCGGCGTGTGTTCATGACCCGCTATGACGAGATCGAGGAAATGCTCGGTCTCGACGGGACCGAGATCGGGGACGAGAAGCGCCAGCTGATCGGCGCGTATTTCTGCCACGAATACAGCTATGCCGCCGCCGCGCTGATGAACCCGAGCGCCGTGCCGCATTTCGACCAGACCGGCATGCCGGAAGGATCGCTGCGCATCCTGATGTCGCTGCGCGCGGTGGGGGAGGGCCATATCTCGTCGGTCGCCTTCCGCGAAGGCATCATCACCAGCCGGAACGAGCTGAAGCTGGCGCCCGAGCCCCCCTTCGCCACCGCGACCGATGCGGTCGGCCAGGACGAGGAGGAGCTGCCCGAGGGCGAGATCACGGTCTTTCGCCATCGCGATTCCACCCTGTCGGGCACGGTGATCTTCCCGATCACGGCGGCGCAGTCGAAGGGGCTGGAGGATCTGCGCCTCGTCAAGTTCACGCATGACGACGGCTCGGCCGAGTGGCTGGGTACCTATACCGCCTATAATGGTTCATCGATTCAATCAGAGTTGCTGCGCACCCGCGACTTCCGCGCGTTCGATCTGGTGCCGATGACCGGGCCCGCCTCGCGCAACAAGGGCATGGCGCTGTTCCCGCGCAAGATCGGCGGGCAATATATGATGATGGGGCGGCAGGACGGGGAAAACCTGTTCCTGCTCAAGTCGGACACCCTCACCCATTGGGAAGAGGGCGAGAAGCTGTTGACGCCGCATTATCCGTGGGAGCTGGTGCAGATCGGCAATTGCGGACCGCCGATCGAGCTCGACGAGGGCTGGCTGATGCTGACTCACGGCGTCGGCGCGATGCGCAAATATTCGATCGGCGCGGTCTTGCTCGACAAGGACGATCCGTCGAAGGTGCTCGGCCGCACGCGCGAGCCGATCCTGGCGGCGGCACATGAAGACCGCGAGGGTTATGTGCCGAACGTGGTCTATAGCTGCGGCGCGATCCGCCACGGCGACAAGCTGTTCGTGCCGTACGGCGTGGCGGACAGCTCCGTGGCGTTCGCGTTCATCGACATCAAGGTGCTGCTCGCGGCGATGTGAGCCCCTCCCGCGAAGGAGGGGCTTGAAGGGTCAACGCGCCATCGATTTGGTGCGGTTGTAGAGCAGCCAGATCAGACCGGCGAACACGACCGGCGCCGCGAACAGCGCTATCGTCGCGAAGCTCGCGCCGACCACCGCCAATGGCGCGTCCTTGCCCGTGGCGCCGACGATGCCGGCAAAGGCTACGCCGAACAGGCTTTCGCCGACGATCAGGCCGGTTGCCGCGAGCGTGCCCATGCGCTCGGCAAAATCGGGGTTGCTCTGGCGCCTGGCCCATTTGTCGTAGAAATGGCCGATCAGCGCGCCGACCGGGATGAGCAGGGTCAGCGCCATCGGCAGATAGATGCCCATGCCGACGCCGAGCGGGGGCAGGCGCATCTTGCCGGCGCGGCCGAGCATCTCATCGAGGAAGATCACCACCACGCCGATGCCGGCGCCGACGCCGATCAGCCGCCAGTCGAGATCGCCGCCGAGCACGCCCTTGGCGAGGGACGAGATCAGCGCCGCCTGAGGCGCGGCGAGCGCAGTCTCCTTGGCATTGGGTGCGCCCTGGAAGGTGAAGGCGGTGTTGAGCAGGTCGAGCACCGGCGGGATCACGAGCGAGCCGAAGATCACGCCGAGCACCAGCGCGAACTGCTGCTTCCACGGCGTCGCGCCGACCAGCTGGCCGGTCTTGAGATCCTGCAGATTGTCGTTGGAGATGGTCGCGACCGAGAAGACGATCGCGGTGGTGAACAGGGCATAGGCGATCAGCGCGTTGGTGCGTGCCACGTCCGTGCTGTGCCCATAGATCGCGACGAGCAGCAACGAGGCGCCGAGCACGGCGAGGATGCCGACGCCCGAAACCGGGCTGTTCGACGCGCCGATCAGGCCGGCCATGTACCCGCAGACCGCGGCGATCACGATGCCGATGACGAGGATGTAGAGGATCGTGCCGAGGATCACCGCAAAGCCGTGATCGTGGATCGGGCCACCCGCCGAGAAGCTCCACAACAGCCAGGCGATCGGGGGCAGGGTGCCGAGGATCGACAGGCCGACAATGCCGATCGGCAGGTCGCGCTCGGTCAGTTCGAGGATCGAGCCCGCCTGGCGGGCGCGCGACGCCGCCATGGCGGAGCGGATGCCGCCGATGATCGGGCCGAGGATCTTGAGCAGGGTCCAGATCGCCGCGACGCCGATCGTGCCGGCGCCGATGAAGCGCACTTCGGAGCGGAACACGGTGCTGACCACCGTGTCGAGCTCGCCCGGTACGCCGCTGGTGAGATAGGGCATCAGGCCGCCCCAGGCGATCACCATACCGAGGAACATCGCCGCGCCGACCGACAGGCCGACGAGATGGCCGACGCCGATCAGCGCCATCGAGAAGCTGGTCGACGCGCCGGTCGCGCTGCCGCCGATGCGGAAGTTCTTCACCGCTTCGCCCGCGACGAGCTTCATCGCGGCGAGCAGGGCGAAGCCGGACGAGACGAGCGAGCCGAGGATGATGACCTTCAGCCCCTTGGCATTCTCCTCGTCGCCATCTTCCGCGGCACCGACCTTGAGCACTTCGGCCGCGGCGACGCCTTCGGGATAGGGCAGGTCCGATCCGGTGACGAGCGCGCGGCGCAGCGGCACCGAGAACATCACGCCGAGGATGCCGCCGACCGCGCAGACCGCTGCGGTGGTCCAATAGGGGAAGCCGGTCCACCAGCCGACCAGGATCAGGCCAGGCAGCACGAAGATGATCGCGGCCAGGGTTCCGGCGGCGCTCGCGATCGTCTGGACGATGTTGTTCTCCAGGATATTGGCATCCTTGAAGAAGCGCAGGATCGCCATGGAGATGACCGCCGCGGGGATCGAGGTGGCGAAGGTCAGCCCGACCTTGAGGCCGAGATAGACATTGGCGGCGGTGAACAGGACGGTGATGAGCCCGCCCAGGATGATGCCGCGGATGGTCAGCTCGGCGAGCGGACGGGCGGCTGGGGTCGTGGATGCTTGCATGGCATATCGTGGCATAATCGGGCGGGTTTGGGACAGTGGTTTCTGTCGAAACCTGTCTGCCGCGCAGGATGGCCCGCCCGTAAGCGCGGGAGAGGCCGCGTCCGATTCTGGCGCCGCGCATCGCTGTTATCGACCCCATAACAGCGAAGAACAGGGAAGAATTTTATCTTTTCCGTTTTTTCGTCCGTTTTGTTGGAAATATTATCTTTATTATATAACGGCTTAATGGCCTTTATCGCTGTAATTCCATAACAGGGAAACCTGTGCGCGGAACAGCGAAAGGCCGCGACCAGAACAGGGAAAGGCGAGTCCGACGGGGTGACGACCAGGCTGACGCAGTGTTCATGCGGCGGATCGTGATCCATCGTGGGATAAAGTTGAATCGAGGTCGCCGGGGCTAACGCGCGCCATGCCGCCAGGTCAGGCCCGCGCGTATCGCCGCAGATACAGACGGCCGCCGAGCCATACCGACGGGAATGCCGTGACTGCCAGCGCAATCGGGTACCAGCGCGGGGCGAGGTTCAGGTTCCAGCTCGCCAGCACGCCGGCAATCCCGCCCAGTGTGCCGATCACTGCCAGGATGATCACGTGGCGCATCCGCGCGCGCGGGGCGAGCCAGGCAGTGACGAAGCCGCCCGCCACGCTGAAGAGGCAGCGATAGGCAAGGGCGAGGAGGTTGTGCCACGGGTTCCACATCGCGCCGCGTGGAATGATCCCGGTGGCATGCATGATCTCGTCGGTGCCGATGTGAGTCATCACGATGAGGATGAAGCCGGCCAGCACGGCGGCAACGCTGCGCAGATAGAGCCATGGCATGCTGGCTGGTCGATCGGTCATGCGCGCTCCCCCGGTAGTCCGTCGATGATGCCACAGCTCGCGGAAGCTGGACAGGCCGCCCACCCGTTCATTCCCGCCGTTGACCGGCTATCATGATGCATATACATCATGTGCGTGACCTCTCTCCCTTCCGATTCTCCGTGCGCGTGCACCTCCCTGCGCAAGGCCGCGCGCGCCGTGTCGCGCGTCTATGACGAGGCGCTGAGCGGAACGGGGATGACGATCGCGCAATTCTCGGTGCTGCGGCACGTCGCGCGCGGCGGGGAGACGCCGCTGAGCCGGCTGGCCGAGGCGCTGGTGATGGACCGGACCTCGCTGTACCGCGCGCTCGCGCCGCTCGAGCGGCAGGGCTGGATCGAGGTCGCGCAGGCAGCGAGCGGGCGTGCCCGGATCGCCTCGCTCACCGACGCAGGGCGCGCCGCGATGGAGGGCGCCACCGTCCCGTGGCGCGACGCGCAGGAGCGGCTGATCGGCGCGTTCGGCGCGGACGACTGGACCCGGCTCGAAACCCTGTTGCGCGGCGTGGTCGATGTGGCCGGCCCAACTCATGACTGACCTGCGAGGAACCCGCATGCCCCTGACCCGACTGGCCGGCCGAGCGCCCTATATCGTCGTCGGCGTGACCTTCCTCGCGCTGCTCATCTCCGCCGGGCTGCGATCGGCGCCCGGCGTGATGATGGTGCCGCTCGAACTGCATTTCGGCTGGGACCGGGCGACCATTTCCTTTTCGGCGGCGGTCGGGATCTTCCTCTATGGGCTGGTCGGTCCGTTCGCCGCGGCGCTGATGATGTCGCTGGGGATCAAGCGGACCATGCTCGGCGGCCTGTTGCTGATGTCGGCCGCGACCCTGGCCAGCCTGTGGATGACCGTGCCGTGGCACTATGTGCTGACCTGGGGCGTGCTCTCGGGCGTGGGCAGCGGCGCCGTCGCCTCCGTGCTCGGCGCGGCGGTGGTCAATCGCTGGTTCGCGACGCGGCAGGGACTGGTGATGGGCATGCTGAGCGCGAGCACCGCGACCGGTGCGCTGGTGTTCCTGCCGCTGCTGGCCTGGCTGTCGAGCGCTGGCGCGTGGCAACCGGTGGCCGTGGCGGTCAGCGTCGCCTGCCTTGCCCTGGTTCCGCTCGTCCTGTTCTTCGTGCCCGAAAGGCCGGGCGATGTCGGCATTCGTCGTTTCGGCGAAACCGATGCGAGCGCGCCGCCGCCGCCGCTGAAACAGGCCGCGACGCCGATGCTTGCCTTCGACGCGCTGTTCCGTGCCGCGCGCACCCCGATCTTCTGGCTGTTGTTCGGCACCTTCTTCGTCTGCGGCCTGACCACCAACGGGCTGGTCGGCACGCATATGATCGCCTTTTGCGGCGATCACGGTATCGCGCCGGTCGCGGCGGCGGGGCTGTTGTCGATGATGGGGCTGTTCGACCTGGTCGGCACCACCGCCTCGGGCTGGCTGACCGACCGCTACGATCCGCGCAAGCTGCTCTGCGTCTATTACGGCCTGCGCGGCCTCTCGCTGATCGCTCTGCCCTTCATCGATTTCGGCGCCGTGAGCCTGACGGTGTTCGCGATCTTCTACGGCCTCGACTGGATCGCGACGGTACCGCCCACGGTGAAGCTGGCCAATATGTCGTTCGGCGAGCGCGATGCGCCGATCGTCTTCGGCTGGATCATGGTCGGGCACCAGATCGGCGCCGCCACCGCCGCATTCGGCGCGGGCGTGATCCGGGAGCAGACGGGCACTTATCTGCCGGCCTTCCTGATCGCGGGCGGGTTCGGGGTGGCTGCATCAGTGCTGATCGTCGCGACTGGGCTGGCGGGGCGCCGAGTCGCGCGGGCGATCTGAGGGCACATTGTTGACAGGAGGCCTTGTGTCTCCTTGTGCTCCCGCGAAGGCGGGAGCCCAGCCTGGGCTCCCGCCTTCGCGGGAGCACAAGGAGGCTGGACGGCATGGCTTATTTGGCCAGCGCCGCCGCGATCTCCGCGCCCTTTGCCGCCTTCAGGTCGCCGCAGTGGCGGATTGATTCCACGGTGCGCTCGAAGTCGAGCACGCCGGCGCCGGCTGCCTTCACCTTAGGGCCCAATATCGTCTCGATCCGATCGGCGCGATCGGCGCCGCATTGGAAGATCAGCGCCTGGGGCAGGCGGCTGGTGATGAACACGCCGTTGCCGCTGGCGAGCAGCGAGTCGTAATGGGCGAGGATCCATTCGCCGGCATGCTCGACCGTTCCCTCGGTGGTGGCGAGGGTCTGTATCACGATGAGCTTGTCATAGGCGCGCAGCCGCGTGTCGGTGAGGCCGAGCAGATAATCGGCGACGTCGGTGCGGCCGCTCGCGGCCGCGGCGCCCAGCGCCGCGCTGCGCAGGACCGGATCCTCGCTCGCCAGACCGGTCTCGACCAGTTTCCGTGCGGCGGGAACGCCGCCCTTCAACACCGTCACGGACAGCGCCGTGGCAAGATAGGCCTGGTCGAGCGCCTGTTTGTCGCCCGCCAGATATTTCTCCGCCGCGGCCTGTAGCGTCGCGGTCAGCGCCGCATCATGGCCTTCGCGCACGACATAACCGACCAGGCCCTGGCGCAATTGCTGCTTGCCGGGGCTGTCACCCTTGTGCGCGCCCGCCGACGGATCGAAGCCGATCGCGGCGAGATGCGGGGCGTAGGTCGTGGCCATCAGCCGGCGATAGGCAGCGTCGGATTCGGGGGGGATCAGGCCGCGCAGCTTGAGCCCGGCGAGGCGCGCGGCACCGTCGACGCTCACCCCGGCATCCGGGTTGGCGGCCAGGTTCCTTGCCGCGGCGATCAGCCAGTCGGCCGGGGCCTTGCCGGCACGGAACGCGGCCCAGAGGCTGTCATTGGCGGCCAGGCCTTCTGCCGGCGCGATGGTGGAGAAGGTGCCGATCAGCGCGTGCCAGTCCGCGGCCGCCAGGTTGAAGCGATAATAGCCGGTGCCGCCGACATTGGGCATGATCACGCCCTTACTGGCGGTGGCGAGCGTGGTGACGGGCTTGTCGAGCAGGGTGCAGCTCTTCGTCGTATCGACGCGCACGCACAGCGGGATGGTCCATTGCTCGGGCTTGGGCGTGCTGCCGAGGAACGCGTAGCGCGATTGGGTCGCGACCAGCTGGCCGCCCTTGTGCGCGATGTCCACGACCGGCACGCCCTGCTGATCGACGAAACTCTTCATCGCGGTCAGCACGCGCGGGTCCTTCGCGCCGTCGGCGAGCGACTGGAAGAATTGCTCCGAGGTCGCATTGCCATAGGCGTGGCGCTTCAGGTGGAGCCGCACGCCGGCCTGGAACTTTTCGTCGCCGAGATAGGCGGCGATCATCGAGATGACGTGCCCGCCCTTGCCATAGGTGATGTTGTCGAACGCGCCGTCGATCTGGCTGTTCTCGGTGATGGCCTGGTGGATCGGACGGCCGACCTCCAGCGCGTCGGTGTTCATCGCGCGGAAGCCTTCATCGAGCGCGCCGACACCGATATTGAGCTCGGGCCGCCATTCGTTGCCGATGCGATAGCCCATCCAGTTGGCGAAGCTCTCGTTCAGCCAGATATCGTCCCACCATGCCGGGGTGACGAGATCGCCGAACCATTGGTGCGACAGCTCGTGCGCGACGATCATGCCGAAATCCTGCTTCTGGCCCGTGGTCGCGCCCGCATCGAGCAGGATGATGCCGTCGCCATAGATGTCGGCCCCGGCATTCTCCATCGCGCCCGGCATCACCGGCGACGCGATCTGGTCGAGCTTGGGGAAGGGAAAGGGCTCGCCGAAATATTTCTCGAGCAGGCTGACGATGCGCGGCGTCTCCGCCATGACATAGCCGAGCTTGCCGGCATGCGCGCGGGTCGCGACGGCGCCGAGCGGCAGCGGGGTGGCGCGTTCCGGCGTCGGCGGGACCACGCCCTTTTCGTGCAGGAACGGACCAGTCACGACCGCGACGAGATAGGTCGGGAGCGGCCTGGTCGGTTCGAAATCATGCCGTGCCATGGCGGCGGGCAAGGTCGCGCCGGTCGCGCGGGCGTGCTTCGCCGCGGCGGAGTCCGGGTCGATCGCGATCGGTGTGACCCTGGTCTCGCGCGTGTTGGTGACGACCTCGTTACCCGCCGCGGTGAGGACCGATACGGTGAAGGGCGTCTTGAAGCCGGGCTCGTCGAACGACGGGAAGGCGGCGCGGGCGTCGATCGATTCGAACTGAGTCCAGCTATACCATTGGTCGGCGACCTTGATGCGATAGAGGCCCGAGGCGCCGTCGCCGAAAGTGCCGTCGTAATCGAAGCTGAGGGTCGACTTGCCGGCGGGCAGGTCGCTCGCGAAATCGAGCCGGGCGACGCCCGTGGCATCGACCTGAGTCCAGCGCGCCGGGATCTGCTTGCCGCCGACGGTCGCATAAGCGCCCTGCACGCGGAGATCGCGGCCGTGCAGGTAGAGCGTCCGGGTCGCCGCCTTCACCGTGACGTCGATCTCGTCATGGCCGGAGAAAGTCGGTTGATCGGGCAGGATGGTGAAGGTCAGGCGGTACGCGCTCGGTATCGCGGCATCGGACAGCTTGCCCTTGGGCGCGGCGGCGTCCGCGACGATCTGCGTCGCGGCAGGTGGGGCAGCGGGCGTCGCAGCGGTCTGGGCGAGCGCGCTGGTGGACAGGAGCGACAGGCAGGTCGCGGCAAAGACGGCACGCATCGGAAAATCCCCCAAAAGGTGAGGCTTGGCTAATAGAAGGTCAGCTCGGCGGCAAGCGGCCCGGCGAGTCAATCGAGCCCATTGTCGAGGAATCGTTCGGCGACGGCGCAGTGCATCGCCACACCGCGCGCCATGACCTCTTCCTCGATCGTCATGCGCGTATTGTGCAGCGGCGGGTTGGTCGGGGCATCGCTGCCTTTGGGCGCTACGCCGAGAAAGGCCATGGAGCCGGGAATTTCGCGCAGGACATAGGAGAAGTCCTCGCCGCCCATGATCGGCGCCTGCATCGTGCGCCAGGCGTCGGACCCGCCCAGCTCCTCGGCGACGCTGCGCATCAGGCCGAGCGCGCGCGGATCGTTCATGGTGACGGGATAGCCGTCGTCGATCACCACCTCGGCGGTGCAGCCATGAGCGAGCGCGATATGCTCGGCGATGCGGGCAAGGCCCTCGCGCGCCTTGGCGCGGGTGGCGTTGGACAGCGTGCGCAAGGTGCCCTTCATCTTCACCTCGTCGGGCACGATATTGTAGGCGGAGCCGGCGTTGATCTGCGTGATCGACAGCACCGCCGGATCGCTGACCGGAATGTGGCGGGCGACAAAGGCGCTGAGCGCGGTGACGATCTCGCAGGCGACGGGGATCGGATCGATCCCCTCATGCGGCATGGCGGCATGGCCGCCCTTGCCGCGGACGGTGATGTTGAGCGCATCGGTCGAGGCGAGCAGCGCGCCCGGGCGGCTCCAGAACATACCGGCCGGCGCGTTGGGCATGATGTGGAGGGCGAAGGCCGCTTCCGGCCGGGGCTCGTCGAGCAGGCCGTCCTCCATCATGTAACGGGCGCCGTGATAGCCCTCCTCGCCGGGCTGGAACATGAAGACCACCGAGCCCGACAGCCGGTCGCGCCGCGCGCAGAGCGCACGGGCGGCACCGACCAGCATGGCGCTGTGCGCGTCATGGCCGCAGGCGTGCATCGCCCCGGGCACCTGCGAGGCGAAGGCCAGGCCGGTTTCCTCCTGCATCGGCAGCGCATCCATGTCGCCGCGCAACAGCACGGTGCGGCCATTGTCGCGGCCGCCGCGCAGGATGGCGACGAAGCCGGAGGTGCTCGTGCTGTCGCGGAGTTCGAGCGGGAGGCCGGCGAGAGCGGCCTTCAGCTTCTCGGTGGTGCGGTCGCAATGCAGCCCGATCTCCGGGTCGGCATGGATCGCGCGTCGCAGCTCGACCACATCGGCCAGCTCGGCCTCGGCCGCGGCGCCCCAATCCTGATGAAGATCGAGAGTGGCGTCCATCGTACGAGTCCTTTGCTGCATTGCCGAAGGGTGAGCCTACGCCTCGGGCAGCGCCGCTTACAAGCCCAGCCCTACAAGCCCAACCCTACAAGCCCAGGGCCGCCTTGATCTGCCCCCAACGCACCAGCTTGAAGTTCTGCGCCCGGGGCGGGTTGACCCCGTCCTGCGCGATCATGATGCCGTCGGGGAAAGCCGGGCCGAAATCGCCGGTCGCGATCTCGACGCCGTCAGTCTCCTCGGTCGCGCCGAAAATGCCCGGCGCGATGCGATAGCGGCCGACATAGCTATCGTCGGCGAGGCGATAGACGGCATAGGCATTGTCGCCCTGGCTGGAGACGACGAGATAGCCGCCATCGCCTTCCTGGGCGATCGCCACGCCTTCGGCATCCGCCACGATCTGTTTACCATCGGCGGCGGCGATCTTCACTGGCTCGACCGGGCCGTCGGCGCGCGCGTCGAAACGCCAGAGACCGACATCCTCCTCGGCGACATAGAGCCGCGCGGTGCGCGGATCGACGACACAGCCTTCCGACTGAGTGGCGAGCTTCATGGTGCGGACGATCACTGCCTTTGGCGTGGGGCCGGTCACATCGAGCGCGAGCTGGCGGATCGTGCCGTCCTTCGCGACCATGAAGGCATAGAGCGCCATGGGCGCGCGATAGAGGCACATGCCGTACGCCTCGCCCGCGCCGGCCGCGACACGCCCGAGCGCGGTCAGCTTCGCGGACACGGGATCGAGCGTGAACAGCGCGACCTGCGCGTTGAGCGGATCGTTGCGGTCACTCGCCGCGACGATGATCCGGCCATCATGCTCGGCGAGCGCGACATTGTTGACCCGGCCGGCGTCGTGGAAGTCCCGGACCTTGCCGTCCAGGCCGTAGACATAGAGCCCTGCCTTCTTGTCGGTGCCGACGATCAGGCTTGCCGCCGGGGTGGCCGCATTGCGCCAGATCGCGGGGTCATCGGCCGCGTCCGCATTGGCGGTGGCGACCGCTTCGGTCTCTCCCGATGCCTGGACGGTCGCTGCGGGAAGGGCGTTCGCGATGCGCGTGGCCAGGCTCGTCTCCGTCGCCGTGCAACCAGATAGCAACAAAAGAGTCATTGAAATGTAACGGATATCGCACTTCCAGGTCATGTTCGACTCCTACCGGCGGCTTCGAGGCGCCCGTTCGCACGCGCCGCATAACCGGTCAATTCAGCACAAAGGGGGTCCGTCATGGTTCGCAGGGGAACATTTCTAGGGGGCTGCGCGCTTGCCGCGCTCCTGACACCGATCAATGTCGCGGCAGCGCAGGATGTGCCGGGCGCAGCACCGGCGCGGGGCGAACCGGCATCCGACGACACGAACGATATCGTCGTCACCGGCTCCCGCCCGATCGCGGAATCGGAAGCGTCCGCGCTCGCGGTGCAGAAGAATTCCGTATCGCTCGTCACGGTCGCCGCGGCCGACAGCGTCGGTCGCCTGCCCGACCAGAACATCGCCCAGGCGACCGGACGCCTGCCCGGCGTGGCGGTCGAGCGCGACCAGGGCCAGGCGCGTTACATCTCGCTGCGCGGCGCCCCCAATTACTGGACCACGCTATCGTTCGACGGGATCAACATCGTCAGCCCCGAAGGCCGCGATGCGCGGTTCGATTCCATCCCCTCCGCGATCGCGTCGCAGATCGTGGTATCGAAGGCGGTGACCCCGGAAATGCCGGGCGAGACGGTGGCGGGCAATGTCAACGTCATCACCCGCTCCGCCTTCGACTATTCGGGCGCGCATTTCGCGGGCAAGGCCGGGTTCGGCATCGCCGAGCTCGGCAACCGCAAGCAATATGAAGGGTCGGCCGTCGTGTCCGACCGCTTCAACCTGGGCGGCGGCGAAGTCGGCGTGCTGCTCTCGGGCAGCTATTACCAGCGCGAAATGGTCACCGACAATTTCGAGAATGATTACGAGCGTGTCGCGCAGGATACGCGGCCCGGCAATGCGACGCGTTTCTGGGCGCATGAGACGGAGAACAAGCTGTACCGCCTCACCCGCCGCAACTGGTCGGTGTCCGGCCGCGTCGACTACAAGCCCGATTCCGACAACACCATCTCGCTGCGGTCGATCTACACGATCTTCACCGACGATGAGGCGCGCGACAATTACCGTTTCGATCTCGACGACCGCCAGGGCGACCTCGTCGCGAACAGCGCCGCCTGCCCGACGACGGTGAACACGACCCCGACGACCAGCGGCTATGCCGATATCTGCATCGGCAACACGCCGCAAAAGGGCACGGTCTACGGCATCGATATCCGCCAGCGCTCGACCCTGCGCGCCTTCCGCCAGTCGATCTTCACCAACACCATCGCCGGCGATCATGATTTCGGCGACAGCTGGCACCTCGCCTGGGTGGGCAACTATACCCAGTCGAAGGACGATCGTTCGGTCGTCGGCGAAATCGCCTGGGACAGCCCCAGCACCCGCACCCTGCGCCCCACGGTCAGCTATGATTTCAGCGACCCGAATTTCTCGCGCCTGACGCTGTTCACCACCACGCAGTTGAGCGGCCCGACGCGCTATCAGGCCGGCACGCAAGTGACCGCGATCGACAGCTTCACCAAGCCGCCATCGTCCTTCACCGTGCTCGATGCGGTCGACACGACCGATGCCTATACCGGCAAGCTGGTCCTCTCGCGCGAAACCGCGTTGTTCGGCGGCGACGCCGTGTTCAAGGCGGGATTCCAGTTCGATCAGCGCACCAAGACCGCCGACGAAGAGCAGATCCTGCTCAGCACGGCGGCGCAGTTCGCCACGGTCGGGCTGCCCAACGACTTCAACCAGTTCGCGCTGAACGATCCCTTCGCGGGCAAGATTCCGCTTGGCTACAGCTTCCATTATTTCGACACGGACAAGATGCGCGCCGTTTCCGAGGCCGCCCGCGCCAATTTCACTTTCGCGCCCAACACGGCCAACAACTACAAGGTTCGCGAGCAGGTCTATGCCGGCTTCGTGATGGGCACGGTGAAGTATGACTGGGGTTCGGTCCTCGGCGGCGTCCGCGTCGAGCATCTGAAGAACCGCGGTGAAGCGATCAAGCTGGTTGGCACGACTCCAAGCGGATTGGTGACCGCAGAGTCGAGCCAGACGTTGGTCTTCCCAAGCCTGCACTTCAATTTCAACGTCGATGACACCAAGAAATTGCGTCTCTCGTTCAACTCGGGCGCCGCGCGGGCTGATTATGATCAGCTACGTCCAAACATCGTCATCAGCGACCCCAACCAGACGATTTCGAGCGGCAACCCCGACGTGAAGCCGGAACGCGCCTATGGCGTTGACGCCTATTTTGAATGGTATGTGCGGCCGCAGGGCTATCTGATGGCCGGCCTGTTCTACAAGAAGGTCAAGGATGTCCTGTATCGTCAGACCCGGAAGTTCGGCTCAAACGAGTTGGACAGCGGCGCGAATATTCGTTCGGGCTATGACTTTTCCAGGATCACCAATGGCGGCGACGGGCGCGTGTTCGGCGCGGAGGTGGCGGCCCAGCTCCAGATCGAGCCCTGGACCAGCGATCTCGGCCTGCCCGGCTGGATGGGCGGCTTCGGCATCTCCGCGAACCTCACGGCCAATGACAGCGAAGTGACCAAGCCGGCGATCGGCACCATCCCGGCGCGCAAGGTACGCCTGCCCGGCACGTCCGACCTGATCTACAATGTCGGCGCCTATTACGAGAAATATGGCTTGTCGCTGCGCGTGCAATATCAGCGCCGTAGCGCCTGGCTCGACGGCATCGCCGACGACCTGACCGATGCCGGCGACACCTATTGGGCGGCGGACGACGAAATGGACATCTCGGCGCGCTACGCGATCACGAAGAATTTCGAGATCTATGCGGACGTCTCGAACGTGCTCAACCAGCCGGGCCGCCGCTATTCGGAGCCTGGCAATCTTCTCACCGCGACCGGCACGCCGAGCCCGACCAGCACGATCCAGACGATCGAATGGGAGCGGTTCGGCCGGCGCTATTCCGGCGGGGTGCGAGTCAACTTCTGAAGCATGTCTGCTTCAGGATGAGCTGATGTGACCTTGTGGTGCCGTCTCCGCATGTCGGAGACGGCATCAATATCTTTCTTACCCGGCGAAGGGGCAGGGGTGAGGTGCGCTGGTAATCAGGGGCCCCGCTTCCTTACCGGAGCCTTCCCAACTGGACCCCGGCCTTCGCCGGGGAGCGCAGGGGTAAGGGAGGTTCCTCAGCGCCCCTTGAACAGCCCACCGAGAATCCCGCGCACCAGGCCGCCGACGATGCCGGCGCCCGCGCCGCGCGACGAGCCGAACACGGCCTTCGACACTTCGGTCGCGACCGAGCGGCCGACCGCCGAGGAGGCGGAGCGGGTGGCGGAGGTGATGGCGCGGTTCCAGGGCGAGTTGGCGGCGGCGCGTTCGGCCTCCTTCTGCTGCTGGGCGGCGAGCTTCGCCTGGCGGTCCGCCTCGCGCTGGTCGGCGATGCGCTGGCGCTCGGCTTCCTTGGCGGCGCGGGCGTCTTCCTTGGCCTGGAGCGCGGCGGCCTTGTCCGCTTCCGTTTTTGCGGCGGCCTCGGCGGCGGCGGCGCTGGCTTCCTGCGACTTGGCGGACAGGATTTCCTCGGCCGATTCGCGGTCGATCAGCGTGTCGTATTTCGACCCGATCGGGTCGGTCTGGATCATCACGCCGCGCTCGACCGGGGTGACCGGGCCGACGCGCGAGGCCGGCGGCTTGATCAGGGTGCGCTCGACCGGCGCGGGCGCGCCATCGGGCAGGAGCAGCGAGACCAGGGCTTCGCCGACCTTCAGTTCGGTG
This sequence comes from Sphingomonas sp. BL-S-30, assembly GCF_055521475.1. Taxonomy (NCBI): domain Bacteria; kingdom Pseudomonadati; phylum Pseudomonadota; class Alphaproteobacteria; order Sphingomonadales; family Sphingomonadaceae; genus Sphingomonas; species Sphingomonas sp. BL-S-30. The sequence goes on along the minus strand of NZ_CM145481.1, from coordinate 3,198,649 downwards.
ATCGCCTTTTCGACATCGACGCCGGGATTGGCGCGGAAAGTGGTGGCGGCCGACTTCACCGCTGCCTGGTCGCGCGGGGTGAAGGCGCGCAGCGCGTGCTGGACGCGGTTGCCGAGCTGGCCGGCGACGGTATCGGGGATGTCGATCGGGTTCTGGGTGATGAAATAAACGCCGACGCCTTTCGAGCGGATCAGGCGCACGACCTGCTCGATCTTCTCGAGCAGCGCCTTGGGCGCGTCGGCGAAGAGCAAATGCGCTTCGTCGAAGAAGAAGGCGAGCACGGGCTTGTCGGGGTCGCCGACCTCGGGGAGATGCTCGAACAGCTCGCTCATCAGCCACAGCAGGAAGGTGGCGTAGAGCTTGGGGCTCGCCATCAGCTTGTCGGCGGCGAGGATGTTGACGATGCCGCGGCCCTTGTCGTCCACGCCGATGAAATCGCTCATCGTCAGCGCCGGTTCGCCGAAGAATTTGTCGCCGCCCTGGCTGCGCAGCTGGAGCAGCGAGCGCTGGATCGTGCCGATGCTCTGCTTGGAGACATTGCCCAGCGTCGTGGTGAGCTCGTCGGCGCGCTCGCCGCAATTGACCAGCATCGCCTGGAGATCGTCCAGGTCGAGCAGCAGCATGGCCTCCTTGTCGGCGACATGGAAGGCGATGGTCAGCACGCCTTCCTGCACTTCGTTCAGGTCCATCAGGCGCGACAGGAGGAGCGGGCCCATCTCGCTGACGGTGGTGCGGATCGGGTGGCCCTGCTCGCCATACAGGTCCCAGAACTGCACGGGATTGTCGGCGTAATGCCAGTCGTCATAGCCGATCTCCTTCGCGCGGGCGGCGAAGATCTCGTGCATCTTGGAGGTAGGGGAGCCGGCCATGGCGAGGCCGGACAGGTCGCCCTTCACATCGGCGACGAAGCACGGGACGCCGGCGGCGGACAGGCCGTCGATGATGCCCTGGATGGTGACGGTCTTGCCGGTGCCGGTGGCGCCCGCGATCAGGCCGTGGCGGTTGGCGCGCTTTAGCTCGAGCTGCTGGCGCTGCCCGTTCGCATTGCTGCCGATGAAGATGCTGGTGCCGTCCGCCATAAGGTCCTCCGGAGTTGGGCCGGCGGTATTGCGCGATTCAGCGCGGGACGGAAGGTGCGGCCGTTAAATTCCTCCCCATCGCCGATGGGGAGGAAAAGAGGCTTACTTGATCTTGACCGCCAGGAAGCGGCCGGGATTCTTGCCGCGCTGGACCAGCAGCGCGATCGAGGTGCGGCCGGCCGCCTTCGCCTGAGTGATGACCCCGGCGAGATCGGCGGCGGTGCGGGTGGGCACGCGGTTCGCCGAGATGATCACGTCGCCGCGCTGCAGGCCCTTGGTCGCCGAGTCGCTCGACTGGTCGACATCGACGATCACCAGGCCCTGCACCGTCGGATCGAGGCTGAGGCTGCGCGCGATGTTCGGGGTCAGCGGCTGGACCGACAGGCCGATTGCATTCGCGCTGGCCTGCTGGCTTTGCGTGCCGCTCTCGGGCAGGCCGTCATCGTCGTCGCCGCCGTTCAGGCTGGCAAGCGTCTCTTCCGATGGACGCGTGCCGACCAGCGCGGTGAGCGTCTGGCGCTTGCCGTCGCGGATGATCTCGAGCGGGACGCGCGTGCCTGGCGCCGTGTTGGCGACGAGATAGCTGAGCGTCTGATCGGGAGTGACATCCTTTCCGCCGACGCGGACGACGACGTCGCCCTGCTTCAGCCCGGCCTTGTCGGCGCCTTCGCCCGGCTCGACCCGCGCGATGATCTCGCCCTGGTTGGCGGGGAGGCCGAACGCACCGGCGATATCCTCGGTGATCGGCTGGATGCCGACGCCGAGATAGCCGCGCTTGACCGCGGTGCCCTTCATCAGCGTGTCGATGATCGGCTTGGCTTCCTCCGCCGGAATGGCGAAGCCGATGCCGACATTGCCGCCGGTCGGCGACAGGATCTGCGAGTTGATGCCGATGACGTTGCCGCCGAGATCGAACATCGGGCCACCGGAATTGCCCTGGTTGATCGACGCGTCGGTCTGGATGAAGCGGTCATAGGCGCCGCCCTGGCCGGTCACGCGGTGCAGCGCCGAGACGATGCCGGCGGTGACGGTCGAGCCCAGGCCGAACGGATTGCCGATCGCGACGACCCAGTCGCCGACACGGGCGCGGGCCGAATCGCCGAACTTCACGAAGGGCAGGCCCTTGGCCTCGATCTTGAGCAACGCAAGATCCGACGCGGGATCTCGGCCGATCAGCTTGGCGGTATATTCCTTGCGGTCAGTCAGGGTGACCTTGATCGATTCGACCGTGGCGCCCTTGGCGCCGGCCGCGATCACATGGTTGTTGGTCACGACATAGCCGTCGGGCGAAATGATGAAGCCCGAGCCGAGCGACTGCGCCTCGCGCGTGATCGGCTGGCCGTTATTGCCCTGGCCCTGACCCTGACCCTGGTTGAACTGGCCGAACAGGTCGCCGAACGGGGTGCCGGCAAACGGATTGGTCTGCTGCACGGTCACGCGCTGCGTGGTCGAGATGTTGACGACGGCCGGCTGGAGCGTGGCGACCATGTCGGCAAAGCTCATCGGCGCGCCGGCCTTGGGGGCGGTGGCGGCGATGGTGCCGGGTTCGTTCTGCGCGACCTGACCTGCTGGCGGTTCCAATGTCATGGCGGCGGCGGCGCCGCTCAGCAGCAGGGCACCGGTAATGGCGTAAGCATAGCGCACTTGGGTCGTTTCCTCTCGTCTGCCGTATCGCGACAACCGCCCGTTTTGCGGATGGTTGCTGAACGGCGATTGAATATGAACCGTCTGAAAGCTTCCGGGGAAGATTCAGACTCAGCGGCTCCCCTTGAATTCCTTCAGATAGGCATTGTCGGTCGACAGGACCATCGACGTCGTGCCCTTGGTCGTCGGATCGCCGTCAGCGCCAAACGTGTGCCGATAGGACTGCATCGCCCGGTAGAAGTCGTAGAAGCCCGGGTCCTTGCTGAAGCTCTCGGCATAGATGCGCGCGGCGTTGGCGTCGGCTTCGGCGCGGATGATCTGCGCCGCCTTCTGGCCCTGTGCGATGGTCGAGGCGCGTTCCTGCTGGCGCGCGGTGCGCATCCGGGCGAGCGCGCTTTCGAGCGGGCTGCCGTCGGGCAGGTCGGCATGCTTGATGCGGACGTCGACGATCTGAACGCCATACTGGCCGGCGAGGCGCTGCAGGCCGGCCTGGATATTGTCCATCACCTGGCCGCGTTCCGGGCTGAGCAACGCCGCGAACGGACGCTTGCCGAGCTCGTTGCGCAGCGCCGAGCCGAACAGCGGCTGCAGCGCGTCGATCACGCGCTGTTCGGTGTTGGACGAACTGCCGGTCGAAACCACTGCCTTGAGCGGATCGACGATCCGGAAACGGGCATAAGCGTCCACCTCGAGCCGGAGCTGGTCAGTGGAGATGACCGGGGTATTCTCCAGATCGACGTCGAGCACACGCTTGTCGACCCACACGAGCCGGTCGATAAAGGGCACGCGCGCGATCAGGCCGGCGCCGGTGCTGCCGAACTTCTCGTTCGGGCGCCAGCGGTTGATCGCGTCGCCGACCGGCTGTTCGAAGCGCAGGATCACTGCCTGCTTGGTCTCGGGCACGATCGCGAACGTGCTCGCGGCGAGGATCACCAGCAGCATCAGCGAAATGCCGATCGCGACCGGGTTGCGGAAAAGGGCGTTCATTGGCCGCCTCCCTGCACTGGCGCGGGGGTTGTCGCGGTCGCCGCTGGAGCATCCGGCAAACGGCGGGCGGTGCCCGACAGCGGCAGATAGGGAACGACGCCCGAGGCTTCGACGATCGTCTTGTCGGTCTTGGCCAGAACCTGCTCCATCGTCTCGTAATACATGCGCCGGCGAGTCACCTCGGGCGCCAGCTTGTACTGTTCGTACACCTTGTCGAACGCGGCGGCTTCGCCCTGGGCGTGGGCGAGCACCTGCTGCGCATAGCCGCGCGCCTGGTTGGTCATGCCCTGCGCTTCCTGCTGGGCGGCCGACACCGATTTGAAATCGTCCATCACCTGCGACGGCGGGGCGGCCTGCTTGATCGCGACGCCCTGGATGCGGATGCCGGCATTATAGCTGTCGAGGATCTGCTGCATCGTGTCCTGCACGCGCAGCTCGATCGCGTTGCGGCCCTGGCCGATCGCGTCGTCGAGCTCGGTCGTGGCGATCACGGCGCGCATCGCGCTCTCCGCCGTCGCGCGCACCGTCTCGACCGGATTGGCGATCTGGAAGGCGTAATCCTGCGGATTGCTGATGTCCCAGCGCACCGAATAATTGAGGTCGACGATGTTCTGGTCGCCGGTCAACATCAGATTCTCGCCCGCGCCGCCTTCGGCCGGGAAGGTTTCCGTGTTGATCTTGCGCACGTCGACCTTGGTCACGCTGGCGAAAGGCGCCGGCGGGGTGAGGCGGATGCCCGGCTCGATCGTGCCGGCATAACGGCCGAGATAGGTGACGACGCCGCGCTGCTGCGGGCCGATCGCGTGGAAGCTGGTGAAGACCAGCCAGGCGAGCACGACCAGGCCGATGCCGATCGTCCACAGGGTCCTGCCGTTCGGCGTGCCCGGGATGCGCGGGCGGCCGCCGCCCGATCCATTGCCACCACCGCCGCCGCGGGCACGGCGCAGAAACTCGTCGAGCGCGCTGGGAGCGGCGCCGCGCGGCCGGCCCTGCGGCGGCACCGACCAGGGGTTGCGCGGGCCGCCGTCATTGCCGTCGCCCGAACCAGCCTTGTCCGGACCACCGCCGCCCCAGGGGCCTTTCGGATTATCGGACTGAAGGATGGTGAAGCGCTGTAGCCAGCGGGGAAGGGTCGTCATGACTCCTTTATAGGACCGTAGCGGCGGAAAAACAGTGGCAAGCGCCGTTAACGCCCCTATCTGCGCAACGATGACCGATATCGCCGCCCTGAACGCCGCTCTCGACCCCATCGCCGGAAAGCGCGCCACCGCGCGGATCGAAGGCGACAAGGCGAGCATCTTCCTCGACGTGACCGGGCTGGACGAGGCGGGCCGCGAGGCGATGGAGGCGACGGTGCGCGCCGCTGCCGAGGGCGTCCCGGGGGTCGCGACCGTCCGGATCGCGCTGACCAGCCAGCGCACCCGCCGCCTGCTGATCGCGGTGGCGAGCGGCAAGGGCGGCGTGGGCAAATCGACCATCTCGGCCAATCTCGCCATCGGCCTGCAGGCATTGGGGCGGCGGGTCGGGCTGGTCGACGCCGATATCTACGGGCCGTCGCAACCGACCCTGATGGGCGTGCAGGGATCGCGGCCGACCGCCAAGGACAAATTGCTCGAGCCGGTGGCGACGCCGTATGGCGTGCCGCTGCTTTCCATGGGGCAACTCGTCGCGCCCGACCAGGCGATCGCGTGGCGCGGGCCGATGGCGGCGAACGCGCTCGGCCAGCTGATCGATGCCGACTGGGCGGCGCAGGACACGCTGGTGATCGATCTGCCGCCCGGCACCGGCGACGTGCAGCTGTCGATGATCCAGAAGCACAAGCCGGCCGGCGCGGTGATCGTCTCCACGCCGCAGGACCTGGCGCTGATCGACGCGCGCCGCGCGATCGACCTGTTCGCCAAGGCGGGCGTGCCGGTGATCGGCATCATCGAGAATATGGCGGGCTACATCTGCCCGCATTGCGGCGAGGTGTCGGATCCGTTCGGCCGGGGCGGCGCGGAAGCCGCGGCGGAAGAGCTGGGGATCGAGTTCCTCGGCCGGATCCCGCTCGACATGGCGATTCGCTCGGCCTCCGACGCGGGCGTGCCGCCGGCCAGCGGGAACGGTGTCGAGTCCCTGGCGTTCTCGGGCATCGCACAGCGCGTGTTCCACTGGATCGAACAAGGACGATAGCATGCCATTGACCAGCGATGCAGAGATCAAGGCGCTGCTCGAGAGCGTGCGCACCATTGCCCTGGTCGGCGCCTCGGACCGGCCCGACCGGCCATCCTACCGGGTGATGCAGTCGCTGCAGGTGCATGGATACCGCGTGATCCCGGTCAATCCGCAGATCACCGGCGAGCATGTGCATGGCGAGTTCGTGTTTCGCGAGCTGGCGCAGCTCGGCGATCCGATCGACATGGTCGATATCTTCCGCAATGCCGCCGCCGCCGGCGACGCGGTCGACCAGGCGATCGCCGCGGGGGCGAAATCGGTGTGGATGCAGCTCGGCGTGGTCAACGAGGAAGCGGCGGCCCGCGCCGAGGCGGCGGGGCTGAAGGTAGTGATGGACCGCTGCCCCGCGATCGAGATTCCCCGGTTGGGCGTGGCGCCGATCGCCGATTGAACGGCGCTGGTCGCGCTTGCGCGCGGGAGGGCCACACTGCATGATGACCGCGACTTCGGGAGTCGCGGATCATGCTGGCATTGCTCACGATTCTGGCGCTCCAGGCGGCGCCGGCCACCAGGGCCGAGCCGGAGCGATGGTCGATCCTGGTGCCCGTGGCGGACGAACCGTGCCGGCCTTCCCGCAAGACCGATAGCGAAGACGGGAACGGCGCGGCCCAGACAAACAGCAACGGCGATGTGGTGGTATGTGGCGACGCGCTGCCGAGCCAGCGCCTGCCGCTTCCCGGAGAAGCCGTTTCCGACGGCCCGGTGCCGGTCAATCGCGACCTGACCGGTCGTGGCGCGCTGGCCGCGGAAGGGACACCCTGCGCGGTGCGGCAGGGCGGATGCCAGTCGAGCTTCGGGCCGCCGATCATCCCGATGATCGTCGGCGCGGCCGGGCTGTTGAAGGACGCGCTGAGGAAGCGCCCCGACAAGACGGGCCGGATTCCGATCCCGCTCGACGATCCCCAGCCACCGGCAACCGCCGCGCCCGCGAAATGATCGGCACCGCGCTGCTGATGCTGCTTCAGGCCGCCCCGGACGAGGCGCTGGTGCGCTACCGCGCGAAGACCGCGGCCGGGCCGCGCTGCGCCACCGCGGCTGACCCGGCCGAGGTGACGGTGTGCGGGCGGCGCGACGCCGATCGCTACCGGGTACCACTGATCGAGCGCGACCCGGCCGACCCGAAGAATGAAGGCGTGCCGATGGAGCGCGAGCGCCTGTTCGCCCGCACCTCCAATTGCGAGGAAAAGTCGGTCTTTCTGGTCGGCTGCGGGAAAGTGGGCGTTTCGGTCGGCACCAATGGCTTCCACCTGGCCGGGGAGCGTCCGCTCGCGCCCTGACAATGCGCGCAACCTATTGATGGTCCGGCAGTTGTGTTTCCCGCAGGCGAACAGGGAACCCGACCATGATTGTGCTCACCATGTTGTTGATGGCGGCTCCACCGGTTGCGGATCACGTGCGGGTGAAACGTCCGGCGGTGGTGCGCACGGTGAAGGCCAGGCGCAAGGTGCGGCGCCCGCGCAGGCCGATCTCGATGTCGGTGATCAAGCCTCGGACGCTCGGCTGTGCGGGCGACCCGATCTGCGTCACGGGGAATTCCCAGTCGCGCTATCGCCTGCCCCTGCCGCAGACGCCCGAACCGACGACCAAAGATATGGCGCTGGCCGAGGACGGCACGCGGTGCGCGCTGATCGGCCAGACGATCTGTCCGCGCCGGACCCGCACCATCATCCATATGGGCGAAGCAGCGCCCGGGGTGCCGGCCTCCGCCGTGATTAAATGACCGCGTCTCAGCCGAGGATGTGCATCCACATCGGCTGACCGGCGAGGCTCTGCGACCCGCGCAGCTTCTCCAGCGCCTGGGCTACCGCGCGCTCCGGCCCTTCATGGGTGACGATCGCGACGAGCACGGTGCCGTCTGGCATCGCGCCGCGCTGCATCAGGCTTTCGATCGAAACCCCCGCGTCGCGCATCGCCGCGGCGATCTCGGCGAGCACGCCGACCTTGTCGGCGACGGTGAAGCGGACATAGGCGCGGCCGCGGCGTTCGCCGGTATCGGCGGGCGTGTGCACCGCCAGCGCCCTGGCGGGCATGGCATAGGCCGGGCCGAACTCGCCGCGCGCGATGTCGATCAGGTCGGCGACCACGGCCGAAGCCGTCGGGCCGTCGCCCGCGCCGGCGCCCTGGAACAGCAGGCGGCCGACGAAATTGCCCTCGGCCACGACCGCGTTGGTCGCCCCGGTGACGTGCGACAGCGGGTGGCTGGTCGGCACGAGATGCGGATGGACGCGCTGGAACAGCCCGCCCGGACCGTCCTCGGCGATGCCGATCAGGCGCACGCGGTAGCCAAGCGCCGCGGCCTCGGCGATATCCGCGCCGAGCAGGTGGCGGATGCCGCTGGTCGCGACATCGGCAAAGGCCGGGCGCGTGCCGAAGGCGAGGCTGGCGAGGATCGACAGCTTGTGCGCGGCGTCGACGCCGTCGATGTCGAAGCTGGGATCGGCCTCGGCAAAGCCGAGCGCCTGCGCTTCGGCCAGCACTTCGGCAAAGTCGCGGCCCTCAGCCTCCATCTTGGACAGGATGAAATTGCAGGTGCCGTTGAGGATGCCATAGACGCGCGCGATCTCGTTCGCGGCGGCGCCTTCGCGCAGGCCCTTGATCACCGGGATGCCGCCCGCGACGGCCGCCTCGAACTTCAGCGCGACCTTGGCGGCTTCGGCGGCTTCGGCCAGCTCGAGCCCGTGATGGGCGAGCATCGCCTTGTTCGCGGTGACCAGGCTCTTGCCGCCGGCGAGCGTCGCGCGGGCGAGGGCGAGGGCAGGGCCATCCGACCCGCCGACCAGCTCGACCACGACATCGGCATTCTCCTGATGGGCGAGCGCGCTGGTGTCGTCGACCCATTCGAACCGGCCGATATCGACGCCGCGATCCTTGGCGCGGTCGCGCGCGGAGACCGCGACGATCTCGATCGGCCGGCCGGCGCGGCGCGCGATCAGCGCGCCGTTCGCGTCGATCAGCCGGATCACGCCGCCGCCCACGGTTCCAAGCCCGGCAAGTGCGACGCGTAGCGGTTTGGTCATGTCAGCCCCAATTCGTCATGCTGAACTCGTTTCAGCATCCATGCGCGATCATTCGCCGCGCGCGTGCGGCCTATGACCGCGCTTGGACCCTGAAACAAGTTCAGGGTGACGTTGATTTTCTTGAGGCCGCCCCGGTTACTTCTTCACCAGGCCGATCTCGACCAGGCGCTCGTGCAGATAGTCGTGCGCGGTGATCGGCGTCGGATAGCGGTTGGGATTTTCCGGCGTGATGCAGCCGGGCAGCGTCTCGATCAGGAAATCGGGCGCAGGGTGCAGGAAGAAGGGCATGGAATAGCGCGAATGACCGCGGCGCTCGGGCGGCGGGTTGACCACGCGGTGGGTGGTCGAGGGCAGGACATGATTGGTCAGGCGCTGCAGCATGTCGCCGACATTGACCACCATCGCACCTTCGGGCGGGCGGATCGCGAGCCAGCGACCGTCGCGGTCGAGCAGTTCGAGTCCGGCCTCCTCGGCGCCGAGCAGCAGGGTGATGAGGTTGATGTCCTCATGCGCGCCGGCGCGGACACCCTCGGCTTCGGCGGGGATCGGCGGATAATGCAGCAGGCGGAGGATCGAATTGCCGTCCTCGACCGCATGATCGAACCAGTTGGGCGCGAGCCGCAGGTGGCGCGCGATCGCCGACAACAACCGGTCGCCGGCCCGGTCGAACGCGGTGAACAGTTCGAGAAAGGTCGCGGTGAAGCCTTCCGGCCGGGCGGGCCAGATATTGGCGGGCATGTCCGCGGCGAAACGGTGGCCGGTGGGGAGCTCGCGGCCGACATGCCAGAATTCCTTCAGGTCGACATGCTTCGCGTCCTTGGCGATCTCGGTCTTGAACGGCGTGTAACCGCGCTGGCCGCCACCGGCGGGCGTGAAATAGCCGCGCTTTTCCTCCTCGGGCAGCGCGAACAGTTCGGCGGTCTCTTTCCAGGCGCGCGCGATCAGTTCCTGCGAAATGCCGTGATCGGCGATGACCGCGAAACCGAAGCGTTCGAACGACCCGCCGAGCGCGGCGGCAAAGGCATCGGGATCGGCCGCTTCATCCTTGAGCGACAGCGCGGGGACCTGGGCGGAAGGGGTATCGAGCATGACTGGTGTCCGTGATGGGGGATGAGCCATGATAGCGCCATCCCCCGGACACGAACAGTGCGCGGAACCGGAGGTTCCCCGACGCGCCGATCCGTCAGGCGGCCGCGCGCTCGGCGACAGGCCGGCGGCGCAGGGCCGCCTGCACGATCGGCGGCGGCGAATAGGCCGCGCTTTCCAGCGGCGCCACGTCGATTCCCGGCGGCACGATCGCGTCGATGCGATCGAGCAGCTCGTCGCTCAGCACGACCCCCGCGCCCTCGAGCAGGCCGTCGAGCTGCTCCATGGTGCGCGGGCCGATGATCGCCGCGGTGAGCGCCGGGTGCGCCACGACAAAGGCCAGCGCCATGTGCATCAGCGAGATGCCGGCGCTCTCCGCCAGCGGGATGAGTTCCTCGACCGCATCGAGGCTGCCCTCGTCCGACATCGCCTTGGGAAAATAGCGCGTGCGGATCGAATCGGGCATCGGCGCGCCCTTGCGATATTTGCCGGTGAGCATGCCCTTTGCCAGCGGGCTCCACGCCATCACGCCCATCCCGTAGCGCTGGCAGGTGGGCAACACCTCGCGCTCGATCGAGCGGTTGAGGATCGAATAGGGCGGCTGTTCGGTGCGGAACCGCGCCAGCCCGCGCCGCTCGGCGATCCACTGCGCCTCGACGATATCGGATGCCGGGAAGGTCGACGCGCCGATCGCGCGCACCTTACCCTCCCGCATCAGATCAGTGAGCACCGACAGCGTCTCTTCCACGTCCGTGTCCGGCGCGGGGCGGTGGATCTGATAAAGGTCGATATAGTCGGTTTGCAGCCGGCGCAGCGAATCCTCGACCGCCCGGGTGATCCAGCGCCGCGAATTGCCCTGCATGTTCGGATCGTCGCCCATCGGCCCATGAACCTTGGTCGCGAGCACGATATGCTCGCGCCGACCTTTCAGCGCCTTGCCGACGATCTCCTCGGATTCCCCGGCGCTGTAGCGATCGGCGGTGTCAATGAAGTTGATGCCGAAATCCACGGCCTTGTGGATCATGCGGACGCACTCGTCGTGATCGGGATTGGCCAGTTGCCCGAACATCATCGCGCCCAGACAATAAGGGCTGACCTTGATCCCGGTCCGGCCGAGGGGGCGGTATTGCATTTGTCTTCTCCTTCATCACGCGCTGGCGGATTGCCGGTCGGCGCCCTATAAGCATCAATCGGAACCTGTTTCCGTTTATACGGAACGTTGTTCCGTTTATCAAGGGCGGATGGAGAAGCGTGAGCAAGGACAGTTTCGACATGGTGCAAGCGACCGCTGAGCAGGGCCGGCCGGTCAGGGCCGATGCGCGCCGCAATCTCGATGCGCTGCTCCGAGCGGCCATGGCCGCGTTCACGGAATTGGGCGTGGACGCGCCGATGCGGGAGATCGCGGCGCGCGCGGGTGTCGGGGTCGGAACGCTGTACCGCCACTTTCCCCAGCGATCGGACCTGATCAAGGCGATCATCCGGCAGGAAGTCGATGCCTGTGTCGAGGCCGGCGCGGTCTTCGCGGCAACGCAGGCGCCGGGCGAGGCGCTGACCTCCTGGATGCTGCGCCTGATCGATTTCGTCGCGACGAAACGGGGCCTGGGGCCTGCGCTTCATTCGGGCGACCCGGCCCTTCAATCGCTTCCCGACTATGTGTTCGGTCGACTGACGCCGACGCTGCGCGGCTTGCTCGATGCCGCGGCGGCGGCCGGCCTGATCCGTGCCGATGTGGACGCCGGCGAGCTTCTGCTTGCCGGCCTCCAGCTGGCAACGCCGATCGCCGGCGGCGACACCGCGCAGGCGCGGCGCATGATCGCCCTGCTGGTCGACGGCTTGCGTTACGGCGCGAGTGGGCCCGCGCAAAGCAAAGGCTAGTGTCCCGAGTCGGAAGGTCGTTGCATTAGAAATCCGCCGTCAGCATGACGGAAGTAAAATATTTACCAGCGACCTTCCGATTCAGGGCATTAGTTGACCGTGATGACGCCCTTCGACTTGTCGCTGCCGTCGCTGGTCAAGTCGAGCTTGAACGGCTTCTTCTCGTCGGTGGTGCCGGTCAGGCCGTTGCCGTCCGGCACGACGGTGAAGCCCGCGCCGTTGAGCTTCTGCTGGAACCAGTCGCGCACCGTCGCCGGGGCGGCCGGGCTCTGGAAGGAGACACGCACGCGGCCATTGTCGTCCTCGCGGGACTTGCCCCCGTCATGCGCCTCCACATTCATCCCGGAAATGGTCGAGCCCGGATAAAGATGGACGCCGTTCATCTCGAAATCGTCCGCATCGAGATGAATCTTGGGCAGGTTGAGCTTGCCCGAGAAGCCCGGCACGTTGATCGCCACCGCACCGGTATTGCCGTCCATGCTCGCCACGACATTGCCGTCGGAATCGGTGCTGTTGATCGAGATCGAGGTGCCGGTCTTCGAATCGTCGCAGGCGGCAAGCGTGGCGGCCAGAGCGATCGCTGCCAGCGGCGCGGCCAGGGAACGAAGCATGGGGCAGTCTCCAAGGGTGAATTAGTTAAGTAACACACTAATTCCTGACGGGGGCGGCGTCAAGCATTTCCGGCGAAACTTGGGGGTGACCTGCGTCGGCGCATCTGCGACAGGCCTCCGCATGACTGCCGCTTCGTCCCCCGACTCCCGCAACATGGCGCCGTTCGGCTTTCGCGAATTCGTCGTGATGGTCGCCTCGCTGATGGCGCTGGGCGCGATCGGGGTCGACACGATGCTGCCCGCGCTGCCGGCGATCGGCGAGCGGCTGGGCGTCACGACCGAGAATGAGCGGCAATATGTCATCGCGATCTATCTGATCGGGCTTGGCGCCGGACAGCTGATCCATGGTCCGCTGGCCGACCGGTTCGGCCGGCGGCCGGTGATGATGTGGGCGCTGTTCCTCTACGGGGTCGGCAACGCGGTGGCGGCGGTGTCGGGCAGCTTCCAGCTGCTGCTGCTCGCCCGGCTGCTCGGTGGCGTCGCGGTCGCGGCGACCCGGGTGGTGACGATCGCGATCGTGCGCGACTGCTATTCGGGCCGCCCGATGGCGCGGGTGATGAGCCTCGCGATCATCGTCTTCATGATCGCGCCGGTGCTGGCGCCGACCCTGGGGCAGTTTATCCTGTTCTTCGGATCGTGGCGGCTGATCTTCAGCGTGATCGCGGTGCTGACCGCGATCGTGCTGGTCTGGTTCGCATTGCGCATGCCCGAAACACTGGCCGGCGAACGCGTGCCCTTTTCGGTCGGGCGGCTCGCCGAGGGTTACCGCACGACGCTCACGGATCGCTGGTCGCTCGGCTATACGCTGGCGGGTACCGCGCTGCAGGGCGCGCTGTTCGGCTATATCACCTCGGTGCAGCAGATCGTGACGACGGTGTTCGATGCGGAGAAGCATCTGAATCTCGTCTTTGCCGGCACCGCGGGCATGATGGCGGCGGCGAACCTGCTCAACTCGCGCCTGGTGATGCGGCTCGGCTCGCGCTTCCTGTCGCACAGTGCCGTGGTCTTCCTGATCCTGATCTCATCGGTGAACGTCGCCAACTGGTTCCTCGGCGGCGAGAGCCTGATCCTGTTCGTGATCCTCCAGGCGCTGACCATGGGCTGTTTCGGCCTGGCCAATGCGAATTTCAACGCCATGGCGATGCAGGATATGGGCGATATCGCGGGCACGGCCTCCAGCATTCAGGGTTTCATCAGCGTGACCTTCGGCGCGGTGATCGGCATGTCGATCGGCCAGTCCTTCGCGGGTACGACCCTGCCGTTGCATATCGGTACCTTGTGCTGCGCGCTGATCACCCTGGTCATCATCGCGGTCACCGAGCGCGGCAGGCTGTTCCGGCCGCATTGAATTGCGCTTCGTCGCAGACGGCGGAACCGCTTTGATGTAATCTCGTTCGCCTGATGATCCGCGATTCCGCGGCTGGGAGACGGACGATGAGCATGGGTGGCTATCAGGTACCTGGCGAAGGCACCGGCGACGACGGGTTCGACGAGGAAGGCTATGACGAGAGCCAGCGCGCCGAGATCCTGGAGGTCACGCGCGACGGACCGACCGACGGCACCATCCTGACAGATCTCAATCCGGACATCGGCGACGAAGACGATGACGACGACGATGTCGAGATGGAGAGCGACGAGATCGGCGACGAAGACCCGGATGCGGATGAAGACGAAGACGACCTTGTCGAGGACGAGCTCCAGGAGGATTTCGAGGACGACGATGTCGACGAGGACGATCTGGGGGATGCGGACGACGCGACGCTCCGCCCATGAGGTGGCGCGGGAGGGCCGGATTGACGGGCCCTCCCGCCGCTGAATAGGATCGTCGGCGCAAGGAGTTCCGCCATGCCGACCGATCCCCGTATCGACGCCTATATCGAGAAGCAGGCCGAGTTCGCGAAGCCGATCCTGCGCCACATCCGGACGCGGATGCATGCCGCCTGCCCGGACGTGGTCGAGACGGTGAAATGGAGCCGCCCCTTTTTCGATTACAAGGGCAGCCCGCTCGCGATCATGTCCGGGTTCAAGGCGCATGCGAGCTTCGGCTTCTGGCGCCGCGATGCGCTGGCGACTGGCCAGGAAGGCGAGGCGATGGGGCAGTTCGGGCGGCTGACCTCGATCGCGGATCTGCCCGGCGATGCCGAGCTCGACGCCCTGATCCGCGAGGCCGCGGCGCTGGTCGATGCGGGCGAGGGGGCGATCAAACGCAAGCCCAGGCCCGCCAAGCCTGAACTGGAGGTGCCACCGGAACTGGCCGACGCGCTCGCGGGCGACGCCGTCGCGAGCGCCACGTTCGACGGTTTCCCGCCAAGCTGCCGCCGCGAATATGCCGAATGGATCGCGGACGCCAAGCGCCCGGAGACGAAGGCCAAGCGCGTTGCCGAAGCGATCGGGATGCTGCGCGAGGGCAAAAGGCGGAACTGGAAATATGAGCAGTGATGCGTGGCGCAGCCAGGCGGCGGCCTCCGGCTGACCTTGCACTATCTCCCGTAATATTTCGCGACCGGTCGCTTGCCGTGTGCGGCTCCCATGTTATGGTGTAACGTCACCATTGCGAAGGAGGACATGATGAGCGCACGAGCCCTGGCCTATCGGCAACCCCGCATCGACCATTCCGAGCCGCTGTCGGCGTTGAACATCACGCCGCTGATCGACGTGCTGCTGGTGTTGATCGTGACCCTGATCCTCACCATCCCGATGATGACGCACAAGGTGCCGATCGACCTGCCGACCGGTGTTCCCGGACCGACCCAAACCAATGTGATCCACCGGATTGACCTGAACGCGGCGGGCCAGATCGCGCTCGACGGCACCCCCGTCGATCTGGTCGAGTTGCGGACGCGGCTCGATGCGATCCGGGCCGATCCCGATGCGCAGCTGCAATTCAGCACGGACGGCGCGGCGCGCTACGAGCGGTTCGACCAGATACTCGCGGTGATCAAGCGCGCCGGCATCACCAGGCTCGGCTTTGTCGGGAACGAGAAGTTCCGGAACTTCGACGCGGTCGAATAGCGACCAGCGACGGGATGCCGGGGAACGTTGCCGCGTGGCGCGGCGTTGGGGCGTTCCCCTGCAACCGACAAGGTCTTCATCCCATGCGCTATTTCATCGCGCTTCCGCTGCTGCTCGCGGCGGGCTGCTCGCCCGACAAGTCGGGTAGCAACTCGGTCGACATCAATACGGCCGCCGAGCAGGCGCAAGGCAGCGTCGATGCCTATGCCAACAGCCAGGGGGCCAACAGCCAGGGGAACGAGACCGCGCCGGTGACGGAGGTGGCGCCCGGCGCGGCGGCGACACCCGCGCCGCTGACGCCGCCCGAACCGGGAACCCCCGGCGGCCTGCCCGACGATCGCACCCCGATCTCCGAGGCGCCTTTCACGCCCGACAGCGCGCAGGGCGCGGCGAACGTGGTGCAGACCTATTATGCGCTGCTCGGCGAGGGCAAATACCGCCAGGCCTGGGCACTGTGGGACGATGGCGGCAAGGCATCGGGGATGAGCGCCGAGGCGTTCGCCGCGAGCTTCGCCAAATATACCGAATATCACGCCAATGTCGGCGCGCCGGGCGAGATCGACGCAGGCGCGGGGCAGCGCTATGTCACCGTGCCGGTGCAGGTCTATGGCCGGCTGAAACAGGGTGCGGCGCCGGTCTATATGCTGGGCAGCGTCACCCTGCACCGCGTCGGCGACATCGACGGTGCTACCGCGGCGCAGAAGAGCTGGCATATCCGCAGCGCCGACATCAAGCCGCGCCCGGGCGGCAAGCCGACGCCGGTCGCGAGTGTCCCCGCGACGGGCATCGTCACCGCCACCTATCGCTGCGTCGACGGCAGCCGGATCAATGTCCGCTTCGACAAGGGCGCCGATACCGCCACCTTGCGGTCGGGCGGCAAGCTGGTCGCGGTGCTCAAGGGACAGCGGCCGGCCTCGGGCATCTGGTATGCCGCGCGCGGATACGAGCTGCGCGGCAAGGGGCAGGACGCTACCTTCACGCAGCCGGAGATGCCGCCACTGGCATGCCGCGCGAACTAGGCTAGTCGTACCGGGACTTTTGACGGATCCCGCTCATGCCGACTCTGCTGCTTCTCGTTGCCTCCAACTGCTTCATGACGATCGCCTGGTACTGGCATCTCAAGGGCGGGATGACGAAACCGCTGATCTGGGTGATCCTGATCAGCTGGGGCATCGCGTTGTTCGAATATTGCCTGGCGGTGCCGGCCAACCGGCTCGGCTATGCCTCGGGCTGGAGCGGCGGTCAGCTGAAGGTCGCGCAGGAAGTCATCACCCTGCTGGTGTTCGGCGTCTTCATGGTCGCGGTGCTTGGCGAGCCGCTGAGCTGGCGGCATGCCGGCGCGTTTCTTTGCCTGATCGGTGCCGCGGCATTCCTGTTCGCCGGCCGCTAGAGGAGCGACGGCGTTGACGTTCCATATCTCCGGTGCCTCGTGCAGTCAGATGTCCGATATTTATATCTATTTGATATATAAGGATATTATATGAGATTCGCACTGGCCAGGCCAGACAAGATATGAGACAGGCTGGTGTCCCATATCTCCCGTTGGCGCGCACGGCACGGTCGCTGCCGGCGATTCAACCATGAGGCCGGATCTGGCATTGCAGCCATGCCGAACCCTTGCCGGCCCGCTCTTTCTTATCGTCGGAACAGATTTGCCAGGCGCTAACGCCCATTCAGCGCGGCGGCGAGGGCAATGAGGTCGCTGTTCTGAATGGCCTCCCCGGTCGCATCGGTCGGCACGGCAGCGGCGGTTTGATGGCCCTGCCGTGGGGCAGGCGCGTAGCCGGCGACGTCAATGGCGGTCCACAGGATGCCGCCCGCCCAGATCAATGCCGCCCATCGGCTTCTGAACAGTTTGGCGAAGGGCATTGTCCGTTGATGGATCGAGAGTAGTTAAGACCGTCCTCGACGTCATGGTAAATACGGCAGCTATTTCGGCCGCTTCTCCATCGACTGAAGCTGCGCGAGCCTTGCCGCCTCGGCGATCGCGCTCGCCGATTTCGATGCCGCGTCCGGCGTGAAGGAAACGGCGAGGCCATCCGGCCCGTCGAGCATCACTTCCCCTTCTTCCGCCGTCACCGTGGTGGGAATGTCATGGACTTTTATCGACATGGCGAAATAACCTTTCCCGGATTAACAAAAACGCAGGCGCGACCGCGTCGGTTCCGATAAGGTTTGGGGATGTACACACGAAATTTCCTGAAAACCCACCCAACACCGAAACTTAGCGACGCCGAAGCGGCATCGCTCGAGGCGGCGGTGGGCCGCACCGCGGAGTTTCGCGCGAAGCAGATCATCGTGCGTCAGCAGGTTCCGCTGAGCCAGTGCACCCTGCTGCTGGAGGGATTCGTCGAACGCTACAAGGATACGCCGGAGGGGCGGCGCCAGATCCTGGCGATCCATGTGCCGGGCGATTTCGTCGATCTGCACAGCTATCCGCTGAAGCGGTTGGAACATTCGGTCGCCGCGCTGACCGCGGTGAAGGTGGCGCTGTTCCCGCATCCGGCGATCCGCGCGCTGACCGAGCAATCAGCGACGCTGACGGAATTGCTGTGGCGATCCACCCTGATCGATGCGGCGATCAACCGCGAATGGATCGTGTCGGTCGGGGCGCGTTCGGCGGCGGTGCGGCTCGCGCACCTGTTCTGCGAGATGTACATGCGGCTCGACCGGGTCGGCCTGACCGACGGCCTGCGTTTCACCTTCCCGCTGACCCAGATCGACCTTGCCGATGCCACCGGGCTGACGCCGGTCCATGCCAACCGCATGCTGCGGCAATTGCGCGAGCAGGGGCTGGTCGAATTCCGCGCGGGCATTGCGACGATCCTCGACTGGGATGGCCTGCGCAGTTTCGCGGAGTTCGATCCGGGATATCTGTTTCTGGAATGATCTTCGCGCCCCTCCCCCGAAAGGGAGGGGCCTGGGATCAGCGGGCGTCGCCGCCGAGATAATGCCCCTGCGCCGCATCCGTCGCGTTGACCGCGAGGATCGAGCGGGCATCGCCCGGCGCACGGGGACGGCCCTTGCGGTCGCCGGCGGCGTGGATGACGCGGTCGAGCAGTTCCTGCCCCTCGCTCCACCAGCCGATCCCGCTGGCGGCGTTGATATGCCCCTGTTCGCCCGCATCGACGAAATGGCTGCCCCAGGTCGCCGCGAGGCTGTGCGCGCGCTCGATGGTGATCCACGGATCGTCGCGGCTGGCGACGAGGATCGAGGGGAAGGGCAGCGGCGCGACCGGCGTCGGCGCGAAGGCATGCAGATCGACCTGGGCATCCGGGCGATCGACATCGGCCGGCGCGACCAGCAGGGCGCCGGCGACCGGCCAGCCATAGGGCTGGCGCGTCAGCTCGGCCCACCAGGCGACGGCAAGGCAGCCAAGGCTGTGCGCGGCCAGGATCACCGGCGCCTGGGCCGAGCGAATCGCCTGGTCGAGCTTGGTCACCCAGGCATTGCGATGCGGGGTGTTCCACATGCCGAGCTCAACGCGGACAGTGTCGGGCCGGGCGCTTTCCCACAGGCTCTGCCAGTGCGAAGGCCCCGATCCCCCCAGACCGGGAACGGTCAGGATGGTCGGTTGGGCCGGGTCGTGGGGCGAAAAGCTTCCCATGATACGCACTCCTTGAAGAGGGGAGAGACGTGGCCGCGCGAAGCTCTAGGGGACGCCGAGCGACCACGCCTCCCGAGGTGAAAAGCTATTCCTACTATTCCGATAGGCAATAGGCCCTGCGACCAACCGCGCAGGCGCTGCGACAGTCCGAAATGGCGGCATGATCCGGTCGCAAAAGGGGCCGGATTCGTCGTGTCCAACCGGACCGGGAATGGGCTATCGCGGTGCGACTCGGCTTGGTAGGGCAGGGCATGGCCAAGCTTCGCGCCGATCAGATGCTCGTCGATCGCGGCCTCGCCGAGAGCCGGACGCGCGCACAGGCGCTGATCATGGCGGGGCTGGTATTCGCCGGCGACCGCAAGATCGACAAGCCGGGGCAACAATTTCCGGATGATGCGGTGCTCGACGTGCGGGGGCGCGATCACCCCTGGGTATCGCGCGGCGGGATCAAGCTGGCGCATGGGCTCGATCATTTCGGCTGGGACGTGACCGGCACAGTGGCGATCGACGTCGGCTCCTCGACCGGGGGGTTCACCGATGTGCTGCTCACCCGCGGTGCAGCGAGAGTCTATGCGGTCGACAGCGGCACCAACCAGCTCGCCTGGAAGCTGCGTCAGGACGCGCGCGTGATCGTCCATGAACAGACCAGCGCGCGCATCCTGACCGCGGCGCATATTCCCGAGCCGGTCGACCTGATCGTGTGCGATGCGAGCTTTATCGGGCTCGCCAAGGTGCTCGACGTGCCGATGGGTTTCGCCAGGGACGATGCGCGCCTGCTCGCGCTGATCAAGCCGCAGTTCGAGGCGGGGCGCGAAGAGGTCGGCAAGGGCGGGGTGGTGCGCGATCCCGCCATCCATGCGCGGGTATGCGCCGAGGTTTCGGCCTGGGTCGACTCGCGCGGCTGGCATGTCGAGGGGGTCGTGGAAAGTCCGATCACCGGGCCCGAAGGCAATGTCGAATTCCTTCTGGCGGCGACGCGTTCGGTGGCGGAGCGGAAGCTGAAAGGGCTGGAAGCGTGAGGGACATCGCATCGAAGCAGCCGCGCGGGCTGGCATTCCTGCGCACGGCGATCGTGACCGTTCCAGCCATCCTGCTGCTCGGGTTCGTCTCGGCGCGCCTGGCGCCCGGCGGATCCGGCAACAGCTGGTATGCCGCGCTCGCCAAGCCGCCCGAAAACCCGCCGGACTGGGTGTTCCCGGTGGCCTGGAGCGCGCTTTACGTCCTGCTCGGCCTGGCGCTGGCGATGGTCATCCAGGCGCGCGGATCGCGGTGGCGTGGCGCGGCGATCGCCCTGTTCTCGGTCCAGATGGCGGTGAACCTGATCTGGTCGCCGCTGTTCTTCGGCCTGCATCAGGTGCGCTGGGCGCTGGTCGCCATCGTCGTGATGCTGGTTCTCGCCGGCGCGACGACGCTGGCGTTCGGACGCGTCAGGGCTGTCGCGGCGTGGCTTTTGGCGCCGTATCTGCTATGGCTGGCCTTTGCCGGTTTGCTGACCTATCGCATCGCGGCGCTCAACCCCGGGGCCGAAACCCTTGTGCCGTCGTCCTCGACGTCCCAAATCAACTCCATCTGACACGAATTTTACGGGATCATCCGATGCAGTCCGACAACAAGATTTTCGACGATTTCGCGAAGTTCGTAAACGGCGCCGCGGGCACGCTGGCCGGCATGGGCCGCGAGGCCGAACAGGGCGCCAGGGCCAAGGCGAAGGAATGGATCGGCGGTCTCGACTTCGTCAGCCGCGACGAATTCGAAGCGGTCAAGGCGATGGCCGCGGCCGCCCGTGACGATGCCGACGCGCTGCGCGCCCGGATCGATGCGCTCGAAGCGGCAGCGGCGCCTGTCGCCCCCAAGAAACCCAAGGCAGGAGCCTGACGATCTTTTCCACAGCTTTTTCTACAGGTCTATCCACGCTTGACTTGTGCGTCCCACCGTATCGGGGCACCACATCTGGTGTCACGACGGCGGCACGGGAAGGGATGGCGTGATGCTTGACGAAGCCGATTACGAACGCGACGACGCGGCCCCCATCGACATGCTCGAAAGCTATTTCGCGGCACATGGGTGGGAGCATGAGCGCCAGGACGACGAAGTCATCGCCAAGGTGAAGGGCAGCTGGACTCAATATGAGCTCCGGGCGCTGTGGCGTGACGAGGACAGCGTCATCCAGTTCCTCGCCTTTCCCGACATTCGCGTCACCGATGAGCGCCGCAGCGCGATCTACGAGGCGATCGGGCTGATCAACGAGCAGCTCTGGGTCGGCCATTTCGAGCTATGGTCGTCGAGCGGGATCCTCCTGTATCGCCACGCCGCGATGATCGAGGGCGAGAACGGCACCATGTCGCTCGGCGCGGCGGAGCTGCTGGTGGAATCGGCGATCGACGAGTGCGAGCGTTTCTACCCGGTGTTCCAGTTCGTGCTGTGGGGCGGCAAGACGCCGAAGGAAGCGCTCGCCGCGGCGATGACCGAGACCCAGGGCGAAGCCTGACCCGGTGATGATCGACAGGATCTGGCTGATCGGCTGCGGCAATATGGGCGGCGCGATGCTGCGTCGCTGGATCGCCAGCGGCGTGATCGCGGCGGACCGGGTCGATGTGGTCAACCGGACCGATCGCGCGCTTCCCGAAGGCGTACGCCAGGCGCGCGACCTGCCCGAGGGGCCGCTGCCCGACATGGTGATGCTCGGCATGAAGCCGCAGCAGATCGACGAGATCACGGCCCGTTACGCCGAACGGCTGGCAGGGGTGCCGGTGCTGGTGTCGATCCTGGCGGGCGTGGAGAGCGCGACCCTGGCCCGGCGTTTCGGCGCGGGCTCGATCGTGCGGGCCATGCCGAATCTGCCCGTCGGCATCGGCAAGGGCGTGGTCGGGCTTTACTCCGACGACTCAGATGCGGACACGCACGATGCCGTCTCCGCGCTGATGACGCCGCTCGGGCTGGTCGAATGGATCGCGGACGAAAAGCTGTTCGACGTCGTGACTGCGCTGGCCGGGAGTGGGCCGGGTTTCCTCTACCGCGTCATCGACGCCCTGGCCGCGGGTGGCGAAGCGCTCGGCCTGCCCGTGGATCAGGCGCAGCGCATGGCGATTGCGACGGTCGAGGGGTCGGCGATGCTGGCGTCGGCGGCTGACGTATCGCCGGCGGTACTGGCGGATCGTGTCGCCAGCCCGGGCGGATCGACGCGCGAAGGGCTCAACGTCCTGGATCGCGACGACGCCCTGAAGACGCTGATGCGCGACACGCTGGCCGCAGCCACGCGCCGCAACGCGGAAATGGCCGCTGCGGCGCGCCAGGCTTAGGCCAGTCGGGGGCGCATCCTTCCGAAATGGTTTCAACTCCGATTGCCCAAATCCGCCGCGCATGATGGTGTCCCGGCCGGAAGCGCGTGACTTGTCCGCCTTCCTGGACTTGCCGAAATCTCGTTCGGCCAGCCGCGTATTGCGTAGGCACTTTCGTCCGGGGATTGGTGATGCGCAAACTCTTCCTGAAAAGCTGTATTTCGGCGTCGCTGATCGCGGCGAGCTTTGCGCTGCCGGTCATGGCGGGCGGCCAGGTGACCTATGTCGACCAGGGCAGTTCCTGGACCGACTCGACGCGCAGCGACTTCTACTCGCGCGACCAGGGATCGCAGATGATCCCGCTCGCCTGGCTGAACGCGCTCACCACCGCCGACGGCCAGCCTTTCCTGGGCGACCAGCTCGCGCGCTATGGCTATCTGCCCAATCCCGGCTCCGACCTGCCGATCGGCTTCACCAAGGCGGGCGCGCCGGGGCAGGAAGTGGCGGGCATGACCTGCGCTGCCTGCCATACGCGGCAGATCGTCGTCGGGACTCAGCAATATCGCATCGATGGCGGCCCGGCGCTGGTCGATTTCCAGGCGTTGCTGACCGATCTGGTCGATGCGGTCGGCCGGGTGCGCGCGACCAATGCCTCGTTCGCGACCTTTGCGACGGCAGTGCTCGGCCCCAATCCGCCAGCGAAGCAGATCAAGCAGCTCCGCTCGGACGTCGATCTGTGGTATCTTCGCGAGAATGCCCTGCGGAACAACGCCTATCCGACCCCCTTGTGGGGGCTCGGCCGGCTCGACGCGGTCAGCATGATCTTCGACCGCCTGACCGGCCTCGATCTGGGCAAGCCGCCCAGCTATCTGATCGAATCGAACATCAAGATCGCCGACGCGCCGGTGCGCTATCCGTTCCTGTGGAACGCGCCGAAGCAGGATTACACGCAGTGGCCGGGCTTTTCCGCCAATGGCAGCGACATTTACGGCCTGGCGCGGAACACCGGCGAAGTGATGGGGGTGTTCGGTACCTTCCGGCCGAAGAAGTCTTTCTTCCACCTGTTCGGCATCGACTTCATCGGCAAGGGCACCTCGCACCAGCAATCGACCGATTTCGATGGGCTGTTGAAGCTGGAGGATCTGGTGCAGCTGATCGGCGCGCCGAAATGGCAATGGCCGGTCGACCCCGCGCTCGTCTCGCGCGGCCAGGAAATCTACAACTGGTCGCAGGCGCAGGGCGGCTGCGTCTCCTGTCACGGCCAGACGCCGGGCAAGAAGCGCCTGCCCAACCAGGCGACCTGGGCGACCCCGCTGCTGGATGTCGGCACCGACTCGCACGAGTATGACATCCTCGCGCGCGAATCCGATCCGGGCGTGCTGAAGGGCGCGCATATCCCGTTCCTGATGCCGCCGATCAAAAATCCGGCGACCTCGTTCAGCCTGCTCGGCGTGTCGGTCGGCGGGTCGATCCTGCAAAGCGGATCATGGGTGCCGGCGATCTGGGGCAATCTGATCGCGAAGCAGCAGAGCTCGAAGGGGCCGATGCCGTCGGACCAGGTGAAGCAGGCGCTGAACGATGCGTTCGACGACGACGCGGCCGCGCCGACCGACGGCAAATACCGTTACGAGTCGCGTGTGCTCTACGGCATCTGGGCAGCCGCGCCCTATCTGCACAACGGATCGGTCGCGACTCTGGCGGACCTGCTCAAGCCGGCGGACCAGCGTGCCGCGTCCTTCCTGGTCGGCCCCTATTACGACACGCAGGCGATTGGCCTTGCTGCTGCCCAGCCCGGGCTGAACGGCGTGCGCGTCACCACGGGATGCGACCAGCGCAATTCGGGCAACAGCCGATGCGGGCATGAATTCGGCACGACCTTGCCCGACGCGGACAAGCTGGCCTTGCTGGAATATTTGAAGACGCTTTGAAGGGGAGAGGGGCGGCTAGTCCCGCAGGCTCTCGACGCGGGGGCGCTCATGCTCCGGGATGAGGCCCTCGAGCACTGCCCAGAAGCCGCTCACCGCTGATTGCCCGGCGCTGGCATACGCAGCGGAGAGCCGCTCGCGCAGGGCCTCGAACAGCTCGTTCTCGAGGCCCCTTCCAGCGTCGGTCAGGCGGAGCAGGCGCTGCCGCCGGTCGCGCTCGCCGGGGCGGGTCTCGACCAGCCCACGATCGCCCAGCTCGGTCAGTACCCGGCCGAGCGACTGCTTGGTGATCGCGAGCAGCGCAAGCAGTTCGCTCACGGTCATGTCGGGCTGGCGGGCGATGAAATAGAGCGCGCGGTGGTGCGCACGGCCAAGGCCCTGCGCCGCGAGCCCGCGATCGATCGCGCGCGTGAGGTGGCTGTTGCCGAAATAGAGCAATTCCATTCCGCGGCGAAGCTCGGGCTCCCGCAGGAAAAGCGGTGAAGCGGTCGTTGACGGGGCTGCCATGTTGACCGGATTTGGCGCCTTCCCTACTAGGCTTCAACCCTAGAAATTGTATCAAATTGTAAGAATGGAACCATGCTCGATATAACGACCGACGGGAGCAAGGGCAGCGGCCTGACCTTCACCCAGGAGCCGCATCCCGGTCTGGTCGACGCGAACGAGCGCGCGCGCCTGCTGGAAAACCCTGGATTCGGGCGGGTTTTCACTGATCATATGGTCACCATCCGCTTCAATGAAGCGCAAGGATGGCATGACGCCCGCGTCCAGCCGCGCGCGCCGTTCCAGATGGATGCGTCCTCCGCCGTGCTGCATTACGCGCAGGAAATTTTCGAAGGCATGAAGGCATATCGCCTCGCCGATGGCGGAACGGCCCTGTTCCGGCCCGATGCGAATGCGGCGCGGTTCCGCAGTTCGGCCCAGCGGATGGCGATGGCTGAATTGCCGGAAGAGCTGTTCCTCGAGTCGATTCGCCAGCTGGTGCGGATCGATCACGACTGGATTCCGACCTCCGACGGCGGCTCGCTGTATCTGCGGCCGTTCATGATCGCGAGCGAGGCGTTCCTGGGTGTGAAGCCCTCGGCGGAATATCTCTATGCGGTGATCGCCTCCTCGGTCGGCGCCTATTTCAAGGGCGGCGCATCGGCTGTCACCTTGTGGGTGTCGGAGGATTATACCCGCGCCGCGCCCGGCGGCACCGGCGCTGCGAAGTGCGGCGGCAATTACGCCACCAGCCTGGTCGCCCAGAAGGAAGCGATCCGTCAGGGTTGCGACCAGGTGCTGTTCCTCGATGCGGCCGAGCGTCGCTGGATCGAGGAGCTGGGCGGCATGAACATCTTCTTCGTGTTCGACGACGGTTCGATCTCAACGCCGCCCCTGACGGGCACGATCCTGCCCGGCATCACCCGCGACTCGATCCTGAAGCTGGCGAAGGACATGGGCCTCACGGCGCGGGAAGAACCCTATGCGATCGACCAGTGCCGCGCCGATGCGGAGAGCGGCCGGTTGCGCGAGGCGTTCGCCTGCGGCACCGCCGCGGTGGTCGCGCCGATCGCGCAGATGAAGATGCGGGGCGGCGATTTCACCATCGGCAGCGGCGGCCCCGGCCAGACGACGCTGCGCATGCTGAACGCGCTGACCGACATCCAGCGCGGCAAGGCGCCCGATCCGCATGGCTGGGTGGAACGGCTCGACCAGGCCTGACGATCACGCCCGTTGCGGGAATCGGTTGGGGTGCCTAAAGGCCTCCGCTCACCGGTTCCCGTCAGGTCGTTCCGACAGGGTCTCACTGGGGCGTCGCCAAGTGGTAAGGCAGCGGCTTTTGATGCCGCCATTCGCAGGTTCGAACCCTGCCGCCCCAGCCAGACCCTTTCCCGAAAATACAGCCTGGATCAGGCGGTCTCCGCCAGCCAGGTCACGACCAGCGCGTCCCGCCATGCCGGCTCGTCCGGATCGATCGGCCGGATCGGCGTGACGCCGTGGCGGATGCGGCGGTCGTCGAGCAGAACGCCGTCGCCGGGCGTCGCCAGGGTGAACTGGCCGATCCGCCGGCCCGCCTCGTCGCCGATCTCGGTCACGCCGTCGGAGACGTTCCTGCGGTCGACCAGCATCACGAACACCCAATCGACGCCGTCCCGGTGAAGGCCTTCGGGTGTCGGCCTTCCGGTCTCGGCCGCTGATGTCTCGATGCGGAACTGGTGAAGCTCGACATGCCAGGCCTGGTCGGCCGGATAGCGTCCCACCGCGCAAAGAAGGGGCGTCCAGGCCGCCAGGATCGCCTGCAGAACGGGATTGGCCAGCGTCTCGGGCAGGACAGGCTCGAACCATCGCTGCACGTCCCCGTTCAGCGGGTTATAGTCGCGGCTCTGGAAATGCGGCTGACGCGGCTTGGGCTCGATCGCGCCGCCGGACATCCTGAGCGCGGCGTGCCGGCGTCGCCGGTACCGGCCGCCATCGGCCATGTACAGATCGGGTCCCAGTGCGTCCCAGGAGCGGGCGAACCCTTCCCACGCCCGACGAGCCTCAGGGCCGAGCCGCGCCAATACCGTATCCGCGGAGAGGCAGACATAGCCCTGTTCGCCAAGTGCTGCCGCCAATGGGTCTGTCAGTCCTGTCCGGTCCGTCGCCTCAGTCAATCATCGCCTCTTTCCCCTGGCCTCAAAGCCTTGGGGAAATCGCTCTATACGCGCGCCGTTGGAACAGAAAGGGGAACGTCCGTGTCCACTCTTCGACGCCGCCGGTGCAGGTAGGGAGCTGCCCGCACCGGCGGCGCCGCGCGCCGCGCCCCTTCGCGGGCTTACGGCCGCACGCCGGTTACCGACGTCGTGCCGCTGCACCGGGTGTTGCCGGGGCCGGTATAGCTGAACGACCCGTTGCCAGTGAGCTGCGTGCTGTTCGGAATGCTGGCGTTGAGCGTCTCGGTGGTCTTGCCCGGCCCGTCGTCATAGGTGACGGTCGTCGAGCCTTTCAGGCCCGCCGCGTCGTCCTTGCTGGACATGGTCAGGGTGATCGGGAAGCCGCCATAGGACGTGGTGTACTGCGTATCCGAGACCTTGCTGACCATGATGGTGAAGCTGTTGGTCTCGTTCGGGCAGAGCCCCGCCTGGGACTGGCTGGTCGTGGTGGAGCGGCTGGTGACGCTCCAGGCGCCGTCGAACTTGCGCTCGATCGTCACCAGCACCGTCGCCGCCTTGGAATAGCCATTGGCGTTCTTGCCGCGATAGGTGAACTTGTCGTCGCCGAAATTCTGGCCGGTCGGCGTATAGATGAAGCTGCCATTGTTTTGCAGCGCGACGTTGCCCTTGGTCGGCCGGTCGACCAGCTCCAGCGTATCCGCGCCGCTTACCTGTACGCTCGACGCGGTCGGCTGGCCCTGCGTCACCTTGATCGCCGCGTCGTTCACCTTGGGCAGCGCCAGCGTCAGCGTGGCCTCGACCGGGAGCGCCTTGCTGTCCGCCGGGGTGAGGGTGAAGCTGAAGTCGATATTCTCCTTGTCCGGGTTCACGGCCTTGAAGCGGAGCGTCAGCACGTCGCCACTGCCGGACGCCGAGCCCGTCACGCCGGACGTGATACCGCTGAGCGCCACGGTCGAGGCGGGCAAGTTCTCGTCATAGCCGCCGACCCTGCTGACCATCTTCGCCAGCGATGCCGGGACATAATTGTTGGCGACGGCGAGCGCGTACAGCTTGTCGGTCGATGACTTGATCGCACCCGCGACACTCGCGAACAGCGATTTATGCTGCTGGACCTGGAAGGTGCGGGGCACGTCGTTCGAGAAGCCAAGGCGCGTGGCCGCCGTGGTCGCGGTTACGTAGCGCAGCGTCTGTCCGGCGATCATGGCGCCGCTGGGCTGGTAGTTATAGTTGGAGAGGCCAAGCTTCTCGATGTCGAAACAATAATCGGCGATCGCATCGAGCGACTTCAGCACGCCCTTGTCGAAGGCGAGATAGGTCAGCAACGCGCCGCCGGCGAAGACGATTGCGCCGAGGCCTGTGCCGATGCCGGCAGCCGCCAAGGTGGTGACCTTCGCCGCCGCAATGGTGGTGACGACGCTGTAGATGAAGATGTCGGCGGCGGCGTTGCACTTCCGGTCGTCGGCCGCGCTCGGCACGAGCGACCGCGCCGCCAGCGTTGACGCGGCCGGGAATTGATTGGCCTGGATGTAGATCGCGGCGTTGCGCAGATCCTCCGCGGAGAAGCTGTCGATCGTGCTGATGCCGGTCTGGAGCTGAGCGATCTTCGCGTTGATGTCCGCCTTCGCCGTCGCGTTCAGGCTCGCTCCCGCCGACGCGAGAAACGCCTGGGCCTCGTTCTTCCGTGTCGTCAGGAAATCGAGCACGACGTTGCGGGCGTTGGCCACTTCGGCCGGCGCCGAGACCTGCACGGTGAAACTGTAGCTGCGGCTGCCGATCGTGACCGTCATCGTCTGCGCGCCGGCCGAAAGGCCGGTCGGCGTGACGAAGACCAACGTCCTGGCGTCGTCGCTGCGATACAGGGTGACGTCCTTGCCGCCGAGCTTGCCGGTGTAGCTGGCCTGTTCGAGGGGCAGGTTCTCGGCGAACAGCGCACCATATTTGCCCTGGGAGAGAGTGCTCGTCCCGGGCGCCTGCTTGAGCGAGACGGTGGTGGGCTGGACGCTGATTGAGGCGGTCGCGCGACCGGTATTGCCCGCCGCATCGGTCGCGCTGGCGGTGCAGGTGATGGTGGTGGCCGCCGTCACCATCGGCGTGACCAGCATCGTGCCGGTCAGCGTGCCACCGTCGCAGGCGATGGTCGGCGTCAGCCCCGTCGTCACATTGTCCGTAGCCGTCGCGGTCAGCGCGAGGGTGAGGCCGCCTTCGACGGTGGCCGGCGCGGCCAGGCTGACAATCGGCGCCTGCGTATCAGCGGTGCTGCCGCCACCACCCCCTCCGCCGCCGCCGCCCGATCCGCCGGAGTCGCCCCCGCTGCATCCGGAAATTGCCCCGAGGATCATCAGGCTGGCTAAGGTACGGCGCATGTGTGGATTCCTTTAACGCGATGACATGCCGCGGGGCCGCTGGGGGCCTGGCGGTTCAGAAGGTGAAGCGAAGACCGGCGCTGCCGCTGTTGGTGCGGATGGCGCCGACATCGGCGCCCGACACGGCGTCGTAGGGCAGCTTGCCGCCCTTGGCCTGGCGGTGGCGATAATCCACTGTCAGCGCGATATGGTCGCTGAGCCGGAGCGCGACGCCCGCGCCGAGCTGCCAGGCGAAGCGTGCCTTGCCCTCGCCATCGATCTCGAACCCGGCCACACCGATGCCGCCTCCGGCATAAGGCGTGATCACTTCGCCGATCGGCAGGTCGAGCCAGATATTGGCGAGCGCCGAAAGCTGGCGCACCCGGCCGCCTTCGCCGAAGGAGATGGTGTTGCCGGAGAGCCCGCAGCCCGACACTTCGAGATAGTCGCACACGTCTGCGACATCGCCCGCGTCGAGCGTGACGGTAGCGCCGTTGACCTTGTCCACGCTCAGCGCGCTGATCTTGTTGCGCTGATAGGCGACCTCCACGTCACCCCGAACCATGCCGAAATCATAGCCGGCCACGCCCTTGAACTCGGCCGCGCTCTTGGTGTGGATGCGTCCATCGACGCTGTCGGATGCGCTGCTGCCGCCAAAGGTGCCGCCGGCGTCGTAATAGCGGATATCGGTTTCCTGCACTGCCGCGATGCCGCCGGACAGGCCGAGATAGAACCCCTTGCCACTATCCTCTCCGTCCTGGGCATAGGCCGCTGTCGAAAGAGAGGATGCGGCCACAAGGCCGGCCAGGATGGTCGAGATACGCATGTGAAACCCCCGATGAACATGTGTCGATCCACCGGCGCTGTTGCGATCCGGCGCGAAACAATTCCCCGGCCCTCCCGAAGAAAGTCGTTGAAACCGCCCGTGAGTTGTTGATTAGACGGGGGACTTGCCCGAACGTATCGGCCGGGTGGCCGAACCGGATGGCCGAGGTGATTTGGGGGACTGACGACCGGATGGCGCTGCGCACTCTGCCCGAACCCGGCGTGAAGCTGCGTCTCGAAGAGATCGAGGAAATGCAGAGCAAGAGCCGGACGACGATCGTCGGCATCGTCGTGATGGCGACGGTGCTGATCTTCATCCATGCCCAGTTCTCCGCGATCGTCGATGCCATGCTGCTGAGGGGCTGGCTCGCCTTCATGGGTGGCAGTGTCCTGTTTCTCTGCCTGTTGCTGGCCGCCTTTGCCGTACCGCGCTGGCGTGCGGCGCGATCGGCGCGCTTCTGGGTGCGCGCGTCGCAGGTCGTGACGGTGAGCTTCTGCGCCGGGATCGCGTCAAGCGTGTGGATCCTGCTGCCGCCGGCCGACAACGATCTGCGCATGTTCGCGATCTTCCTCTATGTCTGGTTCGTCGCGATGGTGATGATGACGGGGGGCGATGGACTGTCGGCGCTGAGCTGCCTCGCGCTCATCGTGTCGCTATCCGCCTTCGTGCTGACTCACGACGTGCCGTTCGCCACGCCGCTGGCACTTTTCCTGCTCATGGCCGGTGTTGCGATCGTCGGCATTCGCGGCCTCATCTGGCGTGCCGCCAACGATGCGTCCGACGCGCGGGCAATGACTCAGCGTGCCGCGGAATCGCTCGAACGCGCGCTCGCCATCGTGCGGGCCGAACGCGACGCCAAGACGCGCTTCATCGCCTCGGCCTCGCACGATCTCCAGCAGCCGATCCAGGCAGCGCATCTGTTCATGGATCAGGCGCTGGAAAGCGAGGACCCGGTATCGCGCAGCCGCGCGGCGCGCGGCGCGAAGAGTGCGTTCCAGTCAGTCCAGGCGCTGCTTGAAACGATGCTCGATCATTTGCGGCTCGACGCGGGTGCCGTCATTGCGCGCATCGGCGACGTGCCGATCGACCAGATTGCCGGCGCGGTAATGATGGAACATGGTCCGGCCGCCCACTCGGCGGGCATCCGCCTGATCCTGGTGAAAAGCCGGGTAGTCGTGCGCGCCGATGCGCGCCTGTTGCAGCGCGCGCTGGCCAATCTGGTCGGCAATGCCATTCGCCACGCGCACGGCACGCGCATCCTGGTCGGGGCACGTGTGCGGCAAGAGGCGGTCGAACTCAGCGTGATCGATGACGGCCGCGGCATCGCACCGGGCGATGTGGAGCGGTTGTTCGACGATTTCGCCCAGGGCTCGGACCATGGGCTCGAGAATCGCGGTGGCTTCGGTCTCGGGCTGTCTTCGGCGCGGCGCCTGGTCGAATTGCAGCGCGGCACCCTCGTGCTGGATCGGCGATGGCGGCGCGGCGCCGCTTTTCGTATTCGCCTGCCCGTCGGCCACCGCGTTGCGCCCGAGCCAGCCGTCCTTCGGGAGCCGACATGCGAAGCTGCCTGATCTGCGACGACCATCAATTGGTGCGCGAGGCGTTGGCGGGTGCGGTCGCTCGACGCTGGCCCGACGCGACGATCGAGCAGGCGGGCAGTTTTCCCGAGGCATGGCATCAGGCGGCGGCGGCTCCGGACCTTTGCCTGGCTGACCTGACCATGCCGGGCGCCGCCGAACGCGAGGGCATCGCGCACCTGGCGCGCCTGGCACCCGGCACACCCATTCTCGTGATCACCGGTTCGCATGACGACCAGCTGTTGCTTGATCTGATCGCGGACGGTGTCGCCGGCTTCGTGCCCAAGACATCCGGCACTGACATCATCCTGGCGGCGATCGAGCTCGTGCTTGCCGGTGGCCGCTATCTGCCGCCGCGCCTCGCCGAACTGGCGGCGGGCGCGCAAGGCGATGGCGAGACGCCAACTGCCCGTATCGCCAAGCCAGTCGTGACGGCACGCCAGGCCGATGTCCTCCGGCTGGTGGCCCAGGGTTATTCCAACAAGGAGATCGCGCGCGATCTGGTATTGTCGCCGGCGACGGTAAAGACTCATGTCGCCCAGGCTCTGGCGGCGATCGGCGCGGCGAACCGCACCGACGCCGCGATGCGCGCACGGGCGTTGGGCCTGATTTAGCGCAGCAGCCTGTTGAACCGACATGGCGGTATCGAGCAGCGCCAGTTGTACTGTTCGATCGAACGAACTAAAAGCGGAGTCGTGAAAAGCGAACCTCTTCTCGACACCGCCATCGAGCAATTCGGCCGGCTCGGCTTCGAAGGCGCCAGTACCCGCCAGATCGCGAAGGCGTCGGGCGCTGCGATGTCCTCGATCACCTATCATTTCGGCGGCAAGGAAGGGCTGTACCTTGCTGCGGCCGAGCGGATCGCGTCGGGCATTTCGGAGATGCAGGCACCGTTGTTCGCGGCGGCGCGCGCGGCCGCGATCGAGTCGCGCGAGCAGGCGGTCGACTGGCTGCTGCGGCTGATCGACGGCTTTGCCCAGATGATGCTGCGTCCTGAAACCGAACTCTGGGCGCGCTTCATCATCCGTGAACAGCTCGACCCGACCGAGGCGTTCGACCGCCTCTATCGCGGCGCGATGGAGCCACTGGCCGAGACGTTCGTCGCCTTGCTCGGCCGCATCCGCACCGATCTGGACCAGAAGGACGTGCGTGCGCTGGCACTCCTGTTCTTCGGCCAGGCGCTGGTGCTGCGCGCCGGCCGCGCCTCGGTCTGCCGGGTCATGGGCATCGACCGGATCGACGAGGAAACCGCCACCCTGTTGCGCGCCCGCTTGCGCGCGAATGTGCACTGCATCCTGATGGAGAAGCTGGCATGAATCGCCGCATCATCGTGTTGATCGTCGTGGTCGTCGGGCTCGTCGTCGCGGCCGTCGCCACCCGCGGCTTCGGCCTGTTTCCGCGCGCGAGCGACGGTGAGCTGACCCTGCACGGCAATGTCGATATCCGCGAGGTCGACATGGCGTTCCGCGTCGGCGGACGGATCAGCGGAATCGCGGTCGAGGAGGGCGCCAAGGTCAAGCAGGGCCAGACGCTTGCCGTCCTCGATACGGCGACGCTCGACAGCCGGATCGGCCAGGCCGATGCGCAACTCGCCCAGGCGCAGGCGCAACTCGCCAAGCTGCGCAACGGCAATCGCAGCCAGGATATCGCGCAGGCGCGCGCCCGTGTCGCCGCGGCGCAGGCCGTGGTGGAGAATAGCGAGCGCGACTATCGCCGCCGCGAGCCGCTGGTCGGCCCCGGCGCGATCAGCCGCGACGTGTGGGACCAGACGGTGGCGGATCGCGACCGGGCCCGCGCTCAGCTTGCCGAGGCACAGCAGGGCCTGTCGCTGCTGAATGCCGGCACCCGGCCCGAGGACATCCAGGCGGCGAGGGCGCAAGTCCAGGCAGCGGCCGAGGCGCGGCGCAATGCGGCGACCGACCTGTCCGACACGCGGCTCATCGCGGCATCGCCCGGCACGGTCGTCACGCGCGCCCGCGAGCCCGGCGCGATCGTCCAGCCGGGCGAGACGGTGCTGACGCTGTCGATCGACCGGCCGCTGCGCGTGCGCGCCTATGTCGACGAATCCGCGCTGAGCCGGATCAGCCCCGGCATGGCGGTGCAGGTGACGGCGGACGGCAACCCCAAAACCTATCGCGGCACGATCGGCTATATCTCGCCACGCTCCGAATTCACGCCGAAGTCAGTCGAGACCGAGAGCCTTCGGACCGACCTGGTCTATCGCCTGCGCGTCATCGTGACCGATCCCGACGATGCGTTGCGGCAGGGCCAGCCGGTGACCGTGCGCGTGCCCGGCGCCCGCCCGGCGCACCGGAACTAGGCGGGTGGCCGATGCCGTCGCCAGCGTCGAGGGCCTGGTCAAACGCTTCGGCGCCGGCCAGCCAGCGCTCGACGGCGTCAGGCTGTCGATCGTGCCGGGGCGGCTGACCGGGCTGGTCGGGCCGGACGGCGCGGGCAAGACCACGCTGATCCGCATCCTCGCCGGGCTGATGGCGCCGACTGAGGGCAAGGTGGAGCTGCTTGGCAAGGCGCCGGCCGATGCGCTGGACGACCTCGGTTACATGCCGCAACGCTTCGGCCTGTACGAAGACCTCACGGTGATCGAGAACCTGACGCTCTATGCGCGGGTCCGCGGGCTTCCCGAGGAAGAGCACCGCGCGACGTTCGACCGGCTGCTCGATTTCACCGATCTCAGGCGATTCCAGGACCGGCTCGCCGGCAAGTTGTCAGGCGGCATGAAGCAGAAGCTGGGCCTTGCCTGCGCGCTGGTGCGCACGCCCAGGGTACTGCTGCTCGACGAACCCAGCGTCGGCGTCGACCCGGTGTCGCGGCGCGAGCTCTGGTCGATGGTCGGCGACCTGACCGGCGAGGGCATCGGCGTGCTCTGGTCGACCGCCTATCTCGACGAGGCGGAGAAATGCGACTGGGTGTATCTGCTCAGCGAAGGCAAATTGCTGTTCGAAGGCCCACCCGCCGAACTGACCGGCAAAGTGAAGGACCGGGTGATCCGCGCGACCGGGTTCGAGGAACGGCGGCGGCAGTTCCTCACCCATGCGCTCGACCGCGACGACGTGATCGACGGATCGATCCAGGGGCGGTCGGTGCGGCTGCTGCTCGCGAAGGATGTGCCGGCGCCCGATGCGGCGGCGTTCGAGGCCGGGCCGAAGGTCAGGGTTGACAAGGCCGAGCCGCGTTTCGAGGACGGGTTCATCGAAATCCTGGGCGGCGGGCCGCCGGGCACGAGCGCGCTTGCCCATGCCTATCGCACGATCGAGCAAACCGAGACGCCGGCGATCGAGGCCAGGGGGCTGACCAAACGCTTCGGCGATTTCACCGCGGCACGCGACATCAGCTTCGAGATTCCGCGCGGGCAGATCTTCGGGCTGCTCGGGCCGAACGGCGCGGGCAAGTCGACGACGTTCAAGATGCTGTGCGGGCTGCTCACCCCGAGCAGCGGCACCGGATCGGTAGCGGGCAACGACCTGCGCTCGGCCCGGGCGGATGCGCGTGCCTCGCTTGGCTATATGGCGCAGAAATTCTCGCTCTATGGCGATCTCAGCGTCCGGCAGAATCTCGATTTCTTCTCCGGTGCCTATGATCTCGACCGGGCGCGGGCGAAGCGCGCGATCGACGAGATGATCCATATCTTCGCGCTCGGCGAGCATATCGACGAGAATGCGGCGCTGCTGCCGCTCGGCATCAAGCAGCGCCTCGCGCTTGCCTGCGCCGTGATGCACGAGCCGCCGGTGCTGTTCCTCGATGAGCCGACCTCGGGCGTCGACCCGGTTGCCCGGCGCGAATTCTGGACTCACATCAACGGACTGGTCGAGAAGGGCGTGACCGTGCTCGTCACCACGCACTTCATGGACGAAGCCGAATATTGCGACCGGGTGACGCTGATCTACCGCTCGGAGCAGATCGCCACCGGCACGCCCGATGCGCTGAAGGCCGATGCGGCCAAGATCGCGGGCGTCGACGATCCGACGATGGAGGACGCCTTTATCGCACTGATCGAACAGTCGGATCGCGACCGCGACACGGCGGAAGCGGCATGAGCGGTATCCGGTTCGACCGTCGTCGGCTGGCGGCGCTGGTGCGCAAGGAAGGCGCGCAGATCCTGCGCGATCCCTCGACCTTCCTGATCGCCTTCGTCCTGCCGCTGATCCTGCTGTTCCTGTTCGGCTATGCGGTGTCGCTGGATACGCCGCGCACGCGGATCGCGCTCGTGCTGGAGGACAGCAGCGCGTCGGCGCTCGGCCTCGCCCAGGCCTATCAGAACTCGCCCTATTTCGACGTGACCACGGCACGGTCGGTGGCGGCGGTGCGCGGCATGATGGTGGGCGGCGAAGTCCGTGCGATCATCGTCATCCCACAGGATTTCGGCAAAGGCGCGACCCGCGGCAAGGCGCCGCCGATCCAGATCATCACCGACGGATCGCAGCCCAACACCGCCAATTTCTCGGCCGCTTATGGCGAAGGCGTGCGCGCGAGCTGGGCTGCGGCCGAGGGGCTGGACGGCGGAGGACGGCAGGCGACCCCGCTGATCAGCGTCAACCCGCGCTACTGGTACAATCCCGGCCTGCGCAGCCGCTTCTTCCTCGTGCCCGGGTCGATCGCGATCGTCATGACGATGATCGGCACCCTGCTGACCGCTTTGGTCGTCGCGCGCGAATGGGAGCGCGGCACGATGGAGGCGATGATGGCCACGCCGATCAGCATGGTCGAGTTCATCGCGAGCAAGGTCATCCCCTATTTCCTGCTTGGCCTCGCCTCGATGGCGTTGTGCAGCGTCATTGCGGTCGTCGCCTTCGGGGTGCCGTTCCGCGGATCGGTGTTCGCGCTGTTCGCGATCGCCGCTGCCTTCCTGATGCCGGCATTGGGGCTCGGCCTGTTCATCTCGTCCGCGACCAAGAACCAGTTCGTCGCGAGCCAGGTCGCGTTGCTCACCGCGTTCCTGCCGACTTTCCTGCTGTCGGGTTTCCTGTTCGAGATCGGCTCGATGCCGTGGCCGATCCGCATGATCACTTATGCGGTGCCGGCACGCTATCTCATCCCGTCGCTCCAGACGGTGTTCCTGGCCGGCGATCTGTGGGCGCTGATCCTGCCCAATATCGCGATCATGCTCGGTTTCGGGGCGTTCTTCTTTTTCCTCAGCTTCCGGGCCACCCGCAGGAGTCTCGACTGATGCGGCGGCTTCGGGCGATGATCGTCAAGGAGATCTGGGCGGTGCTGCGCGACCCCAAGTCGCGCGTCGTACTGGTGGTGCCGCCTTTGCTCCAGCTCTTCATCTTCACTTTCGCGACCACGCTCGAGGTGCGCAATGTCGATATCGGCATTCTCGATCGCAGCAGCGGGGCGCACAGCGTGGAGATCGTGTCGCGCATCGCGGGCAGCCCGAACTTCCAGGAAATCCGCCGGCTTGAGTCCCCTGAGGCGCTGGAAAAGGCGATCGACCGGCAGGAGGTGATTGCCGCGGTGGTAATCGACGAGGATTTCGACCGAGCCGTGACGGCGCATCGGCCGGCGACGATCGGCGTGGTGCTCGACGGGCGCCGGTCCAACGCGGCGCAGATCGTGTCGGGCTATCTCTCGCAGATCGCCGGGAGCGTCGGCGCCGATCTTTCGCCGAACATCCGTGGCGATGTCACCGGCGGCAGCGTGGTGACCAACTGGTACAACCCCTCGCTCGATTATATCTGGTTCACCCTGCCGTCGCTGATCGCGATCATCACCTCGGTGGCGGGGCTCGCCGTCACCTCCCAGACCGTGGCGCGCGAGCGGGAGCTGGGCACGTTCGACCAGCTGATGGTCTCGCCGCTGCGCGTGCACGAGGTGCTGATCGGAAAGATGGTCCCGCCGATGCTGGTCGGCCTATTCAATGGCACGCTCTATCTGATCGTCGCGCCTTTGGTGTTCGGCGTGCCCTTCACCGGATCGCTGATCCTCTTCTACCTCTCGCTGGTCGCGTACATGCTGGCGTTGATCGGGATCGGCATGCTGGTCTCGGCAGCCTCGGCGACGCAGCAACAGGCGTTTCTCGGCTCCTTCCTGGTGACGACGCCGCTGATCCTGTTGTCGGGTTATGCCAGCCCGATCGACAACATGCCGGGCTGGCTGCAGGTTGTGACCTACGCCAACCCCGCGCGTTATTTCCTGGTCATCGTCCAGGGCCTGTTCCTCAAGGCGATGCCCGCGGCCGCGGTGTTCCACCAGCTCTGGCCGCTGATCCTCATCGCCTGCCTGACCCTGAGCGCGGCCGCCTGGCTGTTCCGCGCCCGCATGGAGTGACCCCGATGCCTCGTTTCCTTGCCGTACTGCTCGCAAGTGCGGCGCTGGCCGGCTGCACCGTCGGGCCGGACTACAAACGGCCCTCGACGCCGGGCGCCACCGCGAACTGGGTCGAGGCGGGAACGCCCGGCGAGGTCGATCTGGCATGGTGGAATCGCTTCGGCGATGCGCAGCTTTCGGCGCTGGTCGCGCGCGCGGTCGAGAGCAGCCCGGATCTGGCGGAGGCAGAAGCGCGGCTGGCAGAAGCACGCGCCAATCGCGATGCAGTGGCCGGCACGCGCCTGCCGTCCGTAACGGCCAAGGGATCGGCGACCGAGAATGTGCTGAGCCGTAACGGGCAATTGCCGATCGGACAGATCCCCGGATTCCAGCGCGAGTTCCGCCTGTTCGACGGTGGCTTCGACGCTAGCTGGGAGATCGACCTGTGGGGCCGCCAGGTCCGGCAGGGCGAGGCGGCGGCGGCGCGCGAGGACGCCGCGCTGTTCGCGCGGCGCGACGTGATGCTGTCGCTGATCGCCGAGGTGGCGCGCAATTATCTCGACCTCCGCAATGCGCAGGCCGTTGTCGCCACGACCAAGGCGACGGCGGGAGCCGATGCTGACCTTGCGCGGCTGACCCGGCTGCGCTTCGCGGCGGGCGAGGCCTCGCGGATCGATGCCGAGAGTGCCGAGGGCGCTGCCCGGGCCAGCGCGGCTGCGGTGCCCGATGCCGAGGCAAGCGCGACCGCGGCGGCCTATCGAATCGCTGTGCTCGTCGGGTCGACGCCCGAGGATGTCGGCGCGATGTTGCGCGCGCCCGCGCCGCTGCCGGCCAGCCCCGACGAGATACTGGTCGGCCTGCGCTCCGACTTGCTCGAACGCCGCCCGGACGTGCGCCGTGCCGAGCGCGAACTTGTCGCCGCAACTGCTGACATCGGCGTCGCGACTGCCGATCTGTTCCCGCGCTTCAGCCTGTTCGGCAGCCTCGGCCAGCAGGCGCGCAATCCCGGCGACCTTTTTTCCGGCGACAGCACGCGGTTGCAGATCGGCCCGAGCATCTCCTGGCCGATCTTCTCGGGCGGCACGATCCGCGCGCAGATCCGCGCCGCCGATGCGCGCGGGCAGGGCGCTGCGGCGCGTTATGAGAAGGCCGTGCTGGGCGCGCTGTCGGACAGCGAGACCGCGATCAACCGGTTCCTGAATGCACGAATCGCGGCGCAGGAAGCGGGCGCGGCGCTGGACCGCGAACGCGCTGCCTTCTCGCTGTCGGAGCGGCGCGTGGCGAGCGGCGAGGACGATCGGCTGGCGCTGGCGCGCGGGCGCAAGTCAGTGCTGGTAGCGGAACGGCGCGAGAGCGACGCCGCGGTGCGCAAGGCGCAGGCAGCGGTGGCGTTGTTCAAGGCGCTAGGGGGTGGTTGGAGCTAATGCGCGTCGACCGGTGCTGCGCTCACCTGTTTCGGCGGGCGGCAGAAGGGCACCATCACCAGCGCTGCGATGAACAGCCAGGCCATGATGCGAAACACGTCGTTGAACGCCAGGGTCAGCGCCTCGCGGCCGACGACGCGGCCCATGACGGCCTCCGCCATCAGCAGCGCGCGGGCGGGATCGGGCGTCATCTGCTGCATCATCCGCGCGAGGTCGCCGAGCGTGTCGGTCGCGATCCGTGACGAGGCGCCGAGCGACTCGCTGATGCGCAACGCGTGGAGGCGCGTCATGTCCTGCAGCCAGGTGGTGACCAGCGCGATGCCGATCGCGCCGCCGAGGTTGCGCATCAGGTTGAACAGGCCCGAGGCGTAGCGCAGTTCCGGCCCGGCAAAGCCGTTGAGCGCGAGGCCGACGCTGGGGACGATGCACAGCATGATCGCGAAGCTGCGCACTGCCTGGGGCACGAGCAGGGCGGCGAAGCCCCAGTCGGGCGTCATATAGGAGAAGAGCCACAGCCCCGCGGCGAACAGGCCGAGGCCGAAAGTGATGACGATACGCTGGTCCACCCGCTGCGACAGCGCCGCGGCGATGGGCACGCCGCAAAGCTGGACCAGACCGGCGACGAACACGGTGGTGCCGATCTCGTTCGCATTGTAGCCGCGCACCCGGCCGAGGAAGAGTGGGACCAGATAGGTGCCGGCATAGAGGCCGAAGCCGATTACCAGGTTGAACACGCAGGCGAAGACGAAGGTCGGCTTGCGGAAAGGCGAGAGCTTCACGATCGGACTGCTCGAGCGGAAGGACCGTTCGAGGAACAGCAGGAAAGCGATGAACGCCACCCAGGCGGCCGCGGCAATGCCGGTGTCGCCGAACCAGTCGTTTTTCGGGCCTTCCTCCAACACATATTCGAGGCCGGCGAGGAACACCGCCATCGCAGCGAGATGGACCCAGTCGATCCGTTTGAGCATCGACAGGTCGGCGCGGTCGACCCTGATGACCGAGAGGGCGAGGATGGTGACGAGCGTGCCGGGCAGCACGTTGACATAGAACACCCAGCGCCAGCCCGCCGCATCGGTGATCCACCCGCCGAGCGTCGGCCCGAGCGTCGGCGCAAGCACGGAGACCATGCCGAGGATCGCGGGGATCATCGCGCGCTGCTTGCCCTCGAACATGGCAAAGCCGGTGGCGAACACCGTCGGGATCATCGCGCCGCCGACGAAGCCTTGCAGTGCGCGAAAGGCGATCATCGATTCGATGCTCCAGGCGAGGCCGCACAGCGCGCTCGCCACGGTGAACAGGCCGGCGGAAAGCGCGAACAGCCAGCGGGTCGACATCGACTGGGCAAGGAAGGCAGCAAAGGGAATCATCACCAGCTCCGCCATCAGATAGGCGGTCTGGACCCAGCTGATCTCGTCCGGTCCGGCAGACAGGCCGGCCTGCACTTCGTTGAGCGACGCAGCGACGATCTGGATGTCGATCAGCGCCATGAACTGGCCGAATGCCATCACCCCGAAGATCAGGAATTTCCGCGCGTCCGGCAGCGCCATGGGATCGATCGGCGCACCGACGGCAGGGGTGGATGACATCGGTACTTGTCCTTGGGCTTGCCCTTGGCGGCCTTTATATTATATGCGTCATATAAAGGAGATCGACAAGGCCATGCGCTACGACAGCGATCACAAGAGCGAGACCAGGCGCCGTGTGCTCAAGGAAGCGGCCCGTGAAATCCGTGCCAAGGGCCCGGGCGGCGTGGCCGTTGCCGGCATCATGGCGCGGGCAGGGCTCA
Source organism: Sphingomonas sp. BL-S-30 (assembly GCF_055521475.1). Lineage (NCBI taxonomy): Bacteria > Pseudomonadati > Pseudomonadota > Alphaproteobacteria > Sphingomonadales > Sphingomonadaceae > Sphingomonas > Sphingomonas sp. BL-S-30. Next base: position 3,157,456 of record NZ_CM145481.1, on the reverse strand, counting down.
CCCATGGCGGTTTCTACGCGCACTTCGAATCGAAGGACGCGCTGATCGCGGCGGCGATCGAGGCGATGTTCGAAAGCGCCGGGCGCCGGTTCGATGTGACCAAGGCCGCGAGTGATCCGCAAGGTGCGCTGATGGCCTATGTCGATTTCTACCTGTCGACCGGGCATCGCGATTCGCGCGAATATGGCTGCCCGCTGCCAGCCTTGTCCGGCGATCTCGCGCGGCTCGACCCGGAAGCACGGGTGCGCTTCGGGCAGGGCGTGGCCGGCCTGACCGGGCGGCTGGCGGCGTTGCTGGGCGGGCACGGTATCGCCGACCCGGAGAGTGCCGCCGCATCGATGCTGGCCGAGATGGTCGGCGCGGTGACGCTGTCGCGCGCGGTCGCCGACGCCGCGCAGTCCGATGCGATCCTCGCCCGGGCACGGCGATCGGTGATCGAGCGCTTCGGGCTGGAGAAGGCGCAATGACCGACATTGGCGATCGTGCCGCGATGAGCGGCATCGAGCAGCTGCGCGCGATACTCGACACGAGCCGTCAGCCGCCGATCGGCGAGACGATGGGCTTCTCGCTGGTCGAGGTCGAGGAGGGCCGCGCCGTGTTCGAGGGCAATCCCGATCACCGGGTCTATAACCCGATCGGCAGCGTGCATGGCGGCTATGCCGCGACCCTGCTCGATTCCGCCTGCGGCATCGCGGTGCATTCGAAGCTGGCGCCGGGGCAGGGCTATACGACGCTCGAGCTCAAGATTTCCTATGTGCGCGGCATGACGGTCGACACTGGCGTGGTGCGTGCCGAAGGGACGGTGATCAGCATGGGGCGCCGGGTGGCCTTTGCCGAGGCGAAGCTCACAGATGCGGCGGGTCGTATCCTTGCGACCGCCACCTCCACCTTGCTGGTGATCTCGTCATGAACATGGCCGCGACGATCGATGTGCCGGTCGAGGCGACGCAGCGCCGCAGGATCAGCCGCAACCCGCTGATCGCCGCGGCGATCGCCATCCTGATCGCGGTGGCCGGTGTGGCCTGGCTGCTTTCGCCGCGCACGGTGGAGAGCACCGACAATGCCTATCTCAAGGCCGACAGCAGTTCGGTCGCGCCCAAGGTCGGCGGCCTCGTGTCGGCGGTGCTGGTGCGTGACAACCAGGCCGTGAAGGCCGGCGATCCGCTGGTGCAGATCGACGCGCAGGAATTCAACGCGAAGCTGGCGGCGGCGCAGGCGGCGGTGGCGGATGCCGATGCGGGTGTCGCCACCGCGCGGGCCGCGCTGGCGGGGCTTGGCGCTGATGAAGGCCTTGCTGCCGCGCAGGTCCGGGCGGCGCAGACCTCGATCCAGTCGGCCGATGCCGAATATAGCCGTGCCGCCGCCGACCGCGTCCGCTTCGAGGCGCTGGTGGCGCAGGGCTTCGCCACGCGGCGCGACATGGAGCGAGTCCGCGCCACCGCGATCGGTGCTCAGTCGGCGCGAGCGCGCGTGCTGGCCGATCGCGACGTGACGAGCGAACAGGCCGCGGTGACTCATGCCCGCCGCCCGGTGCTGCTGGCGCAACTCGCGCAGGCCGAGGCCGCCGCCCTGCGCGCGCGAGCCGCGCTCGAGCTGGCGCGGCAGGATCAGGGTCATACCGTCATCCGCGCGCCGGTCGATGGCGTGGTGGGCAATCGGCAGGTCCAGACCGGCGACTTCGTTCAGCCTGGCTCGCGGATGCTGACATTGGTGCCCTCTCAGGCGCTCTATGTGGTCGCGAACTTCAAGGAGACTCAGACCCGGGCGATGCTTCCCGGCCAGGCCGCGACGATCAGGGTCGATGCGCTAGATGGGGATCGCCTGACCGGCAAGGTCGAGAGCTTTGCGCCGGGATCGGGATCGGAATTCACCCTGCTGCCGTTCGAACCGGGATCGGGCAATTTCACCAAGATCGTCCAGCGGGTGCCGGTGCGGATCAGGCTCGATCCGGGTCAGCCGGCGGTGGCGCGGCTGCGGCCGGGGCTGTCGGTGACCGCGAAGGTGAGCTTGCGGTAACTTCCGCGACCCATTCCAACTCCATCGTCACCCCGGACTCGTTCCGGGGTCCATCTCTCCTCTCGCGACGGCAGTGCTTGTTGCACGATGGATGCCGGAACAAGTCCGGCATGACGGAGGAAGTGGTCAAGCCCCGATCAATTCCCGCCCGATCAGCATGCGCCGGATCTCGTTCGTCCCGGCACCGATATCGAGCAGCTTCGCATCGCGCAGGAAGCGTTCGACCGGCCAGTCCTTGGTATAGCCGGCGCCGCCCAGCGCCTGAACGGCCTCGCCAGCGACGCGGAAGGCGTTCTCGCTCGCCAGCAGGATCGCGCCGGCCGCGTCGAAGCGGGTGGTCCTGCCGCTGTCGCACGCCCGGGCCACTGCATAGACATAGGCGCGGGCCGAGTTGAGCGCGACATACATGTCGGCGACCTTGGCCTGCATCAGCTGGAACGCGCCGATCGGCTTGCCGAACTGCTTGCGCTCGCGGATGTAGGGAATGACCACATCGAGACAGGCCTGCATGATGCCGAGCTGGATGCCGGCGAGCACGGTGCGCTCATAATCGAGGCCCGACATCAGCACGCCGACGCCGCCATTGAGCGGGCCCATGATATTCTCTTCGGGCACTTCGCAATCGTTGAAGACGAGCTCGGCAGTGGGGGAGCCGCGCATGCCCATCTTGTCGATCTTCTGGCCGATCGAGAAACCGGGCATGTCCTTTTCGATCAGGAACGTGGTGATGCCGCGGCTGCCGTCACCGGTCTTGGCATAGACGACCAGCGTGTCGGCATAGGCCGCATTGGTGATCCAGAACTTCGTGCCGTTGAGCACATAGCCGCCCTGCACCTCGTCGGCGCGCAGCTTCATCGAGACGACGTCGGAGCCGGCCCCCGCCTCGGACATGGCGAGGCTGCCGACATGCTCGCCCGAAACCAGCTTGGGCAGGTATTTCGCCTTCTGCTCGGGATTGCCCCAGCGGCGGATCTGGTTGACGCAGAGGTTGGAATGGGCGCCGTAGGAAAGGCCGATCGAGGCCGAGGCACGGCTGACTTCCTCGCAGGCGATGACATGCTCGAGATAACCGAGCCCGAGACCGCCATATTCCTCCTCGACGGTGATGCCGTGCAGGCCGAGCTCGCCCATGGCGGGCCACAGCTCTTTCGGGAACCAGTCCTCGGCGTCGATCTTCGCGGCCAGCGGCGCGATCTTCTCGCTGGCGAAGCGCTGCGTCACGTCGCGGATCATGTCCGCATTCTCGCCAAGGGCGAAGTCCAGCGTCATGTCCATACTCGTCTCTCCTGAAACCTGTTGGCTGGCGCTGTAGCGTCCCGCAATCGCCCGCGCCAGCATTGCACCGGTGCGGCGAACACGCCTAGGCTTGCGAAAAATTCGGGGAACGAGATGCGCAGCCTGTTCAGATTGAAGACGATCGTCGCGGCGGAGGACCAGCCGGAACAGCATCGCATGGCGCGGACACTTTCCTGGCCGCATCTGGTCGCGATGGGCGTCGGCGCGATCGTCGGCACCGGCATCCTCACCCTGATCGGCGTCGGCGCGGATCGCGCCGGTCCCGCGGTATTGCTCAGCTTCGCCGTTGCCGGCGCGATCTGCGCCTGCGCCGCGCTCTGCTATGCCGAGATGGCGACGATGATCCCGGCCTCGGGCAGCGCGTACACTTACAGCTATGCGGTGCTGGGCGAGATCATCGCCTGGTTCGTGGGGTGGAGCCTGATCCTGGAATATTCGCTGGTCGTATCGACCGTCGCCGTCGGCTGGTCAGGTTATGCGGTCGGGTTCCTGAAGGGGCTGGGCATCATCCTGCCCGACTGGATGACGCACGGGCCGACTCTGATGACGGAAGGCGGCATGCATCTCACCAATACGGGCATCAACGTGCCGGCGATCCTGATCATTGCCGTCGTGGCCGGCCTGTTGATGCTCGGCACGCGGGAGAGCGCGCGGATCAACAGCGCGCTGGTGATCCTGAAGATCGCGACGCTGACCCTGTTCGTCGCGGTGGCGCTGCCGCATTTCGATCCGGCCAATCTCCACCCGTTCGCGCCGAGCGGCTTCGGCAGCGTGGCGGACGATCACGGCGTGAAATATGGCGTGATGGGCGCGGCGGCGATCATCTTCTTTGCCTTTTACGGCTTCGACGCGATCTCGACCGCGGCGGAGGAAGCGAAGGACCCCGAGCGCGATCTGGCGATCGGCATCGTCGGGTCGATGCTGGCCTGCACGCTGATCTACATCGTCGTCGCGGCCGCAGCAGTCGGGGCGGTGCACTATACCGTCTTCTCGAAAAGCGCCGAGCCGCTGGCGCTGATCCTGCGCGAGCTGGGCAGCGGGGGCGTGGCGACGGTGGTCGCGGCTGCGGCGGCGATCGCCCTGCCGACGGTGCTGCTGGCGTTCCTGTACGGGCAGAGCCGCATCTTCCTGGTGATGGCGCGCGACGGCTTCCTGCCGCCCTCGCTGGCCGCGATTTCGAAGCGTGGGACGCCGGCGCGGATCACGGCGGTGACGGCGGTGTTCGTGGCGATCCTGGCGGGGCTGCTGCCGCTCGACGTGATCGCGTCGCTCGCCAATGCCGGGACGCTGGTGGCCTTTGTCGCGGTGGCGGCGTGCGTGCTGGTGTTGCGGCGGCGCAGCCCCGATGCGCGGCGGCCGTTCCGGACGCCGCTTGCCTGGGTGGTGGCGCCGGGCGCGATCCTCGGATGCTGCTATCTGTTCATGAGCCTGCAGCATGTGACCCAGATGTCGTTCCTGGTGTGGAACGGGGTCGGGCTGCTGGTGTATTTCCTCTATGCGCGGGCTCGGGCGGTGGAGGGGCTGCGTTAACGACCATCGTCATGCCGGACTTGTTCCGGCATCCATTCATCCGCGAGCGCTTTCGCTACTGATACGCGAGCCATCGCCAAGAGGAGGTATGGACCCCGGAACACGTCCGGGGTGACGGTGTGGTTGGGGATTGCGATGGGAAAGAGCGGCCATGCGAATGCCGCTCTTCCACGGCCGGATACTCGCCGTTTGACTCAACCCGTGCAGACCAACGCCGCGATCTCGTCACCCGAGGGCTGGTCGCTCATCGGTTCGATGAACGGCTTGGCCGGGTCGGCTTCCCGCGTACCCGTCTGGACCCCGTTATTGTAGAGCGCGACCCGGCCGAGCATCAGCATCTTGCTCGGGCAATCGAGGATGGCGTCGGCGACCGCCATATGCGTGTCGCCGACCTTGCCCAGGCGCAGGCGGAAGGCGCGCTGTGCACCCGCGGTCCTGATCGACCCGGTCGCGACGGCGCTGGAATAGCCGTCCGCCGTCACGAATTCCTTCCAGTCCTCCGCCGCCGCCGCGACGGGCGCGGCGGCGATCGAGAGGGCGAGCGACCAGAAAATCGCCTTACGCATGTGTCACTTCCTCAGGCGGCCAGCTTGCGCAGCACATACTGCAGAATGCCGCCGTTGAGGAAATATTCCAGCTCGTTGATCGTGTCGATCCGGCACCGCGTCATGAAGGTTTCGGTCGTGCCGTCGGCGCGGGTGAGGATCACCTCGACATCCTGGCGCGGGCGGATGTCCGCGACGTGCTGGATGGTGAAGCTCTCCGACCCGTCCAGGTTCAGCGTCTGGCGCGTGATCCCTTCCGCGAACTGCAGCGGGAGCACGCCCATGCCGACCAGATTCGAGCGGTGGATGCGCTCGAAGCTCTCGGTGATGACGGCGCGGACGCCGAGCAGGTTGGTGCCCTTGGCCGCCCAGTCGCGCGATGAGCCGGTGCCGTATTCCTTGCCGGCGATCACGACGAGCGGCACGCCGTCCGCCTTGAAGCGCATCGCGGCGTCGTAGATCGGCATGATCTCGCCTTCGTACTTCGACATGCCGCCTTCGACGCCGGGGACCATCTCGTTCTTGATGCGGATATTGGCGAACGTGCCGCGCATCATCACGTCATGGTTGCCGCGGCGCGCGCCATAGCTGTTGAAGTCGGCGCGGCTGACCTGATGTTCCTGCAGATAGGTGCCGGCCGGGCTGTCGGCCTTGATCGAGCCCGCGGGGCTGATGTGGTCGGTGGTGATCGAATCGCCGAGGATCGCGAGCGGGCGCGCCTCGATGATGTCGGTCACCGGCGCCGGGGTCATGGTCATGCCCTCGAAATAGGGCGGGTTGGCGACATAGGTGGAACCGGCGCGCCAGGTATAGGTGTCGGATCCCTCGACCTCGATGCCGCGCCATTTCTCGTCGCCGGCATAGACATTGCCGTAGCGCGAGCGGAACATGGTGTCGTCGATGTTCGCCGCCATCACTTCGGCGATCTCGGCGTTCGAGGGCCACACGTCCTTGAGGAACACGTCATTGCCGTCCGAGCCCTTGCCGAGCGGCGTCTCGACCATGTCCTCGGTCACCGTGCCCTTGATCGCATAGGCGACGACCAAAGGCGGCGAGGCGAGGAAATTGGCGCGCACGTCAGGCGAGACGCGGCCCTCGAAGTTGCGGTTGCCCGACAGCACCGAGGCGGCGACGATGTCGTTCTCGTTGATCGCGGTCGACAGCTCGCTCGCGAGCGGACCCGAATTGCCGATGCAGGTGGTGCAGCCATAGCCGACCAGGTTGAAGCCGAGCGCGTTCAGGTCCTCGGTCAGGCCGGCCTTGTTGAGATAGTCGGTGACGACCTGCGAGCCGGGGGCCAGCGACGTCTTGACCCAGGGCTTGGAGGTCAGGCCGAGCGCGCGCGCCTTGCGGGCGACGAGGCCGGCGGCGACCAGCACCGAAGGGTTGGACGTGTTGGTGCAACTGGTGATCGCGGCGATGACAACGTCGCCGTCGCCGATATCGTCCGGACGGCCCTCGACAGCGGCGCGGACCGGCTGTTCCTTGTGATAGACCTTGAACAGGTCGCCGTTGAACACTTCGTCGACCTTGTTGAGCGAGACGCGGTCCTGCGGGCGCTTCGGCCCGGCCAGGCTGGCCTGGACGCTGCTCATGTCGAGCTCGAGCGTATCGGTGAAGACCGGATCGACGCTGTCGGCATCGTGCCACAGGCCTTGCGCCTTGCAATAGGCCTCGACCAGCTCGACGGTTTCGTCGGGGCGGGCGGTGAGCTTGAGATACTCGATCGTCTTGGCGTCGATCGGGAAGAAGCCGCAGGTCGCGCCATATTCCGGCGCCATGTTGGCGATGGTCGCGCGGTCGGCGAGCGTCATCGAATCGAGGCCAGGGCCGTAGAACTCAACGAAGCGGCCGACCACACCCTTGGCGCGGAGCATCTGGGTCACGGTGAGCACGAGATCGGTGGCGGTGATGCCCTCGTTCATCGCGCCGGTCAGCTTGAAGCCGACGACCTCGGGGATCAGCATCGAGACGGGCTGGCCGAGCATAGCGGCCTCGGCCTCGATCCCGCCGACGCCCCAGCCGAGCACGCCCATGCCGTTGACCATGGTGGTGTGGCTGTCCGTGCCGACCAGCGTATCGGGGTAGGCGACCGTCGTGCCGTCGCCATGCTCGCCCCAGCTCGCCGAGGACCATACGCCCTGGCCGATATATTCGAGGTTCACCTGATGGCAGATGCCGGTACCCGGGGGGACGACCTGGAAATTGTCGAGCGCCTTGGAGCCCCATTTCAGGAATTCATAGCGTTCGAAGTTGCGGCTGTATTCGAGATCGACATTGTCCTCGAACGCCTTGGGCGTGCCGAACTCGTCGACCATCACCGAGTGATCGATGACGAGATGGACGGGGACCAGCGGGTTGATCTTCGCCGCGTCGCCGCCGAGCTTGGTGATGGCGTCGCGCATCGCGGCAAGATCGACCACACAGGGAACGCCGGTGAAATCCTGCATCAGCACGCGTGCGGGGCGATACTGGATCTCGCGGTCCGAGCGGCGCTCCTGCTGCCAGTCGATGATCGCCTTCACATCGTCGGTCGTGACGGTCTTGCCATCCTCGAAACGGAGCATGTTCTCGAGCAACACCTTCATCGAGAAAGGCAGGCGGCTGATGTCGCCATATTTCTCGGCCGCGTCGGCCAGCGAATAATAGTCATACGACTTCGAGCCGACCTTGAGCGTCTTGCGGGCGCCGAGCGTATCCTGGCCAATAGCGGTCATCTGGGGCGGGTTCCTTCCCTGTCTGGCCGGGCGCGGCGGGGAGGCGGAAGGTTCCGCGCGGGCGCGCTCCGGGATGTGCGAATGCGAAGAGTCGCGCGGGCCTTAGCAAGAGGGGTTCGGTTGGGGAAGGGTGGCGATGACGATCGGATCAGCCATTGCGCCCGGATGGCGGCGACGCCGTCAGGGTTGAATCGACGCGGTGCGTGTCGGGAATGTCAGTAAGGTCGCTGACATTTTGTTGCCCCTGACCGTCGGCTGAACTAAGTTCACTTGGTTTAGTCTGGAGGCTTTATGCTCACCGTCAATATCCACGAAGCCAAGACGCACCTGTCGCGCCTGATCGAACGCGCGTTGCGCGGCGAGCCGTTCGTGATCGCCAAGGCGGGCAAGCCGCTGGTGAAAGTGACCGCGCTCGATGTCGTCGAGCCGGCGGAGAAGCGCCGGACCGGGTTTCTAACGGGCATGATCGAGGTACCGGACGATTTCGACACGATGGGCCGGGACGAGATCGAGTCGCTGTTCGAGGGTGGCGCCAGGTGAGGCTGCTCCTCGACACCCATCTGCTGCTCTGGGCGGCGGGCGACCCCGCGCGGCTCTCCGCCGAAGCACGCGGGTTGATCGAGGACTCGCAGAATGTGCCGCTCTTCAGCGTCGCCAGCCTGTGGGAGATCACGATCAAACGTGGGCTCGGGCGTGAGGATTTCCAGGTCGATCCCCGGCTGCTGCGCCGCGGGCTGATCGACAATGGTTATGAGGAGCTGGCGATCACCGCCGAGCACGTGCTGGCGGTCGACGCGCTACCGCCGATTCACCGCGATCCGTTCGATCGCGTGCTGGTCGCGCAGGCGACGGCCGAGGGTGTGACATTGCTGACGGGTGATGCGTTGGTGAAGGAATATGGCGGGGTCGTTGTTGGGGTGTGAGCCTCGCCCTTGTCAAAAATCACTCTGACCCCTTTTTCTCGTTACGGCAGCGTCACCCAGATATCGACGGGCGCGATGAACTTGCCCGGCGCGGGCTTGCCGATATCGACGCGCTGCGCGGTCACGCGCTCGCCCGAGGCGAGGACGAAACCGGCACCGGGGCGCGGCATGCGGCCGAAGGTCATTTTCTGGATGGGGGCGCCGGTGGCGGCGTTCATGATGGTCGCGATGATGCTCATCGCCGGGCGATAGACGCAGGCCGGGGACACTGTCGATGGGGTGAAAACAGGCACCTCACCCGTTCGCCCTGAGCTTGTCGAAGGGCTGTTCTGCCTTTGCCGGAAGAAAAGGGCAGTGCTCCGACAAGCTCAATACGAACGGGGATAACGGCGTCCGGGGCCTCCGGTGCTTACTGAATCGTCTCGTTCGCCGACGCCTCGTCGCGGCGGACGCGGGCGGTCATGCCGGTCGCGTCGGCATCTTCCTGCGTCTGGGCATCCGGATCCGGTGGGGTCTCGCGCGGTGCCTCCACCGTGGCGGCGTTGAGCGTCTCCGGCACGGGCACCTCCTCGGGCACCACGACGTTCACGGTTTCGGCGTTGTCGGCGATATTCTCTGCCGGCGCGGCGGATTCCGGCGTCGACGAGTCGCAGCCGGCCAGCGCCGCGAGCGCTATCAATCCAGCCGCCAAACCTGCGATCTTGCCCCGGTTCATGCTCATGATCGTGTCATCTCCTCGAGTTCAGGCAGAACCAGCCGGCCGGACGACCGCGCCTCGATCTTTGCGGCCAGGCTCTTGTCCCAGCCATAAGGGTCGGCGCGGAAATTCATCTGGCCGCTCGCGCTGGCGAACGCCGTCCAGTACAGCAAATAGACCTCGACCGGCCGGGTCAAGGTCACGCGCAGCGTCTTGCCCTTCGCCACCTGTGCCGCGATCGCCTCGGGCGGCCAGGCCGGGTCGCCCTTCAACAGCAGTTCGGCGAGCTCGGCGGGCTTTTCCAGCCGCACGCAGCCATGGCTGGCGAGGCGGCTGAAGCTGGCGAATTTGGCGCGCGACGGCGTGTCGTGGAGATAGACCGAATAGGCGTTGTTGAAGTCGAACTTGAACCGGCCGAGCGCGCTCTGGTCGCCCGCCGCCTGTTGCAGGCGCGTCCCGTCGATCACCTTGAAGCCGTTGCGCTTGAAATAGCCCGGGCTCTTCTTCTCCTTCGGCCACAACTCCTTCGTCGCGATCGAGGTCGGCACGTTCCAGGGCGGGTTGATCACGATGCTGTTGATGGTCGAGGACAGCATCGGCGTCTCGTCGCCGGGCCGGCCGGTGACGGCGCGCATCGACATGACGGGCGTGTCGCCGTCGAACACGGTCAGCACCGCGGCGGCGATGTTGACCTGGATGCGGTCGCGCGGAAGCTCCTGCGGCAGCCAGCGCCAGCGCTCCAGATTGGCCATGATCTGGTGGACGCGGTCGATCGCGGGCACGTTGAGCGCGGCCAGGGTCTGAGTGGAGACGACGCCCGCCGGGTTCAGGCCGTAGCGGCGCTGCGCGCGCTGCACTCCGGCGGCTAGCTCGGCGTCGAAAACGTCGCCGGTGGCCACGACCTGCGAATCCTCCACCGCGAGCCGCTGGCGCAGCGCGAGCACGCGCGGCCCCTTGGCGCCGAGGGCGAGATCGGGGCCCGCAGGTACGGGCTGCCAGCCGCCCGCCGCCTCGATCGCGCGATAGGTGGCGAGGCCCTTCAGCAGCCCGTCATAGCCGGCATAAGGCGGCGGGAGGTTGGCGATCCATGACGCGACCCGGTCGCGCCGGAGCGCGTCCACAAAGCCTGGCAGGGGATCGTAAGGCGGCGGGCGCAGGCCCCAGTCGCTGTTGAAATCGGCGGTGTCGAGCCGGCCGGCATGCACGGCGCGCGCATGATCGAGCACGGCGTGGACAAGGGCATCGCCATCGAGCCTGCCCGGCGCGGCAGCGGGGACGGCGCGAAGACCCTGCGCCATCGCATTGGCATCGAGCATCGCGCGGAGTTGGTCCGCCTGGGCCGGGCTGGGGACCGGCAGCGGCATCGGTGCGGCGGGCGGCAGCAGTTGCTGCGGCGGGGGGACGGTCCGGACGATGGGCGGGGGAGCGACGGTCTGCCCGGCCTGGGCCGGCGCGGCCAGCAGCGCGGGCGCGACCGCCAGGCTGGTGAACCACCGCGCAAACACGCGTCCTTGCCTGTCACCCTTGTCGAAGTCGCGTGCCATCATCTTCCTGTCGTTTCGTGGCGTCGGGGCCATGTGGCACGCCGCTGATCGCCCTAATATGAATGGAATAGGGATTTCCAGTGCAGGCCGCCACCCGTGGCCAACAATGTTTGCGGGCATTGGAGTTTCAAGGCTTGGGAGTCGCAGTTGGTTCCGGGCGGTCGTCGATCAGCCAGCTATGATTCTCGACGATGACCGATTCGACCGGCGTGCCGTCCTCGTCCTTCGACGGCTTGAAGCGGAAGCGTTCCTTGATGAGGCGGCAGGTCGTCGCGTCGAGTTCGGCGTTGCCGCTCGATCCGGTGACGCTGCATTCGGTCACCCGGCCGCTCACCGCGACGACATAGCGCACCGCGACGGTGCCGGAAATCAGCGCTTCCTTCGCGGCGGGTGGATAGTCCGAATCCTTGAGACGGCCGCGGATCCAGCGCGGGGGTGTCCCGCCGCCATCGCCGTCGCCGTCACCCGCGCGGCCGCTGCCGGTGCCGTTTCCTTCGCCGCCCGCGCCCGTGCCGGGACCGGGCACGTCGGACGCGCCGCTCGAGGCCTGGGTGCCGATGCCGGGTTTCAGCGCCGCGACCACCGGCGGCGGCACGGTGACCTGCACGATGGGAACCGGCGCGACGATCTCGGTCGCTTTCGAGCGCAGATTGGCGGGCGACGCGGCGCCTTCGGGTTTTGTGCTCCGGATCGGGTGGGGCGTGATCTTCTCGGGCGGTGGCGGGACGGGCGGCGGCAGCACGCCGAACAAGGTGAGCGGGCTCTCGGCCGATCCGGGCATGCGTACCGCGAGCCCGGCGATCAGGGCGTAGACCAGCAGCCCCATCAGGGCGGCGGCGGCAAGCGCGGCCCTGATCCGGTCATTGGGGCTGGATTGCCGGTAGCTCATGATCATTTGCGGGCTTCCACGGGGAAACAACGATCCTGAACGCAAAAGGGATGAACCCGTGCTTGCCAGTCCTCTGTTCGATCCGCGTCGTTTCTTTTTGCGCTGCAACATAACGGTCACGGCACTGCAACACAGGCGACGCGGTCGGCACCTAGGCGCCCCTGCAACAATAAAGGGGCCTATCATGACGATCCGTTCGACGATTCTCGCGCTCACCTGCCTGCCCGCGCTGGTGATCGCTCAATCCGCCCATGCCCAATCGGCCCAGACACAGTCCGCGCCCGCGATCGATCAGGCCGCGCCCGAGCCAGGCGCGACGGATGACGGGGGCGACATCGTCGTGACGGCGCAGCTGCGCAGCCAGAATGCGCGCGAGGTGCCGATCGCGCTGACCGCCTATTCGGGCCGCTTCCTCGACGAGCTGGGCATCACCGATTTCGAGAAGCTGTCGCGCTACGTCCCCGGCTTCGTCGTGCAGAATCAGTCGCCCAACAATCCCGGCTTCGTCATTCGCGGCATCACCTCGGACAGCGGCAGCGCGTTCAACGAGCCGCGCGTCTCGGTCTTCCAGGACGGCGTCTCGATCTCGAAGTCGCGCGGATCCTATGTCGAGCTGTTCGATCTGGAGCGCGTCGAAGTGGCCAAGGGCCCGCAGTCGACGCTTTATGGTCGCGGCGCGCTGATCGGCGCGGTCAACATCGTCCAGGCCAAGGCCGATCCGAACGAGCAATACGGCTATTTCCGCGCCAGCTACGGCAATTTCAACGCCTATCAGGTCGATCTCACCGCCAACGCGCCGATCACCGATACGCTGGCGATCCGCATTGCCGGCCGGTCGAAGAAGCGCGACGGTTTCGTCGACAATCTGCTGGTCAAGGGCAATGACCGGGATTTCAACTCGGTCGACACCCAGGCGATCCGTGGCTCGCTGCGCTGGGCGCCGGGCAAGCTGACCGTCGACCTGATCGCCAATTATCAGGAAGACCATGCGAACGGCACGCCGTTCAAATCGATCGCCTATAATCCGACCGATCCGGTGACGGGCGCGGTGATCGGCGATCGCGGGCGCAATTCGGGCGCGGCGCTGGCGCCGCAGCCGGGCTTCGAGAACAGCGCGCCGCTGGGTCTCAACCGCACCGTCTGGGGCGCGACCGGCATCGCGAATTACGCGATCGACGATCACTGGTCGATCAACGCGATGGGGTCCTATCGCCGCTTCGACGCGCTGGAGATATTCGATGCGGACGGCATCTCGCTGCCCGCGCTGACCGCGGCGGAGGACGCCCGGGGCAACCAGACCATGGGCACGCTGCGCCTGAGCTACGACAGCGAGCGGCTGACCGCTTTCGTCGGCGGCACCTATTTCCATGAAGACGGCCTGCAGCGCACGCCGGCCTCGTTCGACGAACGCGTCGCGCTGGCGCGGGTGGCGAACGCGCTCAACGGCGGCGGGCTGATCCCCGGCCGGCCGGCGACCGACCCGGCGCCGATGAGCGTGCTCGGCAATCCGGCTTTCACGTCGCAACTGCTGCGCGGCATCGCCGGCGCGAGCGGCTTCGTGCTCGACGCGGCGACCGCGACGGGCATCGCCAACAATCTCAAGGCGAACCACCTCGAAAGCTCGACCAACTTCGGCCGTACCAACAGCATCGACCTCTTCGCCGATGCGACCATCCACGTCACTGACCGCTTCGATATCGGCGGCGGCATCCGCTACAGCCATGACGACAAGTCGACCGGCATCACCGCGGCGGTGCTGAACGGCCGCTCGATCCTGGGCGGCTTCATCGGCGCGCTGGGCCTGCCCGCGGCGCAGCGCACGCCGCTGCTCCAGGCGCTGGCGCTGCCGGGCGCGGTCCTGAACACGCTGCCGGCCAGCGTCGTGCCCTTTTTCGGCATCGGCCTCCAGCCGACCGCGGCCAATGGCACCCGGACCGACCGGGGCCTCAAGGACGAAGGCCTGACCTGGCGCGCCACCGCGCGCTACGAGGCGAGCGCCGACGCGAGCATCTACGCGACCTATGCCCGGGGCCGCCGCCCCGAAGTGCTGAGCGTATCGGCGCCGGGGGTTCCGTACGGTGCCCCGAATTTCAAGGTCCTGCCGTCCGAAACGGTCGACAGCTACGAGATCGGCGCGAAGACCGCTTTGCTCGATCGCCGGCTGTTCGCCGACGGATCGGTCTATCTGTACAATTACACCAACTTCCAGACGACCGAGCAGATCGGCACCCAGTTCATCCTCACCAATGCCGGCAAGGCGCGGACCTACGGGTTCGAGGGCCAGCTCCGTTATGTACCGTCCGAGGCGCTGACCGTGTTCGCCACCTATGCCTATACGCATGGCCGCTTCACCGAGGGCGCCCGCGACGGCAATCATTTCCGCCTGTCGCCCGACAATGCCGCCTCGGCCGGCTTCGTGCTGAAACAGCCGGTCGGCCCGGTGAAGATCGATTTCACCCCGAGCGTGACCTGGCAGTCGAGCGTGTTCTTCGACGACGACAACGACAAGCCCTCGCTCCAGACCGGCAACCTGATCCCCGATCTGGTGCAGGACGAATTCCAGAAGGGTTATGCGCTGGTCGATGCGCGGCTCGGCGTGGAATCGGCCAATGGCATCTGGCGGGTCGAGGGTTTCGTGACCAACCTGTTCAACCGCAAATATATCAAGGATGCCGGCAATACCGGCGACTCCCTGGGCCTGCCGACCTTTATCGGTGGCGAGCCGCGTTTCTACGGCCTGTCGCTGACGGTGCGCAGCCGCTGAGCGGTTGCGCGGAACCGTGCCGGCCCGTAGCGGTTGGAAATGGCGGGACGCCAACGGGAGACATCAGATGCGGATCGTGACGATCGGAACTGCGGCAATCATGGCGCTCGGACTTTCGGCTTGCGACAAGCATGGCATGGAGGTCGGGGCACCGATCGCCAATGGCGCCGGGGCGACCGCGAACCTGCGCACGGGCACCGGTGCCGATGCCGGCCGGGCCACCGCGCATGAAGTCGCGGGCGGCCTGCGCTTCACCATCGACGCGAAGGGCCTGCCGCCGGGCACTCACGGCGCGCATGTCCATATGACGGGCGCGTGCACGCCGCCCGACTTCGCGAGCGCGGGCGGGCACTGGAACCCGACCGCGATGAAGCATGGCTCGATGAACCCGGCAGGACCGCATGAGGGCGACCTGCCCAACCTGATCATCGGTACGGACGGGCGCGGCACGATCGGCATCACCATTCCCGGCGCGACCATGGCCGGGCTGCTCGATGCGGACGGCTCGGCGATCGTGGTGCATGCCGCGCCGGACGATCTGATGACCGACCCGTCGGGCAATAGCGGCGCGCGGATCGCGTGCGGCGTGTTCGCGGCGGGGTAATTTTTCCTTCTCCCCCTGTGGGAGAAGGTGGCCTTAAGGGCCGGATGAGGGGGAGTGAGGTTCGCGACACGAGCGAGTGTCCCCCTCACCCTTCCGTCGCTTCGCTCCTCCCTCCCTCTCCCACAAGGGGAGAGGGACTTCAGATCGCCTCGCCCGCTTCCCGCGCCCAATTCTCGCGATTGGCCTCCGCCTTCGGCACTAGCCGATAGGCCGCGATCGCTGCCGCCAGGGTGATCGGCACCGTCAGCAACAGGGAGAGCACGCCGACCGACAGGCTGCCGCTCAGGGTCGAGACCCGGCCGGCCAGATACGGCCCCATCGCCAGCCCGAGCAGCGTGGTGCCGATAAAGAAGGTCCCCGTCGCCGTTCCGCGCATCCTGGGCAGCACCAGATCCTGCATGGTCGCCGCCGAGGCGCCGAGCGCTGACGCCGCGAGGATCTGCGCGATCGGCAGCATCGTATAATAGAGCCACAGGTCGTGCGTGGTGAAGGCGACCCACACGGCCGGCACTGGGGCGACCGCGCCGAAGATGATCACCATCACGCGCCCGTTGGCGAAGCTCCGCCGCAGCCGGTCGGCGACGATGCCGCCGATCGTCACGCCGATGAACCCGCCCGCCGCGCCGCCGCCACCGATCAGCAGCCCGGCGGTCGCGGGGGAGGCGGCGAGATCGCGCAGCGCATGAGGTGCTGCCCAGAAGCTCACGGCATAGGCGATGAAGGCGTTGAGGCCATAGGCCACGACCACGCAGAGAAAGGCGGGATTGCCGATGATCAGGCGGAAGGTCGGCGGATCGCGCCGCTTGAGCGCCGAGGCCCAGGAGAAGACGGCATAGACGCCGATTCCGATCGCCACCCATTGCGGCCAGGGCTCGCCGATCGAGATCAGGCCGAACACGCAGGCGATAATGATCGCCAGGCCGATCAGGTTGAACAGCAAGGCGCGGGTGCGGCCCCGCGCCGCACCGATCAGGGTCAGCGGCGGCAATATGGTGAGCAGTTCTTCGAGGAACTCGCGGAACGGGGCGGGGTGGGGCGCCGGCTCGGGCAGCCCTTCGGACGCACCGCGCTTCGGCTCGCGCAGGGTCGCGATCCACAGCGCGACGAGCAGGCCGGGAATGCCGACGATCAGGAACGCCGCCTGCCAGCCGTGCAGGCCGAGCGGCCCGCCCTCGGGCCAGGCCTTGTTCCAGCGCTGCACGATCAGCCCGCCGATGCCGAGCGACAGCCCGCCCCCGACGTACAGGCCGGAGGAATAGATGGCGAGCGCGGTGGCGCGCAGGCGTTTGGGGAAATAGTCCGAGATCAGCGAATAGGCCGAGGGGCTGGCGGTCGCCTCGCCGACGCCGACGCCGATCCGCGCCGCCGTCAGCATCGCGCCGTTGCGGGCGAACCCCGAAAAGGCAGTCATCGCCGACCAGAGCGCCAGGCCGACCGTCATCAGCCGCACCCGGTTCCAGTTGTCGGCGAGGCGGCCGAGCGGAATGCCGAACAGCGAATAGAACACGCCGAACGCGGTGCCGTAGAGGAAGCCGAGATCCTCGTCCTTCAGCCCCAGGTCGCGCTTGATGTCCTCGGCCAGGATCGAGATGATCTGCCGATCGACGAAATTGAGGATGTAGACGAGAAACAGGATGCCGAGGACGTACCAGGCATAGGCTGGCGTGCGCGCTGGCGCGCCTGTCGGTGTGGTAGCCATCTCGATCCCCTCGCTATTTTCGGCGATGCTAGGGGGCGTATTGACCGGCCGCAATGGTCGTCATCGTCACCGACCCAAGCGCTTCAATCCCACCAGAAGAACCACCAGTCGTTCCCCATCAGCGTGGCGGCGAGCGCCGAAAGCGTCCCCACACCCTGATCGACGATATCGGCGCAATAGAGATATTGCTCGCGCGCGAGGTCGAGCGCTTCCTCCCTGTTCGCCGGGCGATGTGCGACGCGAAGGTTCATGGTGTCGCCGTTCAACCCGATGAGTTCGGCGCCGAAGCGTGCATGCCAGGCCTTGAGCGCAGCGACATGATATTCGGCTGACGGATTGTCGTTCCAGCCGCCCCATTTGAGATGGGCGATCGCTTCCCAGCCAGCCGTGGCGGGGATCAGGGCGATATGGACTCGATCGAGCGGACGTCGCTTCAAAATATCCTCGGTGACGGTAAGCGCTAGGCCGGTGTCTACCCGGGCCGGCCAGGCACCGAGTTCCGGTTGATGATCAGGCGCGACGTCGCCCACCCGGCCGTTGTCGGCGAGCCACTTTCGGGCTGCCTCGTCTTCCGCCCTCTTGCGCGCGCGCAGGCCCTCCGGATGGCCAAGCGCAGCCGCCGCGCCGAGGATAGCCGCGACGTCACGCTCATCCAGATCGTCGATCCCCTCGGCGATCCTCGCGAGATCCTCGTCGCTGCCGATGACGACCGGCCAGATGCCGGGCTTCTTCCTCTGCCGTTCCCATTCGGCAAGCGCCGCGTTGCCGTGGACGGTGACGAGCGGGAAGGGAAAGACGGGATCCGGCACGGGAGGTGTCGGCCCTTCCTGGTCAGCAGGTTGCGCCCGAGCCGCGCTACCGAGCCCTATTAGGGTTGCAGCCGCGGCGGCGGCAAGAAGCAGGGTGCGGCGGATCATCATGTTCTTGTCCTAATCGAGCCGCCAGCGCTCCACCACCTCGTATCGCGCGGCTTCGCCGCCGAGATGGCTTTCGAACAGGGTCATGTGCCCGATCGTGAAGCTTGGGCTGGCGAGGCCCGCATGCGTCGCCAGCCAGCGCTCGACTTCGGGGCCGAAGCCCGCGCCACGGCTGATCCGCGCGACAGTGATGTGCGGCAGATAGGCGCGGCCTTCCGGCGGCAGGCCCAGGCGGACCAGCGCATGGTCGACCTTGCGATGGAGCGCGGCGAGCGCGTCGTGCGGCGCGACGCCGGCCCAGAGCGCATCGACCCGGCCCTTTTTGTCGAACGCGCCGACGCCCGACAGCGCGACCTCGATCGGCGGCGCATGGACCTGGCCCAGCGCGAGCACGACATCCTCCGCCATACGCCCATCGACCTCGCCAATGTAGCGGACGGTCAGGTGAAGTTGATCATCGTCCTGCCAGCGTGCCTGGGGCACGCCGTCCATCGTCGCGGAAACGGCGGCGCGGACCGCGGGAGGCGGGCGCAAGGCGACAAACAGGCGGTGCATGAAGCTGATTTTACCGCACTTCCCGGTATTGTCATCCGCAAGCTGGTCAATTGTAATAAAGTGTTGCTGGCCTCTGCTGGGAGCCCACCGGATTATCTTGAAAACCCCCCTGATAAGGGCGATATTCCGGCTATCCGGCATGATGCCGGGTCAAAGGAGCTTTTTCGAAATGGCTAACTGGTCCGACCCCCAATCTGGCGCGACATCGTTCGCGACGGCAACGGGCGCACGCACCGAGGCGTTTGACGCGGGTCTGCGCCGCTACATGCTGTCGGTCTATAACTACATGTTCTCGGGCATCCTGCTGACGGGTATCGTCGCCATGGGCTTCGCCGCCTCCGGCATGGCCGCGCAGGTGTTCGGCGGCCCGGGTATCCTGAAATGGATCATCACCTTCGCGCCGCTCGGCTTCGTGTTCGGCATGAGCTTCGGCGGCGGGCGGATGTCGTCCGGCGCGCTGCAGGCGATGTTCTGGGGTTTCGCGGTGGCGATGGGCCTGTCGCTCTCGACCATCTTCCTCGCCTATACCGGCACCTCGATCGCGCAGTCCTTCTTCGCGACGGCGGCGGCGTTCGGCGGTCTCAGCCTCTATGGCTACACCACCAAGCGTGATCTGTCGGCGTTCGGCACCTTCCTGATCATGGGTCTGGTCGGCCTGATCGTGGCGAGCCTGCTCAACCTGTTCTTCCAGTCGGGCCCGTTCGCGCTGGTGATCAGCATCGTCGGCGTGCTGCTGTTCGCGGGCCTCACCGCCTACGACACGCAGCGCACCAAGAGCATGTACGCCCAGGTTGCCGGCACCGGTGCCGAGCAGCATGTGGTGATCATGTCGGCGCTGAACCTGTACCTCGACTTCATCAACATGTTCCTGTTCATCCTGCGCCTGTTCGGCAACCGGAACTAGAACGGGGCTTGAACGCTCAGGCGAGAGGCCCGGCGGGGAAACCTGCCGGGCCTTTTGTTTTACCTCCCGCAAAGGACCGCCATGCGCCTCGCGATCGACGTGATGCTCGATTACTGGATCGAAGACGCCGCCGATGTGCTGTTGCTGGTCGAGGCGGCGGCGATGGCGGACCAGCGGCTCGAGCAGCAGGACCTGCGCGTCTATTGCCCCGAGCCGCTGCGCGCGGTGCCGGGCGAGGAAGGGATCGGCCAGCGGACCTGGGCGCGCGGCCAGGGCAATTTCCGCGTGGAATATAAGGCGGTGGTCGCGATCGAGCGATCGGCGATCGATCTCGCATCGCTGGCGCCGACGGCGGCCAGGATGCTGCCGGCCGAGACCGTCGCCTATCTGCTGCCCAGCCGCTATTGCGAATCCGACTCGTTCGAGGGCTTTGTCGAGCAGCAGTTCGGCGGGCTCGAGGGCGGGAAACTCGCCGCCGCGATGCGCGACTGGGTGCGCACCAACCTGACCTATGCCTCGGGCGCGAGCAGTGGCGTGACCACCGCGCTGATGACCTTTGCCGATCGCCGCGGCGTATGCCGGGACTATGCGCATCTCCTCGTGACGCTCGCCCGCGCCGGCGGCATTCCGGCGCGCTGCGTCTCGGCCTATGCGCCCGGGGTCGATCCGCCCGATTTCCATGCGGTTGCGGAACTGTGGCTGGACGGGGCGTGGCATCTGGTCGACGCGACCGGCATGGCCTCCTGCGGCGATCTCGCCCGGGTGGCGGTGGGGCGCGATGCGACCGATATCGCCTTCATGACGGTGTTCGGCCGGACCACGATGAACGAACAGCGCGTCACAGTCCGCCGGATCGACGGCTGAACCGATTCCGGCGTCTTTGGGTCTCATGCGCAGGAACGCATCTGCGGAGTCGTTCGTTCTCCCCTCGTAACAGCCCAGGAGAGTGGCGATGACCGAGGACCAGAAGATAATCGATCAGAAGACGCCTGACAGCCAGGACGTGGCGCCGGGCCATCCCGAGGAGAATCAGGCGATTCATCATCCGCGCCAGGAAGCGGGCCAGGATGCGTCGATCGCCGCGCGCCTCGAGCGCAATCCCGAGAGCAAGGAAGCGCGGCTCGACGCAGCGCTGGACGAATCGATGGACGCGTCCGACCCGCCATCCTCGACTCAGCCCGTGCACAGCCATGAGCCGCCGGCATCCTCCGGCTATGACGCGGCCGAAGAGGCGCGGCTGAAGGAAGAAAAGGCGGGCTGATCCGCACGGATTGCCGGAATGGAATCTTGCCGCCCCCGTCCGCCCCGCGGGCTGGGGTGGCGTTGTTTATGTTGCTTAACTAGCGCACTCCACAGCCGTTTTCGTCGTGCGACGCACCGTTCGTCGCAACCTTTGTTGCATCGCAGCAGAAACTATGATTCGATGCTTAATGCCGGACGACGGCGCGTTAAGGGAGCTGCCAACTAACCTGGCGCATCATCGGCACCGGTTCCACATTTGCGGGGTGGGGTGACGATATGAGTGCAAAGATGAAACCGGCGAATGGCGCGATGACGCTGGCCGAAATGAAGGAATTTGCGAGCTTCAGTTCCTCGACGCAGCGCTATATCCGGCGCTCGCTCGACATTGGCCTCGACCGCGACGATGCGATGAGCCGCTGGTCGCGCGATGTCGTGGAAGCCGCCAGCATCCGCGCCCAGGCGCGCCTTTATGCCCGTCTCCCCGACATTCGGGTGATGATCCCCGATGACAGCGGCCTGGATGCGGTCGAGCCGTTCCTGGCGCCGCTGATGACGGTGACGGCGTTCGATCTGGGGCAGGGGCGCCTCACGACCTTTTCGGCCTATCGTTTCCTCTATGAACGGCTGATCGGCGCCGAGGTGCGGCCCTGGCTGCCCGCGGCCTTCTGCTCGGCGGCGGCATTGCCGCATCTGCATCCCGATCTGCGGCGCAAATTGCTCCAGTCGATCAGCGAAGCGGCCGCGACCGCATCGGGCTGGTCGAACCGCCAGCCTGCCTTCTTCCCCAAATGGGTGGAGAAGGTCGAGGCAGCCGCGCTGCCACACTGAGATCCGCCAAAAAGCCCCTCCCTCGGGGGGAGGGGTTCTTTCCTATCTGCACGCCCGCCAGCCGAACTCCCCCCGCTCGGCCTGGTCGAGATGAAGATGGTCACGGTGCGCCGCATTATAGTCCGGCGACAGGGTGGTCGAGAACAGCCGGCAGGCACCGTTGCGCACTTCGTGCAGGAAGGTCGCTTCGGGCCCGTCACCCTTCCAGTCCGCCGCCACCGTGACGCGCTTGCCGCTCGCCATGCGGAAGCCGGCGATGTCGATCGCATCGGCGGTGGCGTGCTCGCTCCAGCTGTTGCTGCCGCCGATGCGGCGGCAATTATAGCTGCCGAAATGCTCGATCGAGGCGACCGGGCTTCCCAGCAGCCGCCGCGCCGCGGGTTGCACGACATTCCATTCCCATACCGACAGCGCCGCCGCGACCGGGCAGGACGTGCCGAGATCGGCGGGCGCATAAAGCGCCCGGCGCGATCCGCCGGGCGCGAAACGCACGCCATCGGCATAGCTGCAGGTGCCGTATTTCACCGGCGCCAGCACCGTGTAGCGCACCCCCGCCTTGTCGAGCAGCGCCCGGCAATGCGGAAAATCGTCCGTCAGCCCGGCGAGCTTGCGTCCGGTCATCATCCCGACCGGCTGGCCGAGATCGAGCGGCGTCCAGGGCAGGTCCTGCGGCCGGCCACGCACCGCCGCGAACAGCAACAGTCCGACTGTCAGCAGGATCGCGGCGATCGTCATGCCGGCGACCAACCTTCGCACTGCCAGCATCAGCCGCGCTCCCTCAGCCTCGCATCGCGCTCGTGATCGGCTCGAAGGTGACGGGATAGCCCAGATCGTCGGGAATGCGCAGGTGCGGCACGCCGTCGATATCGTCGGTCCAGGGCGTGACCGGGCGGATCGGGTAGCGCGCCGCGTCGGCGGCCGCCTCCTCGAAGCTGGCGAAGCGCGCGAGCCGTTCGAGGTTGCGGCGCGTGGGAAAGATGATCCGCACGCGGCCGGCATCGGCGTCGTCGAGCACGCGCTGCGCGGTTGCCCAGAAGACGCGGACATTCTCGGTGTCGTCGACCACCGGCTCGGACACGCCCTCGGGCATGCGCGCGAGATAGAAGCGCGTGTCGAAGATCCGCAGATGCGCATGCGCCGGCAGCCAGCGCGCGAAGGGGACCAGCGCCGGATCGAGCGCGAGGCCGGCGTCACGCAGCGCCTCGCCAAGCGAGATGCCCGAGTGCAGCGAGGCGCGCAGGGCCGACAGCGTCGCGCCGTCCGGCACCGGGTTCAGCCCGATCGGCACGCCGACTTCCTCGATGGTTTCGCGGATCGCGGCGATGCGGGCCGCGATATCCTCGGGCTCGCCGGCAAAGGTCAGGGCGAGGGCATGGTCGCCCGGATCGACCCGGCCACCCGGGAACACCAGCGCGCCGCCCGCGAACACCATCGCCTTGGATCGCTCGACCATCAGCAGCTCGGGCGCGCCAGGCCCTTCGCGGAACAGGACGAGCGTGGCGGCGGGAATGGGCTGCGGCGTTTCGGACATCGTCCCGGTGTAGGCCGGGGGACTTCTATTGTCATTCCCGGGCTCAACCTGCTGTCGATATCATATACAATATGATTGGCACCCTACTCGTCTCGTTCTAGGAAGGCGTTGCGACGACTCCGCGGGAAGGGGCGCGCGAAACGAAAAGGGGAGAGAGATATGCGATCGCGCCTGTTGTCCGCCGCCTGTAGCGGCATCCTTGCCAGCTGCCTGATTGTTGCCGCCGCCACGCCGGCGCTCGCGCGGGACGGGTTCTTCTCCCGCGAGCAGGTGATCTCCTACACCCCCGAGTGGACCGGCGAGCGCTTCCCCGACGGGCGGCCAAGGGTGTCGGACGACATCATCGAACGCATGAAGTCGGTGACCCTGGAGGAGGCCTGGGCGACGTTGCGCGGCGCCGGCTATAATTATGAATATGAGGATGGCTGGCTGTCGATCTTTCCGGACAAGGTGCTGGTCGGTCGCGCGCTGACTGCCCAGTGGATGCCGGGCCGCCCGGACATTCAGAAAGTGATCGAGGCACAGGGCAAGCAGGATGCGCGCAAGGGCGCGATGAACGCCTGGCCGGTCGACATGCTGCAAAAGGGCGACGTCTATGTCGCGGACCATTTCGGCCTGAAGAAGGACGGCCCGTCGATCGGCGACAATGTCGGCAACGCGATCTACGCCCGCAGCGGCAACGGCATCGTCTATGACGGTGCGGTGCGCGACATCGAAGGGCTGAAGGAGCTGCCCAATTTCACCTCCTTCGTGCGCTCCTATGATCCGTCGCACCATTTCGGCGCGATGGCGACGGGCGCGCGGCTCAACTCGACTATGGTCGGCATCAACGGTCCGACCCGGATCGGCATGGCGACGGTGATGCCGGGCGACGTGGTGCTCGGGCGTGACGGCGGCGTGGTGTTCATCCCGCCCCAGCTCGCCGAGAAAGTGGTCAAGCAGTCCGAGATCACGCGCCTGCGCGACGAGTTCGGCCACAAGCGCCTGGCCGAAGGCAAATACACCGCGGGCCAGATCGACGCGAAGTGGAGCGAGCCGATCGAGGCCGATTTCACTGCTTGGCTCAAGGCCAATCAGGACAATCTCCCGGTCAAGAAGGAAGTCATCCAGGAGATGCTGAACAACAAGGCCAAGGGCATTCCTTACGAAGGCTGAGCCTTTCCTCCCGCGCGGATAAAGCCATGATCAATCGACGGACGATGCTCGGCCAGGCGGCCGCGCTTTACGGGGCCTTCCTGCTCGCGGCCAATGCGGGCGCGGCGACGCGCCCGCCCAGGCTGAAGATCAGGGAGATCCGCGCGGTCCGGCTGAAGAACGGGTTCAACAGCCGGTTCGTCCGCGTCTATACCGAGGAAGGCCTGACCGGCACCGGCGAGTTCCTCGACACGGTCGGTGCCGAATATATCATCAACAACAATTTCAATCCATTGCTGACGGGTCGCGATCCGCTGGCGATCGAGGCGATCATGAACGATCTGTGGGGCTGGCGGCGCGGCAATTTTGCAGGCGCGCCGTCGCCCTTGTTCATCCGCGGCACGGGCGGACCCTATTATGCCGCGATGAGCGGCGTCGAGATGGCGCTGTGGGATCTGGCGGGCAAGGCGCTGGGCGTGCCGATCAGCCAGTTGATGGGCGGGCGGCTGCGCGAACGCGTTCCGGTCTATCTCCATGCCAACGACCCGGCCGACGCAAAGCGTATCGTCGCCTCGACCAGGGTGCGGGCGCTGAAGATCGGCACCGATTACACGCCCGATGCGTGGCTGGTCGGCAAGGGGCTGAACCCCGACCGGCTCTGGGGCCAGCATCTCACCACGGCGCAGCTCACCGATGTCGAGAAGTTCGTCGGGGGTTTCCGCGACGCGCTCGGCCCGGACTACGATATCGGGGTGGAACTGCACGCGCGCTACGATGTCGAGACCGGCATCCAGATCTGCAACCTGCTCGAGAAATTCCGCCCCTTCTTCGTCGAGGAGCCGGTGCCGAGCGACAATGTCGATGCGATGGTCCGCATCCGCGACAACACCCGAGTGCCGCTGGCCGCGGGCGAGAATGTCTATGGGCGCTACGGCTTCCGGCCCTATCTCGAAAAGCAGGCGCTGAGCATCATCCAGCCCGACATGGCCAAGGCCGGTGGCCTCGCCGAAACCCGCAAGATCGCGGCGATGGCGGAGACGTACAATATCCCCGTGGCGCCGCACGGCGTGGCCTCGCCCTTCGCCACCATGGCGTTCGCGCAGGTGTGCACGACCATCCCGAACTTCCTGATCCAGGAATTCACCTATTACGAGAACAAGGCGTATACCGAGCTGTGCGACCCGGTCGCGCTGGTCGACGGCTATCTGCCGGTATCGACCGAGCCGGGAATCGGGATTTCGGTCAACGACGAGGTGTTGAAGGCCCGGACGGATCCGGAGTTCAAACCGCTGTGAAGATTTCCCCTCCCTGAAAGGGAGGGGGCAGGGGTGGGTCAGCGGCGAGCGGGGCTCGATGCCCCGATCGGCGCTTCGGAGCTTGGCGACCTGATTCTTTTGGCGCGCAGACGCGCGCACCCACCCCCAACCCCTCCCTTCCAGGGAGGGGCGTAAGAAGGCACTCGCCGCCGCGCCTTAAAAAGCATCGAACGGCCTCCCGCGCCCGATTGCGCTCCCGCCCGCGAGTGGCGCATGCTGCACCCACACAGGTCGCAGGGGGATTCACGGACATGGCGAAGCTCGGATTTCTGATGGCGGGCGCGTGCGCCCTCGTTCTCGCGCAGGCAGGCCTTGCTGCCCCGGCCGACCAGAAGGCGAATGAGGCGGCGTTCGATGCCGGCGTCAACTCGCAGGACCAGCTCGACTGGCTGAAGACCATGTCCTCCGCGCCCAACCATGTCGGATCGCCGCACGACAAGGCCAATGCCGAGTTCATCCTGGCGAAGTTCAGGGAATGGGGCTGGGACGCGAAGATCGAGACCTTCCAGGTGCTCTACCCGACGCCGATCTCGACCAATGTGGAAATGGTCGCGCCGGAGAAGATCGTGCTCGGTGGCCAGGAGCCGGCGGTGCCGGGCGACGACACCTCGGCCAACCTCGCCGGCGCGCTGCCGCCTTATGTTGCGTTCCAGGGCGACGGCGACGTCACGGGCGACCTCGTCTATGTGAATTACGGCCTGCCCGACGATTACAAGGCGCTCGAACGGCGCGGCATCAACGTGAAGGGCAAGATCGTCATCGCGCGCTACGGCGCCGGCTGGCGCGGGCTGAAGCCCAAGCTGGCGCAGGAGCATGGCGCGATCGGCTGCATCATCTATTCCGACCCGCAGCAGGATGGCTATGGCGATGGCGACACCTATCCCAAGGGCGGCGCGCGGCCCGATTTCGGTGTGCAGCGTGGGTCGGTGGCCGACATGACCGTCTATCCGGGCGATCCCCTCACGCCCGGGGTGGGCGCCACGGCGGATGCCAGGCGGCTCGACCGCAAGGATGCGGCGACGATCCTCAAGATCCCGGTCCTGCCCATGTCGTACGGCGATGCGGGCAAGCTGCTGGCGCGCCTGGGCGGTCCCAATGCGCCGAACGGCTGGCAGGGCGGCCTGCCGCTCGCCTATCACACCGGCGGCGACGGCGCGGTGAAGGTGCATCTCGCGGTCAAGTCGGAATGGTCGCTCAAGACCGTCTATGACGTGATCGCGAAGCTGAAAGGGTCCGACTATCCCGATCAATGGGTGATCCGCGGCAACCATCATGACGGCTGGGTGTTCGGCGCGTCCGATCCGCTGTCGGGCAACGTCGCCATGCTGTCCGAGGCCAAGGCGCTGGGCGGGCTGTGGAAGCAGGGCTGGCGGCCGAAACGCACGATCGTCTATGCCAGCTGGGATGCCGAGGAGCCGATGCTGCTCGGCTCGACCGAATGGGCCGAGACTCATGCCGCCGAGCTCAAGGCCAAGGCGGTCATCTATATCAACACCGACGGCAACGGACGCGGCTTTCTCGGCGCCGAGGGCAGCCATGATTTCCAGCATCTGGTCAGTTCGGTGGCCGCCGACGTGACTGATCCGCAGACCGGCGTCAGCGTCGCGGAACGCGCGCGGGCCGCGGTGCGGGTGCGCGCCTATGACAAGACCGGCCAGGTCAGCGACGCCGCGCTGGCGGCGGCGGAGAAGGGCGGGGACCTGCCGATCGGTGCGCTAGGGTCAGGCTCGGACTATTCCGCCTATCTGCAGCATCTCGGCCTGCCGGCGCTGAACATCGGCTTCGGCGGCGAGGACGAGAGCGGCGGCGTCTACCACTCGGTCTATGACAGCTATCATCACTTCACGACCTTCGACGATCCCGGCCTGAAATATGGCGCGGCGCTGTCGAAGACGGTCGGGCGGCTGGTGCTGCGCGTCGCCGATTCCGACACGCCGCCGCAGCGCTTCGGCGATTTTGCGGATACGGTCTCGACCTATCTCGGCGAAGTGAAGAAGCTCGCCGAGGATCGCCGCACCGAGGATCGCAAGCGCGAGAAGCTGCTGACCGACAAGGCTTTCCTCCTGGCGAGCGACCCGACCAGGCCGGTGGCCCCCGCGGCTGCGGAGACGAACACGCCGCACATCGAACTCGCGGCGCTCGAGGATGCGGTCGACCATCTCAAGGCGGCGGCCGCTGCCTATGACAGCGCTTATGCCGACAAGGGCGCGAAGCTCGATCCAACCCGGCGCGTGAAGCTCAATGCGCAGCTTCGCGACATCGATCAGCTGCTGCTCGACGATCGCGGCTTGCCGGGACGGAGCTGGTACAAGCACCTGATCTACGCGCCCGGCCGCTTCACCGGCTATGGCGCGAAGACGCTGCCCGGCGTGCGCGAAGCGATCGAGGAGCGCCGCTTCGACGACGCGAATGTCTATGCCGGGCGCACCGCCAGGGTGCTCGAGGCCTATGCCGCACGGCTCGAGGCAGCGAAGGCGACGATCGAGGGGAAGTAGAAGGAGGGGAGAGGGATTTCACCCGGGTGAGATACCCTCTCCGTTCGTGTCGAGCGAAGTCGAGACACCCTGAGCCTGGCGTGCGGATGGTTTCTCGACTGCGCTCGACACGAACGGAAAGAAGAAGTCCGCGATCGGATCAACCATCATGCCGGAACACGTCCGGAATTATGGTTCGGCTTGATCAGGTCCGACCCGCCACCGCCAGCACGTCCCGCACCCGCGCCAGCGCGACGCCTTGCGGGTCGGCCTCGCCCAGCAATGCGAAGGTGCCATTGAGCGCGAACTCGCAATGCCCATGGACCAGGGCGACCAGCGAGCGGGCGAGGGCGGGGGCCCTGTCGCGCCGTTCTTCGGGCAGCAGCAGCGCGATCTCGGTCTCGACGATGCCGGTCAGGCCGCTGCGTAGCCGCCGATAGCTCTCGGGCATCTCGGTACCCGGCGGCCGGCGATGAGCGTAGATCGCGACCCAAAGATTGGGATTGCGCTCGGCGAAGTCGAAATAGCCCGCGACCAATGCCGCGATCCGGTCGTCGCCCGCCGTCGCCAGCTTTTCGCGAAGCCAGGCGGCCCACAGGGTGAAGGTCCGGCTGTTGATCGCCAGCAGCAGCGCATCGAGGCTGCCGAACACATTGTAGATCGTGCCGATCGAATAGCCGATCCGCTTCGCCACCTCGCGCGCCGAGAAATCGGCATAGCCCCTTTCGGCCATCAGCGCATGGCCCTCGGCGAGGATCAATGCCTCGAGCTGTTCGCGCGAATGATCCGATCTCCGTCCCATGAGGATAGGAATAGGGTTAAAACTGAACACTGTCTAATTTATTTATTGAACAGTGATCAATTTTGTCGCATTGGAGCGTCGTCCGGCGAATCGCCGGGATGTTGTCGGGTGTCGGACGCGGTGAAGGTACGCCTTGGTGATGAGGCCCCGGTCCGCCATGATGCCCGCCCGCTGGGAGAGGCACAGCATATGTCGGCACCCGATTTCTCGTTGCTCGCGAAACGCCGCTTTGCGCCGATGTTCGTCGTCCAGTTCCTTGGGGCGTTCAACGACAATGTCCTGAAGTTCGCGATGCTCAGCCTCGCGACCTACACGCTGTTCCCGCAGGACCCGAACCATGTCGCCCTGCTCGGCAACATTGCGACCGGCCTGTTCATCCTGCCCTATTTCCTCTTCTCGGCGATGGCCGGGCAGATCGCGGACGCCTGGGACAAGGCCCGGCTGGTCCGCATCATCAAGGGGGCGGAGGTGCTCATCATGGGGCTGGGGCTGGCCGGCTTCTGGTTCCAGTCGGTGCCGGCGCTGATGGCCGCGCTGTTCATGATGGGCATGCACTCGACCTTTTTCGGGCCGGTCAAATATTCGATCCTGCCCCAGCATTTGCAGCATAACGAGATCGTCGGCGGCACCGGGCTGATCGAGGGTGGCACCTTCCTCGCCATTCTCGGCGGTCAGCTGCTCGCGGTGACCGGCGTGCTGCCCGCCTGGGAATGCGGCGTGGCGGCGACGGCGCTTGCCGGCCTTGGTTTCGCCGCGAGCTGGGCGATTCCGCCCGCGCCGCCGGCCGCACCGAACCTGACGATCGACCGCAACCCGTTCCGCAGCACCTGGCAGATCCTGAAATCGGCGCACCAGGGCGAAGGGGTGTGGCTCTGCATCCTCGGGATCAGCTGGTTCTTCGCGGTGGGGGCGATTCTCGTCACCAATTTCCTGCCGCTCGTCTCCGGCGCGCTGGGCGGCACCCAGGGCGTGGTGACGCTGTTCCTGATCATCTTCTCGGTTTCGATCGCGCTCGGCTCGACTCTGGTCAACCGGCTGCTCAAGGGCGCGGTGTCGGCGAAGTTCGTTCCGGCCTCGGCGCTGGCGATGGCCGCGTTCATGATCGACCTGTGGCTGGCGACGCGCCATTATCCGATCCCGGGCACGCCCGTGACGTCCTGGGAATTCGCGCGGAACCCGGGCAACTGGCGCGTGCTGGTCGATCTGGTCGGCATCTCGGCGGCGGGGGGCATGTTCGTCGTGCCGCTCTACGCGATCCTGCAGACGGCGACGGCGCCCGAGGAGCGGTCGCGCATCATCGCCGCCAACAACATCGTCAACGCGGCGGTCATGGTCGCGGTGGTCGCGGTCGTGCTGTTCATCCAGGCGCAGGGCGCGAGCATCCCCGGCGTGATCGGCGCGCTCGGCTTCTCCACTCTGGCGATCGCGCTCATCTCCTGCTGGCTGCTGCCGGAGACGGTGATCAAGGCGGTGCTGCGTACGATCCTCCGGCTGATCTATCGCATCGAAGTGCACGGCGCCGAGAACATGCCGCAGCCGGACGACCGCGCGGTGGTCGTGGTCAACCACGTGTCCTGGCTGGACGGGCTGCTGCTCGCGGTGTTCCTGCCCGGCAAGCCGGTGTTCGCGGTCAACAGCCAGGTGGTGAAGCTGTGGTGGATCCAGCCCGCGCTCAAGCTGTTCCGCGCCTTTCCGGTCGATCCGACCAATCCGATGTCGGCCAAGTCGATGGTCAAGGCCGTGCGGGGCGGCAACACGCTGGTGATCTTCCCGGAAGGGCGCATCACCGTCACCGGCGCGCTGATGAAGATCTTCGACGGCCCCGGCATGGTCGCCGACAAGGCCGACGCGCCGATCGTGCCGGTGCGCATCGACGGTGCGCAGTTCACCCCTTTCTCCTATCTCAAGGGCAAGGTGCGCCAGCGGACCTTTCCGCAGATCAGCCTGACCATCCTGCCGCCGCGCCGCTTCGTCATCGAGGGCCAGATGAGCGCCCGCGCCCGCCGCGCCATCGCGGGGCGGCAGCTCTACGACGTGATGAGCGAGATGATCTTCGCCACCTCCGACATCGACCGGACCCTGTTCCAGGCGCTGCTCGACGCGAAGGACATTCACGGCGGCAGGACCGCGGTGGTCGAGGACATCAAGCGCGATCCGCTGACCTACAAGCGCCTGATCACCGGCAGCCTGGCGCTGGGCCGAGCGTTCGAGCGCGGCACGAAGCAGGGCGAGGCGGTCGGCGTACTGCTGCCCAATGTGTCGAGCGTGGTCGCGACCTTCTTCGCGCTCCAGGCGATCGGGCGCGTCCCGGCGATGCTCAACTACACGGCGGGCCTGGCCAACCTCAAAGCAGCGTGCGTCGCGGCGGAGATCCGCACCATCGTCACGGCCCGCGCCTTCGTCGCCCAGGCCAAGCTCGAGGCAGTGGCCGAAGGGCTGGCGGCGGACGGCATCAGGGTCGCCTATCTCGAGGATATCGCCGCCGGGATCGGCGGCGGCGCGAAGCTGCGCGCGCTGCTCGCCACGCGCTTTGCCGGGCGGCTGCATCGCCGCCGCGGCGTTTCGCCCGGCAGCGGCGCGGTGATCCTGTTCACCAGCGGATCGGAGGGGCTGCCCAAGGGCGTGGTGCTGACTCACCGCAACCTGCTCGCCAATTGCCTGCAGCTGTCGGCGCGGATCGACTTCAACCAGAGCGATCTGGTGCTGAACGCCCTGCCGGTGTTCCACAGCTTCGGCCTGACCGGCGGCACGCTGCTGCCGATCCTCAGCGGCATCAAGACCTTGCTCTATCCGAGCCCGCTGCATTACCGGATCGTGCCCGCGCTGGCCTATGATGCCAATGCGACGATCCTGTTCGGCACTGACACCTTCCTCGCCGGCTATGCGCGCATGGCGCACAGCTATGATTTCTATTCGCTGCGCTACATCTTCGCCGGGGCCGAACGCGTGCGCGACGAGACGCGGCGTGCCTATGCCGACAAGTTCGGCCTGCGCATCCTCGAAGGCTATGGCGCGACCGAGGCCGGGCCAGTGATCGCGGTCAACACGCCGATGTATTTCCGCAGCGGCAGCGTTGGCCGCCTGCTGCCGGGGATCGAGGCGAAGCTGGAGACCGTGCCGGGTATCGAAGAGGGCGGCCGGCTGTCGATCCGCGGGCCGAACATCATGGCAGGCTATCTCAAGGTTGACGCGCCCGGCCAGCTCCAGCCCCCGGCGGGCGGCTGGCACGACACCGGCGACATCGTCACCATCGACGCCAATGATGGAATTGGGGGCGGCTTCGTCACGATCCGCGGCCGCGCCAAACGCTTCGCCAAGATCGGCGGCGAAATGGTCTCGCTGCCCGCGGTCGAGGGTTATGCCGCGGCAACCTGGCCCGACGCCGAGCATGCCGTGGTCACCCGGCCGGACCCGAAGAAAGGCGAACAGCTCGTGCTGTTCACCACCCACGCCGGCGCGAAGCCCGCCGATCTGCTCGCCTGGGGCAAGGCGAACGGCGTGGCCGAACTCGCCATCCCGCGCGAGATACGGGTGGTGGAGGCGCTGCCCGTGCTCGGCACCGGCAAGCTCGATTATGTCACGATGGGGGAGATGGCGGCGGGTTGATCGCGGGCATCACAGGGGGCGGGCGCTGGTGGAGCTGAGGGGAATCGAACCCCTGACCTCTGCAGTGCGATTGCAGCGCTCTCCCATCTGAGCTACAGCCCCGCACCCGCTCCGCGCCCATCTTTCGGGCCGGAAGCGCGCGTTTAGCGAGCCTTTTCGGGCGATGCAACCGGGTCGCCCCGGCCCCTCCAACTTTCGCTTTGTCCAACCGTCCCCGAGGCGCGGCGGGATATCGCTACGGCGGCGTAACTATCGGAACAAACACGGCTTTCGATCCTTTCCTGAGTGGTCGAGCGGGCGCGCCAATGCGCCCGCCGCCACCGCAGAGTCGAAGGAAGGACGCCGTCATGGATAATGGACGCTATCTCCGTAACACCAACCCGCAGGCCGATTATTCGGATCGCGGCGAGGGTGACTATACCCGCGACTATGGGTCCGGGCAGGATTATACCTATTCCAGTGCCCGCGAATATCAGGCGGCCGGAGAGTTCGGTCGCGGCCGGGGCCGGGAATATGGCCAGCGCGGCTATGGGCAGCCGGATTATGGCCAGCGGAACTACGGATCGCGCGATTACGGGCCCCGCGAATATGGCAATTCGGCCTATGGCCAGCGCGACCAGCGCAGTGTGAACCAGCGGCGTCGCGACGCCGGGTTCCAGGGCGAGTATCGCGGCAGCTATGGCTCGGACGGGCATCGCTTCACGGAGACCGGGGACCGCGATGGTGGCCGCGATTCCTATGGCCCGCGCCGCGATCGCGGCCGGCCCGAGGGGTATGATTATCAGGACCGCGACTTCTTCAGCCGCGCCGGGGACGAGGTCCGTTCCTGGTTCGGCGACGAGGAAGCCGAGCGTCGCCGCGAGATGGATTCGCGCTATGACGGCCGCCAGGGCAGCGGACGCTGGGACAGCCCCTATGCCCGCGACGACCACCATCGCGACGGGGACTATCACAGCTGGCGCCGCTCCCAGATCGATGCGCTCGACCGCGACTATGACGAATATCGCCGCGAGAACCGCTCGAAGTTCGAGAACGAGTTCGGCAGCTGGCGGACCGAGCGCCAGACCCAGCGCGGTGCGCTGGCCAAGGTCACCGAGCATATGGAAGTGCTCGGATCGGATGGCGAGCATGTCGGCACGGTCGACAAGGTGCGGGGCGACCGCATCCTGCTGACCAAGGGCGATACCGACGCCGGCGGCCGGCACCATTCGATCCCGTCGCGCTGGATCGAATCGGTCGACGACAAGGTGACGATCCGCAAGACCGCCGAGGATGCCAAGGCGCATTGGCGCGACGAGGAACGTAGCGGCGCGTTCTTCGGGGACGAGCAAGCCGGGGATCGCAACGAGGACGGCGACAAGGGTCCGCACATCCTCAACCGGAGCTTCTCGGGCACGTACTGAGTCGCGGCCGACGTCACTCCTGGCCCCTCTCCCCGCAAGGGGGGAGGGGTTTTGGTTTGCGTGACGTTGTCGGCACCCTTCGGCCGTTTCCGAAGCATGTCAGCGGACCCGGTGCCAAAGCGGATGCATGACGCATCAAACCTATGTCGAGCGCTGGTTCATGACGCCCGCGCTATTCCATCGCCGGATCGGCGCCACGCCCGGACATGTCGAGCGGCTCATCGAGGCCCGTGCGATGCCGGGCGCGATCTATGCGGAGCATGAAGGCGTCTGGTGGAGCGCGCTTGGCGCGACGGAGCCTCCTGCCGGCACGATCTGGTATGCTCCGGCCGCTTTGTGGTGGGGTCGACGGGCGATGCTTGGCCTGAAGCTGGGACTGTCCGTGGAGGACGCGGCGGCGCGGAACCGGGCCTGTTTCATCGAGACTTTTGTCCGTGCCCTGGCCGATGAACCCCTTGCCCTCGTCGCCTTTCCCGCGGCCTTCCCGAACGAACGCCTCGACTCTGATGCCGCGGTGCGTTGCGCCGCGGCTGAATGGGAAAGCTGGATTGACGGCGGTTATGCCGTCTGCCTGCGCCGCTTCTCCGGCGAAAGCTGCGTGCGCAAGGAGTCGCTGGCGAAGCGCATCCGCCTGCATCTGGATCAGGCGCCGGGATACCATCTCGACGCCGCCGCGCTGTTCGATCTGGTCGAACGGCTGGAGAGTCTGGTGCTGCCCTTTGCCCCTTGGCAGCGCGACGGGGGAACGCCCGGCAGGGCCATCGACGCGCCGCTCGCGCAGCTGGGGTTGGGTGTCGAGCTTCCCTACGAAGCTGAAAGGGAGTCGCGCGGCGTTTGATTGGTTGTTATATAAATATTTGATTTATATGGATATTATGTGAAAAATACCGTGAGGGGCGGATGAAGATATGGGACATGCTGGTGTCCCATATCTCCCACCGATCCTCGCCTCAGATCGCCCCGCTGAACGTGTCGCACTGGTTGGGATCGCCGCTGTCGAGCCCGCGCCGCAGCCAGGCCATGCGCTGCGCCGAGGTGCCATGGGTGAAGCTGTCGGGCACCACGCGGCCCTGCGCCTCTTTCTGCAGCGTGTCGTCGCCGATCGCCTGCGCGGCGGTCATGCCTTCCTCCAGATCGCCCGGTTCCATCCGGTCGCGATTCTGCGCGGCCCAGACGCCCGCGAAACAGTCCGCCTGAAGCTCGAGCCTGACCGACAGCGCATTGCCCTCGGTGCGGCTGGCGCGGGCCATCTGCTGCTGGACTTGATCCGAGGTGCCGAGCAGATTCTGGATGTGATGGCCGAATTCATGCGCGATCACATAATCCTGCGCGAAATCGCCCTTGGCGCCGAAGCGGGTGCCGAGCTCGTCGAAGAAGCTGGTGTCGAGATAGATGCCCTGGTCGGTCGGGCAGTAGAAGGGGCCCATCGCGCTCTGCGCGGCGCCGCAGCCCGACTGGCCCTGGCCGCCGTAAAAGACCAGCTTGGGCTGGGCGAAGCGCTCGCCGTCCTTGCTGAACAGCGCCGCCCAGGTCTTGTCGGCCGAGCTGAACGCGTTGCAGGCGGCCTTGCTGGCGGCGTTGAGCGTGCAGCTCGATGCCGTGTCGCTTCCCGCGACCGGGCCGTTTCCGGCGCGTTCGGTCGGCGCGGATACCGAACTGCCGCCTCCGCCGCCAGTGAGCGAACCGAGTCCGCCGAACAGCGCGAAGGCGATCAGCAGCACGACCACGCCGCCGCAGCCGAAGCGGCTGAACACCAAAGGCAGCAGGCCGAACAGCATGCCGCCGCCGCCTCCGCCGCCGCCCAGTCCGAATCCGCCGCCCTGACCGCGCTGATCCTCCACATTGATGTTGGGATCGAAATCGTCGAGGCGCATTGCTGGTATCCCGGGATCGTTGCCGATGCGGCATGAATGCGCGGGAGCGCCAGTTGTTGCAAGGACCGCGCATTTCGTCACCGTGCGGCGGTGAAGCGCTTTTCATCAAACTGCCCGTTGATCCGGCCGCGCGGGCGGCGCATGGGCGCAGGGATGGCCGATGCCGAACCCACCAGAACGCGCCGCCGCGTCGAGGCCCTGCCGCTGCCCGACTGCGTGGCGCTGGTGCTGCAGGGCGGCGGCGCGCTGGGCAGCTATCAGGCCGGCGTGATCGAGGGTTTGCAGACCCGCGGGATCGAGATCGACTGGGTCGCCGGCATCTCGATCGGTGCGGTCAACGCCGCGATCTTCGCCGGCAACCCGCCGGAAAAGCGCGTCGAGATGCTCACCGCCTTCTGGGACATGGTGACGTCCTCGCTGCCGAGCTTCCCGATCTATCCCGACGATCATGTGCGCGAATGGCTGCACGAATGGTCGGCCGGTTATGTCATGGCGGCGGGCGTGCCGGGCTTCTTCGCGCCGCGCATGGTCTCGCCCGTCTTTGCCGCACCGGGCACGCCCGAGGCGCTGAGCTTTTATGATTCGGCGCCGCTGAAGGACACGCTGGAGTCTCTGGTCGACTGGGATCTGCTGAACAGCGGCGCGGTGCGCCTGTCGGTCGGCGCGGTCGATGTCGAGAGCGGCAATTTCAACTATTTCGACACGACCGATACGCGGATCGACGCCCGGCACATCATGGCGTCGGGCGCGCTGCCGCCGGGGCTGCCGCCGATCGAGATCGACGGGCGGCTGTGGTGGGATGGCGGGCTCGTCTCGAACACGCCGCTGACTCACATACTCGATCATCAGACCGGGCCATTGCTCGCCTTTCAGGTCGACCTGTTCGCGGCGGCCGCCGAGCGGCCCAGGACGATCATGGACGTCGCGGCGCGCGAGAAGGAAATCCGCTTCTCCAGCCGGACTCGGCAGGTGTCGGACCAGGTGATCCGCATCCGCAAGGACCGCGAGATCGCGCGGAAAGTGCTCGCCAAGCTGCCCGCGGCACTGCGCGACGATCCCGATGTGCTGGCGCTTGCCGGCCGCTCGGCGGAGCATCCGGTCAGCCTCGTCCAGCTGATCTATCGCACCAATGCCTGGGAAGGCGGATCGCGCGATTTCGAGTTTTCCGCGCGCACGATGCTCGAGCATTGGCATGCCGGGCAGGAAGCGGTGGCCGAGACGATGGTCAATGCGCGCCTCGTCGCCGCCAATATCGAGACCGGCAAGAGCGCGGCGTTCGACCTGACGGCGAAACCGCCGACCATCTGAGACTTTCAACCACGGAGAACCCCATGTTCCTCAAGGGCAAGAGCGCGATCATCACTGGTTCCACCTCGGGCATCGGCCTGGCCTATGCCAAGGTCCTGGCCGGCGAGGGCGCCAGCGTGATGATCAACGGCTTCGGCGATGCCGCCGCGATCGAAACCGAGCGCGCCGCGCTGGAGACGACGAGCGGAGCCAGGGCGCTGTACGACGCGGCCGACATGACCGATCCGGCGGCGATCGCCGCGATGGTCAGGCGCTGCCATGACGAGCTGGGCGGGCCGGACATCATCATCAACAATGCCGGCATTCAGCATGTCGCGCCGATCGAGGATTTCCCGGCCGACAAGTTCGAGGCGATCATCAAGATCAACCTCACCTCGGCCTGGTACATGATGCAGGCGGCGGTGCCGTACATGAAGGCAGCGAAATGGGGCCGGATCATCTCGACCGCCTCCGCCCATTCGCTTGTCGCGAGCCCGAACAAGAGCGCTTATGTGATGGCCAAGTTCGGCATCGCCGGCCTGACCAAGACGATCGCGCTCGAGACGGCCACGCACGGCATCACCGTCAACTGCATCTCGCCCGGCTATGTCTGGACGCCGCTGGTCGAGAACCAGATTCCCGACACGATGAAGGCGCGCGGGCTGACCCGCGAGCAGGTGCTCAACGACGTGCTGCTCTCCGCCCAGCCGACGCGCGAATTCGTGACGCCGGAACAGGTTGCGGCGCTCGGCCTGTTCCTGTGCCGGGACGAGGCGAAGTCGATCACCGGCGCCAATCTGTCGGTCGATGGCGGCTGGACCGCGGCCTGACGGAACGGACCCCGTTCTCCCGGGTTGGCAAGTGGGGCAGGGCGTGGTTAGCTGCGCCCTCGCTGATGAAAGAACCGGTCGCTTGAAAAGATTTTCCCTCGGTCTGTGCGGCTGCGCGCTTCTTGCCGGATGTGGCGGCAAGGCGGAGAAGCCGGTCGAGGTCGCCGCGGCACCGCCGCCCCCGGTGGCGATCGTCCCGGTGACGACACCGCCGCCCGTACCGGTGACCGTGACCCTGAAGGTCGCGAGCATGGACTGGCACCAGGTGGCGACCGACAAGGATCGCGAGCGGCTGCGGACCTGGCGCAATGCCTGGGTTGCCGCGCTCGGCAAGATCCGCGCGGCGGGCCGGGCCGCCGACCTGACCGGGCAGGGCGCGCTGTTCGATCCCGATCGCGCGCTGACCAACGCCGCGCCGCCGCCGGGGCGCTATCGCTGCCGCGTGTTCAAGCTCGGTGCCAACGGCACGGCGATGCGCGACTTCACGGCCTATCCGCCCTATGAATGCCGCATCAATGACGAGGGCGAGGTGTCGAGCCTGTACAAGGTCGGCGGATCCCAGCGACCGATCGGCCTGCTCTTCTCCGACAGCGCCTCGCGCCAGATCTTCCTCGGTACGATGATGTTCGGCGACGAGAAGAAACCGATGGATTACGGCCGCGATGACGGCCGCGACATGGCCGGCTATATCGAACGCGTCGGCGACAAGCGCTGGCGGCTGGTGCTGCCCTGGCCCAGGTTCGAATCGATCGTCGACGTGGTCGAACTGGTGCCGGCGGAGTAAGGTCGCAGTCCGAATTCCCTGACGATCCACTGGTAGAGCTTTGGCGACTTTTCCCGAACCTCTGCCCGCGAGAAGGGTGGTCGTGCCAGCTTGCCGTACAGCACCGCACTTGCCGTCATCGCGAAGAACTCGGTCGGGTGGCTGAGCATATAGGCGCCCGGTGGGTAGAGCCCCGAAGCACGCGCCGCCGCATAGAAGCGCAGCACATCCCGGTTCTCATAGCCATCGCTCAGCCGCAGCAAATGATAGCGATGCAGCATCTCGTGCAGCAGCACCGGATTGTCGGGCGGCACCGCGCGCCGCTCGAAATGCACGCCGTCCGGCGCGATGCGCGACATGCTGCCGGGCATCGGGTCGACCGCGATGCGCTGCCCCGCGAAGAAGGCGATGATGGCCGGGTCGATCGGCAGGGCTTCGATCAACGCGATCTGGGCGGAAAGCGCCGCGGCGATCTCCGGCGTTTCGGGGGCGCCTTGCCAGTCGATCGGGAAATGCGGCTGGAGCGCGAGCGCCGCGGTGGGCAGCACCATCATGCAGAGGCCAGCCGCCAGCAGATCGCGGCGGGCGACCTGCGTCAGCAACCGCCCACTGCCTCATCGGGATGGAGCGCGGTCGCGTCCTCCCGGCGCTCGGGGCGGATATAGATGGACGACAGCTGCGGCAGCGCCGCCTTGAGGTCGGTCTCGATCGCCTCGATCAGCAACTCCGCCTCGCCCATGCTGAGCGAATCGCGGAAATCGGCGCTGATCGCGACGAAGATCCGGTCGGGCGCGGTGTGCAACGTGCGGACGTGATTGACCCAGGTGATCTCCTTGCGCGCGTCGACGATCTTGCGCACCTGGGTGACGACGGCGGGATCGGCGCCTTCCCCGATCAGCAGGCCCTTCGCCTCGCGCGCCAGCAGCGCCGCCACGACGCCGAGCAATATGCCGATCGCGATCGAGGCGAGGCCGTCGATGCGGGGATCGCCCCAGGCATGGCTCGCCCAGACGCCGACGGCCGCGATCAGCAGCCCCGCGAGCGCCGCCGAATCCTCGAACAGCACGATGAAGCCGGCCGGGTCCTTCGAGGCGCGCACGGCCTGCCACCAGTTCGTGCCGCGCACCGATCCGGCGAATTCGCGCATGGCAAAGATCCAGGACGCGCCCTCCATCGCGAAGGCGACCGCGAGCACGACATAGTTGATGGTCGGATCGCGCAGCGGCTCGGGTTCGGCGATATGGACCCACCCTTCATAGATCGACACGCCCGCGCCGACCGCGAAGATCAGGATCGCGACGACGAAGCTCCAGAAATACAGCTCGCGCCCATAGCCGAAGGGATGGTCCACATCCGGCGGGCGCTGCCCGCGCTTCTGACCATAAAGGAGGAGCACCTGGTTGAGGCTGTCGACGACCGAGTGGAACCCCTCGGTCAGCATCGAGGAGGAGCCGGAAATCGCCGCCGCGACGAACTTCGCGACCGCGATGCCGAGATTGGCGGCGAGGGCCGCGTAGATGACGAGATTGGAGCCGTGCTTCGTCGCCGCCAACGTGGAACTCCTTTTGTGCAAGCTACCCTAAGCGCAGATGACAGGAGCGCACCAGCGATTGAAACGATCCAGATGCGTGTGTTATAACTGGCGTATGAACAAGCCGATCTCCGATAGCGACCTGCGCGCCAAAAAGCTCAAGCTCATCAAGGTCGGCAATTCGACTGGGGTGATCTTGCCGCGTGCCGTGCTGGATCGCCTGCGCGTGTCCCAAGGGGACGCGTTATTTCTGAACGAATCGCCTCAAGGATACAGCCTGTCGGCCCACGATCCTGACTTTGCTGAAGCGATGGGCGCGGCGGAGGAAATCATGCGTGAGGATCGCGACGTCCTGGCGGTGCTTGCTCGCTAGACGATGACGGATTTCCGATTTTTGAGTGCCGAGCTGGCCTTCGCCGTGCACGAGCGCCAACTTGCCGAACATGGCGGGCTGGATGGCGCCAAGGATTCGGGCTTGCTTGAATCCGCAGTGAGTCGGCCATTGAACAAGCACGCTTACGGAGAGAATGATCCCTGCGCGCTGGCGGCCGCTTACGCTTTCGGCATCGCTCGCAACCATCCCTTCAACGACGGCAACAAGCGCACCGCTTGGGTGATGGCGCGCTTGTTTCTGCGCCTGAATGATGTGGCCATCGCCTTCGATAAGGCCGATGCCATCAGGATGGTACTGGCTCTTGCCTCAGGCGAACTCGAAGAGAGCGCCGTCGCCGACTGGTTCCGCGCCAGGCTGGTGCGCTAACGGAAATGGCCGCCGGCGTCTCCGCCGGCGGCCATCCTTTCCTCCCCAGGAAACTTTCAAGGCGCCGCTTTAAGCGGCTGCCAATGGTCGAATAATTCGCAACGGGCCGCCTAGAGGAGCCGCCTTGAAGTGCGCACTATCTCGCGGCATCGACGAAGTCAGGCGCGGCGGCGGCCTTTGTGGTGTCGCGTTGTCGCGCCCGCACGCAGGCTTCCTGAAATTCTGTAAACTATTGACTCCGGCCGCCCCGCTGGTGAAGGCGGCAGACGAAGGGACGTGCATATGGCGGACAGAAAACTCTTTGCCGGGCACGCCGTGCGGCGGTTGCGACGCCAGGCGGGCCTGACCCAGGCCGCGATGTCCGACGTACTGACGATATCGCCCAGCTATCTCAATCTGGTCGAACGCAACCAGCGGCCTTTGTCCGCGTCGCTCCTCGTCAAGCTGGCCGAGAGCTTCGATTTCGATCCGCGCGCCTTGGCGGCTGGGGAGCCGGGCGGCGGCGAGTCGGGTATCCGGCGGCGTCTGGCCGATCCGATGTTCGCTGATCTGGAGATCGATCGGAACGAGGTGGAGGAATGGCTGGCCGGCGCGCCCGGCGGGGCGGAAGCTTTTGCCCGCGCCTATGACCGGATCGGATCGGGCGCCGTGGCGGGCGAGGCGAGCGTCAGCGATCCGATCGCTGAAGTACGGCGCGAGATCGAGCGCTGGCGCGGACATTTCGCCGATCTGGACGCGGCGGCCGAGAAGCTGGCGGATGAGCTGCGTCTCGGCGCCGGCGACCTTTATGGCGCCATTGCCGAACGGTTGCGGGTCAAGCACCAGCTCACCATTCGCATCCTTCCCGTCGACGTCATGCCGGATCTGTTGCGCCGGCTCGATCTTCATGCCCGGCAATTGCAGTTGAGCGAGATGCTCGACCCCGCATCGCGTACCTTCGCCGCCGCCTTCCAGCTCGCCCAGATCGAGGCGCGCGGGGAAATCGATGCCCTCGCGAAAGGCGCGGTGTTCACTGACCGGGCAGCGGAGCGGCTCTATCGCCGCCATCTAGGCAGCTATTTCGCCGCTGCGGTCATGATGCCCTATGCGCGCTTCCTGCGGGCCTGCGAGTCGACGGGCTATGATCTGGAACTGCTTCAGCGTCGTTTCGGCGCAGGATTCGAGCAGGTCGCGCACCGGTTGTCGACGTTGCAGCGCGTCGGTGCGCGGGGATTGCCCTTCTTCATGGTGCGGATCGACCGCGCGGGCCAGGCATCGAAGCGCTTCTCTGGTGCGAGCGGGTCGCCCCTGGCCGAAGCCGAGGGGCGCTGCCCGCTATGGCGCCTGCATCACGCTTTCGACCGCCCCGGCAGCCTTGCCGTGCAACTGGTCGAGCTCGAGGGCGGGGCACGCTGGCTTACCATCGCGAGGACGGTCGCGCCGCAGGGGCGTCGTTATGGCGCGGTGCCGGCCGAGTTCGCCATCGGACTGGGTGTCGCGGCCGAATTCGCCGGCGGCCTGGCGGTGGCGCGGGGCATCGACCTGAAAGGCGAAGCGACCCCGATCGGCCTTGGCTGTCGCGCCTGCCTGCGCGAGCGTTGCCCCCAGCGATCGGCACCGCCCATCGGGCGCGCGTTGCTGATCAACGAGCGCGAGCGAGGCGTGTCGCCCTTTACCTTCGGCGGCGATTAAGAGTCGGCAATTTACAAATTTACTCACAAATCGGGCAAAGTGTGACAGCTTAACGCGGTTCTGCCTTCTGTCCGGGGTTTGATTATTGTCAATTTGTGTACTTGTCCTCGTATCACAACCGAGGGACGTACCGTGACCTACCAAAGCGACATCGCACAGATCGGCCAGCTCATCGGCGGCAAGAACGGCACCTGGGACGGGATCGATGCCGAGTCGGTGGCGCGCATGCGTCTCCAGAACCGCTTCCGCACCGGGCTCGACATTGCGCGCTACACCGCCGCGATCATGCGCAAGGACATGGCCGCCTATGACGCGGATCCGGCCAATTACACGCAGTCGCTGGGCTGCTGGCACGGCTTTATCGGCCAGCAGAAGATGATTGCCATCAAGAAGCATTTCGGCTCGACCGAGCGGCGCTATCTCTACCTCTCCGGCTGGATGATCGCGGCGCTGCGCTCCGAATTCGGGCCGCTGCCCGATCAGTCGATGCACGAGAAGACATCGGTCCCGGCGCTGATCGAGGAACTCTACACTTTCCTCCGTCAGGCCGATGCCCGCGAACTCGGCATGATGTTCCGCGAGATCGATGCCGCGCGCGAGGCCGGCGACCAGCTCAAGGAAAAGCAGCTGCTCGCTGCGGTCGAGAACCACCAGACTCACGTCGTGCCGATCATCGCCGATATCGATGCCGGTTTCGGCAATGCCGAAGCGACCTATCTGCTCGCGCGCAAGATGATCGAGGCGGGCGCGTGTGCGCTGCAGATCGAGAATCAGGTCTCCGACGAGAAGCAGTGCGGCCATCAGGACGGC
The DNA here is from genome assembly GCF_055521475.1 of Sphingomonas sp. BL-S-30. Lineage (NCBI taxonomy): Bacteria > Pseudomonadati > Pseudomonadota > Alphaproteobacteria > Sphingomonadales > Sphingomonadaceae > Sphingomonas > Sphingomonas sp. BL-S-30. The sequence goes on along the minus strand of NZ_CM145481.1, from coordinate 3,113,994 downwards.
AAGGTCACCGTGCCGCACGAGGACTTCCTCGCCAAGGTCCGCGCCTGCCGCTACGCCTTTCTGGAGCTGGGCGTGGAGGACGGCATCATCGTCACCCGCACGGATTCGCTGGGCGCGGGCCTCACCAAGCAGATCGCCTTCAGCAAGGAACCCGGTGACCTGGGCGACCAGTATAACGCCTTCCTAGATTGCGAGGAGATCACGCCCGAGAACGCGCGCAGCGGCGATGTCGTGATCAATCGTGACGGCAAGCTGATGCGGCCGAAGCGGCTGGCGTCGAACCTCTACCAGTTCCGCGCCGGCTCGGGCGAGGATCGCTGCGTGCTCGACAGCATCACCTCGCTGCAGAACGGCGCCGACCTGTTGTGGATCGAGACCGAGAAACCGCATATCGAGCAGATCGCCGGCATGGTCGACCGCATCCGCGAGGTCATCCCGAACGCGAAGCTGGTCTACAACAACTCGCCCTCGTTCAACTGGACCTTGAACTTCCGCCAGCAGGTGTTCGACGCCTGGGCCGCGGAGGGCAGGGACGTCTCGGCCTATGACCGGGCACGCCTGATGAGCGTCGATTATGACGGCACCGATCTGGGCGACGAGGCCGATGAGCGCATCCGCACCTTCCAGGCGGACAGCGCGCGCCGGGCGGGCATCTTCCACCACCTGATCACCCTGCCGACCTATCACACCGCCGCGCTCTCGACCGACAATCTCGCAAAGGAGTATTTCGGCGAGGCCGGCATGCTCGGCTATGTCCTCGGCGTGCAGCGCCAGGAGATCCGCCAGGGCATCGCCTGCGTGAAGCACCAGAACATGTCGGGCTCCGACATCGGCGACGACCACAAGGAATATTTCGCGGGAGAGGCCGCGCTGAAGGCCGGCGGCGCGCACAACACGATGAACCAGTTCGCGGCGTAAAGCGGACGGGTAGTAGCGAAGGCGGCTCGGACGAAGTCCCGGGCCGCTTTCCTTCGACCGTCATGCTGAACTTGTTTCAGCATCCATGCGCGGTCGCTTTGAGCTAAGAGCGGCGCTCCTCAGGCCGCTGCCCGCGCATGGACCCTGAAACGAGTTCAGGGTGACGACGGTAAAAAGCGACGCCTAGATCTTCAGCAACAGGATCGGCACGATCACGCCCGCTACCAGCATGATTGTCGACACCCGCCGCGTCGCGCGGTTGTTCAGCGCGATGACGATGCCCAGCACCGCCGACAGGATCAGCCCGATCGACATCAGCACCGCGAAGATCTTGAATGGCAGCGCGGATGGCTTGGGCTTTTGCGGCGCCTTGGGGGCAGGCTTCGCTGCTGGCTTGGCATGCTCATCGGCGCCCTCCGCTTTCGCCTGAGGCAGGCGGTCGTCCTTGTGGACGCTGGCCAGCCAGACGATCCAGGTCGGCGGCGTGCCGCCCCATCCCTTTTCCTCCTGCAGTCGGAAGGTCTGCAACGCGCCGCTGAGCGAGAAGAAGATGACCGCCGGCGCCAGGAACATCCCGATATAGAGATGATAGCGGCGCAGGGATTGCTGGGTCTTGGCTTTCATGAGAATCGCCCTAGCAGGCGGCAAGCCTGGGGCAAGTGCGTAGATTCACTGATGGTCGCGCGCCCCGCTTGCGGAACTCTCCACGATGATTTTCGCCTGAAGCTGCGCGAGCCAGCGACCGCGCAACTGTCCGGGCCGCAGCGGATAGCGTGCGTCGAGCACGTCCGCGGCGACGATTCGGTCGAGCCGGAAACTGCGGAAATCCTCGCGCAGTTCGCACCACGCGATCAGCGCCCGCGCGCTGTCGTGATAGCCGATCAGCGCGGGCCAGACGATGCGCTCGGTCGGCGCCCCGTCCTGCGCGCGGTAGGCGAGGGCGATCTTGCGCCCCGCGCGGATCGCCCGGCGCAGCATCGTGGCGTCGACCGCGTCCTCGGGCATCTTCCACGCCGGCGGAGTCCGCGCGGCGGGATCGTCCACCAGCGCGCGCATCTCGGCGGGCACCACCGCGGCGATCTTGGCGATCAGGTTGCGTGCGGCATTGGCCAGCGCCGCATCGCCATGCCCGGCCACCCATTGCGCGCCGAGCACCGCCGCCTCGACTTCTTCCGGATTGAGCATCAGTGGCGGCAGGTCGAAGCCGCTTTCCAGGACATAGCCGATCCCGGCCTCGCCCCGGATCGGCACGCGCTGCGCCATCAGCGCGGCGATATCCCGATAAACTGACCGTTTCGACGTCTCGAGTTCGATCGCGATCGCATCGGCGGTGATCGGCCGGCGCTCGCGGCGCAGGATCTGGACGATCTCGAACAGGCGGTCGGCACGGCGCATGATGGGGTCCTAGTGCCAGGCTGCTGCCACCATGCTGGCAGCAGGGTGGCAGTATGTCGACTCCCGCAACCAAGGGAGACCATCATGCTCAAGACCTATCATGGCAGCTGCCACTGCGGCGCGGTCGCGTTCGAAGCCGATCTCGATCTCGAGGCCGGCACCGGCCGCTGCAATTGCTCGATCTGCACCAAGCGCCGCGCCTGGGGCATCAACATCAAACCCGATGCCTTCCGCCTGCTGCAGGGCAGGGACGCGCTGTCCGACTATCAGTTCGGTACGCTGTCCGGCCATCACCGCTTCTGCAGGACCTGCGGCTGCGCGCCGTTCGGCGACGGCCATGTCGAGGCGATCGGCGGCGATTTCGTGAGCATTGCCATCAACTGTCTCGACGATGCGACGCCGCAGGAACTCGCCGACGCCCCGGTCAACTATGCCAATGGCCGCGACAATCTCTGGTGGGAAAAGCCGGCGGTTACGTCCTATTTGTAGGGGAAACGACGCGTCCTTTCCCGCCGTCACCCTGAACTTGTGTCAGGGTCCATGCGCGACCAGCGGTTCCGTGAGCGACGCTCTGGTTCAGGTGGCCGCGCATGGATGCTGAAGCAAGTTTAGCATGACGGGTTTGCGGGAGAGGCATCAGGCTGTTTTGCGGGCAAGTCCATCAAGGCTGAGCCGGCTCCGCCGGCCGTCACAGCTTGACGAATGCCAGTGAATTATTGGCATTCATCGGAATGACGAGCTGATTGGCCCCCGTATCGAGGCACATCGACGCCGCGCTCGGGATGCCCGTCGCGATCAGTTGCGCCGGCTGGCCCGGGCGGATGCGCGAGACGCCGCCATTCACCACGCTGCTCACATATTTGGTGCCGTCGGGCATGATGACCAGCCCGTCATTACCCGGCTGCGCCGCCTTCTCGGTCCTGATCAGCGTCGCGGCGGGCGAGAAGGTCAGCACTGAATCGTCGCCGATGTTCACCACGACGATATTGCTGTCCTTGTCGATCGCGACGCCGTTCGGGCGCGACAATGGCGCGCCCTCGATGAAGATGGAGGTCTTGCCGTCGGGCGTGATCCTGTAGATCCGCCACGGCGTCTGCGCATCGGCGCTGCCGGTCTGCGACCCGTAGATGGTGCCGTCCTTCGCGACCGCGATATCGTTGAGCCAGGCGACATCCGGGCTGGCGATCTCCCCCGCCGGCGCGCCGGTCTTCAGGTCGAACATGCGGATGACGGAGACGCGCTTCGCCCCGTCCGCCGTGTCGCCGTCGCTGTCGGCCAGATAGAGCTTGCCGTCATGCACGACACTGCCGAACGGCTGGTTGAGCACCAGCCCGTTGCGCGTCGCGCCGATCCAGCGCGCGGTGTGGACCGATCCGTCATGGTTGATCAGCGAGACGAAGCCGTCGTTCGGCGCCTCTTTCTGCGTGCCGCCGCGATTGACCGCCATGATCAGGTTGCGCGCCGGGTCGTAGCTGCAGCTCTCCGCGCTGACGATCGCGCCATAGACCTTCACGTTGGACGACATGGGATTGAACTTGCCCTCGGCCGTCACGCCGAGCGGCGAGCCGGCGACAAAGGGCTGCGGTGCGGCTGGAGCGGCGGCCTGTTGCGCCAGGGCCGATGTCCCGCCGAGCAACAGGCTCGCGAGTGCGGCTGCGAACACAGTCTTCATATCCTCGTCCTCCCCCTAGGCTATGTGAAGTCAGGCGCCGGCGTTGGTCAGCCGATCGAGTTGCTCCTCGGTCAGGCTCAGGTCCATCGACCCGGCAAGCTCGTCCATTTGCGCGACGCTGGTCGCGCTCGCGATCGGCGCGGTGACGCCGGGCTGCGCCGCCAGCCAGGCCAGCGCGATCTGCGCGAGCGTCGCGCCGGTCTCGGCGGCGACAGCGTCCATCGCGGCCAGCACGGCCTGGCCCTTGCCTTCGAGCAGGTCAGTCATCCGACCCCCGCGCACGCTCTTGCCCAGGTCATCGGCCGAACGGTACTTGCCCGTCAGGAAGCCCGAGGCGAGCCCGTAATAGGGCACCACGCCAATATCGTGGACGACGCAATAATCCTGCAACTCGCCCTCGAACTTGTGACGGCTCACCAGATTATATTCGGGCTGCAGCACCTGATAATGTGGCAGGCCGTGCGCTTTGGCTGCGTCGTTCGCCGATTTCAGCCGCCCGGCATGGAAATTGGATGCGCCCAGCGCGCGAATCTTGCCCGCGTCGATCAGCTTGGCGAAGGCAGCGAGCGCATCTTCCTGCGCGACCGCGTCGTCGTCCTGATGCGCGAAATAGAGATCGATCTGCTCGATGCCCAGCCGTTTGAGCGATGCCTCGGCCGCGGCGGCGATGCGCGCGGGCGCCAGCTTCTCGCCACCCTCGCCGGGCAGCATGCCGACCTTGGTCGCGATCAGCACCTTGTCGCGCTTGCCGCCGCTGCGCAGCCATTCGCCGATCACGCTCTCGGATTCGCCGCCCTGATGGCCGGGCGCCCAGGCCGAATAGACATCCGCCGTGTCGATCATCGTGCCGCCTGCGGCGACGAACGCATCGAGGATGGCGAAGCTGGCGGCCTTGTCCGCGGTCCAGCCGAAGACGTTCCCGCCGAGTACCAGCGGGGCGATGTGCAGGTCGGTCGCGCCCAGGCGGCGTAGGGTCGTCATGGCGGCTATTCCCTTTCGATCTCGTTCGCCGAAACGGCGTTCATATCGACGCTGTTGGCGTCGAGCATTGCGGCGGCGTCGTTCAGCGCCCGTGCCTCGGCCGGCGTCGTGGTGCCGGGGGTATCGTTGCCGCCGCTGCAGGAGGCGAGCAGCAATGCGCCGGCCAGCATGCCGGACCTGAACCAGGCCATCCGTGTCTCCGTTCTTGCCGAGCTTGTCGGAGGACGGCCCGGCGAGGCAATATCAAACTTGTCCGCGCACTATGTCGAAACAGTCGCCGCGGCCGCGGGGAGATCAGTCCTCGATCACGTTGCCGGCTGCCTTCATCGCATTGCCGGTCCTGTCGAGCGCCGAATCCGTCGCGTTGCCGATCGCCGCGCCGCTATTGTCGATCGAGGCCTCGGCGGCGCCCAGCGCTCGATCGGTCGCCGCGCTCGTGTCGGCGGCGGCCTCGCTCATCGTCGCATTCGCGTCGGCGGCGATCGTGTCGGCGGCCTGGGCGGTTTCGTTCTGCGCCTTGGGGCTGCAGGCGGCGAGGCCCAGCGCGGCGGTCATTGCAAGCGGCAGGATCAGGGTTTTCGTCATCTGTCGGCTCCTCTTGTGGGATGCATATCGGCGTCGACGCATCACGGCGACGCTATCGAACGGGCTGGACGCGCGCAATCGGCTTCAGTTCCCTGGCTTGGGTCGTTGACCTCATATAAAGATATCTTTATATCTAATTCGACCATGACCCTCGCCCTCGACATTTTCCGCGCGCTCGCAGACGGCACCCGCCTGCGTATCCTTGCGCTGCTGCGGTCGATGGAGCTGTCGGTCGGCGAGCTGGCGCAGGTGCTCGGGCAAAGCCAGCCGCGCGTCAGCCGCCATGTGAAGATCCTGTGCGACGCCGGCCTTGCCGAGCGGCGCAAGGAAGGCAGCTGGGTGTTCGTGGCGCTCGGTTCGGCGTCCAAGGTCGATCCGGTGCTCGCCTCGCTCGACCAATGGGGCAAGCTCGAGCCCGATCACTGGGCGGTGGCGGATGCCGCGCGGCTGGCGGCGGTGCGGGCCGACCGCGCTTCCTCGGCGGCGGGCTGGTTCGAGGCCAATGCCGGTCAATGGGACGCGATCCGTTCGCTCCACATCGCCGAGAGCGAGGTCGAGGCAGCCATGTCCGCCGTGCTCGGCGATACGCCGATCGGCCAGCTCATCGATATCGGCACCGGCACGGGTCGAATGCTGGAATTGTTCGCCGGGCGGGCGAAGCAGGCGCTCGGCATCGATCGCAGTTCGGAAATGCTGCGCCTTGCGCGGGCCAAGCTGTCCGAACGCGGATTTGCCAATACCGAGTTGCGCCAGGCCGATCTCTACGCGCTGCCGCTCGGCGACGGTGAGGCGGATGCGGCGATTCTCCACCACGTCCTCCATTTCGCACAGCAGCCCGGCGCCGCGATCGCCGAGGCGGCGCGTGTCCTGTCCGACGGCGGACGGTTGCTGATCGCCGATTTCGCGCCGCACGACCGCGAGGAACTCCGCACGCGCGACGCGCATACCCGGCTCGGCTTTTCCGACGATCAGATCGCCGCCTGGTTCGAGGCCGCCGGGCTGGTTCCGGCCCGCACCGAGACGCTCGAGGGCGGCGAACTGACGGTGAAGCTCTGGCTGGCGCGCAAGGCGACCGCGCAAACACAAATACCGGTACGAGAGGTTAAGGCAGCATGACGACCCGGAATCCGCAAAGCGAAGCGCGTCGCGCCCAGGCCTCGCCGCTGTTCGCTGATCTGGCGGGCGACGCGCAGGTGTCGTTCGAATTCTTTCCGCCCAAGACGCCCAGGATGGAAGAGAGCCTGTGGGAGGCCGTGAAGACGCTGGAGCCGCTAGGCCCGCGTTTCGTCTCGGTCACCTATGGCGCCGGCGGATCGACCCGCGAGCGCACCCACGCCACGGTCGCGCGAATCCAGCGCGAGACATCGCTGGCCGCCGCCGCGCACCTCACCTGTGTCGAGGCGAGCAAGGCCGAGATCGACCAGGTCGCGGAGGAATATTGGGCGGCGGGCGTGCGGCACATCGTCGCGCTGCGCGGCGATCCCCCCGTCGCCGGCGCGAAGTTCGTGGCGCATCCCGACGGGTATGAGAATGCGGCGGCGCTCGTCGCCGGCCTGAAGAAGCTCCATCCGTTCGAGATCTCGGTCGCTGCCTATCCCGAATGTCACCCGGATTCGCCTGACGCCAAGGCTGACATCGACAATCTCAAGCGCAAGCTGGATGCCGGCGCGAACCGGGCGATCACCCAGTTCTTCTTTTCGCCCGAGGCTTTTTTCCGCTTTCGCGATCGCGTCGCGGCGGCGGGCATCACGGCGGAGATCGTGCCCGGCATCCTGCCCGTCTCCAACGTCGCGCAAACCCGCAAGTTCGCGGCGATGTGCGGCGCGGAGATTCCCGACTGGATGGGCAGGCTGTTCGAGGGGCTCGACGATCATCCCGCGGCACGCCAGCTCGTCGCGGCGACGATCGCGGCGGAAATGTGCCGTCGCCTTTATGCCGGCGACGTGCGCAGCTTCCATTTCTACACGCTCAACCGCGCCGAGCTGAGCTTCGCGATCTGCCACATGCTCGGCCTGCGCGCGACGGATGGGGTCAAGGTAGAGGCGGCATAAACTACCCGTCATGCCGGACTTGTTCCGGCATCCACCGTTCCGCAGCATCTGCGATCGGTGAGTGTGCGGGACGGTGGACCCCGGAACAAGTCCGGGGTGACGAAGGAAGAGACGATGACGACTGCACGCGAAAGACTGCTGGCCGAAGCCGCCAAGCGCATCCTGATCACTGACGGCGCCTTTGGCACCGAGATCCAGAACTGGAAGCTGAACGAGGCGGATTATGCCGGCGCGCTTGGCCTGGTCAAGGATCAGAAGGGCAATAACGACATCCTCGCGCTGACCAAGCCCGAGGTGCCGGAGACGATCACCCGCGAATATCTCGATGCGGGATCGGACATCGTCTCGACCAACACCTTCAGCGCCAATGTGATCAGCCAGGCAGACTATGCCGCGGAGAGCCTGGTCAAGGAGATCAACATCGCCTCGGCGCAGATCGCCCGGCGGCTGGCGGACGAATATGAGGCGAAGGATGGCCGTCCGCGCTTCGTCGCCGGTGCGATCGGGCCGACGAACAAGACCTTGTCGCTGTCGCCGGACGTCAACGATCCGGGTTTCCGCGAGATCGACTTCGATTACCTGAAGTCGGTGTACCGCGAACAGATCGATGCGCTGCTCGAAGGCGGGGTGGACTTCATCCTGATCGAGACGGTGTTCGATACGCTCAATGCCAAGGCCGGCGTCATGGCGGCGCTGGAGGCGGCCGACGATCTCGGCCGCGACGTGCCGATCATGCTGTCGATGACCTTGACCGACCTGTCGGGCCGCAACCTTTCCGGCCACACGGTCGAGGCATTCTGGCACGCGGTGCGCCATGCCAAACCGATCACCATCGGGCTCAACTGTTCGTTCGGGGCGGAACAGCTTCGCCCGCATGTCCGCACCCTGAGCGACATCGCCGACACGCTGATCATGGTCTATCCGAACGCCGGCCTGCCCAACGAGCTCGGCGAATATGACGAGCAGCCGGTCACCACCGCAGGGCTGGTGCGCGAATGGGCCGCGGCCGGCCAGGTCAACATCCTGGGCGGCTGTTGCGGGTCGACCCCGGCGCATATTGCCGCGATCGCCAAGGCAGTGGCCGAACTCGATCCGCGCACGCCGGTCGTGCCGCCGGTAAAGACGCGGCTCGCCGGGCTGGAGCCGATGACGATGGCAGCTTAACCCCCCTCCCGCTTGCGGGAGGGGCTGGGGGAGGGCCTGTCCTCTTCCGCGCCGACCGTAACTTACAAGCCCTCCCCCGACCCCTCCCGCAAGCGGGAGGGGGGAAAGTCGAGAATGACCACTCCCTCCACTGCCCAGTTCGTCAATATCGGCGAGCGCACCAACGTCACCGGATCGGCGCGCTTCAAGAAACTGATCATGGCGGGCGACTATCCCGCCGCGGTCGAGGTCGCGCTGCAGCAGGTCGAATCGGGCGCGCAGGTGCTCGACGTCAACATGGACGAGGGCCTGCTCGATGCCGAAGTGGCGATGACCACTTTCCTCAAGCTGATCGCCGCCGAGCCCGATATCGCGCGCATCCCCTTCATGATCGACAGCTCGAAATGGTCGGTGATCGAGGCCGGGCTGAAATGCGTCTCGGGCAAGCCGATCGTCAACTCGATCAGCATGAAAGAGGGCGAGGCTCAGTTCCTGTCTCAGGCCAAGAAGGTGATGCAGTACGGCGCCGCCGTCGTCGTCATGGCCTTTGACGAGGTTGGTCAGGCGGATACGAAGGCGCGTAAGGTCGAGATCTGCGAGCGCGCCTATAACCTGCTGATGGGCATCGGCTTTCCGCCCGAGGACATCATCTTCGATCCCAACATCTTCGCGGTCGCGACCGGGATCGAGGAACATAATAATTACGGCAACGACTTCATCGAGGCGTGCCGGGAGATCAAGGCGCGGCTGCCGCATTGCCACATCTCGGGTGGCCTTTCGAACCTCAGCTTCTCGTTCCGCGGCAATGAGCCGGTGCGCCGCGCGATGCACTCGGTGTTTCTCTATTATGCAATCCCCGCCGGGCTCGACATGGCGATCGTCAATGCCGGCCAGCTCGACGTGTACGACACGATCGATCCCGAGCTGCGCCAGGCCTGTGAGGATGTCGTCCTCAACAAGGACGATGGCGCGACCGAGCGGCTGATCGCCCTGGCCGAACGCTACAAGGGCACGGACGAAGTCGCCGAGAAGCAGATGGCGGAATGGCGCGGCTGGCCCGTCGCCAAGCGGCTCGAGCATGCGCTGGTCAAGGGCATCGACGCGGACGTCGTCGCCGATACCGAGGAAGCGCGGCTGCTCTACGCCCGCCCGATCGAAGTGATCGAAGGCCCGCTGATGGACGGCATGAACGTCGTCGGCGACCTGTTCGGCTCGGGCAAGATGTTCCTGCCCCAGGTGGTGAAATCGGCGCGCGTGATGAAGAAGGCGGTCGCCCATCTGCTGCCCTTCATCGAGGCGGCGAAGGAGCCCGGCGCGCGCGGCAAGGGCAAGATCATCATGGCGACCGTCAAGGGCGACGTGCATGATATCGGCAAGAACATCGTCGGCGTCGTGCTTCAGTGCAATGGCTTCGACGTGGTCGACATGGGCGTCATGGTGCCCTGGTCCGCCATTCTCGCCGCCGCCAATGAGAATGACGCCGACATGATCGGCCTGTCCGGCCTGATCACCCCGTCGCTCGACGAGATGGTCACCGTGGCCGAGGAGATGAAGCGCGCCGGCATGAAGATGCCGCTGCTGATCGGTGGCGCCACCACCTCGAAGGTTCATACCGCTTTGCGCATCGCGCCGGCCTATGACGGCCCGGTCGTGCACGTGCTCGATGCCAGCCGCGCGGTCGGCGTCGCCTCGACCCTGGTCAGCGACACGCAGAAGGACGCCTTCGTCCTCAAGACCGCCGACGAATATGAGGCAGTGCGCGTCGCCCGCGCCGGCCGCAGCCAGAGCGAGCTGGTCCCGCTGCAGGTCGCCCGCGACAATGCGTTCGAGGCGGACATGAACCTCAAGCCGCCGACGCCGAAACAGCCGGGCGTGCATATCTTCCGCGACTGGGACCTGGCCGAGCTGCGCGAGATCATCGACTGGACGCCCTTCTTCCGCGCCTGGGAACTGGCCGGCAATTACCCGGCGATCCTGGACGACAAGGTCGTCGGCGAGAGCGCGCGCAGCCTGTTCGCCGACGCAAATGCGATGCTCGACAGGATCATCGCCGAGAAATGGCTGGTCGCGCGCGGCGTCGCGGGGCTTTGGCCGTGCCGCCGCGAGGGCGACGACGTCATCATCCATCTCGATGACGAGAGCCATGTGACATTGCCCTTCCTGCGCCAGCAGATCGCCAAGCGCGAGGGCAGGGCGAATATGTGCCTGGCCGATTTCATCAGCCATGACGGCGACTGGATCGGCGGCTTCGCGGTCAGCATCCACGGCATCGAGCCGCACCTTGCCCGCTTCAAGGCAGCGATCGACGATTATTCGGACATTCTGCTGAAGGCGCTGGCCGACCGCTTCGCCGAGGCATTGGCCGAGGCGCTGCACCGCCATGTCCGCACCACGCTGTGGGGCTATGCGCCGGACGAGCAGCTCACCAACGAAGCGCTGATCAGGGAGCAGTATCGCGGCATTCGCCCGGCACCGGGCTATCCCGCCTGCCCCGACCACAGCCTGAAGCCGACTCTGTTCAAGCTGCTCGACGCGCACCACGCGACCGGCATTTCGCTGACCGAAAGCTTCGCGATGCTGCCGACCGCGGCGGTCTCGGGCTTCTATTTTGGTCATCCCGAGGCCGAATATTTCGGCGTGGCCCGCGTCGGTCGCGACCAGCTGGAGGAATATGCCGAACGGCGCGGGATAGATCTGCCGACGGCGGAGCGCTGGCTGCGGCCCAACCTGGACTAATTAGGTCCATACTGGCCCTGACTCCACCTTTTCGCGATCGCCCATCGGTACGATAATGGGATCGAGGGGACAGGCACATGCTGGATCGCGAAACAATCCTTGGCACCGTCGATCGCGCTTATGCGGCGCGCCAATCCGGCGACAAGGAAGCGCTGCGCGCCTTTTTCGCACCCGGCGCGGCGTTTCGGATAGTCGGGCAAGGCCGGCTGATTGCGGGTTTCCCCGTCGGCCCGGCGGATGCCCTGGAAACCGTCGACGAACTGATCGACCTGTTCCGGTTCCACCGCATGGACCGGCTCCAGGTGATGATCGATGGTGACGCCGTGATGATCCGATGGGCTGTGGAGACATCGTGCGCGGGTGGCCCGTGCGTCGAGACCGAGCTTTGCGACATCTGGACTTTGGGCGATGACGGCAAGGTCACCTCGATCGTCGAGTTCGCCGACACCGCGCTGATCGCCGACATGCTGGCAGCACGATCCGAGACCTTGGCCTGACCCCTTCCGCCGAAGATCGGAACGGGGCCCCCACGCGCTATGTCGGCAGGGGCAGCGCTTCGCCTACCCGATCCTCGTTGTCCGCCACGCCCGCCAGTGCCTGCAACGCCGCGACATGCCCGCGAAATGCCGTACGTCCGGGCCGGGTCAGCGATGCCCAGGTCCGCTGCCGCCCGTCCATCGCCGCCTTGCGCAGCCGGACATAGCCGGCCTCGGACAAGGCGGAGAGGTGCTTGGATAGCACCGAATCGCTGACATCGGCGGTCTCGCGCAGCATCGCGAACTCGGCATCCTGCACCGCCGCCAGCACCGCCATGATCTGCAGCCGCGCCGGCGGGTGGATGACCGGATCGAAGGCCAGCCGAGGCACGCTCACGCGGCCAGGCCCAGCTCGCGGCGGAAGGCACGTTGCCACAGGGTGCTGGCATAATAGGCCAGGCCGGCGGTCAGCACCCCGATCGGGATCGGCGCCCAGTATATGCCGCGATCACGGGCCAGCCAGAAGCTCGCGAGATAGAGAACCAGGAACACGCCCAGCATCGTGAAGGTAATCGGCCGCGTCTTTCCCGCCCGGTAGCCATTGATGAACATGCCTGTCCGCCGGCGATCCCAGCGCACGATCAGCGCAATGCAGACCAGCAGCGCCGCTTCCGCCATTAGCGCGTAGACTGTCGGCAGGGCAGGGGTGGCAGCCAGGCACCCCATGACGGCGCCAAAGGCGAGATGACGCGCGGGCGGGCAATCGGCCGCAACGGCCAGGCGAGCCTGTGAGGCGCGCATCGCGGCCAGCGCCTCGGCTGCATCGGTTGACGAAGTGGACATACGAATCTCCCTTTCCAATATGGAAAGTGATGCCCGTCACTTTCCAAATCGTCAAGTGATAATTTTCCATATTGGAAAGTGACGGGCGGTCGTCGTCGCGACGGCCCGACACCGGAGGGCGGATGGCAAGCCTGTCATGGCCTCCCGACGCTCGACCCTGTACACCCCACTCATGCCCTATCTCTTCCTCGCCATCGCGATCGCCTCGGAGGTCTGCGCCACTTCCTTCATGAAGCTGTCCGAGGGGTTCACCCGGCCGGTGCCGTCGCTCGTCACCGTGATCGGCTATGCGATCGCCTTTTATTTCCTGTCGCTGACCTTGAAGACCATACCGACCGGCATCGCCTACGCGATCTGGTCGGGCGTCGGCATCGTCCTGATCGCGGCGATCGCCTGGATCTTCCAGGGGCAGAAGCTCGATATGGCCGCTATCGCGGGCATGGCGCTGATCATCGCCGGCGTCGTCGTGATGAATGTCTTCTCCCGAACGGCGGCGACACACTAGCCCCGCGAACAGGCAGTTCGTTCCATGACAAAACCTGCCGTCATGCTGAACTTGTTTCAGCATCCAATATGGAACAACCAATGCCGCCGCTTATGGAGCGTTGGATGCTGAAACGAGTTCAGCATGTCGGAAGTCAAAAATGTATCAAACGAACTTCTGATTCAGAACAATAGTGCCGATCGCGTTCGAGTTTTACCTTCCAGTTCGATCAATGAGTCCACGCGAAGGCGCGAAGACGCAAAGAGAATTTGGAGAATAGGACCCCGAAGGTTGCATGTTGCTCGGGAGCCGGCGGCAAACCGCTGGAATACCTCCTTCGCGTCTTCGCGTCTTCGCGTGAATCCAATGGAAGGCCGCACGAGTCAGAAGTCGAGCGCCGGTCGATTCAAAATCGACTCCATTTGCCGCAGCATGATCCGGCATGCGCATCACCGTCGGATCCTGATCAAACACCGCGATTTCCCAGTTCGGGCAGGGATTTTCCCTGTTATCGGACAGTGGAATCCAGCAAGGCATTGAATATATTAAACAATGATGCTTCTCGCTGACGCGAAATAAAAAATTCCCTGTTATTTTCCCTGTTAATCCGAGGAACAGGGAATTTTCCGCTACCCGGCCGGGCCCGACGCGCCGGTGGCGTCGTCAGCGCCACACCGGGTTGGCCGTCAGGTCCGCCGGATACATGGTCAGATATTGCGCCATGCGCGGCCGGTCGGTGCGGTTCGGGCTCGCGCCGTGCGGCAGATCCTGTCGCCAGATGATCAGGTCTCCCGCGCCCGCCGCGATCGGCACGGCGCCCGCGCTCAGATCGACGGCGCGCGGATCGCCGTCGCCAACACTGTCGAGCCAGGCCTCGATGCCGTGATGAAAGCCCGGCACGACCTGAAGGGCGCCCTGGTCGGCGGTCGTATCGGTCAGGTACAGGATGCCCTGCGTCGCGAACGGGATGGGCAGCGCGAGGCTCACATCGAAATGCAGATGCGGTCCCGGAAAACTATAGTCGTGCCGCTCGGGCGGGTTGAAGCTCAACCGGTCAGTGAGCGCCCAGAGATCGGCCGTGCCCCAGAGCTGGGCGAATGCCTTGTGCACGCGCGGCGATTGCCGGGCCGCGTCCATCGCCGGATCCTGGAAATGCTGGACCATGATGCCGTTGGGCCGGCGCTTGTACCAGCTGTCGCGATCGTCGGGCGTGGCGTTGACCTGCCGCCAGAGCAGCGCCTCGGCCCCCCTGGCCTGCTCCCTGGTGATCGCCTGGCGCAGGATGACGAAACCGTCCCGGTCCCACTGCGCCAGATCCCGGGCATCGAGAACCGGCGGCGCGGCGTCGATCGCCCGCAGGTGTTGCGCGATTTCCTCGGGCGGCGGAGCACCGTCCAGCCACGCATGATAGCGCGCGACCTTAAGTGGATCGGGTATGCCGGCGGTTGCTTCGACCCAGGCCTGGAATCCAGCAAAGTCCGGTCTTTCCGACCCGAGATATTGCAGCGTCTGCTCCAGCCCGAGGCCCAGCACGTCGAGCAGGGGTCGCAACCGGGCCTCCCGGGACGGCTCGGCGTGCGATCGCAGGCTGTGCCGCGCCCAGAATTCCTCGACTCCCCGGATAGGGGATAGCAAATCCGGAACGGGGGCGAGCGCGGCGGAGGAGGCGGTCATGTCGGCGCCAACATCGAACAGCGCCATCGCTCCGTCAATGACCCGCAACCGTCAGGGACAGGTCGAACCCGGCCCAGCATCGAGATCGAGGCAGCGCCCGTCCGGCTTCGGCGCGGAAACCGGCAGGCCGATCAGGCCGGCAAGCGTCGGCATGATGTCGACCGTCTCGACCGACAGCGGCTGCTCGAACCCGGTCATGCCCTTGCGCCAGAACAGGATCGGCACGCGCCGGTCATAATCCCAGAAGCTGCCATGAGTGGCGACGCTGCTCTTGGTCGGGTCGGCGATCGGCGTGACGCGCGGCTTCATCGCCACCACGATGTCGCCCGATCGCGGCGCATAATAGGAGGCACGGGCGCGCTGGAGCAACGTCCAGGTCTCGGGCGGGCCGCTCGGCGTGGGCGTCGCGACGATCTGGTCCCGGCTGAAAGCGGCATAGACCTGCGGATGGGCGCGGATGCGGAGCAAAGCTTCCTTCAGCACCGCGGCACGCTGCGCCCTGGTCAGCTTCGGGTCGATCCAGATATCGCCCGATCCGGCATCGCCGTAGAGCAGCGGGCCGGTCACCTTGAGCTTCAGCCTGGCGATGATGTCCTTGCCGATCGCGGCCGGGGTGAAGGCGGGGTCGATCCGCGCGGCTTCGGGCGCGGCATGTTCGCGGTTGCGCTCAGGCAGGTCGTGGCCGCCATGGTCAGCGGTCAGGACCACGGCATAATCGACGCCGGTCCTGTCGAGTATGTCGAAGAAGGAGCCGAGCGAACGATCGAGATTGGCGAGCTGAATGCACATCTCGCTACCTTCGGTACCATAGCCATGGCCGACATAGTCGGTCGCCGAGGCACCCACGATCAGCAGGTCGGTCGCGGCGCCCTGGCCGAGCTTCATGTCCTGCAGCATGCCCGCGGCGAGCGCGAGGATCGAGGCGTCGAAGGCGGGCGAGGCGCGGAATCTGTTCGTATCGCCCGCGGCGCGTTCGAAGCGGCCGCTGCCGACCGTCTTGCCGCCGCCGACCGGAATGGCGCGGTCATGCGGCGCGCAGAAATCGGGTTCGTCGAGCGGGCCCTGCGCCTGGGCGAGCAGCGCAGCCACGGTCGTGTTGGTCCGCGTCACCACCGGCGGCACGGCGCGGCCGGCATAGGAGACGAATGCCTTGCCGTCCCACCACCACAGCTCGTCGACCTTGTGCCCGCCCATCATCACCGCGGCGCGGTCCTTGCCGGCGACCGAGACGACGCGCGCCGCCGGGTTCGCCGCCTTCATCCGTTCGCCGAGCGTCGGCACCAGCAGATGCTTGTCCGACACGGTATATTTGGACGAGGTGCTGCCGGGGACGCTCTCGTCCTCGGCGCAATAGATCTGCTTGTCGGCGCGAGGCGTCTTCAGGTCGGCCCAGTTGTTGGCGATGATGCCGGTATGCTCGGGGCGGAAGCCCGACAGGATCGTCGAATGGCCCGGGCAGGTCTCGGTCGCGGCATGGCTCTGATATCCCGACGGGAAGACCACGCCGTCGAGCAGCCGCCTGAAGCCGCCGGTGAAGCGGTTGCGATATTCCGCGAACAGGTCCGCGGAGAACTGGTCGACCGAGATGGTGACGATCAGCTTGGGAGGGGTTGTCCGCGCGGCGGCCGGAACGGGCGGCGGGGCATCCTGGGCGGAAAGGGGCATTGCCATCGCGATGGCGGCCAGGGCGGCGAACGATGCCAGTCTTTTCACGTAGTGATTCTCCGCGCTCAGGTGCAATGCACCGCGCTCACCGCTATGGGCGAGCGGGTGACTGCCGACAAGGATGGCCGATGCGCGCGTTGGGTTACCTGATTGTGACGTTTATGGCCGGGCTGGCCGCGCTTGCCGTGCCGGCAGCCGCCCAGACGCCCGGTGCGCTGGGCAAGGGGCCGCACCTCGCGATGCGACTGGTCGCGGAGACGACGACCCCGGCCGCCGGGCAGGACGTGACGCTCGCGCTCGACTCGCGGCCCGAGCCGGGCTGGCACGGCTACTGGCAGAATCCGGGCGATGCGGGTTTCCCGGCGACGCTCAAATGGACCCTGCCCAAGGACGTCACCGTCGGCGAGCCCGCTTATCCCGTGCCGGGCACGCTGCTGATGGCCGGGCTGATGAACTATGTGTTCGAGGCGCCTTATGCGCCTTTGGTCACGCTCAAGGTGCCCGCCGGCCTCGCGGCCGGAACGCGCCTCCCGGTCAAGCTCCACGCGCAATATCTCGTCTGCACCAAGACGCTCTGCGTGCCCGAGGAAGCCGATCTGTCGGTCGACCTGACCGTGGGTGACGGCACCGTCACCGCCGAAAGCCGCGCGCGCTTCGATGCGTGGGGCCGCGCCATCCCCAAACCGCTCGACGCGAAGGGCAGTTTCCAGAAAGAGGGAACGCAGGTCCGCATCGCCGTGCCCTATCCGGCCAGCGCGCCGCTGGCGGATGCCTATTTCTTCCCCATCACCACGGGCCTGGTCGATTACGCGGCTGCGCAGCAGGTGACGCGCGACGGCGACCGCGTCGTGGTCGAGACCAAGGCCGGCACCGGCGGCACCGGCCCGCTGGTCGGCGTGCTGCGCATCGCGCCGGGGCAGGGGTTGATGGTGACGGCAGCCCCCGGCACCGTCGCGACGTCATCCTCCTCGGCGAGCGTCCCTGAAGGCGTGCTGCTGGCGACCCTGATCGCCTTTGCCGGCGCAATGCTCGGCGGGCTGATCCTCAACATCATGCCCTGTGTCTTCCCGATCCTCAGCCTCAAGGCGCTGAGCCTCGCGCGCGGGCATCTCGACGAGCGCTCGGCGCGGCACGAGGCGCTGGCCTATACCGCCGGCGTCGTCGCGGTCTGCGTGGCGCTGGGCGGGGCGATCCTCGCGCTCCGCGCGGGCGGCAGCGCGGTCGGCTGGGCGTTCCAGTTGCAGGATCCGCGCGCGATCATCGTGCTGCTGTTGCTCACCGTCGCGCTGGCGCTCAATCTCGGCGGCCTGTTCGAGATTCCGACGCCGGGCTTCGTCAATCAGGCTGGCGGCGCGAGCGGCGCCTTCGCTACCGGTGCGCTCGCCGCCTTCATCGCCACGCCCTGCACGGGGCCCTTCATGGGCGCGGCGCTGGGCGCGGCGCTGGTCCTGCCCTGGCCCGCGGCGCTCGCGGTATTCGCCGGCCTCGGTCTCGGCCTGGCGCTGCCCTTCCTCGCGCTCGGCTTCGTGCCGGCGCTTCGCAAGAAGCTGCCAAAGCCCGGCGCCTGGATGGAGAATTTCCGCCGCTTCCTCGCGATCCCGATGTGGCTGACCGCCATCGCGCTGGTCTGGGTGCTCGGCCGCCAGACCGGCGTCGACGGCATGACTCAGGGCCTGCTCGTCGCGCTCGGCGCCGCGATCATATTGTGGGCGGCCGGCCGGCGTCAGGCGCGCGGCCTCGGCTTCGGTATCGTCGCGGTCGTGATGCTGCTGGCGATCGTCGCCGGCGGCATCTGGCTCGCCGCCACGGCGCACCGCCCCCAGGCCGGCCAGGTGCAGGCGACCGGTTCGGCCGAGCCTTTCAGCGAGGCCCGGCTCGCCACGCTCCGTGCCGAGGGCAGGCCGGTCTTCGCCTATTTCACCGCTGACTGGTGCCTGACCTGCAAGGTCAACGAGAAGGTCGCGATCGAGACCGACACGGCGCAGTCCGCCTTCGCCGCGCACAAGGTCGCGGTGATGGTCGGCGACTGGACTGACGGCGATCCCGCGCTGGGCCGCTTCATCCAGGCGCATAATCGGGCGGGCGTGCCGCTCTATCTCTATTACGCCCCGGGCGCTGCCGAACCGCAGGTGCTCCCACAGGTTCTCACGCCCGGCATGCTGGCGGGACTCGCCACCTGAAAACGGCCCCCTGAAAACGCGCCCTGAAAACGCGCCCTGAAAACGGGCCCTGAAAACGGACCTTGTGCGGCGCAGCAAAACATCGCAGCATGGAACTTGGCGGTTCATGGGGGCTTTACCGTTTCGATGGTGACACGACGCGCGTTTGACGAGATCATGGGGCAGAGCGGCTCGACCACGCCGCGACCCGAACTCGCCGCGCTCGGACACTGGCTCGACGAAACACCGGACGCGGAACTCCGTCGACGCCAGCAATCGGCCGAACAGACCTTCCGCCAGCTCGGCATCACCTTCGCTGTCTATGGCGACAGCGACGCGTCGGAACGCATCATCCCCTTCGACATCGTCCCGCGCATCTTCCTCGCCGACGAATGGTCGCGCCTGTCCGAAGGACTGGTGCAGCGCGTCGAGGCGATCAACGCGTTCCTCGACGACATTTATGGCGATCGGAAGATCCTCCAGGCGGGCGTGCTTCCCGAAGACCTGATCTTCGGCAACCCGCAATTCCGGCCGGAGATCGCGGGCATGCGGCCGCCGCACGGCATCTGGGCGCATATCTGCGGCATCGATCTGGTGCGCACCGGCCCCGACGAATTCTTCGTGCTCGAGGACAATGCCCGTACGCCCTCGGGTGTCAGCTACATGCTGGAGAATCGCGAGGCGATGCTGCGCCTCTGCCCCGAGCTGTTCCGCGAATTCCGCGTGGCGGCGGTGGATTCCTATCCCGATCGCCTGCTCGAGACGATGAAGTCGGTGGCGCCGCACGGATCGGGCCAGAACCCGGTCTGCGTCGTGCTGACGCCGGGCCATTACAACTCCGCTTATTACGAACACAGCTTCCTCGCGGATTCGATGGGCATCGAGCTGGTCGAGGCAGCCGATCTGGTGGTCGACGACGATATCGTCTGGATGCGCACCATCGCCGGCCGGGTGAAGGTTGACGTGATCTACCGGCGGATCGACGACGATTATCTCGATCCCCTGGTGTTCCGCCCGGATTCGATGCTCGGCGTGCCCGGCCTGATCGCGGCCTATGCCGCCGGCAATGTCGCGCTGCTCAACGCGCCCGGCAACGGCATCGCCGACGACAAGGCGATCTACAGCTACATGCCGGAGATCGTGCGCTTCTATTCGGGCGCCGAGCCCAAGCTGCCCAATGTCGAGACCTGGCGCTGCCGCGAGCCCCAGGCGCTGAAATATGTCCTCGATAATCTGAAGGACGTGGTGGTGAAGCTGGTCGACGGCTCGGGCGGCTACGGCATGCTGGTCGGCCCGACCGCGACCAAGGCGGAGATCGAGACTTTCCGTGCGGCGCTGATCGCCGAACCGCATCGTTATATCGCGCAGCCGACGCTTGCGCTGTCCACCGTGCCGACCTTGAGCGACGCCGGCCTCGCCCCGCGCCATGTCGATTTCCGTCCGTTCGTGCTGACCGGCTCCAAGGGCATCCAGGTGGTGCCCGGCGGCCTGACCCGGGTGGCGCTCAAGGAAGGCTCGCTGGTGGTGAACTCGTCGCAGGGCGGCGGCACCAAGGACAGCTTCGTGCTGATGGACGGCGGGAATACGCAGAGCCAGGGTCAGGGCGGCATGAGCCAGGCCCAGGGGACCGTCGCATGATGCGGACCTCTTCCGTTCGTTTCGAGCGAAGTCGAGAAACCGATCTTGGCGATTCCTCGCTGCTTCTCGACTTCGCTCGAAACGAACGGTGGGGGGGAGTCAGCGCCTGATGCTCTCCCGCACGGCCTCCTCGCTCTACTGGCTCGGCCGCTATATCGAGCGGGCCGATTTCATCGCGCGCCTCGTCGAGGCGACCGTCCGTCTCGACGTGCTCTCCTCGCGCCCTGCCGGCGAAGCCGCCTGGGCCAGCGCGCTCGCCGTCACCGAGACGGATGATACCTTCAAGGCGACCGGCGAGACCATGTCGCAGCAGCATGTCGCGCGCTTCCTGACGCTCGACGGTAGCCACCCCGGCTCGATCGTCCGCTGCCTCGACATGGCGCGCAACAATGCCCGCGCCGTGCGCACCGCGCTGACCCGCGAGGCCTGGACCGCGATCAACCGCGCCTGGCTGATCTTCCACAGCCGCTCCAGTCCCGGCGGTGCCACCGCCACGCTCGGCCTGGTCGATGCGGTGAAGACCGAGGCGCGCGGTTTCGAAGGCGCGATCCATCGCATGCTGCGCAACCAGACCACCTGGTTCATCCGGCTCGGCCAGGCCGTCGAGCGCGCCGACAACACCGCGCGCCTGCTCGACGTGAAATATCACCTGCTGCTGCCTGAGGGCGAGCAGATCGGCGGCGTGGTCGATCGCGACCAATGGACCACCATCCTGCAGACCGTCTCGGCCGTCACGGCCTATCGCTGGCTCTATTCGGAGGGGCTGCGCCCGGCGAACGTGATCGACCTGCTGATTTCGCGCGCCGAGCTGCCGCGCAGCCTCGCCGCCTCGGCCGAGGAGACGCTGGAGATCCTCAACCTGCTCGCCAAGCGCACCGGCCTGCACGGCGAGGCCGACCGCATGGCTCGCATGCGCCAGCAACGCCTCGCCAAGACCCGGTCCGGCGAAGTCATCGCCAGCGGGCTGCACCAGTATCTCCAGGCCTTCAACGCCGAGAATGATCTCCTCCACGAGGCGATCGGCCGGCAGTTCAAGTTCAGCTGATGCGGATAACGGTGGATCACCGCACGATCTATCGTTTCTCGGTGCCGCAGGGGCGCCTCACCCAGATGCTCCGCCTCACCCCGGAGGACACGCATGACCAGACCGTCGCCGGCTGGCAGTTGCACGTCGATTGTGATGCGCGGATGCGCCCGGGCCGCGACGGCTTCGGCAACCGGGTGACGATGCTTTATGTCGAGGGTCCGATCGAGCATATCGAGATCGCCGTGTCGGGCGAGGTGCTGACCAACAGGTCGAACGGCATCGTCCACGGGGCGCATGAACCGCTGCCCCCGCCGCTGTTTCTCCGCGCGACCCCGCTGACCGAGCCCAGCCCGGCGCTGACCGACTTCGCGGCGGAAGCGGCGGGCGGCAAGGGCGACCTCATCGAACGACTCCACGCGCTCAACCTGGCCTTCCACAACCGTTTCGCGCTCGATCGCGGGCGGCCCGTCTCGGGGCGTAGCGCGGCCGAGGCGTTCGCGCTGGAAACGGCGACGCCACGCGATTTCGCGCAGATGTTCGCCGCCGCGGCGCGCGGGCTGGGCGTGCCGGCGCGTTATGTTTCAGGCTATAGTTCGGTCTGCTTCATCGGCGACACGCCGCCCGCGCCGCATGGCTGGGCGGAGGCGTGGGTCGCCGGCCTGGGCTGGGTCGCGTTCGACCCCTGCACCGGCATGTCGGCGGACGAGGCCCATGCGCGGGTCGCGGTGGCGCTCGATTCGGCGGGCGCCGCGCCGGTCGCGGGATCGCGTCTGGGCGAGGGTCATGAGGAGCTCGATGTGGATCTGCACGTCGGCCGGGGCAGCGCCCAGGATTAGAGCAGCGAGCGTTAAACCTGATCCGTTCGTCCTGAGTAGGGATCGAGGTGCCGAAGGCGTATCGAGAGCCCGTATCGAAGGACAGGTTGTCGCGCGGAACCTGTCCTTCGATACGCCCTCTCGATACGCCGCTGCGCGGCTACTCGATGGCTACTCAGGACGAACGGGTGGTGGCTCTGATGTAATGCAAGCTACTCTAAGCCAGCTCGTTCGCCATCAGCACGTTCTTCTGCGCCGGCGGCGCATAGGTCGCGTCCTCGTCGGTCAGGAGCGTCCAGCCGGTCGGGCCGAGCACTTCGATCGGGCGATAGCGCGTCTTGTACGCCATCCGCTCGGACCCTTTCACCCAATAACCGAGATAGACATAGGGCAGGCCGATGCTGCGCGCCCGCAGGATATGGTCCATGATGATCATGTTGCCCAGGCCGGCACGCAGCGGATGATCCGCATCGAAGAAGCTGTAGATCATCGACAGCCCGTCCGCCTGCTGGTCGGTCAGGCACGCCCCGATCAGTCGCCCGCGCATGCCGTTCCGCGACGGTTCGCGATATTCGATGATGTAGCTGTTGACCGGCGAATGCTCGACCATGTCAGCATAATCGCCTTCGTCCATATCCGCCATGCCGCCACCGGGATGGCGCGAGGCGAGATAGCGGCGCAGCAGCTGATATTGCTCGTCGGTCGCCCAGGGGCGGCAGGCGGTCACTTCCATGTCGCTGTTGCGCCGGATCTGCTTGCGCTGCGTCGCGTTGGGCACGAATTCCGACGCGACCACGCGGACCGAGACGCAGGCGGTGCAGCCCGCGCAGCTCGGCCGGTACGCCACTGACTGGCTGCGGCGAAAACCGATCCGGCCAAGCGCGTCGTTGAGGTCGCCCGCATGCGGGCCATTCAGTTCGGTGAAGACCTTTCGTTCCTGCCGTCCCGGAAGATAGGGGCAGGGCGACGGGCTCGTCACGAAGAAGCGCGGAAAACGAAATGGCGCGGTCACCGCCTGTAACCCCTTTTCCACCCCGGCCCGATGCCTGGCTGGCCCCTGTTATGAATCGCTTGAGAGGTGATGAAAAGCGGCTTTACCATGAAAGAGAGTTAACGCGGCACTAAGGCTGAGTCTTGCAGATTCACGCCGTGAGGCGGACTTGACGGGCATCATAACGCATCCCGCGACTCGCGAATAGAGTCGCGGGAATCGTTTCACCGCAGCCATGATTCATTTCGTCAGGCGAGTTCGACCGGACTGACCTCGTACCCGGCCTCGCGCAGTGCTGCCATCAACCGGTCGAGATGGGCCTTGTCGCGCGTCTCGCATTCGATATCGGTGATGAGGCCCTTGGCCGGCAGCGTCGTGAAGACGCGCTGATGGTAGATCTCGATGATGTTGACGCGCTCGGCATCGAAGATGCGCGCGACGTTGAACAGCGCGCCGGGCTGGTCCTGCAACCGGATACGCAACCGCGCGAGCCGGCCCGACCGGGCAAGGTCGCGCAGCAGCACATTGGCGAGCAGCCGCGTGTCGATATTGCCGCCGCACAGGATGACGCCGACGGTCTTGCCGCGGAAGCGCTCGGGATGCTGCAGCAGCGCGGCGAGGCCCGCGGCGCCGGCGCCCTCGACCACCGTCTTCTCGATCTGCAGCAACAGGCTGACCGACTCCTCCAGGCTGCGCTCGCTCACCAGCACGATATCGTCGACCAGCGCCTCGACGATGCGCGCGGTGATGCCGCCCGGTTCCTTCACCGCGATGCCCTCGGCCAGGGTATCGCCGGCGCAGGGCAGGTCGGTGCCGTTGATCCGGTTGTACATCGACGGGAACAGCTCGGCCTGCACGCCGATCACGTCGACCGGATGGTCCGCCGCCCGCGCCACCGTCGCCGTGCCGGAGATCAGGCCGCCGCCGCCGATCGGGATGATGAAGGTGTCGATCGCCGGCGCGTCCTCGAGCATCTCGAGTGCGACCGTTCCCTGGCCGGCGATCACGCGGACATCGTCGAACGGATGGACGAAGGTCAGGCCGCGCTCCGCTTCCAGTTCGCGCGCATGGGCATAGGCAGCGTCATAGGTGGTGCCGAACAGCACGACGGTCGCGCCATGCCCCTCGGTCTGGGTCACCTTCACCGTCGGCGTCGTCGTCGGCATCACGATCGTGGCCGGGATGCCCAGGCGATTGGCGTGATAGGCCAGGCCCTGCGCATGGTTGCCGGCCGAGGCAGCGATCACGCCTTTCGTCTCCGGGGGAAGCTGGAGCAGCGTGTTGAGCGCCCCGCGCTCCTTATAGGCTGCGGTAAACTGCAGGTTCTCGAACTTCAGATAGACCGTCGCGCCGGTCAGCTTCGACAGGGTCTGGCTGATGAAGGTCGGGGTGCGCACGATCGAGGCGGCGATCCGCGCATGCGCTGCCTTGACATCGGCGAGGGTGACGGGAAGCGTTTCGGCGGCGGGCAAAGGTTCGGTAGCCATAGGCGGGCGAGGTAGGCCCTGAAATCGTCAGCCGCAATGGTCGTTACGGCCCGCGCGGCGCGACTCTCAACTAGCGTGACGCGGAAACACCCCTTATCGCGATCCTCCATGAGCAACATCGCATTCATCGGAACCGGAGTGATGGGCGCGCCGATGGCGGGGCATCTCGTCTCCGCCGGCCACGCCGTCACCGTCTACAACCGCTCGCGCGCCAAGGCGGAGGCCTGGGCCGAGAAATACGGCGGCACCGTCGCCGCCACTCCGGCCGAGGCCGCGGCCGGCAAGGATGCGGTGTTCAGCTGCGTCGGCAATGACGACGATCTGGCCGAGATCACGCTGGGCGCGGACGGCGTGTTCGGTACGATGCCCGCGGGCGCGCTGTTCGTCGACCACACCACCGTCTCGGCGAAGATCGCGCGGCGGCTGGCGGAAGATGGCGGGGCGAAGGGCCTGCTCGTCGTCGACGCCCCCGTCTCGGGCGGCCAGGCGGGGGCCGAGAACGGCAAGCTCTCGATCATGTGCGGCGGCACCGCCGAGGCGATGGCTGCGGCCGAGCCGCTGATGCAGGCCTATGCGCTGCGCATCGTCCATATCGGTGAAGCCGGTGCTGGCCAGACGACCAAGATGGTCAACCAGATCGCGATCGCCGGCGTCGTGCAGGGCGTGGCCGAGGCGTTGCGCTTCGCTCAGGTCAGCGGTCTCGACACCGACAAGGTGTTCGAAGCGGTGTCGGGCGGCGCGGCGTCGAGCTGGCAGATGGTCAATCGCTGGTCGACGATGAGCGAGGACAAGTTCGACTTCGGCTTCGCGGTGGACTGGATGCGCAAGGATCTCGGCCTCACCCTCGACGAGGCGCGCCGCAACGGCGCGACCCTGCCGCTGACCGCGCTGGTCGATCAATTCTATGCCGACGTCCAGAAGATGGGCGGCGGCCGCAACGACACGAGCTCGCTGGTGCGCAGGTTGCCGCGGTGAAACGACTTGCCGCGGCTGCCGTCGCGCTCTCATTTGCCGCCGTCCCCGCCTTCGCTGACTCCCTCGTCGACAATGTCAACGGCATGACGCTCGACAAGGACGGCAAGGTCATCCACTTCAACGGCGTGCTGATGACGCCCGACGGCAAGGTCATCCGGCTGATGCAGCCGGGCGACAAGCGCCCGGAAAAGCTCGACTGGCGCGCCGACATGAAGGGGAGGGTGCTCCTCCCCGGTTTCATCGACGCGCACGGCCATGTGATGGACCTGGGCTTTCGCGACGTCGAACTGGATCTTTCGGGCACGAAATCGCTCGACGAGGCCAAGGCGAAGATCGCTGCCTATGTCGCCGCCAATCCCGACAAGAAATGGGTCCTTGGCGGCGGCTGGAACCAGGAGCTTTGGGCGCTCGGCCGCTTTCCGACGGCGGCCGATCTAGATTCAGTGGTCAGCGACCGCCCCGTCTGGCTCTCGCGCGTCGACGGCCATGCGAGCTGGGCCAACACCGCCGCGATGAAGGCGGCGGGGGTGAGCGCGAAGAGCGTATCGCCTGCCGGCGGCCGCATCGAAAAGACTGGCGCCATGGCCAATGGGGTGTTCGTCGACGCGGCGCAGGATCTCGTCACCAAGGCCGTGCCGCAGCCCCTGCCCAAGGATCGCGACGCCGCCTTCCTCAAGGCGCAGGCGAAACTGCTCAGCCTCGGCGTGACCGCAACCGCCGATATGGGCAGCTCGCTCGACGACTGGCTCAGCTACCGTCGCGCGGGTGACGCGGGCGCGCTGCGCATCCGCATCATGAGCTATGGCAACAGCGTCGAGACGGCCGTGCGGGTCGGCGGCGCCGGCCCGACTCAGTGGCTCTACGCCGATCGGCTGCGCATGGGCGGGGTGAAGCTTTATGCCGATGGCGCGCTCGGTTCGCGCGGGGCGTGGCTGAAGGCGCCGTACAGCGATGCGCCCAAGGAATCCGGCCTCGGCTTCCTCGCCGACGACGTGATCCGCAACCTGATGAGCCGGGCGGCGATGGACAATTACCAGGTCGCGGTCCACGCGATCGGCGACAAGGCCAATGCCCAGGTGCTCGACGCGATCGAGGAACTGTCGGAGACGTACAAGGGCGACCGCCGCTGGCGGATCGAGCATGCCCAGATCGTCGATCCGGCCGATCTGCCGCGCTTCGGCCAGCACGGCACGATCGCCTCGATGCAGCCGGTCCACCAGACGTCGGACCGGGTGATGGCCGAAGCGCGGCTCGGGCCGGACCGGCTTGCCGGCGCCTATGCCTGGGCGTCGATGCTGAAGAACGGCGCGGTCCTGGCGTTCGGCTCGGACTATCCGATCGAGAGCCCGGATCCGTTCGCCGGCTGGGCCGCCGCCTTCACCCGCCAGGATGCCGAGGGCCAGCCCTATGGCGGCTGGCGTCCGGAGGAAAAGCTGACGCGCGAACAGGCGTGGTGGGCCTTTACGGGCGCCGCCGCCTATGCCGGTTTCGCCGAGGACAAATTCGGGAGGCTCGCGCCGGGCCAGCGCGCCGACTTCATCATCGTCGACCGCGACCCGCTACTGGCCGGCCCGAGCGAGCTTCGCGCAACCAGGGTGGAGGAGACCTGGGTCGGCGGCCACAAGGAATATGTGCGGAAATAGGGGGAGGGGCTGCTCCACCCTTGCCGTCATGCTGAACTTGTTTCAGCATCCATGCGCGGTCAGTCGATGCGGGGGGTAACGTGAATGGAACGCGTACCAGCAGTCTACATCGTCGCCAGCCAGAAGCGCGGCACGATCTATACCGGCGTGACCTCGAACCCGATCGGCCGCATGATCCAATACCGTCAGGGGATCACCAAGGGCTTTGTCACCAAATACGGTGCCACGCGCCTCGTGCTTCTCGAATTCTTCGGCGACATGGAGAACGCAATCCGCCGAGAAAAGCAGTTGAAGGCATGGCGCCGCGCCTGGAAGATCAATCTGATCGAAGCTACCAACCCGGGCTGGCGCGATCTGGCGTTGGACTATGGCCTCGATCCGCTCTCCCGGCCGCGCTGGCCGCGCATGGATGCTGAAACAAGTTCAGCATGACGGCGTTGGGCCACCCCCCAACAAAAAGAAAGGCCGCGGCACCCCCCGATGCCGCGGCCCGAACTGCCGTAAGCCGATACCAGCAAGCCTGGATCAGGCGACCTCTGCGACCGGCGTCCCGATCTCTTCCGGGTCGCGCAACACATAGCCACGGCCCCAGACGGTCTCGATGTAATTCTCGCCTTCGCAGGCCATGCTCAGCTTCTTGCGGAGCTTGCAGATGAAGACGTCGATGATCTTGAGCTCGGGCTCGTCCATGCCGCCATACAGGTGGTTCAGGAACATTTCCTTGGTCAGCGTCGTGCTCTTGCGCAGCGACAGCAGCTCCAGCATCGCATATTCCTTGCCGGTCAGGTGGACGCGGCTGCCATCGACTTCGACCGTCTTGGCGTCGAGGTTCACGGCGAGCTTGCCGGTGCGGATCACTGACTGGCTATGGCCCTTGGAACGACGCACCACGGCATGGATGCGCGCGGTCAGTTCCTCGCGGTGAAAGGGCTTGGTGACGTAATCGTCGGCGCCGAACCCGAAGCTGCGCACCTTGGAATCCATCTCGTTGATGCCCGACAGGATCAGCACCGGCGTCTGCACCCGGGCGACGCGAAGTCGCTTGAGCACGTCATAGCCATGCATGTCGGGCAGGTTGAGATCGAGCAGGATGATATCGTAGTCGTACAGCTTGCCCAGATCGAGGCCTTCCTCGCCCAGATCGGTGGTGTAGACGTTGAATCCTTCCGTGGTGAGCATCAGCTCGATCGCCTTCGCGGTCGTCGGCTCATCCTCGATCAGCAATACGCGCATCCTGGCAGTCCCCCCGTCACGTCGCTGCGCTCGATACCCCCGACGGCTCGGCGCGCCCCTGCACTAACCATTAACCTGACTGGGGATGAACGCAAAAGGTTAATTCTTCGCTAACCGGCCGAAATGCGCGAGTCGCGGGGTTTTTGGGGCGCCGGAATCGAGCCTGGCGGGGTCGTCTCAGCCGCTCCCCGGGCCTTCCGCGGCGCAGATATGGCGAAACCTCTCGGTCAGGAAAGCAATCAGTGCTTCGACGCGCGCGGGCCGCAAATTGCCCGGCGGGGTGAGCAGGTGCAGCGCGATCGGCGGACTGTGCCAGTCGGTCAGGAACGCCTCGAGCGTGGCCGCCGCCAAGTCTCCGCCAACGATGAAATCGGGCAGGATGCCGATGCCGAGCCCAGCCCTCAGCGCGGGCAGCAGCGCATCGCCGCTGTTCGACCGGAGCGGCCCGGCCGGCCGCACCGCGACCTCGGCACCGCCCGGTCCGATGAAGCGCCACGGGCCGGTGACATTGGTATAGCCCAGGCATGCATGCTCCCCCAGCTGCGCGGCATGAGTCGGGCGCCCGTGCTTTTCGAGATAGGAAGGCGCCGCGACGATATGCATCGCGATCGGCCCCAGGCGCCGCGCGCGCAGCGAGCTGTCGGGCAGATCCGCGATGCGCAGCGCGACATCGATGCCCTCCGCGACGATATCGACTTTCGCATCGGACAGGTGGAGATCGATCTCGATCCCCGGATGAGCGCTCAGGAACTCGGCAAGGGCGGGCGTCAGGCTGACCAGCCCGAGCGTCATCGGTGCGGTCACCCGGATCAGCCCGTGCGGTGCCGTCGCCGCATCGTGCGCCGCCTCTTCCGCTGCGACCGCTTCGGCCAGGATGCGCGCGGCATGCTCGGCCAGGCTCTTGCCGCTCTCGGTCAGGGTCAGCCGCCGCGAGGTGCGGTGGAACAGCGACTGGCCAAGATGCGCCTCCAGCCGGGTCACCGCCTTCGACACGGTCGCCTTCGACACCCCGATCGCATCCGCCGCCCCGCTGAACGAGCGATGTTCGACGACGGAGGCAAAGATCGCCCAGGCTTCGAGATCCGGCAGACGCATCGGTTCAGGCACTCCGTCACCCTGAACTCGTTTCAGGGTCCATGCGCGGTCGTCTGCCTCAGGAGCGCCGCTCATTGGGGCCACTGACCGCGCATGGATGCTGAACCAAGTTCAGCATGACAGCAAGAGGCGAAACGATCAGTTTCCAGCGTTTCCATTTACGCCCTGATCCAAATCCCTATCTTGGCGGCAACACAATTCCTGCTTTTAGGGACACACCCCATGATCGAGAAAAGATCGTTCGAGAGCCTGGGCCATGCCGATCATGGCTGGCTCAACGCGCGCCACCATTTCAGCTTCGCCAATTATTATGACCCGTCCCGGATGGGCTGGGGCGCGATCCGCGTCTGGAACGATGATGAGATCGGGCCGAACGCCGGTTTCCCGGCGCATCCGCACCGCGACATGGAGATCATCACCTATGTCCGCAAAGGCGCCATCACGCACAAGGATTCGATGGGCAACGAAGGCCGCACCGGAGCGGGTGACGTCCAGGTGATGAGCGCGGGCACCGGGGTCCGCCATGCCGAATATAATCTCGAGCCCGAGACGACGACGCTCTTCCAGATCTGGATCGAGCCGAAGCGGACCGGCGGCTCGCCGAGCTGGGGCGCCAAGCCCTTCCCGAAGAGCGATCGCAGCGGCAAGTTCGCGGTGCTCGCCAGCGGCTTCGCCGAGGACAAGGACGCGTTGCCGATCCGGGCGGATGCACGGGTGCTCGGCGCGACGATCAAGGCCGGCGAGACGATCACCCACAGCGTGGGCGATGGGCGTCACGCCTATCTCGTCCCCGCCACCGGCGCGATCGAGATTGATGGCCAGCCCTTCAAGGCGCGTGACGGCGCGGCGATCAGCGGCGGCCAGACGGTCGAGATCAAGGCGATCGAGGATGCAGAGCTGGTGCTCGTCGACTCCGAATAACCGAATTCCGTTCCGCCCACTCCCCCGGGCGGAACGGACGGGGGTGGGCATTCGTCCTCCCCGAAAGCCCCGGCCAGTTGCGTGTCGGGCGCCCACCCCCAGTTCCTCCCGCCCGGATTTCCCACGGGCGGGAGGGACATTTTCCCAGGAGATTTCACATGACCAAGGTTCTGGTGCTCTATTATTCTTCCTACGGCCATATCGAGCAGATGGCTGATGCCGTCGCCGAGGGTGCCCGCGCCGCCGGCGCCGAAGTCGATATCCGCCGCGTCCCCGAAACCGCGCCCGCCGAGGTCGCAGCCGCAGCCGGCTTCAAGGCCGACACCGCCCACCCCGTCATCGAAAGCGTCGAGGCGCTGGCGAATTATGACGCGATCATCGTCGGCGCGCCGACCCGCTTTGGCCGCATGCCGAGCCAGATGGCGTCCTTCCTCGACCAGGCCGGCGGCCTGTGGTTCCGTGGCGCGCTCAACGGCAAGATCGGCGGCGCGTTCAGCTCGACCGCCACTCAGCATGGCGGGCAGGAGACGACGCTCTTCTCGATCATCACCAATTTGCTGCATTTCGGCCTGACCATCGTCGGCCTGGACTACGGCTTTGCCGGCCAGATGGGCGTCAAGGAAGTGCACGGCAATTCGCCCTATGGCGCGACGACGATCGCCGATGGCGACGGCAGCCGCCAGCCGAGCAGCCTCGAACTCGATGGCGCGCGCTATCAGGGCCGCCGTATCGCCGAAGTCGCGGCCAAGGTCTTCGGCTGAACCCGCCGGTAACGGTGCGACGAAGGGCGCTCGCGGCTTGCCGCGGGCGCCCTTTCGCATGACGGCCTAATAATAGACACCTGGCCAGACGAACGGGATCGGCAGGATACGCGGCGCTGGCTTCGCATGGACCGTCTCGATCAACGGTTCCGCGATTCCCGGCCGCGCGGGGAATTGCGCGCGGGCGCGGGCGAAGATCGCGCGGGCACGCGCCGCGCCCGGCGATTGGGCGGTGCGGCCGACCCAGCGCCAGTGCCACGGCTCCCACCCGACATTCTGGCTGTTGTTCGCCGGGAAGGACAATTCGAAGCCGAAGTCGCGCGCGTGGGCGATCAGCCACAGGCCCGCCGGCGTGCTCGCCATGCACCATTGCAGATCGGGGCAGCCGGGCGATGGGTGGATGCCGAAGTCGATCGCATAGCCAGTCGCATGCTCGCTATAGCCGGGCGGCCCCACGTCGCGTGATCGTGCCGCCACGTTTCCGCAGGAATCGCGCGCACCGGTCCGGCAGAACACCGACCGCTGATAGGCGATGGTGCGGTAACAGGAGACCCCCCGGAGCCGGTGCGCCACGCTCGGCACCGCATTAGTGGCCTCGATCAGCGCAGTAAGATCGGCCGCGGCGTCCTTTTGCAGGCGGCAGGTTCCACCCAGCGCGAAGCCGGGAACGGCGACGGGCACCATCTCGCTCGCGGCCGCTTCGGCATAGGGCAGATGACCGAACATGCGGCCATCCGCCCCGGTGACACCGATGCCCGGCACCATGATCGGCGCCACGGGCAGCGGTGTTGGGGTGCTCTGGGCCTGGGCGGGCACCGGCATCGCGCCGAGGCACGCGGCCGACAACAGGGCGCGGATCGCGGGCGTCGTGCTCGGTTTCACTGGAGATCCTCTGGCATGTGGCCGCGCGGAGTGGCAAGGGCTGCAAATGCTTCTGGATAGAGTCCTGTTCCTCGATGGCGAGGCGATCGTGATCGACAAGCCTGCCGGCTTGCCGGTCGACCGGCCCCGCGATGGCTCGATCAGCCTCGAAAACCATCTCGAAGCGCTGGCCTTCGGTTTCCGCCGCTGGCCCCAGGCAGTGCACCGGCTGGACCGCGACACCTCGGGCTGCCTGCTGCTGTCGCGCAACCCCAAGGCGCATGCGCGGCTGCATCACGCGTTCGAGGCGGGCATCGTCGAGAAACGCTATATCGCGGTGCTCGAAGGCGTGGTCGAGGGCGAGAGCGGCCTGATCGATCTGGCCTTGTCCAAGGTGAGCACGGCTGAAACCGGCTGGCGCATGCGCGGCGACCCGAAGGGCAAGCCCTCGCGCACCGCCTGGCGCGTCATCGAGGTGAAGGACGGACGCAGCTTCGTCGAGTTCCGCCCCGAAACCGGCCGCACCCACCAGATCCGCGTCCATGCCGCCGAGGCGCTCGGCGCGGCGGTGGTCGGCGATCCCGTCTATGGCGACGGCAAGGGCGAAAGCCTGCTGCATGCCGCCTCGCTCATGGTGCCGCGCACCGGCAAGGACCCGATCAAGGCCGAGGCGCCGCTGCCCGAACGCTTCCTGAAGGCCGGGTTTAGCCTCTGATCCCCGGAACACGCCCGTTCGTGCTGAGCTTGTCGAAGCACTGTTCTTTCTTCCTCACGTTGCAAGAACAGCCCTTCGACAAGCTCAGGGCGAACGGCGGGATACTGGTCCCTAATCGATCGGCTTGCCCCGCAGCGACTTCACCGTCGACCGCTTGGCCTTGCCCTCCATGCGCCGCGCCTTCGCTGCCTTGGACGGTTTGGTCGGGCGCCGCTTCTTCGGAACGATCGTCGCTTCGCGGATCATCTCGATCAGCCGCTCGCGTACTTCCTGGCGGTTAAGCAACTGCGACCGCGCGCCTTCGCTCCTCAGCACCAGCACGCCGTCACGCGTCATCCGCGATCCGGCCAGGATCGCCAGCCGGTTCTTCACTGCCTCGGGCAGATTGGGTGAGGCGCCGACATCGAAGCGCAGCAGCACCGCCGAATCCGTCGTGTTGACATGCTGCCCGCCCGGACCCCCGGCGCGTGTGAAGGATTCCTCCAGCTCATCGCTGTCGATCGCGATCGATCGGGTGACGGGAATGGCAACCATGCCCCCGGTTAGGCGATTCGACGGTTCGGGCCAATCCGATGCTTGCATGCGGCCTCAACCATCCTCATCTCGCCCCCTCAGACGAAGGAAGACGCGTGTACCAGTTCGACATCTCGGGCGGCTCCAAGGCCGATCTCTATCATGATCTCGAAGCCGCGCTCGGCGCGCTCACCGCCGACGAGCCCGACGCGGTCGCCAATATGGCGAATGCTGCGGCGCTGATCTGGCAATATCTGCCCGATCTCAACTGGGCCGGATTCTACCGGCTGGTCGGTGGCGAGCTCGTGCTCGGCCCATTTCAGGGCAAGCCCGCCTGCATCCGCATCGCGATCGGTGCGGGCGTCTGCGGTGCCGCCGCCGCCACCCTGGCGACGCAGATTGTCGAGGACGTCCACGCCTTTCCCGGCCATATCGCCTGCGACGCCGCGAGCCGGTCGGAACTGGTCGTGCCGATCGTCCATGACGGGCGGCTGATCGGCGTGCTCGATCTCGACAGCCCCGAGGCGGCGCGCTTCGATGCCGAGGATGCCGCCGGGTGCGAGGCGCTGGTCCGGCTGCTCGCGCCCCGTATCGCCTGATCCGCCGGCGGATCGGCTCGATCCTCAGGGCCCCGCGAACGTCACCAGGCTCTCCGCCCCGTTGGCGCCCAGCGCCGATACGCCGACGAAATGGTCGTCGACCGGCACGCCCTTCAGCACCTCGGTGGCCGCGCTAGCGGGAAGATCGACCGATTTCTGCCAGTCCTGCGCATCGGTCCTGCGCCAGTGGATGCGATACCCGGCGGCGCCTTCGACCGGCAGCCAGGTGACCGTCGTGTCATAGCCCAGCGCGCCCGCTATCTTCACCCCCGACGGTGCGGCCGGCGCGGCCGCGAGCCGCCGGACCGTCGCGACGTTGATCGCGGTCACCTTCGCCAGATAGTCGAAGTCCATCTTGTCGACCGTGTCGCCATAGGCGATCCCGTTCTCGACCCGGACGTCCTGGTGTTGCGCCTTCCAGTTCTCCGCCGCGACGGTGAAGCGGATCGCCGGATAGCCAAGCGCCAGGAACGGGCTGTGGTCCCCGCCGCGCCCGAACCGGTCGGGGCGCCGGTCGACGAACACGTCGATCCCGCCCTTGATCGCGGCTGCCACCCCGTCGACCGCCTTGGCCAGCGCCCGCGACGGCCCGTCATCCTCGCCGCCATTCTGCCGGCGCTTCTGCACGGCCGCCAGATCCTCCGCCGCGCCGATGCCTTCGGAAAAGACACGCACCCGGTCGGCCACGCGCACGCCGTCCTCGCCGATCGTGTTGCCGACGATGTCGTTGTTGAGCATCGCCGAGACGACCCAGTTCTTCTGCCTGGCGGTCTCCGCCAGCAGGGTACCGCCCCACAATCCCTGTTCCTCGCCCGAGAAGAGCGCATAGACGATCGTCGCGCGGAATTTCTGTCGGGACAGGATGCGCGCCGCCTCGAGCACCAGGGCCACGCCCGATCCATCGTCGTTCGCGCCCGGCGCGTCGCCAGTCGCGTTCATCGCGTCGCTGACCCGGCTGTCGATATGCGCGCCGATGATGATCACCCGGCGCGGCTCGATCCCTTGCTGGAAGCCGAGCACATCGACGATCTCCACCCCGTTCGGCGCGCGCGGCCCCACGAAAGTGCGCGCGATATTGGCGCTGGTGATGCACCCGCCGCATCCGTCCGAGATGCGCGTCAGTTCCCCCGCCGCCCAACGCCGCGCCGCGCCGATGCCCCGGACAGGGTCGTCGGTGGAGGACAGGCTGTGCCGCGTGCCGAAGCTGACCAGCTTCTCGACCGTCGCCTTCAGCCGGGTGGGGTCGGGCGCGTCCTGCGCGGCGGCAGGCGTGGCGAGAAGCAGGGCGGTAAGAGGGATGAAGCGGTGCATCGCCGGATGGTGGCGGGCCACTCGCGGAGCATCAACCCCATTCGTCACCCTGAACTCGTTTCAGGGTCCATGCGCGGGCAGAGGCCACGCAAACGTCGCTCGCGGTTCGCACGCCGCGCATGGATGCTGAAACAAGTTCAGCATGACGGCATTTCGGCGATCAACTCAGCCGGTCGATCGCCTCGCGACTGAGCGACCCCGGAATGATCATCAACGGAATCGGCAAGGCGCCCGCATCGGCGCCCGCGAAATGCGCGACCAATGCCCCCGGCGCGCCGCTCGCCGCGGCACCGAGGACCAGAGCAGCGATGTCGGGATTCTCCGCGATCATCTCGCGGATGATTTTCGGGCCTTCGCCCTGGCGCACCGTGATCGAGGGTCGCAGCCCCGATTCCTCCAGCAAGGTTCCCGCCGCGCCGGCGACCAGCGCCTCGGCATGGATGCGGGCCTCGTCCTCGATGGTGGCCTGCACGCCACCAAAGGCGACGAACTCGGCCGGCGCGATCAGGGTGAGTATCTCCACCCCGCCACCAGTCTTCACCGCGCGCCGCGCCGCGAAGCGCAAGGCGATCTCGCTTTCCGGATTCTCGTCGATCACGACCAGATAGATACGCATGCTTTCCCCCTCTGCCCGCTAGGTGGGCCGGGCCCCGGTTTTACGCAAGAGTAGCCTGGTTCAGCGCGCCCGGTCTTGACCCCGCCCGCATCGGGCGCGAAGGGAACGAGCCGCTACGGATTCGGTTAGAGGAAAGCCTCCCCATGTCGATCGAGATCAAGATGCCTGCATTGTCCCCCACCATGGAGGAGGGCACGCTGGCGAAATGGCTCGTGAAGGAAGGCGATGTCGTCAAGTCGGGCGACCTGATGGCCGAGATCGAGACCGACAAGGCCACGATGGAATTCGAGGCGGTCGACGAAGGCGTGATCGGCAAGATCCTCGTTGCCGAGGGCACTGACAATGTGAAGGTCGGCACCGTCATTGCGACCCTGCTGGAAGAAGGCGAGAGCGCCGATGCGGCCCCCGCCCCCAAGGCCGCCGCGCCGAAGGAGGAGGCCAAGGCGGAAGCCCCGAAACAGGAAGCCGCGCCCGCACCCGTTGCCGAGGCGCCCAAGCCCGCCGCGATTCCCGCACCGGCATCGGACGACCGCGTCAAGGCAAGCCCGCTCGCCCGCCGCATTGCCGCCGAAAAGGGCGTCGAGCTGTCGGCGCTGGCCGGCTCCGGCCCGAACGGCCGCATCGTCAAGGCCGATGTCGAGGGCGCCAGGCCCGGCGCGGCGCCCGCCGCTGCCGCGACGCCCGCGACCGAAGCCGCCGCACCGGCCGCTGCCGCGGCGCCGGCCCCCGCCAAGCCGGCCGTCGTGCCCGACATCCCGCACACCGCGGAAAAGCTGTCCAACATCCGCAAGACGATCGCGCGCCGCCTCACCGAATCCAAGCAGACGGTGCCGCACATCTATCTCACCGTCGACATCCGCCTCGACAAGCTCATGAAGCTGCGCACCGAATTCAACGCAGCGCTCGAATCGCGCGGCGTGAAGCTGTCGGTCAACGACCTGCTGATCAAGGCGCTCGCGGTCAGCCTGATCCAGGTGCCCAAGTGCAACGTCATGTTCACGCCGGACCAGCTGATCACCTTCCAGCGCGCCGACATCTCGGTTGCGGTCTCGACGCCGTCGGGCCTGATCACTCCGATCATCGCCGAGGCCGACACCAAGGGCCTCGCCGCGATCTCGGAGCAGATGAAGGATCTCGCGGGCCGCGCCCGCGACAACAAGCTGAAGCCCGAGGAATATCAGGGCGGCACCGCCAGCCTCAGCAACATGGGCATGTTCGGCATCAAGCAGTTCGAGGCAGTGATCAATCCGCCCCAGGCCATGATCATGGCGATCGGCGCGGGTGAGAAGCGTCCCTGGATCATCGACGACGCGCTCGGCATCGCGACGATCATGTCGGCGACCGGCAGCTTCGATCACCGCGCGATCGACGGCGCCGACGGTGCGCAGCTGATGCAGGCGTTCAAGGCGCTGGTGGAGAACCCGCTGGGCATGGTGGCGTGAGGGCGCGGTGAAGCGGACGCTCTACGAATTGCTGCACATCGCCGCCGGCGTGGTCGGCACGGCGTTGCTTGCTTCGGCCGCTGCCTGGGGTGTGCCCAAATCGGCGGGCGCGATCTGGGACGTCGCCTATGTCGTGGTCGCGGTGGTCGTGTTCATGGGCGTCCGGCCGCTCAGGCTCGCCTGGCGCGCCGATCAGGAGGCGAAGCACGGCCAGCCCCGCGCCAATGGCTGACGGCCCTCCCGGCACCGAGCCGGTCATCCGCGCGACCGCGATGGCAGCCGATGCGAATCCTTACGGCTTCATCTTCGTGGGCTGGCTGATGGGCCAGATGGCGCTCGCCGCCGGCTCGGTCGCCTCGCGCCGATGCGGCGGGCACGCACCCGTCGTCGGGGCGAACGGTTTCAGCTTCACCATGCCGGTCAACATCGGCGACGAAGTCTCCTTTCATGCCGAAATCGTCGCGACCGGCACGACCTCGATGACCGTCGACGTCGACGTCTGGCGACGCGACCGCCACGGCGAGAGCACTGCACGCGCGGCGCGCGGCACCTATATTCTGGTATCGATGGGCAAGGACGGCAGACCAAAGGCGCTGGCGGCGTGATCGGCACGACCTCTTCTTCCCCCTCCCCCCTTGCGGGGGAGGGAGGGGCCCAACGCGAAGCGTTGGGAAGGAGAGGGGGGCGCTCGACGAAGGCGAGCGCGCTTGGCAAGGCCAAGCACATGCGCACCAACCCGACCGAGGCGGAACGTGCGCTTTGGCAGCTCCTGCGCAACAAGCGGCTCGCCGGCTGGAAGTTCAAACGCCAGCAGCCGATCGACCCGTACATCGTCGACTTCGTCTGTTTTGCTGAACGATTGATCGTCGAAGCGGACGGATCGCAGCATATCGAGAATGCCTATGACGCGCGTCGCGACGCCTGGTTGAGATCGCAGGACTTCCGCCTCCTGCGCTTCTGGAACAACGACATACTGAACAATCCGGAGGGCGTGCTTACGTCCATCCTCGTTGCGCTCGAAGGAGACGAAACCGGCATCGAGCCGGTTTCGTCTCCGACCCCTCTCCCCAGCCCTCCCCCGCAAGGGGGGAGGGAGAAGAAGGACCTACCACGTGGCTGACAGTTTCGACCTCATCATCCTCGGTTCGGGCCCCGGCGGCTATGTCGCGGCGATCCGCGCGGCGCAGCTCGGGCTGAAGACCGCGATCGTCGAGCGCGAGCGGCTCGGCGGCATCTGCCTCAACTGGGGCTGCATTCCGACCAAGGCGCTGCTGCGCACGTCGGAAATCTATCATTATATCAGCCACGCCGCCGATTACGGCCTCAAGGTCGAGAATCCGGGCTACGATCTCACCAGGATCGTCGAGCGCTCGCGCAAGGTCGCGGGCCAGCTCAATGCCGGCGTCAAGGGCCTGATGAAGAAGAATAAGGTGACCGTGTACGAAGGCACCGGCACCATCACCGCGAAAGGCAAGCTCAGCGTCAAGCAGGGCGACAAGACCAGCGAGCTCGAAGCGAAGAACATCATCATCGCGACCGGCGCCCGCGCCCGCGACCTGCCCTTCGCCAAGGCCGACGGCAAGCGCGTCTGGACCTATCGCCACGCCATGGTGCCGGAGGAAATGCCGACCAGGCTGCTGGTCATCGGCTCGGGCGCGATCGGCGTCGAGTTCGCCAGCTTCTACAACGACATGGGCGCCGAGGTGACCATCGTCGAAATGCTCCCGCGCATCTTGCCCGTCGAGGACGAGGAAGTCTCCGCCTTCATGGAAAAGGCGCTGACCAAGCAGAAGATCCGCATCATGACCGGCGCGGGCATCGAGGGCCTGACTCCGGGCGCGAATGGCGTGACCGCCAAGATCAAGG
Organism: Sphingomonas sp. BL-S-30; assembly: GCF_055521475.1. Lineage (NCBI taxonomy): Bacteria > Pseudomonadati > Pseudomonadota > Alphaproteobacteria > Sphingomonadales > Sphingomonadaceae > Sphingomonas > Sphingomonas sp. BL-S-30. The sequence continues at coordinate 3,074,703 of NZ_CM145481.1, read as the reverse complement.
GCAAGGACGGCTCGGTGACCTCGGAAGAGTTCAGCCACGCGATCGTCGCGATCGGCATCGTGCCCAACACCGAGGATATCGGGCTGGAAGCGCTCGGCGTGAAGACCGATCGCGGCCATATCGTCACCGACGGCTATGCCCGCACCAATGTCGAGGGCATCTACGCGATCGGCGACGTCACCGGCCCGCCCTGGCTGGCGCACAAGGCAAGTCATGAAGGCGTCGTCTGCGTCGAGGCGATCGCCGGCGAGAAGCCGCATCCGTTCGAGACCTGGAACATCCCGGGCTGCACCTATTCGCGGCCCCAGGTCGCCTCGGTCGGCTTCACCGAAGCCAAGGCGAAGGAAGCCGGCCACGACGTGAAGGTCGGCAAATTTCCCTTTATCGGCAACGGCAAGGCCATCGCGCTGGGCGAGGCCGAGGGTTTCGTGAAGACGGTGTTCGACGCGAAGACCGGCGAGCTGCTCGGCGCGCACATGGTCGGCGCCGAAGTGACCGAACTGATCCAGGGCTATGTCATCGCCCGCCAGCTCGAGACGACCGAGGCCGAGCTGATGGAAACCGTGTTCGCCCACCCGACGCTCAGCGAGATGATGCACGAGAGCGTGCTCGGCGCCTATGGCAAGGTCATCCATATCTGACCGGAACGCGGACTCACGCTGACGGGCGTCGCTGCCTCGGCGCCCGGATCGTGTAGCGTTCCACCAGATGGAAAAAGAGCAGCGCAAAGGCGATGGCGATCCCGGCGCATGCAAAGGCGTAGAGGATCGATGCCGACCGGTACGCGCCGGTCGCCGCGTTGATCACGTGGAATACGGGTAAATGCGTCGCGTACAGCGAATAGCTGGCGACGCCGATAAGGTAGAAGGCCCGCACGCCGATGGTGTCGCGGCGGCACAGATAGCCGATCGCGGGTATCGCGACGCCGACGAGCCCGGCGGCGCCGACGGCGAGGAACAGGGGACTCCACCCGAAGGAGCCGCGTAGCTGCAGGAAGATGCCGATGAGGAGCGCGGCGATCCACCCGGCATGCCACAGCCGCCCGCGCAACGCCGGCGCCCGGCCGGCCTTAATTTCCGCGAGATAGGCGCCGGCGGTCCAGAGGAACAAATGGCTGGTGAAAAGGGGACTCCCGCCGCGCGCGTGGACGAAGACCCGGGACAGATCGAATGCCCAGTACGCGCAGGCGGTCACCACGCTTATCCCGGCGGCCGCGGCGAGCGCCTTGCGGGGGCCATATCGGCGGAACAACAGGAACATGACGGGATAGAAGAGATACAGATGGAACTCGATCGACAAGGTCCAGAAGACACCGTTCGAGCCGAAGGTGCCGACGAACAATTCCTGCGCCATCAGCAGGTTGAAGACGAAACTCGCCAGGTTTGCGCTGATCCACACCGATGGCGATTGCCCCTGCTGAGTCGCATAATCGACGATCGCCGTGAGCAGCATGGCCCCCACATAGACGGGGTAGATGCGCAGGAACCGGCGCTTGTAGAACTGGCCGACATTCAGCGTCGTCACGGGCGACGCCTGCAATTTCGTGGCGAATCCGAGATGGATGCAATAGCCGCTGAGCACGAAGAAGATCGGCACGCCCAGCCAGCCCAGCGAGAATATGCCCGAGCCATAGGACAGCCAGACATCCGGTCGTACCGTACGCAAGCCATAGGTCGCATACACGTCGCGCAGGCCGACCCAGAATTCGGCCCGCGCATGATAGAGGACCACCGCAAGCGCGGCGAGCGCACGCAGGACGTCGATCGAATGCGAGCGGTCTATACCCGCTTCCACCAGCGTGGGTGGCGCTGACATCGCATCGCTGCCATCAACGTCGGTCAACAGAATCCCCATTTCCTCAGCCCATCGATGGAGCCGGCTGGCGCGTCAAGTAAGGATGATGGCATGCGCGACCGCGATGGCGAAACGATCAGTGAACGCCACGCCGCGACGATCATCGGGGCGGGGGCGGCCCTTCTCTGTGCCGCGACGCTGGCCCTTTGGTGGCCGGGCGTCGTCGAATATGATTCGGTCGAACAATATCGCCAGGTCCTGAGCGGTATCTATCTGGACTGGCACCCGCCGGTCATGGCGCGGCTCTGGGCGGTGCTGCATCCGTTGGGGCAGGGCGCGGCCCCGATGTTCGAGCTCCAGCTCATGCTCTACTGGCTCGGCCTCGGCCTGCTGGCGGCGGCGCTGGCGCGGACCGGCAGGGCATGGGCAGGCGCAGCGGTGCTCGCCATGGGCGCTCTCCCGCTCTTCGCCGGATGGCAGGCAGCCGTGCTGAAGGATACCCAGATGCTCGGCGCGATGCTCGCCGCGGTCGGGCTGGTCGGCTGGTGGCGGCTGGCGGGGCGTCGGATGCCGGTCCCGGCCATCATCGCCATGGTCCTGTTGCTGGCTTATGCGACGCTGGTGCGCGCCAATGCCGTCTTCGCGGTAGTGCCGCTGGTGGTGATGCTCGCGCCCTGGCCCACGCGCCTCTGGCAGCGCGGCCTCGCAATCGTCGCGGGAGTCCTCATGGTGCTGGCCGTCACGCCGCCGATCAACCACGGCCTGCTCGGTGCCGGGCAGACCGAGGTCACCCGGACCCTGCCGATCTTCGATCTGGCCGGCATCGCGCATTTCTCCGTCGCCGACGATCTCCCGCGGGCGGAACGCGCCCTGATCGCGCGCCGCCATTGCTACCAGCCCTATTTCTGGGATCCGCTCGGCGACGACAGCCGCTGCGGCAGCATCGCCCAGCGTCTCGATCTCGTGCCCGCACGCACGCTCGTCACCCTGTGGCTGGGATCGGCGCTCCACCATCCGATCGCCTATCTCGAACACCGCCTCGCGCACCTGAATTCGACCGAGCGCCTGTTCGTGCCGCTGGGCAGGCCGGATGCCGCACCGCCGCTCCGGTCGGAGCCGAACGATCTCGGCCTCGATTCTCCCGGCCCGGCCGCCGCGGCGATCGCGCGGGCAGGGGGCTGGCTGGCCGAGACTCCGCTTGGCTGGCCCATCGCCTGGGTCGTCGTCGCCGCGACGGCGCTGGGCGTCGCGATCGGCCGGCCGGCGAGCCCATCCCGCGACATCGCGCTGGCGCTCGCCGTCTCCGCGCTGGCGCTCGAGGCGAGCTTCGCCATGGTCAGCATTGCGTCAGACCTGCGCTATCATCTGTGGCCGATGATGGCGGCGGCACTCGCGGCGATCCTGCTGGCCGGCGAACGACCGCTGCCGCGCCGGGCGTTGATCCTGGGCGGTGCGATCCTCATCGCGGTGGCCGGTTTGGGTACCGCTGCACGGTTGTCGCTCCCGCACAGTCCCGGCACCTATCAGGGCATGCTGGGCTGAACGGCGCCGGGCCTCACTCCGCGAACCGCCACCAGCGGGGAGGATCGGCATCCTCCGGCATGCCGCGCAGCTCGATCAGCCGCTTGTTCGGCGGGCGCCAGTGCGAGCTGATCAGCAGACCGATGTCGTTCAGGATGGACCGGCTCGACGCATAGGCGCCGTGGCCGAGGCCGAAGATCTCGGCACCCACGGCGGTGATGTCGATCGCATCCACGCCATCGACCAGCAACGGCTGGCCTTCGCGCACATCGCCCGCGCGCTGGACGTTGCGCCGCAGCCGCTTGGACAGGGTGAGCGCCTTGTCGGCGGAAGAGGCGTAGAGCGTAAGCCCCGGCACCACCTTGCACAGCTTGGGCATCTTCTTGAGGTAGGCGTCGCGGTCGACATCCGGCGCCGCCATCATCAGTTCCGCGATCGAGAGCGGCGTCGCCGCATGATCGTGCCGTTCGAGCGCGTTGACGACGAGCTGATTGCCCATGCTGTGCGCGATGACATGGATCCGCGAGATGCCGGCATCGAGCAGATGGGCGAGCGTCTCGCAAAACGCATCCTCGCCGTGATCGGCGCTGTCATAGTCATAGCCATAATCGGCGGTCCGCCCGCCCGAGGCCCAGGAGAAGAGCAGCGGAACGCCCTTATATTGGAGGTCCCAGAAAATCTGGGCGGCGCGGTACACCGCATCGGGGAAACTGGTATTGAAGCCATGGACGAAGACCAGCGCGTCTTCCCCGCCATGGCCCCGCGCCATGCCCTTCCAGGCATCGAGCGACAGTTCCTCGACGCTGTTGATGATGAAATGCTTGCGCGCCTTTTCACGCTCGATCGTGATCTGGACGATCGGCAGCTTGAACGGCCGGCCGAGTGTCCCGAAATGGCGATCCTCCGGAACGCGCACCTGGGCAACGCCATAGCTCGTCTTCTCGGCGCGCTCGTGCGAGAAATACTCAGCGCCCTCCAGGTCGTGCTTCCGGCAGGTGGCGAAGAGAAAGTTGATGAAGCGGCCTTCGCGGCCGAGCATCGGCTGATCGTCATCGGCCGCGGCGAGCGCCCCGCCGTCAATCCCGTCCTCGACGATCGGCGCTTCCGCGGGATCGCCCTCCGGCCGGAGTCCGAAACGCCCGGGATTGCGAACGCCCGGCGCGGGCGCGGGCGCGAAGGCGCTGATGCCGGTGATCACGCCCGCGCCGACGGTGCGGCCGCCTTCGCGCATGGTGAAGCGCTGGCCCAGGTCCATGGCGATCGGCGCGATGAGCTTGACGCCCAGCGCGACGGTCTCGCCCGGCACGACCATCTCGGTGCCCTCGGGCAGCTCGACGGTGCCGGCCACGTCGGTGGTGCGGAAATAGAATTGCGGGCGATAATTGGCGAAGAACGGCGTGTGACGGCCACCCTCGTCCTTCGTCAGCATATAGACTTCCGACTGGAAGTCGGTGTGCGGCGTGATCGAGCCCGGCTTGCACAACACCTGGCCACGCTCGACCTCGTCGCGGCTGACACCGCGCAGCAACAGGCCGACATTGTCGCCGGCCTGGCCCCGGTCGAGCAGCTTGCGGAACATCTCGACGCCGGTGACGATGGTATTGCGGGTGTCGTGGATGCCGACGATCTCGACCTCCTCGCCGACCTCGATCATGCCGGTCTCGATCCGGCCGGTGACGACGGTGCCGCGACCCGAGATCGAGAACACGTCCTCGATCGGCATCATGAACGGCTTGTCGAGCGGACGCTCGGGCTGCGGGAGATACGCGTCGACCGCCGCCATCAGCTTGAGCACGGCGTCGCGACCGATCCTGTCGTCCGATCCGTCGAGCGCCTTGGTTGCCGAACCCCGGATCACCGGGATCTCGTCGCCCGGATAGTCGTAGGAGCTGAGCAGCGCGCGGATTTCCAGCTCGACCAGCTCGAGGATTTCCTCGTCGTCGACCAGATCGACCTTGTTCAGGAACACGACCATCGCCGGCACGCCGACCTGACGGGCGAGCAGGACATGCTCGCGGGTCTGTGGCATCGGGCCATCGATGGCGGATACGACCAGGATCGCGCCGTCCATCTGCGCGGCACCGGTGATCATGTTCTTCACATAATCGGCATGGCCCGGGCAATCGACATGCGCATAATGGCGCGCGGCCGTCTCATACTCGACATGAGCGGTCGAGATCGTGATGCCGCGCTCGCGCTCCTCCGGCGCCTTGTCGATCGCGTCGTAGCTGGTGAAGGTGGCGCCGCCAGTCTCGGCGAGCACCTTGGTGATCGCCGCCGTCAGTGACGTCTTGCCATGGTCGACATGACCGATCGTGCCGATGTTGAAATGCGGCTTCGCGCGTTCGACCTTCGCCTTCGCCATTTCCTACCCCATACAAGCACGTCGCATGCTGATGCGGCGCTGGCCGCCGGATTCGACCCACGGGACCGATTACCAAGCGATACCGGTGATTCGTAACGATGCCCAAGGATTCCGCTTGGCGATTTGCGCCATTTCCGGCGCGGTTACCTTGGTGATCCGCGCAGAGGCGCCGCGCACGCGGAGTCCATACCCTCAGGCGATCTTGCCAGCGCCGCCCCGATGTCCTGAATCTGAAGTTCGTTCCATGACAAACCTGCCGTCATGCTGAACTCGGTTCAGCATCCAATGTGCAACAACCAATGCCGTCGCTTGTGGAGTGTTGGATGCTGAACCAAGTTCAGCATGACGGAATTCAATTATGGATCGAACGGCCTTCAGCTCAGGCCACTAGGCGGCGTGGACAAATTGGTGGGCTTCATCAACTGGCTTAATGAACAAGCATCATGGTGCCAGCCCAAGCGATCAGTAGGCCGAAGCACAGTCCGAAGACGGCCATCGTCATCACGATCCAGTACATGACAGGGGTGGAAGATCGGGAGTACGTCACGCCCTTAACGTTTATCTGATGTCCGCCGATGCCAACGTAGAGTCGGTTGACCATGAAAGCGGCTAAGCCGAAGCCGACCAGCGCAAAGAGTAAATATCCGACCATCTTTCCTCATCGCTTGCGGTTGATGTAGCACGGAATGGTTGATTCAAGCCTGCTTTTTGGAGGCGGGCTTGAGCCGGGGCGATCTTACCGGGCGGAATGGAGCATCCTGAAGGATTCGCTGCCGATCGAGTGTAAGAACCGGGGCCGAGGCCGACCGCCCGAAGTCGGGAATGCCTCTGCGCGCTCCGCGCCTCTGCGCGAATATCATCTTGGCGCCCCGAGCGCCGCCGAAGGTCGATCGGCGCGGGCCCCATCAATCAGGCGTCGGCGCCAGCAGCCCCAGCGCCAGACGCCGATACGCCGCCCTGACCGCGGCACTCGTCACGGCAGGATCGTCCGACGCGGCGATCTGGAGCACGCCCTGCCGGAACGCACCCGAGAGAAGGTGCGCCAGCGCCGGGACCATCTCCCGCTCGATCAGCCCGGCATCGGCGACATGGTGCAGCGCATGCTCGCCCAGTTCGATCCGCAGCCGGCTCTGCATCGCGATCCATTCGCTCATGCCAAGCACCGCCGGTCCGTCGATCAGCAGCAATTGCCGCGTCTCGCGCCCCTCATAGGCATCGAACAGGATGCCGCTGCCGGTCACGATCTCGTCGACGCTGTGGGTGGCATGGTCCATCGTGCCCCTGGATACATGGCCGACGATCTCGTCGATCACGGCCTGGCAGGCGGCACGGAACAGGTCGCGCTTGTCCTTGAACTGATAATAGACCGCGCCCTTGGTCAGCCCCGCACGCGCCGCGATCTCATCGACCGACACCGCCGCATAGCCCCGCTCCGCAAACAGCGCGCGTGCCGCGCCGACCAGTTTCGCGCGATTGTCCATTGACTCCATACTCTCGGTATGATGTCATACCGCCGGTATGACAAGGCCCGCTTTCTCGCCGCCGGTCGCTATCGGCGTCGCCACCCTGCTCGGGCTGGCCGTCGTGGCGGGCGCGTTTCAGGCGCATGGAGGCTGGACATATGATGGTGCCGCCGCGGCCGCCCGGCTGACGGCGCGCGTGTCCTTTCTATGGTTCGTCACGGCCTGGTCTGCGTCGGCGCTGGCGCGGTTATGGCCGGGCGGCTGGCGGGCGGCGCTGCTTCGCCGCCGCCGTTCGGTCGGGCTGGCCTTCGCGGCGACTCATACCGTGCATCTCGCCGCCCTGCTCACCGCGATCTTCCTGTTCGGCCATGGCACGAAGATGGTGACCGTGATCGGCGGGGGGATCGGCTATCTGTTCGTCTTCGCCATGGCGATCACCTCGAACGACGCTGCGGTCCGCCGCCTCGGCGCGCGCCGCTGGCGCCTGCTTCACGCGACCGGCGGCTATGTCATCGCCGGGATCTTCGCCTTCTCCTATCTCGGCCGCGTGCCGGCTCAGCCATGGCTCGGCGTGCCGACGCTCTCTCTGCTCGGCCTCGCCGCACTGCTGAGGGTCCTGGCCTGGGCACGCCGGCGAGATCGCGGCAGCGCTCTTCCGGCTTAGGGGCCGTCGAGCGTCTCCGGCGGGGAGCCGATATCATCCCCGCACGTTGACGTTGTTTCCGGAAGAGACGCGCGCGATGCCCCATGACAGCATGATCGTCACCTGCGCCGGCCCCGATAGCCCTCATGCGTTCGACATCGTCCCGCTGCAGCCGCGCAACGGCACGCTCGATGCGCTGTGCCCGGTCTGCAAGGGGCATGGGCAGTGGAATGTCGAGATCGATCTGGTGAGTTTCCGCTGCAAGCGCGCGATCTGCGATCATTGCCATGGTGCCGGCTGGGTCGAGACGGGCGCGGACCCGGTCGTCCTTCCCGATATCGAGATGACGGTCGGCGGCTATCCGCAATGGACCACACGCTTTGCGCCGAAGGAGGATGGGGCGCGGGATCCCGGTCTGCCGAGCCTGATCCAGCCCTGATCGCTGCCCGCTTGATTCAACCATCGCCGAAAATCGTGAACATGGCGCGGCGGAACCCTCGCCGGTGCCGCTGGCTCTTTGATATGACTGGTCAGCTGTTGGAGGGAGGCCGGTTCCCTGTTCGGGACGATATTTTCCCTGTTCCGAGCATCGCGTTCCCTGTTCTCGATAACAGGGAAACCTCAATCAAGCATTTGATAAAAAATGAGACTTTTACGAATACCGCGGCGATCCGGCGCAAATGAAAATGCTTTCCCTGTTATTCGCTGTTATCGGCGCGGAACAGCGATGAACCCGGTCCGTCCTGTTGGAGCGTTCAGCCGACGCCAGCGGCATAGTCGGCGAGCAGTGCCGAATAATCCGCCATGTCCGGGAACATGTCGTAGCTGTGTTTCGCCGAGGTCGCCGCCCAGGGAAACGCTTCGCTGCGATAGGTCTCGATGAACGGCGCGAACCAGTGCGTATCGTCGAGCATCGTCGCCCGGACATTGACGAAACCCAGTTCCGGCGGAAGGCGGGTGAACACCCAGCTCTTGCACCAGTCGCAATGATGGTGGCGCGACTGGTCGCCGTGCAGCCCGCCGATCACGGGTTCGCCCTGGATCACCTCGAACCCGTCGCTCGGCACCGCGGCGCTCAGCGAATAGGCGCTGGCGCTCATCTTCTGGCAGCCGGTGCAGTGACACGCCATGGTCAGCATGGGCGGCGCGGAGACGCGGAAGCGCAGCTTCCCGCAGCGGCATCCGCCTTCATCGGCAGGGTCATCCCGGTCATTATCGCTCTCCCGTTCATGCTGGACTCCGCTGTCCTGCCACGGGCACAACCGCCGCAAAAGGGGGAGAAGGTGCATGCCGTTCGCGATATTGTGGCCGACCTTCGCGCTGGTGGCGCTGATCGTCCTCATCTGGTTCTGGCTCATGCTGGAGCGGATGCGCCATGTGCGGCGCAATCCTCCGACGGCGGAGGATTTCGCCAGCGGAGAGGCCGCGCTCCGCTATTTCCAGCCGGTCGAGATGCCCGCGAACAATTTCCGCAACCTGTTCGAGATGCCGACACTCTATTTCGCGATCGTGCCGCTGCTGCTGATCACGCACCAGGCCGGCCACGTCCAGGTGCTGCTCGCCTGGGCCTATGTTGTCCTCAGGGCTCTCCACAGCTTTATCCACATCGTGGTGCGCAAGGTGCAGTTGCGCGCGCCGGTCTATTGGCTGTCCAGCGCCGCGTTGATGGCGATGTGGATCGGCTTCGCCATCGACATCGCGCACGCGTCGGCCCGCTATCGGGACGCGATGGGCAATATCGGCATGTGAGGAAAAGGGGCGGCTTGGGAGCCGCCCCGGGAAGGGTCAGGCCGCCGCGCCGTTCGAGGCGACCAGGCTGATCTCCGGCGCGCCCCGCTCGAAATTGCGGGCGCCGGGGGAGAGATGCTTCAGGTGGCCGTCGATCGACGCGCCATTCTCGATCGAGATCGTCTCATATTCCACGTCGCCGTTGATCCGCGCGCTCCGCTCGACAGTAAGCTGGCGTACCGAGACGGAGCCCTCGATCGATCCGGCGATGCGCGCGGTCTCGGCCTTGAGCGAGCCGGCGATGCGGCTTTCGGTCCCCTGCACGACGTTGCCGCAGGTCACGTCGCCGTCGATGCGCCCGTCGATATGCAGGTCGGCGGTCGCCACGACATTGCCGGTGACGGTGACGTCCGGCCCGAGCACCGAAAACATGCCGCGCTTGCCCGCTGACGCCTGCGCTGCCGGCGTCGACGGCACCATCATTCCCTGATCGCGACCATTCTTGTTGAACATCGACATTCGAGTGAACCCCCCACTTCCGAACCCTGCGAATCGACTGGATAGCTAACATACGTTACCGTTTTGCCGCAGCGTCGATCGTCAGATCGCCCGCGCCATAAGGCGATTTTCGTTAACGGACGGTGTGAGCAGCGGACGGGCCAGCCGGATGGTCGCGACGATCATCGCCACGCTCCCCAGCATGACCAGTCCGGCGATGCCGCTCAGATAACCGAACAGCGCCAGGGTCGAGCCCGCCTGCACCAGAATCGCGATGGTCTGGCTCGGCTTGTCGCGGCACACCAGCGCCAGGCACAGCGCCAGCACGTCCGCCAGGAAGAAATATCGCTCATGCATGCGCGGCAACAGCCCGGCGGTGACGAGCGTCGCCAGCAGGGCGGCCGACAGCAGCGCCCTGTCGTCGAGCGCCCGGGTCGAGAAGCGCGCGATATAGGCCGCTGTCCCGCCGATCGCCACGGCGGTGGCGATGCCGGCCAGCGGCAGGCCGATCGGAAAGGCCTGCAGGATCGCCCAGATATTGGGCGCATTGAACGAGAGCATCTGAAACGTGTCGGCCTGGCGGAGATAGATGGTGACGAGGTCGGCCGCCGGCCATCCCGCCGCCCAGGCCGGCACCATGGTCGCCAGGGTGACCGCGGGGGCGATCGGCCAGAGCCATGGCGGCACGCGGCGGCCGATCAGCACGGCGAGGAAGAAGGGGGCGATCAGGATCGCCTGTGCCTTGAAGGCCACCGCCAGGCCGAACCAGGCGAGCATGGCGGCGTGGCGACGGTCCAGCGCGGCGGCTACCGCCATCACGCAAGAGGCGGCCCACATCGCGTCGCACTGGCCCAGCAGGGACGCGTTGAGCAGGATGCTCGGCATCGCGAAGAGCAGCATGGTGGCCCGGACCGGCTGCAACGCGTCGAACCGGGTCAGCAGATGCCGCACGGCCAGGGCGAGCGCCACGGTGCCGGCGACTGACAGGAGCTTGATCAGGGTCATCGCCGGCAACACGCCCGAAAACAGGCTGAGCGCGGCGAGCAGGTAGAGATAGGCGGGGGCGTAGTTGGAAAAAGGCTGCGCGAACGACGCGACCGGCCCCATGGCGACGATATGCTCGAACCAGGGCAGCAGATAGGCCGGCATGTCACTGGTAACGAGCGGCATCGTCACCCACAGCATCGTCAGCGCCACACCGATCGTCAGCGGGATCGGCGGCAAGCGGGAAACGGGGTCGCGAAGCATCGTCATATGGCCTCCTTGCGCGAGCGCTGGTTGAGACCGGGTTAAGGACGGTCGCATCGGCTGCTTCCCCGGTTGCGCCCGGGCTCCGGCTGTGTTCCACTGTCGATCAACGACAAGCGCCCTGGAACGCAGGGGGAAGGTGGGAGGATGGCGACAGCTGCGGTCGAGCGGCAGGTGATTCCGTCGCCACCGGGCCTGCCCGTGGTCGGGCATCTCCACCAGATCGCGCGCGCCGGGCTGATCGGCCATCTGCTCGCCGTCAGCCGCGATTTTCCGCAAGGCATCTTCAAGCTGAAATTCGGCAGCCGTATCGGGCTGTTCGTGACCTCGCCCGATCTCGTCGCCGAGCTGTGCGACGAGACGCGCTTCCGCAAGATGCCCGGGCCGGGCCTGCGCGTGGTGCGCAAATTCGCCGGGGACGGCCTGTTCACCGCGTTCAGCGAGGAACCCAACTGGGGCAAGGCGCACCGCATCCTGCTCCCTGCCTTCAGCCAGCGCGCGATGCGGGGCTATTTCGACATGATGCTCGAAGTGGCGGACCAGCTTGTCGGCAAATGGTCGCGGCTCTCCGGCACTGACGTGCTCGTCGCCGACGACATGACCCGTTTCACGCTCGACTCCATCGCGGTCGCGGGCTTCGGTCACCGCTTCAACAGCTTCGAGAAGGAGGAACTCGACAGCTTTCTCGAAGCGCTGGGCCGGGCGCTCGGCGAATCGCTCAACATGATCACCCGGCTGCCGATCCAGCAGCGCTTCGCGAAAAAGGCGATGCGCCAGTACGAGGCCGACATCGCCGAGATGAACGCGCTGGTCGACGGCATCATCGCCGAACGCCGGCTACATCCCAATGACGGAAAGGACCTGCTCAATCTGATGCTGAGCGCGGTCGACCCGGAATCGGGCGAGGGCCTGGACGACATCAACATCCGCTATCAGGTGCTGACCTTCCTGATCGCCGGGCACGAGACGACCTCGGGCCTGCTCACTTTCTCGCAGCATCTGCTGCTGCGCCACCCGCATGTGCTGGCCCAGGCCTATGCCGAGGTCGACCGCGTGCTGCCCGGCGACAAGCGCCCCGATTATACCGATGTGGTGAAGCTCGAAGTGATCGAGCGCATCCTGAAGGAAGCGATGCGCCTCTGGCCGACCGCGCCGGCCTTCAGCGTTGCGCCGTTCGAGGACACCGAGATCGGCGGCAAATGGCACCTGCGCAAGGATCGCCCGGTCAACGTCTTTTCGCCCGGCCTGCACCGCGATCCGGGCGTCTGGACCGACCCTGAGGAGTTCGACATCGACCGCTGGCTGCCCGAGGCCGAGGCCGCACGGCATCCGCATGCCTACAAGCCGTTCGGCAATGGCGAGCGCGCCTGTATCGGCCGGCAGTTCGCCATGGTCGAGGCAAAGCTCGCACTGGCGATGCTGCTGCAAAAGTTCGCGATCAGCGATCCTCATGGCTATCGGTTGCGCATAAAGGAGACGCTGTCGATCAAGCCGGACGAATTCTACATGCGTGTCCGGCTGCGCATGCCGCACGAACGGCTGGGCGTCGCTCCGGTCGAACGGCAGGTGGAGGAAACGCCCGTCGCCTCGGTCTCCGGCACCGGCCAGCGTTTCGCGGTGCTCTACGGCTCGAGCCTCGGCACCGCGCGCGACATCGCCGAGGAGATCGCCGAGCGCGCCAATCTCGACGGGTTCGAGACGATCGTTCGCTCGATGGACGAAAGCTTCAAGGGCGGCGCCGCGCCCGAGGACAAGGTGATCGTCATCGTCACCGCCACCTATAACGGCCGTGCCCCCGATACCGCGCTGGCGGTGGAGAAGGCGCTCGATGGCGGCGCGTTCGAGGGTGCCGACTGGACGGGCGCGCGCTTCGCGGTGCTCGGCATCGGCAACAGCCAATGGCCCAACTACCAGATCTTCCCCAAGCGCATCGACGCCGCGATCGAGGCGACCGGCGCGAGCCGCCTGCTGCCCCGCGCAGAGGCCGACGGGCAGGGCGATTTCGACGGCGCGGTCGCCGGCTTCGTGCGCGACCTGTGGAAGGCGCTGGGCAGCGACGCCGCGCCGAGCGAGTCCGTCTCGACTCTGTCGCTCCAGCCGATCGACCCTTCGGCCGCCCGCGCCGCTGCTTTGCCGGAGCACGCCCAGCAGCTCGAGATCGTCGCCAATGACGAGATGATCCGGCCCGCCGATGGGCTATGGGATTTCGCGAAGGAGCCGCCGCGCCCCTCGACCCGCTTCATCCGCATCCGCCTGCCGCAGGGCCAGCACTATCACACCGGCGATCACATCGCCGTCTATGCCCGCAACCGCCCCGACCTGGTCGAGCGCGCGATCGACCGGCTCGGCCTCGAGGGTTCGACTCAGCTGCGCGTGGACGGGCAGGGCGGCCGCTTCCGCCATTTGCCGCTCGGCCAGACGGTGACGGTGCGGCAGTTGCTCACCGATTTTGTCGAGCTGTCGGACCCGTTGCCCAGGCGTGCGCTGGCAGTGATCGCGGGACAGACGCGATGCCCCAACACCAGGTGCGAACTGGCCAGGCTCGAAGAGGTGTTCGATACCGAGGTCGCCGGCAAGCGTCTCAGCCTGCTCGACCTGCTGGAGCAGCATCCTGCCGCCGAGCTGTCGCTCGATTCCCTGGTCGAGCTGTCGGCCGCGATCTCGCCGCGCTTCTATTCGATCGCGTCGAGCCCTTTGGTCTCGCCCGATGTGGCCGAGCTGATCGTCGGCACCATGGCTGCGCCTGCCTGGTCGGGCCTGGGAGAGCATCGCGGTTTCGCCTCGGGCTATATGCAGGGCGTGGCGCCGGGCGATCAGGTGTTCGGCTATGTCCGCCGCCCCAATCCACCCTTCGCGCCGCCCGCGGACCCGAGCGTTCCGATGATCCTGATCGGTCCCGGCACCGGCTTCGCGCCCTTGCGCGGTTTCATCCAGGAACGCGCCGCGCAGAAAGCGGCGGGCGAAGATGTCGCGACCAGCCTGCTCTTCTTCGGCTGCCGCCATCCCGACCATGACTGGTTCTGCCGCGAGGAGATCGAGGCCTGGGCGAAGGACGGGGTGATCGCCCCCTATCTTGCCTTCTCCGCCCTCGACTCTCATCCATGGAAATTCGTCCAGGATGCGCTCTGGGCCGAGCAGGAGCGCGTCTGGGCAGCACTACGCGCCGGCGCGCAGATCTTCCTGTGCGGCGACGGTCGTTTCATGGCCCCGGCCGTGCGCGACACGCTGATTCGCATCCAGATGCAACAGGCCGGCGACGAGCACGCGCAAGGCTCGGCATGGCTCGAAGAACTGATCGAGGACGGACGCTTCCACCAGGACGTGTTCGGCTTCGGGAAATAGAATTCCTCCCCGAGCTTGCTCGGGGAGGGGGACCATTCGCTTCTTCAGCGAATGGTGGAGGGGCTTGGAGCGCGAGACAGGCGTTCCGCGCTCCAAGCCCCTCCACCGGCTCCGCCGGTCCCCCTCCCCGTTCCGGGGAGGAACAAGAAGGGGAGTAGGCAATGCTTCAACTGTCAGGCCAGGACGCATCGTTCGTCTATCTGGAGACGCCCCATACCCCGATGCATATCGGCTCGGTCGCGATCTACGATCCCTCCACGGCGCCGGGCGGGTTCGTCCGCTTCAAGGACATCCTGAACTTCATCGGCTCCCGCCTGTCCGGCGCGCGCAGCTTCCGCCAGCGCCTCGTGCGCGTGCCGTTCGATCTCGATCATCCCTATTGGATCGAGGATCCGGAATTCGACCTCGAATTCCATGTCCGCCACATCGCGCTGCCCAGGCCCGGCGACTGGCGCCAGCTCTGCATTCAGGTCGCGCGGCTCCATGCTCGCCCGATGGACCTCAACAAGCCGCTGTGGGAATTCACCGTGATCGAGGGGCTCGACAATGTCGAAGGCCTGCCGCCCGGCTGCTTCGCGCTGGTGTCGAAGGTCCATCACGCCGCGGTCGACGGCATGTCCGGCGTCGAGATGTCCACCGCCGTCCATGATCTCGATGCGGAGATGAGCCCGCCTGGGAAGACGGACGACTGGAAGCCCGAGCATATGCCCAATGTGGCCGACCTGCTCACCCGCAGCTATTTCAACTCGCTGCTTCAGCCGATGCGCGTGGTGGAGACGATCGGCCGGTCGCTGCCCGGCATGGCCAAGCTCGCCGCCACGGTCGGCAAGGGCGAGGTCAGCCTGTCCAACACGAAGATGGCGCCCAAGACCCGCTTCAACGGCAAGGTCTCGCCGCACCGCGTGTTCGACGCGGTGCCGTTCAAGCTCGCCGAGATCCGCGCGATCAAGGATGCCGTGCCAGGCGCGACCGTCAACGACGTGATCCTCGCCATCGTCGGCGGCGGCTTGCGCACCTATCTCGAGGACAAGAACGAGCTGCCCAGGGAATCGCTCACCGCGATGGCGCCGATCTCGGTGCGCGGCGAAGGGGAGAAGGCGGCGCTCGGCAATCTCGTCTCGGCGATGGTCATCCCGCTCGGCACGCATCTCGCCGATCCGCTCGAACGGCTGAACTATGTCCATGGCGAAGCGGTCAATTCCAAGGCGATGACGAATGCGGTCGGCGCGCGCAGCCTCGCCGATTACAGCCAGCTCATCCCGTCCGGCCTCGCCGGCCTTGCCGCGCGACTCTACACCCGGGTGGGCGCCGCCAACACGCATGCGCCGGTGTTCAACACCGTCGTCACCAACGTGCCGGGCCCACGCGTCCCGCTCTATTTCTGCGGCGCGCAGATGCTGGCGAGCTACGGCACCGCGCCGGTGTTCGATTCCATGGGCCTGATCAACCCGGTCTATTCCTATGGCGACACCATCGCGATCTCCTTCACCGCCGACCGGGACATGATGCCCGACCCCGAAAAATACGCCGCTGCGCTCAAATCCTCCTTTGAAGCGTTGAAGGTGGCGACGCTCGGCGGAACCGAGCCCGCAAAACCCAAGGCACCACCCAGACCCAAACCGGCGGCGAAGCCGGCAACCCGCAAGAAAGGAGCAGCATGATGGCCGAGAAGAAAAGCACCCCGGACAAGAACATGGGGGAAAAGGTCAAGGACACGATCAACGAGAAGATCGTCGATCCGGCGAAAAAGGCCGGCGAGGCAGTCCGGGCTTCAGGCGCCAAGGTCGCCGAGGGCGGGTCGACCGTCAGCATGAAGCTGATCGACCAGGCGGAAAGCAACGCCCGCGACGCCTTTGCCGCGCTGCGCGCCGCCGCCGCGGCCAAGGACCTGTCGGAAGTGATGAAGGTCCAGGGCGATTATCTGCGCGAGCAGGGCAGCCGCAGCATGAGCCAGGCGCGCGAGATCGGCGAGCTGATCATGCAGATCGGCCGCGAAGCCGTCCAGCCGCTGAAGGGCAAGGACTCTTAAATCCTCCCCGAGCTTGCTCGGGGAGGGGGACCATTTGCTTCTTCAGCAAATGGTGGAGGGGTTTGGAGCGCGGGACAGAGGTTCCGCCCCCAGCCCCTCCACCACCCGCCTGAAGAAGGCGGGTGCGTGAGCGAGATCGTGTCCCCCGGACACGATCTTGGATTGCCGGGGGCAATCCAAAGCTCACACACCCCCTCCCCGTGCCGGGGAGGAGCTAAAAGCTACGCATGCCCCGCGAACGGATAGACCAGCGCCTTCAGCCCGCTGCGCTCGAACGGGCGCCATTCGCCCTCGGCCTGGGCCAGCCGGTCGGCGATCGCATAGAGCACCGCCGGATTCACCCCGAGCCCGCAATGGCTGCCATGCACTTCGATATTGTCGGTCTCGGGCCCGCGCGGCTCGACGCAGTTCTGCCACGCGACCACGCCGTCCTCGCGCGAATAGATCGCGGTTGACGGCACCGGCGGCACTTCGGCGCTCTCGCGCATCTGGCTGCGCACGGAGGGATCGTCGATCTTCTGCCCGGTCAGCACCTCATAGGCGCGCCACACATTGGTCGCGCGGGGTGTACCGGTGAAGGGCGATCCGAGCGAGATCACCTGTCGCACTGCCTCGGGCGCGCGCCGGGAGAGCTGACGCGCCATCACCCCGCCCAGGCTCCAGCCGACCAGGCTCACCTTCTGCCCTGTCGCCTCGTGGATCTCGCGCAGCCGCTCGACCAGCTTTTCGCCCTCATAGCCGATCGCCTTGGGCCCGAGATTGCGGCCGAGCCCCCATTCATGCGCATCATAACCGAGGTTGCTCAGGAACCGCCGCAGCACCGTCGTCGACCGGTCGCTGGTCACGAACCCCGGCAACACCATCACCGGATGCCCGTCGCCGCGCGGCGCGGTGGCGAGGATCGGCGCCGCGATGCCCAGCGAGCTGAACTCGGCCAGCGCGCGCGGCAGTTCGGTGAACGCCAGAAGCGCGGACGGCGGCCGTATCGCGTCGGCCTGGGGTTCAGTCATTCGGTCATCCTTCCAATAGCTGCAGTCTTAACTCGCTGCACTGCAATATAGTTCATTCATCCATCCCGAACGCCCGGTGCTGCGCTGAAACGCGCGCGACGTCGTGCGCCAGGATGGCAAGGTCGTGCGGCTTGCCATCGCGGTCGCGGACATGGTCTTTCAGCAGCGCCTCCGCGCGGAAGCCGAGGCTCTCGAACAGCATCACCGATCCGATCTGGTCGGGGGTCATCTGCGCGGTCAGCTTCTCCAGCCCGCGCTCGATCGCGACGGCATAGATCGCTTCGAGCAGGTCGCGCCCGATGCCCGATCCGCGCTTGCCCGGCGCGACGAGCAGCCGGATCTCGCCGACATGCGCGCTCCAGCCGAGCGGATCGCGCACCAGCGCGGCCGTGCCGACGAACTGCCCGCCATCCTCGGCGATCAGGCTGTCGATCCAGCCGTCTTCGATCGCCGACTGCCAGGCGTCCACCACGCGCGGATGCTTCAGGTCGCGGCCGAGGAACAGCAGGTCGTGTTCGGGCAGGGTATTGGCGAAAGCGAGCATCGCGTCCCGGTCGCTCGGTGCGAACCGCCTGATGTGATGACTCATGTCGACCTTTCCCCCAGCCAGTCGACCAGTTTCGGCCATAGCCGCTTGATCGCGTTGCCCCCGGCGACGAGGCTGACATGGCCGCCCTTCATTGTCACCTGTTCCTTGTCGGCCGATCCGATCTTGTCGATCAGCGGGGCCGAGGCCGCGGATGGTACGATATGGTCGTGCTCGGCGGTGACGTGGAGGAAAGGCGCGGTGATCCGGGCCAGATCGACCGGCCGGCCGCCGACGTCCATCGTGCCCTCGTTGAGCGCATTGCCCCACATCAGCTTCTTGGTCGTCTCGCGGAAATATTCGCCGGCGAGCGGCAGCGTGTCGCTCGCCCAGCGGTCGAACATGCGGAAGGATTTGACATATTCGTCGTTCCACAGGTTGTCGAGCAGCCGGATATTCCCCGCGATCCGTGCGCCCGGCCGCAGCATGTCGAACGCGGTATAGAGATAATCCGCCGGGCAATTGCCGAAGGTATCGACCAGCCGGTCGACATCGAAGAAGCGCTTGTCCGCCCAGGCCTGGAACATCTCCATCCTGGAGAAATCGACCGGCGTGGTAAAGGTGACGAGATTCTTCATCGGCGCGTCGGGATGCAGCGCCGCCCAGAGCAGGGAGAGCACCCCGCCGAAGCAGTAACCGACCAGGGTGAAATCGTCCTCGCCGGTCTCCCGCTGCACCCGCGCGATCGCGTCGGGGATGAAGTCGAGGACATAATCGTCGAGCGTCAGGCCCTTTTCGTCGGCGCGCGGCGGGCTCCAGTCGAGCATGAACACGTCGAACCCGGCCTTGAGCAGATATTCGACCAGGCTCTGCCCGGGCACCATGTCGAAGATATAGCCGCGATTTGTCGTCGCCATCACCAGCAGCAACGGCACCCGGTACACTTCGTCGGTCATCGGGCGATAATGATGGAGGTTCATCGTGCCGCGCTGGATCAGCAGATCCTTCGGGCTGGCCCCCAGCACCGGCGCGGGCGAGGCGAAATAATCGAGCCCCTTGAAGTTGCGCTGGAGCGCGCGGTCGAACGCGGTACTGGCCTGGGTGAACAGGTCGGGGGCGCTCTGCTCGGCCATGGTCAGCGCTGCGACACGCTTAAGCCGGCTTGCCCGGCGGCGTGCGGGTGCGCTTCGGCTTGGGTCGTTCCGGTGGGGCGATCCCGGGCGGAAGGTTGGAGGCCTGGGCCATCAGCAACGCCTCGATCCGCCCGACCGACTCCTCGATCCGGCGGACTCGCGCGGAGAGATCCTCCACCTCGCTGCGGCTCGGCATGTTGGCGGCGGCCAGCGCCTTGTCCATCATCTGGTGCGCGGCGGCCTGGGCGGTCATCGTCGCGCTGCTGGCGCCCTGCATCACGCGCGAGAATTCGCCCGACTTCATCACCTGGCCGCCGAACTGGTTGGCCATCTGCTCCCACTGGCCGAGCATCTCGCGGAAGAACGCAGCCGGATCGGGTGGGGTCGTCATGCGGGCACATCCTTTACCCGCTTGAAGCATCCGTCAAGCAAGGGTGCGGCGCAGCATTACCGCAGCAATCAGTTGCCGGTCGCCCCACTCACCGGCTTCGGCCCCGCCGCCGTAGCGTCCAGCGTCGAATCCCCGCCCAGCACGCGGTAGAGCGTTACCAGGTTGGTCGCCGCGGTCAGTCGCGTCGCAATAAGCTGCTGCTGCGCGGAATAGTAAGTGCGCTGGGCGACCAAGCTCTGCAGGAAGGTATCGATCCCGCCGCGATACCGCGCGTCGGACAGGCGATAGCTGTCAGCCGCAGCGGCGGTGAGCGCCTGGCTGGCCCGGGTCTGCTCGGCAATCGTGCCGCGGCGGGCAAGCGCATCGGACACTTCGCGGAAGGCGGTCTGAATGGCCTTTTCGTACGCCGCCAGCGCCGCGTCGCGCTGCGCCTCGGACAGGCGGACATTCGCGCGCCCGGCGCCGGCGTTGAAGATCGTGTAGTTGGCATTGGCGCCGGCCGAATAATTGAACGATCCGCCCTTGAAGAGGTCGCCCAGCGACCCGCTCGCCAGCCCGAGCAGGGCCGTCAGCGAGATGCGCGGGAACAAAGCGGCTCGCGCCGCGCCGATCTCCGCATTGGCGCTGCGCAGCTGATATTCCGTCTGCACGACATCCGGACGGCGCAGCAGCACGCCGGAATCGAGCCCGGCGGGAAGTTCGGCAACGGTGCCGGCCGCTTCGTCGATCGAGGCCGGGAGCGCCGCGGAATCGATTGGCGCCCCGACCAGCAACTGCAGCGCGTTGATGTCCTGGGCGAGGTTGGTGGTCTGCTGCGCCAGATCCGATTGCGCGCTGGCCAGCACCGTCTCCGCCTGGCTGAGGTCGGTGCGCGGCGCGATGCCGCCCTTGAGCCGCGCCTGAGTCAGGGTCACGCTGCGCTGGGCGTTCGCGGCGGTGTCCCGTGCGATCGCGAGCAGGCTCTTGTCGGCGGCATAGTTCAGCCAGACCGTGGCGATGTCGCCGACCAGGGTCAGGCGCGTCGCCCGCGCAGCCGCTTCAGTGGCGAAATAACTGTTCTGCGCGGCCGTGCTCAGCGACTGGATCCGCCCGAACAGGTCGAGCTCGAACGCGCTGATGCCGCCATCGACCGAGAAGTTGGTGCGCGCGCCGCTGCCATTGCCGTTATCGGACCGCGTGACGCCGGCCGAAGCGCCGACCTGCGGCAGCAACTGCGCTCGCTGGATGCGATATTGCGCCCGCGCCGCCGCGATGTTCGCCGCGGCGATGCGCAGGTCGCGATTGTTCGCCAGCGCCTGCTCGATCAGCCCCTGCAACCGCGGGTCGCGGAAGATCTCCCGATAGGTGACCGCCGGCAGCGCCGCTTCGCTCTGCTTCAGATAGGAATCGCCGACCGGCCAGGAGGGCGGCACCGGCAAGTCGGGCCGTACATATTTCGGCGCCATCGAGCAGGCGCCGAGCGAGGTTGCCGCAAGCAGCAGGACAAACCGGCGCATCATGCTTTCTCCCCGCTAGGCTGTTCGGGGGGCTGGGCAGGGGGTGCCGGATGCTCGTGGTGCAGGCGTGCCAGCACGTCGCGCGTGCCGCGCCGCACCAGCACGAAGAACAGCGGGATGTAGAAGATCGCGAGGATCGTCGCGGTCAGCATGCCGCCGATCACCGCCGTGCCGATCGCGACCCGGCTGTTCGCGCCGGCGCCGGTCGAGACGGCGAGCGGCAGCACGCCGAAGATGAAGGCAAGGCTGGTCATCAGGATCGGGCGGAGACGGATGCGGGCCGCCTCCAGCGCTGCCTCGATCACGCGCTTGCCCTGCTTCTCGGCCTGTTCGGCGAACTCGATCATCAGGATTGCGTTCTTCGCCGCCAGGCCCATGGTGGTCAGCAGACCGATCTGCAGGAACACGTCATTCTCGAGGCCCCGCAAGGTCACCGCGAACACTGCGCCGACCAGGCCGAGCGGAATGATCAGCAACACCGCGATCGGGATCGTCCAGCTTTCGTACAGCGCCGCCAGGCACAGGAACACGACCAGCAGCGACAGCGCATAGAGATAGGGCGCCTGGCCGGAGGACAACCGCTCCTGATAGGACAGCCCGGCCCAGGCCACGCCGGTCCCCGGCAATTGCGCGGCGAGTTCCTCCATCCGCGCCATCGCCTGGCCCGAGCTGATGCCCGGCGCTGCCTGGCCCTGGATCTCATAGGAGGAGAATCCGCCGAACCGGCTGAGCGACGAGGGCGCCGTGCCCCAGGTGACGTTGGCGAAGGACGAGAAGGGCGCCATCTCGCCGGTCGACCCGCGGACATACCAGGCAGCGATGTCGTCGGGCGAGGCGCGGTACGGCGCATCGCCCTGGACATAGACGCGCTTCACCCGGCCGCGGTCGTTGAAGTCGTTGACGTAGCGGCCCCCCCAGGCGGTCGACAGCGTGCTGTTGACGTCGGCCTGGCTCAGCCCGAGCGTGCTCAGCTTTTGCGGGTCGACATCGACCTTCAGGGTCGGCTGATCCTGCAGGTCGGTCGGGCGGACTGCCTGAAGCGAGGAATCCGCGCGCGCCGCCGCGAGCAGCTTGTCGCGCGCTGCCTTGAATTCCTGGCGGCTCAGGCCGCCGGTGTTCTGCAGCTCCATCTGGAAGCCGGCCGACTGGCCGAGGCCACGCACCGCCGACGGCACCGTCGCATAGAATTCGACGTCGCGCAGGCCGCCCAACGCCTGGGTCGCGTTGCGCGCGATCGCCTGCGCGCCATTCTTCTCGCCCTTGCGTTCCGACCAGTCTTTGAGCGCGACGAAACCACGGCCGGTATTCTGGCCGCCGCCGCCGCCGCCCGCGACGGTCATGATCGCGTCGGTGTTCTTGCCTGCGGTCTTCAGGAAGTATTTCTCGATCTCACGCTGCGCCTGCTGAGTCTTGCCGATCGTCGCGCCCGGCCCGAGGTTGAACTGGATGCTCGTCGTGCCCTGATCCTCGGTCGGCAGGAAGCCCGTCGGCAGCTGAATGAACATGATCGCCAGGATCGCCACGGTGACGCCGTAGATCGCGAGGAACAGGATCTTGCGGTCGACGACCTTGGCCACCGCCCTGGTATAGCGTTCCTGATTGCGCTCGAAATTGGTGTTGAACCAGGTCTTGGCCTTCTCCATCCGGTGCTGGACCCACCGGATCGATTCATATTTGCTCTCGCGCTCCTCTTCCTTGCGTTTGAGCAGGGTGGAGGTGAGCGCCGGGGTCAGCACCAGTGCGACCACGACCGACAGCACCATCGCCGACACGATCGTGACGGAGAACTGGCGATAGATCACGCCGGTCGATCCGCCGAAGAACGCCATGGGCAGGAACACGGCGGACAGCACCAGCGCGATGGCGATCAGCGCGACGGTGATCTCGTTCATCGACTCGATCGTTGCGTCGCGCGGGCTCATGCCCGGATTCTCGTCCATCAGGCGCTCGACATTCTCCACGACGACGATCGCGTCGTCGACCAGCAGGCCGATCGCGAGCACCAGCCCGAACATGGTCAGCGTATTGATGGTAAAGCCGGCAATGGCGAAGATCGCGAAGGTGCCGAGCAGCACGACCGGCACCGCGATCGTCGGGATCAGGGTCGCGCGCCAGCTCTGCAGGAAGATGAACATGACGATGACGACCAGGATGATCGCCTCGATCAAGGTCCAGACCACTTCCTCGACCGACAGCTTGATGAACTCGGTGACGTCCTGCGGGAAATCATAGGCGAAGCCGGCCGGGAATTTCTTCGCCTGGGAAGCGAT
The DNA here is from genome assembly GCF_055521475.1 of Sphingomonas sp. BL-S-30. Taxonomy (NCBI): domain Bacteria; kingdom Pseudomonadati; phylum Pseudomonadota; class Alphaproteobacteria; order Sphingomonadales; family Sphingomonadaceae; genus Sphingomonas; species Sphingomonas sp. BL-S-30. The sequence goes on along the minus strand of NZ_CM145481.1, from coordinate 3,051,246 downwards.
CTCGGCCTTGACCAGCTCGGCGGTCTTCAGCGCGTCGGCGCCGGGCGCGAGGCTGACGGCGATGCCGGCGCCGGGATGGCCGTTGATCCGGCTGACGATGCCGTAATTCTCGGAGCCGAGCTCGACCCGGGCGACGTCCTTCAGGTGAAGCGTCGATCCGTCGGGCTGAGTCTTCACCACGATATTGGCGAATTGCGCGGGCGTCGACAGGCGGCTCTGCGCCGTCACGGTCGCGTTCAATGCCTGGTCGGGGCTGTTGGGTACGCCGCCCACTTCGCCGGCCGCGACTTCGGCATTCTGCGCCGTGATGGCGGAGATGATGTCGCTCGGCATCAGGGAATAGCTGGCGAGCCGGTCCGGGTTAAGCCACACGCGCATCGCATATTGCGATCCGAACACGTTGATGTCGCCCACGCCCTCAAGCCGGCCGATCGGCTCCTGCAGGGTGGAGACCATGTAATCCGACACGTCCTGGTTGGTGCGCGTGTCGGTCGTGTCGAAGATCGCCGCGACCATCAGGAAGTCGGGGTTGGACTTGGTGACGGTCAGGCCCTGCTGCTGCACCTGGGAGGGCAGGCGGGGCAGCGCCTGCTGCACCTTGTTCTGCACCTGCACCTGCGCGATGTCGGGGTCGATGCCCTTGGCAAAGGTCGCGCTGATGTTCACGCCGCCGCGCGAGTTAGAGTTCGAGCTGAAATAGAGCAGGCCGTCGATGCCGGTCAGCTGCTGCTCGATCACCTGGGTGACGCTGTTCTCCAGCGTTTCCGACGAAGCTCCGGGATAATTGGCGCGGATGTTGACGTTGGGCGGCGCCACGTCGGGGAACTGCTCGATCGGCAGGGTGAAGATCGCCCCGACGCCCGCCAGCATGATGATGATCGCGACGACCCAGGCGAAGATCGGCCGGTCGATGAAGATGCGTGAAATCACTGTCCGATCAACCGCGCGTCTGGCCGGCCTGGTTGCCGGTACCCCCGCCCGCACCCCCACCAGCACCCCCACCAGCACCCTTGCCCTGCGGCGGTCCGATCCGTTCCGGCTGGCTCGCCGGCACCGGCCGCACGACCTGGTTGGGCAGGGTCTTGCCGACGCCCTGGACGATCACCTTGTCGCCCTTGTTCAGGCCGGCGGTGACGACCCAGTTGGTGCCGATCGCGCGCGTCGCGGTCACGCTGCGCTGGAGCGCCTTGTTGCCCGGCCCGACGATGAACACCGTCGCATTGCCCTTGGGGTCGCGCGACACGGCCGGCTGCGGGATCAGGAAGGCATTATTGTCGATCGACTGGGCGAAGGTCGCCCGCACGAACATGCCCGGCAGCAACTCGCCCTGCGGATTGGGGAAGCGCGCACGCAAGGTGACGGTGCCCGTGGTCGGGCTGACCACCACTTCGGAGAATTCGACCGAGCCGGCATAGCCATAGTCGCTGCCGTCCTCGAGCTTCAGCCGCACTTCGGCATTGGCCGGGCTATGGCCGCCGCTTGCCAGTTCGCGCCGCAGCCTGAGCAGGTCCGCGCTCGATTGCTGGATGTCGACATACATCGGGTCGAGCCGCTGGATCGTCGCGAGCGGATCGGCCTGGTTGGTCGTGACCAGCGCGCCTACGGTGTAGAGCGACCGCCCGATCCGCCCGGTGATCGGCGCTGGAACGGTGGTGAAGCGGAGGTTGACCTTCGCGGTGTCGAGCGCGGCGCGGTTCTGCGCGACGGCGGCCTGGGCCTGGCGCGACTGGGCGAGCGCGTCGGTGTAATCCTGCTTGGCCACGGCTTCGATATCGGCGAGCGGCTTGTAGCGCTCGGCCTTGATCCGCGCCGCTTCGGCGCTGGCGGTGGCGCTGGCGAGATTGGCCTGGGCCTGGTTCGCCGACGCGCGGTAGAGGCTCGGATCGATCTGGTAGAGCGGCTGACCTTGGCGGACGAGCGCCCCCTCGGTGAAGAACCGGCGATAGATCACGCCCGAAACCTGCGGGCGGACCTCGGAACTCTCATAGGCGGTGGTGCGGCCGGCCAGTTCGGTCGTGATCGGCACGCTGGTCGGCTGAATGACGACGAAGCCCACCTGGGGCGGACCCTGCGGCCCGCGCCGCCCGCCGCCCTGCTTGCTGTTATCCGCCTTGCCGCAGCCGGACAGCAGCAGCACCGCCGCCATCGCGGCGAGCGAGGACACACGCACAAAAGACATACGCACGGGAGTAAGCGATCGCACGGTCATTCAATCTCCATCGCGTCGCTGTCCGCACACTGCGATGGAAGATTCCCGCGCAAGAATATGCCGAACACCACGCCTCAGCCTTGGTTCCTGTCCTGTACGCGTCGGTACAGGCAAATGCTTTGTTTATCCTATATCCTATATCTTACCTGAGTTTCGCGATAGACAGGCCGTCGGCCTTGGCGCGATCCTTGGTAGATTCCTCGCTGCGCTTCAGCGCCTTGGCTATCGCCTTCAGCGCCATGCCTTTTTTGGCGAGGACATGGAGTTTCTGGATTTCGTCGCTGGTCCAGGGCTGGCGGTGACGTTCGAACTTGTCCTGGCTCATGATGGGCGGACCTTCCGCTTCAGCGACACCAAAGCCTGATCGAGCGCCGAGAGGAAACGCGACCGGTCAGTCTTCGAAAAGGGCGCGGGCCCGCCGATCGCGTCGCCGCCGGCGCGCAGGTCGGCCATGATCGCCCGGGTCGCGATGGCCGCGCCGATCGAGCTGGTGGTAAAGGGTTTGCCGGTCGGCGCGATCACCGTCGCGCCGGCTTTAAGACACCGGTCGGCAAGGAGAATGTCCGTAGTAATCACCACCGCGGCAGCGTCCGCGCGCTCGGCGATCCAGTCATCGGCGGCATCGAACGCGTCGCTCACGATCGCCCGCTCGACCAGCGGATGAACCGGAATGCGCATGATGCTGTTACTCACGATGGCCACCGGCACCTCATGGCGAAAGGCCACTTTATAGACCTCATCCTTTACGGGGCATGCATCCGCATCCACAAGGATTCGGATTGTCGCAAAGTGTGTCAGACCTGTTACTCCCGTTCAGATACTTCGCGGGGCATACTGCCGACCTCGACGATCTCGATCGCGTCGCGCATCCCGCCAAAGTCGATCAGGTCGCCTGGCTCAGCACCCATCATCGCTTTCACCAGCGGCCCGGTGAAGGCAATGCGCCCTTCCGCCGGGTCGGCCTCGTCGCTGCCGACGATATGGATCGTGCGCAGCGCGCCGTTGAGGCGGAACGTGACGCTGGCGCCGAACGCGACCTCCTCGCCGCTCGGCTCGGGCGCCACGATCGCGGTCGTCTGGCGTGTGTTCCAGTAGCGTAGCGCGCGCTTCAGCACTTCGCGTGCATCGTCGTCGGCTTCAACCTCGATCTCCGCCTCCAGCGCCGTCACCCGCGCATCCATCAGCGCAAGGCCCCGCGCCGTCACCAGGTTCGGCCCCGGCGGCAACGGCAGCTCGAACTTGGGCTCCTTATGCTCCTCGTCGCTCTCGCGGCGAAATGCGACGCTCATGTCTTCCTCCCGGGGGCAAATATCGGCGGGCGCAGCGGCCCCGTCGCTGATTCCTTCAACCATTCCAGCACGGCATCGATCCGCGCGAGGCGTCGCATGTCGCTATGCGTCACCAGCCAGAAGCTGCGGACGATATCGACCTGGTCGGGAAACAACATGGTGAGGCCGGGATCCTGATCGGCGATGAAGCTGGGCAGCACGCCGATTCCGGTGCCGTTGGCGATGGCGCTATACTGCACGTTGATGCTGGTCGAGCGGAGATTGGCGTCGAGCCCCGGCGCGACCTCGCCGAGATAGTCGAGTTCCGGCGAGTAGAGGAATTCGGGGACATAGCCGATCAGCGTGTGTCCGCTCAGTTCCTCGATCGACCCGATCGGGCCATGCGCCTCGAGATAGCGCGTCGCGGCATAGAGCCGCAGCCGGTAGTCGGCGAGTTTCGCCGCGATCAGCCGGCCATGCCGCGGCCGCGCCATCATCACCGCGATATCCGCCTCGCGCTTCGACGGGTTGAGGAAACCCGATGCGGTGACCAGGTCGAGCCGGATATCGGGATTACGGCTGCGGAACTCAGGCAGGCGCGGGGCCAGCACCCAGGTCGCGACGCCCTCGGCGACGCTCAGCCGGACATGCCCGCTCGCCTGAGTCGATCCGCCCGCCACTTCGCCCAGCGCATGGAGCGCCGTGCTCTCGATCGTCTCGGCATGCGCCAGCAGCGCCTGCCCCTGCTCGGTCAGCCGCCGCTCGCCCGCCTCCACCTCGAACAATTCGGACTGAAGCGCCGCCCCGAGCCGCCGCAACCGCCGGCCGACGGTGGTCGCATCCATCCCCAGAGATCGCGCCGCGGACGCGAGATGCCGCGACCGCGCCACCGCGAGGAAAATCCGCAGGTCGTCCCAATCGAACATCTCGTCTTACCCTGCATAATTGCAGGGCTCACATGCACCCCCGGCACCTTGCCTGCAAATTCTCCAAGCGTAAGGAAGAGCCACAAAAGTTTTGGGAAGGTTGGATATGCGCCTCATCGATCATCACGTCGCGGGCCTTTCGGGCGGCGGTTCGGGCCGGACGGCCGATGTGTTCAACCCCAATACCGGCCAGGTTCAGGCGACGGTGCAGCTCGGCGATCAGGCCGTGCTCGATGCCGCCATCGCCGCCGCGCAAAAGGCGCAGCCGGCCTGGGCCGCCACCAACCCGCAACGCCGCGCCCGCGTGATGTTCAACTTCAAGGCGCTGGTCGAGAAGAACATGGACGAGCTGGCCGAGCTGCTCTCGTCCGAACATGGCAAGGTCGTCGCGGATTCGCGCGGCGACATCCAGCGCGGGCTCGAGGTCGTCGAATTCTCCTGCGGCATCCCGCATGCGCTGAAGGGCGAATATACCCAGGGCGCGGGCCCCGGCATCGACGTCTATTCGATGCGCCAGCCGCTCGGCATCGGCGCCGGCATCACCCCGTTCAACTTCCCCGCGATGATACCGCTCTGGATGTCGAGCGTCGCGATGGCCGTCGGCAACGCCTTCATTCTGAAGCCGAGCGAGCGCGACCCGTCGGTGCCGGTGCGCCTCGGCCAGCTGTTCCTCGAGGCCGGCCTGCCCGAAGGCATCTTCCAGGTCGTGCACGGCGACAAGGAAATGGTCGACGCGATCCTCGATCATCCCGCCATTTCGGCGGTCAGCTTCGTCGGCTCGTCCGACATCGCACATTATGTCTACCAGCGCGGCGGCGCGGCCGGGAAGCGGATCCAGGCGATGGGTGGCGCGAAGAACCACGGCATCGTCATGCCCGATGCCGATCTCGACCAGGTCGTCGCCGACCTGTCGGGCGCGGCGTTCGGCTCGGCCGGCGAGCGCTGCATGGCGCTGCCGGTCGTGGTGCCGGTCGGCGAGAAGACCGCGGTCGCGCTACGCGAAAAGCTGATCCCGGCGATCGCCGCGCTGCGCGTCGGCGTCTCGACCGACAAGGACGCGCATTACGGCCCGGTGGTGAACGCTGCGCACAGGCAACGTATCGAGAACTGGATCCAGACCGGCGTCGACGAAGGCGCCGAGCTGGTGGTCGATGGCCGCGGCTTCTCGCTTCAGGGCCATGAGCAGGGCTTCTTCATCGGCCCGTCGCTGTTCGACCATGTCTCCCCCGACATGCAGGCCTACAAGGAAGAGATTTTCGGCCCCGTGCTGCAGATCGTCCGCGCCGATGATTTCGAGCATGCGCTGCGTCTGCCGAGCGAGCACCAATACGGCAACGGAGTCGCCATCTTCACCCGCAACGGCCATGCCGCGCGCGAATTCGCCGCGCGCGTCAATGTCGGCATGGTCGGCATCAACGTGCCGATCCCAGTGCCGGTCGCCTATCACAGCTTCGGTGGCTGGAAGCGCTCCGGGTTCGGCGACACCAACCAGCACGGCATGGAAGGCGTGAAGTTCTGGACCAAGGTCAAGACGGTCACCCAGCGCTGGCCTGACGGCGGTGTGGGCGACGCCGCCAACGCCTTCGTCATCCCGACCATGGGGTGAGGCGCTTGCTCGGCTGCCTCGATCTTTGTCGCCACGGACCCATCGAGGTCCGTGGCGATGAGGTTCAGGCAGTGGCCGGGCTGCCTTCCACCGCATTACGCCCCGCCACACTCTCGAACCGCGCATGATATTTCGGATGTTCGGTGCCCATCCACCGGTCCCACCAGGTGAAGTAGAGGCCAAAATTATACCGGCCCTCGCTGTGGTGCAGGTCGTGGTGGGTGGTCGTGGTCAGCCAGCCGGTCCAGGGCGATCGGGTGAAGCCCGACCAGGCCAGCTCATGTCCCGAATGGCCGATCGCGTTGCGGGCGATCTGGTGGCCGAGGAAGATGAAGATGGCGAGCGGATAGATCGGCCCGAACAGCGACAGGAGCAGCAGGGCGATCGGCACGTAGAGCGACTCGAACACCGCCTCGATCGGCGCAAAGGCATAGGACGCCCAGGAGGTCGGGGTGCGCGACTGGTGATGGGCGGCATGCGCGCGGCGAAACATCGCGCGCAGATGCAGCCCGCGGTGCATCCAATAGAACCAGGCGTCGTGGGCGATCGCCAGCGCGATCACCTCCAGCGCGATCAGCCACGGATTGAAATCATGCGCGATGGCGATCACGCCGCCCGCGATCAGCGCGAAGGCGATCAGGTCGACCACGCCGAAGACCGCGATGGTCTGCACCGACAGCATCACCTCGCGCCGGCGGTCCGCCATGGTCGCGGCGCGTTGCTGGATGCGGCGGGGCGCAGTCCAGCGGCGCAGCAGCCAGTAAAGCAGCGCGATGCCCGCGGCGCCGATCAGGTAGCGGGTCATCTCGATGGTGAAGCTGTGCAGCCAATGCGCGCCGATGCTTTGCAGGATTCCGATCACGCTGATGCTCCGTTCGATTGCGGTCGGCCGGCTTCCTATGCCACCGCGCGCGTCCAGGCTGCGCGGGGCCGAAAAATGCCGATCGATTCCGGAATCGATCGCATCTTTTCAGTTCCGCACGATGTTCGCCCGGCGGTATTCGCTCGGCGACTGGCCGACGGTTTCGCGAAAGGCGCGGTTGAACGGCGCGAGCGAGCCATAGCCCAGGTCCATCGCGATGGTCAGGATCGGCAGGTCGACATGGGTGGGATCGACCAGCAATGCCCTGGCCTCGCCGATGCGGTGATGGTTGAGGAAGGCCGAGAAGTTGCGATAGCCCAGCCGCTGGTTGATCAGGCTGCGCAGCCGGTGCTCGGGCGTCTCGAGCAACTCGGCCAGCGCGCCGATGCTGAGGCCGGGCTCGCGATAGACCGCTCCGGCGATCGCGGCCTCGAGCTTGCGGTTGAGCACATGTTCGGACGGGCTGAAGCTCGGGGCAGGGGCGGGCTCCGGCTGGGCGGGATCGAACAGCAATTCGGGATCGCTCTGCAGCAGCGCGACGCCCATCGCCATGGTGGCGATCAGGATGGCGACGGCCTGGGCGAGCGCGATGCCCGGGTCCGCGCGGCGAAACCCGAACAGCATTTCCAGTACGATCACGACAAAGGCCAGCGTGCCCACCACGATCACGAATCCGACGCGCAGCTGGCGGCGCTTCTCGATCAGGTCGTCGCCCCGTTCGCTGATCGCGATCAGGATCGCATGGCCGATGAAGACCAGCGACACGCTGCGCTGGATCGTCGAGACCGCGTTTCGCAGGTCGAGCTGCGCGTAGCGGGCGAAGAAGAAGCAGGCCCAGCAGCCAATCGTCACGGTGATGCCGGCGATCAGCGCCCGCCGGTCGATCGTCCGTTCGAACAGCAGATGCGCGAAGATCCACAGCAGCAGCGGCACCGACTGCGCGGCAAGCTGGACCAGCGCCCAGACCGGTCCCTCGGTCGGCCGGAACAGATACGTCGCCAGCGTCTGATAGCAGCACACGCCGATCAGCAGCATCGCCGTGGCGGCGCGGATCGGCATTGGCGCCCGGCCGCGTCCGATCACGATGGCGATCAGCAGCAACTGGCCGATCGCCAGCACCCGCATCACCGTGTCGAGGAGCATCAGCTGCGCCATATCCGCACCGTTATGGCTTGGCCGCGGAACCCCGTCCATCGCGCCGGTGGGAAATGTCGACCAGGCGCGATAGACAAGGCCGCGTGTCCGGAAATGCCGTCGTCGCGCGCGCGATCCAGGTTTTTTCTCTCGGGAATATCTCAATGACTCAGCAATTCGACATCACCGACGATCAGCGCGAGATCCAGGATCTGGCGCGCAAGTTCACCGCGGATCGCATCACGCCCTTTGCCGCGGAGTGGGACGAGAAGCACATTTTCCCGCGCGAGACGATCAAGGCCGCGGCCGAGCTCGGCTTCGCCTCGATCTATGTTTCGGAGGAAAGCGGCGGCATCAATCTGGGCCGGCTGGAATCGGCGCTGATCATGGAGGCGATGGCCTACGGCTGTGCGTCCACCTCGGCCTTCATCTCGATCCACAACATGGCGTCCTGGATGATCGACCGTTTCGGCAGCCAGGCGGTGAAGGACAAATATCTCCCGCGCCTAGTGACGATGGACGAGATCGCCAGCTATTGCCTTACCGAACCCGGTTCGGGCTCGGATGCCGCGGCGCTGAAGACCAAGGCAGTCAGAGACGGCGACGACTATATCGTCACTGGCTCGAAGCAGTTCATCTCGGGCGGGGGCGAGAACGAGATCTACGTCACCATGGTCCGCACCGGTGAGGAAGGCCCCAAGGGCATCTCCTGCCTGGTGATCGAGAAGGACATGCCCGGCGTCAGCTTCGGCGCGAACGAGCGAAAGCTCGGCTGGCATTCCCAGCCGACCGCGCAGGTGATGTTCGATGGCGTGCGTGTGCCGAAGGAGAACCTGGTGGGCGGTGAAGGAGAGGGGTTCCGCATTGCGATGATGGGGCTCGACGGCGGCCGTCTCAACATCGGCGCCTGCTCGCTCGGCGGGGCGCAGCGCTGCCTCGACGAGGCGATCAGATACACCAAGGACCGCAAGCAGTTCGGCACTGCGATCGCCGATTTCCAGAACACCCAGTTCATGCTCGCCGACATGGCGACCGAGCTCGAGGCGGCGCGCGCGCTGCTCTACATGGCTGCCGCCAAGGTAACGGCCAATGCGCCCGACAAGACCAAATTCGCCGCCATGGCCAAGCGTCTCGCCACCGATACCGGATCGTCCGTCGCCGACCGCGCGTTGCAGCTCCATGGCGGCTATGGCTATCTGATGGACTATCCGATCGAACGCTTCTGGCGCGACCTGCGCGTCCATTCGATCCTGGAGGGCACCAACCAGGTCATGCGCATGATTGTCGGCCGGGACCTGACACGGCAATGAGGAAATGGCCTGTTTGTGTTCCCGCGAAGGCGGGGACCCAGTCTGGACCGCCTTCGCGTGGGTACAAATTGTGAGCGACGTCCTCACCCAGCAAGACGGCAAGGTCGCTCGCATCCGGCTCAACCGGCCCAAGGCGATCCATGCGCTAAACACCGCGATGTGCGCCGCGATCCTCGACGCGCTGGAGGCATGGCGGATCGACCTCGACATCGAGGCGATCCTGATCGACCATGCCGAGGGCCGCGGCTTCTGCGCGGGGGGCGACATCCGCATGCTCGCCGAAAGCGGCGCGAAGGACGGCGCGGAAGCGCGCGAGTTCTTCCACACCGAATACCGCATGAACCACCGGCTGTTCACTTATGCCAAGCCAATCGTCGCCTTCATGGACGGCATCACCATGGGTGGCGGCGTCGGCCTGTCGCAGCCAGCGACATATCGTGTGGCGACCGAGAATACCCGGCTCGCCATGCCGGAAACCGGGATCGGCCTGTTCCCCGATGTCGGCGGCGGCTGGTATCTCTCGCGCCTACCGGGTCGCACCGGCCAGTATCTCGCGCTGACCGGGCACCGGCTCGACGGCGCGGAATGCCTCGCGCTCGGCCTCGCCAGCCATTATCTGCCGAGCGATCGGCTGGAAGAGGCCAAGGCCCGCATCGCCGCCGATCCCCAGCAGATCGCTACGATCCTGGAAGACCTGTCGGCACCCACGCCCGACGCCCGTATCCTCGCGCACCGCGATGCGATCGATCGCCTGTTCGCCTCGGACCTGCTCGAAGACATTTTCGCCGCGCTAGAGGCCGATCCTGGCGAATGGGCGCAGCAACAGCTCGCCACCTTGCGCACCAAGTCGCCGCAGACGATGAAGGTCTCGCTCCGCCTGCTCCAGGAAGGCACGATGATGCCGACCTTCGAGGACGAGATGCGCCAGGAATATGCCGTCGGCGCGCATGTCGTGCAGCGGCACGATTTCCTCGAGGGCGTCCGCGCGGTGATCGTCGACAAGGACAATGCTCCCCGATGGGATCCGCCAACGCCCGAAGGCGTGACCGATCACGTCATCGACCAGATCTTCGCCCCCTTGCCTGACGGCGAGGCGTGGACTCCCGCATAAGGACTCAACCCATGGCAGATTACGAAACCCTCCTCGTCGAGCAACGCGGCGCCGTTACGCTGATCACACTCAACCGGCCCCAGGCGCTCAACGCGCTCAACAGCCAGGTGCTCGCCGACCTGATCGCCGCGACCGCCGCGTTCGACGCCGACGACAGCCAGGGCTGCGCGGTCGTCACCGGCAGCGAAAAGGCCTTCGCCGCCGGCGCCGACATCAAGGAGATGCAGGCCCAGGGCTTCGCCGACATGTACGGCCACAACTTCTTCGCCGGCTGGGAGAAGTTCACCGCGACGCGCAAGCCGATCATCGCCGCGGTCGCCGGCTTCGCGCTGGGCGGCGGCTGCGAGCTGGCGATGATGTGCGACTTCATCCTCGCCGCCGACACCGCGAAATTCGGCCAGCCCGAGATCAAGCTCGCCGTCGCGCCGGGCATGGGCGGCTCGCAGCGGCTTACGCGCGCGGTGGGCAAGGCCAAGGCGATGGAGATGTGCCTCACCGGCCGGATGATGGGCGCCGAGGAAGCGGAGCGCGCCGGGCTGGTCAGCCGGATCGTCCCGGCGGCCGATCTGGTCGAGGAAGCAGTGAAGACCGCGGCGGCGATCGCGTCGATGGCGCCGCTCGCGGTCAAGGCGAACAAGGAAATGGTCAACGCCGCGTTTGAGACGGGGCTCGCGATGGGCATCCAGTTCGAACGGCGCCTGTTCCACGGCCTGTTCGGCTCGGCGGATCAGAAGGAAGGCATGACGGCGTTCGTCGAGAAGCGCCCCGGTAACTGGACGGGAAAATAACAATGGCACGCGTCGGATTCATCGGTCTTGGAAACATGGGCGGCGGCATGGCCGCGAACCTCGCGAAGAAGGGGCATGACGTCCGCGCCTTCGATCTCTCCGCCGAAGCGCTCGAACGCGCCAAGGCCGCGGGCTGCTTGCCCGTCACCAGCGCGGAAGAGGCGGCTGACGGCGCCGAGGCGATCATCACCATGCTGCCCGCCGGCAAGCATGTCGAACAGGTCTATACCGAAAGCCTGTTCGGCAACGCGCCGGCCTCGGCGATTCTGATCGACTGCTCTACCATCGACGTCGCCACCGCCAAGCGCATCGGCGAAGCAGCGCTCGCCAAGGGCCTGACCTCGGTCGACGCGCCCGTCTCCGGCGGCATCGGCGCGGCCAATGCCGGCACCTTGACCTTCATGGTCGGCGGCAGCGCGGAAGCGTTCGACCGCGCTCAGCCCTTCCTGTCCGACATGGGCAAGGCCGTGATCCATGCCGGCGACAGCGGCACCGGCCAGACCGCGAAGATCGCCAACAACATGTTGCTCGGCGCGACCATGGTCGCGACCTGCGAGGCGTTCCTGCTCGCGCGGAAGCTCGGGCTCGATCCGCAGAAATTCTTCGACATCTCCTCGGTCTCGTCAGGCCAGAGCTGGTCGATGACGACCTATGCGCCGCTGCCGGGCGTCGGCCCCGATACGCCGGCCGACCATGACTATCAGGGCGGTTTCGCGACTGCGCTGATGCTCAAGGATCTGCGCCTGGCGATGGAAGCCGCGGCCGAGGCGCATGCCGACACCCCGATGGGCGCGAAGGCGGCCGAACTCTATGAGAGGTTCGCCGCTGAGGGGCAGGGCGGTCTGGATTTCTCCGCCATCATCAGAATGCTCGACCACGCGGAATAAACCGTCGCAAAACACCGCCTCGGCATCTTGCATGCAACATTGATGTCATGCATCCCTATCACAAGGGCGGGCAACGCCGCTGGAGGGAGAAGGTGATGAAGGCTTTGTTGTATCTCGGCGCGACGGTTCTGGCAGTATCCACTGCCTGCATGGCGGTCGCGCAATCCGCGGCGCCGACCGAGCCAATGCCCGCCGGGCCGAAGGTGGCGGAGAATTTCTGGTCCGCCAAGCCGACCCGGCCGACGCCCTATGTCGCGCCCAACAAGGTCCATTGGAAGCTGTCGGAGATCCTCGCCGCGCATCGCGGCCAGAGCGACTGGGTCCAGCCGATCATCCGCAACCAGGAACAGGATGCGGACTATATCTCGCTCGGCGCCGGCAAGAAGACCAAGACGCGCATGTATGCCGACGACCGGGTCGTCTGGATCGTGCAGGACGGGTCGATGAAGGTGACGATCGACGGGGTCGCGCCGTTCGTCGCGACCAAGGGCTTCATGGTCAGCGTGCCGTTCCGCCATCTCTACTCGATCGAGACGGTCGGCGATCAGCCGTCGCTCCGTTTCGAGGTGCGCCAGGCCGGCTCCCCGCCGCTCTTCCCGCTTTCCGAAACGCCCGATGCCTATCCTGGCCGCACCTATATGAAGGTCCGCGGCAGCCCGGGCCCCGCGACCATCCCGACTGGTGGGACGAGCAACCCGATCTGGGTCGATTTCCTCAAGGACATCGCGATCGGCGACAAGCCCTATAACGGCAAGTTCGTATGGGACGATCACTTCACCTCGAACATCCTGCGCAGCAAGGCCGCGCCGGTGCCGCCCGCGACCAACAAGGGCCATTTCCATGTCGACTGGACCGAGTTCTGGTTCATCATGGAAGGCAAGATCGGCTACCAGATCGAAGGCTTCCCCTATTTCGAGGCCAATCAGGGCGATGTGGTCACGGCGGCCAAGGGTCGCTGGCACCGTGCCGGCAACAGCCCGCTGACGCCGATGTCAACGCGCATTCCGTTCAACCCGCGCCCGGTGATCCTGCACAATTTCGAACCGGAGTGATGAGGATCTGATCGAACCGGGTCATACCAAGGTGTAGTCCTGGCACCGGTGCGGACGATAGGCAGTGTCGTCCGCACCGGTAGTGATGGCGCAGGCGGATATCACCCGATATCGTGCCGCAACCTTGAAGGAGACCGCTGATGACCGTCCTGATCCTGGCCTTGCTCATCGGCGTCGTCGCCGGCCTTCGCGCAATGACCGCGCCCGCCGCCGTCAGCTGGGCCGCCCAGCTCGGCTGGCTGCATCTCGACGGCACCTGGCTCGCCTTTCTTGGATATCGGTTCACCCCCTGGATCTTCTCGCTCTTCGCCCTGGCCGAGCTGGTGACGGATCAGTTGCCGTCCACCCCGAGCCGCAAGGTGCCGCCGCAGTTCATCACGCGAATCCTGATGGGCGGGCTCAGCGGCGGGGCGATTGGTGCTTCGGCCGGATCCCTGATCGCCGGCATCGCCGCCGGCGCGGTCGGCGCGGTGGTCGGTACCCTGGGCGGTGCCGCGGTACGGGCGAAGCTGGCGGCGTTGTTCGGCAGCGATCGGCCGGCGGCGCTCCTCGAAGATGCGGTCGCGATCATTGGTGCCTTCCTGATCGTCTCGGCCGCGGTATGAGCCGCCGGTTCGACGCGATCATCATCGGCGGGGGGCAGGCGGGTCCGTCGCTCGCCGGCCGGTTGACCGAGAAGGGCATGACCGTCGCGCTGGTCGAGCGCGACCGTCTCGGCGGCACCTGCGTCAACACTGGTTGCACACCGACCAAAGCCATGGTGGCGAGTGCTTATGTCGCCCACGCCGCGGCCAGGGCGGCGGAATATGGGGTCGACCTGCCGGGCTCGCCGACGACGGACATGAAGCGCGTGCGCGACCGCGCGGCGGCGATCGCGTCAGACTCGCGCGGCCGGCTGACGGACTGGCTGGTCGGGATGGAGGGGCTGACCCTGATCCATGGCCATGCCCGCTTCACTGCGCCTGACACCATCGAGGTCGATGGCGAAGCGCTGACCGCGCCGAGGATCTTCCTCAATGTGGGCGGCCGCGCCAATGTGCCGCCGATGCCGGGGATCGACCTGATCACCCCGCTCACCAACGTCTCGATCCTCGATCTTGCCGAGCTCCCGCGGCATCTCGTCGTGGTCGGCGGCAGCTATATCGGCCTGGAGTTCGCACAGGCGTTCCGCCGGTTCGGCGCTCAGGTGACGGTCGTCGAGATGTCGCCGCGCCTCATCGCGCGCGAGGATGAGGATATCTCGGAGCTTATCCGCGACATGCTGGTCGCCGAGGGGATCGAGGTGCGCATCAACGCGACCTGCATCGCCTTTTCAGCCCATCCGGATGGCACCGCGGTCAAGGTCGATTGCACCGAGGGCGCGCCCGAAGTGATCGGGTCGCATGTGCTGCTCGCGATCGGGCGGCGGCCGAACACTGACGATCTCGGGTTGGACAAGGCTGGGGTGGCCACCGACGCACGCGGTTATGTGGCGGTCGACGACCGGCTGGCGACCAATGTGCCGGGCATCTGGGCGCTGGGCGACTGCAACGGTCGCGGTGCTTTCACGCATACCGCCTATAATGATTACGAGATCGTCGCGGCGAACCTGCTCGACGGCGCGGACCGGAAGGTGAGCGAGCGCGTATCGGCATACGCCCTCTATACCGATCCGCCGCTGGGGCGCGTGGGCATGACCGAGGCGCAGGCGCGCGAAACGGGACGGCCGCTCCTGGTCTCGACCCGACCGATGAGCCAGGTCGCCCGCGCGATCGAAAAGGGCGAGACCAACGGCCTGATGAAGGTCGTCGCCGATGCAGAAACGCACAAGATCCTCGGCGCGGCGATTCTCGGCGTCGGCGGTGACGAGGCGATCCACGGCATTATCGACGCGATGCATGCCGATCTCGCTTATCCGGTGCTGCAATGGGCGGTGCCGATCCACCCGACCGTTTCGGAGCTCATCCCGACCCTGTTGGGCGGGCTTCAGCCGCCAAAGGGCTAAGTCGCGCCGGTGCCTGGACCCGGATTGCCCAAAATGTCAGGCAGTTCACTGACATTTTTGATGGCAAGACCTTTTCGGAACTATAGTTGTAAATCAATGATTTAAGATGAATTGTCGAGAGAATTGGCACGCTCGGTCAGGCCGCGACCTTCATTCTGCTCATCATGTCCCGTTCGTCGGCGCGCAGCGTGAGCACCGACACGCCCGACGCGGTGACGGCGACGGTGTGTTCGAATTGCGCGGACAGCGACCCGTCGTTCGTCACGACAGTCCAGCCGTCCTCCTCGGTCCTCACGCTCCGCCGGCCGCGATTGAGCATCGGCTCGATCGTGAACACCATGCCCTCCCGTAAGGTGAGGCCAGTTCCCGGTTTGCCGAAGTGCAGGATCTGCGGTTCCTCATGCATCTCCCGGCCGATGCCGTGACCGCAATATTCCCGCACCACCGAATAGCCGTTGCGCTTGGCATGGCGTTCGATCGCCCAGCCGATGTCCCCGAGCCGCGCGCCCGGCCGAACCGCGCGGATGCCCATCCACAGCGCTTCGTAGGTGGTCTGGACCAGCCTCCTGGCGGCCGGATTCACCGCGCCGACGAGATAGGTCTTGCTGGAATCGGCGATATAGCCGTTCTTCTCGAGCGTGATGTCGAAATTGACGATGTCGCCGTCGCGAAGCATTTCGGTCGGCGACGGGACGCCGTGGCAGACCACGTGGTTCACCGACGCATTCAACACGAAGCCGTAGCCATATTGGCCCTTGCTCGCCGGCCGGGCCTGGAGGTCATGGACGATGAAATGCTCGACCATGTCATCGACCTGAAGCGTCGACATGCCGGCGAGCGGGGTGCGATCCAGCAACCCGAACACGGAGGCCAGCAGCCGACCGGATTCGGCCAGCAGCGCCAGTTCCTCAGGCTGCTTGGTCATGCTCGACCACGGCCAATGGCTGAGGCGAGAAGCCGGCGGAGCCAAGCTCGCGTGCGATGATCTCGGCGAAGCTGAGCGTCGGATTGGTCTCGCACAGCATGCCGACCTTGATCCAGAAGGCGGCCTGCGCATTGATCGATCGAAAGGTTACCTTGCTCGCCCTTCGCACCTGATCGTGCAGATCGTCGTCTATGTTCACAATGCCCATCAGGGTCTCCGCATATGATTCGTTTATATGGCGTATACAGATCGTATATGCGCAGGCCAAGGGGTGTGTCTGACGCTCGAAATAGCGGGCGAACGCCGTTGCAATCCTGCCCTTTCCCGGCATGAAGCAGGCTGGAAAAGGGGAAGCGCGTGAAGCTCTATCACTGCAAGGATGCGCGATCGCTGCGTCCGTTATGGACCTTGGAGGAGCTTGGCCTGGACTTCGAACTGGTGACGATGCCGGCACCGGCGCGGTTCGCCCATCCCGGCTATCTGGACATCAATCCGCTCGGCACGGTGCCGACACTGATCGATGGCGCGTTGACGATGACCGAATCCACCGGGATTTGCCACTATCTCGTCGACAAGGTCGAAACGACGCCTCTGCGCGTCGCGCGCGACGAGCCGGCCTATGGCGAATATCTCAACTGGCTGTACCGCAGCGATGCCACGCTGACCTTCCCGCAAACGATCGTGCTGCGCTATTCCGAGCTGGAGCCGGAGGAACGCCGGCTTCCCCAGGCGGTCGAGGATTATACGATCTGGTATCTGTCACGGCTGCGCAGCGTGGAGGCCGCGCTTCGGGATTGCGAATTCCTTTGCGCCGACCGGTTCACGATCGCGGACATCGCGGTGCATTTTGCGCTGTACATGGGGCGGTCGCTGGGGCTCGACGCGCGCTACAAGCCCAATTGCATCGCCTATCTGGATCGCCTGAGCGAGCGCCCGGCCTTCAAGCGGGCATTGGCCAGGCAGGAACTCGCCGGATGACCCGCTCGAGCATTTGCTGAAAGACCGCGGCGGTTGCGGCCACGTTGGTCGCGGATACGCATCGGGCATCGTCGCCCGCGCCGTGATGGAAGCGGTGGATGCCGAAGACCGCGGCGACATTTCGATATCCGGCGGCAAGAATCTCGATCTGCTCTCCGGCCGAAAGCAGCGCGCTCGAATAGGGCGCTTCCAGTCCGACATGGCCGGCAAAGAGGGTGCGCGCCAGCGGCAGCAGCGCCGGGCTGACCGACAGGAAGCGCTGGGGGTCGATGCTGGGAAGCCGCGCACCGGTGATCTCGTGCCAGTCCTGCGCCGCGACATTGGCGCCGAGGTGCAGCCAGAAATGCGTGTCTTCGGGGCGCGGCGCGGTGGCCTTCAGCGCCTCCGCGGCGCCGAGATTTTCATATTCATGGCCGGTGTTGCAGATGAAGGCGAGATTGTAGTCCAGCACGGCGCGGCTGGCCCAGCGCGCCAGCCACAGCCAGGCGGCGATCCCCGGGCCGCGCTCGCCGGCGCAGCCGTACCAGCCCGATCGCGGCGTCGAGACCGCCAGCCAGCTTTTCCTGCCGCGATCGATCCGGCCGATGAAGTTGAAGGCCGGGCGGCGGCCGCCCTTGCCGGTGACGTACAGCGTCGCTGCTTCCTTGCGAATCGCCGCGGTCAGAAACGGCCGGGCGTCGTCGGGCGCGAGGAGTGCGACCGGTCCGGGAAACATCGGTTCGCGCCCGTCCGCGTTGAGCGCGATCACCTTGCCGGTCGGGCCGTTGGTGATGGCGATGACTGCCTTGGCGCCGGCGGCGAAGGCAGCGGCGATCGGCGCCCGGATCGGCTTGGCCAGCGCGGTGGACCACCGGCCGAACGGCAGGTCGACCAGCGCGATCGCCCCTGCCAGCGGCGCATCCGCCTGACCGCCGGCATCGATGCGGACGAGCGGGCCCGTCGCGCCTTCGGGCCCGGTGGGTGTCACGATTGGCTGTGGCCATACCGCGGCCCTGGCCGCGCCGCAGACCAGTTCGCTGCGCTCCGGCTCGAACCAGGGCGTCGAGACATCCTGCCGCTCGACCTTGAAGCCGAGCTTCTCGATTTCCGAGGCGAGCCAGGTGCCGCAGGCGTTGTCGCCCATGCCGCCGGCCTGCTTGCTGCCGAAGCCGATATATTTCTCGAGATCGGCCGCGACCATGGCGGAAAGCCGGGCAGGGACCTTCGCCATCGCCGCTGTCACCGGTAACGCGGCGCTGCCGGCGAGAAAGCTGCGCCTGTCAGGCGTGAGCATGGTGCGTTTCCTTCTTCATCCGGCGCGAGCAGGCGCGGGTTTGCCCAGCAGCATGATACTGACCAGCGATACCACGCACATCGCCCCCAGATAGATCGAGATCGGCGCGCTGCTTTGATAATGCGCGAACAGGGCAGTGGCGATGATCGGCGCGAAGCCGCCGCCGAACACCGTGCCGATCTGATAGCCCAGCGACGCGCCCGAATAGCGCACCTCCTTCGGAAAAAGTTCGGCGAACAAGGCGGCTTGCGGGCCGTACATCATGCTGATGAAGATCAGCTCGAGCGTGATCGCCAGCACCACCGCCAGCGGCTCTCCCGTATCGATCAGCGGGAACATCGCGAAGGCCCAGGCGCCTGAGAGCACCGCGCCGAGGATGAAGATGCCGCGCCGCCCGAACCGGTCCGACAGCGCGCCGCAGAGGATCAGCGCGGGGATCATCGCGATGCTCCCGACCATTACCGCCAGCAGCATCACGTCGCGCGCGATCCCCACCGTGGCGGTGCCATAGGCCACCGCATAGGTGATCGCGGCATAGAAGCAGGTGTTGTTCGCGACGAATGCGCCGCCGGCGAGCAGGACGACGCGGCTGTGGCCCGTGAGCAGGGTTCGCAGCGGCGATGGCGGTTTTGGGCCTGTCACGGCTGGGGGCGCACCGGGCTCTGCGTCCGGCTCGGGGATGGTCCAGTGAATGATCAGGCCGATGAAGATCAGCGCGATGCTGACGAGAAATCCGATCCGCCAGCCCCAGACGAGAAAGGCGTTCGAATCGATCAGCGCGCTGGTGATGAGGAACACGGTGTTCGCCAGCACCACACCGAACGGCACGCCGACCTGGACGAAGCTGCTGTAGAAGCCCTGACGATGTGCCGGCGCGCTTTCGATCGCGAGCAGTGCCGCGCCGCCCCATTGCCCGCCGACCGCGAGGCCCTGGATGAAGCGCAATATCACGAGCATGAGCGGTGCCAGGCTCCCTGCGATCGCATAGCCTGGCAGCAGGCCGATCAGCGTCGTCGCCAGTCCCATGAGGAACATGGCGAGCACCAGGGCGCGCTTGCGGCCATGTTTGTCGCCGAAATGGCCGAAGGCCATGCCGCCGAGCGGCCGCGCGATGAATCCCACCGCGAAGGTGCTGAACGCCGCGATCTGCGCGACAAACAGCGGCAGCTCGGGCGGGAAGAACAGCTTGGGGAAAACCAGCGCCGCGGCGGTGCCGTAGATGAAGAAGTCATACCATTCGACGGCCGCCCCGGCGGAGGCGATCAACGCCACCCTGATGCTCGGCCTGGCCGCCGGCGGCTGTTGCGTTGACAAGCTCTTCTCTCCCAATGGCAAGCGGCACGGATCCCTGGTGCCGGATTACCAGCGGTACGACAGGTTGATTCCAATGGTCCGCGGCTTGTTGTAGCGGACCGAGAGCGGGTAGCCCGCCTGGGTGAATTTGAGCACCTCGATCTGGCGATCGGTGAGGTTGCGCACGAAGACCGCGACCTGTGCCTTGCCGATGTTGAGGCCCGCGCGCGTGCCGAAAATATCGAAATCGGACATCGGAATGAGGGGGGTGGCCGCGGTGATGGTGTCCTGGCTGCCGCCGCGCTGGCCGGCATAGCTCAGGTTCACGAAGCCGACGACATTCCTGAAGATCGGCCGCCGGTAATCGAGCGACGCCGACATCGTCCAGTCGGGGATCTGCGCGACCGCCGAACCCTGGACCGGAAGACCAGTGACGCCCGCCGGCACCTTGGCGAAAGAGGCGCTCTGGGTGGCGGCGTTGAGGCCGACCGAGAACAGGCCGCCGGCCAGCGGGAAGCGCCCGTCCATTGCGGCTTCGAGGCCGCGGGCATGGATGGTGCCGCCGTTGATGTTGAAAATCTGTCCCGCGGTGAGGCACGCATTGGTCAGCGTGCAGCCATCGTTGATACTGGTGATCGCATCGCTGGTACGCGACAGATAGGCCGACAGGCGGAAGAAGATTTTCGGGATGATGCTGGTCTTGACGCCCGCTTCGTATCCGATCGTGTTCTCGTTGCCATAGGTGAAGACGAACGGATTGGGCGCATTGGCGTTGAAGGTACCGTTGTTGACGCCGCCGGCGCGATAGCCGGTTCCGACCTTGGCATAGAGCAGGGTCGAGGCGACGCCCGGCACCTTGTAGCTGGCGGTCAGGGTGAAGACCGGCTGGTTCGAGCTGAACGCATAAGTGGTCGGCAGCTTGGTGTAGGTGGTCGTGTACAGCGCGGTGATGCCCTGGGTCGCCGTCTTGTAATCGTGCGAGAACCGGCCTTCGCCGACGAGCGTCACATCGCCGATCGCATATTGCAGCGAGGCATAGCCGGCGAGCGAGTAGATGCGCTGCTTGGTGCGGCTGTCCGTCCCGAAGATCAGCGGGAAGGTCGCCGGGCAGTTCAGCGATGTCGGCAGCGGCTTGACGCAGACTGGCGCAGTGGGCGTGCCGGTACAGAAGCTGCCGGCCAGCGTGAACGCGCAGGGCGAGGAGCCGATCACCAGCGCATAGTCGTCATTCTGATAGAGCCCCTCGGCACCCGCGATCCAGGTCAGGCGCCCGCCGGCGGCGGTGCCCTGCAGATGAAGGTCCTGGTAGAGCGTGCGATCCTTCACATCGGTCCGAACCTGGCCGAAGGGATAGATGCCGATCTCGCCCTTGGTCCGCAGGCTGATCGCCGTCGCAAGGTCGATCGCGGCCGCATATTGCTGGCTGGAATGCCATTTGGTGGCCATGCTGGTCGATTCGAGCGTGATGCCGCCGCCAAGGTCGTAGCGGACCATGAGCATCGCCCGCTGGACCTTTTGCTGCAGCCCGTCGTCGCCCGTGTGGGGCAAGGTGAAGCGCGACTGGGTGAAGCCCAGCGGGATCGCGGGGTTCACGCCGCCGCCCGGCACGACCAGGCTGTTCACGAAGCTCGGCAGTTTAAGGTCCTGCGCATCCACCAGCAGGGTCGCGTCGATTGGGCCGCTGCGGAAGCGGATCTGCCCGCGCGCCGTCCACCCTCTGGTGCTGTCATAATATTTGTCGTGATTGGGGTCGTAGTAGAAGCCCTTGTCCTGCGTATAGCCTTCGGCGCCGATGCGAATGGCGACCTGGTCGCTCACGGCTTCGTTGACGACCACGGCAAGCCGGTTCTGGTTCTGCCCGAAGGTGAAGCCGTCCCGGATATAGCCGCTGTCCTGGAATTTGGGCTTGGCGAGCACGATGTTGACCACGCCGAATTCGGAGTTGCGCCCGTACAGCGCGCCCTGCGGTCCCTCAAGGACCTCCACCCGCTCCAGATCGAAATAATCGAGCGTCTTGAAGTTGCGGCCGCCCAGCGTGCTGCTGCCGGCATAGGCGCCGTTGACGAACAGGCCGACGCCCGAATCCGCGCCCGTGGCGCGTGCCGTTCCCGATCCACGCACTGAAATCTCGGCGAGATTCTCGCTCGCGACATCGTTGAAGCGGACCCCAGGTACCGTGCTCAGCAGATCGCCCGAACCGGCGACCGGCCCCTTGGAGTCGAGCTGGTCGGCGGTCACCGCCGAAATCGTGCCCGGCACGTTACGGATGCTCTCCTCGCGCCGGCGCGCGGTGACGACGACATCGCCATCCGATCTGGGAGCGGCGCTTTCGCTGGTCTGGTCAGCGGGGGCGGCCGTGACGCCCGGCGCGCCTGCAGGAGCGTCCTGTGACGTGCCGGCCGACGTCTGGGCAAGCGCCGGCGTGGCGACGACGAGCGCAAGGGTTGCGGTCGTGGCAAGAAAAGCTCGCATGCATCCTCCCATTGGCGCTCGTTCATTGCGGCGCTGTGGTTCAATCATCCGTCCATCGCACATCCATGTCAACAGATTGTACGACAATCTTAACGCAATGGTTCAACAAAACATCTTGCGGCTGAGCGGTGGCCGCAATAGGAATGATGGTGCAAGATCGGCGAGCATCCGACCGATGCGACGATCTTGAGAGAGGTACGGCGTTGACCAGCAAGGCAAAACCATCAAGCTTGGACCCGGACGGCGACGCGGCGATCGAGAGTCGGGGTGATGCCTCACCGCAGCCGGCGCCGACTGCCGACGATGTGGCAAGCGCGCTGCGCCTGAAAATCCAGAGGAGCGAGCTTGCCCCTGGCGAGTGGCTTCGCGAGGCCCGGCTGTGCAGCGAATTCGGCGTTGGGCGGTCGATCGTGCGCCGCGCGCTGAGAGCGCTTGGCGACGACGGTCTGGTCGAGCTGGAGGAAAATCGCGGTGCCCGTATTTCCGCGACCACGGTCGAGGAAGTGTTCGATCTCTACGAGCTGCGTGCCGCGCTTTACGGTCTGGCGGCTCGCTTCGCCTGCCGGCGGGCCTCGGACGCGACGATTCGGCGGATGCTGGTCAAGATCGATCAGATGCTGAGCGACGCGGCGAGCGGCGCGCCGGCTGATCAGATCATCGAACTGAGCGAGTCGATCTTCAGCGAGATGGCCGAATCGGCGAGCCTGGACGCCCAGAAGATGATCGAAGCGGTCCGCCGCAAGACGCGGTTCCATTTCTCCTATGTCGCGCTCGCCATCACGGCGAACACGCCCGGTCCCTATGGCCATTGGCGCCGCGTTCGCGCGGCGCTCGTCACGCGCGACGCGGACGGGGCAAGCCAGGCCGCACGCGACATTCTGTATTTCATGCAAGGCGAAGTCGCGCGGATCATGCTGGCGCGCGGCTCCAGCGTTCGGGAAGACGCGCCGCCTGCACCTGCTGCCAAGCCAGTCAAACGCCGCGCCGCCGCCAATCGGAGATAGACATGATCCTGCGTTCGTCCATCAAGGCAATGCTTGTCGCGGCGGCGCTGGCCACCACGGCCGCCGCGCCGCCGGTTCCGGCCGGCCAGGCCGAAAAGACGTCCTCGCCGGCAATGACGAACCTGCTGGACTATCTGCGCAACCAGAACAGCACGGGATTTCTCATCATCCAGGACGGGAAGGTCCTGGTCGAAAAGACCTGGCCGGCCCCGACCGGTGACCCCTTGTTCGCCAGCTTCGTCTATGAGCGGAACAAGCAGGGCGAACTGCTCGAGGATGTCGCCTCGCAACAGAAGAGCTTCGTTTCCGTCCTCGTCGCGGTGGCGATCGACAAGGGGCTGATCGACGTGGAGAAGCCGGTCTCGGCCTATATCGGCACGGGCTGGTCCAAGGCTTCGGCCGAGCAGGAGGCCCAAATCCGCGTCATCGACGTTCTGACGATGAGCTCGGGCCTCAACGACAAGTTCGGCTATCAGGCGCCGCCGGGAACGACCTTCTATTACAACACCCCGGTCTATGCGATCACCAAGCGCATCGTCACCGCGGCAGCGAAACAGTCGCTGGAGGTCATCACCCGTGATTGGCTGACCGCGCCTTTGGGCATGAACGACACGGCGTGGCGCAAGCGGCCGCTCGCATTGGCCTCGGTCGGCAACGATACCGGCCTGGTGACGTCGCCGCGCGATACCGCTCGGTTCGGGCTGATGATCCTGAACGGCGGCGTCGCGAAGGACGGCAAGCGCCTCGTTTCGGAAAGCAGTTTCAAGGCGATGTTCACGCCATCGCCGACCAACCCCGCTTATGGTCGGCTGTGGTGGCTGAACAGAGGCGCGTACAGCACGCGTGCGCTGGGTGGCCGCAAGGAGGGCCCACTGGTCCCCGCCGCGCCGACTGACATGGTGGCCGCGCTCGGGGCGTTCGAGCGTCGCCTCTATGTCGTCCCGAGCATGAAGCTCGTCGTGGTGCGCATGGGCGCGGCCGCGGGCGACAAGGATTTCGACCAGCAACTCTGGCTGCGGCTGACAAAGGTCATCGGTTGACGCGCCGGTCCGCCGCAGGCGCGCGGTTGCGCGTCTGCCGACCATAACAAAGAGGAGGCCATAAATGGCGATTGCGCATCGCATCGCGGCGCTGAGCGCAGCGATGCTCTGCGGGGCCCTGTCCCCGGATTCCGGCGCGGCACCGATCGTCCGCGCACCCGCGGGCGCGGTTCGCGGAACCGAGGCTGACGGGCAGCGGGTGTTCAGGGGCGTGCCCTATGCGATGCCGCCCGTCGGGGAACGGCGCTGGAAGCCGCCCGAGCCCTTTCCCGCCTGGCCCGGCGTGCGCGACGCGACCAGCTTTGGCGCCGCCTGCCAGCAACCATCGGCGCCCGCGGGCAGCATCTATGCCGAAACCTATCCGGCGATGGGCGAGGACTGCCTGACACTCAACATCTGGGCGCCGACCGGGGCGAAGAACGCGCCGGTGTTCCTGTGGATTCACGGCGGTAATTTGATCCGCGGATCGTCCCGGCAGGCGATGTTCGATGGCGCCGGTTTCGCGAAACGCGGCATCATCATGGTGTCGATCAACTATCGCCTCGGTGTGTTCGGCTATCTCGCGCATCCCGAATTGAGCGCCGAATCGCCGGATGGAGCGTCGGGCAATTATGGCCTGCTCGACCAGGTCGCCGCGCTGCGCTGGGTGAACCGCAACATCGCCGCGTTCGGTGGCGATGCGGGCAATATCACGATTGCCGGGGAGTCGGCGGGCGGGCTTGCCATCCTGCATCTGCTCGCGTCACCGCTGGCGCGAGGGCTGTTTGCCAAGGCCGTGGTCCAGAGCGCGTCGCTCATGAACATCCCCGAGCTGAAGCACGGGCGCTTCGGTGTGCCATCGGCCGAGGCCCTGGGCGAGCATTTCGCCGCCGCCGCCGGCGCGAAGAGCATCGCCGATCTGCGCGCGATCGATTCCGCCGAGCTGGCCGAGCTGGCGCGAAAAGCGGGCTTCGCCTCGACGGCGGTGGTCGATGGGCATTCGCTGACCCGCCAGTTGATCGAGACGTTCGAGCGCGGCGAGCAGGCGCATGTGCCGCTGATGACCGGTTTCACCGCCGGCGAGATCGGGACGATGCGCGCGATATTGCCGGGCCTGCCCGACCCTGCGCACTATGACGCCGCGCAGTATGAGGCCGCCATCCGCCGCAATTATGGCGACCTGGCAGAGACCTTCCTGCTCCATTATCCGGCGAAGAACGTCGCGGCGACCATGCTGGCCGCGGCGCGCGACGGGTTTTTCGGATGGACGTCGCAGCGCCTGGTGCGCGATCAGGCGGCGATCGGCATGCCCGCCTATCTCTATTATTTCGACCATGGCTATCCCGCGGCCGACGATGCCGGCATTCGCGCCTTCCACGCCTCCGAAGTGCCCTATATGTTCGGCACGATCGATCGTGTCACGCCGCTATGGCCGGCGATTCCCGACACGGCCGCCGAGCGCGCCCTGTCCGATGCGATGGTCGATTACTGGGCGTCCTTCGCGCGATCCGGCGCCCCGGCCGCGCGCAACCAGCCCGCCTGGCCATCCCATGGTGAACGATCCGCCTATATGATTTTTGCCGGCACGCCGCAGGTCGCGACGGATCTCATGGCCGGCCAGTTCCGGCTGCACGACCAGGTCGTGTGCCGCCGACGGGCGGCGGGAAACATCCCCTGGAACTGGAATGTCGGCGTGGCGGCACCGGTTCTGCCGGCCGCATCGGAGAGGTGCAGATGATCGATGGTGCGATGCAGGATTTCCCGCTGACGCTGGACCGGATCCTCGACCATGCGGCGAAGTGGCACCCCGATGCCGAGGTGGCGACCGCTCGCGAGGACGGCACGATCGAGCGGATCGGCTATGCCGGGCTGAAGGCGCGCGCGCTGAAGGTCTCGCGCGTCCTTGGCGATCTCGGCGTTGAAGTCGGCCAGCGGGTGGCGACGCTCGCGTGGAACAGCCAGGCGCATGTCGAGGTGTGGTACGCGATCATGGGCATGGGTGCGGTCTGCCACACGCTCAACCCACGGCTGACAGCCGCCCAGCTGTCCGCGATGCTCGTACAGTCCGAGGCGCGGATAGTGATCGCGAGCGCCGACCTGCTGGGGCTCGCGCTCCAGGTGGCGGAAGGCGCGCCGGGAATCGAGCGCGTGCTGATCATCGATGGCGATGCGGCGCCGACCGACAACGATATCGTGGCTGCGCTCGCTCCCCTGATCGAGCTGGCGGACGAGACGGTGCGCTGGGGTGATTTCGACGAAACCGCGCCGAGCGGCCTGTGCTTCACGTCGGGATCGACCGGCGCGCCCAAGGGCGTCACCTACACGCATCGCTCCAGCTTTCTGCACACGCTGCGCCTGTTGCAGGCGGACGTGCTCGGCATCAGCAGGGCGGAGACGGTGCTGCCGGTGGTGCCGATGTTCCATGCCAATGCATGGGGCCTGCCGTTCGCCGTGCCGGCAGCGGGCGCGAAACTCGTGCTGCCCGGCCGCCGGACCGATGGCGCCAGCCTGGCCCGACTGATCGAGGCCGAGGGCGTTACCGTCGCCGTGGGCGTGCCGACCGTATGGCTGGGGCTTTGCGAGCATCTCGGCGCGACCGGTGCCCGGTTGCCGTCCCTCCGGCGCATCATCGTCGGCGGCGCGCCGATGCCGCCCGCGCTGATGACCCGGATCGAGGAACAGCTTGGCGTGGTGGTCCAGACGAGCTGGGGCATGACCGAGCTGTCCCCGGTCGGCACCTTCGCGGTGCTCAGCGACCCGGAACGCAGCGCGGCGATTTCGGGCCGGCCGGCGCTCGGCGTCGATCTCATGCTCGCTGACGAGAAGGGCAATCCGCTGCGGCAGCAACGCGATCAGGAAGGCCGGCTCCATGTTCGCGGCGCCGCGGTGATCCAGTGCTATTTCGGGCAGAGCCAGCCGGCGACCGATGCCGGCGGGTGGTTCGATACCGGCGATCTGGCGAAGATCGACCGCAAGGGCAATCTGATAATCACCGGCCGCGCCAAGGATCTCATCAAGTCCGGCGGGGAATGGATCAACCCGGCAGAGATCGAAGCGGTCATCGGTGCGCTGCCGCAAGTCTCGCTGGCTGCCGTGATCGGTCGCAACGATCTCAAATGGGGTGAGCGCCCGGTCCTGCTGGTCGAGCTGCGCGAGGATCAGGAAATTTCCGACCAGGAACTGCTGGCGACGCTGCGCGGCCGGGTGGCGTCCTGGTGGATACCCGATGCCGTGGTGCGAATCCCCGTCATGCCGCTGGCCGCCACCGGCAAGGTGGACAAGATCCAGCTCCGCCTGGCGCATGGCGCTGACTGACCGGGGTGAGATGGTGCCCGCTTACGGGCTTACTCAGGCGGAGTGTGAACTGGAAAGTGCAGGGCGCACGCTGCCGCCGACGCAGCGATAGCGCCTCAGCCCAGAAGCGGAACGAGGCATTGGAGCGCCGCAGCGTAATAGTCGGTCGCAAGCGGTCTCGGTGCGACTTTGCCCAGAGCCCGGTCGACTACCGCCATGCCGCCGGGCGAGAGCGGATAGGGTGCCATATTACCCGTCGTCACGTCGATCCAGGCAGGGATCGGCGTGCCCTTTGCCAGGAGCCCGCGCCACCAATCAATGGTGGGCTTGACCAGGGCGCCGCGGCCGCTGGTTGCGGCGAAAAGCGGGACGCGGATGGCGTCGAACCCGAAACGCGGCGGTTTGTCGGCCGCTGGCGAGATCGTGCCGTCGTTGCCCACGTCGATCCAGTCGGCAGGGAGCCGGTTCGGGCCGAATTGCGCCGCGCGCAGCAACGCTTCCCCATCGGCAATCACCGGCCGCCAGACGCGTCCATCGCGCCGCGCGCAATCGTCCAAGGCCGACCAGATATAATAGCACGGATTGAGCATCGTACGGGTGCCGCTGGCGAACCCCTCCAGCCCCGGCAGCAGCAGATGCCGGTTTCCCCGGACGACCACCAGCTTCTGCAGGATCGCCGCGCGGATCGCCGCTGCCCGATCCTTGTAGCGCGCATCGTGCCATAGGTCGCCCGCCCGTGCCAGCGCCCAGGCGATCATCAGGTCGCCGTCGGTGGCGTTGTTGCGATCGGCCACCGGGGTCGCCGCGCCAGGATCGTAGCGCCAGGCGTACAGCGCCAGGTCGGGCCGTGCGAGATGGGCCTCGGTCCATTGCCAGACCTGGTCGAAGCCCGCCCGGTCGCCGGCCGCCACCGCCAGCATCATCGCGTAACTCTGGCCCTCGCTATGGCTGATGCCGCCATTGCCGGTGTCGATGACGCGACCGTCCACTGCGACGAAGGCTGCCTTGAAGCCCTCCCAGCCCGGCATCACAGACGCGGGCTGGGTTTGGGCGGGCGAGCAGCCGCTGATTCCGAAGCTTGCAATCGTACCGACCATGGAAAGACAAAAATAGCGGCGATCAACGCCCATGCTTCAACCTTATTTCGGCGTCGTTCCAGCGGATGGTCCGCGTGCGCAGCGTGGGACCGCCGCCCATTTGCCGCATCCAGCCGCTATAGATGCCTTCCAGCACGGGACGAAGCACGTCTTCCAGCCGACCGCCGACCAGCATCCCGAGCGCCGTGGGCAAGCCGGAATGCGTGATCAGGATTCCGTCCTCATCAAGCGCGAAACGCGTCGATCCGCAGCCATGCCGGCTCCAGAAATCGTTCACGCGGACAGTGAGCGCGGTCAGGTCGTCCACCCCTGTCAGCGGCGCGAGCGTGGCGATACGGACACCGGCGGCGCGAAGAAGGGCGTTACGCTGCGCGTCGCTCGCAGTTGCGCGTATTTCGGCCACCATGCCGGCGAGCAACAGCGCGCCGGCAGCCATTGCATCACCATCGGGTCCCGATCCGGGCGTGACCATCAACGCTCGCTTCCCAGCGTCTGTCGAATGCCGATCGATGACCGGTATTCATCATAAGTTCCGAAAGTATTCACGCCAAAAGAACCACCTATCTGAGTCGAAGGCGTTACCCGGTAATAGAGAGAGCCGTCCGCGGCAAAGGCAAATCCGGTTTTGCTCAGGCTGTCATAATATGAGCGAACATCGGTATTCTGTGCCTTGAGCGCGTCGAGCGTCGTCTGAGCCGCCGGATCGGTCGGATAGATCGACACGCGGTCCTGTTCGAAGCTCTGATAACCCGGCGTCACGCCGAGACGGCCCTCGATCCGAGGCGAATCATAGCTGTAGCGGATCGGCAGGCCCACGCTCAGGAAGCTTTGCGGGCTGAAATAGCCGCCATGCCCATAAGTGAAATAATTCTGGTTGTTGCGGAAGCTTTGCCAGTTGACGTTGAGGCCGCCGGTCAATTGCGACTGACCGCCCCGGATGATGGGAAGATAGCCGCCGACATTGGCCTGCAAACCGCGATTGTCGGCGACATTGAGTCCCTCGTAGCGATAAGCCGACAGATCACCATACAGTCCCGTGCCGGCCCGGTCCCAGGAAAGCGCAAGTCCGCCGCCGGTCCGCATCACTTCGCCCCAGCGCTGTCCGGTGACGGGATCGCGAGCGCCCGCATACGCGACGACGCTCTCGGTGACCGGCTCACGGCGGACCCAGCCGCGAGCGCTCGTATTTTGCGAGAGGCGCGGCTTGGCGGTAAGGCCGAAGGTAGCGCGCGTCGTCTCGAATCCGATCGGCGTCGTACCGATTTCGGCCTGGATCCAGGGGCTGTCATAGGAAGCGGCGACCGCGACGCCTGAGGCGTGCTGAGTGTCCGCCTGAATCAGCTTGGACGGCAGTTTCGCAACGATTCCCTCCGCCTCCGGAGTCGCATTGCGGCCAAAACGGGCCAGCGCCGATCCGCTCGGACGGCCCGCATCGATGACCTTGGCGGTCGCGCTGACCCCGATGCGGCCGCCGAGCAGATCCGTCGAGGCTTCCGCGGTGCCGGACAGTTCGCGCAACTCGCTGAGGCCGGTTTCTCCGGAGCGCTGACGATAGCCCGTGGTCACGTCGGCACGGGGGCCCGTATTGGTGGACAGCGCGGCGATGTCGGCCTGGAGCTTGGCCATGACCGGGTCTGCGGGCACGGTGCCCGAGATGGGGCGATAGACCGGAGGATAGGCCGGGCCCGCCCCGGGTATCGGCGTCACCTCCGCAGCCGTCCCGCGATCGGGCGCACCATAGCCTGGTGCGACCCTGAACGGCACGGGATCAGATCCCGACGGCACATAGGGGGCCGGCTCGGCGGCGGCGACGCGGCCGCCGCTCAGCGCGAAAGGATTTGCCACGACAGGGGCGGGCGGCGCGGATGCTTGTCGGAAGGGGTTGGAGTCGGCCATTCCCGCCGCGAAGGGATTGGTGCGATCGAGCATGCCGGCACTCTGGTTACGGGCGGCATAGCTGGCCTCGGCGTGGCGCATATATTTGATGGCGGCGCTGCGGTCGCCCCGCGCCTGCTCCATCTGCCCGGCCGCCAGATAGACCTCGTAGTCGCCCGGATAATATTGCAGCGCTCGGCCGATCGTTGCGACCGCAAGGCCGTGATCGCCATTCGCCCCCGCGGTCCCGATCAGTCCGATCAGCGCGCCCTTGTCACGTGGCCGGCCGGCGAGCACCATCCGGAAGGTCTGCGCTGCCTGCGACGGCATGTTGCCGGATTGATAGAGCCGCGCCAGCGCTGCGAGCACATCGATATTGCCCGGGGCGGCGCCCCAAGTCTGCTGCAGCAGATCGAAGGCTGAGGCATATTGCCCGGCCAGGCGCAACCGGTCCGCTTGAGCAGCGGCGCGGATGCCTTCCAGCCGCGCGACCGCGACAGCGCCGTCGGGCGTGCCCTGAGCGGAGAGGCGCGCGCGTTCGATTGCCGTCGCGGTTGCGTCGTCCTGGCCGGTCCGGGCCAGGATCCGGACAACCGGCTCGAAGCTGTCGGGCGACGATGGGCCAGCGGCCAGCGCCTGTTGCGCGACCTGTATCGCGGTAGCCGAATCGCCCAGATCGTCGAGCGCGCCACCGATCATCGCCAGCGACCCGGCGCTGAGCCCCGGCGTCGCGGCAAGTTGACGCAGGCCGGACGTGGCCGACAGGGCCTGGCCCTGGGCAGCGAGCGCCCGTGCGCGCTTGATCGCCGCTTCGACCTTGAGCTGCGCCGCGAAGCGTTGCATCGCTGGAGTCAGGCGGCTGGGGGGAATCTGATCCAGTAATTGCTGCGCCGCCGCATTGCGGTCGAGCTGCCCGTCCAGTAGCGCCGCGGCGTAGAGCGCGTCAGGCGTTCCGATCGACTGGAGCGACCGGATCAGCGATTCGGCCTCCGGCGCGCGACCCCGGCCGATCAGGTGGCGCGCATATTCCAGCCGGATCCAGGGGTCGGACTGGTCGGCCAGCAGGCCGCGCTGGAATTGCTGTTCCGCCTCCTGGAAATTGCCCTGCGCCGCGGCCTGCAACGCCGCATTGCGGATGACTCGGCTGGCCAATTGAGCATCGCCACCGCCATTGGCACCAGCCTGGCGTGCAAGGTCCGCGGCGTCGGCATAGCGCCCCTGCCGCTCATAGATGTCGGCGAGCAGGGCCAGTGCCGGGCGGCGATCCTTCACCGTCTCGCGCGAGAGCGCCTCGGCATCCGCCTGCGCGCCAGACAGGTCGCCGGCATCAAATTTGGCGCGCGCTGTCGCCAGCCGGCTGAAGAAGCGCGCCGACGCCAGGGCCTCTGCCCATTTGCCTGCGTTGCCACGCACGGATGCTCGTTCCAGTAACTCGACCGCATCGCTGAATCGCGATTGGCGCAGCCGGACGATGCCGAGCCCGCCCGATGAATCGGCATCGGCCCGGTTGCGGGCAAGGGCAGCCTCGAAATTGCGGCCGGCCGCCGCCACGTCGCCGCTGTCGAGCGCGCGAAATCCCGCGGCGCGCGCGTCGCCGCCACGATCGATGGGCGTGGTGACCGCCTTCGGTGCGGACGGGCCCGGTCGGATGGCAGGCGCGGGACGGGGCGCCTGTGGCGCTGCCTTGACCTGTACCTCAGCCTTGATCGGTGCCGCCGCGTTTGGTGCTGGAGAAGACGCGGAGACTCCGCGCCGCGCTTCCGCATTGGACGGGTCGAGCGCCAGCGCGCGCCGATAGGCCTGCCTGGCCAGGTCTGCGCGCCCGTGCGCTTGCCAGTAGCGGCCCTGCTCGAGCAACGCCGGGACTCCTGGCGCCTGGGCCAGCGCCGGGGTGGCGACGGTGGTCAGGAGCAGCGTCGCAATAGTGCTGATTCGCATCATGCCGCTTCTCCCTTCAATCGCCGGCGTTGTTGCCGCGCGAAAAACAGATAGAGCGGTCCGCCCAACAGCAGCGCGGCAACGATGCCCCCAAGCGCCATCAGCAGAGGCCGCTGGCTGAACCACCAGGCGACCCGCATCCAGCCGGGCAGTGAGCCGGCCCAATAGCTGGGCCCGACGGCAAAGCTCCGCATCCCGTCGCCGCTCGTGACCGCCAGGTCGCCCTGCACCTGGGCATTGATCCGTCGGTCGGTGAGACCCTGGACAAGCAACGGCAGCTCCCGCGGGTCATTTCCGATCACGGCGACCACCGTGCGGGCGGAGTCGTAGGGCGATCGGAAGCTGACCAGCCCGCTAAAGGCGTCGGTCGCCTGTAGAAACGTGTCGGCGCCATCCGGATCGGCGATGCTCGAAGAGAGCAGCCCAAAGATCCGGTTCAGCGGCCCTCGCTCCATCACGCGGAGGCGTGTGCCGTCGGCGCGGACTGGAGCGTTCGCAAAAAGCGCCGGGGCCGACCGCGTGACTTCGAAGCCGCCGATCACCAGCACATCCCGCCCGGCCATCGTGGCATCGCTTACGGATTGCGTTACCATCACGGCGGTGGGGGGGGTGCCGGTCGAATCGCCGAACCGCCCCATCAGCAGCAGATAGGTCTCGACCACGCTCGGCGAGGGCGCTCCGCCCATCAGCACCGTCGTTTCCGCCAGATTGGGGCTTACGGTGAACGGATACCCTGCATTGGCGAATGTCGCGAGATTGGGCATGACCTGGGCGTGATAGGCGTGCGTCAGATCGATGCTGCTGTCCGGATCGATTGCGACGCGGACATTGTCAGGGATCGTCCCCTCGCACCGCTTCTTGTTCGCGATGATCAAATTATAGTCGAACGTCAGGTCATTCTGGCCGAACAGATTGTAGCTGGGAAGTTCGACCGTGGCTTTGGCAATACGCGTTCCCGCCCCTTCGGTCTGGCCAAACAGCGGTAGCCACCAGTTGTCGCTGGTCAGCGGCAGGGTCCGCAGGAAAAGATCATTGAGCGAGACGTCAAGCCGCGACGCACGCTGATCGAGCCAGACAGCGGTCGGATAGCGGTAGTGCAGCTCGAGCTGAGCGCCGCCCCGCGGCCAGAAGAAGAGATCGGGTGGTGCGCGGAAGCCGGTGATCAATGGCCCGGGCGGCAAGCCCTGTCCCTGCAACCGGGCGGGAGCGATCAGTTCGCCAAGCTGCACCGGACGATCGGTCCTCAGCCAGCGCCGAGCCGCGTAGCGGGCATAGGTCGGAATGCGCACGCCATCGAATGTCGCGAGAGTGCCACCCGTCGCACCGCGCCCGATGGCCAATGCCGCCGCCGCCAGCTTCAGTTCGCGATCGTCGCGGCCCATGATCAGCAGCAGATTGCCATAGGAATCCGACGGATTGCGCATGATGAATGCCGATGGGCCGCCAATCGTCGGCACGAAATTGCCGATCCGCATGCCGGGCCGCACGAAGACGATCGCGTTGCCCCGCGGCAGAGCCCCGTAGACGGGCTTGAAGGCAAAGCCGCGATAGCTGGCAAGGCTGCCGAACCAACCTGCGATGCTGGCCGCCGCTTCCAATTCTCCGTTGCGCGGCGCAGAGGCGAACACGAATGGCAGGGTGAGCGGAAGATTGTCGCCCCGGTCGAAAAACGGCGACGGCAGCCGCGCCAGATCGGGCGCCAGCGGCAATGTCTGGATCGTCAGGTCGAGTCCGGACCGCACATTGCTGATATTCGCCCATAAGGAGCTATGGAACGAATCCTCGCAATCGCGGGCATAATGGCCGACGAGCCGCAGGTTGAGTTGATTGTCGCCCGGAAGGAACAGCGCCGGGTTGATCGGGATCGCGATACGCTGACCAGCCGCGCCATCGGGAGTCAGGGCGACGGTACGCACGGCTTCGCCGTTGACGATCACCACTAATTGGCTGAGATCGGCGAGCAATGCGGGCGACCACGCCATCGTCAGAGTCAGGGTGGCACCCGTCACGACCTCGTTGGCGCGCATGCCGAAGGGAATGCTGATCTCGCCGCGCGTGCCGGCAAGCCGGATGGCGGATCGCACCTGCAGGTCCCGAAAAGTCAATTGCTGTCTGCGTATGCCGGCCGCAGGCGCGGCAGTTGCTGTGGTGCTCCTTGCCGGGTTTTGCGCGGGCTGTGCCCGGATTCCCGCCGGGTACGCCATGACCAGCATGGCCGCGCTAACGGTAGCGGTTGCGATGGCACCGGGCACCCGCAGCCGCCTTTCCTTACGCCGTTCCGCCCGATTCAGCCTCAGCAGCCGCTTGAGCGTGACCAGATCGACCTTCACGACGTCGCGCAGCGACCGCAGGACGGAAACCGACGGACGTGGCTCGGCGCTCTCCCACGCGTCTGCCCGACCCATGATCGAGCGGACAAGCTGGCGTCGTTGGAGCATGTCGAGTTCCTTGAATCGCATCTTGGCGGTGCTGCCGGTTGTTCGCAGCAAATCGACCGGCAACGTCAGCATCTCGTCGCCCAGCGGCAGGGCGATGTGCGTGATGGACCGATCCAGCAACGAAACGTCGGACGGCGCTGTCACAGAGAGGCCGCCCATCGAGACATCGTTGGTTGTGGCGTCCAACACATGCCCATCGGCGAAATAAAGCGTGGCAACAAGCCGCACGGGAATGCGGATATGCTCGCGCGTCTGGCGCGTTTCCCGCCCGACCGAGACCGCGGCGAGCAGGATGACCAGGCTGAAGCTCGCCCATAGTGTGTTCAGCACCAGCGTATCGGCCTGAATGTTGAAATATTGCGGGAAAAACAGTAATTTACAGAATCCGAACGCAATGCCGAAGACGATCAGCGCGATACAGAAGAGATGTGGCCGCACGGTCGATCGGTCGAAATAGGTCTTGTCGAGCAACGCACCCTTGTCGGTCACGTTGAACTTGCCGCCATGCGGGCGAAAGAAGGTCTGGAAGGTCGGCCGCACCAGATGAAAGGCAAGGATGGTTTCATAGATCTCGCCCCAGAAGGGGCGCCGGTCGCCGCCCTGGAGAATGCCGCTCGACACCTGCGAACAATAGAGATGGGCGGCGGCATAAGCGAAGATCAACGACGCCGAGGCGTGCATGATATTCTGCCCCAGGATGAGATAGGCCAGGGGGCTGGTCAGGAAGACGATCCGTGGCAGCGGAAACTGGAAGTGCAGCAACGCGTTCAGATAGCAAAGCCGCTGCTGCCAGCTGAGGCCCGGGCCGGTCAACGGGTTGTCGATGCGCATGATTTGAGTCATGCCGCGCGCCCAACGGACCCGTTGGCGGATATGGAGGACGAGCCGCTCGGTCGCGAGGCCCGCCGACAGGCGTAGCCCGAGATAGGCGGTGCCCCAGCCCCGACGCTGGAGCTTGAGCGCAGTATGGGCGTCCTCCGTGACCGTTTCGAACGCAAAGCCACCGATATCTTCGAGCGCCGCGCGTCGAAGGACCGCGTTGGAACCACAGAAAAAGGCGGCGTTCCAAAGGTCGTTGCCCTTCTGCACCGCACCGTAGAACAGATCGCCTTCACCCGGCAGCTCGCGCACCGTGCCGAGGTTCCGCTGGACCGGATCGGGCGAGTAGAAATGGTGCGGTGTCTGCACCAGCGAAAGTTCCGGGTCGCGCTGGAACCAGCCAATCGTCATCTGGAGGAAGGCGCGCGTGGGCACATGGTCACAATCGAAGATGGCGACCAGCGCGCCATCGGTCCGCGCCAGCGCGGCGTTCAGGTTTCCTGCCTTGGCGTGACGGTTGTCGGACCGGGTTATGTAGCCGCAGCCAACGGAATGCGCGAACGCGCGAAACGCGGGGCGTCGTCCGTCGTCGAGCAGATAGACTCGCATCTTGTCGGCCGGATAATCGAGATCGAGCGCCGCGAGCACGGTCGTGCGGACGATGTCGAGACTTTCATTCAAGGTGGGAATGAAGACATCGACGGTTGGCCACGCGTCCGGTTCTCCCCGCAGTTCGACCGCGTCGCGCTCCAGTGGCCAGGCCGTCTGCAGGAACCCCAGCGCCAGGATCACCCAGGCATAGAGTTCCGCGAGATACAGGCCGATGCCGAACACAGCGCTTACCGGACTGTCGAAATCAAGCGTCGCGGTGGTGCGCCAGAACATGTAACGGCTCGATGCGACGACGGTGAGGATGGCGAGCGAGAGCATTGCCCGCTTCGAGCGCGCCCGCCGCAGCAAAAATGTCGCCGCGATGGTGACCAGCGCGAAGATCCATTGGGAATTCAAATCGAGCGGGACGGTCACGACGATCAACGTCATGGCCAGCGCGGCGGCTAGCATCGACCATTGCAACACCCGTGCGGCAAAGGTCACTCCACCGACTCCGCGGGGATCAGCTCGCAGCGCCGTTCGACCGCTGCCGCCATGGCGCGCAGATCGGGCAGAACCACGCTGTGCGGCGCGTACCGGACGATCGACTGGAATGATGCGAGCGCCTCGTTGACCGCCTCGTCACGACGCACCGTCGCGATCAGCCTGGCGCCAAACAACTCGCTCAGGAAAACCTTGCTGTGTCGCGACAGCCGGCGGGTATCGTCGATCTGGTTGAGCACGAAGGCCGTCCCGCTCAGCTCGATGGTCGGCGTGCCGGGCTCGACCTTCGCCAGCGCGGCCAACGAGGCCGGCCGCGGCATCAACGTGCACAGATGGAGCGCCGCAAAAGGCAGCAGGCGATGCTTCAGCTCGATGTCCGCCGACGCTACATCGGCGATCACCACCCGGCCAGGGCCAAACAGCGCGCCGTGCCCGTCGCGAATCACATCGGCAAAGGCTGGCGCGCGCGACGCAGTGTAACCGGACAGCAGCGTCACGCCCTCGACAACCACCTTGTCCTCGTGCGGGTCGTCGATGCGTGGCAACTGGTCGACCGGCTTCAGCCCGAAACACAGCTTGAGCGCATCCGCGTAAGTGAAGTCGATCGCCGTGACGTCATGGCCCCGCTCCGCCAGCCCGAGCGCGAGATGGGCGGTGAGAAAGGTCGTGCCGACGCCGCCAGTGGGCGAGTGGCACAGGATCAGCGTCACGGTCGCGGGTTCGACAGCGTCTGGAGGAAAGCGCGCAGACCCTCCTCCGCCTGTCGGACATCGCCACTGCGCGCGGCAACCGGATTATCATAGCCAGCGAAGAAGCCGACCGGGTCGTCGCGGACCGGGGTGTCGATCGCCCGGCGCCGCTTGCCCGTCACGCGCTCGTCGACGAGCAGCGCCTCGAACAGCGGCCAGGGTTCCAGGTCGGCAATGGCATCGGCAAACTGGCGATAGCGGAAGTCAGGCCGCTCTAGCTTGTCGAGAAGCGAAGTCACGTCTGCGCGCATAATCATCCCACCCTTTAACGCCGCGCATCAGGTATCCTCTCCCATCGCTTTGTTACACGCTCTTTACAGGAACGTTCTTCTCGCCGTTCACTGATTGTACCCGATCTGGGCCGCTCAAGCGATTTAATGGCATTGGCCGTGCAATATTTTGCGACGACCCGCCCTCTAGAGATATAACCATTTCGGCACAATCTTTATTATCGAGGTTGGAGTCAATCTTATGATTCCGTTAGGAAGTTCGGTTCCGGGGTTATGGGTCGAGGCGCTTCTTTTCGGGGGACGTGCGGAGGTATGATTCTCGTAAACCATGCGTCGCTGCCCCAGGCTGCGCTGACAGTTTGTTGCTTTGAGATCGACGCGATCCGAGTCCGCATGAGCCGTGTCCGGAGCGATGTCGTACCGGCGTCGACCCGACTACCGCGCAAAAATTCTACGCGACTCGGCGGCGATCAGCCGAGTCGCCGATGATTCGGCTCGCCCTGCTTTCTACGGCCGCACGACCAGCCCAATCCATGTCGCCCGCCTCCAGTCGATCGCGGCCCTCAGCGGTAGCGCAGTCGCCGTACCATGGCGGCGAGCTTTTTGGCCGGCGGACGAAGGAAGCGGTTGGGAAAGGGCGCTCCTTTCGGCCCGTTCGGATCACGCAGCTCGTTGCGTTCACCGGCATCCGGGCTCAGCGGAATCTGCATTCCCGCCGTCTCCTCGAGCTTTGCGAAGAGCCTCGTGCTCATGCGCTCGGCGAGTTCTTCATGGCCTGGCCGTGCGAGGAGGTTGTCCGTTTCCCTCGGGTCGGCCTGAAGGTCGTAAAGCTCGTCGATATCCCAGATGCCGTGGAAATGCATATATTTGTACCGGTCTTCCCGTAGCGCATGAACGGTCGGCGTCTGCGGAAAATTGCGCTCCCAATAATATTCGTAGAGGAGTTCGGTGCGCCAGGGGATCGTCTTGCCCTGCGCGAGCGGCAGGGCGTTGGCGCCGGCCATCGAACCGGGCGCAGCCAGGCCTGCCGCCGCGAGCATCGTCGGCGCCACGTCGATATTGGCGACGACATGGTCGACCGTGCCGGGGCCGAACAGGGCAGGGCACCGCGCCAGCATCGGGACTCGCATCGAATCCTCATAGGCGGTGCGCTTGTCGATCAGGCCGTGCTCCCCGAACTGGAAGCCGTTGTCGCCCATATAGAGGATCAATGTGTCGTCGAGCTCGCCGCGCCGTTCGAGCAGATCCATGATGCGGGCCAGGCCCTCATCGACCGCCAGCAGCGTCTCCATGTACCGCTTGTAATAGTCGCCGACGTCCAGCGTGCCGTGATAGGGATAGTCGACGCCGTGCCAGCTGTTGCGCTGGTTCTCCACCCACATCGGGCGGCCCGGCGCGCCGGCCTTCATCGTCTCGGGGTAGCGGAAGGTTTCTTTCGCATAACGGCCCGCGTGTCGCGGCGCGGGAATGAACTCCGAATGCACCGCCTTGTGCGCGAGATGCATCATCCAGGGCCGCTTGCGATCGCGCTTGCCGATCCAGTCCAGGGCATAGTCGGTGAGTTCGTCGGTGATATAGCCCTTTTGCGGCACGTGCCTGCCGTCGACATTCAGGCCATCCTCGCTCGGCCAGTAAGTGCCTTGCCCCTTGAAACTGACCCAATGGTCGAAGCCGGGCTGGGGGGTGTCGGTCTCGGCGCCCATGTGCCATTTGCCGATAAAAGCGGTCTCATATCCGGCGGCCTGCAGATATTGAGGATAATAGGTCAGGCCCGGCGGGATCGGGTGGTTGTTGTCGACCACCTTGTGCTGGTGCGCATAGAGGCCGGTGAAAATCGAGGCCCGCGACGGCGAGCACAGGGCGGTCGTCACGAACGCGTTGCGGAAATGCACGCCTTCCCTTGCGAGCCGGTCGAGCGTCGGCGTGTCGCCGAAGTCCTGGGCCTTCATGAACCCCATGGCGTCGAAGCGGTGGTCGTCGGTCAGGACGACCAGAATGTTGCGCGGGCGAACACCGGCGTTTCGCTTCAATATGAGCGACTGGCGCTGCGGAACGGCCGCTGTCGCGCCGGCCGCCCAGCTGAACAGGCCGAACGCGCCGCCGCTCCCGGCAAGCAGGACGCCGCGGCGAGTTGGATCGTCGTTCATGCTCATCCTCATTTTTCGCCGGTGGCGCGCCCGCTATACGCCATCGCGGACAAGTTCCTCAAACGCCACTGGTTCGGTCTGAGCCTGCCGGTCGTTACGCCGCCGCTTTTCCCACCCGTGAGGCGGAAGCCTCGGTGCCGGGTTCGGCAAATAGCAGGCGTTCGCTTCTCGCCTGGCTGATGGTGCTTCCCGCCGGAATGCTTTCGGTAAGCCACACATTGCCTCCGATGGTCGATCCGCGCCCGATCGTGATGCGACCAAGCAATGTAGCGCCGGCATAAATCACGACATCGTCCTCGATGATCGGGTGCCGATGAAGGCCCTTTTCCAACGCGCCGTCAGCTGTCGTCGGAAAGCTACGCGCGCCGAGCGTGACCGCCTGATAAAGCCGAACACGCTTGCCGATGATCGCTGTCTCGCCGATCACGACGCCGGTTCCATGATCGATGAAGAAGCTCGATCCGATCTGCGCGCCCGGGTGGATGTCGATGCTTGTCTTCGAGTTGGCGACTTCCGCAATGATGCGGGCCACCAGCGGCGCGCCGAGGACATGCAGCCGATGTGCAAGACGGTGATGGATGATGGCGAGCATGCCGGGATAGCACAGCAGGATCTCGTCGACGCTTCGCGCTGCCGGGTCGCCGGCATAGGCTGCTTCCAGATCGGTATCGAGCAATTCGCGAAGATCGGGCAGTGATGCGGCGAAAGCGCCGATGATGCGAGCCGCGTCGTCGGGCACCGGTGGCAGTCCCTCGGCGCTAAGAGCATAGGCGCATTCCAGCCGAATTTGTCCGTAAAGTCGGCGCAGCGCGATATCGAGCGTCTCGGCGACATAGGCGTCCTCGTTTTCGAGGCGCACGAAATTGGGGCCGAGGCGTAGCGGGAACAGCGCGCCGCACAGGATGCCCATGATCTTGTCGATTTCGATCCGCGACGGAAAACCGACCGCGCCATATTCCGCATGGCGCTTCTGCGCGGTACGCCACCGCGTGCGTGCGGCCTTCAGGCCATTGGCGATGTCGTCGAGGTTCCAATAATCGCCATTCGTCGGTGCGTCGTCGTCGACGGACATCATGTATCTCCGACATATGTCCGCCGTAGCGGGGACAGGCTGATCATGAAGGAACGAACAGAAACTCCCCTAATTTGATAGAGATTGAAATCAAGTTTACCTATGCCTCGGAAAAGGCAAATCCATCCCGGGTGACAGTCGTGCGCCGTCCGCGCTCAGCGAAAACGCCAACGCGATGGCGCTTCAG
Organism: Sphingomonas sp. BL-S-30; assembly: GCF_055521475.1. Lineage (NCBI taxonomy): Bacteria > Pseudomonadati > Pseudomonadota > Alphaproteobacteria > Sphingomonadales > Sphingomonadaceae > Sphingomonas > Sphingomonas sp. BL-S-30. The sequence continues at coordinate 3,010,204 of NZ_CM145481.1, read as the reverse complement.
GGTTCCAGGCCCAGTTCCGTCATTTCCACGACGCGGTGCTCACGGGCGCTGATCTCGGCCGCGACGCCGATCGCAACGGCGCGCAGGCCGTCATCGGCGGTCACCTCGACCGGTCCCTTGCCGCGGACAGCCCGGGCGAATGCCTCGTGCTGATAGAAGGTCGCGCCGTGATGCGATCCGGCGGCCATCGCCGTCTCGTCGACGGCGACGGTCTCGCGCTCGACTGCCTTTTGTGCGCGAAAGCCGACGCGTGGGGAAAAGACGAGGTCGCCGGGCGGGACGATGACGTCGAGCCGCGCGGTGTCGCCGGTCGCGACGATTTCTTCCTGATGCTCGGCGCCATCCGCGAACATGCACAGGTCGAGTAGCGCGCGCACGCCGTTGGAGAAATCGACCACGGTATAGCTGTTGTCGATGATGTCGGGGCGCTCGCCGCCATATAGTTCGTCGCGGTGGTTGACGTCCATCGCGCCCGAACAGAACACACGGACCGGTTCGGCCTGGATGATCAACCGCATCAGATCGAAGAAATGACAGCATTTCTCGACCATCGTGCCCCCGGTGTTGCGCGAGAAGCGGTTCCAGTCGCCGACCTTCACCAGGAACGGGAAACGGTGCTCGCGCATCGCCAGCATCTGCAGACGGCCGATGCGCCCGGTATGAACATCCGTAATGAAGCGCGCAACCGGCGGCATGTAGCGATATTCCATGCCGGTCCAGACCGGCGCGGTATGGGACGCCGCGCGATCGGCGATCCAGCGTGCATCCTCGAGCGTCGTCGCCAGCGGCTTTTCGCACAGGATGGCGAGACCGCGCTCGAACAGGGGAAGGATGGTTTCGCGGTGCGTATTGTTGGGGGATGCGATCACGACCGCGTCGACCTCGCCCTTTTCCGCCAGCTCTTCGGCCGTGCGAAAACGTTGGGGTCGCGCGTCGCCCAGCGACGCGTCGGCCCAGCCGAGCGAGGTCTCGACCGGATCGGCGATCGCGGTGATGACGGCATTCGGCAGCAACCGGATGTTCCGGATATGCTCGCATCCCATCATGCCGGTGCCGACGATGCCGTAACGGATAAGCTCTCCCACCCTGTCGTCCCTTGTGCCATGAGCGCGCATGCTCGCGCGTGGTGATGAATCGCGCCCGCTCGGCAGGAGTGGGGCTTCCGTCTCCCCGCTGGCATGGGGCATGGCGCGATTCAAGGGCGAACGGCGCGTCGGGCCCGAAGCATCGATCGGAGGATATCTGCCATGAGTCCGTGCGAAGTCAGCTGGTTCTCGGCGCTGTGCGACGACGATTACGAGTTTCTCGGCGTGCCCGATCCGAAACTGCAATCGAGCTGGGAGCATTGCCGCGATATCGTGCTCCAGGCCGAGAGCGGCGGGTTCGACAATGTCCTGCTGCCATCCGGCTATGCGCTGGGCATCGACACCACTGCCTTTGCCGCGGCGATCGCGGCACTGGTCCGGCGCATCCGGCTGTTGATGGCGGTTCGGATCGGCGAGAGCTGGCCGCCCCAGCTCGCACGCCAGATCGCGACGATCGATCGCATCCTCGGCGCGGGCGCGGGCGGGCAGGGGCGTCTCACGGTCAACATCATCTCGAGCGAGCTGCCCGGCGAGTCGCTGGCGAGCGGACCGCGCTACGCGCGCACCGTCGAGGCGATGCACATCCTGCGCACGCTGCTCGACGGCAATCCGCTCGACCATGATGGCGACTTCTGGAAACTGAAGCTCGACCCGCCGCGCATCGGCACGGTTTCGGGCCGCGCGCCCGCATTCTATTTCGGGGGGCTGTCCGAGGATGCGCGCGAGGCCGCCGCGAAAGGCGCCGATGTCTATCTGATGTGGCCCGACCGGATGGACGCGGTGCGCGAAACGATCGCCGACCTGCGCGCGCGTGCCGACAAGGCCGGTCGCAGCCTGCGCTTCGGCTACCGTGTGCATGTCGTGGTGCGCGAGACCGAGGCGGCCGCGCGGGAGGCGGCGGATCGCCTGTTGTCGCGGCTCGACGATGCGGCGGGTGCCGCGATCCGCGCCAAGTCGCTCGATTCCCAGTCGGCCGGCGTGCGCCGCCAGGCCGAGCTGCGCGAAGCGGCTGGCGGCGAAGGTTATGTCGAGAACAATCTGTGGACCGGCATCGGGCGCGCCAGATCGGGCTGCGGCGCCGCGATCGTCGGCGATCCCGATCAGGTGCTGGCCAAGCTCGAGGCGTACAGGGCGGCCGGGATCGAGGCCTTCATCCTCTCGGGCTACCCGCATATCGCCGAGGCCGACCTTTTCGCGAGGCACGTCCTGCCCCGTCTCGACCATGGGCCACTGGTCATAGCATAGCCGCGCCGCCGCATAGAAAATCTCCGCTGGCCAATACCGGAGGCGCCGCATAGCGTCGTCGCATGGAGACGGATCAGGCGATAACGGCGCACGCCGGGACTTTTGCGCGCGACGGTTACGCGGTGTTTCCGGCCATCCTCGCGGGGGAGCTGCTGGATCTGTTGCGGGCGGAATGCGACCATTTCGTCGCGCGCGAAAATGCCCGGATGGATGCGGCCGGCGTCGATGCGCTTGGGCTCAGCCATCGTGGGACCCGCTATTTCGCCAACGAATGCCAGCGCGAGCAGCCGTCGTTGCGCCGGATGCTGTTCAGCCGGACGATGGCGGACATCTGCCGGGCGACGCTCGGCCCCGACGCCTATTTCTTCTTCGATCAATATGTCGTGAAGGGGCCGGATCGGGGCCTCGCCTTCAGCTGGCACCAGGATTCCGGCTATGTCGTCGGCAATGGCGGGCCACCCGACCATCTGCCTTATCTCACTTGCTGGTGTCCGCTTGACGACACAACGGTGGAGAATGGCACGGTCCGGGTCATTCCCGGTAGCCATCTGGATGGTATCCGCGCCCATGGCCGGCAGGCGGCAACCAATGATCTGGCGGTCGCGACGGAGGAGGCGGGCGTCGCGATCGAGGTTCCCGCCGGCAGCGTGGTCGCTTTCTCCAGCCTGTTGCTCCACGCGACCGGCGCAAACCTCAGCGCTACGCCCAGGCGGGTCTATCTCGCGCAATATACCGCCGAGGCGATGCTCAATCCTGGCACGCGCCAGCTTCGGCGCAATGCCGTGCGGATTCTCCAGAATGGCGAGCAGGTCACCTTCGCGTGATCATGTCGCCGCAGCGCCGCGCGCTTCTGTTCGCGCTGATCCTCACTGCGGGCATTCTGAACCTCGTCGACCGGCAGATCATCTCGATCCTCAAACCCGTCATCAGTGCCGATCTTCACTGGTCCGACAACGACTATGGAACGCTCGCCGCCTGGTTCCAGGGCGCTGCTGCCGTCGCCTTCCTTTTCACCGGGACGATCGCCGACAAGCTCGGCGTGAAATGGGCCAATCCGGTCGGGGTCGCCGCCTGGAGCCTCGCGGCCATGCTGCATGGCTGGGCCAGCGGATTCACCCAGTTCGTGCTGTGCCGCGTGGCGCTTGGCGCGACCGAGGCAATGGGCACGCCGAGTGGCGTCAAGACGATCGCGACGATCTTCCCGCCAAGGCTTCGATCGACCGGCTTCGGGTTGCTGAACGGCATCAACAGCATCGGCGCGATCGTGACCCCCCTGTTCATTCCCGCGGTTGCCGCCCTTTGGGGCTGGCGCTCGGCTTTCGTCGTCGCGGGCATAGCCGGATTGCTATGGGCCGGAATCTGGTTGCTGGTAACGCGCGGCCTCGACTTCGGCGCCACGCCGGAAGCCACGCCCGATACCGAAGCAACCACCGAAACCTATGGCCCGATCCTCACCGAGCGGCGGACCTGGGCGATCGCCGTCGGCAAGATCCTGTCGGATTCGACCTGGTGGCTCATGCTGTTCTGGATGCCCGATTTCTTCAACCGGCAGTTCGGCTTGACCGGCACCGCGCTTGGGCCGCCACTTGCCATCGCCTATACCGGCGCCGCGATCGGCTCGCTCTGCGCCGGCGCGATTTCCAGCGCCCTTCTCGGGCGCGGCTGGAGCGAGAACCGGGTCCGCAAGGGCGTCATGTTCGTCTCGGCGCTGTGCGTGGTGCCGGTGTCGCTGGCGCTGCATGTCGAAAATTATGGACTGGCGGTCGCATTGCTCGCCCTGGCACTGGCCGGGCACCAGGGCTTCTCGACGACGCTGTTTGCGCTGATCGCCGACGTGACGCCGCACGACAAGGTCGGGCGGGTCACCAGCTTCGGGGCTTTTTGCGGGAATCTCGGCGGCATGGCGATCGCCAAGATCGCCGGGCTCGTTCTTGCGGCGGGCCTTGGCTACGGCCCGTTGTTCGCCTTTGCCAGCATTTCCTATCTCCTCGCGCTCGGCTGGATTCACCTGTTGTTGCCGCGCATCCGCCGGGTGGGGTCCTTAATTCCCCGGTCCGGCGGCTGACGGCCGGTCCGCCGCTACAGGCGAGGGAAGGAAAACTTTCTTCTCCCACTAAATAGGTAGGGTAATAGCCGCCGACAGAGTCCAAAAAAAGGGGTAGATCGATGACCAGCCAGCGTTCGAAATTCATCGCCTTCACATTGCTCGCGACGAGCGGCGCTCTGGTGCCGGCAATGGCGTGGGCCCAGTCCGAAGCGCCTGCCGCCGTCGAAGAGGCGAAGAGCGACGATATCGTCGTGACCGCGCGGTATCGTTCGGAAGCGGTCAAGGACGTGCCGATCGCCATCACCGCGATCAGCGGAGAATCGCTTGCCGAGCGCCAGCTGAACAATCTCCAGTCGATCGCGACCTCGGTCCCCTCGGTCGAGTTTCGCGCGGGCTCCTCGAACAAGGATCGTACCGTCTTTATCCGCGGCGTCGGCACCATCACCACCTCGCCCGGTGTCGAGCCATCGGTATCGACCGTGCTCGACGGTGTCGTGCTGACGCGTCCGGGCCAGTCGACGCTGGATCTGGGTGAAGTCGAGCGGGTCGAGGTGCTGCGCGGGCCGCAGGGCACGCTGTTCGGCAAGAACGCGTCGGCCGGCGTCGTCAACATCGTCACGCGCAATCCGACCGAGCAGTTCAGCGCGTTCGGCGAGGCGGGTCTCACGACCGACGAGGAATATCGGCTGAAAGCTGGTGTCTCGGGCGCGCTCATCCCGGGCAAGCTGCTCGCCCTGATCGGTGGCCTCTACACCAAATGGGACGGGAATGTCCGCAACCTGGCCACTGGCCATGACGTGAACGGGTTCGAACGCTATGGCGGCCGCGGCAAGCTGATTTTCACCCCGAACGACGATCTGAAATTCACGGTCGTCGGGGATTATCTCCAGTCGCGCGATACTGTGCCGACCGCGATCTACGCATCGACCTCGCAGACGGCCTATCCGACCAACGTCGTCACCAACTCCGCGGCTCTTGTTGGGCTGCTGGCGGGCGCCGGGGTCGTGCCGTCGCGCGACAACCGCACCATCTCCTCGTCTTTCGATTCGGACGTCCGCGACAAGAATTTCGGCGCATCGCTTACCGGCGAACTCGCGCTCGGCGACTATCATGTCACCTCGATCACGGCCTATCGCAAATGGCTGAACCATCAGCATCAGGATTTCGACGGCATCTCGACGCTCGCGGTCGGCTTCCCGCAGGGCGAGGATTTCGGCGATGTGGATTCCCGCCAGTTCTCGCAGGAACTGCGGCTCACCTCGCCCAAGCAGGGCCTCATCGACTATGTGCTCGGCGCCTATTATCTCCATGCCGATACCGATGAGCGCTATCAGCGGACGATCACGACCCTGCCCGGGCCGCTCACCACGGTGGGCATCGCCAATTACGGCGTGACCAACGACAATTACGCGCTGTTTGGTGAGGCCAACGTCAACTTCACCAGCTTCTTCCGCGGCATCGCCGGCTATCGTTCGACCTGGGACGATGTCGATTTCTACCATGTCCGGACGTCGACCAACGATCCGACCAATCTCGGGGCCGCGGCGCCGGCGGTCGATCGACCCGGCATTCGCGGCTATCACAATGCCACCGGCTCGACGAGCCGGCGCGGCGACAGCTACCGGCTTGGTCTCCAGCTCGACCTGGGCGAAAACGCGCAGACCTATTTCACCTATTCGCGCGGCTATAAGGGGCCGGGCTACAACGTCTATTTCAACATGCGCTCGCAGCTTGTCGGCACGGCGGTGCTGCCACTCGATGAAGTACCGCTCCAGCCCGAAACCTCGAACTCCTACGAAGCTGGCATCAAGGGCAACACGTCTGACCGCAGCTTGAGCTACGCCCTGGCGGTCTATTCGACCAGCTTCGAGGGTTATCAGGCGAACTTCGCCGATACGGTCGGCGGGCTGCAGGTCACGCGGCTGATCAATGCCGGTTCGGTCCGTTCGCGCGGCGCCGAGGCCGACGTGACGCTCCGGCCGACCAAGGGCTTCACGGTCGATCTGTCGGCTGCCTATACGGACGCCAAGGTAGTGAATTTTAACTGCCCGGTCGGCGCCGCGGTGAGCTGCAACATCAACGGCCAGCCCCTGCCGTTCGCTCCCAAGGTGAAGCTCTACGGCAACGCCGCCTATCGCTTCCCCGTGACGGATACGCTCAACCTCGAACTCCAGAGCGACCTCTCGTTCCGCAGCAAGACGCAATATTCATTGTCGGAAACGAAGAACACGATCGAGCCATCGGTTGCGATCTGGAACGCCAGCGTCGCCGTCCTGTCCGGCAGCTCGGGCTGGCAGGTGCGGGCCTATGTGAAGAATATCACGAACACGCATTATTCGAGCTTCCTCGGCAATGGTAGCGCCGCCGGCACCGCGCGCTTCGTTCCCCGGGATGATCAGCGCTATGCGGGTCTATTGCTGCGCAAGGACTTCTGAGCTCAGCGGGCAGAGTGCGGTGGGGCGGTGTGGATCGGGAACACCGCCTCCACAGCGTGACGGCTCCACGAGATTGATTACTCCTCTGCCAGCGCGCGGATCACATGCGGCCGTCTGGCCACGCCATGGCCAAATGCCGCGCGGCGTCCCGCGCCGCGAGCCAACGCTGATGCTCTTCCTTGGCGTCGGGGAGCGCGCGGTGAGCGCGCGCCGTATGAGGCGGGAGAACAGCCATGGATTGGACTAGGGTGTCCAAGGCTGAGGCGCGTTGCTCCGGCGGCCCGAAGCCTCCAAGGATCGCGGCAGCCGTTTCCCGGATCGCGTCGTCCGTGTCGCGAAGCCGCAAGCTGTGCCGTGGATAGCCGGCCGCTCGGAGTAGCGCGCTCAGCCATTTGCCATCCCAGGAGGGCGCGCTGGCAAACAGATCGTGACCGGTCAGCTGGTCGATCATCGTCGCGGCAACGATGTCGTGAGCCCAGCCGCAACGGATCAGGGCCGCGCGATCGATCTGGTGGATCGCCTCGGCGCTCCGATCCCAGTCGTCCCATCCGGGGGCGGGTCGGATCAGGTAATCGGCGGATCGGCCATCCTCGAATACCCACGCCACTTCGATCGGCACGCTCTTCCTGCCGAGAGAGGACGCTTCGAAGTCGAGGAAGACCTTCATCGGCGCACGCGCACGGCTCGGCCGGGGTGCTCAGGCCGCCTGGGCAAGCGCATAACGGCGGCAATGCTCGAGATAACCTGCCTCATGGCTCGCGGTGAGATCGACGACGCTGTCCCACAACCAGGTCGGCGCATCTATGCTGCCACTCTGGCGCCGGCCGATGGCATCGGCCCAGTGCGCCCGCGCCGACCTGTCCATTTGGCGCGCATGCGCGACCCCGACGACATAGGCGAGATAGCGCGCGGCCCGTGTCGCTTCGCTGCTGGAGAATTGTTCGATCTCCAGCTTCAGGTCCTGCGGAAGGAGTTCGCGCAACACCATCGGCGTGCCGAGCAATCTCGTCGCCAGCATGCGCTCGCCCAGATTGGGTGCCAGGGCTGCGGCCCCCGTCACCACGCGCACCGCATGATCGCGCGGCATGTCGGCATCTCTGGCGGCAGGCGCCGCTGCGGCGACTGCCTCCTTGAGGTCGATCAGGGCATATTCCGTGGGGGCTTTTTTCGAGCCGCCGATCGCGACCAGCGCGGCGAAGCGTAGATTGCCAAGCGAACTGCAGCCCTTCTTCCAATAGGCGGCGTCGACCAGGCGCACATGGTGCCCGTCCTCGCGCCGGTTGAGCGACAGGATCATGGCGATGACCGACGGCTCCCGGAACAGGGTGTCAAGCGCCGCGCGCTCCTCGTCTTCCAGCGCCCAGAATTTTCGACCGAGCGGCAGGCGAGGCTCGACGTCGCTTAGCCGTTCGTCGGCGAGATGGCGCCAGCGGCGCCCAAGCGCTCGGCGCCGCACGGCCCGGATGATATTCGGCTCTGGCGCCAAGTCTGCATCGCCTTCTGCCATGGCATGCGTATAGCCTTCCACCATTTCCTCGATCATCCGCGCCGTGGTGACGCCTGGCAGGTCCGACCCCCGCGCCGCAGTCGCCAGGCTCAGGCCGAGTCGGATGAGGTCGTGCGCCGGATTGCCGATGACGCTTTGGTCGAGATCGCGGACCTGGACCGCAACGCCCCCGTCCGCATCGGCGACCGGACCCAGATTGCCGAGATGGCAGTCGCCGCAGATCCAGATCGCGGGCCCCTTGGGAAGCCGGCGTGCCGCGCGAGACTGGGCTAGCCATTCGTAGAATTTGACAGTGTTCCCGCGCACAAAGGCGTGAGTGGATCGTGCCATCTTGAGCGCGCGGCTGCGTTCGAGTGTGTCCAGCCTTCCATCGGTAATCGAGTTCATCGACGCTCCTTCGACACAGTAACACCTGCACAGAGTGCAGCAACGCGCCAGCAACAATAATGTCGCCTGCGACCTGCATCGTGCTGCGTGATGAGATGCGGCGGTCTCCCAAGCCTGACGTTCAAGCAAGTGGCGGCGCGATTCTACGGTCGCTTCAGCGGCATCGGGAGGCCGGCTGCGATGAACACGACTTCCTGAGCGGCGGCCGCGACCGCCTGGTTCACGCGCCCGGCCGCGTCGCGGAACCGGCGGGCCAGCGCATTATCGGGCACGATGCCGAGCCCGACCTCGTTGGAGACAAGGATGAGATGCCCGTCGAACCTGATGATCGAGGCGCAAAGCGTGTCCGTCGCAGCGTCGATTCCCTCATCTGCCAGCATGATGTTCGTCAGCCATAGGGTGAGGCAGTCGACCAGGACAACGCTTCCCGGGCCCGACTGCGCATCGATCGCCGCAGCCAGTTCGCGCGGTGCGTCCACCGTCTCCCAGCGCGCGTCCCGGTCGGCACGATGGCGGGCGATGCGGTCGCGCATCTCGTCGTCCCAGGCTTCGGCCGTGGCAATATAGACGTGCCGCCCGTCGATCGCCTCCGCGCGCTGCTGCGCATAGCGGCTCTTGCCGGAGCGAGCGCCGCCAAGGACGAAGAGGCTGGTCGAGGTCATTGCGGTAAAGGCTCCGGCGTGACGGCGAGACGCAGCAGCGCGTCGATATCGATATGGCGTTCGAGTTCGGCGGCGATCTCGTCCAGCGCCGCATCGACATCGCCGGCATAGTCGATGCCCGCGCCAGCCACGTTCAGCTGCGCGAGCAGGGCATGGCGCAGCTCCGCCGTGGCCAGCAGCCCGTGCAGATAGGTGCCGATCACGCTGCCGTCCCGGCTGATCGCACCGTCGGGCGCGCCGTCGTCGAGACGGGCGAAGGATCGAGCGGCATCGGGGCCCTCGGTCAGCCCCATATGCATCTCATATCCTTCGACGGGTGCGCCGAGCGCCTCGCCGCGGACATGGCGCAGCACCTTGGCGGGGGAGAGGCTGGTGGCGACGTCGAGCATGCCGAGCCCCTCCACGCTGGAGGCGGGTCCTTCGATGCCGAGCGGATCGGCGACGCTGCGTCCAAGCATCTGGTAGCCACCGCAGAGCCCCAGGATCATGCCGCCGCGGCGATGATGGCCGAATATGTCGATGTCCCAGCCCTGGGCGCGCAGAAAGGCAAGGTCGGCGATCGTCGCCTTGGAGCCGGGCAGGATCACCAGCGCAGCCTCGGCCGGGATCGGCTTGCCCGGCGGGACCATGACCAGTTCGATGCCGGGCTCGAGCTTGAGCGGATCCAGATCGTCGAAATTGGAGATGCGCGGCAAAATCGGGCAGGCCACGATCCTGCGTCCCGCGATGCGAGCGGCGGCGCGTTCCAGGACCACCGCGTCCTCGCTCGGGAGCCGTGCGGTGGCGGCAATCCAGGGCACGATCCCGAACCCGCGCCAGCCCGAGCGTTTCTCGATCTCGCGATAGCCGTCTTCGAACAGGGCAGGGTCGCCGCGGAACTTGTTGATCAGGAAACCGCGGATCATCGCGGCATCCTCCGGGTCGATGACTGCGCGAGTGCCGACGATCGAGGCGATCACGCCGCCGCGGTCGATATCGCCGACCAGTACCACCGGCACGTTGGCGGCGCGGGCGAAGCCCATATTGGCGATATCGCCGGCGCGCAGGTTGATCTCGGCAGGGGAACCGGCGCCTTCCACGACAATGACGTCGCATGCTTCGCTGAGGCGCCGGTAGCTCGCCAGCACTTCGCCGAGCAATTGCCCGCGCGCTTCGCGGAAGTTGCCGGCGCGCAGGACCCCACGAACCTGGCCGTGGACGATGAGCTGCGAGGTGCGGTCGGCCTGGGGCTTGAGCAGCACCGGATTCATGTCGGTGTGCGGCTCGACCCGGCAGGCGATGGCCTGCAGTGCCTGCGCGCGGCCAATCTCGCCGCCGTCGGCCGTCACCGCCGCATTGTTCGACATGTTCTGGGGCTTGAACGGACGGACGCTGAGCCCGCGATTGGCGAAGGCGCGGCAGAGGCCCGCGACCAGCACTGACTTGCCGACGTCCGAGCCGGTGCCCTGGAGCATCAGAGCGCCCATGCGACGCCTCCCGCGATCAGCCAGAGAAGGAGGCACGCCCGCCCATAGATTGCGAGCGCGCGGGTGATGTCGCGCGTGTTCGCGTCAACGCGTCCGTCGCCGATCCAGGGCTTGTCGTGCATCACGCCGTCATAGGCGATCGGGCCTGCGAGGCGCAGCCCCAGCGCGCCGGCCATCGCCGCTTCGGGCCAACCGGCATTGGGCGAGGCGTGCTGAGCGGAATCGCGCCACAGCGTCCGCCAGCCGCCGGCACCGGCGATGCAGAGCAGCACGCCCGAGAGACGGGCGGGGATCAGGTTGAGCAGATCGTCGGTGCGTGCCGCCGCCCAGCCGAACGCGCGCCAGCGTTCCTCGCGGTGCCCGATCATCGAGTCGGCGGTGTTGATCGCCTTGTAGACCCAGACGCCGGGCAGGCCGAACAGCAGCAGCCAGAAAAAGGGCGCCGTAACCCCGTCGCAGAAGCTCTCGGCGAGGCTTTCGATCGCAGCGCGGGCCACGCCGGTCTCGTCCAGCGCAGCAGTGTCGCGGCCGACGATCATGCCGACCGAGCGGCGCGCGTTGGGCAGGTCGTTGGCGGCAAGGGCCCTCGCGACGGGGCGGACATGGTCGAACAGGCTGCGCTGGGCCAAAGCGGGCCAGGCGAGCAGGGCCACCGCAAGCCAGCCCCAGGCGCCGAGATGGCTCAGCAGCAGGTGCTGAGCGATCCAGGACGCTCCGCCAATCGGGACGATCAGGAGCAGGACGGTCGCAATGCCAAGCAGGCGTCGGATCTCGAAGCTGCGTTCATCCCGGTTCCAGCGTCTCTCGCAGGCCTGGATCAGCCAGGCGAAGAAGCCGACCGGGTGGCCGATACGGGCATAGAGTGCGCCCGGCCACCCAATCGCCGCATCCAGTGCCAGCGCAGCGAGCGTCACCGGTTCAGCCACGGCCGAGCGCCACTTCCAGCCGCGCCAGTGCGTCGTCGGTCGTCGGGAGGCCGATGCGCAGCCATTGCGGCTGGTCGGCGAAAGGGCGGGTAAGGATAGCGTGGCAGGCGAGCTGCTCGAACAGCTGCATGCCGTCCGCAGCGTTGATGAGGCGGAACAGCGGACAGGCGCCGATAGTCTCGTACCCGGCCCTGGCGAGCACCGCGTCGAGCGCGGCGGCATCCTGTTTCAGCTGGGTGCGGGTCTCGGCAATCCACGCCGCGTCGCGATAGGCGGCGGTGCCGATCGTGATTGCCGCGGCGGATACCGGCCAGGCGCCCAGCGAGCTGCGGACTTTCGCGATGAGCCCGGCAGGCCCGAGCACGAAACCGAGCCGCACCCCGGCAAGGCCGAAGAACTTGCCGAAGGAACGGAAGATGACGAGCCGGCGTGCGTCGGTGATCGCACCGGCGATGCTGAGCGCCGGATCGACATCGGCAAAGGCTTCGTCGAGCAGCAACCATGCGGCGTCCGCGCGGTGGTCGGACAGTTCGACCAGGCGGTCGGGCGCGAGCACGCGGCCATCAGGGTTGTTGGGATTGGCCAGGATGAGCGTCCCGTCATGGGCATCTAGATCATCGAGCGCGATCGGCGTGCCGGCGATCATCTCACCATGCGTGCGGTAGGTCGGTCCGAGAGAGCGGGCCGGGCCGCCGATCAGGCTACCGGCGAAGCGAAGGCCAACCTCGGTGCCCGGCACCGCGCAGACATGGCGCGGATCGAGGCCGAAGCTGGCCGCCGCGGCGGCTTCGAGCTCGGCGAGCGCATGGGCCTCGGGGAGGCGCTGCCAGTCGATCGCAGGCGCATTCACGACAGGCCAGGGATGCGGGTTGATGCCCGTAGAAAGGTCGAGCCAGTCGCTCCCGCCGAAATGCCGCCGCGCCGCTTCGAGTCCGCCGCCATGCCAGGTCCAGCTCGCACTCATATGAGCCTGGCCAGAATCAGCGCGGCGAGCAGCAGGCCGCTTTCGGTGATCTCGATCCCCGCACCATGGCCGTCGCCCGAAATTCCGCCGAGCCTGGCGCGGAGCCAGGCGCCCCAACCGAACAGGAAGAGCGGAGTCGTCAGCAGGCTCGGGGAGACCCAGGCCGCGACCAGCAGGAGCAGGCCCCAGATCGCGAAGTCGATCGGCCGCGCCACATTGCGGAAGCGCGAGGCGAGGCCGGAATGAAGATCGGGCAGCCAGCGTGACCAGAGCAGCGGGCCGATCCGCGCTGCGAACGGCACCAGCGCAATTGCCGGCCAGGCGCCGAGATCGACCAGCCCGTGCAACAGCACCAGCTTGGCGAGGAGCTGGACGCCGATCGCCACGGCACCAAAGCTGCCGAGATGCGGATCGGCGAGCACGGCGAGGACGCGCTCGCGGTCCTTGTGCGCCGCTCCGCAGGCATCGGTGACGTCGCCGAGGCCGTCGAGATGCAGCGCGCCGGTAACGAAGACCCACAGCGCGAGCCCGAGCAGCGCACCCGTCCAGGGATCGACGCGTGCGCCGGCCCAGGCACCGCCGGCGACGATGACGCCGACGAGGAGGCCGACCGTCGGGAACCAGCGCATCGACGCAGCGAACTCTTCGCTGCTGACCGAGAGGCGCGGCGTTGGCAGACGCGTCAGGAACTGGATCGCGATGATCAGCCCCTTCACGGGTAGACCCCCACTATCTGTGCGCTCGGCTGTTCGCCCGGCCACACCCGGAGCGAGACGAGCACGTTATACGGAAGGTCGAACGCCCAGAGCTGGCGCTGTTCGAAGCCGCACAACAGGTGCAGCGCCGCGCGGATCGCGCCGCCATGCGTCACCACGAGGGTGGTGGCCGGCTCCAGCGCGCCAAGGGCTCTCCCGACCCGCGCGACCAGGGCTGACCAGCGCTCGCCGCCGGGCGGGGGGTTGGCGTCGGGGTCTTCCCAGAACCGGCCGAGCGCGGCGGCATCGACGTCGCTCGCCGCCTTGCCGTCCCAGTCGCCGAAATCAAGCTCGCGCCAGCGCGGATCGATCGTGGCTGCAACCCCGCTTGCGCGTGCGATCGCATTGGCGGCACAGTGCGCGCGCTGAAGGTCGGAGGTTACCAGGCGTTCCAGGCCCAGGTCACTCGCCTGATCGACGCACGCGGCAATGCCCTCGGGTGACGATGCTTCGTCCGTGCGTCCCATCAGCCTGCCCGGCTGGGCCGGGGCGCCATGGCGCAGCAGATGGAGCGCGAAGGGATTCACAGCGAGGCGGAGACCTGGGCTTCGGCGAAGGTCGCCATCTGGTCGTGCGCGGCGAGCGCGGCACGGATCACGCCGACGGCGACCGCTGCGCCGCTTCCTTCGCCGAGCCGCATGCCGAGCGACAAGATCGGGTCGAGCCCGAGCGTCGCCAGCAACCGTGCATGGCCGGGCTCGGCCGAGCAATGGCCGGCAATGCAATGCGCGGTGATCGCAGGGTTGTCGGCTGCAAGCGGCGCGATCGCGGAACTGCTGATGAAGCCGTCGAGCACCACCGGGATGCTGAGCTGGCGGGCGCGCAGCACGGCACCAGCAATCGCGACGATCTCGCGCCCGCCGACCCGGCGCAGCGTCTCGAACGCATCGCCTGGCGCGTCGGCGTGAAAGGCGAGGGCAGTTTCGACAACGCGGATCTTGCGGGCGATGCCTTCGGCATCGACGCCCGTACCCGGGCCGACCCAGTCGGCGACGGCACCGCCGAAGCTGCGCGCGCTGAGCGCCGCGGCGGCGGTCGAGTTGCCGATACCCATCTCACCGACCGTGAGCAGATCGAGATCTTCGGCGACATTCACGGCGCCGACATTCAGCGCCGCGAGGCATTCTGTCTCGGTCATTGCCGGCGCGACCGTGAAATCCGCAGTCGGCGTGTCGAGGTCGAGCCCGGTCACCTGGAGTTCGAGCCCCGAGGCCTGGGAGAGCGCGTTGATCGCAGCGCCACCGGTCTGGAAATTCGCGACCATCTGTGCGGTGACGCTTGGGGGAAAAGCGCTGACCCCGTGCACCGTCACCCCGTGATTGCCGGCGAAGATTGCGGCGCGCGCTCGATCGATCCGCGGGCGGGAATTGCCGTGCCAGCCCGCGACAAAGACCGCGAGCTCTTCGAGCCGGCCGAGCGAACCCGCGGGCTTGGTCAGCTCGGCCTGTCGGGCACGAGCCGCTGCGATAGCATTCTCGTCGGGCGAGGAGAGGGCGGCGAGCGCGGCGCGGAAGGCGGCAGGAGAGGGAAATGGGGTCATTCGGCAACGAATCCCGGAGGCGGGGTGCGGGTGATGAAATGGCCCTTCACGCCCTGTGGCCAATTCTTGAACGGCACACGGCCATGCTCGCTCGCGGCATATTCGACGGCATAGTCGAGGATCGCGCGCGCCGCGTCCTCGTCAGGCGTGAAGCGGCCGAGCACATAGCCGACCTTGCTGGGTGCGCGCAGATGGACGGTACAGAAGTCCTGGCATGCGAACAGGCACGGCATCTCCTGCACCGCGACACCGGCATAACGAGGATCGCCTTCCTTCACCGCGCGCAGCGCCGCGACCAGCTTCTGGCCGCCGCGCACGCCCTCGGCATCCTCGCGCGCTTCGGTCGAATGCCTGCAGGTGTTGCAGGCGACGACCGCCGGCCCGTCCTCGACACGGGTCAGCATCGCTCGCGCTCCTGCTTCACGGTCATGCGACAGCCGCCCCGCGCCGCGGTGCGGGCACGCCGAGCGCAACCAGCACCCGATAGAGCAGGTAGAGACCGACCAGGATCGCGCCGTTGCGCAGCAGCTGGTTGAGCAGGATGCCCGGATTGAACGTGGTGGCGACGCCGCCGAGGAAGAAGGACCAGACCAGCACGGCCGCCTTGAAGGCGAGGAACGCTGCGGCATAGGCGACCGCCAGCCGGACCAGGACCGGCGCGCGTTCGACCGCCCGCAGTGCCGCATAAGCGCCCAGCGCCGACGCGACGGCGGCGGTAGCGAGCGCGGCACCCCAGGCAAGCGTCCTGGGATCATGCGGATAGTGGAGCATCGTGAAGCCAACGACCTGGCTGGCGAGCCAGGCGAGCAGCATCAGGGCGACGCCGTCGCGCTGGCGCATGTGCACCGCGGCGAGCGCCGCGAGCGCGGGAAAGGGCGTTGCGCAGGCGAGCGCCAGCGTGGTCGCGGTGCTCGCTGCGGTCAGCAGCACGATCCAGAGCGTCGAGGCGTTGCGGGCCGAAATCGCATTGGTCATCAGAACCTCCCCCGAATGCCGGCATAGATGCTGCGGCCGAGCGTGCCGTAGCGATAGGTAGTCATATATTGCTCGTCGAACACATTCTCGGCGCGCGCGAACAGCTTGAACCGCGGCGTGACCTCGAATTCGGCGCGCAGATCGACCAGCGTGTAGGGATCGAGCACCTGTGCGTTCGAGGCATTGTCGTAGCTCTTGCCCGACCAGCGGACTGCGGCGCCGGTCGTGAGGCCGAACGGGAAGCGATAGCTGACCGAGCCGTTGGCGGTATCGCGCGGCCGGCGCGGCAACCATTTGCCGAAAGTGGCGGTGCCCGGCGAGCGGTCCTCGGCCACGGTCCAACTGTAATTGCCGTCGATCGTGAAGGCGCCGAAACTGGCTGCCGCCTGCGCCTCAATCCCGTGTGCCTCGGCGCGCGAGACATTCTGGTAATAGCCCGAGCGGCGGGTCGTCGAGCCGGGCTGGAAGCACAAAGGCAGGGTCGAGGTGGCGGTGCAGCTGTTGAAGATAATCTGGTCGCTGGTCTTGCGCTCGAAATAGGTCCCGCTCAGGCTGACATGGCGGCCGAACAGATGCTGCTCGACACTCGCCTCCCAGCCATGGGCCTGTTCCGGGTTGAGCGTTCTGTTCCCGAACTCGGAGAAGAGTTGATAGAGCGTCGGCGCCTTGAAGCCTTCGCCATAGCTCGCGCGCAGTGTCGTGCCGGTCTCGAGGTTAAGCACGCCGCCGGCCTGGAACAGCGTCTTGCTGCCGAAGCGGCTGTGATCATCGTTGCGCACACCGCCAGTCAGCGTCACGCCCTTGAACGGCTGCGCGCTCAATTGTGCATAGAAGCTGGTGATCTCGGCCTTGCCGATTGCCGGCGCCGGCACGGGCGTGGCCAGCGATGCGGGCGGCGACACGCTGCGGAAACGCGAGCGCTCATTCTCGGCACCGGCGAGCAGGGTCCAGCCCTTGGCGATCGCGAAGGTGCCCTGATATTCGAGGCGCTCGTTGCGGCCGGCGGCATCGAAGGTCTGCGGTCGCGCCCGACTCGGATTGTAGTTTTCGCGATCGGTGTTGGTGTAGCCATAGCCGAAGCGGTTGCGGAACCGGCCACCGAGCAGGTCGATATTGGCGCCGGCATAACCGACGAATTCCTTGTTGAGCGAATACTCGGGCGTATCGCCGGTCGTCGCGTCGATGTCGGTGCGGCCGCTCGAATAATAGGAACGCAGGTCGAGGCTGATGTTGCTTGCCACGGCGACCTCTACGCGTGCCGACGCGTTTTGATTGGCATAACCGTCCGCTTCCTTGCCACCAAACGCCGGAGCGATGGCCGAGATGCCACCCGTGGTGAAGGTCTGGCCGCCGAACCGCCAGGTAACGGGTCCGGTCTTGCCGCCGATCGCGGCACGCGCGCTGACCGTCTCGCGCGAACCCGTCTCGATATCGAAGCTTCCCTCCAGCGCCTTTTCCGGCATCGCGGTCACGACATTGACCACGCCGCCGATCGCCTGGCTGCCCCACAGGATCGACTGCGGGCCGCGCAGCACTTCGATCCGCGAGGCGTCGCCGACCAGCAGATTGGCGAAATTATAGCCGCCGCCAGTCGAGGACGGGTCGTTGAGCTTGACGCCGTCGATCACCACCACGGTCTGGTCGGTCTCGGCGCCGCGGATGCGCACCGAGGTCGAGGTGCCATAGCCGCCGTTGCGCGAGATGCTCACCCCAGGCGTGCGCAGCAGCAACTCGCTGACGCCGATGTCCTGGCTGCGGTCGATCGCGGTCGTGTCGAGCACGGTCACCGAAGCGGCGACCTGATCCGCCGGGGTCGGGACGCGCATGGCGGTGACGACGATCTCGCCGGCGTCCGCATCGGCGGCCGCGTCGGGCGCCGGCGCTTGCTGGGCATAGGCGGTGGAGGCCGCGCCGAGCGCAGCGATGGAGACGGTAACGCGGAAAACGAATTTCAACATGCAAACCCTTATTCGACAGTGCCGCGGGTCGCGCGACCGATGCCGAGCCGTTCCAGGCAAGCGACATCGGCCGCGCGCGCGCGGTCGTTATCGTCGTCGCTCGGGTTTACCCCCGTCCGCCCGGAACACCCTGTCCGCACGAAGGACGACCGCGACGGGCAGGTCTCCTGGCTCGCGGGTCTATGCCGGTCCGGCCGCCTTCTCGGGATCGCTCCCAATGGCATATGGCCGGTGGCTCGCCGCTTACAGTTGCAGGGGCAGCCGGGTTCTTCCCGTTCCCATTTTAATCCCCGTCTCCAGGGAACCTGTCGCAAGGTGGGCCATACGCATTGCGCACGGCCAAGGCAATCGCTGCGGTGCAGCGTCGCGGTCAGGCCGCTTTCATCCAGACGACCAGCGCGAAGCGCGCGGGGCCCGCGGGAAGGGTACGATGCGGGGTGAAGCGGTCGAGCAGCAACACGGTACCGGCCGGGCATTCGGGCTGGAGCCGGGGCAGGCCGGCGATCGCCTCGTCGGGGATCTCGAAGCCCTTGTCGGTCAGGCGGGCAAGCGGTTCCGGGCGGCGGCCGGGAATGAGTTCGAGTCCGCCATTGTCGGGTCCGGCGTCGCTCAGCGGAATCCACGCCGTGGTCCAGACATTGCCACAGGAGGTGCCGTCGTCGCGCGCCACATCGGAATGCCAGGCATGGCGATGCTCGGGAAAGCTCGCAATGCTCGCCCGCACGCGAACGACCGAGCCGGAGAGGGAGCGTTCGCTGATCCGCTCGGCCTGGGCGAGCAGGCGCGGATCATTGGCGATTGCCTGAAGCCGGGGCCCGCGATGCGCGTCGGTGCAGATCGCGATACGCAGGAGATTGGCCTGGCTCTGGTCGGTCGCGAAGATCCGGTCGAGCCGCTCGTCGAGCGGAGCATCGGGACAGCTCTGCTCGAAAGGCAAATAGAGCGCGCGCGAGACGCGGTCGATATGCTCCGCGATGTCCGCCTGGGCAGCTTCGACCAGCGCGGGATCGAACAGCGGTACCGTCGCGTATCCCTGCTCGCGGTAGAAGGCCGCGTCGCTCATGGCCTGCTCCGCCCCAGCGTCGTAATTGACGGCCAGTCGCCACCCAGCTCGACGCGCGCGTCGATACCATAGACTTGTCGGAGATTAGCCGGGGTGAGCACCTCGGCGGGCGTGCCATCCCCGACCAGCGTGCCGCCATCGATCAGCACCAACCGGTCGCAATAGCGCGCCGCCATGGTGAGATCGTGCAGCACCGCAATCACCAGGGCGCCGGCACGGGCCTCGCCCTGGAGCAACTCCATCACATCGATCTGATGGCCGGGATCGAGGCTCGCGAGCGGTTCGTCCGCGATCAACGCAGGCGCCTGCACCGCGAGCGCGCGGGCGAGCAGGACGCGGGCGCGCTCGCCGCCGGAAAGTTCGGTGGCGACCCGCTCGCGCAGATACAGCACGTCCGCCCGTTCCATCGCGCGATCGATCGCGGCGGCGTCATGCGCCCCGATCCGCGACATGGGGCCGAGATGCGGCAGGCGACCGAGCCCGACCAGCCGCTCGACGGACAGCGGCCAGTGCAGGGTCTGGCCTTGCGGCAGATAGGCGAGCTGTCGGGCGAGCTCGACGCGCGTCATCGATGCGGCGTCCGTGCCTTGGACGAGGATCCGGCCGGAATAGGGCACCAAAGCCAGCATCGCGCGCGCAAGGGTCGACTTGCCGGCACCATTGGGGCCGACGATGCCGGTGAGTGTCCCGGGCTGCAGCTCGGCGCTCACGCCGCGCACGACACTCCGGCGGCCGAGACTCACCTCGACCTGTTCGAGGCGAATGCTCACCACAGGCGCCGCTCCCGCATCAGATGGACAAGGAAGACGGGAACTCCGAGGAACGCCGTGACCACGCCCAGCTTGAGCTCGTTGGAGGTCGCGATCAGTCGAACGGCGAGATCGGCGAGGGTGAGCAGCGCAGCGCCGCCGATCGCCGAGGGCAGCAGGATCGCCGAGGGGCTGCGATCGGTGAGCGGACGGATGAGATGCGGGACGATCAGCCCGACGAATCCGATCGCGCCCGAGACCGCCACCGCGCCGCCGACCCCGATCGCCGTGCCCAGCAGCAGGCGCAGCCGCGTGCGCTTGAGGTCGACGCCCAGCGCCTGCGCGCCATCTTCGCCCAGGGTCAGCGCATCGAGTGCGCGCCCGTTCCAGAGCAGCAGCGCCATGCCGATCGCGATGCAGGGCAAGGCGATCCAGACATGCTCGAATGAACGGTTCTCGAGGCTCCCGAGCAGCCAGGTCATGATCTCCATCGCCGCGAAGGGATTGGCCGAGAGGTTGAGCGCGAGGCTGATTCCGGCGCCGGCGAGCGTCGCCACCGCAATGCCGGCGAGGATCAGGGTCAGCGGGCTTTCCGATCGGCCGGCAAGGACGAACAGCAGGATAAGCGAGACCATCGCGCACAGTATCGCCAGCAACGGCAGGATCGCTGGATGAAGCTCGGACAGGCCGAAATACAGCGCAGCGACCGCGCCGAGCGCCGCGGCGTTGGAGGTGCCGAGCACCGAGGGTTCGGCGAGCGGATTGCGCAAATAGCCTTGCAGCGCCGCGCCGGCGAGCCCGAGCATCGCGCCGACCGAGAGGCCGAGCAGCGTGCGCGGCACGCGCAGGTCGAACAGGATCGCATGCGCGATCTTGTCGCCGTGCCCGGCAAGGGCCGCCAGCATCCTGGGGAAGGAAAGGCTGACCGGCCCGAGCAGGAGCGAGGCGATGGCGGCCAGCAGCATCAAACCGATCAGGCCGGCGAGGAGAAGGGAGCGGGAATTGGTCATGCGGGGACTCTGAGGCGCTTGCTGGCAGGATCGCGGCCGCTATGGAAGCGGTGATGTACTGGAATAGACTTGTGGCGCTTGCCTTGCCGTTGCTGGCCCTGGGTGGCGCCGGGCTTTGGGCGCGCGGGGGCACGGACCCTGCGCCGGCGGGCAAGCCCAGGCGGATTGTCTCGCTGAACCTCTGCGCGGATCAGCTCGTCCTCGCGCTGGCCGATCGCGATCAGATTGCCGGCCTCACCCATAATGCGGCGGACAAGAATATGTCCGCGGGCGCGGCCAAGGCGCGGGGGCTTCCGATCCTCTCGACCTCGGCGGAGCAGGTGCTCGCGATCGATCCCGATCTTGTGATCGGCATGCCGGCGCGGCGCAGCGCGGCGATGGGCGTGCTTAAGGGGCAGCATTACCATATGCTCGACCTCAAGACCGCCAACAGGCTCGAGGACATCTATGCCTCGATCCGCAAGGCAGCGGCAGCGGTCGGGCATCCCGAGCGTGGCGAGGCGATGATCGCGCAGATGGACGTCGAGCTCGCGAAGATTCCGCGTCCCGGTGCCGGCAAGGTCGCCGCCTATTACCAGCGCCGTGGCTTCATGACGGGCACAGGCACGCTGATCGACGACCTGATGAAGCGCGTCGGACTGGTGAACCTCGCGGGCAGGCTCCACAAGCCGGTGCTCGCGCAGGTCCGCATCGAGGAGATGGTCGCCGCCCAGCCCGACTTCCTCATCGTCGAAAGCGCTACCGATACGGTCACCGACCAGGGCACCGAGATGCTGCACCATCCGGCGCTGGCCGGCATTCCCCGGATCAGCATCCCCCAGGCCTGGACGGTGTGCGGCAGCGCCGCCTATGTTCAGGCGGCGCGCGCGATGGCGGAGCAGATCAGCGCACACTGACATTGCCGCGCCAATCGAGGCGTCCCTGCCAGCCGCGCCGCTCCAGTTCGGGAACGGGCAAATCCTCCACGGGGTGCCCGAGACAGAGCAGGGCGATCAATCGCCAGCCCGTCGGGACCTCGAGCAACCGTTCCACGAATTTGGGATCGAGGATCGACACCCAGCCCAGTCCGATCCCGCGGGCGCGGGCGGCGAGCCATAACGTGTAGATCGCCAGCACCACCGAATAGGCGCGGGTCTCCGTCATCGTTGCAGCGCCCAACCCGTGACCGGCCTGCGTCGTCTCGTCGCAGAACACGGCCAGGATTTCGGGCGCTTCGCGCAAGCCGTGGAGCTTGAGCGCGGCATAGGCGTCGTCCCGTCCGTTCACATAGGCCGCGCCCGCGCGTGCCACTTCGATATCGACATGATCGGCCAGGCACTCGCGCAGCGACGGCGAGCGTACCCGCACGAAGCGCCAGGGCTGCGCATTGCCCACGGACGGCGCCTGTTGCGCGGTCTCCAGCAGCGCCAGCACGGTCTCGTCGGATAAGGCGTCGGTACGGAAATGGCGCACGTCGCGGCGCCAGGCGATCAAGCTGTCCAACTGGTCGAGAAACGCTGCATCGAAACGCGGTGGCGCGGCGTGGGCGTTCAAAATTCGATCCCGGCCTGCGCCTTCACGCCCTGCTCGCGGAACGGATGCTTCACCAGGGTCATCTCGGTGACGAGATCGGCCACATCGATCAGTTCCTGTTTGGCGTTGCGGCCCGTGATGATGACATGGGTCATCTCCGGCTTGGCGGCGAGCACCTCGAGGACTTCCTCGACCGGCAGATAGTCGTAGCGCAGCACGATGTTGAGTTCGTCGGCGAGCACCAGCTTGTAGCTGGGGTCTGCGATCATGCGCTTTACTTCTTCCCATGCCTCGCGTGCGACGGCAATGTCGCGGGCACGGTCCTGCGTATCCCAGGTGAAGCCTTCTCCCATCGGCTTGAACTCGATCAGCTCGGGGAAGCGGTCGAACACCGCCTTCTCGCCAGTCGCCATCGCGCCCTTCACGAACTGGACGACGCCGACCTTCATGCCGTGCCCGATCGCGCGGACGACCATGCCGAGCGCTGCCGAGGTCTTGCCCTTGCCCGGGCCGGTATGGACGATGACCAGGCCTTTCTCGAGTGTCCGGGTGGCCAGCTTCTTCTCGTGCGCCGCCTGGACCTTTTCCATCTTGGTCTTGTGTTCTTCGTCGCTGCGCTGCTTCATGACGTTTCTCCAGCTAGCTCGGCGAGCAGGACGCCCGCGCTGTTCGATTTGGGCTTCCATAGCCCACGCGACAGCGCCTCGGCGAGGCGGCTGGCCGTCTCGCGCAGCGCCGCGGGGTTCGCATCGGCCATGAAGCCGCGCACGGCCTCGTCCTCGATAAAGGCGGCGTGGACCGCGTCGAAATGATGGTCGCGCACCGCATGGGTGGTGGCCGCGAAGGCGAACAGATAGTCGACGCTCGCGGCGATCTCGAACGCGCCCTTATAGCCGTGGCGCATCACGCCGGCGATCCATTTGGGATTGGTGACGCGGGCGCGGACGACGCGGCCAATCTCGTCCTCGAGCGTGCGCACGACCGGGCGCTCGGGGCGGCTATGGTCGTTATGATAGCTGAGCGGCTTGCTGCCCTTGAGATGCTCGACCGCCGCGGCGATGCCGCCCTCGAACTGATAATAATCGTCGCTGTCGAGCAGGTCGTGCTCGCGATTGTCCTGGTTTTGCACGACGGCATCGGCCTGGGTAAGGCGCTCGGCGAACAGGTCGCGCTCGGCATCCCCCTCGACCCCGGCGCCATAGGCATAGCTGCCCCAGTCGAGATAGACGTCGGCGAGATCGGCGCGGCTATGCCACAGCCGTTCGTCGATCATCGCCTGGAGGCCCGCGCCATAAGCGCCGGGCTTCGACCCGAATACGCGGAAGCCGGCACGCAGCGTTGCGGCCTTGGGCTCGACGCCCCGATCGATCAGCCTGGCCGTCTCGAGCCGGTGGCGCGCGGCGGCGGGATTGTCATGGTCGCTTTCGTCGAGCGCCATCACCGCGCGCGCCGCGCTGTCGATCAGGTCGATCTGCTCGGGGAAGGCGTCGCGGAAGAAGCCCGACACGCGGAAGGTGACATCGACGCGCGGGCGGCGAAGCTCGGTCACCGTCATCATTTCGAACCCGATCACCCGGCCCGAGGTCCAGTCCCAGCGCGGCCGCACGCCCATCAGCGCCAGCGCCTGGGCGATGTCGTCGCCGCCGGTGCGCATGTTCGCAGTGCCCCACGCGCTGAGCGCCATGGCTCTGGGATAAGCACCCTCGCGCTGGAGATAGTCGTCGACCAGCAATTGCGCGGAGCGCTGGCCGAGATCCCAGGCGGTCGCGGTCGGGACTGAGCGCGTATCGACCGAATAGAAGTTGCGCCCGGTCGGCAGCACGTCGGGCCGTCCCCGGGTGGGAGCGCCCGAGGGGCCGGGCGCGATGAAGCGCGCATCGAGGCCGGCGAGCAGCGCGGACTGTTCGGCATCGCCACAGGCGTCGACCCGCGCGGCGAGATCGCCGAGCACGGCCTGCAATACCGTCGCTGACGCGGGCCCCGGGGCTTCCATGCCCTCGACCAGCGCGATCGCCAGCAGTTCGAGGCGCTCGACGGTGTCCCCGAACGTCCGCCACAGGTCATTCGATATCTCAGCAAGCGGCGCCGGTTTCGGTCCGTCCCAGACATCGCCCATGATGCAATCGAGCGGATCGAAGCCGAGCCGCAGATCGTCCGCCATCGATCGCAGCAGCGAGGCCTGGCCGGGACTGTCATAGCCGCGCGGGGTGCGCGACAGCGCGATCAGCAGGTCGGTGCGCAGCCGGCCTTCGGGCGAGCGGGTGAAGATGTGCAGCCCGTCGCGGATCTGCATTTCCTTCAGCTCGCACAGATAATTGTCGAGCGCGGCGAGCGCATCGTCGCCATCGCCGACCGCGCCGGCATCGGTATCGAGACCCTGCGAGCGCGCGAGGTTGAGAATCTCGCCCTTGAGATGCGCGATCCGGCGCGGGTCCATGCCGGCGGCGAGATAATATTCGTCGACCAGCGCTTCGAGCTGCTTGAGCGGCCCATAGCTTTCCGCACGGGTCAGCGGCGGGGTGAGGTGGTCGACGATCGCTGCGCCGATCCGGCGCTTGGCCTGGGTGCCCTCACCGGGATCGTTGACGATGAACGGGTAGAGTTGCGGCACCGGGCCGGCGCAGATCTCGGGAAAGCACGTCTCGGACAGCGCCAGTGCCTTGCCCGGCAGCCATTCGAGATTGCCGTGCTTGCCGACATGGACGACTGCATGCGCGCCGAAATGCCGGTTCAGCCAGAAATGGAAGGCGAGATAGGCGTGTGGCGGCACCAATGCCGGATCGTGATAGGTCGCCTTGGGATCGACATTATAGCCGCGCGCCGGCTGGACCGCGACCGCGATATTGCCGAACCGGTGCACCGCGAGGCGGAAAGCACCGTCCCGCACGAACGGGTCTGCCTCGGCTGCGCCCCAGCGCTCGCTCACCGCGTTGCGCACGGCCTGGGGCAGGGTGTCGAAGGCTTGGGCATAGTCGGCGATCGCCAGTGCGATCTCGCCCGGCCGGTCGATCGAATCGAGCGCATTGGTGACGCCCGCCAGCATCGTGTCCATCAGCGCGACACCGTCGGTGGGCGCTGCGCCGATCGCGTAGCCTGAACCGCCGAGTGCGGCGAGGATCGCCGCCGCGCTGGCTGGCGTGTCGAGGCCGACGCCGTTGCCGATCCGGCCGTCGCGATTGGGGTAGTTGGCGAGGACCAGCGCGATCCGGCGTTCCGCTGCCGGCGTTCGGCGCAACCTCGCCCAATTGGCGGCGAGTCGGGCGACGAAGGCGACCCGGTCGGGAGCAACCCTGGGCACGATGATGCCGCATTCGGTGCGCGCGTCGAACCGCTCGGCGGCCTTGAACGCGACCGCGCGGCTGAACAGCCGGCCGTCGATTTCGGGCAGCGCGACGTTCATCGCGAGATCGCGCGGGCCGAGACCGCGTGGGGAGTCTGTCCAGGCCGATTGCTCGACACCGGCGAACACGGTCTGGAGGATCACGCAGTCCGCGGTCTCCAGTACGCCGCCGATCCTGTTCTCGCCCGGCGACGATGCGGCGAACGAGGTGGCGTTGAGGATGACGTCGGGCCGCAGTTCCGTAATCAGCCCGCGCAGCCAGTCGACCGCGAACGGTTCGCGCAGCGCCCGGACATAGACCGGGGCGACGTTCAGGCCCTGCGCCTCGAGTTCGGCGACCATGGCATCGACCGCGTCGAGCGTGCCGGCGATAGTCAGGGCGCGGTAGAAGACGAACAGGGCGACAGGCCGTCCTTCGGTCCAGCGCGCATGCAGATCGGCCAGGGCAGGGCGATCGACCCCCTTCACATACAATCCCGCATCGGCAACCGGAACCGGATCGTCGGGTGTGCCGATGTCTCGGGCGATCAGGCGAGCGGCGGTGCGCAGGAAACCGATTGCGTTGGCGACCCCGCCCTGGCGCAGATAGTCGCGCAGCCGGGCACAGGTCTCGGGCGGCAGGGTCGAGGCGGCGTCGAGCGCCGGATCGTCCTCGCGTCCATCGGCGATCGCGGCGAAGGCGATGCCGTGCGCGCGGGCAACCGCGGCGATCTCGTCGATCCCATAGGGCCAATAGGCCTTGCCGCCGAGCAGGACGACGCAGACGAACTTCGCCTTCGCGATCACCTTCTCGACATAGAGATCGACCGAATAGGGATGCTTGAGCTGGAGCAGGTTCGCCAGCCGGATACGCGGCGCGCCATCGCCCAGCGCCTCGGCCGCCCGCGCGAAACACGCCAGCTCGCTATCCGCCACGGTCAGGAACACGATATCGCCCGGCGACTGGTCGAGGTCGATTGCCTCGTCGCCGTTCGAAACCGTCCCCGGCGTGGCGGACAGCAGATGCATCAGCCGAGGACGCTCGCGAGTTCGGTTTCGATTCCCGCGCGGTCCAGCCCCTTCTGGCCGATCACCACCAGCTGAGTGCGGCGCGCTTCTTCGGGCTTCCACGCGCGATCGAAGAAATGCTGGACGCGCGGGCCGACCGCCTGGATGACGAGGCGGCTGGGCTTTCCCGCGACCGCGACCATGCCCTTGACGCGCAGTACATCGTGTTTGGCGATGACCTCGCCCAGCCGGGCGACGAGCGCGTCGAGATCGGCAACTTCACCGCCGGTCGCGACGAAGCTGTCGAAATCGTCGTGATCATGCTCCTCGCCATCGTCGATATGCGACTTGCGCGAATCGAGATCGTCCTCGGCTGCCGCGGTGATGCCGAGCAACGCGGCGATATCGACCGCGCCGTGATCGGCGCGCACGATCCGTACGCCGGGCCGCGTCTCCGCGTCGACCAGCGCCTCGACCCGCGCAAGCGTCTCGGCATCGACCAGGTCGGTCTTGTTGAGCACGACCATGTCGGCACAGCCGAGCTGCTCCTCGAACAGCTCCTCCAGCGGCGAATCATGGTCGAGATTGGGGTCGGCCGCGCGTGCAGCCGCCAGTGCCGCCTCGTCGGTGGCGAAGCGTCCGGCCGCGACCGCATCGGCATCGATCAGCGCGATGACGCCGTCGACGGTCGCACGGGTGCGGATGTCCGGCCATTGGAACGCCTTGACCAGCGGCTTGGGGAGCGCGAGCCCGCTGGTCTCGATGATGATGTGCTCGGGCGGGTTGGGCCGGTCGAGTAGCTTCTGCATCGTCGGCAGGAAGTCGTCGGCGACGGTGCAGCAGATGCAGCCATTGGCCAGCTCGACGATGTCATCTTCCGGGCAGGCCTCGTCATTGCAGCCCTTGAGCAGCTCGCCATCGACGCCGATATCGCCGAACTCGTTGATCACGAGCGCGATGCGACGCCCCTGCGCATTCTCCAGCAGATGGCGGATCAGCGTGGTCTTGCCGGCCCCCAGAAATCCGGTGATGACGGTAGTGGGCACTTTGCTCACGCTGCTTCTCCTTCTTCGACGTCGACAGGTGCGCGATCATGGATCGCACGCCAATGGGAAACTCTTGCGTCGCCCGCAGCCGCGAGGCGCCGCGCACGATCCGCGAAGGCGTCATGAGCAACATCGGTGGCGGGGGCGTGCCGTTCGCCTGGGCGAACGGTCGATGCACGACGACGGGCGGACGCCAAAAGCACCCGGCACCATGCACCGATGCGGCCCCAGCCGCATGGTTCGTCGCTCAGACGGAGTTCCGTGCCTTGGCCATTCCCTGGACCAGGGCAAGAGCGACCGGTGCGCTGGCAGGTCTCCTGGCTCGCGGGTCATAGCTTGATGCACGGCCTTCCCAGGCCTTCGCGCTCTCGCGCGATCGGCCCAGTGGCTTGCCTCTCGAAGAGAGGCGGTGTGCATCGCGCTCGCCGCTTACAGTTGCAGGGACAGCCGCGGAGTTGGGCGGCTGAAGCCGTCCGCACCGCATTCCCGATTAAGCCCCTTTCGGGGCACCGGCGCGATCACGAGGCGCGGGGGCAACCCCGTTCCTCAAGCGCGCCAATAGGCGGTTGCCAACCCATCGGCAAGATATGGAGATTTCTTTATCCGCTGCCGGTGACCGGGCCGAGCGACTGCAACCGCCAGATGCGATTGAACGACAAGACCGTCACCGAGAGGGGCGCGACATCGATCCGCCACGTCGCGCCGATCGGCAGCGACAGGGCAGCGGCGATCGCCGCGCGCACCACGGCCGGGTGAGTGATCGCCAGCACGGGCACATCCCGTCCGGCCTGGCTGGCGAGCCACTCGGCGACACGCACGCTGACCGCCGCCATCGTCTCGCCGCCGGACGCGCCCGCCCCGGGATCGGCGATCCATGCGGCAGCAGCCTCGGGATCGGCGGCATTGATCTCGGCAAGGCTTTTCCCGCTCCAGTCGCCATGATCGATATCGCCGAGCGCCGCATCGATATCGGCGGTCAGACCAAGCGCTTCCGCCGTCTGGCGCGCGGCCGACGCCGGGCTGGTGGCGACACGCCGTGGGGAGGGCCCCGGGATGCGCAGGCCGGTCGCTGCGCGCAGCCCCCCCGTGTCGAGCGGCTCGGCGGGATCGGCGAACCCGCCGACGCGGCTCATGGCGGTGGCGGCATGGCAGAGCAGGGTCAGTCGCGTGGCCAGGCGGGCCTCCCGATATCGTTGACGTTGCGCTCGGTTCCGTCCTAGGGCGATGCCGAAGGACCGAGGAAGAAGCCGGTGGAATTCCGGCACGGTCGCGCCACTGTTATCGGCAGCACCTCCCTGCTGTCGAGAGTCAGACCTTCCTCGCGACATTATCCCCGCGGGACGCGCACATCCCGGTCAAGGAGCTGAACATGCCGGCCACGACTCTCTTCGCCGACGACGTCTTCATCCCCGTCCGGGGCGAGACGGCCATTCCGATCGGCGAGATCCTGCCCTGGGCCGTCTTCGGCACGCTGCTCGCCCTGATCTTCCTTTATTTCGTCAGCACCGAGCAGGGCGCGGTGTCGCTGTTCAGCGGCAAATATGTGCACGAGCTCGTCCATGACGGGCGCCATCTGCTCGGCTTTCCCTGCCACTAAGCGTCGAACATGGCGCGTACCCTGTTGATCCGCGGCATGCTGGTGGGCCTGGTCGCTGCCTTGCTGGCGTTCCTGTTCGCCCGTGTCGCCGCGGAGCCACAGGTCGATCTGGCGATCGCATTCGAGGCCGCGCGCGACCATGCGATGGGCGCGATGGACGAGCCCGAGCTGGTCAGCCGCGCGACTCAAAAGGGGTTCGGCCTGATCATCGCCGTGCTGCTCTACGGCGCGGCGATCGGCGGGATCTTCTCGCTGGTGTTCGCCGGACTCTATGGGCGCTGGTCGCGGCTCGGGCCGCGCTCGCTCGCCTTGCTGCTCGCCCTGGCGGGTTTCGTCGCGATCGCCCTGGTGCCGGCCTTGAAATATCCGCCGAACCCGCCCGCGGTCGGCCTGCACGAGACCGTGGCGTTTCGGACGATCACCTATTTCGCGATGATCGCCTTGTCGGTGGTGGCGCTGATCGTCGCCGCGAAGCTCGGGCGCGGCCTGACCCGGCGTCTCGGCGCCTTCAATGCGATGCTCTGCGCCGCCGGCTGCTATGTCGTGCTGGTGACCGCGGTGCAGCTCGCCTTGCCCGCGATCAACGAAGTG
This sequence comes from Sphingomonas sp. BL-S-30, assembly GCF_055521475.1. NCBI lineage: Bacteria > Pseudomonadati > Pseudomonadota > Alphaproteobacteria > Sphingomonadales > Sphingomonadaceae > Sphingomonas > Sphingomonas sp. BL-S-30. The sequence goes on along the minus strand of NZ_CM145481.1, from coordinate 2,980,357 downwards.
CCGACGGATTTCCCGGCAGTCGTGTTGTGGAACTTCCGCATCGCGTCGATTGCCATGCAGGCGGTGCTGTGGACGGCGATCGGCATCGGCTTCGGCGCTGCGGCCGAGCACGCGCTGCGTCATGGGGCGAGCCGCCGCGGCTAGCGGCGCGGCGTCCGTCCAATTGGGCTCTTGATGACCAAGCGATGCAGCGGGAGGATACAGAAACGTCGCCATCCGCCCGGGAAGCTCACATGTCGAGGCCGCCTCGACGCCAAAAGCGTCGGCACATGTCTCAACTGGATTTCCATAGCCCGACCCTCGATGGAGCCCATGACGATGCTCATCGTCGCGGGCCTCGACACGTTCATCGAGCGCAATCTAGTCGAAGGGATATCCGCGAGGCAGTGCCCGCCGGGCAAGGAGCCGAGACGTCCGATTCGCAGCCGATTCCGTCTCCATTGGTCGCAGTTTACTGCTCCCAAAAACGGAAGTGCCATTCTGCACCAATATTCGACGGCGCGAGATTCTGTCTCGACAATGGCCCGTAAGCCAGTGAAATCGCTGGTGACCCCTACGAGAATCGAACTCGTGTTTTCGCCGTGAGAGGGCGACGTCCTAACCGCTAGACGAAGGGGCCATACCTTGCGGAGCGGCGCATCTACGGTGAGCGGGGCTCACCGTCAAGATGGCGCACGCCTGTCAGCGCAGAAGCATGTCCGGCGACAGCGTCTTCACATCGGTCTGGCCGGTCAGTGCCATCGCCACCGCCATTTCATGGCGCAGCAGCTCGAGCATCTGCGCCACGCCCGCGCCGCCCTTGGCCGCCAGCGCATAGGCCCAGGCGCGGCCGAGCAGCACGCCCTTCGCGCCCAGCCCCAGCGCCCGCAGCACATCGACGCCCGATCGGATACCGCCATCCATCAGCACGTCCGCCCGCCCCGCCACGGCGTCGACCACGCCGGGCAGCGCCGCGATGGAGGAGGGCGCACCATCGAGTTGCCGCCCGCCATGGTTCGACACCACGATCGCCGAGGCGCCGATGTCGCACGCGGCGACTGCATCGGCCGGGTCCATCACGCCCTTGATCACGATCGGCCCGTCCCAATGCTGGCGGATCCAGTCCATGTCCTTCCAGGTGATCGACGGATCGAAATTGCGCGCGACCCAGGCGGTGAACTGGTCGAGCCCGGCACCCTCGGGCATCACCGGGGCAAAATTGCCCAGGGTATGCGGTCCGCCGAACAGGCCGACATCGAACGCCCAATGCGGATGCGTGGCGATCTGGGTGAAGCGCTTGATCCGCGCGCCTAGGCCCTGCTTGCCGGTCAGGCTCGATCGCACGTCGCGGTACCGCGCGCTGTGCACGATCAGGTCGACGGTCAGCACCAGTGTCTCCACGCCGATCGCCTTGGCCCGCGCCAGCATGTCCTTCATGAACTCGCGGTCGCGGATCATGTAGAGCTGGAAGGCGAAGGGCTGGGTGACGCCCGCCGCTACCTCTTCCATGCCGCAACAGGCGGAGGCGGAGAGGATGAAGGGCACGCCCGCCGCCTCCGCCGCGCGCGCAGCCTGCACTTCGCCGCGCCGCGCATACATGCCCGCCAGCCCGACCGGCGCGAGCGCGACGGGCAGCGATGCGGGACGGCCCAGCAGGGTGGTGGACAGGTCGATCTGCGAGACGTCGGTCATGACCTTCTGGCGCAGCTTCAGCCGCTGCAGGTCCTCGACATTGCTGCGCATGGTCGATTCCGAATAGGAACCGCCGTCGATATAATCGAACAGGAACAGGGGCAGGCGCGCTTTCGCGAGCAGCCGGAAATCATCGATGCAGGCCGGTGTCACCGTGTCGATCTAGGTCGCGCGCCCGGCCCCCGCAATGTCATTGTTGCGCGGGAGCCGGGCCCATTTCCTTACCGGCTGCTCGGGGTTGCGATCGCGCCCGGTCGGGCGTCGAACTTCAGCGTCGCCGCGTCGTCGCGGGCCAGCGTCCGGCCGTTGAAGCGATAGACCTCGATGTCCTTGTCGACCGCGCATTGCAGCAGCACGGTCTTCGCATTGTCGCTGAAGGTCGCGCCCTGGCACCAGGCGCCGGTCTCGGTCTCGGTGATCGGGGTCAGCGTCATGCCCTTCACGCCATAGATCTTCAGCGCGCCATGCGGCCAGTAACCCGCCGAACCCGGCGCGCCGCCCGATCCGTTATGCACCACGACCGCGAGATAGCGCCCGTCGCGCGACAGGGTCAGATGCTCCGGCGTGAAGCCCACCTCGACCGGATTGACCTTGCCCGTCGCCAGCTCGACCGCAGTGACGGTGCCGACGCGCGGGCCGCGGGGCGGGGTGGTGCCGGCCGGCGGCGTGTTGCCCTGCAGGTTGGTATTATAGGCATAGCGCCCGTCGGGGCTGAACGAGATGCCATAAGGCTGAACGCCGGTGGAGATCGGCTCGCCGTCGAGCGTCACGCTGTCGCCCGATACGGACAGGCGCATCAGCTGCCCCGCGCTCTGCGCCACCGCGACGGCGCCCTTGCCGTTGGGCAGGAATGCCACGTCGGTCGGCCGTGCCTTGGCGGGCAGCTGCACCTTGCCCGCGGGCGTCAGGCGCTTGTCCTTGATCGTGAAGATCGAGACCGTGTCGTCGCCGGTGCTGACCACCAGCGCCAGCGTGCCGGCGCGGTTGATCGCGACGCCGCTCGCGCCCGGGCCCGCCTGTACCGTCTGCGCCAGCGCCGGCGCGGTCGGGTCGGCAAGGTCGATCACCGAGACGCCGTCGTTCAGTTCCAGCGTACCGTCCGTCTTCAGGCGCTGCGCGGCGGATACCAGCGCGAAGCCGCCATTGCGCGCGACCGCGACCGCCGCCGGCGGGCCGATCATGCTCGCGGGTGCCGCGACCGTGCCGATCGTCTTGGGCGGATAGCTGCGCAGGTCGATCACCGACACGCTGTCGGCGGTGCGCCCGGCGTCGCCGGGGCGCAGCTGCTTGCCGTCATTGGCCGACACGGCGAGCTGCGCCGAAACTGCGCCGGGCACGGCAAGTGCGATGACGGCGGCGGCAAGGCTGATGCTGGTCTTCATGGGCGTCCCTCTCTTCTCATGAAGCAGGCCGCGCCTCCCGGCGCGGCCTGCCGATGTCGGTATTCAGGTCGGATCAGAAGGGATCGGTGCGCTTGGTATAGGCACGGCCCTTGTCGGCAGCGGGTGAATCGCCGCCGGTGCAGATCATCACCCCGTCCTTGATCTGGTCGATCACGTCGCGCTCGCTGCACGAATTGAGGAAGCGCAGGCCGTTCGCCTTGGTCGCGGCGAGCACGCGCGCGCGCACCGCCAGCATCGATGGCGGATACCCCTCGAAGGTGGCGCCCGGCGCGCGCGGCTTGGGCGCGCCGACCAGATAGAAGCCGTGATCGCCCGGGCCCCATTCGGCAAAGGCCAGGCCCGGGGTGCGCACGGTCGATTCGACATTGGCGTCGGCGCGGGGATTCTCGATCTTCACGCCGAAGATCAGCTCGCCGTCCGGGTTGAGCGGCCATGGCTCGGCCAGGCGGAGATAGTCATTCTGGGAAACCCCCCAGATCTCCGAGGCGAAGGCCTGGCTGCCATTGCCGCGAAAGCCCTGGGCGAGGCCCTGCACCACCGGCGCGAAGGGATAGCGCGAAGCCTCGACCATGATCTTGGCCGCCTCGGGCGACTCGGCGTTGCACAGCAGGATGCCGTGGACGCCGGCGGCGAGCGCCTGCTGGATCATCCAGGCATTGGCGCGGACGGCGTCGGGCGTGCCCTGGATCGGCAGTGTGACGATCACGGCGGGGGTACGGTGCCCGGTACGGGTCGGCCCCGCATCGACCAGGCCGCGCATGAACTCGCGCAGCTCTTTGAAGTCGAGCGGGCCATGCTCCATCTCATAGGTGATGTAATCGGCCTTGGTCGCCGCCTGCTTCTTGCCCTCTTCATATCCGCCGCCGGAAATCTGGGTGTAATAGACCGGCTGGCCCTTCATCCACATGTCGATGATGCGGTTGATATGTTTGCCGGTGCGTGTGGTCTTGGCCGGCATCGCCGGCTGGGCATCGACCGCAAAGGCCTGGCCGGGCGCCTGTTGAGCATGGGCCGGCATCGACATCAGCGCGAGCGGCGCAGCGGCGGCAAGCAGGAACAACCTGTTCATATAGCATCTCCCCTGGTGTTGGTTCTTTACTGAACCCTATAGGATATAGCATGTCACGCACGACTCGCGGGCGCAATGGGGAGAATTGCATCCAAAATCGCTTTTTTGTGTACTTTATTTTTCGGGGCGCACGAAGCCGAGGCGCTCAAGTCTCGGACTCGAGCGCCTGACCGATGATTGTCGTTGCTTAACCTGAGCCGGTCAGGCCGCTGCCCGACGCCGCTCCGCCATTTCGACGTTGAGCATCTCGGCCAGCAGGAACGCGAGTTCCAGGCTCTGCCCGGCGTTGAGCCGCGGGTCGCAATGCGTGTGATAGCGGTCAGCCAGCGACTGCTCGGTCACGTCGACCGCGCCGCCGGTGCACTCGGTCACATTCTGCCCGGTCATCTCGGCATGGATGCCGCCCGCGATGCTGCCTTCGGCACGGTGTACCGCGAAGAAGCCGCGCACCTCGGCTAGGATCCGCTCGAAGGGCCGCGTCTTGTAGCCGTTCGACGCCTTGATCACGTTGCCGTGCATCGGGTCGCAGCTCCACACAACGGGATGCCCTTCGCGCTGGACGGCACGGATCAGCTTGGGCAGGCCGGCCTCGATCTTGTCATGGCCATAGCGGGTGATCAGCGTCATGCGCCCCGCAACGCGTGCCGGGTTGAGCGTGTCGAGCAGGCGCAGCAGCGCGTCGGGCTCGAGGCTCGGGCCGCACTTCATGCCGATCGGATTGCCGATCCCGCGCAGATATTCGACATGCGCCGAATTCTCGAAGCGGGTGCGGTCGCCGATCCACAGGAAATGCGCGCTGGTGTCGTACCAGTCGCCCGTCAGCGAATCCTGCCGGGTCAGCGCCTGCTCGTACTTCAGCAGCAGCGCCTCATGGCTGGTGTAGAAATGCGTCTCCGCCAGCTGCGGCACCGTTTCGGGGCTTATCCCGCATGCCGCCATGAACTCCAGTGCCTCACCGATCCGGTCGGCGGTCTCGGCGAACTTCTTCGCCCAGGGGCTGCGGCCCATGAAGTCATGAGTCCAGCGATGCACCTGCGCCAGATTGGCGTAGCCGCCGGTCGCGAAGGCGCGCAGCAGGTTCAGGGTCGCCGCCGATTGGCTGTACGCGCGGATCATCCGCTGCGGATCGGGCGCACGGCCTTCGGCGGTGAAGGCGATGTCGTTGACGATGTCGCCGCGGTACGCCGGCAGCTCGACGCCGTCCTGCACTTCGGTATCGGACGAGCGCGGCTTGGCGAACTGGCCCGCCATGCGGCCCAGCTTCACCACCGGCAGCTTCGACGCATAGGTCAGGACCACCGCCATCTGCAGGATCACGCGGAACGTGTCGCGAATGTTGTTCGCGCTATGCTCGGCAAAGGACTCGGCGCAGTCGCCGCCCTGCAGCAGAAAGGCCTTGCCCTCGACGACCTTGGCCAGGTCCGCGGTCAGGTTGCGCGCCTCGCCGGCGAACACCAGAGGCGGAAAGCTCTCCAGCGTCGTCGTCGCGGCGTCGAGCGCTGCGCTGTCGGGATAGGTCGGAAGCTGGCGGGCTTCTGCCTGAGTCCAGCTGTCGGGGGCCCATTTGGCGGCCATGATGCGAGTCCAGTGGTGAATGAGGGCGGTTCCCTTGCGGGAAATCGCCTCTTCGCGCAATCAAGGAAAACTATTCCTCCCCGGCACGGGGAGGGGGACCGCCCGCTTCTTCAGCGGGCGGTGGAGGGGCTTGGAGCGCGGAACACCCGTCCCGCGCTCCAATTTCCCTCCACCAGCTTCGCTGGTCCCTCTCCCCATCTGCGATGGGGAGGAACGAGTCAGGCAGCTACCCAATTCCCATGGAAGCCCGGCGGCACCCGGTGCGGGATACGGATGCTCGCCACTGGCGCGCCCCCGAAATCCTGCGCATCAAGGATCACAAGATCGGTCGTCTCGTTCGGCAGATCCACGACCAGCCCGATCATCCAGCCCTCGCCTTCAGCCGCCGCATCGGACGCCGGTACGAACACGAACTCACCGGGATAACGGCCCTCGCCGAAATCATGCACGGTGCGCGCGCCGGTCTCCAGATCGTGTTTCAGCAGGTAGCTCTCCCCGATGAACGCCTTGTCCGCCTCCGGCAGTCCCATCGTCCAGGCATAACGATAGGGCTGGCCGAGACGCCGTTCGTCCGGCCGCGGGAATTCCTGCGGCGTCGCGTCGATCGTACGCCGCTCGACCGTCTTCGCGACAGGGTCGATCGTCCAGCGCTCCAGCCCGCGGGATTTCGCGTCCGGCCCCTGCGAACTGTCGGCGAACATGGTGTTATAGACACAGGCGTCGAGGATCACCTTGCCGTCCGCCGTGTCGAACGCATTGGCGACATGGAAGATATAGCAGGGATCGACATCGACCCAGATCGTCTCGCCGCCGCTGCCGTTCCGCGGCAGCAACCCGATCCGCGCCTGATGGTCCGGGTTCCAGCGATAGGGAAAGCTGTGCCCGCCGATCAGCGCCTTCATCGAGAAGGTCACCGGCAGGTCGAGGATCAGCACGTACCGCGCCGTGATCGCGCAGTCATGGATCGACGGCCCGTGCTTCACCGCGATCGGCTCTTCGCGAACCACCTTGCCGTCGGGCGAGATCACCACATGGCGCACCATTTCGGGATTGGTCGCCTCATAGGCGATGGCATGCTGCTCGCCGGTCAGCGGGTCGAGATGCGGGTGCGCGGTGAAGCTGCCCAGCAGCGTGTCGTCGAACGGGTTGAAGGTCTGCTCCTCCAGCGTGTCGGACAATTCCACCGGATAGCTGCCCGCCTCGACCAGCGCGAAGGTGCGCCCGCCGATCGCCAGCACATTGGTGTTGACCGTCTCCGACATGCCGTGGCGCGGCCCCGGCGCCGCGGCCACGCCCATCGCGGCGGCAACCTTCTTCGACCGGATCCAGCGGTTGCGATACCACAGCGCCTTGCCATCCTTCACCGCCACGCCGTGCACCATGCCGTCGCCGGTGAACCAGTGATGCCCGGCGGGATCGGGGGCGATCGGGTTCGGCCCGATGCGCAGGTAACGGCCGTCGAGCGCAGCAGGGATCGTGCCGGTCACGGGCAGGTCCTCCAGGGTCAGCTCCTGGTCCATCGGCTTGTGGATGCCGGTCAGGAAAGGATGGTCGGTCGCCACCAGCCGCTTGCGATTATACTCGGCGACCACGCCGATGCCCTTCGTCACCGTGCTGCGGATTGCGGTTTCGATCATGCTTGCCATTATGGCCTCCACGTCTAGAAGTTGACGGTGTTCACATACGACTCGAAGGTAACAGTGTCAACATCTGAATCGACCGCGCCGAAAAAGGCCTATCATCACGGCGATCTGCGCGCGGCGCTGGTCGAGGCAGGGCTCAAGCTGCTCGAGACCCGTACCGCCGACGACCTGTCCCTGCGGGAAGTCGCCCGCGCCGTTGGCGTGAGTGCGACCGCGGTCTACCGCCATTTCCCCGACAAGGGCGCGCTGATGGCAGCACTGGCGGGGGAAGGGCTTGCCCGGCTCGCGGTGGCGCAGCATGAAGCGGCCGATGCGGTCGGCGGTGGTGTCGCCGGGTTCAACGCGACGGGCGCCGCCTATGTCCGCTTCGCGCTCGCCAACCCCGCGCTGTTCCGGCTGATCTTCGCCAATCCCCAGGCGATGCCGTCGCATTCCGGCAAGCATGAGGACGATGCGATGGCGTTTCTGCGCGCCAACGCGGCGCTGCTGGCCGAAGGCAAGGGAGGCGATGCGCAGGTGATTGCGCTGCAGGCCTGGGCGCTGGTGCACGGTTTGTCGATGCTGATGCTCGACGGCCAGATCCCGCTTGACGAGACGCTGATCGACCGGGTGATCGACGTCCGGGCAATCGGATAGCCCGTCGCCGCAGCATCCGCGAATGCGGCTTCCTTACCAAAACGAGCCAGTTCGTGCCGGAAACGGGGGCAGCTTGAGACCAGGTCGCGCACCGGAGTCGAAGCGCAATTTGTCCCGTTCGATCGGGCGAACGTCGTTAATGTCGACCAAGTATCTGATATGCAATACTATATTGGCATCCGTCAAAAAGGTGAGCGGCTGGAGATATGGGACAAGCTGGTGTCCCATATCTCCTGCCGCTCGTCCCTTCAGCCGATCTGCCGCGGGCCCCGTTCCAAAGTCCCGCGCTACTTCTTCGTCTCGGACAGGAAGATGAAGGAATAGTCCGCGGCATATTGCGGTAACCCGTCGACGCCTGCCTTTGGCACCTTGCGCAACCCGCCGGGCGCGGTCGCCTGCAGCATCGCCGGTGTCGCGATCGATGCGAAGACATGGCAGTCCATGCAGCTGTTGGTGGTCTGCTGGAAGGATTCCGCCGTCGTGTTCGCGACGATCTGGCCTGGCCCGCCGGCGCTGCCGCTCGGCGCCGGATGGCCCATGGTCAGCGGCACCCTCAGCCCCGGCCCGGGCGGCGTGCCGATATTGGCCTGCGGCCATTGCACGTTCACCAGCCGATAATAGTTGAACACCGATTGCGCCGGCAACAGGCTCCACACATAGGCCGTCACGCTGTTCGCCGGCTGGCCGACCTGGTTGATCCGGGTGATCTGCATCGGCGCCGAGTACGGCATGCACACGCCGCCCTTGCCGCACGGCACCGGCGGGACATTGTGCCGGCACTGATAGATCCGGTCCTTTTGCGGCGTGCATTTGGGATCGAAGAAGGTGAAGCCAGGCGATGGCCGCTGGTTCGGATTGGCCGGCAGCACAGGGGGCGCGAAGCCGCCGCCCGGCGTCTCGTCCGGCGTGTTGTCGATATGCTCGAACGTCGCCCATATCCAGGGCAGGCGCGGGAAAAGCTTGCGTGCGATGTGCAGCCCGACCAGCCCGACGGTCACCTGGCGCATCTTGCCCGTCGTCGGATCGCGGATTTCGGCGACCGCCGTCTTGTAGCGATAGTCGAGCGAATGGTCGGCCGGCAGCGGCGTCCAGGACGCCTTGATCTCCATCGCCCCGACCTGCTGGCCGAACGCGGCCCGGTTGCCGACGCAATCGGTATCGTCCCAGCCATTGGCAAAGCCCGCCGGGAAGTTCAGCCCGCCGCGCAATGGCCCCTTGGGTGGGGGCGGGGGCCCGTCGGAGATCACCTTGCCCGGCTGGGTCGCGCATTTGAGCTGGCCGGCGGCGGTGGTCAGGTCGAACCCGGTCTGCTTGGTGATGAACTCATACTCGTCCTGGTTCATCATCACTTCGTAATAGGTCACATCGCCGCGCTGGTTGGTCAGCCAATGGTCGCCGCCGCCCGCCTGGACGATGTTGGACAGGTCCAGACTGCCCAGCTTGGAGATGCGGCTCAGCGTCCTGACCGCCGGCCGCTTCTCCTGCCAGGTGCCTTCCAGTGGCTTCATGCTGCCGAACACGTCGGCGGCTTCGCGATAGCTTTCCCACACCGTCGGGCTGGTGTCGCCCGGCGTACCGAAGCTGCCCCAGGGCGCGCCCGGATCGGGGAAGCCGTTCTTCTTCGGGTCCGCCTTCCAGTTCAGCGCGATGAAGGCCTGCCAGGCGGAGCAATCCACCTCGGTCTGGTTGAGCCCGGCATTGGTCGGCAGCGCCGATGTCCTGTTCGGCGCCAGCGCGCCGCACGGATTGGTGGCGGTCGCTTGCGGCGCGGGAACGGGGGCGCTGTGGCAGCCGGCGAGTCCGATGCCGGCAGCGACCAGCGGCAGGACCAGCACGGCGATTGGAAAGCGGCGGTCGTTCCGGCGCGGACGTGAAGTCATGATCCGTCTCCCCCTGACGCGCGGTTGCGCGTTTTGCCGGCGCTCGCGGTGGGCCGCCCTGCCGGACGATGGCCAGCATCGCGCGAATGCCGGGTGAAGGAAACGGATTGCCGGCATATACCCCCATAACGACGATAACTCTTCCCGCTTCCCGTGTGCCGGATAGCGCCGTTCTGGCCTCAACTCGCCTCGACACGACCCGGCCGGCAACCCAAAACATGAACGGGGTTGGCCGATCCGACCGACACAGGGAGGGGATGTCATGTCGCTATTTACGCGCGTTTCACGTGCACGGCTGATGGCCGGCGCGATCGGCTTCGGGCTGGCCTTGGGCGCCATGCCCGCCAGCGCGCAGGAGGTGCCTGACGACGACGTCAGCAACCCGCCGCTGCTCAAGGCTCGCGCCGAGCCGCCCCGGCCTCTGCTCGCCCTGACGGTGGGTGCGACGCCGGGAATTGAAACGACGGCGGCGCAGCCCGTGCAACGCCGCGACAAGATCCTCGACCTGACCATCAAATATCTCGACGGGCGGATCCGCAATCCGGCGAGCAAGACCCAGCATTTCGACAAGGTGCATCTGCGCAGCTATGTCGGCACCGATACCGATCCGACGAACCCGTTCATCTCGCCGATGATCGAGGTGGCGCCCGGCGATACCGTCCGGATCGACCTGCACAACAAGCTCGATCCCGACCCCTCATGCCTCAGCATGAGCGATCACAATGCGGATACGCCGCATTGCTTCAACGGCACCAATCTCCACACGCACGGCCTGTGGGTGAACCCGGCCGGCAATGGCGACAATGTGCTCCTGTCGATCAACCCGGGCGTCGACTTCACCTATGAATACAACATCCCCTCGGATCATCCGTCGGGCACCTTCTGGTATCACACCCACCGCCACGGCTCGACCGCGCTTCAGGTGTCGAGCGGCATGGCCGGCGCGCTCATCGTGCGCGGCAACCGGCTGCCCACCACCAGCCGCCATGGCGACATCGACACTCTCCTGCAGGCCATGACCGAGCGCGTGCTGGTGATGCAGCAGATCCAATATGCCTGCCGCGGCGAGCCGAAGCCCGGCGAGAAGCTGGGCCCGATCAAGCAGACCAAGGAAGGCCGCTATATCTGCGACAAGGACGATGTCGGCGGGATCGAGGGCTATGATCAGTTCGGCCCCAATACCTGGCCGAACTCGGGCCGCTTCACCTCGATCAATGGCAAGGTGCTGCCCTTCTTCCGCGCGACCCAGGGCAGGATCGAGCGCTGGCGGATGATTCATGGCGGCGTGCGCGACACGATCAGCCTGCAATTCTTCAAGCTCCGGCCCGGTAAGCTCAAGGCGGCGCTGCCGACGCTCACGCCCGAGAATCAGGCCAAGGCGATCGCCGATCTGTGCAGCGGCACGCCGCTTCCCTACACGGTCATCGCCGCCGACGGGCTGACCATGGCGCACGGCCACCAGACCGCCATCACCACCTTCCAGCCGGGCTATCGCTACGACGCGCTGGTCGTGTTCCCCGAGGCCGAAGCCTATTGCGTGGTCGATTCGTCAGCGCCGAAATCCGGCACGGTCAATGGCATCCAGGTCGGGCCGCAGCTCCTCGGCATCGTCCGCGTCGCGCCGGGGACGGCGGTGCCCAATATCGGCGACTATGTCCGCGATGCGCTGGTGGCGAACGCGAAACAGGCGATGCCGGATGACGTGAAGACTGCCGTGGTCGACGATCTGACCAATGGGTTGAAATTCACCAGTTTCACCCCGCATCCGGACATCGCCGACGATGAGGTGACCGGCAAGCAGGAGCTGACCTTCTTCATCCAGGTCCCGCCCAAGCCGCTCCAGTTCCAGGTCGGCAACACGCTCGAAACCAAGGATGCGCAGCCCTATGATCCGAACCGCATCGACCGCAAACTGACGCTGGGCGGCGTCGACGAATGGACGCTGCAGTCGCATTATGTCAGCCATCCGTTCCACATCCACGTCAATCCGTTCCAGATCGTCTCGATCAAGGATCCGATGGGCAACGAGGTCAGCACGACCGGCTCGCAGGACAAGGGCGACGGCGTCTCGATCGATCCTCAATATGAGGGGCTGCAGGGCGTCTGGAAGGACACGCTGTGGATCAAGAGCCTGATCGGGGAGGAAAACCCGCCGCCCCCCGGCTCGTCGGGCATCTACACCATCAAGATCCGTACCCGTTACGAACGCTATATCGGCGAATATGTGCTTCACTGCCACATCCTCGACCATGAGGATCGCGGCATGATGCAGAATGTCGCGGTGGTGGTGCCGCAGGTGCCGCTGCGCGAAGCGCCGAAGACGCCGCCCGGTGCGCTTCCGCCTGGTGGCGCTGCCATGCCCATGCCGGACCACCATCATGACTAGCAAGGACGACACCGACACGGCCCTGTTCGGCTATGCCGAGGTTCAGGAAATCCTGCGCGGGGCGGCCGATGGCCAGGCGCGGCCGCCCGAGGATCCGCTCGGCGCTTTCTGGGACCTGCCGTTGCCGGCATTCCTGGCGCTCCGGCTCTCGGGCACGCCGCTGATCGAGCCGGCCGCGTCGCGCGGCGCCTGTTGCGGGGGCGGAGGTTCGGGGCGCGGTGCCCGCTCGGCGCTGGTGCGCGGCCTGCGCGGCCAGAGCCCGTTCGACGGCACGCAATATCCGCGCCTGCCCTGGGGCGGGGCGCCGGTGGCGGATGTCGATATCGACCGGATCGAACGTTGGATCGATGAGGGCGCGCCCGGGGCGGTGGTCGGCGCGCTGGAGATCGGCGAGGTCGAGATCGCCGGCAGCAGCCGGGTCGAGGTCAAGGGACTGGCCGGGCCGGTCTTTGCCCCCGCCACCGATCCCGCCGAATGGCGCTACCGTGCCGGCGAACTGCGCCAGCGCATGGACATCGACGCGATGGGCGAGGGGCAGATCGCCCGGCTGCGTCATGCCTTTCGCGAGATCTATAATCTCAACAAATGGCCGGGCGATTGGCGCAGCTACAATAACCTCGCCCTCATCCACCAGAATCACTGCCAGCATGGCTGGGAACGCTTCCTGCCCTGGCACCGCATCTATCTTTATGAATTCGAGCAGGTCCTGCAGGATTTCTGCCCTGACGTGACGCTCCCCTGGTGGGATTTTCCCGCGGCGCGCTATTGCCCGGACGATCCGCCGAGCGGCGAGCGCATCCCGCGCGCGCTGAAATGCTTCCTGACCGAGGCGTCGCTCCATTTTCTCGCCGGAAAGGGCATCCCGACGGACGGGCTGCGCGGCATGGTCGGCGTGCTCTATACCAGCCTGCACGATTTCCTTGCCGCCGTCGCCGACGCGATCGGGCCGGATTACACGAAGGGCGAGCCGCGCGAGCGTTTCATCGACGCGCTGCTCGAGTCCAATGCGCTCTGGTATCCGCTGCGCTATCCGGGCGAGTTCGGCCCCGGCCAGACGATCAACAGCCGGATTCATTATCATTACCCGACCGCCGCCGATCTCGACGAGATCCTTGCGCTGCGCACCTTCCGCGATTTCGGCGGCGGCAGTCTTTACGTCGACAGCTTCGGTTTCCTCGACCAGAACCCGCACAATACGATGCATATCTGGACGGGCGGCTTCAATCCGGACTTTCCCAAGCCGCCGCCCGAGGCGCTGGTCGATCGCAACCGCGCGGTCAGCGTCGCCGGGCGCAAGTTCCACCAGCGCGAGGATCTCTATTCCCAGCCGCCCACCGGCGACATGCTCAGCAATCTCACGGCCTCTTATGATCCCGTCTTCTGGCCGATCCACGTCAATATCGACCGGCTGTGGTGGCACTGGCAGCAGGAGCATCCCGAGGGTGTGCCGGCCGATCTCGATTCGGCGCTGACGCCGTGGAGCTATTCGGTCCGCGACACGCTCGACATGCACCGCTTCGGCTATGAATATGTGCGCGGCGGCTGCATCATCCCGGTCGGGCTGGGCACCACGGTCAGCCGCTTCGTCTCGGCGCCGGTCGCGGTGCCGGACACGGTGGAAAAGGGCTTCCGCTCGGCCGAGGTCCGGCTCCACCGGGTGCCGCAATTGCCGCGGTCGTGCTTCATCCGCGTCTTCCTCAACGTCCCCGATGCCGATGCGTCGACACCGCTGACTCATGAGGGCTATGCCGGCTATGCGGCGGTGTTCGGGCACGGCGACTGCTATGGCGGGCCGGGGCATTGCGACCTGCCCGGCGACCGCGGCCGCAAGTTCGACCTGCGCGAGCGCAGCATGAACACGCCGCGCAACCACCGTATCGACGTGACGCGCGCCGCGCGGCGCCTGCTCGCGGCGGGGGCCAGGACGATCACGATCAGCCTGGTGGTGATCGACGCCTCCTATCAGGAGGACCCCGACCTGCTGCGGCTCGACGGAGTGTCGCTCAACTTTCTCGACTGAACATGGGCGCGCGCCAGGGTGCGCGCGGGGAGATCAGCATGCCGGCGCCATCGGTCTATCGTATTCATCCGGCCATCGGCATCGCCCGCCTGGGCGACAGTCCGGACAGCTTCTGCATCTCGCCCGAGGGGCCGGCCCGCCTGCCGATCGAGTGCGACGGCGCCGGCAATCCGGTCCACAAGGACGAATCGACCAGCAAGTCGTTCAAGTTCAAGGACGCGGAAGGGCGGATCAAGCGCCAGGCCGCGCGGTTCCAGATCTATGTCTATGACGCGGAAAATCCCGAGGGGAAGCCGCTGCGTATCGGCGATCCGATCGAGGGCGGCGGCAATCAGGGCACGCTGGTCGACATCCAGTGGCGTGTGCAGCTCGCCAACAAGAAATCGGCCTGGTTCACCTTTGACGGTCTGCGCGGCGAGATCGGCTATCCGCCCGGCACGCCGCTGCGCAACCCGACGATCACGGATCCCCAGGCCCGGCAGAAGCTCATCACTGATCCGGGGCCACAAGCGGTCGATTGCGGGTCGCGCCGCAAGGCGAGCTTCAGCCGCGACGGCAACCCGATGTATGCGGCCAATTTCCCGCCGACCGGCATGGCGCCGCACGACATCGACACTTTGGGGGATCTGCTCACCGACGATCTCGGCCGGTTGCTCGTGCTGGGCGGCCATGGCCGCAGCGGCAGCTTCCTGACCGGCTTCGGCCATCCGCGCATCGATCAATATGCCAATAGCGATGGTTGGTTCGACGATATTTCGGATGGACCGGTGATGGCGCGGCTCGTCATGCACGCGGAAAATGTCGATCAGCTGCGCTATGTCGATGTCGAATATCCCGCCTGGGTGGTCGTCGGCTATCCGCGCTACGCGCCGCAGGTGCTCGACATGATCACGCTCGAGGACGTGGTCGAGGACATGTCGATCCGCGAATTCGCCTATCGCACCGACATGTTCGGCACCGCCGGCACCTTCGCCGATCCGCAGGCGATCGACCCGACCGATCAGGCCGCGCTGCTTCACTGGAAGGCGGGGTCGGTCGAATGGAATGCGGCCTATCGCCCCTGGTTCTGGCGCGACATCTGGCCGATCCTGTTTCGAGCCGACGAATTCTCCTATTTCACCAACATTCTCCAGCAGTCGAACTTCCCGCACAACCAGTCGACGCGCGGTTCGTTCGATCCCTATCAGCTCTGCCAGCCGCCCCGGGTCGCGCCGCGCCAGCTTGCCCGCAAGCAGCAGGCGGCGATCGAGGATCATGTGTCGGGCCGGCTGGTCGAGGCCGCGCTCGAGCCCGGGCTGATGCTGCTCGATGCCACCCAGGCGCCCGGCGCCTCGGCCGCGGCGGAGGCGGCGGCCGGACCGCTCGCTCAGGCCGCGGCGGTCTTCGCCGCGGCCGTCTGTCCGCCGGAGGCCGGGGAGGATGCGGCGGTCTATGCCGCGCGCTGGCACGCGGTCCATGTCGAGAATGCAGACGTGCCGTCGCCCTTCTACGCCGAGGCGAAAGCGGCGTTCGATGCGGCTATCGCCGCCGCGGTCGCGACCGTCGCCGATGCGGTGCCCAGGCCCAAGGCAATGCTGCTGGCGCTGGGGCGCAGCACGGCGCGGCAGGAACCCGCCGTACACGATCGACCGCAGGACCCGGACGAGCCGATCGAGCGGGTGCTGCAGAGGCTCGGGTTCGAGCACCGCGCGGGCGTGCTGCTCGACCGAGCGCTCGATCTCGCCGCCGCCGAGGCGGTCACTGATCCCGGCCGGCCCAAGCGCCAATATCTGTTCGACCTGCTGCGCAAGCCCGGCGAGGAGAATGTATTCCGGCTCGACGGCAACCCGGCGACGCGGACCTATCACCTGCCGCTGATGCCGCTGCTCGCCGGCGACAACCCGATCAACAACCAGGCGGTCAGCAAATTCCTGCGCCTTACCGACACGCAGCTCTTCCTGTTGCGGCAATGGGCCGACGGCCTGTTCATCGACGAGGTCGAGGCCGGCTTCGCGCCGCCGGTCGCCCCTTGGAAACCCTATAAGGGGTGGGTCGCGCGCACCGGGCGCGATCTCGATCGCGGCGTGCTCTCCAACCTGCTCGGCGGCGCCTTCTGCCCGGGCGGGGAGACGACCTGGATCATCCGCAACCCCGCGATCTGGCGCGAGCCCTACCGGCTCAGGGCCGATCCCGAATGGTATGGTTTCCAGCTCACCGCCGCGCAGCAGAATGCCAACCGCTGGGGACCGGGGCTCGGCGAGGAGGGCTATGTCGCCTATGCCAGCGATCCGCTCTCGCTGGGCAGCAATTTCAAGGTCGGGCTTCAGCCGGGCGACGTCACCAAGCTGTCGGGCCTGCCCTGGCAGGCCGATTTCAACGAATGCTCCACCCAGACGATCGACGTCACCTATGAGGAATGGAACAAGCTCTATCCGGGCAGCGTCGGCAATGATCTGCTCGTCAAGGAACAGCGCGTCTGGGAAACTTTGTGGTGGCCGGCGCATCGCCCGATGCAGGTCTATTTCCCGGTGTCCGGCGGCGGCAATCCGCAGATGCGCAACTGGGCGCGCGGCATTCCGCAGACCAATGCCGGCGACCTGAAGATGGTCACCGAATGGTCGAAGCTCGGCTTCGTCGTGCGCAATGACGGCGCCGGCATCGACGCACCGTCGCCATCCTACAAATATATCTGCGTCGAGGATTCGGAGGAGTGAATCATGGGAAACCTGTTCGCCGGTGATTGGACCTATCGCAGCCTGCTCAACGACCCCGATGTGCAGACCGATTTCAAGGATCTCGAATTCGGCCGCGGCACCTTGTCCTTCACCGAGCCGGCACCGGGCGAGATCGGCGGCACGATCGGCGGGCCGGGCTGGTCGCTCGCTCTGCATGGCAGCGCCGGCTATGGCTCGCCGGCGCAAATCCGCTTCCAGGGCAAGGGCGTCGTCGGCGGCGAGCAATGGATCTATGATTATATCGGCTGGCTCGTGCCGGTCTGGCCGAACAGCACCGATCAGCTCCAGACCGCCGCGATCGTCGGCTCGGTGACTCGCACCATTCCCCATTCCGGGAGCGGGGGCAGCACGCACCCGGCGGGCGTGGTCGCGTCCTTCTATGCCGTCCGCGCCAGCTGAGTCACCGCATGCCGCCGATGTCGCGATCATCGGCGGCGGTCCGGCGGGTGCCGCCGCCGCGCTGACTCTCAGGCGGCACGCGCCGGGATTGCGCGTGCTGCTGCTCGAGGCGGGCCGCTACGACGCGCCGAAGCTGGGCGAAGTCTTGCCGGCGCTGGCGCGTGGCCTGCTCGACCAGCTCGGCGTGATGCCGGCTTTCGAGGCGGGCGGCTTCGTTCCGGGCCGCGCGGTCGACTCCGCCTGGACCAGCGACACGCTGGTCGAACGCCCCGGCATCTTTTCGGCGCACGGCGCTGGCTGGCAGCTCGACCGTGCCCGCTTCGACCGATTGCTCGCCGAGGCTGCTGCGGCGGCGGGCGCGGAGCTTCGCCTCGCGTCGCCCGTGCGATCCGCCGCTGAGACCGCCACCGGTTGGCGCCTCGATCTGGCCGATGGCGGCAAGGTCGAGACAAGGCTGGTCGTCTGGGCGACGGGCCGGCGCTGGCGGCTGGCGCGCGCTTTCGGCGCTGCGCTGCAGGCAGGAGAGCCGCTCGCCGCCTTCGCCCGCTTCTTCGCCGGCGCGCCCGGCGATTCCCGCATCGTCATCGAGGCCCGGCCGGAAGGGTGGTGGTACAGCGCCGACCTGCCCGGTGCCCGCCGGGTGGTTGCCTGCATGACGGATCCCGACATCGCCGCCGGTCTCGG
Organism: Sphingomonas sp. BL-S-30; assembly: GCF_055521475.1. Taxonomy (NCBI): domain Bacteria; kingdom Pseudomonadati; phylum Pseudomonadota; class Alphaproteobacteria; order Sphingomonadales; family Sphingomonadaceae; genus Sphingomonas; species Sphingomonas sp. BL-S-30. Next base: position 2,962,277 of record NZ_CM145481.1, on the reverse strand, counting down.
CCTGCGCGAAGCCGAAGGCTGGCACCGCGCGCTGGCGGCGACCCGCCATATCGCCGCCCTGGTGCCGCCGGGAGCTCGCGCTGACCAGGCGATCGTGCGCGCCGCCGGCACCGCCACGCTGGACCGCGCGGTCGGCCGGCGCTGGATCGCGACGGGCGATACCTTGTTCGCGGCCGACCCGTTGTCTTCGCGCGGGATCGTCCATGCGCTGCGCTCGGGCATCCTCGCCGCCTATGCCGCCGCCGACACGCTGGACGGCCGGGGCGAGGAGGCAGCCCGGCGCTACGCCCTGATCGCGGCGCACGGCATCACTGACTATCGCCGCGCCCTGGCCGATCATTATGCCGCCGCGGCGCGCTGGCCGGATGCGCCCTTCTGGCAGCGGCGCATGGCGGCCATGGCCGCCTGAGGGTTGAGCCATTGAGGCTGCCCTATCTCCGTTCGCCCTGAGCCTGTCGAAGGGCTGCTCTTTCTTTCATGGCGGAGAAGAACAAGGCTTCGACAGGCTCAGCCCGAACGGGGAGGAGTGGTTTTCAGCTGCCCGCCACGCTCCGATCCACCAGCCGGGTATAGAGATGCCAGCTCGCATAACCGAGCACCGGCAGCACGACCACCAGCCCCATGAACAGCGGAATGCAGGCAAGCGCGAGCAGCACCGCGACGATCAATCCCCAGATGGCGATCTCGACCGGGTTGCGCCACGCGGCGCGCAATGAGGTCTGGACCGCGAGAACGAAATCGACCGGCCGGTCGACCAGCAGCGGGAAGGACACCACCGTCGTCACCAGCGTGATCGCCGCAAAGACAAACCCGGCAAGGTTGCCGAACAGGATGAGCTGCCATCCCTCGGCCGTGGTGAAGAGCAGCCGGACGAAGCTGCTCAGCTCGGTCGGCTGAAGCGTGTCGAGCGTTTCCCGGTAGATCGCCCAGGCGATGCCGATCCAGGCAAGGAAGAGCAGGGCGAGGAAGGTGCCAAGTGCCGCGATCTGCGGTGCCGACGGTCCCCGGAACGGATCGAGGAAATGCACCCATTGCGTGTCGCGGCCTTCCTCGCGCCGCCGGGCCAGCTCGTAGAAACCGACCGCGATCAGCGGGCCGAGCAGCGACAGGCCGGCGATCAGCGGCAGCAGCAGCGGGAACAGCCTCGCCCCGAGCGCCACCCCGGCCACGACCAGCATCAGCACGGGGTAGAGGATGGCGGCGAGGATGATGTCGCCGCGCTTGTCGAGGAAGTCGGACCAGCCCTCGTGCAACGCCCAGGACAGGTCGCCGCGACTGATCTCGCGCACGACGGGGGGCTGTGATGACGACGCGGCAGGCGTAACGGGAATGGCAACCATGGCGAGCCTCTCCTAGCGAGGCAGAGCGGGCCGCCGCCCGTCTCGCGTTCAGGTTATTCCGTGGCCCCGATATGGCCACACGGCCCGGTCGCGAACGATACGCTTTTGGCGGGCGGAGATAAAGCGACGTTGCTCGCTGGCCGGTTCATCGGGCATGGCGACGGGACTCCGGTTTCCAGCCCCCTTCGGTGCGCACCATCTCGATGCCGCACCCGATGCAGGCACTCCGGAAATCCTGACCGTCATGTACGACGCGGCGTCCGTTGCGATGATGGCGTCCGAACAGGCACAGAAAAATCCGCGTAAAGCGCACCGATGCTCTCTCCCATTGTCGACGGCTCCGCTCCGGAATCGCTGCGCCGGCCATAGGCTTGATGCATCCGCGTCGCAATATAAACCGGCATTTGTTGTGCCAATTGTTTGCATCGCCACGAGTGCGCTTCGCAGCGACGATAGGTGTCATTTGCATCACCGGCGAAGAGTGCCGGGGAGGCAGGTTTGCACGCACGGCTGGCCGCACGTAACGTCGCCACCATTAAAGGACGCGGTGTCGTGCCGCGTGCCTTTGCGGGCTCAGTCAGCCCGCAAAGGGTCGGCGCTCCATTCGCGAGACGGCGCTTCAGGATTTCAGGAACGTCAGCAATTCCGCGTTCACCCGGCCCGCATGAGTCACGCACATGCCGTGCGGCGCGCCCGGTATCTCAACCAAAGTCCCCCTGGGCAGGATCTTGATCGACTTGCGCGACGCGATGTCGATCGGCACGACCTGGTCCTCGACGCCGTGCAGCAGCAGGGTCGGGATCGTCATCTTCTTCAGGTCGCCGGTGAAGTCGGTCTCGGACAGCGCGGCGATGCAGTCATATTGTCCTTCGATGCTGCCCATCATCGCCTGCGCGAAGAAGGAATCGATCTGCCCCTGCGAAACCTTCGCGCCCGGCTTGTTGTAGCCGTAGAACACCATCGGGAAGTCCCGGTAAAACTGCGCCCGGTCGGAGAGCAGGCCCGCGCGCAGCCCGTCGAACACGCTCATCGGCGCCGCGACCGGGTTGGTCGGGGTCTGCAGCATATGCGGCGGCACCGCGGAGATCAGCACTGCCTTGGCGACGCGCGCCGTGCCGTGCCGGCCAATATAATGCGCCACCTCGCCGCCGCCGGTCGAATGGCCCACCATCGTCGCGCCCTTGATGTCGAGCGAGTCGAGCAGGGTGGCGAGATCGTCGGCATAGCTGTCCATGTCGTTGCCGTGCCAGGTCTGGTCGGACCGGCCATGGCCCCGGCGGTCATGCGCGATCACCCGATATCCCTGCTTGCCCAGGAACATCATCTGCGCGTCCCAGGCATCGGCGCTCAACGGCCAGCCATGCGAGAATGTCACGACCGGGCCGGTGCCCCAGTCCTTGTAATAGAGTTTTGCGCCGTCTTTCATGGTCATGGTGGACATGGTCTTTGCTCCTGTCTTGATCGGTGCGGCGAATGCGTCGTGCGGCAGCGCCAGCGCGGCCGCCGCGGCGCCGGCGCCGGCGATCACCGCGCGCCGGCTGGGGGAGGGGGTGGTGCTCATCGGCGTTCGCCTTTCGATGGGGGATCAGTCGAGCGTCAGCAGGCCGAGCGGCCAGAGCGGCCCGATCGGGATCAGCTCGAACACCATCATGCCCGCCTCGCCGAGCGGCAGCGCCTCCAGCAGCGCATGCGCCTCCGCGGGGTCGGTCACGTTCATCAGGAAGACCGCGCCTTCGCCGTCCGACCGGGCAAACCACTGGTCGATCTTGCCGGCGAGCATCAGCCGCATCGTGTCGCGTGCCTCGAACGGCATCACAGGCCCGCGCTTTTCGGGCGGCGCCTTGTCAGTCCAGCGGCCCAGCGCGAGCACCCGGGTCACGGGCACATCCTGCAGGGCTTTGACGGTCTCGGGGCTCGGGGGATTGGTGTTCATGACAATATCTCCTTGGCGACCAGCGCCGGTTCGTCGGATTGCAGCCAGTGGCCGGCGGCCACCGGGTGGAAGGACCCGTGCTTGAATCGGGCCGCCCGTTCCTCGCCCATCGGCGCGGAGAAATAGGGGTCGTCGGTTCCCCAGATCACCCTGACCGGCATTTCCAACGCGGCGAGCTCGCTCAGCCGCCCGGCATTGCGCTTCAGCTCGGCATAGAATTGCGCGGTCATCTGCACGAAGGCCGGGGCGGAACTGGGCTGGGTGATGAAATTGTCGGCGATCAGGGGCCCGATGACGCGCTCGAAATGCGCGCGGTGCTCAGGTGAAAGCGCGGCGGCGAACCGCCCCTGTTGCCATTGCAGCAGCCAGCCGAACTGCGCCGGGCTGTGCCGCAACGCCTGGGCAAGCGCGGCGAGCGAGGGATCGCCGAACAGGATGATCATCTCCGGCCACACCGCCAGCGGCGAATCCTCGAACGCCGAATTGAGGATGCACAGGCCCGCGACCTTGCGCGGGTGCGCGATCGCGAAATTCACCCCGACGATGCCGGAGGAATCGTGTGGCACCAGGACGATATCGCCCAGATGCAGATACTGGACCACTGCCTCGAGATCGCCGAGCTGCTGATCGAAGCCGTAGGTCGCGCCGGCCGGCTTGTCCGACCCGCCGAAACCCAGGAAATCGAAGGTGACGACCCGGCGCCCCGCCGCGGTCAGATGGGGGATCAGGTCGTCATAGATGCCCTGATTGTCCGGGAAGCCGTGCATCAGCACCAGGGTCGGGCCGGCGCCCGGATAATCCCGGGCAAGGACATTGCCCTGGCTGGTCGGGATGCGATGCTCGTCATAGGCTAGCGGACTGGTCATGGGGTCCTCGCAGCCGGGCGATCCTTCCGGGATTGCTCGTCGACCGCGACTATCCGCTACGGTGCCGCCGGCTGTATTGGACAATCAGCCGGGCGGATTTTGGGATATTCCTGCGGTGCGAGGGCTCAGGAGTGCCTGGCGTCCGGACGTCCGGTCAGCGATGCCGCCGCCGCCAGCGCCCTGGTGTCTCACCCTCGATCCGGGCGAAGAGCCGGCTGAAATGGCTCTGGTCGACAAAGCCGCATGTTGCCGCGATGTCCGCCAGCGGCAGGTCCCCGGCCAGCAACAGCTCCCGCGCGCGTTCCACCCGCCGGCGGATCAGCCATTGATGCGGGGTGGTGTCGGTCGTCCGGCGAAAGGCGCGCGCGAAATAGGCCGGGGACAGGCCGCATTCCCGGGCAAGCTCGGCGACGGTCGGGTCGCCGTCCAGATGGGCGGTCATGAAGTCCAGCGCACGGCGCACCTGCCATGGGGCAAGGCGGTCGCCGTTCCGCGATGCGGGGGCCCGCCGTTCGCCGTAGACGGCGGTAACATGGGCATGGAAGGCGAGCCCGATATGGTCGATGAACAGCGTGCTTCGCTCGCTCGGCCGCTCGACGCTGTCGATCAGGGCGCTTGCCAGGCCGTGCATCACCCGGTCGTCAGCGCTCAGTTGCGGCAGCAAGGTCACCGGCCCCCGAATCCCGTGGTCGAACGCCAGCTCGTCGAGCGAGGCCTGCGAGATATAGAAACGCAGCGTATCGAACGGTGTGTGGAATTCGGACACGGGGTTGGAGGCCAGGTCGAACAGAAACGACCTGCCCGTCGGCACGGCAGCCGCGAAACGGTGTTGCCCGTCGATCCAGAGGTCGACCGATGACGGCGCGAGCGACACGTGCAGGCAATAGGCGCGCTCGGTCGGGACCTCCCTGGCCCGTTTATGGGCGGGGATATCGCTCTTCAGCCGGGCAAAGCCGATCGGCGCCACCGATGCGGTCCGCGCGAGCGCTGTCGGCACGCGCGGCAGCTGAAAACGCTCGCCCAGAACCATGCTGTCGTAACTGCCGGTCACTCGGACCTCCACAGCTGGATGTCGGGGTGCGTCCCCCTGCATTGACTAGCTGATTTTGGTCCCGACGGACAGCGCCAAAGCCCGTGCGCACGCTCAAACGGGCGCGCCGATTCCCTCGGTCCGGCGTCTCGCCCCATCGGCCGCGCGGCGGGAGCGGCTGCGCACCGGCGCCCAGCGGCAATTGTCCGGCTGGAAATCGTCATCGGGGTCGATCCGGACGAGGATCTGGCCGGCCGGGCGCTCCCCCAGATCGGCCAGGAACGACTCGAAATCGGCGCTCCAGCCAGGGCAGACGCCGATGCCGCGTCCGCCAAAATCGCGGTACCGCGGCGAGTCCCTGTTGGTGCAGAAAGTGTTGATCTCCTGCCATGCGCGATAGGTCGGGTCGTGGCGCTTCTTCGCGCGCCGGCCATGCTTGAGCAGCCGCGCCGCGCAGATTTCCCGGTGCAGACATCCGCAGCTGGCGGTCTTGCCCGCGCGCACCGCAGTGCCGTCGACGGTCGTCTCGTTGCCGCAGTCGCACAGGAAACGCCAATGCGCATGGCTGCCGGCGCGGTGGGAAAACTCGATCCCGACCAGGCGGCCGTACCGCAGGCCAGTCATGTCGATCCTGATCTTACGGGCCATTCGCCATCTCGTCGCCAACGGGTTGAGCTATATACAGCCATATATAGTTATTCGCCACAAGACCGGAGGCCCCCGCGATCGCGGAGGCTCCTGTGAGCGTCGAGCAAGGAAGGCGCGGCGCCGCCTCGCATTTCAGATTGTTCAGTAGCCCTGGCTGCGGCCCCATATGAACGCGAATTCAAAGCGATGAATGCTGCGACACCGCCTCCCGCGGGGAAGAATTCGAACTTCTTGATGTGAATGCGCGGGCGTCGCAACGTCGGAGAAGCTGGGTGCGGGTGCGATCGTTTCTGCTACAGATCCGATACAGTTGCAGTTTTGTATTTGAAGCATCCTGCATATGTTACACATATGAATGGAATATTGGTGGTAGTGAATCGCGAGATATTCATCCGCCCTGTCGAATCTTGGTATCGTCGTGTAAAGCTGTTTGATGGGGTCATTGTGAATGAGGATTTAACTGGTATCGTAAGGAGGAAGTCATGTCTGAGAGTAGCAATTACTTCGTGGCGAACGGTGCTGCGGCCATGGCCTTCAAGACTAACGGAGCGAGGATAGATTATGGCGTCAACGTCGAAGGGCGGCGTTGCGGGGTTTATGGTGGAAGCGGTGCCGAGTTCGGTCGCGAAGCGGTCACCGCCGGAGTGGGGGTCTGGGGCGCGGGCAAGGTCGAAGGCGTTCATGGCCGAGGCTCGTTCGCCGAAGGCTCCAGCAGCGTGGGGGTCAGAGGCGAGGGCACCATGTGCGGCGTGATCGGAACCTGCGCCGAGGGAGCTGCCGTCGAGGGCGTGAGCAGCCGGGGGCGGGGTGGTGTATTCGCGTCTTGGCGTGCCCAAATACGGCTCGTGCCCGAGAGGCGGGAGCAGCGGACCGAACGGCCGATCGACGAGTTGCTGCCCGCTGACGGCCAGACCCGTGATCTTCTCGCCCTGTCGACCGACTCCCTTGGAGCAAGCCTCTGGTTTTGCGACCGGGGTGCTTTCCAGGATGGCAATGAAACCGTTAACGCTCTCTGGAGACAGGTGGAACTCGGAACCGCCCTCACCGGTAAAAGGAGTTTTGATTGAGCGCCCCCGTCGTTTCTGACCTGTCGCGGAACGCGCGGGGCCTTTTAAGCTCGAGGCTCGACCGTGAAGGGGTCGACGAACGCGATCATGTCCGCTTCCTTTCCGGACGATCCCCTCAATACCCCGCCTCAAGATCCACCACGTTCCGCATCGCCCGCCCGCTCATGAACGCCTCCAGATTCTCCAGGAACAGCGCCGCCGCCCGCTGAAACATCTTGGTCTGGCTCCGCCCCGACAAATGCATGGTGTGGATCGTGTTCGGCGCATCCCATAGCGGATGCTCCGGCGGGAGCGGTTCCGGCGTCACCGTGTCGAGGAACGCGCCTGCGATCCGGCGTTTGGTCAGCGCTTCGATCAGCGCGTCCTGATCGACCATGTCGCCGCGCGCGATGTTGATCAGCCAGGCGCTCGGCCTCATCGCCGCCAGTTCGTCCGCGCCGATCAGGGCCTTGGTCTCGCCGGTCGAGGGCGCCGCCAGGATCACCCAGTCGTAATCGCCGATCCTGGAAGCCCAGGCATCGGGCGTCAGCGTGCCGTCACGGCCCGATCGGGTCACGCCGGTCACCTCGACGCCGAACGCCTTCAGCCGATCGCCGATCAGCGCGCCGATCGTGCCGTATCCGACGATCAGTGCCTTGGTCTCGAACAGCTCGATCTGCCCCGGCGGGGTCAAGGTCCATTCGTGGCGGTCGGCGATGCGCACCACTTTGTCGAATCGCTTGGCGGCGGCGAGAATGCCCATCACCGCGTATTCGGCGACCGCCAGCGCGTTGATGCCGGTGCCGTTGGTCACGATCGTGCCCTGACGGCGCAGCGCGGGCAGGTCGAGGAAATCGATCCCGGCCAGGATCGTGAACAGCCATTTGAGATGCTTGGCGCGCAGCACCGCTTCGCCGATCGTGCCGGTGCGCTGCATGTCGACCCAGGCGATGTCGGCGTCGACGATCATCTCCATCGCGTCCTCGCGGCTGGCGAACCAGGCGACATCGAGCCCGGCGGGCAGGCGCGGTTCGATCAGCGGACGGGCCAGGGCAGGGAGGACGGCTTTCATCGGGACACCTCTCATGGCCCCGGATGATCTTTCCGGGATCGCAGCCGGTTCATGCCGCGCGGCTTCCGCCGCGACAAGCCCGGCAGCCGCGCGGGCGGATCGATTCAATGCTCCACCGGAAGCGCGCAGGATGGGCCCGGGCAAAGTCTCCACCGACCGCGCACCTGCTCTTTGATATCGTCGACCAATGTTGGACGTTTTTGCCGCGGTTTTTGCCGCGGAACAGCGGAAGTTCGGCTGTTTCGCGGCGATTTTACCGCTGTTACGCGATAACAGGGAACCCGTCCGCAAGCCGTTGCAGCGCAAGCGAGAATCCGCATCGAAAATCCAACATAACAGCGGAAAGAAAAAATGCGCCGCCTATGACCGAGTCGTGTTGGAGAGCTTTAGGGCTGATGACCTGGGAACTGGGGCTGATGACCTGGGAACTGTTCGTTCGATACTATTGAATTGCGTCATGCTGAACTCGTTTCAGCATCCAATGCTCCACAAGCAGTGGCATTGGTTGTTGCGCCTTGGACGCTGAAACGAGTTCAGCATGACGGCAGGTTTGTCATGGAGCGAACGTCAGATTCAGCACACTAAAGCGTGGGCTTCCAGTCCCAGCCCAGCGGATCGCCGTCCATCACCTCGACGCCCGCCGCCGACAGTTCGTCGCGGATCGCGTCGGATCGCGCGAAGTCCTTCGCCGCCCGCGCGTCCTTGCGCTCGGCCAGCCGCGCCTCGATTTCCTCGGGCGAGATCGCCGTATCCGCCGGCTTCACCCGCAACGCTTCGCGCGTCAGCGTGGCGAGCTTCAGCCCGAGCACGTCGTCGAACACCGCCAGCGTCTTCAGCCGCGTCGCCGGCGACAGCTTCTTGTCGCCGAGCATTTCGTCGAGCACCGGCAGGGCGCGCGGCGTGTTGAGGTCGTCGGATACCGCCGCATCCAGCGCGTCGAGATAGCGCGACGCATCGCCCGACTCGGTACCGTCATCACGCGCGCGGAGGGCCTGCGCCGTCATCACCAGCCGCTTCAGCCGGGTCGCGGCGGCGGCGAGATTGTCCGGGCTGAACTCCAGCTCGCTGCGATAATGCGCGCTCAGGCACATCAGGCGATAGGCCAGGGGGTGGATGCCGGCATCGATCAGCGTCTGCAGCCGGGTGAAGTCGCCCGACGACTTGCTCATCTTGCCCTTCTCGCGCTCGACCAGGAAGTTGTTGTGCATCCAGATCGTCGCGCCGGTGTCCGCGCATTCGCAATGCGCCTGGTTCTGCGCGATCTCGTTGGGGTGATGGATCTCGCGGTGGTCGATGCCCCCGGTATGGATGTCGAAGCTTGGCCCAAGGAAATGCTGGCTCATCACCGAGCATTCGAGGTGCCAGCCCGGCGCGCCGCGGCCCCAGGGCGAGTCCCACTCCATCTGTCGGTTCTCGCCCGGCGGGGATTTGCGCCAGATCGCGAAATCCTGCGGGTTGCGCTTGCCGGCGACCGGATCGATCCGCCCTTCGCGCTCGTCATCGGCCACGCGGGCGAGCCGGCCGTAATCGGGCACAGTCGACACGTCGAAATACAGGCCGCTCTCCAGCTCGTAGCAATGCCGGGGCGCGATCTGCTCGGCAAAGGCGATCATGCCCTGGATATGGTCGGTCGCGAGCGGGAAGTGAGTCGGGGTGCGGATGTTGAGGTCCGCGATATTCTCCTTGAACGCCGCGGTATAATGCGCCGCGATATCCCAGATGCTCTGGGCGCTGGCCTTGGCCGCCGCTTCCATCTTGTCGTCGCCCGCATCCGCGTCGGAGGTGAGGTGGCCGACATCCGTAATGTTGATGACATGGGTGAGGGGATAACCCTTCCAGGTCAGCACCCGACTCAGCGTGTCGGTAAAGACATAGGCCCGCAAATTGCCGACATGGACATAGTTGTAGACCGTCGGCCCGCACGAATAGACTCGCACATTGGTCGGGTCGATCGGGCTGAACGACTCGAGCGAGCGGGTCAGGCTGTTGTACAAGGTGAGGGGCGTGCCGGTCATGCGGTGGCCATAGCCGCGAGGGCGGGCGCCCGCAAACCCGGTTGGCGACGTGCCAAATTGCTTGAAAATGCGCCTGAGCGCTGGTACGGGCCCTCCCACACGGCGCAAACCCATGTTTGCGACGACCTATTTCTATTGACCGGAGACCTGCGGGTTTATGCAAATCATCGTTCGCGACAACAACGTCGACCAGGCGCTGCGCGCCCTGAAGAAGAAGCTGCAGCGCGAGGGCGTCTATCGCGAGATGAAGCTGCGCCGTCATTACGAGAAGCCCAGCGAGAAGCGCGCCCGTGAGCGTGCCGCTGCCGTCCGCCGCGCCCGCAAGCTGGAGCGCAAGCGGCTGGAGCGTGACGGGGCGCGGTAAAACCGCCGGCTCGGGGGCTTGGCCCTCGCGCTTCCTGTCTTCTCAATCCCGGCCGCCCTTCAGGCGCCGGTTAAGGGTGCCTGACGATGTCCACGATCACCGCAGTGCCGCTGCAGCCTACGAAGCGTAGCGTTCTGGTGTATCTGTGGATCGGCATCCTGCTCGCGGTGCTAGCGGCGGGCTGGCTGGCGACTCGCGGCACGGCCGAGGTCGTCGCGCTCCGCGGCTCGAACGCGCAGTTCCTCGCCTGGAACAAGACTCGCCCTAACGTCGTCGAGACGGCGTCGGGCCTGCAATATCAGGTGCTGAAGCCCGGCGAGGGGCCGCGCCCGACCGCGACCGACCTCGCTGGTGTCATGTATGTCGGCAAGCTGCGCGACGGCACCGTGTTCGACGCCTCGCAGCAGCCCGTGCCGATTCCGCTGTCGGCGGGCGGCGCGCTTCCGGGTTTTGTCGAAGCGCTGAAACTGATGCCCAAGGATGCGAAGTACCGTGTGTGGCTGAAGCCAGAGCTGGCTTATGGCAAGCAGTCGCCCGACCCGGCGAAGATGCCGAGCGACTCGCTTCTCATCTTCGATGTCGACATGATCGGCTTCATGCCCGAAGCGGTCTATCGTCAGCGCGCGATGCAACAACAGCAGATGCAGCAACTGCCTCAGGGCGGCCCGCCCGCGGCGCCCTGATCCGCTGATCCCTTTTCCAGCCGCCGCGCGGGCCCCGCGCCGCGGCGCCCAGGAGCCTCCCCATGGCCACCACGCCCCCGACCGCCAAGAAGCCCTTCGACGCGAAGCCGATCCTCTATATCGCGCTCGGTATCGTCCTCGGGGTGCTCGCCACGCTCGGCGCGATTCAGGGCATCGCCTGGTGGAAAGTGCAGAACGAGCCGTCGGTCGTTTTCCTCAAGAAAAACCGCAGCAGCGACAAGACCGTGGTCGAGCTGCCCTCGGGTCTGCAATACAAGATCATCACGCCCGGCAAGGGCGGGCCGAAGCCGACCGAGACCGACGTCGCGCTGGTCAATTACGAAGGCAAGCTGACCGACGGCACCACCTTCGACAAGTCGCAGCAGCCGACCCCGATGAAGGTCAATGAGGTCGTGCCGGGCTTCTCCGAGGCGCTGAAGCAGATGCCCAAGGGCTCCAAGTACCGCTTCTGGATCAAGCCGAGCCTCGGTTACGGCGACAAGGTGACGGGCCCGATCCCCGCCAATTCGGTGCTGGTGTTCGACGTCGAGCTGCTCGACTTCCTGCCCGAAGCAGTGATCCGCCAGATGCAGATGCAGCAGCAGATGCAGGGCGCGATGCCTCCTGGTGCAGGCGCGTCCCCGCCGGCGGCACCCGCACCGAAGAAATAAGCCTGGCGCTAGCCGTCCGGCGTCGGGCGGCTGTACCTCGGCATAGGTCGACCTGGGCGTTCGGTCCACTTGCCCCAAGGTCGGATCGGGAGCAGAGCTGAGCGAACCAGGGGGAAGCGCTCATGTTCGATGCCGTCGATCCGATCGTGCTGGCCCGTGCTCAGTTCGCCTTCACCGTCAGTTTCCATTTCATCTTTCCGTCCTTCTCGATCGGCCTGGCGAGCTATCTCGCCGTGCTCGAGGCGCTGTGGCTGCGGACGGGCAAGCAACTCTATCTCGACATCTTCCGCTTCTGGCTGAAGATCTTCGCCGTCACCTTCGCGATGGGCGTCGTGTCGGGCATCGTCATGTCCTATCAGTTCGGTACCAACTGGGCGGTCTTTTCCGACAAGGCCGGGCCGGTGATCGGGCCGCTGATGGCCTATGAGGTGCTCACCGCCTTCTTCCTCGAGGCAGGCTTCCTCGGCGTGATGCTGTTCGGCATGGAGAAGGTCGGCCGCAAGCTGCACTTCGCCGCCACCTGCCTCGTCGCCATCGGCACCACTATCTCCGCCTTCTGGATCCTCTCCGCCAACAGCTGGATGCAGACCCCGGTCGGCTATGCGATCAACGCGCAGGGCCAGTTCGTCGTCGCGGGCTCCTGGGCGGCCGTGATCTTCAACCCGAGCTTCCCCTACCGCCTCGTCCATACCGTGATTGCTGCCTACCTCACCACTTCGCTGGTCGTCGGCGCGACGGGCGCGTGGCATCTGCTCAAGGACGGCAGCGATCCGCATGCGCGGAAGATCTTCTCGATGGCGATGTGGATGGCGGCGCTGGTCGCACCGATTCAAATCTTCGCCGGAGACCAGCATGGGTTGAACACACTCGAACACCAGCCGGCGAAAATCATGGCGATGGAAGGTCATTATGACAGCCACCCGGACGGCGCACCCCTGATCCTGTTCGGCATCCCGAACGCCAAGGAGAAGCGGATCGACTATGCGGTCGAGATTCCCAAAATCGGGTCGCTGATCCTGAAGCACGACCTGAACGCCCCACTCGCCGGGCTCGATACAATCCCTGCGGATCGCCAGCCGCCGGTGTGGATCGTGTTCTGGTCGTTCCGCATCATGGTCGGCCTCGGCCTGGCGATCTTCGGGCTCGGCCTGTGGAGCCTCGTCGCGCGGTGGCGGGGCAAGCTCTATGATTGGAAATGGCTGCACCGGGCTGGCGTCCTGATGGGGCCTGCCGGCTTTGTCGCGGTCATAGCCGGGTGGGTCACCACGGAGGTCGGGCGTCAGCCCTGGACGGTCTATGGCCTGCTCCGCACCGTCCATAGCGCCTCGCCGCTTGCCGCGCCGGCGGTCGGCGCCTCGTTGATCGCCTTCGTGCTCGTTTATTTCGCGGTGTTCGGTGTCGGCATCTGGTATATCCTGAAGCTGATCGACAAGGGCGTCGAGCGGGGCGAATCCGAACTCGGCAATGCCCCGATCCGGACGGCGGGGATCGTGCCCGGGCCTGCCCAACGTGGCGGAGGTGCGTCATGAGCCACAATTACGATCTCGCCACGATCTGGGCTTTCCTGATCGCCTTTGCCGTCTTTGCTTATGTCGTGCTCGACGGGTTCGATCTCGGTATCGGCATCATCTTCCCGGCCTTTGGCATCGGGGAGGAGCGCGACGTCGCGATGAACGCGATCGCGCCGGTCTGGGACGGCAACGAAACCTGGCTGGTGCTGGGCGGGGGAGGGCTGATGGCGGCCTTCCCGCTTGCCTTCGCCGTGCTGATGCCGGCCTTTTATCCGCCGATCATCGCCATGCTGCTCGGCCTGGTGTTCCGCGGTGTCGCCTTCGAGTTCCGCTGGCGCGATCCGCGGCACCGCGCCTTCTGGGATTTCGGCTTTACTGCCGGGTCGGTCGTGGCGGCGCTGGCGCAGGGTATCATTCTCGGTGCGTTGCTTCAGGGCGTGAAGGTCAGCGGGCGCGGCTATGGCGGCGCCTGGCTCGACTGGCTGACGCCGTTCACCCTGTTGACGGGCGCCAGCGTCCTCGCTGGCTATGCGCTGCTCGGCAGCTGCTGGCTGATCGCCAAGACCGAGGGGCAGGCCCAGCGACAGGCCTATCGGCTCGCCCGGCGCTACGGCGTGATCACGCTGATCGCCATCGCCGCGGTCAGCGCGGCGACGCCGTTCCTGGCGCATGATTATTATACGCGTTGGCTGACCATGCCGGGAATCCTGCTGACCGCGCCTGTTCCAGTGCTGGTCGCGGCGCTCGGATGGATGTTCTGGCGCGCGCTGGGACGGGGGGCGCAGTCGGCGCCGTTCCTGCTCGTGCTTGCCCTGTTCGCTTTGTGCTTCGTCGGACTGGGCATCAGCATGTATCCGTACATCGTGCCAGACCAACTGACGATCTGGGATGCCGCCGCACCGGAGAATGCGCAGGTCTTCATGCTGATCGGCGCCGGTGTGATGCTCCCGCTGATCCTCGGCTATACCGGCTGGGCCTATTGGGTGTTCCGCGGCAAGGTCGGCACGCACGGTTATCATTGATGCAGGCCGACACTGCGCCTCTGTGGAAGCGGCTTGCCTGGATGGCGGCGATCTGGACGGCGAGCGTCGCCGCCCTGGGCGCTGTGGCAGGCGTGCTTCGGTGGTGGCTCAAGGGCTGAGCTGTCTTTTTCCGGCGCTGACGCCGTGTTACTGGCATCGGGATGGGGGAACGACGGATGGACGGGGAAGCTGACGGACATCTCGTAAGACTCGACGTGTTGCGCTTTCCACTCATCGTGCTGATCGTCTATCTCCACGCTTGCGGCGTGACCGCCAACTTCGCCGAGGGCGCGCGCGGCATGACGGATGCGCGAACCGTCGAGAATGTCCAGCTTTTCACCGCCTCGATCGCGCGTATTGCCGTCCCGCTCTTCTTCCTGATGTCGGGTTTCCTGTTCTTCCGGGGCGCGTCCTTCTCTCCCGCAATCTATTACGCCAAGCTTCAGGCGCGGGTGCGCAGCCTGCTGGTCCCGTTTCTCTTCTGGAACATCGCGTTGCTCTTGCTCGTGGCAGTTGCTCAGTCAGTCCCCGCATTCGCGCCGCTCTTCAACAGCCAGAACCTTGCGGTGCGGGGTATGTCTGCCTTCCAGTTGATCGACGCGATCTTTGGTTTCACGCGCTATCCGATCGCCTACCAATTCTGGTTCATCCGCGACCTGATGATCCTCGTTGTCGCCTCGCCGCTGGTGTGGCTGGCGGCGCGCTATCTTGCCTGGCCGACGCTGATCGTCCTGCTCTGCGCCTGGGTGAGTGTGGTCTGGCCGTTGCTGTTGCCGGAAGGTGAGCCAGTCCTGTTCTTCTATCTCGGCGCGATGATTGCAATCCGGGGCGGCTCGCTGTTCGTCGTCGATCGTGCCAGCTGGTGGATCGCGCCGTTCTTCGTGCTCGGACTATGGGGCTTTTATGTCAGCCACGGCGCGGGGCTGCTCAACTATCTGTTACGACCGACGGTCGCGATTGGCGTGGTCATGGCGTTGAAGGCGAGCCGCTGGCTGGCGGAGTCGGATCGTTGGCGCGGGCCGCTTGCCTGGCTCGGCGGAACGTCCTTCTTCGTGTTTGCCGTACACGAGCCGCTGGTCACGGTCGGCAAGAAGCTGACGTTCCGCGCACTGCCGATGACGGCGGAGGCAGTGCTGACGGCCTATGCCGTACTGCCGGCGCTGATCATTGCCTTCGCTGTCCTGGCCTATTGGGTGCTGCTGAAGACGATGCCGGGCCTATTGCGTTTCGTCACCGGCGGCCGGTGAGTTCGTTGTGTCGCGATGCTGACGGTACTTCCCTTTCGCCTGCCGCCCGACTAGGGGCGGAGGAGTTGATTCCCACGATACGACGTCGTCGTTTCCAGCTTCATGAGTGAGACAGGATGCCGATCAAGCCGCTGCGCAAAGCCGTGTTCCCTGTGGGTGGTCTTGGTACCCGCTTTCTGCCGGCGACAAAGGCATTGCCGAAGGAGATGCTGCCGGTGGTGGATCGCCCGCTGATCCAGTACGCGGTGGACGAGGCGATCGAGGCGGGGATCGAGCAGATGATCTTCGTCACTGGTCGTGGCAAGTCGGCGATCGAGGACCATTTCGACATCGCCTATGAGCTCGAGACGACCATGGCCCATCGCGGCAAGTCGATGGAGCTGCTGCATCAGACGCGCCTGCGGCCAGGTGCTGTCGCCTATGTCCGCCAGCAGGAGCCGATGGGCCTGGGTCACGCGGTGTGGTGCGCGCGCGATATCGTCGGCGACGAGCCATTTGCGGTTCTGCTCGCAGACGACTTCATGGTCGGCAAGCCCGGTTGCCTGAAGCAGATGGTTGACGCCTATATGGAGGTCGGCGGCAACATGATCTGTGCGCAGGAAGTGCCGGACGATCAGACCCATATGTACGGCGTGATCACACCCGGGGTCCGCGCCGGCGCGCTGACGCAGGTCAAGGGCCTGGTGGAGAAGCCGAAGCCCGGCACGGCACCCTCCAATCTGTCGGTGATCGGCCGTTATATCCTTCAGCCGGAAGTGATGCGCGTGCTTGAAACCCAGGAAAAGGGCGCCGGCGGCGAGATCCAGCTGACGGACGCGATGGCGCGGATGATCGGCGATCAGCCCTTTCACGGCCTTACCTTCGACGGTCGCCGCTACGATTGTGGTGACAAGGCTGGGTATGTCCAGGCCAATCTGGCCGTTGCCATTGCCCGTGAGGATATCGGCTCTTCGGTGCGCGCGTTCGCGGTCGACCTGCTGCGCTGAAGCTGGTCCTCAGATGCCGTGGTAGTCGCGGTACCATTCGACGAATAGGGGTACGCCGGTCTCGAGCTTGGTCGAGGGCTCGAAGCCGATGTCGCGTTGGATCGCGCTGATATCGGCATAGGTCGCGTGGACGTCGCCGGGTTGCATCGGCTCCATGACCTTGATCGCCTCCCGGTCGCATGCGACCTCGATCAGCGCGATCAGCCGGTGGAGCTCCTCGGCACGGTGATTGCCGATATTGTAAATGGCGTGGGGCGCCACGCTGCCTCCGGCCTTGAGCGTACCGTCATCGCGTGGCGGCTTGTGCAGGCATGAAACGACGCCTGAGACGACGTCGTCGATGAAGGTGAAGTCGCGGCGCATGTCGCCGCCATTGAACACACGGATCGGGTCGCCGGCGAGTATCGCCTTGGTGAAGAGCCACATCGCCATGTCCGGCCTGCCCCAAGGGCCATAGACCGTGAAAAAGCGCAGGCCAGTCTGCGGCACGCGATAGAGATGCGCATAGGTCTCGCTCATCAGCTCGTCCGCCTTCTTGGTGGCGGCGTAGAGTGACAGCGGGTGATCGACACGGTCTTCGACCCGGAAGGGGAGCGCCGCATTGCCGCCATAGACCGAAGACGAGGAAGCGTAGACCAGGTGATCGGTCTTCCGGTTGCGGGCGAGTTCCAGGATGTTGAGATGCCCGGCGACGTTCGACGTGACATAGGCTCGTGGGTTATCGATCGAATAGCGTACGCCTGCTTGCGCGCCGAGGTGAACGATCCGGTCGAATTCCAGGTCGAAAAATGCCTCATCCAGGCTGCGCCAGTCCGAGAAATCAACCCGGGCGAACTGGAATCGGTCACCGCCCTGCTTGGCGAGTTGCGCCAGCCGCGCCTGCTTCAGCGCGACGCTGTAATAATCGTTGAGATTGTCGATTCCGATGACCGTATCGCCATCTGCGATAAGGTGTCGAGCCACGTGAAAGCCGATGAAGCCGGCCACGCCGGTCACGAGAATGCGCATCAGGTCATTTGCTCCCCACCTCGGGGCCTAGGAAGAGGTGGCCTGATTGGCAAGCGTCAGGCGGTAGTCGTAGCGCTTCAACCCGTTGCGATAGCCAGACAGCTAAGGCTAGGAGAGGAGGAAAATAGAAATATATTGCCACGTCGGCGGGGAGCACCGTTGAAAGGCAGCACCATCATCATACGAAAAGGGGCCGGATTTTCATCCGACCCCGTTATCGTTCGTTATCGGCTGCAGCGCTTACGGGCTGGCAGGCTTCGAATCGTCGTTCTTGAAGCCGAAATAGGCGCCGAGACCGGCCGCAATGATGCCAAGGCCGAGCACGACACCACCACCGGCACCGCCGCCGCCCGCGCCTTCTTCGCCCGAGCCGCCGTCCTGAGCGAACGACTTCGGAGCGGTCGCGCAGCTCGACGAACTGACCGAGAGCACGGAGGTCGGCGCCATGGTGTAGCTGCAACCTGGGAAGGCGACCTTGGCCTGGGCCTGGCCGCGCGTCACGACGCGATCACCGGCATAGAGCGACTGGCCGACGCTCGCCGGAATCAGCTTGCCCTCGCGCGAAACGAAGGTGCCTTGGCTGGCTGCCGTCAGCTTGCCGACCGACTGCTCAGCACCGGCAAACAGCGGTGAAGAAAGGCTCGCCATCAAGATGGCGGCGGTTACCCGCGAAAATTTCATATTCAGTCTCCTCCTGAACCGCTTGGAAGTAGGCTCACGGTCTGGGGTTAGCCTCAAGCCCGTATTTTGTCCACCCAAAACGTTCGCATCTGCACAGTGTCTCGAACTGATGCCGTAACGCCACACCGTGCAAAAGGTTTCCCGTAATGATGTGTGACGTCGTATGTCGTTTCTATACCAAACAAATGGTTAAGCCGTTTGATGCGGCTGTCATGAGCGTCCTCCGGATGGGCGCGCGGGTGTTCGAATCGCTTGGCAAGCGCTGGTTTCCGCCGCCTCTCGATTCGGAGCATCGCCTGTTGGCGTTCTTGGGGCCGGGGACGGCACCGACCGATCGGACATGCTCTGTCGCGGTGGCGACACGGTGATGATATAGAGGCGATCACCGCTCGATCGTTCTTCCGACCGATCGAGGCCTTGATGAGAATATCTCGCACTTGCGGGAGGTGGCTGGATTTGGCCGAAGATTTGGATCAAGGATGGGTGGCGGTGCGGGCGGATGACATATGCCTGGCATCCGCTCGTGTTCACGGCTGGAGTAGCGCGATGGCAATTGTTTCGGGGCGATGGGATCGGGCCTGATTCATGCTGATGCAACGCAATCTGTCCAGCCTTGTCGGCAACGCGCGGTGGATTTCGTCATTGCGGTTGCAGCTCTGTGTCGAGGTGTTCCTGGGCGTGCTCCTGCCGCTCGCCGCGCGCTACGGCCTGCATTCCAATTACGATCAGCATCCATCGGCTCCGGCCAGCCTTGTCCTTTCCCTTTTCAGCGTCGTCAGTGCGACATTGTTGTCGCGCCGGATCGGCGGCTTCCCGGGTACCCGCACCTTCATTTACGTGCTCCCGACATTCTCCATGTCGTTCGGGCTGGCGATCCTGACCGCCGTGGTCTTGCGGCTCGACTATAATCGAACGGTCTTGATCGCGAGCTTCACCCTCAGCGTGGCCGTGGCCTACGCCCTCGCCTATCTCAGCGCGCGCCGGGCGGTCCGGCGCTTCCATGTCGTGCCGGGTGGGCGAACGGGCTTCCTCGAGGATATCGAGGGGGCGGAATGGCTGCCGCTCGCTCGACCCGAGGTTCCTGTCGGACGAGACGTGATGATCGTCGCCGACCTGCACCACGATCTCGATTCGCCCTGGGAACGGATGCTTGCCCACGCCGCGATCAACGGCGTCCCGGTTTACCATGTGAAGCAAGTCCGGGAATTGCTCACCGGGCGGGTGCAGATCGAGCATCTGTCGGAGAACAGTTTTGGATCGCTTCTCCCCAACCTCGCTTATCGCAAGTTCAAGCGCCTGCTCGATCTCGCAGCTTGCCTCGTCGTTCTACCCCCGCTGGTGATCGCGATGGCGATGATCGCCATTGCCATTCGCCTGGATTCTCCAGGCCCCGTCTTCTTTCGCCAGCAGCGTATGGGGTATCGCGGTCGTTCCTTCACGATGATCAAGTTCCGCACCATGCGTCCGCGGAGCGTCGAGGCCGATCAGGACGCGCGACGCAGGAGCTCGATCACTCATGCGGATGACGATCGCGTCACCCGCATCGGCCGTTTCCTTCGCCGTACACGGGTGGACGAACTGCCACAGGTCTTCAATATCCTGGCCGGCGAAATGAGCTGGATCGGTCCGCGACCTGAGGCGATAGACCTGTCGACATGGTATGAGGCGGAGATACCCTTTTATTCCTATCGCCACATCGTCCGGCCGGGCATCACCGGATGGGCCCAGGTGAATCAGGGCCATGTCGCCGATCTCGCAGAGATCAACATGAAGCTTCAATATGATTTTTTCTACGTGAAGAATTTCTCCGCCTGGCTGGACGTGCTGATCACGATGCGAACCGTGGTCGTGATGCTCAACGGCTTCGGCTCGAAATAGTCGGCCCGTGGTTTCGGATTCTTCCAGGCGCCTGCCTGCGCGAGAGATCGCTGGTCGCCGCATCGTCTTCGTCAATCGCTTCTACGCGCCGGATCATTCGGCGACCGCGCAGATATTGACCGATCTCGCCGAATATCTGGCGGGGCAGGGCTGGGTGGTAGAGATCGTCACCAGTCGGCTGATCTATGGGACCGTGGGCGCAAGCCTGTCGCCGCGAGAGCGAATCAACGGCGTGACGGTCACGCGGGTCGCGACGGTGAACGGCACGAACCTGGGGATCATCGGACGGCTGCTCGCCTATGTGACCTTTTATCTCAGCGCCGGCTGGACTCTTCTGCGCATCCTCCGCCGGGGCACGATTGTGGTCGCCAAGACCGATCCGCCCCTGATCGCGCTCGTCGCGCTCGTCGCGTGCAAGGTGCGCGGCGCGCGGCTGGTAAACTGGGTTCAGGATCTCTACCCGGAAGTCGCGGTCGCAATGGGCATGAGCGCATTGCGCGGGCCGGTCGGCAGTGTACTAGGCGCCCTCCGTGACGTCGCGTTGCGGCGCTCGGCACTCACCGTCGCGATCGGCCGGCGCATGGCTGATCGGATTGCCCGCCGCGGCGTGGCCGCGGAGCGGATCGTCACTATCGCCAACTGGAGTGATGATGAGGCCATCGCGCCCTCGGCGTCGAACAGCCCGGCGTTGCGCGCCGACTGGGGTTTGCCGGCCGACGCGTTCGTCCTCGAATATTCCGGGAACCTCGGCCGCGCACATGAGGCCGATACGCTCCTTGCGGCCGCAGGGCTGCTCGCGCATCGATCGGATATCTGGTTCCTGTTCGTCGGCGGCGGCCATGCTCAGACCGAGCTTCGCCGCAACGCGGTCGCCGCGGGACGAGAGCGCTTTGTTTTCCAGCCTTATCAGCCGCGAGCGCGGCTGTCGGAGAGCCTTGCGGTGGGCGATGCCCATTGGTTGTCGCTCCGCCCCGAATTCGAGGGGTTGATCGTCCCGAGCAAGGTGTTCGGCATCGCAGCGGCGGCGCGGCCAATCGTTGCGGTGTGCGATCCGATGGGCGAGGTGCCGTCAATGATCGGTAGTCCGGGAGCAGGAATGGCGGTGGCGCCCGGCGATGCGACCGGTCTCGCCGCTGCGATCACCGGGTTGGCGGACGACCGGGCCGCGTGTCGCGCGATGGGCGATCGCGCCCGTGCGATGCTGCAACACGGTTACCGGCGCGATGGCGCACTGGAGCGATGGGCGCACGCGCTTGAGAGTCTCGTCGCGCGGGGCTAGCTGCGGCTACAAGGTACAAAAAGGCTCGAATGATGTTCTCGCGTTTCAGGCAATCGCGTGCCACGCGCAAAGCACCCACCGAATGGCGCGGCCCTTCGGGTGCCCGCGCCTATGCGATCGGCGATGTGCACGGGCGGCTTGACTTGCTCGAGCGCATGATCGCAACGATCGATCGCGACCGCCACGATAATGGTCGCGCCCGCGACTATCTGATTCTGCTGGGCGACCTGATCGACCGGGGCCCGGATTCGCGCGGCGTGATCGAATTCCTGATGCGATTGCCGTCGGAAGGGATCCGGCCCATCTTTCTGATGGGGAATCACGAAGAAATGATGTTGCGCGTGCTGGGCGATGAACCTGAGGCAGTGCATCAATGGCTTACCTATGGCGGCTACGAGTTCGCGCAAAGCTATGGCGTCGAGGTCGGACGCCTGGCCACCCTCGCACCGACTGAGGCCGCCGCCATGATTCGCACTGCCGTTCCGGCATCCCATTTCAGCTTCATTGAAGGGTTTGCCGACAGCTTCACTTTCGGCGATTTCCTGTTCGTCCATGCTGGGCTGAGGCCGGGCAAGTCCCTGGCTGACCAGGATCCGCATGATCTGCGCTGGATCCGGGAAGAGTTCCTGAA
Organism: Sphingomonas sp. BL-S-30; assembly: GCF_055521475.1. Taxonomy (NCBI): domain Bacteria; kingdom Pseudomonadati; phylum Pseudomonadota; class Alphaproteobacteria; order Sphingomonadales; family Sphingomonadaceae; genus Sphingomonas; species Sphingomonas sp. BL-S-30. The sequence goes on along the minus strand of NZ_CM145481.1, from coordinate 2,940,366 downwards.
CGACGAAACCGATCATGGTTGCATGGTGGTGCACGGCCACACGATCTCGGCAGCACCGGAGGAGATGGAGAACCGGATCGGGATCGATACCGGCGCCTATCAGACCGGCATCCTCACGGCATTGCGGATCGAAGGTGCGAAGCGGCGCATGATCAGCATTGACGAGCGCGATATATGATCTGGGCGGCTCAAACTGTGCAAACGCAGCATTTTGTGCCCATGCCGTCTGGTGCGACGGGGTTCGAGCCTGTAGCAGCGAGATAATTCGGGCCAGATCGGGCAAACGGTGCCCAGGTGCCGTCGAACAAAAGGCCTGTTTCACTAGGCGGGGACATCACGAACGTGGCAAGACTGTATAACAGCCGCAGGCGCATCATGGTCACCGGCGGAGCGGGGTTCGTGGGTTCCCACCTGATCGATCGACTGCTTGAGCGCGGTGACGAAGTGCTGTGTGTGGACAATCTCTTCACCGGCACGAAGCGCAACGTCGACCACCTGGCCGGCCATCCGCGCTTCGAGTTCATGCGCCACGACGTATGCTTCCCGCTCTATGTCGAGGTTGACGAGATCTACAACCTCGCCTGCCCGGCGTCGCCAGTTCATTATCAGCATGATCCGGTCCAGACGACCAAGACCTCGGTGCATGGCGCGATCAACATGCTGGGCCTGGCCAAACGCCTGCGCTGTAAGATCTTCCAGGCTTCGACGAGTGAGGTCTATGGCGATCCCAGCGTGCATCCGCAGACCGAGGCCTATTGGGGCAATGTGAATCCGATCGGCATCCGCTCCTGCTATGACGAAGGCAAGCGCTGTGCGGAGACCCTCTTCTTCGATTATCATCGCCAGCACGGGCTTGAGATCAAGGTTGCCCGTATCTTCAACACCTATGGCCCGCGCATGCACCCGGCAGACGGTCGTGTTGTTTCCAATTTCGTGATGCAGGCGCTGAACGGTGAGCCGATCACATTATATGGCGACGGCCAGCAGACTCGCTCCTTTTGCTATGTTGACGATCTGGTCGCTGGCTTCATGGCGTTCATGGATACAGCCCCGGAAGTGTCGGGACCGATCAATCTGGGAAATCCGGTCGAGTTTACCATCCGGGAGCTGGCGGAACTGGTCGTCGAGATGACTGGCTCGAAATCGGAGCTGGTGTTCCGGCCATTGCCGCAGGACGACCCGATGCAGCGCAAGCCCGACATCACTCGTGCCCGCGAGACTTTGGGCTGGGAGCCATCGATTCCGTTGCGGCAGGGCCTGATCAAGACGATCGACTATTTCTCCGAGCTTCAGAAGGGCTGAGGCACAGCCGCCACAATCATGGCAATTCGCCGCAACAGTTTCGTCAATCTGGCAGGCAGCCTTGTAGGGCTGGTGCTGTTCGCGACGCTGACGCCGCTGTATTTCCATGTCATCGGCAACGAACGTTACGGTATCCTGGCGATCATCTGGGCGTTCCTGACCTTCTTTTCCGCGTTCGACCTGGGGATGGGCTCGGCCCTCACCTATCGGATCGCGAGCGAGAGCAAGGATGATCGAAGCCGTCAGTCGGACTATTTCTGGACGGCAATGGCAATCAGCGTGCCCGTTGGTGCGGTGACGGGTGTCATCCTGTTCGGTCTGGTCGGCGGCGGTTTCGGCAACCTGTTCAACCTCAGCCCTGCGGTGAGCGACGAATTGTTGCGCTCGACGCCCGCTTTGCTCGCGATCGGGCTCTCGACAGTGCTGAATTCCACGGCGGGGGGGCTGCTACGAGCGCGCGAGTATTTCGTCACCAGCGCCGTGCTCGGGGCGATCAACCTGGCGCTGTCGATTACCATGCCGGTGCTGGCCGCAGTGCTGATCTCGCCATCGCTTGAATCATTGATCATCGCGACGCTGATCGGCAGATTGATACTTGTCATCGCTTCCATGACGATCGCTCAGGTAATCCTCCTGCAGAATGCGCGGCCCACCATATCGCTGGCGTCGGCGCGGGCGCTGCTTGGATATGGATCTTCGGTGTCGATCGGTGGGCTGCTCGAGCTGGCCATCTCGTCAGCCGACCGGTTGATTCTCGGCGCCGTGGCGGGCTCCGGCGCGGTCGCCTATTATGCGGTGCCGTCGAGCGCGATTTCCCGCGTGATGGTTTTTCCCGCCAGCCTGGGTCAGGCGGCCCTGCCGCAACTGGCCGCGCGTGCTGTCGAGGAAGAGAAAATTCTCGGGCAGAAGATGCTTCGAATGATCGCAGTGCTCAGCCCGGTCTTCGTTATCGGCATCTTTCTAACCAGGCCCTTTCTCACCCTGTGGATGGGGGCGTCGTTCGCGCTGCTGGCGACTTTACCCATGCAGATATTGCTGGCCGCGTTCTGGCTCGAGATGTTCTCCGGCTCGCTCTATTACCGCATCCTCGGGCAGGGACGGCCGGCCGCCAACATCTATGTCGCCGGCGTCATCATCGCACCCTATTGCGCCTTGCTGTTGGGCCTGTCGCATCTCTGGGGTGTCTCCGGCGCGTGCGTCGCTTATTTTGGCCGCAACATCATGTATCTCAGTGGCCGGGCATTCTTCACGAAATCGGGAAAGACCTTGCTTGTCACCATCGCGCCGGAAGGGAGTGTCGTTTTGGCGAGCCTGGTCGTCTGCCTCTTCGCGCTGCCTGAACAGCCACCGGTGGCTGTCGGCATCATCCTTTCGATTATTTCCATCGGCATTTTTGCCCGGCGCCGTCCGGTTGAATTCGACACACTAATTCATGATCTTATGGGGCGATTCCGGCTTTCCTCCTTCATTCCCCATTCCTTCCGAGAACGGTCATGAGGTCTGCCTGCCCAGACCAGGGACCTCTCTTCAATTTGGGAAAGAGCAGCGTTTGAAGATTATCTGGTGCGCCACGTCGTTCCTGCCGCGCGTCGGTGGAATCGAGAACATCGCCGACATGATGGCGCAGGCACAGGCGCTTGCCGGCGATGACGTGACCGTGCTGACTCTTTATGATGGCCCTCCAATGCCGGAGCGTGCCTATCGCCTGATCCGGAATCCCTCCATGCTGACGGTCTTTCGCATCTGTCGTGAGGCGGATGTCGTCATCATGCCCAATATTGGGCTGAAGCTGGCCATGTCGGTCGTTGCCTCGGGCACGCCGCTCTTCGTCTGGCACCAGCATGAATATCGGTTGTCTGACCGATCGGATCGGCAGCAATCCTATCCGACGCAACTAAAGGGCTTGCTTATCAAGCGTTATGTCACGGCCAATTTCGGGTGCAGCGATTACATCACCGCCACTCTGCCGCCGGGTCGGCCCCGCCTCACGTTGCTCAACCCCTATGACGCGGACGTGATCTACGAGGAAGAAGGCGTCGAGCGCGATCAGGATATCCTCGCGCTTGGTCGGCTTGTAGACGAAAAAGGTTTCGATGTGGTGCTGCGGGCGATGGCATTGCCGGGAGGCCCGCTAGATCACGCCAGGCTCACGATCGTCGGCGAGGGCTCAGCTGAAGGAAAATTGCGGGATCTGGCAGCATCACTGGGCTTGTCCGATCGTGTGGAATTTTTCGGCCCAGCGCGCGGTGCAGCGATCAGAAAATTGTTGAACGCACACAGGATTCTCGTCGTCCCCTCGCTCTGGCCGGAACCCTTCGGTATCGTTGCACTTGAAGGACTGGCGGGCGGTTGCGCCACCGTGGTCTCGGATGTCGGCGGATTGGCCCAGGCAGTGGGAACACAAGGGCGATTGTTCCGTTCGGGCGATCCCGTTGATGCGGCACGGGCGCTCGCGGCTGCGTTAAGCGAACCGCGCGACCCGAATCCGGCCGCGCGACAGGCGCATCTCGCACGGCACACGGCGCACGCCGTGGCGAAAGAAATGCGTCGACTGATGGTTTCTTTCCTGCCGGCGTAGAGCCTGGTCTGGGGATGCCGGACGGGCGATCTGCCGCGCCGTCGCATGGGCGATGCCGTCAGGGCTTGATGTTGCGCGCGGCGAAACGGCGTTCGATCAGGAAGAGGGCGATCATCGCTTCGTAGAGCGCGTTCATCACGCAATAATAAAGACCGACGCGGCCATCCAGAAAGCCCATGCGCAGCACCGTCATGTAGAAGAAGCGCGCAGGCGGCCGGGCAAGGGGAGGGAGCCTGTTTGCCATGCGTTTCATCGCCCGGCGCCGATTGGTCGAGCTGAGCTGGCCTGCTTCGTCCGGCGCCACCGCCTCGGCTCGTGATTGGACAATCTGATCGGCCTCCGCACGGGCATAGCCGACATGCTTGACGAACCAGTTTCTCAGCCCGTGGGAAAAAGCATAATGATTATAAGGCGTGTCGAGCGTGGCGACTTGGCTGGCCGTCAGGTTTTCGCGCTGGCCATGGCCATGTTCGTGGAAGGTACACAGGTCGCGGTCGCCGAGCCGCACCTGATAGACCGGATACATGCCCGATCGCCGAAGCCATTTGCCGAACAGGATCGTCCTGGACGGAATACGATATCCGTGGATGCTCGACGGTGGAACGAGCTGTTCGATCGCGGCCCTGAATTCAGGCGTCGCTTCCTCATCGGCGTCCAGGTGGAGCACCCATTGGTAACGGAGTTCGCCGTTCGCGAGCGCCCAGTTGCGCTGGGTCGAGAAATTGACCCAGGGATTGTGCATCACGCGCGCGCCATATTCCGCGCACAGCGCGAGCGTGCCGTCGGTGCTCCCCGAATCGACGACCAGGATATCGTCGCACCACGCCAGCGATTGCAAACACCGCGCAATGTTGCCCTCTTCATTGAAGGTCAGGATGACCGCCGAGACCTTCATCGTCAGGCCGTATGCCGCGCAGGATTGTCGGCGGCGCGCAGCCACGCCCAGGCGCTACGCATGATCGTGTCGATATCCGAATGCCGTGCCTGCCATCCGAGCGTCGCCAGCGCCTTTGCCGGATCGGCGACCAGCACCGGCGGATCGCCGGGCCGGCGTGGCTTGATGTCAACGGCGATATGGCGACCGGTGATGCGCTCGGCCGCAGCGACAAGCTCGCGGACGGACAGGCCATATCCCGTTCCCAGATTGATCGCGTCGAATCCGGCGGTACCGCTCAATCTTTCAAGGGCGCGACAATGGGCGTCAGCCAGATCCTCCACATGGAGGAAGTCGCGTACGCAGCTGCCATCGGGCGTGTCGTAATCGACGCCGAGGATGGAAAAGCGCTTCGCCGGATCCGCGGCCGCCTGAAGGATCAGCGGAATGACATGGGTTTCCGGATCATGCGCTTCCCCCAGATCCCCCTCCAGATCAGCACCCGCGGCATTGAAATAGCGGAGCGCGACGCAATCGATCTGGTGCACGGCGCTCACGCCGCGCATCATCGTCTCGCCGAACAGCTTGGTATCGCCGTAGGGGTTGATCGGGCGCTGCCGGCTGGCCTCGTCGATCGGCACGACGTCGGGGATCCCATAGGTTGCGCAGGAACTGGAGAAGACGAATTTGGCGACGCCGGCCTCCACGGCCGCTTCCAACACGTTGCGCGTTCCGCCGACATTGTTGCGGTAATATGCCAACGGCCTGGCGATGGACTCTCCGACATAGGCAGAGGCTGCGAAATGAATAATCGCGTCGGGCTGATGCCGCGCCAACGCAGCGTGAAGCGCGCCGACATCATTGATGTCGCCTTGCACCAACGGACCGAAACGGGCGAAGCCGCGGTGGCCCGTAGACAGATTGTCGAAGACGATCGGTTCATGGCCCGCCGCCGCAAGCTTCTTGCAGGTGTGACTGCCGATATAGCCGGCGCCGCCGGTGACCAGGATTCTCATCGCCGTCCGACCTCGCGCGCGGGGTTGCCCGCCATCACCGCACCAGCGGGCACATCACGCATCGCCACCGCCCGCGCACCAACCACTGCCCGCGCGCCAATGGTGACGTGCGGACCAACGAAGCTATCGGCGCAGAGCCATGCCTCATCTTCCACCCGGATCGTCGCCCGAATCAGGGGCATGTGGGGATCGCGAAAATCATGCGTTCCAGCACAGAGATGCGCGCCTTGCGAAACCGTGACCCGCTCGCCGATGCTGATCGCGGCCAGATTGTACAGGATCGCCCGGTCGCCTACCGACGACCAGTCGCCGATCTCGAGCTGTGACGGCATGAAGATCCGCACCGTCGGATAGATCTGGCAATGCCTGCCGATTCTGGCGCCGAACAGGCGCAGCCAACTTGCGCGAGCGGCGAAGAAGGGGCGGGGGATCGCCGCGAAAACCAGCCTGCCCATGCTCCAGGCGATCCGCGCAAGGCGCTCACGTCTCGTATAGTTCGAGGTGCGCCGGTTCGCCGCGATGTCGATGCGGCTCGGGACCCGTTCGGATGGAGGTGTATCCGCCATGATCAGCTCGCGATATGATGCGGGCGCGGCCCCCGGCCTGCCAGCCACGAGAACAGCCCGATGTGCTGATCCACGATTCGCTCCCAGGTGAAACGTTCCTCCACCAGCCGACGGCCGCGCTCGCCAGTCCTCACCAGAGCGGACGGCTGATCCAGATGATACTGCAGCGCGGTGGCCAGGGCGCCGGGCTCGTTGTCGATGCGACAGGCCGCGCCGGCAACAAACCCCTCCGGTATGTTGCATGCATCGGTCATCAGGACCGGCTTGCGGTGGGCCCATGCCTCCAGCACGGTCATGGGCATGCCCTCGCTATAGGATGGCAGGATGAACGCATCGCATTGGGCATAAGCGGCCTGCTTTTCCTGCCCGTACAAGGGGCCCGGGAATGTCACATTGCCGAGCTGTCGCTCCTCTGCAAGCCGCGTGAGTTGCTGGAGATGATTGCCGTCGTCCCATCCGGCGATCTGCAACTCCCAGTCGTCGCGGATGGCGCGCGACGCTTTCCCCGCGATCGCCCATGCTTCGATCAGCTCGGCGATTCCCTTTTTCGGGTGAATCCGCCCAAGAAAAAGCAGTTTCTTCCGCGACGGATTCGCGGATGAAGATTCCGGCTCGTCGGTGGGCAGCGCGACGCCATTGGGAATGACGGCGATCGGCACACCGAGACCCAGCGCTTCGATGGCATCGGCCTCCGCCCAGCACAAGGCACGCAGAACAGCGGCGCCGCGCAGATTGGCATTTTCGAACGCCCATTTCGCGACGCGCTTCTTCACATGGCTATTTCGCTGTGCCCAGGGGTCGAGCATGCCATGTGGCGAAATGACCAGAGCGCCCTCGTTCCGCCGGTTCCAGCGACGCGCGGCCACGGAAGAATAGTTCCAGAGGCCATGCAGGTGGAGAGCATCGTAGCGGTTTGCGCTGAGCTCGCGGCCCAATCCGGGGGCAAAGGCGAACCGTTTCGGCCCGACCACGGGAAACGCGCGAAAGCGATCCACCTTCCATGCATCGCGGCCGACGTTCAGGCCCTCGTCGACGACGCCGTACACCGACACGATGTGTCCGCGATCATGCATCAAATTCGCCGGGAGCCTGACCGATTCGAACAAGCCGCCGGCCTCCGCACTAAGCGATGCGGTCAGGATACCGAGGTTCAACGGGCGAATACTGCCGGTCATTGCAGCGACCGCCGCCACATTGCGAAACCGATCGCAATTCGCGCCATCGCTGATGGGCGCTTGCGCGGCGTTGCCACCGCGTAACGAGCGGCATCGGCCATACCCTGCCCGAACCGGCTAGGCTCCCATGCCGCGATCAGCGACCGGCTAGCCTCTCGCATGGCGGCCAGACTTTCGGTGGCCGCAATCGCCTTCATTCCCGTAACCAGTGCCTCTGTGTCGAACGGGGAGAAAGTGAATCCATTGACGCCGTCGCGAACGAGGACCGACGTGCAGCCGCACCGGTCCGAGACGAGAACCGGCAGACCCGACGCCATCGCCTCGTTCACTACCAATCCCCATTGTTCGACCGTGCTGGCGTGGACGAAGCACCCCGCAGTTCCGTAATAGGCCGGCAAAGCGTCATACTGCCGAAAGCCGGGCATATGAACATGGCCTTCGAGATGCAGCGTCGCGCGCTGCCGCTCCAGTTGCGCGCGAAGGTCTCCGTCACCGAGCAGGACCAACGGCCAATCTGCGGGGTCATCGGTACGGGCTTGCCGGAAACGGGCATAAGCATCGAGGACGACGGCGAGGTTCTTCTTGGGGATGAAGCGGTTTGACGCGAGGAAATAGCGACCCCGCGCCGCCTCGGGAAGGGGCTCGTCCCGATTGCCTAGGGGCATCGCAGCATCGCGGGCGGCATCTGCCATCCGCCGGAAATAGCCGTTGTCGACAATGTTATAACCGCGAAAAATCGCCCCGGACGGCAAGCCGAGTGTGTGGAGATACGCCGCCTGCCCGTCACTGCTGCAAAGGCCAGCGGTAAAATATTCGAAAACCTGCCGCTTCAGGAACTCGGTGGCCCATTTGCGCCGAAAATCCCATGGGTTCGTCTCGGACATCGTAATGACAGGAATATCGCGCGCGACCGCCCAGCTCGCGAGGGCAAGCGCCATCTGGGACGACCATCCGGGCACCGCGATCACGTCTGGCTTGAAAGGGCCTACCTTTTCATCGATCGCGGCAAAGATGTCGCCGGGGCGATCCGAGTTTTTTGTCGTGCGCAGCACGACCCGGGCGAGCCCTTCGGGAGCGTCAGGAGAATCCCACGCATAGAGACTGCTTGTCGACGACCGCTCGACGGCAAGAACATCGACCTCCTTCGCCGCCGCGGCGAGACGGGCGATATGATATGGGCCGAAATTGTCGAAGGCGATCGCTACGCGAATATTACCGCTCCCTGCGTACTCAAGGCTGGTATCGCGGTTTTGTTGCAACCGCGAGAGAAACTTTGCGGGCGATGACTTTGCTCAGGCAAACGCACCGAGATAGCCACGCAGCGTCGTTGCTGCCGCCTTCCAGGTGAAACCAACGCCGCGTTCCAGCCCCCGAGCGACCAGCTCGGCGCGGGCCGAATTGTCGGACAGGAGGCTGTCCAGCGCCGCCACATGTTGGTCTGGCGACGATGGATCGACCAGTAAGGCTGCGTTGCCCGCGACTTCGGGGATCGAGGAACTGTTGCTGGCTACCACCGCGGTGCCGCAGACCATCGCTTCGATCACCGGGATGCCGAAGCCTTCGTAAAGCGAAGGAAACCAGACGAGCTGGGCTGCGTGATACAGCGAGCAAAGCGTATCGTCGCTGACGAAGCCCGGCATGATGATCGATGCGCCGACCGCCCTTGCCCGCTCGGCATAGCCGGGGGTGCATTGTCCCGTAACGACCAACAGGAGATCGGGGTGCATTGCTCGCAATATGGGCCATGCCGCCAGCGCGACATCGGCGTTCTTGCGGTAGGACAGGCCACCCGGCAACAGGATGAACGACCGACCGCTCAGGCCGAGGCGTCCCAGCTCCGCCTGACCCGCTGCGTCCGGCGGTCGGAAGAAACGCTCGGTTACGCCATTGTGAACCACGCGGAGACGATCCCGCATTGCCGGATGGAAATGCGCGATGCGTTCGGCGGAGAAGTGCGAGACAGTGTGGAACATGTCCACCTTGCGTTCGAGCTTGCGGTACAACATCTGCCACTTCGCCTTTTGCCGGGCAAAGCCCGAATCGCGGGGCAGGGCGCTGGGCTCGAAATAAGACGCGTCGTGAAGCGTGACCGCGCTCTTCGCGCGTCGAGTCGGTACGTAGGATTCGCTGGTGCAGTAGACGATCTCGGCGTCCGGCCACCAATGCTCGGCACGCGGTCGATCGGTCGCGATCCACAGGGCTTGCTGCCAGGAGGTGTCCAGTGAAAAGTCGAGATAGCGATAGTCGCTCCACGGCTTCCCAACCTTTGGAATCACCTCGCGACGATCAGCCCGGTCGGCCAGGATTCTGATCTCGTCCCGGCCCAGGAGATCAAGCTGTTCCACGATGTTTCGTATGACGCGTCCTGCACCGGTGGCGTTATGAATCCGGCGCAGATGCACATAGGCGAGCAGCTTCATCGCGGTGTGGCTAGCCAATTCTCCAGCGCGATGCCCGATATTTCGTCGATCGCCGCGTGCGTCAGCGCGCCGCTGTCGGTCAACCGATAAAGGTCATAGCCAGCGTCAAGCAGCATCCGCGCCGGGTCGGCGGCGTCGAAGCCGGCACGCTCGGTCAAGGCCGGGCATACCTCGAAATAGATCGCCGCCGGACGAATCCTGTTCAGCACCTGCTGGGAGCCACGTAGGACGAGCGTCTCATATCCTTCGACATCGATCTTCAGCAAGCCGATGTCGGTGATCCCGTGCTTGGCGGCGAAGCTGTCCAGCGTCGTCGCCGGCACTTCAGCCGCATGGCCGCCACCATCCTTGCTGATGCTCGCTGTGCCGCGTTTGACCGGGTCGTTGTCGAACATCACCGTTCCATCCGCATCGGACACGGCATAGCGATGGCAGGACACCTTCTTCGCGCCATTGCGAGCGATATTGGCTTCGAGCGTTTCGAAGGTCGTCGGATTGGGTTCGAATGCGTGAATGGCCCGATCCGGGAACCGGCGCGCGAGCACGAGGCTGACCAGCCCGATATTCGCGCCGACGTCGATGATCGGCCCGTCGCCGAACGGGCTTTGCTCGAAGAAGCGCCGCTCGGCCGCGTTGATGAACTCGGGCACCGAGTGATATTCGGAGAAACTGGAGAAGCCGCCCACTTCGATGCCGTCAAGCAGATGCCGGGAGGGATTGCCCCCCGATCGGGCGGAACTGGCGATCCATGTCAGATATTCTCCGACCATCGCGGGATCGCGGGCAAGGCTGGCCACGTTGCGGGCCAGTTTTGAACCGAAGCCGGCCATCTCAGGCGAGACCTTCGGACCGGTTTTTGCAAGCATGGTCCATCGTGAGATTCTCCTGTCAACGCGTCTATATTAGCTGGAATTCGATCTGTCCTGCCTCAACTTCCTGGCCGCGCCTTCGAATCCAGGGCGGTCGGCAGATCGGTGTTTTCAGCCATCGCGCGAAAACTCCCGCAACGCGCCGACAAAGGCGTCTTCCCAGGCCCGTTCATCATACGCCATGAATTCCGCACGCGCTGACCGCGCCATCGCATTGCGTCGCGGCCGGTCTCCAACAATTGCCAGGATCGCGTCGGTCAGCGCATCCACATCGGTCGGCGGAACCAGGATTCCGCTCTCGCCATCGCTGAAATCGACCCCTGCCTCGCGTGTGGTGACGACCGGTAGTCCAGCGGATATCGCCTCGAGCACGACGCCTGCCGACCCTTCGGCCAGCGATGGGAAAGCGAGAATGTCGGCGCGCAGGAACTCGGCGCGCATCCTGTCGCGCGAGATATGGCCCAGTATCTCGATATTCGGGGCGCGAAGCTGCTCCGCCGCCGCAGCCGTCACCCCGCCGGCGAAAATGAACTGGATTGACGGATCGCTCCGCGCGATCTTCGCCGCGGCGAGCGCGAGATATTGTGGCCCTTTGCGGAGCTGGATCGAGCCGGCGAACAGCACGCGCTTGGGGATCGGATCGTTGGGTTGTTCGAAGGTGAGGCTGGACCCGTATCGAACCAGTCGGCATTTGGCTCGCGCTGCGGGATTATAGGTGGCGACATCGTCGATCACGCTCCGTGAAGGGCAGAACAGGCCGTCCGAACGGTCGATCATCGCCTGGCTGACCAAATCAAGGGCCGCGGCCGCCTCAGGCGAGTAGGGCGTCTCGCGCCACTGGGGGAATTTCTCTGCCTCGCGGTTCACGATCCGATGAGCCGAGGGCATGATGAATACGTCCGAAACGAACCTTGCGCCGTGCGTCGTCAATTCGTCGAACTGCAATCCACCAGCGAAATATTGAGAATAGATGACATCGGCTTCACGCAGGTCGCGCTCCCGGAACGCCCATCGTTCAGGCTCGTCGGGCGCGCGCTTCTTGGCGAGCAGAGAGCCCATCGGAAGGCGGCGCAGCGCTGAGCGCGGCAATCCAGAAACCACGCGCCGCGACAAGGGTTGTGCTTTTGAATGACCCGCCATCGCGGCCTTTACCAGAAATTGCTCGATCGACCCTTCCGCGACGGCAAAGTCGGTATAGAGCGCCTGCAGCGCGCCTGCCCTTTGAAGGAAGCGGGCAAGGGCATAGCCGTGCCGCGCGCCAGGCTGGATCAGGATCGTCTTCACCGGCGCGGTTCTCCTTGCGAGCGCTTTGAGGCAATCCAGTATCTTTCAACCAGGGCCCGAGCACATCGCGGGCCGCATGCAGCGAAAGATGGTTACTGTCGCTGTAGAGGGGGCGACCATCCGATTCCAGCGCGCAAACCACAGCGCAGAAGGGTGCCAGCAATGGCACGTAGAGAGCTCCTTGTCGCTTGGAGATCATGTCGAGGACGGTGCCGGCGGGGGCGTCAGCTAGTCGGGCACGTTCCATCGTGTTCAGCCGGACCTGTCCGACGCCGTTGTGGCGCGCGAGTGCCAGTATGGATGGTACGTCGAAGCTTGGTTCGGGAACGCTTCCGATAACGACAACCGTCTTACCCAACGCCCGCATCTGATGGATCGTGCGATCGAGCGAGCGTTCGAAGACCCGCAAGGTCTCTTGCGCGGTGGGGACACTCGTCATCTCGTCCCTGAGGAAGGTCCGCAACGTACCGCCGACCTCCGGCACCGTCCCGCTCACCAACGGAGCCCAGCGTCCGGCGAGGAAGACGGTATGGATCGAAGGCGAACGGGCGAGGTCGGCCAGGAAATGCTGACGGAAGGCGTCGCATGCCGGGTCATTCATCGGCACCATCTCCGCGCCGAGCAGCGGCGGGCATCCCTGGTACCACCATAGGGTGCCCCGACCTTTGCCCGCCATCGCATATTCGATCGCCGGACGCAGTGCCGCGGCATGCGAATCACCGATGATCACATAGCTGGGGTCTCCCTGGCCTGGGCCGAACCGGCATTCCCGTGAACGGCCGCCAGTCTCATAGCCGGTGCAGGGCGTACGCAGGGGGTCGATGTCGAGCGCCGCAGCCTGCGCCGCCAGCACGGGCGGGCTAAGGCGCGCCGGCAGGCCGTTAAAGCAAGTGACGACAAATCCGGCCGAGATCAGAACCAGGGCACCGCCCACCGAAAAGCGCGCGATCGCCTTTGCTGGCCATCGCCGGGCGTCTCGGAACGGGCGCTCGACGAAGTGCCAGCTCACCGTAGCCAGAACAAAGGAGGTGAGGAGGGCGCCGAGGATCGCTTGCCATCCGAGATCGATCGCTGCGGTGAGCATCCTCGCGAACGAAAAGATCGGCCAATGCCAGAGATAAAGGGAATAGGAGATCAGTCCGATGAATACCAACGGCTGCCAGGACAACAGGCGCGCGGTGACGGTTGACTGGACGCCGCTGTGCAGCAGCGCAGCAGCGCCGAGGCATGGCAAAAGAGCAACAAAGCCCGGAAAGGGCTGCTGGGCATTGATCAGGAATACCGATCCGACCACCGACGCCAACCCGGCCAGTCCGACCCATTCGCTCGCCCGACGCGTCAATGGCGGGACGGCACCTATGCCAAGCAAGGCTCCAATCAAAAGCTCCCAGATCCTGGCCGGCAACAGGTAGAAGGCTCCAAAGGGACGGGTAAACGACAAATAGACGCTTCCCGCAAAGGCGACGACAAGGAGCAGCCAAAGGGCTCGATTGATGTTCATGGGCGCGCCACGAACCAGAATCAGGATCAGGGGGAATAACAGATAGAATTGCTCCTCAACCCCCAGCGACCACGTGTGCAGGAGCGGAGCGAAATTGAGATCGGGCGCGAAATATCCGGACTGCCGCCAAAAAAAGATGTTGCTCACCGACAGGACGGCGGCAATGGCGGATTGGGCGAAGCCGTCATAGTGCGTCGCCAGCATCAGCCGGTAACCGATCAGGAAACAGGCCGCGATGACGACGAACAGCGCGGGCAGGATGCGTCGAGCGCGGCGCTCGTAGAAGCGCAAGACCGAAAATCGGTTTTCCTGGAGCTCCGTCCAGATAATCTTGCTTATCAGAAATCCGCTGATCACGAAGAATATGTCGACGCCGACAAAGCCCCCCTGAAACAGGGGAACGCCGCTATGGAAGAGCAGCACGGGCAGCACAGCAAGCGCCCTGAGGCCGTCGATGTCCCGTCGGTATTTGATCGTCGCACGACCCGCCATGGTCGTCACGTCAGGCCGCCAGCGACCGTCGAGAACGGGCGAAAAGCATCAGGTGAATATGCTGCGCATCGACATGTCGGTGCCTCCGCTCGAAATAGCGGTCAGGCTCACGATCCGCCCTGCAATTGGGGCGCAAGCTTCAGGCGTTTCCCTTCGGCAACGGTGATGCGCGCGTAGCGGAAGGGCAGCCAGACGACGAGCAGCAGGAACGGCAACGAGCAGATGAATTCCTGAAAGGCATGCGTAATGCCGTGGAGGCCGGTACCCAGCAGGGACACATAGAGATACTGATCCCTGAGGCCGCCCACGGATGCCATGCTGAACAGCCAGCCGAAGATCCCACCCAAGAGAGCGAAAGCGAAGACACCGAAATACCAATAGTCGAGAAAGGTGTCGGAAAAGCCCGTTCTGGTTGCGCCGGCGGCGTAGTAGCGGTTGCTTAGCGGATTATCCGCGGTCTTGATCATCACTGCATTTTTCGCCTCGCGCCCGAATATGAGCGCGGGAAAGTACCGGGACATCATGCCGTTATATAGCGATACGAAGGGGCGATAATCGCCCAGGTCAGTGGCGATCGCGATGTCCGTCACCGCGCCGGTGATCTCGGGCGCGGCAGCGACCTGCATATTCTTGCCATATTCGCCCGAAAGTACCTCGCCAGAGGTAAGCGCGCCAACCAGCGTCGTATCGTTGTTCTTTACATAGCCGCGCAACATGCCCGCCTGGTTGACAATGAAAGCGCCGATCAGGCAGGCTGCAAAGAGGAAGAACCTCGGCATGACGAAGTTGCGGACGAGAAAGAGGCTGCCGAAAACGATGATAGCGAATTCGAAGATGAATTCCCGTTTGACGGCGACGAGCAGGCCCGGGGAGAATATCCCCGCGGCGATTAAAAACAGGATCAGCGAGATGCGGCTTCTCGTCCTGAGAAAGATAAGGAAATTCAGCGCGGCGCCGAACACCAGCCCTTGGGCCAGCATCGCGTAGACGAGGACGATGCCGGTCCACCCGCCTTCATAGGTGGTTGACGCGGCGGTCCGCGTCATCATGAAGAATCCGGCAGCGCCGACCAGGATCAGGACCAGCGATGCCTGCGCCATGCGCTTCTCGCTGTACATCGTCGCGATTTCGGCCTGCTTCTTCTCGGCAGTCTGTTTGCCCAGCATGCGCCCGAGCTGATATCCTACGAAGAGAAAGATGATCGCAAGGGTCATATAGGTCCAGGCGATCGTTGGATCGAACGGATCGGCCAAGCCGTCCTTTTCGACCGCCCAAGCCTGCGGCAGAAGCCACACCGACAGGAACATGCCGACGACGAAGGGGTATTCGAACATCTTGCGCGGCGCGAGAAGGGGCACGGCGCCTAGTGCCAATATCAGCCCCGACAGGATCATCAGCGAAGGGCTCACAGGCGTTTCTCCACCATTGTCATGGGGTTATCGACGCGCAAGGAAGGACAGTGGGCCTTCCGCAAGATCGGCTCGAACGGCAATGAAGTTTGCCTGAATGAAATTGTCCAGCGCCGGCGCATATTCAAAATACTCGATTCTGTCACGCAACAGCCGGCCGATCCGCATCTGTGGCGCGAGCGACGTGAAGAAGTCGCGCAGAAAGGTTCGCGAGAAGATCGACATGTAATTATATTCGAACTGGATCACGTCGACTCTGCCAGCATCGATCAGGCTCCGGAAGCCCTCGATCACCTTGAGATCGTGCCCCTCGGTGTCGACCTTGAGGAACCTGATATGGGTGATGCCCAGTTCCGCGCAGACGTCCTCTCCGGTGCGACGCTGTACTTCGACGACTTCGCTCGCCATCGACATATCCTCGCCGATCGTCTCGATCGACGAAAAATGCGAATTGCCAGGCGTATAGTTGATTTCGACGGTGCCGACCGCGTTGGACAGGGCGTAGGGCAGGATTTCGGCCCCTCCACGCGCCAGATTGGCAGCGAGTCGCTCGCGGACCTGTGGCACGGGCTCGAACGCAATCAGCCTCGCGCCGGGCGCGTAGTCGAGCACCAGCCGGCTCCAGTCGCCGACATTTGCGCCGACGTCGACGAATACTGCATCCTTTTCCGGAGCGCGTTTGGCGATCGTCTCGACCAGCCAGCGCTCGCCATTCAGATCGATGTCGGTCTCGGCGTTGCTCCACGCCATCACATAGCGCCGGCAGAAGACGTAAAGGGCGTTGCTGAACGGCGCACGGGTCGCGGCATGCCACGACATCAGCTGGCGGATCTGTTTGGCGATCACGCGGTGTTTCCTAACTGATCCAAGGCGCCAGCGACGCCACGCGGTCGTCCCAACTTTCAAGGCGCGGGCGTCGCCCCCGCGCCGCGGCCGTCTTAGCAGAGCGAATCGATCGATCAAGCGCGTCACCCGGCGCGACGACGAAAATGCCATCCTGCCGCACGATCTGGTCGCAGGCATCGGTCGCGATGATCGGCTGGCCGATCGCGAGATGATCCCAGAGCCGCATCGGCGAGCAGAAATGGTTGAACCGGGTCGGCGCATAGGGGATCACGGCAATGTCGATCCCGGACATCCATGCATGAATTTCATCGTGTGGACGGGCGCCGAACCAATGGACCTTGGGGTTGTCGCGTAGCCGCGCGATCGATCCGTCGGGATCAGGGCAATCCTGTAGCGGCCCGACCAGGGCGAGCGAACCGACCTCGTCGGAACAGGCCAGGCGATCAAGAAAGCCGAAATCGATCCGGTCGTTGAACACGCCGACGGTGCCGAAGACGGGGCCTGGCAATCCGGCCAGTTCCACAGGGCGCGGGGTCGTGTCGATAAAGCGCGGCTCCGATGCATTGGGCGCTATGACGCAGGCGCTCGGATCGAGGCCATATTCAGCCACCGCGCGGTCGCGCAGGGCGGCGCTGACGAAGATGGACAAGGTGGCGATCCGGCAAAGCTCCGCTTCCTGCGTGATTGCCGCGTCACCGTCCCAGCCGACATAGCTGCGATAATCGTCGGAGCAATAATAGAAGATGCGGGCCTGGTGGCGAAGGCGTTTGGCAAGGGGAAGATAGTGGAAAGAAGTGAAGATCGCTGTGTCGATCTTCCCGCGTCGTGCCGCAGCCAGCGCGCTGGCCCGGCGGAGCAGGATCGGCATCGCCAGGATCGCGGTGCGGGTTGCCCAGCCCGGCGGCAGGGAGACGGGGGTCAGTCCGTCCTCCTCGGGCATCGCGCCGACAGATCTCCAGGCGCGGGGGGCGAACAAAAGCGTGTCCGGCTTGCGGCGTTGAAGCGCCTGGCCGAATTTCCGACGCCAGATGGTGTTCACGTCGAACTGCGCGATCACCGGGTATGCCCATCGCGGTGAAGAGCCGTCATTGCGGGGTGCTCATTCGGCCTTCAGGTGTCGACCACCTGATGAGGCTTCTTCGCTTTTCACGTCGGGCCTTGGCGCCATCAGCGCCAGACAGGCCGCCAAGATCGCCGCGATCGCACTCGTGCGCGCCGGATAATCGACCATGCTGTGCGCCAGGATGGCGGCGCTCGCGACCACCGCCGCGCGATCAATTCTGGTCGGCGCCCGGACAAACCATATCGTCGCTGCGCGGCGGGCCCACCAGAGAGCCAGGCAGGCTATTACCAGCACCCCGACGATGCCGCCTTCGAGGACGAACTCAATATAGTCAGAATGGGCGTGGTTGACGAAGAAATTGGTCACCATGCCCGGTTCTTCGAACAGCTTGAAGACCGGCACGAAGCTTCCGGGGCCGCTTCCCAGGGGCCAGAAATGCCAGAGGGCGTTTGCCGCGATCTTGTACATGGCTGGTCGCGACAATTGGCTTTGCGACAAGGCCGGATCGATGACGATAGCGGGGCCGATGACGATGACTGCGACAAGGTCTCCGATTGTCACGACCGCTATCGCGGTACCGATATAGCGTGCAGGCCCAAGCGAACGTGGCCTGGCGATCGCCCAGCTTGCGACGGTGACCGGCAGGGCAAGCACATAGGCTGCATAGGACTGCGAGATGGCGATACCCATCAGGAACATCGCCACCATCGCCGCGAAAAGCAGCTCCCGACCCTGGCCTTTGGATCCGACCGTCCTTTCCGAGCCGGCCAGCGATGCGACAAAAGGGATCGCGCATAGCATCAGCGTCGCCTGATGGTTCGCGTTCGCCATCAGGCCGACAGGAAGGCCCTGGTTGCTCGTGCTGTAGAAATACAGGGGGGATGTAACCCCGCCGATCAATTGGGCCACGCCGAGCAACAGCGATATTACAGCCAGAAGGGGAATGAGCCATCGGAGCCCGTTTGAATCGGCGGCGGGACGGGACAGGATCGCGGCGCCGATCGCCAAGGGCGGCAGCAAGGACGCCAGATGCGAGATCGTGCCGGCCGGATGCAGCGATAGCGGTAGCCAGGGCTGCGTATTTCCGCCCGCCGCGAGCCTCTGCACCAGAACATCGCGGCCCGGCGCCAGCACCCATATCGACGGGGGCAGAGGCAGCAGCTGCAGGCATGTCCACAGGAGCCAGCTCGCAACAATCACGATGAGCAATGTCGACGTCCGTGACAAGGGCGTCGCCCCGAAACGTGCCACGCTATACCCGAATAGGAGAGCAGCGATCAGTTGCAGCATCGCATTGGCCAGATGGCCGCCGCTGCTTGATCCACCCAGCAGGATACAGAGTGCCATGAAGCCGGGGATCAGCAACTGACCGATCATCGTCGCCGGTGTCGTGGCGACTGTGCGGGTCGAACGGCGAGTGGTGGATCTTGGTTTCATCGCTTCATTTCACCAGCTCGACCATGACCGACTCGAACAGCACGCTCGTGGTCCGTGGAAACTCGGCAGGCGACCCCATCAGAGCGAGTCGTTGCGCACCGCAATCGGCGGCCGGGACATCAAATTGGGTGGTGTAGCGTTGATGGTTACCGTTTAGGCCAGTGATCTTCATCGTTTGCAAAGGCTCACCGACACCCGGACAGGTTACCGTCCATGAAAGCTGGTTGTTTTCATCGGAGCCAGATGCGACCGCTGTCAGGCGATAACGGCCCGGCGACAGCAGCAATGTCTGTTCCGTAAGGGGCGTGGCACTACCACCCAGATAGGAAACGTTCAGCCCGTGCGGTTTGCTGAATTCGCTCGATCCCTCCGCACCGTCGGTCAATTGCCAATTGAATGGCAAAGGTCCAGGAAGCTTCTGGAACTGCGGATCATAGACCGGACCGAGCTGTTTGAGCGATGATTCAGGCAGGAAATTGATCCAAGCCAGATAGGCGCGCTCATATTCCTTGTTCTTCAGCAGCGACTGAAGCAGCGCTGCTTGTTCGAACAGCACCTGACTCTTGGCCGAGTCCTGCGGTGTCAGCTGATAGATGACGTCGGGCGACACGCCCTGCTGGTTGAGTGCGTACAGAAAGGTGGCGCGCCACGGCGGGTTGGTCGCCAGCTTGCGAGCCAGCGGCGCGCGGCTCGCGGGATCGCGGACAACGCCGGCCATCGCATTGATCAGCGCGGCGGTCCCGGGAGGACCGATCCTCACCAGCCGGTCGAAATGCTCGATCGCCGCGCGATAGTCGCGGTGGCGCAGATCCTGATCCAGGAGCCAGAGCCGAGCGCGAAGGGCGCGCCCGTCGCTGCGCACGGCCAGTGTCATCAGTGTCCGGGCGCGGATCGTGTCGCCCTTTCGGTCCGCAGCAAGCCCGAGATAGGTCAGTGCCACGGGATCGAGCGGGTCGGCGACCAGCAGCCGCTCGGCTCTGTCGGGAGCATTGATCGCGATATTGGGGCCGTTAGCTGGCGCGAGCTCGGCGGCAAGTTCATGACGCAGCGCCGCAACGCTGTCCTTCGCCAAGCCCGCCAACCCCGTCGGACGCGCATCACTCACCGATGCACTGACCAGATTAGCCAGGGCCGCCGCAAGTCCAACCGCCGCTGCCGACGCGCCGAGAAGCGCGAACCCGACCGACCTGGTCCTGCTTCCCCCTGTTGCCGTCATCCCGTTTACGACATCAGCTCGATGCGCCGCTGCCGATCCTTTTCGTTCTCGCCCTTATCGGCACCATAGCCGTAGCTGTAGCCGTATCCATAGCCGTATCCATAGCCATAGCCTTCGAACTTCGGGTTGAACTTGGTCAATACCACACCCATCACCCGGGCACCGGCAGCGCGCAGGTGCTTGATCGAGTTGAGTGCCGCAGGCCGGCGAATCGCGCCGGATTCAATGATCACCACCGTCCCGTCGCATGCCGCGCCAAGCAGCGGCGCGTCGGCCAGGCCAAGGATCGGCGGACCGTCCACCACGATCAGGTCGAAACGCTCCCGCATGATCGCGAGCAGCCGCGGCAGATTCTGGCTCGCCAGCAATTCGGCCGGGTTGGGCGGGATCGGCCCGCTGGGTAGCAGATGCAGGTTGGTGACGTTGGTCGACAGTATTTTCGGCTCCGCGAGATTGCCGCCCGCCAGGAGTGCGGACAGGCCAGTGCCGTCGCCCTCCTTGGCGGTGAAGGACGGTTTGCGCATGTCAGCGTCGATCAGGAGAACCTTCAGGCCAACCTTGGCGAAGCTTTGCGCCAGGCCGAGTGCCGAGCTCGACTTTCCTTCCGAAGGCTTGGTGCTCGTCACCAGCAGTACGCGAGGGGTGCCCTCGGGCGACGAAAACTGGAGCGAGGTCCGGGCGGTAAAATAGGCTTCGGATATCTTCGATCGCGAGACCGACAGTTCCTCGATCAGGGTCGTGTCGCGAGCCAGCTTCGGGATCACGCCGAGCACGCTGACCTTCAGCTTCGTCTCGACATCCTCCGGCACCTTGATGGTGTCGTCGATATATTCGATCGCCAGGATCACCGCGATGCCGAGCAGCGCGCCGATCAGCAGGCCCATGATCAAATTGGTACCAAGACGCGGGCTGAACGGACCGCCCGGCGGGATCGCGTGATCGACCACCGAAGCCTGGCTCTCGCCAATGCCGCCGGCGACGCCGATCTGTTTGTAGCGCTGGAGCAGCGCGTCATAGAGCGAGCGGTTGGTATCCACCTCGCGCTGCAGGATATTGTACTGGATACTGCGGTCGCGCAGATCCAGCACTGATCCCTTGAGTTCGTTCACGCGGCTCTTGAGCGCGGTTTCACGAGACAGAGCTGCCTCATATTCCGACCGGAGGGCGCTGGACACGGCCGCTCGCTCGCGCGCGATCTGCGCGTCGAGCACGCCGATGCGGGCCTGCATGTCCTTCATCTGGGGAAAGTCGGGTTTATAGATACCCAGCTTCTCCTGATAGTCGGCGGACAGGCGGGTACGCTCTCCCTGCAGCGCGCTGATCGTCGGGTTGGTGAGGGCCTCGGTCGTCATGCCGTTGCCGCGGGCCTCCCTGTACCGACCCTCGGCAGCCATCCGGGCGTCCTGTGCCGCGGACAGAGATCCATTGAGGGCGGTCAGAGAGGAGGCGTCGAGCGAGGTTCCAGTACCCTGACGGCCGTCCGGTCCCGGCGCGCTCTCGATGTTCACGATCCCCTGCTGGCGCGCATAGGCGACAAGCGCACGATCGGACTGATCAAGCGCTGCCTTCACTGCGGCGATGCGCTGCTGCAGGAAGTTGCGGGCATAAGCCGTCGCGTCATAGCGCCGCTCCAGCCCGCTCGATATGAAACTGTCTGCAAAGGCGTTGGAGATGCGCGCCGCCTCGTTACGGTCAGCGCTGACGAAATTCACGTTCATCAGGCGGCTGTTGCCGACCGGTGCCACACTCAACCCGCTGCGCAACCGTCCTACCGCGATGTTCTCACGCGCTTCGCGTGGAAGCGATTGGGGTGCGTAGGCCGGATTCGACGCCAGGTTCAGGCGCTGCGCTACACGCACTGCGAGGTCGCGGCTCTGCAACAGCCCGAACTGGGTCGCCATCGCCGCCGGGTCGTTGACCGCGACCGGCTCGAGCGAAGACTCCTTCATGATCTGCGATTCCTGCCGCTTAATCTCGATCGTCGAGGTCGCGCGGTAGAGCGGTGTCGCCAGCAATGTCATCGCGGTGGCAGCGGCGAGGCCAGCGACCACGAATGCCACGAACAACCAACGCCACTTCAGCAGGATTCGCAGGATCGTGCGCAGGTTCATTTCGAACTCTGGCGTCTCAGGCGGTGGAAGGGTCAGTGCGGTCGAAACCGCGCCGCCGGTCTGGGCGGTCGGAAGCGATGTAGGACCACTGCCGCGGAAAGCTTGGATCGTATCGGTCATAACGGGAAGCAATCCATTTCGTCTTTAAGATCGCGGACTTAGAAGGGTCGGAACAGGGCGAGCAATGGAATGGTCTGGACGACGTTCTTGAACGCGCTCTTGGATTCGGATCCGTCGACCACGACGATATCGTCCCCAAAGACGGGTGTGTCGGACATCTCCCCGCGACGGATCGACTTGAGATCGAACGCCGCGGCCTGGCGCTGACCGTTGATCTGACGGAAGATGACCACGCGGCGCGGGTTGGCATCTTCTGTCGTGCCCTTGGCCATCGCGACGGCCTGGAGCAGCGTGGTGGGGCCGGCGATCGGGTAGATGCCGGGCGCGCCAACGGCACCGTCGACCGTGATCCGTGCGCTGGACGCCGACTTGACGATGACCTGAACCTCGGGGTTGTTGATGTACTTCTCGCCGAGCTTTTTCTTGATATCGCCGGCGAGCTCCGCGGAAGTCTTTCCGACAGCGGTCATCTCGCCGATCAGCGGCATCGTGATCTTGCCGCTGGCGTCGACCGGCAACTCACCCGAAAGATCAGGAACACGGTACACGGTGATCGCGAGCTGATCGAGCGCGCCGATCCGGTATTCGACGTCCGCCGCCGCTGCCACCGGAGCATCCGGCCGCCCGAAATCCTTGACCTCATAGGGAACCGAACCGCCTCGCCCGGTCGAACAACCAGCCAGGACAACCGGGACGAGTAGGGCCACGACCATCGTGCGCAGACGATGCATGATTGTCATTCTGAATATCCTACGCGTGACGAATCGCGACGATTTATCGCCGCCGGTTTATGTGGTTATAGGCCCCTCGAACCTTTAACCGCGCGGCTCCGTCCGTCAACCCTGCCGCACGCTGCGTCACGGCGGGAAAGGCCGGTCGCGGGGCAATTTCGCGCCAGGAATCAGGCGGCTGTTGTGCCCATTCGCACGACGTTACCCGTATCCAAAAACCAGCGATAGGTGTCCGCGATCCCCTCACGCAACGAACGGTGCGCATTCCAGCCAAGCGCGTTCAGCTTGCCGGTGTCGACCAGCTTGCGCATCGTGCCGTCTGGTTTGGACGCGTCGAACACGATGTCGCCCTGAAAGCCGACGATGTCGGCGGTCATTCGGGCGAGCTCGCCGATGCTGATCTCGTCACCCGATCCGACATTGACGATCTCCTCGCCTGAATAGGATTTGGCGAGAAAAACCAGTGCATCCGCCAGGTCGTCGACATGCAGGAACTCACGCATCGGTGTACCGCTGCCCCAGACCGGCAGGGTTGCGGCGCCAGCCAGCCGCGCTTCGTGCGCCTTGCGGATCAGCGCGGGCAGGACATGGCTTCCCCGCAGATCGAAATTGTCGAAGGGTCCATACAGGTTGGTCGGCTGGGCCGAGATATAGTCGCACCCATATTGGCGGCGATAGGATTGAGCGAGCATGATCCCGGCGATCTTGGCAATCGCATACCATTGATTTGTCGGCTCGAGCGGGCCGGTCAGCAGCGCGTCTTCGCGCATCGGCTGGTCGGCGTGTTTCGGGTAGATGCAGGACGATCCGAGGAACACGAGCTTTGCTGCACCGGTGCGGCGCGCGCTCTCGATCACATTCGCCTCGATCATCATGTTGTCGTACAGGAATTCTGCCGGCAAGGAATCGTTGGCAGCAATTCCGCCGACCTTCGCCGCGGCGAGAAAGATCAGGTCGACCGGGCTGGCCGCCATCCAGGCAAAGGTCGCCGCCTGATCGCGCAGGTCGATACGCGTCGTGGGAGAGACGATCTCGCATTGTTCGTTCGCAAGGCGCCGGACGATCGCCCGGCCGACCATGCCACGCTCGCCGGCGACCCAGACTCGCTTGCCGGTCAGGGAAAACACTTCGCTCATCTTGATCTTGCCACATCCCTGTTCTGGTTGAAGGCGCCGTGCGCCTTACAGCAATTTCGCCTACTCGCCGATGATCGCCGCACGCGGATAGGCGCTTGCACAGGCGCCCGCAATCTCGCCTGCACGCCATTCGGCGAAGGCGCGGACGATGCCCGCAGCGGCATTCCGAACACCCTCGCGCCCGCGCGTTCGATCTCGCTGACTGCGGGCAGGTTGGTCAGCAGGTCGAGCGGATATTCAGCCCTTGATCGCGTACAGCGAGCTCGGTCGCTCCTCGTCGGGCCGGCGGGTCTCGGCCTCGCGCGCGATGACCTTCAGGTCCTCGCGGACCATTTCCGAGACGAGCTCGGCAAGAGTGGTGGTCGCTGCCCAGCCCAGAACCCGCTTGGCCTTGGCAGGGTTGCCGATCAGCAGATCGACTTCCGTCGGGCGGAAATAGCGTGAATCGACCTTGACCAGCGGATTGCCCGTCCTGGTGCATCGGCCAACCTCTTCGACGCCTGTACCGGTCCATTCGATCTCGATGCCGACTTCGGCGAAGCTCAGTTCTACGAAGGACCGGACGGTCTGGGTGTGTCCGGTCGCCAGCACGAAATCGTCGCCTTTGTCCTGCTGAACGATGCGCCACATGCCCTCGACATAGTCTCGCGCGTGACCCCAGTCGCGCTTGGCATCGAGATTGCCCAGCCAGAGAATATCCTGCAGCCCGAGATGGATCGCCGCGACGGCACGGGTGATCTTGCGCGTCACGAAGGTCTCACCGCGCAACGGGCTTTCATGGTTGAACAGGATGCCGTTCGACGCGTGCATGCCATAAGCTTCGCGGTAATTGACGGTGATCCAATAGGCGTAGAGCTTCGCCACGGCATAAGGAGAGCGCGGATAGAAGGGGGTCGTCTCCGACTGCGGCACCTCCTGGGCGAGTCCGTACAGCTCGGATGTGGAGGCCTGGTAAAAGCGGGTTGTCTCGTGCAGCCCCAGCAGGCGGAGCGCTTCGAGCAGGCGCAGCGTACCGATCGCATCGGCATTGGCAGTGTATTCCGCGGTATCGAAGCTGACCTGCACATGGCTCTGCGCGGCGAGATTATAGATCTCGTCGGGCTTTACCTCCTGGACGATCCGGATGAGGTTCGTCGAATCCGTCATGTCGCCATAATGGAGATGCAACCGCGCGCCCTTTTCGTGCGGGTCCTGATAAATATGGTCGATGCGTCCGGTGTTGAACGAGGACGAGCGACGCTTCACGCCGTGCACGTCATAGCCCTTGGACAGCAGCAATTCAGCCAGATACGCACCGTCTTGCCCGGTGACGCCGGTGATCAGGGCGGTCTTGGTCATCGATACAGCTCCATGCTTGGCGCGACCGCGATCGTACCAGTTCAGCCTGCCTTACCAATTTGGTGCATGGGGTCCAGTTCTACTGTCGGCGCCGAGCCGTTTGCGGTGCCCGCCGAGGCTGGCATGGGCTTGCCGATTGACCGGGTAGACGCCGCGGCGCGCAGCAGCTTATCGACGCGATCCGCGTACGCGCCGCTCGGGCGTGCCTTCTTCGCCGAACAGCGTGAGCTTGCGGGGCCGGTGATCCTCCGGCCTGGACTTGCGCCATTTGCCGGTCTTGGGATCGCGGAACAACTCCCCGGAGCAGACCTTGCACCGGGCGAAGACATTGCCTTCGAAACCGCGCCTGGACCCGGCTGCGGGCTTATGTTTGAACGCCATGCACCATAAGCCGAATATGCGCATGCGAGCCTTTTCCTCCCTATGGTTCTCGATCTGATTCGAGGTCGTTTACCGGTCTCAGCCTGCAACGTCGTGAATGAAAATCAATCTCCCGTCCATCAGGCCAGGCGGGTTTTCATTTCCGGACTCGACGAAGACGGACTCCCCTTGGCGCGAACGGGCTCAGGGTCATGCTAGCCGCAAGCGGCGCAGCCGGGGTCCTTGGGAAGGGTGAGAGTACGGAAGCGGAAGGCCAGTGCGTCCACCAACAGCAGTTTGCCCGCGCTGTCCTCGCCAAAGCCAATGATGGCGCGCATCGCTTCGAGCGCGGCGAGGCTGCCCAGCACGCCGGTCATCGCGCCGAGCACGCCTGCCTCGGCGCAACTCGTCTCGGGCCGGTCGGGATCGCCGCCGACGAAGCAACGATAACAGGGCTTGTCGGCTTCCCACCCGCGGAACAGGCCGAGCTGACCTTCGAACTGGCCCACGGCGGCCGAGACCAGCGGGATGTGCAGCGCGAGCGCGGCATCGGCGACGGCGAGGCGAGTGGCGAACGAATCGGTGCCGTCGAGCACGACATTGGCGCCGGCGATGAGGTCGCGGGCGTTGGTCGCGTCGATTCTGGTGCGATGTGTCTCGACCGCGACGCCGAGGTTGAGCCGCGCGACTGCGGCGGTGGCGGCCTCGACCTTGGGCGCACCGATATCGTCGGCGCCGAACAGGGTCTGGCGCTGGAGGTTCGACAGGTCGACATGGTCGTCGTCGATCACGACCAGCCGGCCGACACCGGCGGCCGCTAGATACTGGATCGCGGGCGACCCGATCCCGCCGGCCCCGATGATCGCGACCGTCGCCCGGCGCAGCTTTAGCTGGCCGGCTCCGCCGACCTCCTTCAGGACGATGTGGCGGGCATAGCGCTCCAGCTCGGCGTCAGTGAGGCTCATCCGCGCCAGTCATAGACGATGGTCGCGCGGTACCAGAGATCGGTCGCGCTGGCATGGGGCTGGGGATTGGCCCGGGCGGCGCCGACGACGAGGCCGGCGCTGTACTGCTCGACCGTCGGGCAATCGATCGCGCGGGGCAGCGAACGGCGGATCGACCCGTCGGTACCGATCAGGGCGGCAACATCGACCTTCAGGACATAATGGCCGTCGGCCGGCTTCGGCTGGACGCAGCGCCCAGCCGCGACTTCGTCCGCCACGAA
This sequence comes from Sphingomonas sp. BL-S-30, assembly GCF_055521475.1. Lineage (NCBI taxonomy): Bacteria > Pseudomonadati > Pseudomonadota > Alphaproteobacteria > Sphingomonadales > Sphingomonadaceae > Sphingomonas > Sphingomonas sp. BL-S-30. Next base: position 2,913,297 of record NZ_CM145481.1, on the reverse strand, counting down.
GCGGGTGAGCGGCGGCGTCACCTGTGGCGCCATCGCGGCGGGCAGCGAAGGAAGCGTGGACCAGTCGGCCGGCACGGCCGGCGAGGCGATCTGAAGAAGGAGAAAGAACAGCATCAACGCCCAGTCGAGCCGAATCCTCCGGCTCCGCGTACGGTATCCTCCAGCGTCTCGACTTCGTCCAGCACGGCGCGTTGGACCGGGGCCGGAACGAGTTGAGCGATCCGGTCGCCGCGCGCGATGACGAAATCCTCCTGGCCGAGATTCGCGAGGATCACCTTCACTTCGCCGCGATAGTCGCTGTCGATCGTACCCGGCGTGTTGAGGCAGGTGACGCCGAACTTGAGCGCCAGCCCCGAGCGCGGGCGCACCTGCACCTCATAGCCCGGCGGGATCGCCACCGCGAAACCCGTCGCGACCGCGGCCCGCGCGCCCGGTGCGAGAGTCAGGTCCTCGGCGGAGACGACGTCCATGCCGGCGGCGCCCTCCGTCGCATAAGCGGGCAGGGGAAGGCCGTCGCCGTGCGGCAGGCGCTTGATGTGGATCGACAGGGAAGAGGTCATGCTCCCCTCCTACCGCTCAATCCGCCTTTTTGAAGGCGGTTCCGCTTCGCCGGGGCAAAGAATGGGTTGAACCGCTGCCCCGTCAAGTGCCCGCGTCACTGGTTGCACACCACCGCCAGCTTGTTGCCCGTCGGATCGCGCAGATAGGCGGCATACCATTTGGGGCCGTAATCCGGGCGCGGTCCCGGCGGGCCCTCGCAGCTACCGCCATGCACCATCGCCGCTGCGTGGAACGCATCCACCTCGGCGGGCGACTTCGCGTTGAAAGCCATCATCGTGCCGTTGCCCGCGCTGGCCGGCGCGCCATCGAACGGCTTGCAGATCCAGACCGTGAATCCCTCGCCGGTGCCGCGCTCGGAATAGGCGCGCCATTCCCCGAAGGACATGTGCGAGGACCAGCCGATGATCGCCAGCGTCGCATCGTAAAAGGCGCTGGATTTTGCCGAATCCAGGGCGCCGAGCGTCATGTAACCCGACATGATTCTTCTCCCTTATGTGCAGGGCGAAATACCGTGGCGAGCGGAACGGATCAAGAACAAATGCTATCGGGTCAGCGCCGCCGCAATCCTGTCGGCCAGCCGCGCCGCCACGTCTTCCTTGGGCAGCCGTTCCCAGCTCTCGACCCCGTCGGCGGTGACGATATGCACCGCATTGGCGGTGCCGCCCATCACATCGCCCGACACGTCGTTGGCGACGATCCAGTCGGCACCCTTGCGTTCGCGCTTGGCGGTCGCGTGCTCGATGACATGCTCGGTCTCGGCGGCGAAGCCGATCAGCAGGCTGGGCCGGTGGGGGCTCTTTGCCAGGGTGGCGAGGATGTCGGGATTCTCGACGAGATGGAGGACAGGCGGCATTACGCCCTTCTTGATCTTCTGGCCGGCGGTGTCGACGCGCCAGTCGGCGACGGCGGCGACCATCACGGCGGCATCGACCGGCAGCGCCCGGGCGACGGCATTGGCCATCTCCACCGCCGTCTCGACATCGACGCGGTCGACGCCGGGCGGCGTGTCGAGCGTCACCGGACCGGCGACCAGCGTCACGCGCGCGCCGAGCTTCGCGAGCGCGCCGGCAATGGCGAAACCCTGCCGACCGGAGGAGCGGTTGGCGAGGTAGCGGACCGGGTCGATCGGCTCGTGCGTCGGACCGGCGGTGACCAGGATATGCTTGCTCGCCAGAGTCACGAGGCGGCGAGCGCCTGCTGGATCGCAGCGAGGATCGCCTCGGGTTCGGGCAGGCGGCCGGGGCCATATTCGCCGCACGCCATCGGGCCTTCGTCGGGCTCCAGCACGGTGACGCCGTCGCCGCGCAGGGTGGCGACGTTGCGGCGGGTCGCGGCATGGCCCCACATGCGCACGTTCATTGCGGGCGCGGCGAGCACTGGCTTGTCGGTCGCGAGCAGCAGGGTGGTGGCCAGATCGTCGGCGATGCCGGCGGCCATCTTCGCCATCAGATCGGCTGTGGCGGGGGCGATCACCACCAGGTCGGCCTCGCGGCTGAGCTGGATATGGCCCATCTCGGCCTCGTCCTTCAGGTCCCACAGGGTGGTGTAGACCTGGTTCTCCGACAGGGCGGCAAGCGTCATCGGCGTAATGAAATGCTGGCTGCCAGCGGTGAGCACGCATTTCACCTCGATCCCGGCCTTGCGGCACAGCCGGATCAACTCGCAGGCCTTGTAGGCAGCGATGCCGCCGCCGACGATGAGCAGGATCTTCATCGCGCCATCCTATCTGACCATTCGCGTCACGATGATCCGCCGTCGGTGGAATGCGGCGGTGACCAAGTCGCGCAGGGCGTCGGGCACGAAGGCCAGGCCGACCAGGATCACGGGCGCGATCATCAATCCCCAATAGAAGGTGTCGGTGCGCCCGAACAGGCTCAGCAGCACGGCATAGGCAGCAAAGACGGCCACCGCCCGAAGCGCGAGTTCCTCCTGCCATCCGGCCCAGCCGAACAACGTCAAGGCAACGAGCAGAGCGGCGAGCCAGGTCGGGGCGAGGTTCAATGCGGTCGACAGCGACATGGTCTTCACGAAGAAACCGAAGCCGAGCATGCCCGACCAACCGGGCGAGGCGGGGTCGATCGGCCGGACGACCAGGCTGACGGCATGCGCGTGGAAGCCGACGACCACGGCCAGCGCAAGGATTGCAACGCCCCAGCCGATCGCCTCGCGGCGACGCCCCTCGGCGAGCGCGAGCACCAGCATGGTTCCGACATAGAGCGCCGCGGTCTCGCGGATCAGCATCGCGATCAGGCCGAACGCCACGGCCTCGACCCAGCGGTCGCGGCGCCGGAGCGCAAGCGACAGCGCGATCAGCAGACCCGCCCATATCTCGTGGAAGCTCGCCAGCTCGGGCTGGACGAACGCCATCATGCCGCCCGCGAGCAGCACCAGCGCGATGGCCAGCGGCGGCGCGCGGGCAAAGGCGGGGCGCAGCCGGACGAACCAGGCGAGCATCACTGCCGCTGCGAGCACATAGAGCAGGATCACCGTGCCGATCGGCGGTATCGCTGCCTGCAGGGTCGCGAGCGTCGGCAGGCGGAAGGTAACGAAGGGGCGAAGGGGATAATTGCCGCTGCGCAGCGCCTGCGCCGTCACCGCATAATAGTCGCCGCCGCCGCGCACGCCGGCGACGATCGTCTCGTACAGCACGACATCGGCTTCGTCGTCGGCGCGCTGGGCAGGATCATGGCTGACCGGCGGTGGCCCCGGGGCGACCAGCGCGGACATGCTCGCAACGAGCAGGATCGCGAGCAGTGCCAGAACGATCTGCGCGGTCGGCCGCTTCAGCGCTGCGAAGCGGGTGGGGCCGGTGAGCCAGAGCGGAGCCTGCGGGCGCGCCATTCTACTTAATCCCCTCCCCCTTGAGGGAGGGGTTGGGGGTGGGTGCGCGCGTCTGCGCGCCTACAAAGACTCGTCTTACCAAGCCCCGGAGCGCCGATCGGTGCATCGAGCCCCGCTCGCCGCTGCCCCACCCCTTGCCCCTCCCCTGAAGGGGAGGGGTGGGAAGATGAAGCGGCGAGATCACTGCAGCACCAGCCATGTCGTCGCGACCGCGATCGCGGCACTCACCACCGACACGACGACATAGCGCCAGCCGCCGCCGATGCGGACGACCTCGATCTCCTTGAGCGGCGGGGCAGGAGGTGCACCGCCGGGGGCGGGATAGCGCAGTTCGATATTGCGGATCAGGTCGGGCAGGCGCGCCAGGGTGCGAAGGTCAGTGATGAGCCGGTCGGCCACCGCCGCTTCCGGCCCAAGCTCGGTCCTGATCCATTCGCGCACGAACGGCGCGGCCGCATCCCACAAATTGATATCCGGATCGAGGCTGGTCGCCACGCCTTCGACCATCACCATCGTCTTCTGCAGCAGCAGCAGATGCGGCTGAGTCTGCATGTCGAAATCGCGGGTGATGTTGAACAGCCCGTCGAGCATCATGCCGATCGACATGTCCTTGACCGCAAGCCCGCGCATCGGCTCGCCGACCGCACGGAGCGCCGTCGCGAACTCGGCGACATTGTGGTGCGCCGGCACATAGCCTGCCTCGAAATGGATCTCGGCGACGCGTTTGTAGTTGCCGGTGATCAGCCCGTAGAGGATCTCCGCCAGCCACACCCGGGCGCGCCGGTCGATCCGCCCCATGATGCCGAAATCGATCGCGGCGATCCGCCCGTCGGGCAGCGCGAACAGATTGCCCTGATGCATGTCGGCATGAAAGAAGCCCTCGGCGATCGCCTGGCGCAGAAAGGCATGGACGAGGGTATTGGCGAGCTTGGGCAGGTCATACCCCGCCTCGACCAGCGCCGCGCGATTGGCGATCTTGATGCCGTCGACCCAGGCGATGGTCAGGACCTTGCTGGTCGTACGCTGCCAGTCGATCGCGGGCACGATGAAGTCGGGCTGGGCCTCCATCGCTTCGGCCAGTTCCGAGGCCGAGGCTGCCTCGCGCCGCAGGTCGAGCTCGCGCGCGGTCCAGCGCTTGAACGTCTCGATCACCAGGCGCGGGCGCAGGCGCGACAGCTCGCCGCCCAGTCCCTCGATCTGCGCCGCCGCCCATTGATAGGTGTCGATCGCCTTGGCGAACTCTTCCTCGACGCCGGGGCGCAACACCTTGACCGCGACATGCCGGCCGTCGGTGGTGATCGCACTGTGCACCTGGGCGATCGAGGCGGCACCGACCGGCACCGGATCGATCGTGGCGAACAGATCCTCCGGCGAACGCCCGAAGGCCCGCGTCATCGCCGCGTAGATCGTGTCATAGGGCAAAGGCGGCAGCGAATCCTGCAGCCGCATCAGATCCTTCGCCGCGGCCTCGCCGACGATGTCGGGGCGGGTCGCGAGCGTCTGGCCGAGCTTGATCGCGGCCGGGCCGATCGCCTGGAGCGCATCGGCATAGGCCGGCGTCTCGGGAACGCGTGCGCCCAGCCGGGCGACGCGGACGAGGCGGCGGATTCGCGTCGGCGTGTTCGGATCGCGCTCGATCCCGCGGAGCGCGCCGTGACGCGCGAGGATTCGACCCCATTTCAGGAGCCGCCAGAGATGCACGGCGGGTGCGGTCATGAGGACTGACTCAAATCTTCCAGCCGCTATGGATCGCGACCAGCCCGCCCAGCATGGGCTCGACACTGGTCTGCACGAAGCCGGCCTCGCCGATCATCCGCTCGAAGGTTGGCATGTCGGGGAAGCGGCGGATCGATTCGATCAGGTAGCGATAGCTTTCGGCGTCGTGCGCGAGCAACTGGCCGACCTTGGGCACCACCTTGTGCGAATAGGCGTCGTAGATGTCGGCGAAGCCCGGCCACAGCGTCGTCGAGAATTCGAGGCAGAAGAAGCGCCCGCCACGCCGCAGCACCCGGTGTGCTTCGCGGAGCGCCCTGGGGATGTCGGTCACGTTCCGGATGCCGAACGCGATCGTATAGGCGTCGAAGAAGCGATCCGGGAAAGCCAGCGTCTCGGCATTGGCCTCGGTCCAGACCAGGCCATCCACGCCGCGCTTCTGCGCCCGCTCCATGCCCACTTCGAGCATCTGCGGGTTGATGTCGGCGACCGTCACCGAGGCGCCGGACTTGGCCAGCCGGAAGGCGATGTCGCCGGTGCCGCCCGCCATGTCGAGGATCTGCTCGCCCTCGCGCGGCTTCACTCGGCGGACGAAACGGTCCTTCCAGACCCGATGCATGCCGCCCGACATCGCATCGTTCATGATGTCGTAGCGCGAGGCCACGCTGGAGAAGACTCCGCCGACCCGGCGCGTCTTCTCCTCGGGGGCCACGTCTTCATAGCCGAAGGAAACAGTGTCGCTCATTCGCGTCGCTCTAGCGGAGGGCGCGGCCAGCGCAAACCGTCACGTTTGACTTGTCTGTGCTGTTTCCGTGAAGAAGCCGGATGCCTGAGCTTCCTGAAGTCGAAACCACCGTCAACGGACTGCGCCCGGTGCTGCAGGATCAGCGGATCACTTTGGTCCAGATGCGGCGGCCCGATCTTCGCCGGCCGTTCCCCGCCGATCTGGGGCAGCGGCTCACCGGCGCTATGGTGACCGGACTGGGGCGCCGGGCCAAATATGGGCTGATCGATACCGATCGCGGTGACACGATGATCTTCCATCTCGGCATGTCGGGCCGATGGCGAGTCGATCCGAGCGAGGTCCTCCCGCACGATCACCTGATCCTGGAGACGGCGACGCATCGGCTGGCGCTCAACGATCCGCGGCGATTCGGCTCGCTCGACCTGGTGCCGACCGCGTCGCTCACCCGCTATCCGCCGTTCCTGGCGATGGGGCCGGAGCCGCTCGGGCCGGATTTCACCGCGCGCTACCTGCTCAAGGCGCTCGACGGGCGGATCGCATCGATCAAGCTGATGCTGCTCGACCAGCGAATCGTCGCGGGGCTGGGCAATATCTATGTGTGCGAGGCGCTGCATCTCGCGCGCATCGCGCCGATGCGGCCGGCCGGGCAAATCTCGCTGGCGCGGCTCGAACGGCTCGTCGCAGCGGTGCGCACCGTGCTCGAGGCAGCCATCGAGGCGGGCGGATCATCCTTGCGCGACTATGCCCGACCCGACGGCGAGCTCGGCTATTTCTCCAAGCAATGGCGGGTCTATGGCCGCGAGGGCGAACCCTGCGACTGCGGGGGGAAGGTCGCCCGTTACAGCGAGGGTGGACGGTCCACCTTCTGGTGCCCGAAATGCCAGCGTTGAACGAGAGGATCGGATGATGAGTGGACCACGATTCGAGAATCGGAATCTCGGCGGCATCCTGTTCGGCAACTGCAATCTCGCCGGGGCGAGCTTCGACGATTGCAACCTGTCGGGCTCGACATTCAACAACATCAACCTTTCCGGCACGACCATCACTGACGTGAACCTGTCGGGCGTGACGATCGATGCCGCCAATGTCGACGGGCTGACGATCATGGGCCACGATATCGCCGCGCTGATCAGGGCGGAGCATGATCGGGGCCGGTCCTGTTCCTGAGGAACGGGGGGAATCGTCACACGACCGTCATTCGGCCGGTTGACCGACTCAGTCTTCGTGGGTAAGAGGCCCGCTTTCCGGGGCTGCGGGCTTTGCCGTCCGCGCCCTTTCTTTATTTCAGATCAGAGGGCTTCATGGCGAACACGCCACAGGCGAAAAAGCGAATTCGGCGCAACGCACGTCGCGCTGAAGTTAACGGCAACCGGGTTGGCCGTATCCGGACCTTCGTGAAGAAGGCCGAGGCCGCGCTGGCGTCGGGCGACAAGGATGCCGCGAGCGCCGCGGTTGCAGCGATGCAGCCCGAGCTGGCCAAGGGCGTCGCGAAGGGTGTGCTTCACAAGAACACCGCTTCGCGCAAGTTCTCGCGCCTGACCAAGCGACTCACCGCGCTCGCCTGATCTCTACCGATCGGTCGGAACAAAGACCCGCCGGGACATTTCCGGCGGGTCTTTTGTCATGAGCACGCAACACGTTTATGGTGCCATGCAAGATTTGGTACCATTTTGGGTCCGCTCCGTACCCGAATCATGAAAAGTCAGGATTCCCCACGATTCGCAATAGTCGCGCTTGTTGCGATAGGGAATTATCGATGATTCACAGTATCTTGTAAGATTTTTGACGGGAATCCTTGGCGTATCCCGAGTCAATCCCGTTTATTTCGGTTTTGTTACGCGCGCGGCTCTTGCCCGACTCGCTTCGATCTTCATAATCGAGGTTTGCAGCGCGGACGTTCAGTCCCGCAGCCTTATTGAGACCTTCGAAGTCAGACGGACCGTGATTCCGGCTGGGGGGAGGCTTGTCTGGTTGAAGTCAGGCGGCCCGGGGCGACGTGCCCTGGTACCGGGAGAAGGATTGAGTGTTGGCGGGGACTGTTACCGGAGAGGCGGCTCGATTGAGCGATGCAGCAAGGGCGTGGAACACGGTACGAGGCCATCTGCGTGAATCTGCCGGGGTGCGCCTGTTTGATCAGTGGCTCAAGCCGATCGAGCTGATCGACGACGCCGAGTCGGACACGATTCGCCTCGCGCTGCCGTCCGCCTTCATGACGAACTGGGTCCGCAATCATTATGCCGACCGGCTGTTCCAGGAATTCCACGCGATCCTGCCGGATGTGCGCAGCGTCTCGATCGAGACTCGCTCGGCCAAGGCTACACCTGCGGTACTGACCATCGTCGCGCCCGTTGATCCGGTTCCGGCCTCAGCGGCTCCTGTTGCCGCGGCGCGCCCTTCGCTTGACCCGCGTTTCACCTTCGACCGGTTCGTGGTGGATCAGTCCAATCGAGTAGCGTTCAATGCGGCCCAGGCGCTGGCCGAGGCCGGCAAGCCTCGCTTCAGCCCCTTGTTCCTTCACAGCGGCACCGGGCAGGGCAAGACTCATCTGATGCACGCGATCGGCGCCGCCTATCTCGAGGCATGCCCGAGCGCCAACGTGGTGCTGATGTCGGCCGAACGATTCATGTTCGAGTTCGTCCAGTCGCTGCGCGCGCGCGACACCCACAGCTTCAAGGTGCGGCTGCGCGCCGCCGACCTGCTGATGATCGACGATCTGCAGTTCATTGCCGGCAAGGACGGGACCCAGGAGGAATTCTTCCACACCGTCAGCGAAGTGATGGCGGCCGGCAAGAGGCTGGTGATCAGCGCCGATCGTTGCCCCCAGGGACTCGACGGGGTCGAGGCGCGGATCACCTCGCGCCTGTCGGTCGGTCTGGTGGCGGACATCAAGGCGCCCGACCTGGCGCTGCGGCGCGCGGTGCTCGACCGCAAGCTGTCGGACGTGCCCGACGCCAGGGTCCCGGTCGAAGTGCTGGATCTGCTGGCGTCGCGTATCACCGCCAATATCCGCGACCTGGAAGGCTCGCTCAACCGGCTGGTCGCCTATGCCCAGCTGACCGGCGAAACCATCGACATGGATTTCGCGGTGGCCACGCTTGGCGAGGTGTTGCGCGGGGCCGAACGGCGCGTGACGATCGACGAGATTCAGCGCGCGGTTTCAACGCATTTCGACCTCAAGCCGATCGATCTGGTGTCTGCGCGGCGCGCGGTGGTGGTGGCGCGTCCGCGCCAGATCGCCATGTATCTGGCCAAGCGCCTGACGACCCGGTCGCTGCCCGAGATCGGCCGCAAGTTCGGTGGCCGCGACCATTCGACCGTGATCCATGCGGTGCGCCGCATCGAGGAACTACGCGACAAGGATCGCGAGATAGACGGTGCGGTGCGAACCCTGCTGCGCGAGCTTGAGGGGTGATCTTGCGCGCCCCTCCCTGAAAGGGAGGGGCGAAGAGGCCTATTTCTTCTCGGGCGCGATCGTGATCTTCACCGTCTCGCCCGAATTGCCCGGGAAGCCCGTGAACATCGCCTCGACCAGCCGCGGGACGAGATAGGGCAGGTCGTCACTGCGCGACTGGGCCTTGGCGGTGCCTTCGAACACGCTCTTGCCATTGTCGGCGCGGTCGATGCGCAGGTCCAGCTCGCTGGTATAGATGGTGAAGCTGCTTACATCATTGTCGAACAGGAACGGGTCGTAGAAACCGAAGGCGAAGCGGCTGCGGCCATAATAGCCGAAGCGACCGCCATAACCGCCATAGCGGCCAAAGCCCGGACCATAACCGCCATAGCCGAAGCCGCCGCCAAAGCCCGGCGTCGTCACGACCTTCTCGCGGCCCTTGTCGACGCCATAGCCGATCTTCACCACCAGATCGGCGCGCGTCGGGTCGGCCGCCGCCTGATAGCCCTGCGCCGCCAGCTTGGCCGACACGAGCTGGGCATATTGGCCGAACTCGATGCCGCCGTCGTTGCGCGGGTCGATGGCCTTGACCACGAAGCTCTGGCCCTGCGCCTGGGGCAGCTGCTGGAAGCGGGAGACCCGGGCGTTGAACGGCGTGGCGCAGCCGCCCAGCGCGAGCAGGGCGATAGCGGCGATCGAGAACATCTTCATGGGCTTGCGACCTTGAGCAGGAGAAGGCGAGAGATCGGGAGAAAGCGTCGGAAAGTCAGTCGGTTGCAATTGTGCTGCTGCCGTTATGAATAGCGCTTGAATGGCGCGATGCAAATCCCCCGGAAAACACCGGTCCAACCCAAGATGGGGAAGCCGATCAGACGTGCAAGCCCACAGCCCGTTGCGCCGCCAGAAGCGTCGGCGCGGCGATGGCATTTGCCCGCGCACCGCCCTTGGCCAGCGCCGCGCTGACCGCCGCACGGTCACCCAGCAAGGCCGTCAGCCGGTCGCGGATCGGCCCGAGCTTGGCCACCGCCAGATCGGCCAGCGCCGGCTTGAACGCGCCGAAGCCCTTGCCGCCATACTCCGCCATCACCGCATCGGTGGTGGTGTCGGCCAGCGCCGAATAGATCGTGACGAGGTTCTTCGCCTCGGGGCGTTCGGCCAGTTCGGCGAAGGTCGCGGGCAGGGGCTCGGGGTCGGTCTTCGCTTTCTTGAGCTTCTGCACGATCGTGTCGTCGCTATCGATCAGGTTGATGCGCGACGCGTCCGACGGATCGGACTTGGACATCTTCGTGCTGCCGTCGCGCAAGGACATGATGCGCGGCGCCGCCTTGGAGACGAATGGCTCGGGCAGGGTGAACAGCTCGACCCCGTAATCATTGTTGAACTTGGTCGCGATGTCGCGCGCCAGCTCGAGATGCTGTTTCTGGTCCTCGCCGACCGGCACGTGAGTCGCCTGGTAGAGCAGCACGTCGGCGGCCTGCAGCACCGGATAGGTGAACAAGGCGACGCTCTGGCTCTCGCCGCTCTTGCCCGCCTTGTCCTTCCACTGAGTCATGCGGTTGAGCCAGCCCATGCGCGCGGTGCCGCCCAGGATCCAGGCAAGCTCGCTATGCGCTGGCACGCGCGCCTGGTTGAACAGGATCGCGCGGTCGGGGTCGATGCCGCACGCGAGCAGGGTCGCCGCCATCTCGATCGAGTTCGAGGTCAGCTCGGCGGGCACGACCGGCTGCGACAGGGCGTGGAGATCGGCCAGGAAGAACAGGCAATCCTCGCCCGGCTTCATCGAGTCCTGCATCGCGACCCATTGCTTGATCGCGCCCAGATAATTGCCGAGGTGGAGATTGCCGGTGGGCTGGATGCCGGAGACGACGCGCATGATGTTCTCGTGTCAGGGGGCGCGTTTGCGCCGCAGGAAAGCAAGATCGTCACGAGTGAAGGCACCCAGGACGAAGGTGGCGACCGCATAGACGAAGCCGCCCGTGGCGACCAGCGCAAGCATGGCGCCGGTGCGGATCACCCAGCTGCCATGGAGATAGGGGGTCAGCAGCCCTTCGAGCAGCCAGAGGATGCCGCCCATCACCAGGGCCGCAGCACCGAGCCGCCAGGCGCGGTGGAGCAGACGCCGGTCGGGCTCGAAATGACCGCGCAGACGCAAGGTGCGATAGAGTAGGAACACATTGACGGTCGAGGCAAGCGCGGTCGCCAGCGGCGGGCCCATATGCTGGAGCGGCACGATGAGGGCGAGGTTGAGCACGAGGTTCACCACCATGCTGATCGTTGCGTAGCGCACCGGTGTCTTCGTATCCGACCGGGCATAATAGCCCGGCGTCAGCACTTTCACGAGAATATAGCTGGGCAGGCCGATCGAGAAGGCGGACAGCGCCTGGGCCGTGAAATAGGTGTCCTGCGCCGTGAACTTGCCATGTTCGAACAGCGCCGCGACGATCGGCGCGCCGCACAACACCAGCGCCACGGTGGCGGGCAAAGTGAGCAGCAGGGCGAGCTCCATGCCGCGATTCTGCGATTCCATCGCGGCTTTCTCCTCGCCCGCGCCGAGCTGGCGGGAGATGAGCGGCAGCAGGACGGTGCCGAGCCCGATGCCGATCAGGCCGAGCGGCAACTGGTTCACCCGGTCGGCGGTATAGATATAGGTCACCGAGCCGTGCGGCAGCAGCGAGGCGGCGAGCGCGGTCGAGACGACCAGGTTGATCTGCACCGCGCCGGCGCCGGCGGCGGCGGGCCAGATCAGCGCCATCAGCTTCTTCACGTCGGGGCTGAACCGGGGAAGCTTGAGGCGGAGCCTGACCCCGTTCGACCAGCAGGCATGGGCCAGCCAGAGGAATTGCAGCACGCCGGCCACGCTGACCGCGATCGCCTGGTTGCGCGCGGTCAGATACGGATCATGGTTGTGGAAGAACAGCAGCGCGGCGATCAGCGTGAGGTTGAGCAGGATCGGCGCCGCGGCATTGACCCAGAATTTGTGCAGCGAATTGAGGATGCCGCCGAGCAGCGACACCAGGCTGATGAACAGCAGATAGGGAAAGGTGAAGCGCGACAGCTCGACCGCGAAGGCGAACTGATCGTTGCTGATCCCGTTGAACTTGCCGGACAGCGCCAGCGTGACCGGCCAGGCGAAAATCTCGACGATGATCGTCATCACGATCAGCACCGGCAGCAGCACCGACAGCGCGTCCTCGGCAAAGGCGACGCCGGCAGGAAGGCCGGGGCCGTCCTTGTCCGCCACCTTGCGGTTGAACATCGGGATGAACGCGGCCGAGAAGGCGCCTTCCGCGAACAGCGCGCGGAACAGATTGGGCAGGCGGAAGGCGACCAGGAAGGCGTCCGATGCGAAGCTCGCGCCGACGAAGCGGACGAACAGCGAATCGCGCACGAGCCCCAGCACGCGGCTGGCGAGGGTGAGACCCCCGATCGATCCCAGCGCGCGCGTGAGGTTCATGGAATAGCCTGTCCTGTCACCGTTCGTCCTGAGTAGCCGCTGAGCTTGTCGAAGCGGCGTATCGAAGGATATGCCCGGCCCATCTCCTTCGATACGGGCCTTCGACAAGCTCAGTCCCTACTCAGGACGAACGGAAGAGATAGAATTCGGAATCAGGCGGTGCCGATTTCCCCGGCGGCGGCCTGATCGCGTGCTTCTGCCTGCTGCATGTAGATCGCGGCGAAGTCGATCGGCTCGAGCAGCAGCGGCTGGAAGCCGCCGTCGCGGACCGCATCGGCGAGCACACGGCGCGCGAACGGGAAGAGCAGGCGCGGTGCCTCGGCCAGCAGGAAGGGCTGGACATGCTCCTCGGGGATGTTGCGCAGGCCGAAGATGCCGGCATAGGTCAGCTCGACGATGAACGCGACCTGGCCCTCGGTCTCGGCGCGGACCTCGACGCGGAGCACCACTTCATGGACCTCCTCGCCGACCTGGGCAGTGCCGATGTTGAACTGCACGTCGATCTGCGGCGGGGTCGTGATCTGGAAGATCGCCGGCGCGTTGGGATTCTCGAACGACAGGTCCTTCACATATTGCGAGATCAACCCGGCCGCCGGCGTCGTGTCGGCACCGTTGGGGAGGGGCTCGGTGCCCGTGATGATACCGTCGTCCTGCTCGCTCATCGAAAGTCCATTCCTTGAAGATCGAAATATCGGCCGCCCCCTGTGGCGTGCCGGCGACCGCGCGCCTAGCAGGGGGCGGCGGGCAGTTCAACGGCTGCTGCCCCTATCTTGCGTTGGGCCATTTGAAACGTTGGCGCGTTACGCCTATGTAGGCCATTAGCCGAAAATGGAGGCAAGGTGCTCTTTGTAGTTCTTCTCGCGATGGTCGCCGCCTTTCTGGCGTTGCGTCTCTATATGGTGCTTGGCAAGCGGACGGGGCATGAACAGGTCCTTCCCAAGCCCGCCGAGGAGCGCGCGCCGGTAACGCCGCTGCCGCGCCCGATCGAGATCGCGCAGGAGCCGCGCGAGGTTTCGACTCGCAATATCGACCCGCGTGCCGAGGCCGGCCTTCGCGCCATCGTCGCGGCCGAGCCCGGTTTCGACGTCGCCCAGTTCCTCGAAGGCGCCCAGTCGGCCTATCGCATGATCCTCGAAGCCTATTGGAAGGGCGAAGAGGATACGCTCGGCTGGCTGGTCGACGACGAGGTCCGCGGTGCCTTTGCCGAAGCGATCGCCGAGCGCGCAGCCGCCGGCCATGTGCTCGACAACCGGCTCGTGTCGATCGAGCGCGCGCTGATCTCCGACGCCTCGGTCGAGAATCGCCAGGCGCGCATCACGGTGCGCTTCGACGCCGATATCGCCGCGGTGACGCGCGATGCCGACGGCAACCTGGTCTCCGGCTCGATGAGCGACGCCGTCGAGACTCACGACATCTGGACCTTCGCCCGCACGCTGAAGAGCAGCGATCCGAACTGGAAGCTCGCCGACACCGACGAAGCGTGATCGTCATGCGGCGCGGGGGGACGGTCGCGCTGGCGCTGATGCTGAGCGCCTGTAGCAGCGGGGTCGTGCCGCGCCCCGCCGGACCATCGACCATCGCCGAGCCGCCTGCGCGCAAGCCCGTCGCGGCAATCCCGATCGCGCCGGCGCCGGCGGTGGTCGCGCCGGGCACCGCCACCGCCGCCGGGGCGGGTGTGCTGGCCGGTCCGCCGCTTACCTCGCTGCCCCTTACCGAAGCCCAGGCCGTGCGGGCACTGACCGCGTTCCGCACCAGCTGTGCCACCCTGCAACGCCGCACCGATGCCTCGGGGCTGACCCGGGGCGCCGACTGGCAGCCTGCCTGTTCCGCCGCGGCGACCCTAGGCGCGGCCGGCGCGCGAGGCTTTTTCGCTGACTGGTTCGAGACGGTGCAGGTCGGCGACGGCAAGGCCTTCGCCACGGGCTATTACGAGCCCGAGATCGCCGGGTCGCGCGAGCGCCGGACCGGTTACGACGTGCCGATCTATGGCCGGCCAGCCGATCTGGTCGATGTCGATCTTGGCCAGTTCAGCGCCGACCTGAAGGGCAAGAAGATCCGCGGCAGGGTCGAAGGCAGTAATTTCGTGCCCTATTTCGACCGCACCGCGATCGAGCAGGGCGCGCTGGCGCAGCGCGCGCCGATCATCGCCTGGGCGGCTGATCCGGTCGAGCTGTTCTTCCTGCAGGTCCAGGGGTCGGGGCGGCTGAGGCTGCCCGACGGATCGGTGATGCGGATCGGCTATGAGAGCCAGAATGGCCGCGACTATACCGGCATCGGCGCGCTGATGAAGCAGCGCGGGCTGCTCGGACCCGGCCAGACATCGATGCAGGGCATCGTCGCCTGGCTGCGCAGCCACCCCGTGGAGGGCGCCGCGATCATGCGCGAGAACAAGAGTTATGTGTTCTTCCGCGAGCAGCAGACGCCGCCGCTCGGCGCGCTGGGCCTGCCGGTGACCGGCGGGGTGAGCGCTGCCGCCGACCCCCGGTTCGTGCCGCTCGGCGCGCCCGTCTTCCTGTCGATGGACCGCACCGACGCGACCGGGCTGTGGGTGGCGCAGGATACCGGCGGCGCGATCCGCGGCAGCAATCGCTTCGATACTTTCTGGGGCGCCGGCGACGACGCGCGCGCGATCGCGGGGGGCATGTCGGCGCGGGGCACGGCCTTTCTGCTACTGCCGACCGGCACCCTGGCGCGGCTCGCAACGGAGAGGGCCAGTGGCGGAGCGCCCGTTAACCCCTGACGAAGCCGCGCTCTGGGCGAAGGTGATGGCGACGGTGCGGCCGATCCGGCCCGCGCCGAAGGCCGCGCCCAAGGCTGCCGTGCAGGCACAGCCTTCCAAACCCCTCCCCGTCAAGAAAGCGGTTCGGCGTGGGGCGAGCGAAACACCCGGTTTGCTGATTACCGGGGCGGTGGGTTCCAAGAGCAAGAGTCTTTCGAGCGCGCAGACGCGCGTGCCCATCCCTGCCCCTTCCCCCGAAGGGGAAGGGCTTAAGAAAGGGGGAACGCTCGACGGCAGCTGGGACCGGCAATTGTCGCGCGGCCTGGTGTCGCCTGACGACACGATCGATCTCCACGGCCATAATCTCGCCTCTGCGTACGCGCTGCTCGATTCAGCGCTCGACCGGTCGATCCGCGCGGGCGACCGGCTGATCCTGCTCGTCACCGGCAAGCCGCCGCGCGCCGAGAGCGAGCGGCCGCACGCGCGCGGGGCGATCCGCGCGGCGGTGGGCGACTGGCTGGCCGGATCGCGCCACGCCGCCGCGATCGCAGCGGTGCGCGGCGCGCATCCGCGCCATGGCGGCGCGGGGGCGCTGTACATCGTGCTGCGCCGGGCGCGGGGTGGGCGTTAATCAGAGACACAATCCGGTTGGCTGAGATATTCCCTCTCCGTTCACCCGAACGGTAAGAACTTCTCGACGATGGCAAAGAGCGCGCCGACACGACCGGCGCGGGATGCTGTGCCAGATCCAGCGCCCTGGTTGAATCGATGCCAGGACAAAAGAAAGGGGCCGCTTCCGGATGTAGAAGCGGCCCCTTTGCGGGTCAGGAACGGGCCATCAGAAGGAGAAGGTGACCGTCCCGTGATAGCTCTGGTTGGTGACGTCCTTGCGGCCGATCGTGGTGTTGGCGCCGACCGAGAGGCGGAGCTTGTCGCCGGCCGCGATGCTCAGGCCGCCGCTGATTTCCCCCCAGTCGCGGTCCGAGGTCGCCACCGCGAACAGCGCATTGGGGCCGACCCCTCCGACGAAGTTGGCGCCGATAAAGCCGGGCTGGCGGCCGAAATCATGCACCCAATAGGCGGACACATAGGGCTTGACCGTCGCGCTGGTGCTGTGGGCGTTGAACCCGGCGCGGGCCTGGGCGCTGTCCAGGGTGCCCGGCTTGTAGACCAGCGCCGGGCCGCCGCCCGTTTCGTTGATGGTGTCGAACATGATCCGCGTGCCGCGGATCGAGACGCGCGGATCAAGGGCGATCATGCTGGCGACGGGAACGGAGCCGCCGACCCCGACCTCGCCCGACATGAAGAGCGACTGATCGTCACCGACCAGGCGATAGCTGGTCCCGGCCAGGCTGACGTTGCGCACGGTGTGCGAGTCGAACACGCCCGCGCTGAACGTGCCGTCGACGAACAGGCCGCCCGGAGTCCTGAGCTTGCCGTACAGCGTGCCCTGGAACAGCTTGCTGCGCGCTTCCTGGCCGGCGAAGGACGGCGTGGAGTCGAGATCGGTATAGGCGAAGGAGAAGCCGAGCAGCCCGCGCTCGCCGACCTCGGCCTCGAGACCAGCGGCGACGAACCAGCCGTTGAACTGGTCGCGGCGGGCGACCGGAACCGCGGTCGGCATGGATTCGCTGTCACCGTCGATATAGCCGCCCGCGAGGAACGCGCTCATCGTCTCGGGCAGCTTGCCTTCCTGCGTGACCATGCCGCCGCCCGCGTCCGTGCGGCTTTCCTGCGTGCCGGGTAGGCCGGACGAGGCGAGCGCCGCGATCTGGAACGGCTTGCCGATCATCGCGACCGAGCCGCCGAGATTGCCGACCTCGAGCGCGGCGAGGCGATCGCGGTAGAAGCGGCCGGTATTGTCGACCGACGCGGTCGCCAGTGCCTGGCGAGTGGTCGCGGCGCGCGGCGCCAGGCCTTCGAGCGTGGAGCGGATGGTCGCCGCGCTCTGCAGGTCGAGGATTCCGTAGAGGTCGCGCAGCCCGTTATAGACCACGCGGTCCTGGTCGAGCAGCTTCGCATAGGCCGTCTGCACCGGCGTATTGCCGACGACATTGGCATAGAGCCCGGCATCGATCGTCACCGACACCGACTGCGCCTGATAGGTGAGGCGCGGCGTCAGGATGGCGCTGAGCGCTGCCGGCGTGGCGAACCTCCCTTCGATCGGCCGATCCGCCGTGAGGAAGGTATAATTGTCGCCGGCGCGGATGATATAGCCGGCGGCCGGGGCGAAGGTGACGAAGCCGCCCAGGCTGGCAATGCCGTTGGTCGGCACGTTGCCGGTACCGAAGGTCGTCGCCTTGACCGCGATCTTGTCCGATACGCCGTTCGCGCCGAGGTTGATCGCCACCAGGCTGCCCGACGACAGGATGATATTGCCTTCGAAGGTGAGCGTCCCGGTGGTGGTCGAGGTGCCCGGCGAGATCGTGCCCGCCACGTTGGTGAAGAACGGGCTGCGGATGGTGCCCGCGCCGCTGAGGCCGCCGGTCATCATGAAGAAGTCGCCCGGCGTCCGCAACAGGCCGTCGACATTGATCGTGCCGGCAAACTGGTTGATGTCCATCAGGCTGGTCAGCGAGCCGGCCGAGGTGATGTTGAGCGCTGCCGCACCGCGGATGGTGAAGCGGTCGACCGTCACCGCGGTATCGAGCGTGGTCGTGCCAGCCGCCGACAAGGTCACGTCGAAATAGCGCGACAGGATGTTGTTGAGACGATCGCCGTCGCTGTTGTTGGGCACGAAATTGGTCGCGCCGGGCAGGCCGTTGGCGAGCGTCGCGGACGGCAGCGCCGCCACGGCGACCGCCGCGCTGGTCTGGGAATCGCTGGCGCTCTGGCTCCCGGCGCTGCCGGTCAGGTCAGCGACCGACGCCGTGCCGCGATCGTCGCTCGCGACGCCGGGCGTGTCCTGGCCGATCGGGCGCACGACCACCTTTTCGGTGCCTGTCGCGATATCGAGACAGTCGCTCACGCCGCCGCTCTCGAAACAGGCCTGGCCGAAACCGGGCTGTTCGGCGGTGCCGGCACCGGGGCTGGTCGGCACGCCGTTCACCAGCTGGCCATTGGGGCCGATGATCTGGTAATTGGGATCGAGTTCAGTCACCCAGTGCGCCGCGTCCGACCATTTGCCGTCGCCGGCCTTGGCCGAGACATAATGATAGGGGTTGTTGGCGGCGATCCAGTCCCAATAGAGATAGAGCGGCTGGTAGAAGCTGGCCGTGCCATAGCCGTTCGGCGCCTGGCCGTTGAAGAAACGGGTATAGCCGCCGGACAGCACGCCGATCACGACCTGCTTGGCGAAGGTCTTGTCGAGGATCAGCGGACCGCCCGAATCGCCGCTCGCGGTGATGCCTTCGCTGGGCAGCGCATTGTCGCGCCACGCGTTGAAATCGAACGGGCTCGCCTGAGCGGTGCCGCGACGGGGATCGTCGAAATCGATCCAGTAGAGATTCTGGTGAAGGCCGTTCGGCTCGCCGAAGATGAAGGTCTCGAACTCGTCGAGCGAGGCGAGGGCGCCGAGCGTGTTCTCGGCGATGCGCCGCCGGTAATCGATGCCGCCGGTCGAGCCGGTGGTGCCGGTGCCGTTATTGCCATAGCCGTCGATCACGACATGATAGCCGGTGCCGGCGGCGGTGATCGTGGTGGCGGGCAGGGCGGAGAAGAGCAGCGCCCAGGTCGGGATGTCCTCGGCCGGCGTATCGAGCGAGGCGAGCGCGACGTCGCCATAAAGGAAGCCGGCCGACTCCGGCTCGAGCGACAGCGGGTTGTAGCGGACCTGGTTGACGTCATACATGTAGCGCGAGACGTTGGTCGCGTAATTGCCCAGCCAGCCGCCGAATGCGCTGGCGCCCGCGACATTGTTGTTGTTGCCGAAACCGAAGCCGATCGGTCGCCCGCCCGAATTCTGCCCATAGCTGGTGGCGGGCATTTCGTTCACGCAGTGCGCGGCGAAGATCACCGTGCGCGGGTTGATCAGCGTGCCGGTGCACAGGCCGATAAAGCCGTCCTGCGTGTCGACGATCATCTGGCCGACGCCGGTGACGTTGTTCGGGTCGCGCGCAGTGGTCGGCGTGCCCGGGTTCGCGATCACGATCTGCGGCTCCAGATAATCGCTGACCGGCGCACTGATGCGATTGTCCTGCGCCTCCAGGAATGCGCTGGTCGGTGCGCCCGCGCCGCCATCTTGCGCGCTGAGATAGCTGTTGGTGGGAAGCTCGACATTCGAGCTCTGCGCCTGGGCGGAGCCTGCAATGACGATCGACATCGTGGCGGCCGTAGCGAGCAGGACCGCGCGCGAGCGTGCGGATAACGCGAGAGAAGCGGTCTTAGTCATTGATAATCCCCCGTTTTCGGAACGCGTCCGAAACCTTTCATTTAGATGAACAAAAGCTATTCCCATGTTTTCGAAGGTCAAGTGAGGATATGACCGTTACGGCCATGTAAGCCGGCAGGGCGCATATTCGCCCGGAAGTGTGGCGCGCCGGCAACAATGCACATCAAGGCCGGCGTGGCACGTCATGAGTCGAGGACGGCATCATCCGGCGGGCTTCGCTAACCGAAGGTCGCGGCGCTAGCGGGGTTCAGCCCCCACCGTTTGGGGGGTTACCAATCCTCCCCGGAACGGGGAGGGGCGCGTTCTCCCTCTCCCCTTGTGGGAGAGGAGCGTCGGGTGAACAGCGCCCCGCGCTGTTCAGGTCATGCCGGGGGCATGACCGACCCGACGCTGGGCCCGCTGCCGAAGGCAGTGGGAAGGGTGAGGGGGACATTCGTCGTTGCGGCCCCGAACCTCACTCCCCCTCACCCGACCTCGCTTCGCTCGGCCACCCTCTCCCACAGGGGGAGAGGGAAGGGAGGATGAAACGTCCCGCCAGGCTCACTCCGCCTCCCGCAGCTCGCGGTAGAGATCGTAGCCGTCGTCCAGGTCGCGGTAGAGATCCTCCTCCTCGTCCCGGCTCCGCCGCTGCTCCGTCACGCCGTAGCGCGACGGGTCGAGCCAGCTCGGATCGCGGTGCAGCACCGGTTCGGCGAAGGTCAGCGCCAGCGCGTCGGCATCGTCGGGGGAGCCGAGCCCGCGCGCCTTCATATGCTCCTTCTTCTCCAGCAGGATCGACACCTGGTCCGCGGCATAGCCATATTCGACGCCGGTCAGGTCAGCCGCCAGCGCCTCCTCGTCGGGGATCGCCCCGCCGGACAGCCAGCCGCGCATGTTGGTCCACATCTCGGAACGCTTGTTGGCACATTGCACCCGCATCTCGCCGGCCCAGATCGCCTCGCGACCCTTGCCGCCGAACCACACCTCATGCACGTTCGGCACGCCGAGCTGGCGCAGCCGGTCGACCACCGCGCCGCCGATATTGCCGGCATCGACGAAGATCGCATCGGGATGGAAGCCCTGCACCTGCAGCGCGACGTCGCCCGCCATGGTCATCGCATCCACCCCGTGCCAGCGTTTCCACGGCCGCGTCCGCGCATCCCGCCCGCAGCGGATGGCAAGCGTCGAATGATCGTCGCCGAAGCGCGCGCAATCCAGCCCGAAGATCACCGGATCCCAGGTCACCCCGCCGAACAGCTCGCGCGCCCGCGCCGCCGCGACAAGGTCATGCCCGATGAACTGCATCGAGGAGTTGGAGGGGAATTGCCCGCGCACCCGCACCCGCACCACGTCGCTGTCCTCGCCGTAGGTCGCGACCAGCTCGTCGAGATAGGCGCGGTTGACCCCCTCGACCGAGCGGCTGTCGATCTGTCGCCCGTTCCACAAATGCCGGTGCCGCCCGAAACAGTCGCGAAACGGGCCGGTATTGTGCGTCGGGTTGCCGAAGGCGAGGAAGATGATCTCGGTCCCCTCGTCGGTCAGTGCCCCCAGCGCCACCTCCCACACTTTGGGCGCGATGCCCGATGCTTCGTCGAAGATCAGGATGATGCGCTTGCCCTGGTTGTGGAGGCCGGCGAACGCCTCGGTATTGGCGACGCTCCAGGTGACGAGATCGGACCGCCAGCTCTTGTCATGCCCCGCCACGGTGGAGACGAGCGACGTCGCCGTCGCGCTGAACCAGTCCTTCGTGATCGACAGGTTATGCCATTTGACGATCTCCGGCGCGGTCTTGGTCAGCAGCTGCACTTCGGTATTGGCGGTCGCGACGATGCGGGTGTCGATGCCGGTGTCGAGCCCCCATTTGATCAGCATCGCGATCAGCGCCGATTTGCCGATGCCATGGCCGGAGGCGCGGGCGATGCGGCACGGCATGTGCCGCGTGGCGGGATCGGACAGATGCGCGCCGATCGTCTCCATCACCTCGCGCTGCCACGCGCGCGGGCCGGTGACGCCGGCGAGCGGGCCTTCGCCCCAGGGATAGGCGAAGCGGGCATGGGCGAGGGGATCGTGCCTGAATGCGGCGACATGAGCTTCGACCGCCCCCGGGACGTGCCGTTTCTCCAGGGCGGAAACGGGCGTGATCGCGCGCGGCGGCTTAATCCGGGACATAGGGCACCTGTCTGTCGGCGACGCGGGCCATCGCCTTGCGCAGGCGTTCGACCAGGCCATCGGCGTCGCTATCGCCTGCGCCGAGGCTGCCCCATGCCTTCGGATCGCGGACACGCAGCCATTGCAGCCCGGCGCGGATATCGGCCCGGACTTCGCGGGCATAGCGGAAGATGATCGGGGCCGTGTCGCCGGCAGGCAGGAAGACGCGCACGGCCTCCTCCTCATAGCCGATGGCGCGTTCGTAGAGCGCGCGCTCGACACGCTCGTTCGCCTTCGCCTTGCCGAGCGCGGTGGCCTCGGCGAAGTCGGGATAGGCAGCGCGCCAGCGGAAGATGGTGCTGCGCGAGACGCCGAATTCGGCAGCGAGCTCGCGATCGGTGAAGCCGTGAGCATATTGCTCGCGGGCGCGCCGGGCATAGGCGGCTTTGTATGTGGTGGGGCGGGTTTCGGTCATGCAGCGCGGTTTAACCGCGCGGTTTGGTAGTTTGAATCAAGCGGCATGGCGTGTGGTAAAGGGTTTTGCGGGAGATATGGGACACCAGCTTGTGTCATATCTCCTGCGCCGCATTACCAAGCTGTCGCACGATTAAATTGTTATATTTCAATTAGATGTTCGGGCTCAATCCATCGCCCAAGCGGCGATGGCGAAAGGCTCAGGCGGCGGCGGTGCTCAGCGGGCGCCGTGCCGGGCGGGCGATGCGGATGCTGTCGCCCACGCCGCTGCGTTCCATCCGGCGGCGCAGCTTCTCTGCGAGGACTCTGCCGACAAGTTCGTGATCGGCGCGGAAGTAAATGGTACCGTTCATGTCAGTCTCCGTAACCTTCGCTCAGTCAATCCTCAATTCAGAGTGGTTAATCCCACTTCCTGCACATCTCGTCTCATAACGCGGCGGAACTACGCTTTGTTCCGAATCCGCATCGAACGCGAGTCGTGTGCGACCGGGCATCGACGAAATGGGATGGCCAAGGTGACGGTCAGAGGCTGATCCCACATTTAATTAATAAACTGTCACCGAAATAGCGGTTTCGGTGACAGTTTACTAATTAGCCAATTCCGGCTACCAATAAGGATATGGCGCGCCTGGCCAGAGTCGTGATCCCTGGAGTTCCGCACCATGTCACGCAGCGGGGCAATCGGCGCGATCCGACCTTCTTCGAGGACGCCGACTATGCGCTCTATCGCAAGCTGCTCGGCGAGGCGGCGGGCAAGGCCGGCGCGGAGGTGTGGGCCTATTGCCTGATGCCGAACCATGTCCATGTGATCCTGACGCCGTCGGACCCGGATGGACTGCGCCGGACCTTTGCCGACCTTCATCGCCGTTACACCAGCATCATCAACGCGCGACAGGGCTGGACCGGGCATTTATGGCAGGGGCGGTTCGCTTCGGTTGCGATGGATGACGCGTATCTGGCCAGCGCCGCGCGGTATGTGGCGATGAACCCGGTCCGGGCGCGCCTGGTCGAGAGGCCGGAGGACTGGCGCTGGTCGAGCGTCGCCGCACATCTGGCGGGCAGGGACGACGGCGTGGTCAAGGTGCGGCCGCTGCTCGAGCGTACGGGGGACTTCCGGGCCTTTCTGGGGGATGAGGAGGATGCCGCGGCCTATGCCGCCCTGCGGCAGTCGGAGACGACGGGCCGGCCCCTGGGGGGAGCGGCGTGGATCGAGGCGGTCGAGCGGCAAACCGGCCGCAGCCTCGCGCCGCGACGACGGGGACCGAAACCAAAGGCCGTTAATTAGTAAACTGTCACCGAAATAGGATGGGCGGGATGACGAGGCTTCTTGTGGCGGGCGCTACCGGGTTGGTCGGCACGGCGGCGCTGGCGCTGTTGCTGGACGATGCGCGGGTGACTCAGGTGGTCGCGCCGACGCGGCGGGCGCTGGCGCCGCATGCGAAACTGCTGAACCCGATCGTGACGAGCGGGAACCTGCCGCTCGACGCGGCGTGGTGGGCGGTCGACGGCGCGATCTCCGCGCTGGGCACGACGCGGGCGAATGCCGGATCGGCCGCGGCCTATCGCGCGATCGATTACGACTATGCGCTCGCCATCGCGACGCGAGTCCGTGAAGGCGGCGCGACCGCCTTTGCGCTGACCTCGTCGATGGGGGCAAATGCGCGCTCCTGGTTTCGTTATCCGCGCACCAAGGGCGAGCTCGAGGAAGCGATCGATCGTCTCGGCTTCCCGTCGCTGACGATCCTGCGGCCGGGTTTCCTCGGCGGGGCGCGCAGCGAGCACCGGCCGATGGAGAAGACCATCGCCCGGCTGCTGGACATGGCCGCGCCGATCCTGCCGGCCAGCGCGCGGACCAGCCCGGCCTCGACCGTCGCGGCGCTGCTGGTCGAGGCAGCGCTGCAGGGCAAGGCGGGCCGGCACGTGATCAGTTCGCGGGAGATCGCGCTGGCAGCCGAAGGCCGGCGTTGACCAGCGGCCGGGAAGACTGCGCGCGCGCAGCAGGCCGCCGATCTTTTTGGCTTGATCGCCGGTCGCTGGCCCGCTAGGCGCACCCCCCTGCAATGTGTCGGGGCGTGGCGCAGTCTGGTAGCGCACTGGTCTCGGGGTCCAGGGGTCGTAGGTTCGAATCCTATCGCCCCGACCATTGCAGCTTTCTTTCCCGGCGGTCTTTTCGCGGGAAGATGAATTCCCCGATCAGCCTCTCGCGCCGAGCATGTCCTCGATACTGGTGAATTTCTCGCGCGGGGCGCCGTCGCGGGCGCGGGCGATTTCGGCGGCTTCGATCTTCTGCCAGTCGCGGAAGGTGACGACATCGACGTTCCGACTGGCGAGCAGCGAATCGAGCCCCGCGCGGCCGGCCTTGCCGCTGTCATCGCCAAGGTCGGCGGCGATGTGCTCGGCGATCAGGAAGCCGTCCGGACGGTTGGTGCCGATCGTGCCGGTCGGCCCACGCCGTGCCCAGCCGACCGCGTAGAGGCCCGGGCCGATCCGCCCGTCTTGGTTGGCGAAGCGGCCGAGCTTGTCGTCATAGGGCACGCCGTGGATCGGCGGGGTGCGATAGCCGATGCAGCTCACCACCAGGCCGGCGGGGATGGCATAGGTCTCGCCGGTGCCCAGCGCGCGGCCTTCGGCGTCGATCGCGGTGCGCTCGACGATGACGCGCTCGGCCCTGCCCCCATTCTCACTGCTGCCTTCGACGCGGACGGGCATGGCATAGAAGTCGAAATCCACCTCGATCTGCCCGCGATCAGTGCGGGTCGCGAAGTCGCGCAGGTGCGCGACCGCCTTGCGCTGGCCGGGGTCGAGCGCGGCATCCTCCTCGATCGGCGGGAGATCGGCCGGGTCGACATGCGGCACGGCGCGGGCGAGATGGCCGAGCTCGCCCAGTTCCTTGGGGGTCATCGCGATCTGGTGGGGCCCGCGCCGGGCGAGGATGGTGATGCGGTCGTGAGTCGCGGTGCCGAGATGGTCGAGCGCATGGCCGACAATGTCCGATCCGGCGAACTCGCTCTCCGCCTTGGCGAGGATGCGGGCGACATCGAGCGCGACATTGCCCGCGCCGACCACCACCGCGCCGGGGCCGTGGAGCGAGGGGTTGAGCCCGGCGAAATCGGGATGGCCATTGTACCAGCCGACAAACGCCGCCGAGCCGACCACGCCGGGGAGATCGTCGCCGGGCACGCCGAGCGGCTTGTCGGCCGGGGCGCCGGTCGCCAGCACCACCGCGTCGTAGAGGTCACCCAACTCGGCGATGGTCACGTCGCGGCCGACGCTGACATTGCCGACGAAGCGGACATTATCGGTGAGCGCGACCGCCTCGTAACGGCGCGAGACACCCTTGATCGATTGATGGTCGGGCGCGACGCCGGTGCGGATCAGGCCGTAGGGGACGGGCAGGCGATCGATGATGTCGACGCGGACCGCGTCGCCGAAAATCTTCTGGCAGGCTTCCGCGGTGTAATAGCCGGCCGGTCCGGAACCGATGATCGCGATGTGACGCAAGCCCGCTCTCCTGTCTTTTGCCCGATGCTAGCGGACATGAGCGGCAGAACAAGCCGCCACGGGTCGCGCCGGGGCGGGGAGGGTGAGAAAAGGTCTTGTCCCGCAACCGGTTCGACCCGGGCCGACCCATTGCACCAGCAATGGGCCTGGTTGAATCGACCGGTGCGGGAGAAAGATGGCGTCAGCCGCGGCGCTTGGCGCGCCAGGCCTTGACCGCCGCCATGGTGCCGGTGACGTGGCCGGCGGGGCTCATCTCCGAATGGACGAAGATGATCTTGCCGTTGGGCGCGATGACATAGGAGGTGCGGTTGGTCATCGTCTTGCCCTTGGCGATGTGCACGTCATAGCCGCTGACGGTTTCGGGCTTGGCCACGCCGACCGGGAAGGCGTCGCGGCATTCGACCTTGGAGAAATCGGCAAGCTTGTCGATCGGATCGGCGGAGAGGCCGATCAGGGTCGCGCCGTTCTTCTGGAACTCGGCGGTGGCGAGGGCGAACTCATGCGCCTCGATCGTGCAGCCCTTGGTGAAGGCGGCGGGGAAGAAATAGAGGACGACCGGGCCTTTGCGCAGCGCGGATTTGAGCGCGAAGTTGAACTGCTTGCCGCCGAGCGCCGCCTGGGTGGTGAAATCGGGCGCCTTGGCCCCGACGGGGAGTGCGGCGGTGGCGGGGACGGCGAGAGCGAGGGTAGCGAGCAGGGCAGCGGTGAACCGGGGGGCGTGCTTCATGTGAGTCTTCCCTTGGAGAGTCACCGGCATCCTAGCCCGCCCGACGATATGGCACCATCAGGAAAAGGGGCCGCCGCGCTAGGGACGCGACGGCCCGCTCCAGGCCCGAGGGTTCGGGCTTTACTTGGCCAGCGGCGCTGCGTCCGCGGCGTTTTCAGGGAGGCCGCCGAGCTGGTCGACGAGCTTGATATAGGCATCGAGATAGGCGAGCACGATGACCTGGCCGATCGCGGTATCCTGATAGCCGCCGCCGCCGGCACCGCCGAACGCGCCGCCGCCGAACACCGCGCCGCCGCCGCCGAAGCTGACATCGGACTTGCGGGCATGGCCCTCGGTCAGCGCCTCTTCCTCGGTGGTGCGGGCGTTGACCACCGACAGGGTCACCGCCGCTTCCTTCTTGTTGACGTTGATGCCGCCGGCGACCGCACCGAGGCCGCCGAGCAGGCCGCCGCTACGGCCGAGAAAGCCGCCCAGCGCCGCGCCCGCGCCGCCGCCGCCCGAGCGGTTGTTGGCGGTGACGATATCGGGCTGGAGGAAATAATCCGCTGCCTTGACCTGGCCCTTGCCGAGGTTCGAGCCGTCCTGCAGCTCGCCCGAATCCGCCATGGCGCGTTCCATGTTGCGGCTGGCCATCGAGCGGCCGCGATTGACCAGGCCGAAGCAGCCGGATTTCTGGACGAACACCTTGATGATCGCCTCCGGGCTGCCGAGATTATATTCGCGCCACCACTGGCTGTCCGGCTCGACGATCGCGATGGTGCCGATCCGCTTGCGACAGACCGGAATGTTCAGCTCGCCATTCTTCTGCATCTGATAGGCCGACGAGCCCTTGTCCTTGGCGAGGGCGGGCGTGGCGGTGAAGGCACTGGCGGCGGCGAGCGCGCAGAGTGCCGCGCCTGTCAGGAAAGTTCGCATGGTGATCCCCTAAGTCTTCGCGCGCCCTGTTCTTGCCGGTGCGAGCGTTCAACGATGGTGCGACCCCGTGACGGCGCCGATATTAGCACCGCCCCGATAGCCGCGCTAGGCACTTCGGACCCGATCAGGGCGCGGGAGACGATCGCCGTCCCCTTAACCATCACCGTCGAAGCGCCTCTGCCCGGCGTCGTCACATACGGCTCTAGCCGCCCGGCGGATGCGCGGTGAAGGCAGGTGCGACGGAGAGTCGACGGGCGCGCGATGGGGGCGACGAAGAGCGGGCGCACGCGACCCCCTTCGCAGACGCCGCCGCGCCTGCTAACGCGCGTCCGATCATGTCGACCGACCTTTCCCGAATCCGCAACTTTTCGATCATCGCCCATATCGACCATGGCAAGTCGACGCTGGCCGATCGCCTGATCCAGGCGACCGGGGGCTTGAGCGACCGTGAGATGTCCGAGCAGGTGCTCGACAATATGGACATCGAGCGCGAGCGCGGCATCACCATCAAGGCGCAGACCGTGCGTCTGCGCTACAAGGCGAAGGACGGGCTCGATTACGAGCTGAACCTGATGGACACGCCCGGCCATGTCGACTTCGCCTATGAAGTGAGCCGGAGTCTCGCCGCGTGCGAAGGCGCGCTGCTGGTGGTGGACGCCGCTCAGGGCGTCGAGGCGCAGACACTCGCCAATGTCTATCAGTCGATCGAGCACGACCATGAGATCGTGCCCGTCATCAACAAGATCGACCTGCCCGCCGCCGACCCGGACAAGGTGAAGGCCGAGATCGAGGAAGTGATCGGCCTGGACGCGTCCAACGCCGTGCTGACCTCGGCCAAGGCGGGCATCGGCATCGCCGACGTGCTGGAGGCCGTGGTCACGCGCATCCCGCCGCCCAAGGGCGATATCGACGCGCCGCTGAAGGCGATGCTGATCGACAGCTGGTACGACCCCTATCTCGGCGTCGTCATCCTGATCCGCGTGATGGCCGGCGTCCTGAAAAAGGGCCAGCAGATCAAGTTCATGCAGACCGGCACGCTGCATCTGGTCGACCGCGTCGGCTGTTTCCGGCCGAAGATCGAGCAGCTGAACGAGCTGGCGGTGGGCGAGATCGGCTTCATCACCGCGCAGATCAAGGAAGTGGCGCAGACCCGGGTCGGCGACACCATCACCGACGCCAAGCGCCCGGCCGAGGAGCCGCTGCCGGGCTTCAAGGAAGTCCAGCCGGTGGTGTTCTGCGGGCTGTTCCCGGTCGACGCCAACGACTTCGAGAAACTGCGCGAGAGCATTTCCAAGCTGCGGCTGAACGATGCGAGCTTCAGCTTCGAGATGGAGACCAGCGCGGCGCTCGGCTTCGGCTTCCGCTGCGGGTTCCTCGGGCTGCTGCACCTCGAGATCATCCAGGAGCGGCTGACCCGCGAATACGACCTCGACCTGATCACCACCGCGCCGTCGGTGGTCTATCAGATCGAGCTGGCGCACGGTGCGGGGCATCTCGAGCTGCACAACCCGGCCGACATGCCCGACCCGAGCCGCATCGCGAGCATCGCCGAGCCGTGGATCGAGGCAGTGATCTATGTGCCCGACGAATATCTCGGCTCCATCCTGAAGCTGTGCCAGGACCGGCGCGGCATCCAGAAGAACCTGACCTATGTCGGCGGCCGCGCGCAGGCGACATACGAGCTGCCGCTCAATGAAGTGGTGTTCGATTTCTACGACCGGCTGAAGAGCATCAGCCGCGGCTATGCCAGCTTCGACTATCACCAGATCGGCTATCGCGAGGGCGACCTCGTCAAGATGAGCATCCTGGTGAACAACGAGCCGGTCGATGCGCTGAGCATGATCGTGCACCGCGGCACCGCCGAGGCGCGCGGGCGCGGCATGTGCGAGCGGCTGAAGGACCTGATCCCGCGGCATCTGTTCAAGATCCCGATCCAGGCCGCGATCGGCGGCAAGGTGATCGCGCGCGAGACGATCGCGGCGCTGCGCAAGGACGTGACGGCGAAATGCTATGGCGGCGATGCCAGCCGCAAGCGCAAGCTGCTCGACAAGCAGAAAGAGGGCAAGAAGCGGATGCGGGAATATGGCTCGGTGAGCATTCCGCAGGAGGCGTTTATCGCGGCGCTGAGGATGGGCGACGACGCCTGAGCGCCCGAGACCGGGGAGGGGATTGCGCCAGCAATCGCCGAGCCGGGCGAGGATCAGCGCCAGGCCGGCCGGCGACCGGTCGAGCTTGTCCTCGACCGGATCGTCCGGCGACGCGGCTTTGCCGCGGCGCCACCCGCTATCCCGGGCGGTTTTCCGACTTTTATTTTTCCGCTGTTATGTTGGAGTTTCGGGCGGGAATAGGCGTGTGAATTCAGCGGCTTGATGTCCGTTTTCCCTGTTACACCGTAACAGCGGAAAAACGCGTCGATTTTCAGCGATTTTTTCCGCTGTTCGTGACGAATTCGCAGAGTTCCGGTGACAGTCCACTCAATTGATAAGTCAGTGGGGCGGTGGAGTGCACCCCAGTGTTGAGACACGATAATTAGGGACAGCGCGTTGCTGTCATGGCGAGGGGCTGCTGCGCAGCACCCCTGGCGACATTTCTTCATACTCGTCCGGTGACAGATAGGCCAAGGCGGAGTGCAGGCGCTGTCGGTTGTAGACCTGCTCGATGAAGGCGCCGATCTCGGCCCTGGCATGCGCGAGATCGCGGTAGTCTGCGCCGTTTACCTGCTCCTGCTTCAGCGTCTTCATGAAGCTCTCGGCCATCGCATTGTCATACGGGCAGGCGATCCGGCTCATGCTGGGCAGGATACCGACGGCCTCCAGACGGGCGATGTAATCGCCACACGCGTACTGAACGCCGCGGTCGGAGTGGTGGACCAGCGCACCCGATACGACCGGGCGCCGCTCCAGCGCCATCGCAAGCGCATCGAGCGCCAGCTCCGCGCGCAGGTGATCCGCCATTGCCCAGCCGACCACCTTGCGACTGAACGCATCGAGGATCACCGCGAGATAGACGAACGCCTCGGCCAGGCGGACATAGGTGATGTCCGCCACCCACAGCTGATTGACGGCGGTGGGCATCAGATGACGCGCCAGGTTGGGCCACACCCGCCAGCCATGGCGCGAGTCTGTGGTGGCCGGCCGGAACAGTGGCTTCCTCAGGCACAGCAGGTTGTCCTCCCGCATCAGGCGAAGCACGCGCTTGTGGTTGATGACCCAGTCATCGCGCCTGAGCAGCGCTACGATCCGGCGATAGCCGTAATGCCGGTGCGTGATGCAAAGGCGTTGCAGCCGATCGCGCAGCGCCGTCTCCTCGACCTTGGGGGCGCTATCGTGCCAACGCCGATAGAAAGCGGCCCGGCTCACCAGAGAGAGCCGGCACAACTGCTCCACCGACAGCATCGATCCACAGCCTTGCAGACCTGTCATCGCCTGAATCTGGGCGATGACCCCGTCACGCCATTGCCGTCGCTCGGCTGACGTGACGCCTCGATACGCTGCAAGGCACCCCTGAAAAAATCCAGCGCCACCTGCTGCTCGCCGACCTTGCGCTCCAGCTCGGCAATCTGCTGCCGCGCTTCGCTCAGGTCACGCGCGCGCGCCGCCGGACCTCGCGCCAGCGCCATCGCTGCCTTCTCCACGCCGTTGGGGCGGCCGGGGCCATCGCGTAGCGCTTCTTCGCCACCATCGCGAACCGCATCACGCCAACGGTACAGGATCGTCCGCTTGATCCCCAACTCGCGCGATAGCGCCGTCCCGCTCTCGCCCGCCGCCATGCGAGCGACCACCTCCAGCTTGAACGCTCGGCCAAATCTTCGTCGAACAATCTTGGACATCAAACCCTCCTCCAAAAGGGCTGTCCCTAATTTTACTGTCTCAATCTAGGGGTGCACTCCAGCGGCGATATGAAGCGCGCCCAGTTAAGTGAAGAGCCACTGGAAGCGCTAATTAGTAAACTGGCACCGTAATTCCTGTAATGCGGGATCGTGCAGCGAGGATGATATCTGCTGCGAAAGTCGATTCAGCTGCCCGGTGAGGTAAGTAAGTGGACTGTCACCGGGATTCCCCATGTAATTCCGTAACGCGACGATCCCCCGCAGATCAACGCAGCGGCAACGTGCCGGTGAATGTACCGTCATTACCGCTGTTGCCGTTCAAGCGATTGTTGCCATAGGAATAAATGACACCGCCGCCTGACGCATTCACGCCGCCGCCATTGTTGTTGATGTTGGAATTGTTGACCAATATACCGGCCAGCGTGCCGGCTGCGGTTATGCCGAAGGTTTGACTACCCGCGACCACGACGCCGTCGAGCGAAATAGTCGAAAAGGCGGCGGTCCCGTTGCTGGTGCGGACACCCGTCTGTCCGCTGTTGGTGATATTGGTATCCTTCAGGGCGATGAAGATCGAACCGGTGGTGCTGCTGCCGACCGCCAGAATGCCAAAGCTGGCGTTGCTGAACTGGCTGCGCGATACGTTGGCGCGAACCGAAGCCGCGCCCGTCGGGAAAACGTTGATCGCCCCGTATCCTCCGACGTTGCCGACATTTAAGATCGTGGTGTTGTCGACCGTGAGCTTGGAACTGGCTGCAGGCGAGAAATCGATCCCGGCCCGGGCAAAGTTGCGGATCACCGTGTTGCGCACGATCAGCGAGCCGCCGGCAATAAAATCGATACCGTTAAGGCCGACGCCAGCACCGTCGATTTCGAGGCCATCGATGATGACCACGTCGCTTGCCCCGGCATTGATGATGATGCCCGCCGTACCTGTAGACAAGATGCCGCCGTTGCCGAGTCCGGTGCAATAGATCGTGATTGATTTGGTGATGGTGACGGCGCCGAACCCACCGGGATCAAGGCAGTTGATCTCGCCGCTGACGGCAGTATTGCTGATTGCGCCTGCGAAGGTCTTGCACGGTGCCGTGCGGCTGCATGGGTTCGCATCGTCACCGACGCCCGACACCCAGGTTCGGGTAGCCTGCGCAGAAGCGGGTGCCGCGGCGGCGATGCTCGCCAGGAGGAGCGCCATACCCAGCGCCAGCCAACGAGATAAGCGATTACCCAGAATAGCCATGGTACCCCCCAGAAGAGTCGTGTGTTGACCATAGGTCTCATAGATCCAACAAAGTGGCAACTCTTGATTGATGCATGCCGTGCCAGTGAAATTCCGGAACAACGGTGAGAGCTTCCATTGGGTAAATAGGGGTCCGGTCTTTGTCAGGATGTGGTTGCTGACACCAATCTCGGGTGTCTAGGTGGCGCCGCACGTACTCCACCCGGGAAATACCTTGCTTGTTCCGGAGGACGATGGACGTTTGACGTCTCGGGGGGCCCATCGTGAACTCGTTTTCGTGAGTCGCAAACCACAAGGAAAGTCACGATGAGCGAGCGGCGTCACGCCACGCGACTTGGCAGCGCCCCGCGACGATCGCGTTAGAATTACTCCGCGGGTTCCGGTGACAGACCACTCAATTGACCGAAGCGCGCGGTCGTGCTTGCACGCTCTTAGATACCTGCGCCGCCACCGGCATTCGCAGCCGCGCGCCGATCGCCCAAAGTCCGCGCGATCAGCACCGCCAGCACCGGAATGAGCACCGCGTAGATATATTGCGTCCGCGAGACTCCGATGCCGAACGGAAACCAGATGCCCGGCACGCCGATCGGGTCCAGCAACTCGCCGCCGAAGAAGGCGAGGGTGGTCAATGCCAGAGCGATGAGGGCGTGACTCCGCATCGGCCCGCCCCGGGCGATGCGCGCGCCGATCACGGCTAACAATGCGATCGATCCGAGGCGGCTGACGCTTGTCACGCTCGCTGCGTGAGTTGTGGCAGCGATGATCTGGACCCCAGCGAGCGCGAGCGCCGTCACATCGATGATGCGCCATGGACGCTCGCACCAGCGATTCCACGCCAGCGCCCAGGCGGCCACCGTCGGTATCCACATGAACGTCGCCAGCCACGCGTAGGTGGGCAGGTCCATCAGGTCGGTCCAGGCAGTGATCGCGTTGTTGAGGCGGCGGGCCCCCGTCAATACGAGTGCGATGGCGGCAAAGAGCAGGAAGCCCCGGAAATGGCCGCGCCTTCGGCACCAGAGCGCCAGTCCGGCCAGCAGGAACATCGCCAGCGGCTCGATCGCGTCGACGATATAACCGGCGATCGTCCGCTCCCATTGCGCGCGGTGAAGCCCGTCGCTGACCGGTCGGGGCGCGAGGATGGGCGGGCTGTGCAGGCCGCCGGCTTCGGCACTGGGCGTGGAGCCGGGCAGCATGAGGGTGCGGACGGCGAGTACGCCGCGCGTGCCTGCCGCATCGGCCGGAAGGGCAAAGCGCATCGGTCGCGTGCCGACGACCCTCGGAGGCGGGCCGAGCCTGCCCGAGCCGCCCAGCAGCTTGCCGTTCCAATAAAGTTCGTATCCGTCCTCGACGAGCGTCGGCCCGAGCATGTCCCATGAGGCGCGCCCGGCCGGCACCGTCACCACGCGCCGGTACCAGGCGTAGCCGGTATAGCCCGGATGGCCGTGCGCCATCCAGCCGCCGACATAGTCGGGCAGGCCGACATCGCCGTCATGGCTGCCGGGCGTGGCGGTCAGGTCGATCGTTTCCCAATCGCTGTCGTCCGTTTTGGCGTCTGCCCAGTGCGGATCGCCACCGATGTGGAATCGCCAGGAGCCGTCGAGCAGCGTTGCCGCAGCGCGCAGCGACGGCGGATCGGGCCGGCCGCCGCGCGCCAGATCGGCGATCACGACGGCCCAGGCCAGCAGGGTCGCCAGGGCGATCCAGACGAACAGCGTGCGTCGCGTGGCGTCGATCGGTCTTTGCATGGCGCGGGCAGGTTAGGGGCGGAACGGGCGGGCACGCAACCGGTGCCGGGCGAGCGGGCCATTTGGGCATTCGAGCGTCGGGCACGCCTGTCCCAGCTACCCCATCGAAGGGACCGCCACCGAGTTCGGTGGCGTCAAAGCGCTTCGTATCGACCTGTGCCGGCAGTAGAACCGATTGCTTACCGGCAGATGAGTCGTCGGGTAGGGCGATCATGTGGGTACGGGGGCGAGCATGCGGACAATCGGAACGGCAACGTTATTCGCGATCGTGACGCTGGCAAGTGCCTCCGCGACCGCTGCAAAGGCCCAAACCCTGCGCGACGAAACGATCGCCACGATCAAGGCCGCGTTGCCGAGCGCTGAAATAACGACGCCCGACCCGCTGACCATCAAGATCAAACCGCCCGCCGGCGAAGAGATGCAGATCAACCTCGATCGCATTCAGCACTTTTGCGACATCAACAGCGCTGCGGACTGCGCGATGGAGAAACAGCATTTCCTGGGCGGGATCGCCGAGGCCCTGACGATGGAGGAGGCGATCAAGCCGGCGCAGCTCCGGTTGCTCATTCGCTCCAGTGACTATGCCGCGGCCTATGCCAGGGAAATCGGCGATGCCGCAGAAGGGACCAGCGGCAAGGCGGACCCACCTATTGCCAGACCCTTTGCCGAGGGCGTCTCGGTGATTCTCGGCGCGGATTACCCGAATACGACCAAGATCTCCGGTCATGCCCAGTTGAAGGAACTTGGGCTCGGCGAGGACGACGCCATCGCCCTGGCCACGCGACAGGTGCTGGCAACCCTGCCCAAGCTGCCCGAGCCCGGCGAGGTCGAGGGCAAGCTGCTGGTGGTGGCGGGAATCGACTATGGGGCGAGCATGATGCTCGAACCCGAGCGGTGGCGGGCGCTGGCGCTTGCCACCGGCGGACGGCTGTTCGTCGCCATTCCGTCCGACGACAATGTGCTGATCGGCACCGTCGCGCCGGGCAAGGACCTGCGGAAGATCGAAAAATTGGTGGCGGAGAGCTTCGCCACGGCGGGGCGGGGGATATCGCCCTATGTGTACCGGTGGTCGCCGCAGGGGTGGGTGGTGGCAAAGTAAGGGGTAATTTTACGCGTAGCGCCGGCGTGTCAGGCCTGTTGGAAGCGCGTCAGATGGGAAGCCGTGACGCGCCTGCTTCCGGCAACCGCCGGTATCCACCCCGCTCGCGGGAGCACCGGCGGATGACAGGCGGATGGGGTGCGGCTAGTGTCCCGAACCGGCGGTTCGTTTACCTGCCGTCATGCTGAACGCGTTTCAGCATCCAACGCTCCACAAGCGGCGGCATTGGTCGTTGCGCCTTGGATGCTGAAACCAGTTCAGCATGACGGACTTACATATGTATCGAACGGCCTTCGGATTCAGGACATCAGGATCGTTTATGCCCAGCCGTTCCCGACGCCCGGCCCTGCGCCGCCTGCTTCCCGCTTTGCCGCTCGCGCTGGCCTCGACGCCGGCGCGCGCGCAGCAGGAGGACGAGCAGGTCTGGCTGCAGGTCAACACCAATGTGCCGCTCGCGAACCGGGTGCGCGTCACGCTCGAGCAGATCGCGCGGTTCAGCGACCGGCAGGATGGGTTGTACCAGACCGAATTCGGCGCCCTGCTCGGCTATCGCGTGTCGAAGAAGATCGAGCTGGGGTTCGGCTATCGCTGGGTCGGGGCGCATAACGGCAATAGCGGTGCTGACGAGAACCGGTTGCGCCAGCAGATGGTGGGGACGTTCGGGCCGGTCACCACGCGTTTCCGCGTCGACGAGCGGTTCAACCCGCGGGGTAGCGAGGTGGGTTTCCGCATCCGTCCGCTGATCCGCTACAATCACGAGGTCGGCGACAAGGGCGTCGCGCTGTTCGCCAGCCATGAGAGCTTCTTCCTGCCCAACAGCACCAGCTGGGGGCAGCGCAGCGGTTATGAGCGGATGCGCAATATCGTGGGGGTCACCCTGCCGCTGGGGCGGGCGGTGACGACCGATATCGGGTATCTCAACCAATATCGTCCGGGCCGCAGCGGCGCCCGCGCGCAGATGGACCATGCGCTGAACCTGCAGCTGACGATCAACCTGCGCGGTTTTGCCGGGGCGCACATCAACGACTGACGGGCGCGCGCGACATTATTTCGGCCGACGTGACGCTTGTGGAGCGTTGGGTGCTGAAACGAGTTCAGCATGACGGCAGTTTTGTAGTGGAAGACCTTCAGTTCCAGGCCGCTAACGGCTAGGGGCATGTGCCTGTGTTCGCGTCCAATCCCCTTCAGGACATTCCGCCGCATCGCCGGGTGGCGCGGTTTTTCGGCGAGGCGGTCGTCGAGCGGCTGCTCGCGCATGTCGCGGCGCGGGAAGGCGATTTCGAGACGACCCGGCTGAGCGAGCAACGCGTCGACCGGTCGATCCGCGCGTCGCGCCTGTTGCGCGATTTCGGCGATCTCCGGGCCGAGGTGGAGGCGCGTTTCCGGGGCCTCCTGGAAGAGGCGGTGCGCGACCTGGCCTTGCCGCCGATCCGGCTGGATTCGCTGGAGCTGGAGCTGGTGCAGCATGGCGACGGCGCCTTTTACCGCGAGCATATCGACACCGCGACCGACCGGCCCGGATCGGCGACGGCACGCGTGCTGGCGGCGGTCCATTATTTCCACCGCCGGCCACAGGGCTTTTCGGGCGGCGCGCTGCGGCTGCATGCCATGGCGCCGGGCCCGGACGGGCGGCGCGCCTTTGCCGATATCGCGCCCGATCGCGACCTGCTGCTGCTGTTTCCGGCCTGGGCACCGCATGAGGTGCGGCCGATATCCTGCCCGTCCGGCGCGTTCCTCGACAGCCGTTTCGCGATCAATTGCTGGTATCGCCATCGCTGGGAGAATGGTCGCTGACGCGCAGGTCGCCTGACCCCGTCGCGCGTCGTGTCGCCCGAAAAATCCGTGCCTTGGGTTGCCATCGCGGGAGAAGTATTTGATTGCGCGGGACAAGCCCCGTCGCGGGTTGTTCCTGTACCCCGACGAGCGAGGTCCCGATCCAGATGTCCGATGTTCTGAAGCTCACCGACCGGGTGGTGCAGGGGCGCAAGCAGCTGGCGACCGAGGCGGGCGGCACCATCCTGATGATGAGCGTCGACAATGGCGTCTATTGCGGGCTCGACGCGATCGGCAGCGACATCTGGCGCCGTCTCGACCAGCCCATGACGATCGACGCGCTGTGCGACGCGCTGGCCGCCGATTACCGCGCCGATCGCGCCCTGATCGCCGCCGATGTCCTCGAATTGCTGTCGTCGCTGCACGCCCGGGGGCTGATCGATGTCGTCTGATGCCGGGGCGATGCCGGCCGACAGGTTCCTGTGCGGCTGGCGCGTGCGCACCCGCATCGCCATGCCCGAGCTCGCGCCCTGGACGGGAGACGATCGCCAGCCCGACCTGCTGATCCATAGCGGGACGATTCCGCCGCGGCTGGCGGAGGCTGAGGACGTCTCGCCCCTGCTGCAGGTCAATGCCGAGCGGCAGGCGCGCCTCTCGATCGAGGGAGTCGCGACCTATTGGCTGCGGAGCGATCATGAGATCGTGATCGATCCCGAGATCGACGTGGACAGCCCCGATGTGCGGACCTTTCTGTTCGGCACGATGCTGGGCCTGTTGTGCCACCGCCGCGGCCTGTTCCCGCTGCACGCGTCGTGCGTGGTGGTCGCGGGCAGGGCGATCGCGATCTCGGGCTTCTCCGGCGCGGGCAAATCGACGCTTGCCGCCGCCCTGGTCCGGCGCGGGCACCGGCTCGTCTCCGACGATGTCTGCGCGATCGATGCCGGCGCGGCGGGCGGGCCGGTCGTGCGCCCCGCCTTTCCGCGCGTGAAATTGTGGCAGGATTCGCTCGAGGCGATGCGCATCGCCGCCGACGGGCTCCACGCCAACCGCTTCGGGCAGAACAAATATTATCTGCGGTTCAGCGATCCAGCCGACTTTCAGGCGACCCCGGTCCCGCTGGAATCGGTCTATCTGCTTCAGACGCTCGCCGCGCCGATCGCGGGCCGCGCGGAGATCATGCGCCTGGCGGTCCCGCAAGCGGCGATGGGGCTGCACGAACAGGTCTATCGCAAGCGGACGGCGCTGCGCTGGGGGCGCGCGGCCGAGCTGTTCGCCGCGGTCGGGCAGATCGTCGGCGCGACCGCCGTCCACCGCCTGACGCGCGGCCCCGATCTGACCGGGCTCGACCCGCTGGTGCGGCGGATCGAGGCGCATGTCGCGGCATGAGCGGGGTCGGCCTGATCGCGTCCTATCCGCGATCGGGCAATACCTGGGTGCGCGCGGTGCTGACGGCGCTGGTGCGCGGGGACGGCGCGCTCGATCTCAACGCCCTTGAAGGCCCGATCGCGGCCGACCGCGCCTTCATCGACGATGCGCTGGAGATCGAGACTTCCGACCTGCTGCCCGACGAGGAACGCCGTCTGCGCCCGATCGCGTACCGGGCCGGGCTTCCCGCGGGCAGGCGCGCCTTTCCGATCAAGACTCACGACGCCTGGCTGCCGGCGGCGGGCGCGGCGGAACCGCCCTTTCCCCGCGAGCGGATCGACCGGGTCGTCCTGATCGTGCGCGATCCGCGCGACGTGGTGGTGTCGTTCGCGCGCTATTTCGGGTTCACGATCGACGAGGCGATCGATGCGATGGCTCATCCGCGCTTTTCGCTCGGCACGAGCAGGACGGGACTGCGGCCGCAGGTCTCGCAGCTCGTGTCGAGCTGGAGCGGGCACGCGGCGAGCTGGCTCGGCTCTGGCCTGCCGCTCACGCTCATCTGCTATGAGGATCTGGTCGCCGCGCCGGTTAAGGGGTTCGCGGCGATTGCCGGGGCGTTCGGCCACGCGGCCGATCCGGCGCGTCTGGCGGCGGCGATCGGCGCGGCCAGGCTGGACCGGCTCACCGCCGCCGAGGCGCGCACGGGGTTTCGCGAATCCTCGCCGCATGCGCCCAACCGCTTCTTCGGCCCGGGCACGCCGGGCGGGTGGTCCGGCACGCTGACCCCCGCCCAGGCGGCGCGGATCGTCCGTGATCACGGCGCGATGATGCGCGAATTGCGGTTTATCCATTGAAAACGGGCGTTAACGCCGCGGACACGGCTGTACAGCATGCGACACGTCCGCTACCGGTGACGAGCATCGGAAGATACAGGGGTAAAGCGTGCAGAAACCTCAAGAAGCAGCAGAGACGAAGCCCGCTGCGGCGGAAGCCCCACGCAGCGACTGGCACAAGCCCGTCGCCACCTTCGTTGAGGCCAGCAGCGCCGAAAACGCCCCGGGTTCCACCCCGGACGCGGGCGTGGATTACTCCTGATCCGGATCAGTCGTTTCCGCCTTCGAATTGGCGCAGGAAACGGCCCGTCGCCACGCCGCGCATGAGCGCCAGCCGGTAGCTGCGCATGACGTGCAGGCTATGCCAGCCAGTCTCGGGCCAGCTGTCCAGCAGGCCGCGCAGGCGCGGCAGATCGAGACTGGCGCTGGCCAGCGGGCTGCGCTCCAGCCGGTCGAGTTCGGCCGCGATCTGAGCCCGTTCCGCATTGAGCGTCAGCGCCCAGTCGGCGCCCTGCAATCCCCGGCGGCGTTCGAGCCGGATCTGATCGGGCAGAATCCCCGCCATCGCGCGCCGGACGAGCGAGCGGCTTTCGCCGTGCAGCAGATATTGCTCGGGCGGGATGGCTAGGCAGAATTCGACGAGCCGGCGATCCGCCATCGGATCGCGCTGGACGAAGCCGAAGCGCCGCCGCTCCGCGCGGAACAGCATGCCCGGATCGACCCTGCCGAGCACGGCCATGCGCGTCGCGCGGCTGGTCGCGTCATGGCCGACATTCCCGGCGACCCTCTCGGCTTCGTCGAGTAGCCCCAGATCGTCGGCGAAGCTGGTGCGCAGCGCCGAGAAGTCGCGCAGCCGTTCCTCCGGCCGGCCGATCAGCCGCCGGGTCCGCTGGCGCAGCCGCCGGGGCAGCGCGGGCAGGATCACGCGACCGGCGAGCGCGCGCCAGCCATGGCCGGCGCGGTGCAGCGCTGCCATGTGCCGCCCGAGCGCGATCCACCGGCCGCGCCGCGCGAGATCCGTGAGCGATCCGAAGCCGTCATAGCTGATCGACATATTGCCCTTGCCGGCGCTCAGCATCACGGTGACGCCGCGCTGCTTTGCCGCATGGCCGATCGCTTCGACCCAGGCCTGGTTGACCGGCACCAGCGGCGGCATGCCCGCGGTGCCGGAGACGCGATCGAAGGTGTCGAACAGCGGTTCGGTCCGGTTGGGCACCAGGACATGATCGATATTGGGACAGGCCCGGGCGAGGCGCGCCGCGAGCGGCCCTTCGTTCCAGAGGTGATCGCGATCGGAGCCGCCGTCGAATCCGGCAACGGGCACCGCGGTGAAGCTGGTCAGCCTGAGTCCCCGGGCGGCCAGCTGGCGCGCCGCGAGCGCGGTGACGCTCGAACTGTCGAGGCCCGCGCTCAACTGACTGCCCACCGTGTCGACCCCGGCGATCCGGCACCGGATCGCCTCGTCCAGCAGCGCGCGGGCGGCTTCGGCATAATCGGCATCGCGCGCCAGCCTGACGGGCGGCAGTTCCTCCGGCTTCCACCTCCGGACCTGCCGGACCGCAACCTCGTCGAGGATCGCGACATGGCCGGGCAGCACGCGATCGATGCCGCGATAGGCGGTGCCGGGCTCGTCCTGCGGCAGCAGCGCCAGCCAGCGCGCGACCCAGCGCTGGTCGATCTCCCGCGCGACCTCGGGCAGCGCCAGCAAGCCCTGCGGCTCGGTCGCGAACAGGATGGAACGCCCGTCGCGCCAGAAATGCAGCGGCTCCACGCCGAACGGATCGCGCGCGAGCAGCAGGCGCCGCGTCGCCCCGTCCCAGATCACGCAGGCGAAATCGCCGATCAGCCGCGCCGGAAAGTCGGCGCCCCAACGCCGATAGGCCTGGATCGCGATCACCGCGGCGGACCGGCCCGCGAGACCATCCGCCTGATCGAGACGGCCCTGGAAGAGCGCGACGACTGGGCCCTCGACCGCGATCTGCCCATCGTCGCATGCGCCGAGAAGGATATCGGTCTCGCGGTGGAGGCGGGGTTTGCCGGGGCCAAGCGCCATTGCCCGGAGCGATCGGGCGATATCGGGCATGTCGCCGACGAAATGGAGTGCGCCGGCGATCGTCACGACAAAGCCCCTTGATGAGCGGCCGCGGCTAGCATGGCGGCCCGGGCCGGTCACTAAAGATCGCGCCGCGCGGTCAGGCGGTGGTGACGAAGCCCGCAACCGCCAGCCCCGAGCCCAGCAGCAGTGCCGCCGCGAGCGACCGGCTGAGCAGCTTCTCCAGCCTCCCCGGCGCGGGCATGAACCAGGCCGCGACGAGCAGCGCGGCGGTGGCGAGCCAATAGGTCGCGACGAGCGGCACGCCGTTGCCGGCGAGCTTGCGCAGGATGAAGGTGGCGGCGAGGATCAGCGGCGAGCCCCAGACCACGGCATCCCACATCGCGCGGAGGCGGGGTTCGTCGATGCCGCGGCGGCGGCGCTTGCCGAGCCAGATATAGCTGCCGGTCGCGCAGATTCCGGTCAGCGCCAGGCCTAGGATGAAATAGACGATCTTGACCGGCAGGCCGCCGAAATTGCCGAAATGGAGATTATAGGCCGACGCCGAGGCCTGCTGGCCGAGCGCGCCGTCGGACAGGCCCGCGGTGCCGAGGAAGCGGCCGCGCCCGTCGAAATTATAATATTCGCCAAAGACCAGCCGGCGGTCGGGGGTGCCGAGGATCTGGATATGCTGACCCGCGGTCATCGGATCGTGCAGGGTGGCATAGGTGAGGCGCAGGCCGGGATGATGCGTCTTCATATAGCCGAGCGCGGTCGCGACATCGGGCACGGGCGCGGCCTTCTTGTCAGGCTTGCCTTCGGCGCCGAAGATCGGGGCGTAGACGGCGAGGAGATCGCCGCGATAGCTGAGCTGCGCCACGCCATAAGCGGTGACGCTGGCCAGGCCGATCAGCGCGCCGGTGAGCGCGATCGCGACGGTGAAGGGCAGCGTCCAGACGCTCAGCCGGTTGTGCCAGTCGGCGAGGCCGAGGCCGTTCGCATCACGGGCGCGCAGGCGAAAGGCGTCGCGGAAGATGCGGGGGTGGGCGATGACGCCGGACAGCGCCAGCGCAAGCATCATCACGCCGAGGATACCGACGATGGTGATGCCGACCACGCCGGGGATGTTGAGGATGTAGTGGAGCTCGACGAGGAAATCGGACCAGGCGATCTCCTCCTTGCCCGCGATCTTGCCGCTGGTGTCGAGATGCACCGCCTGGGTGTCGGTGGTGATAGTGGCGCGGGGCAGGGATTCGACCGGCAGATGGACATAGAGATGCGTGGTGCGGGGCTTGCCCGCTTCGCTCGCCAGCACCGCCGCGACGCCGCGCTGGACGGCGTGGGGATCGATCGCGGCCATTTCCGGCGCGTTGGGCTGCTCGATGCGCTGCCATTCCTCGTAGAAGACGGCGACGGTGCCGGTGAGGCTGACGATGTAGAGCAGCATGCCGGCGAGCAGGCCGATCGCGGCATGGGCGGAGAGGGCGCGCTTGACCGTGGACCTTTCGGGGGCGACCGTCATGTCGCCACTCCGGCGACCACCGCGAGCAGGCCGGGCACGGCGCACAGCGCGAGCAGGCGCCATTGCCGCGCGCGGCGCTCCTCCATCAGCAGCGCGAAGGCGAGCAGGGTCCAGGCAAGCGGCATGACGAAGAAACTCGCGACATTGGCATTGGCGTCGCCCGCGCCGGACCAGGCGATGATCCCGCGCGCCGCGACGGCGAGGCCGATCGAGACGATCATCGCGACGAGGATGACGATCGCGAAAGTGCCGATCCGCCGTCCGATCCGCCATGGCTCGCCGCCTTCGGGCAGGGCACCGGCGCGGCGGTTGGAGGCTTTGGCGGTTGTG
This sequence comes from Sphingomonas sp. BL-S-30, assembly GCF_055521475.1. Taxonomy (NCBI): domain Bacteria; kingdom Pseudomonadati; phylum Pseudomonadota; class Alphaproteobacteria; order Sphingomonadales; family Sphingomonadaceae; genus Sphingomonas; species Sphingomonas sp. BL-S-30. The sequence goes on along the minus strand of NZ_CM145481.1, from coordinate 2,870,034 downwards.
GCCGGCGCAGTGGCGGCTGCGTAGGCGAGGAACAGCAAAGCCGCGCTCATGCCGAACAGCGACGCGACGGCCGCGCCCCAGGCGCCGGCGCTGAGCCAGCCCAGCACTGCGCCGAGCGCGAACAGGCCCCAGCCCAGGCTGTTCCAGGCCCGCGAGCGCCGGGGCAGGGACCATGCGAAGCGCAGCGCCGCGCTGCCGCCTGCCGCGCTGGCACTCGCCGCGATGAGGAGCGCGTCCGCCATCAGAAGCGGTAGGTCGCGCCGATGGTGAAGCTGCGCGGCGCGCCATAGCGATACTGGCTGTAGAAGCCGATCTGGCTGTAATAGGTCTTGTCGAGCAGGTTCTCGATATTGGCCTGGAGCTGCAGCTTCTCAGTGAGGGCGTAGCGGGCCATCAGGCTGACCAGCGCATAGCCGTCCTGCTGGAAGCGGAAGGCGGCGTTGGTGACCGGGTTGGCGCCGGTCGAATAGGCCTTGCTGCGATAATTGACGCCGCCGCCGACCGTCAGGCCGCTCAGCGCGCCGGGCAGGGTGTAGGTAGTGAACAGCTTGACCAGGGTGCGTGGCTGATCGGTGTTGATCGGCCCGCCATTCTCGTCCTCGATCTTGAAATGGCTGAGGCCGAAATTGACGTTCCAGCCAGGCAAGGGCTTGCCGGTGACTTCGAGCTCGAAGCCCTGGCTGACCGTATTGTCGGCGGCGCGATATTGGCTCACCGGCAGCCCACCGCCGGGCGGTATGACGGGGTCGCCCGGGAGCAGCACCGCCAGATTGTCCTGCTCGATGCGGAACAGCGCGAGCGAGGTCTGCAGCGCTTCGTTAAAGAAGGCGCTCTTCAGGCCGATCTCATAGGCCTTGCCGTCGAGCGGGGCGAGCTGGCGGAAACTGGTGTCCACGGCGTTCTGCGGCTGGAAGATCTTGGTGTAGCTCGCATAGAGCCGGTGGTTCGAAGTCACGTCATAGAGCGCGCCGACATAGGGGATGAAGACATTGTCGTCACCGTAATTGCTGGTGATGCCGAAGGAGAAGCCGGTCTGTTTCCAGCTCGACAGGCGGCCGCCGCCGATCAGCTTGAGCCGCTCGCTGACGTTGAGGCGCAGCGCGCCATAATAGCCGGTCTGCTCGACGCGTTCCTTGACGTCCAGCGAGCCGGTGGTCGAGAAACCGGGATAAGGATAGGCGCTGCCGCCGAGCGTGGCGAAATCCGTGCCGGGCAGGAAGGCGAGCGCCGAATAGGTCGTGTCGTCGCGGTTCTGCACGCTGTGCAGCGCGCCCAGCACCAGCTCATGATCGCGGCCGAACAGGCTGATCCGGCCCTTCACCTGCGCGTCGAAGCTGTTCTGGATGCTCTTGCCCTTGTCCTTGTAGGGATAGCCATACTGGATATCGCCGGTCGCCTTGTCGACCAGGCCGGAGAGGTAGAGCAGCTCGGTGGACTGCGAATTCTTGATCCGGTTGTAATTGGCGGTGACGCTCCAGCCGCCGCCGAAATCATGGCTCAGGGTGGCGAAGATGTTCTGGTTGACGGTGTCCCAGAAGGTCCAGGGCGCCGCGGGCGTATGCGAGCGCGGCCATACCGCGAAGCTGCCATCGGTGTAGAAGCTGGGCAGGGCGCCCCAGGTCGGCGCATCCGGCCGGCCTTCCTGGTGGCTGATGCCGGCGCGCAGCAAGGTGTTGTCGGTGATGTCGGCATCGACCACGCCGTAGAGGACGAATTTCTGGTTCTTGTAGAGATCGATATAGCTTTCGCCCTCTTCGTAGCGGCCGACCGCGCGGACGCGGATGCGGCCGTCCGAAGTGAGCGCGCCGCCGACATCGCCCGAGACGCGCCAGGTATTCCAGCTGCCATAGCTGGCATTGGCATAGCCGGTCCAATCGGTGCCGTCGGCATGCTTGCGGACCAGGTTGACCGAGGCGGACGGGTCGCCCGCGCCGCTGAGCAGCCCGGTCGCGCCGCGGACGATCTCGACGCGGTCGTAAATCGACACATCGGCCATGGTCTCGCCCGCGCCGCCGGCGAGCGTCCAGGCGGTCGGCACGCCGTCCACCTGATAGTTCCGGATCTCGAAGCCGCGCGCGTAGAAGCTGTTGCGGACATCGTCGACTTCATTGACCGTCACGCCGACGCCGTTCTGGATCACGTCGGCGACGGTGGTCAGATTCTGGTCGAGGATGCGCTGCGCGGTGATGATGCTGACCGATTGCGGCGTCTCCCGCACCGTCAGACCAAGGCCGGTCGCCGTGTCGATCTTGTCGGGCAGCGTATAGGTGCCGGTGACGACGATATCGTCGCCTGACTCCACCTTTTCCTCCGCGGTCTGCGCGGCCGCCGGAAAGGCCAGTGCGAGCAAGGAGCCGCCGAGAAGCAGTGATGCAGTGCGTGTCAAAACCATGTCCCCAATATGTGCGCGCGAACCCGGCGCGCCGCCGCGGTTCGTTCGATCCTCGAATCACGGGGTTGCTAGTGCAACTAAGAAGCGCTCGCAATAACAATCGTGCCGGTGCGGAAGGTGGCTGCGATCGCGATAATAAGGGGACCGTCGCCGCGCGCCGGACAAAGCGTCACATATCTCGCATAAGGCTCGCCGGACATTCGGGGAGACGGTGATGGCGATATGGCGGACCTTCATGACGGCCCTGGCCCTTTGCGCCGGTGCCGTCATGGCCAGTGCGGCGATAGCCCGCACCGCCACGGCGCCGACCATCGTCGCGACAAGGGCCGGCCGCGTCGAGGGTGTGGCGGTCGAGAACGGCATCCTCGCCTTCAAGGGCATTCCCTTCGCCCAGCCGCCGCTCGGCGCGTTGCGCTGGCGTGCGCCGCTGCCGGCGCTGCCGTGGCGGGGTGTGCGAAAGGCGGCCGCGCCCGGCCCCGCCTGTCCGCAGCACAATCCGGAAACGGGTGGCTATGGCCCCGATCCGGTGCAGAGCGAGGATTGCCTGACCCTCAATATCTGGAAGCCGCGCGCCGCCGCCGGTCCCCTTCCGGTGATGGTGTGGATCTATGGCGGGTCCTTCGTGCGCGGCGATGGCGCCAATGCCATGGTCGACGGCGCGAGGCTGGCCGGCAACGGCGTGATCGTGGTGACGTTCAACTACCGGCTGGGGCGGCTCGGGTGGTTCGCTCATCCGGCATTGACCCGCGAGACGGCCGTCACCGGCAATTTTGGGATGATGGACCAGATCGCCGCGCTGACGTGGGTGCGCGACAATATTGCCGCCTTTGGGGGCGATCCCGCCAATGTCACCATTTTTGGTGAATCCGCCGGCGCCATGTCCGTGAACCTGCTGATGGTCTCGCCGTCGGCGCGGGGCCTGTTCGCCAAGGCGATCACCCAGTCCGGGCTCGGGCGAATCGACGCCAAATCGCTCGCCGCCGCCGAAACGCAGGGCGACGCCTTTGCCAGGGCAACGGGCGCGGCGGACATGGCCGCGCTCCGCGCGCTGCCGCTCGAGACGATATTGGCAGGACAATCCGCGCCGACCGCGAGCGACGCCAGGCCGGGGCCGATCGTCGACGGCGTGCTGGTTCCGGGGAATGTCGACCGCGCCTTTGCCGAGGGCAGGCAGGCCCCGGTTCCCTGGCTGATCGGCTCCAACGATTATGAGGCTGATCTCTTCCCGGCGCTGCTCGAGCATCCGGACGTCACGGTCTTTCCGCTGATCCCCGAACCGGCGCGCCCGCTGGCGATGAGTCTGTTCGATCCGGGCAGGACCGGGGACGAAAAGGTCGTCGCCGCCAATCTGATGACCGATTATGTCTTCACCGAGCCGGCCCGCTTTCTCGCCGCCGCGCAGGCGCGGCTGGGCCAGCCGGTCTATCGCTATTTCTTCACCTATGTGCCGCACGATTATCGCAGCGCCACGCCGGGCGCGGGGCACGGCGCGGAGATCCAGTTCGTGTTCGGCAATCTGGGGACCTTCCCCTGGTCCAGCAGCACCTATGTGCCGTTCGACCGGCGCATCGCCGCGGACATGGGCCGGTACTGGACCAATTTCGCTAGGACCGGGAATCCCGGTGGGCAGGGCCTCGCGGCCTGGCCGATGGACCGGGGCGACCAGGTGCTGGTGGTCGACGCAGCGGGCGAGCATGCCGAAACAGGGCTGCGCAAGCCGCGCCTCGACCTGCTGGCGGCGGGCGCGAGCGTGAAATAGCGGCGTTCGGCGGAAAGCTCTCCCGCGAAAATCCGCCGACCGTCACATATCCATTACGGAGTCGTTCTATTGCGCCAGGAGCGGGCATGCCGCCGGCGATGATGGGTGATGTGAATGACCGCAGGATCATGACGACGACCATCGAGTCCGTGACGCTGAACAAGGTCGGCGCACGCGTGATCCCCTTCCTTGCCCTACTCTATTTCGCCGCGTTCATCGATCGTTCGAACGTCAGTTTCGCGGCCGAGGGCATGAACCGCGATCTGGGCTTCTCGGCCTATGTCTATGGGCTGGGCGCCGGCATCTTCTTCATCGGCTATGTCCTGTTCGAGGTGCCCAGCAACCTGATCCTCCACCGGGTCGGGGCGCGGCGCTGGATCGCCCGGATCGCGATCACCTGGGCGCTCGTCGCGGTCGCCATGGTCTTCGTGAAAAGCGCGACGAGCTTCTACGTCGTCCGTTTCCTGCTGGGCGTGGCGGAGGCGGGGTTCTTTCCCGGCGTCATCTATTACCTCACGCAGTGGGTGCCAGCGTCGCAACGGGCGCGGCTGATCGGCCTGTTCATGACCGCTATTCCGATCTCGACCGCGCTGGGCGGGCCGATTTCCGGCGCCATCCTCAGCCTGGATGGCGCCTATGGGCTGGCCGGATGGCAGTGGCTGTTCCTGCTGGAGACGATTCCGTCGCTGCTGCTGGGTGTCGCGACGCTTTTCTATCTGACGGACACTCCAGCCCAGGCGACCTGGCTCAACGCCGAGGAAAAGGAGTGGCTCGTCCGCACCCTCGCGGCCGAGGCATCCGAGCGCGAGGCGCGCTACGGCTCCGGCTTCCTGCGCATGCTGACCGATCCGCGCACGCTCCTTTTGTGCCTCGCCTATTTCGGGGTCGAGATCGGGCTGTACGGCGTCATCCTCTGGCTCCCCCAGATCTTTCGGTCGACCGGCATTCCCGTGTCGATGGTGGGTTATGCCGTGGCCATTCCCTATGGGCTCGCCGCGATCGGCATGGTGCTGTGGTGCCGTCATTCCGACCGGACCAACGAGCGGGTACTGCATATCGCGGCGGCGTCGGTCGTCGGTTTCCTCGGCCTCGCGGCAAGTGCCTTCCTTCCCGACGCGCCGCTCCTGTCGGTGGCGGCCATCACCGTCGGCGCCGTCGGCACGCTCGCGATCCTGCCGATTTTCTGGACCTTGCCCGCGGCGCGGCTGAGCGGCCCGGCGGCGGCGGGCGGTATCGCCCTGATCAACGCCGTCGGCAATATCGGCGGCTTTGCCGGCCCCTTCGTGATCGGCTGGATCAGGGACTCGACCGGGGACTTCACCTATGGCCTGCTGGTGGTCGCGGGCGGCGTGCTGCTGACCGGGATCGTCATATGGCTGATGGGCCATGATTCAGCGGCGGAACGGGCGGGCGCCGCGCCCGCCGCCGCCGCGGCATAGACAGGAGGCGAGATGAACTTCGACCCGGGCGAGATCGCCTATGTTCCGACCACGGGCGTCCGAAAGGTCCATGAGACGCCGCTGGTGATGGCCACCGACGAAAGCCTGCAGGGTTATGGCTGCCTGGTCGACGAGCCCGCAAGCTTTCCCATCGAGATCGTGCGCTGGCCGGCCCAGGGCTGGCGGCCGGTGGACGCCAATTCGGGCGACCAGGGGGGCGTCACCGAGGGGCTGTTCGAATTCTGGTGGAAGGGCGAGACGCTCTACGCCCGCAACAATGCGGTGGGCGACAGCTATCTTTTCGGCTGGAGCAACTGGCCCGAAGAGGCGACGTCGGAGGGCACGGGCGGCGCGCGCGACCGGGCGCTCATCTGGCGCGCCAATTATCATCCCGATGGCGGGCAGCTTTTCTATCCCCTGAACGGACAGAGCTTCGTGGTGCCGCTTGCCCTGCCCGGCGACGATGTCACGCCGGACAAGTTCACCACCTTCCGCTCGGACGGGCGGGGCCTCTATATCCATCCGGGCGTCTGGCACGGCGCCTTCGTGCCGATCGACGATCATGGCGAATTCCTGGACCGCCAGGGCCGGGTCCATGCCCGTGTCTCGGTCGATTTCGTGAAGGAATTCGGCTGCTATCTGTCCGCTCCGCTGACGAGCCCGCGCTGACGGGCGGCCGCCGGAGGGCGGTCAGGCCGAGCCGGGGATGTTCGCGGTGACCGCACGAGGTGTGATGGTCGCATATGGATCGGCGAAGGTCATGGCGATCGAGCCCGAGGGTGTCGATCAATAGGCTCGCTGACCGTTTATCGGCCTTCGCTCGCCCATGTGAACGACAGGCAAGCGACCATTTGATTGCGCCGCGATAAGTCTGACAAGTTGGCAGCAGCGTCGCTGGATCGGCCGTATTTCGGCTGCATGGCCTCTTGCAGCGTTGCCGATGTCTTGCAATAAGTCCGAGTAATAAGAGCAACGCGGGCCTCAAGACCGCGACATTCATCCTGGGAGGATCGTTTGAAAAGAGCTGCAGCCATATTGTTTGCCGCGATTGCCGCCGTCGGATCGGCGTCGGCGCAAACCGCCGCGCCGGCGATCGTCGAGGATTTCAAGCCGTCTTCCGTAAACCAGCCGGGGCAACAATATCCGCAGGTCAATTCGCAGGGTTATGTCCGCTTTCGCGTCACGGCGCCCGATGCACAGGCCGTCAAGGTGAGCCTAGGGCTGGGCGGCCGCGGCGGCACCGTGCTGACCAAGGGCGCCGACGGCACGTGGACCGGCACCACCGAGGGGCCGCTCGACGAGGGATTCCATTATTATCATCTGACTGTCGACGGCGGTACGTTCAACGACCCGGGGACGCTGAACTTCTACGGCTCGACGCGGTGGGAGAGCGGCGTGGAGGTTCCGGCGCACGACGCGGATTTCTATGCGCTGAAGGACGTGCCGCACGGCCGGGTGGAGCAGGTGCTGTTTCCGTCCGCCAGTACCGGCACGCAACGCCGCGCCTTTGTCTACACCCCGCCGGGATATGACCAGAACCAGCGCGCGCGCTATCCGGTCTTGTATCTGCAGCATGGCTGGGGTGAGGACGAGACCGCCTGGTCCAACCAGGGCCATGCCAATCTGATCATGGATAATCTGATCGCCGCCGGCAAGGCGAAGCCGTTCATCATCGTGATGACCTATGGCATGACCAACAACGTGCGCCCGGGCAGCCCCGGCGGTCTCGCCAGTTTCGACATCAAGCCGTTCCAGACGGTACTGGTCAAGGAACTGATCCCCTATGTCGATACGCACTTCCGCACGCTGGCCGATCAGCGCCAGCGCGCGATGGCGGGCCTGTCGATGGGCGGTTTCGAAACCAAGCTGATCGCGCCGAAGAATCTCGATACATTCGCCTATATCGGCCTGCTGAGCGGTGGGACGGTCTCGGTCGACGACGTCAACAGCACCCCGGGGTACAAGGACAAGATCAAGCTGACCTTCGTCAGCTTCGGCAGCCGCGAACTCGAAGGCCGGGGTATGGCCGGGCCTCCGGGTGTGCCCCGCGCCGACCCGCGGGCGAACGCAGAGGCGCTGAAGGCCGCCGGGATCAACAGCGTCTTCTATGTGTCGCCCAATACGGGACACGAATTCCTGTCCTGGCGGCGCAGCCTGTACGAAATGGCCCCGCTGCTGTTCCGGAACTGAAAGAGCGGGCCGGCCGTGAGCCCATAGGCGCGGCACCTGCCGCGGCCTGGTTGGGTGGTTTCGGCCGGCCCTGATGATCCCTGCGCGCGGTTCAATGCGCCGGACGCGAACGAGATGGAGAGAGCGATGAAGAAACTGCTGACCGCGGGGCTGATGGCCGCGCTCTCCGGATCGTCGCTGTCCGCCGCTCCGCCCGATCCGCTGGCACCGACCGGGCGCTGGTCGGGCTATACCGCCGGGCGGGCCGCGCTGCCGCCGATGGGGTGGAGCACGTGGAACGCCTTCGCCACCGCCATCGACGAGGACAAGATCATCGGGTCGGCGCAGCAGATCGTCGATAGCGGTCTGGCGGCCAAGGGCTATCGCTACATCAATATCGACGATGGCTGGGCGCTGAAGCGTCGGATGCCGGATGGCCATATGATCATCCGCACCGACAAGTTTCCATCAGCGCAGGTGGGCGGCGACACCCCCAGTTTCAGGCCGTTCACCGATCGGCTCCATGCGATGGGCCTGAAGGCGGGCATCTATTCCGATCTGGGTCGGAACACCTGTTCCGAAGCCTGGTCGCCGACCGACGACGATCTGCCCAAGGGCAATGTCCTGGAACGCGAGGTCGGTCTTTACGGGCGCATCGATCAGGATATCGCGCTCTATTTCGCCAAATGGGGCTTCGACTTCATCAAGGTCGATGGCTGCGGCCTGCGCGATTATGCGCCCGACAATGACCGGGTGCGCTCCGGCAAGTTCCGCGCGCTGGGGCCGATCCTGGATTCCGGCGCGGTGACGCGCACCGACATTCCCGCGATTCAGGCACTGTTCCGGCAGATCAACGCGGCGCTGTCACGCGAGAATCCGGACGGCGACTATCTGTTGTCGCTGTGCATCTGGGGCGCCGCGAACGTGCGCGCCTGGGGCAAGGATTATGGCGGGATTTCGCGCACCAGCGACGACATCTCGCCGGCCTGGGGAAGGCTGCTGGTCAATTACGACACGGCGGTGACGCGGTCGCTCTATGCCCATCCCGGATCCTGGAACGATCCCGACATGCTGCACATCGGCGCGGGCGACTTCGACGCGGATCACCTGACCGAGGCGCGATCGCATTTCGCGCTCTGGGCGATGCTCAACGCCCCGCTGATGATCGGCACCGACCTGCGCAAGACGCCCAAGGCGCTGCTCGACATCTTCGGCAATGCCGACATCATCGCGCTCGATCAGGACCCCGCCGGCAACCAGGCGACGCTGGCCTATGATTCCAGCGACCTGCAGATCCTGGTGAAGACGCTGGCGTCGGGCGACAAGGCGCTCGCGATCTTCAACCGAGGCTCGGGCGACTATGACGTCGATCTGAGCGCGGCGCATCTCAGGTTCAGCGACGCAGCGCCGGTCGAACTGACCGATTTGTGGAGCAAGCGGCGGACCAGCTTCACCGGCAAGACCAGGCTGCGCGTCAAGCCGCGCGAGACGCTGATCTTCCGCGCCAAGGGCCTTCGTACACTGCAGGGGGGCTATTATCTGTCGGAACAGCCGGGCAGCGTGAACCCGGCGATCGACGGCGTCGTCCGCCCGACCGTCGACCCCACGATCTTCCGCACGGCGGCGGGATGGGCGGGCACCAACGGCGCCGGCGACAGGCCCACCTATGCCGGCTGGGGCGGCGCGCGCGCCGACAGCGCGCCTTATGGGCAGGTGCTCCACGTCGCGGGAAAGCCGTTCGACGCAGGCATCGGGGTTCTCGCAAACTCACGGCTGGAGGTGCGGAATAGCCGCGCGCGGCGCTTCACCGCGATGGTCGGCGTGGACGATAGCGCGACGGACAAGACCCACCTCGTCACCTTCGCCGTCTATGGCGACGGCAAGCTGCTCGCCACCAGCCAGCCGCTGAAATGGGGCACGGCGGCGCGGCCGCTCTCGGTGCCGGTTGTCGGCGTGAAGCTGATCGAACTGGTCGCGCGCAGCAGCGGCGCGGACAACCATCGGCTGCCCGTCACCTGGGGAGAAGCAGCGCTGATGGAGCGCTGACACGACGGGCGTGCCGGCGTGGGGGGAGGGTACCTGTCGTCGCGGTGCACCCGGATAGAATATCTGCGTAGCAAAATCGCGCGCCGTCGAGGAGAGAGCGCCCGTCCTGCCGCATTCGGAGCGTCGATGAGTATCAGTTTTTTCAGGCCGTTGCTGGCGGGCGCCCGTCTTGGCGACAGGGTCGTCGCCAGTGTCGGCGCAACCATCTGCATCGCCCTGACGATCGTCGTCTGTGCGCAGTTTCCGATGGCGCCCCACAATCTGCCGATCATCCTGGCGCCGCTCGGCGCCTCCGCGGTGCTGGTGTTTGCGGTTCCGTCCAGCCCGCTCGCCCAGCCCTGGCCGGTGGCGGGCGGCAACACGCTCTCGGCACTGGTCGGGGTGGCCGCGTTCCACGCCATTCCGGAGCCGACGATCGCCGCCGGCGTCGCGGTCGGCGCGGCGATCCTGGCCATGTCGCTGTGCCGCTGCCTCCACCCGCCGGGCGGCGCCGTGGCGCTGACCGCCGTCATCGGCACGCAGGACATTCATGCGGCGGGGCTGGCGTTCGCCTTCGCGCCCGTGGCGCTCAATTCGATCGCGCTGGTTTCGCTCGGGATGTTCTTCCATCGCGTGTCCGGCCACAGCTATCCGCACGTCGCTCTCCCGATCGGGCCGCCGCTTCAGGCGTCGGGGCTTCATCTCGAGGATATCGACCGGGCACTGGCCGACCTTCCCGACAGCTTCGACATCGGCCGCGAGGATCTCGACGTGCTTCTCTCCCGCGCCGAAGTCCATGCGATCGAGCGCCGGAGCGGGCGGGGCGCGTCTGTTCCGGGGAAGCTATCCCGTTAGAGCGTTTTCGAGCTGAATTGATCCAACGCCGTTCGGCCCCGGACTTGATCCGGGGTTGTCGAAGCCCTGCTCTTTCTTCCGCAAAAGAAAGAACAGCCCTTCGACAAGCTCAGGGCGAACGGGAGGGGAAGTTCCAGTAGCTAAGTTTCGCTGCCCTTATTCCTCCAGGCTATGATATTTCCGCAGGACCGGCGGCGGCGCGGCCAGTCGGGCGAGCTGCGGCGCGAGGTCCTTGGGCGGGATCACCACCTCGACCAGCGCGGGCACGTCCGTCAGCCCGCCGATCTCGGCCAGCGCGGTGGCGAGCTGGTCCGTGGTCTTCACGCGGTAGCCTTTGGCACCGAACGCCTTGGCCAGCGCGAGATAGTCCCAGTCGGGCAGCACGTCGAAGGGCGCGAACTCGCCTTCCGGCGTGAAGGCCTTGATGTCGACGAATGCCTGTTCGATCGCATAGCCCTGGTTGCTCATCACGAACACCACGGCGGGGACCTTGGCCCGGGCGAGGCTCGATATCTCCTGGCAGATCATCATGAAGCCGCCGTCGCCGGCGATCACCCAGGGGCGCTTGCCCGAGGCCAGCGCCACGCCGAGCGCGCAGCCGGTTTCGTGGCCGAGCGAGCCCCAGGCGGCCTGCGCGACGAAGCTGTCGCGCGGCAGGCCCATGAGGTTGCCCCAGACATAGAGCGAGGTGCTCTCGCCCAGGATGAGCACGCTCTCGTCGATCAGCTTCTCGTGTTTCAGCCAGTGGGAGAACTGGCGGTAGAAGACATTGTAGGTAAGGCCGTGGCCGGCGCCCTTCTCCGCGGTCTCGTCGGTGTCTTCGGGGACGTCGGGCGCCTCGAAGCTGCGCGGGAAGGCGTCGTCTTCCTCGAAGCGGGCGACCAAAGCCGCCAGGAAATCGGCCAGCGTGATCTGCGCGAAATAATCGATGCCGACGCGGGTATCCTCGTCGTTGCACGACACCATGTCGGCATAGCGCGCGGCCATGATGTCGAGATAATCGTCGGTGATGATCGCCCCCAGCGCGACCGGGCAATCGCAGGCGCCCATGATCGTGCGGGTGAGCGCGGGCGAGGCGGGGCCGGCATAGGTGCCGATGAACTGGGCCTGCGCCTCGTCCAGCACGGTCTTGCCGAGGCTGGTGGTGGTGAAGGGCAGGCCGCTGACATCGACCAGCTTCTGCGCGAGCTCCTGCAGGCCGAAGCGCTGGATCTCGACGCCGAACCACAAAACCGGCTGTTCGGCGCTGAGGATGCGGCCCCAGGTCGCGGCGATCGCCTTGGCCAGATAGGTCGCGTTGCTGGTCTGCGGCACCGGGGCGAGCGTGCCGACCGGATCGGCGCAGGCCTGAGTCCAGACATTCTGCAGCACCTCGAGATAGATCGGGCGGCGGAAGGTGAGCATCGCGGTGATCGCGCGGTCGATCTGGGCCGGGGCGAAATCGGGATCGACGACGATCTCCGACGCGACCGTGACATGGGCGAACAGCTTCGCGTTGACCTCCAAATCCCCGGTCGAATGATGGAACAGGATCTGCTGCTGGCGTTCGAGCAGCCGGTTGTTGTTCGATGGTGCGGCGGAGATGATCGCGACCGGCACACGCTCCACCCAGGAGCCGGCGGCGCAGTTGAGCGCGCTCATCGTGCCCACCCCGTACTGCACGCAGGCGGCACCGATGCCCTTGAAGCGGGCATAGCCGTCCGCCGCATAGCCCGAGCCGAGTTCGTTGATGTTGGGCACGCGCTCGATCGCGGGATCGTCGTCGAGCGCGTCGAGGAAGGGCGAGGCATAATCGCCGGGGACGGCGAAGACATGGCTGAGACCGGCCTGTTTCAGGCGCTCGAGGATATAGTCGGCGACGTTCATTTCAGCCCTCCTCGACGGCGCACAGGCAATTGGGGGTGATCGACGAGAGCATCGTCCCGCAATCGAAGCAGGGCAGGCAGGCGTCCAGATCGGTGCCGCAGCCGACACAGGGATCGCCGGGCGGGCAGGGGTTGGGCATCAGCGCGTAGCTCGGGTCGAGCCAGGTCGGCGGCGTCATGCCGAAGAAATCCTGCAGGGTGGATTCAGCGATGTCGAGCGCGCCTTCTACCCAGCCCTGGCCGAGCGAATAGGCCTCACCCACAATGTGGATGTCGTATTTGGCGACGGGCTTGCGCATCTGGCACATGATCTGGTCGAGGCGGAAATTTGCCTTCCATTCGTGCCAGCCGCCACCATAGGGATCCTCGTTCCAGGTGTGATAGACCGCGGCATAGGGATCGGGAATCTGCGGCAGGGCATGGACCTGCGCAACCTGGCGGTTGGCGACATCGACCATTTCGGCAGTAGCGCGGAAACCGGTCTTGGGCGCGATCGGGAGCACGTTCTCGACGCCGCCCTCGAGGCAGGCGGGGCGATAGCCTTCATAGGCCTTGCCGCGCTCCAGTCCCTTCCAGAAGGGCACCGTGCCGAGATCATTGTAGCTGGCCATGAGCAGCGAGTTGAGGAAGGGCTCACCGCTCGGCTGTTCGCCCTCGGTGCCGAAATAATAGACCTGGCGGACGGGGAGGTCGGTGACGGAGCGGCCGGCGACCAAGCCTTGCGAGCGCCACCAGGGGGTCTCGTACGCGAGCAGCAGCTTGAACGCGCTCTGGATGAGGACCGAGGGGATGTTCTTCTTGAGCCAGGGATCGTCGAAGAAATCGCTCTTGATCAGTTCCAGGCTGCGGCGCGGCATGGCGAGGATCAGCTTCTTGCAGCGGACCTTGATCGTCTTGTCGGTGTCGACATCGCGGGTCTGCTTCTCGTCGTCGGTATGCGTCTGGCGGAAGATCAGCGTGTAAGGCCAGTCGCCGGTGCCGAGGATGATCTCCTCCAGCCGGTGATTCATGAAGACGCGCTTGCCCTTGGGCGTCTTGCCGGGGAATGTGTCGTTGAACTCCCTGGCGAGCTGGATCGGGAGCTGGTCATATCCTTCCGCGAGCGTGAGGAACTGAGTCTCGTCGCTGTACTCGGTGGCGGGAAGCTGGGTGACGGCGCAGGCATTGGCGACGTTCGCCTCGTATCCGCCGGCGTCGCGCATGAACTGATAGCCCTCGTTGGAGAGCACGCGGAACATCAGGTCCCAGAAGCCGTATTTCCACATCGGCTTGCCGAACACCTTGACCTGCATCTGCTGGCACAGGCTGAGATTGGCGAAGCCGGGATAGAGGTTGTTCATCACCTGCACCTGCAGGTTGGTCGGGCCGAGGCCGCGTTCCGACCAGGCGAGGTTGTAGGGGACCTTGTCCGGATCATCGAGCTCGTGCAGCCGCAGGTGCTTGCCGCGCAGATAGAAGAGGTTGCAGTTGGAGCCCACGGGTGCGGGCGCCCCCATCGGGAAATCCTTGGTCTGCAGATTCAGGTGCTTGACCAAATCGGCGACCATGATGTGCTGGGTCGGGATATAGCGCATGCCGCCAAGCTCGGCCTTGACGTTGGGCAGGCCGGGTAGGGTGGTGGTGTAGAGCCGGCCGCCGATGCGGTCCGAATATTCGAACAGGCCGATCGCCTGCTTGTCGCCGCGATCCTGCTGGAGCCGCCACGCGCTGTACGCGCCGGACACGCCGCCGCCGACTATCGCCACATCGAGATCCATGCTGCCCTCCCCATTTCAGACACAGCGCGGCACGCACCATCGACGGAGGTCGAGCCGCTGATTTTTTCCAAAAAATGGTCTGTGCCGAACGAGGGGACGCTAGCGCTGGGGGTCCGGGGTGTAAATCTGGCCGGGGCGGGAAACGAAACCGAAACTGGGGCTAGTTGGCGCTGGGCGCGGCCGGAGAGCGGGGGGCGTTCCCGCGGGATCGGGGTTCGTGCTCTGGCTTTTTCGCGACGCGCCGATATCTCCACCGAAGGACTGGTACCGCTACCATTTTTTGGTTAGACCGCTCCAAAAGGCGGAGAGGGATATCATGAAATTCAAGCTATTGGCCGCAGCCGCGACGATGTCGTTCCTCGTATCGGGCGCCGCAATTGCGCAGGACGTGCCGGCGACCCGCGCCGCGGGCGGCAATGTCGAGCAGCGCGCAGCGGCGATCGTCGCGAAGATGACCCTGGAGGAGAAGGCGGCGCAGCTGGGCAATGTCGCACCCGCCATCCCGCGGCTCGGCGTACCCGCGTATAACTGGTGGAACGAAGGGCTGCATGGCGTCGCGCGCGCCGGGATCGCGACGGTTTTCCCCCAGGCGATCGGCATGGCCGCGAGCTGGGACACCAACCTGATGGGCAATGTCGCCGACACGATCGGCACCGAATTCCGCGCCAAATATGTCGAACGCGTCCATCCCGACGGCAGCACCGATTTCTATCGCGGGCTGACCGTGTGGTCGCCCAACATCAACATCTTCCGCGATCCGCGCTGGGGCCGGGGGCAGGAGACGTATGGCGAGGATCCGTTCCTGACCGGGCGGATCGGCACTGCCTTCATCAAGGGCCTGCAGGGCACCGATCCCGATTATTACAAGACGATCGCCACCTCGAAGCATTTCGCGGTGCATAGCGGTCCGGAATCGAACCGGCACCGCGAGGACGTTCACCCGAGCGCGCACGACCTGGAGGACACCTATCTCCCCGCGTTCCGCACGACGGTGACCCAGGGCAAGGTCCAGTCGATCATGTGCGTCTACAACGCGATCGACGGCGTGCCGGGCTGTGCCAATGATTTCCTGATGAACCAGCGGCTGCGCAAGGACTGGGGCTTCAACGGTTATGTCGTGTCGGATTGCGGCGCGGCGGCGAACATCTATCGCCCGGACAGCCTGCATTACCGCAAGACGCCGGCCGAGGGTGTCGCGGTCGGGTTCCAGGCGGGCATGGACGTGATCTGCGGCGATTATCGCAACCATATGACGACGGACGCGGATTCGATCGTCGAGGCCGTGAACAAGGGACTGTTGCCGATCGCGACGGTCGACCGGTCGCTGGTGCGGCTGTTCTCGGCGCGCATCCGGCTCGGGCTGGTCGACACGCCTGTCCGGCCCTTCGCCACCATCACCGCGGCGGATAACGACACCGACGCCCACCGCGCGCTCTCCCGCAATATGGCCGAGGCGTCGCTGGTGCTGCTGAAGAACCAGGGCAATCTGCTGCCGCTGGCGGGCGTGCCGAAGACCATCGCGGTGATCGGGCCGAACGCGGATTCGATGGATACGCTGGTCGGCAATTATTACGGCACGCCGTCGCGACCGGTGACGGTGCTCGACGGCATCCGCGCACGCTTCCCGCAATCGACGATCGTCTTTGCCGAGGGCACCGGGCTGGTCGGCCCGGCCGAGCCGGCAGTGCCCGACAGCGTGTTGTGCGTCGATGCCGAGTGCAGGACGCCGGGGCTGAAGGCGGAATATTTCGCTGGCACCAATCTGGAGGGTGCGCCGGTCGAGACAAAGACTCAGGCCAACGCCATCATCGAATGGAATGGCGACAAGGCGGCCTCGGCGCGCTGGACCGGCACGCTGGTGGCGCCGGAGAGCGGTGAATATCGCTTCCGCTTCGCGAGCGAGAATGGCTACCGCGTATATGTCGGCGACAAGATCGTCGTGGACGAATGGGGCGTGGGCGACGCGCCCTCGATCCTGTCGGGCGCGATCACGCTCGAAAAGGGCAGGAAATATCCGATCCGGGTCGAGGGCTTCCAGCGCGGCGCGCGGGGCGAGCAGCATCTCGTGTGGAGCCCGCCGAGCCAGAATGGCGACGATGCGGTCGCGGCGGCCAAGTCGGTCGATCTGGTGGTGTTCGTCGGGGGTCTTTCGGCGCGGATCGAGGGCGAGGAGATGAAGATCAAGGCGCCGGGCTTTGCCGGCGGCGATCGTACCAGCCTCGACCTCCCGGCACCGCAGGAGGCCTTGTTGAAGCGCGTGCAGGCAGTCGGCAAGCCGACCGTGCTGGTGCTGATGAACGGCAGCGCGCTGAGCATCAACTGGGCGGATGCGAACGTGCCCGCGATCGTCGAGGCCTGGTATCCGGGCGAGGAGGGCGGAAACGCCGTTGCCGGGCTGCTGGCGGGTGATTTCAGCCCGGCCGGGCGGCTCCCCGTCACCTTCTACAGGAGCGCCGAGCAGCTTCCGCCGTTCGAGGATTATGCGATGGCGGGGCGGACCTATCGTTACTTCAAGGGCGAGGTGCTGTATCCGTTCGGCCATGGGCTGAGCTACACCAGCTTCGGCTATGCCAATCCGCGGGTGCAGACGAAGGGCGTCGTCACCGTGTCGGTCGACGTGACCAATAGCGGCGCGCGCGATGGTGACGAGGTGGTGCAGCTGTACCTGTCGCATCCGGGGGTTGTCGGCGCGCCGGTGCGGGCGCTTGAGGGCTTCCAGCGCGTGCATCTGTCTAAGGGCGAGACGCGCAGCGTGACCTTCACGCTCGACGACCGGACGCTGAGCGTGGTCGACGACAAAGGCGTGCGCAAGGTCGTGCCGGGCATGGTGGATGTCTGGGTCGGCGGCGGTCAGCCGGTGTCGCGGCCCGGCATGGCGCAGGCGGCCGGCGTGAAGACCAGCTTCAAGGTAACCAGGTCGGCGGTGCTGCCCAAATAAGGATATCTGGCGCAGCTCTGGAAAAGGGGTTTGCCGCGGCGTGTGAGCCGATGCGCCGCGGCAAACCCCATGCAACCCCGCTATCGCCGGAAAGGATTTACCCGAGCGCCACGGAGCCGGGAAACGACCGTCGACGGAGATGCGACGGGTGCGATGAAGGTGCTGCTTACCTCAGAACCGGTAGACGCCGCCCGCCTCCGCCGCGACGAAGTGCGCGGCCGCTATCGCGGCGGCTTCCAATGCCGCCGCCAGCCCTTCGACCGGGGCATCGCGCGGTTCGTCGGTGAGCTGAAAGGTACCCCAATGAATGCCGAGCGCACGGGCCGCGCCGACGTCCTGCAGGATCGCCACTGCCTCGGCCGGATTGACATGCTGGTCGGCCATGAACCAGCGCGGCTCATAGGCGCCGATCGGGATCAGCGCGACGTCGGGCGCGCCGTGGCGGTCGCGGATGTCGCGGAAGATCGCGCCATCGCCATAACCCGTGTCGCCGGCGAACCACACAGAGCCGGCCGGGGTGTCGATCCAATGGCCCGCCCATAACGCCATGCGCCGGTCGCCCGGGCCGCGCGCCGACCAGTGGTTGGCGCGAGTCAGGGTCGTGGCCAGTCCGGGGGCGAGCTCGATCCGGTCGTGCCAGTCGCCGACCGCGATCCGGGCATCGGGTACCGCGCGCCGGACGATCGCATCATTGCCGAGCGGCATCACCATCAGCGGCGCATGCGCGGCGTGAAGCCGGCGAAGCGTGGCGAGATCGAGATGGTCATAATGGTTGTGACTGAGCAGCACGGCGTGGATCGGCGGCAGATGCTCGAACGCGACGCCCGGCGCGGTCACGCGTTTCGGGCCGACATTGGAAAAAGGGCTCGCCCGCTCCGACCAGACCGGATCAGTCAGCAGGTTCACCCCACCGGCCTGGATCAGCAGCGTCGCGTGGCCGATCATGGTGATCGTCAGCCGTTCCGGCGCGGGGTCGGGGCGTGCCTGCTCGACCGGCACCCTCTTCGGCCAGCGGGCCGGGCGTTCGCCGAGCTTCCAGCGGAGTATCTGCGACAGGGCGCGATCGGTGGCGGGCTGGCCTGGATTGAAGAAGCGGACGCCGTCGAAATGGTCGCTAGGCGGCGCGGTGAGATAGCGGTTCTTCGGCATCGCCGCGGTTCTGACGCATCGCGGCTTGCAGCGCCAGCGTCGCTTTCAGGCGCGGTATCGTTAATGATAATGCGATTGACTCGCATTATAACTATCCCCTAGCGGCCGGCGCATCACGTCAGCAAAGGATCCGCCGAAATGAAACCGTCCGTGCGACATGCATTGCTTGCGACCGTCTTCAGCCTGTTGCTGCCGGGCACCGCGCTGGCCGCCGGGCCGGGGGACGAGGATGTCCAGGACCGGGGGGACATCATCGTCACCGGCACGCTCGACACGCCGAGCGCGGCGGCCACCGGCCTGACGCTCACGCCGCGCGAAACGCCGCAATCGGTGACGATCATCGACCGGACGCGGATCAGCGATTTCGCGCTGACCAACGTCAACGATCTGCTGAACCAAGTGGTCGGCATCAATGTCGAGCGGGTCGAGACCGATCGGACCTATTTCAATGCGCGCGGCTTCGACATCACCAATTTCCAGGTCGACGGGATCGGCCTGCCGCTGCTGTGGGGCATCCAGTTCGGCGATCTCGACACCGCGCTGTTCGAGCGGGTCGAGGCAGTGCGCGGCGCCAACGCGATCATGACCGGCATCGGCAACCCGTCCGCGACGATCAACTATGTCCGCAAGCGCCCGACCGACACGCTTCAGGCCAATCTGTCGGCGCAGCTCGGTTCCTGGGACCAGAAGCGCGTGGAAGCCGATGTCTCGGTGCCGATCACCGATACGCTCTCGGTCCGGGGAATCGTCGCACATGAGGACCGCGATTCCTATCTCGATTACAATCATGTCGACCGGAACGTGTACGGCGCGCTGCTCAGCTGGGAAGCGACGCCGCGGCTGAAGGCGACGGTCGGGTACAGCCGGCAGGACAATCGCGCGGACGGCGTGTTGTGGGGCGCGTTGCCGCTGACCTATACCGACGGCAGCCGGATCGATTTCCCCGTCTCCGCTTCGACCTCGGCCGACTGGACCTATTGGGACACGCACGACCAGAGTGTCTTCGGCGAGCTCGCCTACAGCTTCGCCGGCGGCTGGTCGGCCAAGGGCGTGTTCACCTACAAGCGCTTTACCGAGGAATCGAAGCTGCTCTACGCCTATGGCTATCCGGACAAGGCGACCGGGCTCGGCGTCGGCGGCATGTCGGGCATCTATCCGTCAACCTATGACCAGTATCTCGGCGACTTCACCGCCTCGGGGCCGATCAAGCTGTTCGGGCGCGAGCATGAGCTTGCATTCGGCGTATCGACCGCGCGATCGGATGGGCTGGAATATGAGAATTTCTCCTCCGATCCGATCGACTTCCCGGCGGTGCAGGACTGGGGCCGGGTGCAGGTCGCGGAGCCGGTCTATCCCGGAGCCTATCTCGCGGCGGATTATGGCGACCGGCTGACCCGCGTCTATGGCGCGGCGCATCTCAACGTCGCGGACAATCTCAAGGCTGTGGTCGGCGCCAGCGCGATGTGGCTGACATCGACCGGCACCTCCTATGGCACCGATCAGTCGCGCGACGACAGCGCGGTCAGCCCCTATGTCGGCGCGGTCTTCGATCTCACGAAGAACGTCTCGCTCTATGCGAGCTATACCGACATCTTCAATCCGCAGGCCGAGACCGGCATCGACAACCGCAAGCTCGATCCCGCGGCGGGCAGCAGCATCGAAGGCGGCATCAAGAGCGAATGGTTCGGCGGCCGGCTCTACGCCACCGCATCGCTGTTCCGCGCCAGGCAGAAGGGCCTCGCCTCGGCGATCGGCACCTATGGCGATCCGGACGGCCCATGTCCGGAAGGGCCGATCGGCGACACCTGCTATGCCGGGGTCGATACGACATCGAAAGGATTCGAGATCGAGGTCGCCGGGCGGATCACCGATCGCTGGAGCGTGAGCGGCGGCTATACCGGGCTGAAGATCGAAGATCAGGCGGGCAACAAGGTACGCACCTATCTGCCCACCAAAACGCTGAAGCTCGCCACCAATTATGTCCTGCCTGAGCTCAACGATCTAAAGCTCGGCGCGCAACTGCGCTGGCAGAATGCGATCAGTTATGCCGATGCCGGCGTACAGGCCTACGGCGTGGTCAACGGCGACGTGATCCTGAAGCAGGAAGCTTATGCGGTGGTCGACCTGATGGCGGGCATTCGCCTGATCGACCGGGTGCGCGCGACGGTGAATGTGCGCAACGTGACGGACAGGAAATATCTCGGCAGCCTGATGTGGGGCCAGGCCTTTTACGCTGCGCCGCGCAGCGCGAGCGTCACGCTGAGCTTCGCCTATTGATCCGGTGACGCACCGGCCTTGCGCATGAAATGACCGCCGGAGAGGCCGCGGAGCAGGGCGAGGCGGTATTTCGCGTGGATCTCGGGCGCGTTCCAGTTCCCGCTCGGCCAGTCGGCGATCAGGGTGCGCAGCATCGCCAGGTCGAGCGGACCCGCGCTGTCGACCGCGGCGGCGATCCGGTCGAGTTCCGCCGCTGCCTCGTCCCGGGCTCCGGCGAGGCCTTCGTGCCAGTCGGCTGCCTGGAGCCCCTTGCGCTGCGCATTCAGCACGGCGGCGGGCAGGCGATCGGCGAAGGCGTTGCGGGCGATCGCGCGGGGGCGGCCGTCGCGCAGATATTCGGTCGCGGGGATGGACAGGCACAGCTCGATCAGGCGTCGGTCGGCGCTCGGATCGCGCGTGTCGACGCCCCAGCCGGCGAGATAGCCCTTGTTGTAATTGCCGAGGTCAGTGCGCTGCAGCGCATGGACTCGCGCCGCGACGGGATCGCGCGGCGGGCGATAGCTGAAATCGGCATCCGCCCGCGCGGCGCGCGCCGGATTCACTGCGCTGTGGTCACGCAGATCGAGACGGCGGCCGCGGGTACGGTCGAGCAGGCGCCACAGGCTGGCGGGAAGCCATGGCCCGATCGTATGCGCGGCGCTGTTGCGCAGGGACACGCCGTTGCTCCGCAAGTCCCGGAGATGGCGTGCGAGCTGGATGAGACGGCCGCGGGCGAGAAGATCGGGCAATGCGGAGAAACCGGTGAAGCTGAAGCTCATATTGCCCATCTGGCCGGTGAGCATGACCGTGACGCCCCGCCCCTTTGCCGCGTCCATGATCGCGTCCATCCAGGCGCCGTTGCACAAGTTGAGCACCGGACGGTCGAACAGCAGGACATTGCGGTCGAGCGCCGCGAGCGGAGATCGGCCGCCGGTGCGGACCAGCACATGCGCCATGTTCGGATAGAGCCCGGCGACGGCGCCGGCCATGGGGCCTTCATCGGCGACATGGTTGCGCGGGACGGCGCCGTCATAGCCGGCACGGGGCACGGCGGTGAAGGCGGCGAGCCGGCCGTCGGGGGCGAGCAGCCGCGCGGCGGTGGCGGCGACGGCGCCGCTGTCCAGCCCGCCGCTGAGATGCGTGCCGGCGAGCCCGCTGATGCTCCTGAGGCGCGCGGCGACGGCGCGGTCGAGCTGTTCGCGGACCGCCTCGTCATAATCGGCGGCGGTGCGGAGCCGGAGTAGTGGTGGCGCGGGGTTCCAGTAACGGTGCGTCGAGAGGCCGGCCGGGGTGACCGCGACGACATGGCCCGCCGGCACGCGCTCGACGCCCTCGTAGAAGCTGTGTCCGCCGGTTTCGGGAAGCAGGGCAAGGAATTCGGCGACCATGTCCTGGTCGGGCCGGGGCGGGATCTCGGGCAAGGCGTGCAGGCCCTTGGGCATCGAGGCGAAGGCAAGGAAATCGCGGCCGCGATGATAATGGAGCGGGCGCTGGCCGAGGAAATCTCGCGCGAGCAACAGGCGGCGCGTGGTGCGGTCCCAGAAGGCAAAGGCGAAATCACCGGCGAGGCGGTCGACCGCGGCCTCGCCCCAGCGGACGAGGGCGGCCATCAGGACGGCGGCGTCCGACTGACGGACGAGGTCGGGCAGCGGGAAGTCGAGGTCGCGCCAGAGATCCTCGCGATTGTCGAGGCGGAGATCGGCGACCAGGGCGAAGCGGCCGTGATCGATCACCACCGGGCCGGTGTCGAAATCATCTTCCGGCAACGTCGCGTGGAGATCGCGGCCCATGGCCAGCACATCGTCAGCCCAGCAGCCGGGCTTGCCGCTGCCGTAAAGGCGCTGTGCATCGAGCATCCGGCCGCAGGCACCGGACAGGTCGGGACAGCCGGCAAAGCTCAGCATGCCGGCGAGGGCGGTCATCGGACGGTGTTGGGCGTGGATGTGAGGCGCATTGGGAGAACGGTAGCGGCGTCCGGGCTAGGCCGGAAGCTCTCGCAAACAGGCATTTCCAACCCTTCTCCGTTCGCCCTGAGCTTGTCGAAGGGCTGTTCTTCCCTTTTGCCGCGAGAAAGGAAGAACGGGGCTTCGACAAGCTCAGCCCGAACGGGAGAGGGGTGGCGGGCTCCCGCCCCCGCTACGCCGCTTGCGAGACCCACCGCTCCGCCAGCACATGCGCCTTGGGATCGTCCACGTCGATCCAGCTAATGCCCGTGCAATCCGCCACATGGGCGAGGCCCTGGCCGGCAAGATACCCAACCCCCGCACTGAGCGATGGCGCCTCGAAGCGTTTCAGTGCGTCGAACAGGGCAGGGCCGATCGCGAAGACGCCGGTGTCGAAGCAATCGAACACCTCGATGCCCTTGCCGATCGCGACGATCGCGTCGCCGTCGGTTGCGACCCGGGTGACGTCCTCCATGTCGACCGCTTCCTGTTCGAGCAGCCGGTCGATGCCGAGCGTCAGGCCGCCCTGCGCACCTGTTTCGGCAAGTCGCCGGTAGAGTGCAGGATCGACGAGGTGATCGCACATGGCGAGCAGCGCGTCGCCACCCCGCGTCGCAGCTTCCGCCGCAAGCACGGACACGCCATTCGGTTTGCGATAGTCCGCCGACATCACGGTCTCGACCGTCACCGGCCAGTCGCGCGCGCCAAGAGCAGCGGTGATCGCCTCCGCGCCATAGCCGAGCACGACGATGACGCGGCCGATGCCCGCTGCCGCAAAGCCGGTGATGGCGTGTTCGAGCAGGGTCTTGCCGCCCACGACGCAGAGCGGCTTGTAGGGTGCCAGCGCCCGCAACCGGCTGCCTTCGCCGGCTGCGAGCAGGATCGCGGTGTCGATCACGCCGCGATGAATTCCTCGACGGCGATCTGGGCGAGGTCGTCGGTCATCTGCGTGCGCGGATGCTTGCAGAAATAGGCCGAAGCGCCGTCGATCGGGCCGCCCAGGCCGCGGTCGAGCGCGAGCTTGGCGCAGCGGATCATGTCGATCGCGACGCCGGCCGAGTTCGGGCTGTCCTCGACCGAGAGGCGCAGCTCCAGGTTCATCGGCACGCCGCCGAACAGCTGGCCTTCCATACGCAGGAAGCAGATCTTGTTGTCGTTCTGCCACGCGACATAGTCGGACGGGCCGACATGGATGTTCTCGTCTTCCAGGCGCTCGGCGGCGACCGACTGGACGGCTTCGGTCTTCGAAACCTTCTTCGAGGCCAGGCGCTTGCGGTTCGACATGTTGAGGAAGTCGGTATTGCCGCCGGTGTTGAGCTGATAGGTGCGATCCAGCTTCACGCCGCGCTTGGCGAACAGGTCGGTCAGCACGCGGTGAACGATGGTCGCGCCGAGCTGCGCCTTGATGTCGTCGCCGATGATCGGCACGTTCGCATCGCTGAAGCGCTTCGCCCATTCCGGGTTGCTGGCGATGAACACCGGGATGTTGTTGACGAAAGCGACGCCCGCTTCGAGCGCGCATTCGGCGTAGAACTCGCTCGCTTCCTGCGAGCCCACCGGCAGATAGTTCATCAGCACGTCGGTGCCCGATGCCTTCAGCTCGGCGACCACTTCATCCTTGGTCGGCTCGGCCAGGTCGGCGACCAGGAAGGTGCGGTCGTCGGCATAATTCTCCATATGCTCGGCGACGCCGTCGAGGATCTTGCCCATCTTCACCTTGGTGCCGGTCGGCTTGACGACCGGCGAGAAGATCGCGGTGCAATTCGGCTTGGCAAAGATCGCCTCCGCCACGTCCTTGCCGACCTTGCGCCTGTCGACGTCCCAGGCAGCGACGACCTGGATATCGCTCGGACGGTAGCCGCCGAGTTCCCAGTGCATCAGGCCGACATTGTCATTGGCGCCGTCCCGGTAATGCTCCAGGCCCTGCACCAGCGAGCTTGCGCAGTTGCCTACGCCCACCAGGGCGATCCGAATGCTGTTCATGGTCGATTGATATCCTTGGAGTGAATAGAAAAAGAAGGTGTGGCACCCACGGGTGCGGTTGCCGAGAACTGACGCAACAAAACGGCCTCGATATGGCGGTGCCAGCCGATGCCGATGGCGGTGACGAGAAACAGGGGCACGAGCTCGAACCACCAGAACCAGCGCGGATCGCCGGAAAGGCAGGCGAGGAAGATCGCATAGACGCGGACATTGGCGGTCAACAGGATCATCAGGCGCATCGGCCCCGCCGCCCGTGCCGAATAGGCCGTGGCAAGCCGGGGGGCGATGGCGCGGTCCTCGAACAAGGCGTCGAAGCGAGTCGAGGCGCGATCGATCGAGGTGGCGATCCAGTCATAGGCCCGGACCACCAGATTGCCCGATCCGGCAACCACCGGTCCGCGCGCCAGCCCACGCGCGCGGCGGTGGAAACGGGCGCGTTCGCCCTCATACAGGCTGGACTGGACGATATGGGCGCCGCCGGCACCCAAGGCCCAGGCCCAGCCTTCGCCGGTGCCGATCGAGGTGGCGATGACGACGTAGATCAGGATGAACACGCCGTGATCGCACACGCCGTCCAGAATCCGGCCGATCGCGCTGGCGGTGTTGGTCGCGCGGGCGACCATGCCGTCGAGTCCGTCGGCGATCAGCCAGCAGATCGAGAGAGCGAGACCGGCCACAGCGAAGCGCCAGTCATGCCATTGGGCATAAGCGGCGGCGGCCATGATTCCGAAACCGAGCCCCATCACGGAGACCAGATTGGCGGAGACGCGGTGCTCCACCGCCCAGGGCAAAAGGGCGCGCCCGGCAGGGTGAATGATCCAGAGGTTGGTAGGATCCTCTATCCGGCGATCCCGCGACCCGTCCGGTGGAGGCGTTGTCATGCGGACGTCATATATTCTTCACCACGCCGAAGTCCAAAGAATGTTAATGTAGCACAGGAAATTCGCGCCAGACCGTTAGCCCGGAATGTCCCGGAACGGGAGGAGAAAGCGGTAACAAGCCGTGATTCGCGCCAGAATGGCGGTGTCGATCCTGCAACACGCGTTGCGCCGCGCCCATGTCCCACCAACGCATTCCCCATTGTTGTCACCGCGACTCGGTGGCGTTCACGCCGTCTCGGCCGCGATCCTGCGCAATGCCTGTTCGAAGGCCTCGGGCGGCTGGCCGCCGGAGATGAGATAGCGATCGTCGATGACGATGGCCGGCACGGCGCTGATGCCGCGCGATTGCCAGAGCTGTTCGGTGCGGCGAACCTCCTCGGCATATTGGCCGGTCGCGAGAACCTCGCGCGCCGCCGCCGGATCGAGGCCGGCCTTCTCCGCCGCCGCGACCAGCACATCATGGTCGGACGGGTCCTGCTGGTCGGTGAAATAGGCGTCGAACAGCGCGTGCTTGAGTGCTGCCTGATGACCCTCGATTTCGGCCCAGTGGAGCAGGCGGTGCGCGTCGAACGTGTTGTAGATGCGGCTCTGGTCGGTGCCGCGCATGGTGAAGCCGAGCTCGGCCGCGCGGGCGCGGATCATCTCGCGATTGGCGGCCGACTGCTCCGGCGTGGAGCCATATTTCTCTGCGATATGCTCGACGATGTTCTGGCCCTCGGGCGGCATCGCCGGATTTAGCTCGAACGGCTGGAAAATGATGTGCGCATCGACCACGTCACTGGTCTTCGCCAGCGCCTCCTCCAGTCCGCGCAGCCCGATGATGCACCAGGGACAGGACACGTCGGAGACGAAATCGATCTTCATCGGGCGGGGCATGGGGAATCCTTCGCGAGCGGTGCGCCCCTCATATGAGGAGTGCTGAGCACGATTTCCAATGGAGGGCGAGAAGTTCCCGGTCAGCTCGCCTTGCGCAACGCCGCGACCTGTTTCGGCGTCACGCTGGACGGCTTCGATCCGAAGCGGGCGGTGACATAATTCGCCACGGCGGCGATCTCCGCGTCGCTATAGGCATGACCAAAGGCCGGCATGACCATGTCGCCCTGCGCCGGGTGCCGCCGCGCGCCGAGGATCACCACCTGCGCGACATTGGTCGCCTCCGGATCATTGACCGCGCGCGATCCGTTGAGCGTGGCGAGGCCAGTCAGCGCGCCATTGCCGTTCCAGGCATGGCAGCCGATGCACGCGCCCTCGAAGATCTTCTTGCCGAGTGGCGCGGCGTCGTCCGCGGCGGCCAGACGGTGGCCGACCGGCGCGGGGCCGGGGGCCGGGCGGGGCTGGTCGGACGTCGAGACGGCGGAGACGCTGCGCAGATAGGTGACCATCGCCGCGATGTCCGACGGCGTCAGGTAGCGCAGGCTGAGGTCGACCGCTTCGCCCATCGGGCCGGTGGCGGTGCCGCGGCCGGGCGCATGGCCTTGCGAGAGATATTGGGCGAGCTCGCCATCGCCCCAGTCGCCGACGCCGGTTGCCTTGTCGGCTGTGATGTTGAACGCGCGCCAGCCGGCGGTCACCGCGCCGGCATATTTGCGGCGATTGTCGAGCGCCTGCATCAGGTTGCGCGGCGTGTGGCACTCGCCGCAATGCGCCAGCGCTTCGCTGAGATAGGCGCCGCGATTCCACTCGGGGCTGCGGTCGGTGTTCGGCTCGAAACGGCGGTTCGGATTGAACAGGCCGCCCCAGACCGACATCAGCCAGCGCTGGTTGAACGGGAAGGAAAAGGTGAGCATCGGTCGCTCGAAGCGCGCCGGGGGCAGGGTGGCGAGATAGGCGCGGATCGCCAGGGCATCCGCATCCGTCATCCAGGTATAGGCGCTGTACGGCATCGCCGGGTAGAGATGGCCCTTCGGCCCCTTGCCTTCGCGCAATGCGGCGAGGAACTGCGCATCCGTCCAGCCGCCGATGCCGGTTGCCCTGTCTGGGGTGATGTTGGGCGACCAGATCGTGCCGAAGGGCAGCTTGAACGGCAGGCCGCCCGCAAAGGGCACGCCGCCCTTGGCGGTGTGGCAGGCCTGGCAATCCGCGGCGAGCGTCAGATATTTGCCCCGCGCGACCGGATCGGCCGAGGCGAAGTCGGCGGGTACGCCAGTGACGTTGGGGCCGCGATATTCCGCCAGCGACACGCGGTGCCCGCCGGCGAAATCCATCGCGCCCGGCCCGAAGGCGATCCAGGCCAGGGCTCCGGCGCCGGCCACGACGATGGCGGCGATGACGCTTGCGATGATGCGACGGCGGCTCATGCTTCCTTCCTCCCGGCCAGCACATCGCGGTCGATCGGCAGGTGGCGCAGCCGCTTGCCGGTCGCAGCGAAGATCGCGTTGGCGAGCGGTGCCATCGAAATCGAGGTGCCGGCTTCGCCGATGCCGCCCGGCGCTTCGCCGCTGCGCATGATGTGCACTTCGATCGGCGGCGTCTCGTTCATGCGGAGCATGCGGTAGTCGTGGAAATTGCTCTGCTGCACCCGGCCCTTCTCGATCGTGATCTCGCCGTGGAGCGCCGCGGTCATGCCGAAGATGATGCCGCCCTGGAGCTGCGCGATGATCGTGTCGGGGTTCACCGCAATGCCGGTATCGACGACGCAGACCACGCGGCGCAACGTGACCTCGCCGTCTTCGGAGACGCCGACCTCGGTGACGGTGGCGATCCAGCTGGCAAAGGCGGGCTGCACCGCGACGCCCCGGCCGACGCGCGGGGGCAGCGGACTGCCCCAGCCCGATTTCCGCGCGGCGACGCGGAGCGCCGCCTGGAGCCGGGGCGCCTTGCCGAGCATGTTCAGGCGGAACTGCACCGGATCGACACCCGCCTTGTGTGCCAGCTCGTCGATGAAGCTTTCGATGACGAAGACATTGTGCGCCGGGCCGACGCCGCGCCAGAAGCCGGTCGGCACGGCGGGCGGTTCCTCGCGTACGAAATCGACCCGGAAATTGGGGATGTCGTACGGCATGTCCTGCGCGCAATCGACCGCGTCGAAATCCTGGCCGTTGACGAAGGCGGGCGGCAGCCAGCGCGCCAGCACCGAGGATCCGGTGATGACATGGTGCCAGGCGCTGATCTTGCCGTCCTCGAGCGTCGCGCTGAAGCGGTCGTGCCAGGACGGGCGATAGACGTCGTGCTGGATATCCTCCTCGCGGCTCCACACGACCTTCACCGGCGCGTCGACCTGTTGCGCGATGCGCACGGCCTTTTCGACCTGGTCGACCTCGAGCCGCCGGCCGAAGCCGCCGCCGAGCAGATGATTGTGCACGATGACCTTGTCGAGCGGCAGGCCGGTGACCTTGGCGGCGACTGCCTGGGCGCGGCTCATCACCTGGATGCCAGTCCAGATCTCGCACCCACCGGGCGTGATGTGCACGGTGCAGTTCATCGGCTCCATCGGCGCATGGGCGAGGAACGGCACGTCATAGGTGGCCTGGATCGGATCCTTGCCGAGTGCCTTGGCGACGTCGCCGATATTCTTGGCATTGACGCCGGGACGCTGGCTGGCCTTGACCAGATTGGCGTGGACCTGGGCGGTGTCGACGCCGGCGTTGCTGCCCTCGTTCCAGGTGATGTTGAGCGCGGCGAGACCCTGAAGTGCTGCCCACATATGATCGCCGACCACCGCGACCAGATCGTCGAGCACGACAACCTGCCGGAAGCCGGGCACCAGCTTCGCGGCGTTGTCGTCGACATGGCCGACCTTGCCGCCGAACACGGGGGAATGGGCGAGGGTGGCGAACTTCACGCCCGGGGGCATGGCGTCGATGCCGTATTTGGCCTGGCCGTTGACCTTTTCCGGCGTGTCGAGCCGGCGCAGCGGCTTGCCGATCAGGCGGAAATCCTTCGGGTCCTTGATCTGCGGTTCGGCCGGCGGCTTCAGCCCCGCGGCGCGGCCGGTGAGCGCGCCATAGCCGATGCGGCGGCCGGTCGCGTCATGGATCACTTCGCTCGCTTCGGTGCGGCAGCTTGCGGGATCGACCTTCCAGCCGGCAGCGGCGGCCTGGATCAGGATCGCGCGGGTGCCCGCGGCGGCCTTGCGCAGGGGCAGCCAGAAAGCGCGGATCGAGTTGGAATTGCCCGTCGCCTGCAGGCCGAACACGGGGTTGGCGTAGAGTGCGTCGCTTGGCGGGGCATGCTCATAGGCCACCCGGTGCCAGTCGGCATCGAGTTCCTCGGCGAGGATCATCGAGATCGAGGTGTAGGTGCCCTGGCCCATCTCGACCTGCGGCATGACCAGGGTGACCTTGCCGGCCGGGTCGATGCGGATGAAGGCGTTGGGCGCGAAACCCGGCGTCGCCGCCTCCGCCGCTATGATGCCCGGCGCGACGAAGCCAATGAGCAGGCCACCGCCCACCGCCGCGCCGACCTGGAGCAGGCTGCGGCGGGAGAGGATGGGGCCAGCGGGCGAAAGGTCGGTCAGGACGGACATTGGCAAGGACCTTGAAGGAGCGGGGAGCGCGAAGGTCGGCTGATGTCAGGGCGTGGCGGCGGCCTTGATCGCCTGGCGGATGCGGACATAGGTGCCGCAGCGGCAGATATTGCCCGACATGGCGGCATCGATATCGGCATCGTCGGGCGCGGGCGTGCCGGCGAGCAGCGCGGTCGCCGCCATGATCTGGCCCGACTGGCAATAGCCGCACTGAATGACTTCATGGTCGAGCCAGGCGCGCTGAATGCGGGCGCCGGCGGGCGTCTCGCCGATCGCCTCGATCGTGGTGACCGCACGAGTGCCGAGGGTCCCGACGGGAAGTTGGCAGGAGCGAAGCGGTGCGCCATCGACATGCACCGTGCAGGCGCCGCACTGCGCGATGCCGCAACCGAACTTGGTGCCGGTCAGGCCGAGCAGATCGCGCAACACCCAGAGCAGGGGCATGTCCGCGGGGGCATCCACCTCATGCGCGGCGCCGTTGACAGTCAGCTTGAGCATGATGCCCCCCTTGTCCCCGGTCATAACCGGCCATGGTTGCCACCCGCGATACGCCGGGGCGACACGTTCCAACGTTACGCTACGCCTGCGTTCCGGGCCGCGTCCATCATACCATTGGATGGGTGTGGAAAATAGCGCATGCTGCGTCCCCTGGTGCCAAAGCTTTGCATGATGGCGCCTGGATGACAGATTTGTCATGTAATCGAGCGGGCAATGCCATCCCGTGAATGAAATAGGCGACATCCGATACTGACGATTGCACCGGGAACCCCATGAGCCTCACGCCGATTTTCTATGACGCTTCCGGCCGCCGACGGCGGCGCTTCGCGTTTGCGGTCGGGGCGTTTGTTGCACTGGTCCTGCTGTCCTTCGCTGCACTGGCGCTGTCGATCGGTGCGGTGCCGCGGGCGCCTTTGCTCCCCGTCGATGCCGAGCATCCCGCGCTCACCCGCTTGCCGCCGCCGCACGAGCCGCTGCTCAAGCGGGCACGGCACGGCCTGACGCATTATGCCCGGCTGCTGACCGGCCGCCCGGCGCGCGGCGTGCGGGAGAATGCGCCGATCGCGATCGGCTTCCATGTGCCCTGGGACGAATCGAGCGCCGCGTCGCTGCGCCGGCATATCGAGGACCTCGACTGGCTGATCCCCGGCTGGGTCTCGGTGACGGGCGCCGACCACCGCATCACCGTGTTCCGCGACCAGGCGGGGCGGGCGATCCTCAATCGCGCGCCGCACCGGCCGCTGCTGCTGCCGATGATCCAGAATGCTCTCCAGGGAAACTGGGACGGCAAGGGCATGGCGGCGCTGCTCGACAGTCCGATGCAGCGCCGGGCATTGCTCGACAAGCTCGAACCCTGGCTGGCGGCCAACCAGGCGGGCGGCGCCTTTTTCGATTTCGAGGAGCTGCCGCCCAGCGCGCAGCCCGATTACCGCGCGTTCCTGCGCGAAGCGAAGGCGCGGTTCGGGCGGCATGGCTGGATCGTCGCGATCGCGGTGCCGGTCGGCGAGGATTCGGGCTGGGATGTCAAATCCTATGCCGCGATCGTCGATCGGGTGTTCCTGATGGCCTATGACGAGCATGAACTGGGCGGCGAGGCCGGGCCGATCGCGTCGCAGGCCTGGTTCGAACAGGCCGTCGAGCGCGCGTCGCGCGGCGTGGCGCCGTCCAAGCTGGTCGTGGCGATCGGCAATTACGGTTATGACTGGCATGGCAAGGGCGGCGATCCGCTGGCGATCGACGAAGGCTGGCAGGCGGCGCGGGAATCGAGCGCCATGCCGGTGTTCGACAAGGCGAGCGGCAATAGCGGCTTCGCCTATGAGGAGGGCACTGAGCGGCATGTCGTGTGGATGCTCGACGCGGCCTCGGCCTATAACCAGATGCGATTCCTGTCGCGCGCCGGGATCGGCGCGGTCGCGGTATGGCGGCTCGGCTCGGAGGATCCGGGCCTGTGGTCGATCTTCGGGCGCACGCACCGCACCTTGCCGGCACCATCGGCGATCAATGCGATCCCGGCGGGCACCGATGTCGATATCGAGGGAAGCGGCGAGATCTTGAAGATCGCCGGCGTGCCGGTGGAAGGCGTGCGGCACGCGGTCGCGGCCAAGGACGGATCGCTTGCGTCAGTCGACTTCGTCCGGCTGCCATCGCCCTATGTCGTGGCGCGGACCGGATACAAGCCGGGCGAGGTGGCGCTGACCTTCGACGACGGGCCCGACCCGGAATGGACGCCGCGCATCCTCGACATATTGAAGCGCGAGCATGTGCCCGCGACCTTCTTCATCATCGGCGAGAATGCGCTGACCGAGCGGCCCTTGCTCGAGCGGATGGTGCGAGAAGGGCATGAGGTGGGCAGCCACACTTACACCCATCCCAATCTCGCCGGCGCGACCGACAGCGAGACGGCGTTCCAGCTCAACACCACGCAGCGGCTGTTCCAGGCCTTTACAGGGCGATCGCTGCGGCTGTTCCGCGCGCCCTATTTCGGGGACGCCGAGCCGACCACGGCCGACGAAATCGAGCCGGCGCTGCAGGCGCAGAACCGGGGCTATACCTCGGTCGGCCTGCACGTCGATCCGGGCGACTGGAAGCGGCCGGGCGTGCAGACGATCATCGACGAGACGATCAAGGGCGTCGAGGCGTCCAATGTCGAGCGGAGCGGCAATATCGTGCTGCTGCACGATGCGGGCGGCAACCGCGCGCAGACGGTCGCGGCGCTGCCGGTGATCATCGAGACGCTGCGCGCCAAGGGATACCGGTTCGTGCCCGTCTCGACCCTCGCGGGGATCCCACGCGACGTGGCGATGCCGGTGATTTCCGAAAGCGACCGGGTCGCTGCGGAGACCGATCTGTTCATCTTCGGCGCGATCGGCGCGACGATCACGGCGCTGGGCTGGATTTTCCTGTTCGCCATCTCGATCGGCATCGCGCGGGCGATCACGCTGTCGGCGCTGGCGCTGATCCAGGCGCGGCGCGAGGGGCGGACGATCTTCCCGACGATCGACCCCAACCGCTTCGTCACGGTGATGATCCCGGCGTTCAACGAGGAAACCGTGATCGTGCGCGCGGTGCACGGCGTGCTGGCGAGCGTCGATGTGCGGATCGAAGTGATCGTGATCGACGACGGCTCCAGCGACCGCACCAGCGCCGTGGTGACCGAGGCGTTCGCGCAGGAACCGCGCGTGCGGCTGCTGACCCTGCAGAATGGCGGCAAGGCGCGGGCACTGAACGAGGGGCTGAAGCTGGCGACGGGCGAGATCGTCATTGCGCTCGATGCCGATACGCAGTTCGAGCCGCAGACGATCGCGCGGCTGGCGCGCTGGTTCGTCGATCCGGCGCTGGGCGCGGTGGCGGGCAATGCCAAGGTCGGCAACCGGGTGAACCTGGTCACGAAGTGGCAAGCGCTCGAATATATCACAGCGCAGAATCTGGAACGGCGTGCGCTGGCCCGGCTGGATGCGATGACCGTCGTGCCCGGCGCCGTCGGCGCGTGGCGGTTGTCGGCGATTCAGAGCGTCGGGGGCTATCCCGACGATACGCTGGCCGAGGACCAGGACCTGACCATCGCGATCCAGCGGGCCGGCTGGAAGGTGACCTACGATCAATATGCCGTCGCCTGGACCGAGAGCCCGGAGAGCTTCGCCGGGCTGGCGAAACAACGCTTCCGCTGGGCCTATGGCACGTTGCAATGCCTGTGGAAGCATCGCGCAGTGATGGCGCATGGCAAGCCGAAGGGGCTGGCGCGGGTCGGCCTGCCCCAGGCGATCGTCTTCCAGATCGTGCTGGCCGCCATCTCGCCGATCATCGATCTGGCGCTGATCCTCAGCTTCGTCATGACCTGGATCTCGGTCGAGGCGCATGGCTGGGCGCAGACCCAGCATGATGTCGAGAAGATGCTGATCTACTGGCTGGTGTTCACCGCGATCGACATGCTCGCGGCGGTGATCGCCTTCGCGCTGGAGCGGCGGGAGAAATGGAGCCTGTTGTGGCTGCTGATCCCGCAGCGCATCGGTTATCGCCAGGTGATGTATTATGTGGTGCTGAAGGCGATTGCCCAAGCGCTGCGCGGCCCGCGGGTCGGATGGGGTAAGCTGGCGCGGACGGGTCGGGTGACGGCGAACTGACCTGTTCGTTTCGTCCCCGTTCCGATCCACTTTTTTTCTTCCGCTGTTATGTTGGATTTCAGCGGTATTTTTCGCGTTCGATGCCAATGGCTTGAGGCAGGTTTTCCCTGTTACTGAATAACAGCGGAAAAACATGCTCTAATCGCGCAGTTTTACCGCTGATCCGCAGCAAAAATGCCCCTCTTATTCAACCGACAATGAGAAGGAGCGGCGCGGCGCACCGAAGGCGTCGCGGGGCGCATACCCAGCATTGTTCGTGCTGATGTTGAATCGAACGGATCAGATTTGACGCTCCCGCCCTAGAAGAAGACGGTCGCGTCCATGAAGCCATAGCGCGTGTTGCCCGTTTGCGGTGCGTTGGGCGCGTCTTTCATGAAGCGGCCCTTGAAGAGGATAGCGCCGCCGGCGCCGAGTTGCAGCCGGTCGGGGATCAGCCAGTAGCGCACCCGCGTGTCGATATGCGTGCCGACATAATGACCGGCCGCACCGGACGGGTCGCGTACGCCCGAATTGCCGAAGCTGTCGGTCGCGGTGGCGAGCCAGATCGGGCGCAGGTTGAGATGCAGGTCGAGCCGCGCGTTCGGCTTCGCCTCGATCCGTGCCGAGACGGTCGCGATGTTCGAGCGGATGATCAGCGAATAGAGGCCGGACGGGGTGAATTCATAGGCCGGATCGCCGATCAGCCCGTCGAAGCGGCTGAAGCTGCCGCCGGCCTTGTCCCCGGTCATGTAATCGGCGTTGAACGACAGCCGCGGCGACCAGGCAGCCTTGAAGCTCCAGCCCAAAGCGCCGTGGAACATCCAGGCCGAGACGCGGTGATTGACGAGGTCGCCCACAGCCGGGCTGAGTCGGGTAGTGCCGGTCTGCCATGCACCTTCCATGTCGTAGTCGAGCCTATTCGCCTTCGGTGCGCGCGACAGGCGGATGCCCGAGGTCAGCAGGCGGCGATTGCGGGTGGCGAAGCCGGGCGCATCGGTCTCGATGAAGCGATAGCTGTAGAGCTCGGCCGTGCCGCCCATGACGCCGGCCTTGGTGCCGATCGCACCGAACAGCTGGCGCTCGATCCGTTCCTCGTCCAGTTCGAAGCGGTTGCTGTGCACACCCGCCGAATCCTCCGGCACGCGGGTTTGCGGCATCGTCCAGAAGCCGGTCAGCTTGTCGCCGGCCTTGTTCTTCCAGTCGAGCCGGGCGCCAGTGAAGCTGTTGAAGTCGTTGCGGTTGATCGGCCGCGCGACGAGCCGCCGCGAGCCGAGGTCCATGGTGAAACGCCCGGCCTGCATGCTGACGCCGGAACCGAGATCGGCCGCGACATAGGCCTGGATCGGTTCGAGTGCGTCGACTTCGTTGGCGCTGATCGAGCTGTGTTTGCGTTCGAAATAGACGCGCGAGTCGAGGATCTCGAGGCCGAACCTGATGGGCCCCTTCGTGTAGGTGGCGGAGATGTCGGTGCGGAACAGCAGCGCGGCGTCATCAGCCGGAAGGCCGGCGCGATACTGGCCGTCGATCGCCTCGGCGCGTGCCCGAACGCTGCCTTCGATCGCGACCTTGCCGTCCTCGGCAAACGCCGCCGAAGCACTGCCCAGCGCCATCATGGCCGCCAGGCAGCCGATCCTCTTCCTCACAGGCTCCCCCAGCCAATGGTTTCGGCCGTGCGCTAGGCTATAGAAGGGTAAATCGCCAGAGAAATTGTATACAATGACGGGACGCGTTGGATGAAACAGCTGGTTCGGATGTTCGTGGCGTTGCTGGTGCTGATGGCCGGGCCGGTATGCGCAGCCCCGGCCCGCGCGCCTTTGGTCCTGGCGGCTGCCTCGTTGCAGGAATCGATGACGGCGGCGGCTGACGCCTGGGCGCGCAAGGGGCATCCGAAACCGGTGATCTCGTTCGCCGCCTCCTCGGCGCTGGCGCGGCAGGTCGAGGCGGGGGCGGCGGCCGACCTGTTCGTGCCGGCCGATGAGGAATGGATGGACGCGCTGGCGGGGAAGGGGTTGATCGTGCCGGCGACGCGGCGCGATTTTCTCGGCAACCGGCTGGTGATCGTGGCGCCGGCCGGGAGCCGGGTGACGATCCCGCTCGCACCGGGGCCATTGGCGCGCGTGCTCGGCGCGGGGCCGCTGGCGATGGCGGATACGGAGAGCGTGCCGGCGGGGAAATATGGCAAGGCGGCGCTGACGAAGCTCGGCGTGTGGGACGCGGTCAGCGCGAAGGTGGTGCGGGCGGAGAATGTGCGGGCGGCGCTCGCGCTGGTCGAACGCGGCGCGGCGCCGCTGGGGATCGTCTATGCGACTGACGCGAAGGCGTCGGCGAAGGTGCGGATTGCGGGCGTGTTCCCGACATCGTCTCACCCGCCGATCACCTATCCGATCGCGCGGTTGAAGGCGTCGGCCAATGCGGAAGGGGAGGCGTTCCGGCGGTTCCTCGTGTCGCGCGAGGGCAAGGCGATTTTCGTGCGCTACGGTTTTTCGGCGCGATGAAGCTCGCCCGTCATGCCGGACGTGTTCCGGCATCCATGTCACCGCAGGCGGCAGTGCCTGTGGATCGATGGACCGCGGAACAAGTCGGCGATTATCGCCGTCGGACAAGAGGCCATTGTGTCCCCGCGAAGGCGGGGACCCAGTCTGGGCTCCCGCCTTCGCGGGAGCACAAGGAGGCAGGTGGCGCCGTTTCAGTAATTTCGCTTGCTTGGCTGAAAAGGATAATCACCGAACAAGTCCGGGGTAACGCAGTGGGTGGGGGATGGCACGCCCATGCTCAGCCCTGACGAATGGACCATCGTGCTGCTGTCGCTGAAGGTCGGGGCAGTGGCGATAGTAGTGACCTTGCCGATCGCCTTCGCGTTTGCCTGGGTGCTGGCGCGGTGGCGCTTTCCGGGAAAGGTGCTGCTCGATGCGGTGATCCATTTGCCGCTGGTCGTGCCGCCGGTGGTGACCGGCTGGCTGTTGCTGATCGCCTTTGCGCCTGCGGGGCCGATCGGCGGCTGGCTGATGGACTGGTTCGGCGTCTCGGTGCTATTCCGCTGGACCGGCGCCGCGATTGCCGCGGGGGTGATGGCGCTGCCGCTGATGGTGCGCGCGATGCGCCTGTCGATCGAGGCGGTCGACCGGCGGCTCGAGGGCGCGGCGCGGACCCTTGGGGCGGGGCCGGGCAGGGTGTTCCGTACCATCACCCTGCCGCTCAGCGTGCCCGGTATCCTGGCCGGTGCCGTGCTCGGCTTCGCGCGGTCGATCGGCGAGTTCGGGGCGACCATCACGTTCGTCTCCAACGTGCCGGGCCAGACCCAGACCCTGCCGCTCGCCATCTATTCGGCGCTTCAGCAGCCCGGTGGCGAAGCGATGGTATGGCGACTGTCGGCGATCTCGGTCGCGCTGTCGCTGGCCGCGCTGATCGCATCGG
Source organism: Sphingomonas sp. BL-S-30 (assembly GCF_055521475.1). Lineage (NCBI taxonomy): Bacteria > Pseudomonadati > Pseudomonadota > Alphaproteobacteria > Sphingomonadales > Sphingomonadaceae > Sphingomonas > Sphingomonas sp. BL-S-30. The sequence goes on along the minus strand of NZ_CM145481.1, from coordinate 2,832,647 downwards.
AATTGCTGGCGCGCCGGGCGGGGAGGGGGCTGCATGTCCTTTGACGTCTCGCTGACGAAGCGGCTCGGCGACACCGAGATCTCCGCCGAATTCGCCGCAGGCGAGGGGGCGACCGTGTTGTTCGGGCCCTCGGGCGTGGGCAAGACGAGCGTGCTCAACATGATCGCGGGGCTGCTCGTGCCCGATGCCGGACATGTCCGCGTCGATGGCGAAACGCTGTTCGATGGTGCCGCCGGGATCGACCTGCCGCCGGAGCGCCGGCGCGGCGGCTATGTGTTTCAGGAACCGCGGCTGTTTCCGCATCTCAAGGTACGGGCCAACCTGCTGTACGGGGCGCCGGGCGGAACGGCGATCGGCGACACCCTGGCGTTCCTTGGCATCGACGCCCTGCTCGATCGCTGGCCCCGCAGCCTGTCCGGCGGCGAGGCACGACGGGTGGCGATCGGCCGGGCATTGCTGAGCGCCCCGCGTTTCCTGCTGCTCGACGAGCCGCTCTCGTCGCTCGACCGGCCACGGCGCGAGGAAGTGATGCGGACGATCGAGCATATTCGGGACGGGATGAAGATACCGATCCTGATGGTGACTCACGACCCGGAAGAGGCCGAGCGGATCGGCACCCGGATCGTCGGCTGTAGCGCCGTCCGATAGCGGACAGCGACTGTCCGCCACCGATCATTCCTGTCCGAATCCTGAATGGGAAGGCGCGCCCATGATTGGTGAAAATAGCCAATCTCTTGCAATTTCTGGTTCGTATCGTACCATTAAATCAAGCTAAGTCATTGATTATACGTAACGGTACCTGTTTGGCATGGGTAATGCAGTAGTACAGGTGCGGGTAGCAAATCCCGCCTGTGTTACCGCCAAGGAGGACCCCTGAGATGACCCGTTCGACCCTGACCCGCCCCGCTTTCGCCATTGCCGCCTTCGCGATGCTCGCCACCGCCGCCGTCCCTTCGATGGCAAGCGCGCGCGGCAATGCCAACACCAACGGCAACGCCCAGCCGACGACGACCGAGCAGGCGCCCAAGAAGATTTGCCTCTCGCCGACCGTGACCGGCGACCCCTCGGTGACTGGTTCGATCCTCGCCAAGCGTTCCTGCCGCACCAAGGCGGAATGGGAAGCCAAGGGCGTCATCTTCCAGTCGAAGTAAGCGCTCCGGTCCGCAAGGGCTGAGCCAAACCAAGAGCCGCCGCCCGGTCGACCGGACGGCGGCTCTTTCGTGTTTGTAGCGATGGCGGCGCTCGCCGCGATCCTGGTGTCCTGAATCTGAAGCTCGTTCCCTTACAAACCTGACGGAATTCAAATACCTATCGAGCGAACTTCAGTTCCACGCCACTAGAAGCTGAACTTCACCTCGCCGCCGATGATGCGGGGCTCGTTGATCATGCCGGTCAGGTTGTTGAAGTCGATCGCGCTGATGCTGCGGATCTGGTTGGTGATGTTGCGGGCGAAGGCGCCCACTTCGAACCCGCTGTCCGTCTTGTAGGCGATCTTCAGGCCGCCTTCGAGCAGCGCGCGGCCGCGGAACTCGACCGCTTCGTAGAGGAAGTAGTTGATGGTGCTGCGATACGCCCAGTCGGTATAGACATAGACCTCGCCATTGCCGACCGGCACGCCGTAGCGCGCGGTGACGTTGGCGACCCAGCGCGGGGCCTGGGGCAGGTCGTTGCCGTCGATCTTCGCCAGGCCGCCGACGATCGGATCGATCATCGTGCAGAGCGAGCCGCACGGCCCGACGCCGATCGAGGGATCCCGGATCTCGGTGAAATTATAGCTGCCACTGGCAGTCAGGCTCAGCTCGGGCACGGGCCGCGCCTCGAATTCCGCCTCGACGCCGTAGCCGATCGCGTGATCGGCATTGAGCAGCCGTGCCGAATTGGTGCCGCCGCCCACCGCAGTGAGCTGCAGGTCGTTGGTGCGCGACCAATAGGCATCCAGCGCGAAGCGCACCGCGTTGTTGAGCAGCGCACCCTTGATGCCGCCCTCGCCGGAGATCGTGGTCTGTTTCTTCGCGCTCGTCTGCTTGCTGCCGAAGGTCACGCGATCCTGGATGGCCGGCCCCTGATAGCCCGTCGCCACCCGCGCATAGAGACTGACGTCCGGGTCGATGGCGTAGGTCGCGCTCAGATCCCAGGTGAAGGCGCCGTCCTTGACCGCGAGGCGCGACGGCAAGACGGTGCCGAACAGGTTGGGCGAATAGCCCGAGATACGATCATCGCGCTTGTCGTGCGAATAGCGGCCGCCGGCGCGCAGGGTCAGCGCGTCGGTCGCCTTGTATTCGACCGAGGCGAAGATGCCGTAATTCTCGTTGGTGTTGTTGTGGAAGATGTCCTGGTTGTTGTCCGCCGTGCGCGATCCGGTCGCGGCCGCATAATTATATTCGTGGTAGCGCAGCTTCTGGTGGAAATAATAGACGCCGCCCTGAGCGCTGAAGCCGCCGAAATTCTCCGTCGCGAAGCGCAGTTCCTGGCTGAATTCCTCCGGCCGGGTGACGCCGCCCGTGTTGGACGGGAACAGCGCATTGTTCAGGCCCAGCGCGGGGAAGACATAATTATTGCCGCCGTCGATGTCGCCGGTGCTCTCGACCTTGGCCTTTTCGAACGCCGTGACCGAGTAGAGCGTGCCGACGCCGTCGAAATGATAATCGAGATGGAGGTTGGTGCCCCATTGGCTCATCGACTGGCTGGTATAGCCGTCGAGCGCGACCTTGCTCTTGTCGAAACCGGGCGAGAAATCATTGCTGCCCTGCTTGAACAGGCCGGCGCGGAAGATGCGCGGCGTGCCCTCGAGATCGCGCACGTGGAGATTGACCAGCGCGTTGAAATCCCCGCTCGAATAGCCGAGCAGGAAGCGTGCCGCGGCATCGCGATAGCCTTCGAGCTTCTTGTCGGCGACACCGGTGGTCGAGGTGTTTGTCACCCAGTCGTCGCGCCGCTGGAGCAGGCCGGCGGCGCGGAACGAGAAGCCCCCGCCGAGCGGGCCGCCAACCGCTGCCTCCGCGTTGACCGTGTTATAGGTCGCCCAGGAAGCGCTGGCATAGCCGGAGAAAACGTCGCCTGGCTTGGTCGATTCAAGCTTCACGACGCCGGCCGGCGTGTTGCGACCGAACAGCGTGCCCTGCGGACCGCGCAGCACCTGGACGTTCGCCAGATCGAACACCGGGAAGGATTTGAGCATCGGGCTTTCCAGCGCGACGTCGTCATAGACGACCGACACCGGTTGCGCCGCGTTGGGATCGAAATCGGTGTTGCCGAGGCCACGGATATAGAAGCGCGGGAAAGTGCGGCCGAACGAGGATTCGATCTGAAGGCTGGGCGTGCGGGACGACAGGAAGCGGACGTCCTGGCCGCCGGAATTGAGCACATCGAGCTTCTCCCCGCTGATCGCGGTGACGGCGACCGGCACGTCCTTGCTCGATTCAGCGCGGCGGGTCGCGGTGACGACGATGTCGGGCACGCCCTGCGTATCGGCCGCCTGGGCCGGTTCGTCAGCGGGAGGCGCCGTTTCGGCAAAGGCGGGTGCGGCCAGGGCCATGGCGAGAAGCGAGGCGCCCGCCGCGAGCGAGCGGACGGAAGCGTTGACGCGAGAGGCGTTGGAAAACATCGATATCCCCTATTTTATGGGGCACCCGCTCCCTGCGATCCCGCGAGTCCCGGAATTCACGCGAAATCGTAACATGGCTGCAATGGTCATCAAGGGGAGCTGCGACCGATCCGGCACTTCTTGGCCGGGGCGTTGCTTCAATGTCGCAGTGGCCGCCGGTACAGGGCGCGCATCGCCGCCTCCATCGCGGTCCTGTCCACCGACAGGACGACCTTCTGGGCCTGCTCGCCGAGATGCGGGCGATAGGCATCGGTCCACGACAGGGTGTCGCCATAGCTCGCCCCCTGGCCGGTGTCGAAATCGACATAGAGCGTATCGGCGCGCGTCACGATCTCCGGGTTGAGCCAGACCATCGCGGCGATCTCGTCCCACATCGGATAACCGGGTTCGAGCCCGGTCTGGAGAATGTCGGTGAGCGGCGTCTTCGCGTCCTTCAGGCTGGTCAGGAAGTCCCGCGTCCATTGCGTGCCGGTGGAGGGATCGACCGGGACCATGGTGATCTTCGGCCAGGGCGCGTGGGCGACGATGCGCGCGGCCTCCGGATCCCAGCGGATGTTGAATTCGCGGCGCGGCGTGTTGACGAACTCGCGGGCGAACTGCTCGGCTGAGGGGCCGGTGAGTACCTGATGGGGCAGCAAGCTGCCGCCCATATAGACCAGCTCCTTCACATTGGCGGCGAAGCCTGGGTCGAGGCTCTGCGCGATCGCGATGTTGGTCATCGGGCCGGTCGCGAACAGGGTGATCTGGTGCGGATGGGCACGGACCATGCGGACGAGGAAAGCGGCGGCGATCTCGGAAGAGGCCCTGGTGGTCGGGTTGCCGATCGGCAGCGCCGGCACGACCTCGGGCGAGGCATTGCCCGGATGGCTCTGCACCGTGTCGCCGGGCCAGTAATCGGTCCAGGGGCCCTTGAAGACGAGGCGGCCGTACAATCCCTCCCAGCGTTTCGTCGCTTCCTGGGTGTTGAGCAGCGGATAGGTCGCGCCCGGGACGATGGGGATGTCGGTGCGGTGGAGGATCTCCAGCGTGCGCAACCCATAAGCGGTCGCCGTGTCGCGCCACACCGAGCCGCTGGTGGTGGTGATGCCGAGCACGTCGACGTCAGGCGCCTGGAGCAGGAGGGTGGGCACGCCGTTCAGGCCGATCAGGTCGTCGTCGATCAGGACGAGGCGTTTCGCCGGGGCGGGCTGGGCAAGAGCCGGGGCGGCTGGAAGCAGGGCGAGGGCGGCAAGGCAGAGAGTGAGAAGGCGGCGCACGGCAAGGCCCCTGATGCGAGAGTGGCGATGTCTCTCCCGGTCCGGCGCCTGTCGCGCTTCTGGCATCAAGCATCGCCGGACACGCGTGCGACGTCAACGCGGTGCGGTGGATCGGGCGTTTTCGGAACTTCGGTATGGTGAGCCAGCGACGCCGCAATCGGTCGGCCATATCCAGATCCTGTAAATTAGTGTTGATTATCAGTTAGATAGTTCAAACTGAAAAAACGATAGCGTTCGCTACAAAGTAGCGATAGCTTCCGAGTCGTTATCGCGTTCGGGGAGAGCAGTTGATGACGGCATTGCGCAAGACGGCGTTGCTGGTGGGCGTGGCTGCAATCTGGGCAGTGCCCGCGGCCGCTCAGGTCACGCCGGAAAATCCCACGCCCCCTGCCCAGGCGGAAGGCCCGCAGGTCGAGGACATCGTCGTCACCGCGCAGCGCCGCGAGCAATCGCTGCAAAAAGTCCCGATCAGCGTCACCGCGTTCAGCGCGGCGACCATCGCCTCGCTCAGCGCGGAATCGATCGGGGATCTCGACAGCTTCACGCCCGGCCTCTCGATCAACGACACCTCGGTGACTCAGCCGAGCTTCGCGATCCGCGGCGTGCAGACCGACGATTTCGGCATCGGCACCGAGCCGTCGGTCGGCATCTTCGTCGACGGCATCTATTCGGGGCGATCGGGATCGTCGCTGATCTTCTTCAACGACATCCAGCGCGTCGAGGTGCTGAAGGGGCCGCAGGGCACCTTGTTCGGGCGCAACACCTCGGGCGGTGCGATCTCGATCATCACCAACAAGCCGAGCGACAAGCGCGAGCTGGTCGGCACGATCCAGGTCGGCAATTACAACAAGGTGCGCGCCGACGCGACGGTCAACATCCCGCTGACCGACACACTCTTTCTGCGGCTCAACGGCGTGTCCAATTATCGCAAGGGCTATCTGACCGATGCGCTGACGGGCGAGAAGCGCGAGGGCGAGAACAACAAGTCAGGACGCGCCGCGCTGCGCTGGGCACCGACCAGCGACACCGATTTCGTGCTGACGTATGATCATGACGACACCAACAAGGATGGGCCGTTCGCGATCGGGATCAGCAAGAATGCGCTGAGCACTGATCCCGCGGGCCCCTATGCGAACGATGTGATCGGCGACAAGGAAACCCGAGTCCTGAACGCCGTGTCGTTCACGGCGACACATCATGCCGGGCCGTTGACCTTCACCAGCATCAGTTCGTTCAAGCATTTCGAGACGCACAACCGCGAGGACGAGGACGGCACGGCCGACCCGACGCGTTATTTCGACACCGAGAATATCGAGAAGAACAGCAGCCTCTATCAGGAATTCCGCGTCGGTTTCGACAATGACCGGCTGAGCGCGATCGCCGGCGTGAGCTATTTCCACGAGCGCGGGCGGCAGACCAGTGCGGCGACGCTGCTGACGGATTCGCTCGATCGGCTCCTCGACGGCGCGGCCGGCTTCCCGGTCTTTTCGCTGCTGAATTTCTATGGCGGCCTGCCGGTGTTCGGGCTGCAATATCGCGAGGACATGAACAACCGGGCGGCGAACGATTCCTATGCCGCGTTCGGCGACGCGACCTACAAGGTCACCGACCGGCTGAGCCTGACCGCCGGTATCCGCTATACGCACGACCTGAAGAAATTCACCTGGTCCAACGGCACCTTCATCGCCCCGGGCCTCGACGCGATCTCTGCACCCGGATCGCTCTACAATGCGATCATCGGCGTCGACGCGTTCCCGGACGTGCCGATCAGCGTGTCCGATTTCTATCGCGCGACCGTTGGCCCCAATGGCGTGATCTTCGACGTGGGGGCGCTGGAGGGCGTGCCGTTCACGCGTCGCGCCGCTTTCAGCGACGTCAGCCCGCGCTTCGTGGTGCAGTATGACGCGACCGACGACGTGCATCTCTATGCCTCGGCCTCGCGCGGCTACAAGGCGGGCGGGTTCAATTCGACCGAAGTGAATTCCTTCTTCGAGCCGGAAAAGGTGTGGAATTTCGAAGGCGGCTTCAAATCGGAGCTGTTCGATCGGCGGGTGCGGTTCAACCTGTCGGGCTATTATTTCAAGTACAAGAACCGCCAGTCGATCAGCCTGGAGGCGAACACCAACCCCAATTGTCTGCTGACGCCGATCCCGGCTGGAACGGTGTGCCTGCCGCAATATGTGACGCGGTCGGGCGATTCCGAGGCGTACGGCGCGGACCTGGAGACTCAGTTCGTCCTGTCCCACGATTTCAGGATCGGGATCACGGCGGGCGCGATCAATTCGAAATGGGTGACGCGGATCGAACGGAACATCAATATATCGGGGCAGCCGACCGGCGAGCCGGTGTTCAGGGGCATCTTCAGCGCGCATTACGACCATGACATGGGCCATGGATCGGTCTTCGCCGACGCCAGCTACAGCTACACGTCGCGTCAACGGAGCAATGCGGCGACGCGCAACATAGACGAGTCGTTCGTCGACCCCTCAACAGGCGCACTCTATGTGGACCCGGCGACGCTGCGTGACGTGCGTGCGCCGCGGAATATCATCAATGCGAAGCTAGGGTGGCGCTCGCCGGACGATCATGTGTCGATCGCCATCTATGCCGAGAATTTGCTCGACAAGCGCTATTACCGCACACTTAACACGATCTCGAATGACATTTTCCAGACGCCTTATGTCCGTGCCGACCGGCCGGGCTTTTACGGCGTGGAACTTGGCTTCAAGTTCTAGAAAAACAGGGGAGAGGGAATGATGGCGAACAGGATCGCGTTTCTCGGCTGCGTCGCGGCGCTGGCTTTGGTGGGCGGCTGCAGCGGCGGGCCGAAGACCGATGCGCAGGGTTTCGTGATCGATCCCGATTTCGAGAAGAACCTGCAGCAGAAGCTGCTCGACGCGAAGCCCGGGGCGGTGATCGAGATTCCGGCGGGCAAATATGCGCTGAGCCGTAGCCTGAGCCTGACCGCCAATGGCGTGACGGTGAAGGGGGCGGGCATGGACAAGACGATCCTGTCCTTTGCCAAGCAGACGTCGGGCGCCGAGGGCATGCTCGTCACCGGTGACGATTTCACCATCCAGGACCTCGCCTTCGAGGATTCGAAGGGCGACGCGCTGAAGGTCAATGGCGTGAAGAACACGGTGATCCGCCGCGTGCGCGCGGAATGGACCGGGGGCGGCAAGACATCGAACGGCGCCTATGGCCTCTATCCCGTGCAGGTGACCAATGTGCTGATCGAGGGCGCGGTGGTGAAGGGCGCGTCCGACGCCGGCATCTATGTCGGCCAGTCGAACAACATCATCGTCCGCGACAACCGCGCCGAAGGCAATGTGGCCGGCATCGAGATCGAGAATTCGAACAATGCCGACGTCTATGGCAACACCGCGACGGGCAATACCGGCGGCATCCTGGTGTTCAACATGCCGAACCTGCCGGTTCCGGGCAGCAAGACGCGCGTCTACAGGAACAATGTCGTGGCCAACAACCACGCCAATTTCGGCGCCAAGGGCAGCGCGGTCAGCTCGGTGCCGCCGGGATCGGGCGTGATCGTCAATTCGAACGACGAGGTCGAGATCTTCGACAATGACGTGAAGGACAACAAGACCGCCAACGTCATCATCTCCAGCTATTATTCGACCGGCTTCGACACGACGCGGGGCATCGCCGCGGCCTATGATCCCTTCCCGGAGAATATCTATGTCGCGGGCAACCGCTTCTCCGGCGGCGGCGACGATCCCAGTGGCCGTTTCACGCCGATGAAGGCGCTGGGCGGAGGCAGGCTGCCGGACGTGCTGTGGGACGGCTTCGTCAATCCCAAGCTGAAGACGCCCGGGATCTGCGTGCAGAATGGCGAGGCGAAGCTGCTCAACGTCGACGGCCCGGGCAAGTTCGCCAAGCCGCGGATCGAGACCAATGTGGATTGTGCGCCTGCCAGCCGCCTGCCCGAGATCAAGCTGCCCGAAGCGATGACGAAGGACAGCGGCAAGCCATCGTGATCGGCCTGACATGACCTTGCGTTTCCTCGCCGTCCTGCTTGCGGCGCTGTTGCTGAATGCGTGCGGCGGGCGGCCCGATGCGGTGACTTTCCACGCCGAGGGCAATCCGGAAAAACTGTCCGACTGGGGACTGTTCACCGTGTCTGGCGGGCGCATCGCGGCGCGCCCGGGCATGGTGACCTATGAGCTGCAGACGCCGTTGTTCAGCGACTATGCGCAGAAATGGCGGACGATCTGGATGCCCAAGGGCGTGCATGCGAGCTATGATCCCGATCGCTGGTTCGACTTTCCGGTCGGCACCATCGTCACCAAGACCTTTTATTTCTCCACGCCCGCCGGCGCCGCCGCGCCGCAGACCAGCGGCGAGGTGCTGAAGGTGACGCCCGCGACCTATCAGACGGGGGTGGACGGGCTCGATCTGGGGCATGTCCGGCTGATCGAGACGCGGCTGCTGGTGCGGCGCGAAAGCGGCTGGGTGGCGCTGCCCTATGTGTGGAATGCCGAGGGCACCGATGCGACGCTGGAGCGGACTGGCGCCGATGTGCCGCTCACTTTGGTCGATGGCGCGACGCGCACGCCGTTCGATTACAGCGTGCCCAACCAGAATCAGTGCGGCGGCTGCCATGTGCAGGATTTCCGCACGCGGGCGATCGACCCGATCGGGCTGAAAGCGCGTCATCTCGACCGGACCTTTCCGGGCGAGGGCGGCGAGATCAACCAGCTCAAGCGGCTGGTGGCGAAGGGCTATCTGACCGGCGTGCCAGGTGCCGTTCCGCAGAATGCCAACTGGCAGGACGAGACGGCAAGCGTGGATGCGCGGGGGCGGGCCTATCTCGATATCAATTGCAGCCATTGCCACAATCGCGTCGGCGCGGCGCGGACCTCGGGGCTGTGGCTCGACGCCGCGACGAGCGATGCGCGGCTGCTCGGCGTGTGCAAGCCGCCGGTCGCGGCCGGTCGCGGCACGGGCGACCGTCCGTTCGACGTGGTGCCGGGCAAGCCCGATGACTCGATCCTGCCCTTCCGCCTCGCCAGTACCGATCCGGGCGTGATGATGCCTGAGCTGGGCCGGAGCCTGTCGCACAAGGAGGGGGTCGATCTCGTGACGCGCTACATCACGGCGCTGAAGGGCGACTGCACCGAAGATACCGGCCCCAAGGAGGGCGCAAGATGAGCTGGGCGAACTGGTCCGGCAGCGTCACGGCGAGCGCGCCGGTGCTGCGCCCGAAGACCGAGACCGAATTGGCGGTCGCGGTGCGCGGCGCGCGCACCGTGCGGGCGGTTGGGGCAGGGCATTCGTTCATGCCGCTCGTCCAGTCTGACGGGGTGATCCTGTGCCTGGAGGACATGGCGGGCACGATGACCGTCGCGCCCGATCGCAGGACGGTGCGCATTCCCGCCGGATGGAGCATCAAGCGGCTGACCGCGGCCTTGTGGGACGAAGGGCTGGCACTCGCCAATCAGGGCGATGTGAACCCGCAATCGCTGGCCGGGGCGATGGGCACCGGCACGCATGGCACGGGCCGCGACCTCGGCAATCTCTCGACCTTCGCGCGCGGTTTCCGGCTGATCGGCGCGGACGGCGAAGCCGTGTGGTGCGATGCGACGACCAGCCCGGACCTGTTCCAGGCGCAGCGCCTCTCGCTCGGCCTGTTCGGCATCGCGACGGAGATCGAGGTCGGGGTGGTGCCCACCTTCCACCTTGCCGAGCGGATCGCGAAACGGCCCTGGGGCGAGATCCGCGAGCGTTTCGACGAGCTGGTCGAGCAGGAGCGGCATGTCGAGTTCTGGCTGTTCCCGCACGCCGACAGCGTGATCCTGAAGACGCTCCGGCCCTGCGACCCGTGCGATCCGCCTGTCTCGACGAGCGACATCGAGGAAGCGACCTTCCGGCGCCTGCTCGATCTTGGCGCCTGGGTGCCGCGGCTGATTCCGACGCTGCAGCGGGTGATGATGAGGACCAACATGGACGGCGGCCGGCGCGGGCCGGCGCATGCCATCTTCCCGTCCGACCGCACGATCCGGTTCGAGGAGATGGAATATGAGATGCCCCGCGCGGTCGGGCTCGAGACGCTCGACGAAGTCGTGAAGTGGATCCGCCGCAAGAAGCTGCCCGTGGCCTTCCCGTTCGAGTTCCGGGTCGTCGCGGCCGACGATATCTGGATGAGCCCGATGAACCAGGGCCCGGTCGCGGCGATCTCGATGCATCAATATGCGAAGATGCCGTGGCGCGGCCTGTTCGCCGATGCGGAGGCGATCTTCCGCGATCATGGCGGCCGGCCGCACTGGGCCAAGCGCCACACGCTGACGCGCGCCGACGTGGACCTGCTCTATCCGATGGCCGAGCGGTATCGCGAGGTGCGACGTTCAGTCGATCCGGCGGGCAAGTTCCTGAACGCGCATATGACGGAGCTGTTTTCCTGATGGACGATCTCGCCCTACACGCGCACCTGATCGGCCAGCAGGGCTCGCGCAGCGCGCTTAACACGCCGGTGCTGGTGCTCGATATCGAGAAGCTCGACCGCAATATCGCGACGATGCAGGCCTTTGCCGACGCGAAGGGCGTGGCGCTCCGGCCGCACGCCAAGACTCACAAGAGCGTCGATATCGGCCGGCGCCAGATCACGGCAGGCGCGGTCGGCCTGTGCTGTGCCAAGATCGGCGAGGCGGAGGTGCTGGCCGATGGCGGGATCACCGGGCTGCTCATCACCTCGCCGATCAGCGCGCCGGCCGCGATCGAGCGGCTGTCGGCACTGGCGAAGCGCGGGATCGGCCTGATGGCGGCGATCGACAATCCCGAGATGGTGAAAAGGTGGGACGATGCGCTGACCTCGGTCGGGGCGATGCTGGAGGTGGTGATCGATGTCGACCCCGGCATCAGGCGCACCGGCGTCGCCTCGCCCGAGGCAGCCGTCGCGGTGGCCGAAGCGATCGCGCGATCCTCGAACATGACCTTTCGCGGCGTCCAATATTATTGCGGCATGCAGCAGCATATCGAGGATTATGCCGTGCGCCGTGCCGCGATCATTGACCGCACCGATTATCTGCAGAGCGTGATCGCCGCGCTGACCGAGGCGGGATATCAGCCCGAGATCGTCACCGGATCGGGCACCGGCACGCATCATATCGATCTCGAGCTCGGCCTGTTCACCGAGCTTCAGACCGGGTCCTATGTCTTCATGGACAAGCAATATCTCGATTGCGATCTGGCCGATGGGCCGTTGCCGCCGTTCGAGACGTCGCTCTCGGTCGATGCGCGGGTGGTGAGCGCGAACCATGACGCGCTGGTCACCATCGATGCCGGCTTCAAGTCGCTGTCGACCGATGGGGGCGCGGCGCAGGTTCAGCGCGGGGCGGCGCCCGAGACGATGTTCCTGTTCATGGGCGACGAACATGCCGCACTGATCGCGCCCGATATCGGCACGCGGCTGCGCCCGGGCGACCCGGTGAGCCTGACCGTGCCGCATTGCGACCCGACGGTGAACCTGTACGATTATTACCATGTCGTCCGGGGCGACACGCTGGTGGAGATGTGGCCGGTCAGCGCAAGAGGCCGGGCGCGGTGAATCCGTGAATATCCGGCACGAAACCATTGTGTCCCCGCAAAGGCGGGGACCCAGTCTGGGCTCCCGCCTTCGCGGGAGCACAAGGAGGCGGGCGATGCCGCTTCATCCATTGTCCCTGACCTCAACCGGGCCAAGTTCCTGATGAATCTCTCCGCCGATCGCGTGCTGGCGATTTTCGTCGTCGGTGTGATCGGTGTGCTGATCCCGGGGTTGCAGCCGCAACTACTCGGCGCGCTGGCAGCGGAGGGCCGGCTGTCGGTCGCGGCGCTCGGCATCCTCGCCACGGTCGAACTGCTGGCGATGGGGATCGCGGCCGGTGCAGCAGGTTTCGTGCTCTCCGTGACCAGGCTGCGCACGATTGCGGCGACGGCCCTGCTGGTCACCGCCGCCGCGGATCTGCTGACTCCGTTGCTCGGCACCGGGCCCCTGTTCGCGGCGCGGATCGTGGCGGGGCTGGGGGAGGGAGTGCTGATCTGGATCGTGATCGGCTTCATCATCCGTACCGACCGGCCCGAGCGCTGGTCGGGCATCTATCTCGCGGTGCAGACGCTGGCGCAGTTCGCGCTGGCCAGCGCGATCGGCTATGTCGCGGCCACCAGTGCAGGCGGGTTTACCGCCCTGGGGACGGTCACCCTGGCCGGGCTGCTGGCATTGCCCTGGCTGCCGGGTGCCTATCCGCCGCTGACGGCCAGCGACGACACCGGCGGCCTCCCGCCGGCGCGCGGGCTTGTCGCGCTGGGCGGCGTCGTCCTCTATCTCGCCTTCATCGTCGCGGTCTGGGTCTATGTCGAGCCGCTCGGGCTCGAGCGGGGGATATCCCAGGCGACGATCCATCTTGTCGCGCCGCTGTCGCTTGGCATGCAGGTGCTGGGCGCGGGCGCGGCGACGCTTCTTGCCGGGCGGTTGCCGGCGCGCGGAACGATCGTGACCGTGGGCCTGATCAATCTCGGCCTGTTGGCGATCATGGGGGCGCCGCCCTCGGCTACTGCATTCGTCTTCGCCACGGCAGCGTTCGGTTTCCTGTGGTTGTTCGCCCTGCCGTTCCAGATCCCGATCGTCATTGCCGCCGACCCCAGCCGGCGCGCGGCCTTGCTGATCGGCGGGGCGCAATTGACGGGATCGAGCCTGGGGCCGTTGCTTGCGGGCGTGTTGATCGGCGACAGGGATGTGGCGCATGTGTTGTGGTTCGGCGCGGTTTGCGCGATTGCGGGAATAACGGCGCTGATCGGCGCCGTCGCAATGCAGAGGAAAACGGGAGAGGCGTGACGATATCGGGGCTTGCCACTGACAAGCGCCCGCTCCCCAAACAGGAGCGGGCCCAGCAGACCTATGAGCTGCTGCTGGACGTTGCCGGGAATCTGCTTGCCGAAGTCGGCATCGACCGCATCTCGACCAACATGATCTGTTCGCGCGCCGGGCTCACGCCGCCCGCGCTGTATCGGTACTTCAAGGACAAATATGATGTGCTGGAGGCGCTTGGTCTGCGCCTGATGGCGCGCCAGAACATCGTGCTCGAGCAATGGATCGCGCGCCACGCCGACGAGGGGATCGACGCGCTGCGCGGCGGCATCGAAGAATTGCTGCGCGATACCGCCGCGGTGACGCAGAGCGAGTCGGGCGCGGTGTGGATCCTGCGCGCGCTGCACGCCTCGCCGCGGCTGGTGCATGTCCGCCTGGAATCGCACCGCTACGTCACCGACAAGCTGGTCGAGGCCTATATGCGGTGGCTGCCCGACGCCGATCGCGATGCGCTATGGCAGGAGGTGCGGCTATCGGTCGAACTCGGCTTCGCGGCGGACGAGATGCTGCAGGAGGAGACGCGCGTTTCAGCCGACGCGGTGTTCAGCCGGGTCGCCCGTATCCTGCAGGCCGACAGCGCGGTCCGGCCCGCGGAGTAGACATTTCTATCCGTTCGTTTCGAGCGAAGTCGAGAAACATTGATCGGGCGCCAAGCACGGTTTCTCGACTTCGCTCGAAACGAACGGATGGGGTGGCTCTGATTTTACGCTCGATGCGCTAGCGCGACCTCAACGCATAAAGAAAAACCGCCGCCCGGGTGGCCCGGACGGCGGTGATTCATGTGAGCACTGAACCAGTGGATTACTTGTTCAGATACTCGCCGGCATCCGCGTCGGTGCCGGTGCCCGAGGTCGTGACGGACGCCAGGGCATCGCTGCCCGTATCGTCAGCAACGTCGCGCAGCTTCTCGGCCGCACGCTCTTCCGCCGCCGAATTAGGGGCGATGAGCACTTCCTGCAGGCGACGCTGCTGGACGCGAAGAGCTGCGTCACGGCTGGAGGCCGCCACGCGCAGGCGGTTCATGCCCGCGCCGGTACCCGCCGGGATGAGCCGGCCGACGATGACGTTCTCCTTGAGGCCGATCAGCGTGTCCTGCTTGCCCTGGACTGCCGCCTCGGTGAGGACGCGCGTGGTCTCCTGGAACGACGCCGCCGAGATGAAGCTGCGGGTCTGCAGCGACGCCTTGGTGATGCCGAGCAGGACGGGCTTGCCCTGTGCCGGGGTCTGCTTCTTGTCGATCTTCGAGTTGATGTCGTCCATCTCGTCGCGATCGACCTGCTCGCCGGCGAGCAGCGTGGTGTCGCCGCCGTCAGTGATCTCGACCTTCTGCAGCATCTGGCGAACGATCACCTCGATGTGCTTGTCGTTGATCTTCACGCCCTGGAGACGATAGACCTCCTGGATTTCCGACACGAGATATTCAGCGAGCGGCTCGATGCCGAGCACCTCGAGAATGTCGTGCGGATCGGGCGAGCCGCCGATCAAATTGTCGCCACGCTTGACGTAGTCGCCTTCCTGGACGTCGATCACCTTCGACTTCGGCACCAGATACTCCACGACCTCGCTGCCGTCCTCGGGCTGGATGCCGATCTTGCGCTTGGCCTTGTAGTCCTTGCCGAACACGACGCGGCCCGAGACCTTCGCGATGATCGCGTTTTCCTTGGGCTTGCGTGCTTCGAACAGCTCCGCAACGCGGGGCAGACCGCCGGTGATGTCACGCGTCTTCGCGGCTTCGCGGGAGACACGCGCCAGAACGTCGCCGCCCTGGACCTGCGCACCGTCCTCGACCGAGAGCGTGGCGCCCGGTGCGAGCATGTAACGGCCGGCCTCGCCCGAACCTTCGTCGAGCAGGGTCAGGCGCGGACGCAGATCCTCCTTCGACTTGGTCGCGGCACGATATTCGGTGACGACGCGCTGAGAGATACCGGTCGCTTCGTCGGCCTGCTCGGTGAGCGTCTTGCCCTCGATCAGATCGACATATTTCACGATACCGGGGTTCTCGGTGATCACCGGCATGGTGAACGGATCCCATTCCGCCATGCGGTCGCCCTTGGTGACGATATGGCCGTCGTCGAACAGGACATAGGCACCGTAGGGGATGCGATGCACCGCCCGCTCGCGCCCGTCCATGTCGACGATCGCGACTTCGCCCGAGCGGCTCAGCACGACGCGACGGCCGCGCTGGTCCAGGATGATGCGAAGGTCGCGATATTCCATCGTCCCGTCGGCAACTGCCTCGAGGTTCGACTGCTCGTTGAGCTGCGCCGCGCCGCCGATGTGGAAGGTCCGCATCGTCAGCTGGGTGCCCGGCTCACCGATCGACTGAGCGGCGATGACGCCGACTGCCTCGCCGATGTTCACCGGCGTACCCCGGGCGAGATCGCGCCCGTAGCACTTGCCGCAAACGCCGATCTTGGTCTCGCAGACCAGCGGGCTGCGGATCTTGCAGGACTGAGTGCCGATCGCCTCGATCTGCACGATCATCGGCTCGTCGAGCAGAGTGCCCGACGGGATGATGACCTCACCGGTCTTGGTGTCGACGATGTCCTCCGCGGTCGTGCGACCGAGGATACGCTCGCCGAGCGACGCGATGGTCGAACCGCCCTGGACGATCGCACGCATTTCCAGCGCACGCTCGGTGCCGCAATCATTCTCGATGATGACGCAATCCTGCGACACATCGACCAGACGGCGGGTCAGGTAACCCGAGTTCGCGGTCTTCAACGCCGTGTCCGCGAGACCCTTGCGGGCGCCGTGGGTGGAGTTGAAATACTCAAGGACGGTCAGGCCTTCCTTGAAGTTCGAGATAATCGGCGTTTCGATGATCTCGCCCGACGGCTTGGCCATGAGGCCGCGCATACCGGCAAGCTGCTTGATCTGCGCCTGCGAACCGCGGGCGCCGGAGTGGGCCATCATGTAGATCGAGTTGATCGGGGCTTCGCGGCCGTTCGGCAGCTTTTTCACCGACTTGATCTCGTCCATCATGGCGTTCGCCACCTGGTCGCCGCAACGGCTCCAGGCGTCGATCACCTTGTTGTACTTCTCCTGCTGCGTGATCAGGCCGTCCTGATATTGCTGCTCGAAGTCCTTCACCAGGGCGCGGGTCTCATCGACCAGCGGAACCTTGGCGTCAGGAATGATCATGTCGTCCTTGCCGAACGAGATGCCCGCCTTGAACGCGTGCTTGAAGCCCAATGCCATGATCGCGTCGGCGAACAGCACGGTCTCCTTTTGGCCGGTGTGGCGATAGACCTCGTCGATCACGTCGCCCACGTCCTTCTTGGTGAGGAGGCGGTTGACGGTGTCGAACGGCACCTTCGAGCTCTTCGGGAGGCACTCGCCGAGCAGCATGCGGCCCGGGGTGGTCTCGTAGCGCTTGAGATACTGGTTGCCCGCTTCGTCGGTCTGCGGAACGCGGCTGATGATCTTGGTGTGGAGCGTCACCGCGCCGGCCTCGATCGCCTGATGGACCTCCTGCATGTCGGAGATCATCATGCCCTGGCCGGGCTCGTCCTCCTTCATCATCGACAGATAATAGAGACCGAGCACCATGTCCTGCGACGGCACGATGATCGGCTTGCCGTTCGCGGGCGACAGGATGTTGTTGGTCGACATCATCAGCACGCGCGCTTCCAGCTGGGCCTCGAGGCTCAGCGGGACGTGCACGGCCATCTGGTCACCGTCGAAGTCGGCGTTGAAGGCCGAGCAGACCAGCGGGTGAAGCTGGATCGCCTTGCCCTCGATCAGCACGGGCTCGAATGCCTGAATGCCGAGACGGTGAAGCGTCGGCGCGCGGTTGAGCATGACCGGGTGCTCGCGAATGACTTCGTCGAGAATGTCCCAGACTTCCTTGCGCTCCTTCTCGACCCACTTCTTGGCCTGCTTCAGGGTCATGGAGAGACCCTTGGCGTCCAGACGGGCGTAGATGAAGGGCTTGAACAGCTCGAGCGCCATCTTCTTCGGCAGGCCGCACTGGTGCAGCTTGAGCTCCGGACCGGTCACGATGACCGAACGGCCCGAATAGTCGACGCGCTTGCCGAGCAGGTTCTGACGGAAGCGGCCCTGCTTGCCCTTGAGCATGTCGGACAGCGACTTCAGCGGACGCTTGTTGGCACCCGTGATCGTGCGGCCGCGGCGGCCGTTGTCGAACAGGGCGTCGACGGCTTCCTGCAGCATGCGCTTTTCGTTGCGGACGATGATGTCCGGCGCGCGCAGCTCCATCAGCCGCTTCAGGCGGTTGTTGCGGTTGATCACGCGGCGATACAGATCGTTCAGATCCGACGTCGCGAAGCGACCGCCGTCCAGCGGCACCAGCGGGCGCAGCTCGGGCGGGATGACCGGAACGACTTCGAGGATCATCCATTCCGGGCGGTTGCCCGAATCGATGAAGCTCTCGACGACCTTCAGACGCTTGATGATCTTCTTCGGCTTCAGCTCGGACTTGGTGACGGCCAGCTCTTCCAGCAGGTCCTTGCGCTCGCCCTCGAGATCCAGGCTCTCGAGCATGATGCGGACTGCCTCGGCGCCGATGCCGGCCGAGAACGCGTCCTCGCCATATTCATCCTGCGCGTCGAGCAGCTCGTCCTCGGTGAGGAGCTGATACTTTTCGAGCGGGGTGAGGCCCGGCTCGATCACGATATAGGCCTCGAAGTACAGCACGCGCTCGAGCTGCTTGAGCTGCATGTCGAGCAGCAGGCCGATGCGCGACGGCAGCGACTTCAGGAACCAGATGTGCGCGACCGGGGCGGCCAGCTCGATATGGCCCATGCGCTCGCGACGGACCTTCGAGACGGTGACCTCGACGCCGCACTTCTCGCAGACGATGCCCTTGTACTTCATGCGCTTGTACTTGCCGCACAGGCACTCGTAATCCTTGATCGGGCCGAAGATGCGCGCGCAGAACAGACCGTCACGCTCGGGCTTGAACGTGCGATAGTTGATGGTTTCCGGCTTCTTGATCTCGCCGAACGACCAGGACCGGATGCGCTCTGGCGAAGCGATCCCGATCTGGATCTGGTCGAAGGTTTCCGGCTTGGCCACCGGATTGGCGAAGTTGGTCAGTTCGTTCATGTCTCAATTCCCTCCAGGGAAAAATTCTGTGCGGACGGGGGAGGGGGCGCTGCCCGACGGCAGCGCCCGATCCGTCATGCCGCCGCGATCGCGACGCCGTCCGAGTCGAACTGCTCGACGCTCTTCAGCTCGACGTTCAGACCCAGCGACCGCATTTCCTTGACCAGCACGTTGAAGCTCTCCGGAATACCGGCCTCGAACGTGTCGTCACCCTTGACGATCGCTTCATAGACCTTGGTGCGGCCGACCACGTCGTCGGACTTCACCGTCAGCATTTCCTGCAGCGTATAGGCAGCGCCATACGCCTGGAGTGCCCAGACCTCCATCTCACCGAAGCGCTGACCGCCGAACTGGGCCTTGCCGCCCAGCGGCTGCTGGGTGACGAGGCTGTACGGGCCGATCGACCGCGCGTGGATCTTGTCGTCCACGAGATGGTGCAGCTTCAGCATGTAGATGTAGCCCACCGTCACCTTGCGATCGAACTGATCACCGGTGCGGCCATCGAACAGGTCCGACTGACCCGAGGTGTCGAGCCCGGCGAGCGTGAGCATCGCCGAAACGTCAGCCTCACGGGCACCGTCGAACACCGGCGTCGCCATCGGCACGCCGCCGCGCAGATTCTGCGCCAGTTCGATGATCTCGGCGCTCGAACGGGCGTCGATCTCGGCATGATATTGCTCGCCATAGACGGTCTTGAGGCGATCCTTGACCACTTCGGGCATGGCGCCTGCGGTGGGGTTCGGATTGGCCTCGCGCCAGTCTTCCAGGGCCTGCGAGATCTGCCCGCCCAGGCCGCGCGCGGCCCAGCCGAGATGAGTCTCGAAGATCTGACCGACGTTCATGCGCGACGGCACGCCCAGCGGGTTCAGCACGAGATCGACCGGCGTACCGTCGGCGAGGAACGGCATGTCCTCCGCCGGCAGGATGCGGCTGATGACGCCCTTGTTGCCGTGACGGCCGGCCATCTTGTCGCCCGGCTGCAGCTTGCGCTTCACCGCGACGAACACCTTGACCATCTTGAGCACGCCCGGGGGCAGCTCGTCGCCACGCTCCAGCTTCTCGCGACGATCATGGAACTTGTCCGTGATCAGCTTCACTGCATCGTCATACTGCGCCTTGACCGCTTCCAGATCGCTCTGGGTCTTGTCGTCGGCGACGGCGAACTTCCACCACTCGTGGCGATCGACGCTGTCGAGCAGGTTGGCGTCGATCTCGGCGCCCTTCTTCAGGCCCTTCGGCGTGGCGGTGGCGGTCTGGCCGAGCAGCATCTCGCGAAGGCGCGACCAGGTCGCGCGGTTCACGATGGAGCGTTCGTCGTCCGAGTCCTTCTTCAGGCGCTCGATTTCCTCGCGCTCGATCGCCATCGCGCGCTCGTCCTTGTCGATGCCGTGGCGGTTGAACACCCGGACTTCGACGACGGTACCGGCAACGCCTGGCGGCAGGCGGAGCGAAGTATCGCGCACGTCCGATGCCTTTTCACCGAAGATGGCGCGGAGGAGCTTTTCCTCCGGCGTCATCGGCGATTCACCCTTGGGGGTGATCTTGCCGGCCAGGATGTCGCCCGGCTCCACTTCGGCGCCGATATAGACGATGCCCGCTTCGTCGAGGTTGCGGAGCGCTTCCTCGCCGACGTTCGGGATATCGCGCGTGATGTCTTCCGGCCCGAGCTTGGTGTCGCGTGCCATGACTTCGAATTCCTCGATATGGATCGAGGTGAAGACGTCGTCCTTCACGATACGCTCGGAGATGAGGATCGAATCCTCATAGTTGTAGCCGTTCCAGGGCATGAACGCGACGAGCGCGTTGCGGCCCAGCGCCAGCTCGCCGAACTCGGTCGACGGGCCGTCGGCGATCACGTCGCCTACATTGACCACGTCGCCCACCTTCACCAGCGGACGCTGGTTGATGCAGGTGTTCTGGTTGGAGCGCTGGAACTTCATCAGCGTGTAGATGTCGACGCCCGACTGGCCGGCTTCGACTTCGCCCGTGGCGCGAACCACGATACGCGCCGCGTCGACCTGGTCGACGATGCCCGACCGCTTGGCCGAGATCGCCGCGCCCGAATCGCGCGCCACGGTCTCTTCCATGCCGGTGCCGACGAACGGTGCCTCGGCACGAACCAGCGGAACGGCCTGGCGCTGCATATTCGAGCCCATCAGCGCGCGGTTGGCGTCATCGTTTTCCAGGAACGGAATGAGCGATGCGGCGACCGAGACGAGCTGCTTCGGCGAGACGTCCATCAGGGTGATGTTGTCCGGGATCGCCATCAGGAATTCGCCTGCCTGACGCGACGAGACCAGGTCCTCGACGAAGCCCTTGGTCGAATCGAGCTCGGCGTTGGCCTGCGCGATCGTGTGCTTGGCTTCTTCCATCGCCGACAGATAGACGACGTCGTCGGTGACCTTGTGGTCCACGACCTTGCGGTACGGCGTCTCGATGAAGCCGTACTTGTTGACGCGGCTGAAGCTGGCGAGCGAGTTGATCAGGCCGATGTTCGGGCCTTCCGGCGTCTCGATCGGGCAGATGCGGCCATAATGCGTCGGATGAACGTCGCGGACTTCGAAACCGGCGCGCTCACGGGTGAGACCGCCCGGCCCAAGCGCCGAAACGCGACGCTTGTGCGTCACTTCGGAGAGCGGGTTGGTCTGATCCATGAACTGCGACAGCTGCGACGAGCCGAAGAACTCGCGCACCGCGGCGACCGCGGGCTTCGCGTTGATCAGGTCGTTCGGCATGACGGTCGAGACGTCGACCGAGGACATGCGCTCCTTCACGGCGCGCTCCATGCGGAGCAGGCCGACGCGGTACTGGTTCTCGAGCAGCTCGCCGACCGAACGCACGCGGCGGTTGCCGAGATTGTCGATGTCGTCGATCTCGCCCTTGCCGTCCTTCAGGTCGACCAGCGTCTTCACGACCGCGAGAATGTCTTCGGTACGCAGCGTGGTGACCGTGTCCTCGGCGTCGAGGTCGAGGCGCATGTTGAGCTTCACGCGGCCGACGGCCGACAGGTCGTAGCGGTCCGGATCGAAGAACAGGCCGCTGAACAACGACTCAGCGGTTTCGAGCGTCGGCGGCTCGCCGGGGCGCATCACGCGGTAGATGTCGGACAGCGCCTGCTCGCGCTCTTCGGCCTTGTCGGCCTTGAGCGTGTTGCGGATCCACGGGCCGGTGGCGACATGGTCGATGTCGAGCAGCTCGATCCGGTCGATGCCGGCCTTGTCGAGCAGTTCGAGATTCTCGGCGGTCACTTCGTCGCCGGCTTCGATGTAGATCTCGCCGGTCGCTTCGTTGATCAGGTCATAGGCCGAATAGCGGCCGAAGATCTCTTCGGTCGGGATCAGCAGGTCGACGAGACCGTCCTTGGCGGCCTTGTTGGCAGCGCGCGGGGAAATCTTCTGGCCCGAGGCAAACACGACTTCGCCGGTCTTCGCATCGATGATGTCGAACATCGGCTTCTGGCCGCGCCAGTTCTCGGCCTGGAACGGGATGATCCAGCCGCCCTGGCCGCGAACGAAGGTCACGCGGTTGTAGAAATAGTTGAGGATTTCCTCGGAGTTCAGGCCGAGCGCATACAGCAGCGCCGTGACCGGCAGCTTGCGCTTGCGGTCGATACGGACGTTGACGATGTCCTTCGCGTCGAACTCGAAATCGAGCCACGAGCCGCGATACGGAATCACGCGCGCGGCGAACAGATACTTGCCCGAGGCGTGGGTCTTGCCGCGGTCATGATCGAACAGGACGCCCGGCGAGCGGTGCATCTGGCTGACGATCACGCGCTCGGTGCCGTTGATGATGAAGGTGCCGTTCTGCGTCATGAGCGGCATGTCGCCCATGTACACGTCCTGCTCCTTGATATCGAGGACCGACCGGGCCTCGGTATCGGCGTCCACCTCGAACACGATCAGGCGCAGGGTAACGCGCATCGGCGCCGCATAGGTGATGCCGCGCTGGCGACACTCGTCGGTGTCGAACTTGGGGGGCTCGAGCTCGTAGTTCACGAAGTCGAGTTCGGCGGTGCCGGCGAAATCGCGGATCGGGAAGACCGACCGCAGGGTCTTTTCCAGGCCCGACACATAGCCGATCGAGGGATCCGACCGCAGGAACTGTTCGTAGGATTCGCGCTGAACCTCGATCAGGTTCGGCATCTGCACCACTTCGTGGATGTTGCCGAACACCTTGCGGATGCGGCGCTTGAGCGTGCCGCCCTCGATTGCTTTGGTCGCCATGGAGTTTTTTGCCCTACCAGCCAGAATGTCATGCCCGGAATCCACCGGGCGGGCACGCATGAAGACGCAAAAAGCCGCTCGTTTTCGAAATGTCGAAAACAGCAGCTCCTGGCGTCTTATGAACCCATAGCCTCCAATTCGATCGACATGCTGCGCGACGGCACGTCATTTCCCGAAAGCTGTGGTGAGGAGCGCGATATAGGGACCGTGTTGGAAACTGTCAAACGCCGCGCAAAAAAACGCTTCGTCGGCAGCCGGGAACGGCTCGGCGCGATTTCGGTATTGTGGCGGGTCCGACTGCGGGTTCCCTTCATTGACTATGCGTCATGAAACACAAACCCGCAACCCGCCGCGCGTTCGCCGCGCTTGTCCCCGCCACCTTTTTGCTGGCCGTTCCGGGCTATGCACAAGAGGTCCAACCCGTAACGCCACCGGCCCCGCCGGTGCAGCAGACGGTGGCGCCGCCGCCGGTGGTCCCGACGATAGCGCCGCCCGCCGCTACGGTCGCACCGCCGCTCGTCACCGCCGCGCCGACCGTGACCGCTGCACCGGAAGCGCCGGCGCAGGCCGCGACTGCCCGCACCACGCGGACCGTCACCCGCTCGACTCGTGTGGTCCGTGCCCCGGCGCCCGCGCCGGTTCGCGCGGCTCCCGCACCGGTCGCGGCAGCGCCCGTTTCGACGCCGGCGGAAGCCACGCCGGCACCGGTAACGCCGGCGCCGGTCGAAGCGGCCGCCCCGGCATCTGCGCCCGCGCAGGAGGCCGTCACGCAGAGCACCACCGCGACTCAGGGCGCCCCGATCTGGCCGTGGCTCGTCGCGGGCCTGGTCGCACTGATCGCCGTGGCCGGTTTCCTCGTCATGCGCCGCCGCCGGATCGACGATGATGAATTCTATGACGAAGAACCGTATGTCGAGGAGCATGCAATCGAGGCCGCGCCGATCCATAGCGAGCCTGCGCCGTTTGCGCCCGACACCGAGCCGCAGTTCCTGCGCACCGCGCCGCTGGCCGCAGCCGCCGTCCTGAGCGACGAACCGGCGCCGGTCGCGGCGGAGGACGCGACGCTGGTCGAGCCCGAGGCAGGGGAAGTCGCCTCGCTGACAGAGGGCGAGGCGCCGGTTGCCGATCGCCCATGGCTCGAAATGTCGCTGCGCCCGGTGCGGGCCGGCACCAATGTCGATGAGGCGCTGGTCGAGATCGAGCTGACCGTCGGCAATTCGGGCTCGGTCGCGGCCGAGCACGTCCGTATCTCCACCTTCATGTTCGCGTCGCAGCCGGCCAATGGCAGCGATATGGAGCGTATGCTGATCGAGCGCGGCAACGATGGCGTGCCGCTGGTGACGATCCGTCCAGGCGAGGGCACCCGCGTCGATGCGACCTTGGCGCTGTCCAAGGCCGAGTTGATCGAGAGCACCAATGGCTCGATCCTGCCGATCATCGTTGCCGATGCACGCTACACGCTGCCGGACGGTAGCGAAGGACGCACCTCCGCCTCGTTCACCATCGGCGTGAGCGAAGAGGGTGGCCCGGAAATGGCGCCGATCCAGCTGAGCGAGCGTGCGATGCACGACGATGTCGAGGCCAGGTTGCACGGGGTTCCCGAACACGCCTGACACCCGATCGATGAGAATGCCGGGCCTGCCTTCCGATCCGGAGGGCAGGCCCGGTCGCATTCGCTGAACGATTTGCCGCAGGGGAAGAAGCTGTCGTATCGCGTTCAGAAATGCCGGGCTAAGGCAGTGACGTGGGGATAATGTTCAAGTTCGCCGCCCGCCATGTTCGGGCCATGACGCTTCCGTTGACGATGTCGGCTGGTGTGATCGCGCCGGCCTTTGCGCAGAGCGCGCCCGCTCCGACACCGGTGCCGACGCCCCACCTCATTCCGGGACTGGAGAAGTTCAGCCTGACGCCGAGCCCCGGCTCGACGGTGACTCAGCCGGCGACGCCGCCGCCTTTCGTCCGGACTCTGCCGACGCCCGTGCCGTCGCCGACACCGGCTCGGCCGGTAACGGCGTCACAGGCCCAGGCGAGCGGGACTCCGCTTCGTCGGCTTCCGCCGAAGTCCGTGCCCCTCCCGACGGCGCAGCGCCCTCTGGTCGCCACACCGACATCAGCCCCGCTTCCGGCAACCACGGCGGCGCCCCTCCCCGAAGGGGCAGAGACCGCCGCGGCAGTGACTCCTGCCCCGGTCGCAAGCGTGACGGCGGCGCCAGCGCCCGTTGTCGCGGCAGGAGAGGATGGCCCTTCGTGGCCGCTCCTGGGTGGAGCGGGAGCGATCGTCCTGCTTATCGGCGGGCTGGGTTTCTGGCTCCTGCAGCGGCGGGAGCGATTCGAGGACGATGACGCGCCTGCGTCCGAGAATGGGAAACACGCGCATTTCGACCTGATCGCGGACAGGCCGGACTCGCCACCCGCAACCGCACCACGCGCTCGCGATGTGGCGGCGGCCGCCTTTGCTCCTCCGCCGGTCGCCCTCGATATCGGCACGCCGCCAAAGCGAGGGGCACACGCGATATTCGATCTTGGAGCTGTCGCGCCCGAGCCGGCCACGCCAGAAGCCTCCCGGATCGCGGAAGATGAGGCTCACGCGGAAGCGGAGGACCCCGTGCCGAAGCCGGCGCCGGTTGAGGCGGTGCCGTCGCCGGTCGCGCCGCCTGCAACCGTCACGGTGCCGGTCCGTGCCAGGCTCGACATCGAACTTTATGCGAAGCGCGCCGGTACCAATTTATTGAGCGCCGCGGTCGAGTACGACATTGTCATCAGCAATATCGGCGAAGCGATCGCGCGGGCGATCCAGGTCGATGTGCGGTTGCTGAGCGCCGGGACCGAACAGGATGGCTGGATCGGGACGCTGTTCTCCAGCCCGATCGAGCGGCCGACCACGGCACCCTTCGATTTGCCGCCACGCGGCTCGATC
The DNA here is from genome assembly GCF_055521475.1 of Sphingomonas sp. BL-S-30. Classification (NCBI taxonomy): domain Bacteria; kingdom Pseudomonadati; phylum Pseudomonadota; class Alphaproteobacteria; order Sphingomonadales; family Sphingomonadaceae; genus Sphingomonas; species Sphingomonas sp. BL-S-30. Next base: position 2,806,714 of record NZ_CM145481.1, on the reverse strand, counting down.
GAGCTGACTGGCATGGCGATGATGCCGAAGGAGATGGTCAGCGTGATGGCGGTGCAGGATCGCCAGCTGTTCGTGCCGGTGCTGACGATCAACCTGCTGTACGATTGGGACGGCGGCACGGGTCAGACCGCGACATCCTATGTGGTCGGGGTTGATCGGGGCGAGGGGACCAAGCTGGCGCCGTTCAGGCTCGATGGCACGCCGCGCATGCATGAGGGCGTCAGTACCTTGCCCTACACCATTTCAGTGCGGCGCTAGCGCCGCGCTGTCGGGCCGTCCATTCCGAACGGCGAGTCAATCAAGGGAGCCCGGCCGGATCTGCTACACCATTCCGGCCGGGCCCCGCGATTACTTCAGGGTAACGGTCGAGGTCGGCAGGCCCGGGCTCGCCGTATCCGGGCCGAGCCGATTGTTGCCGAACGACTGGACGGTGGCGACACCGGTCGTCTTGATGCCGAACAGGTTGTCGTAAAGCCCGACGTTCGACAGGCGGATTGTCGTTCCGTTGGTCGCAAATACGCCCGCATCCAGGCTGCCGGCGATCGTCACAGTGTCCAGAGACGCCGTCGCTGCGCCCGAAGCGGTCCACACGCCGCGGCCGTTGTTCGACAGGTTGCTGTTGGCGATGGTCGCGACACCGCCGGCTTCGACCTTGACGGCGATTGCGGCTTGCGAAACCGTGACGTTGTTCAGGAATGCGGCAACCGCGACGCCGTTGACCGATTTCACGCTCACGCCAATGTGGATGACGTTGATGATGTCCACATCCGTCATATGGAGCGTTGCGCCGACGCTGCCTGCTTGCGGTTCGAAGCTGATCGCCGGGACCGATCCGGTGCCCTGGTTCGAGATGCTGACATTTTGCAGCGTGAGCGATTTGCCGCCCAGGAAGCGAACGGCATAGGTGCCGACAGTCACGCCCGCGCCGTTGATCGTGAGGTTGCGCAGAACGACCTTGATGGTCGGCGCGGTCCCGCCGTTCGGGTCGTTGATGATGACGCCGGGAACGCCCGAGTTCAGGATACCGCCGGCCCCGCCGTCAGTGCCCTCGGCACAATCGAGCGTGATCGACTTGGTGATGGTGACCGAGCCGAAGCCGCCCGGATCGAGGCAATCGATCTCGCCGCCGCTGGCGGTCTTGGAGATCGCGCCGGCCCAGGTCTTGCACGGTGCAGTGCGGCTGCACGGATTGGCATCGTCGCCGACACCTGAAATCCAGGTACGGGTGGCCTGGGCGCTGGCCGGCGCGGCGAAGCACAGGCCAAACAGCATCGCCGTTACGGCGAGACCGATCGTCTTGATCAAACGAGTCATGGAACCCCTCCCCAAATGCGCATCATGCGCGACTTAGCCGGCGCGACGTCGCTGCCCGGTCCGGCGTGAAGAACGACGGCGCGAGCGGCGCTTAACGGCCTGTCACGGAGCGCTTTACCCCAATTCCGCCTGCAAAAGCTATTGGAAAGGATTCGACCTTCTTCAGTACCTTCCCAGCATTACGTGCTTGAGAAGCGCAGGTTTTCGTCATGTGTTGGGATCAAAAAAAGGGCGGCCCCTTGCGGAGCCGCCCTTCTTTTGTCTCTGATTCCGGATTGATCCGGAATGACTTACGCCGAAGCGAAAGATTACTTGACTTCGACGGTCGCGCCAGCGGCTTCGAGCTGGGCCTTGATCTTCGCGGCCTCGTCCTTCGAAACGCCTTCCTTGACGGCCTTGGGAGCCGACTCGACCAGCGTCTTGGCTTCGGTCAGGCCGAGCGAGGTGATCGCGCGGACTTCCTTGATGACGTTGATCTTCTTGCCACCGTCGCCGGTGAGGATCACGTCGAACTCGGTCTGCTCTTCAGCAGCCGGGGCGGCGCCGGCGCCACCAGCGGCCGGGCCGGCAACGGCAACGGCAGCGGCGGCGGAAACGCCCCACTTCTCTTCGAGCAGCTTCGAAAGCTCAGCGGCTTCGAGGACGGTCAGTTCGCTCAGCTGGTCAACCAGCGCGTTCAGGTCTGCCATGTTCATTCTCCGTATCGGGGCAGGTGCCCCATTGGGTTCAGTTCAAAAAGTATCGGTGCCTTTTCAGGCAGCTTCCTTGTCCTTGTCGGCGTAAGCCGCGAACACGCGTGCGAGCTGCGCCGCAGGAGCCTGGGTGACGGTCGCGAGCTTGGTTGCGGGTGCAACCAGGAGGCCCACTATCTTGGCACGCAGTTCATCCAGCGAGGGCAGCGTTGCGAGCGCCTTCACGCCTTCGACGTCGAGGACGGTCGCGCCCATCGATCCGCCCACGATTTCGAACTTGTCGTTCGTCTTCGCGAAATCGACCGCAACCTTGGCTGCGGCGACGGGATCGATCGAGGTGGCAAGGCCTACCGGCCCGGTGAGCATGTCGCCCAGCGAGAGATAGTCGGTGCCGTCGAGCGCGATCTTGGCAAGCTTGTTCTTCGAGACCTTGTAGGTCGCGCCGGCGTCACGCATCTTGTTGCGCAGCACCGTCGACTGAGCGACGGTGAGGCCGAGATTGCGGGTGACGACCACCACGCCGACCTCGGAAAAGGTGCGGTTCAGTTCGGCGACGAGCTCGGTCTTTTGAGCACGATCCATGCCATTCTCCACGTGTCTGACCCGCTGGCCGAAGCCGCCGGGCCGGTTGAACCGGAGACGCGGAAAACCCGCGCTTCCGGGGTGTCCGTCGATTGGGGCATGGGAACTGACCGCAAATGCGGCAGCAGACCGGCCGCGCTGACGCGCGAGCGGAAAAATTCCATTCCCCGTCTAGGCGGGAAATTAAGGCCGGAGGATTCCGGCCACCCACTGTCTCGGACGGTAGCTTGCCGGGTGCGAACACCTGGCGAGCGAGCGCGGGTCCTTAGCGACATCTCCGCGGAAGTCAACAAATGCGTGGACCATTGTCGCTGTCCCTGAATGGACGCCGATCTGTCACGGAATCGTCAAGGAATATCCATCACGCCGTCAGGTGGGCCGCACAAGAGGAACCGGACAGCGAATCCGAACCGGATCGCGATCCACCGGGGGTATCCTTATGACTGACTCGACCACCGTCACGTTCGGCTATGACGACGGCGACATCGACACCAATCGCAGCGGCGGCGTTTCGCTGAACGACATGGTCGAGCGTCGCTATTCGCGGCGCGACGCCCTGCGCGGTGGTGTGTCGGCGGCGGCGTTCGCGGTGTTCGGCGGCGCCGTGCTGGCGGCATGCAGCGACAAGGATGCGGCGGCCGACCCCGCCCCCACGGTGACCGCGGGCTCGTCGGGCACGACCAGCTCGGGCCGGGTCGTGACCCTGACCGGCATCGCCGCCGATAATGGCGGGATCGCGTCGCAGAGCTTCACCCAGGTTTCGGGGCCTGCCGTCACGCTGACCAACGCGGGCAGCGGCGCTGCGACCTTCGTCGCGCCCAGCGTGAGCGCCAGCACGCCGCTCGTCTTCCGTTATGCCGCGGTCGACTCGACGGGCCAGACCTCGTCGGTCGAGACCACCGTGACCGTGACGCCGGCGACCCTGGGCTTCACCCCGGTCGCCAAGAACCGGCTCGACAAGGTCAGCGTGCCCGACGGCTACAGTGTGTCGATCCTGTATCGCCTGGGCGATCCGATCGCCTCGGGCACTGCGGCCTACAAGAATGACGGCACCGACACCGATTTCGCCAATCGCGCGGGCGACCATGGCGACGCACTCTACTGGTTCGGCCTCGCTGCCGCAGGCAACGCCCGCGAGGACACCAGCAGCACGCGCGGCCTGCTCGTCATGAACCATGAGAACATCAACCAGCCCTATCTCCACGTCGCCGGCGCCACCACCGTGGCAGGCGCGCGGCCCGAAGCCGAAGCCCTCAAGGAAATGGAGTGCCACGGGCTCAGCATCGTCGAAGTGTCGAAGGCCGGTGCCGCCTGGAGCTACAATCAGGCCGGCGCGCTCAATCGCCGCATCACGCCGCTGACGCCGACCGTGTTCAACGGCCCGGTGCGCGGCGCCGCTCAGCTCCGCACGGTCTTCTCGCCGACCGGCGTCGCCGGTCGCGGCACGATCAACAATTGCGCCAACGGCTATACGCCCTGGGGCACCGACCTGACCTGCGAAGAGAATTGGGCCGGCTATTTCCGCCGCCCGACCGCCGCCGACAATCCCCGCCGCACCCCGAAGGAAGTGGTTGCGCTCACCCGCTATGCCGTCACCAGCGCGACCGGCAATTTCGGCTGGGCGACCGTCGTTCCGGCAGATCCGGCGAGCACCATCTACCGCCGCTGGGACGCGCAGGCGACCGGCGCCGACGCACTCTCCGACTTCCGCAACGAAGCCAACCAGTTCGGCTGGGTCGTCGAGATCGACCCGTACGACAAGACCGCCGCGCCGCGGAAGCGCACCGCGCTTGGCCGCATGAACCATGAGGGCTGCTGGCCGTCCAACTTCGTCCCCGGCCGCAAGCCCGCCTTCTACATGGGCGACGATGCGGTGAACGAATATCTCTACAAGTTCGTCTCGGCGACCGCATGGTCGGCCGCCGATGCGAGCTCGGCGGACCGCCTCGCCATCGGCGACAAATATCTCGACAATGGCACGCTCTATGTCGCCAAGTTCAACGCCTCGGGCAGCGGCGAGTGGCTGCCGCTGATTTTCGGCACCGGGCCGCTCACATCGGGCAACGCGACCTATGCCTATGCCGACCAGGCGGACGTGCTGACTCACGCCCGTCTCGCCGCCGACGCGCTCGGGGCGACCAGAATGGATCGTCCGGAGTGGACCGCGGTCAACCCGGTGACTGGCGAAGTCTATCTGACCCTGACCAACAACTCGACGCGCACCCCGGCCAACACCGACGCGGCCAACCCGCGCGCCTATATCGATCCGCCGAGCACCTCGGTCTCCAATCGCAACGGCCATATCATCCGCCTGCGCGAGACGGGCGACACCTCGGAAGCGCTCAACTTCTCCTGGGACATCTATCTGTTCGGCGCCGGATCGGATCTCGACGCGACCAACATCAACGTGTCGGGCCTGGATGCGACCAATGATTTCTCCAGTCCGGACGGCCTGTGGTTCGGCCGCCCGTCCAACGCCTCGGGCCTGGTCAAGCCGGTGCTCTGGATCCAGACCGACGATAGCGCCTATACCGACGTCACCAACTGCATGATGCTTGCGGCGATGCCGGGCAGCGTCAACGATGGCGGGGTCAAGACGATCACCAATACCCCGACCGGCGGCGCCGGCATCGCCCAGGCCACGCGCGTCGGCGCGGCGCCGGGCACCTTGCTGCGGCGTTTCCTCGTCGGTCCGCTGGAAGCGGAAATCACCGGCGTCGACTCGACGCCGGACGGCAAGACGCTGTTCGTCAACATCCAGCACCCGGGCGAGAACGGCAACACCGGCAACATCACCAGCAACTGGCCGGCGAGCCAGGCCGCTCCGGCCCCGGGCAACCGCCCACGCTCGGCCACGGTGGTGATTACCAAGAACGACGGCGGCGTGGTCGCGCTGTAAGCGACTATTGGGCAAAAGAAGGAAAGGGCCGGGGTCATTCCCGGCCCTCTTTGTCAGGCGAGCAGCGCAACCAGAGCGGCGCGCAGCGCCTGCGGATCGTCGGGCGCGACGAAGGTCAGACCTGGTTGCGGCGGCAGACCGCAGGCCCGGGTCGCGATCACTGGCAGGCCAGCTGCCAGCGCGCGAAGCAGCGTGTGCGGGCGATGCTCGACAATGGCCGGGAGCACCACGGCTGCCAGCGTCGGGCGTTCGCCCGGCGCCAGGTGCCTGACGTTCAGCCCGCGCCAGAAGTCCGGGCCTTCTGCCGCGCTGCGTTCGATGAGCAGTTCGATCTCCAGACCCGCCATGGCCTCCCGCATGGCATGAGTGCCCTTGCGCGCGAGGCCAGGGCCGGCGAACAGGACGCTGCGGCCCCCGCGCATCGCTCCGAGTGGCGGGGCAGGGGCCCAGTCGAGCAGATCGACCCGGCCAGCGGGGAAAAGCTCGGCGACGGCATGATGCGCGGTGACGAGACGGGTTGCCGCACCCAGCGCCTCGCGCTCTGCAGCGACGATCGATGGCGGCGCCCGGAAATCGCCCAGCGTGGAGTTGTCCGGGTGACGGGTGAATGCCACGTCGAGAATGCGATGGAGCGCCTCCAGGGGAAGCCGCTCCATCAGTACCTCGAAGCTCCGGCCTTGCAGAGCGCCCAGCCGCCAGAGATGGGGGAGCAGCGACTGAGCCACGACGAGATGGGTGTGGTCCGGTGACAGGCGGCGGGCATGGGCGGCAGCGAACCGCGCGTCTGCGGCCAGCATCACGCGCGCCAGTGGCATGGTCGCCCGCGCCCTGAGCGCAACGGCACGGTAGAGAGCGGTGATATCGGCGGTTCGCTCCTGGCCGAGGCCAGGCCAGGCATGTGCCGCCTTGCCGAAGCGGCGCGTCGAAAGATGCAGCATGTCGCCCGGAGTCGCGCGCGCCGTGTACAGGGCGGTGAATTCGGGCGTCGCCGCATCGACCAGCCAGGCGGTGGGTAGCGACGCCGCCTCTCCATCGGGATCGTGCCGGTGACAGGCGATCTGGCCGCAGCTCAGACAGTCATGCGCCGCGATGCCGGGGACAAAGGCGAGCATCGCTGGTCCGACCTCGGCGCCTTGGCCGCGGATGGTCAACTCGAGTTGGTCGGCAGTCAGCCGGGCTTCGATCCGGAACGGATGACGGCCGCGCAATCGGAGGTCGAGATAGTTCCAGAACACCGTGGCGTCACGCCCGGCCGCCGCGCGCGATCCGGGCACGATGCGCGTGTGCGCATGACGCTCGACGATCTCGAGCCCGGCCTGCAGGCCCGCGTCATACAGCGCGTTCGACAGCTGGCAGAGTCCGCCGCCGATCGTCGCGATCATGCAGCCCTCACGCAGTTCTCGCCCGGCGACGTAACCGCGCTGGCGGATCGGGCGGCCGACCTGCCGCCAGAAGCTCAGGGTTCGTCCCGCTTCGACTTCGATCCCGTCCAGGCCACGCAGCGCGCAACGCAGATTCTGGATCTTGCCGGCATTGAGGGCGCGATCCTTTTCGCCGCCCGCATTGGTCCAGAGTGGCGTGCGGACGGTCGCCAGGATTGGCGCCTCGATCAGTGCGGTACCATGGCGGTGACGCGTCGGCCCGAGGCCGGGCATGACGTCCTGGGCGGTACGACGGGCGCGGAGCAGGCTGGCCTTGGCGGCGAAGACAAGCGTGCTGGCACGGGTCGGCACACCCGAACGGGGCATCGCCGCTGCCGCCATGAGCCGGTCGTTCATCCTGCGTCTTCCTCGAAGAAGCGCAGGATTCCCGTTCCCGGGCTCGCCGTCAATCATGCGGTGCCGGTGTTGAACGCAAGAAGCGGGATGCCGCTCGACGCACCGGCGCTAGCCTCGACAGCCTTGACCCCGTTCAGGAGAGATGAACCATGGCGACGTCACCCATCGGCCCACGCGAGGCCGTCATGGCCTTTTATCAATCCTATGCGACGCGCGATGCGGATCGGATCGCGGCGTGCTTCACCGAAGACGTCGTCTGGGTCGCGCCGCCGGGCAACGCGACTCAGGTTGCACTGGGGCTGGGCCATCCGGACGAGGCCGGGCCGCCGGATGGATCGAACAACCTCGATCGCGATGCGATCGTCGATTTCATCGCGCATGATTTCGGCCGGCTGTTCGTCAGCGACATCGCCAACGACTTCAAAGGCCTTCACGTGGCGGGCGATCATGTCATCGCCGAGCACCGCATGTCCGCGGCGCTCACCAATGGCCGTTCCTATGTGAACGACTATTGCTTCGTCTTCCATGTGGTCGACGGCAGGATCGCGGCCGTCCGGGAATATATGGATACGCGCGGCGGCTGGGTTCAGATGTTCGGCGATGCCGAGCCGGGCGCGATCGTACCGCCACGCCGGCCATGATGGCCGCATAAGAAAAGGGCCGGGGTTTCCCCCGACCCTTCGCTTCAGTTCTCAGACCCGGATCAGACCGCGGTGACGTCCGCAGTGTCGACCTTGATGCCGGCGCCCATGGTCGAGCTGATCGCGACCTTGCGGACATATTTGCCCTTGGCGCCCGACGGCTTGGCCTTGACGATCGCATCGACCAGTGCGTCGAAATTGGCGCGCAGGTCTTCGGCCGGGAAGCTCGCCTTGCCGATGCCGGAATGGATGATGCCGGCCTTCTCGACGCGGTACTCGATCTGGCCGCCCTTGGCTGCCTTCACGGCTTCAGCGACGTTCATCGTGACCGTGCCCAGCTTCGGGTTCGGCATCATGCCCTTCGGGCCCAGGATCTTGCCCAGGCGGCCGACGACACCCATCATGTCCGGGGTCGCGATGCAGCGATCGAAATCGATCGTGCCGCCCTGGACGATCTCCATGAGATCCTCGGCACCAACGACGTCGGCGCCAGCCTCACGGGCTTCGTCAGCCTTGGCGCCCTTGGCGAACACGCCGACGCGGACAGTCTTGCCGGTGCCCTTGGGCAGGGTGACGACGCCGCGGACCATCTGGTCGGCATGGCGCGGGTCAACGCCCAGGTTCAGCGCGACTTCGATCGTCTCGTCGAACTTGGAGGTCGCATTGGCACGGGCCAGCGCGATCGCTTCGTCAATGCCGTGCAGCTTCTCGCGATCGATCGCGGTGGCGAGGGTCTTCGCCTTCTTGGTCAGCTTTGCCATTGTATCAGCCCTCCACCACTTCGAGGCCCATCGCGCGGGCGGAGCCTTCGATGATGCGGGTTGCCGCGTCGATATCGTTGGCGTTCAGGTCCTTCATCTTCGTCTCGGCGATCTGGCTCAGCACGGAGCGCTTGATCTTGCCCGCGGTCAGCTTGCCCGGCTCCTTTGAGCCTGACTTCAGGCCAGCCGCCTTCTTGATGAGATAGGACGCCGGCGGCGTCTTCGTCTCGAACGAGAAGGAACGATCCGCATAGACGGTGATGACCGTGGGAAGCGGCGTGCCGACTTCCTGGTCACCGGTCTGCGCGTTGAACGCCTTGCAGAATTCCATGATGTTCACGCCGCGCTGACCCAGGGCTGGGCCGATCGGCGGGCTGGGGTTGGCCTTGCCGGCCGGCACCTGCAGCTTGATGTAACCTGTAATCTTTTTTGCCATGACTCACTCTCTTTCAAGTTTAGCGGTCCAAGCGGCTTTTGACGGCCTCCCGCACTTCACAGTGTCCCCGCGACGGCGGGGACCCAGACTGGGCTCCCGCCTTCGCAGGAGCACAATTTCTTCTTACTTCGCGCGCTCGACCTGTTCGAACTCGAGCTCGACCGGGGTGGCGCGACCGAAGATCGACACCGACACCTTGACGCGGCTGCGATCGAAATCGAGCTCTTCGACGATGCCGTTGAAGCTCGCGAACGGGCCGTCGAGCACCTTCACCGAATCGCCGATCTCGTAATCGACCTTCATCTTCTGCTTCGGCGCGGCGGCTGCTTCCTCCTTCGAGTTGAGCATCCGGGCCGCTTCGGCTTCGCTGATCGGCTGGGGCTTGCCCATCGATCCGAGGAAGCCTGTCACCTTCGGCGTGTTCTTCACCAGGTGATACACGTCGTCGTTCATGTTCAGCTTGGCGAGCACATAGCCCGGCATGAACTTGCGCTCGACCGCGATCTTCTTGCCACGACGGGCTTCGGTGACGGTCTCGGTCGGGACCTCGATCTGCTCGACGAGCGCGTCGAGGCCCATGCGGGTCGCCTCCGCCATGATCGAGTCGCGCACCTTGCCCTCGAACCCGGAATAAGCGTGAATGATGTACCAGCGCGCCATGTTTCTATCCAAAAATCAGTTCGCGAGGCTTAGCAGCAGCTTGACGATCGCCTCGAAGATCGTGTCGATCCCGAAGAAGAAGATCGCCAGCAGCGTCGTCATGATCATGACCATCACGCCGGTCATGATCGTTTCGCGCCGCGTCGGCCAGACGACCTTCTTGGTCTCTGCCTGCACCTGCTTGATGAACTCTAACGGTGTCGTCTTCGCCACGCTGCTCAGCTCGCTTTTCAAAACGCACGAGATCGAGGCATGGAGCCGCTGCCCGGTCCCAAGGAACCGGCGCCGTCCAATCCTCGATTTCGGATTGACCGCGCAGATAACCCCGGCGCGCCGGGAAAGCAAGAGAGGCGGGGTCGTTTGCGGACGTGTCCCGCTATCGGTCTCCTTCCTCGGGCAGGCCCTTGATCTTCCGGCCGAGCACAGAGTCGCCGATCTTCTCCGGCACGCCGAACACTTCGTCCTCGGGGTGGGCGGCCCAATACGCTCTGCCGTTCATGTTGATCACCGTGACCCGACCCAGATTGAGCGGAATGAGCGACTGGGTGAAACTGCGCGGTTTCTTCATCAGCTTTTTGTCCTCGACCACCACGAGGCCTGCCCGCCGTGCTGCCTCGGCGACGAAATGCACGCAGTTCCGGTTATTGAGATTCCAGCGCGACTTTGGTCCGTTCCATTCCGCTATCATCGCCTTGACGGACTCATATTGCGCATCCGTGAGACGAACGGAGAATTGCGCTTCGCTAGCGCGGATGTAGCTTTTGGGAGTAATGTCTACATGAGCCTTCACCGACGCAAATAGCGCCATCGGTGTGGTAGAATTGACCGTAAAGCCATAGCTCGTGTCGACCACCTCGCCACTCGAATCGGCCACACCCTTCAGGGTGACGAAGGCGTGCGGGAAATAGGTGGTGGTATCGTGCGACCAAAAGATCATGCGAACGTCAGCTCGCGCCTCTCCCGAGACGATCGCCAGTACCAGCACCAGCCCGGCAAGGCTCCGCCGCAAGCCCGTGGTCAGCTTTTCCAGCATGGTGCCCCCTTTTTTGTGTCGGCTCCTCATTCGCAGAGCCGCGACCGGGGGAGCAAGGGGAAACTGCGGTTGTCCACATCCCGAGCGACGTGACTGGCAAACGCGGGAGGATGGGGAAGTGGCAGGCCATCGTGGATGATATTCGAACTTCTTTCTGGGAAGAAGCGGATGATATCGCCGCGCGGCTGCTCAGTTTACGGTTGGTCGGTGCATTGCTTGTGCCTGACCCCGTCGTCGAGAAATGATAACCGCTAATGGTGGCTTCGATCCGCCGAGAGCCCAGAAAGCGATCTAGATGTCATGTGCGGACGATGTTGCTCGGTATTAGCATCGGCCCGCTCAGCGCGACCGAGCTAACAGGTCCTTTATGCCAGCCGCGAGGGTCTCAAGTTTATAAGGCTTCCTCAAGATCGGGAATTCTCGCTTATCCGCGGGAATGAACTGCTTGCTGCTGTAGCCGCTCGCCAGGAGTACCGGCAGGTCGCCTCGAACCTGCTTGATGCGATGCGCGAGCTCCATGCCATCCATGCCGGGCATCACGATATCGGAGAACACGATATCGAACTGGTGCTCCTTCATTAGCGCCAGAGCCTCGTTGCCATTCGATGCCTCGACCACCGTGCATCCCAGGTCTTCGAGGATCTGGCGAGCGAAGTAGCGGACATGATCCGCATCCTCCACCAGCAGGACCTTCAGGCCGCTTGGGATCGAGAGCACGGCGCGATCGACCTTCTCTTCCAGGAGCTTCTTCGCGGTAGACGGCAAAAACATCTCGACCGTCGTGCCTGTTCCTACCTCCGAGGCGATGCTGACCGACCCTCCTGACTGAGCGGCGAACCCATGAATCTGCGAAAGGCCGAGCCCGGTGCCCTTGCCTGTCGGCTTGGTCGTGAAGAACGGTTCAAAGACGCGCTCCAGCTTTTCAGGCGGGATACCTTCGCCCGTGTCGCTGATCGAAAGGCTGACCATGTCGCCCTCGGGCAGCGAAAGGTTTTTCGTCGACAGGGTGATCTGCCCGCCATTCGGCATGGCGTCCCGCGCGTTCAGAACGGCGTTCAGCAGAGCTGTCTCCAGGCCGGTAGGGTCAAGCTCGACGCGCCATAGTGCCGGGAACAGGTCGAGCTTCAGGTCATACTGGCTACCGAGCGTTCGCTGAAGCATCTCGCCCATCGCATCGAGGCGGACGCTCAAGTCGATAACTTCGGGCTCGAGAGGCTGGCGTCTGGCGAACGCGAGCAATTGCGACGTGAGGCTGGTCGCGCGTTCCGCGGTTTCCAACATCACATGCAGGTAGCGATTGCGTTTTTCGACCGACAGATCCGTCTGCCGCAGGAGAAAGTCGGCTGACCCTTGCATGACGGTCATCAGATTGTTGAAGTCGTGCGCTATTCCACCCGCCAGTTCGCCGAGCGCCTGCAGTTTCTGCGACTGCAGCAGCGCGGATTGTGCCAGCCGTAGCTCGTCCTCGGCGCGTTTTTTCTCAGTGATGTCGCGCGTGATCTTCGCGAAGCCGACATGGTCGCCCACGTCGTTGTAGATCGGATCGATCACGACGTGGGCCCAGAGCAGCGAACCGTCCTTGCGCACCCGCTGTGCTTCCGCTTCGAACTTTCCTTCAAGCAGCGCCGTTGCCAGGGCCGCATCCGGGGCGCCGCGTGCACGGTCTTCGGCAGTATAGAAGCGAGAAAAATGCTGTCCCAGCACTTCCGCTTCCTCATAGCCTTTGATGGCGCGGGCACCGGAGTTCCAGCTGGTAATCCTGCCACTTGGGTCCAGCATATAGATGGCATAGTCCCGGACGCCTTGTACCAGCATCCGAAACTGCAGATCGCTGTCGAAGCTCGCCTGTTCCAGGCGACGCTTCTCAGTGATGTCCCTCGTGATCTTGGCAAACCCAAGAAGCGATCCGTCGTCAGACCGGATCGGATCGATGACGATGTGCGCCCAGAACCGGGTGCCGTCTTTCCTGACCCTCCAGCCTTCCGCCTCGAACCTGTTTTCCTGTGCCGCCGTTTCGAGCGAGCGCTCCGGCAGCCCTGCGTCCCGATCGGCCTCGGTGAAGAAGCGGGAGAAATTCTCGCCGATAATCTCGTCGGGGGAATAGCCCTTGAACCGCTCGGCGCCTGCGTTCCAGGTGACGACCTGGCCGTTTGGGTCGAGCATATAGATCGCATAGTCGGTGACCGACTGGACCAGCAGCTCGAACCGCCGGTTTCCGGCATGGTCATCAAAGGCAGTCGCAGCCATGCTTAATCCCAAGCCTTTTCTGTCTGAGTGCCTTGCGGGCGAACGGCAAGCGAATCAAGCGCGGCGCGAATCGGGAGGGGATCGGTTGTGAACTGGACGGTGCAGCGTCGACACTCTCAGGACATAGTCCGGGCGGTGGGCGCGGGCTAGGTCGCGCGAGCGCGAGGTTAGGTGGTACTGTCGATGGCGCTGCGCAACATCTCGACGCTCACGGCGAGACACTGAAGGCGCACCGGTCCGCGTCCGATATTTCCGAAATGCTCCTCGCGATGGCACGTCGGCCGGCTGGAGCGCGCGCAGGCGAAATGAACCAGACCGGGTTCATCCCCCGGGCCTGCCGGCCCAGCGAAGCCCGTTATCGCGATTGCGACATCGCCGTGAGATCGAAGCAATGCGCCCTCCGCCATCGCGATGGCCGTCTCGCGGCTCACTGCGCCGCATCGCTCCACCACCTGCCGGTCAATGGCCAGCAATTCGCATTTGGCCTCATCGGTATAAACGACGAAGCCGCGCTCGAACGCCCGGCTTGCCCCCTCGACATCGGTAAGCAGCGACGCAACGAGCCCGCCGGTGCAACTCTCCGCGGTGACGATCGACAGTCCCTGTGCGCAAGCACTCTCCAACAGGTCGCGCGCCGCCGCTTCGACATCGTCCGGCACGATCGCGAGCAGCTCGCTCATCGCTTCTCCTCATGCTGCTGCACCTGGTAGGAGATCCAGCGCAGGAGCATGCCGGCTGCCGAGGCGAGCATGCCGACAATCAGGCACATCATAAGGATCGGCTGCTCGGACGCTGCTTCCCACGATACGACGCCCAGCAGTACGACGCTGAGTGTCGAGACCAGATAGCCGGTGGTCTTGATCGCATTGGACGAGCGCATCGCCGGGTCAGCTCAGCGCCAGCTGCGACGTCTCGGTAAGTTCCTGCGCTCGTCTGGCATATTCGTCAGCAAGTTTCAGATGCACCAAAGCAACTGCGTTGTCCTCGCAGACGGCGGCCCTGTCCCGCTCTTCTCGCGCGCGCCTGGTGAAATAAGCCCGATTATCGATCATACCTCGCGCCGACATTCTAGCCTCCAAAGACGTGCCCCCACGCTCCGGAACTGTCAAAAATGCACCGAGTCCTTTCGAGGGTCAATATTTCACGAGATGTTGAGCAGTCATCGCTTGCGATCCTTCCGAGCCGATGGCGGAGGCGTCGTGGAGTGCGAGCAAGCCCGTCCTCGACAGGATGCGCCAGCGCTGCCCGTCCTCATGCGCTGCCGTCCTCCCTATTTGGGTCTCGGATCTTTCAGGTCACTGCCCGGTTCGATGAAGCGGCCCGCGCGCTTCGCCAGGACCGCCTCGCGCAATACGCGCGCCGCGTTGCGCACCTCTTCCTGCATTGCGGTATCCCGGTCGAGCGCCTCATGGCTCGTGGCATAAGGCTCCCAATATCCGATATAGCGGTCCAGCTCTCCCTGCGATCCTGCCGACTGGAGGTGCATGAAGCTGAGCCAGTCGCAAATCGCGCGGCGTACATTCTCGGCGCCCTCGACGTCGCCATGCACCACCACCGAAAAGAGCCGGCCCTCCAGATGGCGCGGATAGGGCCAGCCCTTCAGCTCCTCGCGCTTGGCCTGTGCAGCATCCTTGCCGTGCGTCAGCGAGGGATCGGGATTTCCGCCGTCGGCGCAGACCAAGCGGTCCATCATCAGCTTGAGCGGCGACGAGGTCTGGTACCAGTTGACGGGTGTCACGATGAAGATCGCATGCGCTGCGGTCCACATCGGATAAATCTCGTTCATCCAGTCCTGCGTCTGGCCGAGCGAGTGGTTGGGGTAGCAGGAGCAGGGCCAGTGGCAGAGCGCCGCCGCGGTAGAAAAGCACGCCTTGCAGGGATGGATGTTGCGGCCATACTCCGACGCCAGTCGGCTGAGGTAGAGAAAGTCGATGTCGCACAGACCGTCTTCCTCAAGCACCTCGCGGGCCAACTGGACCAGCCGCCACGATTTGGAGAGCTCGCCCGGGCAGGTATGCTCCGAGCGGGACGAGCCGTTGATCAGCAGCACGCGGGGTGGAGCGTCGGGATCGTCATGGCGCCGCTGCGCTTCGGCAATCGCGTCGCGGGCGACGATCCAGTCGACGGAAAGGTCATAGTCAGGATCGGCATAACCCGGGCCTGCCTTGCGGGTATGCGGGCTCTTGCGTTCATGCAGATAGGCGTCCCAGGCGACCGCAGCGATCCGGTCCGGCTCAGGACCGACCGCTGCATAGCCCTGATCCTGAAACTGGCTGAGAAAGCGCTTCCTGAACGCAGCCTCGTCCAGCTTCGGACTTGCCGAGCCCTTGCGGGGCTCAGGCGCGGTGGTTGCCCCGACTACTGCCTTGGCGATTTCTTTCAGCCGCATGGCGATCCTCTCTCCGGTTTCCATGACCTAACTGCCGGAATCCTTCCAAGGTCCCTGCGTCGTCCTGTGGCGGTCGGCGTTGTCAGAGGTCGGGAAGAATCTGGTCGGCCCGGCCCCAGCCGGATAATGCCTTCGACCCGGCACGCTTCACCAGTTCAGCCGCGTCGCCGATATGGAAGTGTGAGGGCCTGTCGATCGTCTCCATCTCCTTCCAGGTGATGGGAGCGGCAACGGGCGCTTCCGGACGGGCGCGAACCGCGTAGGGCATGACGGCTGTCGCGCCGCGCTGGTTGCGCAGATAATCGACGAAGATACGTCCCTTGCGCTGCGCCTTGGGCAAGGCTGCGGTGAAATTCTCGGGGTCGCTCTGGGCCACGGCCTGGGCAAGCCGGTGGGCGAAGTCCTTGACCTCGGGCCATTCGGCCTTGGGTACGAGCGGGGCAATGACATGAATGCCCTTGCCGCCGGTGACCATCGGGAAAGTCTCGAGTCCGATGGACTTCAGGATATCGCGGAAATGGAACGCGGCCTTGCGGACCGCTTCGAAGTCCAGACCCTCGTCCGGGTCCAGGTCGAACACGAGGCGATCGGCCTTCTCGACGTCCTCGATCCGCGCACCCCATCCGTGGAATTCGATCGTGCCCATTTGCACACAGGTCAGCAGGCCGTCGGCGGTGTCGATGAACAGATAGGGTTCCTCGTGGCCGTCCTTTTCCAGGATGCCGACATGCTTGACCGTATCGCCGAAGCTGCCGGCATCGTGCTTCTGGAAAAAGCATTTCTTGGCCCGACCCTGCGGGCAGCGCACCAGACTGATCGGCCGGCTGGCAACCCAGGGCAGCATGATCGGCGCGACGGCAGCGTAATAGTCGGCGAGCTGGCCCTTGGTGATGCCCGATTCCGGAAAGATCACGCGGTCCGGGTTGCTGACCTTTACCTTGCTGACGGCCGGAGCGGCTATCTCCGCGACGGGCGCCTCGGTCTCCAGGACGACGGCCTCCGCCTTCTTGTCCTCGCGCAAGCCAAGATAGCTGGGGTGCCGCAGCGTCCCCTCGTTGGTCATCTCGGTATAGGCGATCTCGGCAACCAGCACGGGCTTCAGCCAATGCGCACCGCGCACCTCGGCGCGCGGTGCCTTGACGGTCGGATCCTTCTGCTCGAGCGGCGCCATGATCTCCATCAGGCGGAACAGCTCGTCATTGTTGAACCCCGTACCGACCTTGCCGGCGTAGCGCAGCACGCCGTCCTCGTGGATGCCCAGGATCAAGGAACGGAATGAGCGCGACTTGTCGGAGGGCGTCCAGCCGACGACGACGAATTCCTGGCGCTTGATGCATTTGGTCTTGAGCCAGCCGCCCGATCGCGATCCGATATAGCGGGCGTCGGCACGCTTGGAGATGACGCCCTCGAGATTGGCGTCGCAGAAGCTGTGGAGGAGCTTCTCGCCGTTGCCGACGATATGTTCGGAGTAGCGGATGCGTGGATCGCCCTCGGGCAGGATTTCGCGCAGCTTTGCCTTACGCTCTAGGAGAGGCAACCGGGTCAGGTCCTCACCGTCGAGCTCGAGCAGGTCGAACGCGAAAAAGTCGATCGTGGCGGGCGCGCCTTTCAGTGCGCCCTGCAGGGCCTGGAAGCTCGACCGTCCATTGGCGTCCATCACCACGGCCTCGCCGTCGAGCAGCGCCGAGCGGACATCAAGCTTCGCGGCCTGCCCGGCAATCTCGGAAAACTTCTCCGACCAGTCGAGACCGGATCGGGTATAGGCACGCGCCTGGCCCCCGCCGACCGCTACTTCCAGTCGATAGCCGTCATATTTCATCTCGTGGAGCCAGCGGTCGCCGGTAGGGACGCTGTCGACGAGCGTGGCAAGCTGGACCGGCCGGAACGGCGGGGGCTTTGACTCGCCTTGGCTGGCGCGGCGCGGCCGTTTCGGTGTGGCCTTCGACGCGGTCACTTCGCCTGGTTCTTGCGGCGCGTGTCCCAACCCTTGCGGGCTGCGGCCGAGCGCTGTTCCGGCGATCCGGACTTATGGGCCTTGCCGCCGCGCGAGGACGACACATGGGTGTCGGGCTTGCCGCGACCCGAGCCCGCCTTGTTGCCGCCGCCGGACTCCTTGTTCACGGTCGCCCACGCGCGTGCTTCCGCTTCGTCCTTCGGGACGCCCCGGTCCTCATATCCTTCCTCGATATGCTGTGCCTTGCGCTTCTGCTTGTCGGTGTAGGCGCCCTTGTCTCCACGCGGCATCGTCCATCTCCGGAACTGGTTCCTGCCTCAACGCAGCAGGGCGGGTAGGGATGCAGGTGTTTGCATGTTCTCTTTCTGTTCTATATATCTCCTGCGACTCATAAACATGGAGGCGCGGCGTGTCCGTCATCGAAAGCATCAAGGACTGGCTGGCGACCGATGCCAGCGAGGAAGAGCGCGCCCGGATCGAGGAACAGGTCAATCCGCCCGGTGGCGCGATCGCAGCAATCAACTCCGTGGCGCTGACCGGACCGCAGCTGCGCGCTGCGATCGAGACGATCCAGCACATCCCCGTCCGCAGCGAGACCGACATGGTCCGCCATGCCAAGCTGCTGAGCGCGTTCGCCGAGGAATACGGGTTCAAGCCGGAATTCTATGCCGGGCCGGCGCTGCACGCGCGTGCGATGGCGCTGGATCGCTGGGGCCATCGCTACGACCCGTGCGGCCTTACCGACAAGGACGCCTTCTTTGAGGCCGGTGCCCGCGCGCCGCTGGTCGAGACGCCGCAGGGGATCGGCTTCGAGCCGGTGGCCTTTGGCGAGCTGGTCGCAGCGCTAGAGGACATGCCTTTCTGACCGCGATGCTGCTCGACCTGTTCGACACGCCCATCATTCCCGGCTTTTCGTCGACCGGGGATTTCCTGAGCGAAGCGGAAGAACGCGACCTGATCGCGCGGATCGAGGGCGAGGGACTGACGCAATTCCGTTTCCACGAATGGACCGGCAAGCGCCTGACCCACAGCTATGGCTGGAAATATGACTTCCAGACCGAGGCGCTCAGCCGGTCGGCGCCCACGCCCTCCTGGCTCGAGCCGGTACGGGATCGCGCGGCGGCGCTTGCAGGTCTCCCGTCCGGGTCGATCGTGCAGGCGCTGCTCATCCGCTACGATGCCGGAGCGGGCATCGGCTGGCACAAGGACCGGCCGATCTACCAGGACGTGATCGGGATATCGCTCGGGAATCCTTCCGCGATGCGCTTCCGGCGCCGGGCCGGTGACGGATGGAAACGGGCATCGGCCCCGCTCGAACCGCGGGCGCTGTACCGGCTCGCGGGCGAGGTGCGTCACGACTGGGAACACAGTATCGCGCCGGTCGACCGGACTCGCTACGCGATCACGCTGCGCACCTTCTCGGAACGTGGCCGGCGTCTCGCGGAGCGTGTCGGAGCGACAGGGTGAACCGACCGCGCGCGAACGGTTGAAAGCCGGTTCGACGTCAGAGCAGCGCCGTCTGTACCGGCCGCTTCGCGCCGATCTCCTCGACGATGAAGGTGCGTGCCGGCGGCGTGACCAGCAGGTCGATCTCGGGCACCGTCCCATCGAGCCACTTCATGACCTCGCGGCGGTGGATGATCGCGCCGTGCCGTTCCTGATAATGGGCGACCTCCGGGTTCGCGGCGACGGTGACGATCCGGTAGGAGAGCGGCCAGTCGCCCATCGCCGGTTCCCAGACGGCGGCCAGGTAGAAGAAATTGCCGCCGTCGAGCGTCACGCGGTAGCGCTTGTCGCCGACCGCGAGCTGGAACTCGGATGCGGCGATGAGGCAGCGATGGGTGGGGAAGGTCTTTCCCTCCGAACGGACGAACCGGTAAGCGACCCCGGCGCTGAACCGCGGGTCGGAACCCCAGGTCGCCTCGATCATCTCAATCTCTTGCGGATCATCGGGGTTTCGCCGGATGATGGCGCGGCGCGCGCCGAGCGGTGCGTCCGAATCGAAAGGCGTGGGCGTCAAGGCCATGGCTGGAACATAATGGGAACGACGCCAAGTCGCAAGGTGGGAGAGGCAGTGTGTGCAACGACTATCGCCTGGAAGTGGACATCGCGTCGATCGTCGAGGATTTCGAGGATCTGAAGATCAAGATCGAATTCTCCGACGGTGTGCCCAATGTCGAGCCGCGCGCCGACATCAAGATCACCGATCCTGGTGTCATCGTACGCACTGCTGAGGCGGGGAGGGGAGTCGGCGATCTCGTTCAGCGGCGATGGAGCTGGCCGGGGCCGGGCGGCAAGCCGGTCTATAATTTCCGCTCGGATGGTCGGGAGTTCACGAGCGGGCGATGCCTGATCGTTGCCGACGGCTTCTACGAGTTCACGACGCCCGAGGATCCGAAGAAGAAGCGCAAGGACAAATGGCTGTTCACGAAGCGCGGCGAGCCGATCTTCTGCATCGCGGGAATCTGGCGCGCCGATCCCAAGGTGGGCGAAGCGTTCACGATGCTGACCATGCCGCCGGGCCCGGACATCGCGCCTTATCATGACCGGCAGATCGCGCTGCTCGATCGAAGCCGTTGGAGTGACTGGCTGGATCCCTCGATTCCTGCGGGCGATGTTCTGCGCGCGTTGCCCGCGGGCAGTCTCGAAGTCGTGCAGGTAGGCTGAGGGCGACGCCGTTCAACGAGGCGGTCAGCCCTGGGCGCTACGCATTCTGGCTGACGTCAAATTCCGACCGCATTCCCCGCTCCCGGCGCCTCGCCGCCGACCCTTTCTGTCCCTTACTTGGGTTTGCCCTTGTTGGGACGTTGCGTAAGCGCTGAACCAGCGGCGGTCTTCGAATCCTTGCCGGTACGTCCGTCCTGCAAGACTTTCGAGGCTGCCTTGCCCGCCTTCGGGCTGGTTTGCTCGTTCTTCGCCATTATTGTGACTCCAAGCCATCACATCATCTTGTGAAGCAATGCCAAGAACGGCCCATTAGTTGATTTGGTTCCCAGTATGTTCTGGGCCGGTCGCAAAGTTCCGCGCGACCGCAGCCGCGGAACCCGCTGGGCGCCGGCAGGCACTTCATCGTTCGGTGCCAACGGCTTAGAATGCGCAATTCATTCGTGACGACCTCCCGCTTCGTCAGCCCGGTCGCGCAGATCAGAACGGCACGCGAAATATCGCTGGTGCCGAGCATGCTGGTCGCGCGTTGGACGCGAGCCGCATCCCGTGGCCTGACGGAGATCCTGATGACCGACGCCATCGCCGACACTATCGCCGATGCTGACACCACTGCTCCTGCCAGCCATGGCAAGACCGGACTGAGCGACGCGCTGCGCGAACATTTCTCTGGCGATGCGCCGCTGACCGAAAAGGCAAAGAGCTTCGCCAAGGCGCGCCCCTGGGCCAGCGCCGCCCTTGTCGGGGTCGCCGCGCTTGCGATCCTCAACACGCTGCGCGGCAAATAGGCCATGCAGGAAGCAAGCTGGGGCGATCGCACGATGTCACCCGACATCGACTGGCGAATGAGTGCGGCATTGGAGAATGTTCCGCGCGGCGACAGTGACCTCGCGGAAGTGACCAGTCTCGCCGGCGCGATCGCCGCGTGGCAGGCGCTCGATCCGGCGCACCGGGCCGGTGCGGTCCTGACCCCTGAACGCGCGCTAGTAATCGACGGGGTGAGCCATGTCTCGCTTGCAGGGGAGGCGATCGCCGCACTCGCCGAGCGGCTGCCCGCGGTCGGCGATGCGGACGGCGCCACGCCAGAGTAAACGGAGGCGCCAGGCCAATGCACCGGGACGATTGCGGTGAACCGTAAGGAGCGCCGCGCGCTCGCTGCCCAAACGCGTCTGCCAGCATCTCGGCAGTGTGCCTGCTGCCTGCCTGCGGGCGGGGGAGAAACGGTGCAGGCGGGCCACCCAGCGCGCCATCGCGATCATCCCGGCATGCCATCCAAGGTTGGCGCCGTTCGCTAACGCTGCGCGCCAGGACATCCCGAGCGCAACCCGCCCGCGCGGCACGGGAAATGCACCTTCCAGCCGATCAGGCGGCCGCGCCGTGGTGAGGTATGCCGGGTTTGTCGGCACCTTGCCCACGCGCTCATGCGGCCACCCGGTTTACGATTCAGACATCGTCTCGTCGTCGATCGCGGCGAGGATCATGCGTTCCCAGACGGCGACGTCGCCGACCGCGGCCATGCGCGCACTGGGCTCGCGCAGCGTCCTGAGCACCGCCAGCGCCGCGCCGGCATGATCGGGCCAAAGCCCGTCGACCGCGTCGCTGGCCGAAACCATGTCGCCTTCGCCATTCCTGCTCAGTTCGTGCCCGGCGAGGACGCGCGCGACGCGCTCGATCGGTGACGTGTTAGCCGTATCCATGTTCAATTCCTCAAATGCTCGTCCGCTGCAATCCTGCCTTCGGCAGCAGCGGCGTTACCGGTTCGGGTTTCAGTCCTTGCCGATCTCGCGCCAACTTTTCTCCGACACCTCGACATCGAACTTCTTCGCTGCCGCCTCGATCCGCTTCCAGGCTGCATCCCGCTCGTCGTCGGTGACGTCCTTCACTTGGTTGAAGCGCGAGATCGCGTTGCGGACATGGCTGGCATTCTCAAGCGGCTCCTTGCGCTGCTTGGGGAAGGCGAAGTCGCCCTTGTCGAGATCATTGCGGTCGTCAGTGCTGAGCTCGGTCATCGTCGTCTCCTTGGGGTCGCGAAATGTGATCCGATATCGGCGATCGCGCCTGCCAGCTTGGCCGCCAGGCGATCGAGCAGCGGCGCCTGGCTCGCCAACATATGGGCTCGCGCGTCGTCCAGGCCGAACCAACGCGCCTGATCGACCTCCGGTACCATGATCTTTCGGCCGCTGCGCGGAGGCCAAGCGATCTCGACCATGTTGCTCACCAGCAAGGCGGGATCAAAGTCCTGCGCAGCCGCAAACCCGACGACGATCTTGCCTGCGGCCTGACGGATTTCTCCGAGCGGCATGAGGGGACCGTTGACCACGATCCCAAGCTCCTCGGCTACCTCCCGGCGGGCCGCGGTATCCTCATCCTCACCCGCTTCGACCATGCCTTTCGGCATCTGCCAGGCGCCGAGATCCTTGTTGCGCCAGAGCGGCCCGCCGGGATGGACCAGCAGCACCTCCAGGGAGCCGAGCGATGTTCGATACAGCAGGATGCCCGCGCTTCGTGCCGCCATTAACCAGGCCGCACTTGGAGAGGGCCCGCGGGACTGATTGCCCGCCATCCCAGCCGCACAGATTTGAAAGAAGCGCGCGTTGCCACGCGCCCTAGACTCATGCCGGGCATGACTCGTTCCGGCAGCTCGTCACCAACGCCGTTTGCTCCGAATGCCCGAGGAGCCTGCGGAAAAGCCTGGCGACTTATTCGTTGTGCAACTCTCCGGCCGGTTCGGCCCGCGGAACGCCGCCGATGCCAGGTCGTTGCAAGGGGAAAGGAGTTTTCCCATGTCCGACACGATCAACGCCACCGACCGGAACATTTCGACCGAGCACCAGAAGGTCGGCGACGCGCAATTGCCGAAGGACACGCTGGACCGCGACCAGGGGCCGGCCGGCGGTCTCGAGCAAGAGGATGTCGAGGACCGTCCGAACGTCAGCACGGTTAAGCCCGAGGATTATCCCAAGGACCAGCCCGACGCCTGAGCGTTGAACCTGCGTCGCCCCAGAGCGGTGCACCATAGGAGAGAGTGGATGGCAGACAGCAAGACCGAGGTCGGATCTCCCGACCGCGACCGGATCAGCCTTTCGGAGGACTATGAGGTCCGCGACTGGGCGAAGAACTTCGGGGTCAGCGAGGAACGGCTACGCGAGGCGGTCCAGGCAGTAGGAAACTCCGCCGACAAGGTACGCGAGTATCTGAAGTCGTGAACCAGACATTCGGCTCCCTCGCACGGGGCCGCTTCGGCGAGACATAAGATGGCCAATGGCTGGGCGCCGGACGGCGCGGTCCAGGATCAGATCGAGGACAGCATCAAGGATGCACTGTCGAGCGCGCGGTCTCGCCTGCCGAGCGGCGAGGGCCTTGATGACTGCGAGGCATGCGGCGACCCGATACCGGACAAACGCCGCGCTGCCCTGCCTGGCGTGCGCACCTGCGTCGCGTGCCAGGCCGCCCGCGACAAGCAGCCGAGCTTTTCGGGCATCAACCGGCGCGGCAGCAAGGATAGCCAGTTGCGCTGATGCCGGTGCAATATCCGGTGACGCCCGATGGCCGCTATTTCGTGGTGCGCGGGCGACTGTGGAGGACGTCCGACCCCGTCCTTGACCCGGAGGAACGCGAACGGCTGGTCCATGATCTCATGGTCGCGCGCCGCGCCGTCGGCATGGCGAAGCGGACGGGCGACGAAGTCGCGAAGGCGGCGGCGCGCCGGGCCGTCGACACGGCAAAGCGAGCGCTTGGCGAGCGCGGTCCGGTGTGGTGGGGCGATGGAGCCCCTGACTTCAACCGCCACATGGCACGCACCACCTGCTATGCGAGGTGGTTCGCGGCTCTCGGCCCGAACCTCTAAGGGTTGCACGTCACGCTCGACAATTCAGAATGGCGCGTGCTTTTACGCCTCGCTGATTTGCCTCTGTGGCCACAACCGCTGATTAACGGCGACGGCACCGCCTGCCCCTTCCGGCGCTCGACCGGTATCGCTGCTACCGTTTGTTCCGACGCGGGAAGCTCGTCACCGGGTTGTAGCGAGGATCACGGCAACCGTGTCGTCTGGCTGGTCCCACATAGGGAAATGTCCACTGGCCTCGAACCAGTGCAGATCGGCGGAGGGGAAGGCGACCATTGCCCGCGCCGCCTGTCTCGGCAGACACAGCCGGTCATGGCGACCCCAACCGATGACGATCCGACGAGAGGGATCGGCTGCTGGACCAGTTTGCTCAGGTCCGCTCGCAAGGTCACGGACCAATGCGTCGAAGGTCGGCGTCGTGCTCAGGCTTTCCAGCTCCGTCGCAACCACGTTCGGATCAAGCGCCCAAGGGCGCGCGGACAGCTGTGCCAGCAACGCAGTGCGTGATGCGGCGTTCTTGCTCAACGTCGGCAAGAGGGGCCGGATTGCCCGAAGCAGCCGCCCTGAAAGTCCTATGGTAGTCTTGAAGAACGTGCGCTCCCAACCGCGCCAAAAGCCGCCGGGATCGAGTGCCACGACGTTGCCGACGCGGCCACGCCGGGCAAGTTCAAGAACGATCCGCGCGCCCATCGAGCTGCCGACGACGTCGATCCCGTCCAGTCCCTTGTCGGCAATATAGCGCTCGACGCTGCCGACAAGACCATCAAAGGTGCCGCTATCATGTTCCGCCGGGGTGGCGCCATGTCCAGGAAGGTCGATCGCTATCACCGCCCGTTCGACGCTGAGGGCTCCCATGACGGCGCTCCACGATTGCCAGCTTCCGCCCAGACCGTGCACAAGTAGAAGCTTGCGGCCGGCGCCGCGTTGGACTTCGTTCATTCAGGAGCACTCTCATTGGTTGAGATCCTGAACGATCGTGCTCAGCTTTCGGGGCCGATAGGCGTCTCTGCATATCGCGCACCACATGTACCAGGAAGAGGGGACGTGGTTCATCGAGCTGTCGGAAAAGGCGCCGGCGGCGGATCAGGCGATGATCACGCAGCGGTATCAGGAGGAATGGTCGCGCTATGTCGGCGCGGATGCCTGACATTCCACGATAAGGTTTCGTACCGCTGATGCAGGGGCCGTCCCGCGAGGGGCGGCTCTTTTCGTTCGGGCGCGTCGGCGGCGCGCGCCTCCACCACTCGCTCACGCGAGCGGTCTCCTCCACCCGATTGCGGACATTCGTGACCGGCCGAATGAACGGCGGCTTGGAGGTGCGCGGGCGTAAGGCCTGAACGACTGAAATTGGGGCGCAAAGCCGCTCTCAGCGGAAGTCCCGCGTCCTGACCTTGATGCCCTCGACCGGCTCGCCCGGAATGATCCCCGAGCCGAGGCGCAGATCGGGGATGTAGATCTCGCACGCCGCCTTGCCCAAGTGCCGCTGGGCGGGGTCGCGCGGATCGGGGCCCATGCCGTGCT
Organism: Sphingomonas sp. BL-S-30; assembly: GCF_055521475.1. NCBI lineage: Bacteria > Pseudomonadati > Pseudomonadota > Alphaproteobacteria > Sphingomonadales > Sphingomonadaceae > Sphingomonas > Sphingomonas sp. BL-S-30. Next base: position 2,781,299 of record NZ_CM145481.1, on the reverse strand, counting down.
TGACCACGTCGGCGCGGCTGACGCGGTAGACGTCAGCCACGTCCTGGCGAGTGCCGACGCTCGCGAGCAGGGCTGAGAGATCGTCGAGCCGCTGCGCAATGACATGGATCACGTCGCCCTCGCGCTGGATCTGCCCGCGCACGCCCATCATCGACGCGCCGAGCACGGTTCGGCGGTTCTTCTCGAACACGTTGGTCCAGACGACCAGGTTGGCGACCTCGGTCTCGTCCTCCAGCGTGATGAACATGACGCCCTTGGCCGAGCCGGGCTTCTGCCGGACGAGCACGATACCTGCTAGCTCGACATAGCGGCCATCCCTGACCTTCTGCAGTTCCGCGCAGCTGATCATGCGCCGTGCCTTGAGTTCGTCGCGCAGGAAGGCGAGGGGGTGCGCGCGGAGCGACAGGCCGGCCGCGCGATAATCCTCGACGACTTCGGCGCCTTCTCCCATCGGCGCGAGCGCCACCTCGGGCTCGACTGCCTCGGCCAGCAGCTTGCCGGCGCGTTCGTCGGCTGCGGCAAACAGCGGCAATGCCTCGTCACCGAGCCCTTTCACGCCCCACAGGCCGGCGCGGCGGCTGAGATCGAGGGATCCGAACCCATCGGCATCGCCGATCCGGTCGAGCGCGCCCCGGCCGACATGGGCCCGGCGCTGGATTTCCTCGACCGAGCTGTAGGGCTGGTCACCGCGCGCCATTGCGATCGCGGCGCCGTCCTCGTTCGAGAGGCTGCGCACCATCCGCAGGCCGAGCCGGACGGCCATGTAGCGGCCGCCGGTCGGCTCAAGGGTGCAGTCCCAGCGGCTGTGATTGACGTCGATCGGGCGAACCTCGACGCCGTGATTGCGCGCATCGCGGACGATCTGCGCGGGCGCATAGAATCCCATCGGCTGGGCGTTGAGCAGCGCGGCACAGAAAGTGTCGGGGTGATGGCACTTCACCCAGGACGAGGCATAGGCGATCAGCGCAAAGCTGGCAGCGTGGCTCTCGGGAAATCCATAGCTGCCGAACCCCTCGATCTGCTTGAAGGTCTTCTCGGCGAACTCGCGTTCGTATCCGCGCGCGACCATGCCATCGATCAGCTTGTCGCGGAAATGGCTGACGCCGCCGGTCAGCTTGAACGTCGCCATCGCACGGCGCAGCAGATCGGCCTCGCTGGGCGAGAACCCTGCGCATTCGATTGCGACGCGCATCGCCTGTTCCTGGAACAACGGTACGCCCAATGTCTTCTCGAGCACGCGGCGGAGCTCGGGGGTGGGATAGGTGACCTGCTCCTGGCCGCTGCGTCGCCGGCGATAGGGATGGACCATGTCGCCCTGGATCGGACCGGGGCGGACGATGGCGACCTGGATGACGAGGTCGTAGAAGGTGCGCGGTGCCATCAGCGGCAGGCTCGCCATCTGCGCGCGGCTCTCGATCTGGAAGACGCCGAGCGTATCGGCCTTGCGGATCATCGCATAGGTGGCCGGATCCTCGGCCGGGATGGTCGCGAGATCGACCTTCACTCCCTTGTCGGCTTCCATGAACTCGAAGGCGCGGCGCATGCAGCTCAGCATGCCGAGCGCGAGGACGTCGACCTTCATGAAGCCGAGCGCGTCGATATCGTCCTTGTCCCATTCGATGACCTGGCGGTCGTCCATCGCCGCGAGTTCGATCGGCACCAGCTCGTCGAGCCGGTCGCGAGTCAGCACGAACCCGCCGGGATGCTGGGAGAGGTGGCGAGGGGTATTGATCAAGGTGCGGGCCAGCTCGAGGGTCAGCGCCAGGCGCTTGTCGCCCAGATCCATGTTGAGCTCCTCGGCATGCTTCGCCTCGACGCCGTCGCGGCTGAAGCTCCAGACCGCACCCGCAAGGCCCGCAGTCATGTCCTCGCTCAGGCCCAAAGCCTTGCCGACCTCGCGTACCGCGCCGCGCGCGCGGTAGCGGGTGACGACGGCAGTCAGCGCGCTCCGGGTTCGGCCATAGGTCTCGTAGATCCACTGGATCACTTCCTCGCGCCGCTCATGCTCGAAATCGACGTCGATGTCGGGCGGTTCGCGGCGCTCCGCGGAGACGAACCGCTCGAAGAGGAGCTCGGTGCGCACGGGATCGATCGAGGTGATGCCGAGCACGTAGCAGACCGCGCTGTTCGCCGCCGAGCCGCGCCCCTGGCACAGGATATCGCGCCTGCGGGCCTCGGCGACGATCGAATGGACGGTCAGGAAATAGGGCGCATAGTCGAGATCGGCGATGAGCTTGAGTTCATGCTCCAGCTGGTCGCGGACCTTGCCGTCCAGGCCTTCCGGATAGCGCTCGGGCGCCTTCTCCCAGGTCAGCCGCTCCAGTTCCTGCTGGGGCGTCCGGCCGGCCTCTCCGATCTCGTCGGGATATTGATATTGGAGCTCGTCGAGGCTGAACGTGCAGCGCGCCGCCAGCTCGAGCGTGCGCGCGACCGGCATACTGTCGTTCAGGTAGCGCAGGAACAGCCGCTCCATTTCCTGGGCGGTCTTCAGGTGCCGGTCGGCGAAGCGCTCACGCCGTTCGCCCAGGTCGTCGATCGTGCATTTCTCGCGAATGCAGGTGACGACATCCTGGAGCAGGCGGCGGTCGGGCGCATGGTAGAGCACATCGTTGGTAGCGATCGTCGGCACGTTCGCAGCCAGCGCCATGGCCGACAGGTCGCGCAACCGGATCGCGTCGCGAGGCCGCCGCCGGATCGACAGCGCCATATAGGCGCGGTCACCGAAAATGCGCGCGGTCCGGGCGAGCGCGGCTTGCGCCATGGTGTCGGCGCGATCGGGCACCAAGACCGCGATCAGTCCCTCGTTCCAGGCCTCGACATCGCTCCAGTCGAGATGGCAGGCGCCCTTGCCGGCGCGGGCCTTGCCGACGCTGAGCAGGCGGCACATGCGTCCATAGGCGGCCCGGTCGGTCGGATAGACGAGCAGCGCCGTGCCATCGATCAGGTCGAGCCGGCACCCGACGATCGCGCGGACGCCGGTGGTCTTCTCCGCGTCCCAGGCCCGAACGATGCCGGCCACAGAGTTGCGGTCGACCACGCCGATCGCGGGGATGCCCAGCAGGGCGGCTGCGGCGAACAATTCTTCCGGCGACGAGGCGCCGCGCAGGAAGCTGAAATGGGTCGTGACCTGAAGCTCGACATAACCGGGTTCGGCGTACGCTTGCCGGGTCACGCCCCGTGCCTCCGTCTGTTTGCAGCGGGCATCATGCAAAGGCGCCGTGGATGAACCAGCGCATCGGGCCGGTGGCGCCGTGCTCGCCATCGCCCAGGCGGAACAGCCAGTAGCGCCCGCCGGTCTCGGTCTCGACCTGATAGTAATCGCGCACCGCAAGCGGCAGCTCGCCCTCGGCACCACCCTCGCGCCACCACTCGCCATGCAGCCGTTCGGGCCCGTCGCCCTGGGTCACGCGGTATCTTTTGCCGCGCCATATGAAGAGGCGCGGTGCCTCGTCGGGCAGCAGCGCGATCACGTCGATCGGCTCCGGCCGCGCCAGCATCCGCGAGGGGCGGGGGAGATCGTCGTGCCAGCTTGTACCGGCCAAGGGATCGAGCGCGGGCACGTTCGATATGGTTCGCTCCGGCATCGCGCTGGCGCGCGGACCCGTGCGGTGCAGGTTGCGATGGCCGAAGCGATTGGCGAGGGCGTCCACCAGCGCGGGAAGGTCCGGTCCCTTGCGACCCAGTCGCTCGAGGCTCTCGCCCTGCGCGGGAGACATCGCTTCGATCAGCGGGGCGACCAGCGTCATCGCCTCGATGCCGAGTCCGGGCTCTATCGTCTCGACCTTTGCCGACAGCAGCTTCGCGAGGTGGCGCGGATCGCGCGATGGCGCGGCGGTGCCGACGCGGATCGCCTGGGTATGACCATCGACGCGGTGGAAATAGCAATCCAGCCGGCGGGCACCCTTGCCGAGCCTTGCCAGCTGGGCGGCGATGTCACCGGCGAGATCGGAAAGGACGCGGGTAAAGGCTTCGGCGGTCGCGATCGGCTCCATGAATCCGCGGCGCACCCTAGGCAGCGCTTCGGGAAAGATCGGCTCGATCGGCTCAGGCAGAAATCCCAGCGCCTGGTCGAGACGGCGATGCAGCTCGCGGCCGAACCTTTTGGCGAGCGGGCCCCGGGGTGCGCCGATCAGTTGCTCGACCCGCTCGAAGCCGAGCTTGCGCAGGCCCTCGACATCGGCGGAGGCAATGCGGAGCGCCGAGATCGGCAGCAGCGCGATCGCCTTGCGGCTGTGGCCGGGCTCGATCGTCACCGGCCGGCCCGCAGGGACATAGCGCGCAACCGCATGCGCGCAGCCGGCGGTATCGGCGACGGCGATCTGCACCGACAGGCCGAACGCCGCGACGCGGCGGTGCAGGTCCTTCAGCAAGGCGCGCTCGGTGCTGAACAGCGATGCGCAGCCGGTGATGTCGATCCACAGGCCGTCGGGCAGGTCGGGGGCAACGACCGGCGAGTATCGCGCACCTGCCCACAGTGCCAAGCGGCGCAGCCCGTCGGCATCGGCCTCGGGCGCGGCATCGACCACCTCAAGGCCCGGCGCGAACGACCGCGCCTGGGTCACCGTCATGCCTTGGCGGATGCCGAGCAGCCGCGCCTGCACGTCGACCCCCGCGACGACGCGGCGGCCATGATCGGGGATCGCCGTCACCAGCGGCGTGCATGCCGTTGCACCGCCGTCAGGCGGCGATTTGCCGGTCTTCCGCCGCAGCCGGTCGGTCGACCAGTGCGGCAGGAAGAGCGATACGACCCGTCGCATCGCACCCCTCCACGATCCAATGATGGGGATTGCCGCCCCGTGCGCGTTCGAGCTCGGCGCGCCAGCGCGGCCGGCCGAGGCTGGGAATGCCGAGATCCTCGCTCGGCGCCGCGGTGATCCGCCAGCGCGTCACCGCGGCCGTGCCCTCTGTGGCATGGTCGGCCCGCGAGGCACGGCGGAAGACGAACGCCGGGACGCCCGATCCTTCGGCGGCAAGCTGGAGGCGCTTCGAGGCCGTCGTCGAATATCTGGTGATCTCGCCAACGACGCCGGCAAGGCCCGGATTGCGCAGGCATTCCTCCATTGCGAGCAGGACGTTCGCGTCGCTGCCGGCCTCGACATGGATCACCCGGTCGGGGTGAAGCCCGGCAAGATGCAGGGCAGGGGCGAACAGGTCGCGCCAGCGCAGGCACCAGAAGACCGGTCCTTCGACCCGGGCGAGAATGCCGGCGAGGAAGATCGTCGCGCTGGCATCGTCGGCGAGGTCGGGACTGCCCGCTATTTCGTGAAGCGCGCCGGTCGCGATGCCGCCGCCCGGCAGCCGCGAATCCATCGCCTCGACGCCGAACGGGATAGTGCCGTGCCGCGCGCCCGCGCCCTCGATCTGCGCGACACGCGCTCGCAGATCCTCGAGGACGATTGATTGGTGCATGGCATCAGCAGACTCACAGGCGGTTGATTCGTTCCTTGTTTGTTCTATCGTCCTGGTTCAAGTCAATCGCCGGGCCCGAAACGATGGCGGGCCGATCAGGACCAAAGCGGTGCAAAAGTGGCAATTTCGGCGGCGAATATTTTTTACGGGCCATCGGATCGGCGGCGTGAATCCGCTATCAACGAGCGTTCGATGACCGATCCGTTCGACCTCGACCGATTCGTGGCCGCCCAGGCCGGAAGCTACGAGACCGCGCTTGCCGAAATCCGGCGGGGCGCCAAGCGCAGTCACTGGATGTGGTATATTTTCCCACAGATCGCAGGGCTCGGCCGGAGCGACATGGCGCGGCGATATGCGATCCGGTCGCTCGACGAGGCTCGCGCCTATCTCGGCCACCCCATCCTCGGCGCACGGCTGCGCGAGTGCGTGGCAGCCCTGCAGGATCTCATCGGGCTGACTGCGGACGGGGTTTTCGGCGATATCGACGCCGTGAAGCTACGATCCTCGCTGACGCTGTTCATCGAAGCCGGCGCCGGCCCGTTATTTGCCGCGGCACTGGATCGCTGGTTCGACAGTGCGAAGGACGAAGCAACCCTCGCGCGGCTCGGCGAGGATCGGGGGACGCCCCCATGAGTGCCGCGCGGTGCTGACTGCTCTGTTGCTATTGCTGGCCGCGCCAGGCGCGGCCGATGTCCGCTGCACCGCAGTTGATGGCGACACGCTTCGCTGCGGTGCCGAGCGCGTCCGTCTTCTCGGCATCGACGCCCCGGAACTGCCGGGTCATTGCCAGCAGGGCAGGCGTTGCGCGCCCGGCGATCCCTATGCTTCGACGCGCTCGCTGCGCGCTGCGGTCGTGCAGGGGCCGATTTTGATCCAGCGCATCGATACCGATCGCTACGGCCGAACGCTTGCGCTGGTGCGGGCGGGCGCGACCGATTTGAGCTGTTGGCAGCTCTCGCAGGGCCAGGCGATCTACAAGCCCTATTGGGACAATGGCGGCGCGCTCGCGCACATCTGCCCCGCAGCGCGTTGAGCTAATCTTCCGGGACCGTCTCCCGCATCGTCAGGCTAGGGGCCTGCACCACGTATGAGTGACGGCAGCATCACGTCGCCGGCTGCGTGGAGGCCCGGCACTGATGGATGCCTGGGCAAAACGATCATCGACGATGCCGCGCGCGCTGCAGAAGAAATTCTACGAGGATCGCGCCACCAAGGGCGTCGCTGCGCCGGGCGAGGGGGCGGACATTTTCAACATCATCCCCGACTGGCATGATCATCTCCGCTTCAGGCGCCTCGCTGACCGCCTGTCGCGCGCGGGCTGGTCGGCGGGTCAGGGCGACAAGGCCCTCGGCGGCAATTTGCTGCGACTTTATGGCGAGACCTTTGGCTGAATGTGTCGTCGCGCGCCTTTACAGTTGCGCGCTGGTGCGGAGATTGTGGTTAGCCGTCAGGTCGAAAGCGCCGTTCGTGGGCGTTCGCACCATCGGCGGTCCCGGGAAAAGGTCAAGGCATACGCTGGATCGACCGTCTGTTGTCTTCCATCTTCATTCTCGGCGCGGCGGGGCATACGATCGGCGTATGGACCTTCTATCACGACAAGCCCGACACGCTGTTCTGGTCGCTGGCTGCGACACCGCTCATTCTGCTGCTTGCGGCGATCAATATTCTGCGAATCTACCGCACAATGACCGGGCGCTGGCCTGTATCGCGACAGTTGGGATGGTCGCCTATCTCGCAGTCACCATAGGCTTTGGCAGGCTCATCTACGACATGCTTGATCCGCGTGTCGTCACGTTCGGTGTGGTGTCGCTGGGGCTGATCGCCTTTGGTGTTCGCGATGCGCTGCTTGCCGGGAGCCGCTGAACGGTTTTACTAGCTCAGGCACGGCGGACGAGGTGTGAAAAGCATTCGACGGCCGCTTTACGCAGGTTGATGGTCGGTGACGACCGTGCCGAACGCCAACGAACCACTCTTTTGTTCTGGACGCTAACCAGTCGGACGCACCCGAGCTAAAGGCCAGTCGCCGTCCACGGCCGGCCGGCCCTTCGAAGCTGCATGCGAACTCGGACACCGACACCTTGCAGCGACAAGGCGATGCCATCGCAGGGATTGGCCGCAATCGCAGGCAAGCGTCAGGGCGTCAGGGCCTTGGGCCGGTCCTACAGGGCGGCGTAAGAATCGCCGTGTCATGCAGACCGACGCCACCACCCTATGGGCTGCTCTTCAGCAATGCCGGGAGGATGTCGAAATCTTCCCAAGGGAGGGATCGTCGAGCCGGCGGGACTTATCCGCAGTGGCGGCGGCCGCCCTCCCGGAACCTTTTTTACGTCTCGTTCATTCCTTCTTGATGATATGAGTAATACAAACTAGACATCACTCGAATCATCCAGAGGTGCCATAATGTCAGGGGAACACATCGAATCTGCAGGGGGGAGTGACGGGCCATGGGCAAGCGCCGGGATCATCGGGCTGAACCAGTCGATCGCGGTTATCGAAGGCGCGCGCCTGCGTGAGGTCGTGGCGAATTCGATCCATCTCGCGTTTAAGGCGGAGCGTACGAATCCCGACACCGAGGAGGACGCCGGGCAGGGTGCCTCAGACCGGGTCACCGCACGGGTGATCGAGGAGCTCGGCAAGTTGCTCGCGCAGCCCCAGTCGCGCCCTGAGTTGAAGACCGCCGCTGAACTGTTCGAATACGTCTCGCGGATTGCGAAGGAGGAGCACCAGGCCCTCCAGGACCGTGAGGTCAAGGACCTGGCGCGCGCCATCGCCCAGATCAACCGCAACGAGGATCCGCTCGTCTATTCGCGCGACATGCTGAAAGAAAACGCCCGTCAGCGTGCGCGGCTGCTCGAATCCTGGCCGTCCTATAACAGCCGGGATCTGACCCAACTCGCCGGTCACAAGGCCAAGAATTCGAGTGCGACTGCGAGCAGGTGGCGCCAGGCAAAGCGCGTCTTTGCTATATCGACCGCGGACGGGGTTCTATTTCCGGCGTTCCAGTTCACCGACAGTGAACCGCATCCGGTGGTCGAAGAGGTGCTGGCGGCGCTGCCCAGCCGCATGAGCAACTGGGAGATCGCGTTCTGGTTCACCTCTCCCAACGGCTATCTCGACGGGCTGTGCCCGGCGGAGAGCTTCGAGGACCGCGATGCGATCATTGGCGCGGCCGAATATGAAGCTGAAAGGCTGGCGGGATGACCCTGGTCGTCCCGTCACCCTTCCCGGCGGTCAGGACCTTGCCGCTCAAGGCGGGAACGCCGCTCGACCGGATCCATGACCGCGGGTTCAAGGGCGACGCGTTCAATCCCGGCCTTGGCCGACGGACCCGTTTCGCCCCCCTCCGGAGGCCGACCGGGCCGGTCGGCACGATGTACGGGGCAGATGATCTTGATTGCGCGATCTTCGAGACGCTGCTCCATGACATTCCCACCGGTGCAGGGCCGACAACGATCGGATGGAGCTCGATCGAGCCGCTCGACCACTCCGAACTGGTCGTGAAACGTGGCCTCGTCCTTGCGCAATTGAACGAGCCGGACCTGAAGAAGATGGGGACGTCGAGGGCCCAGCTCATCGATACTCGCCCGCGGCAGTATAAACATACCAGCGCCTGGGCGCTCGCCCTCCATGACGCGCATCAACATATTCAGGGCATGTGCTGGACCTCGTCCAAAGACGATTCCAGCATTTCCTATATTTTCTTCGGTGACCGTATCGATGTCGATCAGGAACTGGAACTCGTCTCGACGACACGTATGCGCGATTGCAGCAAAAGGCTGGACGCAATTCGTCATGCTTGTGATCGAATCGGGTGTTCGGTGATCTGGTAAACAGCTGACATTCGTGTTAGTATGACGGCAACTATGGTCAATACAGGGTTAAATACAAGGTTAGAGGCGACGATCGGGTAACAGTACGATCGAATTGGGGTTCGAAGATGGGCTACGAAGGCTCAGGTCGGGTACCTTTCGAAGACGCAATCATCGATTGCGGACGCTATACCGCTATGATCGACGCTCTTCCGTTGCCGCTTCATGTTCGCGCCTGGCAATTTTTCTACGACATCGAACTGCGCTGTCGCCGCCGGTTTCAGTTAGGCGCTTCGTCCGGCGGGTTCACCGACAAAGTCGGTTATAACGGGTTCTTCGCACGGTTTCGCTATACTGTGAGGCAGGTCGGCGAACGGCTTGTTCCAACGCTCAAATTATTGCTCTTCAGAATTGGGCAGCCTTCCGGCCCATCGTCCGACGGCGACAATGAAACCGTCATCATCGTGCGCGACGGCAAGGAAGTGTCGATCCCCGTGACCGACCGCCCGAAGAAGCGCCGTAATTCCAACCGACTGGTGAATGAGATCGCTCGCCATGCGCTTGCCCCGTCACGCTTTGGCGGCAAGGCGATGGCGCTGCTGCTCGCCGGCACGATGCTCGCCGGCGTGCCGGTCGCGGTCAGCATTCTTGGCAGCGCCCACCAGGAGTCCGTCCAGCAGGCCGCGCCCGCGTCGGTGCACCGTCCGATCCCGGTCGATCAGGTCGTTCGCGCGTTGAGCGTGCGGACCATCCATACGCTGCGCGTCGAAGGCACGCAGCGCGTCGAACCCGAGACGGTGCTGGCTTATACCCGGCTGGGGATTGGGCAGGATGCGACGCACGAACTGCTCGATCAGGCGATCAGGGATCTCTATGCGACCGACCTGTTTGCTGATGTGACGGTCAGCGGCGGCGACACCGGCAACATCGTCGTGCGCGTTCGTGAGAACCCGGTGATCAACCGGGTTGTCTATGAGGGCAACCGGCGCGTGAGCGCACACGACCTGGGCAAGGTCGTGGCGATTGCGCCGCGGCAGATCTTCACCCGCAGCGCCGTCCGCGGCGATGTCGCGCGCATCCTCGAGCTCTATCGTGGTCGGGGGCGGTTCGCGGCGTCGGTTTCACCCAAGTTCGTCGCGCTCGATCACAACCGCGTCGATCTGATCTACGAGATCGCCGAGGGCGCCAAGTCGAAGGTCAGCAGGATCGACACCGTGCGCGGCGGCGCCTCTTCGTCGGGCAAGCTACGCGGGTATGTGGCGACCGGGCCGAGCCGCCTGGTGACCTTGCTCGACGCGACCGCAAGGTTCGACAGTGTCCGCGTGGCCTATAACCAGCAGATGCTGCGCCAATACTACCTGACCCAGGGCTATACCGATGTCCGCTTCACGTCGGCGATGGCCGAACTGACCCCGGACAAGACGGACTTCATCATCACCTATGTGGCGCAGGAAGGTCAGCGCCGTGACTTCAGAGCCACCGCCGTCGACAGCGAGTTTGGTAACGACGACACGATGAAGTTTGCCACCACGTCGCAGGTCAACCGCGTCGTTTGGTACGACACTGCCAAGGGCGCGATCGACAATCGGGCAGAGCCGACTGGCTTGTTCGCCTATGCCTTCACCGAGGTGAACCCCGAGCTCGATCGCAACGGTCAGTCCCCGACCATGGGGAACAATTCACCTACCTCGGACGGCAGGCAAGCTTATGTCGAGCGGATCGACATCAACGGCAACGCCCGGACGCGGGGCAAGGTGATCCGCCGCGCGGTTGGCCCGCGGAAAGGTGACGCGTTCAACAGCTTCCAGGTCAAGCGCTCGCAGGACCGGATCAATTCGCTCGGCTTCTTCCAGGAGAAGTTCGAGGTCAGGAAGACGCAAGGTTCTTCGACCGACCGCGTCGTGCTGACCGGTGACCTCGAAGACAAAACGGCCGGCGAGTTGTCGCTGTCGGCTGGCTATTCGAGCCTCGAGAAGTTCATCATCGGGGCTTCGGTCAAGCAGCACAACTTCCGCGGCAAGGGCCAGGAACTGCGCGCCAGTATCAACTGGTCGGTCTACGCCAAGTCCGCCGAGCTCGGCTTCACCGAGCCCTATCTGTTCGACAAGAATATCGCGATCGGCGGCGATGTGTTCGGGCGCGAGTATGGGGCATTCAGCTATACCGGTGACGCGTGTCAGACGATCTACACGCAGGTAGCGGCCGGTTTCCGGGTCGTTGCCGGTGCGCCCGTGCTCGGCGACCGCCCGTCATCCGGCGGCTCCGGCCTGTCTGGTTGCGACGTTGACCTCGTCAAGCCGGCCGATGGCGCCAAGGCCGTCACTGCGCCCGGCAGCGAGGTGCTCGGCACCCGCATGACCCTATCGAGCGACCGGTACGAGCGCGGCAATAACGCGCTCCTGCTGCTGGTCGGCGCCGAGGCTGCCGCGCTCGCGCATCGTGACGGACCGGACAGCGGCGCGACCAGCGACGCCTATGGTTTCGGTGGTGGCGCGATCGGGCGCCGCAGCACCGACAATCCCGGGGCCGGGCGGTGCGCTGAACGCTACGCATCCGGCGGCGGTGTCCAAGCCGTGGTCACGCGGATCGGCGGCGCGACCGCTTATGCCGACCATGCGTTCGGCGGCCATCTCACCTATCTCGGAAGGTCCGACCTCGAGATGCCGCTCGGCACGCTAGGCGACGAAACCCGCCTGATCCCGGCGATCTCCGTCACGATCCCGCCCGGCACGCTGATTTGCAAGACTGGCTATGCGATGACGCTCGACACTCGCGTGACGCCAGAGCGCGCAGTCTCGATCGGGGGCGCCGCGTCCGGCACCACGATGGCAATCGCCAACCTGATCGGCGTCGGTTCCAAAGGCGCCGGCCTCCCGGTCACTACGGCTCAGGCTAAGGCCACGCCCTCGCCACGCTTGTGGACCGAGATCGCTTTTCACTTGTCCGGCGGGACGCGATCGTGACCAACATAGGGACACAATCCTGCCGACGTGATCGGCTGCCGGCGCAGCATCCGGCTGGTATCGGAAGCGTGTCGCTCACTTGGCGGTCGTTGCCCGATCGTCGCGCAGGTCATTGAAGCCCGGAAACGGTATTCAACGCCTCGGCAGGAACGGTGTCAGCCGCGCGGGGAGCTATCCGCCGCGCGCTTCGGGTCGTTGGCTCAGCGCATTGCCTGGCGTACGGCCGCGTTGACTATTGTTTCACCCGAGGCGGACACCGCCAGGGGTGCGCTCGACCGCCCCATCAGCGATCAGCGGCAGGCTCGGGCAGAGAGAAATGGCTCTGCATCCACATTCAACGCACGCAGCTTTGCGCGCAACAGGGATCTCAGGTCGACGTCGCGCGCGAGCGTTGCGCGAAGGTCATATCCTTCCATCAGCAGGATGGCCTTTGACGGATTCTGCCTGAGCATCGGCACGACGTGCTCGGACCAGCCGCTGATCGACAGAAACAAACCCATGGTCTGCCGTCCCGACCTGTTCACCTGACCGATCAACCCGTCCAGATCGCGAGTATCGGCCGGCTTTTGGCGCCATCGGCATTCGACGAGATAGTGCCAGCCGTCCATTTCGAACGCGCCATCGATCTGCTCGGCGCCGTCGTTGCGGAAAAAGGACTTGGTCACCGGGAAATCGTGCAAATCGAAAAGCCGATTGAGCAAGTCCTGCAATAGGAAGCCGCGTTCGTGCGGTTCCCCGTTTGAGGTGGCGTGGTCGAACTGGCCGAGCAGCAGAGCACTCTGCTGTCTCACCTGCGCCGACTTTTCGGTCGCTGCGTCCTCTGCCGCCTGCCGCGCGCGCGCGGCGGCGACCTCTCGCTCTTGCGCATCCTGCTCGAGCATATGGCCTTTGACCTCGCGGGCCTTTTGCACGGTGCCACGCGCGACATATTCGTCGGCGGCTAGATGGTAAGCGTCCCACTCGGACGCGATCGCGATGAGACGGGAGACGATTTCCTCGTCACCGCCGTCCCGCGCCAGCACGTCGAGCACCATCGTGCCAGCCACGCGCTTCGAAAGACGCTCGTTCGTGGCGGGATCACGGTCCTTCAGGAAGCGCTTGATCAGGTCTTCGGGAACGCCGGCGCGGCGTAGCAGCTGGTCGGCCGCCGACCGTTTGATATTCACCAGGGTCGCGATGATCTCCAGCGCCAGACGGCGGCGGTCCGCAGCCGAGACGGTCACGTTTCTGGTCCAGACGCGCTCGCGTATGAACTCTCAGTCTCGCTCATCTCTGCGTCCGTGAGAGTCCCGAACTCATCGCCGCCCGCGCAATAAAAAGGGCGTCCGCCATTCTCGTTCGGGAATGTGTGCAGCACGTTATACTGACCTGGGGGCATGTTCATGATCCGCTCCACGCCGTGGCCGAAAGTATCGAAGGACGCAAGGAAGCGAACGTCGTCCGGCGGGAGGTGATTGCTGGTTTGCGCGGCACGATCGGGAAGAACGCGGCAGGAGCATGCGCGTCGAAACAGCGATGCCAATCGCCGCTCTCGAGCAGCGCTTCGACATGCTGCCACTCGCCACTAGAATGTAGTTATCCAACCTCACATTGGCCGATGCGGGAAATTGCGATACGATTTCCTGGAGGCAGAAGGGTACGAGACGGCGTATAGAATGCTCTTAGCCGCCGTGGGCCCCGACAATACCTATTCTCGACGTGTCGAAGACTCACTTTCGTCGCTCGGCGATGGCGGGGAGCCCGTCGGGCCGATTTGAGGTGGTGCGCACGGGCCGTCAATTTTCCTACAGGCCTTTGTGCCAGCCGTCGAATTAAACGAGGCTCCCGTGCTACGGTCAGACCAGACTGGCGCCAGCCCACGGCGGAGGGCGCGACGGTAGCCCGGTTCGACGCCGCTGATCCCGCCGCTCTGCCGGGTGCCAGCCTTTGTTGGCGGTTGGCGGCGGCTGCGCCGTCGGTGCAAGCGGACGCCGCTTCGCGGCGGCGTGGTTTGGGCCACTCCCAACAGCGGAAGTGAGCGGCGCTCCGTGCTAGGCCGCCCGCGGTCCGGTGTGGCTGGCTATTGGCTGGGGTCGAGATTGTCGATCGTGTCGTCGGCTCCCTCCAGCCCGCCGCTGCTTTCCTCGGTAGCGGCCGACGCCGTCACATCGACCGCCGCAGCGGGCGGTCCGATCCTGGCTTGGAGAGCGCTAAGCCTGGTGTCGGCTTCGTCCGCCGCTTCGCCTGCGCCTGTCGCCGCGGCCAGATAGCGTCCGGCCGCGACTTCGTTCTGGAAATAGGCGGTTTCCTTCTCAAGCCCCGCCACGTCAGTTTCCGGCAGCGACTGGACCGCAAGCATGTCGAAGGCGCCGCAGATATCGAGCTTGCCCCAGCCAAAGGAGCGGCTGAGCGCATCATAGCAATTCTGGCTGTATATCATCGCGCCGGAGACGCCTTCCGCTGCAAAGGCGAGCCGCTCATGGGCCATGCCGCGCTTGACGCTCTTTCGGCTGAGCGGCTGGACGGGGGGTGGCGTCTGCGCCTTCACTGCGTCGCTCAGGCTTTGCGCCATCGCGGTCGGTGCCGCGCTGCTGTTCTGCGTGCCGGTCGGCGTCGAGCAACGGGAAAGGCTCCAGGCGATGCCGATCACCACGATGATGACGACGGTCATGGTGCAGCCATTGTCAGGCGGCTGCGGGCCGGTGCCGGAAGGGGGCGAGGGTTTCACCATTGCCGCACACGCTCGCGCGCTTGTTCGATCATCCCGCATCCTCCCGAAATATTCGAGCAGTCTAGCCGCGCCGGCGATGCGCGCAATCGTCTGATCTCTCGCACGCGCTCAATATTCGTTCTTGTTGAGGGCAGACGCGCGGCCTAGTCTAGTCATCTGCCGCGCTTTGGGAGGAGCGCCTTTATGCCTGATACTATCCAATGCGACCTGCGGCCCGAGTGCCTTTCCTTGTCGCAGACTGCTTCAGGCTGGGTTCGAGCTTTTTATCCCGACGTGACACTGGAGCTGGAGGGAACAACCGTCAGCCTGTCCTCGACGGTCAGGCGAGGCGGCGAGCTGGCCCTCATCTGGAAGTCGGCGCTCGCCAACGAGCGCCTGCTGGCGCGCGGCGCCGTCGCGCGCAGCGTCGTGCTTGCGCGGTTGCTAGAATGACCTTCCTGCCGATCCGCGCCACGCCTATGCGAGGCGACCGGGCACTCCTCGTGAGCGACACAGGGGGCTTTTGCACCGTTTCCTACGGCTTGCTCGACCGGCTCGCCGAAGATGCATTGTCGAGCGAAGACCTTCATGTCCTTGAACGCCATGGCCTTGCGATCGTCGACGAGGACGCGCTCGGCCATGTCGCGCACGCCTACGGCCTGGCGGAGCGGCTGACCCGTCCGGGACCGCTCGATTATCTCATCCTCGTACCGACGCTCAGGTGCAATCTCAGCTGCTCCTATTGCCAGGTGTCGCGTGCAGGCCTTGCGCAGAAGGGCTATGACTGGAGCGACGCTACGCTTGGCGCGGTTCTTCGCCAGCTTGACGCCCTGCCGACCAAGCGCATCAAGATCGAATTCCAGGGCGGCGAACCGACGTTGCGGCCCGACCTGCTGCGCGCGGTGATCGACGGTTGCGCGCGCTTCGCCAAGCGTCAGTTCGTCATCTGCACCAATCTGCACGCGCTCAGCGACGAGATCCTTGCGATCTTCGATCGGCCTGACGTCTATATCAGCACCTCGCTTGACGGCGACGCCGCCACGCACGGCCACAACCGCACCGGCGATGCCGCGGAGACCAGTCAGTTCCTCCGGAACCTCGACGCCGTCATCGCGCGCTATGGGCCCGAAAAGGTGTCGGCTTTGCCGACGATCAATCCGCTTTCACCGCCCGCGATCGACGACCTGATCGACAGCTATGCAAGCCGCGGCCTCGACAGCCTGTTCCTGCGACCGATCAATTTCCAGGGCTTCGCCAGGAAGCGCCACCGGGACTCGCGCGAACAGGACGCCGCCTGGCGCGATTATTATGAACACTTCGTCCGCCGGATCATCGAGCGCAACTGGGCGGACCGGAGCCGCGTGCTCGAGGAAACGTATCTCAGTATCTGCCTCAGGCGGATCTTCCAGCCCGGGCGCGATCGTCATGTCGATCTGCGCAACCCCAACCCGATGGGCACCGATTATATCGTCGTCGACCATGACGGCACGGTCTATCCTACCGACGAAGCGCGGATGCTGGCCCGGTCGGGCGTGATCGATCTCGCGATCGGCGATATCGCCTCGGGTTGGGACACCGAAAAGCGGGCGTTGCTGAACGCCCACGCGACCAACCAGTTCGATCCGGCCTGCCAGCGCTGCGCCTACCAGCCCTATTGCGGCCGTGACCTTGTCGACGACATCGCACGCTATGGCCGCATCGACGTGCCACGCGCCGAGACCGATTTCTGCCGGCGGCACTTGCACCTGTTCGATTTCATCTTCGAGCTGATCTATTCGAACGACCCGGCGGTGCGCCATTCGCTCAGCCGCTGGCTGCGTCTCCCCGGCACCCCGTCGGAACTCGGCGTGTCAGCCCTATGATCCCGCTCAGTCTCGCAGCGCTTGCCGAGGCGGACCGCCCGTTCGTCACCCGGCTGCGGTCGGACAGGAGTGCCGGGCTCGTCGAGTGGGATTCAGTCCTGGTCGACCACGAGGAACTTGGCGCCTGCTATGCCGGTAAGCACGGCCTGGTCGCGATCGACGGTGCCGCGGCCACCGACCTCGATGGCGATATCATCCTGGTGCAGCCGGGTACAGGCCGCGCCGAGCGCCTTTTGCGCAGCGGGTCCGCCCACAACACGCTCCTGGTAACGGAACGCTGTGACCAGCTTTGCGTCATGTGCTCGCAGCCGCCCAAGAAAACGCACGTCGACCGGTTCGACCTTTTCGAGCAGGCCTGCTTGCTCGCCGAGCCGGGCACGCTGATCGGCATCACTGGCGGCGAGCCGACCCTCTACAAGGAGCAGTTATGCGGTATGATCGAGCGGGTTCTCGCCGCCCGGCCCGATCTCGAATTCCACGTGCTTACCAACGGTCAGCATTTCGCGGACGACGACATCGAGCGGCTGCGCGACCCCCGTTATGCGCGCGTGAGCTGGGGCATCCCGCTTTATGCATCCGACGCAGCGCTCCATGATGAAATCGTCGGCAAGACGGGCGCATTCGTCCGCCTGCAGCAGAGCCTCGCGATTCTGGCGCTCGCCGGCGCGAGGATCGAGCTGCGGACGGTGTTACTCACCACCAACCTCGATGCGCTGCCTGGGCTCGCCCGCCACGTCGCGGTCCGTCTTCGCTTCATCGAGGTCTGGTCGATCATGCAGCTGGAAAATACCGGCTATGCACGCAACCGCTGGGGGAGGCTGTTCGTCAATCACGCAAGCCGGTTCGATCCGATCGCACAAGCGCTCGACCTGACAGCCCTGCACGGCATGGACGCGCAACTGTTCAACTTCCCGAGATGCACCGTGCCGCAGTCCTACCGCCACCTGGCAATTGCCTCGATCTCGGACTGGAAACGCAAGTTCACGCCGGCGTGTGAATCCTGCCGTGAACGCGATGCGTGCAGTGGTTTTTTCGAATGGCACCCCGATGCTGACGCGCTTGCCGGAGTATCGCCACTATGAAGCGAACCCGTTTCCTGATCTCGAGCATGCTGGCCGCTGGCTTCGGCACGCAGGATGCCGCCAACGCCGCGTTCATCAGCGCAACGACCACGGGTGTCGATGATCCCAACAAGGGCACCCTGTTTCGTGTGTTCGGCCAGGATCACCTGATGATCCTCGCCCAGCATCGCAGCCATAGCAGCCACTCAAGCCATTCGAGCCACCGGTCGGGCTATGGCGGCGGGCATTACAGCCATACCAGCCACCGCTCGAGCACGGGCGGCGGTTACGGCGATTCGAGCTATACCGCCCCCGCCTACACGCCGCCGGCACCGAGGCCAACGCCGAGCCCGACGCCTGATCCGGCGCCGCAGCCGCTCGTCGCACTGTCCGAGCGGGCGACGGCACCCGCGGAACCCGCTACCTCGACGCTGTCCGGGCGGACCAAGCGCTTTGCAGCGATCGTCCGCCGGGTCCAGATCGCCCTGCTCGCGCAAGGCTTCTATAATGGACGGATCGACGGGATCGTCGGGCCGGCATTGCGCTCGTCGCTTCGCCGGTTCCAGGCGAGCAGGTCGCTGGCGGTCACCGGGACGATAACGCCCGAGGCCCTCGACGCATTGATGGTGTCGAGCAACTGAGTCCAGCCGGGCGGCGATCTGCCGCAACTCTACCAGGTCGCAGTACGTGCTATTCCTCGACGGCGGCCGGGGTCATTGCCAGAAGGGCAGGCCTTGCGTGCAGCGTCTCATAGTGTCGACCGCCTGGTCCGCGAACGCCAGGGCGCCGGTGACGGCAGCGGTAGCGGCCGCTCAGCGTGGATGGCGTCTCGACTGCATATAAGTTCCTTCTTCCTCGAACTTCGGAGTGTATTGCCCGACTACGCGGCCCAGGCCTTGGTATGCAGTGTGAGCATCAGTGTTGCGCGCCGGTGCCGTCGATGGCTCGCAGGGCGGTTGATCACGCCAACTACGTCGTAGTACGGACCTGAAGGGCTCAACGCTGCTCATGGCGGGCAAGCCGGTCAGGTTTTGGGACCGCTGAGTATAGCAAGCGGATGTCGTTTCGACAGGCTCGAACCTCCGGAATCTTGACCAAGTGTAAGGGAACTGAATTGGCCGAACCAGGCGCACCGCAGATCGGGCCAGAGATCCAACGGCTGCGCAAACAGGAGAGCCTGACGCTCGAGCAACTGGCCAAGCTTTCCGGAGTGTCGCGTTCGATGCTTTCCCAGGTCGAGCGAGGTGAGACCAATCCCACGCTCTCGACGGTGTGGATGCTGGCAGAGGCCCTCAAAATCGATATCTCGGAACTGATTGGCGGTCGCCAGTCGGTTCCGCGCGTTGCGATCGACGTCGCTACCGCGTCCTTCACGCCCCAGATCCGGACGGACGACGAATTGTGCTTGCTGCGCATCCTCAGCCCCGCCGATCGTGCAGGCTCCGTCGAATGGTACGAATTGCGTTTCTTGCCTGGTGGGGCTTTGGTGTCCGCACCGCATGCAAAGGGCATGCGCGAGCACCTGACGGTATTGGATGGGGAGATGGAAGTCGCCGCGGGCGACCAGCGGAGCGTGGTATCAGCAGGCTCAACGGCTCGTTATCCGGCGGATGTCGAGCACGCCATCCGCAATGTCGGGAGGGCCGACGCCAGAGCATTACTGGTCGTAATAGGTTAGAGAGAATTCCTAATTCCATTATATTGGATAATGGTTCCGCCATATCGTAATCATCCGTCATCTTGTGAAGGAAAGCTCGATGGATCTCGGATTTTACGACCGGATAGGTGCCGAACTCGGTGCGATCGCTGAAGCCGGCCTCACCAAGACTGAACGCATCTTATCATCGCCTCAAGGCGCCACCGTACGGGTGGCGACGCGCTCGGGCCCGCGGGAGGTGCTCAATCTGTGCTCCAACAATTATATGGGCCTGGCGGCAGATAGGCGTGTGATTGCGGCGATGCAGGACGCAACCGCGAAGTGGGGCGCGGGCCTCGCTTCGGTCCGGTTCATCTGCGGAACGCAGGATATCCATAAAGACCTGGAAGCGGCCCTTGCCGGCTATCTTGGCTTCGAAGACGCAATCCTTTTCGCTGCTGCATTCGATGCCAATGGCGGCGTATTCGAGCCATTGCTGGGCGAGAAGGACGCGATCGTCTCGGACACGTTGAATCATGCGTCGATCATCGACGGCGTGCGCCTGTCCAGGGCGAAGCGCTATCGCTTCGCTACCAATGACATGGCTGATCTGGAGCGCCAGCTCATCAAGGCCCGATCCGAAGGGGCGCAGTCGATATTGGTTGCAACTGACGGCGTATTCTCGATGGACGGTACGATCGCTGACCTCGTTACGATCACAGACCTCGCCGAGCGCCATGGTGCGCTGACGCTGGTGGACGATTGCCATGCAACCGGCTTCCTCGGGCCCCAAGGGCGGGGCTCGGCTGCTTATCGCGGGGTGGAGGGGAGGATCGATATCCTGACTGGGACCTTTGGAAAGGCACTTGGCGGCGCAATGGGCGGCTATGTTACCGCGCGGCGGTCAGTCGTGGAACTGCTGCGGCAGCGGGCGAGGCCCTATCTGTTCTCTAATGCGCTAGCGCCGGCAATTTGCGGGGCGAGCCTCGCCGCGATCGAGATCGCGAAATCAACCGAAGGCGATGTCGCAAGACGGCGCCTGATGGAGAATGCCCGGCAGTTTCGCGCAGGCCTCACCGGTCTCGGCTTCGAGCTCCTGCCCGGTGAGCATCCGATCATTCCGGTGATGCTGTTCGATGCCGTGAAAGCGGAACGCCTGGCGGCGGCTCTACTCAACCAGGGCGTGTACGTGACCGCCTTCTCGTTCCCCGTCGTGCCGAAGGGGCAAGCGAGGGTCCGGACGCAGGTGTCTGCCGCCCATACGCCCCATAATATCAGCGAAGCCATCTCCGCCTTTGCAGCGGCGGGCCGCGCGGAAGGAATTATCCAGTGACCATGGCCACGACCTTTTGTCCGGACGCCGCTGTCGATACAACCATGTTCGGCCTCGCCAAGCTCGAGGCGAGAGAAGGTGTATGGGCGACGCGCGCGCCGATCCCTTCGCCCGCCGCGGATGAAGTGCTGATCAGGGTCCGCCGCACAGCGATCTGCGGTACCGACATCCATATCTACAATTGGGATGAGTGGGCGGCCCGCACCGTACCGGTACCAATGATCTTCGGCCACGAATTTGCCGGGGAGATCGTCGAAATCGGACGCGCCGTCACCCGGCCGCTGCGCGTCGGCCAGCGGGTATCGGGCGAAGGCCATGTCATCGACCCAGACTCCGTCGCTGCCCGCGCGGGGCGTTTCCATCTCGACCCCAATACGCGCGGTGTCGGCGTCAATCGCCAAGGAGCCTTTGCGGAGTATCTGTGCATTCCGGCCTTCAACGTCGTGTCGCTGCCAGACGAGGTAAGCCTGGATGTCGGGGCGTTGCTCGATCCATTCGGTAACGCGGTGCACACCGCGCAGCAGTTCGATCTACTGGGCGAGGATGTGCTCGTCACCGGTGCGGGGCCGATCGGGATCATGGCTGCGGCGGTCGCTCGCCGGGCTGGAGCGCGGTCGGTCGTTCTTACTGACGTAAACGACTTTCGCCTGAATCTCGCGACAAGACTCGCCGATGTTCGGCCGGTGAACATCGGCCGGGAGGATTTGCGCGACGTGATGGCTCAGGAAGGCATTACGGATGGTTTTGGCGTGGCGCTGGAGATGTCCGGTGCGACGTCCGCAATTCGACAGGCGATCGACGCGCTCGTCATGGGTGGCAAACTCGCGCTGCTTGGTATTCCGGGCAAGGAGATCGATGTTCGGTGGGCAGACATCATCTTGAAAGCGATCACCATCCGCGGGGTCTATGGACGAGAGATGTTCGAGACCTGGCGTAAGATGCTGGGCCTGCTCCGCAACGGCCTGGACCTTGAGCCGTTGATCACCCATCGCCTCGAGGCGCGTAGTTTCCAGGCCGGTTTCGACGCGATGCGCTCCGGAGGGGCCGGCAAGGTCGTGTTGAGTTGGTGAGGTCGAGTGGCTTGTGGCGTTGTATGCGCCCTGCAGTTGGATCGTGGCCGGCACTCCGAATTCTCGGGATCGGTTTCACTCAGCGCAGCGTGCACATGCAGCAGCCCTAATCTCGGCGGCGATGCAAGCGGTGGCCGCAATTGCATTGGCGCGCTTACTTGGTGGAGGAAAGCCCGTCACGCCTTTTCCACTGGAGAACGTGACGCTCACGATGACGCCGAAGGCTTTGACGCGCGCGAGCGGCACGGCCGACCGTTATTTGCTCGAGCCGCGCAGGTGCCGGAGCCTCCGCGTGACTGCGCCGACGGATTTCCGAACCGGAGGCAAGACGGGAAGTGCGGATCCCGGGCTGATCGGCTCAGTTTGCGGCTATACGTTGCAGCTCAGCGAGAAGCGCCGCCGCTGCCGGCATCTTGATATGCCCGAATCCCCGCACGGCGAGCGGCGCACTCGCGACGCGCAACGCGTCGTCCAGAGAGTCGGCCGACAACCGCCAGGAAAGCTGCTCGATCGCTGTCAGATAGGCGTCCCGCAGGTCGCGTTCCAGGCGGCGTTCTGTGGTTCGGCCAAAGGGGTCGAGCACGGTCTCGCGCAATGGTTTTAGCCTGGCCAGGAGGCCCAAAGCCGGGAAAATCCAAGGACCAAAGGTCCGCTTGCGTGGATGGCCTGTGCGTGGATCGATGCCGGAGAGGATCGGCGGCGCGAGATGCACCTTAACCGCGCGCGGGCTGTCGAACTCACTCTCCAGTGCCGCGCGGAAGCGGCCATCCGCGTAGAGGCGCGCGACTTCATACTCGTCCTTATACGCCATCAGCTTGTATGCCGAACGGGCTACCGCCCAGGCAAAGGCCTCGCCGCCGGAGACACCGGCGCTGGCGCTACGTACCTGAACCATCAGGTCGCCGTAGCGCCGAGCGTAGCTGTGGTTCCAGTAGAGTGCGAGATCGTCGCTGCGGCGCCCGATGAAGCTATCGAGCGTTTCCGGCGGTGGCGCGACATCCGCCGCTTCAAGCGCCGCACGCCGGCCCGCGTCAAAGGCGATGATATTGGCCGCGACGGCGCGATTGTTCAGCTCGATCGCCTTGATGATCGCCGCACGCGGCAACGGGATCCGGCCCTGCTGCCAGGCAAAGCCAAGCAGGATCATATTTGATCCGATCGCGTCGCCGAACAGGCGCGTGGCCAGCTGGCTGGCATGCAAGGTGTTGGGACTCAGGCCGGAGGCCGTGGCGAGAGGCGCCAGCAACGTCGCCGGATCGATCGCAGAATCGCGGTTGGCCTGAAAATTGGCGGTGGCGCTGGTGTCGCTGTTGCCGATCACCGGTGTTCCCTCAGCGATTGTGGAAAGCACTTCGGGATGCACTGCGGCGATCAGGTCGCAACCGAGAACGAGATCGGCCTGACCAGGGCCGATCCTGGCCGACACGACGCACGACTCGTCACGGCGCAGCCGGACGTGGCTGAACACAGCGCCACCTTTCTGGCTGAGTCCCGTCATGTCGAACAGATTGGCGTGAAGGCCCTCGATCTGCGCCGCCATCCCCAGCACAGCTCCGATCGTGACCACGCCGGTCCCGCCGATGCCGGCGATGATCATGTCGAACGCCTCCGCTGGCACACGGAAGTCGGGTTCGGGCAATGGGAGGTCGACCTGCGCAAGCTTGGGTGCCGCCTTGCGGAGGCTGCCGCCCTCGACCGTCACGAAAGAGGGGCAGAAGCCCGCGACACAAGAAAAGTCCTTGTTGCAGGCGGACTGATCGATCCTGCGTTTGCGGCCGAGTTCGGTCTCGAGCGGCTGGATCGCCAGGCAGTTCGACGCAGTCGAGCAATCGCCACAGCCTTCGCAGACCAGCGCATTGATGAACGTCCGCCGATCGGGGTCGGGAAACGCGTTGATCTTTCGACGCCGGCGTTTTTCGGCAGCGCAAACCTGATCATAGATCAGCACGGTGACGCCCGGAAGTTCCCGCAGCGCCTTCTGGACGAGGTCAAGCTCGTCGCGATGCCGCAATTCGGTCCCATGCGGCAGCGGCTCGTCGCTAAACCGCCCCGGGTCCTCAGACAGAACGACCACCCGCTCTACGCCCTCTGCCCGGACCTGCTGCACGATCCGGCCCACCGTGAGGTCGCCTTCGACTGGCTGCCCGCCGGTCATCGCCACCGCGTCGTTGAACAGGATCTTGTAGGTGATCGTTGTCCCGGCACGCACGGCAGCGCGAATGGCAAGCGAGCCTGAATGGTTATAGGTTCCGTCGCCGAGATTCTGGAAAATATGCGGCATGTCCATGAAGGTCGACAGGCCGATCCAGTTCGCGCCTTCGGCGCCCATATGACCCATCGGGATCGGATTACGTTCCGGATGGAACATCACCATCGAGTGGCAACCGATACCGGTCGCACCGAACGAGCCTTCGGGAACCTTGGTCGACAGATTGTGGGGGCAACCGGGGCAAAAGGCCGGGCGCCGTGCAGCAACTGGCAGCGACGCGCCCGCGCTCTGTGCACGTGCACGAACCGCTGCCAGAGACGCGGCGAAGTGCGGGGCATGCCGGGCGACCTGATCCATCATGGCCTCGATGCGTGCGCCGAGCGCCAGTGCCACGCTTGTGGGGTCGAGCGGCATATCCTCGGGCAGCAGGGCGCTGCCGTCCGGTGCCCGCTTGCCCGTGATCCGCGGGCGGTTGTCCTTCGCGTAGAACTGAATGATCGCCTGAGCTTCGGCATGGGGCCGCTTTTCCTCGACGAAGAAGATTTCGCGCGCCCGGGTAGCTGCATCTTGCAGGCCAGCCGGATCGAGCGGGTAGATCAGGGCAATCTTGTAGACCCCGATCCCAAGTCGTTCTGCTGCCCCGTCATCCACGCCGAGCAGGGCGAGAGCTGCGATGACATCCGGGAAGGCCTTGCCCGCCGTTGCGATCAACAATTCAGGCTGCAAGGCACCAAACGCCATACGGTCGAGCGCGTTGGCTCTCGCGAAGGTAGCAGCCATGGGCAGCTTGTGGCGTACCAGCCGTGCATCCTGCCGTTGCGTCGCCATGACTTCCGGCCGGATGTGGACACCCCCTTCAACCTCGGGCGCGTCCGGAACGATGAACGGCATGGGGGTCGGCAGGTCGATCGCTTCCGTTGCCTCTGCGGTCTCGTTGACGAGCTTCAGCCCGACCAGAAGCCCCGAGTAGCGTGACATCGCGATCGCAGCGAGCCCCATTTCCAGGATTTCGGCGACGCTGCTCGGATAGAGGGTCGGCACGCCCCAGCTGGCGAGGGTCAGGTCGCTTTGGTGCGCCGTGGTCGACGATTTTCCATTATGGTCGTCGCCATAGATCAGCACCACGCCACCCAGCGGCGATACGCCTTGCAGATTGGCATGCTTGATCGCATCGCCGGAGCGATCGACTCCCGGGCCCTTGCCGTACCAAAGAGCAAAGACGCCATCGACCTTCTTGCCGGGCATGAAATCGATCTGCTGGGTTCCGGCAACCGCGGTCAGCGCCAGATCCTCGTTCACCCCGGGATGAAAGACGATGTCGCTCGCGGCCAGCTCATCGCCAGCCTTCCACAAGGCGTCGTCATATCCGCCCAGCGGCGATCCGCGATAGCCGCTGATATAGCCAGCGGTGTTGAGACCGGCGCGGCGATCCATGTCGCGTTGCACGATCGGCAGGCGCACAAGCGCTTGCGAACCGCTGATCAACGCGCGACGGGCATCGACCCGGTACCGATCCTTCAGGCTTATCGTATCGGTGGGCATGGTGCACGCGTGCCTCTTGTGCAGGGAGTCGGGATCGTCGATCGCACCCGTATTTCTGCTCCGACGCGCATTTCAAACCACCAATTCGTAATGGGGCCATGAGGCCGGGAATTGAGCCGTTACGCGGCCCGCCGAGGGCGGCGGGTTCGGCACGCTATCCACGAAGGTACATGGACGCTGCGCGATCAGCGGGACGAACCGCGTGGGCGCGCTGTCAGTTCGAAACGCGCTTCAGCCTGAGATCGTGATAGTCGAAGCTGAAGTCGGCGAGCGGAGAAAGAGCTCTGAGCGTGACGCCTCCCATGTCTCCGCGCGTCATGTCGAAACAGATCACTGCGTCTTCCCCGGCGCCGCGCTTGAACCGCGTGCGGAAGCAGTCTGGACCAAAGGGCTCTAGCGCACTTTTGAGGGCGGGTGTACGCGTAAAATCGATGAAGAGGTTCGCTCCTCTCCGCGCGATCACAATGTCCCCATACCACGGGTCCCGGTATCGACCGGCATAAAGGTCGAGGGGGCGGCTCGGTCCGCCGGCCGGCGCTTTGAAGTCGCCATTTCCGAGCAGGGCCGCGACCTGCTTCAGCTGTTCGGCGCGGGTGCTGCGGGCGTTAGCCAGCCAGTCATGCGCCGGTGCGGCCAGCAGCAGGTCCATGATGGCGTAGCGAAGGGCCGAGACCGCATCGCTGTCCTCGCAATTGGTATAGACCACGAAGGCGATGCCCTGATCGGGCAGTAACGTCGTCCGCGTCACTTGCCCGGCGAGCCCGCCCGAGTGCGACAGCATCCGGCAACCGCGATAGTCGGCAACGCCCCAACCGAGGGCGTAGGCCGACAGAACCGTCCGCTCGGGGTGATCGGCGCCTGGCCCCGGGCCGCTCGAGATGATCGTGCGCGGCGTCCACATTTCCCTCGCCTGCGCTTCGCTCCACAAGCGAACGCCGCCCGGTATCGCTCCCTTGCCAAGCTGGACCTGCAGCCAGGGCACGGCCCCGGCCACGCTCAGACCGATTCCGCCTGCCGGTCCGATGACCGGCGACTCCGACGGAGGCACAACCTCGATAGTGCCGAGTCCGCGCGTCGGCGGGCCAAGCCTGGCGTGCCGGGCAGCGATGTTCGGGCCCGTCATCAGGCTGGTATTGGTCACCGCGTCATCCATGCCTAGCGGCGCGAAAATCCGTCTGGCGACATAATCGTCCCAGCTGAGGCCGGACACGCGTTGCAGCACGATGCCCGCGACGATGTAGAGGATATTGTCATAGGCATAGGCGGACCGAAATGGCGACGCCGGCTTGAAATGCGGCAGTGCCGCCAGCATGTCCGCGGCGCTGTGATCGGTCGGCGGCACCTGCATCAGATCGCCCGCGCCGAGCGGCAGCCCGCTATTGTGCACCAGCAGGTCGCGCACGGTCATCAGCGTCGTTACGGTGTGATCATACATTCTAAACTCGGGGACGTGCTGCGTGACCCTGTCGTCCCATGACAGTTTCTTCTGATCCACCAGCAGCGCAAGGCTGGCACTCAGAAACGCCTTGCTGTTCGAGGCGATGGCGAACTGGGTGTGCACGTCGACCCGGGCAGGCGCCCCCAGCTTTCGCACACCATAGGGCCGCAGTATCGGGTCGCGACCCGCCTGCACGATTGCGACTGCGACGCCTGGGATGTCGAAGGCGGCCATGAAGCGGGTGACCGTGCTGTCGAGTGCGTCAAGCGCCGGTGACGCGGCACTTCCGGTTGACGGTGCGATCGCCGCGAGAGTGCCAAGTGAGGCCCCTTTCACAAGCGCGCGGCGGCTGATCTGCACGGGGTCCCTCATGCTAGCTGCGCCTGTTGCGGCAGCCAGGCGCGGAGCCGCTCGATCGCTTCCTGCACCAACTCGGTCGACACCGCGAAGCTGAACCGGATGAACTCGCCCCCGCGCTCCGGATCGAAGTCGAGCCCGGGGGCTGCTGCGACGCCGGTCTCGGTCAGCATTTTCTTACAGAAGGCAAGGCTGTCTCCTGTGAGATGCGCGACCGAGGCATAGATGTAGAAGGCGCCGTCGGGCGGGGCAATCTCGCCCAATCCCAGCGCGGGCAAGTTTTCCAGCAGCAACGCCCGGTTGCGGCGATACGTCTCTACATGGCCGTCCAGTTCCTCCCTGCAGTCGAAAGCGGCGAGGGCAGCATGCTGGCTGAGCGACGGCGGCGTGAGGAACATGTTCCCCATCCGCTTGCGGGCTTCCTCGACCATGTCGGCGGGAGCGACCATCCAGCCCAACCGCCACCCGGCCATGCTGAAATATTTGGAGAAGCTATTGATGATGATGGCGTCCTGGGAATGCTGCAGCATGCTCTGTGCCGGCGCGGCGTAGCTGAGCCCGTGATAGATTTCGTCGGAAATAATGCGGATATCCCGTTCCGAGCAAACGCTGGCGATAGCGGCGAGTTCGTCCGGTGCGATGATCGTGCCGGTCGGATTGGCGGGGCTCGCGATGATCACGCCGCGAGGGGCAGGATCAATCGCGGCGATGGCGGCAGCGCTGATCTGAAACCTCTCGGGGGCGCTGCACTCAAGTTCGATCTCGTCCATGTGCAACGCGCGCAGGCAGTTACGATACGCGACATAGCCGGGCCGGGCCAGGGCCACGCGGTCACCGGGCACAAACGCCGTGCTCAACGCGAGGACGAGCGCAGGCGAGGCGCCGCACGTCAGCACGATTCGGCCCGGGGCGACCTCCAGGCCATACCTCTCGTTGTAATGCTGGGAGATACGTTCCTTGAGAGGAATGCTTTCCCAATAGCCCATCGGATCGCTTTCCAGGATCTGCCGGGCTATCGCTATCGCTTTGGCTGGCGCACCGGTTGAAGGTTGGCCGAATTCCATGTGGATGACCGAGCGGCCCTCAAGTCGAAGCTTATGGGCAAGCTGACTGATCGCGATCGCATGAAAGGGTTCGATTCGAGAGTTCAACTGGCTATCCTCGCGGCACTTCAGGCGTCACCGAAAGCGGCGAGCGCACCAAGGCACCATGGGAGGGATCTGTTGGCCATCCCGGAAAACTCTACGACCCATTAGCCAGCGCGATGGATCGAGCTCAGTTTCCGGGCGCGACGAGCGCGAGCATCTGAGATTGCGTCTCCGCCATCGTTCTGGCCCACCAGGCGGCGAATTGCCGCACCGGGGAACGTGCGTCGCCAGGCCGATGGGTCACGATGCGATAGCTCGGACCAGGCACTGGCGCATATGGGGCGGCGGGCACGAGCTCGCCGCGTTGCACAAGGCGCTGAACGATTGCGGCGCGGCCCATGGCGATACCCTGGTCGCACATCGCCGCATGGTAAGCGAGGATCGAGAGGTTGAAGTGGCGATCGATCACCGGCGCGTCAGGCCATGTCGTATTCACGATGCGGCGCCAGTCGCTCCATTCGAGATTGGGCGCTTCGCCAGCGCACGGCACGTCGTCGTGTAGAAGGACGATGGGCGGCGGATCGTCCGACTGAAGGCGCTCAAGATAGGCCCGCGAGCAAACCGGGAAGAGCAATTCGCGCACGGCGGCTAACTCGTGCATGCTCTCCGCGGTCTCCCCGGTGTAATCGATAACCAGGTCGACCCCCTCGTCGTCGAGCCGCTCCGAGGTCCACAGCACGAATTCGGAACGCAGGAAAATCTCGATGCCGGGATGCTCGCGATAGAAACTCTCAAGATGGGCAACCAGCCATTCGGTCGCGAGCGAGGGCACACAGCTCAGAACGATCGCACCGCGCTGATGCTGGTAGATGCGGCTGATGCTGTCATTCAGCTCCCTGGCGACATTCGTCATCGAATTCATCAGCAGCTCCCCCGCATCGGTAAGCGAGATGCGGCTCTTGTTGCGAATGAATAGGGGCGTGTTCAGGCGGGCCTCGAGCCGCAGCACGCGCTGGCTCACGGCCCCCTGGGTAACGCCCAGCTGCCGAGCTGCAGCCGTAATCGAGCCGAAGCGACCTGCCGCGCGAAATACCCAAAGGTCCGACAGCAATTGAGCGTCGAGACGGTGGGCATCCGCCTTCGAGTCTTCGCGGGGTATCATCGTCCGAACCTACCCATACGCCCGCATTTCGCAACAACCCACATGGGGCCGACGACGGAAGGTCGTGCGAGAAGCCTAATGACCGCATTAGCTTTGAGGCTTTGTCCTGCCGTGGGCGCGGTGGTTCCTTGACCCGCGTCATTCAGGAAGGCGCGGCACCATGTCCGCCCCCAGTCACGAGCGTGAGGCGGTGGTAACGAACCATGATACAGCGGCCCTATCTGATCTTTCTCGGCGATGCCAAAGGGGAACCCAATACCAAGACTGCTTTCGGCGTGCGCGACTGGCTGCCTGACGACGTAATCGGGCAGGTTCGCCTGCCGGGCTGCGATGTCGATCTCGGACTGCCGGAACTGTCGATGGCCGAGGGCTTTGAACGGGGGGCGCGGTCGCTGCTGATCGGCGCTGCGCCGGTCGGGGGGCTGCTGCCCGCAAGCTGGACGCCAAGCCTACTTGCAGCGCTCGATGCGGGGCTGGACATCGTCAGCGGACTGCATACGCGGCTCACCGATATCGACGAGGTCAGGCAGCGCGCTTCTGCCCTTGGCCGGACACTGCACGACGTTCGATCGCCGACCCGCCAATTCGCCGTGGCGACCGGCCTAAGGCGCGGCGGCAAACGCATGCTGATGGTGGGAACCGACTGCGCCCTGGGCAAGAAATACGCCGCGCTTGCGATCGAAAGGGCGCTGTCTGCCGCAGGGGTGGATGCTGATTTCCGAGCGACGGGCCAAACCGGGATCATGATCGCCGGCCGGGGAATCGCCATCGACGCCGTGATCGCTGACTTTGTTGCCGGCGCCGCCGAGATGCTTTCACCCGAGGCACCGGACGATCATTGGGACGTGATCGAAGGACAGGGTTCGTTGTTCCATCCAGCTTATGCAGGCGTCACATTGAGCTTGGTGCATGGCTCGCAGGCCGATGCACTCGTGCTGTGCCACCATCCGCTTCGCCAGACGCTGAACGGCTATCCAAGCTATCCCTTGCCCGACCCTGGCGAAGCGATGGACCTGTACCTGCGCGTGGCGCGCCTGACCAACCCTGCGGTTCGCTTTGTTGGTATCAGCCTCAACACGTCTCAGATGGAGGCCGCAGACGCTCAACAGCTCATCGCGGCTTTCGAAGACAAGTACGGCCTTCCCTGCTTCGATCCGCTGCGTTCGGACCTGGGGCCGTTGGTCGATCATGTGCTGGGCGGCAGGGTGCCGGCGTGACGCGGCTCGCCATGCATGTCGAGATCAAGAAATGGCCGATGCGCGAGCCATTTGCGATCTCGCGCGGCGTACAGGATGAGGTGCCTGGCCTTTGCGTGACGCTCACCGATGCCAAGGGTGCGCGCGGCCGCGGCGAGGCTTGCGGCGTCGACTATGCCGGCGAAACGCCCGAGAGCATGTCAAAGCAACTCGAGGGGGCTCGCGCGCCCATCGAGGCTGGACTGAGCCGGGCGGCGCTGCTCGACTTGCTGCCGGCGGGCGGGGCGCGGTTTGCTGTCGACAGCGCGTTATGGGATCTTGAGGCCAAGCAGAGCGGCACGCCGGCCTTCCTGTTGGCCGGCCTCGCAGAGCAGAATCCGGTCGATACCGCGTTTACCATCGGAATTCGCCCAACTGCCGATTATAAGAGCGCGGCGCGGGCGCGGGCCGAACATCGCGTGCTCAAGCTCAAGGTGAACGGCAGCGATCCGATCGGTGCCGTCCGGGCAGCCCGGGCGGGCGCACCGAGCAGCACTTTCATCGTCGACCCGAACCAGTCATGGAGCGTCGAACAACTCAAGCAATTCGCACCCGTGCTGGCCAAACTCGGCGTGGTGTTGGTGGAGCAGCCGATCCCGGTCGGCGCAGAAGCAGGCCTGGACGGGTATCACTGTCCAATCAGGCTCTGTGCCGACGAACTGATAGATAGTGTCGCCGATCTAGGAAAGGCGGTAGGCCGGTTCGACGTGATCAATATCAAACTCGACAAGGCCGGAGGACTCACTGCGGGACTCGCGCTCGCTGCCGCTGCTCGTTCACAAGGACTGGGCCTGATGGTCGGTTGCATGGCGGGTTCTTCGCTGGCGATGGCCCCAGCGACGATCCTGGCCCAGCAGGCCGACTTCGTCGATCTTGACGGCCCCTTGCTCCAGGCAGAAGATTGGCCGGACGCGTTGCGCTACGATCGTGGCCGGGTCCTCCCTCCGACGTCGGCGCTCTGGGGCTAGTGGCCAGCGCCGCCTCCCCGGATTCGGCCATGTGGTTTGGCCAACCACGCGGCCTCACGATCCTGTTCCTGACCGAAATGTGGGAGAAGTTCTCCTATTACGGCATGCGCACGCTGCTGATCTACTACATGGTCAAGCAGCTGATGCTCGGTCAGGCCCACGCGTCGCTGGTCTACGGGCTCTATACGGCATTTGTCTATTTCACACCGATCCTTGGTGGCATCATTTCCGATCGCTGGCTCGGTCGGAGGCGGGCCGTCATCATCGGTGGATCGATCATGGCGGCCGGTCATTTCCTGATGGCGTCAGAACCACTCTTCTACGTTGCGCTCGCGACCATCGCACTCGGCAACGGGCTTTACCTCACAAACCTGCCGAGCCAGATCGCGAGTCTCTATGCGGAGGACGATCCGCGCCGCAACTCGGCCTATAGCGTCTATTATGTCGGCGTGAATCTGGGCGCGCTGCTGGCGCCCATCCTGTGCGGGACCATCGGCGAAATCTATGGCTGGCATTGGGGCTTCGCCCTGGCGGGGATCGGCATGCTGACGGGCCTGCTCATCTATGTGTTTGGCGCACGCTATCTGCCTCCCGAGCCGGCCCGGGCGAGACCAGTCGCGCATGTCGAGGCCGAACCAGGCCGGTGGAACGCGCTCTGGCTCCTGCTGGGCGTCGCCATCGCGGTCGCCGTCCTGCGCGGCGCTTATGAGCAGATCGGCAACACCATCGCGCTCTGGGCGGATGGACAGGTCGATCGCAAACTCGTCGAGGGCATTATCATTCCGATGACATGGTTCCAGGCCCTCAATCCGCTCTTGATCTTCATCATTACCCCATTCCTGATCAGGCGCTGGACCCGTCAGGCGCGGGAGGGACGTGAGCCCAGTTCGACGAGCAAGATGGCAATCGGTGCCGCCGGCATCGGGTTTGCCTATCTCCTGCTGGCCGGCGCCAGCGCTGCGACCACAGCCAGTGGCGGGCAGACGAGCTGGGTGTGGCTGAGCCTGTTCCTCTTGGTGCTGACAGCGGCCGAGCTGTGGGTGCTGCCGATCGGGGTGGGTCTGTTCGCCCGGCTGGCACCGCCCCATATGAGCGCAACGATCATCGCCGCGTGGTTCCTTGCGACGTTCGCCGGCAACCTTCTGGCGGGTTTGCTGGGGACCTTGTGGAGCTCGATGCAACCCGCGCAGTTCTTCGTGGTGATGGGCGGCGTCGCGGCAATCTCGGCGTTCGGCCTCGTGATGCTCAATGGCCCCGTGAGCCGCGCCGAGGCGGCCAGGAGCGGCGCGTGAGAGCACCGCCTCCGCCGCCTGCCGATCTCGCTCCATTAATCGGGCAATATGGCGACCCGGGTGTGTTGCTCGACATATTCGAGGCCGAGGGCGCGCTCTGGGCGATGGGACCCGGATACGCAGCCGACGCCCTCGAGCGGGTCGACTCGACCACGTTCAGGGGAAAGCGCGGGAGGCGGCGGCTGACGTTCGAGGCAAGTGGCGAATGGCTTCTTGCCGACAAGGTGCCGCTGCGCCGCCGCGACGTCGGTGCCGAGCTGGTGTCGGCCTTTCAGAAATCGCTTGACCCCGCGGCATATTCCGCCTCGTCTCAATCGGACGGCCCGCGCTTGGAAGCCCTTGCCTCACTCGACGCCATAGCCGGAGTCCGGCTCGACATCCGCTATGCGACGGCGGACAATTTCATGGGCTTTGCGATCTACGATCGTCCCTACGCTTTTGCCCGTCCGGCGGTCGTGGACGCGCTCACTCGGGTCCAGGGTACCATGGCGCGCCACGGCTATGGCCTGGTCATCCACGACGCTTACCGGCCTTGGTCGGTCACCAAGATGTTCTGGGACGTCGTGCCGCCGGCATCGCGCGCGTTTGTTGCTGACCCAGCGATCGGGTCCAAGCATAATCGCGGCTGCGCGATCGATCTGTCGCTCTGCGACGCGGAAACGGGGTCGCTGTTGGTAATGCCGTCGCACTTCGACGAACCGACCGAGCGCGCGCACAGCCAGTATCGGGGCGGTACGACCCTGGCCCGCTGGAACCGTGACCTGTTGCGCATGGCAATGGAGACGGAGGGGTTCGCGGTTCAGGCCGACGAGTGGTGGCACTTCGACTTTCACGCCTGGCAGGATTACCCGATCGAGAATGTCAGCTTCGCCAACCTGGCGGTCTAATAGCGGCATTAGCTTTCGGCATTTGTCTTTGTCTATCGCATCGGGTGGCTTGGCGCATGCCTCAAAGTCTCTCCGCCAAGCGCTTCTACATCTCCGCCGACATCGAAGGTATCGCAGGTGTCGCGTCACGCGACAATCTGATGCCGGGCCGCTTCGAATATGAGCAGGCGCGCGACTGGATGACGGATGCTGTACTCGCATCCTGCGAAATGCTGACCGAGCTTGGCGCGACCGAAGTGGTGATCAGCGACTCTCATGGCAATGGGCAAAACATCCGGTACGAACGGATGCCCGAATACGCCCGACTGGTCCGTTCCTGGCCCCGGCCGCTGGGAATGATGCAAGGAATCGAGAGCGGCCGATACGACGGCGCGCTCCTGGTCGGCTACCATGCCGGTGCCGGAAATATCGGCGGCACGCTGTCGCACACCGTCAGCGGGCATTTCTTTCAGGAGATACGGCTGAACGGCGTTGCGGCGTCCGAGGCACTGATCAGCGCCGCGATCGCCGGGCATCATAAGATCCCGGTGCTAATGATTGCCGGCGACGATGTGGCGGTGTCGGAGACCAGTGCGCTGCTGCCGGGCATTGCGACTGCCTGCCTCAAAAGCAGCTACGGGTTTCTTTCGACCAACACGCTATCGCCCCGCGCGGCCGGCCTCGCCCTGCGCGAGGGCATCCAGCAGGCAGTGAGCAAGGTCGGCACGATCGAACCCTTTGTCATCGCTGGCCCGATCGACCTCGAGCTCCGCCTGCGTGACCGGTTAATGGCGGAATGGCTGTCCTATCTCCAAGGAGTAGAGCGGGTCGATGCCTTCACGATCCGCCATGGTTGCCCCGATATCGTGGCTGTGTCGCGCTTCCTCCAGTTCCTGACATCGGCAAAGGACGCGCTGGCGTGACGGCGCCGACGTTTCTCGGCCATCCGCGAGGGATCGCCTATCTTGCCTTTTCCGAAGCGTGGGAGCGGTTCTCCTATTACGGGATGCAGGCGCTGCTCGTCCTGTACATGGCGACCGAATTGCTGCTGCCGGGTCATGTCGAGAAGGTCGCAGGCCTGTCGCGGTTGAGAGCCCTGCTGCAGGGAGAGCAAGGGCCCTTGTCCGGCCAGGCGCTTGCATCGGCCATCTTCGGAATGTTC
Source organism: Sphingomonas sp. BL-S-30 (assembly GCF_055521475.1). Lineage (NCBI taxonomy): Bacteria > Pseudomonadati > Pseudomonadota > Alphaproteobacteria > Sphingomonadales > Sphingomonadaceae > Sphingomonas > Sphingomonas sp. BL-S-30. Next base: position 2,746,148 of record NZ_CM145481.1, on the reverse strand, counting down.
GCCGCTTCCGTCTATCTGACCCCCATCCTGGGCGGACTGCTCGCAGACCGCCTGCTCGGCCGGCGCCGCACGGTGATTCTCGGCGCGGTCCTGATGGCCGCCGGTCATTTCCTGATGGCGTTCGAACAGCCGTTCCTGCTGGCGCTGTTGCTTCTCACGCTCGGCGCCGGCTGTTTCAAGGGTAACATCGCGTCCCAGGTCGGCGGCCTGTACGCACCGGGCGATCAACGCCGGGCCGACGCCTTCCAGATCTTCTACCTCTGTATCAACGCTGGTGCGATCCTTGCTCCGCTTGTCTGCGGAACGCTAGGCGAGATGGTGGGCTGGTCCTGGGGATTCGGTGCGGCTGGTGTCGGCATGCTCGTCGGCCTGGCAATCTACCTGGCCGGCACGCAATATTATCCCGCGGAAGTGCCGCGTGAGGCGGGCCGGGTCGCCTTCGCCCCGATGAACGGGCGCGACTGGCAGGTGATGATGGTATTGCTGGCGATGTTGCCGGTCTCTGCGGTGTTGCTGATTCCCAACCAGCAGGTCGGCAACGCCTATCTGCTCTGGGCAAAAGCGCATGTCGGGCTCCACGCTTTCGGTCACGAACTCCCGGTGACCTGGCTCCTGACACTGGAATCGGTCGCGACGATCATCTGCCTTCCAGGATCCGTGGCGTTCTGGCGGGTCTGGGCACGGCGGCGGCCAGAGCCTGATGAAATGACGAAGATCGTGATCGGCGCTGCCTTTCTCTGCGTCGCCCCGGCAATGCTCGTGCTCGGGTCGATCCGGGCGACTGGAGGCGAGGTCGGCTTGGGCTGGCTCATCTGCTTCGCCTTCCTCAACGAGGTGGGGTTCGCCAACGTCCTCCCGGTGGCGCTCGCCCTTTACGCCCGTGCCGCCCCGCGCCGTTTCGCCTCGACGATCATCGGCATGTATTATCTTCAGTTGGTCGGCGCTAACTTCCTGATGGGCCTGGTCGGCGGGCTGCTCGCCCCGTTGGGACCAACCCACTTCTGGCTCCTCCATGTCGGCCTCGCCGGCGGCGGCCTTGTCGCCCTGCTTCTCATCCGGCTTGTCTCGCGAGCCCTGCTCGCGACCAATCCTCCTTCAACAACGAGTATCTCATGACCAGAATCGCGATCACCGCCGGCTCACTCCGTTTTGTTGCGCGGCTTGAGGAAGAGCGGGCGCCAAAGACCTGTGCGGCGTTTCGATCCATGCTGCCGTACCACGAGAAGGTCGTTCATGTCCGCTGGAGCGGCGAGGGGGTCTGGATCCCGCTCGGCGATCATGACCCCGGATTGCCCTTCGAAAACGCGACCAGCTATCCGGCACCGGGCGAGATCATCTTTTATCCCGGCGGTTACGGCGAGACCGAGATCCTGCTTGCCTATGGCGGTGTGCGTTTTGCGAGCAAGCTTGGCCAGCTCGCCGCGAACCATTTCATGTCGATTGTGGAGGGGCTTGATCAGCTGGCAGAGCTCGGTCGTCGCGCCCTGTGGGAGGGCGCACAGGATATCGCGTTCAAGCTTGCCGACTGATCCGTGCGAGCCTGCGACGCTGCTAATGGACGCATTAGATAAGACGTGTTGTCTCGAAAATGTAAATCAATTCTCCTGCGCCGACGTCAGCAGGTAAATGCCGCGGCGCAGCAAAGGGGTTTTACATGTCCTACCTCCTGACCAACTCGAAAAGCATGCCGCGTCGCGGCGTTGCGGCAACCTGCGCCGCGCTTCTGTGCGGCGTCGCGGTGTCCGGCATGACGGCCTCCGCGGCGAGCGCTCAGGCGCAGACCGGTCCAGTGGCCGATGCCGGGCCAAACGATGACATCGTCGTAACGGCGAACAAGCGGACCGAGCGCCTGCTGGATGTGCCGGCGCCGGTGACCGCCGTCAGCGCTGAGGATCTCGCGCGTACCCATGCCAACAAGCTAGAAGATCTGGCGGCGCACACGGCCGGACTCAACCTGACGACGACGCGCCCAGGCGAGACCCAGATCATTCTGCGCGGCATTACCACCGGTTCGCCGATCAGCTCGACCGTTGCCACCTATATCGACGATACCGCCTTCGGATCGTCGACGACGCAGGCGCTTGCCGGCTATCTCAGCCCCGATCTCGATCCGAGCGATATCAAGCGCATCGAGATCCTGCGCGGCCCGCAGGGCACACTCTACGGCGCGAGTTCGCTCGGCGGCCTCGTCAAATATGTGACGGAAGAGCCGGATCTCGAAAAGGTGAAGGGGCGCGTAGAGGCGGGGGTCAATGGCGTCAGCAAGGGTGGTACGGGCTTTGAATTCCGGGGCATGCTCAATCTCCCCGTGATAACCGACACGCTCGCGCTGAGAGTCAGTGCCTACAAGCGCCGGGACGCCGGTTTCATCGACGATACGCAGCAGGGCATCTCCGACGTCAATCGCACCGATGTCGAGGGAGGGCGAGCTGCGCTGCTCTTCCGGCCGAGCGAGAATTTTTCGATCGATCTGACCGCGACGCTGCAGAATCTCGAAGGACAGGGATCGTCCGACGAGGATGTCGTCGTAACGGGGACCAGCCTTGCGCCACTGCAGGGCGACCTCACCCATGTCCGGTACACGCCCGAGCCGCTCAAGCTGCGCTATCGTCTGTATAGCGGCACCGTGACCTATGATCTCGATTTTGCGCGCCTGGTGTCAGTCACTAGTTATAGTACGCTGCGGCAGTATGCGACCACCGACCAGACGACCCAGCTGGGCCCGACGCTGAGTGGCCTTCTCGGCGTACCAGGGGTGGGGTTCAGTGTCGGTTCGGATCTCAGCCTGAAGAAATGGACCGAAGAAGCGCGGGTTGAATCCCAGGCCAACACCACACTGGAATGGCGCCTGGGCTTTTACTACACGCGCGAGACGACGGCGCGGCTCGAGCCGAGCTCGACATTCCTGTACGCGACGCAGACAAAGATCCTCCCGGACAACGCGGTCTTCTTTGCCAATCTTTATTCGCATTATACCGAATATGCCGGCTTCGGCGACGTGACCTGGCATATCACTCCGCGGCTCGACCTGTCCGGCGGTCTCCGCCACAGCGGCAACACACAGGACTTCAGCGAAACCCATGGCGGTTTCGCGATCGGGCCAACCACCACCGTCGCGGAAACCTCATCCGACAAGAGCACGACCTTCCAGGTCTCCTCCAAATTCAAGCTGGACGCAGACAGCATCCTTTATGCGCGCATCGCCTCCGGCTATCGCCCGGGCGGGCCGAATGCCGTCACGCCGGCGCAGACTGCCGCGGGCGTGCCTTCGCAGTACCAGCCGGACACGCTGACCAGCTATGACATCGGCTATAAGGCAGCGCTGTTCAACCATGCAGTGACGCTCGACCTCTCGGCCTTTTATATCGACTGGCAGGATATCCAGTTGCTCACCCAGTTCGGCGGCTTTACCAGCGCCGGCAATGGCGGCGCGGCCCGCAGTCTCGGCGTCGAGGCGAGCGCGACGTGGAAGCCGGTAACCGGAGTGCGCTTGTCGGGGAACGCGAGCTATACGGACGCCAAGCTGACCGAGGATTCGCCAGGCGTAGCCGGCTTTGACGGCGACCGGCTCCCCAATGTTCCGAAATGGGCTGGCGCTTTGTCGGCGGACTATGACTTCACGCTCTCCGGCGGCGTATCGGCTTATGTCGGTGCCGGCGTGCACGCAGTCGGCGCGCGGCGAGCGGGCTTCATTTCGGGCTCGCCGGCGAGCTATGTGCGTCCGACGCTGCCGGCCTACGCGACCGTCGATCTGCGCGCCGGTGTCGACCTGGAGGCCTTTAGTGTGTCGATCTTCGCGAAGAATGTGGGTGACAAGCGGGGCTTCAACTATATCGCGTCGCTCAACAACGATGCGTATCTGCCGCCCTACTCCGCAAGCGTGATCCAGCCGCGCACCATTGGGGCAACCCTTTCGGCGAAGTTCTGACCATGCGCCGGGTGGGATTTCGCAGACACGAAAGGATTTCGATGAAGGCGTTCCTCACCCGGCTCATGATCGCGGCGGCCTGCATCACGGTCAGCGCGCCCCTGTCGGCGCAGGAGGGCATCCCGGCGGATACGCCTCTGGTCGATCACCACATCCATATCTTCTCGCCTGCTTCGTCGGCAGTGCTGAAAGGAATCTGCAAAGCGGTCGGGCCGGAGCGTTGTCCCGAAGAGATCTCGAAGGAACCCTCGACCGGTGACGACGTCGTCCGCGCGCTGGATGCCGCCGGGATAAGGAAGGGTGTGTTGTTCTCGGGGGCCTATTTCTTCGCCTCGCCGGCCGCGGCAGTGCCGCGAAGCAAGCTGGCGCAGCTGATCCGCGCCGAGAACGAGTTTATCGTTGCCCAGGCAAAAGCGCATTGCGGTCGCTTGATACCGATCATCAGCGTTAATCCGCTCTGGCCCGGAGCCGTTGCGGAAATCGATCATTGGGGGAAAGTGGGCGGCGCGGCCGGCGTGAAAATGCACCTTGGCAATTCCGGCTTCGATTTCCGCGACGCGGCCCAGGTCAAGAAACTCGCCGCTGTATTCGCGGCAGCCGACCGCAATCATCTGGCAATCGTCATCCACCTTCAGACGCAGCTTTCGACCTATGGTCCCGAGGATGCGCGAATTTTTCTGACCAAGGTGCTCCCCGCAGCGCCGCACGTGCCGATCCAGATTGCGCACGTCGGCAGCGGTGGCGGCCTCGACAAGGGCGTGCTTTCGGTGCTCGGCGTGTTCGCCGATGCGATCCATGACGAGCCGGCCCAAACGCGGCATCTGGTATTTGATCTCGCGATGGTGCCCGACCTTTTCTCGAACGCCCGCAAGCTGTCCGCTACCGCGAATGACGACGCTGCGCTCGGCGCCATAATGCGGCGCACCGGACTCGACCGGTTTGTGCCCGGCTCCGATTATACGTCCGGCCTCGATCTGCGCGCCTATTATGCCAATCAAAAGACATCGCTTGCGTTGAGCGAGGCGGACTGGCGGACCGTCGCCTATAATCAAGCCGCGTATGTGAGGGACCGGGCGCCGTGTCGGCGCCGGTGAACGGCGAAGCTGATCGCTTGGCGGACGCACTGGCGTGGTTGCCGGTTCGGAGCCCCGGAGCGTTCGACCTGAGAGTCGATTGCCAGCGTTGCCGATACAGCCACGTTAAACGCAGCCATCTCTGCGGCCGGTGCCCAATTGCGGTCGAGGAGTGACCAAGCAAGTCGCAGGTGCCCGATGCCGAGCAACACCCAAAGCACCAACAGCGATGGTAAAGCAGTGGCTTGCTCGGGAGCTAGAAACGGCATCGCCACCGCAGTTTCGAATTGAAGGAATGCAATGGGCAGCATTAGGCACAGCACAACGGCGTATCTTGCCAGAGCGAAGCGTCCTTCTGCTTGTCTGGGCATTTCCCGCCATGCGGCGAAAAGGCAGCCCATCGCGAAACCCAGGACCTTTCGATCCTCGATCGCTGCGTCCAGCTCACCCCACATCGCGCATGCCCATCCGCGACGATGTTCGCCCAGACTAGCGGTCGCAACCGCAAGGATTGCCCTCGCCAGCCCGGCCGTCATGCGAGCGCCGCTCGTGTCGACGGGCTGGCAGCCGCGACGTCGTTTGTCCGAGCAACAGCGATTCCGGCCGCCGTGATGCGGTAGACGTGGCGCGCGGGTCGGCCGAGCTGAGCCGGCTCACGCCATTCGGCCTCGACAAGGCCCTGCTCACTCATCCGCATCAACAGCGGATAGAGCGTGCCCGACATGAGTCCGGTCTCCTTCATGAGGTCATATCCATGTCGCCACTGCCGCCCTCCCGCGGTCAGCGCTTCCAGGAGGGCGAGCATTTGCTTCGATGGTCGGCGGCTGCGCGGCATCGCATCAGACAACCTATGTAGAGTTCGGAGTCAAGACGTGGCCGGCGTTTGTTGATCGGCTGCAGTCGTCGCTCTCGCCGTGGGAGGGGCTAAAACTGGAGACGACGATCGGCTCGTCTGCGCCCGCTCAGAGGATTGAGATAAATGAATGTCCGAAAGCAGGGATGATCCAGTCCCTCGGGAATGTCCGCAAATGGGTAACCGCAGAACCGGCATGCCGACGGCAGGAGGCGACAAACATACAACCTTCAGAGGCTGGGACGTGAACGGCCCGCTTGCTGTAAACCCGCTATTCGCCTCACCGACACTAGCCTGCCGGCAAGGCGCACAGCAGCCACTCGTAAGCAAACGCCATTTCGTGTAATCAGACCAGCTATCTCGGACGCATTCTTTGGCGCACTGTGTAAGGTAGTGTTGACACCCCGTAACGAGCGAGGTATGTCATGTTATCCTGACATAATGTCAGGGAGATCTGATATGGACAACGAGCCGCGATGAAGAACCGGCTAAGGGTGCTGCGAGCGGAACGCGAATGGAGCCAGCTCGAACTGGGCGGGCGGATCGGTGTTTCGCGCCAGGCGGTGAACGCGATCGAAACGGGGAAACATGATCCTTCGCTTCCGCTTGCTTTCCGTATCGCCCGACTGTTCGGCCTGCGGATCGAGGAGGTTTTCGATGATGAATGCGCGGATGAATGAGGAAGGCGAAGGCGCGCGTGCGGCGCGAGCCCGCATCCGGAGCTACTGGCGCACCGCTGTCTTGTCGCTGCTTGGCGGCGTTGGCATCGCCCTGATAATGTTACTGGGCAAGACCGAGCCGGGGCATCTCCAGCCGGTTTACGCGATTGCGACCGTGGCGGCGATGGCGATCGTGCTGCCGCTGGCCGTGCATTTCAACAATCGCTTGAAGGACGAGCTCGATCGGCTGAATGCGCTCAGGGCGAACAGCTTCGGCCTCTATGTCTGGCTGTTCCTTGGGTGGGGCTGGCTGGTCCTCGCAAATGGCGGGCTAGCGCCTCCGCCCAACATGCTGGCCCTGGTGGTCGTCACTAGCCTGCTCACTATGGCTTGTTACGTAAAGCTCAAGATGGGGCGGTAGCCCCGCCAACGCTCAGCCACCAGATTTCCGCTTCCGGGGAAGGTTCATGCGCATAGTCTTTCACGCCTTTTTGCTGATGACGGTATTGCTAGCAGGCATAGCGCCCGCCCGAGCCGCTCCACTGCCATCCTCGTCCGCGCAGGCCACGGCCGCGGCAATAGACGCCGTTGGCGAGTGGCATGGAACCCTCGTCACACCGGGCGGCGCGCTGACGCTGGTGCTGTTCGTCAGCCGCGCGGAGGACGGATCGCTCAAGGCCGAACTGGAAAGCCCGGACCAGGCGCCCGGGCAGAAGATTCCGGTGTCGAGCATCAAGGCCGAGGGCGACGAACTCTCGCTTGAGATCGCAATGATCCACGCGTCTTTCGAGGGACACTGGGTGGTGGCCGAACAGGCATGGAACGGAACGTTCCGGCAGGGAGCCGAACTGCCGCTCAAGCTGGCGAAGGGACCCCCGCCGGCAAAGCCCGTCGTAGCCGGGCTGGACGGGACCTGGCGTGGCAAGATCAGCCGCAACGGCGTCGATCTGCGGCTGGTGCTCCATATAAAAACCGGAGCCCAGGGAACAGCGGTGCTGTTGGACTCGCCAGACCAGCTCGCCAACGGCGTGCCGATCCAGGGCCTGATGCGGGACGGGCAGAAGGTGCGCTTCAGGCTCGACGTTCGCGGCATGCGCTATGACGGCGTCCTGTCGCCGGACATGCAGCGGATGAGCGGCACATGGCTGGCACCCGACCAACCCGCCGCGCCGGTCGATTTCGTGCGTGGCGATGGCGTTTCCGCCGGGAGCGCCCCTAAGCGGCCGCAGACGCCGCAGGCGCCTTTTCCCTATCGCGCCGAGGAGGTGGCGTTCGAGAATTCGGCAGAAAGCGGGGTCCATCTCGCCGGGACGCTGACGTTGCCGCAGGGCAACGGGCCGTTTGCGGCGGCGATCCTGCTCACCGGCTCAGGCCAGCAGGATCGAGACGAGACGATCCTCGGCCACAAGCCGTTCGCGGTGATCGCGGACTACCTGACCCGGCGCGGCATTGCGGTGCTGCGCGTCGACGATCGCGGTGTCGGCAAGTCGACCGGGGATGCAAGCAAGGCGACTTCGGCGGATTTTGCGACGGATGCAAACGCAGCCTTCGCCTTTCTGCGGACGCGCGGCGAGATCCGGCGCGATGCGATCGGCTTCATCGGCCATAGCGAGGGCGGCATGATCGGCCCGATCGCCATGGCGGCGAACAAGGACGTCGCTTTCCTGATCATGCTGGCCGGGCCGGGGACGGCGACCAGGGCACTGCTGCTTTCGCAGCGTCGCGCGATCGGGCTCAGCACTGGTCAGAGCGAAGCCGAGATCGATCGAGCTGAACCCGTCATGGCTGCCCTGTTCAAGGCGTTGGCAAGCGGCGCAAGTTATGAAGCGGGCGTCGCGGCCGCGCGTGCTTTGCTGACACCAGAGGCAATGACCGCGATCGGCGCGCCCCCTGGCGCGAGCCCCGAGCTGGTCATGGCGCAGTTCAGCAGCCCTTGGTTCCGCTATTTCTTCCAATATGATCCGGCGCCTAATCTGCGCGCGATCCGAGTGCCGGTGCTGGCGCTGAACGGGAGCCTCGACCGTCAGGTCCTTCCAGACGAAAATCTGGCCGCGATCAAGGCGGCCCTCAAGGACGATCACGATGCGACCATCGTCGAGATACCCGGCCTCAACCATCTGTTCCAGACCGCCAAGACGGGCGCCGTCGGCGAGTATGCCGATATAGAGGAGACGGTCGCGCCGGTCGCGCTTGAGCGAATGGCGGACTGGATCAACGCGCGCTTCGGACGCCGTCCAGGTTAATGCGTGGCGTTCCCGATAGCGGCTTTCGGCCCGTTGGTTATGGTGCCGGTCCGATGAGGTACATTGTCATAGCTGCGGCGACGATGTTGTGCGGCATCGCGTTGCCGAGCAAGGCCCTGGTGCCGCGACGTGCTGACCGGAAGATCGATCCCGCCCGGCTTCCGTTCGACGAGTCGAGCGGCTTCCTGAACGGTTACTCCCTCCGCGTCCCGCACCACGGCGACTTTCTGTGGAACGGCGCACCTGTCGGTCAGGTGGTGTTCACGAACTACCTTCGCCAATGGGCGGCTTTGCCCCCTAGCGCGGGCCGCCTCTTCGTAGCCTTCGAGCCGGGGACCCCGAAGGCCCGTGCGGGATGGGTCCGTAAGCAAGTCATCGACAGCGGCCTTTGTAAGCAGCATCGTTGTGCGGAGGTCGGCTGGAATGTGAAAAGGCCGGTTGTGAACTGACGCCTTGTGCTCCGCGCTTCAACGCGGACCGTCGCCCAACCACCAACTCAAGCTGTTCCCGGCCGCCTTCGGACGCCCCAAACCGGCCGTTCGATTGACATGAACGAGTGACCGGAATCGGGAAACCGAAGTTGCGCCGGAACGTCCGCATCTGGGTCAGACACGACCAAGATCAGGGATGCTTAGCCTACCGCTCCGCGTTCTGCGCCGTGGAATGGTGCGGATCGTCGCCAGGGACATAGGTACCCATTCCGCCGCCTCCAAGCGCGCCGCCACCTATACCACCACCACCGCCGCTCCGGCCAGCATCGTCCTTGTTGCTTCCGGCTCTGCCGCCGCCGGACGACGCGGGACGTGTGGGTCCCTGCATCGCTATGGTCAAGTCGGCTGGGATCGGGTCGAGATCGAGCGCATCGCGCACGAACGCACGCAGCGATACAACAAGATCATGCGTGTGGACCGGGTGGCCCGCGACCAGCTCGCGAACCGCCCTGTCCGCCAGCCGGACATGCTCCTCGGTACCGAGCAGGATGATGTCGGAAAGCGCGGCCTCGACCGCGTCGCGGATGCGGCGCGTGCGGTCCGACCGCGCCGCGCCGTCCGCACTGAGGTCCAAAGCGGCCATTGGCTCCTCTGCGACGCCGCCCTGGTCCCGCCGCCGCAGGTCGCGCCGGTGGGCCGGATCGACGGTCAGGTCCCCGGTAAACGATCCGCCGAGGACCTTGTAGGCGGCGATGAGTGTCCTGAGGCGCTCGTTGATCTGCCGGTTCATGCGCTCACGGCGCTGCTGGAACGTCATTTGGGTGAGCAGACGAATGCCAACGCCCAGCAGCGTAACCAGCGCCAGCCCGAGGATGGTGGCGAGCAGGCTCTGCCAAGAGCTGAAATCCAGACCGCGCAAGTGCATTCCCCTAGCTACAGTCTATGGAACGCTCGTCGATCCTGCAGGTGCCGCAGAGCGGCACGACGGCGAAAAGAGCGAGTGCAATCTCGCACTGTTAACGCAGCTCAACGGACGTCCGAAACTGGGAAACCGCAAAGCTACGCTGAATGTTGCCTTCTGGGTCGTATTGACCGGCGTCAGTGGGGCGCGTTCCAATCAGCTCCCGCGAGCGTCTAGCAACATGCGCAATCGTTCTGCATCTGCTGCCGAGGCAGGGTTGTAGACAATCATTCCGAGCTCGGGCCGTCCTTCGACTGCGAACGATGAGAACTCCATAGCGAGCAATCCCGCGTCGGGGTGATGGATCCGTTTTACCCCCTCGCCGTGAGCGACCACGTCGTTGTCCTGCCACAGTGACTGGAATTCAGCGCTGATGTGGGACAGTTCAGTGACCAGTTGGGTGACGGCCGCGCTACTGTTGGCGCCCGCCCGCGCCACGTCTGCACGGAAGGCGCCGACGACGAACCGGGCAACGCCTTCCCAGTCCGCGTTTCGGACACGGATGTGGTCGCTGCCGAACATCATGCGGAGGATGTTGCGTCCTTCACGCGGCAGCTTGGCATAGTCGGTCAGCAGCACCGCCGCCGCGCGGTTCCAGCCGACCACATCCCACATCGCCGTCTTGATGATCGCCGGGCTCATCACCATCCCGTCGAGCACGCGCTGCAGTCGTGGGGAGATGCCGTCTACCGGCTGGTAGCGCGCCTCCGGCGGACGGCCGAGGCCCAGCATGTAAAGGTGCTCGCGCTCCGGATCGGTCAGCATCAGGCCCTTGGCGATGCGGTCGAGCACGTCGGCCGACGGCGCGCCGCCTCGACCCTGTTCGAGCCAGGTGTACCAGGTCGGGCTGATGTTCGCGCGGGCAGCCACTTCCTCGCGCCGCAGCCCCGGGGTGCGCTGTCGGCCGCCGAACCCCAGGGCCACCGGATCGAGGCGGGTGCGGCGGTCGCGCAGATAGGCTCCAAACGGGTTAGGCGCTTCGCTGGCCATGATCGATCCTGTTAGGCGTTATACCACGATAAGGTCACTACTTTAACACTGTTGATTCGGTCGCGATATGCCTTCTCAGTAAGAAGGAGGTTTGAATATGCGCGTGTTCCTCACCGGCGCGACCGGCTTCATCGGCTCGCATGTCGTTCCCGAACTCATCGCGCGCGGCCACCAGGTGCTTGGCCTCACCCGCTCCGACGCCGGCGTCCGGCAGCTCGAAGCGGCTGGCGCCGAAGTCCATCGTGGCGATCTGGAGCAGCCCGAGACGCTCGCCAGCGGCGCGGCGGCGGCCGACGCGGTGATCCACTGCGCGTTCGACCATAATTTCGCGACCTTCTTCGAGAATACCAAGAAGGACGAACGCAATATCGCTGCGATGGGCGCTGCGCTCGAGGGGACGCAGAAACCTCTCCTCATCACCTCGGGCGTCGGCATCGGCACGCCGTTGAATGGCGGCCCGGCGACGGAGGACGTGCTCAACCCGCGCCACGCCAACCCGCGCATCGCGACCGAACTTGCCGGCGCGGCGCTGATCGCACGACGCGTCGACGTGCGCACCATCCGGCTGCCGCAAGTCCACGACACCACGAAGGCTGGCCTAATAACGCCGCTGGTCGCCGAGGCGCGTCGAGCTGGTGCGGTGGCGTATGTCGGCGAGGGGCGGACACGCTGGTCCGCAGCGCATGTCAGCGATGTGGCCAAGCTTTACGTCCTGGCACTGGAGAAGGGCGAGCCGGGTGCGCGCTACAATGCGTCGGTAGAGGAGGGCGTCACCGCTCGCGCCATCGCCGAGGCGCTTGGAAAGGGGGCCGGGCTGCCGGTCCGCTCGGTCGCAGCCGACGAAGTCGAGCATTATTTCGGCTGGATGGCACCCTTCGCGGCGCTTGAAATGATCGCGTCCAATGCCTGGACACGCGCGCGGCTGGGGTGGGAACCGACGGGACCCGATCTGCTCGCCGACCTCGCCGCGATGAACTATTCGCTGCTCGCCGAAGCCTGATCCGGCAATGCTCGCTGGCGAGCGGAACCGCCGAGCCAGCGATCAACGCAAGATCCGCGTAATAAGGGAGAAGTTGATGGGTCGCGGCGGATGAACGAGCCGCCTGTTGGGAAGCCGCCCGGATGCCCTGAAGGTCATTTTATGGGTTGTCGCTCCCGCAAAGTTGCCGGGCGCGACCCGCCCCACTTTCGGAAATTGTGGCTCGTTCATATAGTGCGGCGATGATTGGGCCATTCGAACCGGGCTACTGGTCCAAGAACGTGGCTCAGCGCTCGTTCGGAGCAATGGTGGCTGGAGGGCGATATGTCGTCGCCGTACCCTTCGCTGATTTCGATGGCGACGTTCATCCTGTTGGCGAAGGATGGACTTTCTTGGGGGCAGCGTTCTTGCCGTACGACGATGGGCAATCGTTATTCGTTTCGCTCGACGGTGAGCGTGAATGGCACATCCGTCTGCAATGGCGGGCCGATGAACAAGCCGAGATCCTCGACCATTTCGATGCGTATGTTCAGCCGGGGATCGGCAGCTAACCACCCGATTGTGTTGAAAAAGGCAGGCTTGAAGTAGTCGCGGACTGGTGATTCAATGTTCCCGCGGGTGCGGGAGACGATCCGATGATGGGCGAGCGGACGGTGGCGCAGGAGGCGCTGTTCTACAGCTTCAACCTGGAGCGTCATGTGCCGGCAGATCATCTGTTGCGCTCGATCGACCGTTTCGTGGACCTTTCGGATATCCGCGAGCAGTTGCGGCCTTTCTACAGCGAGACGGGGCGGCCCTCGATCGATCCGGAGCTGATGATCCGGATGCTCATCATCGGCTACTGCATGGGCATCCGTTCCGAGCGCCGGCTGTGCGACGAGGTGCATCTGAACCTCGCCTATCGCTGGTTCTGTCGGCTGGGGCTGGAGGGCGACGTGCCCGACCACTCGACCTTCTCGAAGAACCGCCACGGGCGCTTCCGCGATTGCGACCTGCTGCGCCGGCTGTTCGAGACCACGGTTGCGCGCTGCATGGCCGAGGGTCTGGTCGGCGGCGAAGGCTTCGCGGTCGACGCCAGCCTGATCCGGGCCGACGCCAGCCGGCAGCACACGGTCGATCGCGACGACGACCTGCCGCCCGGGAGCGGCAGCCATGCTGTGCGCGAGTATCTCGCCGTCCTCGACGATGCCGCGTTCGGGGCGGCCACGCCCGTCGCGCCCAAGCAACTGGCGGTTGCCGACCCGGCCGCACGTTGGACCGCTGCATCGCGGGAGCGGGCGTTCTTCGCCTATTCGACCAACTATCTGATCGATCTCGATCATGCCCTGATCGTCGACGTGGAGGCGACCACGGCAGTGCGCCAGGCCGAGGTTACTGCGCAGCGCCGGATGATCGAGCGCACGCAGGAGCGCTTCGGCCTGTGGCCCGAGCGGCTGGCGGCGGACGCTGGCTATGGCGATGCTCCAAACCTGGCATGGCTGGTTCATGAGCGCGACATCCATCCGCACATCCCGGTGTTCGACAAGTCGGCGCGGCGCGACGGCACCTTCGAGCGTGCCGCCTTCACTTACGATCATGACGATGACAGCTATGTCTGCCCCGGCGGCAAACGCCTGCGCCCGAGAAACCGCAACTTCGCCAACCCTCGCAGCAATGTCGGGCAGGACGGCTTCATCCGCTACCGCGCCCGCCAGCAAGACTGCGCCGGCTGCGACCTGCGGCAGCGCTGCACGCCCAACATGCCGGCGCGCAAGGTCATCCGCTCAATCCACGAAGGCGCCCGCGATCTGGCGCGCGACATCGCCACCACCGACGCCTACGTCACCTCTCGCCGCCAGCGAAAGAAGGTCGAGATGCTGTTCGCGCACCTCAAACGCATCCTCAAGCTGGACCGCCTGCGACTGAGAGGACCAAATGGCGCCAAGGACGAGTTCCTCCTCGCCGCCACCGCCCAGAACCTCCGCAAGCTTGCCAAAATCATCCCGATGCAGACGCCGCCGCTCCCTGCCTGAGGTCCATCGGCCCCCGCGCGCCGCGCTCAAACCAACACTACGCTGCGGCCCAAGGGCGAGTTTTTCAACACAATCCACCCAGTCGCAGACGTTCACTCGAACTTGCATTCGCTCCGGTAGCGGACTGCCTCTGGCCTACTTATGATGCCGGCATGCCAAGGGTTATCGTCCCTCTTTTCGCGATCGCGTTATGCGCCTGTGGCCGATCGCCCAACGTCACGGCCCCGCAACCTGCGGAACAGGAGATCGCACCACTATATCTTCCGTTCGACAACTCCACCGGATTTCTCGACGGCTACTCTCTGAAGGTGACCAACCAAGGCAACCTTTTCTTAGCGTGCCAATAAACGACGCCACCTTGAAGGATTATCTTAGTCGGTGGTCGGAACGCCCGCATGACGCCGGTGGTCTATTTGTCGCATTTGAACCGGGTATCTCCCTGACCCGTGCAGAATGGGTTCGACGGCAAGTGGTCAACAGCGGTCTCCGCGCCCAGCGACGCTGCCGGGAGGTTGGGTGGGACGTAAAGAGGCCCATTGTGAACTGAATGTTTTCAGGCCGGTGGTGAGCGAAAGCGGACTGACCGCTAACCACCCACGCTTGAATATTTTGCGGAACCGCGACGCTCCTGGGACCTGCCGATCAACCCAGATGAACGGGCGTGCATTTTGGGGCGGGATCCCGCGAACGCTGAACGTCCGCAGCTGGGCCTGGTCGGCTCGCACATTGGGCGGAATGACGGCCTGCGGATGATTGAGGCGATCCGCGCATCTGGATAGAACGATGCGACTCGCACGGGTGGCTGCCGCTCTGTCCAGGCTCCGGCTAAAGGCGTCAGCGCGTGTGCTAAGCATGTTCTCAACCGCCCGGCGGGTCACCCCGTTTCCCGCATCGCCAACATCGAAAAGATGGCTGCCCAAGACGGATCATGTATCGATGACATTCGCTACATTCTTGAATCCACTGGAGAATGATCCGTTTCTGAGGCAATTGGCGCTGACCTCTTGCCAATCGGTGGATGCGTAACCTAGCTTCGGCGTGCGCCGCTTTCAGCGCGGCGCCGAGGCGTGAGAACCTCGCTTAGCGACTGACGGATCCGCTTTCGCGGGCCGGGTGGCCTGCGCGCATGTCCAAGCCGTTCGCGGCCAAAGGCGTCGGCGCATGTTTCCTAAGCATGTTCTCATCACCCGGCTTCCGCCGGTCCAGCCTCGCGATGGGAGGCAGGTCGCTTGGAGCGGGTTCTGGAAGTTGGCGAGGGGCGGTGCATCTGCCGTCGTGCCCGGTGCCGCTGAGCCTCGGCAAGCTCGGCGAGGAGGCCCTCGACGACAGCATGGCGGCTTGCGCGGCACCTGCGCCGCCGGTGCCGCTCGATCTCGCGTCGCTCTACCGGTCCCAGCGCTCGCGCCTGTTGCGCTTCTTCCACCGGCGCACCGCCGACCCGCATGAGGCGCAGGACCTCCTGCAGGAAACCTTCGTCCGCGTGATGGGAGTCGAGCATGGGCCGACGTTTCGCAAGCCGGAGGCCTATCTGACGCGCATCGCCCAGAATCTGGTGCGCGACCGCGCCAAGACCCGGGCGCGGCGCTCGGCATCGGCGCATGTCCTTGCCGATGAGACGATTCTCGCCGGAACGGATCAGAATTGCCTGCTCGAAACCCGCGATCTGCTTGACCGGCTGGAGCGCGCCATGCTGGAGCTTCCCCAGTCAACACGGGACGTCTTCATGGCACATCGACTCGAAGGCCTGACCTATGCCGAGATCGCCGCGCGGTCGGGCCTCACGGTCAAGCAGGTCGAATGGGCGATTGCGCGATCGATGGTGGAGCTCGACCGGGCCCTAGGCCCGCGCTGATGGTGCCGCCTCCCATCGATCCGGCGGCCGAGGAGCGACTGCGACAGGAGGCAGGCGAATGGTTCGCGCGGATGCGCGGGCCCGATGCGGAGGGCCATCGCACCGCGTTCGAGGCCTGGATCTCGGCGCATCCTGACCATCTCGCCTTTTACGATCGGATGGTGCTGCGCTGGCAGCAGGCCGGCCTGGTCGGGCACACCGATGTCGGGCAACGCCGCGAAGGGCTGCCGCCGCGGCGCAGGGCGGTGCCGGCCGCGCGCTATTATGCGCTCGCTGCCTCGGTGATCGTTGCGGTCTTGATTGGCTTTTCGGCCTGGCTGTGGTCGCCCGGGCGATCCGGCGGCGGGACTGCGGGGATCGACATCGCGCGCACGGCGGTATCGTCGCCCGTCGGGATACGCCGCGTCCGGCTCGCCGATGGTTCGATCATCACGCTCGACACCCAGACCAGCGTGACGGTGCGCCTGACCCCGTCCGAGCGCCGGATCGTCCTCGTGCGCGGCCGCGCGCGTTTCGAGGTCGCCCATGATATCGGTCGTCCGTTCATCGTGTCGGCCGGCGACGACGAGGTGGTCGCGCTGGGCACGGTGTTCGATGTCAGCCTGGTGTCCGGCCGACCACGGGTCAGCCTGCTGCGCGGGTCGGTAGAGGTGCGGCGTGCGCCGCGTGCCGCGACGGGTCAGGTGCGGACGATCGCCCGGCTGGTCCCGGGCCAGTCCTTTGCATTGGATAGCGACGCGCCCGTCCCGCTGACCGCGCCGCCCGCCGATGCGGCCTGGGCGTCGGGCATGCTGGCGTTCGACGGCGCTCCGCTGAGCGAGGTGCTTGCCGTCGTCAATCGCTACTCCACGCGCGAGGTGACGATCGACGAGCCGGGGCTTGCGACCCTCAAGGTCACCGGCACGTTCAGGGCCGACCGGCCCGACCAGCTCGCCGCGACGTTGGCGGCTGCGTTCGGACTTGAAGCTGCGCCGCGCGGTGATGGGTTCGTTCTGCGCCGCCGGAGACCGGCGCAGCCCTAGCCGACTGCCGTCGCGCCGCGGCTGGTTGTCATTCTCGAAAATTAATTTCGGTCGGCTCCAGGGAAACCCGTTCCGCCGTCGTCAAGGCACCCCAGGCGACCCGCGATTTTAGCGGGCGCATGGGGAGAAGCAGGATGCGCGACCGGAATTTTGGACGGGGTTTCTTGGGGCTGAGTGTTGCGGCCGCAGCGTTCTGCGTGCTGCCGGCAGCAGGCCAGCAGGCAGGCTCGCATCGGTTCGACCTGTCCGAGCAGCCTCTCGGCGCGGCGCTCCGCTCGGTCTCCATCGCGTCCGGCGAGGCGATTGTCGCGCCTACGGAGCTGGTCGCGGGCAAGCGCAGCCGGGAGCTCGCGGGAAACTATTCGACCGAGGATGCGGTGGCCCGGTTGCTCGATGGAAGCGGGCTCATGGCCGTCAGGGTCGGAAACGCGCTGGTGATCCGGCGCCAGTCAGCCGAAAGCGCGCAAGACGCCCAAGGCGAAGGGGAGGGTGCCGGTGACGGCGAGGTCGTCGTGACCGGCACCCGAATCCGCGGGCGGGCGCCGGCGGGCGCGTCGGTGATCACGATCGACCGCAAGGCGATCGAGCAGAGCGGCTACGCGACGACCCAGCAGGTCCTGCAGGCGCTGCCGCAGAATTTCGGGGGCGGCCCGAACGAGACGACGTCGGCGACGGCGCGCGGCAACGCCGATTCCAATACCAGCTATGGTGCCGGTCTCAACCTCCGCGGGCTCGGGGCATCCTCGACCCTGGTGCTGCTGGCTGGCGAGCGACCGCCGATGGCCGGTGTCTCCGGCATCTTCACCGACCTGTCGATGATCCCGGTGAGCGCGATCGAGCGCATCGAAGTGCTGCCCGATGGCGCCTCGGCGCTCTATGGGTCGGACGCGGTGGCGGGCGTGGTCAACATCGTGCCGCGCAGCCGCTTTCGCGGGCTCGAGACGTCGCTGCGCCAAGGTTTCGGTAACGGCATGCACGAATTCCAGGGCAGCGCCATCGCCGGTACCGGCTGGTCGAGCGGGCAGGTGATGCTGTCCTACGAATATTATTTCCGCAGCCGGCTCGCTGCGGCGGACCGCCCCTATGTCAGCGAGGATCTCCGGCGCTACGGTCTTGGCGATTTCCGTGGCGCCGCCGGCGTTCCCGGCACGATCACCGCGGGCGGGCGGCGCTTCGGCATCCCGGCGGGTCAGGACGGCACGGCCTTGCGGGCGGCCGACCTCCTGCCGGGCCAGCTCAACCTGCTCGACCGCTATGCCGGTTCCGACATTCTCCCGCAGCAGGCGCGCCATGCGATCTTCGCCAGCGCGCGCCAGTCGCTCGGTGACCGTCTTGAGCTGCATGCGCAGCTGTTGTTCGGCGATCGCCGCTATGCGGTGCGGCGGCCGACGGCGCGCAATGCACTGACCCTGACCGTGCCGGTGACAAACCCCTTCTATGTGGATCCGATCGGGACGCACCAGCCGGTACAGGTGGCGTATAATTTTCTCAACGACCTCGGCTCGGAGAGCGGTCGCGGTTTCAGTCAAGCGCTCGGCGCGACCTTCGGCGCCGACCTCAGCCTGGGCCGCTGGAACGTGGCGCTTGGTACGACCTATGGACGGCAGGTCGAAGGCCTGACGGTCTATAATCTCGTCAACACCGCGCGCGCGGCGCTCGCGCTGGCGGACACCAGCCCGACAACCGCGCTCAACCTGTTCGGTGACGGCACCGCGAACAATCCCGCGACCCTCGACAAGATCCGCGGCACGCTCACCAGCGGCGGTCGTTACGGTCTCTGGGCGTTCCAGCTGCGCGGCGATGGCCCGCTGTTCGCGCTCCCGGCGGGCGATGTCCGGCTGGCGGTCGGTGCCGAGCACCGTCGCGAGCATTACAGGAGCGACCCGGCAGGCCTCGACATCACCGCGTTGGCTCCCGTCGTATCGACGGCGAGCGCGTTCAGGGGCGCGCGCGAGGTGACCGCCGCCTATGCGGAGCTTGCCCTTCCTTTGTCCGATTTCGACGGGAACGGTTTCGGGATCGGCCGCCTCGACCTGTCGGCCGCGCTGCGCGGCGAGCGGTACGCCAGGATCGGCGATACGCTCAATCCGAAGCTGGGGCTTTCCTGGGTGCCGGTCCGGGCCGTCCGGTTGCGGGGCAGTTTCGGAACCTCGTTTCGCGCGCCGAGTTTCGGCGACCTCAGACAGGATGCCAGCACCACAGCCTATTTCGCCTATCCGGTACCGAACCCATCCGCGCCCGGCGGCGTCACCAATGCCCTGATCGTCCGCGGCAACGATCCCGATCTCGGCCCCGAGCGCGCGACCACCTGGACGGCCGGCATCGACCTGCGCCCGGACGCGCGCTCCGGCCCGCATGGCCAGCTGACTTATTTCGGAATCCGGTATCGCGACCGCATCGTGAACCTGTCTTCCGCGCTGCTCACCTATTTCAGCGACCGCGCGGTCTACGCGCCGATCATCAATATGCAGCCCGATCCCGCGGCGGTCGCGGGCTATTATGCCAGTCCCTATTTCCTCCCGCTGACCGCGATCCCGGCAACCGCGATCAGCGCAGTCGTCGACGCGCGAACCCAGAACCTCGCGTCGCAGCGTATGTCGGGACTCGACTTCGACCTGGGCTATCGGTTCGCGCTGGCCGGCGGGGATGCCGAGCTTGGCGTGAGCGGCAGCTATCTGATCGACTTCCGGCAGCAGCTGACGGCGACCGCGCCGCCTGTCACGCTCGTCGGTACGATCGGCAATCCCCCCGATCTTCGGCTGCGCGGACGCGGGACCCTGGCGCTTGGCGGCTTTGGCGCTGCGCTGTTCGCCAATTATGTCGACGGCTACAGCAACGCCACCAGCGGCACGCCCAAACCGGTGGGGAGCTGGCTGACCTTCGACCTGCAGCTGAGCTATCGCACCGGCGAGGCCAGCATTCTTCCCGGCCTTTCCTTCTCGCTCAGCGCCAATAATCTGTTCGACCGCGATCCGCCGCGTGCGGCCTATCTGCTCGGCACGACCACTATCGGCTATGATGTCGAGAATGCCAGCCCGCTCGGGCGCGTCGTGGCGCTCCAGGTGAGCAAGCGGTGGTAAGGCGGCTGGCGGGGGCGGGCGCTGCATGGCTGATGATGGTGGCGTCTCCGGCGTTAGCGGAGGATTGCCGGGCACGCCTGCTTCCTCCCGCAGCCATTGACGCCGTTCCAAGGCGCGCGATCGACGCCGAGGACCTGATCGAGCTGCGCGACTTCGGGATCGCCATCGACGTGCCGGGTGGCGAGCCGCCATTCTCGCTGTCGCCGGACGGCTCGCGCCTCGCTCTGTTGCTTCGGCGTGCGGACGTGGTGACCAACAGCTATTGTCTGGGGCTGGTCGAGATCGACCTGAAGTCTCGGGCGGCGCGCCTGCTCGATGTCGGCGGCGAGCCGACGCTGATCCTGTACGACATCCACGGCATTGCCGATCAGGGAACCGGCGCGTTCGATGCGTTGCGCCCGCTCTGGTCTCCCGACGGCCGGTGGATCGCCTATCAGCGCCGGATCGGCGGCGTGACCCAGCTCTGGCGCGTGGCTGCCACGGGCGGTCCTGCGGAACAGCTGACGCATGGTCGAAGCGATATACGCCGCTTCGCCTGGGCCGGGGACAGCGACCGTCTTGTCTATGCCGTGCGCGACGGCATTGCCGAGGCCCGCGCGGCCAGTGCGGGGGAGGGCGACAGCGGCTATCTCTACGACGCCCGTTTCTGGCCGCTGTCGGGCGTAGCGCCCGAGCCCAGCGCGACGATCCCGCTCGCCTATTTCACCTATGACGTCTTGAACGGCATGGCGCGCGAAACGAGCGCGGCGGAGCGCGCGGTGCTGCTGCCCGCCGCCGATCCGCGCTATCCTGCCGGCACGCTGCTGCATGCCGAGAGCGGGACGGGCGACCTCGCCTGGGTCGCGCGCGCAGCGGGGCAATATCAGGGTCCGCAATCGCTCGCCGCGCGGGTCTCCGGCACGCTCTATCCCTGCACCGCAGAGGCCTGTGACGATCGCATCATCGGCCTGTGGTGGTGGCGTCCCGACGAAATCCTGTTCCTGCGGGACTGGGGTACGCGACGACTAGGGGAGCTCGAATTCTTCCGGTGGCGTCCGGGGAGCGCGCCGGTGTCCATGTCCCGGACGACCGATCCCCTCAACGGGTGCCTGCGCCAGGACGACACCCTGCTCTGCGGCCGTGAGGCAGCGGGCCAGCCCCGCCGGCTGGTCCGGATCGATCCGGCAGGGGGCAGCGACCTCGTGTTCGATCCCAATCCGGAATTCCAGCGTCTGCGTCTCGGAAAGGCGCAGCGATTTTCCACCGTGGCGGAAGATGGCGCGAAGGCCTTTGGTGATCTCGTGCTGCCGCCCGACCATCGGCCGGGCCAGCGCCATCCGCTTGTCGTGGTCCAGTATAATACGCGCGGCTTTCTGCGCGGCGGGACCGGGGACGAATATCCCGTGCATTTGCTCGCATCGCGGGGCTACGCGGTCCTGAGCTTCCAGCGCCCGCCGAGTGCCGCCTATGGCAAGCCTGTGCCGGATCTCCTTGCCTATCAGAAGACCAACATGGCGGGCTGGGCGGATCGCCGGCGTACCTTTTCGGCGCTCGACAGGCTGGTCGATCGGGTGGTCGCGACCGGCACGATCGACCCAGGCCGCATCGCGATCACCGGCCTGAGCGACGGGACCGCCACGATCCAATGGGCCTTGCTGCACAGCAGCCGGTACCGCACGGCGATCATGAGCACCTGCTGCGAGGATCCGTCGACGGTCTCCATTGCCGCCGGGCCGGCGTTCGCCGCCGAGACTCGCGCCTGGGGCTATCCCCCGGCGGGGCGAGACAATCCGGATTTCTGGCGGGAATATTCGCTCGCCCGTAACGCGGATCGGGTCGAAGCGCCGATCCTCGTCCAGGCTGCCGATCGCGAATATCGCCTGGCGCTGGAGACGGTCGCGGCCATGCGTGAGGCCGGCAAGCCCATCGAGCTCCATGTCTTTCCCGACGAATATCACATCAAATGGCAGCCGCGGCACCGTCGCGCGATCTATGAGCGTGTCCTCGACTGGCTCGATTTCTGGCTGCTCGGCCGCGAGGATCCGCTCCCGGCCAAGTCGGCTCAATATGCCCGCTGGCGCGCCTTACGATCCGGCCAAGGTTCAGCCGAGCCGGCCCGCCCAGGCCCGTAGCCACGCCTCGATCGAAGCCAGTCGGAGCAGGCGGTTGGCGGCCATGTTGGAGATACGCGCCTCGACGGTGAGCAGGGCGCCGATCGCCGGCAGGTCGATCAGCCGCTGCTCGGCGAGGCTCCCGCCGAGCAGCAGGTCGCGGACGACGTCCCGATTGTGGGTGAGGAGCGCATGCGTGAAACCGCCGAACCCGCCCTTGGTGCCGCGGGCCAGCGTGGTGGCGGGAAGCAGGTGTCGGAACGCGGCACGCGCGACCGCGCGGTTCCGCCCGTCGCGGCACCAAAGCCAGCTGGGGATCGAGAGACATGTCTCCACCACCGGTTGGGCGAGGAGGGGGGCGACGACCGGGGCCTGCTCGGCGCGGGCGGCCCATTCGAACTGTCCCTGCATGAGGACGAGCACCCGTACATAGGCCTGAACGCCGGGTAGCGTCCCGCGCGGCGCGGGAAGCCAGGGATGGGCGGGCATCGCCTCGAGCGCCTGGGCTGCCGGTGCCAGGAGAGTGAGGTCGTACGGCCAATGCCGCGGCCGGCGGCGCAGCAATCGGCGCGCCGCGAGCCGCAACGCTTCCGTCCGGGAAGCCCCGGTCATCCAGGCGAGGTCGTTCAGGGTCGCGAGAAAGGCGCCGACACCTTCGCAGCGGAGGCGGTCGAGTGCCGGCGCCACCGTCTGGAAATACCAAAGCACGTTATCGCCGCCGCCGCCCGAGAGGAACGCGTCGCACCCCATCTCAGCGGCAGCGCCGAGGACCGCATGATCCACTGCCTGGCTGAAAGCACGAGCGGTCGGCCGCGGCAGCGCCGCGGCGTCAGAGCGGCGGAGATCGACGGCGCCAACGTCGAGCGTCACGCTGCGCCACGGAAAGCCGAATGCCTGGGCGACCTCATGCGCATAACCGGTCTCGTCGAGATCGGTATCGCTTCCACGCACGGTCACGCAGCGAGCCTCACGCCCGGCGAGGTGAAGCGCAGCGGTCACGATCGAGGAGTCCACGCCGCCTGACAGCTCGCTCAGCGGCCTCTGATAATCGGCGGTGAGTGCTTTCACCGATAGCGCGATCACCTCACGGACGCGGCGCGCCGCCTGGTCGAACGCGGGCGGGTCGCGCCAGCGCTCCGCGTAGCGATAGGGCGACCATAGAGTCTTGGTCTCCCGCCGTTCCGGCGTCACCGTCATCGCCGTGCCCGGGACCAGTTCGGTGAGACCCTCGAGTGCCGTGCGTGCGGTCCGTCGGCCGATGAACTGCAGCTCCGATCGGATCTCCGCCCAGTCGATCGCCAACCCAGTTGCGCCTGCCTCTAGGGCATTTAGCGCATCCGAAGCCACCACCATGCCGGCGTCGCTCGTTCCCATATAGCAGGGCACGGCGCCCGACGGGTCGCGTATCACGATCAAGCGGTCGTCCGCTGCGAGCAGTGCGACATAGCTTCCCCAGAAGCGTTCCATCAGCGCCGTACCGCCCGTCGCGACCCAGTTTTCGGCGGCCTGCCTGGGTACCTCCCGAAGCATCGCCCCGCTGCAATCGAACAGCCGTCCCCAGATGACGCCGAGCCCGTCCGGCAGGATCAACGCGGTCCCCGATGGCGCGCCGTGAAAGCGGATGCCCGGCCGGTGCGCGGTCGCGTCGAGCACCAGACGCGACACCAGGCCGGCTGGCGGCGCCGGTGCGGGGCGTCCCCAATGCGGCAGGACGGCCGTGAACCGATCGTGCCTCATACGACCAGGATCGGTGTGAACGCTCTGACGTGATCTGCGTCGTCGTTCAGAATCTCGGTTGGCGACTGGAGCCAGCAATGCGCTCGAAACGGGTTTGCGATCACGCCGAAGATCGCCCGGGCATCGCTGCCGCGGCGATGCAGGAAATCGAGCATCGCGAAGGAGGCGGGAAGGCAATCGCCTTCGAGAGCGCGCGGGCCGCGCGCAAATTGAAACTGCGACGCGAAGCGCTGTGGCGGCCCTGGATTATCCGGGCGCATCGCTCGCGCGCGGGCGATCAGTCCGTGCAACCCGCCTGTCGCCAGGCGGCGCCGCGTGCGGTGGACGCTGAGGCGCGCGCCGCTCCATGCGCGCAGGGCGCCGAGCGGCGTCGAAGGCGCCGTCGCTCTCGGAAGCGAGTCGATGGGGATCGCCATCTCGACCGGCTGCGGCCGCAGGGTGGCGGCAGAAGCGCGAAGCAGGCCGGCCTCGACCAGCAGCGGCACCGCGGGAGGCGGTAGATCGGGCCTGTCGTCGCCGAGCCATGCGCGAAAGGAGTGCGTCATCCCGCCGGGCAGGGCGAGATACCGGTCGGCCTGCACATCGAGAAAGACCACCGCGTCCGATGCGATGCAGAAGCTGACATGTGGCGGGAGTTCCCAGCCCATGATCCGGGCGCCAGGCGCCGACGGCCAGCGCCGCCGGCGCCCATAGCGTCAGTCCTCGTCGGACAGACCGATTTCCCGCAGGCCGACGCCGACGATGTCGACTTCGGGGATCGGGAAGCCCTGGGTCTCGGCGGTTGCCGCGCCGAGGTCGATCAGCTTGGTCATGTCACGGTCCTTTCAGATTGCCGCAAGGATTTGCGGCATTCCAAGGATCGGACGGGTTTTGGGATACCCGAAGTTTATACGGCAGATATTTGGCGAATGTTTGGATCGCTGCGACGCAGCATCAGGCCGGACCCCGATGAAGCGCGCGGACGAGCTGCGGCACCGCTGCGATTCGCCGGCGGTGATAGGAGCCCAGCAGCGTCCTGAAGGTCCTGAGGTCGGCCCGGATCAGCGCCTCCAGCTCCTCCTGCGTGTCCGGCAGGATCGCCGGTTCGATCAGCCGGATCTTGTACAACCGGTCGTTGATGCCCTTAATCGCCATCGCGTGCTCGCGGTTCGAGGAGCGCTCGGCGATCGCGGTGAACAGATGCTCGACCTGTCCGGCGACTGCATCGGTCGGCTCGCCGGGGCGGTAGCTGAAGCGCGAGGCAAGGCTCGACTGCAGCGCGATCCTGAGCAGTTGCTGGTTCCAGTCATACAGGTCGCGGAGGTCGGGTTCGGTCGCCTTGGGGATGGTGAACCCGTCTGCCCCCGCCTCGACGAGCCGTTCGCCGGCGAGCCGGTGGAGCGCGTCGCGCACCGGCGTGATGCTGGCCACCAGCTGCCCGGCCAGATGCGCGGGATCGAGGCGGTCGCCGGGTGCGGTCCTGCCCTCGCGCAGCAACTGCTTCAGGCCCGCATAGACGCGGTCGAATACGGGCGCCGGGTTCATCATCGCGTTCACCTCTCGGCGCCCGGATCGGCATCGGCCGCGTCGAGGCCGCGCCGGAAGTCCGAGACCATCGCCGCCTGGTCCGGCCGTAGCGCATCCACCGCGCCGATCCGTTCGGGGAGCGCGGCCTCGAGGAGGATCGACGGGCACTGGCCCTCGTAATTGCCGAGATTGGGCCGGTGCTGCCGGTAGCCGACCAGCGCCGCCAGGTCGGCCGGGAAATGGCGCGCGACTGCGGGCGGATAGGCGAGCCATTGATTCTCATACGGCTTGAGCCAGCCCAGGCAGTAGCTGACGATCATGCCGCGCCGGACCTCGTTGCTCCGGTTCCCGCCGGCGCCGTGGAGCGTCGAGCCGAGGAAGAGCAGCGCCGATCCCGGCGGAATCTCGGCCGGCCGGCACGGACCTGGCTCGCCCTGTTCGAGCGCCCGCGCGCCATGGCTGTCGGGATAGATCAGGGTCGCGCCATTCTCCGCCGTGTAGGGCGTGAACGGCCACATCACATTAACGAGATACTCGACCTCGCCCTTCACGCCCTCCCACATGTCCTGGTCGCGGTGCGGCAGCTGGCGCGGGCTGCCTGGATGCAGCTCGATCGCCTGGCTGAGGTTGAGCTGGATGCAGTCGCACCAGGGGCGCAGCACGCGCTCGACGATGTCGATGATGATGGGGTGCTGGATGAAGGCGGCGGCGTGCGCCGATCGCGCGAGCAGACTGCCCAGGCGCTTGGTCCGCTCGCCATAAAAGTCGCCCTGGCAGAACAGGGTTCGTTCGAAATGCGCCTGCAGGTCTGCATCGAGGTCTGCGACCAGCGTCTCCGGCACGAGATCGGGAATAACGCACCAGCCTTGATCGAGCAGCGCTGCCGCCAGGCTGGCGGATTGTTCGGATTCTGCCTTGAGTGCGGTTGCCATGGTTTGTCTCCGGATGGGTGGATCAGGCGGCTTGCTGCCCGGTGCTCGGGTCGATGATCGCGGCGGGTGCGATGCCGGCGCGTGCGAGCAGCGCCGGCGTGTCCGGCGTGATGTCGATCTGCAGCGCGCCGAGCATCGCGCCGCCGACACGGCGCGGCGGCCCGAGCGGTTTGCAGTCCCAGCCAAAGGCGAGGATCTGCTGCAGCCAGCCCATCTCCGCCACGCCGGTATAGGTTTTGATGCCGGCCGAGAGCGCGAACTCGGCCAGTGCGGTGACCAGCGTATCGCGGGTGACGCGGCGCTGCCGGCCGCTCTGTTCGGGGTCCAGGCAAAATCGAGTGATTTCGCGAACCGCCGGGCCGTGCGGGATGGGCAGCTCGCTCAGCTCCGGGAACAGCGTGTCGAGAATATGCGGCCGGTCGGTTTCGAGCAGCCGTGCCGAGCCGAGATGCGCGCCGCTCGCATCGGTCAGCACCAGATAGGTGGCATGGGGATCGTCGAACTGGTCGACCTCATAGTGCCCGGCGAGGACGGGCACGTCCCATTTGAGCAGGTCGATGAAGACACGCTTGCGCGCTGCGAACATCGCCCGCAGCACCGCGTCTTCGCCGGCGCCGCCCGCGGAAACGGTGGATAGAAACACTGGCTTTCTCCCGTCTGGTGATGGACGGGAGCAGACCAAATGCGCCGTTGGCGCGACATCCCCAGTTCTGGGGGGTTGTCAGCGCTTCAAGATGTCCGCGAAGGTGATCAGTCCGTCGAACAGCGCCCAGACCGCCAGCATCGCCTGTTTCGGCACATCGTAGCGCGAGCGTGCCAGCTTGAGATGCTCGATCACGGTTTCCTCGCTGAGGCTGAGGATCTGTGCGATTTCCCAGGCGCTCTTGCCGCGCGCCGCCCACAGCACGCACTCGCGCTGCCGATCCGTCAATACCGGCGGGCGACCCGGCGCGACATCGCGGATCTTGTTCAGGCGCCGCGCAGCCTCGAAGGAGAAGGCGCCGATTGCCTCGATCAGGGGTAAGGTCCGCTCCGGCATCGCGCGGGACGGTTCCACCGCGAACGAGCAGGACCCGCTCATCTCGCCCGGCACATGTGCCGGTACGGTGAAACCATCACCGATGCCTTCGCGCCGAGCCCGCTCGAGCACATGCTCGTCGGCACGGGTAAGCTTGATCATCGCGGGGACGTTCGACCAGATGAAGCCGGCATTGGTGACCTGGCTTGCCCGGTGCACCGGATCGGATACGCTGAGACCGTTGTTATCGAACCACTCGACCCACGGTTCCGGATAATTGTGCAGGCGAATCGCCTGTCCGTCAGTCGAGGCGAAATGCTGGGTCAGTGCGAAATACTGAAATCCCATGCCGCGGCAGGCTTGCTCCAGGGCGTGTTCCAGTTCCTGGTTGGTAACCGCAGACTTGATCAGCTCCAGGAATTCCCGGCAACGTGTCAGTTCAGGCATAGCTCCTTTCGACCTCGGGGGCGTTCCCAATCCGCCTTGTCCCTCGAATCGCCTTGTTCGGGTCGCGATCGCCTGGCCTCATTTTCGGCAACAACGACGTAGCAGTTGCTTGCCTACAAGCATGGCAACAGCAATAAGGCTATTGCGGTTTGCAGTGCAACATCAGCGATTTAACCCCCATTTCTTGGTAAAGCGTAACCTGAGAATTTATGATCGGATTGCCCTCACATTTGTTGTGGGGAAAATTCATGCTCGCTCGGGCAGCACGGGCCCTCAAGTGCTTCTGGTCAACTTGTCGAGGATTCCGCGAAAACATGCTTGCAGCCCCCGCAACCGGGCAGGCTGCTTCTTTGTGACGCGAGGCCCGCACGCCGGCATGCCCGATGGCAGCGATCCGGCGCAGTATCGCTGGCTGGTGAAGCTCGACCGGCCCGGCTGGGCCTGGGAATGGCTGCGCCGTGATACCGCGTATGTCGGTAGCACCCCGTCAAAGGCAATCACAACGGCCGCCGGGCCCCTGTTGCTCGAGGAGGCTCCCGATCTTGCTCGGGGGCTGTTGTTTCGCGGAGAATCCGGCGACGCCTGCGTGGCGCGCACGGATTTTCTTCGATGCCGCGACGGACCCGTCAGTCCTGCCATGCGATGTCGCCGGCGAAGATCCTTCCGGGTTCGATCTGGCTAGCGTCGGCTGCTTCTCTGCGGTGCTGCGCGGCAAGGAGCCCCTGGAGCATGTCCTGCTGACCGACGGTCTGCACCGGCTCAGGCTCGATGTCCGTGGTGGGACAGTGACGAGAGCGCCGGTCCGTCTGCGGTTCGCCTTTGACGGACTGAAATCGATCGATGCCCCGCTGATGACTTTGCGTCGCCTGGTGGCGTTTGACCGCCGCGGTGCCATGCCGCTCGGCCTGTTCGGCACGGAGCGCAGGACCGGCCGCTGGATTGCGGCCCTGCGGGCCGACGACGCCCGGCGTGCCGGTGCCAGCCAGCGCGACGTCGCCGGCCTTCTGTTCGGACCGGATCGCGCTCGAAACGATTGGGTTGAGACGTCTGACTATCTCCGCTCTCAGGTCAGACGCCTCTTGTCCTTTGGTGAGCGCATGCGGTCGGGAGGGTGGCGGGACCTGCTGCTTTCGGGACCGGGCGCCTGAGAGCCGCCTGGTAATAGGGTAGCTGGCGGATGGCAGCTCCCGGCGGCGCAGCGCGTCGGACTTGCTGCCGGGGCCTTTTGGCTTCGAGAGGAAAGCCGGCGATCTTGCGTCCTGCTATTTTGCCAGTTCGGTCCTCACCAGGTCGACGAGCTTGCCGCGCTCAAACGGCTTTCTGAGGAAATGGGTCGCGCCTTCTCCCAGCGCGACGCCGGCTTCGAGATGGCCCGAGGTCAATATCATCGGGAGGGTCGGGAATCGCTGTCTGACGATCCCCAGAAGGTCGAGCCCGTCGACCGAGCCGGGCATGCGAACGTCGCTGAGGATAAGGTCGGCAATCTCCCCCGAGTCGAGTAGGCCCACGGCCTGATCGCCGTTAAAGGCTTCGATGACGACATACCCGGCCTCGCGCAGCGCATCGGCGATGAGCAGCCGGATCAGCTGCTCGTCCTCGACCACTAGGATCCGCATGCGGTGCCACGCCGGATTTGTGTCGCATCGTCCATCTGCATTCGTTTCCATCAACATGGCTGTGACCGCTAACGTGGGGCGGGGACGGCAGTTCCGCGCAAGGGACGTCGAAGCCTCGCCTGCGCGATATCGTGCGGTGCCTGGGTGCGCCGGCGGACTGGCCGTGACCGGGGCAAGGTCGGAAGGTTCGGAGCGACATCAGCAATGGTTGGGAAGCCTTCGGCTCCCCCGGGGGGAGCCGAACGCGGGGGATCAAGGGAGCGCGCACTGGCGGCCTTCTTCGAAGCCGCCAGGGGTCGCGCGTTTTTGAGCCCGCGTGGCACACTCGGGAGCGCCTTGGGGGCGCGGCGGCGGCTGGCCCCCAGGCCCGCGCGCACGCCGCCGCGCCAATGGCGGCGCCCCGAGGGTGCGTCTTTTGTTAGGCGCGCCCTGCGGGCGCGCGTCAGCGGTCGAGCGTTACCGTCACCGGGCAATGATCCGAATAATGGGTCGCCGTCGCATAGGGGATTTCCTCGAAGGATTTGAGGTCGCCGGCGGCGCGCCGGTCGAGCGCGACATGGTCGATGAAGTCCTGGTAGCGCCGATCGCAGCGTGGCGTGATGCCCTGGTCGGCGAGGGTCAGGTCCGCATCTGGCGGCGTTGCATCGTCGAGCTCGGCCCAGACCGGATCGCCGGGGGCGGCGAGGCGCCGGTTCCAGTCGCCCAGCACGATGAAGCGCGTCGGGCCGGCTGCGGCCTTGTCGATCCAGCGTTCGAGCTGGGGCACCTGCTGGAGCAGCGTCGCGCAGGCCGGACCCTGAGCGCCGGCGAAGCAGCCCGACTTGAGGTGGATGGCGAGCAGGCGAAGCGGCTGGCTATTGGCCGGACGGATGGTGATGTCGACGCCGGAGCGCAGATTGGGATTGCCGAGCTGGAGATCGGTGACGTCGGGCGCGCGGTCGAAGGCGAGATCCTTCCGGATCGCGAACCCAACCGCCTGGCGGATGAACGGCTGGGTGGGATTGGCGCCGCCGCAGGTGCCGCCGGCCTCGCCGGGGCGCTGTTCCATCACGATCGTGTAGCGCGCGGGGTCGAACACGCGGGCCGCGGCCCTGGGGTTCTCCGCTTCCTGGAAGGCGATCACGTCGGCGCCGAGATTGTCGGCGATCGCGCGCATCGCGGCATAGTCGGCTTGCTTGCGTGGCTGGCAGCCGGTGCCGTCCTTCCCGGCCAGGAATTCGAGGTTCCAGCTGGCGATCCTGAGTCCTGCGGCGGCTTGGGGAGCGCTTTGGGCCGGCGGGCGCGGAAGGACGCTCGTGCAGCTGGCGAGCAGGGCGGCCATGGCCAGGGCGAGGGGGAGACGCATGATCATCCTGCCTGACTAGTCGGTGGGCGACGGGGGCGGCAAGGACAAGGAGCATGTGGCGCCTCGCGCTGCAGGCGCGACCGCGTGCTACGGTGCATCCCCGCCCTTCGGGCGGGTGCACCGCCGAGCCCTTCAGTCTCGGCCATAAGGTGACGCCCGCTGGCGCGTGGTGCGGAGGCTGCTGTCGCAGCCGCGTTGTTGGTTGTGCCTCTCCCGTCGAGCGGGAGGTGGCCGGCGCTCCCGGCTAGGCCCGCCGCGGCCGACGGCAACCCTGCGCTTGGCGCTTCGGGTGCTCCACTTCGTTCCGCTCTGACGATGCCGCCGGCCGCTCGCTGCGGGCCTTCTCCGTCCGCTTCGCCGCCCACCCCCCGCTCTTTGCGGGGAGGCATGGTGATTTTGGCGGCGAGGAGGATGCGATGCGCAAAGCCGCTGGACGTGACGCCAAGCCCGACCGGGCCGATCTGTATGAGGAGGTGACCGCCCGGATCATTACCGAGCTGGAAGCCGGGCGCTTCCCCTGGGTGCAGCCCTGGGGGAGAAAGGGGGCGGGGCCGGGGCTCCCCCACAATGCCGCGACCGCGCGGCCCTATTCGGGGATCAACATCCTGCTGTTGTGGGGGGCGGCGCAGGAGCGCGGCTTTGCCGCGCAGGGCTGGCTGACGTTCCGGCAGGCGCTCGGCGCGGGCGGATCGGTGCGCAAGGGCGAGCAGGGGACGATGGTCTTCTATGCCGACCGGTTCATTCCGGGCGCCGAGAAGGCGAGGGCGGCGGATGCCGGTGAGGACCCCAAGGCGGTGCCGTTCCTCAAGCGCTTCACTGTGTTCAATGTCGAGCAGTGCGATGGCCTCCCCGAGGGGTTGGCGGGCAGCGCGGAGCCGTTGCCGGAATGCGAGCAGGTACCGCTCGCCGAGCAGGTCATCGCCGCGTCGGGCGTACCGTTCCGGATCGGCGGGGCGGAGGCCTATTATGCGCCCGGACCCGATCTGGTGGTGGTGCCGCCGCAGCGCGCGTTCCATGCCCCCATCGATTTCTACCGCACCGCGCTGCATGAGCTGACCCATGCCACCGGCCATGCCAAGCGGCTGGGGCGCAACCTGCTCAACCCGTTCGGCAGCAAGGATTACGCCCGCGAGGAGCTGGTCGCCGAGCTGGGCGCCGCATATCTCTGCGCCGCGCTCGGCATCGAACCGACCGTGCGCCATGCCGATTATCTCGCCTCATGGCTGGAGGTGCTGCGCGACGACGATCACGCGATCTTCCGCGCGGCGAGCCATGCCAGCAAGGCCGCCGACTGGCTGCTGACGCGCCACCGCGAGGCGCAGGCGGCGCAAGCCTCTGTCGCGCTTCCTCAGGCCGAGAGGATCGCCGCATGATCCTGCTCCCGGACGATCTGCGCGCGGCATTGCTGGCCAA
This sequence comes from Sphingomonas sp. BL-S-30, assembly GCF_055521475.1. Lineage (NCBI taxonomy): Bacteria > Pseudomonadati > Pseudomonadota > Alphaproteobacteria > Sphingomonadales > Sphingomonadaceae > Sphingomonas > Sphingomonas sp. BL-S-30. The sequence continues at coordinate 2,713,961 of NZ_CM145481.1, read as the reverse complement.
TGCCGCCGCGCATCAGGCCGCCCAGCGTGACGGTACCGCCGAACCGGACCCCGTACCGGTCTTGAAGCTGTTCAATCCGATGGGCGCCGCAACATGGCTCGCGACCGAGCTCGATACGGACGGCGACACGCTGTTCGGGCTCGCCGACCTCGGATTCGGCTATCCCGAGCTTGGCTCTTTCAGCCTGTCCGAACTCGCCTCGGTGCGCCTGAGATTCGGGCTCGGCATCGAGCGTGACGCGGATTTCCGAACCGCGTTCGCGCTGTCGGCATGGGCCGACTGGTCGCGCCGCTCGGGCTCGATCCTGTTCGCCGAAACCCTGCTGCGCCGCGTCGCGCTGGGGCGCGGCACCCTCGAGGTTCCCCCCGGACCCTGAGTCCGGCGGAAATGGCGCGCGGCGCGCCTTTCCGCCGCATCCCAAGCAAGGAGTGTAACCCATGAAACTGCAATTCATCGCGCTCGACCGGCTCTCGGTCAGCAAGGCAAACATGCGCCACGGCAAGGCCGTGCCCGATGTCAGCGACATCCTACCCACCGTCCGCAAGCGCGGCGTGATCCAGTCGCTATTGGTCCGGCCGGACGCGGAAGACGGGCATTTCCTGATCGATGCGGGCAGCCGCCGCTTCCATGCGGCGGGGATCGACGCGGCCGAGAAGGAGATTGCGCGCAGTGCCTATCTGCTGCCCTGCGGCATCCTCGAAGACGGCGACGATGCCGCCGCCATCGAGGCCTCGATGATCGAGAACATGGCGCGGCTCGACCCCGACGAGGTCCGGCAATGGGAAGCGTTCACCCGGCTGGTCAAGGAAGGCCATAGCCCCGAGGGCATCGGCCTGACCTTCGGCTTGCCCGAGCTTGCCGTGCGCCGCACGCTCGCGCTCGGCAACCTGCTGCCCCGCATCCGCGACCTGTATCGCCGGGAGAAGATCGACCGGGTGACGATCCGCCATCTGACCATGGCGAGCAAGGCGCAGCAAAAGGACTGGCTCGCTTTGTTCGACGATCCCAAGGCGCATGCCCCGACCGGGCAGCAGGTCAAGGCATGGGCGCTGGGCGGCAGCACCATCCCGACCGGCCACGCGCTGTTCCCGCTCGACGGTTTCGCCGGGCCGATTGTCGCCGACCTGTTCGGCGAGGGCGGCTATTTCGGGGACGCGGATATCTTCTGGACTGCGCAGAATGCCGCGATCGAGGCGCGCCGCGCCGCCTATCTGGAAGCGGGGTGGAGCGAGGTCGCGATCCTCCCGCCGGGTGAGCATTTCTATTCCTATGAATATGAAAAGACGCCCAAGAAGAAGGGCGGGCGCGTCTACATCGCCGTCCGGTCCAATGGCGAGGTGACCTTCCATGAAGGCTATCTCAGCCGCCGCGAGGCAGCGAAGCGGGCCAGGGGAGAAGCACCGGAGGCGGTCGTCAAGATCTTGCGCCCGGAGATCACGTCCGGCATGCAGGCCTATATCGACCTGCACCGCCACGCCGCCGTCCGCGCAGCGATGCTCGCCAAGCCCGGTGTCGCGCTCCGGCTGATGGCGGCGCATGTGATCGGCACCGGCAGCCAGTGGAGTGTCCGGCCCGATGGGCGGAACGCGCCGAGCGACGCCGTCGCCGAAAGCGCCGAAGGCGCCCCCGGCGAGACGGTGTTCGACGCGAAGCGCCGCGCCGCCTTGGCGGTGCTGGGGTTCGGCGAGGACGATGCCAATCTCAGCCATGGCCGGGGCGTCGGGCATGAGGTCAGCGCGGTGTTCGAACGGCTGCTGGACTGCCCGACGCGGTGGTGCTGGAGCTGGTCGCGGTGGCGATGGGCGAGACGCTGGCACGCGGCTCCGCCGAGGTGGAGGCCTTGGGCCTGCATCTGGCGGTCGACATGGCCGACTGGTGGCAGGCGGACACGGCGTTTTTCGATCTGATCCGCGAAAAGGAGGTGCTGGTCGGCATCGTCGGCGAGGTCGCGGGCGAGCGCGTCGCCGAGGCCAATAAGACCGAGAAGGCAAAGACGCTCAAGGCCATCGTCACCGCCCATCTTGAGGGCGCGGACGGGCGCGCGAAGGTCGAGCGCTGGGTGCCGCGCTGGATGGCGTTTCCGCCCGCAGCCTATACCGGGCGGGGCGGCGTCGGCACGATCAGGGCGCATGCCCGCGTGCTGGGCGCGCGGCCCGTCCTGCAGGAGCCCGAACAGCCCGTCGAGCAAAAGCTGGCGGCGTGATGCCGTGGACACGGGCGGCCGGGAGGCCGCCCGTGTCTTCATGGACCCTTGAAATCCGGCCGCGCCGCTCGCCTCTTCGAGGCAAGCGGCGCGGCTTTTCCTTTTGGATGTCGGATAGGCATCCCGCCTGGAAACCCTGTGTTTCCGCACGCTGGCATGACGGGGCGATGCGCCCGGCAGTCCGGCAGCCTATCTCCAGTCGCAGGCGCGGTCCGCGACGACCATGCCGTGATAGCAGCGACGGGAATGTTCATGAAGAAGATCGGCTTTCTCTCCTTCGGCCATTGGTCAGGCTCGCCCCAGTCGGCGACCCGTTCGGCCTCCGACGTGCTGCTGCAGTCGATCGATCTCGCCGTCGCGGCGGAAGAGCTCGGCGCGGACGGCGCCTATTTCCGGGTGCATCATTTCGCGCAGCAATTGGCCTCGCCGTTTCCGCTGCTGGCGGCGATCGGCGCGAAGACGAAGCGGATCGAGATCGGCACCGGCGTGATCGACATGCGCTACGAGAATCCCTTCTACATGGCCGAGGATGCCGGGTCGGCGGACCTGATCAGCCAGGGCCGGCTGCAACTGGGCATCAGCCGCGGCTCTCCCGAGCAGGTGATCGAGGGATGGCGGTATTTCGGCTATGCGCCAGGCACCGGCGAGAGCGATGCCGATATGGGCCGCCGGCACGCCGAGGTGTTTCTCGACCTGCTGAAGGGCGATGGTTTCGCCGAGCCCGCGCCGCGCCCGATGTTCCCCAATCCGCCCGGCCTGCTGCGCCTCGAGCCGCATTCCGCCGGTCTCCGGCGCCGTATCTGGTGGGGCTCGGCGTCCAATGCGACCGCGCTCTGGGCGGCCCGGCAGGGCATGAATTTGCAGAGCTCGACGCTCAAGGCCGACGAGAGCGGCGAGCCGTTCCATGTCCAGCAGGCGAAGCAGATCAGGCTGTATCGCGAGGCGTGGAAGGCGGCGGGCCATGACTGGACACCGCGCGTCTCGGTATCGCGCTCGATCTTCGCGCTGATGGACGATCGCGATCGGGCCTATTTCGGGCGCGGAGACAGCAGCGACCAGATCGGCGTCATCGACGACATGCGCGCGATCTTCGGGCGGTCCTACGCCGCCGAGCCGGACACGCTGATCGAGCAATTGCGGGCCGACGAAGCCCTCGCCGAGGCGGACACCGTGCTGCTGACCGTGCCCAACCAGCTGGGCGTCGACTATAATGCCCATGTCCTGGACGCCGTGATCACGCATGTCGCGCCGGCCCTGGGCTGGCGCTGACCCAGCTCGCTCGGTTGACGGCCGGGGCGTCCGCCCGGCGCCATTGCTGGCCTCGGGGCGCTTGTCCCGGACCTTGATTGGATGCGGTGCGCGTGGTGGGTCCGGCTGCCGCAGGGCGCGCGACCAGTGCCGCACCGACCAGATGTTCCCGTTGCCTCAGCCGCCACGCGGCCTCGAGATGGCTGTCTGGCGGAGCGCGGCCTTCATGCCTGCAACGGCTGCGCCGTCCTCCACTGCGTTCCGGCCCCAAGGGTGCACGCAGGCCGCATGCCCCGCCCGACCGACGCCATCGAGGCCGCAATCGGGCGGCTTCGACCAAGCATCTGGAGGTTATCATGGCACAGATTGGCAGCTTCACCCGCGACGACGCCGGCAATTTCACCGGCACGGTCTGCACCTCGGTTCTCAAGTTCAAGGCGGTGATGAAGCCGTCGCCCAAGGACAGCGACAAGGCGCCCGACTATCGCATCACCGCGAGCAACGGTGCCGAGGTCGGCGCCGGCTGGGTCCGGGCCGCGCGCGAGACCGGTGCCGAATATGTCTCGGTCAAGCTCGACGATCCGGCCTTTCCGGCGCCGATCTACGCGACGCTGGTGCAGGGCGATGCCGGCGAGCACAAGCTGATCTGGTCGCGCTGAGCGGCCGGCTGCGGCGCCCTTCGGGGCGCCGCACTTCTTTGCACGTCCGTCCGGGGGTGTCGTTTTCCGGGGGGTGGCGTTTTCGACACTGCACCCGATCGTGCCGGACCGGCACCTGTCTGCGTCCGGCAGGCCCTGAGCCCGCCAGCAACGGGACGGGCCGATGGACGACGACGAGCATGACCGGGCCGAGAGCGCGAGACGCGGCAGCCCCTATCTGACGACGGCGCAGGCCGCCCATTATCTCGGCATTTCCGAGCGCACGCTGCAGCGGATGCGTGGCGGCAAGCGCAAGGATCCGGGGCCGACCCCGCGCCGTCATGCGCGCATGGTCCAATATCATATCGACGATCTCGACGCCTGGTCGCGCGCCAGCTTCGAGGGGAAGAAATCATGACGCCCGAGGAATCGAAGGACGTTGCCCGCGCCTGGCGCTGGATCCTTTTCGGGCTCGCCTGCTTCTGGGTGACGGTCGTCATGGCGGTGTTTCCGCCGGCGCCGCGCCTGGTCTGGAACGCGAGCGACAGCGCGCCGCGCGGGCTCTACCGCGTCTTTCCCGGCACCCTGCCGGCGCGCGGCGACATGGTGATTGCCTGGGCGCCCGAGCCTTATCGCCGCCTCGCGGCGATGCGCCATTATCTGCCCGCCAATGTGCCGCTGGTGAAGCGCGTCGTGGCGCTCGACGGTGACCGGGTATGCGCGGCCGGTCGCTCGATCCTGGTCAATGGGAAACTCGTCGCGCATCGGCTGGCGGTGGATGGCAAAGGCCGGGCAATGCCGTGGTGGCGCGGCTGCCGGACCCTGACGTCACGTGACTATCTGCTGCTGATGGACGCCCCGGCCTCGTTCGACGGCCGCTATTTCGGGATCAGCCGTACCGACCAGCTGATCGGCAAGGGCAGGCCGCTATGGACGCGCTGAGGCTCGCGCTTGCGCTGCCGTCGCTCGTCCTTGCTGTCCCGGGTAGCGCCGACCCGGTGGCGCGCTGGCAGCCGTTCATCGCCGAGGCGTCGCACCGCTTCAGCATTCCGGAGGAGTGGATCGAGCGGGTCATGCGCGCCGAGAGCGGCGGCGCGACCAGCCGGGACGGGCGGCCGATCCGCTCGTTCAAGGGCGCGATGGGCCTGATGCAGCTGATGCCGGCGACCTGGGCGGACATGCGCGCGCGGCTCGGGCTCGGCGCCGATCCGGACGATCCGCGCGACAATATCCTGGCCGGCACCTGTTATCTCCGGCTGATGTACGACCGGTTCGGCTATCCGGGATTGTTCGGTGCCTATAATGCCGGGCCGGAGCGCTACACCGCCTGGCTCGCGGGCAGGTCGCAGCTCCCCGCCGAGACGATCGCCTATCTCACCGCGGTCGTGCCTGAGGGACGGAGCGCGCCCGCACCGGCTGCGCCGGCGCCGCCGCCGACCCTGTTCGCGGTGCGCCGGGAGGGTGATGCTGAACTGGCTTCCGAGGCTCCCGACCGGCCACGATCCTCGCTGTTCGCGGTGCGGAAGGAGCCGCAATGACGGCGCGTGGGGAAGGGGGCTGGTCGTGGTCGTCCCAGCATGACGGGCGGCGCAGCGGCTATCAAGGCCCGCGGGTGCCCCCCAATTTGCTGCGCAAATCGGTTCCCCCCGCGTCCGCTTCGCGGCGCCTCCGCTATCGCTCCGGCGGCCCTGACAGCCGCTGCGCCACCCGTCGGCGAGGCTGCGTCCTCGATGAGGAGGGCGGCAAGCGGAGACAGTTCATGATCCAATATCAACCCATCTCGGCCGCAGCGGATCGCGTGATCTCGGCACTGGCGGCGGGGCTCGAGCTCGAGTTCGGGCGCGGCGCAGGAGAAGCGTTGGCGCACCGGTTTCTGGCGGCGGAGGATGTCGAATTTCACTGGGATGCGCGGGTCGAGGAGCGCTGGATCGGCGCTTATGAATCCTCAGGCGAGGACGATATCGAGCTCGACCGGGTGCGAATCCTGGGGCGGCTGGACGGCACATGGTTCGTCGCGGTGATGATCGTCGACGGCGATGGCGATGCGCGCGGGATGATGGGCAGGCGCACTTTCAAGCGCCGCGGCGATGCCATTCGGGCGTTCGCTTATGCCTGATCGCACGGCCGGGACGCGGTGCTGAGAGGCACGCGCGTCCCGGCCATTTTTTTTTGCGCCGAGGGAGGGGGGTGGGGCGACTGGAGAAGGAAGAAGGGAATGCAAGAGAAAGGCAATGTCTCGCGGCCATTGCTATGTGGTTGTCTGAACATCGTTTTTTCACGAGACATGGGCGACGGTGCGCGAGACATAGGTAGAAGAACTGGCGGAAATTCGCCATTTCTTGCGCTCGATTGCGAGACTCTCCAGTCCGGACGCTACCGGTGAGCGAGGACGACGACTTCACGCCGCGTCTCGGCAAGATCCGCAATCGGGGCGGCGGCAAGCGCGCCCGGCAATACCTCTCGACCGTCATTGTCGCGGCGGTCCGCTCGGCCGAGAAGGGCGCGATCGGCAGCCGCCGGTTCGACGGCAGCAGGATCGGCCGGGGCGCGAGCTTGGGTCGCCTGCTTTCCAGCCGTGACCGGCTGGCCGCATTCCGCGCGCGGCGCGCGGTCGTCAAGACGCGGTTGGTTCGGCTGGGTGGCAAGGGCCTGTCCGCGGCGCGCGCGCATCTTCGCTATATCCAGCGCGACGGCGTCACCCGAGAGGGCATGCCGGGGGAGCTCTATTCCGCCGAGCACGATACGGCGGACGGCAAGGCGTTCCTCGAACGCTGCGACGGCGACCGGCATCAGTTCCGATTCATCGTCTCCGCCGAGGACGGTTCGGAATATCCCGATCTCAAGCCCTACATCCGCCGGCTGATGACGCAGATGGAAGCCGATCTCGGCACGCACCTCGATTGGGTCGCGGTCGACCATTTCAACACGGCCCATCCTCACACGCACATCATGCTGCGCGGCGTCGATGAGCTGGGCCAGAATCTGGTCATTGCGCGCGAGTATATCTCGCACGGAATCCGCGAGCGCGCGGCTGAGCTGGCGACTCTCGATCTCGGGCCGCGCACCACGGAGGAGATCGAGGCACGCTTGCGCCATGATATCGGCGAGGAGCGGCTGACCGCGATCGACCGCCGGATGCTGCTGACGATGGATGCGGATCGTGTCGTGTCGTCGGCCGATTGCGATCCGTTCCAGCAGTCGCTTCGCGCGGGCCGGCTGCAGAAGCTCGGTACCCTTGGTCTGGCCGAAAATCTGGGCGGTGGACGATGGCAGCTCGCCGACGGCCTGGAGGAGACGCTGCGTGCGATGAGCGAGCGCGGCGACATCATCCGCACGATGCAGCGGGAGCTAAGCGCGCGAAGGCTTGAGCGGCCATGGGTTGGACGAAGCCTGTTTGGAACGGGGGAGGAAACCGAGCCGATCGTCGGCCGGGTGATCGCGCGCGGTCTCTCGGACGAGCACAATGATTGCCACTTCCTGCTGGTCGATGGTGTCGATGGCCATGCGTACTATGTCGATATCGGCCGCGGCGACGCGGTCGGCCCGGTCGCCGAGGGCTCCGTCGTGATGGTCAGCGCGCGAAGCTTGGCAATTCGCGATGCCGACCGGATGGTTGCGGAGGTCGCGGCTGCCAATGGTGGGCGTTACTCGGTCGACCTGCACCTGCGGCACGATCCGACCGCGACACAGGCGTTCGCCGAGGCTCACGTTCGACGCCTGGAGGCGATGCGGCTCGCCCGTACGGGCGTCGAACGGGAGGCTGATGGTAGTTGGCGTATCGAGACCGACCATGTCGATCGGGCGGCCGCCTATGAGGCGCGCCGGCATCGTGACCAACCGGTCGAGGTCGAGATGCTGTCGTCCGTTCCGGTCGAGCAACTGCCCGGCGCGGACGCGTCGACCTGGCTCGACCGCGAGCTTGCGGCGGGTGCGCCGCATGCTGCGCGCGACGCCGGGTTCGGGCGCGAATTGCGCGCTGTGCTCGCCGCGCGCCAGCAATGGCTGATCAAGCAGGAACTGGCGGAAGGGGAGGGCGGTCACTTCCGGCTCCGCGCCAACGCGCTCGCTGTCCTGCAGCGTCGCGAACTGCTGCGGGTCGGTGAGCAGCTGTCGTCAGACCTCGGTAAGGCGTTTGTCGAGACACGGACGGGCATGGAGATCGAGGGTAGGCTCTCACGTCACGTCGATCTGGTGAGCGGTCGCTTCGCCGTGGTGGAAAAGGCCCGGGAATTTACGTTGGTGCCGTGGCGCCCCGTGCTGGCCAGGCAGGTCGGCAACCAGGTTGGCGGGATTATGCGCGACGGTGGCGTCAACTGGATATTCGGGCGGGAAAGGGCAGGGCCGCAAATTGACTAACTGGCAACGCGGTGATCGACCGCTATGCGCCTCAATTGCGGTCGTTCCGACAAGGTTTGGCGCCTCCCTAAAGCCGCCCCTCGCTCATCTGCTGACTGCGAGGTGCCAGAATGTCGAGTCTGAAGCTTGCCTTGCCATTCCAATGGCGGTCCAGAACGACAATTTCCGATAGGAGCTGCTTTCAGACGCCATCCCCATCGAGCATCGTCAACAGTCGCCGCGCATTCCAAGCCTCACGCAGGATCAGACCCTCGTTCAGCAGCTTGCGGAACTCGGATTCGTCCAGTGGCGGAGAAAATAGATACCCTTGGCCCACGGAGCAGCCCAGCGTCCGCATGATTGCACGTTCTGCCTCCGTCTCGATGCCTTCCCCGACGACGCGAATGTCCAGCGCCGCCCCGAGCTTGACGATGCCCTCGACGATGACGCGCTTGGCCACGCTGTGCGCAACATCATGCACGAAACTTCGATCGACCTTGATCTCGCTCAGCGGAAAGCTCTCAAGATAGCGCAGATTGGAATAGCCGGTGCCGAAGTCGTCGATGGAGATGCCGATCCCTAGGCTTCGCAGCTCCTCGAAGGCGCGGCGAATATGCTCCGGCTCCGGGACCATCAGGTCCTCGGTGAGCTCGATCGTCAGCCAGTCGGCATCGCAGCCGGTCTCGTCGAGCGTCTGGCAGACTAGGGTCACCATGTCGCGCTGCATGAATTCCATGACCGATACGTTCAAGGAGAAGCGGATGGGCGTGCGGCGGTTCCGGTTAACCTGCGCCGCATGCGCGGCGAGCGTGCGCAGGCCCCAGGCGCCGATTTCCAGGATCGCGCCGGTTTCCTCCGCGATCCCGATGAAGCGGCTCGGCGGCTGCAGCCCGAACGCGCCATGGTTCCATCGAAGAAGCGCCTCGACGCCGACCAACTCGCCGGTCCCGAGATCCACTTGCGGCTGGTAGTGAAACAGCAACTCCTGATTTGGAACGGCCATCTGGAGCTCGCTCGCTAGGCGGATACGGTTGCGCGCATCGCGCTCGTCCGCGGCGATGAAGGCATGCGGTGGATATCCCGGCGTGGTCTTTGATCGCTGCAACGCCGCACCGGCCTGCCGGACGAGTTGGAGCGTGTCGGTGCCCGCCATCCCCAGGGCGAAGCCCGCGGCAAACTGAACCGCCAGGGACGCCCCCGGAAGGACGAAGCGCGGCTTCAGCAACGCAAGGACATCCTTCGCCACCCTGGCGCCGCCCAAGGGGTGGTCCAGTTCAAATGCGAGTGCGAAGCTGTTGCTGCCCACGCGCGACACGGCGGCGGTCGGCAGCGTCGCCAGTCGCGCGGCAGCTGACCGAAGCAGCGCATCGCCAACGTCATACCCGAAGCCGTTATTGATGTCGTGGAACCGGACGATGTCGACCTTGACCATCAGCAAGGCGGAAGTTGCGGGCGCGTCCGACGCCGACAGTCGGTCGAGCAGGCCATAGCGGTCGAGCAGGCCGGTCAGACGATCGACACCCGTCGCATGGGTCATGTCTCGGATCAGTCCGATGAAATGCGTCACCTCACCGTCGTCGTCGCGAAGCGGCGTGAGGCGCAAGGCGTTGCGGAACATGGCGCCGTCCCGGCGATAGTTGCGCAGCGTCACCGAACAGGAGCGGCCCTCAGCCAGAGCGGCCCGGACCTCGGCGATTTCGGGCTGCAGGCGGTCGCTGCCCTGAAGATAGCGGCAGTTCTTGCCGATCGCCTCCGACGCCGCATAGCCGGTGATCGCTTCGAACGCAGGATTCACTTGGACTATTGGCTGGCCCCGCATGCGCATATCGGCGATCAGGACGCCGTCCGCACATTGCGCCATGGCGAGGGCGGCGGCGGTCGCTGGCAGCGCTTGCACGCCCTCCGGCGCTCCCACGAGCGGGCCCGCGCGCCTGACGCTCCAGAATCTCATGGCCGCTTTCCTTGCATCTCGAATTGCGAGTCGCGGCGCACTCAGCCGTTCCGGAACGACATCGTGTCCAAGGGCGTCAGCCCCGCGACGAAGGCGATATGCAGGGCGTGTGCGAGCGTACCGGCCTTGAGCCGATCCATCATGCCGGCGCGATAGATCTCGATCGTTCGAGAGCTGATTCCCAGGTCGCACGCGATCTGCTTGTTGCTACAGCCGGCGACCGGCCCGGCCGGCACATCGCGCTGGCGCAGGGCCAGGCCATCGACCTTGGAGCGGCACTGCTGCGCTAGAAGCGCGTACGCCGCCTTCCCGTCAGGCGGCGCGGGTGCTGCGTCGGTGACTGGGACTGGGCGCGACTTCGTCCGGTGGCCGGAAGACGCCGGGGCGCGTAGAGTGGCTCTGTCCAATTTCGTTGACGCACGCTCGGCGGGTTTAACTCGCATGTCATGGCCTCCGGTCACGACGATGCGGCCAAGACGTCAGCGTTTCAACGCCGGCCCGGCGGCGCTTCAGGACAAAATGGCGGCACCTACGTCTTCGCTTTGACCTCCCGGCCCCGTGGTCTGGAATCGCAGCCGATACTCAAGGGGCGTGACGCCGATCCCACGCACGAACGCCCGACGGAGCGTGGTCGTCGATCCGAAGCCGGCCGCATAGGCAATGGCCTTGATCGGAGCGGTGCTGTCTTCCAGCAGCTGCCGCGCTATATCGACTCGGGTCAGTTCGACATAGGCAGTCGGGGTCAACCCAAGTTCGGCGCGAAACATCCTGGATAGATGTCGCGGACTGACACCAGCCACTTCAGCAAGCGCTTCCAACTCCAGGGGCTCGCGCGGGTTTTCTAGGATGTGAAGCCTTATCCTGTCGATCGGACTGGCGGCTGCGGTCTGCGCGGTCAAGGCCGCGCTGAACTGGGACTGGCCTCCGGGCCGCTTCAGAAAGACGACCAAACGGCGTGCCACCCATAACGCCAGGGCACGGCCATAATCCTCTTCGATCAGGGAAAGGGCAAGATCGAGTGCGGCGGTCACCCCGGCCGAGCTGAATACCCGCCCGTCGCGCACGAAGATGCGGTCGCGTTCGACCTGGATATCGGGATATTCGGCGGCAAGCCGTTGGGTATATTGCCAATGCGTTGTCACTCGGCACCCCGACAACAGCCCCGCATCGGCCAGGAGGAAGGCGCCCGTACACGTCGAACCGTATCGTCGCGACAAGTCGGCCTGTTCCCGCAACCAGCGCGCGACCTTTTCGCTTGGCGGGGAAGGCACTCCATAGGGTCCAACGACGATCAAAGTGTCCGAAGGCTGCGTCGCTTGCGCGATACCCGCGTTCGGGATGAACATCATGCCCGAGGCGCTCTCCATGGCTGCGCCTCGCTCGGTTACTAGCCTCACCCGATAGGGTTGTCCGGAGCGAGCCTTGCAGTTCGCCTCGAACAGCGCGTCCTGCACGGCGGCGACTTCGAGCAAATGCATGTTGCCAGGGGCATAGATCGTGATGAGCATCGCGCGTCCTGGCTACGCGGCGCCCACGGCACCGGTCGTTCTACTCGGATACGCCTCCTTGTGCTGATTACCTAGAGCGACGGCACCAAGGCTTTGGCATGGGCCGCAATCGTCTTGCGAGGCAAACGTAGAGCACCGAGCCGCAGGGCATGAAATTGAGGGCCTTCGATCTGTCTAACCATCGTCGAAAACCATGGTGGTCAGATCTGGGTAGCGGAAAAGCGAGTGATGTCGTTGACAGTCGTCAATGCGCATCCGTGCGCGAGCGGCCAGAAGCGCAACTTAATTTCATCGAGGTGCTTGCCATGAAGACCGACCGGCTGATGGCCTTCACCGACGCGGTGCTGGCGATCGCCATGACCATCATGGTCCTCGATCTGCGCGTTCCCGCCACCGACAGCTGGCAGGCAGTTCGGCCCGCGATTCCGCTGCTCGTCGCCTATGCGCTTGCCTACATCAATATCGGCATCTTCTGGACCAACCATCACCATATGCTTGCGACTGCCAGCCGAGTGAACGGACGTGCGCTCTGGGCCAATCTGTTCCTCCTCTTCTGGCTCACCTTGATGCCATTCGTGATCCGGTGGATCGGCCTTGCCGGAATCACGCCCCAACCGGTTGCCGCATATGGGGCGGTGACCGTAATGGCGGCTTTCGGGTACATCTGGCTTGAACGCGATCTGATCCTGGCCGAGGGCACGGAGTCGCGCATTAGGGCCGTGGTCGGCTCACGCACAAAGGAATGGGTCACGTTCTCCCTCTACGGCCTCGGCATCCCCGCGGCCTTCATTTCGCCATGGGTCGCCATTACGTTTTATATCACGGTCTCTCTCATGTGGTTGATCCCGGACCGCCGCTTTGAACGCTGGCACAACTTGCAGCAGTCCGCAGCGCATCCCCCGTCGCCGCAGTAGCGGACAACTTCCGCAAGAAGTCGCGCGCGACGAGAACGCACTGATCGAGGCGCAGAGGGCACCGTACTTCTGTTGGTCAGCACGCGCGCGACGGGAGAACTTGCGTTGTGACGATCAAGACTTGGGGCGCGTATTCGGCTGGCGGTTTGCCTGGGAGAACAACGCCTTGATCCGATCGAACAGGCGCTGGCCGCTGCCTTCGCCTTTTGTTTTGCCTTCCATGACCTTGAGCTCGTCCGACAGCGCATCGAGATCCTTCTTCGTCGCGTAACCAAGCGCCTTGGCCAGATCGATCTGCCGCCCCGCATCGGCGAGGAGCTGTTGCAACCGTGCGTTCTCATCGGCGCTGCGTTGCGCCTTTTCGGCGAGGGGTTGCGCCAGACCAAGCGCCGCCCCGGCCCGGGCGAGCGGCAGCGGGACGATCGTGTCCACCACCACCAGCGTCGCGAGCGCGGTTTCGAGCATCACCTTCGCCTCGGCGGTGCTGCCGGCAAGGATGCGCGCCGCTGCCTGCCTTATCGCCGCCGGATAGCTCGCGAGCGGGATGTTGACGGTGCTGATGGCACTTTCGCTGGCGAGCCCCGCGATCAGATGCCGCGCATCCTGCAGGCGTCCGTCCTCAAGAGCCGCCTCGGCAAGGTCGCGCAACGCCTTTACGTCGGCCGGCGTGGCGATGACGTCATGGGTCGTGACGCGGACATCGACCGGAGCAAGGGCGAGGTTGGGATCCGCCGCGAGGACAATGTCGAGCTTGCCGGTGGCGCGCGACAGCGCCTTGACGGCGTCGTCGGTCTTGCCGGCCGTCAGCAGGTCGAGCGCTGTGTAGCTTTCCTGAAGCGCCGACACCGCGTCGGCGATGAGTGTACGGCGCTTCTCGGCGATCTGGCTGCCGACACTGATATCGGACGGCGTCGCGGCGCGAGTGGCGTCGGCAGCGGCGGGGACGGCCGCCGTGCCGCTCTGGGCGTTGCCCGCGGGATTGCTTCCCGGTGAGCAACCCGGCGCCAGCAGGGTCAGGCCGATCAAGGCGACGCCCATAAGAAGGCGGGGCGCGTGCCGGCCGTGGAAAGACGGTGCGGTGGGATGGCGAAGGGCTGACATGGGACATTCTTCCTCGGGTTAAGGGAGGGGCGTTCGATCTGCCGGCGGTCTAGGAGGCCGCCCCGGGCCACTGCCTTGTTCATCCTGTTGGCGAAGGATGGACTTTCTTGGGGGCAGCGTTCTTGCCGTACGACGACGGGCAATCGTTATTCGTTTCGCTCGACGGTGAGCGTGAATGGCACATCCGTCTGCAATGGCGGGCCGATGAACAAGCCGAGATCCTCGACCATTTCGATGCGTATGTTCAGCCGGGGATCGGCAGCTAACCACCAACTCAAGCACTTAACGAGCCGAGCCGATAGGCCCAGGAACTGGCATAAGATAGAGATGAGCGCCTGGATTCGGGGAATGGCACGGGTGTCGCGAATGACCGAGTTTGGGTCTTCCGGCTGCATCAGCTTGCTGAACGAATGGCGGCTATTTCGGACTCGTTACTTGAAAGCAGACAGGCCGCTTTCATGAAGAGTTTCGGATGCCGACAGGCGTACGAAAGTCTTCAGGAGAACGTACCGGCAGCTATTGGGCTTCCGACTGGCGTAAGCGGACCTTCGTTCAGCCCGATCATGATGACAGCTTCGCGCCTCAGAGTCGGTCTATGTTGCTCCACGGATCGTGGTAGCTAAACTAACGCTCGCAACTTGGTGTACTGGAAACGCACTAGGCAAACCCTTGGCGCGTTTTGCTTCCTCCGCCGGCCTCGACGGTAATGCCGGCGAACTGAGGAGCGCAGCGATGCTGCGCTCCTCGACTTCGTCAATAGTCCATCGCCGGCATCGGCGCGGGCTTGTCTTCCTTGGGCAACTCGGCGACGAGCGCCTCGGTGGTGATCAGCAGCGAGGCCACCGAGGCCGCGTCCTGAAGCGCTGTACGCACCACCTTTGCGGGGTCGATCACTCCCGACGCGACCAGGTCCTGATAGTCGCCGGTCGCGGCGTTGAAGCCCCAGTTATAGTCTTCGCTCTCGAGAAGCTTGCCGACGATCCACGCACCGTCCTCGCCGGCATTGTCGGCGATTTGGCGCGCGGGCGCCCGCAGAGCCCGGCGGACGATGTCGATGCCCGACTGCTGGTCGTCGTTGGTGGCCTTGAGGCCCTCCAGCGCCTTCAGCGCGCGCAGCAGCGCGATACCGCCGCCCGGAAGGATGCCTTCCTCGACCGCGGCGCGGGTAGCGTGGAGCGCGTCGTCGACGCGGTCCTTCTTCTCCTTGACCTCGACCTCAGTCGCTCCGCCGACGCGGATCACCGCGACGCCGCCGGCGAGCTTGGCGAGCCGCTCCTGGAGCTTCTCGCGGTCATAATCGCTGGTGGTCGTCTCGATCTGCTGGCGGATCTGCGCGACGCGGCCATCGATGTCGGCCCTGGTGCCGACGCCGTCGATAATCGTGGTGTTGTCCTTGTCGATCACGACCTTCTTGGCGCGGCCCAGCATGGCGACGGTGACGTTCTCGAGCTTGGTGCCGAGCTCCTCGCTCACGACGTTGCCGCCGGTCAGGACCGCGATATCCTCGAGCATCGCCTTGCGACGATCGCCGAAGCCGGGCGCCTTGACTGCCGCCACCTTGAGGCCGCCGCGCAGCTTGTTGACGACGAGCGTGGCCAGCGCCTCGCCCTCGACGTCCTCCGCGATGATCAGCAGCGGCCGGCCGGCCTGCACGACCTTCTCGAGCAGCGGCACCAGCGCCTGGAGGTTCGAGAGCTTCTTCTCGTGGATCAGGATATAGGGGTCGTCGAGCTCGACACGCAGCTTTTCGGTGTTGGTGACGAAATAGGGCGAGAGATAGCCGCGGTCGAACTGCATGCCCTCGACCGTCTCGAGCTCGGTCTCGAGGCTCTTGGCTTCCTCGACGGTGATGACGCCTTCGTTGCCGACCTTCTCCATGGCTTCCGCCAGGATGCGACCGACCTCCTCGTCGCCATTGGCCGAGATGGTCGCGACCTGGGCGATCTCGCTGTTGGCGCTCACCTGCTTGGCATGCGCTTCGAGATCCTGGACCACCGCGTTCACGGCGAGGTCGATGCCGCGCTTGACGTCCATCGGGTTCATGCCCGCGGCGACGGCCTTGGAGCCTTCGCGGACGATCGCCTGGGCCAGCACGGTGGCGGTGGTGGTGCCGTCACCCGCTTTGTCGTTCTGCTTGTTGGCGACCTCGCGCAGCATCTGCGCGCCCATATTCTCGAACTTGTCGGCGAGCTCGATCTCCTTGGCGACGGTGACGCCGTCCTTGGTGATGCGCGGCGCGCCGAAGCTCTTCTCGATCACGACGTTGCGGCCCTTGGGGCCCAGCGTGACCTTCACTGCATTCGCAAGCGTATCCACGCCGCGCAGCATGCGGTCACGCGCGTCCGACGCAAATTTCACTTCCTTGGCAGCCATCTGGCTAACTCCTTTCTCTTGTCCTTCCTGAGATGTTGAGGGATCCGGCGATTACGCCGCCCGCTTGAGCTCGGCCTGCAGCTCGATGACGCCGAGGATGTCGCTCTCCTTCATGATGAGCAGGTCCTCGCCATCGATCTTGACCTCGGTGCCAGACCATTTGCCGAACAGGATGCGGTCGCCGGTCTTCACCGACAGCGCGACGAGCGAACCGCTGTCATCCCGCGTGCCCGGGCCGACAGCAACGACTTCGCCTTCCTGCGGCTTTTCCTTGGCGGTGTCGGGAATGATGATGCCGCCCGAGGTCTTCTCCTCGGCTTCGATGCGGCGGACGACCACACGGTCGTGCAAGGGGCGGAAATGCATGCATAACCTCCAGTTGCATAAGCATAATGACAATGTGCCCGACATTGCCTGGCAACGGCGGGCAGCGGCGAATTAGGAAGCTCGAATTTTCGGTTCAAGACCCGGAACGCAATTTTTGGCACTCGTTGGCCCTAAGTACCAAACGTCGTGATTGAGCGGCCTGGGCGGCGCACCCGACCCCTTGACGAGGCTCGCTGTCCGACCAAATTTGGCACCTGGGCATAGCCCGATGAGAAAGGAGCGACCTGAGGAAAGGAGGACAGCCATGTCGCAGCCAGTCTCCCGTTTTCTGCACCCCTTCGACGTCGCGCATCACCCGAGCCTCGAGCCCGAGGTCAAGCGCGCCATCCTCGCCCGCTGGGCATCCGACCAGTCCGCGGTCCGAGGCAAGCCGGCGCTGCGCAAGCCGCCGGGCGCAGGACAGCCCGTTCCCATCGACGACGTCTTATCCGCATTGCGCGCGCTCGACGGTCAAGCGGGAGCGGGCGAGGCGCGCCGATGAACGACCGCGCGTTCCTCGCCCAGCTCGAGGGGTACGGGCTCACCACTGCCGAGATCCATTATTATCGCCCGGACGCACCGTCCTGGCTCCAGCTGTTCGTCTGGCAGGACTATGACCTAGCGCCCGATTTCCCGGTGCTGTTCGATTTCCTCGACCTGTGGGAGCGCGAGATCGAGGCCGCGCTGCATTCGGTCCGGATCGTCCATGGCCGGCTGATCGGGCCAAGGGAGTGGCGTGCGGTCGACGGCGTCATCACCAGCCAGTGAGCCGCGGTGCGATCCGGCGGTGGCGCGAGCGTGGCGGGCGGATGGTTCGCCTCCTGCTGCCGTTCGACGACATCATGGAGTTCGCGCTGGCGCTGCTATCGGTGACCCCCGCCGAGCTCGAGCTGCTCGGTTGGACCTTTGCCGACCGCAAACGGCTGCTCGATCACTTCCTCGCGTCGGGCAAGGCGGCGCAGGGTGCGCGGCCGAGCGACCTGCCCGGGATGCCGATCGAGCTGGCGGTGCCGCAGCGTGATATCGACCGTCTGCAGCGCTTTGCGCGGCGCGAACTACCCAAGGCCGCCAGCAACGCCGTGATGCTCGACCGCGTGCTCGCGGCGCTGGACGCGGCATCGCACCGTCGCCGCTCCGCCTGAAACGGCAAGCGCCGCTTCTATCCGTGCAGGAACGAGGCCTCGGCCAGGCCGTCGAACACGAACTGCACCGCGAGGCCCGCGAGCAGGATACCCGAGACTCGGCTGACCACATCCGCTCCGGTCCGGCCGAGCACCTCGACCAGCCGCTCGGCCGCTCGCATCGCGCCGAAGGTCAGCAAAAGACAGGCGAGCACCATCGCGATGACGCCTATGGCCTCGGTCCATCCCGCGGTCCGTCCCATCACCAGCACGGCGGCGGAGAGGCTGCCGGGGCCGGCGATCAGCGGGAAGGCGAGCGGGAACACCGCAATATCGCCGGGCTGCTCGGCATCGTGCCTTTCGCTGTCCTTGAGCGACGACAGGCCCGGGCTCGAAAAGGTCAGCGTCAGCGCCTGCAGGAACAGCAGCAGGCCGCCTGCGACGCGAAAGGCCGGAAGCGAGATGTGGAGCAGCGACAGCACCAGCGATCCCGCGATCGCGAAGAGCAGCAGCACGAATCCGGCAATCGCAACCGAGCGCCGCGCCAGGCTGCGGCGCTGGGCGCGGTGAACGCCCGCGGTCAGGTTGGCGAAGACGACCGCCGTCTCCACCGGCCCGATCGTCACGAACAGCGTGACGAAGCTCGACAGGATGCTGGGTGCGATATGCATGACGATGGCGTGGATGAGCTGGACGGCCGGCAGCCGCGATCGCGCCGGCCGTGCGGGGCGATTTTCCCTCGGCAAGCGGATCGGGGAGCGGCCGAGGCCGCCCCCCGAGGGGCTCAGGTGGTTGCGGTGGAAGCGCTGTGAATGTCGGGTGCCGCTTTCGCCGGCGTCACGGCGGACCCGGCGGGCTTTGCCGGGGTTCCGGCATCACAGTCGCCCGAACTGGCCGAGACCAGCTTGGGCTGCTGCCCGGCGCCCTGCGAGGTCCATTGCCAGCTCTGGCTGCAGAAGCGGTTGCCGTCGCTCGTCGAGACGAAGCGATAGCTGACCGTTCCGGCTGGCATGGCGCCGAATGCCGCCACATCGGGTTTGGCGCCCGGGTCGAGCGGCTGCGATCGCAGCGCGCGCACCTGGCGCATCATCGCCGCGGCCTGCCGGTCCATGTCGGCGAAGATCCGGTCCAACCCGGCGAACGGCGCGGCGTCGAACGGATCGACGAACAGAACCGGTTCGAATCGGGTCGTCGGATCGATCCTGACCTTGGGCGCCACGGCGCCCTGATATTCGATTCGCGCGACCGAGCCGTCGGGCAGGTCGACCTTCATCACATGGGTATCGTTGCTCGCCGCCACCGCCGTGCCCGCGACGCAGAGCGCCGCGACCCCGGCCAAGACGGCCGTACGAATTTTTCGCATCAATCGTCCTCCATCCAAGATGTATGGGGGTCAAAATCTACCCGGCGAAGCTGAACGCCGGATGACTCGAGCCTTTCCTTGCGGTCTTCGTAAAGCGCCCCTCAGGCCGCCTTGCTATCGATCGGAATCCGGCGAACATTCTCGTTCGACGCCGCCGACTTGGGCAAGGTGACGGTGAGCACGCCGTTCCGGAATGTCGCGCCCGCCTTGTCCGCCTCGATGCCCTTGGGCAGGGCGATGCGGCGTTCGAAGTGGCCGTAGCTGCGTTCCGAATAGCCGCGGTCCTTGACCTCGGACCGCTTCTCGCCCCGCAAGGTCAGCACACCGTCCTCGAGTGCGAGTTCGACGTCCTTCACGTCCAGCCCGGGCAGCTCCGCGGTGACGTGGATTTCCGTGTCGGTCTCGCCGAACTCGACATGGGGCCACGCGAAGCTGCGCTCGAAGGACCCGAGCGACGGCACGCCGAACCCGCGAAAGACATCGTCGAACAGCCGGTTGACGTCTCGGTGCAGCGATAGCAGCGGATGATCGTCGCGGTCGCGGCCTGCGCCGGACGCGACGGAGAGCCGGTTCTCCTGCCGGCTCCAGGGGATCAGATCACGGATAGCCATGGGTTCCTTTCTCCTTTCCTGGCTGAAGTTGGGATGGCCCACCGGCGCCATGCGCGGCGCCGGTGGGACATTTCGGCTCAGGCCGCCTGGCGAGCCTCTTCGCTGGTCGCTGCGATCCGCTCCTGGGCAGGAGCCCCGCCGATCGCGATCTTGCGCGGCTTCATCGCCTCCGGAACGACACGCTGCAGCGCAATGCTGAGCAGGCCGTTCTGGAAGTCGGCCGACCGGACCTCGACGAAGTCGGCAAGCTGGAAGCGTCGCTCGAAAGGACGCGCGGCAATGCCGCGATGAAGGTACTGGCCCTCGTCCTGGTCCTCGGCGCGCCTGCCGGTGACGGTCAGCTGGTTCTGCTGGGCGACGATCTCGATCTCGTCGGGGCGGAAGCCGGCGACCGCAAGCGTGATCCGGTAGCGATCCTCGCCGTCCCTGGCGATGTCGAACGGCGGATAGCCGTCGCTGCCGTCGCCGCGCATGCCGGTCTCGAGCAGATCAAAAAGACGGTCGAAGCCGACCGTGGAGCGCCGATAGGGCGCGAAGTCGAAATTGGTCCTCATTTTCCAAATCCTCCAAATGAAGCAATCTGGGCATGAGAAGCGCCGGAGAGAGCCGGCGCCCTCTATGTCCACCGGACCCGAACACGGCGCCCGGCGGCAATCAGGTAGGATGCGATTTTTTCGAGTTCAAGGGATCGCGCCATTCCTCGACAGGCCACGATGATTTCTTCGAAGACGGACACATCGCCACCGTCGCGCGCAACGAGCTGCGCTTGCAACGCGCCACGAAGATCGGGCGTGCGCGGCGGTAAATGGCTTTGGGGATCAGTATCGGTGTGATCCGGGGTTCGCACCATCGCAATCAAGCCGCGGCGGCGCGAACCGATGCGTTCAGGCAGGCGACGGGCTGCCATCCTGTCGATCCGAGCACGACTCCGGCGCGGGGTGACGCCCGTAGCAAACGACCGCATCGAGATGCTTACCCTTAAAGTGGCCCCGCTGGTTCCGGCGCAGTGTAAGACGAAGAGAAGTTCCTGTATCAAGGTCCGGTTCCGGGGCACGGACTCGCCGGTCTTAATATCCGCTCGTTGGAGCCGCAAACGGCGGGTGGCTAAGGTTCAGAGGCTGACATGCACGTGCCGAGACGAAACAACTAGGCGGGATGAGCGAATAATCGAACGGCCTTACGCCGCTGGGCGACATCAATTAAGGCCACTGCGGCACTTTCTGCGTTGGTGTCCGTTAGAAGAGGTAATTCTCTCGGCTGGGCTGCCGTTGGGGAAGGAAGGTAAAAATTCCGCTCGCGCCCCGGGGAACGCTCATGGACAATCTTCCGCTTCTCCTGCTTGTGGAGGATGAGCCGGTCATCCGAACTGCATTGGCTGCGGCGCTCGAAGACGGCGGTTACAGGCTGATCGAGGCGGGCAGTGCCGCGGAAGCGATGCAGGCGATTGAGGGTGGCGAGCAATTATTCGGGGTCATAACGGACATCCAGCTTGGTTCTGGAGGCAACGGATGGGAAGTCGCGCGCCACGCTCGCCATCTTTTCCCCAAGCTTGCTGTCGTATACATGACCGGTAACAGCGCCGCTGATTGGGCAGCAGAAGGGGTGCCGAACAGCACTTTGTTGCAGAAGCCATTTGCGACCGCGCAAATGATTACGGCAGTGTCCACGTTGCTGAACGTAGCTGACGTATTCCCGGCGCAGGCCAGTCCTGCCGACGAGTAAGGCAACTTGTTGCTTCCACCAAATCGCTGACATTCAGGCAGTCGCCTCGCACGAAAGCGGCGATACCTTTGAGATGAACGGATGTCCGGTTCGGGAACGTCGTACCGCGCCGCTGAACGTCCGAAACTGGGTCTTCGCGGTCGCGAAGCTATCGGTCAGCAACGCGCCCTGAGTGTCGCCGTTTGCTGCCCTTGTCGATCCGGGAAGCCGTCCTTCGTCATTATGCTCCACTGCTTGCCCGGATCGACTGACGTGGTGACAAAGAGGTCGTCTCGCGACGCTCCACCGAACGACGGTTTGGAGTACTGGGGGGCTCAGCCGACGATTACATGCTCCGCCGACCGTCAGCCGAGCCCCTGGGCCTTTGCCCAGGCAGCGAACATTTCCCTCCAATGCCGTGCTGGCTCTCCCGCCGGGCCCGGCAAGCCAAGGCCATGTTGGCCGGCGGTGAACAGATGGGTCTCCACCTTAACGCCTGCGGCTTTCAAGGCAGCGCGCATCTCGACGCTGTTCTCGACCGAGACCACCGTATCGTCCTCGGCATGGGCCATGAAGACCGGCGGCGTGCCGGCAGCTACGTTGCGGGCGGGGCTGTGCGCGCGCTGCATCTCGGGGGACGCGTTTAGCCCCAGCAGCATCTCGCGCGACCCGCCATGGGCGAGCGGCGCGCTCATCGACTGGACGGCATAGATCGGAGCGGCAATCGCTGGCCGCGCACTCAGCCGGTCCACGGCGTCGATTGGATCATAGACCTTCGCATCGTACCGCGTGGCGAGATCGCCACAGACATGGCCCCCTGCGGAAAAGCCCATCGCTCCAACCTTTTCGGGATCGAAGCCATAATGCGCGGCGCGCGATCGGATCAGCCGCGTGGCGCGCTGCGCATCGACCAGAGGCACATCCGCGCGATTTGCCCAACCTTCTCCTGGCAGGCGATAATACAGGACGAAGACGGTCCAGCCGCGTTCGGCGAGCCAAGGTCCGATCTGATACCCTTCGACATCGATTACGATCACCGAATAGCCGCCGCCCGGGGTCACCAGCAGGGCCGCGCCGTTCGGCTTCGCAGGCCGGAACGCCTTCATGCGCGGACGGGCAATGCCCTTGACCATCCGGCCATGATGGGCCTCCGTGCCCGTCTCTATGACTTGCTCTATTGGCATGACGGCGGGCGCGCCGGGCGGCATAACCGGCCAAAGGTCGATCTCTTCGGCCGGATATGCGGGCCAGGATCCAGTTCGCTGTTCCGCACGCGCTCCCGGACTGAGCAAGGTCGTCGCCAATCCTGCCATCAGCGCTTCACGGCGGTTCAACATGGGCAATCCCTCTCCTCGTCCGCGACCATAATCAGCGGCACGATCCTGAGTGTCAAAGCTCGAAATGCGGCTATCGCGTCGCGAGAGGCTGCGGCGGGGAATAGAATGTGATCCCAGACCCATCAATCCGCTCCCGGCCCACAGCTACCGGTCTGGAATGCCCCCAGTTTCTGTCGTTCAGGCCGATGAGCGCACCTCCCGATAGCCGCCGCCCGTTCATCATCGAATGGCTGCTCTCCCCTAGTCGAGCTCGGCGATCTGGTCCTTCGCCGCCTGCCGCGCGCGCGGGTCGGGATCGGTGGCCATCACTTCCTTATTTACCTCGATCTGCGCGACGTTGAGCGCGCGGTCTTCGGACGAGGGCAAATCGGGTAACACGCCGGTCGCCTGCCAATTGGTGTGCGTCACCGGATTGATCGCCCGGCCGGTCGGCACGAAGATCATGAAGTGCGCGTTGATCCGCCGCGGCTGTCCGGGATGCGCGCCGCCGCCCTGGGTCGGAGTGCCGACGATCGTCGCGCGCCGGTTCGATTTTAGCGCATAGGCGAAGTCCTCGCAGGCCGAGAAGGTCTCCGCCCCGGTCAGCACATAGAGTTTGCGCCTCGATCCATAATTGAGTCCTGCAGCGGCGGGCTGCGTCCAGCGCTGCTCGATACGATTGCCTTCGCGCCACTGGATATCGTTGAGATGCGTCGGCACCTTGAAGAAATAACTCGCCAGCAGCATCACCGTTTCGGGATCGCCGCCGCCGCATTCGCGCAGGTCGATGATTAGCGCCCGGGTATCGCTGAGCACCGCCATCGCCCCGGCGAGCTTCGCCGCCGAAGGACCCGGCCGGCTAAAGGCATGGAGATCAAGATAGCCGATGTTCGACTTGAGCCGCTGCACCGTGCGAACGCCGTAGTTTAGGCGCTTCTGGTTGCTTGCTTCCTCGATCTTTTCCGTGGGGGTTTGGTCCTCGCCCGGCGGCAATTCGGCGATCGGCTTCTCGAAATAGCGCAGCGCGAAATGCGGGTCGCCGGTCTCCTGTTGCAGCACGTCGCTTAGCGACGCCGCCAGTTTCTCGGCGCTGGTGATCGCATCGAAATCGCCCCGCTGGAGCATCTCGCGCAGGTGCTTGGCGATCCCGGGCGCCTTGTCGGCGAAGACATAATAATGCTCGATATCTGCGATCGCGCCCTCGATCACCGCATTCCGCATCGCCGCATCGATCCTCATGTCGGCCTGGAGCGGTGCGAACGGACCCCAACCCATCTCATAGGCGGTAAACCCGGCGATCCCGCCGCCGACACCGAACGTGCCGATCACCACAGCCGAAATCACCAATGCCTTCTTCCACTTGCGCTTCATGCTCATTTGCCTGCCTTTTCCGCCGATTGCCTGCGGCGGGGCTAGGAGCCGAGTGTGGAGGGACTATGGATGCGGGCTAGAGCTCGACGCGATAGCCGACGCCGTACACCGACTGGATGATGTCGGCATCGGGAAGCAACAAAGCGAGCTTGCGGCGCAGATTCTTGATATGGCTGTCGATCGCCCGGTCGGTCACATCGAAATTGTCCACCCCCGCCACGTCGAGCAGGCGCGCGCGCGAATGGATCATGCCCGGCCGCTGCGCCATCGCCGCGAACAGGCGGTATTCGGTCGGGGTGAAATCGAGCAGGCGCGATCCGACGCGGATCGTCTGCTTCTCCGCGTCGATATGGATGCGCGGTGTATCGTCGCGCTCGCCCGAGGTCCTGCGCAGCACCGTCTTGATCCGCGCAACCAGCTCGCGCGGACTGAACGGCTTGCACAGATAGTCGTCGGCGCCGGTCTCCAGCCCGAGCAACCGGTCGATCTCCTCGACCCGCGCCGTCACCATGATGATCGGCACGTCGGATCGTTCGCGAACCGCGCGGCACAGCGCGATGCCGTCGAGTCCGGGGAGCGTCAGGTCGAGCACGATCAAGCGCGGAAGCTGTTGCCGAATGTGGGCCAGCGCCGCCTTGCCGTCCGGCATCACCTGCGCTTCATAGCCGGCCGCGCGCACATATTCGGCGATCAGCGCGGCCAGATCGGGTTCGTCCTCGACGATCAGGATCGTGCCGCTCATGCGGCCACCAGCGTAAGCACGATGCGCACGTGCAGCCCGCCCAGATCGGAGGCGGCGAAGGTGATCCGCCCGCTTTGTGCCTCGACGATGCGCCGCGCCAGCGCCAGCCCGAGACCCGCGCCGCCGTGGCCGCCGGCGCGGGACTGATCGGTGCGGAAGAAGCGCTCGCCGAGCCGGTCCAGCAACGCTTCGGGAACACCCGGCGCCGAATCGTCGATGGTGAACACCAGCGCGCCACCCTCGATCGCGCCGCCGAGGTGAATGCTTCCCCCGGCATCGGTATACCGCACCGCATTCTCGATCAGATTGACCAGCACCTGCCGCATCCGCTCGGCATCGCACAGCACCGTCGAGCGTGGCGGCGCCGCATCGCGCGTGATCGACAGGCCGGCGGCGGCCGCGCGATCCTGGAAACTGTCGGCGACGCCTTCGATCGCCGGCCACAGTGCGACGGGCTGCGTGTCATACCGCAACTCAGCCATGTCCGCCTGTGCGAGAAGATAGAGATCGTCGACGCGCCGGGTCAGCGATCCGACATGGGTCAGCATCAGCCCGAGATTGTCCGGGGTGGCCATGCGAATGCCGTCCTGCAGGCTCTCGATCTGGGCGCGCAGCACGGCAAGCGGCGTGCGCAGTTCGTGCGACGTGTCCGCGACCCACTGCCGCCGCGCCGCTTGGCTGATCTCGAGGCGGGCTGCAAGGTGATTAAAGGTGCCCGCCAGCACGCCCAGTTCGTCGCCGCGGCTGGCGTCCACCCGCATGTCGTAGCGGCCGTCCTCCAGCATCCGCGCCCCCGCCACCAGCTTGGCGATCGGCCGGCGGAAATGCGCTGCCAGCAAGACCGCGAGCGCGAGGGCAAGCACCCCGGCGCCGGTGCCGATGGCGGCGATCCGACCGCCTTGCTGAAGCAGGAATGCCACCGCCAGCGTATCCTCGGCATTGTCCGCACCGGCGACGACGAGATAGCCCACGCGCCGGCCCTCCACCGTCAAGGACATGGATCGCGTATCAATCGAGCCGAACGCGCGCAGGACCGGGCCGGGCGAGACGCCGCTGAGGAGACGGCCGCCTATGTCGACCAGCCCGATCCGGTCGCCGTACGTGCCAATTGTCACCACGGACGTGCCGTTGTCGGCGCTCAGCGTTTGAATCCACAGGGTGCGAAGCCAGCGGCGGCGGTCCTGCGCATCGGACGGCAGGAATGCCCAGTTGCCATGATCTTTGAAGGTGGCTTGCAGTGCGTCGATCAGGCCGCGGCTGTCGGCGTCGATCGCCCGGGATGGCGGCGACTGGTCGCGGAGCAGGCTCCATCGGACGGTGAGAATCGTCGCGCCCCCGAGCGCGCCCAAACAGAGCAAGGTCGCAACGAACAGGCGAGGACCAATCCCGAATTTCACGCTTATCTGCACCCGTTAGGATTGGCTGGCATCGATCGAGGCGCATTGTGCTGATGTTTCGACCCGATAGCCAGCGCCAGGCGATGCGAGCGACTGTAGCGCTGCTGAACCGAATGACAGCTCTCGCCGCTTCAGAGCCGAAAGCGGCCTATCGGCTAGCGGCCCAATTCCGGCCGTTCCTCCCATGCTTGGCGAGATCTGACGAGCACTGACGCGACTGGGCTAGTCCCCCTGGATGTCGTGATGTGAAATTTAGCTCCCGCCCGCGGACACGTGTTCGCGGTCGGAGAGCCAAGTGACCCCGACCAAGCTTCTCATCGGCCAGATCGCCGTCGTGTTCGCGATCGTCATCGGCGGCATCTGGCTGGCAACCCAGTGGGCGGCGGCGCAGCTTGCCTACCAGCCGGAGCTCGGCCCGCCGTGGTTCCACGCGTTCGGCCGCCCCTTCTATCAGCCCTGGGCGCTGTTCGAATGGTGGTATCATTTCGACGCCTATGCACCCGAAGTGTTCGACCGGGCCGGCGGGATCGCGGCAGCGAGCGGCTTTGCCGGCTGTGGGGCGGCGGTTTTCGGCTCGCTCTGGCGTGCGCGTCAGCGCCGCAACATCACCACCTATGGCTCGGCGCGATGGGCCAGTAACGCCGAAATCCGCCGCGCCGGTCTGCTCAATCCCGCCGGTGTCTTCCTCGGCCGGACCGGCGCCGACTATCTTCGTCATGACGGACCCGAGCATGTCATGGCCTTCGCGCCGACCCGCTCGGGCAAGGGCGTGGGGCTTGTCGTGCCGACCTTGCTTGGGTGGACCGGCTCGGCCGTCGTTCACGACATCAAGGGCGAGAACTGGCAGCTGACCGCCGGCTGGCGCGCGCGGTTCTCGCACTGCCTTCTTTTCAATCCGACCGATGCCCGCTCGGCGCGCTACAATCCGCTGCTTGAGGTTCGCCGCGGCGCCGAGGAAGTCCGCGATGTCCAGAACATCGCCGACGTCCTGGTTGACCCGGAGGGAGCGCTGGAGCGTCGCAGCCATTGGGAGAAGACGAGCCACTCGCTCCTGGTCGGGACCATCCTCCATATCCTTTATGCCGAGGAGGAGAAGACCCTCGCGCGCGTCGCCACCTTCCTCTCCGATCCGCAGCGGCCGTTCACCGCGACGCTTCGCCGGATGATGACGACCAATCATCTGGGCACGCCCGACGCGCCGCAGGTCCACCCCGTCGTCGCCTCCGCCGCGCGCGAAGTCCTCAACAAATCCGAGAACGAACGCTCCGGCGTGCTCTCGACGGCAATGTCGTTCCTCGGCCTCTATCGCGATCCGACCGTGGCCGAGGTCACCTGTAGATCCGATTGGCGGATTGCCGATCTGGTCGAGGGCAAGTCGCCGGTCTCGCTGTACCTCGTGGTGCCGCCGTCCGACATCAGCCGCACCAAGCCGCTCGTGCGACTCGTGCTCAATCAGATCGGCCGCCGGCTCACCGAGCATCTCCACGCGCAAAGCCCAGGCGGTCGGCACAGGCTGCTGATGATGCTGGACGAGTTTCCGGCACTCGGCCGGCTGGACTTCTTCGAGACGAGCCTCGCCTTCATGGCCGGGTACGGTGTCCGCGCCTTCCTGATCGCCCAGAGCCTCAACCAGATCGAGAAGGCTTACGGCGACCACAACTCGATCCTCGATAACTGCCATGTTCGCATCGCGTTCGCGACCAATGACGAACGGACGGCCAAACGAATCTCCGATGCGCTTGGAACGGCCACCGAGCAGCGCAGCATGCGCAACTATGCGGGACACCGGCTCGCGCCCTGGCTCGCCCATGTCATGGTCAGCCGCCAGGAGACTGCCCGCGCGCTGCTGACCCCCGGAGAGGTCATGCAGCTGCCGCCGACCGACGAACTCATCCTGATCGCCGGAACCCCACCGATCCGCGCGAAGAAGCTGCGCTATTTCGAGGACGGCAGCTTTACCGCGCGCGTCGTTCCGCCGCCCTTGTTGATGATGGGGGCCTATGCCGACCGTCCCGCCGCGCGCCGCGACGACTGGCAGGGCGTCGTTCGCGGGGTCGATACCAGGCTGAGTGCGGCCGACGAGCAGAACAGCGAACGCAGCAGCGGCGGACTTGAGCAGGCGCGGCATCCAGCGCACGAGGTCGAGAAGCCCGTGGAGCCCGAACCCACGATCGCCGACCCGCTCGGTCTCGGCGACGACGAGGGCGATGCGGCCGGCGACAAGCGGGCGATGGACCAGGCGCGCGCTCTCGGCACTGCCCGGACTGTCTATGCGATCGACGCGGCCGGCGGGCACGCCAACGACCTGCAGCTGGATCTGTGAGGATGGTCGTGAAGGTCCGCCACCAGCTCTTCCTCCCGAAGTCGGTCAGCGACCGGCTTGAAGTGCTCGCCGCGAAGCCGGGCGCGTCCAAGTCCGCGATCCTCGCCGACGCGGTGACCGCCTGGCTGGACCGCCGCGGTCGCTCCGAACTGGAGGACCGGTTCGGGCTGCGGCTTGATCGCTTCACGGCATCGCTCGGCCGGATCGAGCGGGACAATCATGTCCTGCTCGAGACGCTGGCGCTGTTCATTCGGTATGAACTCGCGATCCAGGCGCCCCTGGCCGAGAACGACGCTGCGGGGCGGGCGATCGCCCGGGATCGCTTCGAGGCGTTCGTCGCCCAGGTCGGACGACAGATCGCCGCTGGCCGTCGGACGATCGACGCTCAGGCGGCAGACCGATGAGCGGCGCGGTGACCGCCGACCGCCGCCGGGCGATGCTGCGCACGGCGATGGGGCCGGCGATTGCCGCGGCGATGGCAGACGATCGTGTGATCGAGATCATGGTCAATCCCGACGGCGCGCTTCGCGTCGACATTCTCGGCGAGGGCAGGGTCGATACCGAAATACGGCTCGAGGCCGAACAGATCGAGCGCATCATCCGGCTGGTGGCGAGCCATGCGCGCGCCGAGGTTCATGGCGAAGCTCCGATCGTGTCGGCCGAGCTGCCGCCGCATCTCGAGGGGCGCGCGGGCGAGCGGTTCGAGGGGGTCCTGCCGCCCGTCGCGACCGGGCCGTGCTTCTCGATCCGCAAGCCGGCGACGCGTCTCTACAGCCTCGACGACTATGTGAGCGATGGCCTGATGCACCATGCTGCCGCGGATCGGTTGAAGGCGGCGGTCGTCCAGCGCTTCAACATCCTGATCGCCGGCGGCACCAGCTCGGGGAAGACGACGCTGGCCAATGCGCTTCTCGCCGAAATGGCGTGGATCGACGAGCGGGTGATCCTGATCGAGGACACGCGCGAACTCCAAAGCCCGGCACCGGACACGGTCGCGCTACGCACCCGACCCGGTTTCGTCACCATGGCCGATCTGGTCCGTTCCACGCTCAGGCTGCGCCCGGACCGTATCATCGTCGGCGAAGTTCGCGGGCCTGAGGCGCTCGACATGCTGAAAGCCTGGAACACCGGACACCCCGGCGGCATCGCGACCGTCCATGCCAACAGCGCCGCGTCCGCGCTCTTCCGCATCGAGCAGCTCGTACAGGAA
Source organism: Sphingomonas sp. BL-S-30 (assembly GCF_055521475.1). Taxonomy (NCBI): domain Bacteria; kingdom Pseudomonadati; phylum Pseudomonadota; class Alphaproteobacteria; order Sphingomonadales; family Sphingomonadaceae; genus Sphingomonas; species Sphingomonas sp. BL-S-30. Next base: position 2,684,169 of record NZ_CM145481.1, on the reverse strand, counting down.
GCCGTCGTCACGGTGCCCCGGCGGCTGATCGCCGAAGCGATCGACCTCGTCGTCTTCATCGCCGGCCGCGGCGTCGATCGCCGCATCGAGACGATCGCCCGCGTCGCCGGCCTCGATCCCGACGGGAATTACGGCCTCATCGACCTCCACAGTCTCGCCAATCCCAAAGGAGAATGAACATGCGCCTCTCACGTACCTCCAACCGCGGAGCAACCTTCCTCGTCGGCGCCGCGCTGGGCCTGGCTCTCACCATCGCCGGCAATGCCGATGCGGCCGGGTCCGGCATGCCGTGGGAGCAGCCGCTTCAGCAGGTGCTCGAGTCCGTCCAGGGACCGGTCGCCAAGATCGTGGCGGTGATGATCATCATCGTGACCGGCCTGACGCTCGCATTCGGCGAGACCGCGGGCGGCTTTCGCAAGCTCATCCAGATCGTCTTCGGCCTGTCGATCGCCTTCGCCGCATCGAGCTTCTTCCTCTCCTTCTTCTCGTTCGGCGGCGGGGCGCTGATCTCGTGACCGGGCATGGCGGCCATATCGAAGGGTTCGAAGCGCCGATCCACGCCAGCCTCGGATCGCCGATCCTGCTGGGCGGCGCGCCGCGGGCGATCGCCATCGTCAACGGCACCGTCGCTGCCGCTGTGGGGCTCGGCCTCCAGCAATGGATCGCCGGCTTCGTGCTCTGGGCGGCGGGGCACAGCCTCGCCGTCTTCGCCGCCCGGCGCGATCCCAATTTTGCGCCGGTGCTGGTTCGCCATCTCCGCCAGAAAGGGCATTTCAGGTGCTGAACCTGTCCGAATACCGCAACCGCGCCGACCGGCTCGCCGATCACCTGCCATGGGCGGCCCTGGTCGCGCCGGGCATCGTGCTGAACAAGGACGGCAGCTTCCAGCGGACGCTCAGGTTCCGCGGCCCCGATCTGGAATCGGCGACCGAAGGCGAACTGCTTTCGGCATGCGCTCGGGCGAACAATGTCCTCAAGCGCTTCGGTACCGGCTGGGCCCTGTTTTTCGAAGCCGAGCGCCGCGAGGCCGTAGCCTATCCGGACAGCGTGTTTCCAGATCCCGCTTCCTGGCTGGTCGATCGGGAAAGGCGCGCGGGGTTTCTTGCCGAGGGCGAGCATTTCGAGAGCATCTACCATCTGACCCTGACCTGGCTGCCGCCGGTGGACAGCGCCGATGCGGCGGGGCGCTCGCTTGTCGACCGGCCAGAGGCCGAGAAGGGAAGGGACTGGCGCGGCAGTCTCGCCGGTTTCGTGGCCGAGACCGACCGCGCACTCGATCTCTTCAGCGGGTTCATGCCGGAGGTGCGCGCGCTCGACGACGCCGAGACGCTGACCTTCCTGCACGGCGCGATTTCGGCGCGCCGCCATCCTGTGCTGCCGCCCGAGACGCCGATCTATCTCGATGCGCTGCTCGCAGACACGCCGCTGGTCGGCGGTCTCGAGCCGATGCTTGGCGACCGACATGTCCGTACCCTGACCATTCTCGGATTTCCGGGCATGAGCCGTCCCGGAATCCTCGACGCGCTCAATCATCAGGATTTCGCGTACCGCTGGGTCACGCGCTTCATCGCGCTCGACAAGAGCGACGCGACCAAGGTGCTGACCAAGCTCCGGCGCCAATGGTTCAACAAGCGCAAGTCGATCACCGCGCTGCTGCGCGAGGTGATCTACAACCAGCCGGTCCAGCTGCTCGACAGCGACGCGGACAACAAGGTCGTCGATGCCGACCTCGCCCTCCAGGCGCTGGGCGGCGATCATGTCGCCTTCGGCTATCTGACCTCGACGATCACCGTGACCGACCCGGACCGCGCGAAGGTCGAGGACAAGGTCCGGCACGTCGAGCGGATCGTCAACGGATTGGGCTTCACGACGATTCGCGAAGGCGTGAACGCGGTCGAGGCGTGGCTGTCGTCGTTGCCCGGGCACGCCTACGCGAATGTACGGCAGCCCTTGGTTCATACCCTGAACCTGGCGCACCTCATGCCGCTATCGAGCGTCTGGGCGGGGCCTGCATGCAATGCGCATCTCGATGGGCCGCCGCTGCTCCATGCCGGCACTGCCGGATCGACGCCGTTCCGCCTGTCTACCCATGTCGGCGATGTCGGGCACATGCTGGTCGTCGGGCCAACCGGCGCGGGCAAGTCGGTGCTGCTCGCCCTGATTGCCCTCCAGTTCCGGCGCTACGTCGGCGCGCAAGTCTTTATCTTCGACAAGGGTTTCTCGGCGCGTGCCGCGGTGCTGGCGATGGGCGGGGCGCACCATGCGCTCGGTCTCGGTGCCGATGCCGGCAGGACGCTGGCCTTCCAGCCACTTCGCCGGATCGATGATGCGACCGAGCGGAGCTGGGCCGCGGAATGGGTGGCGGCACTTCTGGAGCATGAGAAGGTCGCGGTTACGCCGGCCGTCAAGGATGCGCTCTGGTCGGCGCTCGGTAGCCTGGCATCCGCGCCGCCCGAAGAACGGACACTGACCGGCCTGGCGCTCCTGCTGCAATCCAACGTACTGCGGGTCGCGCTCGGCGCCTACACCCTGGACGGCCCATATGGCCGGCTCCTCGATGCGGCCGAGCCGCCCCTCGCATTTGAAGACGTGCAGTGTTTCGAGACCGAGGCGCTGATGGGCCAGGCAGGAGTGGTCGCGCCGGTGCTCACCTATCTCTTCCATCGGCTCGAGGAACGGTTCGATGGACGACCGACGCTGCTCGTGCTCGACGAGGCCTGGATCTTCCTCGATCATCCCCTGTTCGCGGCACGCATCCGCGAGTGGCTGAAGGTGCTTCGCAAGAAGAATGTCGCTGTGCTGTTCGCCACGCAGAGCCTTGCGGACATCGCGTCGAGTTCGATCGCACCCGCGATCATCGAAAGCTGTCCGCAGCGCATCCTCCTACCCAACGATCGCGCGATCGAGCCGCAGGGGCGGGATGCCTATGCGCGCTTCGGTCTCAACGATCGCCAGATCGAACTGATCAGCCGGGCAACGCCGAAGCGGCAATATTACCTCCAGTCCGCCCGCGGCAATCGCCTGTTCGAACTCGGCCTCGGTCCGATCGCGCTCGCGCTTTGTGGTGCCTCCGATCCCGCGACGCAGCAGCGGATCGACGCCTTGCTCGCCGAGCACGGCGCCTCCGAATTTACCCCCGCTTTCCTCAGCAGTGCCGGTCTCGATTGGGCGGCGGCGCTGCTTGCGGATTTCCCCGCCGCCCAGATCCAGGAGTAATTAAATGCGTACCCGCTTCTCCGCCAGGAAGACGCTGACCGCGGCCCTGCTCGGGCTCTGCTCGGCAGGATCGCTCGGCATGGCCTTGTTCACCTGCACGCCCGCGCGGGCGCAGCTCACGGTGTTCGATCCGACCAATTATTCGCAGACGCTGCTGACCGCGGCGCGGTCGCTTCAGCAGATCAACAACCAGATCCAGTCGCTGCAGAACGAAGCGACGATGCTGCTCAACCAGGCGAAGAACCTGGCCCGTATCGATTTTCCCCAGCTTCAGCAGATCACCCAGACCCTGCAGCAGATCGATCGGTTGATGGGGCAGGCGCAGGGCATCGGTTTTCGCATCGACGGGATCGACGAGCAGTATCGCAAGCTGTTCCCCCAGGAATTCGACGCGGCGTTGAACCGCGACGGGCGGGTCGTCGCCGCGAAGGCGCGTCTCGACGCATCAATGGGATCATTCCGCCAGGCAATGAGCATCCAGGCGCAGGTGGTGACCAATGTCCAGGCCGATGCCCTGACGCTCAGCGATCTGGTCGGCAACAGCCAAGGTGCCGAAGGCGCGTTGCAGGTCGGCCAGGCGACCAACCAGCTTCTCGCGCTGAGTGCGAAGCAGCAGTTCCAGATCCAGAACCTGATGGCCGCGCAATACCGCGCACAGGCGACCGAGGAGGCGCGCCGCGCCCAAGCTGAGATCGACGGTCGCGCAGCCACCAGGAAGTTCCTCGGGTCCGGCGCGGCCTACACCCCCCGATAGGCCGCAACCGAACGACGGTGGCGCTGCCTTGCCGCCTCCGTCGCCGCGGGGCGTGGTGGTCAGCTCCCCCCCAAACGCCACGCCTCGCGGCACCCTCTCAAGCGAAGCGAAAGTCGACGCCCGTGAACGACCTCAACGTCATCGACCGCTTCATGCAGGACTTCATCCGCTACATCGACAGCGGGTTCGGCTTGCTGGGGCCGGACGTCGGGTTTCTGACGGCGACGCTGATCGGCATCGACATCACCCTGGCGGGGCTGTTCTGGGCGCTGGGCGGCGATGACAATGTGCTCGGCCGCTTCATCAAGAAGATCCTCTATATCGGCGCGTTCGCGTTCATCCTGAACAGCTTCTCGACGCTTGCCGACATCATCTTCCGTTCCTTCGCTCAGGCAGGACTGACCGCGGGCGGGGGCACCTTGTCGGCGGCCGACCTGCTCAAGCCCGGGCGCCTCGCTGGAACCGGGTTCTCCGCCGCATGGCCGCTGCTCGAGCAGGTTTCGGAACTGATGGGCTTCGTCAGCTTCTTCGAGAATTTCCTGACGATCGCGGTGCTGCTGTTCGCCTGGGCGATCGTGATCCTGACCTTCTTCATCCTCGCGGTGCAGATGTTCGTGACGATCATCGAGTTCAAGCTGACGTCGCTTGCCGGGTTCATCCTCGTGCCGTTCGCACTGTGGAACCGGACCAGCTTCCTCGCCGAGCGCGTGCTCGGGAACGTCGTGTCCTCCGGCATCAAGGTCATGGTGCTCGCCGTCATCGTCGGCATCGGCTCCAATTTCTTCGCCGACTTCACCAGCGCGCTCGAGGGCCAGGAACCAGATATCGGCCAGGCCCTCAGCTTGATGCTCGCATCGCTGACCCTGTTCGGGCTTGGTATCTTCGGCCCCGGCATTGCTTCCGGGCTCGTCTCGGGCGCACCCCAACTCGGGGCGGGCGCAGCGCTCGGGACGGTCGCCGGGGCAGCCGGCGTCACGATGCTTGCGGGCGGTGCGGCCATGGGAACGGCGCGCGCGATCGGTGGCGGCGCGCTCGGCGCCATCCGTGCCGGCACGTCGATGGGGTCGGCTGCATCCACTGCGTACACGCTCGGCAAGGAGACTGCCGCGACCCCCACCGTCGGCGCGGGACTCGGCGGCGTCGCCCAGGCTGCCGGCAATGCGATGCGTGATCGCGCTTCCAGCGCGCTCGGTCTCGGCGAGGCCGCGAGCAGCGGGCGAACCGCCGCCTGGAACGCCCTCAATCGCTCTGGCCAAGGCGGCTCGGCCCCGCAGGGACAGGAAGGTGACGGCGCGCCGGCCTGGGCGAAGGCGATGCGCGCCGAGCAGACCGGCCGTCATCACCGTCAGGTCGCTGCCCACGCGCTCCAGCAGGGCGATCGCGGCGGCGCTTCCGCCACCCCCGACATCAAGGAAAGGGACGAATGATGATCTTCAAGCGAAGCGTCCAGCGCTACGGGCGTACCCCCGAGCCGGAAACGCCCTACCAACGGGCCGGTCAGCAATGGGACGAGCGGATCGGCTCTGCGCGCGTCCAGGCGCGCAACTGGCGGCTCATGGCATTCGGCTGTTTCGGCCTGGCTTGCAGCCTGTCGGGCGGGCTGATCTGGCAATCGATGCAGAGCCGAGTGACACCCTATGTGGTCGAGGTCGACCAGCTGGGCGAGGCGAGGGCGGTGACCCCGGCCGAAGCTGCCTTCGAACCGTCCGATCCGCAGATTGCCTGGCACCTCTCCCGGTTCATCACCGACATTCGCTCGATCTCGCTGGACCCCGTGCTGATGCGGCGCGGATGGCTCGAGGCCTATGACTTCGCGACCAGGCGCGGCGCGCAGTTCCTCGGCGATTATGCGCGCGCCGCAAATCCCTTTGCGCGCATCGGCGAGCGGACCGTGTCGGTGCAGGTGACCAGCGTCGTTCGAGCCTCGGAACGGTCGTTCCAGGTAAAATGGACTGAGACCGCCTTCGAGCGTGGGTCGCAGGTCGGCGCCTCTCGCTGGACGGCGATCGTCACTGTCGTGCGCAAGCTCCCCGCTTCCGCGGACACGCTGCGCAAGAATCCGTTGGGGATCTATGTCGACGCGATCGACTGGAGTCGCGAGCTGGAGCCGACGACACCTGCCGCCGCCCGGCCAGCCGTCGCGGCGCCCGCGAACCTGCCGCTGGGCTCACCCCTAGATCCCAGCCTCGCGAACACCTCACAGTCCCCAACGGAGATCCAGCCATGAAGCTCTTCATTGCAGCGTCGATGGTCGCGCTGTGCATCGTCACCGCGAGCGCCCAAACATCAACGCCGTCTAGACCCGTCGCGTCGATCGCTTCGCCCCAGAAAGTTGTAGCCGGCCCGCGTCACCAGAGCGCTCGCCACCGCAAGCCGAGGGTTGCTCCCGCGGTCGCACGCGTAGCCGCTGCGAACCGCGACGCAACTCGCGCGCCGGCGTCGGAAGGGTTCATCAACGCGGCTCAGATCTATCCTTTCAGCGAGGGCGCGATCTACCAGGTGTTCACCACACCGGGCGTCGTCACCGACATCGCCCTGCAGCCGGGCGAGAATCTGGTGGCGGTGGCCGCGGGCGACACCGTCCGCTGGGTCATCGGCGATACCAGCAGCGGAAGCGGCCCGGACAAGCGAACCCACGTGCTCGTCAAGCCATTCGCATCTGGCCTTGCCACCAATCTCGTCATCACCACCGACCGGCGCAGCTATCATCTCCAGCTCAACGCGACCGCCCGGACCGCTTTGGCCGCCTTGTCCTGGAGCTATCCCGCCGATGCCCTGATCGCGGTGCGCCGCGCCGCCGCCGCAGCCGAGGTTGCCGCCCCCGTGGCGCAGGGCCTGACGGTGGAGAATCTCCGGTTCAACTATGCCGTCAGCGGGGACCACCCCGCTTGGAAACCGGTCCGGGCGTTCGACGACGGCCGCCAGACCTTTGTCGAGTTTCCGGAGACGCTGACAGTGGGTGAGGCGCCGCCGCTGTTCGTCATCGGCATCACGGGCGAAGCCGAACTCGTCAATTATCGCGTGCGCGGCCGCTTCTATGTCGTCGACCGCATCTTCGACAATGCCGAGCTCCGGCTCGGCACGAAGAAGCAGCAGGTCGTGCGCATCAGCCGCGTTGCCGAGCCCGCTCCGCGCAAGGGGAAGAAGTCGTGACCGAAGTGGTCTCTGCCCCGCTGCCCAAGGTCGATCCAGAAACACTGGTGATCCGGGCGAAGCCGCAACGCGCCATCCGCTTCCGGCGCGGTGTCATCATAGGCATCGCCGCTCTGGGATCGGTGAGCCTGGTGACGGTCGCCTGGGTCGCGCTGAAGCCGCAGGTGTTCCGGCATGCCGCCAGCCAGGAGGACCTGTCGCAGCCGAGCACCCGGCCAGCAGCCGAAGCGCTGAGCGGCGTTCCCGCAAGCTATGGCGATGCCCCGAGACTCGGCCCGCCGCTTCCGGGCGATCTCGGCAGGCCGATCCTCGAACATCAGCGTGCGATGGCGGTCGAGACTAGACCAAGTGGCCCGGATGCCGGTGTCCAGGCCGAACAGGCTGAGCGATCTCGACGAGTTGCCGAACGTAAGGCTGCGCTGGAATCGGCCGTCATCGTCTCAAGCAAAGTCGGCACCGCAATCACGACCGAGGGGCAATCGCCGATGCAAACGCCACCGGCGACGGGCGTGGCCGCGCCCGCATCCGATGCGGGAAAGATTGCGATCGATCCGGCTCGTGATCCGAACGCTCAGCAACGCAAGAGCGACTTCATGGGCGTGCTTGACCCGCGCGCGGACATCAACCCGCATCGGCTCGAAGGCGCCCCCTCGCCCTATGTGCTTTCCGCCGGGAGCGTCATTGCTGCCAGTCTCATCACCGGCCTTCGCTCTGACTTGCCTGGGCTGGTAACCGCGCAGGTGACCGAGCGTGTCTATGACAGCCCGACCGGCCGCCTCCTTCTGATCCCACAGGGTGCCCGTCTCGTCGGGAGCTACGATAGCGTCGTCGCATTCGGCCAAAAGCGGGCGTTGGTCGTCTGGCAGCGCATCATGCTTCCGGATGGAAGCTCGCTTCGGATCGACAATGTCCCCGCGACCGATCCATCGGGGTATGCTGGACTGCAAGACAGGGTGGATTTCCATACCTGGACCCTGCTCAAGGGCGTGGTGCTCTCGACGCTGTTGGGTGTCGGGTCGGAGATGGCGTTCACCGGTGACGGCGATCTCGTCCAGGCACTGCGACGTTCGACCCAGGACAACGTCTCGCGCGCAGGTGACCAGATCACCCAACGCAACCTCAATATCCAGCCGACAATCACGATCCGCCCAGGAGCCATGATACGCCTTGTAGTTCACAAGGATCTGATCCTCGCGCCGTGGCGCGAATAGGAGGGCCCGGTGGCTGAGCTGAAACTAGGCAAACTACCTGATCGCACACCGGTCAGGCTGGCTATCTCCCTCACACCGGAACTCCATCAGGCATTGACGGAGTACGCGGCGCTGTACGCTGAGGCCTACGGCAAGGAGGAGGCGGTGTCCGAACTTGCACCGGCGATGCTGGCTGCATTCCTGGAGGGTGATCGCGAATTCAACAAGCGTAGGCGGACTCCTCCGGCACCAGGCTGATATCATGAAACACCAGCGATCATGTCGGAATCGGATGGACGCGATCCCCGCGGACCATGCGGCGCGTCCGCTGTCTGGCTCGGTGCGTCGGTACTCGCGGGAGCTTGTCGAAGAGACGATCAGGGTCTGGCAGCCTTACTATGATGCGCCTCTGACCGAGGCGGACGCCCGGGAGATTATCAGCAACATGACGACATTTGCAGCCGTGCTGCTGGATCTCAGTCCTCCGGATCGTGTTCCGGCTGGATCATTGTCCAATTCGGATGCGTCTCGCTCTTGACGGGTTGCTATCGGAGGATCGGTCGTCAGACTGGTGTTAGTCAGCTGGTTCTTCTGTGATGCGCGGCTGACGAAATGTCAGCGAGAGAGCGTATATGAACAGGCCTAGATCGGATCGTCGCCAGCCCGCGCGAAAGTCACAACGTGCGGTTCTTTATGCACGGGTATCGTCCAAGGAGCAGGAACGAGAGGGCTTTTCGATCGATTCTCAGGTCAAGCTCCTCAAGGCCTACGCGGAGGACGCCGGCCTTCAGATCGTCCGCGAATATATCGACATCGAAACTGCCAAGACCAGCGGCAGGACTCACTTCGGCGAGATGGTCGCCTACCTGCGAAGCCATCCCGCCGTGGACACGGTCTTGGTCGAGAAAACCGATCGGCTGTACCGAAACCTGCGGGACTGGGTGACTGTCGACGAGCTCGATCTCAGCATCCACTTTGTGAAGGAGAATATCGTTCTCGCTCCGGACTCGCGATCCTCGGAGAAGTTTCTGCACGGCATCAAGGTGCTGATGGCGAAGAACTATATCGACAATCTCTCCGAAGAGGTCCGCAAGGGTATGCTGGAGAAGGCGGAGCAGGGGATTTGGCCCTCGGCCGCACCCACCGGTTATCGCAATGTCATCGGGCCGAACGGCAAGCGCGTCATTGAGGTTGATCCGGATAGCGGCGCCCACGTGACGCGCCTCTTCGAATGGTACTCGACGGGCATGTATTCGCTTAAGCAGGCGGCGGCCCGCGCACGTTCCGAAGGCATGACGTTCAGGGGTAGCGTAAAGCCGATCAGCTTGAGCAGCGTTCACAAAATCCTTCGTTCGCGCATCTATACCGGCGAGTTCGAGTGGATCGGCAAACGCTATCAGGGCTCACACGAACCGCTGGTTTCGGTCGAAACCTGGGAGCGAGTCCAGGGCGTGCTCGATGGTCGTCACACCGCTCGTGTCCGAGGCGTCGAGAAGGACTTCCTGTTCACAGGTATGATCGCTTGCGGGCATTGCGGTTGCGCGTTGGTGGGGGACATCAAGAAGGAGAAATATGTCTATTACCGTTGCAGTCACGCGAAGGTGAAATGTGCCGAGCCCTATGTGCGCGAGGAGGTGTTGCTCGAGCAGTTCGGCGAGATGCTCGACCGCATCTCCATCTCCAGCGAGATGTTCCAGTGGCTGACCCACGCACTTCGAGAGAGCCTGTCGGTGATGCAGAAAGACCACGACGCTGCGGTCACGCGGCTTCAGAAGGAGCGTGAGAGGCTGCGGGATCGCATGAAGCAGATCTACATTGATAACATCGATGACAAGATCGACGATTCGATCTTCAACGCGCTAACGGCGCAATTTCGGGAGCAGGAGCGCCGAGTATCGCGCGAACTGGAACTCTGCCACGATGCTGATCTCAGTCATATGGATGACGGCATCGCTCTTCTGACGATCGCCCGCGATTCGAAGCGTCGGTTCTTGGATGCCGAACTACCGGTCAAAAAACACGTGCTTTCCGTGGTACTTTCGAACTGTTCGTTTCGGGATCGAAAGCTTTCCGCCGCGTACCGTAAGCCCTTTGATATCCTTATGGAAAACCTCCCCCAGGCGAGACGGGACGGAAGGGCTCAGAAGGGCAAAAACTGCGAAAGTGCGAAATGGCAGGGGAGCTCGGACTCGAACCGAGGGCCTTCGGTTTTGGAGACCGACGCTCTAACCAACTGAGCTACACCCCTGTGCGGATGCGGGCTTTAGCGTGACGTTGGGCGGGGGGCAAGCGCTCAGGCGGCCGCTGACGCGCCCCAGTCGCGATCGGCAACCGCGCGCGCTTCCTCGACCGGCAGCGGGCGTCCGAAATAATAACCCTGGACCCTGGTGCAGCCGAGATCCTGCACCATGCGGTGTTCCTGTTCGGTCTCGACGCCTTCCGCGGTGGTTGCCATGCCCAGGCTTTGCGCGAGCGCGACGACGGCACGGATGATCGCGATCGCCTCGGGCACTTTCCGCGAGGCGCCCTGCACGAAGCTGCGGTCGATCTTGATCGAGGAGAATTTGGTGCGGCTGAGATAGCCGAGCGAGGAATAGCCCGTCCCGAAATCGTCGAGGCTGAGCCGCACGCCCAGATCCATGATGCGTTCCAGCACCTTGGTCGCGCCAGTGCCCTCGCGCATGAACACGCTTTCGGTCACCTCCAGCTCGAGCCGTTCCGGCGTCAGGCCGCTATTGGCCAGCGCCGAGGCGACGATCGAGACGAAGGCGGGGTTGTGGAGCTGGTCGGGCGAGACGTTCACCGCCACGCGCACCGGCGATTTCCAGCGCGCTGCTTCCTCGCAGGCGGTGCGCAGCACCCACTCGCCGATCGGGGCGATCAGCCGGGCGTCTTCAGCGAGCGGGATGAACTTCACGGGCGAGACCGTGCCGAACTGCGGATGAGTCCAGCGCAACAGAGCCTCGAATCCGGTCAGCGCGCCCGTTATGGCATCGACCACCGGCTGGTAGTTCAGGTGCATCTCGTCATTCTGCACGGCCTTGCGCAGTGCCACTTCGAGGACCCGGCGTTCCTCCGCCTCGACATGCAGTTGCGGCTCGTAGATGCGCACGACTCCGCCGCCGGCATCCTTGGAGCGGTACAGCGCGAGGTCGGCGGAACGGATCAGCATTTCGGCGTTGCGACCATCGCGCGGACCGGTCGCCACACCAACGCTGGCGCCCGTGTACAGCGTATGCTGGTCGAGCTCATAGGGGCGCGACAATACTTCGATGATGGTGTGGGCCAGCTGCTCGATGCGGGCCGAATCGCCGGCGTCGCGCACGACGACGGCGAATTCGTCGCCACCCAGGCGCCCGACCACCTCGTTGTCGGTCATCAACTGGCTCAGCCGTTCGGAGACCCGGCCGAGCAGGCGGTCGCCGATCGGATGGCCGAGTGTGTCGTTGACGGCCTTGAAGCGATCGAGATCGATCATCATGAAGGCGCAGCGGCTGCCCCATTTCTCCGCATCGGCCAGGGCGTGGACGAGAGCCTCGTTGACCAGCAGGCGATTGGGCAGGCCGGTCAGCGTGTCGAAACGCGCCATGCGGTTGATCTTGTCGGCCGAGGCGCGCTGCTCGGTGACGTCGGAGCCGACGCCGCGGAAGCCGATAAAGGCGCCGTGATCGTCCAGCCGGGGATTGGCGGCGATCTCCCACCAGCGTTCCTCGCCATTGACCTCGACCGGCAGCAGCAGGTCGCGGAAGCTTTCGCGACCCTTCAGCTTCGCTGCCAGCGTGCGCAGGCCGGCGGAGAAATTGCCGGACTCCCAGGCGGAGCCGGCCAGCACCTGGAGGAACGGCATCCCGTTGACCGAGAGGGGATCAAGCCCGACCGAATGCGCGAAGCGGGGCGAGGCGCGGACGATGCGGCGATTGGCATCGGTCTCCCATAGCCAGTCGGCGCTATGCTCGGCGAACTCGCGGAGCAGCAGGCTGACGGTCTCGTCGCGCTCGGCCAGCGCGATCTCGCCCGCGCGGATCACGACCAGCGCCTTGCCGCGCCCGAAACAAACCAGCATCAGCAGCACGGTAAAGACGATCGCGGTCGAGGCGAACAGCGATCCGCCGACGAAATAGAGCATCACCGCGACGGCGGCGCCCAGGATGCCGAGGAAGCTGAGCGTCGCCATGGGCAGGGCCGCCATGGCCACGGCCGATGCCGTCATCAGCAGCGCGACGACGATCCACAGGCCGAAGGCGGTCGTCGGGTCAGCGCTGATGCCGAAGACCAAAGGCGGCACTGACCAGACCGTGGCCAGCGCGATCCCTTCGATCACGGTATGGCGGACGTCGCGCAACGTCGCGGTCTGCGCGGTGCGATGACGGAAGGAAAGGCGGCGGAACGTGATGGTCACGGCGACCGTCGCCACCGCGGCGCCCCAGCTCGCCAGCGCCCAGAGCGGCGCGATCGGCTGGAGCACCATGGCGACCAGCATCGCGCCGACCACATTGGCCGCCAGCAGGAACAGGGCGAGCTTGCTGCCCGCATTGACCTGGGCGGCACGAATCGGCGCCCAATCAGTGGTGTCGGCCGGGTCGTACAGGCCGAGCAGCGCGCGGCCATCGATACGCGGGCGGGCGAATTGGGAGGCGGGACGAGTGCTCACGCCGCTATCGCTACACCAGCGTTGGTTAGCGGATGGTTAGGCGAGGAACCGATTCGGAGGTTTTATTTTCGTACGATGTCGTGTCCATATGCGGGCCACTGCCGCAACACCTGCCGAAGGGCGGTCACGATTACTTCTCCAGGTCCGGCGTACGGTTCTAGCGCGGGCATAGCGGGACTGTGTTGCACAATTGTAACACGGTGGCTGGAAAGCTCCGCACCGGACCTTATCCAATTTACAAAAATTGCTCTGCAAGACACGTAGGCTCCATCGGGCGTCCAAAGCGCCCGGCTCGGCTCATTCGGCCGATGCACATAACCATAAATATCGGGGGCTTCATCAATGCGTTCATTTCATCGCCTTAACGCCACGCGTCTGTGTGCCAGTGCCGCGCCGCTCGCCCTTCTGCTGGGCCTGAGCAGCCCTGCCTTCGCGCAGGACGCGCCGGCCAGCGCCACGCCGGCCGACCAGGCGGCCGAAGGTGAATCGGCGGACATCGTCGTCACCGGCTCGCTGTTCCGCCGCACCGATACCGAAACGCCGTCGCCGGTCACCGTGCTGACCGCGGACAGCCTGGCCAAGGCGGGCATCACCACGGCCGCCGAAGCGATTCGCTCGGTCTCGGCCGATAGCGGCGGCTCGATCGGCGTCGGCTTTCAGAGCGGCTTCTCGGCCGGCGGCGTCGCCGTCTCGCTGCGCGGCCTCGGCGTCTCGTCGACCCTGGTTCTGGTCGATGGTCTGCGTTCGACCAACTTCCCGATCAACGACGATGGGCATAACGCCTATGTCGATCTCAATTCGATTCCGTTCAGCCTGATCGACCGTATCGAAGTGTTGAAGGACGGTGCGTCCTCCACTTACGGTGCCGATGCGATCGGCGGCGTGGTCAACCTGATCATGAAGAAGCAGTTTGTCGGCGTCGCCGGCACGGTCGAGGCCGGCGCCAGTGAGAAGGGCGACGCGGGTCACCAACGCGCCAACCTGACGGTCGGTTATGGCGATTATGCGGAAAAGGGCTTCAACGTCTATCTGAACGGCGAATTCCAGCAGGACGGTCGCGTCACCGCGCACAGCCGCGGCTTCCCGTACAATAACCGCGATCTGACTTCGATCGGCGGCGCGGACAATAACGGTGCCGACAACTCGCTGACCACCGCGACGCCGAACGCGGTCGTCGTGCGCACGACCCAGACCAATCTGAACAATCCGCTGAGCGGTGGCACGGCGGTGCTGACAACCCAGTACCAGTCGCTCAACCTCAACTGCGCGGCCGGCACCTACACGCAGGTCAGCGCGGCGGTGAACGGCGTGGGCTGCAAGCACAATATCGAAGACGAATATTTCCAGCTTGCTCCGCTGCAGCGCAAATATTCGGTCAACGGTCGCATCAGCCTCCGTCTGGCCGACAATGTCGAAGCCTATGTCACTGGCAGCTATTCGAACAGCTATGTCAGCATTCTCAACGCCCCGCGCGCCCTGCGCAACACCCAGCCTTATGGCGGCGCACCGTCGCTGGCGTCGAGCAACCCCGGCATCGTCCTGCCGGTCTATATCTGCACCTCTGGCGTCAATTGCGCGACGCCGGGCACGCCCGGGCGCGCGCTCAACCCGAACAATCCCTATGCGGCTGCCTTTGCCGCCGATCCTGCCAATGGCGCAGCGCGCATCTACTATCTGTTCGGCGACATCAAAGCCGGCAGCGACCGCACCAACGAAGTCTATCGCTTCGCCGCGGGCCTGAACGGCAGCTTCGGCGACGACTGGACCTGGAAGATCGACGGCGTCTATGCCCGCGACAATCTCGAGATCGTCCAGCACGGCTATCTGAACATCGCCGCCACGCTCAACGCGATCAACACCGGCAGCTATAATTTCGTCAATCCGTCGCTGAACTCGCAGGCGGTGCGCGATGCCATCGCACCGGACAAGATCACGCCGTCGCATTCGGAAATGTATTCGGTCGACGCCGCGATCACCAAGCGGCTGATCGAGCTGCCCGGTGGCCCGCTCATGGTGGCCATCGGTGGCCAGGTGCGCCGCGAATCGCTGGAGAACAACAACCAGAATGCCGCGCTCGATACCTATAGCCTGACGACCTCGTCGGCGTTCGGCCAGCACACGGTCTCGGCCGGCTATTTCGAAATCGCGGCACCGGTGCTCGATATCCTCGAGATCAACGGTTCGGGTCGCTACGACCATTATTCGGAAGGTTTTGGCCGCTTCTCGCCCAAGATCGGCTTCAAGTTCACCCCGATCAAGCAGCTGGCGGTCCGTGGTACCTATTCGCAAGGCTTCCGCGCGCCGACCTTCGCTGAATCCGGACCGCGCTCGCAATATGCCGGCTTCGTCACCACCACGCCGTCGTGCCTCTTCATTCTGGCGCACAACGGCACCGGCAACACCACGACCTGCTCGGCCAATGGCAATCCGTACAACCTGGCCTATTCGGTGGGCCGCGGCTTCGTCGGCAACCCGAACCTGAAGCCGGAAACGTCGCGCAGCTTCACCGCCGGCGCGATCTTCGAGCCGGTGCCGTGGCTCAGCATGACGGTCGACTATTATAACGTGAAGAAGTCGAACCTGATCGCCAACGGTCCGGATGCGGGTAAGGCCATCACTGCCTATTATTCGCAGTCGACACTGGCAGCCGCCACGGCGGCCGTTGCGGCGGTAGGCCCGGGCTATTCGGTCAACACGATCGACGGTGTCGATCCGGCGGCGCCCAACGCACTGCCGCGGTTGCTGATCATCAACGCGCCGTTCGTCAACGTGAACTACGATCTGACCTCGGGTCTCGACTTCTCGGCGACCGCTCGTATCCCGCTCGGCGACGGCATCCGCTTCACCAGCCGCGCCGAGGCGACTTATGTCATTCAGTATGACCGCCACACCGCGTCGGGTGTGCAGAAGTTTGCCGGTACGCTCGGGCCGTACGATCTGTCCTCGGGCAACGGCACGCCGAGCATTCGCGGCAACTGGCAGAACACGCTGGAAGTCGGGAAGTTCTCGCTGAGCGCAACCGCCTATTATGTCGGCAGGATCAAGGAGGTCGCGACCGACCAGGGCAATCTGTCCACGGCGTGCGCGGCGAACCTGTACAAGACGCCGACTGACGGCACCGGCAACAGCTTCTGCTATGTGAACAGCTTCATCACCGTCGACATGAACGCGACGGTCCGCGTGAACGACCAGTTCAGCTTCTTCGCGAATGTCGGAAACGTGCTCGGTGCCCGCGCACCGATCGCGCCGGCGTCCTATGCGAGCTCGCCGAACTTCCTGACCACCTGGCACTATGCCGGTCTGATCGGGCGCACGTTCAAGGCAGGCGCAAGCTTCAAGTTCTGATCGTACCACCGTCGAAAAACTGGGGCGGCTCCGCAAGGAGCCGCCCATTTTTCATCACCTAGAGTAGCTTGCATTACATCAGAGCCACCACCACCCGTTCGTCCTGAGTAGCCATCGAGTAGCCGCGCAGCGGCGTATCGAGAGGGCGTATCGAAGGACAGGTTCCGCGTGACAACCTGTCCTTCGATACGGGCTCTCGATACGCCTTCGGCACCTCGATCCCTACTCAGGACGAACGGATCAGATTTAACGCTCGCCGCTCTAGTCGAGCTTGGTCTCGAGCGTCGTCCAGGTGTTGAGCTGCGTCCCCAGGCCTTTGCGCGCTTCGTTGGCCTGGCCGACCAGCGCGCCGATCGGCGCGGCCGCGCCACCGGTGGCGAGGGTGAAGCCGATCGCCGCCACCAGAACGAACAGGCTGACGCCGAGCGCGATGCCCGACGCCGTCGTCCTGGGTGCTCGCCACTCTGACCTCGGCCTGGCTCAGATTGCCGCCCCAGCCCGTTCATGAGCTCAGGGCTTCGCCAGTTTTCGATCAAGAAAGTCGTTGATGAGCGGTGCCATCTCGTCGAGCTTGTCCTCGAGCGCGAAATGACCTGAGTCGAGGAGGTGGAATTCGGCATCCGGCAAATCGCGGCGATAAGGATAGGCGCCTTCCGCGGGGAAGATCGTGTCGTTCTTGCCCCAGACGATGAGCGTCGGCGGACGGCGCGTCCGGAAGAAGTTCTGGAATTGGGGATAGAGCGGAACATTGGTGCGATAGTCGTAGAGCATGTCGAGCTGGATCTCCCTGTTCCCCGGCCGATCCAGCAGCGCCTGGTCCTGCACCCAATTATCAGGCGCGATCCGCGCGACATCGCTCATGCCGTCGGTGTACTGGAACTTGGTGATGTCGAGGGTCACGAGGCGACCCAGGGCGTCGCGGTGCTGCGTTGATCCGTCGGCCCAATAGGCCTTGATCGGATCCCAGAAGGCGCGAAGCCCCTCCTCATAGGCATTGCCGTTCTGGACAATGAGCGCGCTGACCCGTTCGGGATGCTTGAGCGCGAGGCGATAGCCGACGGGTGCGCCGTAATCCATCACGTACATCGCGTATTTCCGCGCGCCGAGCTGCCCGAGCAGCGAGTCCATCATGTCGGCATAATGGGCAAAGCTGTAGGTGAAATGCGCGCGATCCGGCGCATCGCTCTGGCCGTAACCCGGATAGTCCGGCGCAATGACGCGATACCGGTCGGCGAGCAGAGGGATCAGGTTGCGGAACATGTGCGACGAGGTCGGGAAGCCGTGCAGCAGCAGCACGACCGGTGCGTCCGCCGGCCCGGCCTCGCGATAAAAGACCTTCACGCCGTCGATCGTCGCATATCGATGGAAGATCGGGACCGGGGCGCGGGGCTCAACCGCCGCGGGGGCGCCGGAGGCAGCGAATGCCTGGGGCGCGGACGCCGTGCCGGCGATGGCAAGCAACAGGGGCAAGGTCAGTCGGTTGATCTTGGGGATTTTTACATTGCTCATGACGTCCTCCATCGCTTCGCCGTGTTGGGTGAGCGGCGGATCGACTTCTACAGTCCTGAAAAATCGATGGGCGTTAGCACTGGTGAATTCCGGTAATTTATCCTTGCGGCAGCGGCCGCCCGGGCCGGCGCGCCCTGCCCTGGGACAGCCGCGATCGAAGGATTGCGTCAGGGGCGGGTATCATCGCCCGCGACCAGCATGCCGGATGTCTCGATCCGTCATGCGCAGGTCGAACGCGGTGCCGGAGCGGCACCTGCGCGCCGTCATCCGGATTCCGGCTGCGCGCGCCAGCTCGGCAATGATCGCCGTCCCGGCCCGCGGCGTCACGCTCGTCGGCTGCATGCCGATGCCGTCATCGCGCACGGCACAGTGGATTTCGCCGTCGTGGCTCGCCAGGTCGACATGGATCAAACCGCCCGGGCCCTGAAAGGCGTGCCGCGCCGCGTTCGTCAGGAGTTCGGCGACGATCATCAGCAATGGCCAGCCGCGCGCGGCATCGATGCGGATCTCGGCCGAGCGACAATGCACGAACGCGGCCTGTCCGGCGAACCGCGCCTGAGCCTGATAACGACAAAGCGCGCAGAGCTTGTCGGCAAGATCCATCACGTCCTCGCGCGGTGGCTGGAGGAGGCGCTGGATCGCCGCCAGGGCATGCAGCCGCTCGATCGCCGTCGTCAGCTGGTCCCGGACTCGGTCGAGCGTCGTTCCGCCTGCGGCGATACGCACCTCGGCGCAGGCAACGGTGAAGTCATTCGCCGAGCGGTGGATGAATTCCGCCAGAAGCAACGTGCTTGCGAGCTCTACGTCGCTCGGGTCCGTTGCATGACGGGACCAACTGGTGTCCGGTTGCATATCGGCCTTCCCCTGAAGGGCATCGGCGCAGTGCGCCGTCTTGCGCTGCGGCCGCTCGGGGCCCGCAACAGGACTTATCGGACAAGCCAGGCGACTGCCCGTAAATTGAGGTTAAGCTGCGCGGGGCCGAGCGCTGGGGCAGGGGCGGGCGACCGTCAACTTCCTTGCGTGCCGTCCCGAATACCCAGCGCGTCCGCCATCCTCACCAGCTTGGGGACCGAGTCCGCCCCCATCTTGCGCATCACATGGCCGCGATGGAGTTTGACCGTCGCTTCGGTGAGATCCACCTCGGCTGCGACCTGCTTGTTGAGCCTTCCGGTCGCGACGAGCGCCATGATCTGGCGCTCCCGCTCGGTAAGCGTCGCATATCTCGACTGCAGCTCCAGGCGTTCGCGCGCCTCGCTGCGGTGCAGCCTGTCCTGCGCGATGCCGCGATTGACTGCCTCGAGCAGGTCCTGCTCGTGAACGGGCTTGGTCAGCACATCGACCGCGCCGGCCTTCATTGCCCGCACCGCCATGGGAACGTCGACATGGGCGCTGATCAGCACGGTCGGCCAGGACGCGTCGCCCTTTGCCATCGCTTCCTGGAATTCGAGGCCGCTTTGGCCGGGCAAGCGGATGTCGAGGACGATACAGCATGGTCCGCCGGGCGCCTCGTCGCTTTGAAACGCCTGAACTGAACCATAGGTCGCAGTGAGGAGCCCGACAGACTCGAACAGACCGCGCAATGCCTCGCGCACGCTTGCGTCGTCGTCGATCACGACGACGATCGGCTCTTCATCGTCACCGCGCTCGACCGTCACTGGCTTCTCCCCGGCGCCATGGGCACGGTGAAGCTGAAAGCACTGCCCCGCGGCGCATTGTTCGACGCAGAGATCGAACCGCCATGCGCTTCGATGATCGACCGGCAAATCGACAGGCCCATCCCGATTCCGTCAGGCTTGGTGCTGAAAAAGGCCTCGAAGATCTGGTCCACTAGCTCGGCCTTGAGGCCCAAGCCCGTATCCGTGACGCTGATCCTGGCGAACCCATCGCCATCGGCCGCAGTGCATATCGTCAGACGCCGTCGCGCGCCGTCGGTTTCCGCCATCGCCTCCACGCCGTTCATCACCAGATTCAGCACGACCTGCTGCAACTGGGTGCGATCGCCCAGCACGATCAGCGGCTTTCGCGCGGCATCGAAGCTCGCGGTGACGCCGCGGCGCCGGAACTCGCCGTTCAACACCAGCAACACGTCGCGGATCGCCTCCTGTACGTCCATCGGCTCCATGCGGACGGGCGCCTTGCGCGCCAGCGCCCGAATACTCGCGATGATCTCCCCGGCGCGATGTCCGTCCCGGATCACGCGTTCGGCTGCCTGCCGCGCCTGGACGGGGTCGAATTGCGTCTCATCGAGCCACCGGAGGCACGTCCCGGCGTTGGTGACGATCGCCATCAACGGCTGGTTGACTTCATGCGCGATCGAGACCGCCAGTTCACCCAGGGTCGTCATGCGTGCGACGCGCGCGAGTTCGCTCTGACTCTGTCGCAACTCCTCCTCGGCGCGCTTGCGATCCTCAATTTCGATGAGCGCGCCGTACCATTTGGCCACATCGCCATTGTCGTCGAGCAGGGGAGCCTGTCGCAAGTTGAACCATCGATATTCGCCATCCGCACGGCGAATGCGTCCATCGACTTCCTCGCCGCGCTTTGCCGCTCGCACCCGGTCCCAGCTGCACCGCATCGTTTCCAGGTCATCGGGGTGGAAGATGCGATAAAAGCCTTCTTCCATGATGTCCTCGAACCGAAGACCGCAGAAGTCGAGCAGGTTCTTGTTCCAGAAATCGACCTTTCCATCGGCGTTGGCTGACCAGGCCATGGCGGGTATCGTATCGATGATCAGTTTCAGCCGCTGCTCGCTCGCCTTGAGCGCATCCTCCGCACGCTGCAGATCTTCGAAGTCGATATTGGCGCCGACCCATCGAACCACGCCGTTCGCGTCCGTTATCTTCTGCCCGGCGAAGTAGAACCAGCGATATTCTCCATCGAACCGTCGGATTCGCCCTTTCAGGCTCATCCGGTCTTTCGTGGCGAGGCAATCCTTCCAGGTCTCCACCATGTCGGCCACGTCGTCCGGATGGTAGAAATTGAGGAAGCCCCATTCCAGAATCGTCTCGGCGTCGACGCCGGCATATTCCGCCCATCGCTGGTTGACGAAATCTGCGCCCCCGTCCGGGCGGGCGACCCAGGCGAGAACCGGGAGTGAATCGATGATGAGACGGAGATTCTGCTCGCTCGCCGCAAGAGCGGACTTGGTGTCCTTCAAGGCATTTTCGGCGCGCTTGCGATCCTCGATATCGAGGACCACCCCATACCATTTGATGACGTTTCCCTTCGTGTCCAACAACGGCTTCTGCCGCAGCGTGCACCACCGATAGTCGCCGTCGGCACGCCTGATTCTGCCATCTACCTCGCGACTGCGCTTCGACGCCATGATCTCCTGCCAGGCGGATAGAAGATGAGGCGTGTCGTCGGGGTGGAAGATGCGGTAGAAATTGAGCCCGCCGATCTCCTCGAACGGCCCTCCGATAAAATCCAGGAAATGCTGATTGCCGAAGTCGAGCATTCCGTCCGGCGTCGCCGACCAGGCCATGGCCGGGATGGTATTGATGATGAGGTTCAGCCGCCACTCGCTTTCCGCCAGCGCCTCTCCTGTCGGCTTTTCCGGGCGCATGTCGGTGGGGGGCGCGCGGTCGCTGAGCTCGCGTACCTCGCGGATGGCGAGGCTTGCCTCGCTTGCCGCGATCCGCAACTTCAGCAATTCGTCGGGCCGGGGAAACCCGTCCCGTCGCGACACCGCGATGAGCTGCCCCATGCTGGAGATGGCGCCGAGCGGAAGCGACACGGCGAACAGTTGATCGCCCCCGATCGAGAGCATGGCCGACGACGATTGCGGATCGCTCTTGAGCCAGGTTTGCACGGCGGCGAGCATGGGCTCGAGCCCATTGGCATCGGCGGCGCGCCGGAAGATGTGCGGGGTTTCGCTGAAGCGAAGGCCGACGAAATCCAGCCCGAGCATGTCGAGCAGCGTTTCCAGAACGTGCTCGGCGATGAAGGTAGGGTCGACGCCTTTCCACGCCGCCGGCAGCCGGCTCAACCGGTCGATATCGTCGCGGCATTGCTGCAACTCTCTTGCCTCGCCTGGCGCGACAGACCTCGTGTGTCCGCTCACTACAGCTCCCGCCCAACATCATTCACCGCGGGCCGTGGGGGCGTTCACGGCAACCGAAATCCGACGTTCACCCTAGCGCACGCGAAAGGCCGCTACCACTCGACTAACGTCGATCGCGACACGACCATGCGCTAGGCATTCAAGAAATAATGGGGGTTCCCGCCCCTTTTGTGGGCGCGATGCCGCACCTTGGTTGATAGGGCGGCGGCGCTTCACGCTTGTGTGATCCGGCCTAGACCAAAGTCGAGCGAAGCAGGACTCACATCCAATGATCGACGACCAAGTTGAATTTGAGGGCTCGTTACGAGCGAGCTACGATCCGATCGACAGCAGCGGAGACATGATCGCATTTCCAGCAATTCGTTTGAACGCGGCTGTTGTTCAGGCGAGCCAAAACAGGGGTGGATCACATGAGCGAAGCAAGGATTTTCTATTTTGGACCGTTCCTGCTCGCGCCCGAGCGCCAATTGCTCACGCGCGGCGACGCCCGGGTGCAGATCGGTGGACGTGCCCTCGATCTGTTGACCGCGCTCGTGGAGCGGCCAGGAGAACTCCTGTCCAAGAAAGATCTCATGGTCCGGGTCTGGCCCACGACGACGGTCGATGAAAGCAACCTCAAGGTCAACATCGCCGCGCTGCGGCGCGCGCTGGGCGACGATGTGGGCGCCGTCAAATATATCGCGACCATGCCGGGGCGAGGGTATCGCTTCATTGCTCCGGTCGAAACGCGGGCGGCTTTTGGCCAACCCCGGGAAGCGCCCGCGGGCGAAGGGAGCCTACAACCGCCCGAGAGGGAGAGTGTCGGCTGGACCGAGCATGATGGCGACCTATGCGTTCCGACAGATGCCTCGATGCTTGATGTTTCGGATCAATGGACAGGCATGCGAGTGGCCAATGTCCCCTCGATCCAACAACCCAGGGCTGGCCTGTCGCCGCTGCACGACCTGTTTGAGCGTGCCGGATACGGGATTGTCATCGATGGGGAGATGACGCTCTGGTTCGATGAAACCGTGGTGTTGCTCAAGCCCGGCAGCGTGGTGACACGACGCGGCTCCAATCATCCGATCGAGACCCTTTCGGCCGGGCCCTGTCGCATGCTCTGTGTCCTGGTCCCCCGCGACCGCGACGTCTCCATTGTTTCGGAGCTGTGCAGCGATATTTAATCAAGTAGTTGATTAATAAAATAATTGCCAAAGGCGCATCATTTAGAATGTCAGTGAACTGCATGACATTCTGAGCAACCCGCCTCGATTCAAACTATCCGTCGCTGCCGCTATTTCCGGCACCGTGATTTATGAACCCGACTTCGCCGATCAGGCCCACCATGAGCCGTTGAGAGCGACCGACGAAGAGTGGCCAGCCGAGCCGCGCCTTACGCCGCGATGTCGTAGGGCTTGATCTCGCCATTGAGATACAGATTGCGCGCCTTGGCGCGGCTGAGCTTGCCCGAGCTGGTGCGGGGCAGGGTGCGCGGCGGGATCAGCTCGATCACGCAGTTCATGCCGGTCACCGACCGGACGCGCTCGCGGATTTCCTCGCGCAGCCGCACGCGCTCGGCATCGTCGGAGCTGCGGCACTGCACCAGCACGGCGGGGGTCTCTTCACCGCCCGGCGTGGTGATGGCGAAGGCGGCGATGTCGCCGGCCTTGAAACCGGGCAGCTGCTCGACTGCCCATTCGATGTCCTGCGGCCAGTGATTGCGGCCGTTGATGATGATCATGTCCTTCGCCCGGCCGACGATATAGACATAGCCATCCGACATGTACCCCATGTCGCCGGTGTCGAGCCAGCCACCGACCATGCAGGCGTCGGTCGAGGCCTGGTCGCGGAAGTATCCGACCATCACCGACGGGCCCGAGCACCAGACCTTGCCGATCGCGCGCTCGGGAAGCGGCGTGCCGTCTTCTTCGCGGATCTCTACCTTCATGTCGCGCACCGGCTTGCCGCAATTGACGATCGCACGGTAGCGCTGCGGCCGGTCCTGCCCCGCGGCGACGCCGGAGAGCTGGGTTTCCTCGACCAGCTCGACCCGAATGCCCTGGCCCGGCGGCATGATCGACACGGCCAGGGTCGCTTCGGCGAGGCCATAGCTCGGCAGGAAGGCGGAGGCCTTGAAGCCGGCATCGGCGAACGCGTCGACGAAGCTCTGCATCACGTCCGGGCGGATCATGTCCGCGCCGTTACCCGCGACGCGCCAGCGCGACAGGTCGAAGCGGTCGCTCGCCTTGGTCTGGCTCGACATGCGGCGCGCGCAGATGTCGTAGCCGAAGGTCGGCGAATAGGAGAGGGTGGTGCCCTTGTTGCGGCTGATCATGTCGAGCCAGGCGAGCGGGCGCCGCGCGAAATCCTCGGTCTTGATGTAATCGGTCGAAACCTGGTTCGCGACCGGCGACAGGAAGCAGCCGACCAGGCCCATGTCGTGATACCAGGGCAGCCACGAGACGCAGCGGTCGCTCGGCTGCAATTCCATGCCGTGGCCGTGCGCCGCGAGATTGTTGAGCAGTGCGTGGTGGGTGATCGCCACGCCGTGCGGAAAGCGGGTCGATCCGCTGGAATATTGCAGATAGGCGATATCGTCGCCCTTGGCCGAGGGCAAAGCGACGTCGGGTACGGGACGCGCGACCAGCTCCGACCAGTCGACGCCCTCGAGCCTGGCGAGGCGGGCCGCTTCGCCGGCCATCTGGGCCAGTTCGGGCGGGTAGATCAGCATGGTCGGATCGCAGCTCGAAAGCTGAACGCGGAGCTGCTCGATATAGGAATCGCGGCCGCCGAACGAGGTTGGCAGCGGCAGCGGCACCGGCCATGCGCCGGCATAGACCACGCCGAAGAACAGCGCGGCGAAATCCGGACTGGTCTCGGCGACCAGTGCGATACGGTCCTCCGGCTTGACGCCGGCCGCGATCAGCCGGCGCGCCATCGCCAGCGCATCCTCGCGCAGCTCGGAGAACGGATAGGGCCGGACGAGACCACCACGGGCATCGTGGAAGTTGAGGCCGCGAACGCCGCTAGCCGCGAAATCGAGCGCTTCCCCAAGCGTTTCGAAATCCGCGAAGCGCCGCGCGAGCGAATCTTCGGTGGGCGTCGAGGTCACCGTGGCGCGCTCCGCCAACAGCTCTTCCGATCCCGGAACGTCACTAACCATTATTCCTTGCGCCCTTGAATGCGGCCTTTCCCCAAAAGCCGCTCCACTATGAAAGCCTGCATCTCTGCCGCTTCCAAGCGTTCAAAATCCGTTCCGAGTGTGGCACAATGATGGCGTGATGCCGCAAGCCCGCCCCAGCCGAGAGCGCCGCCCGCCGCCGCCGCTCGATGCGGGGGCGCTGGAAAGGCTGGCCTTGCGCTATGTCGAACGCTTCGCGACGACCCGGGGACGCCTGACATCCTATCTGATGCGCAAGATCCGCGAACGGGGCTGGGAGGGCGAGCGCGGCGACCCGGCGGCCCTTGCCGAGAAGCTCGCCCAGCTGGGCTATATCGATGACCGGGCGTTCGGCGAGGCGCGCGCCAGCGCGATGGCGCGGCGCGGGCTGGGCAAGCGCCGCGTGGGCGGTGTGCTGCGCCAGGCCGGGATCGGTGAGGAGGATGCCGAGGCGTTGGCCCCGGCGATCGAGGCGCGACGTGTCGAGGCAGCGCTGACCTTTGCCCGCAAGCGGCGGATCGGCCCGTTCGCTGTGGTTGCGCCGGATCGGCCGCAGCGCGAGAAGCAGATCGCAGCGATGATCCGCGGCGGTCACGACTTCGCGCTGGCGCGCCGGATCGTCTCGATGGCGCCCGGTGAGGATATCGATCAATTCGAGTGAATTCGGTTGAATTGTCGTTTTTGTCCTAGCGATGATCCGTGCTAATATAGGATCCGGGGGATTAGTTGGTCATGCGTAACGATCCGCAACCGGCGTTCGGGGGCCGGGCCTGGGATGAGTCGATCGACGAGGCGTCGCCCGTCGCGTTTTCGGCTGCGCCGCTGGTCTCGGGCACGCTCAAATGGTTCGACGTCACCCGGGGCTTCGGCTTTATCGTCGCCGACGATCCTTCGATCGGGGATGTCCTGATCCACTTTTCCGTCCTTCAGCCGCACGGTCGCCGCAGCTTGCCCGAGGGCGCGCGCGTCGATTGCCATGCGGTACGGCGCGAGCGCGGCTTCCAGGCGAGCGAGATCATCTCGATCGACCTGACCAACGCGATCGAGCCGCCGGTCAGGCTCAGGCAGGGCGAGGACCGGATCGATCCCGCGGCGCTGGTCGAGGATGCGGGGCCGTTCGAGGCAGTAACGGTCAAGTGGTTCAATCGCCTGAAAGGCTATGGATTCCTCGTGCGCGATGCGGATTCAGCCGATATATTCGTCCATATGGAAACGCTGCGGCGTGCCGGCATCGCCGAAGTCGAGCCCGATCGGCGCCTTCGGGCGCGCATCGTCGAGGGCCGCAAGGGCCCGCTCGCGGTAGTGGTCGAAGAGGAAGGCTGAGTCTGTCATGATGCTGAAGAATTTCGCGGCGGCGTTTGCGCTGGCCGCGCTGACGCTTACCGCCTGTTCCAGCGATGGCGCGACGGCCGCCTCCGGCGCCGCGGAAACGCCCGCGACGACGATCGCGCTGACCATCGCCAGCGCCAACGGCACGCACGACTTCACCGTCGAGACGGCGAAGACCGAGCAGGAACAGCAGCACGGCCTGATGTTCCGCACCGGCATCGCGCCCAACGCCGGCATGCTGTTCGCACCCTATCCGCCCAATGGCGGCGGGCCGAAGGAAGCGAGCTTCTGGATGAAGAACACGCCGAGTCCGCTCGACATCATCTTCATCCGCGCCGACGGCACGATTGCGACGATCGCCGAGAACACCGTCCCCTTTTCGGAGACTCCGATCCCTTCGGGCGAGCCGGTCGCGGCGGTGCTGGAGATCAACGGCGGTCGCTCGGCGGAGCTTGGCATCGCCGAGGGTGACAAGGTGACCTGGACCGGTCACGGCAAGTGATGAGGCGGACCTGCGAGAGGGCAGTTGCCCGCGTGGCGAGCAACGGGTAAGCGGCGGCGCATGGGCATCAACCTCAATCCATTCACCTGGTGGAACGGCGCCTCCTGGGGCACCATGATCGGCCTGCGCGGCAAGACGCAGGTCGGCGAGGACCATCTCGGCAATGTTTATTATCAGGGCGGTACCGACCCCAACGGCATCCCGCGCCGATGGGTGATCTATGCCGGCGCCAATGATGCGAGCCGCGTCTCGCCCGAATGGTTCGGCTGGCTGCACCACCAGGTCGACGACCTGCCCGATCGTGCGCTGCCCGCGCCGCGCATGTGGGAGAAGCCCGCGGTGCCGAACATGACCGGCACCGCGCTCGCCTATCGCCCGCCCGGGGCGCTGGAAAAGGGCGGTCATCGCGCCGCCGCCACCGGCGATTACGAAGCCTGGACTCCGGAGTGATGCGTCGACTGCTGGGCGGCGCGGCGATCCTTGCGCTGCTCGCGACCGGCGCGTGCGACCGGAAAGCCGCCACGTCCGGCTCCAAGGCGACGACGAAGACGGCGCTCGACGAGGATCAGCCGCCGTCCGGCGTGGTGACGGTCGATGTGCCGGCCGGCGCGGATCCGTCGTTCGGCGCCACGCCGATGGCGCAGCGCGTCGCGGTGATCGGGCTGCTCAACAAGCGCAATGGCGTCGCGCGCGACGTGACGCTAAAGCCGGGCCAGGCGGTGCGGGTGGGGGATGTGATCATCCGGCTGCGTGCCTGCGAGCAGACCGCGCCCTGGGAGCAGGACCATTATACCGGGGCGTTTGTCCAGCTCGACGTGCAGCAGCTCGACCGGACCTGGAAGCGGGCATTCTCGGGCTGGCTGTACAAGGAGCGCCCGGCGCTGAACGTCGTCCAGCACCCGATCTACGATGTCTGGACCAAGAGCTGCGCGATGACCTTCCCTGCCGGCGGCCCCGAGTCGGTGCCGGTCGGCAGCGACGAGGGCACGCCGCGGTCGAGCGCGAAGAAGTCGCCCGCCGAGGCAGCGCCCGCCGCCGAGGCGCCGGTGCCGACCACCCCGTCGACCGCCGCGGACAGCAACCCGACATAGGTGCTGCGCGGAATCTCGACCGCCCCCAGCGAGGCGAGATGATCCGTCATGAACTGGCAGTCGAGCAGGGTGAAACCGCCGATACGCAGCCGCGCGACCAGCCAGGCGATCGCCACCTTCGACGCGTCGCGCGCGCGGCTGACCATGGATTCCCCGAAGAACGCCCGGCCCAGCGCGATGCCGTAGAGCCCGCCGACCAACTGGTCGCCGTCCCACACTTCGACCGAATGGGCGAAACCCAGGCGATGCAGCTCGATCGAGGCCTGTTCGATCTGCGGGTTGATCCAGGTGTCGGGGCGATCGGCAGCCGATTCGGCGCAGAGCGCGATCACGCGTTCGAAGGCAGCATCGCCAGTCACGCGAAAGCGGTCCGAGGCGATGGTCTTGCGCAGCGAATGCGAGAGATGAAAGCCATCGAGTGGCAGGATCGCGCGGAATTTTGGCTCGACCCAATAGACCCCGTCGGCGTCGCGGGCATCGGCCATGGGGAAAACGCCGATCGCATAGGCGCCGAGCACCAGCTGCGGATCGAGCGGCGTGAACGCAGCCGCCGGATCGGGCGGCCCGGCCTTCACTGTACCAGCCGCCGTTCGATCGCCTGCCAGAGCTGGGCAAAGGCCTGGCCGCCCGGCGACTTCGCGGCATAGGCGCCGACCGGCGCGCGGCGGACTGCCATCGACTCGACGATGCTGGCCATGGGCACGACCGGCCAGTCGGGGTTGCGCGCCAGCGCCGCGGCATGGAGCTTGCGGCGGCGGTCGACCATCGAATGGACGGGCATGATTTGTGCCTTGCTGCCGAGATGCTTGACCACCTCGGCATAAGCCCGCTCGGAGAGGGGCGAGGGGATGACGGGCACCACGATCAGGTCGGCGGCGCGCATCACCTGGTCGCTCGTCTCGGTGAGGCCGGGGGGACAATCGAGCAGGATGCGGTCATAGGATTTGCGGAGGCCCGTGAGCAGTTTTTGCAGGCGCTTCTTCTTGTCGAGCTCGTGGAAGAGCAGGTCGAGCCCGCGCAGCGACGAGTCGGCGCTGATCAGGTCTAACCGATCGATGCCGGTGGGTTGAATCAACCTGGACGGCTCGACGTCCTTCGAGAAGATCGACTGGGCCTGATCCCTGGTCTTGCCGCCCGACGAGAGCAGGAAGCTGCTCGCGGCTTGCGGGTCGAGATCCCATAACAGGGTGCGGCGGGCCGAAAGGGTCGCGGCGCACCAGGCGAGGTTGACCGCCAGCGTGGTCTTTCCGACGCCGCCCTTGAGGCTGTAGATCGCGATGGTCGCCATAGCGGCATCGTGCCCGACCCGCTGGAACCGCGCAACCGTTCGGCACATGAAAAAGGCCGGCGGATCGCTCCGCCGGCCTGTTGGAAGTCGATGAACCCGTGCCTTACTGGTGGCAGGTGGTCGAGCCCTTGCCCGGTGCGGTCAGGCTGATGCTCTTGGGCGTGCCGGTGAGCGAATAGCCCTCCGCCTTGAGCGGATCGCCGGCCTTTTCGGCCTTCAGCGTCGTCGCCGGGCCGTCCTTGGCCAGCTTGACCACCGCCATCTTGTCGCCTTCGAAGAAGGTGACGTAGACGAGGCTGTTGTCCTTGCAGCGCATGGTCGCTTCCGCCTTCATCGCGGGCGGCAGTTCGACCGGCGCGCGATTGGCGATTTCGGCCGCCTGCGGATCCGGCGCGGTCAAGGTAACCGTCTCCGGCTTGTCGTTGTTACAGGCCGAAAGCGCGAGAAGCGCGACGGCGGCGAGGGGGATGAAGCGGCTCGTCATGTCGGAGGCTGCTTTGCTCACAGAATGGGGTGCGTCAATAGCTTATTAGTGCATCGTATAGGATTCTCCGGCCCATTCCGGGCAGTCACAAAATCGTAATATCAAAAAGCATTGGCAAGTGTCGGACTATTCGTGGAACTCGCTCAATTCCGGGATTCTTCCAAAGGCGATCTTGGTGCCGACCCGGTCCAATCTGCCGCCATGAAGCGGCCCGACACTGACCGCGTTCCGGCCGAATCGCTGGTTGATTCGGTCCATCGCGCGGCTGAGCGAGAGCGTGCGAGTCTCGCGTGCCAGCGGGTCGTCCGGATCGAGCAGGGCGAACAGCGAAGCCTGCTCCCCCGCGACCGGCTCGATCTCGGCGAGGGTGACGCCGACCATGCGGATCTGGAAGTCGCCCGGACGGGCGCGGCCGACCGCGACCAGCCGCGGGTAGAGTGCCTCGAGCCCGGCCAGCACCGCGAAACTGTCCTGCGTGGCGGGCAGCTTGATGCTGGCGCGCCAGGTCGACTTGTCATCCTCGAACCGGGCGTGGAGCACGAGCAGGCGGCTGCGACAGGATTTGCGCCGCAGCCGGCTCGCCGCCTTGAGCGCGAGGCGGCGCGCGGTGAGACGGACCGGCTCGACGCCGCGCTTGCCGGGCGAGAGGACATGGCTGTGGCCGATCGAGCGGCTCTGCGTCGCTTTCTCGGGCAGGTCGACGCCGTGGAGCAGGTACCAGAGGCGGTCGCCATTGGTGCCGCCCCAGGCCGTGCCGGCATCGCGCGGGCGGCGTTCGCACAGCTGGCGGATGTCGTTGATGCCATCCTGCGCGAGGCGCCGCTCCATCTTCGCGCCAATGCCGGCGATGTCGCGCAGCGGCAGATCGAACAGGCGCTGGGGAAGCTGGTCTGCGGTCAGCACGACCAGGCCGTCGGGCTTCATCATGTCCGAGGCGAGCTTGGCGAGCAGGCGGTTGGGCGCGATGCCGACCGAGCTGGTCATGCACTCGCCGATATTGGCGCGGATGCCGGCCTTGATGCGGTGCGCCAGCGCGATCGCGGCCTCGGGGCTGTTCTCATTGTCGAGCAGGCGGCAGGCGACCTCGTC
The DNA here is from genome assembly GCF_055521475.1 of Sphingomonas sp. BL-S-30. Taxonomy (NCBI): domain Bacteria; kingdom Pseudomonadati; phylum Pseudomonadota; class Alphaproteobacteria; order Sphingomonadales; family Sphingomonadaceae; genus Sphingomonas; species Sphingomonas sp. BL-S-30. Next base: position 2,653,366 of record NZ_CM145481.1, on the reverse strand, counting down.
GATCGAGCAGACGCGGGTGACGGGGACGTGTTTCCAGATCTCCTCAATGATGGCGTCGTGGAACTCGACATATTTCTCGTGCCGGGCGGGCGTGATGATGAGGTCGCGGCAGAGGCGTTTCGCTTCCCAGACGGGCGTGCCGGTGGAGATGCCGTAGCGCTTCGCCTCGACCGAGGCGGCGATGGCGACGGTGGTGTCGCTGTCGACCGGCGCGACGAGGACGGGACGGCCGCGCAGTTCAGGCTGGAGCTGCTGCTCCACGCTCGCGAAATAACTGTTCAGGTCGAGGAACAGCCAGCGCAGCGGGCGTGGGGGCAGGAGGGGCGAGTCGTCCGGCACGATGGGAACATAGCATGAACGGCGGGATTTGTTGAATCGGATTCGGGACTTCCTTTTACCTTCCCCGGCGGAGGCCGGGGCCCAGTAGGGGAAGGGTTCGTGACTAGCGCGCCGACCGTTTCCAAGCGTCTCCCAACTGGGCCCCGGCCTTCGCCGGGGAAGCAAGAAGGGGGAGGGGGTTGTGGTTAGGCCAGGTACTTCCGCAGCGCGTTCCATGCGGGTTGTTTCGCCGCTGCGCCGACGGTGTGGAGGGGGCTGCTGGAGGGGAGGGCGACCAGTGCGAGGCCGGGCGCCGCGCCGAGCTGCTTCGACCCGTGGCGGAAGGAAGTTGCGCCGTTGAAGCCGATCGCGCGGAGATCGGGCAGGGTGGCAACCAGCCCGGCGAGATCGTTGCCGACGAGATCGCGGATCGCGGCGTCGCTGCTGCCGTCGCGGCTGGCGCTGGCGACGACATCCCACAGGCCGACATGGGCGGCGAGCAGGGCGGCGAGGCGGTCTTCATAAGCGAGCGCGGTCAGATCGCGATCGATGACGCCGGACATGAGCCGCCAGAACTGGTTCTGCGGATGCGCGTAATAACGCTGTACGGCGAGCGAGCGATCACCGGGGAGGCTGCCGAGCACGAGCAGGCGGACCTGCGGGTTCACGACCGGGGGGAAGGAGCGTTTCGCGACCATTTGCGTGCTTTACCGGTCGCGAGGCGCTTGTCGAAGCGCTGCGTGGGAAGGGGTTGGACGATGAAAAGAGCGGTGTGGGCTATGTCTGCGGCCGGAATAGAGGAGGGTGGGGGACGGTTGAATCAATCATGCGCCTTTCGCCGGCGGGTGTTGGAGCGGCGGGATAATAGTCGCGAAGAATTCGCGGCATGCTTTGCGCGGGTCTGCGGAAAATCTCGAACTATTCGATGATTTTTGCCAGCCGACGTCGACCCCGAATTTTTTTTGTGTTTCTTCGGGCCTGCAAGAAAATCGGCGAGGATCGGAATCTGCCTTGGCACGGGGACTGTCTGGACGTGGCGAAAGGCGATTCAGCGTACTGAAGGGGTATTCGCCTTTTACTTCCAGAATTATGAGAATGGGTCGTAGTTTCTTCACGCTTTCTCGCCCGTTGAATCGAGTAGTTCGGTGCCCGAACGAGGTGGCGTGCGGGCGGTTCCGGGAGATTTGAGCACAGGGGCGCGGCGGGTTGAATCGGGGATGGTCGGGGGTGGATCCACTATCGGCGTCCGTCCGGGCTGGCCTGATTTGGTTCACGCGAAGACGCGGAGGCGCGAAGGGAGATTGGGCAGGGCGCGGACGGGATCGAGCGGTCGCTTTCGCGGAAGGCCGGCGGCAGGGCGATCGCTCTATGCTCTGCGTCTTCTGCTTCGCGTCTTCGCGGCTTCGCGTGAAACCTCTTCCGCGCCGCAAGGAGCGAAGCCCGACCGAGTGCCATCGAGCCTCTCGAAGACGCTTGCGACAGGCTAGGTCTCCAGTCGACTGGAACGGGTGCCAGGGGCGGCGGCGCGGGCCTCAGTCCCCGTTTACGCTTTCGGCAGGCAAGGGGCCTTTGCCTTGCTGAAGCGGATGCAGTCCCACTCCGTGTCGTCCCGGCCGATCGCATTGTGCGTGTAGCGTACCGCGAGGGTCGCGTTTTGCGGGTCGGTGAGGGGCTCAGCCCGCGCGGCGGCGGCGGGGTCCGTCCAGCCATAGATGGTGCAGGCCTGCCGGCCCTCGCACTGCTTGCGAAGGGCGGCCTCGGTCTTCCGGACATCGGCGTTCGGGGCGATCGTGACGGCGAAGACGTCCGTGCCGATCGGCCTGAACTGGGTGCCCGTCGCGCCGTCGGCCTTGCCGCCACCGCCGCCGCAGCCCGACAGGAGCAGGGCGGCGGCGAGCGCGGCCGCGCGCGTTGCCGATGGTCGCACGGGCATCAGCGCGCGCCGAGATAGTCCAGCTTGCCGATCGGCACGCCCTTGTGGCGCAGCAGGGCGTAGGCGGTCGTGATGTGGAAATAGAAGTTCGGCAGGGCGAAATTGGTCACATAGGAACGGCCGGTGAAGTCGATCGAGCCGCCGGGCGTGGTGAGGGTGACGGTGGTCTCCTCCTTGCCGTCGATCGCCTCGCGCGGGACGGCCTGGAGGAAGGCGACCGTCTTCGCGATGCGCGCCTGCAGGTCGGCGAAGCTGGTTTCCTCATCGGCCATGGGAAGGTTCTCGACCCCGCCGAGGCGGACCGCGGCGAGCTTCGCCGTGTCGCTGGCGCGCTGAATCTGGCCGGTGAGCGGCGCCATATCCTCGATCAGCCGCGCGGTGAGCAGCGCTGCGGGATCCAGCCCCTTCTCGGCGGCGAAGGCCTCCCCCTTGGCGAGGAAGGTGGACATTGCGTGGAAGCCCCGGAGGAAGATCGGGACGGTGAGATCGTAGAGCTGAGTCGTCATGGCGCGCGGTGTAGCGGGGTGGGGGCGGGGCGTCGATGGGGTGGGAGGGTGCCGTGACGGAATAAACCACGCTCCTAAAGTCCTGGTGTTGAGGCATGTTGTCGGTAACAGCCAAGCAGGGCGCTCCTTTACCTGCTAGTAGCCGATCGCTTTTTGTTGAGCGCGCCCGCAGCCTCGTAGCAATAGGCGACGCATTGGTCGCGCACTGCCCGGTCCAGCCAGCAGTCCGCCGCTCGGAGTGTCTGGCCTAAGTGTAACATTCTACCTGCTGCGCGAGCGGCCTGGGCGGGTGTGCTATACGTTGCCGCGGCCGAAGCAACTTCTCGGACCGGTTCCAAAAGCGGGTCGAGCTTCGCGCTCGGTAGCTTAGTCAATTCAACGATATGCGTTACAAGCTCATCGAACCGGCCGGCCTTCATCAAGTAATTTTTTAGCAGGAATGTCGAATTAGTGAAATGATTCTCAAACATATACGCTTGTTTTGTGTTGTCTGACGCAGTCAAATGGTAGCCTCGGGCGTGAAGTTTAATAGATTCGAGAAGTCGATTAACAGATTTCTCAGGATCAGAGTAGAATCCATTCTTGGCTAAATTGTAAAGTGTCGTTGCACGCCGAGACATAAACTCTAGTCTAATGGCGTCGTCATATTCTCGGGAATTGTCGACTAGTTTATATATTAAGCCGGTGTAGTGGTCGGCGCCATCCAATTTTTGCTCAGCTACGAACCACTCGCGCACATATTGGACATCCGGCCCATGGCGCATCGCGAAGCTGTTTTGGAAGTAATCTCTGGCGTCGGCGATATTGGGTGGTCTAAGATGCAGGGCCGCGTAGCCGCAGGCAGCCATGAAGCGAGGGTCCTCGCGAATTAACGCATTGTCCTTAGACTGCATAAGAGCTTGCCACGCAGTCTGGACAGATAATTGATCATCATCATCGCGCATTGATCCCACCAATAGCCTCTCAACACGATGAAGGAGCCGGCTCAATTCCGGAGAATCTGCATATATATTTGTTACAAATTTTGAAACTCGAGCTTTTAGCGCAGAATAATTGTCAAGTTCTCGGGCGGCGTCGAGAACGAAGGCTCGGGTAAGTTCATTGAGTCTGTAAAGTGATCGATCGCCCTCCCGCTCTACTTGAACGAACATCTCTTGGACTTCGGCCATCGCGTCCGGGACAATGGCGGCATTGTCATACATGAGCGCGACAATATCTTCATACACGATTTTTGCTTTGTATAGGGCGAGCAGCGCGAGAAGTTCTCGGCCCCGAGAGGCCGGCTTGATCGAGTCCCATTCCCGGCGGAACACGTAGCCTCGAACATCGTCGCCACCGCCGCTTTTGAAAAGTTCGATGGCTCTCTCATAGGAATCAACGCGCCGCCGAAGCGCAATTACGGCTTCAATGACCAGAGGACGGCGTTCGGAGACGGAACTTAAGTCATCATCTCTGCATTTTGAGTTCGGCGATTCAACGCCAAATTGATTGCTGGCAAGATTAACGAACTCAATATACTCGCTATCATTTAGTCCTGGAACGTCAATTGAATTAGAGAGTGCCTGGGATGGCGCATTTCTGAGCGTGTACAATAATCTAGAACGTTTCGCTGACTTATAGAGCGCGCCAATTAGAAATTCAAAGCCTGCTTCTAGGCCCTTAGTGGTTAAGGTATCAATATCGTCAATAACAATAAAAGCTGAAACTCGCTTGAAAAGTGCCGAAACTTCTTGCTTAAGTTGAACAATAGATAAATCGTCAAGAGAGTCGTATGCCGATCCCCCTTCCGTCAATATCGCCTCGTACAAGGATCTCTCGTCCTTGAAGTCGTTATAGGCAACGCCTTTCTGCAGTTGGGTGCCTGGATCAAGTTCCCGTTCCTTGCCTGTCAGGTACATTACTTTCTCAAGGGGGTCGGCGCCTTCGATCAAGAAGCCGGCGCCAGATTCGCGGAGTGTCTTTGCGACTTGGAACGCGATCGTAGATTTCCCTGACCCGCCCTTGCCGTGTAGAAAATTTCTAGGCTGGTCGGACGTTTTCAGCCATTCGAATATGCGATCGATCGTAGCCATTCGCCCGACAAACTGCCTGATGGTTGCCGGACTCGGTGGCAACGTGCCGTCGATTTCATCGACGTGCTCCTCGTTGCCCCGAATTCCTCGGCAGTACAGTTGAGCTATGTGTTTTGGGCCAGCAGTCTCGACTTCATGCCCTTGGCGTACCCATATAGTACCTGATAGATAATGTTTGCTTTCGGCCCTGAATCTCAGGGGAAGCTCATTGCTCTCGAGTGGGAGCACTAGCATGACCGAGAACTTCCCCGGTTTCTGCGTTTCATACCGTCGAAAGTCGATTCTGAGTTCAGAGCCCACCAGTTCTTTAAAAGCTTGCGCAAAACGGTCGAGATCGGGCGTCGCCTGGCTGCTGCTCACCACTCGAGTTTTGTCGGTCACACCGAAAACTATCAATCCACCGTTCGTGTTAGCGAAAGCGCAAATGAGACGGCAAAGCCCATGAAAATAGGAGTCTGAGTATGACTGGGGCCATGTCTCTTTGAAGTCCCAAAGTGGGCCCTCGCGTAGCACAAAAGAGCCATCTGCTTCTGTAAGAAACGGCAGGATGTCAGCGGCGTCATGTGGCAGGATGCCACGTTGTATAACTTCCTCGAGTTGTTTTGCCATGTCGCTGTCAATGCTCCCCTATGACCAGACCTTAACGTCCGTTCAGAAGTAGGCAAGACCGGCCTCATGAAACCTCCATTCCCCATCCCACGGAATGGATGGAAGCGCCGAATGCCGGCGCCAATGCGCCAGCAGATCAGCATGGCATTATACGGAGCGCAAGCTCTTTACCCATTAAGTGCGCCTGTGGGAGTTCCCAATCATTAATTTGGTCTTGCAGTTGCGTAACGACCGCATTCTCGGTCAAATAGCGTTATGGCGGAACGACAGAACAAGGACGTATCTGGCGCGGTGATCACGCTTCTGACAGGGCGCAGTGAACTCGAGCCTTACGTTGCCCGCATTCAAGCTGTCGCGGATCAGGAAAGGCACGCGTTCGGCTTTCTACCTACCACGGCTTATGGTGAATTTGCTTATCAAGGGCGGATGATTGTAGCTATTGATTCTTTCGGCGAGCTTGTGGGCTATACGGTTTTTGGCGGCGCTATGCCCGAAGGGCGCATATTCCAAACATGGGCATCTACGAATTTTCGCGGCTTTGGCGTTGGGCGGAGGCTTCTCGAGGAAGTGATCCGCGTCCTAGAAAAGTCGAGCTACCTTAGCGTGCGTGCCGATGTGGCGAGTGACCTACCGGGCGCTAACGCATTTTATTCTCAATTAGGATTTGAAGTCATCCGAACAAGGGCGGGCGGCAAGTCGCGCGGGCGGACAATCAACGTTCGCGTTCGCGAGCTGTCCACTCCTAGCCTTTTAGATTTGGCCGCCGATCAATCTTCCGGGTTGGGACTACTTGCAGTTGATGTAACTGCAACTGGGCGTGCGCCCCTCTACGTTCTCGATCTCAACGTCATTTTTGACGTTACGAAGCAGCGAGTTAGGAGTGAGGATGCCAGCAGAGTGATGGCGGCTGCCTTTGAAAATGATGTCAGGCTCGCGATCACGGCTGAGCTTGTAAAGGAATTGGAGCGTCATTCAGTTCCGGGTAAAGGCGATCCCGTTCTGGAACTTGCTAAAGCCCTTCCACGCCTGCCGTCGCCGCCGGCAGCAAGCGTTGAAGCACGTAAGGCAGAACTCGCCGTTATAGTTTTTCCGGATCGAGCGCGGGACCGAAAGCTGACGATTCAAGATTCATCAGATCTCATGCATTTAATCACAGCGATTAATGAGTGTGCGGTTGGTTTTATCACCTCGGAAAAGGCGATCTTGAAAGCAGCAACGCTCCTGCGATCAAGATACGGTTTAGATATTATGTCGCCGGAAGCGTTCTCACCCGATCAGGGCGAGGACTACGGTGCGGGGATCAGGGTAACTGCGACAGCTGGCGTCGTGCAGATCGGTACCGGACCTGTGCGGGATGAAGATTACAACTGTGTCGAAGAACTCATGTCTCGCGCTCATGCCTCTATCGCCCAAATCCGGTCGGTGTTGTCGCGCGGTACCGCTACACTTCCGCGGCGTCGCTTTATCGTTCGCGCTAACGGCGAAGCATGTGCCGTAGCTGCCTGGGATTCTCCCAGTATGAACGCGCGTCATCGCGAACTCTCACTCTGGGTTGACGAACGGAGCTCCGTCGCACTGATCGGCGTAGAGCACTTGCTGGGCCGGGTGATGGGCGATCTCGGCACTGCGCTGCCGTCGGTCTTCCGGATGACAGTGCCCGCGAGTCAGCCAACTGTTCGCCAGGCAGCTATCGGCAATGGTTTCTTTCTAGCTGAAGGCGATGGCCCGCGCTCGCGCATAATGACGAAATTTGCTTTGGGGCAGGCGATCACACCTGCCAACTGGAGCAGCTGTTGCGACACGATACGCAAACGATCGAAAATTTCGTTCCCGCCCGCGCCGCCGAAGTTCATCAACTTGGCCCAGCCCTTCGAACTCCGCAACGACATAGGAAAGTCGGCCGCGCCGACCTTGGCGGAGGTTGAGCGACAGCTCTCTCCAGCGCTGATAATTTTGCCTGGGAGGCCGCTGGTGGTGCTTCCGATCACTCAAGCGTATGCGGAAGAACTGTTCGAGGGTTCGGCGCAGCCCATGTTTCTCGCTAAACGGGAAGCGGTTCTGCACACCATTCGCAGCTACATCAGTAGCGCCAACACATATTCCGTCATTCGGGAAGGTGCGCTTGGCGTGTTTTACGAATCCTCCACTGGAGGAGGGCGCAGCGCTGCCATCGGCATAGCACGGATCAGTCGCCGCTATTTGATGGACAAGGCGAGTGCCTCGCAATACGCGTCGAGGAAGGGTGTGCTTGAGACCCGGGTTATTCGGGGCATGGGCGCAGGTATGCAAGTGTGTGTCAGTGAGTTCGACAACCTCATGCTTTTTCGTAAACCGGTTACGCTCGCCGCATTGAGAGCGATCGGTTGCGTAGACGGCGCGAACTTCGTAACGGCGCGCGCGATTTCCCTCGATCATTTGCTAGCAATCATTGAGACCGGCGAACCGAATGAGTGATCGCGACAATGTCCTGATTTCCGTCCAGGGCAGATTTATCGACAATATGTTGGCCGGAACCAAAAAGGTCGAATTGAGACGTCGCGCACCGCGCATCGCGGTGGGTACTCGTATTTGGATTTACGACAAGGCCCCTATAGCGGCGGTCCGGGCGGTGGCCATCCTTGCCGTGGTTGAGACGATGAACCCCGAGTTGCTTTGGCGCCAACACGGCGCAACGCTTGGGCTCTCACATGACGAATATCAAAAATACGTTGCTGGTTGTGAGCAGGCCACCGCTCTCTCGCTTGACCGCGTGACGTCGCTACCTCCAGTTGGTCTCAATCAATTGCGCGCGCTGAAACGCGACTTCCATCCTCCACAGTTCTATCTACGGCTTGAAGCGTCGAGCCCGCTCGTGTCGATGTTTGAGCGGCATTTGAGTTCTGCCATTCCCTGATACTGGCGAACAACGGCATACGCGCAACGCTACCGATTGAACCCATACCGCAACGCATATCCCGTCGTCGTCCCAGACGCTTACCCTCGAAGCCCAAACGAAACCCGAGCATAGCCAAACTGCCCCGGCGCATCATCGGTCGTCGGATCGAAGTTCGCGCTGTCGCAGGTGAATCAGGTCGGGGCAGCCCGGTCGAACACATTGTCCACCCCGAGCATCAACCGCACGCGGTGGTCCATCCAGGCCGGCGAGACATAGAGCTGCACATCGCCATAGAGCACGCGGCCCATCGTGTGCACGCCTTCGCCGACCTCCTTGCGTCAGCACCACCGCCTCTTTGCTCGGCCCTGTAAAGAGCTCTTGACAGAGCCGCGCTTATTTGTAAAGAGCTCTTTACAGGCTTGGAGGATCGTCTTGGAAAGCAACTTGAAGGCGATGCGCGAGGGGCGGGGTTGGAGCCAGGGCGAGCTTGCCCGGCGGCTCGGGGTCTCGCGCCAGACGATCAACGCGGTCGAGACCGACAAATATGATCCAAGCCTGCCGCTGGCACTGCGCATGGCGAAGCTGTTCGGCGTCGCCGTGCCCGAGCTCTTCATCGATCATTGGGAACCGGAGGACGAATGATGGCCATCGCGAGCAATCAACCCGTGTCGGCATGGCGCGATTTTGTGGCGTGGAGCGCCGTGGCGGCGATTCCCTACATCCTCGCCATGGGCGCGGCGCTCTTGCTGATGCACCGGGACGGGCTCCGCGCGATAGTCCAGCCGGGCGTCGCTCCGGTGCTGGGCCTGAGCCTGGTCGCCGCGATGGCGGTGGTCGGTCTCAGCCGGCGGAAGCGGCCGGTCACGCCGCGGAATCTCCGTAACTTCCTGGTCGCCGATTCGGTGGCGGTCAGCCTGTTTCTGCTCGCCGCCTGGTCCTTCCGGTCGATCGGCGCGGCCCGCGCGATGGGCGTCTCGGAGGCGGTCGCGGCTTTTACGGGCCTGGTTCTCCTCATCTGCGCCATGACGGGCATGCTTTTCACGGCGAGCGCGCGGACGGGCGCCGATCTCATCGGCGACGAGGATGCGGCGGAGGAGATGCGCGACCGCAGCCTGCTCTATTTCTACAGCTTCATCTGGATGGGCATGTACGGCCTGTTGCTGATCGGGCTGAGCCTCGCCGGGCGCGGAGACCCGCTGCCGCCCGTCCCGGCGCTGGCGGGCGCCCTGGGGCTGATCCTCGCCCTGGTCGCGCTGGGGATCGCGGTATGGCGGATGTCGGACGAGCTGGGGCGCACCCTGTCGCACGAGACCGGCAACATGGCCTTCTACCTGATCCTGGCGCTGGGCGGCGGCTGGGCGATACTGGCCCATCTCGGCTTCGTGGCCGCGCCCGCGCCGCTCGACTGGCTGACGCTGTTCACCGTGCTGCTGTTCGCGGCGAGTTTCATCGTCCTGGGGCGGCGGAAACTGCTGTCGCGGTGAGCGCAAGCAAGGGACGACCTTGCCAAAAAGCGGCCGGGTGGCCAGAGGGGGAGGACCTCGGGCGAGTGGCGTCGAACCCGGCGGGTCATCGTAACGGCCGTTCTCGAGGGACCAGGCAGCTGACCATGACTCCGCGGGTTCGCCACGGCATCGACCTCCTGCGCGCCGGCCTGCCCGTGCTGCCGATGGTCCTTATCGCCGTGCTGCTGTTCCTCTGGGCCTATCATCCGGCGATGCTCGATCCCACCCAGCTTGGCTGGGTGCTGCGCGGCGGCGACAATGGCGAGAATGCGCTGGGCATGCATGCCTTTCTGCACCGGGCCGACGGGCCGTTGCACACGCCGCTGCTCAACGCGCCGGAAGGCGTCTCCCTGTTGTTCACGGACAGCAATCCGCTGCTGGGCATCGCGTTGTGGGTGGTCGCGCCGCTGCTGCCGGCCGAGGCGCAGTTCGTCGGCCCGTGGATGTTGCTGTGCCTGTTCCTGCACCTCTTCTTCAGCTGGAAGCTGCTGCGGCCCTATGCGCCCGGCGTGATCCCGCTCTGGGCGGGCGTCGTGCTGATGACCCTGCTGCCGACCTTGTTCAACCGCTACGTCCATGTGAATTTGATGGCGCACTGGCTGATCCTGTGGGCGCTGTGGCTGTTCGTCGATGCGCGCCGCGCGGGCAATCTGCTGGCCTGGGCGGCGGTGCTGGTCGCGGCGGTGCTGGTCCACAGCTATCTGTTCGTGATGGTGGCGGCGATATGGGGCAGCGCGATGCTCGAGCGGTTCGCCGTCGCGCCGGACTGGCGGGAGCGGGGGCGGCTGGTGCTGGGCTCCGCGCTGATCCTCGCGGCGACCGGGTCGATCGCGATGATGCTCGGCGCCGGCGGGGAGTTCGTGCGGCCCTGGGGCTATGGCAAGTTCGCGATGTCGCTCGATGGGCTGTGGAACCCGAATTTTCCGGGCTTTTCGACGATCCTGCCGGCGAACCCGCCGAGCGGCCTGCGGCCCTATGAGAGCTTCCAGTATCTCGGCGTCGGCCTGCTGGTCCTGGCGGTCATCGGGCTGGCGGCCGGCTGGGCGGCGCCGCGCCGCCCGGTCGAGGACGGGCTTTATCGCCGGCTGCTCTGGCTGCTGCCCGCGCTGCTGGTGCTGACCCTGGTTGCGATCAGCAACGAGCTGGAAGTCGGCGGGGTGGCGCTGGTCAGCCTGCCGCTGCCCGCGTTCGTCACCCCTATCACCGATGCCCTGCGGGCTTCGGGCCGCCTGTTCTGGCCGTGCAGCTATAGCCTGGTGTTCGCCGCGATCGTCGCCGTGTACCGCCTCAGGCTCTGGCAGAGCGGGGCGGTGCTTGCCGCGCTGGTCGTCGTGCAGCTGGTCGACATCTCCGGGATGATGAGCCTCATCCGTGCCTATCACTATACCGAGATGACGATGCCGTTTCCGAATTTCACGCGCAGCGCGCGCTGGGACGAGCTGATCGCCTCGTCGCGCGACATCTCGTTCGACGCCCCCGACGTCACGCGCGATCTCGGCCGGTTCCAGGAGATTGCGTGGCGCGCGGTGAATCACGGCGTGCCGGTGCGCCAGGCCTATGTCGCGCGCTGGTCGACCGTCACGATGGAGCGCTATCGCCAGGAAAGCATCGCCTTCCAGGCCGGGGAGCGCGTGCCGGGCCGGCTTTATGTGGTGCTGGCGGGAACGACGCCGCCGGCCGGTGCGGATACCGAGATAATCGATGGGGTGACGGTGGTGCGACCGGCCAAGCCGCTGGCGGGATCCGCGCGGTGAACGGCGGCGCCGAGTGAACCCGATAGGGAAAAGCCGGGCGCGGTTTCCCGCGCCCGGCCTCCCGTACCGCAACCCTGCCGCTCAGAGCCCGAACGAAATCCGCGCATAGCCAAACTGCCCCGGCACATCATAGGTGGTCGGGTCGAAGTTTGCGCTGTCGCAGGTGAAGCAGGCCGGGGGATCCCGGTCGAACACATTGTTCACCCCGAGCGTCAGCCGCACGCGGTGGTCCATCCAGGCTGGCGAGACATAGAGCTGCACGTCGCCATAGAGCACGCGGCCCATGGTGTGCACGCCGTCCCGTTCCGCCACCTTGCTGATGTAGCGGCCGGTGAAGGACGCGCCGAACATCGGGCCTGACCAGTCGATCGTCGCGTTGGCCTTGAAGCGGGGATAGGCCTGGTCGGGGCTGCCGCGCTCCGTGCCGGCGAATTCGAGCGTCGGGGCGCCGAGATCGGCGGGCGGCAGGACATTGTATTTCAGCAGCCAGGCGGCGTTGACCGACAGGCCCGCGGTGCCCCCCGCGATGTCGCGCGAGCGGAAGTTGAACGAGGCGTCGATGCCGTCGGTCTCGATCGCGTTGAGGTTGAGCAGCCGGGCATTGATGCTCGCCACCGCGCCGCTGCCCGTGCGGCGGACCGCCGCGCAGCTGATCGGATCCGCATTGAACGCGCAGCGCGTGAGCGTGAGCGTGGCGGGGACAGAGTCGATCGCGTTCTTCAGGCTGATCTTGTACCAGTTGACCTCCAGGCTGAGCGCGCTCGAGAAGCCGCGTGCCCAGCTGGGGCTGTAGACGCCGCCCGCCGTCCAGGTCTTCGCCGTTTCCGGCTTCAGCGCGGTATTGCCCTGGGAGAAGACCCCGAGCTGTCCGCCGACCGGTTCCGCATAGCTGCCATTGGCGGGGACGCCGTTGGCGATGCAGTTGGCGCGGACGGTCGCGTTGGTCTGGAAGAAGCCGCCGGCCGCGCTGGTGCAGGGATCGTCGATCGTCGCGTCGAAGCGCGAGGGACCGGCATAGAGCTCACCGATGCTCGGGGCGCGCAGGCTCTCGGCATAGCCGCCACGCAGCAGCAGGTCAGTCACCGGCTTCCACAGGCCGGACGCGGTGTAGGTCGTGTTGCTGCCGAAGGACGAATAATTGGAATGGCGGACGGCACCGTCGAGTTCCAGCTTTTCGAAGAAGGGCGTGCCGCTGAGCAGGGGCACGCGGATTTCGCCGTAGAATTCGTCGACGTTGAAGCCGCCGCGCGCCGGGCTGGTCGGCACGTCGGCGCCGAGGCCGGCGACGATCAGCGGATCGGGATCATAGCTCGCCTGCTGATCGCGGTGCTCGTAACCGACCGCGATGCCGACCGGGCCGGCGGGAAGGTCGAACAGGTCGCCCGACAGGTTGGCGGTGAAATCGGCGAGGCGCTGGTTGCTCTTGTCGCGTTCGTCGAAGGTCACATAGTTCAGCATCGGTTGCGTGATCGAGCCGACGCCGCCGAAGATGTTGAAGGGCACGCATTCCCCGGTGCAGGCCGAGACCGGACCGAGCGCGCGGGCGAGCTTCGCCGCGTTGAGGTTGCCGGTGAACAGCTGGTGCGCGTCGTTGTTGCCGTAGACGCCGTTCACATCCCAGTACCAGCGGTGATCGCCGATGTGGAAGGAGCCGTCGAAGGTGACGGTGGCCGACATGGTGTCGACATTCTGGGTGAAGGTGCGCTGCCCGCCCTCGACGAAGCGGCGGCGGATGGTGGAATAGTTGGCCGGGGTGCCGTCCGCGCCCGACGAGAGCGTGACGCCGAACGGGTTGTACGGGTTGGTCGCGTCGACCGAGATGGTGTCGAGCAGGTTGCCGTTGCCGGCGTCAGGCCCGAGGAACAGCGGAAGGAACGCCGCCTGGGTGGTCGAATGACGATGGTTGTAGACCAGCTTCACCCGCATGTTGATGTTGTCGGTCAGTTCCTGCTTGAAGTTGAAGAAGGCGCCGTAGCGTTCCGACGGGGTGAGCAGATAGTTATAGGGTGCGAAGTTGAAGCTGTCGGTCGCCGAAACATAGTTGCGGAAATCGGCCGGGTAGCTCGGGCGGCCGACGACCGGCGCGCGCAGGGTGAGGCTCTGACCGAGCACGTCGAAGCGCCCATTGGGGATCGCGCTGGAGCAGCCGCCCGCGGCGCAGCTGGTGGCGCCGGGAGTGGGGAATTGCGAGATCGCGCGGTCGCGGGTGCTGACCGCTTCCTGCTTGGCGTAGCTGCCGCCGAACACGACCGAGGTGCCGGTGTTCGGGGACTGGATGCCGTAGCTTGCCTCGAGATTCCAGGTGTGGCCGTCGCCTGCGCGGTAGGTGCCGAATTGCGCGGACGCCTTGAGCCCGACTTGCGCCTGTTTGGTGATGATGTTGACGACGCCGGCGACTGCGTCCGACCCGTAGAGCGGGGAAGCGCCGGATTGCAGCACCTCGACGCGCTCGATCATGTTGGTGGGCAGCTCGTTGAGGTCGACCGAGGCGGGGATACCGCCCGCCGCCGAGCCGTTGACGAAGCGCAGCCCGTCGACCAGCACGAGCGTGCGCTTGGCGGCGAGATAGCGGAGATCGATCTCGGCCGAGCCCGAGCTGACGCCGGTGCCGTCCGGCGGGCCGCCGATATTGCCGGCATTGTTGACCTTGGTGTTGAGGCCGCCCGCGGCGCTGGGCAGGCGTTGCAGCACGTCGCCGATGGAGGTGAGGCCGGTGCGCGCGATGGCGTTCTCGTCGACGGTGACGACGGGCTTGTCCTGGTCGAGCGGGCTGCGCCGGATGCGCGAGCCGGTGACGACGATGTCGTCGCTGCCGGCGGCGGTGTCGGCCGGCGTCTCCTGGGCCTGGGCCGGTATGGCCGACAGCCCCGCGATGAGCGCCAGCGACGCTATACCGATGAGTTTCCCCGATTTAAATGTGCGCATGATATCATCTCCTGAACCACGCCCCCCGCGACATCCCCCCTTTTTTTTGCCCTGTCACAAAGGTGAAACGGTGCGGGGGACGCTGGCAAGCGGAGATGCGCGCGCGTACGGTTTCGTTGCTCGTTTGTTGCCGGAGCGTGCTTTGCGGGAGACACATCGAACGCGTTTCGGTTGATTTTTCAGGGCGCTCGTCCGGCGGCGGCGGGACCGCGTACCCATAGTGAGCGCATGGATGGTGCCAAAAGGTCCGAAATGGCATAAAGGCGCCGCCCGCGCGGTCTCACCGAGTCTGCGACGCGCCCGTGTCCGAGGAGCCTGCCCCCAATGCCGTCGACTGCGAGACGCAGTTCCCAGCTCGCCCGATGGGTGGTGGGCGTGGCGATCATCGGCATTCCGCTGATCCTGCTGATCCTGACGGTGACGATCGACCGGGGGTTCGGCGACGACGCCGAGCTCCGGCGCGAAGTCATCCGGTCGTACGAGACGCGGGCCGACCTGCAGCGTGTCCTGTTGCTCCATCAGGATATCGAGACGGGGCAGCGCGGCTTCGTGATCACCTCGAACCACCGCTTCCTAGGCCCCTATTTCAGCGCCATCACCCGGGTGGACGCGGACCTCGCGCGGCTCTCGGAGGATCTGCGGTCCGACCCCGAGGAGCAGGCCGACCTCGCGGCGCTGCGCACGGCCTCGGCCGGGGTGCGCGACTTCGCCGCCCGCACGATCGCGCTGACGCGCGCCGGCGCGCGCGACGATGCGCAGCGGCTGGTGGCGGGCGGCGAGGGCAAGCAGCGGATGGACCGGCTGCGCGAACTGGTCGCGAAGCTTTCCAGCGCCGAACGGATCGACCTGAATCGGCTGACCCAGGAAGCCGAGCTAGCACGGATCGACCTGCGGCGCCGGAGCACCGCGCTCGAGGTGCTGATGCTGCTGACGCTGGGCGCGGCGGCCTATCTGATCGCACGCGGCAGCGCCTCGCGGCAGCGCGCGCTGCTGCGGCACGCCGACCTCTCTGCCCGGCTCGAGGCGATCTTCCACTGCGCGAAGGACGGCATGATCGTGCTCAACCCGAGCGGCAGCATGGAAAGCGTCAACCCCGCCGCGGCGAAGATGTTCGGCTATACCGCCGAGGCATTGTTGCGCCGCGACGTGGCGGTGCTGTACGATGTGGCGCCCGACCGGGGGCAGGTCGAAACCTTCCTGCGTCGGCTGGAATCGCGGCACCGCGAGTCCTCGGGCGAAGTGCAGGAGTTCGTCGGGCGCCGCGTCGACGGCACGGCCTTTCCCATCGAAGTGTCGATCAGCCCGGTCCATCTCGCCTCCAAGACGCTGTTTCTCGCGGTGACGCGCGACATCACCGAGCGGCGCCAGATCGACCAGATGAAGAGCGAATTCGTCGCGACGGTGAGCCACGAGCTGCGCACGCCGCTCACCTCGATCGCGGGTTCGCTCGGCCTGATCACCGGCGGCGTGGCGGGCGAGATCCCGCCCAAGGCGCTGCGCCTGGTGCAGATCGCCCAGGCCAATTCGGCGCGACTGGTGCGGCTGATCAACGACATCCTCGACGTCGAGAAGATCGAGGCAGGGCGGATGGAGTTCGACATCCGGCCGGTCAGGCTCGACGCCGTGCTGGCGAGCGCGGTCCAGGGCAATGCCGGGTTCGCCGCGGAATATGGCGTGACAATCGAGCTGGCGCCGGTGCCGGCCGGGGCGGCAGTGCTCGCCGACGAGGACCGGCTGATGCAGATATTGACCAACCTGCTGTCCAACGCAGTCAAATTCTCGCCGCGCGGCGCCGTCGTGGGGGTGTCGGTGACGCCGCTCGACCGCCGTTTCCGGATCAGCGTGTCGGACAGGGGCGGCGGCATTCCGGAGGCGTTCCACGGGCGCATCTTCTCGAAATTCGCCCAGGCCGACAGTTCGGACACGCGGCAGAAGAGCGGCACCGGGCTGGGCCTGAGCATCGTGCGCGAGATCGCCACGCGGCTGGGCGGGTCGGTGAGCTTCGACAGCGTGACGGGGGAGGGCGCGGTCTTCCATGTCGACCTGCCGGCCGCGATGGAAGTCGAGACGCGGCAGAAGGCGGCGCCGGCGGCAGTGCCCAGGGGTCGGACCGGGCTGCCGCGCATCCTTCATGTCGACGACGATCCGGACATGCTGAGCGTGCTGTCGAGCGTGTTCGAGGATCGCGCGGTGATCCATTCAACACCGACGCTCAAGCAGGCGCGCGCAGCAGTGCGCGAGACCGCGTTCGACGCGGCGATCCTCGATATCGGGATGGAGGACGGGAGCGGGCTCGATCTGGTCCCCGAGCTGCGCCAGCGCCGTCCCGACATGCCGATCCTGGTGTTCACGGCGCAGGAAGTCGAACCGCATCAGTTGAACGGTGTCGACCTGGCGCTGGTCAAGTCGCGCGCGACGCTCGACCGCCTGGTCGCCGAGGCGATGCGGATGGTCGAAGGGCGCCCCCAGGAGGAAGTCGAATGACGCGGATCCTCTATGTCGATGACGAAGCCGACATCCGCGAGGTCGCGCAAATGGCGATCGAGCTGGACCCCATGTTCGAGGTGCGATGCTGCGCGTCGGGGCCCGAGGCGATCGACCAGGCGACGGAATGGGTCCCGGACCTGATCCTGCTCGACGTGATGATGCCGGGCATGGACGGGCCGACCGTGTTCGCGCGACTGAAGGAGCAGGCCGGGACGGCGGCGATCCCCGTGGTGTTCATCACCGCGCGGACTCAGACCCGGGAAGTCTCGAGCTTCCTCAAGCTCGGCGCGCGCGGCGTGATCGCCAAGCCGTTCGATCCGATGACGCTGGCCGATCAGGTCAGCGCGTTCCTCGCTTGACCGAGTTCGACGCGCGCATGGCCGCGCTGCGCGCGCGCTTCCACGCCCGCGCGCTGGAAGAAGCCGATGACGTTACCGGCCAGCTTTCCGCCGGTGCATGGGGTCCCTTGCGCGATCTGAGCCACGGCCTGTCGGGCCGCGCCGGCATGTTCGGTTTTCACGCGATCGGCGACGCCGCCCGGGCGGTCGAACAGGCGATCGACGCCGGCGCTGCGCCGGAGGCTGTACGGGCGTTGGGAGAAACGCTGGTCGCGCTTCTGCGGGAACCGTCGCAGGCGTCCTGATTCACGGCCGCGTTGCATAGGCCTTGACGAGGTCGAACAGGAAATCCCGTCCGACATAGACGGCGCGCACTTCGCGCCGCTCGTTCAGGCCGTGCGTGCCGTTGCCCTCCACATCGCCCCAGCCGACCGGGACGCCATAGGTCGGGATACCGATCGGGGCGATATAGGTCGCGTCGGTCGCGCCCGTCATCATCACCGGGATGAGCGACACGCCCGGGAAATAGCGCGCGACGAGCTTTTCCGCGGGCATCATGATCTTCGGGTCGAGCGGCGGGGGGACGGCGACGGGGCGGAGGCGGCCGACCAGGGTGACCTTGGCCTTGGGATCGCCAATCGCTGCGATCAGTGCGGCGCGGGTGGAGTCGGCGTCTTCGCCGGGCACGATGCGGCAATTTACCGTCGCCCTGGCCCGTTGCGGCAGGGCGTTGGCGGCATGGCCCGCGTCGAGCATCGTCGCCACGCAGGTGGTGCGCAGCATCGAGTTGTAGCTGCGGTCGGCCGACACCAGCGCCTCCGCCGCGCGATCGGCGGGATTGGTCGCGAGCGCCACCATGGCGCGGCCGACATCGTCGTTCCGCGCGGCGCCCTCCTTCGCAAAATAGGCGCGGGTCGTGTCGTTGAAGCGGATCGGGAATTTCCAGGCGCGAACCTTCGCGATCGCATCGGCGAGTTCGTAGATGGCGTTGTCGTCGACCGGGGTCGAACTGTGGCCGCCGGGGTTGGTCGTTTCCACTTCGAAATTCCGGTTGGACTTCTCGCCGATCTGGATCGATTGCGAGACGACCTTGCCGTGCCCGTCAGCGCGGCCGCCGCCGCCTTCGTTGAGCGCGAATTCGGCGGCGATGAGATCGGGGCGGTTCTCCGCGAGCCATTGCGCACCGTTCATGCGGGCGCCGGATTCCTCGCCGCAGGTCAGCGCGAGCTTGATCGTGCGCTTCGGCCTGTAGCCCTGTTGCTTGAGGCGGATCAGCGTATCGACCCAGATGGCGACCATCGCCTTCATGTCCGAGGTGCCGCGGCCGTAGAAATAGCCGTCCTCCTCGATCAGGCTATAGGGATCGCGCGTCCAGTCCTCGCGGCGGGCATTGACCACGTCGAGATGGCCGAGCAGCAGCATCGGTTTGGCGCCGGCGGAGGTGCCGGGAAGCTGCGCGACGAGGCCGCCATCGAGCGGGAAACCGTCGACTTTGAACAAGGTGACCTGATCGTCCGCATAGCCGGCGGCCTTCAGGCGTGTCGCCATCTTCTCCGCGGCGGCGGTGCAGCTGCCGGTGGAGACGGAGGTGTCGGTCTCGACGAGCTCCTTGTAGAGGGCGCGGAAGGCAAGCTGGTCCGGCCGCGGGGCGATCGCCTGGGCTGAGGCTGCCTGGGAGAGGAGCAGTACGAGGGCCGTTGCGGCTGCTGTGGCGAGCGGTTTCATATGGTGTCCCCCGGTGCGTCAAGGCGAGGCTAGGGGGCCGGTTCGGGCAGTGTCAAACGCTTCTGCGAGGCGGGCGCCTCTATCCCGATGCTCCGCCTACCAGCAGGATATGCGCCGCGCGATCGATGAAAATGGGATCGCCGGCGCAGAAATGTTCGAGACGGGCAAGGCTTGCCTCGAGCGCGGGATCCTCGGTTTCCGGGTTCCAGGCGCTCTCGGGACGGAAACGGCTGTGGAAGACGTCGATCCCGGCCAGCTCGCGGATCGCGCAATGCGGCGCGAACAGGGTGCGGAACTCGCGGGCGCTGAACAGATGAAGGCCGAATTCGAGATGACGGCCATCGATCAGGTCGATCTCCAGCCGGTCGTGCGCATGGTCCTGGTGGAAATGCCGCACCTTCTCCATGCCCGAGATGAAGATCGACGGCAGGCTGCCGGTCGAGCGCACCGTGGCGATCAGGACACCATAGGTCACCTGGGCCAGCGCGCGGGCGACTGCAGGGAGTTGAGCGGGGACGACATGGTTGAGCACGCCGTAGAGGCAGAGCGCGAGGTCGCAGGCGTGGCGCCCTTCCCGTTCGAGCGTCTCGAGGATGTCGCCGACGGCAAAGGTCAGGCCGATGCGGGGATCGGTGACCGCGGTGGCGGCCTGGCGGGCGAGGGCGATCATCGCGGGCGAGAGGTCGATGCCGTGCCCCTCGATCGCGGTGAAGCCGAGCGCGCGGGCGCGGGCGACGGTGCGCAGCAGCCAGGTGCCGGGCCCGCAACCGAGATCGAGGATGCGGATGGCATGGCGGCCCTGGGCACGCAGCTCGATCAGCGCCTTGTCGATGCGCTGCCATAATTCGCGGTCGGCAAAGCCGTAGCGGCCGGAGAAATCGGCGGCGGTGTCGCCATCGGCATAGTTGCGATAGTCGATGCCGGCGGCGTCGTAGGCGAGGGCGATTTCTGCGCTTCCTGGTAATGGGTCCAGGCTTGGGAACATGATGGAGCGGGTGGCCATGGGTAGTCCTGTGAGAAGTTGTGTCCCCGCGAAGGCGGGGACCCAGTCTGGGCTCCCGCCTTCGCGGGAGCACAAGTGACGGTCAGCCGGGAACGCGACGGAGTGATCTCAGCGATAAGGATCCCGAAATCCGAGCGTGATGTCGGGTCGGCGCGACTGCTTGGGTTGCGCTAATCGGCATCGTATCGCGAGACCGATCAGCGGGATGCAGATCAGCCCGATCACCAGCAGGCCGGTGATGTCCGGAGTCATCATCTTCCTCCACATCAGGCCGCAAGGGTGGAGATGAGCGGGGCGCTCACCAGCTCAACCGTCGCGCCGGGGAAGGCGTGGCGTTCGAGGCGGGCGAAATGGAGGGCGGCGTCGCGTGAAATGAACACGCCCTCGATCAGGCCGTGATTCTCCTGGACCATCCAGCGGCCGCGGCGATCCTGTCCGACCTGAAGGATATGGGGTGTCGCACGGGCTTCGGCGGGACTGGTGTGCATCGAGATGCTCCTGCGCCGGCAAAGGGGCCGCCGGCACGGCACGGCGCGCTGTCGCGTCGTGGCGTTCAAATAGGCGCAGGGAGCATTAAGCTTCGATGGCGCGCTGAAGGCTTCGCATAAGGAATGCGTAAAGAGCGGCCGGGGGTTGGACATTTCCCCGGCCGCTCCCTGCTGTGGTGATCGCGTCGCTTTCCGGACCTCCCTAGCCGATCCAGTTGCGGCGCGATTCCACAGGCACTTGCCCCGCCTCGGCGAGTTCAGTGAGCTTGACGAATTCCTGGCGCCAATATCCGTCCGGGTTGCCGGCGAGGCGGCGGATATCGGCATAGGCGATGTCGCCGAGCCGCGTGTCGCCGCGCAGCTTCTGCCCGAACGCGGCGACCGCGGTGGCGAAGGCCATATCGCCTTGCGGCAAGCTATGCGTGGCAAGCTGGCGAGCGTCGACCGGGCGTTCGATCAGGCGCGAGGTGTCGCCGCTCGGCAATTTGTAGCGCAGGCGGACAAAAGCCATTTCGCCGTCCTGCTTGCCGGTCGCCGTCGCGCGGCGGTTGTCGGTGTAGCGTCGGTCGGAGAGCCAGCCTTTGGTGCCGGCGGGCACGACCTCGTAGATCGCGGTGACCTGATGACCGGCGCCGATGTCGCCCGCATCGACCTTGTCGTTGTCGAAATCCTGCTCGGCCAGCGCGCGATTCTCATAGCCGATCAGGCGGTACTGGCTGACATAGGCCGGGTTGAACTCTACCTGGACCTTCACGTCCTTGGCGATGGTGAAGAGGGTGGAGGACAGCTCCTCGGACAGGACCTTCTTCGCCTCCATCGCGCTGTCGATATAGGCATAGTTGCCGTTGCCGAGGTCAGCGATGGATTCCATCAGCGAATCGTTGAAATTGCCCTGGCCGAAGCCGAGCGTGGTAAGGGTAATGCCGTCGTCGCGCTCCTGCTCGATCAGCTTTTCCAGCTCGGTCTCGTCCGTGATGCCGACGTTGAAATCGCCGTCGGTCGCGATAAGGATGCGGTTGACGCCGTCCTTGATGAAATTGTCGCGGGCGATGGCATAGGCGAGCTGCAGGCCTTCTCCGCCGGCGGTGGAGCCGCCCGCGCTGAGATCGTCGAGCGCTGCCTTGATCTCGGACGGATTACTGGTGGAATCGAGCACCACGCCGGCCGCACCGGCATAGACGACGATGGCGACCTTGTCCTCGCGGCCGAGATTGTCGGCGAGAGTGGAGAGGGCGGATTTGACCAAAGGCAGCTTGTCGGGCTCGTCCATCGACCCCGAGACATCGACCAGGAAGACGAGGTTCGCGGCGGGGCGGCGGGCATAGGACAGGTCGTAGCCGCGCAGGCCGATGCGCAGGATTTTGGTGTCCCGGTTCCAGGGCGATTGCGCGACGTCGGTGGTGACGCTGAACGGCGCTTCGCGGTCGGAGGGCAGGGGATAGTCGTAGCGAAAATAGTTGATCATCTCCTCGGTACGGACGGCGTCGACCGGCGGTTTCTGGCCCTGAGTGAGGAAGCGGCGGACATTGGCATAGGCGCCGGTGTCGACATCGACCGCGAAGGTCGAGACGGGCGTGTCGGCGACCATATGGACGGGCGAAATGGCGTTAGGCTTGTATTTCTCGCCGGCGGCGTCGGTGGAGGTCAGCTCGTCCGCCACGGCACTGTCTGCCTCGTAACTGGGGGTCGAATAGCTGTTGCCACCTGGCTTCGAACAGCCTGCCAGCATCGCCGCCAACGCCACGCCGCACAGAATCGCTTTGGACTTCATGACATGCTCCCTAGCTCGGCTCGCCTTATTTGAGCCACATTATGGCCATGTTTGTGTCACGCCTTTTTCGGGCTGGCAAGTGTTTTCCTATCTCATAGGAGGGGATTGGATTTTCGCGGTTTTGTGCGGCGCGGTGGCGGCGAGCGGGACGAACTTGTGCTGTTCAGGCGCCATGGTAGAATCCGCAGTTATGGCGAAACAGATCACCAGCTATGCCGCATTCTGGCCTTATTATCTGCGCGAGCATGCGAGGCCGGAGACGCGGCGACTGCATTATGCCGGGACGGCGCTGACCTTCGTCTTCCTTGCGGTCGCGCTGATGAAGGGCGGCTGGTGGTGGGCGCTGGTGCCGATCGCCGGTTACGGCTTCGCCTGGGCGGCGCATTTCGGCGTGGAGAAGAACCGGCCGGCGACCTTCAGCTATCCGCTTTGGTCGCTGTTCAGCGATTACCGGATGTTCTTCCTGTGGCTGACCGGGCGGCTGGGCCCACACCTGCGCGCGGCGGGCGTGGCCTAATCAGAGGGCGGGCACGATATCGGTCCGGGCGAAATCATCGCCCTTGAAGAGGAGCGGTTCGCCCGTCGCCTTGGCAAGGGCATAGGCAAAGCAGTCGCCGAAATTGAGGTCGGCCGCATGTCGTGTGCCTCGACCATATTGCCGATAGCCGTCATTCGCGATTGCCGCGATTTCCCGCGTGACACCCTCGATCTGGATGTCGAAGCGAGACAGCAAGACATCGGCCGCCTCGCCGATCCGCGCATCGCCGCCGCGCGTCGTGACCACCGTCAACTCCAGCCAGGAGCCGGCGGACATCCGCAGGCTCGTCGCCGCGGCCATCGCTTCCAGAAAGGATCTCGCCTCGGGTTCGTCTCGCAGGATGGCAATGATCGCCGAGGTATCGACGATCACTTGAACGAGCCATCCTCGTTATACAGCAGGTCGCCATGCGTGAGCGACAATTCCTGATCGCGAAATTCCGGTTTCCAATGCTCCCGCAAGCCGCGAACGACCGCCATCATCTCCTCGACGGTTGCGCGGCGTCGCGGCGGCACCGCGCGGGCGCGCCGTTCCTGAAGGGCGATGCGGACCGCCTGGGTAACGCTCTCGCCCATCTCGGCGGCGAGTTCGCGGGCCAGCCTGACGGTCTCTTCGTCTTTGATGTTGAGCTGAACGCCCATGTTTCTACCTCCACGCAGGAAAATTCTACCATGGGCGCGGTGAAGCAACAACGGCGAACTTGGCGGGCCGATGATTCAGCTTGCTTGCCCGCCGCGCGATCGCGCGCCATCTAGGCGCCATGCACACTGCCCCCAACACGCTCGCCCTGATCGGCAACACCCCGCTCGTCCGCCTCACGGGGCCGAGCGAGGCCACTGGCTGCGACATCTTCGGCAAATGCGAGTTTGCCAATCCCGGCGCCTCCGTGAAGGATCGCGCCGCCCTGTTCATCGTCGAGGATGCCGAGGCGAAGGGGCAGATCCAGCCCGGCGGGACAATCGTCGAGGGTACCGCGGGCAATACCGGCATCGGCCTTGCGCTGGTCGCCAATGCCAAGGGCTACCGGACGATCATCGTGATGCCCGAGACTCAGAGCCGGGAGAAGATGGATACGCTCCGCGCGCTCGGCGCAGAGCTCGTGCTGGTGCCGGCCGCGCCTTATTCGAACCCCGGTCACTTCGTGCACACCTCGCGGCGGATCGCCGAGGAGACGCCCAATGCGATCTGGGCCAATCAGTTCGACAACATCGCCAATCGCCGCGCGCATATCGTGGGCACGGCGGAAGAGATCTGGGCCCAGATGGAGGGGCGGGTCGATGGCTTCACCTGCTCGGTCGGCACTGGCGGCACGCTGGCAGGCGTCGGAATGGGGCTGAAGGCGAAGGATGAGAATGTCTGCATCGCACTGAGCGATCCATACGGCGCGGCGCTCTACGAATATTATGCCTGTGGCGAACTGAAGTCCGAAGGGAGTTCAGTCGCGGAAGGGATCGGGCAGGGGCGGATCACCGCCAATCTGGAAGGCGCGCCGATCGACACGCAATTTCGCATCTCCGACGAGGAGGGCATGGAGTGGGTGACCCGGCTGCTCGACGAGGAAGGGCTTTGCCTGGGGCTGTCGTCGGGCATCAACGTCGCAGGTGCGGTGCGGCTGGCGCGGGAACTGGGCCCGGGCAAAAGGATCGCGACGATCCTGTGCGACACCGGATTCCGCTATCTCTCGACGCTCTATAATCGTGCCTGGCTCGAGTCGAAGGGCCTGGCGGTTCCGGAGCGGCTGAAACGCGAATAGTCGAGCCCATCGACAAGACTCTCTTCATGCGTTACATTTATGCCACACGTATGAAAATCATTGCTCAAGATCCTGCGCAGACGTCGCAACGGGTGAAGGTCGGGATGATCGGCCTTGCCGCCGTCCTGCTTCTGATCGGGCTGGCGGCCGCGATCTTTTCCACCGCCAGCAAGGAACGGCCACTGATCGTGGTCGGCGGCGCGCGTCCCGACGTCGTCGCCAACATGGCGGCGGGCAGTCAGGCGCCGCCGGTCGAGGGCACAACCAGCGAACCGCTCGCCGAACTCGGTGTGGCGCCGAGCACCGCGACCGACGTGAATGTCGCGCAGCTTTCCAACAACGCGAAGCCGAGATGAGCGCCCGCCCCGGAACCGAGTGCGTCGGCCGGGAAAGTCGGGGAGATCATGGGCAAAGCCCCGGGGCATTCCGGGGAAAACACCCCCCAAACGCAGCGATCAGCGGAACACACCGGGAACATATTGAAATGACAGTAATTAATTCCCCGGAGAATCGAAGATATTAGGGCCTTCGCCCCGATTTTCCCCTGATTTCCCCTTGAATCCCCGAGAGCCCCGAGTTAACCCTGTGCCGACAGGGGTAAACTCATCTCGCCTGCGCGGCGTCGCGCTGGAGGGCGGCGAAGGCCGTCTTTCGAAGACGGGAGAGTCATGCCTGCTGGAGTTCGGGGTACGGCGTGGCGCAAAGGGCAGAATATCAGGGAGACGGACTTGGCCTTGTCGACGACAAGGGCCGTGTCGCCATCCCTGCCTCGCTCAGGGCCATTCTCGCCCAGAACAGCCCGCGTCCCGACGGCAAGGACGGCGGCACCGTCATCATCGGCGTCCATCAGAAGCACCCCTGCCTGATCGCCTATGACCCCGCCTATGTCTCGATCCTGAAGGCCAAGCTCGACGCGCGCGAGGAGAATTACACCTCGGACGACGGAGAGTATGACTACAACATCAAGCGCCGCGCGGCGCAGGGCGAGGCGACGCCGTTCGACGGCAGCGGGCGTTTCATCATGCCCGGCTTTCCGCGCTTTCACGCCAAGATCGGCACCAACGCCTTTTTCTACGGCGTGTTCGATTATTTCGAGATCTGGGATCCCAAGACCCTGATCGAGGCCGAGGGCGTGGCCGAGATGGTCAAGTCATGTGCCCGCTATCACTGCCAGCTCAAGGGAATCGCGCTGTGAGCGCCCCGGAGCTCCCTGTCCCCGCGCCGCATGTCCCCGTGCTGCTCGACCAGGTCGTCGCCGCGCTCGCCGTTACCCCGGGCGAGCGTCATGTCGATGCGACCTTCGGTGCCGGCGGCTATACCCGCGCGCTGCTGTCCAGCGGCGCGATCGTGTTCGCGTTCGATCGCGACCCCGATGCGATCGCGGGCGGACGGGCGATGGAAGCGGCGTCGGACGGCGCCCTCACGCTGATCCCGGCGACCTTTTCGGCGCTCGACGCCGAGCTGGAGGCGCGCGACGCGGTGCCGGTGGACGGCGTGACGATGGATATCGGCGTGTCCTCGATGCAGCTCGACCAGGCCGAGCGCGGTTTTTCCTTCCAGTCGGACGGGCCGCTCGACATGCGGATGAGCCAGGAAGGCGAGACCGCCGCCGATTTCGTCAACCATGCCGACGAAGCGGTGATCGCCGACGTGCTGTACAATTATGGAGAAGAGCCGCGGGCCCGCCGGGTGGCGCGCGCGATCGTCGCTGCGCGCCCGATCGCGCGGACGGGCGAGCTCGCGCACGTCGTTCGCCGGGCGCTCGGCTACAAGCCGCACGACAAGAAGGATCCGGCCACCCGGACCTTCCAGGCGATACGGATTCACCTGAACAGGGAACTCGACGAGCTCGCCGACGGCCTTGCCGCGGCGGAGCGGGTGCTGAAACCGGGCGGCCGGCTGGCCGTGGTGACGTTCCACTCGCTCGAGGACCGGATGGTGAAGCGATTCCTGCGCGAGCGCAGTGGATCGCTGCCTGGCCGGTCCCGCCATCTTCCCGAACTGACGGCCAATGCGAAGCCGAGTTTCGAGAATGTCGGTCGCGCGGTGCGTGCCGACGACGCCGAGATCGCGCGTAACCCCCGCGCGAGATCGGCGACCTTGCGGACAGCGCTGCGGACCGATGCCGCAGCCTGGACTTCTGAAGGAGCGTTGTGATGCTTGCGTATGCTTGGAAGAGTCTCGGTTGGTTCCTGGCCGGCGTTGCCGTCGCGCTGGGCTTTCTGCTCGTGCCGTTGCAGGTCGCGGCTGAACGCAAGAAGCTGGACAAGACGGTGGCGCTGATTGCCCAGGCGCACCGCGACATCCGCGCGCTCGAGACCGAGTTCGATACGCGCGCCAACCTTGCCCAGCTCGAAAGGTGGAACGGCGACACGCTGCGCCTGACCGCGCCGGCGGCGGCCCAGTTCGTGGCCGATGAGGGCGCGCTCGCGTCGCTCGATCTGAGCCAGGGCCAGGCCGCGACGGTGCAGACCGCATCGCTGGTCGTGCCCGCTTTGCCCGACGGTTCGACCATGCGCCCGGCGGCGACGCCGGCGGTGGCGACGCGGATCGTCGAGACCACGCCCGCCGTGGCGCAAGCTCCGGCTCCCGTCACGGTCGCCGCGGCGACCCGCGTGGCGGCCAAGCCGATCCGGACGGCGGCTGCGGCGCCGACGACGACGCCCGGGCGCACCGTCCGGAGCGTCAAGCCGCAGGCGGTGGCGCTCCTCGACCGCAAGCTGCTCAGCGATTCGACGGTCGGCGACCTGTTCAGTGGCGCCCGCGCGGAATCGGGGCGCATGCGTTGACCGCGCTCGTCGCACGCCCGCTGCCACAGCGGCGACCGACCGGCCAGCGCCATGCGCTGGTCGCGACGGCGCATGTGCGGCTGATGATGCTGATGCTACTGATCGCCGCCGGCTTCACGCTGGTGATCGGGCGTATCGCGATGCTCGGCTTCGTCTCGGAGCCGACCAGCACCCAGGGACCGGTGTCCGGCATCATGCAGCGCGGCGACATCCTCGACCGCAATGGCGAGCCGCTGGCGCGGACGATCGAGGCGTGGACCATCGGCGTGCATCCCGGCAAGCTGCTCGGCGACAAGCGCGACCTGGCGGCGAAGCTCGCCGCCGTGCTGCCGGGGCATGACGAATCCTGGTATTATGCCAAGCTGACCCTGCCGGTGAGCTTCACCTATCTCGATCGCCATGCCTCGCCCGCCTTGGTCAACGCCGTGCACGCGATCGGCGAACCGGGGCTTGCCTTCGCGCGCGAGCCGGAGCGGCTTTATCCGCAGACGACCATGGCGGCGCATGTGCTCGGCTATATCGGCCCGACGGGCGACGACAGGCGGATCATGGGGCGTGCGGGAATCGAGCGGGCGTTCGAAGACCAGCTGACCAGCCCCTCGACGCGCGGCACGCCGGTGACCCTGTCGATCGACAGCCGCGTCCAGGCGGCGATGGAGAGCGAACTGGGCCGGGCGATGCTCTCGTTCAAGGCGCGATCGGCCACGGGCATCGTGCTCGACGTCCATACCGGCGAAGTGATGGCGATGGTGTCGCTGCCGGTCTACAATCCCAACAAGCTTGCCGGCACGAGCAGCGATGCGCTGCGCAACAACGTGACGCAGAGTGTGTACGAGCTGGGATCGACCTTCAAGCCGATCACGATGGCGACCGCGATCGAAAGCGGCGTCGTCACGTCGATGGCGCGGCGCTTCGACGCGACCGCGCCGCTGCATGTCGGCGGCTTCACCATCCATGACGACCATGCGCAGAAGCGTTTCCTCGACATGCCCGAGGCGCTGATCCATTCGTCGAACATCGTGACCGCCCGCATCGCCGACGAGATCGGCAAGGATCGCATGGCGGCGATGTTCAAGGCGATGGGTTTCGACACGCGCCCCGAGATCGAGCTGCGCGAGAAGCAGAAGCCGATCTGGCCGGTCTTCTGGGCGCGTACCACGGTGATGACCACCGCCTATGGCCACGGCATCGCGGTCACGCCGCTTCACCTCGCCAACGCCTATGCGACCCTCGTGAACGGCGGCATCTGGCGGCCGACGACTCTGCTCAAGGTCGCGCCGGGCAAGGCGCCCGAAGGTCGCCGCGTGCTTTCCGAGGCGACCAGCGCGCGCATGCGGCAGCTGCTGCGGCTGGTCGTGACTCAGGGCACCGGCCGCAAGGGCGAAGCGCCGGGATACCGCGTCGGCGGCAAGACCGGCACGGCCGAAGTCGCTGGTGCAGGCGGTTATTCGAAGAAAGCGAACGTCTCGACCTTCGCGGCGGCTTTCCCGATGGACGCACCGCGCTATGTGGTGATCGCCATGCTCGATTCGCCCATCGGCAATGCCGAATCCTTTGGTCTCACCACCGCCGCCTGGACCGCGGCCCCGGTCGTCAGCCGCGTCATCTCGCGCACTGGCGCGATGCTGGGCGTGACGCCTGACGACCATCGCGACGTCGATGTCTCGGAGCTGCTGCCGCTGCTCTGGCATGCTCCGGGCGAGAACCCGGCGGACGCCGAATGAAGCTTGGCGCGCTGACCGGTGGAGCGGAGGACGCGACGGTCACCGGCTTCGCGATCGATCATCGCAAGGTGGCGCCCGGCACCGTGTTCGGTGCGTTCGAGGGCGCGCAGGTGAATGGCGAGGATTTCATTCCGGCGGCGATTGCCGGTGGGGCGATCGCCGTGGTCGCCCGGCCGGAGGCGCGCGTCGAGGGCGTGACGCACATCGCCGACGCCAATCCGCGCAAACGCTTCGCCGGACTGGCGGCGCGCTATTTCGCGCCTTTCCCGGGGACCGCGGTCGCGGTGACGGGCACCAACGGCAAGACCTCGACGGTCGAGATGACCCGGCAATTGTGGCGGATGACCGGGTTCCATGCCGCGTCGATCGGAACGCTGGGCGTGACCACGGCGGACGACCAGGTCTCGACCGGCCTGACCACGCCGGACATCGTCACCTTCCTGTCGAATGTCGCGGGGCTGGCGCGCGAAGGCGTGAGCCATGTCGCGTTCGAGGCGTCGAGCCATGGGCTGTCGCAATATCGCACCGAGGGGCTGCCAGTGCAGGCGGCCGCCTTCACCAATCTCAGCCGCGACCATCTCGATTATCACGGGACGATGGAGGCCTATTTCGAGGCCAAGCTGCGGCTGTTTTCCGAAGTGGTGGTCGATGGCGGCGCGGTGGTGGTGTGGGCCGATGATGCCCATGCGGCGCGGGTGATCGATATCGCGCGGGAGCGGGGGCTTCGCGTGCTGACGGTCGGCACCCAGGGCGAAACGCTGAAGCTGGTGTCACGCGATCCGACCCTGCTGGGACAGGGGCTGGTGATCGAGGCCGAGGGCAAGGCGCACAAGGTGATGCTGCCGCTCATCGGCGCCTATCAGGCAGCGAATGCGCTCACAGCTGCAGGGCTGGTGATCGCTACCGGCGGCGATGTGGCGCAGACCCTGGCGGCGCTCGGCCGGCTGCAGCCGGTGCGCGGGCGGCTCGAGCGCGCGGTGATCGCGCGGAGCGGGGCGCCGGTCTATGTCGATTATGCGCATACGCCCGACGCGCTGGAGGCAGCGATCGCGGCATTGAAGCCGCATGTCGCCGGCCGGCTGATCACGGTGTTCGGCGCGGGCGGAGACCGCGACCAGGGCAAGCGGGCGCCGATGGGCGCGGTCGCGGCGGCATTGTCCGACAAGGTCTATGTGACCGACGACAATCCGCGTTCCGAGGATCCGGCGGCGATCCGCTCGATGGTGATGGAGGGCGCCCCCGGCGCGACCGAGATCGGATCGCGGCGCGACGCAATCGGCGCGGCGATCGCCGAGGCGGGGCCGCGGGACATCGTGCTGGTCGCCGGCAAGGGACATGAGCAGGGGCAGATCGTCGGCGATCTGGTGCTGCCGTTCGACGATGTGAGCGTCGCGCGGGAGATGGCGGCATGATCCATTTTCCGTTCGCTTCGAGCGCAGTCGAGAAGCAGGCGCGCAACAAGTGTTTCTCAACTGCGCTCGAAACGAACGGCGGAGGGGTGGTGCTGTGACCGCTCCCCTCTGGACCTCCGCCGAGATCGCGGCCGCCACCGGCGGGACCGCATCGGCCGACTTCGCCGCCAGCGGCGTCACCTTCGACTCCCGTGAGGTCGGCCCGGGCGATCTGTTCGTCGCGCTGAAGGGCGAGGCGAGCGACGGGCACAAATTTCTCGATCAAAGCTCCGAGCGGGGAGCGTCGGGTGCGGTTGTCAGCGTATCGACACCGCACCCGCATGTTTTGGTCGCCGATACGATGGCGGCACTGGAAGATCTGGCGCGCGGCGCGCGGGCGCGCACGGACGCGAAGATCATCGGCGTGACCGGATCGGTCGGCAAGACCAGCACCAAGGAGGCGCTGTTCGCGGCGCTCGATCGTGGTGCGCCCGGCACCGCGCATCGGTCGGTGAAGAGCTACAACAATCATACCGGCGTGCCGCTGAGCCTCGCGCGCATGCCGGCGGCGAGCCGGTTCGGTGTGTTCGAGATGGGCATGAACCATGCCGGCGAACTGGCGCATCTGACCACATTGGTGCGCCCGCATGTCGCGATGGTGACCGCCATCGCCCCCGCACACACTGCCTTTTTCCCCGACGAATCCGCCATTGCCGACGCCAAGGGCGAGATCTTTGCCGGGCTCGAGCCGGGTGGGGTGGCAATCATCCCGTATGACAGCCCGCATCGCGACCGGCTGATCGGCCATGCCAGGCCCCATGCGGCCAGGATCGTGACCTTCGGTCTCGACCAGGGCGCGGACGTCCGCGCGATCGAGACGATGCGCACCGCGAGCGGCGGAACCTTCATCACGGCATCGCTGGGCGAGAAGGAGCTGAGCTTCACCGTCGGCCAGCCCGGCATGCACTGGGTGTCGAACGCGCTGGCGGTGCTGGTGGCGGTCGACGCGGTCGGCGGCGATCTTGCGATGGCGGGGCTCGCCCTGGCGGAACTGAGCGGGCTTGCCGGGCGCGGCGCCCGGTTGACGGTGCCGGTCGCGGGCGGCGAGGCGCTGGTCATCGACGAGAGCTACAACGCCAATCCAAGCTCGATGCGCGCGACCCTGGCGGTGCTCGGTGCCGAGAAGGCGATACGCAGGATCGCGGTACTGGGCGAGATGCGCGAGCTCGGCGAGAAGAGCGACGCCTATCACGCGGCGCTGGCCGAACCGATCATCGCGGCAGGCGTCGAATGGGTCATTCTGGTCGGTGAAGCGATGGCGGCACTGGCGAACGCGCTTGAGGGCAAGGTCGATTTCGTTCATGTGGCCGATGCCGCCGCCGCGCGGACGAGCCTGTCGGCATTGCTGGCGCCGGGCGACGCGGTTCTCATCAAGGGTTCGAACGGAGTCGGGTTGGCGAGCGTGGTCGCCGGTTTGGCGAACGGGACAGCATAATGCTCTATTTGATCGCCAATTATCTCGGTTTTCCGGGTCTTCTCAATCTCTTCCGCTATCAGAGCTTTCGGTCGGGCGGCGCGGTCGCGACGGCTTTGTTCATCGGCCTGATCATCGGTCCCCGTTTCATCGGCTGGCTGCGCGTGCGCCAGGGCAAGGGGCAGCCGATCCGCACCGATGGACCGCAGAGCCATCTGGCCAAGCGCGGCACGCCGACCATGGGCGGGTTGATGATCCTGACCTCGCTCACCCTCTCGCTCCTGCTGTGGATGCGATTCGACAACCCGTTCGTCTGGGCCTGTGTGTTCGTGACATTGGGGTTCGGCGCGATCGGTTTCCTCGACGATTATGACAAGGTGAGCAAGGCCAGCACCAAGGGCGTTTCGGGCAGGATGCGCCTGCTGGGCGAGTTCGCGATCGCGGCGATCGCGAGTGCCCTGATCGTCCACGAGAACGGGACGCATCTCTATCTGCCCTTCACCACCGGCGTCTCGATTGACCTGGGCTATTTCTACATCGTCTTCGCGGCGTTCACGATCGTGTCGTTCGGCAATGCGGTCAATCTGACCGACGGGCTCGATGGCCTGGCCACCATGCCGGTGATCATCGCCTCGGTGACGTTCATGATCATCGTTTACCTGGCGGGCAATGCGAAGTTCGCGGCCTATCTCGGCATCCCGCACGTGCCGGGCGCCGGCGAACTGGCCATCTTCTGCGGCGCGATCGTCGGCGGCGGACTGGCCTTTCTGTGGTTCAACGCGCCGCCGGCCGCCGTCTTCATGGGCGACACGGGCAGCCTGGCACTGGGCGGCGCGCTGGGTGCCATCGCCGTCGTCGCGCACCACGAGATCGTGCTGGGCATCATCGGCGGCCTGTTCGTGATCGAGGCGCTGTCGGTCATCATCCAGGTGTTCTTCTACAAGCGCACCGGCAAGCGCGTATTCAGGATGGCGCCGATCCATCATCATTTCGAGCAGCTCGGCTGGAGCGAACCGACGGTCGTGATCCGTTTCTGGATCATCGCGCTGGTGCTCGCGCTCGCAGGCCTGTCGACCTTGAAGCTTCGGTGATCACCAGCCCCACCTGGCGCGGCAAACGCTACGCAGTGCTGGGGCTTGCACGCTCGGGCGCGGCGACGGTGCGCGCGCTGGTGGCGAGCGGGGCCGCGGTGACGGCGTGGGATTCGAACGAGGCGGCGCGGGCAGCGGTTGGCGGAGCGACCATCGCCAACCCGGAAGAGATCGATCTTACCGGCTTCGACGGGCTCGTCGTATCGCCGGGGGTGCCGATCAATCGCCACCCGGTGGCTGCCAGGGCGCGCGCGGCGAACGTCCCGATCATCGGCGATATCGAGCTGTTCGCGCAGGCGCGGGCCAGCTTGCCGGCACACAAGGTGGTCGGGATCACCGGCACCAACGGCAAATCGACCACGACCGCGCTGATCCACCATATCCTGGAGACTGCAGGCGTCCCGGCGCGGCTTGGCGGGAATATCGGCAAGCCGATCCTGGGCGAGGAGCCCTTGTCGGAAGGTGGCGTCTATGTGCTCGAGCTGTCGAGCTATCAGATCGACCTGACGACCAGCCTGGATTGCGATGTCGCGATCCTGCTCAACATCACGCCCGACCATCTCGATCGCTATGACGGGTTCGAGGGTTATGCCGCCTCCAAGGCGCGGCTGTTCGCGATGCAGTCGCCCGATCACGCCGCGATCGTCGGGATCGGCGATGCCGCCTCGGCCGGGATCGCGCGGTCGCTGTCGGCGCGGGGCGAGCATCTGACCAGGATCGCGCCGGGCATCTGCATGGACCAGTCGCGTTGGCCGTCGCTGCAAGGGCCGCACAATGCCCAGAACGCGCTCGCCGCGATCGACGCGTGCACGGCGCTCGGCGTCGATGACACAGCGATCGAACGCGGTCTGGCGAGCTTCAAGGGTCTGCCGCACCGGATGGAGCGGGTCGCCGCGCATCGCGGCGTGGCGTTTGTCAACGACAGCAAGGCGACCAACCCGGAATCCACCGCGCCGGCGCTTGCCGCCTTCTCGCACATCCACTGGATTCTGGGCGGGCAGGCCAAGACCGATGACCTGGATGCCTGCGCTCCCTGGTTCGGGCACGTCGCACGCGCTTATACGATCGGCGAGGCCGGACCGCGTTTCGCCGCGATCCTGAAACCGCTCATGCCGGTCGAGCAAAGCGGCACGCTCGAAGCGGCGGTGAAGGACGCCGCGGCGAACGCCGCGGCCGGAGACACGGTGCTGCTGTCGCCGGCCTGTGCGTCGTTCGACCAGTTCCGCGATTTCGAGGATCGCGGCGATCAGTTCCGCGCGCTGGTCGAGGCGTTGCCATGACCAGGACCGGCTCCGGCACGCTGACGCTGTGGAAGCGCATGAAGGGCGAAGGCGGTCGCGGCGACCGTTCGGCGCTCGGCATGTGGTTCTGGGATATCGACCGCGTGCTCCTGCTGCTCACGCTGTTGCTGATCGCGGTCGGGCTGATCGCGGTAGGCGCTGCCTCGCCAGCGGCGGCGACGCGCTATTCGGACGACAAGCATCATATCCCGCCGCTCTTCTATCTCTGGTGGCAGCTGGCCTGGGTGTGCGTGTCGCTGCCGATCCTGTTCACCGTGTCGATGCTGCCGGTCGCCATCGCGCGGCGCATGGCGCTGCTCGGCACCGTCGCCTGCCTCGTGCTGCTGATCGCGGTGCCGTTCTTCGGGGTGGAGAAGAATGGCTCGACGCGCTGGCTCAATTTCGGCGTGTCGCTGATCCAGCCGTCGGAATTCCTGAAACCCTTTTTCATCGTCACCTGCGCCTGGCTGTTGTCGATGCGCGCCAAGGACGAGTCGCTGCCGGTGGTGATCATCACCGGGGCGATGACCGTGCTTGTCGCGGTGCTGCTGATGCTTCAGCCCGATTTCGGCCAGACCATGGTGTTCGTCGCGGTGTGGCTGGCGTTGCTGATGATCGCGGGGACATCGCCCAAGGTGATGGCGGCGCTGATCGGCTGCGTGCCGGCCGGCGTGATCGCCGCCTATCTCTTCTACGGCACGGCGCGGACTCGCATCGACGCCTATCTCTTCCCGAACGCCGAGGGGGCGGGGGGATCGGACCATTTCCAGACCAACGCGGCGCACGATACGATCACCGGGGGCGGCTGGCGCGGTACCGGGCCGGGCGGCGGATCGATGAAATTCCGCCTGCCCGAGGGGCATACCGACTATATCTTCTCGGTGATCGGCGAGGAATTCGGACTGATCGCCTGCATGATCATCGCGCTGCTGTTCCTCGCGATCGTCGTCAGGGTGTTCGTGAAGCTGCTCGATGAACAGGACGAGTTCCGGCTGTTCGCGGCCGCCGGCCTCGCGACTCAGTTCGGCACCCAGGCGCTGATTTCGATGGCGGTGAACACCGGACTCGCCCCGTCCAAGGGTATGACCTTGCCCTTTATCAGCTATGGCGGATCGTCGATGATCGCGCTGTCGATCGGTATGGGCATGTTACTGGCTTTCACCCGGCGCAATCCCTTCGTATCGCGGTCGCCTTATATCGCACGATGGAGCGGGGAATGACTCAGGCACGGCATTTCGTCCTCGCCGCAGGCGGCACCGGCGGCCATATGGTCCCGGCAGCGGCGCTCGCGGCCGAACTGATGAAGCGCGGCCATCATGTCGCGCTGATCAGCGACGATCGCGGCGTCCGTTTTCCCGGGCTGTTCGAGGACGTGCAGACTCATGTGCTGCCGGCCGGGCGTCTCGCCGGCGGGCCGCTCGGCTGGGCGCGCGCGGCGTCGGCGATGCTCAAGGGCCGCGCGATGGCGATCGAGCTGTACCGCACCTTCCGCCCCGCGGCGGTGATCGGGTTCGGCGGCTATCCCGCGCTGCCGGCGCTGCTCGCCGCGTTCCACCAGAAGATCCCGACCGCGGTGCATGAGCAGAATGCGGTGCTGGGGCGCGTCAACCGGCTGGTCGCCGGCAAGGTCAGCGCCATCGC
Organism: Sphingomonas sp. BL-S-30; assembly: GCF_055521475.1. Taxonomy (NCBI): domain Bacteria; kingdom Pseudomonadati; phylum Pseudomonadota; class Alphaproteobacteria; order Sphingomonadales; family Sphingomonadaceae; genus Sphingomonas; species Sphingomonas sp. BL-S-30. Next base: position 2,617,376 of record NZ_CM145481.1, on the reverse strand, counting down.
GACCTCCTATCCCGATGTCGCGCGGCTCGCGCCGAAATATCGCGGCAAGACTCACCTGGTCGGCAATCCGGTGCGCGATTCGGTGCTGGCGCTGCGTTCCAGGCCCTATCCGCTGCTTGAAGAGGACGGCATCTTCCGTGTGCTGGTGACCGGCGGCAGCCAGGGCGCCAACATCTTGAGCCAGGTCGTGCCGGAGGGGCTATCGCTGTTGCCAGTGAGCTTCCGCCGGCGGTTGCAGGTGACGCATCAGGCGCGGATCGAGGATATCGATGCGGCCCGGGCGAAATATGCCGAACTGTCGATCGCGGCCGACCTTGCGACCTATCTGCCCGACCTGCCCGAACAGCTTGCCTGGGCGCATCTCGTGATCGCCCGGGCCGGCGCGTCGACTCTGGCCGAGCTGACCGTGGCGGGCCGGCCCGCGATCCTCGTGCCGCTGCCGAGCGCGACGGACGACCACCAGACCGCCAATGCGCGCGAAATGACCGAGGCCGGCGGCGCGCGCACGATCGACCAGCGCAGCTTCACCCCGGTCGAGCTGGCCAGGCAGATGCAGAAGCTCGGGCTGGACCCCGTGGCGCTGCAGAACGCGGCGGGCCGTGCGCGCAGCTGCGGCCGTCCCAACGCCGCGCGCGACCTCGCCGACCTGGTCGAGAATTTGAACGACACGCCCGGGGACATGCCGATCGGCGTGCCGATCCCGATGGGCAGCAATGGAAAGCCGCTTTACGCATGAAGGGTGTCGCAACCGATATCGGCACGATCCATTTCGTCGGAATCGGCGGGATCGGCATGTCCGGCATCGCCGAGGTGATGCACAATCTCGGCTACAAGGTGCAGGGCTCCGACATGGCGGAGGGCTATGTCGTGCAGGGCCTGCGCGACAAGGGCATCACCGTCCATATCGGCCAGAAGGCCGAAAATCTCGCCGACGCGGTGGTGATCGTCACCTCGACGGCGATCAAGCGCGGCAACCCCGAACTCGAGGCCGCGCTCGAGCGCCGCATCCCGGTGGTGCGGCGCGCGGAGATGCTGGCCGAGCTGATGCGGCTGAAATCCACCGTCGCGGTCGCCGGCACGCACGGCAAGACCACGACGACGTCGATGATCGCGGCGCTGCTCGACGCGGGCGGCGTCGATCCGACCGTGATCAACGGCGGGATCATCAACAGCTACGGGTCCAACGCGCGGCTCGGCGCGAGCGACTGGATGGTGGTCGAGGCCGATGAAAGCGACGGCAGCTTCCTGCGGCTCGACGGGACGATCGCGGTCGTCACCAACATCGATCCCGAACATCTCGACCATTATGGCTCGTTCGACGCCGTGAAGGACGCGTTCGTCGAGTTCGTCGAGAATGTGCCCTTCTACGGCGCGGCGCTGCTCTGCCTCGATCATCCGGAGGTCCAGGGCATCATCCCGCGCCTGCGCGACCGCCGCGTGGTAACCTACGGCTTCTCCGCCCAGGCCGATGTGCGCGGCGTCAACGTCACGCCCATCCCCGGCGGCAATCGTTTCGAGACCATCGTGCGCAACCGTGACGGGACAAGCCGCTCGATCGAGGGGATCGAGCTGCCGATGCCGGGCCGCCACAATGTCCAGAACGCGCTCGCCGCGATCGGCGTGGCGCTCGAGCTCGGCATCGACGATGCCACGATCCAGCAGGGGTTCAGCAAGTTCGGCGGGGTGAAAAGGCGCTTCACCAAGGTCGGCGAGGTGCCGCTCGACGGCGGCGTCGTGACGATCATCGACGATTACGGTCATCACCCGGTCGAGATTCGCGCGGTGCTGTCGGCGGCGCGCGAGGGCGTCGAAAGCCGGGTGATCGCGGTGGTGCAGCCGCATCGCTATTCGCGGCTCGGCGACTTGATGGAGGAGTTCCAGCAGGCGTTCAACGATGCCGACATGGTCTATGTGACGCCGGTCTATGCCGCGGGCGAGGCGCCGGTCGAGGGGGTCGACGCGGAAGCTTTGGTCGAGGGCATCAAGCGGCGCGGCCACCGATCGGCGGCAACGATTGCCGATGCCGATGCGCTTGCGACGACGCTGGCCGGGGTGGCCCGGCCGGGCGACATGGTCGTATGTCTCGGGGCGGGGGACATCACCAAATGGGCTGCGGGCCTCGCCGATGCGATCGAGGCAGCGCGATGAGCAATGTCTGTCATGCCTTGCCGCCGCTGCAGGGCACGGCCGTGCATGACGGCAGCCTGGCCGACTTCATCTGGTTCCGCACCGGCGGGCCGGCCGAATGGCTGGTGCGGCCGAAGGACGTGCACGACCTGTCGGTGTTCCTGGCCGGGCTCGATCCCGAGACGCCGGTGCTGCCGGTGGGGGTCGGATCGAACCTGATCGTGCGCGATGGCGGCGTGCCCGGGGTCGTGGTGCGCCTGCCCAAGGCGATGGCGAAGACAGTCATTGAACCGGGCAACCGGGTGCGCGCCGGTGGCGCGGCGATGGGGATTTCCGTCGCGAGCGCCGCACGGGACGCTGGCATCGCCGGGCTGGAGTTCCTGCGCGGCATTCCCGGCACGGTCGGCGGCGCGGTCAAGATGAATGCGGGCGCTTATGGCCGCGACACGTCGGATATCCTGATCGAGGCGACCGTCGTGACACGCTCGGGCGATGTCGAGATCTGGCCGGCGGCGAAGTTCGGTTATGTCTATCGCCATTCCGATCTACCGCCGGGTGCCGTGGTGGTCGAGGCAGTGTTCGGAGGTACGCCAGGCGATCCGGCGGTGATCGGCGCCGAGATGGACCGGATCGCGGCCGAGCGCGAGGCGTCGCAGCCGCTGCGGTCACGCACGGGCGGATCGACCTTCAAGAATCCCGACGGCCACAAGGCCTGGGCGCTGATCGACCAGGCGGGCTGTCGCGGGCTGACCCGCGGCGACGCGCAGGTCAGCGAGAAGCATTGCAACTTCCTGCTCAACCTCGGCCGCGCGACCAGCGCGGAGATCGAGGCGCTGGGCGAGGAAGTGCGCGAGAAGGTGAGGGCGACGTCCGGGGTCGAGCTCGAATGGGAGATTCAGCGCGTGGGCGTTAAGAAGTGAGCTTGCACGTCGCAGTCCTGATGGGCGGCTGGTCGGCCGAGCGCGAAGTGTCGCTGATGTCGGGTGCCGGGGTCGCTGATGCGTTGGAAAGCCTCGGCCATCGGGTCACCCGGATCGACATGGGTCGTGACGTCGCGGCCAGGCTGGCCGAGGCGGCGCCGGATGTCGTGTTCAACGCGCTGCACGGGACACCCGGCGAGGACGGGTCGGTGCAGGGCATGCTCGACCTGATGGGCCTCAAATACACGCATTCGGGCCTCGTCACCTCAGTGATCGCGATCGACAAGCTGCTGACCAAGCAGACTCTGGTGCCACACGGCATCCCGATGCCGGGCGGGCGGATCGTGAAGAGCGAGACCCTGTTCGATGGCGATCCATTGCCGCGCCCCTATGTGCTGAAGCCGGTCAATGAAGGCTCCTCGGTCGGCGTGGCGATCGTCACCGACGAAGGCAATTACGGCAACCCGATCGCACGCGGCGTAAGCGGGCCCTGGGGCGAGTTCGAGGAGCTGCTGGCGGAGCCCTATATCCGGGGGCGCGAGCTGACCACCGCCGTGCTGGCCGGCGAGGCGCTCGCCGTGACCGAGCTCAAGCCCAAGAGCGGCTGGTACGATTATGATGCGAAATATACCGATGGCCTGACGTTGCATGTCTGCCCGGCGGAGATCCCCGACGAGATCGCCGACGCCTGCAAGCGCATCGCGCTCGATGCGCACCGGCTGCTCGGCTGCGAGGGCGTGTCGCGCGCCGATTTCCGCTGGGACGACAGCCAGGGCGTGGACGGCCTGTTCCTGCTCGAGGTCAATACCCAGCCCGGCATGACCGCGCTGAGTCTCGTGCCCGAGCAGGGGCGCTATATCGGTCTCAGCTATGCCGAGCTGGTCCAGAAGATCGTCGAGGAGGCCCTGGGTCCGGAGAAAAAGACGTGAGCCGAACGATCAAGCGCGGATCGCCGCCCCGCCGGCAGATCCAGTCGAAACGCCGCCAGCAGCCCAAACAGTCGATCATCGACCGGATGATCGAGGCGCTGCCGATCAGCCACGAGACCCTGGGCCGGATTGCCACCTGGTCGATCGTCGGCGCGGTCGGTGCGGTCGCGATCGCGGCGGCGACCTGGTTCGGCGTACCGGGCGCGATCGGCGTGGCCATTGCCGAGGGTGTCGGTCGTGCCGGCTTTCGTGTCGAGCAGGTCGAGGTCACGGGTCTCAAGCGAATGGATCGGATGACGGTCTATGCCGTTGCGCTCGATCAGAAATCCCGCGCGATGCCGCTGGTCGATCTCGAGGACGTTCGCCAGAAGCTGCTGTCCTTTGGCTGGATCGCCGATGCCCATGTCTCGCGCCGGCTGCCCGACACACTGCTCGTTCATATCGTCGAACGCACACCGACCGCCGTGTGGCAGGATCGCGGGCGGTTGTCGCTGATCGCGGAGAACGGGGTGTGGCTGGAGCCGGTAAAGGCTGACGCCATGCCCGATCTGCCGCTGGTCATCGGGCCCGGCGCGAACCAGCAGGAAGCGAATTATCAGAAGCTGCTCGAGGCAGCGCCCGCGCTCCGCCCGCTGGTCAAGGCGGCGACCTGGGTCGGCAACCGGCGCTGGAACCTGTTGTTCGAATCCGGCGAGACGCTGGCGCTGCCCGAAGGTGATGCCGACGCCGCCAGGGCTCTGGTGAAATTCGCCCAAATCGACGGAGTGACGCCATTATTGGGCAAGGGCTATCTCCGTTTCGACATGCGCGATCCGAAGAAGTTTGTCGCACGCAAGCCCGGTCAGGTGGTCGAGCGTGCGATTTCCGACCCGGACAGCGAAAATAGGCCGCAGGGACCGGCACTTATCGAAGCTAAGCATAGCGCGTTCAAATTGGTACAGGGATAAGGCGTATGGCGAAGACAGCACCTGAAGGACTGATCACTGCGCTCGATATCGGATCGTCCAAGGTTTCGGCGCTGATCGCGCAGAAGGGCGATGGCGGCGAACTGATCGTGCTCGGCACCGGCCAGCGCGAGAGCAGGGGGGTCAAGCGCGGCTATATCGCCGATGCGGCGGCGACCGAAGTCGCCGTGCGCGAGGCGGTCGAGCAGGCCGAGCGGATCGCCGGTACCAATATCGAGAATGTCTGGGTCAGCTTCTCGGCCGGCGGGCTGGTGTCCGATGTCGCCTCGATCGAGTTCGAACTGGGCGGCCACCGCGTCGAACAGTCGGATATCGACGCGCTGCTCCAGGCGGGGCGTGAATCGATCGATCCGGCCGGCCGCATGGTGCTGCATGCGCAGCCGGCATTGTACACGCTCGATGGCCTGACGGGGGTGAAACGCCCGCTCGGCCTGCATGCCGACCGGCTTGGCGTGCATATCCATGTCGTCGCCGCCGACGGATCACCGGTGCGCAATCTCGGCCTGTGCGTCGCCAATGCGCATCTCGAAGTGAAGGCGATCATCGCGTCGCCGGTCGCGACCGGCATGGCCTGCCTGTCGGAGGAAGAGCGCGAGCTGGGCGTCGCGATGGTCGAAATGGGCGCCGGCATCACCAATGTCTCGCTGTTCGCGGGCGGCATGCTGGTCGGCCTGACCTCGATCCCGATCGGGGCGGCGGACATCACCGACGACATCGCCTCGGCATTCGGCACGCGCCGGGCCCAGGCCGAGCGGATGAAGTGCTTCTACGGGTCGGCCAATGCGTCACCGCGCGACAATCACGACATGATCGAGGTCGCGCCGATCTCCGCCGAGGACGGCGCGGGCGAGGGCGCCCGCATCACGCGCGCGCAGCTGATCTCGGTGATCCGCCAGCGCCTCGATCATCTGATGAGCGAAGTGCAAAAGGCGCTGGTCGACCTGAAGTTCGAAGGTCCGGTCGGGCGCCAGGTCGTGCTGACCGGCGGCGGCGCCGAGCTGAAGGGGATCGCCGATTATGCGCAGCAGGCCCTGGGCCGTTCGGTCCGCATCGGCCGGCCGCGCGGGCTGACCGCCTTGCCGGAAGCGCATGGCGGACCGGCATTCGCGACCCTGGCGGGCCTCGCTTTCTATGCCGCGGCGGATCCGGTCGATTTGCGGTCCTTGTCACCGACTAACCAATTGGTGCACCGGCCCAAGGGACTTGCGATCTTCAAGAGGCTGATCGCAACCGCCAAGGCGAATTATTAAAGAAATACGACAAGATTTAGCTGTTCGTGCTGGAGTCACCGCAAGGGATGGTGCAGAACGAACGGTATCATCATTTAAGCGCCCCGATGTTTGGGGTGTTGCGGAGACCAGGCGATGAGCATCGAATTCCTTCCCCCTGAAGTCGACGAACTGACGCCGCGCATCGCGGTGATCGGGGTCGGCGGTGCCGGAGGCAACGCGATTGCGAACATGATGCGCGCTGAAGTCCAGGGCGTCGATTTTCTTGTCGCCAACACCGATTCGCAGGCGCTCAAGCAGTCGAGCGCGTCGCACAAGATTCAGCTCGGCGCGAAGATCACGCAGGGCCTGGGTGCCGGTTCGCGTCCCGAGATCGGCCGCGCCGCGGCGGAGGAGACGATCGAGCAGGTCAGCAAGATGCTCGAGGGCGCGCACATGTGCTTCATCGCCGCCGGCATGGGCGGCGGCACCGGCACGGGCGCCGCGCCGGTCATCGCCAAGGCAGCACGCGACATGGGCATCCTGACCGTCGGTGTCGTGACCAAGCCGTTCGCCTTCGAGGGCAAGCGCCGCGCCGCGAGCGCAGAGGCAGGCATCGAAGAGCTGCAGAAATATGTCGATACGCTGATCGTCATCCCGAACCAGAATCTGTTCCTGGTCGCCAATGCGAACACCACCTTCAAGGAGGCGTTCCAGATGGCGGACGAAGTGCTGCAGCAGGGCGTGCGCGGCATCACGGATCTGATGGTCATGCCGGGCCTCATCAACCTCGATTTCGCCGACGTCCGCTCGGTGATGCAGGAGATGGGCAAGGCGATGATGGGCACCGGCGAGGCGTCGGGCGACAATCGCGCGATCGAGGCGGCGTCCAAGGCGATCGCCAATCCTCTGCTCGACGGTGTGAGCATGAAGGGCGCCAAGGGCGTGATCGTCTCGATTACCGGCGGCGACGATATGCGCCTGCTCGAAGTCGACGAAGCGGCGAACCACATTCGCGAACTGGTCGACGAGGACGCGAACATCATCTGGGGTTCGGCGTTCAACCCCGAGCTCGAGGGCAAGATCCGCGTTTCGGTCGTTGCGACCGGCATCGAAGCTGACTCGCGTCCGACCGCCGCGGCGGCCCCGGTGTCGCGCGCCTTCACCTTCTCCGCGCCGAAAAAGGCCGAGGAAGCGCCGGCACCCGTGATAGAGGCCCCCGAGCCCGTGGCGTTCGATGCCGAGCGACCAGCGGACATCGTCCTTGAGGTGCCCGAGGCCGCCGGCGACAGCGATGAACTCGTACTCGGCAGCGAGACACGGGTTTCCAACATCCCGGTGTTCGGCGACGAGGAAGAGGTCGCGGCGGCGCCTGAAGCCGCACCCAATCCCGATTTCCCGGCGCGCCGCCGCTGGCTGTCGCCCGGCGCCCCCGCCGCGGAGGAAGCGCCGGTCGAAGCAGAGCCCGTCCCCGCCGCGCCGCGCGTGAAGCTGGGCGGTACCCTGTTCGAGCGCATGTCGAGCGTCTCCCGCGGTGCCGCGCGCGACGAGGAGCCGGCCGACAAGGATGGGCTCGACATTCCACGCTTCCTGCATCGCCAGAACAATCAATGAGATGATGCCAGCGTGCGCGCCCGGTTTGTCGCCGGTGCGCGTCGCTCTGGCGCGTGGTGCCCCGGCGGGACATTGTCCGTTCAGCCGGGCTCGGCTCTAGGCTGCCTTCTCATGCGCGTCTCCCGCCTCTTCGGATATGCCTTCACGCTTGCCGTGCCCCTTTCGGCGATGCCGGCGGTGGCACAGGTGCAGACGGTGCAGCCGCTCAACCCGCTGGGCGACGAGCTGGCGGCGGAGATGCGCCTGCTCGCGGCCAACCCGATTGACATCAACGCGCTGGTACGCGCCGGCGAACTCGCGCTGAAGCTGGGTGACCAGACGGCGGCGGCGACGTTTTTCGCGCGCGCCGAGCGGCTCGATCCGCGCAACGCGCGAATCAAGGCCGGCACGGGCAGCCTCCTGGTCCAGGCCGAACGGCCCGGCGAGGCACTGCGCCGGTTCGGCGAGGCCGAGGCGCTGGGGCTCGATCCGCGCTATTATGCCGCTGATCGTGGCCTGGCCTATGATCTGGTCGGCCAGCAGGAACGCGCCCAGCGCGACTATCGCCTGGCCCTGAAGGATGGCGCCGCCGATGAGACGATCCGCCGCTATGCCCTGTCGCTGGGTATATCGGGCAAGCGCGATCTGGCGCTGCAGCAGCTCGATCCTTTGCTCCGCCGAAGCGATCGCGGCGCATGGCGCGCGCGCGCCTTTATCCTGGCGATGAATGGCGACGAGCAGGGCGCGGCGCGTATCGCCACCAACATGATGCCCCCGGGACTCGCCGAGGGGCTGCAGCCCTTTTTCGAGCGGCTTCCGGGCCTCGGCGCGACCGATCGGGCCTTTGCGGTGCATTTCGGCGAGCTGCGCGCGACGCCCGAGCGGATCGCGGACAGCCGGATGGTCCCGACGCTCGCGCCGCTGCCGCCCGAGCCCGGTGCCGTCGCGCCCGCAGTCTTGGCGGCGGCGCAGGTCCAGTCCAAACCCCAGCAGGACGATCGTCGCAGCCGCCGCAGGAAGCGCGGCAAGCTGGATATCGTGCCGGCGGCAACGGTGCCGCCGCCGCAGGTCCAGCCGCAGGCGCCGCCGTTGCCGCAACCGCCGGCCTATGTCGCAAGCACTGAACCGGCCTATCAGCCACCCTACAGCCAGCCGGGCATGGTACAGCCGCTCCGCGGCGTACCGACGCGGACATCGGAGGTCGGTCGGCGAAACATGACGCTGGCCCCGGCGACCGGATCGCGGCCCGCGACCGTCGCCCCCACGCCGCCGCCCGCGCCGGAACGGCGTACAGTACAGGCGGAAGCCGATACGCGCGTGGCTGCTGTTTCGACCCCGTCGCCGGCCGCTCGGCCGGTATCGCCGCCGCCCTCGGCATCCGGATCATCAGCGCGTGCCTCGTCGACGTTGCCGGATCGTCCGGCAATCGTGACGAGGTCGCCGCTGCCGTCCGCGATGGAAACCAGCACCGGGGCCCCGGAAAACTCTCCCCGGCCGCTCGTCGGTGCACCGGCATCGGTTGCGTCGTCCACCGCGGTGCCCACACCTGCCGTGACGACCCCGCCGGTGCGCGGCGTCGCGGCGGCGCCGAGCCCGGTACGGAGCGAGGATTCGATCCTCGCCAACATTATCGCGAATATCGCCGTGCCCGGATCGGAACTGGTGGCCGGCGCCCCGGTCGACACCGTCCGGGCCGATCCGACGCCCGCGCCAGCGCCGGTCCGGGCGGCGCAACCGCCGGCCGACACGGGTGCAGCGGCGCGCGAGCTCGCGGAAAAAAAGGCGGCGGCCGACAAGCAGGCGCTCGCCGACAAGAAAGCGGCTGAAACGAAGAAGCTGGCCGAGGCCAGGAAGCTTGCGGACGCGAAAAAGGCCGCCGAGCTGAAAAAGAAGAACGATCCCAAAATCCTGGAACCCTCGCGCGTCTGGGTTCAGGTCGCGGGCGGGGCGAATGAAGCGACCCTGCCCAAGGAATGGGAGAAGGTCCGCGCCAGGGCGCCTGTGGCGTTCAAGGGCAAGACCGGCTGGACCACGCCGCTGCGCGCCACCAACCGCGTGCTGGCGGGGCCGTTCAAGACCAATGACGAGGCCCGCGCCTTCGTCAATGCGCTGGCCAGGGAGGGGCTGTCGGCCTTCACCTTCACCAGCGACGCTGGCCAGAAGGTCACGAAGCTGGCGGCGAAGTGAGCGCCGCCCCGCGTCACGCGCCCTGGGCCGCGGACCCGGCGAAGAGCCGCGGCCGCCTGAACGACGAGCAGCGCGAAACCGTGCGTGGGCCGCGCGACGCGTTCCAGCGCGACCGCGACCGCATCATCCATTCGATCAGCTTTCGCCGGCTGCGCCACAAGACCCAGGTGTTCATGGCACCGGATGGCGACCATTTTCGCGTTCGCCTGACTCATAGCCTGGAGGTTGCGCAGATCGGGCGAACCGTGGCGCGCACGCTTGGCCTGAATGAGGACCTGACCGAGGCCTTGTGCCTGGCGCACGACATCGGCCATCCGCCCTTTGGCCATGCCGGGGAGGATGCGCTGAAAGAGGCGCTGACCGGGCTGGGCGGGTTCGACCATAATGGCAACACGCTGCGGGCGCTGATGGTGATCGACAGCCCCTATCCGCGCTGGAACGGCCTGAACCTGACCTGGGAGACGCTTGAGGGGCTGGCCAAGCACAATGGCCCGATCGCCCGACCGCAATGGGCGCTGGCGGAGGCCGATGCGGCGTTTCCGCTCGACCTGACGCGCTGGCCTTCGCTCGAGGCGCAGGTCGCGGCGATCGCCGACGACATCGCCTATGACAATCACGATATCGACGACGGATTGCGTGCCGGGCTGCTGACGCTGGATCAGATCCTGGCGGTGCCGGTCGTGGCGGCGGGCTGGGACGCGACCCGCAAGCGCTTTCCCGACATCGCGCCCGACCGGCTGGTCGGCGAGCTGGTGCGCTCGCAGATCGGCACGATGGTCAACGATCTGATCGCGGAGACCCGGCGCCGCGTGACCGATGTGGGAATCGAGACGGCCGAGGATGTACGGGCCGCAGAGACCTGCCTCGCAGGCTTTTCGGACGAGATGCGTGAGGCCGAGCGGTCGCTCAAGCGCTTCATGTACGCCAATCTCTATCATCATCCGCGCCAGCTCGAGGCAGCGCGGATCGCCGGGGAACTGGTGGCGGGGCTGTTCGACGCCTATCACGCCGACCCGAGCCGCATGCCCCCCGACTGGCATGGGCGGCTACCCGCGGAAGAACCCGCGCGCAGCCGCCACATTGCCGATTTCATTGCCGGGATGACCGACCGATATGCCATCACCCGCTATCGCGAAGTGGTCGGTCCGATCGATCTGCCCGAAGGGTTTTAGCGCAAGAGTTTGTTGGCTTGAATCATCTCTCTCCGTTCGCCCTGAGCTTGTCGAAGGGCTGTTCTTTCTTCGGAGGAAGAGAAGAGCAGGGCTTCGACAGGCTCAGCCCGAACGGTGGGGATCAACCCAGCCCGAGAACGTCTTAGCGCGAGGCGAGCACGACCGGGGTCAGCTTGGCCTGGGCGTCCTTGACGGTGAACGAGACGGGCTCGCCGCCCGACACACCGCTGACCTGGTCGCCGCGCACGACGAAATCGAACGCGCTGCCGGAGGGATAGCGGCGGCCGCTGATGACCACGCGGTTGGCCTTGATCGCCATGGTGTAGACATAGGTCTGGCCGTCGCGGGTGAACTTGCGCTGGGGTGCCGCGTCGCTGGCGAGAGCGGGAGCGGAGAGGGTCGCCAGCGTCGCGGCGGCGGCAAGGAGAGTCTTGGGGAGGATAGTCATGGATCTTTCCTTTCGTTGCTCGAAAGCCAGATCAGCATCCTCACCGCTCGTCTTGTGGGCTCATGATATTGCAGTGCAGCAAAATCCCAACCGCAAAGATTGCGCGGCCAGTTGCAAGAAATGGAGGTGCACCGCTGCGGCCATGGATCCGAGGGCCCGCCTGCGAACAGGACTGGGTTGGTCGCGCGATTTGAGTGTGGGCGCGCCATCCGCTAAGGGCCGCGCTCGCTCTTTTGACCGGACCAGCAATGACCCTTTACACCCGTTTCGCCGCGCATCTCGATGCGGCGCTTGATGCCCTTGCCGCGGCGGGCGATCTGCCCGCCGGGCTGGATCGCGCCAACGTCACCGTCGAGCCGCCGCGCGACCCGAGCCATGGCGATCTCGCGACCAACGCCGCGATGGTGCTGGCCAAGCCCGCCGCGACCAATCCGCGCATGCTGGCGGAGAAGATCGCGGCCGAACTGGGCAAGCTCGACGAGGTCCAGGCCGTCTCGGTCGCCGGCCCCGGTTTCATCAATCTCGCGCTGACCGACGACACGTGGCGGTCGGAACTGTCGACGATCCGTGACGAGGGCGGCGATTATGGGCGCTCGACCAAGGGCGCGGGCACCACGGTGAACATCGAATATGTCTCGGCCAACCCGACCGGGCCGATGCATATGGGCCATTGCCGCGGCGCGGTGGTGGGCGATGCGCTCGCCAGCCTGCTCGAATTCGCCGGCGCCACCGTGATCCGCGAATATTATGTCAACGATGCCGGCGGCCAGGTCGATACTCTCGCCCGCTCGGTACACCTGCGGTATCGCGAGGCGCTGGGCGCCGATATCGGCGAAATTCCCGAAGGCCTGTATCCGGGCGATTATCTCGTACCGGTGGGTCAGGCGCTGGCCGCCGAATTCGGCGACAAATATGTCGACGCGCCGGAGAGCGAGTGGCTGGTGCTGTTCCGCAAGCGGGCGGTCGCGGCGATGATGGAACTGATCAAGGCCGATCTCGCCTTGCTCGGCATTCATCACAACCTCTTCTCCTCCGAGGCGGAACTTCAGGCAGCGGGCAAGCCCGAGGCGGCCGAGGCGGATTTGCGCGCGCGCGGCCTGGTCTATGACGGCATGCTCGAAGCGCCCAAGGGCGAGACGCCCGAGGATTGGGAGCCGGTGGTGCTGCCGCTGTTCCGCTCGACTCAGTTCGGCGACGACCAGGACCGGCCGATCAAGAAGTCGAACGGGCAATGGACTTATTTCGGCGCTGACCTGGCCTATCATTACCAGAAAGCGCAGACCGCCGACGCGCTGATCGACATCTGGGGCGCCGACCATGCCGGCACGGTGAAGCGGATCGTCGCGGCGGTGCAGGCGCTGACCGGCGGCAAGACGCGCTTCGACGTGAAGCTGGTGCAGATGGTGCGCCTGCTGCGCGCCGGCGAGCCAGTGAAGATGTCGAAGCGTTCGGGCAACTTCGTCACCCTGGCCGATGTCGTGCGCGAAGTCGGCAAGGACGTGGTGCGGTTCACCATGCTGACCCGCAAGTCGGACGCGCAGATGGACTTTGATTTCGCCAAGGTGGTCGAGGCGTCGAAGGACAATCCGGTCTTCTATGTCCAATATGCGCATGCCCGGGTTGCGTCGCTGCATCGCCGGGCCGCCGAGGCGGGTATCGTTTGCGGGGCGGTCGATCTGTCCCGACTGGAAACGGAGGATCTCGCGCTGGTGAAGCGCGCCGCGCAGTTCCCGCGAGTCGTGGAAACGGCGGCGGCGGCGCGCGAGCCACACAGGATCGCCTTTTATCTCTACGATCTGGCCGCTGAATTCCATGCGCTGTGGAATGTCGGCAACGATCGGCCCGACCGCCGCTTCCTGATCGCGGACAATGCAGCGGTTACCTGCGCGCGTCTTTTCCTGGCGGAAGCAATCGGGCAGATCATCCGCAATGGCCTCGGCATCATGGGGGTGCAGGCGGTCCAGGAGATGAACTGATGACGACGTCGAGAGACTATGAGGTCCGCGACGAGGATCGGCTGCCCTGGCTTCAAACCGTGGAAGAGGATTACGATCAGGGTCCTTCGGTCCTTCGCGTGATCCTGATGATCGTCCTTGGCCTCGCGGTCATCGCGGCGGCGATCTTCGGTTATTATTGGTACCAGCGGCATCGGGGCGCCGACGGGAACGGCGCGCTGATCGTCGCGCAGGAAGGCGATTACAAGGTCAGGCCCGACGATCCCGGCGGCCTCAAGGTCGAGGGCGAAGGCGAGGTAGCCGTCGCGACGAGTGACGGCGAAGGTAGCGGCAATGCCGCGATCGATCTCGGCGCGACGCCGGAGACGCCTGTTGTCGGTACGAAGGTCGCCCCCGTCGCGCCCGCTTCAGGCGGCTCGAAGACGGCCGTGGTGGCCGTCCCGGCATCGGGCGGCAAGCTGGCCGCGACGACGCGGTCGTCCGCGCCCACCGCCGGACCCATGTCGCGCGGTTCGCTGGTGCAGCTCGGGTCCTTCCCCGACGAGGCGTCGGCCAACACGGCCTGGGCCCGGGCGTCGAAACGCTTCACCTACCTCGCCCCGCTCGGCAAGTCGGTGCAAAAGGCCGAGGTGAACGGGCGCACCGTTTTCCGTCTCCGCGTCAATGCGGGCAGCGCGGGCGCGGCGACCGAGCTGTGCGGCCGTCTGAAGGTCGCGGGCGAAGACTGTTTCGTGGCGAACGACTGACCCGTCTCCGGACATGTGGCGTGTTCAGTTAAATATCTGATATAAATGTATATTATAGGAAATATTAGGCGCGCGGGCGAGCGGGAGATATGGGACATCATGGTGTCCCATATCTCCCGCTCGCCCTCGAACCGTTTCCTGAAGGACGGGGCTTTTTGAGGGCGGGGCTTCCTGTTAGTCCCCTCTCATGAAGCCCGTCATCTACGGCCTGTCCGGCCTGACCCTCACGTCCCAGGAACGTTCCTTTTTCGCCGCGGCCGACCCCGCCGGCTATATCCTGTTCAAGCGGAACATCGCTGATCGGGCGCAGGTCCGCGCGCTGACTGACGATCTGCGGGCCCTGTCGGGACGCGACGACCTGCCGATCCTGATCGATCAGGAGGGCGGTCGCGTCGCGCGGATGGGGCCGCCCGAATGGCCCGCTTTCCCGGCCGGCCCGGCCTTCGACGCGCTGTACGAGACCGCGCCGATCTCGGCGATCGAGGCGGCGCGGGCCAATGCCCAGGCGATCGCGCTGATGCTGGCCGAGGTGGGCGTCACGGTCGATTGCCTGCCGTTGCTCGACGTGTCGCAGCCGGACACCACCGAGGCGATCTCGACCCGCGCGCTTGGCTCCGAGCCGATGCGCGTCGCGGCGATGGGCCGCGCGATCATCGAGGGGTTGCGCGAGGGCGGGGTGGTCGGCGTGGTCAAGCATATGCCGGGGCACGGCCGGGCGAAGGTCGACACTCATTATCACCTGCCGACCGTCACGGCCTCGGACGCCGAGCTCGAGATCGACCTGGCGCCGTTCAGGGCGCTGGCCGGCGCGCCGATGGGAATGACCTCGCACATCGTGTTCGAGGCCTGGGATGCGGAACGGCCGGCAACGCTCTCTCCGGTCGTGATCGAGCAAGTGATCCGCGGGCGGATCGGCTTCGACGGCCTGCTGATGACCGACGATATCGACATGAAGGCGCTCAGCGGCAGCGCGGGCGACAAGGCGGCCGGAGCGATCGCCGCCGGATGCGACCTGGTGCTCGATTGCTGGGGCCGGATGGACGAGATGGAGGATATCGCCGCGCGGCTTGGCGAAATGCCCGCGCGGTCGCTCGAGCGGCTCGACCGGGCGATGGCGACGATTGCCGGCAAGGCGCCGCAAGGCGAGATCGCGGCGCTGATCGCCAGGCGGGACGCGCTGCTGGCGCACACCTAGTGCCTCCCTCTCCCCCTGCGGGGGAGGACCTGTTAGCGTGATGCAATGGACGCTGAAGCCGAGACGCTGACCCTTGATATCGATGGCTGGGAAGGCCCGCTCGACCTGCTGCTGGCACTCGCGCGCAACCAGAAGGTCGATCTGCGCGAGATCTCGATCCTGGCGCTGGTCGACCAGTATCTGCGTTTCATCGAGGAAGCCAAGGCGATCAAGCTGGAGGTGGCGGCCGATTATCTCGTGATGGCCGCGTGGCTCGCCTATCTCAAATCGGCGCTGCTACTGCCGCGCGATCCGGAGGAACAGCCGAGTCCAGAAGAACTGGCGCTTCGCCTCCAGCTTCGCCTCGAACGGCTCAATGCGATGCGTGAGGCCGGCGCCCGGCTGATGGCGCGCGACCGGCTCGACCGCGACGTCTTCCTGCGCGGCGCGCCCGAAGGGCTGCGTACGGTGCGCAAGGCATTGTGGCAGGCCGAGATCTACGACCTGATCTCCGCTTATGGCCGGATCAGCGCGCGTACCCGGCCGGTGATGCATATCGTCGCCAACCGGCCCGTGATGACGCTCGACGCCGCGCTGGAGAGGGTATCGCGTCTTGTCGGCGAACGGATAGACTGGGCCATGATCGAGACCTTCCTGCCTGAGTCAGCTTCGGGCATTTTCCGCAAGTCGGCACTCGCCTCCAGCTTCGTCGCCGCGCTCGAGCTGGCGCGGCAGGGCAGGGTCGAGCTTCGCCAGAAATCGCCCTTTGCTCCGCTCTACCTGAAGGCGCCGTCGGTGGAGGCCGGGGCATGAAGCGCGCCGACGATCTGACGCGGGCGGTGGAAGCCGTGCTGTTCGCCGCGACCGAACCGATGACGGTGGACGCGATCCGCGCGCATCTCGGCAATGCCGACAATGTCCGTAGCGTGCTGGAGGAGATCCAGGCCGATTTCGCCGGGCGCGGTATCGAACTGGTCCGGCGCGGCGACCGATGGCATTTCCAGACCGCGGGCGACATGGCGCACCTGCTCCGCCGCGACCGGGAGGAGCCGCGCAAGCTCAGCCGGGCGGGCATCGAGACGCTGGCGATCATCGCCTATCACGAGCCGGCGACTCGCGCCGAGATCGAGGCGATTCGCGGCGTGCAGATCTCCAAGGGCACGCTCGATGTGCTGATGGAAGCAGGCTGGATTCGCCCCGCCGGGCGCCGTGAGGTGCCCGGAAGGCCGCTCCTCTACGCGACGACGCCCGAATTCCTCGGCCATTTCGGCCTTGCCAGCAGGCGTGACCTGCCGGGAATCGACGATCTCAAGGCGGCGGGGCTGCTCGATCCGGTCGATCTCGCGCTGGAACATGCCGGCGAGCATGAAGATGAGAACAGCGAGGTAGAAAAGGCGGACGATGAGGACTAGATAGGCCTGCGTCCTAGGAGATTTGTGATGGGTAGTTTCAGCCTGATGCACTGGCTGGTGTTCGGTGTAATCGCGATCCTCGTGCTCGGGGGCGGTCGTTTCTCGAACATGATGGGTGACGTCGCCAAGGGCATCAAGCAGTTCAAGAAGGGCATGGCCGAAGAGGAAGAGACGCCTCGCGAGCCGAGCCGGATCGACCGCAAGGTCGGCGAGCCCGTGATCGAGGTCGAGGGCGAGAAACTGCGCGAGGAGCGCTGAGCGTTGCAGGCGTGCGTCGCGTCGAGCCCGCTTGAGGCGGACCGGCGCGTGCGCGCTTCCATGACCTTCATCGTCGCACCGAAAATGGCCCTGGCGCGCCTTCGGGGCCACGGCATTTCATAGAGTTTCCGCATGTTCGATATCGCGCCCACCGAATTGATGCTTGTCGGGATCGTGGCGCTGCTCGTCATCGGCCCCAAGGACCTGCCCAAGGCGATGCGTTTCGTCGGCTATTGGGTGTCGCGCGCGCGTGGCGTCGCGCGGCAGTTCCGCTCCGGCTTCGATTCGATGATGCGCGAGGCCGAGTTGCAGGAAATGGAGAAGAAATGGGCGGAGGAGAATGCGCGGATCATGCGCGAGCATCCGCCCACGCCCCAGCAGATGCTCCCGATGGCCACGATCGATCATGAGGATGCCGAGCCGGTGCTGGTCGAGCAGCCCCTGATCTCCGCCGCGCCGGAACCGGAGCCGGAAGCATTGCCCGCGACCGAGATGAAGCCGGCCCGCAAGTCCGCCGCGAAACCAAAGGCTGAGGCTGACCCTGACGCGGCGCCCGCCAAGCGGGTGCGCAAGCCCGCCGCCAAGGCTGAATCGTGAACGCGCCCATGGACGATCTCGACGCCAGCCGCGCTCCCTTGCTCGATCATCTGATCGAGCTGCGGCGGCGGCTGCTCTACTGCGTCGCGGCGATCGTGGTGAGCTTCTTCGTCGCCTTCTATTTCGCCGAGCAGATTTTCGCCTTCCTTGTCCATCCGCTGGCGGCCGCCGGACAAAGTAAGGTCATCTATACCCAGATCTTCGAGGCCTTTTTCGTCCAGGTGAAGGTCGCCTTCTTCGCGGCGATGATGCTGTCCTTCCCGGTCATCGCCAACCAGCTCTGGCAGTTCGTGGCGCCGGGCCTGTACCGCCAGGAGAAAAAGGCGCTGCTGCCCTTCCTCCTGGCAACGCCGGTATTGTTCATCTGCGGCGCGGCGATGGCCTATTATATCGCCGTCCCGATGGCGCTGCACTTCCTGCTTTCCTATCAGGGCGACCTGGGGGGCGGCATCAAGCAGGAGGC
Source organism: Sphingomonas sp. BL-S-30 (assembly GCF_055521475.1). NCBI lineage: Bacteria > Pseudomonadati > Pseudomonadota > Alphaproteobacteria > Sphingomonadales > Sphingomonadaceae > Sphingomonas > Sphingomonas sp. BL-S-30. Next base: position 2,599,222 of record NZ_CM145481.1, on the reverse strand, counting down.
GCTGCCTTCGGTCGCCAATTACCTGTCTTTCGTGATGCAGTTCCTGTTCGCCTTCGGCGTCTCGTTCCTGCTGCCGGTGGTGCTGATGCTGCTCGAACGCGCCGGCATCGTGACGCGCAAGCAGCTGGTGAGTGCGCGGCGCTACGCGATCGTTGGCTCGTTCGCGGTCGCCGCGGTGCTGACGCCGCCCGATATCGGATCGCAGCTGCTGCTCGCGATCCCGCTATGCCTGCTCTACGAGCTGGCGCTGATCGGCATCTGGTTCACCGAGCGGAAGCGCGCGAAACAGCCTGCCGAGGCCGAGAGCACCAAAATCGAGAAGGTCTGAAACCGGCCCGTCCTGGTGACGGCGACCTGGCGCAGATAAAGAAAAGGCCTCCTCCGTTCGGGAGAAGGCCCAGGCTGCCTAGAGGGGCGCCCTTATTTGGCGTCGTCAGCCGTCTTTGCGACGGTGCTGCCGGCCGAGGACACGTCCTTGCCGACGCCTTCGACGGTGTTGCATGCGCTGACCATCAGCGCTCCGGCGACGAGGGCCAGTCCAACAAGCTTGCGCATCGAATATCTCCTGAGATTGGCTTTGTGCCGAGGTTTCAATGATCGGCGAACGCGTTCGTTCCGTGAAAGAAACGGCGCGATATGATTGAGGCTGAAAAGAATTTGGGCCCGAAAGCGCCACCGGGGGGGGAGGGTTGACGCTTTCGGGCCCATGTCTTGGATAGCGAGAGCGGGGGGGCATAAATTCACTATCCGAAGCTAAGAACGTGACTCTCGCGAAGCGGTTCCAGGGATTCGAGATTTTTTTTGATTCTTTTGAATCGCTTGAATCAGTCGCGCCCGATGATGGCGATGGCGATTTCATAGGCGCCGACCAGCGGATCGTGATGGAGGCGCGAGCGCAGCTGACGGGACAGTCCCTCCATCACCCGGCCATAGCGCTCCTCCACTACCCGGCGCAGCTCGTCCCCGTCCACCAGCGCCGGGGAATTGACGCGCAGCAGCGCCCGGTCGGCGTTTTCGTCCGGCTTCACCGAGATCCGGATCTGCGCGATCGGATTGAAGGTCATCGCCAGTTCGACGATTTCGGTGATCAGGAACGCGACGGCGATGGCCACGTCCTGATTGACCAGGAACGGATCGATATCGATCGCAATGCCCAGCTGCGAAGAACCTTCGGGCGCCGTCGCCCGGATATTCGACGCGAGCTCGCCGATCACCGAGCGCAGGGAGAGCCCGCGATGCTCTTCCAGCTCGGCGAAATGGTGGCGATGGACCACCGCGAGCGCGTCGACCCGGCGCTGGATCGAGGAATAGGCGGCGGTGGCTTCCTTGCTCCGCGCGCCACGCGCGTGGAAATTGATCAGGCTGGAGATGACCTGGAGATTGTTCTTCACGCGGTGATGTACCTCGCGCGTCAGCCTGGTCTGGCGCACCAGACCCTCCGCGAGGCCGGCCTCATGCGCGGCGACGGTGCGGCTGATCATGCGGAAGGTATCGCCCAGCTCGCGAATCTCCTGCGCCGGCAAGGCGCGGACCTCGTCCGGGTCGATTTCCTCGCCGGGCACATAAGCGGCGACGCTGGTACGCAGCCGGCGCAGCGGACGGATCAGCAGCCGGTCGACCACGAACCAGCCGATGCCGGCCGCCGCCGCCCACATCAGGATCGGCAGCAGCATGGCGATGAGCAGAGGCGAGGTAATCGGCGCGCTGCGCACGCTGGTTTCGAGCGACAGGCCGCCGATGCCGAGCGGGGTCCGCATCGTTTCCCGCCTTTCCAGCGCACCGCGCGGGGGAAGCAGAGTCACCGGCAGCGATTCGCTTCCTTTCACGAGCAGCGCTTCATAAGGCGGCGCGAAATCGCTGGGCCGGCCGGTTTCGGCGAGGAAGCGCGTAGGGAAGAAGGCAGTCGCCGTGGTGCCGCTTGCCCCCGTGATCGCCAGCAGGAGGCCACGCTCGGGCACGATGCGGATAGCAACCGGATCGGTGCCGGCGGCGACGGGCGTCAGATCGGACGGAAAATCCGCGCCACATAAGGGACGTGCGCGACGGTCGCGAATAACGAAGCGGGTGCCGCTGACGGCCTGCTGGGCGAACACGCCCTGCGCGCGCGCGCAGCTGGGCGCGTCGCCCTGATCCGCGTCGAGCGCGTTCAGCGCCACCCGAAGCGCGGTCATGTCGCCGACGAGCTCGATCGCCAGCTTGCGGGCACTTTCGGCGGAGGCGAGGCGGAGCTGAGCGCGAGCGCTCTCGTCGGCGGTCTGGGTGGTCTTGAGCGAGGCGAAAAAGGCGATGATCGCGAGCGGCAATAAAGCCGCGCTCAAAATCAGGAAGATCTTGGCGCCGGTCGGAATCTGTGCGGCAAGCTTCGTGTTGCGAGCCGGAGCCTGAGGCTCGGCGGAATCCGCCATGGCCTGCTCAGTCGAGCTTGCTCAGGAGGTCGAGCATCTCGGGCGGAACCGACTCGTCCACCGTCTTCTGATACACGGTGCGCAAGGCCGCCCCCATATCACGGTCCTTGCTCTGGACCCTGGCCTTCGCGGCCCGCGGTTTTTTCGAAGACTCGTCGCCCGAACGCAAAATCGTCCCCCTTAAGCATCCGGTGTATAAGCCGGGCATATCGAGAAACCCGGCCGAGGAAATCGGCAAGGCGCATCGCGCATACAATCCGCGACGAATGCATGAAACCAAATATCGCGTCGATTGTTCCATGTCCGATGCGAAAAAGCCCGGCACTCACGCTCGGGTCGCGAAACGCGTTGCAAAGCCGGGGGGCCGCTTCCACAAGGACCCTCGTCAGATCTTGGCGTTTTTCTGGAGGAGACCTCGACAGCCATGTCGCTTGGACAGCAGCTTGCCCCCCACCTTCCTTTCCTTCGCCGCTATGGCCGCGCGCTGACCGGCAGTCAGCAGCATGGCGACCGCTATGTGCGCGCGACGCTCGAAGCAATCGTTGCGGCCCCGGCGGAATTCCCGCGTGACGTGGACCCGCGACTTGGTCTCTACCGGACCTTCCAGGCGATCTGGAACTCCACCAATTACGACGAGACGCCCGAGAACGCAGGCGCCGATGTCGGCAGCAGCCAGGAATCGATCGCACGGGCGCGCCTCGCCAAGATGACGCCGCTGTCGCGCCAGGCGCTGCTGCTCACCGCGATGGAAGGCTTCACGCCCGAGGATGCGGCGTACCTAATCGAAGTGCAGACGAGCGAGGTCGACGCGCTGGTGAACGAAGCGCTGGCCGAGATCGAGAAGCAGACCCGCGCACGCGTCCTGATCATCGAGGACGAGCCGATCATCGCGATGGATATCGAGACGATCGTGCGCGACCTTGGCCATGACGTTACCGGTGTCGCGGTGACTCGCGATGAAGCCGTCGCGCTGGCGATGGAGGACCGTCCTGGCCTGGTGCTCGCCGACATCCAGCTTGCCGATGACAGTTCGGGCATCGACGCGGTCAAGGATATCCTTGCCGAGTTCACCGTCCCGGTGATCTTCATCACTGCTTTCCCGGAGCGTCTGCTCACCGGCGAACGCCCCGAGCCGACCTTCCTGATCACCAAACCCTTCCAGCGCTCGACCGTGAAGGCCGCGATCAGCCAGGCGCTGTTCTTCGATTCAGCGACGGTTCCCGCACTCTGACGGGAACTTTTCCATAACCCCCGGCATTGGAGTTCCATCTGGTACGGACCCAAAACAATGCTCGGGGGTTATAGGCATATGGCAAATCCGGAAGAACAGACTCACCTCAGCGGCGATGAGGCCAGGGCAGGCGCGACGCCGCATATGACGCGGTACATATTGGGCATCTCGCTGGTGCTGGTGATCGCGATCTTCGCGTTCCTGCTGCTCCGCTAATTCATTCAAATGAACGAAACCGCATGTGTGGTGGACTTGATCATGGTCCGCCCCCATGTTCGCATTTCGGACCACGAAACGGATGTTCATGACCGACGCGTACGAGAATGACGACGAAGACGATGTGGCGCCAGAGCCGGTCGAGCACGTTGCTCTCTCCGATTCCGAATTCAAGGCGCAGCTGGCGCAGGTGATCCCGCATCTGCGCGCCTTTGGGCGCTCCTTGTCGGGCAATCGCGACCTCGCCGATGATCTGGTCCAGGAAACGCTGATGAAGGCCTGGGCGGCCCGCCTGCGCTTCCAGGCCGGCACCAACATGCGTGCCTGGACCTTCATCATCCTGCGCAACCTTTATCTCTCCCAGATGCGTCGAGCCCGGTTCAAGGGCGAATGGGACGATCTGGTGGCTGATCGCATACTGGCCGCGCCGGCCAGCCAGGACCGGCATGTCGAGCTGGGCGACATGCAGCGCGCCTTGCTGCATTTGCCGCAGCCGCAGCGTGAGGCGTTGATCCTCGTCGGCGCGGGCGGCTTCGCCTATGAGGAAGCCGCCGAGATTTGCGGCGTCGCCGTTGGCACGATCAAGAGCCGGGTCGCGCGCGGCCGCGTTGCGCTTGAGACGATCATGAACGACAATTCGCTGCCGTCGCGTCGCAGCCACAGCAACGAGCCGGGCATGACCGCGCTCGATTCGATCATGGGCGAAGTCGAGGATCTGAGCCGGGATCGCGGCTGACGCCGCGAAACCCATCACCTCAGCAGCGTTGTATGGTCCGATCGGCGACATCGATCTGACGGAGCAAGGCGGCGAAATCGGTCGCCTGGGTATCCTGGGCCCCGAATGCGGCGCGCAAAGCGCCGCTGATCATGTCGCTCGTCTTCGGCGCGGCCACGACATATTCTTGTGGCACAACGTCTTCTGTAGAGGGCGTGATCTTAATCGACATGAACCAAGAACGAACGAGCAACCCGATTGTTTCTTGCACCTGTGTTAATTAAACGGAATTATCCATAGTTGCCGCATGCATGACGCCTATCCCGAAGAATTGATCAAGGACGCGGTTCGTCGTGCGCGGACCGAATCGCCATTCCTGACTCTGCTGCTCGATCGCGAACCGGCACTTGCCGAGGACCTTGATCGGGGCATGCTGCCTCTCCTTGCGGGGGTGCCAATACAGGATCCAGCGATGCCGGTGATGCGCCGGTTGCGGCTTGAGCGGCGCAGGCTGGCGCTGCTTGTCGCCATCGGCGATCTGGCTGGTGTCTATGACCTTACAGCCGTCACTGGCGCGTTATCCGATTTCGCTGACCGGGCGCTCGATGCCGCGATTGCCGCTGCCATCGCTGAACGAACGCCGGGCGCTGCGCCCATCGGTTTCGCGGCCATCGCGCTCGGCAAGCAGGGCAGCCATGAGCTCAATTATTCGTCGGATATCGACCCGATCCTGATCTTCGATCCCGTCACCTTGCCGTGCCGGCCGCGCGAGGAACCCGATGAAGCGGCGGTGCGGATCGGGCGCCGGGTGGTGGAGATTCTGCAGGCGCGTGACGGTGACGGCTATGTGCTGCGTGTCGATCTGAGACTGCGCCCGTCGCCGGAGGTGACCCCGATCGTTCTCCCGGTGGACGCCGCGATCTCCTATTATGAGTCGCTGGCGCTGCCATGGGAGCGCGCCGCGTTCATCCGGGGCAGGGCCGCCGCCGGAGACCTGACGCTCGGCGCGCGGTTTCTCCAGACGATCCGGCCGTTCATCTGGCGCCGTGCGCTCGATTTCGGGGCGATCGGAGAAATCCGCGGCATCTCCCGCCGAATCCGCGATCATCATGCGCAAGGCCAGGCCTTCGGCCCGGGATTCGACCTCAAGCGCGGGCGGGGCGGTATTCGCGAGATCGAGTTCTTCGCGCAGATTCACCAGCTGATCCATGGCGGGCGCGATCCCTCGGTGCGCGCCCCTGCGACGCGCGACGCGCTGGCGCGACTGGCCGAAGCGGGGTGGATCGATCCTCGGGTCGCCACGGCGATGACCGAGGCTTACACCATATTCCGCACGATCGAACACCGGGTGCAGATGGTCGACGACCGTCAGGCGCACCATCTGCCGACCGGACCGGCGCTCGACGGGCTGGCGCGGCTTCATGGCATCCCCGATGGCGCGGCACTGCTCGACCTGTTGCGGCCGCATGTCGAGGCGACGGCGCTGACCTATGACGCCCTCGACCCCGACGATGGGGGGGCGTTGTCGCAGGACGGCGCGCATCTCGAAGACCAGCTCGCCGAAGCGGGGTTCGCCGATCCGCCAGCGGCCGCGCGGCGGATCGAGCAATGGCGTTCCGGGACCTATCCCGCACTGCGTAGTCCGGCCGCACGGGAAGCGCTGGAGGCGGTGTTGCCGGGGCTGATCGAGGCGCTGGCCAGGGCGCCCGATCCGCAGGGGGCGATCGTGCGGCTCGACGTCATGCTGGCGAAGCTGTCGAGCGCGATCAATTTCTTTCGCCTGCTCGAGGCGCGACCGGCGCTGGCGCGTCTGCTCGGTGCGATCCTGAGCCATACGCCGACCCTGGCCGAGGCGCTGGGCAGGCGTCCGGAACTGTTCGACGGGCTGATCGATGCCAGCGCGCTCGACCCTGTCGGCTCGGTCGACGCGGTGGCGCAGGAGATGCGCGAGGAGACCGGGGACTATCAGGCGCAGCTCGATCATGTCCGCCGGGTGGTGGGCGAGAAGCGCTTTGCCCTCGGCACGCAGATCGTCGCCGGCGTCAGCGATCCGCTCGATGTTTCGGCCGGTTATGCGCGGGTGGCGGAGGCGGCGATCGCGACTCTCGCGCAGGCGACGGTCGCCGAATTCACGCAAAAGCACGGTGTCGTGCCGGGTTCCGAACTGGTCATCCTGGCGCTGGGCCGGATGGGCGGCGGGGCGCTGACTCATGCCTCTGACCTTGATCTGATCTATCTTTTCACCGGCGATTACATGACCGAGTCCGATGGTGAAAAACCTTTGGGCGCGGTACTTTACTATAATCGTCTTGCACAACGGGTGAGCGGGGCGCTCTCCGCGCCGACGGCGTCCGGTCCATTGTACGAGATCGACACGCGGCTGCGTCCCTCGGGGACTCAGGGGCCGCTGGTCGTCTCGCTCGACGGCTTTGCCCGCTATCAACGCGAGGATGCCTGGACCTGGGAGCATATGGCGCTGACGCGCGCGCGGCCGGTATTCGGCTCGGCGCATGCCCGGGCGGCGACACAGGCGGTGATCGACGCCGTATTGCGCGGGGATCGGCCGGCGCGCGACGTGGTCGCCGATGCGATCGGCATGCGCGCCGAGATGGCGGCGCACAAGCCGCCGGCCGGGCCGCTCGACGCCAAGCTGTCACCGGGCGGTCTGGTCGATCTCGAATTCGCGGTGCATGTCGTGCAGCTCACCCGCCATGCCGGCCTCGATCCTCACCTCGCCGTGGCAATCCGCGAACTGATCGAGGCCGGGCTGGTGCCCGCGCCGATCGCGGCCGCGAATGATTTCCTCACACGCCTGCTGGTCACGTTGCGGCTGGTCGCACCGGACGCGCAACCGCCGGCCCAGGCGACCCGCGACCTGATCGCGCGCGCGCTCGATGTCGCCGATTGGGAGGCGGTGGTTGCGTGCTTCGCGACGACGCGGCAGGAGGTCTCCGATTTCTGGGCCGCGGTAGCCAAGGCTGGAACAAGGACGGGAGACGAATGATGGCGGCGATCGGCGAGGGCGACTCGCTTCCGGATGTGGCGCTGACGACGCCGGACGGCGGCAAGATCAACCTGCGCGGCTATCTCGGCAAGCCGTTGGTCCTGTACTTCTACCCCAAGGACGACACGGCCGGCTGCACCCGCGAGGCGCAGGACTTCAGCCTTCATTATCCCGAATTCCAGGCGCTGGGTGCGGAAGTGCTCGGCGTGTCGCGCGATACGCCAAGTAAGCACCAGAAGTTCATCGGCAAATATGACCTGACAGTGCCGCTCGCTACCGATGACCAGGATCAGGCCATGGCGGCGTTCGGCGTCTGGGTGGAGAAGCAGCTGTACGGCAGGACCTATATGGGCATCGACCGATCGACCTTCCTGTTCGATGCAAAGGGCGTGCTGGTGCGCGTCTGGCGGCGCGTGCGGGTGCCCGGGCATGTGGCCGTCGTGCTCGAGGCGCTGAAGGAGCTCGGCTGATCGGCACGATGAGCATCGCGCAGGCCGTGCGGGGCGTGCTGGAGACCGGCGATCCCGCGGCCAAGGTTCGCGCCGCCCGGTCGGTGGCGCGGGCGTGGCGTCAGGGGCGCCTCGCACCGCTATTCGATGTCGCCATTCCCGATCGTCCGGCGCGGCCCGCTCATCCGGAACTGCTGGCGCCCAGCCAGATGCCGAAGCGCGGCAAGGGCGGTTCGGAGCGGGGGCGGATCGCGCTGCTCCACGCGCTGGCGCATATCGAGTTCGTCGCGATCGATCTGGCCTTCGACATGGTCGGGCGCTTCGGTGCCGAATTCCCGCGCGGCTTCACGGACGACTGGATATCGGTGGGCGCCGACGAAGCGATGCATTTCGCGCTGCTCGACCGGCGGCTGCGGGCGCTTTCCAGCCATTACGGCGCGATGCCCGCGCATGACGGCTTGTGGGAATCCGCGACGGCGACGGCGCTGGATCCGCTCGCCCGTCTCGCGGTCGTGCCGATGGTGCTCGAGGCGCGCGGACTGGATGTGACGCCGGAGACGATCCATCGCTTCAGGTCGGCGGCGGACGAACCGAGCGCGCGCATCCTGCAGCGCATCCTGACCGATGAGATCCGGCATGTCCGCGCGGGTACCATCTGGTTCGAATTTGGCTGCTCCGCCAAGGGATTCGTGCCGGAATCGCATTGGCGTTCGCTTGTCGCGCGGCACTTCCGGGGGGTGATTAAGCCGCCGTTCAACGACTCGGCGCGCAACTCAGCCGGTTTGACGCGAGAATATTACGGCGCGCTTGCCCCGACCTGAAAAACTAGGTCAATTGCGACATGTCCGGGGCGTGGAGGGGCTGCGACCAGGACATCAGGGGCGGGCGCTGGATTTCCCGGCAATCGCATTCATTTGGTCGCCGGGGATAAATGAACAAAATTTCCATCGCGTCGAGCGCGCAGTTTGCGTCGCGGCTGAAGACGCACTTCACCACCCGGGACTTCATTTTTCACGACGGCCGTGACCTGCGCCGCTTCAGCGTCGGGGGGCGCACCCAGGCGCTGATGGCCGGCGTTGCCGGTGTCACGCTGTGCTTTTCGGCTTATGGCGTCGCCCAGGCAGCCGTTGGCGCCGTCGCGATGAGCGGTATCGTCGATGCCCCGTTGTCGCCGGAAGCCAAGGTCGCGCAGATGCAGGCGAAGGTCGCCGCGATGCAGGCCGATGTCGAAACCATCAAGCAAGCCGCCAAAGCCCATGCCGTCCGCGTCGAGCAGCGCCAGGCGCTGATCTCCGCCGTCATCACCGGCAAGGGCGATCCCCGCGCGCTGGCGCTGGTCGCGCCGACGATCGACAGCCATGCCGACCAGCTTGCCGCCGACGTGCTCGCGCCGCTCAAGAAGGTCGAGCAGCGTCAGGTCGCCATGGCGGTCAAGGCGCGCCAGGCCGCTGAGCAGCGTTATGCCATGACCGTCGCGCATGTGCGCAAGCTCGGTATCGCGCCGGAGCGTTTCGCGGCGCGCATGCCGGCGATGGGCGGGCCGTTCGAAGCCGCCGACAGCGTCGAAGCCGAAGCCGATCTGCGCGCCGACATGCAGTTCCGGTCGCTGTTCATGACCTGGAAGAAGCTCGATTCGCTCGAGCAGGGGGTGATCGCGATCCCGTCGGCCCAGCCGGTCGAGCGCCTTGCCTTCACCAGCAATTATGGCGTCCGCTCCGATCCGTTCCGCGGCACCGCCGCGATGCATGCGGGCGTGGACATTCCCGGCCCGGTCGGCACTCCGATCTACGCGACCGCCGACGGCATCATCGATCGCGCCGAGCGCTCGGGCGGTTACGGCAACATGGTCGAGATCAACCATGGCAAGGGCATTCAGACCCGTTACGGCCATCTCTCCAAGATCCTCGTTGCGCCCTTCACCCGCGTGCATCGTGGCCAGTTGATCGCGCTGATGGGGTCGACCGGCCGTTCGACTGGCCCGCATCTCCATTACGAGGTCCGGATCGACGGTCACGCCGTCAACCCGATCCCCTTCCTGCAGACCGCCGACTATCTGCTCGCGGTGCAGGATCGCGCGCTGAAGACCACTCAGGTTGCGGTGGGCGGCCCGGCTGCGGCCGACTGATCCATCCAGGTGCCCGGGCATCGGTTGCCGATGATCTCGGGAACGCCTATCTGCCAGTCATGGCAACCGTGACAGCTCCAGAAATCGCGCTCACCGATTCAGCCGCCGCGCGCGTCGCGGCGATTGCGGAAAAGCAGGGCAAGCCCGCCATTCTTCGGCTTTCGGTCGATGGCGGCGGTTGTTCGGGCTTCCAGTACAAGTTCGGCTTTGCCGATGCGGTCGACGCGGACGACGCGGTGGCCGAGAATCACGGCGTGAAGCTTGTCGTCGATTCGATCAGCCTCGATCTCGTGCGCGGCGCAGCGGTCGATTATCTCGAGGATCTGGGGGGCGCCGCGTTCAAGGTGACCAATCCCAATGCCGCGTCGGGTTGCGGCTGCGGCTCCAGCTTCTCGGTCTGATTTCCTTGAGAATCGTCACCTACAACGTCAACGGCATCAAGGCGCGCCTGCCGCGCCTGCTGGAATATCTCGCCGAGCAGGCGCCCGACGTGGTGTGCCTGCAGGAGCTGAAATCGAGCGACGATACCTTCCCGGAGGCGGATATCCGTGCCGCCGGCTATGGCGCGGTGTGGCACGGGCAAAAGGGTTTCAACGGGGTTGCGGTGCTGGCCAGGGGCAGCGACCCGGTCGAGCGGCATCGCGGCCTCGCCGGCGATCCCGAGGACGAGCATAGCCGCTATCTCGAGGCGGAAGTCGACGGGGTGGTCATTGCGTCTATCTATCTGCCCAACGGCAATCCGCAGCCGGGGCCGAAATTCGACTATAAGCTCAAATGGATCGAGCGCCTGTCCGATCGGGCGCAGGCACTGCTGGCCGAGGAAAAACCGGTGGTGCTGGCGGGTGACTATAATGTCATTCCCAATGACGACGACACTTTCTCGGTCCGCGCGATGCAGGACGATGCGCTGATGCAGCCGGAGAGCCGTTCCGGCTATCGCGCGCTGGTCGGGCAGGGCTGGACCGACGCCTTGCGCACGCGGCACCCCAAGGGCGGCGTCTGGACCTTCTGGGATTACCAGGCCGGTGCATGGCAGCGCGATGCAGGCTTCCGGATCGATCACCTGCTGCTCAGCCCGATCGCTGCCGACCGTCTTGCCGATGCCGGCGTCGACAAGGACTATCGCGGTCGGGAGAAGGCGAGCGACCATGCGCCGACCTGGGTATGGTTGCGGTAGCGCCCGGTGGCGTTCGATCTCCAGAAGATGCTCCACCGCAAGGGCGAGTTCGAAAGTGCCCGCCTCGACGATTTCGCGTTCCGCACCCGCGCCAGGACGATGCGCCTGCTGGCCGAGGCGCTCGGCCGCGATGCGGCGCCGCTGCTCCGCGGCCTGGCGAAGGGGGAGGATTCGACCATCCTCGACGCCCTTGCCGCTGACGGGCTCGACCGCGTCGAAATTGACCAGGCCTATTACCGTGCTCGCGACAGGGCGGAGCGCATGGTGCGCCACGAGCTGGGGGATCCATCTCCGGTGCGGCTGGCATGAAGCCGCTGGCGGTCGCGCTCCTGCTGCTGCCGGGCGCTGCCTTGGCCGAGGAGCGCGACTATTGCCCGACGCGCCCTGGGCTGGGAACGCCGCCCTGCACGATGGCGCCGGGCCGCGTCTCGGTCGAGATGGGGCTGGCCGACTGGACTCGCGACGACTCGCCGGACACGCGCGACGACACGATCCTGATCGGCGACACGCTCGTCCGCATCGGCCTGACCGACCGGATCGAGGCGCAGGCCGGCTGGACCGCGTTCGGCCATGATCGCACTCGGGACAAGGCGAGCGGATCAGTCGACGCGGCGAACCGCACGGGCGACGCGCTGCTCGGGCTGAAGGCCAATCTGCGCCACCCTGACGGCAGCGGCGTTTCCGTCGCGGTCGAGTCCTTCGTCACGGTTCCGGTCGGCCGCAGGCCGATCGGGGCGGGGGACTGGGGTGCGGGCGTGCTGGTGCCGGTCAGCTTCGACCTCGGCCACAAGCTCAGCCTGCAACTGTCGCCCGAAGTCGATGCCGCGGTGGATCAGGATGGGCGAGGGCGGCATTTCGCCGCCAGCGGTACGGTCGGGCTCGGGGTCGAGCTCAGCGACAAGATTACCGGGACGATCGAGGTTCAGGAAACTCGGGACGATGATCCGTCCGGGCATATGACCACAGCGCTAGCGTCGGGATCGCTCGCTTGGGCGCCGCGCAAGGACTGGCAGTTCGACGTCGGCGCCGTGGCGGGGCTGAACCGCGACGCGCCGAATGTCGAACTCTATATCGGCGTTTCCCGGCGGCTCTAGCAATCTTCGAGCGTGGCCGTTGCCGCCCGTTTCACAGCGTCTTCTGATAGATCTCGTAGGTCTTGTTGACCCGACTCTGGATGGTCTCGGCGATGGCGTTCATGCCCTGATTGTCGTCGAGCACCCACCCGATCTCGCCGCGGCTCGCACCGTATCGGGTGATGGCCGCGCGCCGGATATATTCGATCATCATGAAGGCAAGCTGGCTCGCCATGCGCGAGGACTGGAGTTCCTTCAGGACGCCCATCAGCGGCACACGCATGGTGCGCACCTGGGGCTTGCGCAGCCAGAGCAGCAGCTTGGCCCAGCCGAACGGCAGCAGGCTGCCGTTGAGCGGCTTGATCGCCTCGTTGAGATCCGGAAGCGTGATCATGAACGCGACGGGCCGTCCGTCCAGTTCGGCGATGCGGATCAGGTCGTTGAACACGATCGGCTTCAGCTTGACGCCGACATCGGCGATCTCCGGCGGGGTGAGGGGGACGAAGCCCCAATTGTCCGACCAGGCATCGTTGAGGATCGCGAGGATGATCGCCGCTTCCTCGTCGAACTTCGATTTGTCGACCTCGCGGATGCGGATGCGGGGATTCTTCTCGCCCGACTGGATGATCCGCTTCACGATCGGCGGGAATTCCTGGGTAATATCAAGATCATAGGTATAGAGCGTCTTGGCGGGACTATAGTCGGCCGCCTCGATCCAGCCGCGATATTCGCGCTTGGCATGGCCCATCATGATCGTCGGCGCATGATCATAGCCCTGGATCAGCAGCCCCGGCTCTTCCCAGATCGACATGCTGATCGGGCCGAGCACCCTGGTCATGCCCTTGTCGCGCAACCAGCCCTCTGCGGTGGCGATCAGCGCCTGCGCGGTTTCCGGGTCCTCGGCATCGAAGAGGCCGAACTGGCCGCAGCCGGGGCCGAAGCCCTGTTCGGCCGGCATGGTCAGCGCGAGCGTGTCAATATGAGCGGAGATGCGCCCGACGGCCCGGCCATCGCGCTCTGCGAGGAACAATTGCGCCTCGGCGTGGCTGAACCAGCCATTCTTCTCCGGCGTGATCAGCCCCAGCGCTTCGCCCTTCAGCGGCGGCACCCAATGGGGATCGTCCTTGTAGAGCCGGAAGGGCAGGTCGACGAATTTCTTGCGATCGGCCTTGCTGCTGATCGGGCGGATGGAAAGCGGGTGCGTGGTAGCCAAGACGACAAGCCTCTCTGTAAGAACTGCGCACTCCCGCCTGCGGCACAAGCTGTCAAGCGCGCTCCTGTCAAGCGCGCGGGCGCAGGGGCAACGACATACCCTGTTGCTGCCACCATATAGCCACTATCTTTGTGCAATGCCGCGAACCATGAACACATCGCTTGCCTTCGATCCGCGCGAGACCGTGTCGGGCTCCAGCACCGTCCTGCGCGCGCCGCGGGAGCGCATCGCCGACGACAAGGCGATGCTGCGCGCCGCCGCCGAACTGACCCGCGACCTCAACGCGCCGAAGCCCGCCATCTACTGGACCGACCTGATCCTGTCCGCGGTGCTTGGCTATGCGGCGCTCGCGGCCACGATCCTGGCACCCTCGACGGGCTGGGCGATCGTCGCGGGCGCCGTGGCGATTCTCGCTCTGTACCGCGCCGACAGCTTCATCCACGAAATCACCCATATCAAGCATTCGGCGCTGCCCGGCTTCCGGCTGGGCTGGAACCTGATCGCGGGCATCCCGATGATGGTGCCGTCCTTCATGTATGAAGGCGTGCACAACCTCCACCATGCGCGCACGCGCTACGGCACGTCGGAAGATCCCGAATATCTGCCGCTCGCGCTGATGAAGCCCTGGACGCTGCCGCTGTTCGTCGTCACCTCGCTGCTCGCGCCGGTCGCGCTGTTGTTGCGCTTCGCGGTGCTTGCCCCGATCGCCCTGTTCTTCCCGAAGATGCGGGCCATGCTCGACGAGCGCTATTCGAGCTTGTCGATCAACCCGTCCTTCCGCCGCCGCCCGCCCGAGGGCGCGTTCAAGACTCATTGGCGCCGGATGGAGGCGGCCACGAGCGTGTGGGCGATCACGCTGCTCACCCTGACCGCGACGGGGATCATTCCGGTGCGCGCCTTGCTGACCTTCCTCGGGATCACGTCCGGCGTGGCGATCCTCAACCAGGTGCGCACGCTGGTCGCGCATCTGTGGGAGAATGAAGGGGAGGCGATGACCGTCACGGCGCAGTATCTCGATACCGTGAACGTGCCGCCGCCGGCGCTGCTGCCGGTGCTGTGGGCGCCGGTGGGCCTGCGCTATCATGCGCTTCACCATCTGCTGCCCGGTGTTCCCTATCACGGGCTGGCCGAGGCGCACCGCCGCCTTTCCGCCGCCCTGGGCGAGCAGTCGCCCTATCACAAGGCAAGCTATCCGGGCCTGCCGGGCTTGGTCGATCGGCTGGTGCGCAGCACGATGGGCCGCCGCCCGGCCTGACCTCTGAGCGCGCCCCTCTGCGCGAACACTGATGTCCCGCCTGCCGCCGGTCCGCGCTCCCTGTTCCGCCCCTGTTCTTCCCTGTTATTTTTATTTTTTCGTTTTTTGCCACGATTCAGGTCAAAAAACGGCAGTTTTATCTTTCTAAAATAATACCTTAATCGCATCTTCCCTGTTATCGCGGAACAGGGAACACGCGAGCCCGTAACAGGGGGTGCGTGATAACAGGGTGACTGTGTCGTTGCCGAAACTGAGAAAGAGCCGGGCGGTGCGACGGGAAGCGCCACGCGCGACGACGATCTGCCATAAGAAGCCGGCACATTGAATCGAGGGCGCGATATCGACCGCTTCGATCGACCCGTGCGGTTACTCCTCGGTGCGCACCAGCACTGCTTCGCCGATCAGGAAGAACAGCAGAAACGGCGCCCAGGCGGCGAGAAAGGGCGGGTAGGCGCCCAGATTGCCCATCGCGAGCGCGAAATTGTCGGCCACGAAATAGGTGAAGCCGAGCATCATGCCGATGACGGCACGGAGGAACAGCTTGCCCGACCGCGCGAGGCCGAAAGCCGCCACCGCGCCGAGCAGCGGCATCAGCACTGAGGACAATGGCCCGGAAAGCTTGTGCCACAACGAACCCTCGAGCGCCTTGGTCGGACGCCCGGCATCGGACAGATCGGAGATCGCCGAACTCAGCGCGCTGAACGATAGTCCGTCGGGATCGACCGTCGACAAGGTGAACTGATCGGGGCGCACCCCTTTTGCGACGGTGATCGTGCCAAGCGCCGTCTTCTTGCCGCTCTTCACGTCGAAACGGCTCGCGGAGTCGATCTGCCAGGCGTCGCCAGCGCGCTTGCCGGTCGGGGCGCTGATGATGCCGATCAGGTTGCCGCCCTGGCGATCATATAAAGTGATGTTGGCAAGCGTGGCCGCGTTGCCCCGCCCACGGATCTGACCGACCTCGATAAGATCGTCGCCGTCACGCACCCAGACGTTCGAGCGGTCGCCGCGGTCAATCGGCACGGGTGCATATTCCGCCTTCTGCCACTGATCGAGCGTGCCCGTCGCTCGGGCGACGATTCGGTCGTTGAAGGTGAAGGAAATGAGGGCCACGCCCAGGCTGGCGACGATCAGCGGCGCCAGCACCTGATGCGCCGACAGGCCCGATGCCTTGAGCGCGACGATCTCGCTGTTCTGGTTCAGCGTCGTGAGGGTGATGATCGTGCCGAGCAGCACCGAGAAGGGCAGGAAGCGCGCGATGATCTCCGGCGTGCGCAGGCTGACATAGCGCCAGATCTCCGCATCGCCATTGCCGGCATAGGCGAGGATTCGTCCCGACTCACTGAGCAGATCAAGCGACTGAAGCACGAGCACCAGGGCGGCGAGGATCGCGAAGGTGCGCACCAGGAACATGCGGCCCATGTACAGCGACACGGTGCGCGACGGGAAAAGCTGCAACGCGATCATGTCGTAGCCGCCTCTTCCTCTTGAGTCTTGGGTCTGGCGCCGGGCAGCCAGCGACCGACCAGCTTGCCGGCCTTGGAGAAGACGCGTTCGAGCGCGCCGATCGGCTGACCGCCGGGCACATAGGCGATGGTATAGTACATCCAGAAAATCAGCGCCGCGAAGATGATGAAGGGTCCCCACAGGGCAATCAGCGGGTCGACCTTGCCCATCCCGCCAACGTCCCGGGCATATTCGTTCACCTTGTGATAGGTGACGAGCATCACGATCGACAGGAAGACGCCCAGCGCGGACGTCGATCTCTTGGGCGGCACGCCAAGCGACAGCGCCAGAAGCGGTAGCAGGAACATCGTCGCCACTTCCACCACGCGGAAATGGAAGGCGGCACGGCTGGTGTCGCGCAATTCCTCGGGCGCGGCACGATTGCCGCCGATCCGCGCCAGCTCGGGCAGGGTCAGCTCGTTCCTGCCCTCCCGATTACGGAAATTCTCATATTTCGGCAGCGCGATCGGCAGGTCGTGAAGGCTGAAGGTGAGCACGCGCGGTGTCGCCACGCCCGGTTCATTGCGCACCAGCGTACCGTTGGTCAGGCGGAAGACGATCTCGTCGGGATTGTCCGTCGCGAAGAACTGCCCGTGATCCGCCGTCACCGCATAGTCGCCGCCCTTCTTGTCGACCATGTGCACGAAGATGCCCGACAGCTTGCGACCCTGTTCGCGGCTCTGCTCGATGCGGATCGTCATCTTGTCGCCGAAATGCGTGAATTCGCCGACCTTGATCGACGCCCCCAGGGCGCCGGTGCGCAGCTCGAAGCGCAGCTTCTCATAGGCGTAGCGCGCATCCGGCTGAACGAAGCCGACGATCGCCAAATTCACGATGGCAAGCCCGATCGTGTACATGAAAGGCACCCGCAAGAGGCGGGTATAGCTCATGCCCACGGCGCGGAGCACGTCGAGTTCTGAGGTGGTGGCAAGCTTGCGAAAGGCGAGCAGGATGCCGAGCATCAGGCCGATCGGAATGCCGAGCCCCAGATATTCCGGCAGGAGATTGGCCAGCATCTTCCACACGACGGCGACCGGTCCGCCTTCGGTAGCGACGAAATCGAAGAGCTTCAGCATGCGATCGAGTACCAGCAGCATCGCGGAGATGATGAGGGTCGAAAACAGCGGCACCGCGATCAGCCGGGCCATGTAGCGGTCAATGGACTTCATGGAGCTAGCGGCGACGGCCTTTGCGAGAGGGCAGGGTAAACACGCCCGGTCGGGCGGCTATATCGGGGGAGGGGCGCGGCGTCAGCTACCAAATCACTCTGCGGCGATACTGGTGGATTCGATGCCGCGCGGCGCGGCCACCGCCGCGGCGATCGCGCGCTCGAGCCCGGAGATGGTGAACGGCTTGCGCAGCACATGCTGGCCACCAAACGCCGCTTCGCTCGCCTCGCCGGCAAAGCCGGTGACGTAGAGGACCGCGACATGGGCATAATCGTCGGCCAGCGACGCGATCAGTTCGGGGCCGGTCTGCGTCGGCATCAGCACATCAGTGACGATCAGGTCGATGCTGCTCATCCGGTCGAGCAGGGCTCGCGCGAGAAGGGGATCGTCGCAGGCGAGCGGACGGTGGCCCAGTTCGGTCAGCGCGGCCATGGTCGCGCCGAGCACACGCGGGTCGTCCTCGACGACCAATATGTCCAGCGATGCCGCCGTCGCGACGTCGACCAGCTCCTCGCGCTGCGCCTCGACGATGGCGGCGCCGATATGGCGCGGCAGATAGAGCGTGACGGTCGTGCCCTGGCCGGGTTCGGACGCGATGCCGATCTCTCCATCGGCCTGACGGACAAAGGCGAAAATCTGGCTGAGGCCGAGGCCGGTGCCCTTGCCGACGGGCTTGGTGGTGAAGAAGGGCTCGAAAACCCGCTCCAGCACCTCGGGCGACATACCGCAGCCGGAATCGGTCACCGCGATCGTCACATAGTCGCCGGCCGGGCAGGTGCCGACCTGCTCGGCGGCGAGCACGGTGCGGGCGGTGGTGATGGTCAGCCGGCCCCGGCCCTCCATGGCGTCGCGCGCATTGACCGCCAGGTTCAAAAGGACATTTTCGAGCTGGTAGCGATCGGCGCGAATCTGCCAGCCATCGCCGGCGTCGCGAGTGGTCACGGTGATGGCGTCGCCGAGCGTCCGGTCGAGCAGGTCGGACATGCCCGCGACGAGCGGGCCAGGTTCGATCGGTTCGACTTTCAGCGCTTCCTCGCGCGAGAAGGCAAGCAGGCGCCGGGTCAGCGCGGCGGCGCGGTTGGCGCCTTCCATGGCATTGTCGATATGGCGCCGGACCTGGGCGGCATCGGCGACATTGCGGCGCGCCAGTTCGAGTCCGCCAAGAACGACCGCAAGCATATTGTTGAAATCATGAGCGATGCCGCCGGTAAGCTGGCCGACCGCCTCCATCTTCTGGACCTGGCGGAGCCGCGCTTCCTTTTCGAGCAATTGGGCCGTCGCCTTGGCGACCGCCTCCTCCAGATCCTCCGCGCGTTCGCGTTCCGTCTCTGCTTCCGCATTGGCGATGGCGCGTTCGCCCAGCGCGCGCACCGTCATCCAGCCCAGCACGATCGCGCCGAGCACGATGAGGATGCCGAACCCGCCGAGCACCCGGGCGACGCGAGTCGATTGGGCGACCGAACGCAACGCCTCGCCCGTGCGCGCGTCC
The DNA here is from genome assembly GCF_055521475.1 of Sphingomonas sp. BL-S-30. NCBI lineage: Bacteria > Pseudomonadati > Pseudomonadota > Alphaproteobacteria > Sphingomonadales > Sphingomonadaceae > Sphingomonas > Sphingomonas sp. BL-S-30. Next base: position 2,580,198 of record NZ_CM145481.1, on the reverse strand, counting down.
AGTACGGTGCGCTCGCGGTCGATGATCTGATCGAGCAGGCTGTTGATCTGGCCCAGCGAGGCCGCCTCGCGTGCCTGGTAATAGCGCGCCAGCGCCTGGTCGTTCTTGTGATAATTGGTGCTGAGCGCGATCAGCGCCAATTCCCGGCCGCGCACCTTGTACGCCTGCTGCAGACCATCAGTCAGCTTCTGCTGGTCGGGGTTGTCGCCGGTCACCCGATCCAGCTTGGCGATCTGCCCGCCCGCGACGCGCCACTCGTCGTAAAAGCGGCGGCCGAGCGACTTGTCGCCGCTGATGACGTAGCGGCCGAGCGACGCTTCCGCCCCTGAGATGGTACCGGACAGCGTGCGCGCCAGAATCATCACTTCGAAGCTGTGAGTCTGCAGGCGCAGCGCCCGGTCGCGCTGGCCATTGGCATCATTGAGCGTCAGCATCAGGGCGACAAGCACCAACGCGCCCAGCAGCCCCATCACGACAAGCATGATGACCCGCCAGGCGCCTCCAGGCTCCTCGGGAGCCACGGCGTCGCCTTCGTTCCCGCTCATTGGCCGCGATTCTACCCGCAAGCGCGACTCCTGAAAAGCCGCCGCATTTTCGGCTCAGCTTATCGCGCCGGTGGCCTGTCCCGCGGACCTGAACATCTCGATGATCGTTTCGATCTGTTCGGCGCTATGTTCGGCGCAGACCGAGCAACGCAGCAGATAGGTACCGGCCGGCGTCGCCGGCGGGCGCGCCATGTTCACATAGAGGCCGCCTTCAAGCAGCGCCTGCCACATCGCGACTGCCTGGGTCTGATCCTCCAGGATCACCGCGACGATCGCCGATTCCGGCGTGGCGGTGCCGAGCCTGAAGCCCATTTCGGTCAGGCCGCCGTGCAGCCGCTTGCTGTTCTCCCACAGATGCGCGCGCTTGTTATGGGCGTGCATCAGCTTGCGGATCGAGGTTGCGGCAGTCGCGACGACCGAGGGCGGGAGCGAGGCAGTGAAGATATAGGGGCGGCTGACGAAGCGCATGATCTCGAACTTCGGATGGTTCGAGACGCAGAAGCCGCCGACGGTGCCGACCGACTTGGAGAAGGTGCCGACGACGAAATCGACCTGGTCCTCGAGCCCCTGGTCCTCATAGACGCCGCGGCCATTGGGGCCGAAAAAGCCCATCGAATGCGCTTCGTCGACCAGCACCATGGCGCCGTGCTTCTTGGAGACGGCGACCATTTCCTTCAGCGGGGCGATATCGCCCATCATCGAATAGACGCCTTCGAGCACGACCAGCTTGCCCGGTTCCGGGGGCAGGCGGCCGAGGCGCTTGTCGAGATCCTCGACCGAATTGTGGCGGAAGCGCACGACCTCGGCATTGCCCATGGCGCAGCCGTCATAGATCGAGGCGTGGCTGTCGGCGTCGAGGATGATATACTCCCCCTTGCCGGCGAGCGCGGAGATCATGCCGAGATTGGCCTGATAGCCGGTCGAGAAGACGATCGCACCGGTGGTGCCGTAGAATTCGCGCAGCGCCGCCTCGACATCGGCATGGTCGCGAAAGGTGCCGTTGAACACGCGGCTGCCGTTGGTGCCCGAGCCGTACTGGTCGAGCGCGTCCTTGCCGGCCTGGATGACGTCGGGATCGAACGTCATGCCCATATAATTATAGGTGCCGAGCAGGATCGTCTCCTTGCCCTTGATCACCGCGACGGTCGGCGACTTCACTTCGTCCATCACGATCGCGAACGGATCGCGCACGCCGGTGTCGAGCAGCGCCTGGCGCTCAGCGATCAGCGGGTCGTATTTGGTGAACAGGTCGCGCTCGGGCGCGATGACGGGCGGGTCGATCGGCGGTGCGTCGGCAGTCTGGGCGGAATCGGTCATCGGGTCAGGCTTTCAGCTTCATCACCGCATCGACGAGCTGCCCGACCGTCTCGATCTCGGCCTGCATGTTCATCGTTATGATGATATCGAATTCGTCCTCGATCGCCGCGACGAAATCCATCACCGTCAGGCTGTCCCACTCCAGATCGCCCTGGAAGGTGGTCGCGTCGGAGAGTGCGACACCCTTTTTGTTGAAGGGTTCGATCAGCCCGGTGACGGTGTCGAAAACGTGTGCGCGGTCAGTCAAGACATGTCCTTCGAAGAGTGGAGCCAAGCCCTGCCAAGAAAATGCGGCGGCTTTCTGACGATCCTATAGCAGCCCCGAACGGCGATGCCACCGGGGCAGTTCGCTCGCGGTCGAGTGCCGGGTCGAATCGGTGCTCATAAGTCACTCTGACCCCTTTTTGGGGGCGATTGGCAAATCGGGGGAGGGCGTGGCACTCTCCCGCCATGGAAACCCGGCCGCCCCGTCGTTTCGCGCCCAATGCGGTCCATATGGTCCGCACCGCCCAGGCGATTCATGTCCAGCTGAGCGCGATGGCGGACCAGAAGGCGAGCATCCTGATGGGCGCGAGCTTCGTGATCTTCACCATCACGATCAACCAGAGCCACGGTACGCTGCCGCCGCTTCCGCTGCTGGTGCTGGGCAGCTTCGCCTTTGTCAGCGCGGTGCTGACGGTGCTCGCGATCATCCCGAAGACCAGGGCACCGGCGGACGGCCCGGTCAACCTGCTGTTCTTCGGATCCTTCACCCGGTTGCCGGAGGATGAGTTCGTCGACCGGATCGTGGACGCGATGGCCGACGAGGAAAGCATGCTGCGTACCGTCGCGGCGGACCTCTACAGCAACGGCCAGGTGATGCAGCGGAAGAAATATCGCCGGCTGGAATGGGCGTACAAGATATTCCTGACCGGCCTGGTCGCGTCGGCGGTGATGTTCGTCGCCCAGTTCGTCTGATCAGAGCAGGCCGTTCGCGCGGTACCAGGCGGCAGTGGCGGCAAGGCCGCGCGGCGTCGGTACTTCGGGCTGCCAGAGCGAAGGGGCGGGGCGGCGCGCGGGGTCGATCGTCCAGTCGGGGTGCGAGAGATAGCCGACCCGATCGGCGGTGAGCTTCGCCTTCGGGCCGCGGAACAGCCCGTCGCCCTTGGCCGCGAGCGACAGCAGGGCCTTGGGCAGCGCAAGGGGCAGAACACGCTGGCCGACCGCCGCGCCGATCGCGCGGGCGAACGCATCGTGAGTCCAGCCGCCCTCGACGCCGTCATCGGCCTCCAGGATCACGCGCCCCGGATCGGTCGCGACCAAGGCGAGCAGCAGCCGCGCGAAATCGCCGACTTCGATCACCGAAATCCTGCCCGGCGGCGGCAGCAGCGCGAGGCCGCGCTTCGCCAGGCGGAACATGTCGCGCATTTCCATGTCGCCCGGGCCGTAGATCGCGGTGGGGCGGACGATGGTCCAGTCGAGCGAGGAGACCTCGACGACATGCTCGGCGCCGGCTTTCGACCAGCCATAGGCGGACAGAGAGGGCTCGCGGGCGGCGAGGGAAGACACGTGGATAAAGCGGCGGGCGCCGGCGCCGGTCGCGGCATCGACCACGGCCTGGGTGCCGGCGATATTGCCGGCGGCAAAGCCGTCGCGGTCAGGCGCATTCACCACGCCCGCGACATGAATCACCGCGTCGGCGCCGCGCACCAGGCTGGTCAGTGCTATGCCCGTGTCGAGCGCGCCGGAGACCCAGGTGACGCGCGGCATGTCGGGCTGCGGTCGGCGGGTGAGGGCGCGGACCTCGTGCCCGGCCTGCACTGCCAGGTCGATCAGCGTCTTGCCGACGAATCCGGTGCCGCCGGTGATGGCTAGCAGCATGAGGTAATCTCCCCAACCGTTCGCCCCGAGCTTGTCGAAGGGCTGTACTTTCTGGCCCGAAGAAAGAGCAGGGCCTCGACAAGCTCAGCCCGAACGGGGTGAGGGGAGAGATTCCTCACAACAGCGCCATATGGTTGCGATGGACCAGCGCGGCGCGGGGTGCGTAGCCGAGGATGGCGGCGAGCGCGTCGCTGCGGCGGCCGATGATCTTGCCAGCGTCGGGCGCGTCATATTCGGCGAGCCCGCGCGCGACGGGCTTTCCGTCCGGCCCGCAGATCGCGACGAGGTCGCCGCGCCGGAATGTGCCCTCGATCCGCACCGCGCCGGCGGCGAGCAGGCTCTTGCCGCCGAGCAGCGCCTTCATCGCGCCGGCGTCGATATGGATCTCGCCCTTGGCGGTCAGGCCGCCCGCCAGCCAGGCCTTCCGCGCGGGCGCGGTCTTTTCGGCGACGAACACCGTGCCGCGGCCGGTCTGCTCGAAGGCCGTCAGCGGGCTGATCTGGTGACCCGAGACGATCGCAAGATGCGCGCCGGCGGCCGTGGCGATGCGCGCGGCGGCGATTTTCGACACCATGCCGCCCGACCCCATGCCCGAGCCGGAACCGCGATCGGCCATCGCCTCGATCCTGGCGTCGATCCGCTCGACCCGGTCGATCATGATCGCGTCGGGATTAGTGGTCGGATTGGAATCATACAGGCCGTCGACGTCGGACAGCAGGATCACGCCCTGCGCGCCCGCCGCCTGGCCGACCCGGGCAGCGAGCCGGTCATTGTCGCCGAAACGGATTTCCTCGGTCGCGACGCTGTCATTCTCGTTGATCACCGGCACCACGCCCAGCGCCAGCAGCCGGCTGAGCGTGGCGGCGGCGTTGAGATAGCGTCGGCGATCCTCGAGATCGTCGAGCGTGATGAGGATCTGCGCCGCGGTCAGCCCCTCGGCGCCGAGCAGTTCCGCCCAGACCTGGCTCAGCGCGATCTGGCCGGTCGCGGCGGCAGCCTGCGCGTCCTCCAGGCTGGCGCGCCCGCCCTTGGGCAGCTTCAACCGGCGCGCGCCGAGCGCGATCGCGCCGGAGGAGACCACGGCGATCTCCTGGCCGGCCTTTGCGCGCGCGGCGATGTCGGCGACGAGGCTGAACAGCCACTCGCGTCGCACCGTGCCGTCAGGCGCGACCAGCAATGCCGAGCCGACCTTGACGATCAGGCGGGGGCATCTGGCCGGGGAGAAGGAGAGCGTGGCGCTGGTCATCGCTCAAGCGCTTAGCGACGGTTGCGCCCGCAATCCACCGGCACGTCACACGATCGACGGGCGCCCGATATCGCTGCGATGCCCGGTCGGCGTAGCGGCGAGCCGCGCCACGATCGCGTCGCGCGTCTCTTCGTCGCCGGCGCGGATTTCGCCGAGCTCGACGGCAGTGAGCAGCACGACCGGCACCATGCGCACGGGCGACAAGGGCATGTCCTCGATCAGCGTGGCGAAATCGGGAGCGGGGCCGCCGATGAGAATGCCGATCGCATCGTCCGCGGTGACGAAATCCTCGGGCAGCTGGTTTCCGATCGCGTGGGACGAGGAGACACCGGGCACCTCCATCGACAACACACCATAGCTTTCGAGCTGCCGCTCGATCCCGCCGGCGCCGGCCACCGTGCCGGCGACATTCTGAAGCAGCTCGAGCATCCAGCTCCGCGCGAGCGGGGATATGTCGCCTGGCGTGCCGGCGAGGTCGGCGGGCAGGTCGGCGCTTTCCACGAACAACTCCAGGTTGAAGCCGTTGGTATCGCCGCCCCGGTCACCCGCGTCGTCGAACGGATCGGACAAGCCGTCGGTCGCGATCAGGATCGATCCGTTCGCCCGGCGGATCACGCGGTAAGCCTGGCGGGTGGTCGGCCAGGCGGGGCCGCCCATCAGGCCCGGGCTGACGAGATGCGTGAGGACGTCGCTCTGGACGGTGCCGACCGTTGCCCAGAACGCGTCCCGCCGCGCTGCCGAGCGCTGGACCGTGTCGAGCTCGACCGGCTCGGGTTCCACGGCCATTTCGGGGTCGACGGCTATGGGGTCGGCAATCGCTTCAGGTGTAGCAGGCGCTTCGGTAGCGACGAGTGCCGGCTGCGATGGAGCGGGCGCGCGGCCGAACAGTTTCCGGATCAGATCGAAAAGCGCCATGTCCACATCTCCGTTCGGTTTCCAGGGCGACGGCCCCGAATCGCTACGGCGTGATCGCGCGGATATGCTTCACAGCGGTGACCATTCGATCGTATCTTCCGCCCCGTCGTCGCGCACCGGCGCCGTTTCGGCCGGGCCGATCGCTTCGAGTAGCCGGTCGAGCACTGCTTCCAGCCCTTCGCCGCCCGCGCCCGACATGGGCAGGACGTCCGCCTTGCTGGCGCGCTTGAGCTTGGTGATCAGCTTCTTGGCATCGGCGGGCTCGATCGCATCGACCTTGTTGAGGCCGATCACCTGGGGCTTGTCGATCAGGCCGGCGCCATAGGCGTCGAGCTCGCCGCGCACGATGCGATAATTGCCGACCGGATCCTCCTCGGTCGCGTCGACGAGATGGAGCAGCACCTTGCAGCGCTCGATATGGCCGAGGAAGCGGTCACCGATGCCGGCGCCGTCCGCCGCGCCTTCGATCAGGCCGGGGATGTCGGCCACGACGAACTCGCGATTGTGGCGGCTGACTACGCCGAGCTGCGGCCGGACGGTGGTGAAGGGATAATCGCCGACCTTGGCCTTGGCATTGGTGACGGCATTGATGAAGGTCGATTTGCCGGCATTGGGCAGGCCGACCAGCCCGGCATCGGCAAGCAGCTTCAGCCGCAGCCAGACCCAGGCCTCTTCCGAGGGCCAGCCCGTGCCGTGCTGGCGCGGGGTGCGATTGGTCGAGGTCTTGTAGCTGGCATTGCCGCGCCCGCCATCGCCGCCGCGCAGGAACACTTCGCGCTGGCCCGCCACGGTGAAGTCGGCGAGCACTTCCTCCTTGTCCTCGGACAGGATCTGGGTGCCGACGGGGACCTTGATCACCAGATCCTCGCCGCCCGCCCCGGTCATGTTCTGGCCGGAGCCGCCATGGCCGCGCGGCGCCCGGAAATGCTGGGTGTAGCGGAAGTCGATCAGCGTATTGAGACCGGCGACCGCCTCGAAGATGATGTCGCCGCCCTTGCCGCCATTGCCGCCGTTCGGGCCGCCATATTCGATGAACTTCTCACGCCGGAAGGCGACGGCGCCGGGGCCGCCCGCGCCCGAGCGGACGAAGATCTTTGCTTGGTCAAGAAAATGCATGGCCGCTCTCTAGCGGAAATCGTAATTTTATCCAGTACGGGCGTGGATCAGGCGTTTTCGCTCTTGTGCGACGCCATCAGCGCATTGGTGGCGAGCTCGCGCGCCTTTTCCCGGGGCAGGCCGAGCGCCTTCGCCATCGGACCGCCGAGTAGCGCGTCGCCCAGCGCGGTCAGCACCAGCTGGAGCGTTTCCTCATGGATCGTCATGCGGCTGGCCTCATGGTCCTCGGACAATTCCTCGACGAGGTTGTGGATCGCCTCGAGGATCGGATCGAGCGCATTCTGGTTGCCGGTCAGGATCATCCAGCTCGCCATCGCGCCCGCGCCACGGGCGAAGGCGTCGAAGGTCATGTCGACCACTTCGCGCGGATTCTGGTCGGTCTCGCGCGCGCGCTTTGCCGCGGCGCCGATCTGTGCGGTGATCTTGTCGGCGAGATGCTTGATCAGCGCGCGTTGCAGATCCCCGGCCGAGCCGAAATGATGGAGCAGATTGGCATGGGTCCGCCCGATCCGCGCCGCGACCGCCTTCAGCGTCACGGCCTGCGGCCCTTCCTCGACCAGCAGCGCGCGTGCCGCCTCGATCGCGGCATCGCGTGATTCTTCCGGGCTAAGGCGTTTGCGAATTATTGACACTAGTGTAAGTAAAGCCTATTGACAGTCTTGTAAGCGACCCATTTCCCTACCCTGTTCGGAGGTTTTCGTGGCGAAAGCAACCACTCCCGGTGACCTGACGATCACGCCACGCGATCGCCGCTTCGGCCGCGAGACGCGGATGGGGCGCTGGTGGCTCAACAACGACCCTTATGCCACGGCCTTCTACAACGCGCTGTCGGTGACGTTTCCGCGCGGCGAGGCCTTTTTCGTGGAGAGCGTCCGCGCGTTTCGCGACGGCACGCCGCCCAAGCTGTCGGGCGAGATCCAGGCGTTCATCAAGCAGGAAGTGATGCATACGCGCGAGCATGTCGCGTTCAACCGCCATGTCGTCGACCAGGGTTATGACATCGCCGGGCTGGAGGCGCGGGTGCAGAAGGGGCTCGACCTGACCAAGGGGCGCCCGCCGATCGCCAATCTGACCGCGACGATGGTGCTCGAGCATTTCACCGCGATCATCGCGCACGAACTGCTCGCCAATCCGCGCCATCTCGCCGGCGGCGAGGAGGAATTCGCCAATCTGTGGCGCTGGCATGCCGCCGAGGAGATCGAGCACAAGGGCGTCGCCTATGACACCTGGCTGCATGCGACGCGGAACTGGAGCGAATGGCAGCGCTTCAAGGTGAAGGCGCTGGTGATGCTTCGCGTCACCGCCAATTTCACGCGCGGACGGACGCGCGGCATGCTCGACCTGCTCGCGCAGGACGGGCTGACAGGTCCCAAGGTGTGGGCGAAGATGTTCTGGTACGCGTTCGGCCGGCCCGGCATGGCGCGCAAGATCGCGGGGCAATGGCTCGCTTTCTTTCTGCCGAGCTTCCACCCGTGGAACCATGACGATCGCAAGCTGATCGGCATGTACGAGAGCGAGTATGAAGCGGCGGTGCTGCCGCGCGAGACGGTCGCGGCCTGAAAAGGGGAGGGCCGGCGAACCGGCCCTCCGTCTTCTTACCAGGTTACGCCGAGCCGCGCGTAGAGATAGCGCCCGTTGAAGCCGAACGGCGAGTAGTAGGGGAAGCCGACCAGGCCGGTGCTGTTGAGTGCCGTTCCCCGCGACGAAGCGAGCTTCACATAGTCGGGATAGGTGTCGAACAGATTGTTCGCGCCCACCGCCAGATTGACGTTGCGGATCACCTGATAGCGCGCCTCCAGATCGAACACCGCGTGGCGGCCGGTATGGATGTCGTCCTCGGCAAAGCCGGTGCTGCTCGGCTGGGTCACGTCACCATAATAGGATCCGCGTGCGGTGACGCCGAGATCGTCGAGCGACCAGTCGACCGTGCCGACGACCTTGGTGCGCGGCGTACCCTGCTCGAACGAGATGATGCGCTGGCGGCTGAAGATCGGCAGCGTGACGCTGGTCGCGCCGCTGGTGATCGTCGCCGGCGCGGGGGCGCGCGTGATCTTGATGTCGTTGAAATTGCCGGCGGCCGTCAGATCGAACGTTCCGATGCCATCGGTCTTCACGCGGTAATGGGCGACCACGTCGATGCCCTTGGTGGTCGAGCGGATGCCGTTGAGGAAGAAGCGGCCGGCGGTGACGCCATAGGGCTGGAGCAGCGACACGACCACCGCGCCGCTGAGATTCTCCGACAGCGCGATCTGATCGCGCACCTTGATCTGATAGGCGTCGACCGACAGGTCGAACCCCCCCGAACGGACGACCAGACCGGCCGAGAAGTTCGTCGCCTTTTCCGGACGCAGCGGCTTGCCGCCGAGAGCGGAGCCGACGGGGCTGATCGACGGGAACAGACCCGTCTCCACGATGTTGCCGTTGCTCAGCACCGAGGCGGTCGAGGTGAAATATTGCTGCTGCAGCGAGGGCGCGCGGAAGCCGGTGGAGGCAGTACCGCGGATCGCAATCCAGGGCGCGAACTCGTAGCGCGCGCTGACCTTGCCGTTCACCGTCTCGCCGAAATCCGAATAGCTCTCACCGCGAACGGCCGCGCCGATCGTCAGCTGCTGGACCGGGTGTGCCTCGATATCGAGATAGCCGGAGACGTTGGACCGGTGGGCATCGACCCGGTTCGACGGCTGGAAGCCGGGAAAGCCCTGGGCGCCGGAGCCGAGCGTGGTCGGCGCCGGGGTCGGCAGGCTCGGATTGCGGTCATAGGATGCCGGTTCGCCCGCGCCGATCTTGAAACCCTCGCGACGAACCTCGCCGCCGCCGGCAATGTTGATCGTGCCGTCGCCCAGCGGCAACTCCTTGGAGATATCGAGGCCGCCGACGATCTGATCGTAGATCAGTTGCCCGTCATAGAATTCCCGCGCGGAATTGGCGCCGTACGTCGCGTTGCCCGAATTGCGGGTGTAGAATGTCAGCTTGTTCCGGCCGTAGGACAGGTTCAGGTCGACCTTCCAGCCGGAGATCTCGCCGCGCAGGCCTTCGGTGAGCGTCACATCCTCCGACTTGACGTTGATCAGCGGCGTGAAACCGTCGGGATAAAGGGCGGCGAGGGCCGCCGCGCTGAGATTATTGTCGGTGCCGCCATTGATGCGCGGGGTGGCCGCGCTGGTGCTGTCGCGGTGCTGATAGCCGCCGAATCCGTAAAGCTCCCAGCCGCTATCGCCCAGGCCATAGCCGGCATTGGCATAGATGCTGTACTGCTCGACTTCGGGGTCGCCGAAGCGCGAGCGCACCCGGATCGGGCTCTTGCGCGGGTCGAAATCGCCGCGGCTGGTGGCGTTGCGGTTCAGATATTCGGCGGAGAGCGTGAGGAACCCCTGCGGCCCCAGGGCGAGGCCCTGCCATCCGGAAACGGTGACGGTCTCCCCGTCATGCTCGTTGCGCTGCCCCCGCGCGGTCTGCACGTCCGTGATATACTGGCCATAGGTCACGGTCGCGCCGCCGCCGCTGCGCGCTTCCCGCAGGCGGAGATTGACCACGCCGGCGATCGCGTCGGAGCCATATTGTGCGGCGGCACCGTCACGCAGCACTTCGATCCGGTCGAGCGCCACCGAGGGAATGGTGTTGAGATCGACCGCCGCGGAGCCGCGACCCACCGAGCCATTGGTGTTGAGCAGCGCCGAGGTATGCGCACGCACGCCGTTGATCAGCACCAGCGTCTGGTCGGGTGAGAGCCCGCGCAAGGTGGCGGGGCGGATCGAATCGGTGCCGTCCACGGCGGACGAGCGCGGAAAGTCGATCGAGGGCACGACTGCCGACAGCGCGGCGCCGAGTTCGGTCGTGCCCTGGCGCTGCAGCGTCGCGTTGGTCAGCACATCGACAGGCGAGGCGCTGTCGAAGCGCGAGCGGCCGGCAGTGCGGGTGCCGGTGACGACGATATCGTTCTGGTCGACCGGTGCGGCGGCATCAGTCGAGTCGGCGGGGGCGGGTACCTCCTGCGCGGCGGCCATCGAGCCATGGGTGAGAGCAATGGCGGATACGGCCAGGGCCAGAGCGGATCGCGACGTCATGGATGGAAACCCCTTTATCTTGCTTGCCGATCCGTAATCTGGCCAAAGGTTGCGCTATGGATCAGCGGGTTACCATAATCCTCCCGTTCGATAGGAATTGATGCGAAGAAATCATTTTCGCACCTAAAGCCGGTGCCGAAAACGGACATGTCCTCTCCCTTGGTCGGGGAGAGGACTGGTCATGCCGCCATCTTCACGTCGCACATTCGGTCCCCGTCCACCTCCGGGTCGAGGTCGAGCGTGAACACGGCGCATGGTACGTCAACGCCGCGCGCGCGCGAATGGCGCGGCACGATATCGCCGGTAGGCCGGAAGCCGAGCTTGGAAAGCACCCGGCCGGAGGCTGGGTTGTCGACGAAATGCCCGGCGCGGATGTGCTTCACGCCGAGCGCGTGGCGCCCCATCTGCAGCACGATGCGCCCGGCCTCGGTCGCATAGCCGCGGCCCCAGGCCGAGGGGGTCAGCCAATAGCCGAGCTCCCAGGCATCGTCCTCCACCCACATCGCGATCGTGCCGACGATGCGCGGATACTCCGCCTCATGGCTGAGGATCATGAAACGCGCTTCGTCGGCCGCGCGGGGGCGGGCGAGGAATTCCTCGGCATCGGCGAGCGTATAGGGCCAAGGCGCGCGGGCCAGGTTGGCGACGACCGCTTCATGCGCGATCGCCTGAGTCAGCGCCGGGGCATCCTCGGGCCAGCCGGGGCGCAGCGTCAATCTTGCAGTCCGAGCGAACATTTTACTCTCCTCGTCGGTCGCATTGCCGCTCGCACGCCGGGATGACGCGGGAACGACAATGGGTGGGGAGGGAGCATGAAAAAAGGGAGCCGGGGCGACCCGTCTCCCTTTTTCGGTTCTCTTGCGAAAACCCGGGTCGCCCAAGTGGGCAACCCGAACGGTTACCCGTGTTATTCGGCGGCAGCCGCCATAATCTCTACCGAGCAGAACTTGCGGCCGAGCTTGCCTTCCTTGAACGACACGCGGCCGTCCACGAGGGCGAACAGGGTATGATCCTTGCCCATGCCGACATTGACGCCCGGGTAGAACTTCGTGCCGCGCTGACGCACCAGGATGTTGCCCGGAACGACGGATTCGCCACCGAACTTCTTCACGCCGAGACGACGGCCGGCCGAATCGCGACCGTTGCGCGAGGAGCCGCCTGCTTTCTTATGTGCCATCTAAACTACTCCTTACGCCTGAGCGGCCGGGGCTTCGCCCTCAGCTGCTGCGGGGGCTGCGTCAGCCTTCTTCGCCTTGGCCTTCTTTTCCTGCTCGCCGATGGCGAGGATCTTCAGGATCGTGTGCTGCTGGCGATGGCCGTTCTTGCGGCGATAATTGTGGCGACGCTTCTTCTTGAAGATGATGACCTTGTCGGCCTTCGCCTGGGCGATGATCTCGGCGGAGACCGTCAGGCCCTCGACCGACTTCAGCTCCGACCCTTCGCCTGCAAGCAGGACATCAGCGAGCGTGATCGACGCTCCCGCTTCGCCGTCGAGCTTCTCGACGACGATCTTGTCTCCAGCGGCAACGCGATATTGCTTGCCGCCTGTGCGCACGATTGCGAACATGGCCCTCATCACTTTCAAAATGCATATGCCCGCGCAGGCAAGCCCGGCGGGGGAAGGGGCGCAGCTAAGGGAGGCAGGCGATTCTGTCAACGCCGAATTGCCCTTCCGCCGGTCAGCGGGGCCACGCCGGAGCGATATAGGGGTTCGAGCGCGAGTCGTCCACGCACCCTTGCCGTCAGGGGATGGCCGCCTGACGATATTGCACGAAGGAGAGAACGTTCCCGTCCGGGTCGCGGACATGGAAGTCGGTGCCACCCCAGGCCTGTTTGACCAGCCTCTGTGGGAATATGACGCCGCGGGCATCGAACTCCTCGAAAAGTGCCTTGATATTGCCCGTCTCGATCGTCGCCAGGATGAGCGAGCCTTCGTGTGCCGCCAGCTCGGCAAAATTGGGCTGGTGAACGAATCGCAGATGCAGACACGCGCCGTCGCGCGAAACGGCGCCGTAGAATGGCGGATTGCCGTGGAGGAAATCCACCGCGAAGCCGAGCTTCTCTTCGAACCAGGTCGCCGCCGCCGAGACGTCGCGCACGAACAGGATGGGGGTGATGGCCTTCAGGACCGGGGGCCCAGGCTCAGTCCGTGGTTGGAATGGGCTGCTCAAGCCCGCCTTGAGCGCGGCCCAGGTCGGGAAGCCGGCTTCGACTGCGACGACCTCCTGCGCTAGCGTGAGTGGCAGCGGCATGTCGAGCGCTTCGCGATCGGTGAGGCGGCTGAAGCGCTCCAGCAGGCGCAGCTTGCCGCCCACGGAATAATTGCCCTCGCGGTGCCAGCGCAGCAGCAGCTTGGCGTGCTTGCGATAGGCTTCCAGGGCGGGATCAGGGGAATCGGACATAGGCAGGCTCCGGCTGAGAATGTCAGCGGGCGGGCCTTGCCCTTTCGGCACCATGCCGATGCACCCCGGTGGAGCAATGCGAGACTAGATTCTGCGCCGGCCGCCTGTCAATCGGCCGCAGGCTCAGTGCTTGTGCTCGCGGCGCAGCTGATAGCGTCCGTCGGCGAAATCGGTGAACAGGTCCGAGATCGCCGGATGATCGATCGGCTCGTCGGTGTCGTCAGCCACCAGATTCTGCTGGCTGACATAAGCGACGTAACTCGACTCCATGTTCTCGGCGAGCAGATGGTAGAAGGGCTGGTCCTTGCGCGGCCGGATATTCTCCGGGATCGCCTCATACCATTCGGCGCTGTTGGCGAAGATGGGATCGACGTCGAAGATCACCCCGCGGAAATCGAACATGCGATGCCGCACGACGTCGCCGATGGCGAAGCGCGCATGAGAGACGGGCGGCAGGGGAATCGTCGCATCGAAGGGGTGAGCGGGGATATGGGCACGAGGCATGATGTCAATCTAAGGACTCTTTTGCGCTGCACAAGCGGATTGCCCGCGAAGCGGTGCTTGTGCGACGTTTAGCTTTGCGTTAGAGGCGCGCGCTCTTCGACCGGCACCCCTTGCTTTCATTGGCCCGGGTTGCTTGCAAAGACCTCTGCGGAGAGGTGCCAGAGTGGTCGATTGGGACGGTCTCGAAAACCGTTGTGCCCTCACGGGTACCGTGGGTTCGAATCCCACCCTCTCCGCCACGGGGCCCTCCATAAGGGGGCCATGCCGGGCTATCGGTATCGAGTTTTTCCTCCTGAAACCGATGCTTAGTCGATCAGTTCACCACGGCCGTTCGTGTCCTTCCGGCGAATTTCGGAGACTCAAACATAGCCAAGCCGCGGACCAGACCCCGCGCGGCTCGATTACCGGCTACGCGACCTCCATGTCACCACAAGGCATTTCAAGAGGTTTCGGCCGCGCGGGGATCGACCATGACGCGCAACACGCGCAACTGCAGTGCTTCCAGTGATTCCTGACGCTCGGCGATAGCGGCGTCGGTGAGCCGGGCGTCCCGAAATTCTTCGAGCGTCGTTCCACGCAAGTCGGCGACTTCGCGTTCGAGACGGTCGATTCGGTCGTTCGACACCGACAGTTCGACCAGCAACGCCAGTGCGATCGCCAACACCCGTTCGGTTTCGACATTGTCGAGGCTCGTCGGACGGGCGCCCCGGCCCGCTGCGATCACCGCATGGATCGCATCCGTGGCGCTCGTCATGCGGCAACCAGCGGCTTGCGGCCGCTGATCACGTACCAGCGGTTGAGATTGCTTACAGCGGCGACGTTATGTTCAGCGACATCGGCAGCGGCGAAACCAGCGGACAGCATATCGGCCTCGAGGTCTGACTCGGTATAGGTCTGCCAGAATATCTCGCCATTGAAGCGGGTGTCCCAGTTCTTCTCGACGCGGTGGACATCGCTCGGCGCGAAGCGGGTGTCGACGTCCTGGAAGATCACCAGCCCGCCCGGCCGCACCACGCGCAGCGCCTCGGCCATGGCGCGGCGGCGTTTGTCGGCGCCGATTTCATGCAGCATGTTATGCGAGACGACGAGGTCGAAATGATCGTCGGGATATTTCAGGTCGGCGGCGTCCATCTGGCTGAAATGCACTGCGACATCGAGCGCTTCGGCGCGAGCGTGCGCATAGCGGAGCATGCCGGCGCCGATGTCGATCGCATGCACCTCCGCGTCGGGAAAGCGATCGGCGTAAGCGGCCGAGGCAGCGCCGGCCGAGCAGCCGAGATCGAGGATGCGCTTCGGTTCGAATCCGGCGAATGTCTCGTCGAGCAGGCGGAAGATGACGCCTGCCTTGCTGTCGCTCTTGCCGGCGCCCTGGCCGAAGGAGAACACGTTGCCGCCGGTTTCGTAAAAGGCGCCGGCGACGACATCGTCGGGCCCGTCATCGCGGGCATAGCCGCCAGGCTGGAGATGAACGTCAGTGCCGGCCAGTTCGGGCGAGGGATCATAGGACGGGTCGAGCGTCAGGCTGCCCTTGCGGTCGGGGGAGGTCGCGAGATCTCGCGCGGCCGCCTGCATCCGGTCGCGATCGCGGAAGATCGGTTCGCCGACCGAGACCCAGATCATCTCCTGGGCGGCGCGATTGGCGGCACTCCACAGGCGGTAGCCGGGGGATTCGAACAAAGCGGCCGAGATGTCGTCCGGCGACTGCGGCTGGCGCTGGTGGCGCGCGGCGAAGGCGGGCGCACCCTCGTCATGAAACCGGCGGACATTTTCCGAACGGACGCGGGCGTTGAGCAACTTGCGCAGCGACACCACGGCGCGCTGGCGGCTCAACTCCTCGGCCGTGGCGCGCGGCAGGACGGGGTGCTGCACGTCCCGGACGTTCATGGCCTTGGTCATCACGTTGCCTCCTCGATGAATTCGATCAGTTCGCCCGCCGGCCCGCGTACCGTGCAGGCGAGCCGCCCGTCATAGCCGGGGCCGTCACGCCGCACCGGCGGCGTGATCGCGAGCGGGGCGATCCGGTCCATCGCGACCGTCGCGATGCTGGCCATCGCGCAGCCCGGCGGGAGCATGCCCGGCGCGCAGGGGCGCGGCCCGGCGATCAGGCCGGGGCCCGGGGGATATTCGTCGAATTCGAACAGATAGCCATGATCGCGCAGGCCCGCCGTGGTCATCCGCGTCACCGTGTCGGGGGAGAGGCCCTGGGCGGTCTGCACCAGCGAAATCCGGCTGTCGCGCAACGGGCGGCGCTTGAGATCGAACAGGTCGCAATACCAGTTGCGGAGCGCGTCGAAGTCCGGTCCCGCTACGACCAGGATGAAGGGGCGATCGATCAGCGAGCGCGGTTGCGGTAGGATCGAGGTAGTGCGGTCGCCGCTTTCCATGGTGAAATAGAGGCATTCGCCGGATGGGCCGACGGCCTGCATCGCGACGATCGAGGGCATGAACTGCAGTGGCCGGGGCTCGCCGATGATGGTGAAAGCGGAGGCTTTGAGGCGATCGTGCACTTCGTAGACATCGTCGACGATGATCTCGAACGCGGCCCAGCCATAGGTGGTCAGGGCGCGGTATCGCGACACGGGAACAACCTCCACGAGGCGGAGATAATCGTCGCTGGCGCCGGCGGTGCTGAGGGTATGACAACGTTGTCCAGCCATGGCGGGGGTGCCCCAGCTGGCGGCGAGATCGGGAGCGATCGTGCCGCTGTCGCGGACGATGTAGCCGAGCGCGGCATAGTCGGCGACGCAGCCGTCCAGATCGGGGGTGGCGACCGTGGCGAAGCGGAACCGCGTCAGCAGCGGATCGCCGTCCGAGGTCCAGTCGGTCATGTCCGCATGCTCTTCATGAGCGGCAGATTATCACCAATTACACTTATTTCTATATCAAATGAGCAATTCGTGGCAAAAGCATCAAGATGTGCGCGAAACCCGCAGATTCCCGACCTTTTCGACGTCCGTCAGGGCCGCGCGGAATGCAGGTCGAGCTTGATCTGATAGAGATCCGGGCGGAATTGGGCGAGCACATACTGGACCGGGCGGTGCGCGGTATCGAACACCGTGCGGTTCACGCGCAGGATCGGCGAGCCGATATCCACTTCGAGCAGATTGGCGAGCGTCCCGTCCGCCAGCGACGCAGAGATCGTCTGACTCGCCGCGCCGATCTGCACGCCGGCCTGTTCGAGCAGCGAGAGCATCGGCGTGGTCTTGAGCGCGGTCCGGTTCATCGCGCCGGCAAGATCGCCGGGGACGTAGCTGACGAGATGGCTGATCGGCTGGTTCTCGAGCCAGCGGACCCGGTCGACGCGCAGGACCTGGCTATCGACCGGCAGCCCGAGGGCATCGCTGATCGGCGGGCGCGCCGCGATCATGTCGAGCTCGAGGATGCGGACCTGAGTCTTGCGGCCATAGGTGATCAGCGATTCGAGCGCCTGTTCGAGGCTGCCCTCGATCGGCCTGGCGGGCGACTGATAGGTGACATGGGTGCCGACGCGGCGCTTGCGTTCGACGAGGTGCGTGTCGGCGAGTTCGGCCAGTGCCCGGCGCGCGGTGATGCGCGAGACGCCGAAGTTTTCGGACAATTCCTCCTCGGTCGGCATGCGCGATCCGAACGCACGGCTGCCGTTGATGATCTCCTCGCGAAGCTGGAGGAAAATCTGATGATAGAGCGGGATCGCCTGCAGGCGGTCCACCTGGTCTTCGTTGCGCTTGCTCAAGGCCGATCGTCTCCCCCGTTGCACCTGCGCTTGTCACTTAACCACCAGCCCACCAAGAGGGAAAAGACTTCATGATTACCAAATTTTGCCTGAGTGCCGCCGAACTGGACCGGATGCTGGCCGCCGCGAGCGCGAAAGCCGCGGAGCTGGGGCTGGCAGCCTCGATCGCGATCGTCGACGAGGGCGGCTATGCGTTTCGCCTGTATCGCGGTGACAGCGCCGGGCTGATGACGCCGGCGGTCGCGCAGGCCAAGGCCCGCACGGCGGCCCTGCTGCGCGCGCCGAGCGGGGTGCTGACCGCCCGGCTCAAGGACCAGCCGGAATTGCTGCGGCTGACCGAATATCTGCCGATGCCCGGCGGCTTGCCGGTGCGGTTCGAAAACAGCGTCGTCGGCGCGGTCGGGGTATCAGGCGGCTCGCCGGACCAGGATGAGGCGATTGCCCAGGCCGCCCTGGACGCATTGGGCTGACATGACGCGGAAGGGCGGGGGGATCAGTGCATCTCCTCGCCGCCCGACACGTTCATCGCCTCACCGGTGATGTAGCGCGCCTGGCCCGAGCAGAGGAACGCACAGGCATTGGCCGTGTCCTCGGCCGTGCCGACTCGGCCGAGCGGGATCCGCCCGCGCATCGCCTCAAGATATTCCTCGATCGTCTGACCGCGCATCTTCGCCATGTACTCGTTCTGCCACGACCCGAGCCCGGTGGTGACATGGTTGGGGCAGACCATGTTCACGTTGATCTGGGCCGACCCCATCTCGATCGCGACCGAGCGGGTCAGGCCGACCAGCCCGTGCTTCGAGGCAATGTAGGAGGAGGTCAGCGCCGAGCCCGATTTCGAGCCGCGGCTGCCGATCGACACGATCTTGCCCCGGCCCCAATCGGCCACTTCGTCCTGCTTCAGCATCTGACGGATCGCGTGCTTCATCGCGAAGAAGGCGCCGCGCAGGTTCACGTCGAGCACGGTATCCCATTGCTCCTGAGTCTGCTCGATGAACGGGCCGAACAGATATCCGACGCCGGCATTGTTGACGAGGATGTCGAGCTGGCCAAATTCCGCGACGGCGCGCGCGACCAGCTCTTCGACTTCGCTCTCGACCCGCATGTCAGCGGTATGCGTGACGATGTCGGGATGGATCGCGCGCAGTTCGGCCGCGATCTCTTCCAGCTCGGACGCCTGGGCGACGCCGTGTTCGGGCGCCATCGCGCCCTTGGTCGTGCCGAGATCGTGAAGGATCAGGCGCACGCCATCCTCAGCCAGCTTGCGGGCGATCGCCGCGCCAAGACCGCCATGGCGGCCAGCGCCGGTGACGATCGCCACCTTGCCTGCGAGATCGGGATACATCGGCAAACTCCTCAGAATGACATGGCGGCGTGATAGCCTTCGGATGTCGCGGCGAGCACCGTGCGGGGCGCATAGGCATCGCCGATCGTGCGCACGTCGAGACCCGCCGCGAGCAACGGGGCTTCGAGCGCGAGATCGGGAATGCGGGCGGTGGCATAGGTGAACAGCGCGATATCCGTCAGCACGGTTTCCCGCCCGGAAAAAACATCGGCATAGGCAAGCTCGCCTTCCTCGAAGCGCGACGTCGCGAGGGGGCGGACCGAAGTGACGAAGTCGATGCCCTTGCGGCCGAAACGCGCATAGACGCCCTGGCGCGTGACCATCGCTTCGTCCGCCGCGAGACGTTCGCGGTCCGTGAGGATCACGACTCGCTCGAAGCGATCGTTGAGCAGTTCGGCCGCCGCATAGACGAACGCCGTACCATCGGAATCGTGAATCACGGCCGTGCCCGTCTGCCGTCCCGGCCGCTGGGCGAGATCGGCCATCACCTCGCGCAGATCGGGAAAGAAGCCCTCACCGCGATATTCAGCCGGCAGATAATCGGGCCAGGCGGGCGTGGCGCCAGTGGCCAGCACGACATGATCGGGGGCGAGGGCGATGATGTCGGCGGCCGTGGCCGGCATGTTCCAGCGGAAGACGGCGCCGGCACGTTCGGCGGCGAGGCGCTGGTAATCATAGATGCTGCTGAGATTCTCGCCCCCGGGCAGCAGGGCGTGGAGCCGCGTCTTGCCGCCGGCCTCATCGGAGGCGGCAAAGACGGTGACATCATGGCCTCGCGCCGCGGCGACCCAGGCGGCCTCCATGCCGGCGATCCCGGCGCCGACAATGACGATCTTCCGCCGCACCGGCGCAGACTCAGGCTGCCAGTCCGCTTCGTCGGGTGCGCCGACGCGCGGATTATTGTCGCAGTGCAGGCCGCGCCCGACATTGATCATGTGCCAGCACGTGTTGCACGACACGCAATAGCGGATCTGTGCCTCGCGCCCGGCCTCGGCCTTGATCCCCCAGGCGGGATCGGTGACCAGCGGACGGCCGAGCATGACGAGATCGGCGAGACCGTCCCGCACGATGCGTTCGCCCTCGTTGGGATCGGTGATCAGGCCGAGCGCGCCGAGGGGCGTACCGGGCGCGGCGCGGCCAAGCGCGGCGATGCGATCGACATAGGGTGTGCGGAGCCCGTGCAGATCGGGGAGATGTTCGTAGAGCGTGTCGCCGTGGGCGCCCCAGCAATAAGTGAGATAATCGACCTGCCCGGTGGCGTGGACCAGGGTAGTGATATCGGCCGCGGCGGCGAGATCGATGCCGTCGGGCATGCCATCCTCGGCGGGCAGCTTGGTGCCGATGATGAAGTCGCTGCCGCAGGCCGAGCGCAGCGCCGCGATCAAGTCGAGCAGCAAGGTGGCGCGGCCAGCGAGATCACCGCCATAGCGATCCTCGCGCACGTTCGAGCGCGCGGCGAGGAACTGGTGGAAGAGATGGCCGTGGCCTGCCGAGATCTCGACCCCGGCAAAGCCGGCCTGCTGAAGTGTCCGTGCGGACTGAACGAATTCGGCGATCATGCGCTCGATCTGACCGATCGAGAGCGCGTGCGGCACGGTACCGCTGAGATCGTCGGGCAGGGCCGACGGACCGAACGCATTCGGATTGCGAAAGCCAGACCGGAAGCCGCGCCCGTTATCCTGAATCTGGCCGAGCATCAGGCTGCCATATTCGCCCACCGTATCGGCCCAGCGCGTCAGTTCGCCGGCATTGATGCCGGAGAGGATCGCCGGGCGAGTAGGCAGATTCTGCCAGGAGAGCATTGCCATCGGCTCGCTGACCAGCATCGACGCGCCGCCTCGGGCACGATTGGCGTAATAGTCGATGAGGCGCGGCGTGACCCGGCCGGCCACTGCATAATGAGTCGACATGGATGCGTGGACGATGCGGTTGCGCAGGGTCCGCGGGCCGATCGTCACCGGCGAAAAGAGATGGGGGTAGGCGGTCACGGCTGGCGGTGCGTTCATCCCGGCGCGTGCATCCGCATCACGCGCTGGAAATAGGCGTTACGCCATTCAGTCCGCTCGGCCTCGACGGCTGCGTCGGCACGGTAGGCCTCGATGTCGGCACGCGACACCAGGCCCTTGTCGTCGAGCAGCCGCTCGATCGTGTCGGTGCGCTCGCGCAGCACCGCAACCTCGGTCATCAGCTCGAAGAAGAAGGTCATCATCTGATCGATCGACGGATCGTCGAAGAAGTGCGGGCGCTGGCCCTTGCTGCTGCGCGGCAGCGAGACATCTTCCGGGGGACGGGCTTCGGACATCGGATCAATCCTGCGGATAGGGACGTGCGAGGGGCGGTACGCAATGTCTGCGCCCCGCCCCTCGGTATTGGCAATCAGAAGTCGAAGCGCGCACGCACCGTCCACCGACCCGGCTCGTTGAGGTACGGGAAGATCAGGAAGGACGCCACGTACCGCTTGTTGAAGCAGTTGGTGCAGTCGGCCGACAGGCTCCAGCCCTGTTCCCGGTTACGCAGGGTGAGGCCGCCGTTGAACAGGCTGTGCGCCTTCTGATAGCCGCGCACATCATTCTGTGCTGAGGGATAGCTGCCGTCGGTATAGGCCCAGGTGACCGACGGAATCAGCTGGAAGCTGCCCCCGAGATCAGCGGTATAGTTCGCCCCCAAGGTGGAGTTGAACGGCGCCACGCGCGAGGGCAGGGCGATATTGCCTGCCGCCGTGACGATGCCCTGGTTGCAGTTGGTCGTTGCGGCGATACCCGCTTTGCAGTTCGCGGCCTGGGTCAGCACCGAAGGATCGACATTGACGAAGCGGGCATGCTGCAGGCCAGCCGTCCAGAAGATGTTGAACCCACGAGCCGGCACGATCGTCAGTTCCGCTTCCAGACCGTAGTTGCGCAGATCGGCGAAGTTGCGCGTGACATAGATGATCTGGCCCGGGACCAGCGGGTTTTCGCGACCGGCTGGCAACTGGTTGTCATAATCGTTGAAGTAGAAACCGGTCAGGTTCAGACGAACCTTGCGGTCGAAGAATTCCGAACGCAGGCCGCCTTCATAGGACCAGATCGTCTCCGGCTTGAAGGCGAACATCCCAGCGGCGTTATAAGAGCGCGATACCCAGCCGCCCGATTTGAAGCCCTTGGTCGCCGAGGCGTAGACCGAGATGTCCGGCGTGATCTTGTAGTCGAGCGCGAAACGCGGGGTCCACACCTTGGCGGTCTGCTTCACCGGATTGCCCGCCGCGATGATGTCGGCCGTGGTGAAGGGCTGGTTGATCCCGACGGGGGTCAGCGGAGTCGCGTTTGGTTGGAAATGAATGTCCTTGAATTCCGCGGTGTAACGGATGCCGGCGGTGAAGGTCAGTGCCGGGGTGATCTTGTAGTCGCCCTGGAAATATCCGGCGATGGCATCGGTATTGTTGTACATGGTGCGATCGGCCGAGAGCGTGCCGACGCCCGCCGCAGTGATGGAAACGTTGGCGAAGCTCGTCTTGTTGTCCTCGCGGATATAATAGACGCCGGCGGTGTAGTTCAGCTTGCCACCGAGCCCTTCGCCGTTGATCTTGAATTCCTGGCTGAACTGCCCGTGCCAGCTGTCGTTCGCGAGCACCGAGGTCGAGCCCATCACCGGCGTGACGATATCGCCCGGATAGGTGTAGACCGTGCTTGCGCTGGCCAGGCTCATCGCGCTGTCAGTGAGGTATTCGTTATAGATGTGGCGATAGCCGGTGATGAGGTTGATCGTCAGGTTGTCGCCCGCGTCGATCTGCACGTTCGAGGTCGCCGACCATGAGGTGGCGGTGTTGCCAAGCTTGTTGTCGGCGAGCCCGGGCGACAGATAGTTGCGGCCGCCGAACACCTGCGAAACGGTCGAATCCTCGCGCAGCCGCGTGTAGCTGACCCGATCACCGGTCGCGGGATCGTAGAAGTTCGGGAAGTTGGCGTAGCTCTGGGAATTATAGTCGCCAGTGATATCCCAGCTGGTGTTGCCGGCGCCGAGCAGGCGGAGCGCGCCGCGGAAGCCGTAGCTGTGCTCCGAATTCAGCTTTTCGCCGGTGACGCGGTTTTTCACATAGCCGGCATCGTCGATATAATAAGCCTGGAACTTGCTGAGCAGCTTATCCTTGATGATCGGAATGTCGACTGAGCCGCGCGCCTGCACGCGATCATATTTGCCGTAGCTGACTTCGCCGAAGCCGCCGAAATCGGCGCCCGGCTTCTTCATGATGACGTTGATCGCGCCGCCGGTCGTGTTGCGGCCGAACAGCGTGCCCTGGGGGCCGCGCAGCACTTCGATCCGCTCGACATCGAACAGCGAGAAATTGTTCGCGCTCTGCCGCGACATATAGACGTCGTCGACATAGGTGCCGACCGGCAGATCGAAGGTCGAGATCGTCTCGTTGTTGTTCAGGCCGCGCATCGAATAGCTGTTGGCGGTGCCGACCGAGGTGTTGTTGTGGCCGATCAGGTTCGGGACATAGGACAGCAGGTCGATAGTGCGCGTGATCTGGCGTGTCTGAAGCTCCTGCGCGGTGAACGCGGAAATCGCGATCGGCACCTCCTGCAGCTTCTGTTCGCGGCGCTGCGCGGTGACGACGATATCTCCAACGCCGTCGGATTCGTCAGCGGCCTGAGTGGCGACGGGCGTTTCGGTCTGGGCGTGAGCCTGGGTAGCGATGGCGATCGCATAGAGACTGAGGCCGAAAGCAGTGCTGTATCGTAGCTTCTTGGTCATCGTTGAACCCTTTTCCAAATGCCGCCGACCGGCGTTTTCGCCTTGCCGACCCCACGCCCGAACGCCGGGCAATACGATCCCGTCTCCGCCAACCCGAGGTCAGCGGCACGCCTGCAAACTTCATTTCTTATTTGTTATAGAGCTATGACATATACTCGGCGCTGTCACGTGAATTATGCGTTAGCCCGAGGGATCGTCCGGAGTGTGTCGTGATTGCAACAATCACCCATTATAGGCCGGGCGCGCCACGGCCCGATCGAGCCAGCCAGCCAGGTTGGCATATGAATTCAGGGACACTTTCGACGGCTTTGCCAAGGCTGCGATGGCCGCGAGATTGACGTCGGCGACGGAAAATTCCCGGCCCAGCAGCCATGGGCGACCGGCGAGCGCGGTATCGAGCACTTTGAGCGGCGCCTGCAGATCCCGTTCGGCCTGCTCGGCGGCGCCCGAGTCGCGATCGGCTTCCGGCTTTATGACGCGTTCGAACAGGCAGACCGTCAGGTTGCGTTCGAGTTCGTTCAATCCCCAGAAGCTCCACTGCCAGACCAGCGCTTCCTGCTCGACAGTCTCGGGATAGAGGCGGCCGGTGCCATATTTCTTGGCGAGGTAAAGGCTTTCGGCGAAGGATTCGAACAGGGTGAAGCCGTTATCGACCAGCGCCGGCACCTTGCCGTTGGGATTGATCGCGAGATAGGCGGGCTGCCTGGTCTCGCCGGCGGCCGGTTCGATATTCTGCACGTCGAGTCCGAGCTCGCGCGCGACCCACAAGGGGCGGCGGGCGCGGGATCCGGGACGGCCGTAGATGGTAATCGTCATTCGGTTGTTCAGCCTTTGCGTTGCAGGAAATCCAGGATCGGTGCGGCCCATTCGGCGGCGCGTTCGAACACCATGCCGGCGCCGCCCGGCAGCTCGGCATAAGCCCAGCCGGGACGACGCTCGACGAGCTGCCGGCCCATCGGGAACAGCCGGTCGGTGCGGCTGGCGATGACGAGCGTCGGGCAGGTAATTGCATCGAGATCGGCTTCGAGATCATAGGCCGGCGCAGCGCGGTGACCGTCCTCCTTCCACGGACCGTTCGCGAAATAGGCGACGATGCCGACATGCACCGTCTCGTCGCTCCACGCCGGATCGGCGATGCGGCGCACGGTGGCCCAGCGATCGGTGAAGTGACTGCCGTCCGCCTTGATCTCCTGCGCATCGTGCAGGCCGGAGGCGCGCTCGGCGCGCTGTTCCGCAGTGTAATAGGGCATGTTGTCCGTGATGAGCGCGGCGATCCTGTCGGGCCGGGTCGCGGCGACCCGCGCGGCGACCAGGCAACCGCCATGGTGGCCGGCGATCGCGACCTGGTCGAGCCCGAGCGAGTCGATCACCGCGGCTGCGGCTGCGGCATAGCCCTCGATGCTTGCCTCGGTGCGCGGCGGATCGGACATGCCGTGGCCTGGCATGTCGGGAACGATGACCTGATAACCAGCCGCTGCCAGCACCGGCATCGCCTTACGATATTGAATGGAACCCCAGGGAGCCTGGTGGATCAGCATGATCGGCGTGCCGGTGCCGAGAATCCGGCAATGAACCTGTCCGTCCGGACCATCGACGTACAGCCGGCGCTCGCCGGGGATGAGGTTTACCGAAGGCAGCATCACCTGGCTCCCGAAAGACGCTGGCCGAGCAGGCGGCCGAAGGTGAGCGCCGGGGTGACCATCATGCCGCCGCACGCCGCCTTGCCCATCGTCTGGCCGGAGCCGAGCAATTCGCCGGCGGCGTAGAGATTGCCGACCGGCGCGCCATCCTGGCGGATGACCTGCAGATCATCATTCACGGCAAGGCCGATCGCGCCGGTGATCGCGCCGCCCTGCATGCGGATCGCGTAGAACGGACCCTGGGCGATGGGGGCAGGGGCGGGGGCGCGACCGAGGAAATCATTGCCGGTCTGCACCCCGTAGTTGAAACCGGCGACGGTGGCGGCGAGGCCGTCTGCGTCGATCCCGGCGGCCTCGGCCAGCCCCGCGATGCTGTCGGCCGAGGCGAAGGAGGGGCCGTTTTCGGCGAATTTCGCGGCAAGATCCTCGCGGGTCCAGCCGACGACGATCGGCGGCGCGCTGTCGAGAATATGCTGGTCGAATATGATCCAGTAGCGCCGGTCCGGCTGGTAGCTCAGTGCCATCTCGCGAGCGTCGACGCTGCGGATATCCTCGCGGATGAAGCGCTGGCCAGCCGCATTGACGTAGATTTCCCAGGGCTCGCGCCGTTCGGGGAAATGCTCGACCGTGCCGATCGCGCGCGCCGGAAAGGTCGCGCTGTTGTAGAGCGTGCCGAAATTGTTGAACACCTTGTCGTGCCCGCGCAGATAGCCGCCGACCGACTGGCCGAGCTTCAATCCCGCGCCGCGCGAAAAGGGATAGGGCGCGGCATTGTACAGCGGATAGCCGTTGAGTTCGGCGAACAGCGCCGGATCGGCCGTGTAGCCGCCCGAGGCGAGGACGACGTTGGCGGCATCGAAATCATGGGTCTGGCCATCGGCGTCGCGCGCCGTGACGCCGGTAACGCGGCCGTCGGGGTCCGTGCGCAGCGCCGTGACTTCATGGCCGAGCTTCAGCGTCACCGCCCCGCTTTCGGCCAGCCCCTCGACGATCGGCACCAGCACGTTTTTCACGCTGATGCCCCCCTCAGGACCCCAATAATAACGCTTCTCCCGATACGGCTCATGGCCGAAACCGGTGACCGGGTGATCGGGCAGCGGCTCGAAACCGCGGCTCATCAGCCAGTCGAACGTATCGGCGGCATTGTCGATCGCGAGCCGGGCAAGGCCTGGATCGATCGTGCCGCGGCTAATCCGGATCACGTCCTCGAAATGCGCGTCGGGCGTATCGGCAATGCCGTTCGCTGCCTGCAGCTGCGTGCCCGCGGCGCTCATCTGGCCGGTCGCGACCCAGAGCGTGCCGCCGAGCTTTTCAGCGGCGTCGACCAGCAGGACCCGCGCGCCGTTTTCAGCCGCGAAGATGGTCGCCGGCAATCCCGCAGAGCCGCCGCCCACCACAATCAGGTCCCACATTAGGCGTCTTTCCACTTGTTCTGAATAATGGAACATCGTTCTATAATGATGCTATGCCGGGCAATGAGGCATGGTCAAGCGCCAATTCGCGGACCGCCCGAAACAAAGTTACGCGCCGTATCGTGCGCCGGTCCGTCAGCATTGACTCGCCCGCTTCGCGGCGTCAGTCTTCATTATGGAACGGTGTTCTATATAGTGATACAAGGAGATTTCGGTGGTGATACGCAGCCTGATCCTGCTCGGCGTACTTTCGGGCGCAAGCGCGCTTGCCGCCAACGAACCCGCGGCACCGCCGCCGACCGCGCGGGCCGCCGCCTGCGTGCCGCCATCGATGCAGGATGCCAGCTGGGACGGGCTGGGCGTGCTGAAGGGCGGCAAGGGCTATGCGCCGACGCCGATGGGACAGGTACATTACCGCCTGATGGGGCCGAAGAACGGCCCGGTCGTCCTGCTGCTCCACCAGACGCCCTGGTCGCTGGTCGAATTCGCCGACATCCAGCCCTGCCTCGCGGCGCGGGGCATCCGGTCGCTTGCGATCGACACGCCGGGTTACGGCATGTCCGATGCGCCGGACGGGATGCCGACGATCCAGCAATATGCCGACAATGTCGCGCCGGTGCTGGACTATCTGAAGATCCGCAAGGTGATGGTTGCCGGCCATCATACCGGCGCCTCGATCGCCGCTGCCTTCGCCGCGCGCTTTCCGCAGCGGGTGACCGGCGTGGTGCTGCACGGTGCGCCCAATTACAACGACGCCGAGCGCGCACAACGCAAGGCGCTGCCGCCTCCCGACCTGCAGCTGAAGCCCGACGGCAGTCATCTCAGTGCCTATTACGCCAAGCTGTTCAAGGCGCAGGGCGCCTATCCGCGCAACCTGGCGACGATCAACTGGTCGACCCTGAGCATCTTCCTCGCCGGCGCCTCCGACGTGGCGCATGTCGCGGTCTATGACAACGACATGGCGAGCGACCTGAACAGGATCACGGTGCCGTTGCTGGTGCTGTCGGACGGTGCCGACGCGCTGAATGCGATCGACCAGCGGACCGGGGCGATGAAGTCCAATTTCCGATACGAGAAATTCTCGGACGGATCGGCCCATATGCTGATCGTCGAGCCGGCCCGCTGGTCCGACATCGTCGCCGGGTTCGTGAAGGGCCTGAAATGAGCTGAGCGTCAGGCCGGATCCGGGCCGCGCCCGGATCCGGTCGACGGCACCGGGGATTCAGGCGACCAGACGGGCCTGCCCGGCAATCCGCGGGACCGAAGCCCCGAGCGCGCGCGACGCCTCGGCGGCAGCGGCCCGGACCTGAGTCACCAGGGTCGCGCTATTCTCTTCGCTGAGGCGCGACAGCGGCAGGGCCAGGCCCATTGCAGCGATGATCTGGTTGTCCGGGCCCCAGACCGGCGCGGCGATGCCGCCGACCGCGGTTTCCCATTCGCCGCGGTTCATCGCGATGCCCCCCTCGCGCACGGCATCGACCGCAGCGGTCAGCGCGTCGGGATCGACGATCGTGCGCGGCGTGTAGGCGCGCAAGGGGCGCTCGAGCGTTTCGCGCAGCGCGGTCGGATGAAAGGCGAGGAAGACCTTGCCGGTCGCCGAACAGTGAGTCGGCGCGCGCTCCCCGATCTCCGAAAAGGCGCGGACTGAATGCACGCCTTCCGACTTGTCGATATAGATC
The DNA here is from genome assembly GCF_055521475.1 of Sphingomonas sp. BL-S-30. Lineage (NCBI taxonomy): Bacteria > Pseudomonadati > Pseudomonadota > Alphaproteobacteria > Sphingomonadales > Sphingomonadaceae > Sphingomonas > Sphingomonas sp. BL-S-30. The sequence goes on along the minus strand of NZ_CM145481.1, from coordinate 2,551,707 downwards.
ACGTCGGCGCCGTCCGAGATGGCGAGATGGACCGTTTCCAGCGTGGCGCGGGCGAGCTGATCCATGATCGGGCGGATCGAGCGGCGCAGATCCAGCCGTTCGATCACTTTCGCACCCTGCTGCCAGACCTTCAGCGTCGCTGTGTAGCGGCTGTCGGCAGAGGCCGCATAGCCCAGCGCGATGAAGGTCTGCAGATAGCGGTGCACGTTGCTTTTGGTGAGCCCGACCTGGCGCGCCAGTTCGGACACGCCCATCGGTTCGGGTGCGGCGACCAGCGCTTCGAGCACTTGCATGCCCTTGACGATCGTCTTGTCCAATTCCGTCTCCGCTCGTCTATCTGGCCCGGCAGGGGCGTTGTTCAATTATGCGCATGGGCGGGGGAATTCGCCAGTGCCAACTCAAGCTCGCTCACGGCGGCACGGTAATATTTCAGCCCGGCGATGCAGAGCAGGATCGATGGAATGCCGAGCACGAGAACATAGCAACTGAGCACGACACCGATCATCTTCGGATCACCGGTCATATCGGTAGCAAAGCCGATGATCGGCGGGCCGAGCAACGGCCCGATCAGCGAGATGAAGGTGTTGAAGATCGCCATCGATTGTGTGCGGACTTCGCCCGGGGTGATCTGCGCCATTGAGGCGGGGCCGCCGGCGGTCGCCACCGACTTGCCGATAAAGGCGACGAACATGAATATCACCGCGATCGGGGCGCTCGGCATGATCGGATAGAGCGCGCTGCACGGCACGCAGATCAGCAGGCCGAGGATCAGCACGCGCATCGAACCATCGACCCGGCCGATCGCGAAATGCCGCTGCGCCCAGACCGCGACGGCGGTGCCGATCGGGCCGGCGGTGAAATAGAACAGCCCGGTGACGAGGCCGGTCTCCGCGATGCCCCAGCCCCACAGGCGCGAGAAGAGTGGCACGTTCCACAAGGTCAGGGCGCTCAGGGCGAAATTGCAGGTAGAGCCGACGATCAGCGCGCCGAAGCCGCGCCAGCGCAGGCCCATATATTTGAAGGCGGCGCTGGCGGGGGGGCGCTCGGTCGTGGTTTCCTGGCGCACCGGCTCCCTGACCGTCATCATCAGGCCGGCGAAGATGAAGCCCGGAATGCCGACCAGCACGAAGGTCGCCTGCCACGGTGCGAGCCGGCCGAAGATCGGCCAGTCGACATGGCCAAGCGTCTGCAGGTGACTGACGATCAGGCCTCCGAGCAGGAAAGCGAGGCCTGCGCCGAGATAGGGCCCGGCCATGTAGACGCTGATCGCGCGCGGCCGCTCCCGCCGGTTGAAATAATCGCTGATGATCGAGACCGAGCAGGGGCTGACCACTGCCTCGCCGAGGCCGAGGCCCAGGCGCATCAGGAACAGCGGCAGGAAGGTCGCGACCAGGCCGCTGCCGACCGTCATCGAACACCAGATCACGATGCCGGCGAGAAGCAGATATTTGCGGTTCGAGCGATCGGCATACCAGCCAAGCGGAATCGCGACGAGCACGTGGAAAGTGGAGAAAGCCGGTCCGAGCAGCAGCCCGACCTCGAAATCGCTGAGCTTCATCGACGCTTTCAGCGGCTCGATGAGCAGGCTGAGGATGAACCGGTCGAAATAGGAAAGGATGAAGACGCCGAGCAGCAATATCACGACATACCAGCGGTACGCCGGGCCGTTCTTCTCAAGTGTCACGCGCGGCGCCCCCTTGTTGTGGTGTGCGATGAGTGAAGATCAGCCGGGCTTGCGGCTGCCGAAGACATACCAGCCGCCTTTGCCGTGCCGCGGCCGGCCGGGCTCGTCCCAGGCAAAGGCAGTGCCGCGATCGGGATAGGCCGCGATGTCCGGCAGGATGTGCGCGAAGCTCGCCTGCGGATCGAAGCCGGCGCCGGCCATCAGCGCGATGGGATCCTGGTTGCGCCAGGCGGTATAGGCCGGCTCGTTGTTGTTGCGGGTATCCCAGTTCCAGAAATAATTCTCCCACGCATCGACCAGATCATGGGCGGGCAGTTCCTGGTGGATCATCAGGCCGCCGGGCTTCAGCAGGCGATGGCATTCCGCCATCACCTTCTTCGACGCCCAGACCGGGATTTCGTGGAAGAAGAAGCTGGAGACGATCAGATCGAAATGCCCGTCGGGGAAATTGGTCTGCTCGGCATTCTGCTGGCTGAAATGGACGGGCAGCCCGTCATGCTCGGCCGCGGCATGGCCGTAGCGCAGCAGGGGCGCGCCGACATCGATGCCGTGCGCCTCCACGTCGGGAAAGGCCTGGACATAGGGCATCAGGTTCTTGCCCGAGGTGGTGCCGAGATCGAGCATCCGGGTGGGCGTGAAATCGGGGAATTCAGTCTTGATCCAGCGGCTGATGACCCGGGCGACGCCGCCCCAGCTGCGGTGGCTCTGCTGCGCGGTGAAGACGCGCGCGCCGAGGCTGACGACCGCGCCCTGCGCGACATCGTCGTCAGTCCATTCGCTGTGAAAGCAGCCCGGCGTCAGGTGCACGTCCAGATTGGTGACATAGGCCGGCACCTCGAACCCGGGCGTCAGGCGCAGCGATCCGCCCGCCGGGTTGCGCTCCGCCGCGTCGCGGGCGACGGCGATCAGCTCGGGCAGGGCGCGCTCCACTTCCGGCTGGACTGACTGGAAACACATCTCCTGCGCGTTGTAGCGTAGCGTGCTGTAGAAGCGGTAGGACGGCTCGTTGCGCATCGCGCGGTCGATGTCGCGCCAGTCGGCCGGGGCGGGCGCCTTGGGGGCGATGCGCTCGTGGTAATCGCTTTCGAGCGCGGTCGCGAAATCCTGGATCGCGTGACGGCGCAGCGTGCTGCAGAATCGCTGGCGGGCGATCTCGTCATGCGTCGGCTTTGTCACCGTTTCGATGTTGGCGACGGCGGAATTGGAAACCAGCGTATCGGTCATCTCGACCCTCCATTCCAACATTTAGAACACTGTTCTGAATGCAGGCTAACATGCTCTTTCAGCCGTAGCAATGCGCCTGCGGCGATTATCCAATGCTTATTCGTACCCGCTCAGAAACCGCTTGCGCCCGCCTCATTCCTATTAGAAGTAATACAAATCATCCACGGGTCAACGGGGTCGGCGACGGGCATGGAAACGGGCGTGATCGTTGTCGGGGCAGGGCCGGTGGGGCTCACCGCCGCTTATCTGCTCGGGCAGCACGGCATCCCCTGCACGCTGATCGCCGAGGAGCCGGTGCTGGCGACTGACCTGCGCGCCTCGACCTTCCATCCGCCGACGCTCGACATGCTCGATACGCTCGGGCTCGCCGCGCCGCTGGTGGCGCAGGGCCTGCGCAGCCCGACCTGGCAGATCCGCCTTCACGAGACGGGCGAGCGCGCCGAATTCGACCTTTCGGTGCTGGCCGGGGACACGCGGCATCCGTTTCGCCTGCAATGCGAACAGTCGCGGCTGTGCGCGCTGCTGCTCGAGCGGCTCGGGGCGGAGGGCAAGGTGCGGTTGCTGCTCGGCCAGCGAGTCGAGCGCGTGGTGCAGGATGCGGACGGGGTGACGGTGACGGCGCGCCCGGTGGCGGGCGGCGATCCCGTCGCGTTCACCGCCCGCTATGTGATCGGCGCCGACGGATCGCGCAGCGTGGTGCGGCAGGCGGCCGGGATCGGCTTCGAGGGCAAGACCTATCCCGAGACGACGATCCTCGCGACGACGACCTTTCCGTTCCAGGATCATCTGCCGGGCCTGTCGAACGTCAATTATGTGTGGAAGGCGGGCGGCACCTTCTCGCTGCTGCGGCTCAGGCAGCTGTGGCGCTGCAGCCTCTATCCCGATCATGACGAGAGCATCGAGGACGGGCTGACGCCGGCCAGCATCGCGCGCAAGCTGCAGGAGATCGCGCCGAGCGATACGCCGCACGACGTGCTGGAGACGCGCGCCTACCGCGTGCACATGCGCATCGCCGACGATTACCGCGCCGGCCGCATCCTGCTCGCCGGGGACGCAGCGCACGTCAATTCGCCCGCCGGTGGCATGGGCATGAACGGCGGCGTGCACGACGCGTTCGAGCTGGCCGAGACCTTGCGGCAGGTGTGGGGCGGGGCAGGGGAGGCGCTGCTCGACCGCTATACGCGCCGCCGCCGCCCGATCGCCGAGCAGGAAGTGCTCGCGCAGGCCGACCGCAACCGCGCGCGGATGCAGGAACGCGACGGCGACAAGCGCCGCGAGATGCTGAGCGCGCTGCAGGTCGTCGCGGCCGACCCGGAACAGGCGCGCGCGCATCTGCTGCGCAGCTCGATGATCGCGGGGCTTCGGCGCGCGGCCGAGATCGCATGACCGCGGGCGGCTATGATTACGGCCGCGCGGGCCGCATCGGCATCGGCACGCCGCAGGCCAATCCGACGGTCGAGACCGAATTCGCCATCCTGCTGCCGCCGGCGGTCAGCCTGACGGTCACGCGGCTGACCAGCGGGGCGAGCGCACCGGCCGACCGGTTGCGCGCCTATCTGCTCGACCTGGCCGAGGATCTTGCGGCGTTCGACACGTTCCGCCCGGACGTGTTCGGCTTCGCCTGCACGGCATCGTCCTATCTGATCTCACCGGACGACGTGCGCGCGACGACCGCCGCCTGCGAGGACCGGTTCGGCTATCCGATCATCACCGCGGCCGAGGCGATCCATCGCGCGCTGCAGCGGATCGGCGCGCGGCGCATCGCGCTCATCTCGCCCTATCCGGTGGCGCTGGCCGAGGCGGCGACGCGCTACTGGTCCGGGCTGGGGTATGAACTCGTCGCGGTCGCCGCAGCGGGCGATCTCGCACCGGACGCGGATACGCGCGGCATCTACGCGCTGGGTAGCGATGCCGCCGCGGCGGCACTGGCCCGGATCGATCCTGGCGCAGCGGACGCCGTGCTGCTGAGCGGCACCGGCATGCCCTCGCTGCCGCTGATCGCCAGCGCGACGGCGGGCGTACCGATCCTGTCTTCCAACCTCTGCCTCGCCGCGGCGCTCTGCGCGGCGGTGGGTGCCGGCGACCTGCTCGACCCTGCCGCTTCCCGCGCCTGGTATGCCCGCTGCGCGGCGGCGATCGACCCGAAAGGACAATGAGATGACCATGATAACCGCATGGATCGACGGCGAGACCGTCAGCACCGGCGCAGCGCCGATCCCGGTGATCGATCCGGCCACCGACGCGCTGATCGTCGAATTGCCCGAGGCCGACAACGCGACGATCGACCGTGCCGTGGCCGCGGCGCGGCGCAGTTTCGACCAAGGGACTTGGCGGACCATGCCAGTCGACAAAAGACAGGCCGTGTTGCGCACCTGCGCTGACCTGATCGATGCCGCGACGGCCGAGCTGGGCGATCTCGAATGCGCCAATACCGGCCTGCCGCTGGCGCAGATCAAGGGCCGATCGATCCCGCGCGCAGCGGACAATTTCCGCTTCTTCGCCGATTATATCGGCCAGAGTGCGGGCGAGCTGTTCGAGCAGAACCCGGACTATCTGACCTTCGTGCGGCGCGAGCCGATCGGCGTCGCGGCGCTGATCAGCCCGTGGAACTCTCCGCTGGCGCTGGGATCGATGAAGATCGCGTCGTGCATCGCCTTCGGCAATTCCTGCGTGCTGAAGCCGTCCGAACAGGCGCCGCTCGGGATCAGCCGGCTGGTCGAGATCCTGGGCGCGGCGGGCATTCCCGAAGGCGTGGTCAACCTCGTCAACGGCCGCGGCGCGACCACGGGCGACCGGCTGATCCGCAACCCGGACGTCGATGTCGTGACCTTCACCGGCGGCACGCCCACCGGCCGCGTGATCATGCGCACGGCCGGCGAATTGCTCAAGCCGGCCACGGTGGAGCTGGGCGGCAAATCGGCGAATATCGTGTTCGATGACGCCGATTTCGATCAGGCGGTGGATGGGGCGCTGCTCGGCATCTTCACCAACAATGGCCAGCAATGCCTGGCCGGATCGCGCATCCTGGTCCAGCGCGGGATCGCCGATCGCTTCATCGAAGCGCTCGTCGAACGGGCGAAGCGCATCCGGGTCGGCGATCCGCGCGATCCGGCGACGGAGATCGGGCCGCTCGTCTCGGCCCGGCACATGGCGCATGTGCTCGGCTTCGTACCGCAGCCGGGCGAAGCGGGTGTCGCGCTGCTCACCGGCGGCAAGCGCGCGCCGGCGTTCGAGCGCGGCTGCTATGTCGAGCCGACCCTGGTGCGCGCGGACTCCAATGATTCGCGCGTCTGCCAGGAAGAGATTTTCGGTCCGTTCGGCGCGATCCTGGTGTTCGATACCGACGAGGAGGCGTACGCGCTCGCCAATGCCAGCCGCTTCGGGCTGGTCTCCTATGTCTGGTCGCAGAGCCTGATGCGGATCATGGAAGCGCAGGAGCGCATCCAGGCGGGCATCGTGTGGTGCAACACGCCGATGATGCGCGAGCTGCGCGCGCCGTTCGGCGGCTGGAAGGAATCGGGCATCGGCGCCGACGGCGGACGGGCGTGCGAGGATTTCTACACGCGGCAGAAAGCGGTCACGATCCCGCGCCGGCCGATCACGCTCAGGAAGCTTGGCGCTTGACCGCCACGGCGGCCGCACCGACCCGGTTCCTGTGGCAACCATGGGCGGCGGTGCTGCTGCTGTTCTTCGCGCAGGCGCTGTCGCATCTCGACCGCTTCCTGCCGAGCCTGTTGATCAAGCCGATCAAGGCCAGCCTCGACCTCACCGACTTCCAGGTCGGGCTGATGCTCGGCCCGGCATTCGCGGTCTTCTATTGCACGATGGCGCTGCCGGCGGGGTATCTCGCCGACCGCTACAGCCGCCGCAAGCTGCTGGCCGGCGCAATCGCGATCTGGTGCGTGATGACGGTGATGGCCGGATTCGCCCATAGTTTCGGCCTGCTGCTCGTTTCCAGGCTCGGCGTCGGGCTGGGCGAGGCAGCGCTGACGCCGTGCGCGCTGTCCCTGATCAGCGATTATTTCGACCGCAGCCGCCGCCCGCGCGCGATCGCGCTGATGATGGCGGGCACGACCTTCGGATCAGCCATGGCGTTCCTCGGCGGCGGCCCGCTGGTCGCCTATGTCTCGAGCCTGCCGCCGGTGGTGATGCCGCTGGCCGGCGCGGTCGAGCATTGGCAGCTGGTGTTCCTCGTCGCCGGTCCACCGGGCCTGCTGCTCGCCGCGCTGATCCTGCTGATCCGGGAGCCGCAGCGGACTGAACGGATCGGCGGCGCGATCGGCGCTGACGCACACAAGCATGTACCCCTGCTGTCGGCAATCGGCTTCATGGCCACGCGCTGGCGGGCATTCGGTCCGCTGGTGCTCGGCAATGCCGGGTCGCTGACGCTCGGCACGCTGAGTCTGTGGAACGTTGCCCTGTTCGAGCGGACCTGGGGTTGGGACGTTCGGCGCTTCGGCGTGACCGCAGGGCTGATCTACCTGGTGATCGGTGCGGTCGGCTATGTCTTTGCCGGCTGGCTGGCGAGCCGCGGGCTGAAGGCGGGCAAGAAGGACGGCACCCTGCGCGCCTTCCTGCTGGGCATCTGCATCGTCGTGCCGGCGACGATCCTCTATCCGCTGGCGCCGAGCGGCGAATTGGCAGCGGTCGGCTTCGCTTTCTTCATGTTCGGCCAATGCCTGTGCGGCACATGCGGACCGGCATCGCTCACCATGTTGACGTCGAGCGACGTGCGATCGACCGTCACCGCGCTCTATTTCATGATCCTCAGCCTCGTGAGCCTGATCCTCGGCCCGCTTCCGGTCGGCCTGATGGTCGACTGGTTCGGCGATCCGGCCGCCCTGCGTTACGCCATCGCGATCGAGGCGGCGGTGATCGGTATTCCGGCGATCCTGATCGTCCTGTTTGGTTTCGGTGGTTATCGCCGCGGCGTCATCGAGGTCGAGGGGTTGATCGCCCTTTCCGCCGCAAGGGAATCCCGCGCATGACCGATCGACGCCGCCTGGGCGGAATCCGCGCCGTGACGTATTCAGTGCCGGACATCGTCGCGATGGAACGTGCCTATTGCGACGTGCTCGAATATTGCGTCGCCGATCGCGGCGTCGTGTCGGCCGGGCGGGCGGCATTCTGGAACGCACCCGAGGCAGCGGGGCGGCCCTATGTCTCGCTCGAGCCGGCAAGTGGGGAACGCGTGCCGCTGCGTTTCATCGAGACGCCCCATGTCGAGCCATGGCGGGCCCTCACCACGCATGGCTGGAATGCGACCGAGATCATCGTCGAGGACGTGAACGCGCTGGCCGAACGGATCGAGGGATCGCCCTTCCGCCGCATCGGCGGGCCGCGGCCGTTGACCAATTATCCGAAGATCAGCGCGATGCAGGTGATCGGGCCGGCCGGAGAATGCGTGTATCTCACGCATGCGCCACCGGGCTGCGGGATGAACCTCGGACCCGCAAAGTCGTTCGTCGGGCGAGTCTTCTCGGTCGTTGCCGGCGGGCCTGACATTGAGGCGATGAACGCCGCTTATGCCGCGCGGTTCGACAATCACGTCCGCCCGCCCAGGCCGACGCCGATCGGCATCATCAACGAGGCGAACGGCCTGCCGGCCGACCACAAGACCGATCTCGGGCTGGTTGAGATCGACTGGGGCACGGTCATCGAACTCGACGGCTATGCCGATGCGATGGGTCCGCGGCCGACCCGGCCAGGCGATCTGCCGCCGGGCATGGCGATCGTGACGCTCGACGTTCGGGCGAATGCCGACGGCTATGATCCGGACATTTTGGCCGCGCTGCCGCTTTCCGCCCCACCGGGGGAGGGCCTGTCGCTCTGGTCCGGCGCGGCGGGGGAGCTCATCGAACTCGCGGCCAGCGATCTTGCGAAGGAATCGGCATGACTATCGACCAGGAAATCTCTGCCTTCGTCGCTGACTATGTGCGGCTGTGGAACGCCTATGACGTGCCGGCGATGCGCGCGATGTGGGACGAGGCGGAGGAGAGCCCGATCTACGTCGCCGAAGAGGCGGAGCCGATGATCGGATGGCCGGCCGTGCATGCCTATTGGGCGATCGACCGCAGCAAATCCGACCGGCTGCTGACTCACGACCGGCTGACCGTGCGGCAGGCGGCAGACGATATCGCCATCGCCTTTTATCATATGCGCTGGAACGTCTTCATCCCGGGCAACCGACTCTACCCCCGGCCGTTCGGCGGCGCGGTACGGGTGAGCGCGATGCTGCGGCGGCGCGAGGGCGTGTGGAAGCTGTTCCACTATGTCGAGGCCCCGCTCGCTGCGCTGATCCAGCTCCGGCACGCCGCCGAGGCGATGGTCGATCCGGCGCTGCACGAACGCATCGCCGCCAGGGCGTGACGCAGATCGACCGCGCGTTCGTGCGCCTGCCGCAGGGGCTGGTGCATCTGCGGCGCGTGGAGGGCGAGGGTACGCCGCTGGTGCTGGTCCATGCCTCGCCCGGATCGTCGCGGGCGCTGGCGCCACTGCTCGGCGCGCTGGGTACGGCGAAATACTGCCCACCGCTGATCGCGCCGGACACGCCGGGCAACGGCGATTCGGACGGCTTCGCCCCGGCCGATCCGGCGATGGACTGGTATGCCGATACGCTGGCCGGCCTGCTCGACAGGATGGAGATCGAACGGTGCGACCTGTATGGCACGCATACGGGCGCACGGATCGCGATCGAGACGGCGGTCCGCCATCCGAATCGCATCGGGCGGCTGATCCTGGACGGTCTGACCGATTATCCGCCCGAGACGCGCGACCTGTTCCTGAAGCATTACGCCCCGGCGATGGCACCGGACGATTATGGCGGGCAGTTCGCCTGGGCCTTCAACTATATCCGCGATCAGGTCGTGCATTTCCCGCACTTCCTGCGCGATCCCGAGCACCGGCTGATGACCCGCGCGATGCCGTCCGCGGCGGACCTGCACGCCGCGACGCTCGATGTGCTGAAGGGGCTGACCTCCTATCACAAGGCATACCGCGCCGCGTTCCGCTATGCCGCGACGGAGCGCCTGCCGCTGGTGCGGGCCGAAACGCTGGTGTGGCGCGCGGAAGGCGAATTGCCCGAGTTGCGCGCGGCGAGCGAAGGGCTCGCCGCGTTGTTGCCGAACGGCCGGATCGAGGATGTCGGGCGCTCGGCCGCGGCCAAGGCCGCGTCCATCTTGCGGTTTTTGCGGCCCGGTGGACCGGGCGTACGTCCGGGGTGACGATCCAGCCCTAGATCACGCCCTTCGCCGCATCGACGATCTCATCGCCGCGCGCGAACCAGGTGGCCGGGCGGGCCGCGAGATCGGCGAGCAGGCGTTCGAACGCGTCGATCCGGTAAGGCAGGCCCATGATGTACGGCGTGAGGTTGAGCGGCAGCATGCGCCCGCCAAAGGTCGCGCTTTCGGCTTCGAGCAGGTCATAGGCGTCGGTCATCTGCTCGACATAGGAATCGACTGAATGCTGCTGGTTGACCAGGATCTGTCGATCCGAGAGCTCGTGGTTGAGCGGCAGGTTGACGATGTCGCCCTGGGGTGTGGCGAAGCGATAGGGGAGCTCGTCGTTCACCCAATCGCACATATAGTCGAGGCCTGCCTCGACCAGCAGGCCGGGTGTGGCGAAGCTTTGCGAGCGGGCGATCGAATGCCAGCCGCGCGGGCGCTTGCCTGAAACCTTTTCAAGCGAATCGATCGACTTCAGGATCAATTCTCGCTCCGCATCCGAACCCATGCCGCTGGCGATGGTGCCGTTCATGTCAGTCGAATGCGCGACGATCTCATGCCCCGCGGCGACGATATCGGCGATGATCGAGGGATAGCGATCGGCAATGGCCGCGTTGACCGCGACCGAGACGGGCGCGCCGACCTTCGCGAAAGCATCGAGCAGGCGATAGAAGCCGACGCGCGTGCCATATTCGCGCGCCGTATAATGGCGATAATCGGGATAGGAGGTCTGCATGTGCCCCGGCGCGCGGAACGGCTTGTCGGCCGGGGTGATCGGAAACCATTCGAGATTGACCAGCATCCATACCGCGACGCCCTTGCCGCCGGGCCAGGCGAGCGGCGGTCGTTCCGTGATGCTCGACCACGGATAGGAATCATGGTCCATGCCGTGGCGGCGCCGGGAATATTCGAGATACGCGGGATCGAGCGCCATTACCGGCCTTTCGTCGTGTAGCGCGCCGCGTCAGCCATGGCGGCATCGTAATCATGGGCCAGGAAATGATCGGCGATGTCGCCGCTGCGGGTGATCCAGGCGCGCCCGTCGGCGGCGATGTGGCGCAGCACCTCCTCGAACGCGCCGATGCGGTGCGGCTGGCCGATCAGATAGGCGTGCAGCGGGATGCACATCACCGTGCCGGACTGCGCGCCTTCCGTCGCGAGGCGATCAAATTGGCGGATCAGCGTTTCGGCATATTCCCGGGGGGACATGTTGTAGACCGAGAAGCCGTAATGATCGTTCACTTCGAGGCTGTACGGCATCGACACCAGCCGGCCCGCGGCGACATGCACCGGCCCCGGCTGATCGTCATGATACAGATCGCAAGTATAGGTCAGGCCATATTCGGCGATCAGATCGAGCGTGCGCGGCGTGTGCGTAAGGGCTGGGGCGAGCCATCCCTTGATCGTCTGGCCGGTCGCCTCGCGGACCGTGCCGATCGAATCCTCGATCAGCGCGCGCTCCTGCGCCTCGTCCATGCCGTAGCTGTAGCGCGTGTTGTAGACGCCGTGGCTGAAGAATTCCCAGCCAAGCGCGTTGACCTGGGCGATGATCTCCGGATGATGCTGGCACATTGCGACCGACAGCGAGACGGAGCCCCTGAAACCGTGGCGTTCCATGACGTCGACCAGCCGCTGGTGGCCGACGCGGTTGCCATAATCGCGGTGGCTGTAGCCGACCACGTCCGGATGCGGCTTCGCCCAGCTCTTGCGATGCGGGTTGGCCGGCGGATCCAGTTCGTAGAATTCGATGTTCGGGGAGACCCAGACGGCGACTGTCTTGCCGTCGGGCCAGGCGATCTTCGCACGATCGCGGTAAGGGCGGAAATCGTACAGGCCGGGGTCGGCATCACCTTCCCGCATCAACGCGCCTCCAGCCAGTCGATCACGGTCTGGACCGGCTCGACATCGGCATATTTCAGCTGAAGATCAGTGAGGTTGGCGAAGTGATAGCTCTCATGCTTGTCGGCGCAGGTCTCGATCGGGACAATCGTGCGATAGCCGCGCGAAAGCGAGTCGACCGCGGCCGCGCGGACGCAGCCCGAGGTCGAGCCGCCGGTGATCACCACCGTATCCACCTTGTGCCACACGAGCAGGCTCTGCAGCGGCGTTTCGAAGAAGGGCGAGGGCATGCGCTTGGTGTAGATCGCGTCCTTTGCATGATCGATCTCGCAGCGATCGTCAAACGCGTGGCGGCGCGAGTCATATTTGATGTTCTGCAGCGAATCCGGGGTGTTGGTGCGCGTTCCCCACACACCGGCATCGGACGCGTCCTCGGCATAGGCGACGTGAGTCCACACCACCGGCATGCCCTTGGCGCGTGCCAGGCGGGAGAGGGTGTTGACGTATTCGATCTGGCGCGGATCGGTTTCATAGGCAGTCTTGAATTCGTCGATGCGGGTATAGGCGTTCTGGAAATCGACGTTCACGATCGCGAGCTTGTCGCCGAAGCCGAACTTGGCGCGCGCCGGGTTGGCCATCACCTCGTCGAACAGCTGTCGCGCGGTCTTGCCGTCGCTGACCATCTTCGTGCCGACGATATTCATGCAACCTCCTCGATCCGGCGCGCAGCGGCCGTCTTGAACCCGAGCGGCACGCCCGCATCGGGGATAAAACCATAAAGCGGCTCGCCCGGCAGGGCGTGCGCCAGAATCTCGCGCACCGCGGTCAGCCGATCGATATCGATGCCGGTGCGCAGGCCCATCGCCTCGAGCATGAAGACGAGATCCTCGGTGACGATATTGCCGGATGCGCCCGGCGCAAAGGGACAACCGCCCAGGCCACCGAGCGACGAATCGAGCGTGGTGAGGCCGCATTCGAGCGCAGCGAGCGCGTTGGCAAGGCCGAGGCCGCGCGTGTTGTGCAGGTGAATGCCGGTGACGGCATCACCGCCGACGGCATTCCGCACCAGCGCGATCAGCCGCTTCACCGCCGCGGGATCGGCATAGCCAGTGGTGTCGGAAATGCCGACCTCGTCGCAGCCAGCCGCCATCAGCCCCTCGGCGAGGCGGGCGATCTGCGCATCCGGAATCGGGCCTTCGAGCGTGCAGCCGAACGCGGTCGACAGGCTCCCTTCGAAATGCGGACGGCGCCCCGCCGGCAAGGCAGCGATCATCGCGGCGATTTCCCTGGCACCGGCCAGCACCTGTTCGTGCGTGCGGCGCAGATTGGCCAACGAATGCGTTTCGGATACCGACAGCGGCAGGGTGATCTTGTGCGCGCCGGCCTCGATCGCGGCCTGCGCGCCGCGCACGTTGGGAACCAGCACCGCGACGGTCAGGCCCGGGATGGTAAGCGCGTGGGCGACGATCTCTGCGGTGTCGGCGAGCTGGGGCAGGACGCTGGCCGGCACGAAGCTGCCGACCTCGATCTCGCGCACGCCGGCTGCTGCTTCAGCGCTGATCCACGCCTTCTTTGTCTCGGTCGGCATGATCGGCGAGATGCTCTGCAACCCGTCGCGCGGGCCCACCTCGCTGACCAGAATGTCGATGCCGTCCATGACGTTCACTGGAGGACCTTTCGTTGCCCGTTGCGTTATTTGTCTTACGTCTATATCAAATGAAACGCGCCATTCAAGGCGTGCTTACAGCAATATCGAGATACGAATGAAGCAGAGCGCCTTACCGCTGGCCGGCCTGAAAGTCGTCGAATTCACCCATATGGTGATGGGGCCGGCGGTCGGCGTGATCCTGGCGGACCTTGGTGCCGAGGTCGTCAAGGTCGAGCCGATCGGCGGCGACCAGACGCGCGAGCTGCTGGGTTCCGGCGCGGGCTATTTTCCGATGTTCAACCGCAACAAGCGCAGCATCTGCCTCGACCTGAAGAGCGAAGCCGGGCTGAAGGTGGCGCGCCAGCTGGCCGTCGACGCCGACATCCTGATCGAGAATTTCCGCCCCGGCACGCTTGCGCGGCTGGGCCTGTCCTACGAATCGCTGAAGGCGGAAAATCCCGGGCTGATCTATTGCTCGGCCAAGGGATTCCTTGCCGGCCCCTATGAGAACCGCACGGCGCTCGACGAAGTGACTCAGATGATGGGCGGCCTCGCCTATATGACCGGGCCTCCCGGCCGGCCGCTTCGCGCGGGTTCCTCGGTAATCGACATCACCGGCGGCATGTTCGGCGTGATCGGCATCCTTTCCGCGCTGGAACGTCGCCACCGCACCGGGGAAGGCGGTGAGGTGCGCTGCTCGCTGTACGAGACCACTGCCTTCCTGGTCGGCCAGCATATGGCGCAGGCGGCGGTGACCGGGCAGGCGGCGCGGCCGATGCCGGTGCGCATCTCGGCCTGGGCGATCTACGACGTGTTCGATACCGCCGTGCCGGACGAGCAATTGTTCGTCGGCGTGGTGAGCGATGCGCAATGGGTGGCGTTCTGCGCTGCCTTCGGGCTCGACGCGCTGGGCGCCGATCCGCGCTTCGCCAGGAACAACCAGCGCGTGTTGGCGCGCGACGAGATTGTGCCGCAGATTCGCGCCTTGTTCGGCGCGATGCCGCGCGCCGAGCTGATCGCGAAAGTGGAGGCGATCGGCCTGCCGTTCGCCCCGATCGCGCGGCCCGAGGATCTGTTCGACGATGCGCATCTGAATGCGGGCGGGCTGATCGAGCTGACCCTGCCCGATGGCCGCACGACCAAGCTGCCGGGCCTGCCGGTCGAGCTGGACGGCGCGCGGCTTGAGCTTCAGCGCGACATTCCCCGGATCGGCGCCGACAGCGATGCCGTGCTGGCCGAGCTTGGCTATGGGGCGCCGGCGATCGCCGAGTTGCGGGCGAACGGCGGAGTCGCCTGACCATGGGCCGTACGCTGTTCGACAAATTATGGGACCTGCACACCATCGCCGATCTGGGAGAGGGGACCGACCTGCTCCTGATCGACCGGATATTGCTGCACGAACGGACCGGCAGCGTCGCGCTGGAGAGCCTTGCCGAGGCGGGCCGTGCAGTCGCCGTGCCGGCCCAGGTATTCGTGACGATGGACCATATCGTCGATACGCTGCCGGGGCGGGGCGATCGCACGATCATGCCGACCGGCACGCAGTTCATCACTGCCACGCGCAAGGCCGCGCTGGACGCCGGGCTGACCCTGTTCGACATCGGCGACCCGCGGCAGGGCATCGTGCATGTGATCTCGCCCGAGCAGGGCATCGTGCTGCCGGGCCTGTCGCTGGTCTGTCCGGACAGCCATACCTGCACGCAAGGGGCGCTTGGCGCGCTGGCCTGGGGCATCGGATCGACTGAAGCCGAACATGCGCTGGCGACAGCGACGCTGCGGGTGCGCAAGCCGAAGACGATGCGGATCACCGTCCGCGGGCGTCTCGGCACGGGCGTGACGGCGAAGGACCTCGCGCTGCACATCGTCTCGCGGTTCGGATCGGCCGGGGCGAGCGGGCATCATCTCGAATATGCCGGCGAGGCCGTGCGCGCGCTCGACGTCGAGGGGCGGCTGACCCTGTGCAACATGGCGACCGAGCTCGCTGCCTTTTCCGCGATCATCGCGCCGGACGAAGTGGTGTTCGCCTATCTGCAGGGGCGCAGCTATGCGCCCGACGCCGCGGCGTGGGACGGAGCGGTGGCATTCTGGCGCACGCTGAACTCCGACGAGGACGCGGTGTTCGACGCAGATCATGTCATCGACGCGGCCGATGTGCCGCCGATGGTGTCCTGGGGCACCAGCCCGCAACAGGCGCTGGCGCTGGGCGAGCCGGTGCCGGCCTTTGATGCGGTGGCGTGCGGGACCCAGGCGGCGCATGATCGCGCGCTGAGCTATATGGGGCTTAAGCCCGGCGACCGGCTGGAGACGCTGCCGATCGATGCCGCGTTCATCGGATCGTGCACCAATGCCCGTATCTCCGACCTGCGGCGCGCGGCGGACATCTTGCGCGGGCGCAAGGTGGCCGCAGGCGTGAAGGCGATCTGCGTGCCGGGATCGACCGCCGTCAAAGCTGCGGCCGAAGCCGAGGGGCTGGACCGGGTGTTCCGCGACGCCGGGTTCGAATGGCGCGAGGCAGGGTGCTCCATGTGTTTCTTCGCCGGGGGCGAGAGCTTCGGTTTCAGGCAGCGTGTAATCACGTCGACCAACCGCAATTTCGAAAGCCGGCAGGGGCCGGAGACCCGATCGCACCTCGCTTCGCCGGAGACGGTGGCGGCCTCGGCGATCGCCGGGCATATCGCCGACCCGCGGGTGCTGGCGGCATGAGCGCGGCCCCGTTCCGCTCGCTCGCCGCCGTCGCGCTGCCGCTGGTGCGCGACAATATCGATACCGACGCGATCATCCCGTCGCGCGAGATGAAATCGGTATCGAAGAAAGGGCTGGCGGACGGACTGTTCGCCGGGTGGCGCTATACCGCGATCGGCGGGCGCGAACCCGAGCCCGGTTTCGTGCTCAACCGGCCTGAATTTGCGAACGCGCGGATTCTGATCGGCGGTGCGAATTTCGGTTGCGGATCGAGCCGCGAACATGCCGCCTGGGCGTTGGCCGAATATGGTTTCCGCGCAGTGATCGCGACGAGCTTCAACCCGATCTTTCGCGGCAATTGCGTGCGCAACGGCATCGTGCCGGTCGAACTGACCGAGGAGGCGGTGCGCGCGATCGCTGATATAGTCGAGGCGAGCGCTGGCGGCGAACAGGTCACGATCGATCTGGAGGCTCTGCGCGTGACGGTGGCGGATCGCGACTGGATCTTCCGGATCGACGACGAGGCGCGGCGGATGCTGTTGTTCGGCATCGACGCGATCGACCTGACGCTCGAACGCGGCGCCGACATCGCAGCGTTCCAGGCGACCGACCGGGCGCTCAGGCCCTGGGCCTATCTCGGCTGACCCCAAGAGGAATTTTCCATGTCGAATGCCCGTACCGCCTTGCTGCTGATGGATTTCCAGGCCGACATCGCCGAGCATTCGCGCGCGGCCGGCACGGTGCAGGTCGCGCTCGACGCGCTGGCGGCGGCGCGGGCCAGCGGTGTGAGAGTGATCTTCGTCAAGGTGGGCTTCCGCGACGGCTATCCGGAAATCGGCGAGGAGACTCCGGTCTTTTCCGGGGCGAAGGCGGCGGGCCGGTTCAGCGGCGCATCGTCGCGGCTGCTGGAGGAATTCGTGCCGCAGGACGGCGAGCCGGTGATCGACAAGCGCCGTTTCAGCGCCTTTGCCGGCAGCGGCCTGGAACTGGTGCTGCGCGCGCACGACATCCGCGATCTGGTGCTGGCCGGCGTATCGACGGGTGGCGTGGTGCTCTCGACGCTGCGCCAGGCGTTCGACATGACCTATCGCATGACCGTGCTGTCCGACGGCTGTTTCGATCCGGACGCCGAAGTGCACGACGTGCTGATGCGGAAGATATTCCCGCGGCAGGCCAGGGTGGTTTCGGGCGCCGAATGGGCGGCTGGCCTGGGATGAACCGGACGACATGGTCGACCCGCCGCGATGGATCGCCGGATCGCTGATCCGGTCGAGATCGCGGGAGTCGCGATCAATCGCTACCGTGTGGGTCCAGCCCGTCTCGGTGACTTCGGGTGCGTGAACGCTGTCTGCGTGCGGGCCAGGCGCATGATCCGCACGACCGGCCCAGTGCGCGAGCCGGGTTGCGGGCGGAAAACGGCCAATTGCCTGCCTCCCCGAAGCAACAGCGCGTAGCGACTCAGTTCATCCTGGAAAAGCGCTGGATCGGCCCGATAGCCGTCATAATGGGACAGGATTGCGATATCGGCATGGCAGGTCGGGATCTGTGCCGCATCCACATGCGCCAGATCGACCACGGCGCGCCCCGATCGCACGGTCTCGACCTTCGAATAGCGGATTTGCCCCGCGAGGATGGCGCGGGCATCGACACAGCCGAGCGAACCGAGCGGGAAGAGGAAGCGCCATGGCCCCTGCAGCAGATCGAAGGCGGCAGGTTCCGTCACGATCGTGCTGCCGCGCGGGACGTTGGCGCGGATCCAGGCGCTGGCGACCTGGCGCGTGTCCTGCGCGCGCTCGATCGCGCCCACCCGCGCGGCTTGCAGCATCGGGATCAGCAGCAGCAGCGCCGCTGCAGCGTCGAGAAAGGGCAAGGGGCGATTCAGCCGGGCCCGCGCCCAGTCGGCCAGCCAGCAGAGCGCGGCCGCGGCGGCGAGCGCGGCGAACGGCAGCATCGGCACGATCCAGCGCTCCCATAACAGGGCCTGTCCGCCGATGACGACCATGAAGGCGAGGCCCCCCGGCAGGACCGCCGCGGCGATTCGGGGGCGGGACAGCGCGCCCAGGGTGCCGGCCGCGACCAGCGCTAGCCCGACCGGGCCGAAGGAGCTCAGCAGCGGGTGCCAGACATACCAGCCGAGATTGGCGAGGAAGCCGCCGCCCGTGGCGCCCGGATGGACCGTGCGTGCTTCTCCGGCGAGGTTGTGCAGCACCGTTGCGTGATCGAGCACCAGATAGGGCGAGGCGATCAGCAGGGCGGCGAGCGCGGCCGCAGGCAGCAGCGCCAGGCGGTGCAAATCGCGGCGATCGGACAGACCGCGATAGAGGCCGGCGCAGAGCGGATTGAGGATGATGATCACCGCGGGCCATTTGGTCGCGCAGGCAAGGCCGGCCCAGACGCCCGCCAGCACATAATCGCGCGGGCGGCCGTGGCGGGCGATCGCCACGGCCGATTGCGTGCACAACAGCATGAAGATGGTGGCGTGCACGTCGGTGCGGATGATCTGCGAATACTGGATATGGACGGCATTCACCGCGAGGAATGCCGCCGCGATCAGCCCGAGACGCGGCCCGCCCAGCTTCCTGCCGAGCGACCAGAGCAGTCCCACACAGGCAATGCCGCACGCGATGATGAAGAGTCGCCCAGGCAGGAACAGGATGCCGGGGTCGGCATAGGCCGCCGCCATCAGCGCCTGGCCGTCGGCGAAGCGGCCCGTGGCGATGCCGATGCCGCCGACCGCCAGGCTGACCAGCGCGAGGCAATAAAGCGTGGTCGTGCCGGGATGGCCGAACCAGCCCGGATTGAGGCTGTGGTTCCGCAGCATCTCGAGCGCGGTCATCATGAACAGCGGCTCGTCCGGGTCGTTGAGCGAAGGCAGACCGAAACCCACCCCGTGGATCCTCAGCGCAGCCGCCACCGCGAGAATCAGCACCAAGGCGCCCTTTTCGGCCCATCCATGGGGTCGCCCGTTACGGGCCGGGGCGATCGGTTTCGTCATGCTGGTGAAGACATGACGTGGAGCGACGATGCGAACCGTAATCCTGGCTGGCGGATTGGGCACCCGGCTCGGCGAAGAAACCAATGTGCGGCCGAAACCGATGGTCGAGATCGGCGGCATGCCGATCCTCTGGCACATCATGAAGATCTATTCCGCGGCCGGATTCAATGACTTCGTCATTTGCCTCGGCTACAAGGGCTATCTGATCAAGGAATATTTCGCGAACTATTTCCTGCACACGTCGGACGTCACGATCGACCTGCGCGGGGGCAACGGCATGGAGGTGCATTTCGCCCGCAGCGAGCCGTGGCGCATCACCCTGGTCGATACCGGCGCGGAGACCATGACGGGCGGCCGGCTGGCGGCGATCCGCCATCACCTCGATCCCGACGAGCCTTTCTGCCTGACCTATGGCGACGGCGTGGCGGACATCGATGTCGGCGAACTGGTGCGCTTCCACAAGGCGCATGGCCATCGCGCAACGATCACCTCGGTCACGCCGCCGGGCCGCTTCGGCGCGCTCGAGTTCGACGGCGATCTGGTGACCGATTTCCGCGAAAAGCCGGCGGGCGATGGCGGGCGGATCAATGGCGGCTTCTTCGTTGCCGACCCCTCGGTGCTCGATCTGGTCGACGGGCCGGAGACCGTGTGGGAATCCGGCCCGCTCGAACAGCTGGCGCGGCGCGGGGAGCTGATGAGCTATCGGCATGACGGCTTCTGGCAGCCGATGGATACGCTGCGCGACAAGATGCAGCTCGACGAATTGTGGCGCGCCGGCAACGCGCCGTGGAAGCGCTGGTGAGCGGCGCGTGGCGCGGTCGCCGGGTGCTCGTCACGGGGCACACCGGCTTCAAGGGCAGCTGGCTCAGCCTGTGGCTCCACATGATGGGCGCCGAGGTCACCGGCTTCGCGCTGGCGCCGCCGACCGAGCCGAGCCTGTTCGAGGCAGCGCGTATCGGGGGGGTGGTCAGGCATGTCGAAGGCGATGTGCGCGATCTCGCCGCCATGCGCGCGGTGGTCGAGGCGACCCGACCGGAAGTCATCTTCCACCTTGCTGCCCAGCCGCTGGTCCGGCTGTCCTATGCCGAGCCCGTGGAGACCTACGCGACCAATGTGATGGGCACGGTGCACCTGCTGGATGCAGCGCGGCGCACCCCCGGCGTGAAGGCAATCGTCTGCGTCACCAGCGACAAATGCTATGAGAATCGCGAATGGATCTGGCCCTATCGCGAGAGCGACCCGATGGGCGGGCACGACCCTTATAGCAGCAGCAAGGGCGCGGCCGAGCTGGTCGTGTCGGCCTGGCGTCGCTCCTTCTTCGACCATGGCGGGCCGCTGCTCGCGTCAGTCCGCGCGGGCAATGTCATCGGTGGCGGCGACTGGGCGGCCGATCGCCTGTTGCCCGATCTGGTCCGTGCCTTCGAGGCGGGCGTGGCGCCGTTGATCCGCGCGCCCGATGCGGTGCGGCCGTGGCAGCATGTACTGGAGGCGCTGGGCGGCTATCTCATGATCGCCGAGCGGTTGCTCGCCGGCGAGCGGCAGTTCGCCGATGCCTGGAACTTCGGTCCGTCCGACGAGGATGCCCGGCCGGTGTCCTGGATCGTCGAGCGGATGCGCGCGGCCTGGGGCGGCGGCGCGGCGGATGCGCTGCCCGATACCGGCCCACGGCCGCATGAGGCGGGATTGCTGCGGCTCGATTGCTCAAAGGCGCGCGCCGCGCTTGGCTGGCACCCGGCGCTCGCGCTGGACGAAGCGCTCGACTGGATCGTGAGCTGGCACAAGGCCGTCGCCGGCGGTGCCGATGCGCGCGCCGTCACCCGCGGGCAGATTGCCGATTATCAGGCCACCACTGGCTACGCGATCCGATCAGCCGCCTGAGCGGGCCTCGGTTCCGCCGCCTTCCGCTCGTCCGTCCGGCGGAAGGTGACGTGATTGTGCCAGAACCAGCTGCCAACGATCAGCACCGCGGTAAAACCGAGCTGTGCCAGTACCGGCGGCAGGCCGGCGACCTCGACCAGCAGCGGCAGGGTGGCCCAGTTGGTGGCATAGTTGAGCAGGTAGAAGCTGGAGAAGGTGCCGAATTCGCGCAGGATGTTGCCGCGCGTGCGGAAGACGCCGAGCTTGTAGGTCGTAAAGGCGAAGCACAGGCTGATCGCCTGGGCGATACCCAGCGCGATCAGATAATGGCGGTGGAGTATGGGCGAACTCCACAATAGCAGCGGATAGATGGCGAGGCCGAACGCCGTGTTCGCCGCGCCGGCCACAAGGAAGCGCAGCGGGCGCCGCGCCCCGCCCGCGATCACGATTCTTCCCATAGCGGGATTCGCATATTCTCGCGCAGCACCTCGCGCGGCAGGAAGGGCGACAGATCCTCCAGCGCAGGCGAGGTGATCCGCCCGTCGGGATGCGCCTTTGCGCCGAGCTTGGGCGCGAAGGAGACATGCTCGTCGACGAACAGCTCGCACAGTACCGGGCCTTCGGTCGCCAGCGCCGTGGCGATGGCACCGGGCAGTTCGTTATGCGTGTCCGCCCGGAAATAGGCGAAGCCGAAGGCGCCGGCGACCTTGCCGAAGTCCGGAAAGGTCACGTTGCTCTTGGGCCCGCCGCCCACTTCCACACCGTTGAAGAAGTTGCGGTGAGTCTGGAAGATCGAGACATAGCCACTGTTGTTGATCAGGAAGATCTTCACCGGCAGGCCGTAACCCGCGATCGTCTGCAACTCCTGCAGGTTCATCATGATGCTGCCGTCGCCGGCGATGGCGATCACGCGCTGCTTGCCACCGGTCGCGGCGCACACGCCGATCGCTGCGGGCAGCTCGTATCCCATCGTGGCGCAGCCCGAATTGGTCCAGAGCCGCTGGCCGCGCTTGATCTCCGCCGCCTGGAAGCTGACGACGCAGGCGCTGCCATTGCCGGTGACGACCAGATCGTCCTCGCCCAATTGCCGGAACAGCGCGTCCATCGCGACATAGGGGTGCATCAGCGGCCCATGGTCATGATATTCCGGCAGCACGACCGGGAAGCGCCGGACCCGCTCGCGCGCCCACTCCATCCATTCGCGGTGATCTTCATTGGGGCCGGCATAGGGCTGGTCGAGCAGCGCCGGGATCAGTCCGGCAAGGTCGGCGACCACGGGCATGTCGGGCACGACATTGGGCTTGCGCAGTTCCACGGGGTCGATGTCGACCCAGATCTTGAACGCCGCGCGCGCGAAGCTCTGCCAGTTATAGCTGACCTGGCGGATGTTGAGCCGGCTGCCGAGTACCAGCAACAGGTCCGCGCTCTGCGTGACCATATTGCCCGCGCGGTCGCCCACCGTGCCGGGGCGGCCGGCATAGAGCGGGTGATCGTTCCACAGCACGTCATGCGCGTTCCACCCGGTGACGACGGGCACGCCGAGCTTCTCGATCAGCTTCAGGAAATCATCATAGGCGCCCGACAGCCGCACGCCGCCGCCGGCAAATACCACCGGGCGTTCGGCGCTGCGGATCAGGTCGAGGATCGTCCCGGCGGTGGCCGAAAGGTCGGTGGCGGTCCAGGGCTCGTCCAGCTCGGCCGGGTCGAAACCGGGCAGAGAATCTGGATCGATCTTCGAGGCCTGCACGTCGAGCGGAATGTCGAGCCAGACCGGCCCGGGCCGCCCGCTGGTCGCGAGGTGAAGCGCCTTTTCGAGATGGTAGCGGATCGTCTGCGGATCGTTGACCATCGTCGCGTACTTGGTGATCGGGCGGATCAACTCCTCGATGTCGAGCTCCTGGTCGCCATATTGGCGTAAAGGGAGGCCGGTCGCGCGCACCGTGGTCTCGCGCTTCACCTGGCCCGACAGCACCAGCATGCCGATCGAGTCGACATAGGCGCCGTACACCCCGGTGATCGCGTTGGTGCCGCCCGGGCCGGAGGTCACGTTCACCACCGCCAGCCGGTTGGTCAGCCGGTAATAGGCCTCGGCCGCCATCGAAAGCGCCTGCTCGTGATGCGTGAAGGTCGTGGCGAGATCGGGATGCGTGCCGAGCGAGTGGTTGAGGTGCATCGCCCCGCCGCCGGTGAGCATGAAGACATGCTCGATGCCGTGCCGGGCCAGCCGTTCGGCCACCCAGTCGGAGAGTTTCATCAGGGTCATTGAGTCCATCCGTTCGAAAGCGCGGTGCGCCGGATCGCCTCGTCGAGGCCGATCGTGGGAGAGAGCCCGAGCGCACCGCGGATCGCCGCGGTCGACGGGACATAGCGGCCGGGGTTCCAGCCGGGATCGGGCCGGCCGAGAATCTCGACATCGGGCGCGCCGAGCAGGACGGCGGTGCGCCGTGCCAGGTCGGCGACCGAGACGGCTTCCTCCGATCCGATATTGAAGACCGCGCCATGCTTGCCGGCGATCAGCAATGTCCACAGCCACACCGTCAGGTCGGCGGCATAGAGATAGGATCGTACCGCGGTGCCCGCGCCCTCGACCCGAATGGTCCGGCCGGCGATCGCATCGCGGATGAAATTGCCCGCGGCGAAGTGGATGTCGAGCGAGAGGAGCGGGCCAAGCAGCGCGAAGATGCGGGCGTTGACCGTCTCGAGCCCGAACTGCTTGCCGTAGATGGCGCAGAGCATCTCGGCGGCGCGCTTGCCTTCGCCATAGGCGGAGCGTGGATCGCGCGGATCGGGACCGCCCATCCAGTCTTCGCTCACATGCGTGACGTCCCAGGGCTGCGCGCCATAGACCGCGCCCGAGCTGAGGAAGAAGAACCGTTCGGCGCCGCGATCGACCGCGAAGTCGAGCGCGCGGCGGGTACCGGTGACGATCGTGTCGAACATGCGGCGCGGATCATTGGCGTTGAGCGCGGCGCTGGCGTCGGTCGCGGCGTGGATCACATGCGTGAACCGGCCGCCGGGCGGTGCAAAGTCGGTGACGTCGCCCGCGACGAGCTGGAAGCGCCGCGCGAGATGCGGCACCCTGGCGGCGAAAGCGGCGGGGTCGCGGCTCAGCAGGGTCACTTCGATATCGGTCTCGGCGCGGGCCAATGCTTCGAGCATCCAGCGGCCGATGAAACCGGTGCCGCCCGTCATGAAGATGCGCGCGCCGGCGAGGCGCCACCAGAACGGCGCGAGCGCGGTGTGCACCGCATCGAGATCCTGCTCCAGGATCATGCCGGCATCAGCCCGAGCGAGGGGCGATGGGCCGCATGCGCGCGGATCGCCCGCGCCACGCTGTCGAGCGCGAGCGACCACAGGATCAGCGCGACCAGGCCCGGCCGGACGAAATGCCCGATGGCGAGGCCGAAGCTCGGGCTCACCGGACGACCACCGAGCCAGCTGTCGAGCGACAGGTCGAGCACGGTCGACAATGGCCAGTCGGCGACCAGGCAGAGCAGATAAGCGCAGACGATCGCGGTGATCGGCCCCGCGCCGCGCCACGGCTCGAGCAGCACGAGGAACAGCAGGAACGCCTGGGTATAGCCACCCGGCGACTGCGTCACGAGGAACGCGCCGAGCAGGATCGTCGCGACGCGGTGCGGCGGCAGCGCGCGCGGCTGCAGCCAGGCAGCGGCCAGCGCGAGCACCGCCACGCCCTGGCTGGCGCGGATCAGGAGCGGCACGATCCGTTCGATCGTCTCGACCGTGCGCGACGGCACGAAATCGAGCACCGGGATCTGCGCGTTGCGGACCTGGAGCAGCGGCGCATAGCTGGTCGAATAATGGATCTCGTTCCACACCTGCCCGCCCTGGAAGACGACCCAGTTGGCGGTGTTCGCCGCGATCTCACCCGGCGTGCCGCTGCCGATGAGTGCCAGCGTGACGAGATAAAGCGCGATAGTGGCGAGACCCGCCAGTTCGAGCCCGCGCCAGTCGCGCTTCACGGCCTGGGCAAGCACCGGGAGCAGCAGATAGGGCTTGAAGTTGATCGTCGCGGCGGCGGCGAGCGCGCGCCATGCGCTCGATCGGACGAGTGGCCCGTGTGCAATGATGAAACAGGGCAGGGCGACCAGGATCAGGTTGCCGCGTTCCAGCGTAAACAGCAGCGGCAGGCCGAGACCGAAAGCGATCGCGCGCATCGGCGCGGTACGCGGATCGGCGCGGTGGAAGCTCCACCAGACCAGCACCACATCGAGCAGATAGAAGCCGATGATCGTCGAGCGCGCGAACCAGTCGCAGTCGCGCGCGTAAAAGGGCGACTGGAGATAGCAGCCGGGCAGGCTGAACAGATCGAGGAAGACGAAGGACAAAGGCGGATAGACCGTCCGCCACACCGAGAAAGCGCCGGGATGATTCGCCCAATAAGCGGTGTTGAACCAGTCCATGAACGTGTCGTTGGTGTCGAACACGAAGGGCTGGGGCAGGAAGCCAGTCTCGCGGAACTGCATGGCCGTCCATGCGACACTCGCCACCACGGCAAGCGCCAGCGCGACCTCGGGCAGCAGGGAAAGCCGCGTCCGGGTGCTCATGGCCCGCGCACCAGCGTCCGCGCGGCGGGCCGGGCGCGGGCGGCGGGGAAGTTGAGCCGTTCCTCCTCGATCACCAGCGGCACGTTGCGGCTGCGCTCGGCGAGCATGCGCACCTGTTCGCCGATCAGGCCGAGGAACAGGAGGATGATCGCGAACATCGCGGTGGCGATCGTCAGGCCGAACAGCGGCCAGGCGCTGCCACCCATGATCGCGGTTGCCACCGCGCCCGCCGCAAGCGGCACGACTCCTGCGGCCGCCAGGAAGGCAAGCGGGATCGGCAGACGCAGCAGCGACTTGGCCGATCCGGCAAGGCCGGACAGCGCGAAGGAATACAGCGCGGCGAGATTGTTCTTGGTCTCGCCCGCCGCGCGCTCGGGCCGGTCGAACGGCAGGATCGCCAGGCGGTACCCGCTCTCGACCAGCATGCCGCGGAAGAACGGCTCGGGCTCGTTCCACGCCGCGAGCGTGTCGATCACCTCGCGCGCATACAGGCCGAAGCCGGTCGCGCCGGGGATCACCGGATAGTCGCCGTAACGATTGAGCAAGCCGTAGCCCAGCCACCGCGCGGCCGTCAGCAAAGGCGGCGTCCGCTCGGATCGCCGCTGCGCCAGCACCACCTGAGCGCCCGCACGCCATTGCTTGACGAAGGCCCCGATCATCTCCGGTGGATCCTGGAAATCGGCGCACATGCCGATCACCGCCGCGCCCTCGGCCTGATAGATGCCATAGGTCGGCGATCGCATCTGGCCGTAATTGCGGTTGTTGAAGATCGCCCGGATGCGCGGGTCCTCGGCGCAGAGATGCCGCATCAGCAGGCGGGTGCGATCAGTCGAATCATTGTCGATCAGGATGATCTCGTGCGACCGCACATGGCGTTCCGCTTCCGCCGTCACGGCGGCGCAGATCGCCAGGACATTCTCCTCCTCATTGTAACAGGGGATGACGATCGACAGCTCGATCGCCCCGTCGGCTCCCGCGCCGTCGTTGGGGGTCATCGCGCACCGTCCTCGCGGCGCTTCAGCCCCAGGTCGATGCCGGTCGCCGGCGCGTAGATTTCGGTGAACAACGCCGCCAGGATCGTCAGGACAAGCAGGGCAACCGCGGAGATGTTGTATTTGCGATCGGCATCGAGGCGTGGCGCCTCGATCACCTGCACGTCGGACGCGGTTTCCGATGCAAGCGTCTCGACCGCCACTTCCTCGGAAGACCGCGCATAGACTTCGTACAGCGCCTGGGCGAAGCGATAGTCGCGATAGAGGTTGAGATATTCGCCCGAGACCTGCGACAGGCCGGCGACGTTCGGTCCGGTGACGCCGACCTTCGCTTCGGCCGTACGCGCGATCTGCGCGCGGATCGAGGCGACTTCCGACTGGACCGACTGGAGCTGCGGATTGTCCGGCCCCTGGAAGCGCTGGAGCGTCTCCAGCTCGACCAGCTTGGCCTGAAGCTGCGCCTCGAGCCCGGCGCGCAGCGACAGGGCGGAGCCGAGCTGCGCTTCCGGCTCGGCGAGGTTGTTGCGCCGGCGGAAGCCGTTGAGTGCGGCTTCGGCGGTCGTCACGCGGGTGGCGGCTTCCTTGAAGCGGTCCTGCACCACGTCGCGCTTGCGGCGGACCCGGTCGCGGCCCAGCGCGATGATCCGATCGCTGATCGCCTGCACATAAGCGCCAGTCAGCGCCTGCGCCCTGGCCGGGTCATGCATCCGGACCTCGACCTCGACGATGCCACCGGTCAGCGAATGCACGTCGACCCTGTGCGCGAGGGCGAGCCGCGCCGCATCGGCACTGGCATAACCCTCTGGCCCGACCAGCTTCAGGCGCCGGATCACGTCGTCGGTCACTTCGGTGCCGCGCGAGATCGCGAGATACATGTCGATCGGCTGCTTGGCGCCGCCGAGCAAGGCGGCGAACCCCTGGAGCTGGCCGCCGAGCGCGTTCATCATCGATCCCAGCCCGACACTGTTGCTGTCCTGCGGCACCAACTTCGCCCGGGCGACATAGGGGCGCGGGAAGACGCACAGCGCCGCCAGCAACAGCGCCAGCACCATATAGCCGAGCCGCCGCGAGTGCGGATCGCGCACCGCATCGGTCACGCGCGCGATCATCGTCAATTTGCCAGTCCCTTGATCGACGCCGCACCGACCAGGCCGCCGAACAGGCTGCCCGTGATGTCGCGCAGGCGCGCCCAGAACTCGCCGCGATTGGCGTCGATCGGCACATACACCAGGTCGCCCGGCAGCGCCGGCGCGTGCAATATCTTCTTGCCGTTCGCCAGCACGGTGCCGTTGGCGCGCACCACGAAGATCTCGCTCTTGTCGCCGAGCTGCTGCACGCCGCCCGCCGACCGGATGAAGTCGCCGATCGAACTGCCGTCGCGATAGGCGAAGGACGCCGGGCTCGGTACCGCACCGAACACGCCTACCGTCACCGGCCGCGGCGGCACATAGATGGTGTCGTTATTCTCGACGATCACGTCGCCGGGCAGCGCCGGCGCCGTGACCGGGAGGTCGAACACCAGCCGCCCGCTCGGCTCGCGCGTGCGGAGCTGCTCGACGATCGAGCGGACCAAAGCGAGATTGCCTGGCTGGGCCAGCTGCGCGCGATTGGCCGAGACCACGGGCTGGGCCGTGAGCTGAAACTCCATGTCCTTGATCGCTCGGTCGAAGCTCAGCTTCTGCTGCGCCTTCACACTCTCGCGCGTGATCACGCTGGCATAGGGAAAGGCCTGGGGGGTGAGGCCGCCGGCCTCAGTTACCACGTCTTCGAGCCTTGTGCCCGGACGGAAATAATAGCGGCCCGGTCGCGCCACTTCGCCGCTGATCGTCACCAGCACCGGTTGCTGGTCGATCGGGCGGGCGATGCCGACATCGGACAATACCCGTACGATATCGCCGCGCCGCGCCTTGCGGCTCCGCGCCTCAGCGGCGGTGACCTGCCGCCAGCCCGATTCCGACTTGCCGAGCGAATCCAGCACCATCAGCCGGCTGTCGTCGGCCACGGTGTTGACGCCGCCGGCATAAAGGACGGCATCGTTGAGCGTCTCGCCCGGCGCGATCTCGAAAATGGCTTCGCGATTGACGCTGCCGATCACGGCGACCTGCTCGCCGGCCGGCGCGACATGGATGACGTCGCCATTCTGCAGCGCTGCGTCGCCGGTTTTGTCGCCCTTGAGCAGCAGGTCGTAGAGGTCGAAGTCCGAAACCAGTTTCCCGTCGCGGCGAAGCTGGATCGAACGGAAGCTGCCGCCCGAGGAAGGTCCCCCGGCCGCGAGCACAGCATTGACCAGGGTCGACAGGCTGCTGACGGTATAGGAGCCCGGCGTCGCGGCGAAGCCCGTCACGTAAACGGTGATGCCGTGCAGCCGCCCGGCCGACACCTGCAGATCGAATCCGCGATACTGGCGCGAAACCTGGCGGGCGATCACCTCGCGCACATCGCCATAGCGCATGCCCCCGACCGTGATCGCGCCGACGCGCGGCACGAAGATCCGGCCTTCCTGGTCGATCGTCAGCCGCAAATCCGCCGCCTGCACCGATCCGGTCAGGCCGAGCAGAAGCTCGTCGCCGGGGTTGAGGCGGTAATCCGGCGGCACGGTGGTGGTGGGCGCCACGGTGAAGTCGCGCGCGCCGGGCACCAGCAGCTCGGCCCCGAAGCGGCGCAGCGGCTTGCCCGCCGCCTCGGAGACGAACGCCTCGAACTCGTTCGCTACTCGGGGTGCCGGCTGCTTCTTCGTCACGCTGTCGGCAGCGCTGTCGGGCGGCGGCGCGCCGGGCCGGCTGTCGATGACGGTCGGCTCGTAAGGCCGGACTTCCGCCTGCGGCACCGCGACTTGCCCAGCGGCGGCCCCGCGCGAGATGGCATCGTCGCCACCCTGCTGCCCGGTGGGCGACACGGGCGGGGATAGCTGGGCGCCCGCTTCGGCCGGGATCAGCGGCAGCGCGAACACGCAGCCGAGCAGCACTCGCTTCCAGGACGTGATCATATGGGGCAATCTTCTCTTTCGATCAGGCCGGCCGTCGGCCCGAGCAACAATTCGGCACCGGCCACCCAGAGCCGCTCGTCGGCGGCGGCGAGGATGCCGCGGCCGCTGCCGACCCGGTACGGCGTGCCGCTCCAGTCAGTGACGAAGCCGCCCGCTTCGGTCAGGAACAGCACGCCGGCGGCATGGTCCCATGGCAGGGTGCGCTGGAACAGGGTCAGGTCATTCTCGCCGAGCACCAGCCGCGGATAGCTTTCGGCGGCACAGCGCGGCACGGGCACGCGCTCGAACCGCGTATCGGCGAGATCATGGACGCGCTCGCGACGTTCCGGCGTCATGAAATGCGTGCCCAGCGCCGCGACCGGCATGGCATTGCCCGTCGGCCTGCTGCGCACGGGCACGCCGTCGCAGGTAGCGCCGGCACCCTTTGCGGCATGGCACATCCGCCCGCTGAGCGGGTCGAGGATCCAGCCGGCGAGCGGCACGCCTTCCTCGACCAGCGCCACCATCATGCCGAAGGGCGCGCGGCCCGCGGCGAAATTGGCGGTGCCGTCGAGCGGGTCGATCAGCCAGACCAGCCCCTCGCCGATGCCGTCGACCAGCTCGGGCTGGTGCTCCGCCGCTTCCTCGCCGACGATGCGGGCGGGGATGCCGATCAGCTCGAGTCCTTCGTGCAACAGCCGCTCGGCCTCGCGGTCGACGCTGGTGACGATCTCGCCCGGGCTCTTCTCCGCGATCTCGCTGGCAGCGAGCGTGCGGAAACGCGGCGTCACCGCGGTCGCGGCAACGCCTCGCATCAAGGCGGCAACTTCCTCCTTCAGCGACATGTCCGGATCAGGCAGCGACGCTGGCCAGCCGACCGCGCGCGACGACGGCCATGCGATCCTGGATCATCCGGATTCGCGACTGGTCCTCGTCGGCGATGGTGCGATAATAATCGCGCTTGTTCTCCAGCCAGGCGAGCTCGAACGCGACCGCATTGCTGATCGCCGCCTCGAAGCCGGGCATGTCGGCGGCGCTGCCGTCGAAGATCACCTTGCGCGTCTCGAACCGGTCGAGGCGGATGCGGCGCATCTCGCGCAGCGCGGGCCCGGATTCGACCGCGACCGACCCGCCGACCACCAGTTCCAGCCCGTGCTCGGCGCAGGACCTGGCGACGGTGAGCACCGCGTCAGTGATCCCGCGATCGTTGATCGCGCCGCGCGGCAGGCCGCGCGACAGGGTGAAGTCGACCCGGCCGAACACCACGCCATCCAGCGCCACCTTGGCGAGCGGTAGCATCGCTTCGAGATTGCGCAGCGTCGTTTCGGTCTCGAGGTTGAACAGAAACTGCGTGTCGCTGTCGTCGCCATAGACCTTGGCCTTGGCCTCGACGAACTTCGACAGGGCATAGGGCGTCTCGACCATCGGCGCGATGATGTAATTGGCGCCGTAGAGTTTCGAGGCGAGCAGGTCCGACACCGCTTCGCAGCCACCGATCTTGAGCGCGACCTTCAGGTCGGCGCGATAGGCGAGCTCGAGCAGGCGCAGCAGCTCGTCGGGACGCGTGCCTTCCGCTTCGAATTCCGCCTTCACCGCGACGACGCCGAAGCGGTCGCGGCCTTTCTTGAGCATGTCGAGCATGCGGCGTTCGGTCGAATTCACCCTTCGTCTCCTGAGTGCAGCCGTTGTTGGTGAACTGAGGGACGGAGCGCCGCGGCCATTCCCGCAGCCGAAACGGGACCGCAAAAAATAATTGAATCAGGCTTACGGGACGGGCGGAAGGTCTCCGTCCTTCAGACATAATGCCAGTGCTTTCCGCCCTTCCGCTGACCGGTGCCTTGTGGCTTTTGGGCAGCTCGGGGATGGCGGCGGCCGATAACGACAGGCTACCCGGCGGGCATGACGCGGTTCTGCACGAGCCTGTGGCCGAGTCCGCGGCCTTGCCGGAAATGCCGGTCTCGGCGCCGAAAACATCGGTACCGGTCGACCTGCCGCGCTTGTCCTCCGGGTTCGGCTGGCGCGTTGATCCGATCCTGGGCCGGCCCGCCCTGCACAGCGGCATCGACATACCCGGGCCGCTCCGTTCCCCCGTGCTGGCGGCCGCGGGCGGCGTGGTGCATTTCGCCGGCAAGGCGGGTGGCTATGGCAACATGATCGAGGTCGATCACGGCGGCGGGCTGGTGACGCGCTACGCGCATCTTTCCCGGTTCATGGTTGGGCCCGGCATGCACGTCGAGCGCGGTCAGGAGATCGCGATGATGGGCTCCACCGGCCGCTCGACCGGCAGCCATCTCCATTTCGAGGTGCGGCTGAACGGCCAGCCGACCGGCCCGCTTGCATGGCTCAGCGGGGAGCCGGCGGCGGCGCGGGTTTCGCTGGGTGGGGGGGAGCCCCATATCTCCGCTTTTGCCCGCGCTCGCGCGGAAACGGAGTCAGTGGTTGGAGCAGGTCTCTGATGCTTGTCGGGGGACCGGTCCCGACGTCGCGACAGGCTGGCCCTGCCGCGCGGCAACCGGGCTTGGCAAGCCCCTCCCCGGATGCTTTGCGTAACGCCATGGAGGGTGAGTCGATCGACGGCCTGCAGCGCGTCATCTTGAACGAGCGTGCGCGGCTTTTGCGCTTCCTCGCCGCGCGCGGCGCCGGCGACGAAGCGGAGGATGTGCTGCACGACCTGTGGCAGCGCGTCGCCATCGCGCCCGGACAGCCCGTGGCTGATCCTGTCGCCTATCTGTTCCGTGCCGCCGAGAATCTGATGCGCGATCGCCGCCGCTCGCTGGTCAGCCGCGAGCGTCGCCAGATGGACTGGCACGACGCCGGCCCGACCCCCGAGGACGAGCCGCTGGGCGAGCGCGTGCTGATCGCGCGCGAACGTGTCCGCCAGGCCGAAGCGATGCTGGCCGGGCTCGGCCCGCGTGTCGAGCAGGTGTTTCGCCGCTATCGCCTCGACGGCGTCGGCCAGGCCGCGATCGCCCGCGACCTGGGGGTCAGCCTCAGCTCGGTCGAGAAGGATCTGCAAAAGGCCTATCGCGCCCTCGCCGAACTCAAGGAACAGTTCGATGCGGAATAGCGAAAGCGAGTCCGTCATGTCAGTGAGGTGGGCATGATGGAACAAGGGTCTGGTATGATTGGAGAAACAGCGCGGCTCTGGGCGATCCGTGCCCATGACGCGTCCTTCGCCGATTGGGACGGGCTCACCGCATGGCTGGAGAGCGATCCCCGCCACCTGACCGCTTATGAGGTGGCTCTGGAAGACGATTCCTGGGCGGCCCAGCTCTTCGCCGCATCCCCTGTTGCGGCGTCGACAGCGCCCGCGCACTCCCCCCTGCGCGGGCGCTGGTTTGCCGCCGGCGGCGCGATCGCGGCGGCGCTGGTGGCAGTGGTCAGCGGGACGGTGATGCTGCGCGATGCGCCCGTGCACGAAGTCGCGACGGCGCAGGGCGAGCACCGGACGATCGATCTCGCCGATGGCTCGCGCGTCATGCTGAACGGCGACACGCGCGTATCGTTCGATCCCGATGCGCCGCGCCAGGTCACATTGGCCCAGGGCGAAGCGCTGTTCGACGTGAAGCATGATGCGAAGGACCCGTTCGTCGTGGTCGCCGATGGCACGCGGCTCGTCGATATCGGCACTGTCTTCAACGTGGTGCGGAGCGGTGATGCCCTTGACGTGGCGGTCGCTGAAGGCGCTGTCGACTATGAGGCAGGCAAGCAGCGCATCCGGCTCAACCAGGGCGACGCGCTGTCCCGGGCCGACCGTGATGCCGCGCCGGCGCTACGCAGGGCCAGCCCGGAAGGAATCGGCAGCTGGCAATCGGGCCAGCTCCAATATGACGATGCGACGCTCGATCAGGTCGCGCGCGATCTCTCCCGTAATACCGGACGCTCGATTCGGGTCGCAAACGGGGCAGCACGCCTTCGCTTCACCGGTACGCTGGTGTTGCGAGGGCCTCCGCGCGAAGTGCTGGCGCGCGCGGGCCCGCTTCTCGGCGTGACCTTTGCCGAGCGGGGCGATAGCTGGACGATGACCCCAGCCAATGTCCGGCGGCACTAACACCGCTCTCTCCCTTCCCCTGATCGCCGCAGTCCTGCTGATCGGCGCGCCTGCGCATGCCCAGGAGCAGGCGGCGGATATCGACATTCCCGCTGCCCGGCTCGACCAGTCGATCCGGCTGCTCAGCCGTCAGAGCGGCACCAGCATCGGCTTTCGCGACTCCCGGCTGGCGACGCAGCGGGTGAAGGCCGTGCGCGGCAAATTCACCGCGGCCCAGGCGCTCGAGCGGATATTGCTTGGCACCCGCCTCGCCGCCCGGCGGGTCGCGACCAACACCTTTCTCATCGAATATGTGCCGCTCCCGCCGCCACCCGTACGCGTCGCGCGCGGGGCGCCGCGGCAACCGGTCACCGTGCCGGACGAGACCGCCACAGCGGAAATCGTCGTGACGGGATCCAAGCGCAGCGTGCCGCTCAGCGTCTATCCCGGCGGCGTGCAGATCATCGACGGCGACACCGTGTCGAAGGCAGATGGTGCGCGCGGCACCGACGCGATCGGCGCGCGCGTCGCCAGCGTCGTCTCCACGCATCTCGGGCCCGGCCGCAACAAGCTGTTCATCCGCGGCATCGCCGATTCCAGCTTTGTCGGTCCCACCCAGGCCACTGTCGGTCAATATTGGGGCAATAGCCGGATCACCTACAGCGCGCCCGATCCCAGCCTGCGCCTCTACGACATCCGCAGCGTCGAAGTGCTAGAAGGGCCGCAAGGC
This sequence comes from Sphingomonas sp. BL-S-30, assembly GCF_055521475.1. NCBI lineage: Bacteria > Pseudomonadati > Pseudomonadota > Alphaproteobacteria > Sphingomonadales > Sphingomonadaceae > Sphingomonas > Sphingomonas sp. BL-S-30. Next base: position 2,517,270 of record NZ_CM145481.1, on the reverse strand, counting down.
ACGCTCTATGGCGCGGGGTCACTCGGCGGCGTCGTCCGCGTGGTGCCGCGCGCGCCCGATCTGAACCTGACCGGCGGCACGATCTGGAGTGGCGCACAGGCCGTTCAGCATGGCCAGGCCGGGGTCGATGGCGGGCTCATCTTCAACGCGCCGATCGTCGACGACCGGCTCGCCTTCCGCGCGCTTGCCTTCGGCTCCGTCGACGGCGGCTATATAGACGATACCGGCCGCGGACTGAAGGATGTGAACGACGTCCGCACCATCGGCGGCCGCGCCGCCCTGCGCTTCGTGCCGGCGGACGATTGGACGATCGACCTCAGCGGCGTCGGCCAGCGCATCGACGGTGCCGACAGCCAATATGCCGAACGTGGCGGCGACGGCCTTACCCGCAGCAGCGACGTGGCGCAGCCCTATCGCAACGATTACTGGCTCGGCGACCTGGTCGTGCGCAAGCAATGGGGTAATCTCGAGCTGACCTCGTCGCTCGGCTATGCCCATCAATATGTCTTCGAGCAGTTCGAAGGTGCGGCACTGGCGGACCCGCTCGACCCGGTGGTGAAGCCGGTCGTGGACGCCGCGGCCGCCGCCTATATCCAGACCGACCGCATCTCGATGATTACCGCCGAGACCCGGCTCGCGCGCCGGGGCCCGGACGGGACGGGGTGGGTGATCGGTCTCAGCGTGCTCCACAATGAGGCACGGGTGAACCGCCTGATGGATGTCGGGCCGCTCACCGCGATGCTGACCGGCGTGCGCAACCAGGTGGACGAACAGACGCTCTATGGCGAGACGTCGGTCGAGCCGGTCGACCGGCTGACGCTGACATTCGGCGGGCGGCTAACCCATTCCCGTCTGGCGGGCGATTCCGAGGATGCGCTCCGCGCCGTCGCCTTGAGGGTCGATCCGGGCGCGAACAGCGACCGATCGGAAACCCGGTTCCTGCCCTCCGCCGCGCTCGCCTGGCGCGCGACCGACCGGCTGACGCTGTTCGCCCGCTACCAGCAGGGCTTTCGCCCTGGCGGGATCGCGGTGCGGCAGGATTTCGTGCAGCGCTTCAAGGGCGATCGGGTCGCCACCACTGAAGGCGGCGCTCGCTATAGCGGCGATACTTTCAGCCTGTCGCTGAATGCGTCCTGGTCGCGCTGGAACGATATCCAGGCCGATTTGATCGATGGCTTCGGCTTCCCCACCACGGCCAATGTGGGAGATGGCCGCGTCCTGTCAGTCGGGCTGTCGGCACGCTGGCAACCGCTTCACGGCCTGTCGTTCGACGCGTCGATCTATCTCAACGACAGCAAGGTGACGACGCGCGATCTGAGCAGCTTCGTGATCGTCGGCGGGACGACCACCTTGCCGGCCGATCTCGCCCAGACGAATTTCGATCGCCTCCCCAATGTCGCCGATGCCACCGGCCGGCTCGGCTTCGCTTATGCCACGCCGCTGTCGGACAAGCTCGATTTCGAGGTGAACGGCTATGGCCGCTATGTCGGAAAATCGACGCTCGGGATCGGCGCGATCCTCGGGCAGCTCCAGGGCGATTATCTCGATACCGGCCTCGAATTCAGGGTTGGCAACGCAAAGCGCGCGGTGACATTGTCGCTGACCAACCTGCTCGACGCCCGCGGCAACCGCTTCGCGCTCGGGTCGCCTTTCCTGGTCCGGGACCGCAACCAGATCACCCCGCTTCAGCCGCGCAGCATAAGGCTTGGCTTCGACGTCGCATTCTAGGGTCGCGTTGATTGTGTCTGAATGCGCGGGGGATTTTCCAAGCGCTGGTCTCATCCTGTCCGCCACCTCATTCAGGGCGAGTCGACAAGTGACGCGGCGGCGCATAGCAGGGCCGGGTTTGGACCAGGGAGTGCGCGCCGGACCATGACGGACCTTCCCGGCGACCGGCTCGTTTATCGCTATGCGCTGTTCGGCCTGACCATCAGATCGGAAATGGCGCTGCCCGAACTTCACCCCGCGCCGGGCGAAGGTGCCGATGTCTCTATCCGTTTCGCCGATCTGGGCGTTGCGCGTTCCGACGTCCAGGAGCTGGTGGTGAGCGGGAAGGGGGCCGTGCTCCATGTGCCCGGCATCGCGCGCTACGGCATCGAACAGGGTTGCCGGATCCTCGTCGACCCAGTCGACGGCGCTTCGCCGCGCAACATTCGCCTGTTCCTGCTGGGCTCCGCGTTCGGCGCGTTGCTGCATCAACGCGGCCTGATGCCGCTCCATGCCAATGCGGTGGCGATCGGCGACCGGGCGATCGCGTTTACCGGCGCCTCCGGTGCCGGCAAGTCGACCCTGGCGTCGCTCTTCCACGACCGCGGCCATGCGCTGTTGTCGGACGATGTGTGCGTGATCGGGGCCGACGATGCCGGCAGGCCGGTCGCTTATGCCGGCATTCCGCACATGCGGCTCTGGCGCGATTCGCTCGAGCGGTCCGGCCGCACCACTGACGGCTTCGAACGGGCGCTTGACGGGCGGGATAAGTATAATGTGCCCGCGCGTCGGGACGGCGCACCCGCGCAGATGGAGCTTGGTGCCATCTTCGTGCTCAGGCGCGCCGAGGAGGCGCGGCGCGTGGCCATCAGGCGGCTGCGCGGCGCGGAGGCGCTGAACGCGGTGCTCGCGAATACCTATCGCGGCCGCTACATCGCCACGCTTGGCCATACGCGACGCCATTGGGTCGCCTCCGTCGAACTGATCGGCAGGGTACCGGTGCTTGAATTGGAGCGGCCGTGGAGCCCGGACTGGTTCGCGCCGACGCTGGACGCGGTGCAAGCCCATCTGGCCGCGGACATCGATTGACCGGCGTCAGGCGGGGCCGGTCTCCAGCACGGCAAGGCCATCCTGTTCCAGGTCACGGAGCATGAGCAAGACCTGTTCCCCGCAGGTGGCGGGATCGATGTCGAATTCGGTGGCCAGGGCGTTGCAGATATCGGCGACGCTCCTGGGGCGATCGAGCAGTGCCCAGATACGCGCCGCGGTCGCGTTGAAGCTGTAGCAGGTGCCATTCTCGATATGGAGCGCGACGAGCTCGCCATCGACTTCCGCCTCGACCACTCCCGGCAGACGCCGCGCCACGAGCGCGTTCATCGCGGCACCCGGCGGATCAGGAGCCGAAGCTGAGTGCGCCGTCCGGGATGATCGGATCGAAGCTGTTTTCAGCGTCGCCGGCCTTCATCTTCTCGACTCGCGGAGCCACCCAAACGCGTCGCGGCTGCAAGGCGGGCTGCGTCCCGGTTGGCTTGACGACCTGCTTCATCCGAGTTTCCCCTGTAAAACCGTGACGATCTGCCACCTATAAGACAAAATCGCTCCCCGTGAAGCTGTATGCGCCAAGTGTCGTGACGGCGATCGCGAAATCGGCGATGCCATCCCCGTCCACATCGCCCTCGACCGTCCAGCTGGTGCCGGAGCCCGACACGCGAAGCTCGCCCGCGACATGGTTGAATGCGCTGCCCCCGATATAGGAAAAGGCGTCGTTGCCGCCGGCCGCGGTGCTCGCGTCGATCACCGAAAGATCGATATGATCGCCGGCATTGAAGTCGGTGATCTGATCCATCGCGCCGGTGGTCGATTCAGTGATGGCGCGGAAATAGAAGGTGTCGTTGCCGCCGCCGCCGGTCATCACATCCTGGCCGAGCCTGCCCCAGAACTGGTCGGCATTCGCGCCGCCGGTCATCGAGTCGTTGCCGGCGCCCATCATGAAGCGGAAGGAGCCGTCGGTCTCGGCCGAGCCGTCGAACGCCACGTCCTCGCCGGCTTTTAGCGCATTGGCCGAGATGGTCAGCACCTTTCCGGCGCCGACATTCGCGTCGTCGAGCGTGATATCGTAATCGAACGCCGTGCCCGGCGCCGCGAACCGCGCATCGGTCGCCGATATCAGCACCAGCGTTTCGATGTTGGTCATGGTCGTGGCGAGGAAGGTGACTCCGCCCGAATAATCGCCGCGCAGACCAAGCTGGTCATCCAGGCCGGCTTGGCCATCGACCCGGTCGGCCGCCGTGAAGCGTCCGTCATCGCCGAAGAAGAAGGCGTCGCTGCCCTGGCCGCCGGTCAGGTCGTCCTGGCCCTGGCCGCCATAGATCAGGAAGGAGCCGTCGGTTTCCGCCGCGCCGTCGAAGGTCAGGTTCTCACCGGCCTGCAGCAAATTGGCGTTGACCGTGAGTGTCTTGCCCGCCTCGACATTGGCGTCGATCGTGGTCAGGTCGTAGCTGTACTGGCTGCCGCTCGTGTCGCCGAAGCTCGTCGTGTTGCCGGAGAAGATCACCAGCGTTTCGATGCCGACCAGGTTGTTCGCGCCGAAGGTCAGCGCGTTCGGGCCAGTATAATCACCCTGCAACCCGACCTGGTCGTCCGTGCCGGCGCCTCCATCGACATTGTCGGTCGAATCCAGCGCGGCACCGAAATAGAAGCCGTCATTGCCGCCGCCGCCGGATGCGCTGTCGGTGCCGCCATGCTGGAGCATGTAGAGGTCGGCAGTGCTTCGGCCGAGAAGCACATTGGCGCCGGTATCGCCGGCCAGCCGGTCGTCGGCGGAACTCACGCCGTTGATGGTCACCGAGACCGTGCCGGTGTCGCCACCGTCCAGCGTATAGGAGAAGCTGTCGATCGCGCTGGTGTTGACCGCGCCGGTCGCGGTCGCGGTTGCGAGGTCGATCAGGCTGTTGAACGCCCCATGCGGATCATAGGTCAGCGTGCCGTCGCTGTTGAGCGACACCCGCGCGCCCGATGCCAGAGTGGTGAAATCACCGGGGTTTACGAGCGTCGCGCCATTGACCGTCGCCAGCACGGGCGCCGGACTGTCCACATCCGTGTCGTTGGCCAGCACGTCGACGATCACGGTCGCGTTCTCGAACAGAGTGAAGCCGGTATCGTCCGTCGCCACCCCGGCATCGTCGACCGGATCGACGGTAATGCCGACAATGGCCGAGACGCCTGAGCCGCCCGGACCGCCGATGCTGTTGTTGTTATAGGCGCTGAGCGTGCCGTCCAGCATATTGGCGACGATGATGTCCAGGTCGCCATCAGCATCGGGATCGCCCAGGGCGATCCCGACCGGCATCCCGTCGCTGCCGAGATCGACCGGCGCCTGGAACGTGCCGTCGCCATTGCCCGCAAGGATCGAGATCGTGCCCGGATCATTGCCGTTGGTGACGACCAGGTCGATGAACCCATCCCCATTGAGGTCGGCCGCGACGATCTGGGCGGGGGTGCCGTCACTGGTGGTGGTATAGCCGACCGCGGCGGCGAAGCTGCCGTCGCCATTGCCCAATGCCACCTGCACCCCGCTGATCGAACTCGGATCGGACGGGTCGGCGATCGAGGAAAAGGCGATGTCGAGCGCGCCATCTCCGTTGAAATCGCCAAGCACCAGATCGGTGATATGGGAAGCGCCGCTCAATATCTGGGTCGCCGATCCAAAGCTACCGTCGCCATTGCCGAGCAGCAGATCGATCGCGCCCGGCGGCGTCATGCCGGGCAAGGTGCCGGGACTGCCCGCGAGCAGGTCGAGAAAGCCGTCGCCATTGACGTCGCCGACCGCGACCGAAGCGATGAACTGGCTGGTCGTCGTCGAATAGGCCGGCGGCTGGAAGACGCCGGGCGCGCTTTGCAGCATCACGCCGACACGGCCATTGTCGGCATCGGTGACGATCAGGTCGGTCAGGCCATCGCCGTCCAGATCGGCCGCCACGAGGTCGAAGGCATAGGGGACCGCCGCGATCGTCTCGGTGTCGCCGGTGATCGACGAGACATAGCCGACATAGCCGCCGCTGCCCGCGCCCTCGCTGGAGAATGCGATATCGGTCACCCCATCGCCGTCGAAATCGCCAAAGGCGAAGGCGCGGGGCGAGCCGTCGGGTATTCCGAAGCCGCCACTGAACGTGCTGCCGAACACGATGATGCCGCCCTCGACTCCGATCACGATCTCGGCGGCGGAATCGCCGTCAAGGTCAGCGAAGCCGAGCGCGGTGGGCGCAGTGCCGACGGGCAGCGACGGGAAGGGCGTGAAGGAGATGGGCGCGCCTGAATTGACCGCGACGGCGGAGATGTCGAGCTCGTCAGGCCCGTTATAATCCTGATCGCCGAGATAGGTCAGGCCGTTCGCCGCCGCGAGCGTCGCGTTGATCTGATCCTGGGTACCGGTGAGGGTGATGGTGTTCGAACCGTCGGCGCCGCCGGTGATGGCGCTCGCGTCGATGCCGCCCGCCACGTCGGTGCGGATGTCGAGCGTGCCATGCGCGACCTGAAGAGTAACTGTCACCAGGCTGGCCGCCGGGTCGGCTGCGACGCCGTCGACGACGATGCCGGTCAGCGCGATCGCTGTGTCCTCGTCGCCGGTCACGTCCGGGCCGGTAAGGATCTCGGCATAAGGGAGGACGTCGAGCGCGACGGTCGCGCTGGCGGTCTCGGCGCCGTCGACGAAGCTGAACGTCACGTCGCGCGTGCTGGCGGCGGTGAGATCGTCGATATTCTCGTAGAGGATGCTGGCGGCGAGCAGTTCGATCGCGCAGGCGCAGGCATCGGCGTTGAAGGTGACGACCAGCGGGGCGCCATTGACGCCGCCGCTCCACGTGCCGACCACATCGCCTTCATAGGTGATGTTCGATCCGTCGACACCGAGCTCGCCGGGGCCAGTGCCGACATCCTCGATGGTCAGCTGATCGCCAGCGGTCGCGCCGGCGATCGAGATGGTCATCGTCGCGCCGTCCCACTCTTCATTGTCGTCGTCGAACACCGCGTCGAAGGCGAGATAGACCGGTCCGTCGCCTTCCGTGAAGGTGGCGACGGCATTGTTGCCCGAGGCGAAATAATCGAGATCGAGCTGAGGCGCGTCGTTGATCGCGGTGATGACGATATTGGCGGTCGCGCCGCCGCTCTGCTCGCCGCCGTCGCCGCTGTTGCCGCCATCATGGATGTCGAGCATCAGCGTGGCGCTCGACGGCGGGAAATCGTCGTCGGCGGTGTAGGTCACGACGCTGCTGGCGTCGCTGTTGAGCAGGGCGTTGATCTCGTCGATCGTGCCGGTCAGCGTCACCTGCCAGCTGTCATTGTCCGTGATGACGACGCTCGTGCCGCCCGCCTCGACATGCAGCACGCCGTAGTCGACGCCGAGGGTCACCGTCACCTCGCCGGTGCCGGCATCGGGGTCGGCGACCGAAAGGCCGCTATTCTTGATGTCGAGCGCGACCTGCTCGGTCGCGGCATAATCGGTCAGCGGCGCGGTCGCGGTCGGCGCATCGTTGATCGCCACGACGTCCAGCACGAGCTGCGCGCTGCCCGTATCGAATCCGCCGAGATCGGTGCCGCCGCCGTCGACCAGGCTGAAGTCCAGGGTGCGCTGGTCAGTCGTGGGCGTATCGGAACTGGTGAAGAAAGCGATGTTCTGCATCGTCGCCTGGACCGCGCAGCCACACGCATCGGCATTGAACACGACGATCAGCGGGCCACCATTGGTGCCGCCGTTGAGCGTGCCGACGATCGTGCCCTCATAGCTGAGGGTGAGGCCCGACACGCCGATTTCGCCTGGCCCGGCCCCGACGTCATTGACGGTAAGCTGGTCGTCGGCCGTGCCGTTGTTGCTGATGGTCACGGTCAGCGTGGCGCCGTCATAGCTCGTATTGTCGTCGGTCAGGGTCGCAAAGGGCGCCAGGCCCGCCAGCGGGTCACCCTCATAATAGGTCGCGACCGCGTCGTTGCCGGCTTCGAAGATATCGAGATCCAGCACCGGTGCGTCGTTGACCGACGCGACGGCGACGGTGACGGTGGCGGTATCAGTCAACCCGGCGCCGTTGCGCGTGACATAGTCGAAATGGGCGTCGCCGCTGAAATCGGCATCGGGCGTGAAGGTGACGCTGCCGTCCGCATTGAGCACCGCGCTGCCGCCCGACCAGGCGCTGACGCTGTCGATCACCAGGGTCTCGTTGCTCGCGACGCCGTCATTGCCGAGGATGTCGGCGGCGGCGAAGGTTATCGGGGTGTCCTCGGCCGCTGCAAGCACGTCATCGACCGCATCGACGCCAGGTGCGACGTTGAGCAGGATGGTGTAGGTGCTCGATCCCTCGATGGCGGTCGGATCGCCGATCTCTACGCTCGACGCATTGAGCTCCAGCTGGAGGCCGCCGCTATAGTCGGCGGCGGTGGTGATGGTCAGGTGCGCGGTGCCAGCGGCCAGCGCATCGAGAAAGGCCGCATCGCCCGGGTCGCTGCGATCGATCACCCAGGCGCTGGTGGGATCGCCGCTGTCCGCGCGATGCCCTGCCGACAGCGTGAAGTTTTCGGGAAGCTGGCCGATCGTTACCAGGTTCAGCATCTCCGACCCGTCCTGATCGGCGAGCGTGATGGTGGTCGGCAACTCGACCGTGTCTCCGGCCCGGACGTGAATAAACTCCGGGGTCGGATCGAAGTGACGGATGAAGATGTCCTGGTCGGTGCCGCCGCTGGCGCGGAGCTGCAGCCAGCCGACGGTGAAGGTGCCGTCGTCATTGACGGTGATGGTCGGCTGTGCGTCCTGGATCGGCTGACTCGAACCGTTCATGCCGGTGTTGCTGACGTTCACCGCGCCCCCCGCCGCCGGGGTGCCGTCACCTGAGAAGACCTGAGTGAAAATGTCGTTGGTCCCGTCGACGCCGTTATTGCCGATCCAGGCAAGGACGAACCGGCCGTCGGGCAGGCCGGCGACATCGACCGAGAATTCGGCGGAAGAGGCCAGGTTGAGCGGCGTGAAGTCGAGCACCGCCGCGGTGCCGTCCCAATGGAACAGGGTGACGTGCAGTTCCTCGCTGCCTGAGCCGTCGTCCTGCTGCCACACCACCACGAAATCGCCGTTCGCCAGTCCGGTCACGGCCGGCAGCGTTCCGCCGCTGCTGTTCGCCGGGATTTGCGGGCCGGGGGTGTCGGTCTCGTCGACGCGCGTCGCGACGATCATCCCGCCGCTCTGGGCCGCCACGACAAAGGCGCCGTCATCCCCCACCGCCGCGACATGGTGCGCCGGGGGATCGAAACTGGACCCGGAGTTGAAGCCGGGATCGGCACCGGTCATGACCAGGAAGGGGCCGCCATCGGTGGTGCCGTCCGCCTCATAACGCTGGGCATAGATGTCGGCGGCGCCGGCATTTTCCACTGCCCAGGTGACGACGAAGCCGTCACCGACCGCCGTCACGGTCGGATCGGCCTCGCGCCCCGTGCTGCTCGCCGCCGTGCTCACGACAAGCGCCGGCGTCGTCGTTCCGGCGTCGTAGAAAGCCGTGACGATGTCGCCGCCGCCGGTCGACCCGCCGTCGACGACCCAGGCGATGGCGAAGCCGCCATCCGGCCGCCCGGCGGCGGAGGGCTGTATCTCGTTGACTCCGCCGCTGGCGGTAACGGCAAAGGCAGCGCCTTCGGGCGCACCGCTCGCGTCATATATGCGTGCGCTGACGCTGCCGGGGAACAGACCCTGCTGCCAGACGACGAGCGTGCGACCGCCGTCGAGCGCGGTGACGATCGGGCCATTCTCCTGGCTGGACGTGCCGGTCACGTTCTCGGCCGGCCCGAGCACGTCGGGCTGATCGTTGATGTTGACGTCGATCAGCGGCGCGTCGGCGACGGGATCCGCCGTGATCGTCGCGGTTGACGGAGCGGAGACCTCCGAATCGCTATCGACCGCGACATAGTGAAAATCAGTGACGCCGCTCCAGTCGAGATCGGGCGTGAAATAGAGCACGACGGTCCAGAGCCCGGTATCGGGTTCCAGATAGTCGGCAACGTAATCCGCCCCGACGGTTACGGGATTGCCCAGGTAATCCGTGAGCGTGCCGTTGGCCGGCAGGTCGTCCAGGCGGAAAATGGGGGGAGTCGAATCGCCATCGTCCTGATCATAGGCCCGGAGAGTGACGAAGATGATTCCATCTTCCGTGCCGACCGCATCGATATCGTCCGATACTGGCGTTGCCATCGACTATCCCCCGCATTGGCGATCCGCCCCCGCGGATTCGTCTCCACATCGTATAATCAAATTACGTCAATACGTCATGAAAATTAATGGCATTCATCGTGCCAATATAATCTTCAATTCCTGTGGCATTTCCTATCGCGCGAAAAGTCTCTAAGGGGCGCCGATGGCATCGTATAAAGAACCCTCCTTCAAGGACCGCGCCGCGCTTTCCGCGCAGGCCAAGCAGGCTGCTCTCGAAAAACTGAAGGCGAAACCGCCGGTGGACCCCGTAGTCGCCGCCGAGCGTGCCGCCGCCCGCGCGACCAAGGAAGCCGCCGAAGCGCAGAAGCGCGCGGACAAGAAGGCCGCGATGGAGCAGGCCCGGCTCGACAAGATCGCCAAGGCCGAAGCCGCGAAGGCCGAGGCCGAGCAGGCCGTTGCCCGCTCGCAGATGACCGAAGCCGAGAAGAAGGCGGCGCGCGATGCGCGCTACGCCGCGCGCAAGGCCCGCAAATAGCTGTTCGGCAGACGGCCCCGCGGGGCCGCTGCTACTTCCACGCTAGGGCAGATTCTTCGCCAGCTCGTCGAGCCACGGCCTGGCCGTGCCGTCGGACGGCGCACGCCAATCGCCGCGGGGGGATAGCGCGCCGCCGGCCGAGACCTTCGGCCCATTGGGGATGGCCGAACGCTTGAACTGGCTCGTCACGAAGAAGCGGACGAGGAATTTCTCCAGCCACCCGCGGATCGTCCCCAGATCATAGTCATGGCGCGATGCCGGCGGGAAGTCGCGCGGCCAGCGGCCCGCCGCGGCGTCGCGCCAAGCATGGAGCGCCAGGAAAGCGATCTTCGACGGCGCCATGCCGTGCCGCACGACATAATGCAGGAAGAAATCGTTGAGCTCGTACGGCCCGATCCGCGCTTCGGTGCTTTGCATCGCGCCGTCGGCGCCGGCCGGGACCAGCTCGGGCGAGATCTCGGTCGCCAGAATCGCTTCGAGGATCGCATCGGTCTCGCGGTCATACTGGTCGGTCCGGATGCACCAGCGGATCAGGAACTGGATCAGCGTCTTGGGCACGCCCGCATTGACCGCATAATGGCTCATCTGGTCGCCGACGCCATAGGTGCACCAGCCAAGCGCCAGCTCCGACAGGTCGCCGGTGCCGACCACCAGCCCGCCGCGCTGATTGGCGAGGCGGAAGAGATAATCGGTGCGCAGGCCCGCCTGGACGTTCTCGAAGGTCACGTCATAGACTGGTTCGCCCTCCGCGAAGGGATGGCCCATATCGGCGAGCATCTGCCTGGCGGCGGGGCGGATATCGATCTCGTCGCCGTCGACGCCCAGGGCGCGCATCAGCGCCCAGGCGTTACTCTTGGTATGCTCGCTGGTGGCAAAGCCCGGCATGGTGAAGGCGAGGATGCGGTTGCGGGGTAGCTCGAGCCGGTCCATCGCCTTGGCCGCGACGATCAGCGCATGAGTCGAATCCAGCCCGCCCGACACGCCGATCACCAGCCGCTCGGCCCTGGCCGCCTCGAAGCGCTTGAGCAGTGCCTCGACCTGGATGTTGAACGCCTCGTAGCAATCGGCGTCGAGCTTTTCCGGGGTGTTGGGCACGAAGGGGAAGCGACGAATGTCGCGCTTCAGCCCGATATCGGCATAGTCGGGCTTGTGATCGAAGGCGATGCGGCGGAAGCGCGTCTCGGGATGCCCGGCCAGCACCGCTGAATCGTTGAACGTGCCGGTGCGCATCCGCTCCTGACGAATGCGGCCGCAATCGACATCGGCGATCAGCATGCCCGGCTTTTGCGGAAAACGCTCCGATTCGGCGAGCAGCTCGCCCAGTTCGTGCACCATGCCCTGGCCGTCCCAGGACAGGTCGGTGGTGCTTTCTCCCGGCCCGGCCGCCGAGAAGACATAGGCGCAGACGGCGCGCGCGCTTTGCGAGGCGCAGAGCAGCGCCCGCTCGCGCGCCTTGCCGACGACGATGTTGGAGGCCGAGAGATTGCAGCACACCAGCGCCCCGGCGAGCGCGCCCATGGTCGAGGGCGGGGTGGGCGACCAGAAATCCTCGCAGATCTCGGCATGGAAGACGAAATGGGGCAGGTCGCTCGCCGCGAAGATCAGGTCCGGGCCGAACGGTGCCGTCTGCCCGGCGATCGCGATCTCGCCGGACTGGCCCGCGCCGCTCGCGAACCAGCGCTTTTCATAATATTCGCGGTAGTTCGGCAGGAAGGTCTTGGGCACGACACCCAGCACCCGTCCGCGCGCGATGACCACCGCGCAATTGTAGAGCCGGTTGTTGCGCGGGATCGCCGCGCCGACCAGCAGCACCGGGCGCAGCCTGGCGCTGGCCGTGACCACGGATGCCAGCGCGTCCATCGTCGCGCGCTGCAACGCATCCTGCAGATGCAGGTCGTCGATCGCGTAGGAGCTGATGTTGAGCTCGGGGAAGACGAGCAGGTCGGCGCCGCTTTTGTGGCCCTGCTTCGCCAGCGCGATCGCTGCCTCGGCATTGGCCATGGGATCGCCCACCGTCGCGCGGGGCGTGCAGGCACCGACGCGGATCAGCTCATGGCTGTGGATCGAGTGGAACGGATGTGCCTTCGCCATGGCAAGCGCTTAGCGAGCTTTGGTTGCCAATGCCATGTTCGCCGCTCAGGGCAGTCTGGCGATCAGGACGCCGGCCACAGCATCCTTGCCGCCTTCGATCTGCAGCACGTAATTGCCCGGGGTCAGCGCGAAATCGACCATCTTGCGGATGCCGGTGCAGCTCAGCTTGTGCGTGTGGGCGGTGGACGCGAGGAATTTCCCGTCCTGCGCGATATTGATCCAGGCGCTGGTGCCGAGCGCCACGCGATAGGTACCGGCGCTCGCCACGCTGAAGATCGCCATGCCGCTATGAGTGGTGAGGGCCGGGGCCTTGTTCGGCATGGTGGCGAAGGTCACCTCCGGGGTCGGCGCCAGCGCCAGGTCGGTGCGGCTGCCGATCTTCACCAGCGCCTTGGCCAGTCCGCCGGGTGTGGTCGCCGCCGCAAGCGGGGTGCCGTTCGCCCAGCCGGCGAGTTCGGCGGGCAGGGCGGGGCAGGGGGCAGGGCTTGCTTCCTGCGCCATGGCGGGGAGCGCCGTGAAGGACAGAGTCAGCGCGAACAGGGCGGCAATTTTCACGGGTCACCTCGCAATCGATCGATCATCATAACGCCCCGCCGCCCGCTTGACGACCCGGAGCGCGCCGTTACGCATGTGTTTCAAGCAATTGGAGTCGGGCGATGAACATGAAGCGGGCAGCAGCGATATTGGCATTGGGCACTGCCTGCACGATCGGCACCGGCGCGGCGGCGAAGACCGTGGCGCACCCCCAGGCCGAGGCCCAGGCGCTCGACCTGGCGAAGAAGGCCATCGCGCTGCGCTCGGTGCGCGGGCCGGGCAACGAGACCGACAAGGTCGCCGCCCTCTACAAGGCTGCCCTGGTCGAAGGCGGCTTCGCTGACGGCGATGTCGAGATCACGCCGGTCGAGGACACCGCCTATCTGATCGGGCGCTGGCGCGGTTCCGATCCCAAGGCCAAGCCGCTGGTGATTTCGGGCCATATGGACGTGGTCGAGGCCAAGCCGTCGGACTGGCAGCGCGATCCGTTCACGCCGGTGGTAGAGAATGGCTATCTGTTCGGCCGCGGCGCGACCGACATGAAGCTCGACGGCACCATCGCCATCGCCGCGCTGATCGAGCTCAAGCGCTCGGGCTATAAGCCGAAGCGCGACATCGTCATCGAATTCTCGGGCGACGAGGAAACGACGATGAAGACCTCGGGCCTCATCGCCGACAAGCTCTCCCATGCCGAGATCGTGCTCAACATCGATGGCGGCGGCGGGCTGCTCGACGAGAAGACGGGCAAGCCGGTGCTGTGGACCTGGCAGGGCGCCGAGAAGACCTATGCCGATTTCGAACTGACCGTGACCAATCCTGGCGGCCACAGCTCGGCGCCGCGCAAGGCCAATGCGATCAACCAGCTCTCGGCGGCGCTGGCGCGGATCGGCGACTATCAGTTCAAGCCCGAGGTCAGCGACCTGACCCGCGCCTATTTCGTCGAAGCGGCGAAATATGAGGATGCCGAGACGGCGGCGGCGATGCGCGCCTTTGCCGCCGACCCGACCGACAAGGCGGCGATCGCCACGCTGACCGCCAACCCGGCGACGATCGGCAAGATCGGCACGACCTGCGTCTCCACCATGGTCAGCGGCGGCCATGCGCTGAACGCGCTCCCCCAAAAGGCCACCGCGAACATCAACTGCCGCATCTTCCCCGGCCACAAGCCCGCCGACATCATGGCCGAGCTGCAAAAGGTCGCGGCCGAGCCGGCGGTGACCTTCAAGGACGTGACCGAAGGCTCGGTCGCGACCGACGCCTCGCCGATGCGGCCCGATTTCATCGCGGCGGTGAACAAGGCGATGAAATCGGTCTATCCCGGCGTGCCGGTATTCCCGAGCATGGCGTCGGGCGCGAGCGATTCCATGTGGTTCCGCTACAAGGGCGTGGACAGCTATGGCGCGAGCCCGACCTTCAGCAAGGATTCGGACGATTTCAGCCATGGCCTGAACGAGCGGGTCCTGGTGTCGAACATCGCGCCGGGGATCAGCTATTATCTGTCGCTGTTCACCGACCTGTCGAAATAGGGGGCGGCGGGTGACGGAGCAGGGCGCGATCACGGACGACCCGGTCGTCGCCCGGCTCCTGCGCCACCCGAGCGGGCTCAAGGCGGGCGGCCTTCCCTCGGCCCATGAGGTGCTGGCGACCTATTGGTTAGCGGCGGGGGCAGCATCGTTCGCCTTTTGCCGTCACGGGCTGTTGCTGAATCCGGGCACGGCGGAACGATACATCCCTTTCGTCGAGATCGATGATGCCGGCTATTACAACGACGAGATGATCGCGCGGGCAAAGAGGGCCCGGGTCGATGGAGGCCCGGCCAACCTCGTCATCCGCTTGCGCTCTGGCGAGAGTGTCGAGCTTGCCCTGGAACGGCGTGGCGAGAAGATCCCGGACTTGCCGACGATCGCCCGGCTTGTCCATCAGCGCGTGGTGATTCATCGTGCTGAGCAGGAGAGGGCCTCCCGGCCGAGCGATCCCGCATGAGGATCACCGAACAAATGATCGCGGGTTACCGGGCGGGCGATTTACTCGGTTTCGTGCCGCTCGATGGGTCTCCGCTCTCACTCAGCGGCAGGCGAGGCCTCGATGAACGAAACCTCGCCTGCCGTTCGAGTTCCCACCGGGGTCAGTAAGCGGCCGACAATGTCAGGAACCACTGGCGCGGCGCGATCGGATAGGCGGAATAGCTGTTGGTCGCCGATCCGATCGACAGGGTCGATACCCCCTTCTTGTCGGTCAGGTTGGTGACGTTGAGCGCAAGCTCCACCTTGCGCAGCGGCACGATATTCTCCGGAAGCCGTGCGGCGAGGCGCAGCGACGTCAGGAAATAGGACTTCACGCTGGCGTCGTTGGTGAAGGTGCTGAAGCGGCGGCCGACATAGTCGCCGATCAGTTGTGCCTCGATCGGGCCGACCGATACCGTCGCGACCGTCTTGTTCATCCATTTCGGCGTGCCGGGCAATTGCTTGCCGCAAGTCGGCACGACGCCGGCGGTCACGATGTAACCGCCGATGCAGCTGTTGGTGGCGTTGCCGATGCCGAGCGCCGCCGAAGTATAGTCACTCTGATATTTGGACAGATTGTACGAGGTCGCATTGTAGAGCGAGAAGACGCGTCCGACGCGGAGCGTGAAGGCCGCATCGACACCGTCGGTCTTGACGTCGCCGACATTGACCAGGATCGAGGTGCCGCCGGTGATGTTGCCGCCTGCGATGC
The DNA here is from genome assembly GCF_055521475.1 of Sphingomonas sp. BL-S-30. Taxonomy (NCBI): domain Bacteria; kingdom Pseudomonadati; phylum Pseudomonadota; class Alphaproteobacteria; order Sphingomonadales; family Sphingomonadaceae; genus Sphingomonas; species Sphingomonas sp. BL-S-30. The sequence goes on along the minus strand of NZ_CM145481.1, from coordinate 2,501,506 downwards.
CGCCCGGGTTCGTCGAGATCGCCAGAAGGCGGTCGTTGAACACGACGTGGTAATAGTTGATCTGCGCGTCGAACCCGATGTCGCCGGAGAAATTGCGGCGAGTGCGCAGGCCGCCTTCATAGGTCCAGCTGCTCTCTGGCTTGCCCTGGTCGGCAAAGGCGTCGAACGCCGCCTGGCTTCCCGTGAACCACGGGCCGCCACCGCCGGCCAGATATGCCTGATATTGCCGCAGGTTCTTCTGGACGTTGAAATAGACCTCTTCATGGCCGTTGAAGTCATAGGTCGCGCCGATCGCCGGCAGGAACCAGCGCAGCGTGTTGATCTTGCCCTGCGGCAGGCCGCCCGACAGGCCCGACAGCGACCCCGCCTTGGGCTGGACCGGGAAACGCCCGTCCGCCCATTGCGCGCTGGTCTTGACGCCGCCCTGGACGATCAACCGGTCAGTGACCTGCCACGTGTCCTGGATATGGAGCTGCAGCTGGTTGATGCTCGCTTCGCCCTGATATTGGGTGAACAGCGGCGTCGCGACCTCGAGCGGGCGGATATAGGGTGTGCTCGATGCCGGATTGTTGACGTCGACGCCGTACCACCGGCGCCACTGCGTGGTGCTGTTATGCTCGAACCAGCCGCCCAGCTCGATCTTGTGGTTGCCGACATCGAGATTGAGCGCGGAGATCACACCTTCGCGGTCGATGCGATATTCCGTGGTGCGGGTGATCAGGCCCGAGCCACCCGTCGCCTTGACCAGCGCGGCACCGGCCGCGGCCGCCTGGGCATCGGTCAGCGCGGTGCAGGCGGTGGGCCGGATCCCGTTGGCGTTGGCGCCGAAACGGCAATTGGCCGGGAGCGTCGCGTAATTGGGGTCGAGATAGGGCTGGGCCGTCGTGATCGACTGGCCGAGCGGGCCGGCAACCACGCCGGCGCCGTCATTGTGATGGAAATAGGCGGTGGTCGACCAGGCGACATGGTCGGAGAATTTCGCGTCGTAGCGAAGATAGCCGAGATAGTCGGTCCGCTGCGCATCCGAATAATAGTTGCGATAATTGCTGCCCTGGGCGGCCGGGGAATTGCCCATCGCGCTCAGATAGGAGGTCCGGTACCCGTCGAAATCCGGGTAGAAGAACGGCTTGGTATAAGGTGTATAGAGCTGGACCGGGGTCGCCGTGCCGCCGGCGGAGGGCTTGAAGAAGACGGTCGCGTCTTCGTTCGGCTGAGTCATGTCGTTATAGTCGAAATACAGGGTCAGCTTCCCGATCGCGCTGTCGTGCACGAACTTGGCGTTCGCCTGATAACCGCCCTGGGTACCGTTGAAGTCCCAGGCCTTGGCATGCTGGCGCGCCGCCGAGATATAGCCCGACGTCGTGCCGCCGCCGAACGTGCCGGTGTCGATGCGGACAAAGGTGCGCGAGGTATCGTAGCTGCCGAAGGTCTGCGCGGCCTGGACCCCGAAACTGCCCAGCGGGCTCGACGAAAAGGTTTCGACGGTGCCGCCGAGATTGCTGTTCGAGGCCGTGGCGAGATCGCCGGCGCCGGTCGACACGACGACGCGGCCGACATTCTCCGAAATCACCGCGCGCTGTGGGGAAAGGCCATTGTAGTTGCCGTAGCTCTGGTCGCCCAGCGGAATGCCGTCCATCGTGTAGCCGAGCTGGTTCGCCGCGAAGCCATGGATGAAGATCTGCGCGTTCTGCTCGTTGTAACCCCAGGGATCGGCGGTGATGTAGAGCACGCCGGGCAGCGTCTGGATCGCCTTCAGCGGCGACACGCCCGGCAGGATCTTCTGGATCTCGCTCTGGGGGATCGCGGTCGACGAGCGCGTCGATTTGGCGGCGGTGACGACGATCGTCTCGTCCGACTGGCTGTCGCTCGAATCGACGACGGCCGTCTGCGCACAGGCTGCGTTGGCGTAGAAGAGCGCGCCCGCGAGCGCGAGCAGGCTGGAAGTATGTCGAATCACGGCAGGGCCCCCTTGGTGCAGTCGTTGCTGCGATGCAGCGACGCGCCCTGTGCGCCCGGACCATGCCAGTTTCGCGACGTTTCGGTTGCGATGGTGTGACAGTGGCCGATCTGGTCTTAACTGCCCGCGACTCCCAGCCGCTCGAGATAGGCGCACAACATGTCCGCCAGCGCGTCAGCATAGGCATGGATTTCCTCTGCCGTGCGCGGCGTGGCGGAAAAGCTGCTGCCCACCTCGCTCAAGGTCGTCTCGACGAGATCGCCGACCAGCGATCGCCTGCTCTCGGTGGCGTCGGGCAGCAACTCCCGCAGAAAGGACTGGAAGGCCTGTGCGCTCGAAGCATGGACGTCGATCGCCTCGGGCGCGTCGCGATACAGGGGTGCTGCGTCGTTGAGCGCGCCCCGGATCTCCGCTTCTTCGCATTCCGAGCGGATGAACATATGGACCAGGGTGCGCACGCGTTCGAGCGGCGGTTTTGTGCGATCCTCCAGAATTTCGCGCATCAGGTCGCTGGTGGCCCGCCACTCGTCGCTCTGCAGCCGGAACAGGATCGCCGCCTTGTTGGGAAAATATTGGTAGAGCGAGCCGACGCTCACCCCGGCGCGCTCGGCGACTCGGGCAGTGGTGAATCGCTGCGCCCCCTCGGTTCTCAAAACCTGAACAGCGGCATCGAGGACCGCCGCGACAAGGTCGTTGGAGCGGGCCTGTTTGGGCTGTTTGAGCAAGGAGACACGGGCACTTCGTCGGGTCGTCATCTGCGGTTTCGCCAATGCGAATAGGAAAGCTGACGAACTAGTCGTATTTTTGACGGCGAGCAAATAGCTGCTCGAAACCGGAGAAAATGGATGAGCATCCTTACCAGCGCGCCGGTGGCGCCGCTGCTCGATCGCCTGTTCGCTGAAGCCGAGGCTGCGCACCCGTCGATGAGCCCCGTCTTCGCGTCCGTCTCTGTCGAGGAGCGGCGTCGAGTCATGATGAGCAAGACCGATTATCGCGAACTGTATGACAGGCTGAAGGACTTCGCGCTTCCCGTCTCGCGCGAGACGGGCAAGCTCCTCTATCTGCTCGCGCGGGCGGGCAATGCCCGATCGATCGTCGAGTTTGGCACCTCGTTCGGCCTCTCGACCTTGCATCTTGCGGCGGCACTACGGGAAAATGGCGGTGGACGACTGATCACCAGCGAGTTCGAACCGTCGAAGCTCGCCAGGGCCAGGGAGAACCTAGCGGCCAGCGGTCTGGCTGACCTGGTCGAGTTCCGCGAAGGCGACGCGCTGGACACGCTGGCGTCGGATCTGCCCGAGACGATCGACCTGCTCCTGCTCGATGGCGCCAAGTCGCTCTATCTGGACGTGCTCGCGTTGGTGGAGAGCCGGTTGCGGCCGGGCGCGGTGATTATCGCCGACAACACCGATTATTGCCCCGACTATCTCGAACGCGTCAGCTCGGTCGCGAACGGCTATTGGTCGATGTCGTTCACGGACGACGTCGAACTCTCGATCCGCCTCGCTTGAGCCGCCTCGATGTCACCGACGACTGACATTTTGTCAGTCGTCGGTGATGCGGTTTCATCATAAGCATTTGAAAAACAGAGAAATAATCAGCGCACCTTGTCGGGTGAGCGCAAAATGTCACCGACCCTCATGACATTTCCAACGGACGTTCGATTCAATCGCCGCCCGGCAGGCGCTATCGAGGCAATCGCGGTGGCGATTACCGCCTGGCTCTTTCTCAGCGCTGGAGAGGTAGCAGCGCGTCGATATGGCGCTCGGCGATCGCGCTCGCCTCGGCTGGGGTGAAGGCGTCGGGGGCGAGGCAGAGTTCCAGCCACAGGCCGTCCACGATCGCACTGATGCCGATCGCGGCGAGGCGGCGCTCCGGCCCGGGCATGTCGCAGGCGGCGAGCAGGGTTTCGAGATCGCGCCGGTATGCGCCGTAAAGGTCGCGGTGCAGCCGGGCGATGTCGTCATTGCTCTTCACCAGGCTCCAGAAGGCGATCCAGGTCGAGAGCAGGCCGGGATCGGCGATCGGCCTGGCGAAGCTGGCGGTGACATGCGCGAGCAGGCGCGCGCGGGGCTCCGGTCCGGCGGCGGCCATGGCGGCTTCGAAGGCGGTCGAGACCTGCGCGTCGACATGCGCATAGGTCGCCGCGATCAGCGCATCGATGCCGTCGAAATAATGGCCGAGCAGGCCCGGCGACACGCCCGCCTCGGCTGAGATGGTACGGACCGACACGCCCGTCGCGCCGTGGGTGGCGAGTACGCGCGCAGTCGCCTCGATCAGGCTGAGGCGGCGCGCATCGGGTTCGGCGCGGGTGAAGGCGGGTTTGTGCACTTGCCCCTTCTCCCGTTCGTGTCGAGCGAAGTCGAGACACATTCGCGTTGCGCCTCCGTCTATCTTGTTATACGATCGTTCAACAAGAAAACGGAGGCCGGCATGGCGCATCGCTACGCGGACACTGGTGAAGGGAAGGGGGCGGAAGCCCACGATCCCGACGCCGACTTCAGCCTGCCGGGCTGGCTCTATACCGATCCCGAATATTTCGACGTCGAGGTCGCGCGGGTGATCCGGCCATCGTGGCAGATCGTCTGCCATGTCAGCGATATTCCCAAAGCCGGCGATTATCACACGCTCGATTATATCGGCGAAAGCGTGATCGCGGTGCGCGGCGAGGATGGCGCGGTGCGCGCCTTCGCCAATGTCTGCCGCCACCGCGCGATGCGGTTGGTCGAGGGGCCGGCGGGGTGCGCGAAGAAGCTGGTCTGCCCCTATCATGCCTGGGCCTATGAGCTTGACGGGCGGCTGACCGGCGTGCCGATGAAGGGCGATTATCCCGCGCTCGACATGGCGAAGAACGGCCTCGCGGCGGTCGATATCGAGATCTGGAACGGCTTCGTGTTTGTCCGGCTCGAGGATGACGGCGGCCCGTCGGTCGCCGGGATGATGACGCCGTACGAGGCCGAGATCGCGCCTTACCGCTTCGAGGAGATGCGCACGCTCAGCCCGGTGCGGCTGCGCGAGCGGGCGGTGAACTGGAAGAATGTCGGCGACAATTATTCCGACAATCTGCACATCCCGGTCGCTCATGCCGGCCTGACCCGGCTGTTCGGCAAGAGCTATGCGATCGAGGCGCAGCCCTGGGTCGACAAGATGTCCGGCTATCTTGCCGACAAGCCGTCGAACGACCGGTGGGAGCGCCTGTACCAGGCGCATCTGCCCCGCGCGGAGCATCTGCCCGAGGCGCAGCAGAAGCTGTGGCTCTATTACAAATTGTGGCCGAACATGGCGTTCGACATCTATCCCGACCAGGTCGATTTCATGCAGTGGCTGCCGCTGTCGCCGACTACCTGCGTGCTGCGCGAAATGGCCTTTGCGCTGCCCGACGACCGGCGCGAGATGAAGCTGGTGCGCTACGCCAACTGGCGGATCAACCGCACGGTCAATGCCGAGGACACCTGGCTGATCACGCGGGTGCAGCAGGGCATGGCGTCGCAAAGCTACACGGTCGGCCCGATCGGCGCGAGCGAAGTGTGCCTGCGCAGCTTTGCGAAGAAGATCCGGCGGCTGATCCCCGAGGCACGGCTGCACAAGGCGCCGGCGCCGGGGTGGAGCCGGCGACCGCGCCCGGTGGACTGACGATCCACCACCGTTCGTGTCGAGCGAAGTCGAGACACGGCCACGGGCGCGCCAGACGCGGTTTCTCGACTTCGCTCGAAACGAACGGGTGGTTTGAATGACGAAAAAATACGACGCGCTCATCATCGGCGGTGGCCATAACGGCCTGGTGTGCGCCTTCTATCTCGCGCGTGCCGGCCTCAAGGTCCGCGTGCTCGAACGCCGCGCGATCGTCGGCGGCGCGGCCGTCACTGAGGAGTTCCATCCCGGTTTCCGCAACTCGACCGCGAGTTACACGGTCAGCCTGCTCCGTCCCAAGGTGATCAAGGACATGCGGCTGCACGAGCGCGGCTGGCGGATCATCGAGCGGACGATCTCCAACTTCTTCCCGAACGAGAAGGGCTATCTCAAGCTCGGCGGCGGCGAGGATCGCACCCGTGCCGAGTTCGCGCGCTATTCGCAGAAGGACGCAGACACCTTCCCGAAGTACGAGGAAGCGCTCGAGCGCGTCGCCGAGGTGCTGCGCGACATGGCGCTGAAGACCCCGCCCAACGCCGGCGGCGGCATCCGCGCGCTGATCGCGGCGGCAGCGCAGGGCAGGCGGCTCGCCGGCATGGGACTCGAGGCGCAGCGCGACGTGATGGACCTGTTCGTCAAGTCGGCGCGGGACTTTCTCGATAGCTGGTACGAGGACGAATATGTGAAGGCCGCGTTCGGCTTCGACGCGGTTGTCGGCAATTATGCCAGCGTCGACACGCCGGGCTCGGCCTATGTGCTGCTCCACCACGTCTTTGGCGAAGTGAACGGCAAGAAGGGCGCCTGGGGCCATAGCGTCGGCGGCATGGGCGCGATCACCCAGTTCATGGCGGAGGCCTGCACCGACATGGGCGCCGAGATCAGCCTCGAGACCCCGGTCGCGAAAGTACTGGTCGACGGCAATCGCGTGACGGGCGTGACGCTGGAAAGCGGCGAGGAGATTGCCGCCGATATCGTCGCGGCCAATGTCGGACCGGCGCTGCTGTACCGCCAACTGGTCGACCGCAGCGACATGACCCCGGAATTCGCCCGCCGGATGGACAATTTCAAGACCGGCTCCGGCACCTTCCGGATGAACGTCGCCCTCTCCGAACTGCCCGATTTCTCGGTCCTGCCGGGCAAGCAGGTCGCCGAGCATCACACCTGCGGCATCATCATCTCGCCGACGCTCGATTATATGGACAAGGCCTTCACGGACGCGAAGGCCAAGGGCTGGTCGGACGAGCCGATCGTCGAGATGAAGCTGCCCACGTCGATCGACGACAGCCTGGCCCCCCCGGGCATGCACATCGCCAGCCTGTTCTGCCAGCAATTCGCGCCGGAACTGCCCGACGGACGCTCATGGGACGACGAGCGCGAAAAGGCGGCGGACCTGATCATCGACACGGTCACCAAGCATGCGCCGAACTTCAAGGGCGCGGTCATCGCGCGGCAGATCCATTCCCCGCTCGACCTGGAGCGCAAGTTCGGGCTGATCGACGGCGACATCATGCACGGGCATATGTCGCTCGATCAGCTCTGGGCGTCCCGGCCGGTGCTCGGGCATGGCGCCTACCGGTCACCGATCAAGGGCCTTTATATGTGCGGTGCCGGCACCCATCCGGGCGGTGGCGTCACTGGCGCGCCGGGCCATAACGCAGCGCACGAGATCATCGCCGATCGCGGCATCATGGGGCGGTGGCGGCGCTGGAAGTGACCCGCTCGCGGTGGACCATCCAATAAACCGGCAGGCCGAGCAGCAGCAGCACAAGGCCCCATAGATCGGCCTTGAGGCCGAGACCATAGACCATCCAGACCACGAACGCCGCGGCGATGGCGGCCGCCAGCTTGAGAGGAACATCGTCGGGCAACAGCCGGATCGCCGCCAGCGCGCAGGCGAGATAGGCAAGCATGCCCGAGGCGAGCGAGATCGAGGCGATGTCCTGGAACAGCTGACCCATCGACCCGGTATAGTTCATCAGGGTCACGATGGTGACCAGCACGCCCGAGACGAGATGCGCGCGCGCCGGGGTGCCGCGGCTGCTTTCCTTCGCCAGCCAGGCGGGGAACACGCCGCCGCGCGCCATCGCCCAGGGCACTTCGCCCTGCAGCAGGATGAAGCCGTTGAGCGCACCGAACGCGCTGATCGCGGCGAACAGCGCGACGACCTCGGCAGTGCCCGATCCGAACCCGCGGCCGAGGAATTCGGCGATCGGGGAAGGGGACGCGGCCGTGATCGCCGCCGGCATCAGGAACATCGTGGCGGCGGAGACCAGTACATAGACCAGGCCGGTCAGCACCGTGCCGATCAGGGTCACGCGCGGCACGATGGACGCGGCATTTTCCACCTTGTCGGCCGGGACGGTCGCCGATTCGACGCCGAGAAAGCCCCAGAAGGTGATCGCGGCGGCGCCGGCGATGGACCCCATGCCGAGCGGCACCGGCGTATAGGGCGCGATGGCGGCGCTGCCGTCGCGCAACAGCAGCCAGGCGGCGAGCAGGATCACGCCGACCAGCGGCAGCAGCTTCAAGGCGGTGGTGACGAACTGCACCTTGCCGGCCAGCGCCACGCCGCGGATATTGACCGCGATCAGCGCCCAGATCGCGACCAGCGCTGCGATGGCGGGCAGGCCCGGCGTCGATCCGAGCGCGGGAAAGATCAGGCTCAGCGCGCTGACCACCGCCACCGCGACCGCGGCGTTGCCGCACCAGATCAGCACCCAGTAGCTCCACGCGACCGCAAAACCGGCGGCAGGCCCGAACGCGGCCCGGGTAAAGGCATAGGGGCCGCCGGCACAGGGCAGCTTCGCACCGAGCCGGGCGAAGACGAAGGCGAGGCACAACGCGCCGCCGATCGTGACGAACCAGCCGATCATGCCGTTCCAGCCGAGCGGCGCGAGCGTCGCCGGGAGCATGTAGACGCCCGATCCGATCATGTTGCCGACCACCAGCGCCAGACAGGTCCAGAACCCCAGGGCGGCGCGTGACGGCGATGTGGACATAGGCGATCTCCCCGATAACGCACTCTACGGCTTGATCGGCGGCGCGCACCATGTTTCTTGGGCGCACCTCATGGCAAGCATTCCCCCCTCGCAATCCTCCTGGCAGCCCGAGAGCAGCCGCTGGCCGCCCCGGCTGATCGATGCGGCGCTCGCGCTGCACGACAATGCGCTGTCGGTCGCCGAGCCGCTGCTGCGCGCGCATCTCAAAGAGGATCCGTTCGACGTCGCCGCGATCCGCATGCTCGCCGAGCTGGCCGGGCGGATCGGGCGTTACAAGGATGCCGAAACGCTGCTGCGCCGCGCGCTGGAGCTGTCCCCCGCATTCACCGCCGCGCGCGCGAACCTCGCCATCGCGCTCTACCGGCAGAATCGCCCGACCGAGGCGATCGCCGAACTCGATCTGGTGCTCGACGACGAGCCGGACAATCCCGGTCATGCCAATCTCAAGGCCGCGGCGCTCGGCAGGATCGGCGGGTTCGACGAAGCGATCGAGCTGTACGAGGCAGTGCTGAAGAGCGCGCCGACACAGCCCAAGGTCTGGATGAGCTATGGCCATATGCTCAAGACGGTCGGGCGCCAGGCGGACGGCGTGGCCGCCTATCGTGAGGCTATCGCGCTGAAGCCCGAAATGGGCGAGGCATGGTGGAGCCTCGCCAATCTGAAGACCGTCAAGTTTGACGAGGCGGATATCGCGGCGATGCAGGCGGCCCTGGCGCGCGACGACATATCGGACGAAGACCGGTTCCATCTTGATTTCGCGCTGGGCAAGGCGTTCGAGGATCGCAGACAGGCGCCCGAAGCGTTCGATCATTATGCCGCGGGCAATGCGCTGCGCCGGACGAAGATCGACTATGACGCCGACGAGACCGGGACGTTCGTCGACCGCAGCATCAAGCTGTGCACGCCCGCTTTTTTCGACGCGCGGGCGGGGCAGGGCTGCGATGCGCCCGACCCGATCTTCATCCTCGGCATGCCCCGCGCCGGATCGACCCTGGTCGAGCAGATCCTGTCGAGCCACCCGTTGGTCGAGGGCACCTCCGAACTGCCCGACATCCCCGCCCTCGCGCTGGCCGTGTCCAATTACCCGCAGCGGCTCGAGGCCCTGGCGCCGGAGCGCCTCGAGGCGCTGGGCGCTGAATATCTGCGCCGCGCCAGCGTGCAGCGGCGCACCGACCGGCCCTATTTCATCGACAAGCTGCCCAACAACTGGGCGCATTTGCCCTTCATCCACCTGATCCTGCCCAACGCGAAGATCGTCGACGCACGGCGGCATCCGCTCGGGTGCTGCTTCTCCAACTTCAAGCAGCATTTTGCGCGCGGCCAGGCGTTCAGCTATTCGCTCGAGGATATGGGCCGCTATTACCGCGATTATGTGCGGCTGATGGCGCATATCGATTCGGTGCGACCGGGCCTCGTTCATCGCGTGATCTATGAGCGGATGGTGGATGATACCGAGGCGGAAGTGCGGGCGCTGCTCGTCGCGTGCCGTCTGGAATTTGATCCCGCATGCCTCGATTTCCACAAGACCGAGCGCGCCGTGCGCACCGCCAGCTCGGAACAGGTGCGTCAGCCGATCTTCCGCGAGGGCACGGAAAGCTGGAAGCCGTTCGAGCCATGGCTCGATCCGCTCGAGACAGCTCTGGGCGATGTCCTCGACGCCTATCCGGAAGCTCCCGCCTTCCACTGAACGTTGCAAAACTGTCACGATGCGGCGGCGAAATGATTTCGTGTGCTGCGCCCGATTGACGGATGTTGCGAGTGCGAACAGCATCGCTCCAGATACATAACATCGGGGGCTACGATGCTCGTCACCAAGCGTAAACTCGCCGTCACTGCCCTGCTGGCGTCCGTTGCCGGCATCGCGACACCTGCCTTCGCGCAGTCGACCGACACCCAGGCGGCGCCCGCCGAGCAGGACGACATCATCGTCACCGCGCAGAAGCGCGAGGAGAATATCCAGAACGTACCGATCAGCATCCAGGCGATCGGCACCAAGAAGCTGGATCAGCTCAACATCGCCAACTTCGCCGAATATTCCCAGCTGTTGCCGTCAGTGTCGTTCCAGGCGCTTGGCGGCACGCCCGGCACCAACGTCGTCTATATGCGCGGCGTCGCCTCGGGCGGCGACGGCAACCATTCGGGCTCGCTGCCTTCGGTCGGCGTCTATCTCGACGAACAGCCAGTCACCACGATCGGCGGCAATCTCGACGTGCATGTCTACGACATTGCCCGCATCGAGAGCCTCGCCGGCCCGCAGGGCACGCTCTACGGCGCCTCGTCCGAGGCCGGCACGATCCGCATCATCACGAACAAGCCCGACACGAGCGGCTTTTACGGCCGCGTGGATGGTGAGGTGAACTCAGTCAACAAGGGTGGCGTCGGCGGCAAGGCGGAAGGGATGATCAACATCCCGATCTCGCCCGACATCGCGTTCCGTGCGGTCGGCTTCTACCAGAAGGACGCCGGCTATATCGACAATGTGCCCGGCTGCCGCAGCTTCCTGCCCGAGACCAATCCGCTGGGCTGCACCGCGACCAATGGCGGTATCACGGTCAACAATTCGAAGTTCGTGAAGAAGGATTATAACGATACCGAGCTGTGGGGCGGCCGTGCCGCGTTGAAGATCGATCTCGACGAGAACTGGACGGTCACGCCGACCGCGATCTACCAGGATACGCGCTCGCACGGCAGCTATGGCTATGATCCGCGGCTCGGCGACCTGAAGGTCCAGCATTTCTTCCCGGAATATCGCCGCGACCGCTTCATCCAGGCGGCGCTGACGATCGAGGGCAAGCTCGGCAACTGGGATCTGACCTATGCCGGCGCCTATCTCGACCGGAAGACCTTATCCTCGAGCGATTATACCGACTACGCCGAGGCTTATGATACTCTCTACCAGTCGTACCACGGCATCAGCAGCTACTTCTATTTCCACGATGCGGCCGGCAACACGATCGACCCGCGCCAGAAGGTGATCGGCAGCGATCACTTCAAGAAGATGAGCCAGGAATTCCGCGTCGCCTCACCGCAGGGTGAGCGGTTCCGGGTGGTGGCCGGTGCTTTCTACCAGCGCCAGAGCAACGAGATTCACCAGGATTATCAGGTCGCGGGTCTCGCGCCCGAGCTGTCGGTGAACGGCTCCCCGGGCACGCTCTGGCTGACCCAGCAGCACCGCGTCGACAAGGATTACGCGGTGTTCGGGGAGGCTGCGTTTGACATCCTGCCGAACCTCACCCTGACCGCCGGCGGTCGCGCCTTCATCTACGACAACTCGCTGATCGGCTTCTTCGGATTCGGACGCAATCCGGGCAATGGCTTCTCGGACGGGCCGCCCAATGCGGCGGGCAGCAACCGCACCGGTGTCGCGCAGTGTTTCACCACGTCCGGTCAGCGGCTCTACGACCGCGATACCGATACCTATAGCAGCTCGCTCACCCTACTGCCCGCGGCGGTCGCGGGCAGCCCCTGTACCAATCTGGCGGTCTATGCGGTCGGGCGCGGCTTGCAGCCCGTCAACACTCAGGGCCAGGGTTTCACGCACAAACTCAACCTGACGTGGAAGCCGGTCGAGGACGTGCTGCTGTACGGCACCTGGTCGCGCGGCTTCCGGCCGGGCGGCATCAATCGGCGCGGTACCATCCCGCCCTATGCCGCCGACTTCCTGACCAATTACGAGATCGGCTGGAAGACGACGCTGGCGGGCGGCAAGCTCCGTTTCAACGGCGCGATCTATCAGCAGGAATGGAAAGCGTTCCAGTTCGCCTTCCTCGGCCAGAACAGCTTCACCGAAATCCACAATGGCCCCGATGCGCGCATCCGCGGTGTCGAAATGGACGCCAATCTCAATCTCGGCCCGCTCGTGCTGACGGCGGCGGGCTCCTACACGGACGCCAAGACCAAGAACAATCTGTGCCTGTATGACGATCCGACCTTTGCCTGCACACTGCCGGGGCCGGGCGGACAGGATAATTTGATATCGGCACCTGCCGGCACCAGGCTTCCGGTTACGCCACGCGTCAAGGTCAACGGCACGGCGCGCTATACCTTCGACCTCGGCACGCTGAAGCCCTATCTCCAGGGCGTGGTCGCCTACCAGAGCTCGGCCTCGTCCGATATCCGCACTGCGGTCATCCAGGCGGGGACGTTCGCGGTGGTCAATCCAGCCGCGCTGCAGGGACGCCTGCCGGCTTACACGACCGCGAATTTCGCGATCGGCGCCGAATTCACCAACTACACGCTCGAACTGTTCGTGCAGAACGCGTTCGACGAGCGCGGCCAGCTGTCGCGCTTCCAGGAATGCGGAAGCTGCTCGCAGCGGCCTTATATCGTGCCGATCAATCCGCGCACGATCGGGGTGAGAGCCGGCGCCAAGTTCTGATGAAGGGCGGCGGGCCATGTCCCGCCGCCGCTTTATGAACTTGATATCCGTTTGAAGCTAAGTACCTGAAATTAATTGGAATAACGGCGATCCAGGCGATCGGTAGCCGCAGGGAGATATGAGACACATGGTGTCCCATATCTCTCGCCGCTCGTCTCCCATTCGCGCTCTGCAGCGCTTCGATTCAACTCATATCGTTCCCGCGTTATCCCGATCTCGATCATCGACAGCTGGCAAGGGGACACAGCGCCAAAGCGTTTTTTCGGCAATGACATGGCGTTCGCCTGTTTTGGCTAGGAGAGCGCTCCAGATACTCGAACGCACGTTGATACCGGTGTCATTGGCTGCCATAGTAGCGAAAGGAAGGCGGACGTAACCGCCTCCATTGGAGCGCGCGTGTGACATTGGGCCTTCATACATCCTGGATCGCCTTGGGAATTGCGCTGGCCGCGGGCAGCGCGCATGCCCAGGGAGCGCCCGACCCCACTGGGCTGCTGTTCCGCGCTTCCGCCGACAAAAGCCTGATCGCCGAGCGTGCCGGGGGTGAGGCCGAGCCCAATTTCCAGAGCAATGTCGCGATCGTGCCGACCGGCAAGTCGGGCGGAGCGATCCAATGGGAGGATGACGGTTATGTCGCCTGGCGCGCGCCGGGCAACATCCTGGCCCAGCGGGGCACGCTCTCCTTCTTCTGGCGGCCCCGCACGCCGGTGGGTGAGGCACCGTTCGCGATCTTCCGCGTCGGCTTCGCCGATCATTCGAGCTGGGACATGGCGTTCCTGCGGATCGACTGGAACGGGCACGGTTTCGATGCCTTCGTTACTGACGCCAATCTGGCGCGGAGCCGGGTGTCGTTCCGCATCGACCCGCTTCCGGCGGCGGACCGGTGGAAGCATATCGCCTTTTCCTGGGACGAGGGCGTCGGCGTGCGGTTGTTCGTCGACGGCAAGGAGGTCGCGCGCAAGGACGGCAAGGCCGATCTCGATGCCGGGCTCGACCAGTTCGGCCTGGCCGGGCGCGTCCTGTCGCCGCATCAGGTGCAAAGCCGCTACAATTTCATGCGCGGCAGCGATGTCGACGAGATTCGCGTCTATGACCATATGCTCGGCGCGGCCGAGGTGGCGGCGCTGGCTGACAATGCGGAGCCGGCCGCCGCGCCCGCGCCTTCCGAAGCATCGCGCCGCGCCGCCTGGCTCCACCGCTTCGGCTGGGACACCGCATCGCCGCCCGGGCTGACCGGCGACACCACCAGCATCCGCAAGGTCGAGTTCGCCGATGCGAAGGACCTGAAGCAGTGGAACTGGAAGGGCGTGGACGGGATCCCCGAGACGACCTGGCCGGGCGTCTACAACCGCTCGCGACTGGCCGGGCGCGACGATTATTTCATCCTGCCCGACTGGAACACCTATGTGGAGGGCGGCAAGGCCTATGATCTGGCCCTGCCGGCTGGCGTGTCGTTCAACCGCGTCGAGATCCGCGGCGCCGCCTATGGCGCGCTGACCTGGTCGGCGGATGGCGGTTCCTGGGCGACGCTCGCGCGGCGGCCGCAGGGCGAGGTGCGCAGCGTCGACAGTTTCGGGCGGAAGACCGGGGGCCGGCTGCGCTTCGCCAATACGGCACAGGAAACCCCGATCCAGGAAATCTGGGCCTATGACATAACCGATGCGGCAGAGCCCGCGGGCAGCTTCAAGCTGAGCTACACGGTGCAGGCCAATGCGGCACCGGCTTTCGCCACGCTCGCGTCGCTCAACGATTACATCGCCGGCCGTTACGCACCCGACGAACGCACTACGGTGGTCGCCCTTCCGGCGGGCGCGCGGGCCGCCGCCGGCGCGGGCAATGCCGCGGCCACGACCGCGATCGAGCATCGCGCCGATGCCGCCCCGATCGTCCATGTCCTGATCCCGTCCGGCTTCGGCGAAGCCTTTCCCGGCAAGCCATCCGCGCGGTCGTGGAATTATGGCTGGGAGAATGTCCATGACGGGCTCGACGGCATCGCGATCGACATACCCGCCCTGAAGGCGGCGCCGGGCGCGGATGGGCTGATCCCGCTCAACATCCGGGTGAAGGACCCGATCTGGCCGGGCCGCGACATGATCGATGTGTCGGTGTCGGTCAGGCCGGGGCAGAAACGCACGGTCTGGCTCGACCTGCGCGACCGAATCCTGACCGATGACAGCCTGTTCCTGAGCATCGCTTCGGCCGCGCCCGATTTCGGCGCGGCGTCGCTCGACGGGATGCAAATTCGGCTGGTGTTCAAGGATCGCGCGGCGGCGCTGCCCGAGCATATCGCCGATCGGTTCAACCAGGTGAAGGACAATTGGGGTTTCCTGGTCGAGGAACATACCTCGTCGAAGCGCGCTGGCCTCTATCGGCGCCTCTATGGCGATATCTCCGACCTGCTCAGGGTCGATCCCGACAATGTCGAGGGGCGGCGCTATTGGGCCGACATCAGCTATGGCGAGCAGAATCTCCCGGCCTTCACGCAGCCCCAGGCGCCGGCTGGCGTGCCGCTCTGGGCGTTCCGGCAGCTCGAGGACCTGAAGCTGGTTCGCCAGTTCGTCACCTGGTGGATCGACAACCGGCAGGTGCCCTACGGCGATTTTGGCGGCGGCATTTCCGACGATACCGATCTGGTGCAGCAATGGCCGGGCCTCGCGCTGATGGGCGTCGAGCCGGACAAGATCAACGCATCCGTCCGCGCGCTGTCCGATGCGGCCCATGCCAATGGCATGATCACCAACGGGCTTGGCACGATCACTACCGACGAGCTCCACGCCTATGAGGAGGGGCTGAACAGCGATGCCGAGCGGCTCTATCTCAACTGGGGCGAGCCAAAGGCAGTCGAGCGGCTGATGGCGACGACCCGGGCGCTGGGCGGCGTCATCCTGAAGAACCCGGCCGGGCACCTGCATTTCGCCAGCAACTGGTATGGCGGGCAGAAGATGTACCGCGAGGGGCCATGGGAATGGCAGAAACCCTATAGCTTCACCGTGATGCACGGCCCGATCCTGATGGGTCTCTATAACGGCAATCCGTCGGCTCGGGGGCTCGTGACCGGCGTGGTCGATGGCTGGATGGCGCATGGTAGGCAGGACAAGGATGGGAACTGGGCCTATCCCAACGAGATCAACTGGCACACGGATGCCGAGCGCGTGGGTGATGGCGGCGGGGTGGCGACGCCGCTGCAATCGGCCTGGGCGGCGTGGCGCTTCACCGGCAACGAGACTTATCTCCGGCCAATCCTGGCGCGTACCGCGAAGAGCGGTCCGGGCTCACTTGCCGATATCAACGAGAATGCGGTCGATGCGCTTGGCCGAGGGAAGGACTGGGGCAAGGCGTTGACCGCCAGGGCGGGCGGCGGCGGGGCGTTCGAGCGCTATGCGGCGTGGAACGCGACCGGCGACACCAAATGGCTCGACGCGCTGCATGCGGATGCCATCGCCGACAAGGCGCAGCATCAGTATATGTATACCGAGGGGCATTGGTGGTCCGACCGGGTCGATCAGCCCAATGAGATCCTGCAGCGTGAACGGCTGGGCGGCGTGGCCCTGCGCCGCAACCAGAACTGGCCGGGCAACAGCGTGAGCTGGCGCTTCGCCGATCCGGGCGCAGCGGAGCAGGTCGCGATCCTGGTGCCGGGCGCGACCATGGGCAGGTTCAAGGTAATCGCCTGGAACACCAGTGGCCGTCCGCAGAGCGTCGCCATGACGGCGTGGAACGTGACCGCCGGGCGCTGGACGATGAGCGGGCCGGCCGGCGCGTGCGAGGTCGCGCTCGAACGCAGCGCGTCGATCCCGCTGGTCTTTGCGCCGGGCGAGAATGTCTTCGAGTTCGCGCTGGCGACGCCGGGCCTGCCGACGGAGCGGCGCGCCGATCTGGGTATCGGCGTCGACGATGTGGTGGTGGCGAAGCGGGCGGTGACGGTGACCGTGCACAGCCTCGGCGCGATCGACGCGGTGGGCGGGACGGTGTCGCTCGAGGATGCGGGCGGCAAGATGCTGGCCACGGCACCAATACCCCCGCTCGCCGCGCCGCTGGATCTTCAGCCGAAGACCGCGAAAGTGAAACTGGCGCTGCCCGCTGGTGCGGTGCGGGTCCGCGTCGCACTGGCGGGCAATGCGCCGGAGACGACCTTGCTCAACAATGTCGTCGTGCTCCCGGTCAAATAGGCCCGTGTCAGGTCAGGCTGGCCCAGAAACGCTCCGCCGCGGCGGCTTGCGGCGCGATCGGGCGGAACAGGCCGATCTCGATCGGCACATCCCAGTCCGGCCCGCCGGCGCGAACCAGCATGCCGCTCGCCATTTCCTTCGCCGCAAGCCCGGCGGGAAGCCAGGCGATGCCACGGCCCTCGCGCGCCTTGCCGAGCAGGGTGGCGGCAAGCTGCGCGGCGAAGACGCTTTCCAGCGCGGGCACGCGATCGGTGATGCCATGCGCGGCGACGATCTGGCCGAGCCCGGATTCCGCGGTGTAGGACAGCAGGGGCAGGGTGCCCGTCGTCCTGTCCAGCGACCAGCGGGGCGACCCGGCCGGATCGGGCGCCACGAGCGGCACCAGCGAGTCCATGCCGACCACGATCGAGGTGAACTGGCTTGGCTCGAACCGGCTCGTCGCCAGTGCGTGGCGGTGACAGAGCAGGAATTGCGCCTGGCCTTGCAGCATCAACTCTTCGCACGCGGCAAGGCTATCGGAAAACAACCGCATGGGGCCGATCGGCGCGCGCTGTTCGATCTGCCGGATCCAGCCCGGGAAGAAGGAGAAGGCAAGCGCGTGAGTCGCGGCGAAATGCAGCGTGGTGTTGTCGCTGTCGCGCGCCTCGCCCACTTGCCGCGCGTCCCGGCGCAGCCGATCGATCGTTTCGATCAGGCCGGCCGCGCCGCGTTCGAACTCGAGGCCGGCGGCCGTCATCGTCACGCCGCTGGACGAGCGGATGAACAAGGCGGTGCCGATCCACTCCTCGAGCGCGCGGATGTGGCGGCCAAGGGTAGGTTGTGCGACACGGCGTGCCTCCGCCGCCCGCGAGAAACTGCCGCTTTCGGCAAGCGCGACGAAATCCTCGATCCACGCCAGTTCCACGCCGTTCCGACCTCGCCTTGCCCCGATCGGAAGTGGAATAGCAGGATGCGGTACGGAGGCCTACCGGTGCTGAAAGCGCGCGCTGCGGACATGGGAGCCCGATGATGACGGACGACACTGGCGGCGGGATCAACCGGCGCGACATGTTCGGCACGGCCTTGGCCGGTACCGCGGTCGCGCTGATCGGCACGGCGGAGGCCGAGGCCGCGACCCGGAAGCCGGCGGTGCCTGACTGGCGGCGCGGCTATGATCGTCAGCGTGTCGCTGACCTGGGCGACGGGCGCTTCCTCAATCCGCTGCTGGCCGGCGACCATCCGGATCCGGCGATCCTGAAGGACGGCGGCGACTATTACATGACCTTTTCCAGCTTCGATTCCTATCCGGGGCTGACCATCTGGCATTCGCGCGACCTGGTGAACTGGCAGCCGCGCATCGCTGCGCTGACCCGCAATATCGGGTCGGTATGGGCCGTCTCCCTGGAGAAGCATGAGGGGCGCTATTTCCTCTACATCCCGGTCAAGGCGACCCCCAATTCGATCTGGGTGATCTGGGCCGATCATGTCGACGGCCCATGGAGCGATCCGGTCGATCTGGGGCTGCACCGCCATATCGACCCCTGCCATGCGGTGGGCGAGGACGGATCGCGCTGGCTGTTCCTGTCGGGCGGCGACCGCATCCGGCTGAGCGCCGACGGCCTGTCGACGGTCGGTGAGGTCGAGCATGTCTATGACCCATGGCACTATCCCGACGATTGGGACGTGGAGGGCTTTTCGCCGGAGGGACCCAAGCTGGTCCGTCATGGCGGCTGGTTCTACATGATCACCGCGGTCGGCGGCACCGCCGGCCCGCCGACCGGGCATATGGTGATCGCGGCGCGGTCCCGCTCGATCCACGGCCCATGGGAGAATTGCCCGCACAACCCGCTGGTCCGCACCGTCGACAATGAAGAGAAATGGTGGTGCCGCGGCCATGCTTCACCGGTCGAGGCGCCCGACAAGAGTTGGTGGTCGATCTATCACGGCTATGAGAACGGCTTCTGGACGCTCGGCCGGCAGGCGTTGCTCGACCCGATCGAATGGACTGCCGATGGCTGGTTCCGGATGAAGGGCGGCGATCTCTCGGCGCCGATCGCCAAGCCGAAGGGCGGTCAAGCGCTGCCGCACGGCCAGCCCCTGTCCGACGATTTCAGGACGCTCGCGCTCGGCGGCAAATGGAATTTCTTCAAGCCGGGTCCGAGGGAAAGCGCGCGCGCGCGCGTCGATAACGGCGCGCTGATCCTCACCGCCAGCGGGATAGCCCCGGTCGATTCATCGCCGCTGCTGCTGATAGCGGGCGACCTCGGCTACCAGTTCGAATGCGATATCGAGATCGCGCCGGGCGGCACGGCCGGGCTTGTGCTGTTCTACGACGAGAAGCTCTATTGCGGCCTCGGCTTCGATCAGGATCGCTTCGTCACGCACCAATATGGCATCGAGCGCGGCAGGCCGGCCAATCCGCACGGACGCAGGATGCGGATGCGGATCTCCAACAAGCGCCATATCGTTGCGATCCACACCAGCGGGGACGGGGGCAGGACCTGGGCACGCTTCGATCGCGGCATGGAGGTGTCGGGATACCACCATAATGTCCGTGGCGGTTTCCTGATGTTGCGGCCCGGCCTCTATTCGGCCGGAGCTGGTGAGGCGCGCTTCTCCAACTTCACCTATCGAGCGCTGTAGTCACCATCAGGCGAAGCCCTGAGTCCTGGCCCAGTCGACGAACAGCTCGGGCCATGCCGCGACCGGCTTGCCGATCGTCTTGCGCAGCCCGAAGCCGTGGCCGCCATTGGTGAACAGGTGAGTCTCGACGGTCACGCCCTGCGCCTTCAGCGCGGCGCGGAACATCAGGCTGTTCTCGACCGGCACCGTCGGATCGTCCTCGGCATGGAGCAGGAAGCAGGGCGGGGTCTGTTTCGTGACATTGTCCGCGGGCGTGTGCGCCCTTTCCAGTGCCGGACTCGCGTCCTTGCCGATCAGTTGCTCGCGTGAGCCCGCATGGGCGACCGGCAGGCTCATCGACTGCACCGCATAGATCGGCGCGGCGAGGAACGGGCGCGCGCTGAGCCGGTCGGCGGCATCGACCGGATCATAGGTCTTTGCCGCAAAGCGCGTGGCGAGATCGCAGCACAGATGGCCACCGGCGGAAAAGCCCATCGCTGCGACGCGCTCGGGATCGATCGCGAACTCCCGCGCGCGCGACCGGATCAGCCGCATCGCGCGCTGCGCATCCGACAGCGCGACGTCAGGTCCGGCCTTCCATCCGTCGCCCGGCAGGCGATAGAACAGAACGAACACCGTATACCCGCGTGCGCTCAGCCAGCGGGCGATCTCATACCCTTCCTTGTCGACCACGATGCGGACATAGGCGCCGCCCGGCATTGCGAGCACGGCGGCGCCATTGGAAATGCGCGGCCTGAACACGACCAAGCGCGGGCGCGCGATGCCGCGGACCGCACGATCGGGAAGATCGGGATCGGTGCTGCGTTGATCGACCGTCTCGACCGGCGGCGTGGCGGGCATGCCCGGCGCGCCCTTCGGCCAAAGATCGATCGTCTCCACCGGATCGGGCAGGCCGGGCACGGGTGCGTCTCCCGCCTTTGCCGGAGGAGGGGTTTGCGCGCGTGCGCCGGCTGTGACGCTTGCGGCAAGAGTCCCGAGGATCAGGTCGCGACGATCGAACATGGAACCTCCGAAGAAAAAGAAACGGACGCTGCCCGGATAGGCAAGCGTCCGTCAGGATAGTCCAGGGGAGGCGGACTTACATCTTCACGCGCGCGCCCACCAGGATCGTACGCCCGAAATGGTTGTTCTCGTAACTGCGGTTTGCGTCGTTGTCGTTGTAGCGATAGCGATATTCGTCGGTCAGGTTGACGCCTTCGACTGACATTTCGAGCCATTCGGTAAAGCGATAGCGCACCGAGGCATCAATGTTGATCGTCGAGCCATAGCCTTCGAACAGGTTGCCGTTGGCGCTGCCCTGATCGACATACGGACCGCGGTAGCTGACTGAGCCGCGTGCGCTGAACTTCTTGTCTTCATAATAGAGCGTGCCGTTTATGGCGGTCTTGGACAGTCCATACAGAGTCGTCGAGCGTGTGGTCGCGACGTTCGGCCCGAACGCGCCGGTCGCGGTCTTCACCACAACCACTGGGCCAGCCAGTGTGTAGGATGCGCTCGATTCGATAAACGTGGCGTTGGCGATGCCGCCGAAGTTCGAGAGGAAGCCAGGCAGGAATTTGAAAGGCGCCTGGATCGACAATTCGATGCCTTTCAGGCTCGCGCCCGACCCGTTCACGTTGCCGGTAATCGTGTAGATCTGGTTTGGATCGAAGTTGATATAGGCCGGTGAACTGGTCGGCAGCACCGACTTCGGGAGGCCAGTAGACGCGAACGTCCCGCTATAGGTTTGCGCAACCGGGAAGCTATCAACATTCTTCTTGAAGACCGCGACCGACGCGATCGACTGCGGCGCGAAATACCATTCGAGCGCGAGGTCGTAGGCGGTCGCCCGGAACGGATTGAGCAGCGGATTGCCGAAGGTGATGCGATAGTTGAACCCGTCGACCGAACCGCCCGGTGTCAGATTGCCCAGAGTTGGGCGCGTGATGACCCGCGAGATCGCGCCGCGCAACACGACGCTTTCGGTCGGAAATAGCGCGACGTTCACCGACGGCAGCCAATCGTCATAATCGCGCGTGACCGTTACGCCGGTTCCGCTGTTCAGGCCGAACGAAGACTGGTCGGTATGGGCATAACGAACGCCGGCATTGGCCGCATAGCGCAGGCCGAAGAGATCGCCCTTCACATCGACCTGGAAATAGCCGCCCTTCACCGTCTCGGTCACGCTTCGGGTATTGCCCGCGTCGACCAGTGGTGTGCGGCTGTACAGCTTGGTCAGGTTCGCCGCGGCGTCGATATTGGGAACGAGCCAGGTCGTGGTGGTGCCCGCTGGCTGGCCGGCATCGCCCAGTTTGACGGTGTCGGACAGCGCCGATGTCGCCTGGAAGCCGTAGATCGCGCTTGGACCGAACACCGTGTTCGCCGAACAGGTCAGGGTGCCCAGCACCAGGTCGGCACCGCCATTGCCGCACACTGCGGTGTCGCGCAGGAACCCGGCGGTGTTGAAGCTGAAGCGGCGATAGACCCCGCCCGCCTTGAGTGTGAAGCCCTCCGTCACGTCCCACTCCGTGCGCAGCTGAGCGGTGCGGAACTTGTTGGTCGTGTTCGACGGGCGATCGCGGATTTCGGCGAGCTGGAAGTTGGCCGGATCTGTCACGCTCGTGCCGAAGGTCAGCACCGGGGTGGCCATGTTGCTGTAATCATATTTGTACCCGGCGGCGTCCCGGTCGTCATAGACGAAGGTCGTCTCCACCGGGATGTCCGCGCTGGACTTCGAGAAGCCGCCGAGCAGGGTGAAGCGGAAGCTGTCGGTGACGTCCTGATCCCAGGTGCCGCCGAGCTGGTAGAATTCGGTCTGCGACTTGCGCAGATAATGTTCGGTGCGGACCCAGGCGTCGTTCAGCGTCGCCGAGATCATGTTATTGTTGCCGTCATAGACGGGGTTGAGCACGTCGATCGAGCGTTCGTTGCTGCGCAGCAGGACCTCCGCCCATTTCTCTTCGCGCTCCTCCTTGAAGCGCGAATAGAGGCCGTCGATCGAGATCTTGGTCGAATCCGTGGGCGCGAACTGGACGCTGGCGGTGATGCCGAGGCGCTCGCGGCGGTGATCGACCACGCCGTAGCGCGGGATACGCGGATGGAAGGCGAGCGCCGCCTTGTCGCAAGCCGCGTTCTGGAAATAGGTACCGCCGGTATTGGTCTTGGCGGTCGTCGGGGCGCCGGCTGCATTGGTGTTGAAAAAACACGGCGTGCCATCGACCGAGTCGAAGCGCGCCTGCGCCCAACGAACCGAGTTGTTGCCGAGCTCTAGCGTGTTGATCTTCGAATAGGCGGCGGAAACCGATGCACCGAAGGTGCCGGCATCGTTGCGCCACGACAGCAGACCGGCAAAGCGCGGACCGACATTGTTGCTGAGATCGTTATACGACGCCTGGGCGGAGAGGGCGCCGGTAAAGCCGACCTTGCCCGCGAGCGGGTTGCCGGTGTTCAGGTCGACCACGGCGCCGAGCGAGCCCTCGTCAAGCGAAGCCTCGGCCGTCTTGTGGACGACGAGCGAGCTGAACAGCTCCGAGGCGAAGACGTTGAAATCGAAGGCGCGGTCGCGGTTGGCGCTGGCGCCGTCGGTCGAGGTGGCGACCGTTTCCATGCCGTTGACGCGGACTCGGGTGAATTGCGCGCCCAGACCGCGCACCGTGATCGCGCGGCCTTCGCCGCCGTCCCGCTGGATGGTGATGCCCGGGATTCGCTGCAGCGACTCGGCCAGGTTCTGGTCGGGGAACTTCGCGATATCCTCGGCAACGATCGCGTCGACGGCGGAAATCGAGTCGCGCTTCAGGGTCAGCGCTTGTTCGAGCGAGCGGCGGAAGCCGGTGACGACGATATCTTGTTCGTCGGTCGCGGGCACGTCCTGCGCCGCGGCATCCTGCGCGGCGACCGGCTGGGCCGGGGCTGGAACGGCCTCTGGTTCGGCTGGCTTGAGCTCGGCCGCGAAGGCCGCCGCCGGCATGAACAGGCCGATCGCCAGCGCGCCAAGCGAAGCGCCTGCAATATTGCGAGAAATCGCGCCTCGCGAGGCCCGGACTGCATTCCCCATTTACCCACTCCCCATCTGCGTCGCTTTGCGACGTTGCTGACACCGGTAGCCGGAGAGAGCAGTTCAGCTGCTCATCCGGCCCGTCGGCACGTCAGGAGAGGGGAGGCCATAATGTGGCCAGCGATTCGCCCTCTCCTTCGGTGACCAATCTCCGTTGATCTTCCTCGGCCCCAACTTGTCGCCTTTGGTAACCGGTGTCAATGGTCAGAGGCAATGATCTGCGTCAGTCCGTAACGAGGCAATGCCGCACGGCTAAGCTGTCGCGAGCGGGTTCAGGATCCCGGCTGGATATAGGGAATGCGCGCAAATAGCTCGCGCTGCCATTGGCGCGGATCATTCTCGACTCGGCTGCGCGCGTCGAAGATCATCGTCGGACGGCAGACCAGGTCATAGACCGGCCATTTCGGCAGCCCGGCATGGTTCGGATTGCCGGCCCTGGTGAAGGCGACGAAGCTTTCCTGCATCGCGGCCGAGGCGGCGCGGGCATCGGCCGCAGTGCCGGTCTGCGAGCCCTTCGCGCCGAGCGTACCGAAGACCAACGCGATATCGAGGGAGTGATAGGCGCCGCGCCGCGGATCAGTGCGCGAGGTGAAGTCAAGTTGATAGACCCAGGTCTTCGTCTTCGCCCGGGCTCGCTCCTCCGCCTCGATCACCTGGCCGCGCCAGCTCCGTCCGGCGGTGGTCGCCCGGTAGAAGATCTCGGTCGGCGACCAATCGGGGAATTTCGCGCGATATTCGGCAACCACCCATTCAGGCAGCACATCGATCCGCAACTCGGGTGCGATACGTTCGGCGAGATTGTCCCAGTTCAGCGTCTGCACCCGGGGCGAATCGGGCGAGATGAAAGCGCGCGTTTCGTCATGGGTATTGCCGAGGATCATCGGGATCGCGTTCGACTGCGGATTGGCATCGGGCCAGAAAGGGTGACGGACCAGCCATTTCATATCGAGCACCGGCCCGAAATAGACGCCGCCGCCGAGGATCGGGTCAGTCGCGTCGAGCGCGTCGACCAGCTTTCCGGCCGGCATGGCCAGAAGCGTGGAGAGATCGGCAGTGCCGAGCTTCGCGAGATAGGCCTGGGCGCGGCGGGTGGCGTTGAGCGGGCCGGAGGCGGTGACCTGCTGGCCGCTCATCGTCGCGGCGCGGTGGAACAGGCCTTTGGCGGCGGGCATGCCCATCATCGTCGCGATCTTCGCGCCGCCGCCCGACTGGCCGAACACCATCACGCGCGAGGGATCGCCACCGAACGCCGCGATATTGTCGCGCACCCATTGCAGGGCGAGGATCAGGTCGAGCTGGCCGTTATTGCCGCTGTCCGGGAAACGCGGGTCGAGCCGCGCGAGATAGAGATAGCCGAAGGCGTTGAGCCGGTGGTTGACGGTGACGACCACGACATCGCCGCGCGCGGCCAGCACCTGCCCGTCGTTCAGCGCATCGGTGCTGCTGCCGTTCGAATAGGCGCCGCCATGAATGTAAAGCATGACCGGCTTCTTCGCGGCCGGCCCGGCCTCCGCGGTCCAGATATTGAGGAACAGGCAGTCCTCGCTCTGCGCGCCGTAGCGATCGTCCTTTTGCGGCGCGACCGGGCCAAAGGCCCGAGCGGTGATGGTCTCGCCCGGGCGCGATACCGGGCGGGGCGGCTGGAAGCGCTCGGCAGTGCCGTAGCGGATACCGCGAAAGACGAGTACGCTGCCCTCGGTCGATCCAACGAAATTACCTGACGGCGCCCGAACGCTGGCCGATGGGGCAGCCCGAGCCGAGCCGGCAAGGATCAGCGCCGCGCCGGCGCCGATCACGCCGCGTCGGGAGACGTCAGCGGCGGACATCGAGCCCGCCGGAGAGATAGGCGTCGATATCGGCCTGGCGGAACAGGCTGGCATCGCCGGGCAGCGAATGCTTGAGCGCGGTAAGGGCGAGCCCGGTACGCGCGGCCTCAGTGATATCGCCCCCCGACCGGAGCGCATGAAGCACACCGACGGCGAAGGCGTCGCCCGCGCCGATCCGGTCGACGATCCCGGCGAGCAGCACTTCGTCGGTCTGGGCATGCTCGGTGCGGCCATCGATCCGGGCCGAGAGGCGGTGCCGGTCGGCATCTTCGACGTGACGCGCGGTGGAGGCGATCAGCTTGAGCTTGGGGAAGGCGGCAAAGGCCGCCTCGGCCGAGGCGAGGCGCCGATCCTCGCCGTCGCCGCCGAAATCCTTGCCGAGCAGCAGCGCGACGTCGCGGTGGTTGCCGAACATGATGTCGGCATGCTGCACCAGCCTGGTCAGCACGCCGCGCGGATCGCTGTCCCAGCTTTCCCAGAGGCGCGCGCGGTAATTGCCGTCGAACGAGATCGGCACGCCGCGGGCGCTCGCGGCTTCGGCGGCGGCGATGGCGGCTTCGGCCGGAACCGGGCCAAGGGCAGGGGTGATGCCGGAGAGATGCAGGCGGTCGGCGCCTGCGAGCAGCGTGTCCCAGTCCCAGGCGCTGGCGGGCGCCTCGGCGAAGCTGGAGCCGGCGCGGTCGTAGACGACGTCGGTCGCGCGCATGCCGGCGCCGCTGGTGACGAAATACAGCCCCATGCGATCGCCACTGAACTGGATAGCCGAGCAATCCACGCCGTTTGCCCGCAGGCCGGAGATGGCGGCGCGGCCAAGATCATTGTCGGGGACGGCGCTGACCAGGCTGACATCATGGCCGAGGCGGGCAAGGCCGCTCGCCACATTGGCTTCGGCGCCGGCGATCCACACGTCGAACCTGGGCGTCTGGAGCAGCAATTCCCGCCCCGGAGGCGAGAGGCGCAGCATGATTTCACCAAAGGCGACGAACTTACCCATTATCCACCTGCTGCTCCGTTCGGACCGAGCCTGTCTAAGCCCTTCTCTTCGGCGGAAGTGCAAGAGTTCATCGCGCCAGCCAACCGCCGTCGACCGCGAGGATATGGCCCTGGACATAATCCGCGCCGGCCGATGCGAGGAAGACCGCCGCACCGCCAAGATCGCTTGCATCGCCCCAGCGCCCGGCGGGAATGCGTTCGAGGATCGAGCGGTTGCGCGTCTCGTCGGCCTGAAGTGCGGCCGTGTTGTTGGTCGCGATATAGCCGGGCGCAATCGCGTTGACGTTCACGCCCTTGCCCGCCCACTCATTGGCGAGCAGCTTGGTGAGTCCGCCGATGCCCGATTTGGAGGCGGTATAGCTCGGTACGCGGACGCCGCCCTGGAAGGTGAGCATCGATGCGATGTTGATGATCTTGCCGTGACCCTGACCGATCATGTGGCGGCCGGCCGCCTGGCACAGGAAGAAGACCGATTTCAAATTGGTGTCGACCACCGCATCCCAATCCTCCTCGGTGAAATCGACCGAATCAGCGCGGCGGATGATGCCGGCATTGTTGACCAGAATGTCGAGGCCGCCGAGCTTCTCCAGCGTTTCGTCGATGACGCGCTGGACCGGCTCGATGGTGGAGAGATCGGCGGAGACGATTGCTGCCCTACGGCCCAGGGCGCGGGCCTTCTCAATGGTTTCCTCCGCAGGCGTACGGCCGACCGCCGCGATATCGGCACCGGCGGCGGCAAGGGCGAGCGCGATCGCCTGGCCGATGCCGGTATTGGCGCCAGTGACGATGGCGACCTTGCCGGTGAGGTCGAAGGGGTTGGTGGGCATCCTAAATCCGTTCGTTTCGAGCGAAGTCGAGAAACATGTCCTGGCGCGCCGTCACAGTGTCTCGACTTCGCTCGACACGAACGGAGAAGGGATTCCTTCCAGCGTTACGCCAGCTGGCAGATATCCAGCACGTTCATGTCGGTATAATCCTGGTTCTCGCCCGCCATCGCCCAGATAAAGGCATAGGCCTTGGTGCCGGATCCCATGTGGATCGACCAGGGCGGGCTGATCACCGATTCCTCGTTGGCGACGACGATGTGCCGCATCGCCTCGCCTTCGCCCATGAAGTGCATGACGCGGTCATTGGGACCGTCGAGTTCGAAGTAGAAATAGATCTCGCTGCGGCGCTCATGGATATGCGGCGGCATGGTGTTCCACACGCTGCCGGGCTTGAGCACGGTCAGGCCCATGACGAGCTGCGCCGAATCGCACACGCCGGGGATGACGAGCTGGAAGATGGTGCGCTCGTTCGATTCCTCCAGGCTGCCGCGCTCCAGTGCATTCGCATCGGCGATCGAGAGTTTGCGCGTGGTGAAGCCCTTATGCGCCGGGCAGGAGGCGAGATAGAAACGCGCGCCGGCGCCGGAGAAGACGACCTCCTTCGCGCCCATGGTGACGTAGAGGCAGTCCTTGTTGCCGAGCGTGAAGCTCTCGCCATCGACGAGGACCGTGCCATCCATATTGCCGACATTGACGATCGCCAGCTCGCGGCGTTCTAGAAAGGGATGGCCGACGGCTGAGGCAGGCTCGGTCTGGTCGGGCAGTTTGACCGGCGTCTCCGCCACCTCGACCCCGCCGATCACGAAGCGGTCGGCATGGGTATAGTTGAGTACGCACTCGCCAGCGCGGAACAGGCCTTGGATCAGATAACGGTCGCGCAGCTCGTCGTTCGAGACGCACTCCATCATGTCGGGGTGCGTGGCGTAATAGGTACGATCGAACATCAGGGTCCCTCCAGCTGCGCCTTCGCAGCGCATGATTCTTCGACACGCGGGGTAACCGGTGTCAGCCCCTTTCGCAATATCAGTCGCGGATCAATCGCGGGGCGGTGCGACGGAACCGCGGCGAATGAGCGTCGAGCGGAACATCGACGGTTCCTCGACCACCTCGTCACCGTCCGCGGTGAGCTTCAACGCGGCGGAGCGGGCCATGGAAATGATCGGCCAGCGCACCGTCGTCAGCGGCGGCCAGATATGCGCGGCGATCGGCGTATCGTCGAAACCGATGATCGACAGGTCGCGCGGCACCTCGATCCCGCGCTGGCGCGCGGCATGGAGAACGCCCGCCGCCATCTCGTCATTGCAGGCGAAGATCGCGGTCGGGCGCGGCATCAGGTCGAGCAGGCGATCGGCCGCCATCACACCGGATTCGAAGGTGTAATTGCCCTCCGCGATCATCGAGCGGGGCAGGGTGATCTTCGCGGCGTTCAGTGCCTGCTCGAAGCCCTGGCGCCGTTCGCGCGCGGAGCGGAAGCCGTGCGGGCCGAGCACCAGGCCGATGCGCTTATGGCCTTGGTCGATCAGATAATCGACCGCTGCCGTCACCGCCTCGCAGTCGTTGGACGCCACCATATGCGCGGGGTCGTCAAGCTCGGCCGATCCCATGCGCACATAGCGGCAGCCGATATCGTCGCACAGCTTGGCGAGCTGGTTGTTCTCGCTGACCGGGGGCAGCAAAACCACGCCGAACAGCCGCTGCCGCTCGAGAAAGTTGCGGACATCGTCGAGCATCGTTGCCGATCCGCGGTCGATCGGGCGGACGACCAGTTCGAACTCCGTGCCGTGCAGCGATTCGAGAATACCCTGCTGGACGTTCATCACCATCTGCGCGTTCGGATTGTCGTGGATCAGCCCAATCAGGAAATTGCGCCGGAGCGCGAGCGCCCGGGCCTGGGGATTGGGGACATAACCTAGCCCGCTAATCACCCCTTCGACATGCTTGCGCGTATCGTCGCTGAGCAGCGGCGACCGGTTGATCACCCGGCTGACCGTCTTCTTCGAGACGCCCGCGATGCGCGCGACGTCGTTGATCGTGGGAAGGCCCGTTTTACGCATCATGAGAGGGCATAGCGCCTATCCCGGCAAATCGCCAAATGCGCGTCGCAACCGCAACAATCCGCGCTGTCGGAAGGGCGATGGCGAAACAGCCAGAACCGGTCCTTGTCATTGACACCGGTTTACCTTAGGGTCCTACATGAAAGCGCCGGGAGCGCGTGCGGGAGGGTTACCAGGGTGGATTCCACCGATTTCGCCCATGAAGTGGGTCATATTGCTCAATCATTCGTCGAGGCGCGCCGCGCCGGGCGGTCCTTGCCGGACTATCCCGGCACCGTGCCGGTCGCCCTGGCCGATGCCTATGCCGTGCAGGACGCGGCGATCGCGCTGAACGAGGCCGAGATCGGCGGCTGGAAGGTCGGCCGGATCAATCCGCCGATCGACGGCGTCGACCGGCTCGCCGGCCCGATCTTCACCAGCCAGATCGTGGCAGCGACTGACGAGCCCGTGGCGATGCCCGTGTTCGTCGGCGGTTTCGCCGCGGCCGAGGCCGAATTCCTGCTGCGGATTGGTGCCACGCCGCCCGCCGGCAAGACTCGCTTCAGCCATGAGGAAGCGGCCGCGCTGATCGATTCGGTGCATGTCGGGATCGAAATCGCCAGCTCGCCGCTGGCGGCGATCAACGATCTGGGCGCCGCGGTGACGATCTCCGATTTCGGCAACAATAACGGCCTCGTCATCGGGGCCGCAATCCCGGACTGGCGCAATGCGGATATCGATGGCTGGCCGCTCGCGGTGGCGATCGATGGCGAAGTCATCGGCACCGGCAAGGCGTCGGACATGCTCGACGGCCCGGTCGGCGCGGCGCGATTCCTGTTCGAGCTGATGGCGGCGCGGGGCATCGCCCTAAAACCCGGACAATGGATTTCCAGCGGTGCGGTAACCGGCGTACACGCGGTGAAGATCGGCGAGCGGATCGAGGCGCGTTTCGGTGCGGATCTCGCGGTGGAATGCACCATAAAGGCCTCGTAAAGGGGCTCTTCGGGAGAGAGTGATGGCTGAATCGGCGATGCCGGAGATGACTGGGCCGGAGGTCGCCGACGCGGCGGCAAGCCGGATGGGCCGGTATCGCTGGGTGATCTGCGGGCTGCTCTTTGCGGCCACCGCGATCAACTATGTCGACCGGCAGATGATCGGCGTGCTCAAGGCGCCAATCTCGCAGGATCTCGGTTGGAACGAGACCGATTTCGCCACCGTGATCATCTGGTTCCAGGCGGCCTATGCCCTCGGCTATGTCAGCTTCGGCTGGTTCATCGATCGGCTCGGCGCACGCATCGGTTATTCGGTCGCTTTCATCATCTGGACGCTCGGCCATACCTTGTGCGGCTTTGCCGGCAGCGCGGCGCAATTCTCCGCGGCACGGTTTGTGCTCGGCATCGGCGAATCGGGGAACTTCCCGGCCGGCATCAAGGCAGTGTCCGAATGGTTCCCGGCGAAGGAACGCGCGCTTGCCACCGGCATCTTCAACGCGGGCGCCAATATCGGCGCGATCGTGACGCCGGCGGTCGTACCGTTCATCGTCGTGTCGATGGGGCTCGGCTGGCGCATGGCTTTCATCATCACCGGCGCGGCCAGCCTGGTATGGCTGGTCGCCTGGATCGCGATCTATCGCCGCCCGCGCGAGCAGCCGCGCGTCTCCGCCGCCGAGCTTGCCTATATCGAAAGCGATCCGGCGGATCCGCCGGAGAAGATCGGCTGGGGCCGCCTGCTCGGCTATCGCGAGACCTGGGCCTATGCGCTGGGCAAGTTCCTGATCGACCCGATCTGGTGGCTCTTCCTGTTCTGGACGCCCGATTTCCTGTCCAAGACCTATCATCTCGACCTGAAAAGCTTCGGGCCGCCGCTGATCGTGATCTATCTGATCTCCGATCTGGGCAGCGTCGCCGGCGGCTGGTCGTCCTCGACGATGATGAAGCGCGGCTTCTCCGCCAATACGGCGCGCAAGCTGACCATGCTCGCCTGCGCCTTTCTGGTGATGCCGATCTTCTTTGCGCAATATGTCGACAATCTGTGGCTCGCGGTCGGTATCGTCGGGCTGGCGACGGCGGCGCACCAGGCATTCTCCGCCAACCTCTACACTATCCCGTCGGACATGTTTCCGCGCGGGGCGGTAGGGTCGGTTGTCGGCATCGGCGGTACGGTCGGCGCGATCGGCGGCATGGGGATGGCGTGGTTTACTGGCTATATCCTGCAGACCACTGGCAGCTACACGTTGATCTTCGCGGTCGCGGGCAGTGTCTATCTGATCGCCGTCGGGGTGGTGCACCTGTTGTCGCCGAGGCTAGCCCGGGTCCAGCCCTGAGGGTCAGGCGGGCCGTTTGCGGGGCGACCAAGGGGATCTCTTCCAGATCCACAGCGGCAGACGCAGCACCGGATAGAGAATGCCAAGCCCCGCGGGCAGGCGCAGCAGCGCCACGTCCTCGGCGGGAATCGCGATTCGCCGGAGATGCGCCCAGGCATCGCGCCAGCGCGACAGGGTCAGCAGCGTCGCGCTCGGCTCCACCACTGAGTTCCACGGTGTGTCGGCCAGCTCGCGCGCACCGCCGCCAGCCGTCATCACGCGCAGGGCAAGCGCGTTCAGCAGGTTGAGCCGGATCGATCTAGGGCCGACGAAATTCGGGGGCAGGGGCGTGCCGAATACGGCATTGGCCAGCATGATCGCCGAGGCAGCCGGCCGCGCCGCCCCGCCGGCCTGCGCTGCCGCCCATAGTTCCGCGCCGCCGTCCTGGCTGGTGCCGAGCAACGCGGCGATGTCGGCCAGCCATTTCAGCCGCGCCCAGGCATGGCCCGAACCATGCACGCACAGATAAGCGAACAGCGGAGGGTCGGCGAGCGTGCGCAGCGCGCCGGCACCCGGTATCGTGACCATTTGGTGCTCGCTTGCCGGGGGCATGCCACGATCGCCGGCAGCATCGGAAAGCCGCCAGTGGAGCTCGATCGACACCTTGCGCTCGCGGTGACGATGCGCGCTGTCCTTCGAGATCGCCTGATAGGTTCTGAGCGCACCGGGCGGGAGCGGCCGGCCCGGCGCGGTCATCACATAGCCGGCCTGGTCGAGCACTTCCCAGGCGCGGGCGACGTCGGCGGATGGCACGACCATGTCGATATCGATCGAATCGCGGACAGCGATTGAGCTATAGGCGCGTACCGCCAGCGCAGATCCTTTGAGGAACAGCGGCTCGATCCCCGTCTGTTCGAGCAGGCCCTGAAGCCGCAGGGCCTCGCCCGTATTTCGCAGTGCCGCCGCCATGGTCCGGTACGCGCGTTCGGTGATGCCCGGCGGCACGGCAAGGCCGGCATTGGCCAGGCCTTCGCTGACCAGGCCGGCCACGCGGTGGCGCGCGGCGATGCGCTCGACAAATCCCCAATCCACCCCGACCGCCGCCATCGCGACGATGCGGTCAGTGCGCTCATCCGAGAACGGTCGAACGACCAAAGCGCATACAAGCGCGAATTCGGGGGATGTATCGAGGCGAATTGTA
This sequence comes from Sphingomonas sp. BL-S-30, assembly GCF_055521475.1. Classification (NCBI taxonomy): domain Bacteria; kingdom Pseudomonadati; phylum Pseudomonadota; class Alphaproteobacteria; order Sphingomonadales; family Sphingomonadaceae; genus Sphingomonas; species Sphingomonas sp. BL-S-30. Next base: position 2,468,536 of record NZ_CM145481.1, on the reverse strand, counting down.
CGTGCTGCCTGATCTTGCGACGGGGTGGGTAGCGTCTAGCATCGCCGCTGAAAAAGGGCGATTGGCAATCTTCCGGGACGGTTTCGCCATCAGAAACCCGTCGCCGAAAGCTGTTGGCAAGTGCCAAGCCAGCGCGCAAAGTCGAAATCGGGCGAATCAGACTGTTACGCGGGGATGTAAGGGTTGAACGGCAAGAAAGTACGCGGCGGTGGCTGGTTGGCCGCTGCCTGGGCGACGATCCAGTCAAGTGCCGCACTGGCGCAGGATTCGCTCGCCGACCCGCAAGGCTCGGGCGCGATCGTCGCTGCCGTGCGCTGGCTTCAGGGCACCTTGCTCGGCACGGTCGCGACGGTCGTCGCGGTGATCGCGGTCGCCTCGGTCGGTTTCCTGATGCTGACCGGACGGATTAACTGGCGTTACGGCGCGACCGTGATCCTGGGCTGTTTCATCCTGTTCGGGGCGGCCAGCATCGTCGCCGGCATCCAGTCCACCGCCAGCGCCGGATACTGAAGCATGAACGGGCTGGAGCGGGACCCGCTGTTCGTCGCGCTCACCCGGCCGCAGATGTTCGCTGGCGTCACCTATAGCTATTTCGTGTTCAACGCGGTCATCGCGACTGAGCTGTTCCTGATCTTCCACGCCTTCTGGGTGCTGGGCGTCGCCCTGATCGTGCATCTGGTCGGCGTGGTGCTGTGCGTGCGGGAGCCGCGCATCTTCGACCTGTGGCTCACGCGCCTCGGCCGCTGCCCGCGCGTGCGCAATCACAAGATCTGGCGATGCAACTCCTACCGCCCCTGACATCCGACCCGCGGGCGGTCGCCCGCGAGAAGTCAGCGGGATCCCATCTTCCCTATGCACGGCACGTCGACGATCACACGATCGAGACGCGCGACGGGCTGCTCATGCAGTTCATCCACCTGCGCGGGCTGCTGTTCGAGACGGCGGACACTGACGAGATCAATTACCGCAAGGTGCTGCGCGACGCGATGTTGCAGGCGATCGGGTCGTCGCGCTTTGCGCTCTACCACCATGTCATCCGCCGTCAGGCCGAGGTGGAACTGCCGGCCAAGTTCCCGGACGCGTTCTCCGGCCAGCTCGATGCCGCGTGGCGGGCGCGGCTGGCGGGCAAGCAGCTTTACGTCAACGACCTGTTCCTGACCCTGATCCGCCGGCCGTTACAGGGCCGGGTGGGGGTCGCCGATCGGGTGCGCGGCATGTTCGGGCGGGCAACGACGACGTCGGAGGCGGTGTCGGCCAACGAACTGCGCCAGCTCGACGGTGCACGCGACGCCTTGCTGGCGCAGCTCGGCAGCTACGCGCCGCGCCTGCTCGGGGTGTATGAGACCAAGCAGGGCGTTTGCTCGGAACCGCTCGAATTCCTGTCCGCGCTCTACAATGGCGAGATGCGGCCGGTGCTGATGCCGATGCAGGATGCCGGCAGCTATATCCCCTATCGCCGTATCAGCTTCGGCGAGGAGACGGTCGAACTCGGGCCGGCGGGCAACACGCAGCGCGGATTTGTCGGCATGGTCTCGATCAAGGATTACCCCGCGCAGACCGCGCCGGGCATGCTCGACGAGTTGCTGCGGTTGCCGTTCGAGTTGACCGTATCGCAATCCTTCGGTTTCGTCGATCGCCAGGCGGCGCTGGGCAAGATGAACCTCGCGCTGCGCCGCATGCGCTCGGCCGAGGATGAAGCAGTGAGCCTGCGCGGCGAGCTGTCGAGCGCCAAGGATGACGTCGCGGCCGGGCGTGCGGGTTTTGGCGAGCATCACATGACGGTCGCGGTGCGTGGTGATTCGCCGGCCGCTGTCGATGCGGGCGTGGCCGAGGTTCAGGCGTCGCTGGCCGATCTCGGCATCATCGCGGTGCGCGAGGAGATTGCGCTGGAACCGGCCTTCTGGGCGCAGTTCCCGGGCAACTTCAAATATATCGCGCGGCGCGGGCTGATCTCGACCGGCAATTTCGCCGGGTTCGCCAGCAGCCATAATTTCCCGCTCGGGCGGGCCGAGGGCAATCACTGGGGCGACGCAGTGACGTTGCTCGAGACGACCGCGGCGGGGCCTTATTATTTCAACTTCCACCAGGGCGATCTGGGCAATTTCACCGTGATCGGACCGTCGGGCTCGGGCAAGACGGTGGTGCTCAATTTCCTGCTCGCCCAGGCGCGGAAATTCCATCCTCGGGTGATCTTCTTCGACAAGGATCGCGGGGCCGAGCTGTTCATCCGCGCGATCGGCGGCCGCTATGACCTGTTGCGGCCGGGCGAAGCGTCCGGGCTCAACCCGCTGCAGATCGAGGACAATCCCGCCAATCGTCAGTTCCTGATCGACTGGGTCCAGCAGCTTGCGGGCGGCGCCGACATCGATGAGGTGGCGAAGATCAAGGACGCGGTCGATGCGAACTTCGCCCAGCCGCGCGAGCATCGCCGGCTGCGCCATTTCGCCGAACTGTTCCGCGGCGGGCACCGCCCGCACGCCGCCGATCTCTGGGCGCGGCTGCGGCCGTGGTGGGGCGAGGGCGAGCGCGCCTGGCTGTTCGACAATGACGAGGATCTGACCGATCTGTCCGCCGAGGCGGTCGGCTTCGACATGACCGCGATCCTCGACGATCCCGCGGTGCGCACGCCGGCGATGATGTATCTGTTCCACCGCGTCGAGGAGCGGCTCGACGGCACGGCGGCGATCATCGTCGTCGACGAGGGATGGAAGGCGCTGGACGACGAGGTGTTCGTCCGCCGCATCAAGGATTGGGAGAAGACGATCCGGAAACGGAACGGCATCGTCGGCTTCGCGACCCAGAGCGCGCAGGACGCGCTGGAGAGCAGGATCGCCAGCGCGATCATCGAGCAGGCCGCGACGCAGATCTTCATGACCAACCCGAAGGCGCGGGCGGCGGATTATGTCGACGGCTTCGGCCTGACGCCGCACGAGTACGAGATCGTGCGGACCCTGCCCGACGATGCACATTGCTTCCTGATCAAGCACGGCACCGACAGCGTGGTGGCGCGGCTCAACCTGTCGGGCGAGCGCGATATCCTGACGATCCTGTCGGGCCGCGAGCGCACTGTGCGGCTGCTCGACGAGATCCGCGCCGAGAGCGGCGACGATCCGCAGAGCTGGATCCCGCGTTTGCTGGAGCGTGCCTGATGACATGCCCGTCGATCTCGCCCGGCGGCCCCTTTCTCAGCGGCGTGCTGAGCTACGTCGATTGCCAGGCCCAGACGATCGGCGAGAATGGCTATCACGCGCTGACCGCGCCGGGATCGACCGTCGCGGTGCTGCTGACCGGGCTGCTGACGATCTTCGTCGCGCTGTTCGGCTATCGCATGATCCTGGGCCAGACGCCCGGCACGCGCGAGGGCGTGATGGCGCTGGTCAAGATCGGCGTGGTGCTGGCGCTGGCGACGAGCTGGCCGGCCTTCCGCACGCTGGCCTATAATGTCGCGATGCACGGGCCGGCCGAGCTGGCGGCGAGCATCGGTGGTTCGGCGGGCCTGCCCGGTTCGGATGGTGGTCTGGTCGGGCGGCTGCAGGGGGTCGACAATGCCCTGGCCGAACTCCAGCGGATCGGCACCGGCAAGCCGGCGGATGCGGAGGAGATTGTCGGGCCGACCCAGCCGCTGACGCCGCAGCAACAGCAGCGGGAGTACTCGCGGCTGCAGCAGCTCCAGCAGAAGCCGCGCTGGGATCCGACGCGCGATGCGACGATGCTCAGCGAGTCGCGGACGCTGTACCTGACCGGGACGATCGCGTCCTTTGCCTCGGTGCGGGTGGTCGCCGGGCTGTTGCTGGCGCTCGGGCCGTTGTTCGCGTTGTTCCTGCTGTTCGATACGACGCGCGGGCTGTTCGAGGGCTGGGTGCGCGGGATCGCCGGCGCGGCGCTGGGCGCGCTGTCGACATCGATCGTGCTCGGCGTCGAACTGGCGCTGATGGAGCCATGGCTGATCCAGATCCTCGAATTGCGCCGCCAGAATATCCCGACCCCGTCGGTGCCGACCGAGTTGCTCGCGCTGACCCTGGTGTTCGTACTGACTCTGCTCGCGGCGCTGATCGCCACGGCGCGGGTTGCCCAGGGGTTCCGCATGCCGGCGGCCGTGCGCAGCGCCGCGTCGCGCTGGGCTGAGGCGCTCAAGGAGCGGGCGCCGCAGCCGGCGCTCGCTGGCGCAGGACAGCATGAGATCGCCGATCCGCGGACGCGCGCGCATTCAGTCGCCGATGCTGTTGACGCCAGCCAGCGGCGCGAGGCGGGCATGTCGCCGCCGCCCCCGGCGCAGCTCGCCCATCAGGGGACGACCCAGGCGGTGTCGCGTGATATTCCGGTGGCGGCGCCGGTGCCGCTCGGTCAAAGCTATCGGCGCCGCACGCGCGGGCGCGTATCGGCCGGCGCGTCCCGGCGGGACAGGAACGCATGAAGAAGACCTCACGAGACTCGCTCGACGCTTATTACCGGGAGGCGGAAAGCTGGGCGAGCGACCGGCAGGACATGCTGCGCGCGTCGCGCCGCAATGCCTGGATCGTCGCGGCCGCGGCCGGCACGATCGCAGTGTGCGAGGCGATCGCGCTGATCGTGCTGATGCCGCTCAAAACGGTCGAGCCCTATACCTTGCTGGTCGATCGCCACACCGGCTTCGTCGAGGCACTGAAGCCGCTCGACGCCAATCGCATCGCGCCGGACAAGGCGCTGACTCAGTCGTTCCTGGTGCAATATGTCATCGCGCGCGAGAGCTTCGACATTGCCGCGCTGCAGGCCAATTACCGCAAAACGACGCTCTGGTCGGCCGATCCGGCCAAGGCCGAATATGTGTCGAGCGTGCAGGTGTCCAACCCGTCCAGCCCGCTCGCCCGCTATCCGCGCTCGACGGTCGTCAGCACGCGCGTGAAGAGCGTCTCTCCGCTGGGCGGCAATTCGGCTTTGGTCCGCTTCGATACGCAGCGCCAGGACGCGGGCGGTCACATCATGCCCGCTCAATCCTGGGTAGCGGTGATTCGTTATCGCTTCTCGGGCGAGCCGATGACGCGCGAGGACCGGTTCGTGAATCCGCTCGGCTTCCAGGTGACCGGCTATCGCCGCGACGCCGAGGACGTGACGCCGGTCGAGCCCGCGGCCCCGGCCACGACGGTGATCGATTCCTCGACCACCACGACCACGACGACCACTGAAGCCCCGGTACGGGATGGCGTGCCGGCGACGGCACCGCCCAGTTTCCCGCCGCCGCAGCGGGTGCCGAACCGGCCCTCGCGTCCCGAGGTCGAGCTTTGAGGATCGCGCTGGTCCTGCTCGCGCTGCTCCTGCCGGTGGCGGCGACGGCGCAGGTGCGCCCGACCGCCGGGCCGGGCGACCCGCGCATCCAGACCGTGCCCTATGATACCAACCAGGTCGTGCAGCTCCAGGTGGCGACCGGCTATCAACTCACCGTCGAGTTCGCGCTGGACGAGCGGATCGAGAATGTCGCGGTCGGCGACAGCGGCGCGTGGCAGGTCACGTCGAACAAGCGTGGCGATCACCTGTTCATCAAGGCGGTGCAGCCGGGCATCACCACCAACCTGACCGTGCTGACCGACGCGCGCAGCTATATGTTCGATCTCGCGCCGCTCTACGGCCCGCTGCCCGACATGGCCTATACGGTGCGCTTCACCTATCCGCCGACCGCGGTGGCGACCGTCGCCGACGCGCCGCCGGCCGTGGAACCGGGCCGCTACAAGCTCGGCGGGGCGCGCGCGATCCGCCCGTCCCAGATCGATGACGATGGCGAGAAGACCTATATCGTCTGGCCGGCCGACAAGCCGCTGCCGGCGGTCTTCGCGATCGACGAGAAGGGGCGGGAGATGCTGGTCGACGGCCATATGCGCGACGGCCAATATGTGATCGACAGCGTCAAGCCGAAGCTGCTGTTCCGGCTCGACAAGGATCTCGCAAGCGCGGTGCGCGTGAAGCCGAAGGCGAAGCGCTGATGGCGAGTTCGCTCCCGGCCAATGGCGGCGATCCGCGGATCGGCCCCGATGGTGAAGCCAGCGTCCGGCCGGTCGTCGCCATGCCGTCGGCGGGCATGCCCCGGTGGGTGTTCGCTGTCGGGCTGGGTGTCTTCGCGATCCTCCTGTTCAGCATCCTCGACATGCGCCGCCGCGCGCTGACCGCGCCCCCGACCAAACCGGGCTTCGCGGAAAGTCTCGGTGGAGCGGCGGCGCAGCCCGCGCCGCTGTTCATCCCGCCCGAGCCGGCACCGCCGCCGGTCGCGGTGGAAACCCCACCGCCTCCGCCGCCCCCCCCGCCACCGCAGCGGATCCAGCAGCCGCAGATCGTCTACGTACCGCAGCCCATGCCGCAGCCGCCCATGGCGGCCCCGCCGCCGGCCCCGTCGCGCGCGGCGGGCGATCCGGCGCTGATCATCGATACGACGACGGGCGAGGCGACCGCGTCGCCCGTTGCCGCCGATGGCGCGGCGGGCGCCACCGCGACCGGCGACAGTGGCGGCGCGGCGCTTGCCACGCGTGCCCGGGCGACGGTGATGCGCCACCGCCCGACCACGGTACCGCAGGGCACGCTGATCCCCGCCGTGCTGGAGACGGCGCTCGATTCGACCCGGCCCGGCCTGGCGCGCGCGCTGGTCCAGCGCGACGTGCGCGGCTTCGACGGCAGCAAGGTGCTGATCCAGCGCGGCAGCCGGCTGATCGGTGAATATCGCGCCGATCTCCAGCCCGGCCAGAATCGCGCGACGGTGATGTGGACCCGGCTCGTTCGTCCGGACGGGGTGACCATCGCGCTTGGTTCGCCCGCGGCCGATCCGCTTGGCCGGGTCGGCATCAAGGGCAAGGTCAACAGCCATTTCTTCGAGCGATTCGGCTCCGCGATCCTGCAGTCGACGCTCGATGTCGGCGTCAATCTCGCCTCGCGCATCGGCAATTCCAATTCGCCGGTGATCGTCGCGTTGCCGAGCACTTTGCAGAATGCGACGGGCGGGCTGACCCAGACTCAGCAGATCCAGCCGACCCTCAAGGTGAAGCAGGGCACCGCGATCAGCGTGTTCGTCGCGCGCGACCTGGATTTCACCGGCGTCGAGACCAAGCGGTGAGCGCGCCGGCGCGGGACGACCGCCCGGTCTATCTGCGCAGCTATCTGTCGCCGCTGGCGGGCATGCTCGAGCGCGCCGATGTGACCGACATCTATGTCAACCGGCCGGGCGAGATATGGGTCGAGACGACCGGCGGCACGATCGAACGGCACGAGGCGGCCGGGCTCGACGAGGCGACGCTGTCGCGGCTCGCGCGCCAGATCGCGGCCCTGTCGCACCAGGGCATCAGCCGAGAGCATCCGCTGCTCTCGGCGACCCTACCCGATGGTGCGCGCGTCCAGGTGGTCGGGCCGCCGGCGACGCGCGGGCCGCTCGCGCTCGCGATCCGCAAGCATGTCTCGCCCGATCTGGCGCTCGGCGATTATGTCGCGAGCGGCGCCTTTGACGACACGCGGCATGGCGAAGAAGATACCACGGATATCGACCGTACGCTGACGATGATGCTGGATGCGGGCGACATCGCCGGCATGCTCGTCAAGGCAGTGAAGGCGCGCAAGAACGTGCTGGTCTCGGGCGGCACCTCGACCGGCAAGACGACGTTCCTCAACGCGCTGATCCGCGAGATCCCGGCGGACGAACGGCTGATCCTGATCGAGGACACGCCCGAGCTCCATCTCCGCCACGACAATGCCGTCGGCCTTCTCGCCGCGCGCAGCGCGCTGGGTGAGGCGCGGGTGAGCGCCGACGATTTGCTCGGCGCATCCCTGCGCATGCGGCCCGACCGGATCATCCTGGGCGAGCTGCGTGGCGAGGAAGCCTATGCCTTTCTGCGCGCGGTCAATACCGGCCATCCGGGATCGATGACCACGGTCCACGCCGACAGCGCGGAGCGCGCGGTCGAGCAGATCGCGCTGCTGGTGTTGCAGACCGGCACCCGACTCAATCGCGACGATGTGCTCCATTATGTCCGCAGCACGGTCGATGTGTTCGTCCAGCTCGCCCGCGCGGGCGGGCGGCGGCATGTCGCCGAGGTGGTGCTGCGGCGGCGGGTTTAAGGATTTTCCGTTCATGTTGTGGTCGGGTTGCGCCGGTCTATAAGGCAGGGATGACCCGTTTGATTTCGCTGCGCTATCGCGTGCTCCCGATCGCACTTGCCCTTGGTGCGGGAGCCTCCTGCCTGTCGACGGCGTGCTTCGCGCAGTCCGCGCCGGCTCCCGAGTCGGCGCCTGCACCGACAATGGCGCAGCCGGTGCGTCCTTCGACCGGTGACACGATTCGCCTGACGGACGAGCAGCGGGACGCAATACTGAACAACAATACGGTCGAAAGTGCCGCCGCCGCACGTGGCGAACTGAGGGACTCGGAAATCGCCAGGCCGGGTATCCATGGCGAGGTCGGCGTCATGATCGGATCGCAGGGCGCGCGCGGCGTCTATGGCACCGCGGACATTCCGCTGGGCGAAAACGCAGGGGCCACCGTGTCGTTCGAAAGCAGCAGCTTCGGGCATCGCCGATAGCATTCATTCCGGGCGATCCATCGGAAGGCGCCCCGGGCCTCCTGTCGGCAGATCGACCCTCAGCACGGCGTTACGAAGCCGAGGCGCACCGGCCAGAATTCCCTGTTATTGCCGATTAACAGGGAAATTTGTTTTTCTTCGGCCTTTATGACCCGTTCTTAGGTGTTATTTCCTTTCTATAATAGCGGTTTGTGCTGAATTCCCTGTTATCGAAGAACAGGGAATTTCATTTCAGGAACAGGGAAATTCTCGCCGAACAGGGAAATTCGATTTCGATCGCCATGAGAAAGAGCGTGGACGGACGTTTCCATCCGACATCATGCTGCGCCACTTCTCTCGAATGTTGAATCGATCCGCCGGCGCGCAAGCGGGAATCAGGCTTCGGCGCGATTCCGAGGGCGCAGCGGGTTGCGCGGCCGCAGGGTATGCGCGCAGGCGGCATGGCCGTTCGCTTTGTCGGACTCGTCGCCGGGGATCCGGCCCGTATCGGGGATCGCCATCCAGGTGATGCCCTGCGCGGTGCAGACCTCGACGAAATGCGCCGCGGGGCCGGCCGCCTGAACCGGGGAGGCGGACAATATCAGGAGCGCAGGGCCGACCAGCAGGAGACCCGTGCGCTCGCCGGAAAGACGGCGGCGCACATGGCCCGCCTCCCCGTCGCAATGAGTCTCTTCCCCGGCCGGCACGCAAGGCCCTTTCCCGAAACGGCGGCGATCCGCGGTCGCCGCGCCGCTGACCGGTGTCACCATGAAGCGCTTTGCGCCGTTCTACGACCGCAAAAAGCCTCGATATGGCGTCAACGTCGCACCGGCCGGGCCGGCAAGGCGCTATGCTCCGCCGGTCAGGGTGGAGGATGCGGGTGATGGACGCGAAGGGCAGCAAGCCGATCATCGGCATGCCGGTATATGATTCAGTCGACATGCTCGACGTCTGCGGGCCGTACGACATGTTCGTCTGGGCCGGGTTCCAGGTCGAGCTGGTCGCAGCGGAAAGCCGCATGCACTGTTTCCGCGAAGGCTTTCGCTTCGAGGTGGTCAAGAGCTTTGCCGAAGCGAGCTCGAACTATGCGGCCTTGTGGTTACCAGGCGGCGACCCGACCGCGCTGAATGTGCAGATGAAGAACGAAACCTATCTCTGTTTCCTGCGCGACAAAGCGGCGGTCACGCCGTTGGTCGCGTCGGTGTGCGAAGGCGCGATGCTGCTCGCCGCGGCGGGGCTGCTTGATGGCTATGAGGCGACGACTCACTGGGCCTTTATTCCGTGCCTCAAGCGCTTCCGGCATGTGAAGGTGGTTGAGGGCCACCCACGCTATCATCTCGACCGCGACCGGCTGACCGGCGGCGGCATCTCCTCCGGGCTGGACGAAGCATTGCGGCTGATCGAGTTGCTGATGGGGACCGCCGTCGCCGAACAGGTCCAACTCACGACTCAATATTTCCCGTGCCCGCCGGTCGGCGGAGTAATTCCTGACACCAGGGATTGTCCGCTCGATGAGGCCGGCGAGCAGGTGCCGCTCTGCATTCCCTGCTGACGGGCTTGCGATCGGCCGGCGCGCGCCGCATCAAGCGCTGATGCGAACCACCTCCGACAGCGTTTCCGTGCGCCTGTATCATCTGTCCGACGGCCATGACGGGGGAGGGGCGTCGACCCTGTTCTACGGCCCGCTCGGCGAAGCGATGGCGATCGCCGCGGCCCAGCCGGAGGAGGTGCAGGAGGGGCTGTTCCTGGCGACCGACAATGATGTCGTGGCGTATCTCGATTTGATCGAGGGGTAGGTCGTCCTCGGCTGAGATCAGTCGCTTGTCTGCACCCTTTGGCTTACCCGGCGAAGGCCGGGGCCCAGTCGGGGGACGATCGTGGCAAGGTGCTGTGTGTCGTTACAACTACCTTTCCAGCTGGGCACCGGCCTTCGCCGGGGAGCGGGAAGTGGCGGTCGCATCGGCGCGGCGCGGCCCGACTAGACGACAACCTCACTCTCGACGCGGCCCGCATCCCCGAACACGCGCAGATAGCGCGCGATCTCGGCCGGATCGCCGGTCGCCTTGGCGGGATTGTCGGAGAGCTTGACCGCCGGGCGGCCATTGGCGCTCGTTACCTTGCACACCAGGGAGATCGGCTCGAGCCCTTCATTGCCGCGCGGATCGCAGCCGCGGAAATCATTGGTCAGGTTGGTGCCCCAGCCGAAGCTCATGCGCGCCCGGCCGTGGAAATGGCGATAGGTGCGCTCGATCGAGTCCACGTCCATCCCGTCGGAGAAGATCAGCAGCTTCTCGCGCGGATCGACGCCGTGGCGTTGCCACCAGGCGATGATCTGCTCGCCGGCCTCGATCGGCGGGGCGCTGTCGGGGCGGAAGCCGGTCCAGTCGGCGACCCAGTCGGGCGCATCGGCCAGGAAAGCGGTCGTCCCGAAGGCGTCGGGCAGCACGATCAGCAGGTTGCCGGCATAATGCTGGCGCCATTCCTCCAGCACACGATAGGGCGCGGCGGCGAGCTCGGCATCGTCGCGGGCGAGGGCGGCGGCGACCATCGGCAATTCATGCGCGTTGGTGCCGATCGCCTCGAGGTCGCCATCCATCGCCAGCAGCACGTTGGAGGTACCGATGAAGCGATCGCCGAGCCCTTCCTTGAGCGCCTCGACGCACCAGCGCTGCCAGAGATGGCCGTGGCGCCGCCGCGTGCCGAAATCGGAAAGCACGAGATCGGGCAATTGCTTCAGCCGCTCGACCTTGTCCCAGAGTTTCGCCTTGGCGCGGGCGTAAGTGACGTCGAGCTCGAAGCGGCCATGGTTGCGCAGGGTCGCGCGCGAGCGAAGCTCGTTGATGATGGTGAGCGCCGGGATTTCCCACATCGTCGTATGAGTCCAGGGCCCGGCGAAGCGCAGCTCGTACTGGCCGTCGACGACATGGAGCTCATAGGGCGGCAGCCGGAACTCGGCGAGCCAGGCGATGAAGTCCGGCGCGAACATCCGCTCCTTGCCGTAGAAACTGTTGCCGGCGAGCCAGATCAGCTCCTTCTTGCCGAAGCGCACGGTGCGGGCATGGTCGAGCTGGGCGCGCAATTCGCCTTCGTCGATCGTATCGGCCAGCCTGATCGTCTTCGTCCGGTTGAGGACCGAGAAGGTCACCTCTACATCGGCATGCAGATGCCGGATCATCTGCAGCATGAGCAGCTTGTAGAAATCGGTGTCGAGCAGGCTGCGCACGATCGGATCGAGCCGCCAGCCGTGATTATAGGTGCGCGTCGCGATATCGGTCAGGACCATGACAGGCTTTTCCCGGCAAATGCCGCGGGCGTCTACCCAACAAATGCCGGAGCATGAGATGAAGAAGATCGTGATCGTCGTCGATACCCAGGCCGATTTCATGAACCCGGACGGTGCGCTCGCGGTGGCCGGCGCCGATATTCTGGCCGGACCGATGAACGCCTGGCTCGGCGCGCTGCGGCCTGACGACACAGCTTCGGTGCTGTTCACCTTCGACACGCATTTCGCCGATACCTATCCGCTGTCGGAAGAAGCGAAGGAATTCCCCATTCACTGCGTTCGCGAAACACCCGGCTGGCGCAATGTGCTCGACCCGGGCCTGGTCGATCCGGCGATCCCGACCTGGCGGCTGGAAAAGGGCGTGTTCGCGATGTGGCAGGAGGATGGGCTGAGCGTCGAGCCGATCGGCGGCGGCGCGCCGGTGGATCGCGATGCCTTTTTCCGCGACCTGAAGGCGTCCGGCGTCGAGGAAGCGACCGTGATCGGCGTGGCCGCCGATTATTGCGTGCGCTGGGCGATCGACGGGCTGGTCGAGCGCGGTTTTCGCGTGAGCGTGCCGGAAGCCCTGACGCGCGGCATTGCCCGCCCGATCGATCAGGTGCTGGCCGAGGATTTCGCGGGGAAGGACGTCGCCCTGGCTTGACGGCGGCAACGGCGCGCCCGGCCGGCCGTCCCGCGCTTGACTCATTCATAGCCCGGCAGTTATGCGTCAATCAATAGCCACGGGGTTATCGATTGCGGATGACGGACGCGCAGGACATGCTTTTCAGGACGCTCGCCGATCCGACGCGTCGCGCGCTGTTCGAGCGGTTGTGCCGCGACGGGGAGCAGACCGTGCGGGCGCTGACGGCGCGCGCGGGGGTCTCGCAGCCGGCGGTCTCCAAGCATCTCGGTGTCCTGAAACAGGCCGGGCTGGTGCGCGACCGGCCCGATGGGCGTCTGACGCATTATAGCGCCCAGCCTGGCGCGCTGGCGCCGCTGATCGACTGGACGAGCCAGATGGCCGGATTCTGGCAAAGCCGGTTCGACGACCTCGAAGACCTGCTCAAAAGGATGGACCAATGACCGATACCGCGACCGAAACGCGCACCGTCACCGTCGAGCGCGACATCGCCTATCCGCCGGAAAAGATCTGGCGCGCGCTCACTCAGCCGCATCTGATCGAGGAATGGCTGATGAAGAACGACTTCAAGCCCGTAGTCGACCATCGTTTCCATCTCAGCGCCGACTGGGGCGGCGTCGACTGCCGCGTGCTCGAGGTCGAGCCCAACCGGACATTGTCCTACACCTGGGATGGAATGGGCCTCGAAAGCGTGGTCACCTGGACGCTCAGCCCCATAGCGACCGGCACGCGCCTGCGCATGGAACAGACCGGCTTCAAGCCGGACCAGCAACAGGCCTATTTCGGCGCCAAGGCCGGGTGGCCGCGCTTCTTCGGCAATCTGGAGCAACTGCTGGCCCGGGCCGACTGAGGTCGGCGCCGTGCTTCGAAAGGAGACGCCATGTTGAGCATGTGGATCCGCCAGGCCCATCGCTGGCTGTCGATCATCTTCACCGCGACGGTGATCGCCAATTTCGTCGCGATGGCATTGGGCACACCGCCGCCCTGGATCGTCTATTCCCCGCTGCTGCCGCTCTTCCTGCTGCTGTTCAGCGGCCTGTACATGTTCGTGCTGCCCTATGCCCGGCGGCGTGGCGGACGAGCGGCATGAGGAGGAATGGCCGATGAGCGCGAGCGAAACCGAGGGCGCCGATCCCTCCCGCCTGATCGACGCGCGGATAACGGAGCTTGGCGACTGGCGGGGCGAGATGCTCGCCCGGCTGCGCCGCCTGATCCTTCAGGCCGATCCCGGCATGGTCGAGGAATGGAAGTGGCGCGGCGTGCCCGTGTGGTATTGCGGCGGCATGATCTGCACCGGCGAGACCTACAAGGCGGTGGTGAAGCTGACCTTCGCAAAGGGCGCGTCGCTGGAGGATCCGACGGCTCTGTTCAACGCCAGCCTGGACGGCAATGTGCGGCGTGCCATCGACTTCCATGAGGGCGATACGGTGAATGAGGCTGCGCTGACGGCGCTGGTCAAGGCCGCCGTTGCGCTGAACGCATCGGCGGCGAAGCCCCGGCGTTAGCCCGCTGCGCCGGGGGAACGCTGACGCGGCGGTTCCATGTCTGCAGGCGGGTGTCTCTGCTCCATTGCCGCCTGACACATCTACGCAGTGCGCACGGGCCGCACCCGATTCCGATCCAGCGGCGTTATTGTCGGTTGTTTAGGGAAACGTCATGCCTCGCTTGATTCATGCCCGATCGGCTGCACTGCTTGCCCTGGCGCTCGCGCTCTGCGCTTGCAGCGGCAAGAAGGACACGGACTCCGCGAAATCCCAGGCCGCGACCGATACCGCGCCCGCCGATCTCCACGCGGCCGCGCGCGCCTATGTCGACAGCTTCATTACCGAAGACCCGGACCGTTGTTTTGGAAAGGTCGAGCTGGAGCACGCGGTGCTGGAGGGACGTCGAAGCTCGATCGGCCCGACCGTGCCGCCGACCCGCGTGATCATCGCGATCGACGGGTCGGGCTCGATGGCCGGCCGGATCGGCGGCCAGACCAAGCTGGAGCTGGCGCGGCAATCAGCGCTGGGCTTCATCGACGGCCTTCCGGCCACCGTGCAGGCCTCGCTGCTGGTGTTCGGCCAGCAAGGCGACAACAGCGAGGCCGGCAAGGCGAAGTCCTGCCGGGGCGTCGACGTGCTCGCGCCGATGTCGACCGATCGGGTGGGGCTTGCCGCGGCGGTGAAGCAGGTTCGCGCCACCGGCTGGACGCCGCTCGCCGCCGGGCTCGAGCGCGCGCAGTCGCTGCTCGGGACCGCGGCCAAGCCGGGCGAACAGGTTATCTATGTCGTCTCCGATGGCGAGGAGACCTGCGGCGGCGATCCCGTCGCCGTCGCGCGGCGGATCAACGGAAGCACCACGCGCGCGGTGGTGAATGTCATTGGCTTCGGACTGCCATCAAAAGCAGCGGCGGCGCTCAAGGGGGTCGCCGATGCCGGGGGCGGCGGCTTCGTCAACGTCTCGACCCGCGCGGACTATGATCGGACCATCGACACGGTGCGCGACTCGAATCGCCGGGCGGCCAACATCGTTCGCACGAGCGACGCGATTGCCCACAACGCGGTCAATAGTTCCGACGTGAGTGCCCATGCCTCGACGTGCGTCAGCGATCTGCTGGATGGTGAAAGCAAGCGTATGAGCGATGATCTTTCGGTTCGATGGAAGCGCGGCGAGAAAGTGCCGTTCGCGGGCGAGGCGCTGACGCTGCAACGGCAGCGCCATCGCGCGCTGCTCGACCGCGGCATGGCGTTCTCGAAGCAGCTGAGCGGTGACGCGGACGCGGCCCGGGACCAAATGGATGCGGCAGCGAACGCGGTTCGCTGAAATGTGATGGAGCCGGCTTTCACCGAGCGGAAGCGCGCTCTGGCGCAGGTCTCGTCCATCGATTGAAGAACTGGCGCGCCCGGCAGGAGTCGAACCTGCGGCCTCAAGATTAGAAGTCTCGTGCTCTATCCAACTGAGCTACGGGCGCGCGATGGCGCGGGGATTAGCGCGGATTGCGCGGAGGCGAAACCGGCTTCATAAAATGCCTGCACGAACTTGGGGGAAAGCCGGCATGGCGGATGGTGGCGGGCTGAAGGCGGTCAGCGCGGGGGAGGTGGCCGGAGGCCATTTCCGCTATTATGATTTCGTGATGGCCGCCTTCGTCGCGATCATCCTGCTGTCCAACGTGATCGGCGCGGGCAAGGTCGCGGTGATCGACCTGCCCGGTATTGGCCTGTGGCCGTTCGGGGCCGGCATCCTGTTCTTTCCGATCAGCTACGTCATCGGCGATGTGCTGACCGAGGTCTATGGCTATGCCCGGGCGCGCCGCGTGATCTGGGCGGGTTTCGTCGCGGTCGCCTTCATGGCCTTCATGTCCTGGGTCGTCGTCGCGCTGCCGCCGTCGCCCGACTGGAAGAACCAGGCGGCCTATGAGGTGATCTTCGGCCAGGTGCCGCGCATCGTGTTCGCCTCGATGATCGCCTTCTGGGCGGGCGAGTTCGTCAATTCCTATGTCCTCGCCCGGATGAAGGTCTGGACCGGGGGCAGGCATCTGTGGACCCGCACGATCGGCTCGACGATCGTGGGGCAGGGGGTGGACAGCCTGATCTTCTATCCACTGGCCTTTCTGTATGCCGAGGGCTGGACCAACGACCTGATGCTGAAGGTGCTGGTCACGCAATGGGTGCTGAAAGTGTCCTGGGAAGTGCTGCTGACGCCGGTCACCTATCTCGTCGTCAATTTCCTGAAGCGCCGCGAGGGCGTCGACGTGTTCGATGACGGCACCGATTTTACGCCGTTCAAAGCGCGTGTTTGATCATCTCAGCGCCTTCCAGCAAGGCAAGCTCTGGCTGACCAACCATACCGGCCTCTCCAAGGATGCGCTGCACGTCTATATCGGCCTGCTGATCCTGCTCGGCGCGGCGCGACTGTTCAAATGGCGAGTGGGCGACTGGCGACCTTTTCTGGTCGTCGCGGCCCTCGCTCTGGCGGGAGAGGCCTGGGACTTGCGCGACCTGCTCGTGATCAATGCCAGACCCGATTTTCCGGCGAACTGGCACGATATCTGGAATACCTGCTTCTGGCCGGCCGCGCTCACGCTGATGCTGCGATACACAAACCTGTTCCATCGCCCGGAATTAACCGAATAGGTTTCATGCAAGGGGAGTCCGAGGCCGGAATCGAACCGGCTCATGGCGGAATTGCAATCCGCTGCGTTCCCATTTCGCCACTCGGACGGCTGCTGCCCTCAGGAGTGACCGGCGGGATTTGCACCCGCTAGCACCGGAATCACAGACCGGCCGCGCACTCTATTGCGTTCGGCCACGCCTGAAGGCAGCAGAATTTAGGGGTTTTTTGAAGATCGGGATGGAGATGCGAGGTGCCGCTGGCGAAGCGCTATCCCAATCCCGCCACGGCCCGGAAAATGGGCGTGGCTATGCGAGCGTCAATGTCGACAGCTGGCGGGGCGCGGTTGCGCGAAAATCATGGTGATAGCCATGGCGTGGCTATGCCAGCAGGCAATCCGGAATGCAATAGCCTATTTGGCTAAATCGGGCTCAGGCGCCGACCGTTTCCAACAGGCCTTGGAACAAACGCCGGCCGTCCACGCCGCCATGGGCTGCTTCGATCCGGCGCTCCGGATGCGGCATCATGCCGAGCACATTGCCCGCGGCGTTGAGCACGCCGGCGATCTTGCGCGCGGAGCCGTTGACCTGGCCGGTATAGCGGAAGGCGACGCGGCCTTCGCCCTCGAGCCGGTCGAGCGTCTCGGCATCGGCGAAATAATTGCCATCATGATGCGCCACGGGGACGGTGATCGTCTCGCCCTGGCCATAGCGGCTGGTGAAGGCAGACTGGGCGTTGGCGACGGTCAGTTCCACGTCGCGGCAGACAAAATCCAGGCCCTCGTTGCGCATCAGCGCGCCGGGCAGCAGGCCCGCCTCGGTCAGCACCTGGAAGCCGTTGCAGATGCCGAGCACCGGCAGGCC
The DNA here is from genome assembly GCF_055521475.1 of Sphingomonas sp. BL-S-30. Lineage (NCBI taxonomy): Bacteria > Pseudomonadati > Pseudomonadota > Alphaproteobacteria > Sphingomonadales > Sphingomonadaceae > Sphingomonas > Sphingomonas sp. BL-S-30. The sequence goes on along the minus strand of NZ_CM145481.1, from coordinate 2,451,169 downwards.
GCCGTCCGCCGCCTCGATCACCGCGCGCATGATCGGCGATCGCGCGGCGACTGCGCCGGAGCGGAGATAATCGCCATAGGAGAAGCCGCCGGGCAGCGCGACCAGCCCGGTGCCGTCGGGCAGGCTGGTCTCGCCATGCCACACCATGGCCGGCTTCACCCCGGTGACGGCTTCCAGCGCGACGGCGATGTCGCGGTCGCAATTGGAGCCCGGAAAGACGATGACCGCTGTCTTCATGCCCGTTCCACCCGGTAGTTTTCGATCACGGTGTTGGCGAGCAGCTTGCGGCACATCTCGTCGATGCTCGCGTCGCTGGTGCCGTCGTCCACATCGAGCTCGATCAGCTTGCCGGCGCGGACATCGTTGATCCCGGCAAAGCCGAGGCCGTCCAGCGCCTTGTGGATCGCCTTGCCTTGCGGATCGAGCACGCCGTTCTTCAGCGTGACGAAGATGCGAAGCTTCATGAGCGTTTCCTGGGCTTGGGATTGGTTGGCGACCCTATGGCGAGCGCAACGCCCTGCCGCAAGCTTCATGGAAAATTTACGTGAGTAGCCCAGCCTTTCGGCGGCGCTCTCTCTGGGGCGGGGCGCGACAAGGAGTTTCGGCCATGGCCGGTCTGGCAATGATCATGTTCATCACGCTGTTCGCGTTCGGCGGGCAATATTTTGGCTGGAGCGATCCGGGCGGTCGCGTCCAGCTCGCCCTGTTCAGCGCCTATGTGTTCGGCATCATCTGCGGGTACCGCGTGAAGGGCTGAAGCCCGGACGGCCGGGGCTTATTTGCCCTTGCTGAGCCGGTGCTTTTCGAGATCGAGGACCGCGCCGTCGGCGCCTTCGGGTAGCAGGCCGAGGCGGCGCGCGACCTCCTGATATGCCTCGACTTCACCGCCGAGATCGCGGCGGAACCGGTCCTTGTCGAGCTTCTCGTTGGTTTCCATGTCCCACAGGCGACAGCCATCGGGGCTGATCTCGTCGGCCAGGATCACCCGGGCATATTCATTGTCCCAGAGACGGCCGAATTCCAGCTTGAAGTCGACCAGCCGGATGCCGATCCCGGCGAACAGGCCGCACAGGAAATCGTTCACGCGAATGGCGAGGTCGGCGATGTCGTGCATCTCCTCCTGGCTCGCCCAGCCGAACGCGGCGATATGCTCGTCGGTGATCATCGGATCGTTGAGCGCATCGTCCTTGTAATAATATTCGATGATCGTGCGGGGCAGCTGCGTGCCCTCCTCGATGCCGAGGCGCGTCGACAGCGACCCCGCCGCAACGTTGCGGATCACCACTTCGACTGGGATGATCTCGACCTGACGGATCAGCTGCTCGCGCATGTTGAGGCGGCGGATGAAATGGGTCGGCACGCCGATATGGCCGAGCAGGGTGAAGATATGCTCGGAGATGCGGTTGTTGAGCACGCCCTTGCCGCTGATCGTGCCCTTTTTCTGGGCGTTGAACGCGGTTGCGTCGTCCTTGAAATACTGGATCAGCGTGCCGGGTTCGGGACCCTCGTACAGGATCTTGGCTTTGCCTTCGTAAATCTGGCGGCGGCGAGCCATGATGGCGTTACCCTCGGAAAATGAGCAGCCCCGGCGGCGCGGAAGCGCAGGCCGGGGCCGGAAGACCGGCGCTATATCGGAAGGGGGACGGTGGTGCAATCAGCTTGGCGGCGGCTCCGCCCTCGATCCTCGCCCGAAAGACCGGGGCATGCGCGCGCCAAGCCGCCGCCATAGCCACCATCCCAGTGCGGCGAGGACCAGCCAGGGGGCGAGGAAGATGAGCAGGCGCAGGATTGCGCCGATTCCGATCAGGAAAGCGCTGGCTGATGCGACGAAGGTGTCGCCGATCCCGTTGCCGACATGGCCCGCCGCCGCAGCAGCAGCACTATACTCGATATCGATCGTCGACATCGCGACCCGGCCCTGTAGCTCGGCAAGCCAGCCGCGCGCCTGGTCGATCTCCTCCTGGGCCGCAGCGACGCTGCGTTCCGCCTCGACCAGTTCGGCAACACTTCCCTTGCGGGTGCGCAAGACTTCGGTCAGCCGCTCGACCAGCATTTCGCGCTGCCGCAGCCGCGCCTGCGTGTCCGACAGGGCCTTCGACACGTCCTCGGCCGCGATCGACTGGCTGACCGCGCGGCCGCCGGCACCCGACACGGCCTTTTTGAGCGCGGCGCCAAACTGACGGGCCAGGGCGCTCGCCACACGAATCTTGAGGGTCGCCTGGGAGATGCTTGCGTCGGCGGCCTGATTGTCGAGCGCGAGAACCTGACACCGCGCCGCGCCAAGTTGGTCGCAGAGCGCGACATGGGCTTGCTGGGCTTTCGCGATGGACGTTCCGGGCAGGACGAACGCATATTTGTAGCTGTATGCCATCTTCGGGACGGACACCGCGATGGCTGCGGGCGCCCCCGATGCGGCGGATTTGGCAACTGCTGCCGTTGCCGGTTCAGCCACGTCATGGCTACTCGCAGCCTGGTCCGGGGCGTCGGACGGTTTGGAACAAGCGCCGAGGCACAGCGCCAACAAGATCACGTACCGCATCGCCGCTCTCCCGATCGACTGTTACACTGTCACATCGATAGAATATTGTGTCAATGCCGCCGCGGCATCAGGTCACTGCGTTCCGATTCGAAAAGACCGGGTCGCGATAGGTGCCGGTTATGAGCAGGTCGCGCAGTTGATCTCCTGCGCGCGCGATGTCCTCGAAACCGAGATAGAGCGGGGTCAGCCCGAACCGCAGGATATCGGGATCGCGAAAATCGCCGATCACGCCACGGGCGATCAGGGCCTGGCACAGCGCATGGGCCTCGGGATGACGAAAGCTGATGTGGCTGCCGCGCTGCGCCGCATTGCGGGGCGAGACGCACTCCAGCCCGAGGTCGTCGCCGATCGCGGCAAAGGCGTCGAACAGCGCGGCGCTCTTGGCCCAGACCCTGTCGGCCGGCACGGCGGACCAGATGTCCACGCCGGCCTCCAGCGCAGCGAGGCCCAGGATCGGCGGCGTTCCCGTCAGCCAGCGAGTCATGCCTGGCGCCGGGCGATAGCCGTCCTCGAACTGGAACGGCGCGGCATGGCCCATCCAGCCCGACAGGGGGTTGGTCAGCCTTTCCTGCCATTGGCGGTTCACATGCAGGAAGGCGGGCGCACCGGGACCGCCGTTCAGATATTTATAGCCGCAGCCGACCGCGAGATCGGCGCCGGCCCCGTTAAGGTCGACCGGTACCGCCCCCGCGCTATGGCTGAGATCCCACAGGACGAGCGCGCCGGCGGCGTGCGCGCGCTCGGTCCAGGCGGCCATGTCGAACCGCTCGGCGGTCTTGTAATGGACATGGGTGAGCAGCAGCAGCGCGGTGTCGTCGCCCAACGCCGCGCCGATCGCCTCGCGCGGCACCGCCTTCAGGGTCGCGCCGGGCACGCAGGCAACCGCGCCTTCCGCGATGTGCAGGTCAGTCGGGAAATTGCCGAGCTCGCTCACCACCACGCTGCGCGCCGGGTCGAGCCTGAGTGCCGCGACGATCAGCCGGAACAGATTGGCCGAGGTCGAATCGGCGACGATCACTTCGTCCGCCTCGGCGCCGATCAGCGGGGCGATCTTCGCGCCGATCCGGCGCGGTGCCTCGATCCAGCCCTCGTTCCAGCTCCGGATCAGCCGCTCGCCCCATTGCCGCTCGACCATGTCGTCCAGCGCCGTGATGGTGGCACGGGGCAAGGGGCCGAGCGAATTACCGTCGAGATAGATCACTCCCTCGGGCAGCGCGAACCGGTCGCGGAACCCGCGCAGGGGATCGGCGGCGTCACGCGCCAGCGCATCGTCCAGCGTCACTGGTCGAACGCCGCGCGGATCAGCCGGCGGGTTTCGAGCCAGGCCGACGTGTCGGGCGTCACCAGCTCGACATGGCCAGTCGCGGGCACGAAATGCAGCGCGACCGGATCGCCGGCCTGTTTCGCCCGGGCTTCATAACCGGTGGCGAGCCTGACCGGGATGATGCGGTCCTCGCGGCCATTGACGAGGTCCTGCGGTACCCCGATCGGCAGCAGGCGTGGAACCGAGGTGTCGGCATAGACGTCAGGCCGGGTGCCCGGCGCGCCGACGAGCTGGGCGACGACATCGACGCCGCAGCCATTGTCGGGGCTTGCGGCGGTTGCTTCGAGATCGGGAAGGCCGCCCAGGCTGATGACATGCGCGATCAGGAGCGGTGCGGCGGCCCACAATGGGCTGGCGTTGGGAAGCTTAGGCCGCGCGGCGAGCCACAATGCGAGATGGCCGCCGGCGGAATGACCGACCGCGACGATCCGCCTGGTATCGAGGTGAAAGCGTTCGGCGTTTGCGGCGAGCGCGTCGGTCGCTGCGCCCGCATCCAGAAAGGTGCCCGGATAACCGCCGCCCGGACGGTCCACGCCGCGATAATCGATGTTCCACACCGCGATCCCGTGATTGCGGAGATCTCCGGCGATCCAGTTCATCAGGCTGCGATCGGCGATGCTCGTCGTCCAGCAGCCACCATGAACCATCAACACCGTCGGAAAGGGTCCTTTGCCGGCGGGCAGCCAGACATCGACCTTCTGCATCTCGTCGCCACCATAGGCGATCGTCGCGTCGGGTTTGGGTCGGGGACGGGCCGAAAGATCGTCCCAGGTGAGCAGGGGAGGGTCGGTCGCGGTCATCACCGCGGGGATCAACGCGAGAAGCGCGATCGAGGCAAGCCGTAACATGCTCCCCCGATACGCGCTTCACACCATACTGTCCAAGCCGGTCGCCTCAGGCGGCAGGCTCGCACGCTGCCTTGTCGCGCTGGCTCCGGCGGACGAGCCAGGGCGCCTCGAACTGATAGGCGGTGAGCTTGTCGAAGGTCTCGGCCACGGCGCGAACCAGCTTATGGATCGCACTGCTCAGCTGGCGGTGATTTTCGGCCCAGGCCTGGCTATGGAAATCGTCGCGCATCGCCATTCTCCTCTTTGCTCTGGCGTTGACCACAGGATGGTTATGCGTCCGTTCGTAACGCGACGCCAACAAATCATTGGACATGATCCATAAGGCTGCCTTATTCGTCAGACATGCGCCGCATCCCCCCTCTCTCCGCCGTTCGCGTGTTCGAGGCCGCCGCGCGGCACGAGAATTTCACGACCGCCGCGGCGGAACTCGGCATGACCCAGGCAGCGGTCAGCTATCAGGTGAAGCTGCTCGAGGAGCGGCTCGGCGTGCCGCTGTTCCGCCGGGAAAAGAAGCGCGTCGTGCTGACCGAGGCCGCACGACGCATCGCGCCGCAGGTCGGCCGCGCCTTCGATGCGCTCGATTCGGCCTTCGCCACGATCCGCGCCGAGGATGAGGGGTTGCTGACCGTTTCCACCTCCAACACATTCGCCAATACCTGGCTGGCCTGGCGGCTCGGCAGCTTCCAGATGGCGCATCCCGACATGGCGGTGCGCCTGCTGACCAGCGACGCCCTGTCCGATTTCGCCACCGACGATGTCGACATCGCGATCCGCGCCGGCCGGGGCCCCTGGCCCGACCTGTCACAGGACCTGCTGCTCCCGATCGATTTCACCCCCATGTGCAGCCCCGGTTTCCTCCGGCGCCATGGCCCGAGCTTCGAGCCGGCGGATCTGCTGCGCCTGCCGCTGATCAGCCCGCACGACCCCTGGTGGTCGCATTGGCTGAGGGAGGCCGGGGTCGATGCGCCGGACACGCTCCCCCGGCCCGGCGTCAGGCTCGATTCCCAGGCGCATGAGGGGCACGCCGCGATGGCGGGGCAGGGCATGGCGATGCTCACGCCCTTTTTCTGGCGCAACGACCTGGCCGAGGGGCGGCTGGTGCGGCTGTTCGACCAGGTCTCGACCCGTGGCTACGCCTATTGGCTGGTCTGCCCGGAACCGCGGCGCAGCGTGCCCAAGATCAAGCGATTCCGCGAATGGCTGCTCGCGGAGCTTGCCCGCGACCTCCCCAGTCCAGTCTGACGACGATCGCGTGTGACGGTAGCGTCAGCGGACTCGGCCTGCTAACCGGGGGCCAATGCCTACCGACATCCTAGAGCCCGATCCCTTCAATGCCATTGTCGACGCGCCGTTCGACAGCGCCTTGTCCGAGCGATATCTCGTCTATGCGCTGTCGACGATCACCGCGCGCTCGCTGCCGGATGTCCGCGACGGGCTGAAGCCGGTGCACCGCCGCCTGTTATGGGCGATGCGGCTGCTGCGGCTCGATCCGGCGCAGGGCTACAAGAAATGCGCGCGCGTCGTCGGCGACGTGATCGGTAAATATCATCCGCATGGCGACCAGTCGGTCTATGATGCGATGGTCCGCCTCGCCCAGAGCTTCGCCATGCGCTATCCACTGGTCGACGGTCAGGGCAATTTCGGCAATATCGATGGCGATAACGCCGCTGCCTATCGCTATACCGAGGCACGGCTGACTCAGGTCGCGATCGACCTGATGGACGGCCTCGACGAAGACGCCGTCGATTACCGCCCGACCTATAATGGCGAGGAGCAGGAGCCCGAGCTGTTCCCGGGCATGTTCCCCAACCTGCTCGCCAATGGCGCGGCCGGCATTGCAGTGGGCATGGCGACGAGCATCCCGCCGCACAATGCCGCTGAATTGTTCGAGGCGGCGATCCTGCTGATCGACCAGCCCAATGCGAGCGACGCGCAGGTGCTGGAGCATGTCACCGGCCCCGACTTCCCGACCGGCGGCCTCGTCGTCGACAGTGCGTCGGCGATCGCCGAAGCCTATGCCACCGGGCGCGGCGGTTTCCGCGTCCGCGCGCGCTGGCATGTCGAGGATCAGGGGCGCGGCACCTGGAACGCGATCGTAACGGAAATTCCGTACGGCGTGCAGAAGGGCAAGCTGATCGAGCAGATCGCGACGATCATCAACGACAAGAAGCTGCCGATCCTCGCCGATGTCCGCGACGAATCCGATTCCGAGGTCCGCATCGTCATCGAACCGCGCAGCCGCACGGTCGACGCGACGATGCTGATGGAAAGTCTGTTCCGGATGAGCGACCTGGAGAACCGGGTCAGCCTGAACCTCAACGTGCTGGACGCGCGCCGCACGCCGCGCGTGATGTCCCTGCGCGAAGCGCTGCTCGGCTGGGTCGATCACCAGTTTATCGTGCTCCAGCGCCGCACCGCGCATCGGCTTGCCAAGATCGCCGACCGGATCGAGCTGCTCGACGGCTATATCATCGCTTTCCTCAATCTCGACCGGGTGATCGCCATCATCCGTACCGAGGACGAACCCAAGCCGGTGATGATCGCCGAGTTCGAACTCAACGACCGCCAGGCCGAGGCGATCCTCAATATGCGCCTGCGCTCGCTGCGCCGGCTCGAGGAAATGGAGCTGCGCAAGGAACGCGACGGACTGGAAACCGAGAAGGCAGGACTGGAAGCCTTGCTCGGCAGCGACGCGCGCCAGCGCACCCGGCTCAAGCGCGATTTCGGCAAGCTGCGCGACCGCTATGGCCCCGAGACAGTGCTGGGCAAGCGGCGCACCACGATCGAGGAAGCCGCGCCCGCCCGCGAGATTCCGCTCGAGGCGATGATCGAGCGTGAGCCGATCACCGTGATCCTGTCGCAGCGCGGCTGGATCCGGGCGATGAAGGGCCATATCGAGCCCGCCGCCGCGGCCGAACTGAAGTTCAAGGAAGGCGATGCACCCTTCCTGCATTTTTCGGCGCAGACCACCGACAAGATCCTGCTCGCGGCCGAGAATGGGCGTTTCTACACGCTGGCGGCGGACAAGCTGCCCGGCGGACGCGGCTTTGGCGAGCCGGTGCGCGCGATGATCGACCTCGACGGCGATGTCGGGATCGTCGAGCTGATGCCGGCGAGCCGGACGGAGAAGCTGCTGGTCGTCGCGACGGACGGGCGCGGCTTCATCGTCAAGACGGCGGATACGATCGCCGAGACGCGCAAGGGCAAGACGGTCGTCACGCCGCGCCTCGGTGCGAAGCTCAAGGTCGTCCGGCCGGTCGATCCCGAGGCGGACTATGTCGCGGCGATCGGTGACAATCGCCGGATGCTCGTCTTTCCGATCACCGAGCTGGCCGAACTGGCCCGCGGCCAGGGCGTCCAGTTGCAGCGTTATCGCGACGGCGGCCTGTCCGATGCGATCACCTTTATCTTCGCCAATGGGCTGAGCTGGGCGATGGGTGGCGAGACCGGGCGGACGCGGACCGAGACCGATCTCGCGCCGTGGCGCGCGGCGCGGGGCGCGGCGGGGCGCATGCCACCCACCGGTTTCCCGCGCGACAATCGCTTCTGAGGCAAAGGAGCCGGCGCGCTTATCCGCTGCCGGCGGAGCGCAGGGCTTCCTCGGCCGCCGCGTCGGCGATCTGATTGACGCGCGCGGCATCGGGGAAGCCCTCCGCGATCCACTGCTCTTCCACCAGACGGAGCGTTCTCGCGACCTCGGGCCCCTTGCTCAGCCCCCGTTCGACCAGCGCCCCCCCCGTCAGCGGCAGGGAAGGGGCCTTCCATTCGATCAGTGATGCAGCCTCGTCCTCGGGCCGATCCGACAGCAACAGCCGGTCGATCGCCAGATCGGCGCCGATCCGATAGCCGATCACCGTCGCTGGTTCGGTTCCGGCCGGTTCGGTGGCGCTGATCAAGCGGCGCCGCTCGACCTTGGACAGCTTCAATCTGGCACCGATATCGTCCGCCACCCGTGCGTCGGCCGGAATCAGTGCCGCCAGCCGGCGGATCGGGTCAGGCGCGATTCCCGCCGCCGCTTCGCGCTCGGCCAGTCGTTCCAGTCGCCGGACGCTGGTGATCTCCGGCAATACGGGCACGAAGATGCCGCGGTCGATCATCAGCTCGACCACCCTTATTGCGTGCACCGCGACCAGCAGACGCAGCAGTTCGGCGGCGATCCGTTCGCGCGAGAGCGCCATCAGATCGTTCGCCCGCGCGGAACAGGCGTCGAGCCCGGCCGCATCCGGCGCGTCGCCGAACCGCGCATGGAATCGAAAATAGCGCAGGATGCGCAAATGATCCTCGGCGATGCGCTTCAGCGGATCGCCGATGAAGCGGACCCGCCTCGCCTCGAGATCGTCGATCCCGCCGAAATAATCGAAGATCGCGCCGGTCAGCGGATCCGCATAGAGCGCATTCATCGTGAAATCGCGCCGCGCGGCGTCTTCCTTCCAGTCGTCGGTGAAGGCGACGGTGGCATGCCGCCCGTCCGTCGCGACGTCGCAGCGCAGCGTCGTCACCTCGATCGGCCCGCCCGGCAGCACCACCGTCACCGTGCCATGCGCCAGGCCGGTCGGGACCACCTTGATGCCCTTGTCCTTGAGCAGCGCCATCACCTGTTCGGGCGAATAGGTCGTCGCCAGATCGACATCGGCCACGTCGATCCCCAGCAACGTGTCGCGCACCGCGCCGCCGACGAAGCGCACCTTGCCCTCCGCCGCGCCGAGAACCCGGCAAAGGTCCGTCAGCCCTTCGCGCGTCCGCCATCCGGCGTGGGGTAGGGTCACCCGTTCCATCGCAGCCGCCGGGAAAGGTTGACGATCATCGCGGCGGTCGCGCCCCAGATGCGGTGCCCGGCCCAGTTGATCTCGTAATAATGCCGGTTGCGGCCCTGCCATTCGACAGTAGCCTCGACATGGTTGGCGGCATCGAGCACGAAATCCAGCGGGACCTCGAACACCTGCGCCACTTCGCCGGCACTGGGCACCAGGATCAGGTCGGGCGGGACGATGCCGATCACCGGGGTCACCTCGAATCCGGTGACGGTGCGATAGCGGTCGGCCTCGCCGATCACGAGCACCCGGTCGCGCGGCAACGCGATCTCCTCCTCCGCTTCGCGCAAGGCCGCGTCGATCGCGCCGCTGTCGCCGGGATCGATCCGGCCGCCGGGAAAGGCGATCTGGCCGGGGTGGCGCGACAGGGTATCGGTGCGCTGGGTCAGAATCACGCCGGGCTCGGGGCGGTCGGTCACGGCGACCAGCACCGCCGCGTTCATCAGCGGCGTGGACTGGTCGAGCTCGAGATCGCGGTGATCCCCGGTCAGCAGCACCGTGTCGATGCCATGCCCGGTCTCGAGCGCGTGGCGGAGGCGATCGGCAAGGCTCATTCGGACGGCTCCAGCGGGAAAAAGGCGCCGTTGCTCCACACGCCGGGCGGCACATCGTCGTGCGCCAGCGCCATCGCGGCGAGATCATAATAGACGGAACGCGCGACCAGCGCCTCGAGCCCGCCGCGCACATGCAGATAGGGACGGGGACCGTCCTCGCGCTCCTCGAAGCGCAGCGGATGGTCGCCACCGGCGGTCACCAGGTCGCCGGTGTTCAGCCGGAACGCCAGCCGGGTATCGCGCCCTTCGCCTTCGGCTTTCATCTCGACCGCGACAAAAGGGACGTCCTCCACCGCGATGTCGAGCTTCTCGACCGGGGTGACCAGCACATAGCTGCCATCCGCCTCGCGCCGCAGGATCGTCGAGAACAGCCGGACCATCGCCTGGCGCCCGATCGGCGATCCCTGATGGAACCAGGTGCCGTCGCGCGCGATGCGCATCTCGCTGTCGCCGCAATGCGTGGGGTTCCAGCGTTCGACCGGGGGAAGCTTCCGCTCCTCGGCCAGGCGCGCGATATCGGCGAGCGACAGCGCGGCAAGATCGGGAAGCGGGTCCATCGGCATTGGTTCGCGGTAGGACAGCCCCGCCCGGGCGTAAAGCTCAGGCGAGCGCGGCGACGCGTGGGCCGAGCATCCCCGCGCCCGTCGGCACCGAATCGCCCAGCGCCAGCAGCCGGCGCTGCTCGACTGACCCCGGCACACGCCATTTGGCGGTCCGGTCGGCGGTGAAGCCGAAGAAGCGGCCATAATATTCCGGATCGCCGATCAGCATCAGCGACTCCGCCTCGCCCGTGGCGACCGCTGCGTTCAGCGCGCAGAGCATCAAGTCGCGCCCGATGCCGTCGCGCTGCCGCGCCGGCTCGACCGCGACCGGGCCGACCATCACCAGCGGCACGTCGCGGCCGTCATCGCCGCTGAACAGGATCGGCCAGCACTGGATCGTGCCGACGAGCGCGTCCTGCTCGAACGCGGCGAAGCTCAGCCGGGGAATCGCGGGCATGCCCTCGCGAATCCGATAGGCGGTTCGCTCGTGCCGGTCCGTGCCGAACGCGCGGTCGAGCAACTGCTCCACCGCTTGCGGTTCAACTTCGGAAATCGGCGCGATCCTGATCAATGGAGTGGCTCCTGCGAGTCCCGGCATGGACGCACGGGGCCGCGCGCTTTAGCCTCCGTCAGCCTGAACGCAAGCCGAATTGAGTCGTCCGATGAAGCTGTACGATGCCGAATTCGCCCCAAGTCCGCGGCGCGTGCGCATCTTCCTGGCCGAGAAGGGCATCGAGATCGAACGCGTGATGGTCGATCTGCGCCGGAACGAGCAGCTCGCCGATCCCTATCTCGCGGTCAATCCACGCGGCGCCGTGCCCGCGCTGGAGCTCGACGATGGCGAGGTCATCTGCGAATCGGCCGCGATCTGCCGCTATTTCGAGGCGGTGCAGCCGGCGCCCGCGCTGTTCGGCACCACGCCGCTCGATATCGGGCGAATCGAATCCTGGACCAGGCGAATCGAATCGGACGGCTATGCCGCCGCCGTCTATGCCTTTCGCAACGCGCATCCCGCCTTCCAGGATCGCGCGGCACCCGGCAAATGGCCGGCCATGCCGCAAATTCCGGAGCTCGGCGCGCGGGGCCTCATCATGTGGGGCGCCTTTATCGACTCGCTCGACGCGCGGCTGGCGGATCGGGACTGGATCGCGACCGATGCCTTCAGCTTTGCGGACATCACCGCGCTGGTGACGATCGATTTCGCCCGCGCCGCCAGATTCAAGGTGCCCGAGGGCTGCCGGGCGGTTGCGCGCTGGCATGCGGCGGTGAGCGGCCGGCCAAGCGCCACCGCCTGACGCGGCTTTCCACCGCGCCGCCATCTGCTATGGCGCCGGCCACATTATGAAAGGTCCGCGCTTGGACGATCGTCTCAGCCTTGAAGTGCATGATCTCGAGGTACCGGTCCTGACCGGCATCTATTCCGAAGAAACCCATTTGCCGCAGCCGCTGCGCATCTCGCTGACGGTCGATCTCGATTGTCCCGCGCATTTTGCCCCGGATTCGCCGCTCGGCGCGACCAAGAACTATCTCGATCTGAAGCGCGCGGCGACGACGGCGCTGCCCCCGGGCGTGCATTTCACCCTGGTCGAGGGGGTCGCAGATCATATCGCCGAGACATTGTTCCTGCAGGACCGGCGCGTCGCGCGGGTCAAGGTGAAGATCGTCAAGCTCGCGATCGCCGAGGACGGCGAATCGATTGGCATCACGCTCGTCCGCCACCGGAAATGATCCTGGAGGAAGCCGTTCGCGATTCGCTTGCGACGGTTTCCGGCGCCACCCTGGTCAGCGCCCGGGCCGGGCAGGCGGGGGAGGTCGTCGAAATATTGCGCGGGGCGGAGGGTGAAGTCGTCCTGTTGCTGATCGATTCGTCGATCGCGCCGATCGAGCGTGCCATGCTGCTCGCCGCGATCGGCGCGCTCGCGGTCGAGCTGGCGCCGGATGCCCGAATCGGCGCGATCGACGTGGCGGCTGGCGCCGCGCCGGACGACGTGATCGCCGCGGCCCGGTTTCTCGCCACGGCGCGCTCTACCACGGGCCAGGTGCTGACGGTCGCGGGGTCAGCCTAGCGAGTGCACGGACCGAGCGAGCGAAGCACCAGGCGATAATCCTCGCGCGCGATGGCGGCATCGCTTTCAGCCAGCGACGCGAGGCTGGCGGCGGGCAGGGCCGGCGGCAGCGCGCAGGCGAGGCGGTACCACAACAGCGTATCGCGCGCCGGCGGGCCTGCGCCGTCGCCCACCAGCTCGCTCAGTGCCACCGACCAGCGCGGCGGCTCGCCCTGGCTGCGCTGGATGCCCAGCGAAACGGGCCGTCCGTCAGCGGTGGTGAGGAATATCTGAGTCTCGCCCGAGCCGGGCAGGTCGCCCGTCACATGGAAGGCGTTGCCGATGCCCGTCACCTTGGGCGGGGTATCGGGGCTGAGCGTCTCCTGGATGATTCGCCGGGTCAGCGCGTCGGCCGCGGGCGTCCAGTCGCGCTGAGCGTCAGGCCGTACCAGCTGGACGAGCGCCGGATTGCCCGCGACCGGCCGGGCGAACAGCAATACCCGCAGCTTGCGCAATTTGGGCAGCTGCCCGCGCGCGTTGACCGGCACGTCGAGGACATAGGCGATTCGCTGCGGCGATGCTGCAGCGCCGCGAATCAGTGCCAGGACATCGGCCTCTATATAAAGTCGGGCACTGCCGGTCGCGACGCCTGCCGCATCCGGGCCTTTCAGCCGGGTGGCGCCGCGGATGGTCGCATCGACGATCGTCGGGGACGCCAGGACCAGATCGGCATAGTCCGCGTAAGGTGGTGTAATTACCACCGAATCGGCGGGAATCGGCGGGCGCTGCTGGGCCGGGGCTGCGGTTGCGACGACCGCGAGGGCCACCGCGAGGGCGATTTTGGGAACGGGAATCATCGGCCAAGAGTTAGGCTTTTGTACCGATTTTATACAGAAATAATTCTGCCACGTTGGGTTTGTACGTTTGTTGCGTGAGACAAAGCGTTTGCGTCAGGGTTTGGGGGGTCATATAGGATCGCCCCTGTCCAAGGATACATCAGCCCATGACAGGCGGATCGAACGAACGGACGTTACGGATCGGCGATACGCGTCGTGTACGGATAGAGGAGTTTCGTTTCTGAATGGCTTATGCTGACCGTAATGTAAGCGGCAACCGCGTGGTGGCGATCGTGATCGTGTCGGTGATCGTCGCCGTCATGGGTTACGCCTTCGTCACCGGTCTCACGTACAAGTACGTGAAGGCTATGTCGGAGAAGTTAAAGACCTTCGACGTCGAGGAGCCGCCGCCCCCGCCGCCCGATGAGCCGCCGCCCCCGCCGCCAGATCAGCCGCTCGAGCCGCCCCCGGTCGTCTCGCCACCGCCGATCGTGACGACGAACGCGCCGCCGCAAGTCGTCATCCAGACGGTGCAAACTCCGCCGCCGGTATTCGTGCCGACGCCGGTCGCTGCGCCACCGCCACCGCCGCCGGCCCCGCCACGCGTTTCGCAGGCAGCCGGACTCAAGGGTAACCCGGGCCAGTTCTTCAACAATGATTCCTATCCGTCGGAAGCGATTCGCGCCGGTGCCCAGGGTCGTGTTGTTGCAAGGCTGACCGTCGGTACCGATGGCCGTGTGACCGCGTGCACGATCTCCACCTCGAGCGGTAACAGCTCGTTGGACGATACCACGTGCCGCATCGCGCGGAGCAGGGTGCGCTACACCCCGGCAAAGGACGAGAATGGCCAGCCCATGGTCTCGACCGCCAATCTGCCGGTCAAGTGGGTGCTGCCCGAGGATTGAGGGTAAGAGTCGGCCCGGCGCGTCGTGCCGGGCCGTTTCTCGATGATATGACAGTTAAAAATACAGCCTAGAGGAAACCAACCAAAATGCTCACCACCATCCTTGCGGCCGGCGCCGCAGCAGCCGCCCCCAAGGGCGACAACCCGTACGGTCTGGTCCCCGCCCTTCGTGAAGGCGGCCTGATCTCGCAGACCGTGTTCGGCATTCTCGTGCTGATGCTTTTCGTCTCGCTCTACATCCTCTTCACCAAGCTGTTCGAGCAGCAGAAGGTGATCAACCAGCACAAGCGCGTCAGCGGTGGCTTCTGGAACGCCAGCAGCCTGCGTGAGGCTTCGGCGAAGCTCGAGAAGAACTCGGCCTACAAGCAGATCGTCGATGACGGCCTGTCGGCTCAGGAGCAGCACACCCGCCTGACCGATCCGGTCGAGGCTCACGACTGGCTGCACGGCTCGCTGGCGCGTTCGGAAGCGTCGATCAACTCGCAGCTGAACTCGGGCCTGGCGTTCCTCGCGACCGTCGGCGCGACCGCACCGTTCATCGGCCTGTTCGGTACGGTTATCGGCATCTACCGCGCGCTCATCAAGATCGGCGCTGCCGGTCAGGCATCGATCGACGCCGTCGCCGGCCCGGTCGGTGAGGCGCTGATCATGACCGCTCTCGGTCTGGTCGTCGCCGTTCCGGCGGTGCTCGCCTACAACTGGCTGCAGCGTCGCAACAAGTCGATCGCCGAAGACCTGAACGCGTTCTCGAACGACGTGCTCGGTTACCTGGCGTCGGACGGCGCGGTTCGCCCGGCGGTTGCGGTCCGCAAGGGTGCGGCAGCTCCGGCAGCGAAGCCGGCCGCTGCGACCACCACGGCAGCACGCTGATGACGGGGCGGGGCGGCGCTCATTGGCGTCGCCCCGCCTCCTCGCCGCCGGAGTTTCCCGGTGGCGCAGTTGCAAGGATAGGATAGTCCTCAATGGCAATTAGCGTTGGCGGCGACGGCGCCGAAGAAAAGCCGATGTCGGACATCAACACGACTCCCATGGTGGACGTCATGTTGGTTCTGCTCATCATCTTCCTGATCGCGGTGCCCGTCGTGTTGCAGTCGGTGAAGCTGAAGCTTCCCGATATTCGTTACGACCCCACGACCACGAAGCCCGAGAATGTATCGCTCTCGATCCTGCAGAAGCCCGATGGCACCTGCGGCATCTACTGGGGTACCTCGCCGGTGACTCATACGGAGCTGCTCGATCGCGCGGTGGCGAAGCTGAAGGCCGAGATTGCGCGCCAGGGCGGCGTCGGCAATCCCGATCTCGAACTTCCCGAAGCGCATATCCGCGGTGACGTGAACACGCCGTATCGCTGCGTTGGCGGTGCGATCTACACGATGCAGATGGCAGGCTTTGCCAAGGTCGGCTTCATTTCCGAGCCCCCGCCCGGCGGCAACGCCGAGCGGATGTGACCGGTCAGAGCTTAGGAGTAATTTGATATGGCAATGAGCGGTGGCTCCGATGACGGCCAGCCGATGATGGATCTGAACACGACGCCGCTTATCGACGTCATGCTCGTGCTCCTCATCATGTTCATCATCACCATTCCGATCCAGACGCATGCGGTGAAGGTCGATCTTCCGATCAACGACCCGAACAACCAGCCGCCGCCGATCGATCCGCAGAAGAACAAGGTCACGATCGATCCGGCGGGCACGATCGCCTGGAACGGCGCGCCGGTCGACAAGGTCACTCTCCAGCAATATCTGGAAGCGACCAAGGGCATCAACCCGGAGCCGGAGCTGCATTTCCAGCCGGATCCCCAGGCGCGTTATGCGCGGGTTGACGAAGTTCTTGCGGTCATCAAGCGCTCCGGCGTGACCAAGCTCGGGTTCATCGGCAACGAGCAGTATCGCAACGACTTCTGATCGATCTGATCGAACGAAAGCGGGAAAGGGCGGTCCTCAGGGACCGCCCTTTTTTTGTTGCCTGAAAACCCGCGCTGCATCTGTAACCGTTCTGTCGCAAAACTGTTGCGGCAGAGTCATTGAAGTGACACAACAGTGTCATAAAAATGAAACCTTTCGTGGAAAGGTCGGTAAGGAGAAGAACAATGCGTATCGGTTTTGGAGTGCTGATTGCCGGAATTGTCCTGGCTGGTGCGGGCAGCGCAGCTGTCGCGAGCGACCGCACCGGATTCAGCGCGATCAAACAGGGCGATTTCAATACGGCTGAGCGAACCCTGCTCGCCGAGCGCCGCATCTATCCCTCACGTCCCGAGCTGATGCTCAACCTGGCAGCGGTCTATCGCAACACTGGCCGGCAGGACGAAGCACGGGCGCTGTATCAGGCGGTCCTGGCTCAGCCGGATGCGCTGATGGACGTCACGGCCGAACGGACGGCCTCGTCCCATTCTCTCGCGAACGCGGGGCTTTCCCTGCTCAACGCGCGGCAAATGTCCTCGCGCTAGGCGTGGCGCATCATGATCGTGCCGGGGCTCAGAGCCTCGGCAGGGTCACGCCGCGCTGGCCCATATATTTGCCGGCTCGGTCGGCATAGCTCGTCTCGCAGGGCTCGTTGCCCTCCAGGAACAGGAACTGGCAGGCGCCTTCGTTCGCGTAGATCTTCGCGGGCAGGGGGGTGGTGTTCGAGAATTCGAGCGTCACATGCCCCTCCCAGCCGGGTTCCAGCGGCGTGACATTGACGATGATCCCGCAGCGCGCATAGGTCGATTTGCCGAGGCAGATCACCAGCACGTCGCGCGGCACCCGGAAATATTCGACGGTCCGGGCCAGCGCGAAGCTGTTTGGCGGGATGATGCAGACATCGGTCTTGCGATCGACGAAGCTGTTCGCCGCGAAGTCCTTCGGGTCGACGATCACGCTGTCGATATTGGTGAAGATCTTGAACTCGTCGGAAACGCGCGCGTCATAGCCATAGGATGACAGGCCGTAGGAGACACAGCCGTCGCGCTTCTGGCCGTCCACGAACGGTTCGATCATGCCGTTGGCGAGCGCCTGCTCGCGAATCCAGCGGTCCGACATGATCGACATAAAACGCCTCCCTTTAGCCGTCCGCTTTCGCGGGAATGGCCGTCCGGGGCAAGACCGATCCGCGCCAAAACGACAACGGCCGACGCGCCTTGCGAGGCGGCCGGCCGTCATGCGTATCGTCAGTGTTTACTGGGTTAGGATGCTGGCGATCAGCCCAGTCGCGACGGCGACGAGCAGATAATCGCCGCTGTTGTTGTTCTCCCGCACCCATTGATACCCGCGCGGCGGCGTGCGCAGGCCGCGACGGTTCCAGTCGCTGACGACATAGCGGCGCTGATTGCGCGCGAGCTTCTGCCCCTTGCGCCATTTGTGGCCGCGCGAGGCGCTGACCTCGTGCCAGGACGGGCGCTGCTGCTGGCCATGCGCCTGCGGATGGGAAGGCTGGCGATGCTGCGCCATGGCCGGCACGCTGACGGACGTGACGAGCAACGCGGCGATGACGCCGGCGCGAAAGATGTTCTTCATGGGGGAGGTTCTCCTGATTGACCTGCTCAATACGACCTCGGGGACAGGACGTTCCAAAAGGCCCGATAGGGCCGTTTTATTTCGCTATAATAATGACATGTGGACGGGCGATCCCGGCAACTGGCGGGGTGGAATTTCGCGAGCCGATGATGTCACGCGAAGGCGCGAAGATTTTGGACGAGGTGTCTCGGGGTTTCTCGGCGCGGCAGACAGTACAACAACCGTGACGCCTGAGGCCGTCGCAGAACAGCAACACCCTGACAGTCAGTCGATTCCCAGATCGCCCGGCCCGAAGGCGTGCGGCAGCAATTCCGACAACAGGTGCCGCTCATGGGCGTCGCCTTCAGCGCCCGCGCACCACACCACGATATCGCGCTTGCCGAGTTGCGCCGCCTCGTTGATCACCTGGCGACAGCGGCCGCACGGCCCCACGGGCTTGGTGCCGGTGGGCTTGCCCGCCGAGTCCATCACGCCGCCGATCACGCCGATCGCGACCACGTCGCGCAGCCGCCCCTGGGCATTGGTCGTGGCGAGCGCGACCGTCTCGGCGCAGAGCGACAGGCCGTAGCTCGCATTCTCGAAATTGGTGCCGGTCACCACGCTGCCGTCGGTCAGCAGCACCGCGGCGCCGACGCCGAAGCGCGAATAGGGGGCATGGGCGTGGAGCGCCGCCTCGCGCGCGGCGGCGATCAGGCGATCGCGCTGGGCGGTCTCGTCCGTCACGGCGCCACCACGTCCCAGCGCACCGGCCCGTCGATCCCGTCGATCCGTCGCATGTCGTTCGCCTGCCACATCCGCCACGGCCTTGCCGTATAATCGGGCGGAATGAAATCCTGCACTGCCCAGATGGTCCGCGGGATCGCGCCGGTCACCTGATAGGCCGCCTCGAACCGCCGGCTGATCTTGATCAGCGCCGGCTTGCCGCTGTGCGCCTCCACCATGGTCAGGAAGCGCCGCAATTCATCCAGCACGACATCGCGCGCCGGCCGGACGCCGCAATCCGGCGCGAAATCGATCTCGACCGCCGGGGGCAGGGCGTCGCTGTCGCGCGGTACCGTGGTGATGAAGTTATTCGCTTGGGCAGCGCCGGGCCGGCACAGCGAATAGACGTGCAGCGCTCCGCGGCGCATGCCCGACGCCTGGAGATCCGACCAGTTGGTCGCGAAGCGCCCGTCGCGCCCGTTGGCACCGTACGTCGCGCGCAAATAGGCGAAATCCGCGCCGCCGGCCTTCACCGTCGACCATTCGACCGCGCCCTGCTGCTCGGATATATCGACGCCCTGAAAATCATATCTGTCGGATGGGCGCCAGGCGCGTGCGCCGATCCAGCCGGCCGTCGCGGCCAGCAACAGGCCGACAGCGACCATCCCGGCGCGCCGCAGCCGGCCGCCCCAGGTGCGCCTGGCCACGCCGTCAGCCCTTGATGTGCAGGACGCAGATCAGGGTGAACAGCCGCCGCGCGGTGTCGAAATCGATCTCGATCTTCCCCTCCAGCCGTTCCTTGAGCAATTCGGCCGCCTCGTTGTGGATGCCGCGGCGCGCCATGTCGACCGTCTCGATTTGCGCTGGCGTCGCGTGCCGGATCGCCTCGTAATAGCTGTCGCAGATGGCGAAATAGTCTTTGATCGGTCGCCGGAAGCGCCCCATCGCAAGGACATAGGTCTCGAGATGCGATTCGTCTTCGCGGTGAATCGCGATCGCCAGCCGGCCTTCCTCCACCGCCAGCGCGATCCTGAACGGCCCGGCATAGCCATCGGGATAGGCGCGCTGCGGACAGAAATAATTGCCCTCGACCAGGTCGAAGATCGCGATTCGCCGTTCCTGCTCGATATCGGCCGAGCGCCATAATATGGTGCGCTCGTCGAGGGATACGGCGATGATGCGCGGGTCGGCCATGACGTTCCCGTAAAGGGGAAGGCCGCCGGGAACAACACGCTCGCTTCACCGGGCGCCGGGAACTTATCCCCGTTATTGTACTGCGCGGTCACTTGAGCCCGCGCGTGACCTCTGTGAAAGACGGCCATGGCCACAGCGATCCTTCCGACCCCGATTCTACCCGAAGCCCAGACTCTCCCCCAGAATGTCGAGGCCGAGGCGGCGATGCTCGGCGCGATGATGATCGACAACCGGCTGGCCGACGATCTGGTCGACAAGCTCGAGCCCGACCATTTCTACGAGCCGGTGCACGGCCGTATCTTCGCGGCGATCAAGCAGGCGCGCGGCAACGACATGCTCGCGACCCCGGTCACGCTCCGCCCGATGTTCGAGGCGGACGAGGGCATGAAGGAACTGGGCGGCCCCAGCTATCTCGCTCAGCTCACCGGCTCGGGCGCGGGGCTGATCGGCGCGCGCCAGTTCGCGCAGCAGATCTACGATCTCGCCATGCTGCGTACGCTGGTGACGGTCGGCCGTGGCCTGGTCGATCGCGCGCTGGACACCTCGGAAGAGGTCAATCCACGCCTTCAGATCGAGCTCGCCGAAGAGGAGCTGTTCAAGGTCGCCGCCGATGGCGGCACCGAGAGCCAGGTGAAGAGCTTCGCCCAGGCGACCACACTCGCGGTGAAGATGGCGCAGCGTGCGCTCAACTCGGGCGGCAACCTGTCGGGCGTCACCACCGGGCTCGATTCGGTCAACGCCAAGATGGGCGGCATGCATCATTCGGATCTGATGATCCTCGCCGGTCGTCCCGGCATGGGCAAGACCTCGCTCGCTACCAACATCGCCTTCAACGCCGCGCAGCGCTGGATGCGCGACATGCAGGACGGCATCGCGCCCGAGGAATCGGTCGGCGCCAAGGTTGCCTTTTTCAGCCTCGAAATGTCGGCCGACCAGCTCGCGACGCGTATCCTGTCGGAACAGGCCCGGATCAGCTCGGAGGCGCTGCGCATGGGCAAGATCAGTCGCGCCGAGTTCAACCAGCTCGCGGCCGCCGCCGCCGACCTGGAGAATCTGCCGCTCTATATCGACGACACCGCCGGCCTCAGCATCGCCGCGCTGCACACCCGCATGCGCCGGCTGCAGCGGCGTCACAACAACCAGATCGGGCTGGTGGTCGTCGATTACCTCCAGCTGCTGACCGGCTCGGCCAAGGCCTCGGGCGACGGCCGCGTGCAGGAAATCTCGGAGATCAGCCGCGGCCTGAAGACGCTCGCCAAGGACATGAACGTTCCCGTGATGGCGCTCTCCCAGCTCAGCCGCGCGGTCGAACAGCGCGAGGACAAGCGCCCCCAGCTATCGGATCTGCGCGAATCGGGCTCGATCGAGCAGGACGCCGATATCGTGATGTTCGTGTACCGCGAGGATTATTACGTCGCGGCGAAGGAGCCCAAGCGCCCGGTCGAGGGCGACAGCGCCAAGATCTTCGAGGATCACGCGCAATGGGCGACTGACATGGAACGCGTGTTCGGCCTGGCCGAACTGATCATCGCCAAACAGCGCCACGGCGCCACCGGCAAGGTAATCCTCAAGTTCGAGCCGAGCGTGACGCGGTTCTCGGATTTCGTGGGCTATTAAATTCTCCCTCTCCCCTTGTGGGAGAGGGAAGGGGCCCAAGCGAAGCTTGGGAAGGGTGAGGGGGACACTCGATTGTCTCGAACCTCACTCCCCCTCATCCGGCGCTGCGCGCCACCTTCTCCCACAAGGGGAGAAGGGAAGATTCAGAAAACCGGCTCTTCGCCCGGCTTGTCGACATGAATCCCGCACTCGACCTTGTCCCACCCGCGCCAGCGCCCCGCGCGGGGGTCTTCGCCCGGCTGCACCTTGCTGGTGCAGGGCTGGCACCCGATCGACAGATAGCCTTCCGCCTCGAGCGGATGGCGCGGCAGGTCATGTTCCGCGAAATAGGCTTCCAGATCGGCCTTCACCCAATCGCCGAGCGGATTGATCTTCAGCCGCCCGTCCTCGACCTCGAAGCGCGGGATGTTCTGGCGGGTGACTGACTGGAATGCCTTGCGGCCCGAAATCCAGCTGTCGAGGCCGGCCTTGGCCCGCTTCAGCGGCTCGACCTTGCGGATGTCGCAGCAGCCATCGGGGTCGTAGGACCAGCGCAGCCCCTTGTCGTCCTTCGCCGCGAGCACCGCCGCGTCGGGCTCCACCACCCAGCTGTTGGTCAGCCCGAAGGCTCGCACCAGCGTTTCGCGGTATGCCAGCGTCTCGGGAAACATCTTCAGCGTATCGACGAAGATCGCCGGCACGCTGGGGTCAGCACGGGCGACGAGGTGCAGCAACACCGCGCTTTCCGTACCGAACGAAGAAACGACCGCCGTCGTGCCGAGCGTGCCGTCGGCGAACAGCGCCTTCAGCATGGTCAGCGTATCGACCCCCGCGAAGCGCGCGTTGAGCGCGTCCGCATCCGCCTGCGTAAAAGCGGGCCGGGCATCGATGACGTCGATCTTCCGCGCAGCTTCAGCCATGCCGCAATTTCCATACCGGCACGGCGCCGTCCGCCGCTGCCTGATAGACATGCTCGTACCGCGCCAGCGACGCCTGCAGCGTAGCCGCGTCGATCTCCGCCTCGGGTGCGAAGCTGTCGAAGCCGCAGCGCTTCATCAGCGGGATCTGGTCGACCAGCACATCGCCCGCCGCGCGCAGCTCGCCGGTATAGCCCGCCTCGCGCAGCACCCGCGCCGAGGAATAGCCGCGCCCGTCGCGGAACTTGGGGAAGCTCACTTCGATCAGCGCGATTTGCCCCAGATGCGGGATCAGCGCGCGCGCATCGTCGCCCGCTTCGATGCGGACCGCGGTGGCGTTGGTCTGCCCCATGAAGGAATCGAGCGTGACCGCGGGCTCGTCATGCGCGGCGTCGTCGCGAAAGCGGAGTAGGTCACCCATGATAAGACTCCGTCCCCATCCGTTCGTGTCGAGCGAAGTCGAGACACATTGAGCGCACGCCCGCTGCCTGTTTCTCGACGTCGCTCGAAACGAACGGAGAAGGGAGAGCGAAAGGAAGCCGATCACCCATAGATCGCCTCCTTGAACGGGTCGATGCCGACTCGGCGATAGGTGTCGAGGAAGCGTTCGCCCTCTTCGCGCAACAGCACATAACGATCGGTCACGCGCTCGACCGCATCGACGATGCCGTCCTCGTCGAAGCCGGGGCCGGTGATCTTGCCAAGGCTGGCATCTTCCGCCCCCGATCCGCCGAGCAGCAGCTGGTAATTCTCGGTGCCTTTCTTGTCGACGCCGAGGATGCCGATATGACCGGCATGGTGATGGCCGCAGGCATTGATGCAGCCGCTGATCTTGAGTTTCAGCTCGCCCAGGTCGCGCTGGCGCGCCGGATCGGCGAAGCGGCTGGCGATCTTCTGCGCGACCGGGATCGAGCGGGCATTGGCCAGGCTGCAATAATCCAGCCCCGGGCAAGCGATGATGTCGCTGATCAGGTCGAGATTGGCCTCGGCCAGCCCGCCCTCGCTGAGCGACTGCCACACCGCGTACAGATCGGCCTTGCGCACATGCGGCAGCACGATGTTCTGCGCATGCGTCACGCGCAGCTCGTCGAACGAATAGCGCTCGGCCAGCGCCGCCATCAGGTCGATCTGCTCCGCCGTCGCGTCACCCGGGATGCCCCCAGCCGGCTTCAGGCTGATATTGACGATGGCATAGCCCGGCTGCTTGTGCGGCTTGACGTTCTGGTCGAGCCATACCGCGAAATCAGGGTCGCTGCGGCTGACCAGCTCGCTTGCGCCCTGCTCGAAGGCGGGCGGCGCGAAGAAGGCAGTGATGCGGTCGAACTCGGCCTTGGGCGGGTCGATGCCCAGCGCCTTCACCGCGAGGAATTCCTCTTCGACCTGACGGCGATATTCGTCGGCGCCCAGCTCATGGATCAGGATCTTGATCCGTGCCTTGTACATATTGTCGCGCCGGCCATAGCGATTGTACACGCGCAGGCACGCCTCGACATAGCTGAGCAGATCGTCGGCACCGACGAAATCCTTGATCTCGGGCGCGACCATCGGCGTGCGCCCCATGCCGCCGCCGACGAAAATCTTGCCGCCCAGTTCACCGTCCCGCTCGAGCAGCTGGATGCCGATATCGTGCAGCCGCATCGCCGCGCGGTCCTCATCGGCCGCGATCACCGCGATCTTGAATTTCCGGGGCAGATAGCTGAATTCCGGATGGAACGTGCTCCACTGGCGCAGCAGCTCGGCCCAGGGGCGCGGATCGGCCACTTCGTCCGCCGCGGCGCCGGCATATTGATCCGACGAGATGTTGCGGATGCAATTGCCGCTGGTCTGGATGGCATGCATCTCGACCGTAGCGAGATCGGCCAGGATATCCGGCGCATCGGCCAGCTTGATCCAGTTATACTGGATGTTCTGCCGCGTGGTGAAATGCCCGTACCCGCGATCGTACTTGCGCGCGATGTGCCCGAGCATGCGCATCTGCCGTCCGTCCAGCGTGCCATACGGAATGGCGACACGCAGCATGTACGCATGAAGCTGCAGGTACAGGCCGTTCATCAGCCGCAACGGCTTGAACTGGTCCTCGGTGATCTGGCCGGCAAGGCGGCGCTTCACCTGGTCGCGGAATTCCTCGACGCGGGCATCGACGATCGCCTGGTCATATTGGTCGTATTTATACATCAGAGAATATCCACAACCGTTCGCCCTGAGCTTGTCGAAGGGCTGCCCTTCTTCACTTCGGTCGAAAGAAAAGAGCAGGGCTTCGACAAGCTCAGCCCGAACGGAAGAAGGGTTTTCATATCACCCAGCTCCCCGCGGCCGGATCGGCGGGCTTCAATGTCAGGTCGAGCCGCACCGTTGGCCCCAGCGCACGGACGCGGTCCTTGATATGCGCCGGGCGGGGCCCCTCGGGCGTCGCGGTCGCATCGATCACATAGGGTGCGTTGACGCGGCGGGCGCCTTCCTCGGCGCCGGCGATCGCCTCGCCCTGGTCGCCGACATCGACCGACTCCTCGACATGGCGCGACCAGCCCTGGCCGGTCCACCAGATCACATCGCCGGTCGGCAGGTCGTTCCCGGTCAGCAATTTCACGCGACACTCTCCGCAATTCGGGCCCAGCGGCCGAGCTTGTCCTCGGCATCCGACAATTCCACGACTTCGCCCACGACGATGATCGCCGGGCTCGCCACCTTCTCGCGATCGACCATCGAACCGAGATCGGCGAGCAAGGTCTTGATCGCGCGGCTGCCCGACAGCGTGCCGCGCTCCAGCACCGCCACCGGCATGTCCGGTGCCACGCCGTCGCGCATCAGCTTGTCGGCAATGTCGTTCGCGGTCGCGACGCCCATATAGATGACGAGCGTGCGGCCCTTGCCGGCCAGCCCCGACCAATCCTGCTCGGTCAGGCCCTTGCACTGGCCCGCCACGAAGCTGACAGCGCTGCTATGGTCGCGGTGCGTGAGAGGCAGCATCGCCTCGGCCGCGCAGCCCAGCGCCGCCGACACGCCGGGAATCACTTCGACCGGCAGCCCGGCCGCACGAACCGCTTCGACCTCTTCACCGCCGCGCCCGAAGATGAACGGGTCGCCACCCTTCAGCCGCACGACGATCGCGCCGGTCTTCACATGCGCGACGATCAGCGCGTTGATTGCCTCCTGCGGCAGCGTATGCCGCGCACGCTGCTTGGCGACCGAAATGCGCTGCGCCGAGGCGGGCGCGATATCGAGCACGCGCGAATCGATCAGCCCGTCATGAACCAGAATGTCCGCGGTCTTCAGCGCCTCGACCGCACGCACGGTCAGCAGCCCGGGGTCGCCCGGGCCAGCACCAACAAGGATCACGCGCCCGCGCGCGGAAGGATCGAGAAGGCTTGCCATGGGGAGTGCAGATGGTCCCCGGGCGGGCGGGCCGCAACGGATGCTTGCTTGGGGCGTCCTTAGCGAATCTATGCCACTGGTGTGGCGATCGCCGCAGCGTGCGCGCGGATGATCGCGCGGGTCGAGGCGTCGCTGTCGAATACCCCGTACCAGCCCTGCGGCTCATGCGGCGGATCGCCCAGCCAGGCCGTGTCGCCGGGCACGAAGCGATGATCCGCATGCGCCGCCCGGCCTTCGCCCGACCAGGCCCAGAAATTGCTGCCAGCGACCGGACCGCCGCGCGCGACATCGGCCTCCACCGCGCCATAGATCTGCCGGTAATAGCGGTCCTTGAAGGCCGTCGCCGCGGACGGATCGTAACTGCCCCCGTCGCGCGGATAGCCGAATTCCTCGATCACCAGCGGCTTGCCCAGCTCGGTCGCGATGCGGACATGCCGCGCGATATAATCGGCGACCTTGGCTGCGCCTGCCTCCTCGGTCCCCGCCAGGTTCTTCGCATCGACCCAGCCCCAGTTGAGCGGCCAGATATGGCAGGTGAGATAATCGATCTCCGGGATCCGATGTTCCGCCTTCACGAGCGCCTCGCGCTCCAGCGCCCCCTTCAGCCCCTCGCTCCCGGTCGAGACGAGCTGGCGCGGCGCGAGGCCGCGGATCAGTCGCGCGGTGCCCTGCACCCAGGCCTGGAAGGCAGGCAGGGCGGCCAGCCCCACCGCGTCGCTGCCCGCCGGCCGCGGCTCGTTGGCGAGCTGCCACGCCATGATCGTCGGGTCGTCCGCATAAGCCGTGCCGGTGACCTTGTTGGTGCGCCCGACGATCGCGCGGATGTGGCGGTGGTACAGCGCGACCGCGTCCGCCCGGCCGTAGAAGCGGGAGACATGATCCGGGAATTCCGGCCAGGGATGCGCCGGATCGTTCATGTTGATGAAGCGACCCTGGTCGACATAGCTGAGATAGGTCATCATCCCGCCCGACCATTCCCAGAAATTGGTCAGGTAGAGCACCGCGCGCATCTGCCTTTTGCCCATCTCGGCTAGCAGGAAATCGAGCCCGCCCAGCAGTGCCGGGTCATAGTGACCGCGCCCGTCATGCATCGCCGGCTCGACTGCGTTGAGCAGCGGCGATTTCTCGGAAGAGGCCAGCACGCGCAGATTGGTCACGCCCATCGCGGCCAGCGCATCCAGCTCGCGCTTCAGCCGCGCCCGATCGCCATAAGCCGCATCGGCCCCGAGCCACGCGCCGTACCACATGTTCGCGCCGGCATAGCGATAGGGCTTGCCGTTGATGGTAAAGCGTATCCCGTCGCGTTTTACGAAGCGATCAGGGCCGTTCGCAGCTACTGCCGGACCCGCGAGCGCCAGCGTGATGCCGGCACTGACCACCTCTCTCCGCGTGAACATGGTCCCTCCTGTCTATCGTTGGACAAGAGGATAGCGCGCGGGACGGGGATTGAAAGGGGCGGGGCTGTCGGTTGAGCCCGCCCGCGCCATCGGCCGTCACCAGAATCGCCCCCCATAAAGCTTCAGGCCCGAGGTCCCCGCGGCCGGTGTACCGTCGCGGATCGTCGCTGCATCCGGCGTGAGCGCGATGGAACGGGGCAGCGCGTCCAGCACGCGCTTCGCGGTGGCGCGGTCACCGACATTGGCGCTGAGCAGGCGGGGCGGGGCGGCGTTGAGGAACAACAGGTACACGCTGCCGAACCAGTCGCGAACCTCGATATGGTCGATGGTCGCAAAGGGCAGCCGGCCTTCCCGGAACAGCTTGAAATGGATGGCATCGGGCGCGATCGCGAAGCGCGGATTGATGCTGTTGTGCGACTTGCCGCCAAGCAGGCCGCCCTGGTGCCGGTACAGCGCGCGAACGGCGATGGTGATCGTCCCGTCCGGCGCGGTAACGGGCGGCGCGGGCTGCGATATCTTCCCCCTGCGCAGGATCACGACGATGCCGATAGCCGCTAACAGCAGCGCCGTCGTGGCGCCGTGGAACAGGAGCTGGCTCGCCGCCGTGTTCATGGCCGGACCGGATCGGGTTCGACCAACTGCATCCGGGCGAGCATGGCGCGGGCCTCGGGCGAGTCGGCGATGGGCTCGAGCCGGGGCGAGGTGCGCACCAGCCCCATCGACGTCCGGATCGCGAAGATCATCACAGCGCCCGCCACGACATCGATGTTGAGCGGCGCGACCGCCGAGGGGCCGGGCGCGCCGGGAATATCGGCGAAGAGGCGGTGCGTGCCCGCCGGCAATGCCATCATGGTGAAACGCTTCGGCATCAGCTGGGCGATCACCTCATCATCGACCGATACGTCGAAGCCGATCGACCCCGCGGCATTGCTCCTGTCGCGCATCATGACGACCCAGCCGGCCCCGGGCGTTGGCGGAAAGGCGAGCAATGCCGCTTTTCGGGCATCGTTCGCCACTGGCATCCGGCGATTGCGCGCCAGCGCGTTCAGGCCGGTGAACAACCCCGAGCCGAGGACCATCGGCAGCACGAACTTGGTCGCGCCGAGGTCCAGGCCCGGAGTACTGGCCTCGGCGAGGATCAGTAGCGTGAAGAGAACGCCGCCGACGGCGAACGCAATCGCGAGATTTCCGAGCGTCTTCATCGCTCTAGAGACCAAAGCTGATGCCGACGCGCCCGGCGGTCGATCCGCGCACGGTCGACCCGCCGACGCCGGCATTGATATAGACCTTGGGGCTGACGCGGCCGACGACCGATCCCGAAAAGCCCTGTTGTCCGCGATAGGTCGCCAGGTTGAACGACATCGAAATATTGCTGTCCGGCACGATCATCGTACCGCCCAGCGCCACGGCCGCCGCGATGCCGCCATTGGCTTCCTGGATGTTCCGGCGCAGCCCGTTGACCGACCTCTGCAGCCCGCCGACCTGATCCTGCAAGGTCCCGATCTGGTTCGACTGGATGGTGTTCACTGCCTCGATCGCCGTCATCCGCGCATCCTGGCTGACATTCCTGGCCTCGACCGAGGTCAGGCGCGTGTTCTGGGTGACGTTCTCGGTTTCGACTCCGGTCAGCCGCGTGTCCTGTACCGTGTTGACGCTCTCGACACTGGTCAGTCGCGTGTCCTGCACCGTGTTGACGCTCTCGACATTGGTCAGCCGCGAGTCCTGCTGGACGTTCTTCGCCTCGACGGCGGTGATGCGCGTGCCCTGATCGTTCACCTGGTTGGTCAGGTTGGTGACGTTGCCGGCGACGCTCCCGATGGCGTTGTCGACATAATCCTTGTTCGCCGCGTCGGTCCCCGCGATCGGCGCGCCGACATTCTGGATGCGGTTTCCACCGGCGTCGATCGTGGTGCCAGGGGTGATCGCCAGCTTGCCGCTGATCGTCACCGACGAATTGAACGTCGATTTCGCCACTCGGAGCTCGGTTATCTCGGCGAGGCCGGTCGCAAAGCTGTTCGAAGACAGCGATCCCCCGAAACTGCCGTTGCCGGTGGCGGCGAGCGACCCTGTGTTGATGCTCTTGGTGGCCAGGTTGCCGACGTTGCTGATGGAGTTCGTATTGAGCTGGTCCACGGTCGTGAAACCGGCGAAATGCGCCTGGCCGTTGAATTGCACGCCCTCGTTGAAAATGGCGCCCCCGTTGAAGGTCGCCAGGCCGTCGGCACCGTCGAGAATGATTTCCCGCCCGGCGGGGCCGACCGTGATCCTGGTGTCGTTGGAGTAGATCGGGAAGCTGTCGCAGCCATCCTCGTCACCAAAGCCGATCATGCCGTTCGAGGAGCAGATCGCCTGCTGGCCTCCTCCCGCGGCTGGCTCGATCCGGACCTGGGCCGCAGCGGGCAGCGGGACGAGCGCGGCGGCGAGTGCGAGGCCGCCCAGGCCGGCCGGCCAGGCGCCATGGTGACGCAGCCAGAATTCATTGATCATCGACGAAGCCTTTCCCAGAATTGCGCGGGTTACTGACTCCCGAACTCTCCCTGGCGGACGTCTCGCCGCCGGATTCATTCGGTCGTTGCCTGGCTTATGGTCGGGCGGTACCGTGCCCCGCGCTCTTCGTTTGGGTAGGAGGTTGCAAAATCGCCATGCAGTTTGTGGTCGCCAATGCCCTGCCCGATGACCGGTCTCATCAGGATCGGCTGCCGCTTGCATGGGAGACGCTCGATCGGCTGATCGGCCAGATCTACGAATGCGCGCTCGACCCGTCCCAGTGGAACGCGACGCTCGAGCAGATCAGGCTGGCGCTGTGCCCGCCCGAATGGCGATCCGCCTTTCTGATGCTGGAACGACGCAATCCTCCCAGCGCCAGGTTCATCGCATGGACCAATATCGGGCCGGGCGTCGAGGCCATGTACAGTGCGGTCTTCGCCTATAACAATCCCTGGTCGCAGCGCGCCTGGCCGGCGCGCAACGGGCAGTTGATCGACACCGACGAGATCCTGCCGCGTGAGGAATTCCGCAAGACCGGCATGTACCGGAATTTCCTTGCGTCGATGAATGTGGACCGGACGCTGTGTCTCATGCTCGATCGTCGCGAGGGCGAGCGTCTCGGCTTGTTGCTGATCGGCCCGGGCGATGCGGATCTCGTGCTGCTGCGGCGCGGGCTCCGCGTCCTTGGCCCGCATATTCAGCGCGCGGTGCGGATCAGCCACCGCATCGCCAGCCTCGAAGTGGCGGCGGGGGCGGCGCGGGCGGCCGCCAACCGGTCGCGCTACGCCCTGATCAGCCTCGACAGGGATTTCGCCATCCTGTCGGTCAATGATCGCGTCGCGCATTATGAGGCAACCGGCCTCATCACGACCGCGGGCGGCAGGCTGGCCTTTGTCGATCCGGCCAGCCAGCAAAAGCTGGCCGCCATGGGCTCGAGCCCGTCCCGGGACGACCTTGCCTTCCACGCGACGGACCGGGCGGGGCGGGAGCATCCGGTGCTCGGCGTGCTGATCGTGCCCAAGACCATTCCCTATATCGGCGGCGCCATTCCCGATGCCGCGATGATCGTCACCATCGGCAGCGGGGTGGGCGAGGGGCCGGTCATGAGCATCGACCGGCTGGCGCAATGGTTCGGGCTGACACCGACCGAGGCGCGCGTCGTCGACGCGCTGGTCGACGGGCAAACCCCGCAGGATTATGCCAGCCGCAATGGCATCAGCATCAACGCGGTGCGGTTCCACCTGAAGCACATCTTCCTCAAGACCGAAACGGCCAGCCAGGCGCAACTCGTCGCCCGGATCGCGAACATGCCCCGGTGATTCGCCGGTAGGTTGTCACCCGCACGGGAAGCGGTGCATTTCGTGCGACGGAGGCGTAAGCTGGCGCGCATGAGCCACGATCCAGTCCTGCCCGGTCAGCTTTCCGACCCACTCGTTTCCCGCCGCAGCACGCTGGCGATGTTGTCGTCGACCGTGCTGCTCGCCGCCTGCGGCAGCAGCAGCGGCGGGTCCCCCACGCCCACGCCGGCCCCCGCACCGACGCCGACTCCGACACCCACGCCGACCCCGACGCCCGGGCCGGTGACGGGTCCCGCCTGGTTCGGCTATGGCCATGACGCGCAGCACAGCGCGGTCAGCGCGATCGCGTCGCAGGATCTCGGGCGTGTCGCATGGTCGTCAGCCGTCGACCTGGCGCCGCAATATACGGCGGGCGGTGCGCTGCTCACGCATTATGGCTCGCCGGTGGTGACGACTCACAACACGGTCGTGATTCCAGTGAAGACGGCTGCCACCGGCGGTTACCGCGTCGAAGGGCGCAACGGGGCGAACGGCGCGCTGATCTGGTCGGCGACCACTGACTATGTCACGCCGCCGCACAATTGGGTGCCGCCCTACAACGCGCTGCTCACGCAGCAGGGGCGGCTATATGCGCCGGGCGCGGGCGGCAAGCTGATGATGCGCGCGGATGCGGATGCCGCCACCGGCACGCTCGCGGCGCAGCTTTTCTATGGCGCGACTACCTATAACGCCAATCCCGCGGCATTCGACGGCACCGTGTTCGTCAACACGCCGCTCACGGCCGATGCGCTGGGCAACATCTTTTTCGGTTTCCAGGTGACCGGCACCAACCCGGCGGGACTGGTCAGCGGCATTGCGCGAGTCGCGCCCGACGGCACCGGCATCTGGGTTGGCGCGGCTGCGGCGGCCTCGGATTCGTCGATCCAGAAGCCCGTAACGAATTGCGCGCCGGCGCTCTCGGTCGACGGCGGCACGGTCTATATCGCGGTGAACCGAGGCTCGACGAGCGCGACGCAGACGGGTTTCCTGCTCGCGCTCGACAGCACCACGCTCGCCACGCGCGCCAGGGTCGCCCTGACGGATCCGAACCTGCTCGCGCCCGCGCGCCTCAGCGACGACGGCACGGCAACGCCGGTGGTCGGGCCCGATGGCCGGGTGTTCTACGGCGTGCTGGAATCGGTGTTCCCGTCGCATAATGCGCGCGGCTGGCTGCTGCAGTTCGACGCCCTGCTCAATCCGGTGGGCGTGCCGGGCAGCTTCGGCTGGGACGTGTCGCCCAGCGTGATCCCGGCGTCGATGGTGCCGTCCTACACCGGTACGTCGACCTATCTGCTCGCGCAGAAATACAATAATTATGCCGGGGTGGGCACGGGCGACGGGCTGAACCGGATCGCCGTGCTGGATCCGAAGACGGGCCAGGCCGATGCGATCGTGCCGGGCGTGCAGGTGATGCGTGAAGTGCTGACGATCCTCGGGCCCACGCTGGACGGCACCACGGCCACGTCGCGGCGCGAATGGTGCATCAACACCATGGCGGCCGATCCGGCGCGCAAGTCGATCCTCGCCAACAATGAGGACGGGGTGCTGTATCGCTGGGACCTCGCCACGAACACGCTGTCGCAGAGCGTGCGGCTCAACCCCGGACTCGGCCAAGCTTATACGCCGACACTCGTTGGCGCCGACGGTGCGGTCTACGCGATCAGCAACGCGACCTTGTATTCGATCCGCGCGATTTAGCCTTGCGCCCGGTCAGGCGGTGGGCGTGCTCACCGCCGGAACGGGTCGCCGAAGCGCGCATCCGTCGTGAGGACGGGGTCGCTCAATGTCATCAGGAACGCCACCAGCGCTGCCCGATCCGCCGCGCCGAGGTTCAGGCGCTGCGGCCTGCCGCCGCGTCGCAGGCGATGGTCGAGCGCCGGGCCTTGCTGGACACCGTGATCGTAAAAGTCGATCACGTCCGCCAGCGTCGTGAACCGTCCGTCATGCATATAGGGCCCGGTCAGGCCGACACTGCGTAGCGATGGCGCCTTGAACAGCCGGGTCTCGCCGGCGTCCAGCCCGTTGCTCCGCGCGTCGGCCGCCAGCGCGAAGGTCGGGGGTAGGTGGCAGGCCGAACAGCCGGCGCCGCCCCGCGCGACCCCAATCATGAACAGCTGCCGGCCACGATTTTCCTGCGGCGTGAAGTTCGGCAGGTCGACATCCAGCGCGCGGTTCGGCCGGGCGGGCGAGAAGACCTGCGCATAACCCATATCCCACCGGCTGGAGCGCGAGACCATCGCGCGCACGAATTGCGCGAGCGCCTGCTGAATGCGCGGCTCGGTGACCGTGGGGCTGCCGAACGCCCAGGTGAACAGCGCCGGATAATAGGTCGTCGCACCCATCTTGCGGATCAGCGCATCGAAACCGCCCGCGGCACCACCCCAGCCCAGTTCGACCAGGCTGTGGAACGGGTGGCTCGCCTGCGCTTCCACGCTCGCCGCGCGCCTGTCCCAGAACATCGAGCCCGGTCGCCAGTAGCGCAGATTGCCCAGCCGCATCGCGTGGAAGTCAGTGGTGGCGGCGCTGCTGATCCCGTTGCTGAACCGCATCGAATCGGTAAAACCGAACGCCTGCCGGTGGCAGGAGGCGCACGAGGCTCTGTCGTTGGTGCTCAGCTTCAGGTCGTAGAACAGCACCCGGCCCAGCGTGGCCACCCGATCATTGACGGGGTTGGACGCCGGGCTGTGGTCGAGCGCCGTCACCGACCGGTCGAAATAGGCGGGAAGCGTCGGCGCGGCATAGTTCGCGACATGAGCGAAATCGACCGTGGTGGTCCGTGCGACACCCGCAGGGGTGACGGGCTGCCGATCGCTCCGCCCGTCGCCGCACCCGGCCAGCGCCAGAATGAAGGCGCTCGCGGCCAGACGTCCGATCCACCCGCGCGTCTTGGCCTCGTGCTCGCGGTTGATCATGACGGATCCTCTCGTACGGCGCATTCCCTGACAATGGCCGGCTCTCCCCCAGCTCGAGGCCCAACTCGTGACGGAAATCGACCGTCGCGTCGCGATCTTCGACGACGACGCCGATATTGTCCATGCGTTTGACCGCCACCGGGCTCGCCTCAATGGCCCTGGCTTGCCCCGTCAAAGCCATGGAGGGTTGCATCGGGGAACAATCGTTACGGCCTGCGCATGCCCCGCCGGAGTTCTCGATGTTTGAGCCGAAGAGGAAATTGCTGTTCACGAGCGATCGTGGAGAAATTCCCTAATTGAAAGGCGGCGATCGAACGATGGCCGTGTCCCTGCCTTCTTTACTCTTTCGCCATTTTTTGCGCGATCGGCGGTGAATGAGCGAACCGCAAACGGTACAAGTGCCGATATAGTACAGGCCATCCCATTTCACCCTGTTCCGATCAGGAGTATGCCGGTTTAGCCCGCACAGAATAAGGCGTATCACTGAGAGGGGCACAAATACTTCCTTGCCGAAAGCGATGCTACGTGCGCCGCGACTCTCCGCCATCACGTGACGTGCGGACGTGCGCCTGCCGCCTCCTGACGGGAACCAGAAAACCGGTGCCGAGCGAGACGTCGAAGCGTTTTTACATCGGCTTGAAAACGCTCGCTATAGTCCATCTGGACTGCCTTGTGTTGGGGACTATCGCCGCCGATCGCGTTACAGTCGCTTTCCATGGACGAGCCCATTGTTCTCATCATCGACGATCATGCGCTGTTCCGCTCGGGCGTCGCCGCCTTGCTTTCCATCGGGCTGCACAATGCAAGGATCTGCGAGGCGGGCTCTCTCGAAGAGGCGCTGGCCTATAGCGGGATCAACCCGTCGATCCTGATCCTCGACGTCCAGTTGCATGGCATCAGCGGCCTGCAGGGCATGCCTTCCCTGCGGCGCAAATGGCCCCATGCCAGGGTCCTGGTGGTGTCGGCGTTCGACACCCCCGATGTCATCGCGGATGCCCTGGCGCTGGGCGCCGAAAGCTTTCTCGCCAAGACCGAACGTCCCGACCGGATGATTGCGGCACTGCGCCGCATGCTGGATGGCCCGGCCGGCAAGCCCGTCGCGCGACCGGCGGACATGACACGAACCGCCCTGACGCCACGCCAGACAGAGGTGCTCGATCTCGTGTGTCAGGGATTGTCCAACAAGATGATCGCGCGCCGCCTCGGCCTTTCCGAACATACCGTCCGCGGCCATGTTCAGGCCCTGCTGGCGTCGCTCGGCGCGGCGACCAGGACGGAAGCTGCCTTTGCGGCCCGCCGCCTGGGGCTCATTCGGTGACGGCGCTGGCCCGCGGCGCCGTGCGCACCGAACAGGTGCGGATGGTGCTTGAAGGGGTCGGCGCGTCCCTGGCCGTCGGCATCCTGCTTCCCAGCCTGCTGGTCCTCGTCCTCAAACAGTCGGCGCCCCATCCATTGCTGGCAAGCTGGTATGTGGCGTTTCTCGCCGGACGCTGGTTGATGGTGCTGGCCGCGCGGCAGCTGCTGCGGTCCGGCGACTATCGCCGCCTTGGCCGGCGCGTCGAATTTGGGCTGGCGCTGCTGAAAATCTACGAAGGCTGCCTGTGGGGCGCGCTGCTCTGGATCGCGCTTCCCGCGTCGGACCCGGCGATCAGCATCGTGCTCCTGTCGCTGCTGTGCGCCATTTGCGGCAATGCGGTGGCATTGCTCGCGCCGCTACGGGATCTCTACCTGGCGCTGGCCCTTCCGATGCTGGCCTTCGGGTTCACCCGATTCTGGTCGATGGGGACCACGCCGTACCGCGCGCTCGCGCTGTGCTGCATCCTGTATGTCGCCGGCCTTTACGGCCAGTCGCGTCTCGCCAATCGTCGCATTCGCGACGTCATCATGCTGCAGTTCGAAAACGACCGCCTGGTCGATCAGCTGCGCCGTGAAATGGGCCTGGCGCAGGAGGCCCGCTTCGAAGCGGAGCGCGCCAATACCGCCAAATCCCGTTTCCTCGCCGCCGCGAGCCACGATCTTCGCCAACCCGTGCACGCGTTGGGGCTGTTCCTCGAGGCGCTGGCGCACAGCCGGCTGACTCCGGCGCAACGGCACACCGTGGAAAGTGCGCAGACGGCGAGCCTGGCCTCGTCCGAGATGCTGAACACGCTGCTCGACTTCTCGCGCATCGAGGCTGGCGTGATCGTGCCCAACATCCGTGATTTTCCGCTTCAGCCGCTGTTCGACAAGCTGGAGAACGAGCTGGCGCCGATGGCCGACGCGAAGCAGCTGATCTACCGGTCGCCGCAGACGCTGGCCTGGGTGACCTCCGACAGCGTGCTTCTCGAACAGATCCTGCGCAATCTCATATCCAACGCCATCCGCTACACGATGCGCGGCGGGCTGTTCATCGGGTGCCGCCGCCGGTCCGGCGCGGTGTCCATCGAAATCTACGATACCGGCATCGGCATCGCCGAACATGCGCAGGCCGACATTTTTTGCGAATTCCTCCAGCTCGGCAATCCGGAGCGCGACCGTCAGAAGGGCCTGGGGCTGGGCCTCGCCATCGCACACCGGCTGGCCGCCTCGCTCGATCATCCGCTGTCCCTGTCGTCCGTGGTCGATCGTGGCAGCGTTTTCCGTGTCAGGGTGCCGCTGACGTCCCCAAGCGACGAAGCCCTTGGGTCCGGGCAGCTTCCCGACCCGGTTCCGCTGGGGCAGCTTGCCGGGCGGACGTTCCTGGTGGTCGACGATGACGCGATCGTGCGGGCCGGCATGCGCCACCTCCTGCGCAGCTGGGGCTGCGAATGCCACGCGGCGGAATCGCAGGGTGCGGCCATCGATCTGTTGTCGCACTATCCACGGCCGGACGCGATCATCTGCGATTATCGCCTGCAGGACGGGCAAACCGGCGCCGATGTGGCGGCGACGCTCCGCCACTATCTCGGCGGCGACATTCCCGCCTTGCTGATCACCGGCGATACCGCCCCCGAGCGGCTGCGCGAGGCAATGCTCAGCGGGCTGCTCCTGATGCACAAGCCGGTCTCGCCGGCGCAACTGTATCAGCATCTCTGCCGGCTGGTGGCCGAATCTCCGCCGACCGCCGCGCATTCGGCGGCAGTGACACGATAGAGATGGCAGGGCGGGGGCGCTACTGCGTGGTCGGTGCGTAGTGGTCCAGGCGATAATAGCCCCGCGATCCTGAAGTACAGCAAAGCGGTCTTCTTTGCTTATTTGGGGCTAACCCAATGCGTCAGCAGACAACCACAGCAGGACCGCGAATTCGACAGTGAATGCGCGCATCCGCACTCGGCCTCGCGATTTGAGCGCGCTGTCAAAAGGGAGATGGCAGAAGGGGAACTGGCTCCGGTCGATCTTGATACAATCGTTAGTCCGAGTGTGCGGTTTGAAGCGATTTTCGTCCTTTGGAACAAAGTATCGTGTCGATGATTTCAATGTCCTGACTCTGCGTGTTTTTTAAAAGGGGTCCAGTGATGAAGAAGACATTTGGGTTCGGCATGACCGCCGGCCTGATTCATTATCCGCGTGCTACTCCGCAAGGCGATAACGGGCCGCTGACGCTACGAAGCGAATGTCGAAGCCGCTGCCGACAATCTGGATCACGCCGCTGACAACGCGGGGCGTTCGCTGCTGCATCCAGTTTCCAGAACCGCGTAGCCGGCGTTCGTGCCGACGGCAAAAACAACGCCGAAGGTAAGAGCGCGCACGATCCCGATACGAGCCTGTAGAATAGTATTTAGATCAGTTTTGCTGATGAGTGACAGAATTACTATAGTCTCGATATTAATAACTTACATTCGATATTTATAATACAACTTTAGGTGAGCAATTAAACGACGAGCTGACAATCAAGACATAACTGCGTTTCTATAAAAATAAAGCAAGGGAGAGTAGGATGAACATCAAGCACGCAAAGACCGGTACGAGTCTGCTCGCGATAGGCAGGGGGCTGGCACCGGTCGTGATCGCCGGCGCCAGTTTTGCCGTCGCCGCGCCTGCCCAGGCACAGACCGCCTGTCTGCCGATCGCCGGCATCAACATTCTTTGCACCGGTGGCGGAGCGCCAGCCGATCCGCTCACGCCCGTGCTTGACCTTCCGCCGATCGCCGGACCCGTTGTCGTGACGCTCGGCGACGGATTCCAGTCGCCCGACACCGTCGTCCTCTCGACGGTCGGCGCCGCCGCCGACATCGTGATCAATCCGGTCGGTTCCGCCGTGATCAACACCACCGGCGAGCGCGGCCTTGATCTCAATGCGGGCGGATCGATCACTGCCCGCATCACGAGCATCACCACCAGCGGCAACGGCGCTACGGGGGGTCTGTTGCGCGCCGTCGATGACGTGCTGTTCACCGCCGACGACCTGATTTCCACTACTGGCGACAATGCGCCCGGGCTCGACATTCAGGGCAGCAATGTCACCGTCAACAGCAACATCATCCGCACTACCGGCAACAATTCGAACGGCGTGCAACTGGTCTCGCTTGACGGCCCGGTCAATCTCGATGCTGATCTGATCGATACCAGCGGTAATCTTTCGACGGCGACGCTGATTCGCTCCGCCGGCGCGGTCAACGTCAATGTCGGCGTATTGCGCACTCAAGGCTCGCAGGCGCTCGGGCTTGATATCGCAACCAATCCGGCGACCTGCGTTCTGCTCGGGACTGGCGGCTGCGACGTTACCGCCGCTGCTGACCAGATCACCACCAACGGCTTTGGCGGCATCGGCGCGCTGGTCACTGCAGCAACCGGCACGACGACCGTCAATGTCGATACGCTCCAGACCGGCGGCGACGAGGCGGCGGGCCTCGACCTCTCCGCCGATCCCGTGGTGTGCGCGACACTCGGAGCCGGCGCGTGCGACCAGAATTTTACGGTCGGCTCGCTGACCACGCAGGGCGACAATTCACCAGGCGCCCTCATCCGGGCGGCGGGCAATATTACCGGCAACGTGAATCTGCTCACCACCAACGGCAACAATGCCGCCGGTTTGGACCTTGCCTCGGACCCTGATGCCTGCATCCTGCTGGGCGCGGGCAATTGCGGAACGTCGTTCAATATCGGGCAACTCACCACCACCGGCGATGGGTCGACCGGCGTGCTTGCCCGCATCGCTGGCCCGACCACGGGCCGAATCGGCGTGCTGGGCACGACCGGCGACAATGCCACCGGCATCGACATCGTCGGGGATCCCACTGCCTGCGTGCTTCTGGGTAGCGGCGCCTGCGACGTCGATCTCGCCGCGAACCGGGTGACGACGCAGGGCGACGGCGCTGCCGGCGTGCTGATCAATGCACCCGCCAACATCCTCGCCAATATCGGCCTCATTTCGACCTCGGGCGACAACGCGACCGGCCTCGGCATCACGACAGATCCGGCGGCATGCCTGGTTCTGGGGCCGGGATCGTGCGGCATCACCGCGGTCACCGGTCCGGTGACGACCGGCGGTGACAATTCGCCTGGTATCGAGGTGGTGGGCGGCAACGACCCGATCTCGGTCACGCCCGGTCCGGTCACCACCGGCGGGGACAATTCCCCCGGCGTGATCGTGACCGGCAATGGCCCGATCACCGTCGTCACCACCGGACCGGTAACCACCACCGGCAACAACTCGCCTGCCATTGACGTCAATGGCGGGGCTGGCCCGGTCGTGGTCAACACGACCGCCGGCCCGATCACGACCAGCGGCAGCAATTCGGACGGCATCGACGTCTCCACCACGACGGGCAATCAGACCATCGTGGCCGGCCCGATCAGGGTGACTGGCCCCGGCTCGGACGGCATCGTCGCGGTCAGCCCGGGGTGCAGCGCCATCAATATCACCGCGACAGGCGCGGTGACCTCGGCACAGGGCGTTGGCATTCTCGCCTCAAGCGCATGCAGCGTGACTGTGACGACGTTGCCGGGCGCGCCGGTTTCCGGCCGGCTCGCGGGCATCGACGTGACCTCGGGCACGGGCGCGACGATCACCGTCGGCGATGTCGTGTCGAGCGCGACGGGCCCGGCGATCGATGTGGACGGCGCGCCGGCGCTGGTCACGATCACCTCGACCGGCACCGTGAACGGCTATGTCGACCTGACCGACAGCAATGACGTCCTGACCAATAACGGCAGGTTCAACGCGACCGCGAACAGCGCATTCGGCGCCGGGGCCGACCGCGTGGTGAACCGCGGCATTTTCAACGTGCGGCCGGGTGCCGCCACCGCGGGCACGATCACTCTGGCGGGGCTCGAGAATTTCGACAATAGCGGGCTTGTCGATCTGCGAAACGGGGTCAGTGGCGATACGCTGGCGCTCCCTGGCAACTTCACCGGTTCGGGTGCCTCGACGCTCGGCCTGGATGTGGCGCTGGGCGGCGCAACGCCCACCGCCGACCGGCTGGTTCTTGGCGGCGCGGCGACCGGCAGCACGACCATTCTGGTCAATCCGCTGACTGCCAATCCCGGCCTGCTGGTGAACAATCTGGTCCTGGTCGATGCGGGCGCGGGAAGCTCGGCGACCGCCTTCAATCTCGGCGGCCCCGCCACGATCGGCCTGGTCAGCTACCGGCTGGCTTATGATCCCGCCAGCTCCAACTATGCCTTGTTCGGTACGCCGAGCAACCGCGCGTATGAGTTCCTGAAGGCGGACGAAGGCGCGCGCCAGATCTTCTATCGCACCAATGACGCCTGGTCGGGCCATATGCGTGACCTTCGCGACGCCGGCGGTGCCGCGGCCGACGAATCCCGGCGCGGGTCGGCCTTGTGGGGCCAGATGTTCGGATCCTTCAACAGGAACCGCTCGAGCCAGAGCACAAACGTGTTCGGACAAGCCCAGAATATCGTCACGAACAATCTCCAGGACTTTTTCGGCGGCCAGATCGGTTATGATTTCGGCGGGGTGAGCGAAGGCCGGGGGTTCGTGTTCGGCCTTACCGGTGGTTATGCCAATTCGACCGTCACCTTCAGCGGCAATGCCGATCGTTTCGTCTACAACGCCGTCAACGCCGGCGCCTATGCCAGCGGCAATGTCGGCCCCGTCTTCCTGAACGTGCTGGGCAAATATGAGCATTACTGGCTGGATATCGTGATGCCGGGCATCGCCAGCCGCCAGCACGTGAAGGGTGACGGCTATGGCGGCAAGGCCGAGGCGGGCCTGCGGTTCGGCGGGTCGGGCTTCTTCGTCGAGCCCGGCGTCTCGATCGAATATGTCCGCACCAGCCTCGGCACGCTTCGCGTCGATCCCACCACGATCGATTTCGACGGGAGCGACGGGCTGCGCGGCGCGGCCGGGCTGCGGATCGGCACCGTCATGACCTCGGGCGCGACCCGCACGAGCCTTTATGCCGGTGGCAGCGCGGTGCACGAGTTCAAGGGACAACGCGGCCTGGACTTCGCCAATGGTGGTCAGACGGTCGGGCTGCGCAATGACCGGATCGGGACGTACGGGCACGGCGTGATCGGCGTGAACATCGTGTCGAACGGCAATGTCAGTGGCTTCATCGAAGCGAGCGGTGACTTGAGCAAGACCTATAAGGGCGGCGGTGGTCGCGCCGGACTGAGCATACGCTTCTGACGGTAATCGGATCGTCCAGGCCGAGCGACGGAGTTTGGTGCGTTCAGGTGTCGAAATGAAGCGGGAATAGACCTGCCTGGCTCATTGACCTTGGACGCACCGTTCCGGTTTCGGAGGGCCGTAAGGTGCGTGAGGTTTTGACGAAGCGGCCGCAAACTGGCCGGTCGGCTTCCGGCCAAGCGCTGAAGTAGCAGATGCCAAGCGACTCTGGTTGATCCAGCCGCTTGGTCCCCGCCATCACCCTACCTCATCCCCATCCCCAACATCCCGGATCACCACCGACCCAGACCGTGCGTCGATCACGATCTCCTCAGCATAGGGATCATAACCCTTGTCCCCGTCGCGTTCCCGCCGCTTCGCCGCCCATTCCTTGTCGGCGCGTTCGGCCACGTTGAAGATCGCCAGCTGTGCCCGCTTCTGCTGCGCCTCCGCTTCCTGCACCAGCGCGGCCCAGCGGCGTTGCGCGCTCGCATTGCCGTTGAGCGCCGCGGCACCGATTGCGCGGAGCACCGCCCGGTTCATTGGCATCCGGGTCACGCTGTCGCCGTCGCGCACCTCGACCATGCGATAGGCTTCCTCGAGGATCAGCTGCCGCGTCGGCTCGGTCGCCCCGCGCAGCCGGTCGCCCGGCGCCCCGGATCGGCGCGGCGGGCGGCCCGCCGGATTGCCCGATTGCCCCGGCTGGAACTGGTATTCGACCGGCGGCTTGTCCCGCTCCGCACGCCGGGTCCCACTCGCGGTCGTGCCCGGCTTGCTCGATTCAATG
Source organism: Sphingomonas sp. BL-S-30 (assembly GCF_055521475.1). Lineage (NCBI taxonomy): Bacteria > Pseudomonadati > Pseudomonadota > Alphaproteobacteria > Sphingomonadales > Sphingomonadaceae > Sphingomonas > Sphingomonas sp. BL-S-30. Next base: position 2,409,037 of record NZ_CM145481.1, on the reverse strand, counting down.
CTCTGTCGCGTCATGTCATCGTCCCATGGATGAAGGATCGCAGCATGAAGCCAGCTTCCGCCGGACATTTGAATCGACGCGCACCGTTTGGCGCCGGGTCATGCCCTGTTCCGCCCGGGCACGTGCCCTGTTCCGCGCCGTTCCGGCCCTGTTATCGCGGAACAGGGCATGTGCCGCACAATATATTGATATATATAGATAATATCTCCAACAAAGTTGGAGGTAACAGGGCTGGAAAAATATCGCTGCCCTGTTTCGCCCTGTTCCTGTTGGCAGCACCGCGCGGGGCTGCATCCGGGCCTCGCGACTCGGCCACCCGGCTTCGCGCGTTCGCATGCCAATCGAATCGCCTGAACCATGGCGTCGGTCGACATCCGTCCGCAAACATCGGGCTTCAGCGCACCGATGCCGCCGATCGTGAAAGCCGAACCGCGCGCCTCACCGGAAGGCGAGGGTCGCCCGCGCGTAATAATAGCCGCCGTTCACGCCGAACGCCGAGAAATTGGGATAGACCTCCACCGCCGGGCTGCCGGCCAGCGCCGCCACGCGCAGGCCGTCCTCGTTCACGCGCTTCGGGCGCTTGTCGAACAGGTTGTTCGCGCCCACGCTGAGCGTCAGCGCCTTGCCCAGCCGGTGCGAGAGGTCGAGGTCAGTGATGAACGCCGTGCCCGTCCGGTCGAGATAATAGGTACCGTCGCCGGGGTCGGCATAGCGCGAGGCGTCGCCATAAAGGCTTTCCTTCAGCGCCACCGTCCAGGGGCCTTTGGTATACACACCGGCAAGGATGATCTTGTATTTGGGCGACGCGGTTTCCAGCGTCGACAGCGCCACCTTGTCGAACAGGCTCTGCCCGGACGCGGCCAGCTGGGCGGGGGTTGCGCGGATCTTGGTCACTACGGTCTCGCTGTAATTGCCCGCGAGCGACCAGTCGATCCGGCCCGCATCGCCCAGCCCGGTGGCGACGTTCAGCACCACGTCCACGCCGCGCGTACGCGTGTCGATGCCGTTGGAAAAGACGTTGATCCCCGAAAAGGGCACATTCTCCAGCACATTGCCATTGGCGACGATCGCGGCGTTGACCGCCGCCGATCGTACCACGCCGGCATAGGTGCCGTACAGCGTGCCGCTGGCGACCACCCGGTCACGGATGCCGATCTGATAGGCGTCGATGGTAAGCGTCGCGCGCGGCGCGATCGTCGCCACCATGCCCAGGCTGACATTGGTCGAATGCTCGGGCGCCAGCGGATCGATCCCGATCAGCCGGGCAGCGGCGGCATTGGGCGGCAGCTGGACGAAGGCGGAATTGGGCTGGACATTGGTCGCCGAATAATAGGCTTCCGCCAGGGTCGGCGCCCTGAAGCCGGTGCTCGCGGTGCCGCGCAGCGCGACGGTCGGCGATACGGCGTAGCGCGCGCTGATCTTGCCCACCAGCGTCTCCCCGAAATCGGAGAAATGCTCCAGCCGCCCGGCCAGGTTGACGGTCAGGTCGGTTACGGGCTTGATCGACGCCTCGGCATAGAGCGCGGCGTTGCGGCGGCTATGGCTGCCGGCATCGGTCAGCGAGAAGCCGGGAAAGGATTGCGAGCCCGCCTTGTAGCGCGAGGCCGCATCGCCTTCCTGCAAGCTGTAGGTCTCGCGCCGGTATTCGGCGCCCAGCGCCAGCCCGACCGGCTCGCCAAGGCCGATCTCGATCTGGCGGCGCAGGTCGAGATTGGTCGTCCACTGAGTCGCCTTGAATGCCCCGGCATCGAAATCGGTCGGCGTCTTTCCGGTGTCGTTGAACAGGTCGATATTGGCCGATCCGGTCACCGCCACCCGGTTGTCGTTGACGCCATAGGTGCTGCTCAGGTCCCATGCCCATCCGACCAGGTCGCCGCGCCCGCCGATCGTGGCGGCGGCATCGTCGGTCTTCAGCCGGTCGACCGGGTTGAACCCCTGGGGATAGAGTTGCGGCAATCGCGTCGGCAGCCGGAAATTGGCCCAGCCGCCCGCCTTTTTGTGGCCATAGGTGCCGAACGCGTAGATTTCGACATCGGGCGAGACGTGAAAGCCCGCATTCGCGCTCAGCAGGTGCAGCGTGTAGCGCGCATCGCCGAACACCCGGTTGAGATAGGGGTAGCCCGGCAGGGTGCGCCATTCGGGGTGCGCGCCGGAGGCGATCGCCTGTTCGACTCGCGCATCGGGGCCGCCGGCATTGCTGTAGTCATGGAACCGCGTCTCGGCGGTCAGGTTGAGAAAACCCTGGTCGCCCAGTGCCAGGCCGAGATTGGCCGAGGCACCGATGGTCTCGCCATCGCCCTGGAAATATTGCCCGGCATGGACGCTCGCCCTGCCGCCCGACGCAGAATCGTCCAGGATGATGTGGACGACGCCGGCAATCGCGTCCGATCCATATTCCGCCGCGGCCCCGTCCAGCAGCACTTCGACGCGCTCGACCGAGGCCATCGGAATGAAGCTCAGGTCCGGCGCCGCGCCGCCCTGGAACGCGCTCGACAATACAGACAGGTTGGCGGTGCCGTGGCGCCGCTTGCCGTTGATCAGGATCAGCGTGTGGTTGGGCGACACGCCCCTCAGCCGCGCCGCCAGTGTCTCGTTGGCGAGGTCGTTGCCGACCGCCTGGGTGTTGAACGAGGCGAGCGTGGTCGACAGCGCGCCCATCAGGCTCGGCGATCCGGCGCGGTCCAGCGTTGCGGCGTCGAGCACCTGCACCGGCGCCGGGCTGTCGATCGCGCGCAGGCCGGTGGTCCGTGTCCCCGTGACGATCACCGGGCTCTGTTCGGGTTCTTCCTGGCCGAAAGCGGGTTGCGCCGATCCAAGCACCGCTACCGCGGCACCCAAGCTGATCCTGATCATCGATGTCCCCCAACCCCAATGGCCGGGGGAGTAGCTGATCTTGCGCCCTAAATCGCCCTATTTCGGATCACGCACGTGACGGCGCGTCATGCAGCCGGGTCAGCCGCCCGACAGCGCCTCGCCCATCGCGCGTATCGCCGCGACCTTGGCGTGAAGCACGGACCAGTCGTCGCGCGCGTCGATCGCCGACCAGATCTCCTCGACTTCCTCGATCAGCATCGAGCATGGGGCGCCGCGCCAATAGGCATGGCGGCGGTCGCCGCGCGCCTGATAGGGGCCGAGGATCGCGCGCACCTCGTCGAACGTCGCATCATAGCTGTCGGGCAGCGCCCCGCCGAACGCGTCGAAGAAGAACCGGTCGATCGCCATGTTCCCGCTGCGCAGCGCGCGCTCCACCGCCTGCACTACGGCGCGGTCGCTCTCCGGGTCGCGCGGCACCAGCCCCAACCGCCACAGGATCGCATCGGACACCGCGGGCTGATAATGCTCGCCGAACCGCTCGAGCACGGCGATCAGCGGCTCCGCCTCGCTGATCAGCCGCAGCGACACCGCAAGCTGCATCGCGTCCCAATGGATCGCCTCGGGCTGGCGCCCGAAGGCGTACAGCCCGGCATGGTCGAAATAGGCCGCGGTGAAGCCCGGGTCCCAGGTCGGGGCGAAGCGCCACGGGCCGTAATCGAAGCTCTCGCCGGTCACGTTGATATTGTCGCTGTTGAGCACCCCGTGGACGAAACCCGCCGCCATGTAGCGCGCCGCCAGCCGCGCCGTGCGCCGCACGACATGGTCGAGCAGCCTCACCGGTGCGTCGTCGCCCGCCTCCTCACCATAATAATGGCGCAGCACATAAGCGGTCAGGCGGCGGAGGCCGTCCTCGTCGCGGTTGTAGGCCAGCCGCTGGAACGTGCCGATGCGGATATGCCCATGGCTCAGCCGCACCAGCACCGCGGAACGGGTAGGGGAGGGCTCGTCGCCGCGCTCCAGCGCTTCGCCGGTCTCGATCAGCGAGAAGCTGCGCGAAGTCTCGACGCCCAGCGCCTCGAGCATCTCGGTCGCCAGCACCTCGCGCACGCCGCCCTTCAGGGTCAGCCGCCCGTCGCCGAACCGGCTCCACGGCGTCTGGCCCGATCCCTTGGTGCCCAGGTCCATCAGCCGCCCGCGATCGTCCCGCAGTTGCGCGAACAGGAAGCCGCGCCCGTCGCCGATATCGGGATTGTACACGCGGAACTGGTGTCCGTGATAGCGCAGCGCCAGCGGCTGCGTCAGGCTGCCCTCGAGCGGCTGGAACCGCCCGAAATGCGCGATCCATTCGGCGTCGCTCAGCCCGTCCAGCCCAAGGCTCGCCGCAGCCCGGTCGTTGCGGAAGCGCAGCCGGGTCTCGGGGAAATCGGCCGCGGCGACCGGGTCGTAAAAGCCGTCCCCCAGCTCCAGAATGGCGGTTTCGGGCCGATATGCTTGCGGGGGCAGGGTCATCCGGCGATATGGGAGGCGCAAAGCACAGGATGCAACCATGTCGGCGCCAGAAAATCTTACATGGGTAAATCGATATTGGTGGTCGAACGATGGCCTGCGCCTCCACTATCGCGATTATCCGGGGCGCGAGGATCGCCCGCCGATCCTGTGCCTGCCGGGACTGACGCGCAACGCGCGCGATTTCGAGGATCTCGCCGCGCGGCTGTCGCCCGACTGGCGGGTGATCGCGGTCGATCTGCGCGGGCGCGGTGAAAGCGCCTATGCCAAGGACCCGATGAGCTATGTCCCGCTCACTTATGTCCAGGATGTCGAGGGGCTGCTCGGCGAGCTCGGCGTGTCCTCCTATATCGCCTTCGGCACCTCGCTCGGCGGCATCGTCACCATGCTGCTCGCCGGCACCGCGCGGGAGAAGATCGTCGGCGCACTGCTCAACGATGTCGGGCCGGAGATCGAGACGGCCGGCCTGTCGCGCATCCGCACCTATGTCGGTAAATCCAATACCTGGCCGACCTGGATGCATGCCGCCCGCGCCGTGGCGGAGGCCAATGCCGACGTCTATCCAGCCTACGATATCGAGGAGTGGCTGGCCATGGCCAAGCGGCTCTACCGGCTCAACAGCGCGGGGCGAATCGTGCTCGATTACGACATGAAGATCGCCGAACCCTTCCGCGTCCCCGGCAACGAGGCCGGGCCGGACATGTGGAGCGCGCTCGCCCGGCTGAAGCAGGTGCCGACGCTGATCCTGCGCGGTGGCCGCTCGGACGTGCTCGGCGCGCGGACGGCCGAGCGCATGGCGGCCGCGCTCGACAATGCGGAACTGGTGACGGTCGATGGCGTCGGCCACACCCCGACGCTCGACGAGCCGGAGGCAGCGGCCGCGATCGATCGGTTGCTCGACCGGACGATGAGGGAACCGGCCACCGCCTGAACGCGTCTACCTCCCACATCAGCGGGAGGCTTTCATGCTCGATCTGTCGGATGCCCATACCGAGGTCGTCGGCCTTGCCGGCAAGCGTGCCCTGATCACCGGCGGCACCACCGGCATCGGCCGCGCCATCGCGGTGCTGCTCGCGTCCGAAGGCGTGCGCGTCTTCATCTGCGGCCGCGATCCGCGGCATCTCGACGACGCGCTCGCGCGCATCCGCGAAGTGGGGGAGGGCAGCGGCATCGCCACCGACCTCGCCGATCCGGACAATGTCGCTGCGTTTGTCGACAAGGCCGTGGCCTGGCTCGGCGGCCTCGACATCGCCGTGGTCAACGCGGCGATATCGGCCGAGGGGCTCAGCGACATGTCCGAACAGGACCTGCGTTACGCCATCGCGACGGATTTCACCGCCTATCTGCTCACCGCGCACGCGGCGGTGGAGAAGCTCGACGGGCAGGGCGACATCGTGCTGATCGGCTCGATGAGCGCCCATAAGCTGGGCCCGCACTCGACCGTCTATGCCGGCATCAAATACGGCATCCAGGGTTTCGCCGAGGCGTTCCGCCGCGAGATGGGGCCGAACGGCGTGAAGGTGGCGCTGGTCGAGCCCGGCAAGACCGGCGCCGACATGCAATTGCCCGATATCCCGCCCGAGAAGCAGCGCGCGATGATCCACAAGGACGAGATGCTGCGCGCTGAGGACATTGCCGTCGGTGTCCACTACATCCTCACTCAACCCAACCGCGCGGTCGTCCAGCAATTGACGATCACGCCCCGCATGCAGGCTGATGAATGACCTTTTCCTTCGACCGCCTCGTCTTCGCCCCTACTGACATCGACCTGTCGCGCTCGCCGCTCGCCGGCAAGCTCGGCGCGGAAACCTATATCCTCGGCGCCTTCAACCCGGGGATGACGCGGCTGCCCAACGGCAATCTGTTGCTGATGGTACGCGTGGCCGAGGCACTGCGCACCCCGATCTCGGACGGGCATATCCATGCGATCCGTTGGGAAGACGGGGCTTATAAGCTCGACGCCTGGCCGCTCGACTTCGTCGACACCTCCGATCCGCGCAAGTTCATGATGCGCGGCGGCGGCTGGAAGGTGATGGCGCTGACCTCCTTGTCCTGGCTGCTTCCGGTCGAGCTGTCGGCCGACGGCCGCGGCGTCGTCGCGGTGCATTACGACCGCGCGATCACCCCCCGCGCACCCTACCAATGTTACGGCGTGGAGGATGCGCGGATCAGCAAGGTCGGCGACCGCTATCTGATGACGACCTGCTCGGTCAGCCCGGAACGCCATTCGACCACGCTCTATTCCTCGGACGATGCGATGGAATGGACGCTCGAGGGCATCGTGCTCGACCATCAGAACAAGGACATGCTGATCTTCGAAGGCCTGATCGGCGGCAAGCACTGGGCGCAGACCCGCCCACTCGGCGACCTTTATTTCGCCTATCCGCCCGGCAGCGAATGGCGTGCCGGCCCGTCGATCAACCTCGCCACCTCGCCCGACGCGTTGCACTGGAAGCCGTACGACAAGCCCGGCATCCGCCCGCATTCGGCGACCATGGCGACCGCGCGCATGGGCGGCGGCACGCCGCCGATCCTGACCGATGATGGATGGCTCAGCCTGTGGCACGGCGTCGAGCCGCTCGGCGTGGTCGGCATTTACCGCACCTATTGGTCGCTGCTCGACCGGGACGACCCCTCGAAGGTGATCCGTACCAGCCATGATCCGCTGATCGAGCCGGCGCCCACGCTGACCGATCCGCTCAAGGAGCTGATGTACCTCGACAATGTCGTGTTCACGACCGGCATCGCGGACGCAGGCGATCACTATATCGTGGCGAGCGGCGAGGCCGACCTGGCGTGCCGCATCACCCACATCCCGAAGACCGCGTTCGCTTGAGCGGCAGGTAATGACGCACTCCTGTTTTCCCGCTAACGCACCCTCCCGATGCCGCAGCCCGTCAACATCCTGCACCTGCACTCGACCTTTGGCCCCAGCGATGCGGCGGCGCGCGCGGTCCGGCTGATGAACGCGTTCGGCGGCCATGCGCGCCACACCATCGTCTCCGGCATGCCCGACCAGCTCGGCGCGCGCGACGCCATCGCACCGGGCATCGCCCATGAGATCGCGCAGAACCCGCCGCCGCTCACCGGCAAACCCTCGGTCTCGCGCTACGAGGCGCTGGCCAGGTTCATGCGCCGCTTCGATCTGGTGCTGACCTACAACTGGGGCGCGGTCGACGGCGTGATGGCGCGGCGCGTCTTCTCGAAGGGCATGCCGCCGCTGGTCCATCACGAGGACGGCTTCGATGCCGATGAGGCGGGCGGGCTGAAGATCGAGCGCAACATGTACCGCCGCCTCGCGTTGCCCGCGGCACACGCGCTGGTCGTGCCGTCGCAGACCTTGGAGAAGATCGCGCAGAAGAGCTGGAAGCAGCCCGAAAGCCGCGTCCACCGCATCCCCAACGGCATCGCCACCGCGCTCTACGCGACGAAGCCCGATCCGAAGGCGATCCCCGGCTTCCGCCGCAAGCCCGGCGAAGTGGTGATAGGCACGATCGCCGACCTGAGCGCGGTAAAGGATCTGCCCGCCCTGGTCCGCGCCACCGGCGGTGTCTCGGCGCGCGTCCGGCTGGTCATTGTCGGGGAAGGGCCGGAGCGCGAGCGAATCATGGATACGGCCGAGGCGATGGGCATGGAGGATCGCCTCCATCTGCCCGGCTTCCTGCCCGATCCGCACCGCTATGTCGGCCTGTTCGACATCCTCGCGCTCGCGTCGAAGAGCGAGCAATTCCCCATCGCCGTGATCGAGGGCATGGCCGCCGGCCTGCCGATCGTCGCGCCCAAGGTGGGGGACATCCCCCGGATGGTCGCGCCCGAGAACCAGGTGTATATCGTCGATCGGGGCGAGGTCCGGTTGCGGGATTCGCTCCAGGCACTCGCTGGATGCACGCCCGCCGCGCGGGCTTTTGTCGGCGCCCGAAACCGGGCAAAGGCCGTCGCGGAGTATGACGAAACTGTCATGATCGCTCGATACAGGGCGCTTTACGAAGAGGCGATGGGCAGGCCAGGGGCCTTGGGCTGAGTCGTAATTCGCTCGCTAAGCGCAACCCAGACGCTATATCGAACGTATGTTAAAGTTGGAGGTCGTGTGTTCAAAGGTCTGAAGCCCATCATCTATAACGGCCAGGAAGTCTGGCCGCTGGTGGAGGGTGGAAAAGGCGTTGCCGCGACCAACCACGCGTCGGCCGGAGCCTGGGCTGCGGCCGGCGGAATCGGCACCGTTTCCGCCGTGAATGCCGACAGCTACGACCCCGACGGCAAGATCATCCCGCAGGTCTACCGCGCGCTCAATCGCCGAGAGCGGCACGAGGAACTGATCGACTATGCGATCGAGGGCGCTGTGCAGCAGGTCAAGCGCGCGTTCGACATCTCGGGCGGCAAGGGCGCGATCAACATCAACGTGCTGTGGGAAATGGGCGGTGCCCAGCGCATCCTGCACGGCGTGCTGGAACGGACCCGCGGCATGGTCGCCGGCGTCACCTGCGGCGCGGGCATGCCCTACAAGCTGTCCGAGATCGCGGCCTCCTATAACGTCAACTACCTGCCGATCATCAGCTCCGGCCGCGCGTTTCGCGCGCTGTGGAAGCGGGCCTATTCCAAGGCGTCGGACTGGCTGGCGGCCGTGGTCTACGAGGATCCCTGGCTCGCCGGCGGCCATAACGGCCTGTCCAACGCCGAGGACCCGCTCAAGCCGGAGGATCCCTATCCCCGCGTCAAGGCGCTGCGCGAGACGATGCGCGAAGGCGGCATTTCGGACGATGTGCCGATCGTGATGGCCGGCGGCGTCTGGTATCTGCGCGACTGGAACAACTGGATCGACAATCCCGAACTCGGCAGCATCGCCTTCCAGTTCGGTACTCGGCCGTTGCTGACTCAGGAAAGCCCGATCCCGGAAGGCTGGAAGGCCAAGCTGACGGATATCGAGGAAGGTGAAGTCCTGCTCCACCGCTTCTCGCCCACCGGCTTCTATTCGAGCGCGGTGCGCAATCCCTTCCTTCGCCTGCTCGAGGCACGCTCCGAGCGGCAGATCGCCTTCTCCACCCAGGAGGCCGGCGATCACATCTTCCAGCTCGACGTGGGCGTAAAGGGCAAGAACTTCTGGGTGACCCGCAACGATCTGTTGCGCGCGCGTCAGTGGTTCGGCGAAGGCTTCACCGACGCACTGAAGACCCCCGACAACACCCTGGTCTTCGTCACGCCCGAGGAAAAGGGCGTGATCCGCAAGGACCAGGCCGATTGCATGGGCTGCCTCAGCCAATGTGCCTTTTCGTCCTGGGCCGACAGCGAGACCAACTCGACCGGCCGCCTCGCCGATCCGCGCAGCTTCTGCATCCAGAAGACCCTGCAGGACATCGCCCATGGCGGGCCGATCGAGCAGAACCTGATGTTCGCCGGCCACGGCGCCTATAATTTCAAGAAGGATCCCTTCTATTCGAACGGCTTCGTGCCGACGGTGAAGCAGCTCGTCGACCGGATCCTGACCGGCGACTGACCGTGTTCGGGCCGCCTCGTCTGCAATATTGACGCAGGTGGCCCCACCCTCGTAAACACCCGCTCCGGGCGGCCCGGCTGGGCCGCCCTTTTCTATTGAGGAGACCTGCGGTGCCCATCACCCCACTCATGCCCGTCTATCCCCGCAGCGGGGTGCGGCCGGTGCGAGGCGAGGGCTGCTACCTGATCGGGGAGCAGGGCGAACGCTATCTCGATTTCGCCAGCGGCATCGCGGTCAACGCGCTCGGCCATGGTCATCCCAAGCTGGTCAAGGCGATCGCCGATCAGGCCGCGACGCTGATGCACGTGTCGAACCTGTACGGCAGCCCGCAGGGTGAGCATCTCGCGCAACGGCTGGTCGACGCGACCTTCGCCGACACGGTGTTCTTCACCAATTCGGGCGCCGAGGCGGTCGAGTGCGCGATCAAGACCGCGCGCCGCTATCATTACGCCAATGGCAATCCTCAGCGGCACACGCTGATCACCTTCGACACGGCCTTTCACGGCCGCACGCTCGGCACGATCAGCGCGACCAACCAGCCCAAGATGCGCGACGGGTTCGAGCCGCTGCTGCCGGGTTTCGCCTATGCGCAGTTCAATGATCTCGAAGGCGCGCTGGCGCTGATCGACGACAACACTGCCGGCTTCCTGGTCGAGCCGATCCAGGGCGAAGGCGGTATCCGCGCGGCGACCGAGGAATTCCTCCAGGGCCTGCGCAAGGCCTGCGACGAGCATGGCCTGTTGCTGGTGCTAGACGAGGTGCAGGCCGGCTATGGCCGGACCGGCAAGTTCCTGGCGCACGAGAATTACGGTGTGACGCCGGATATCGCCGCGGTCGCCAAGGGCATTGGCGCCGGCTTCCCGCTCGGCGCCTGCCTAGCGACCGAGGAAGCGGCCAAGGGCATGGTAATCGGCACGCATGGCTCGACCTATGGCGGCAACCCGCTCGCCATGGCGGCGGGCGAGGCGGTGCTCGACGTGATCCTGGAGCCCGGCTTCCTCGACAATGTCGTGACGATGGGCGACCGGCTACGCCAGGGGCTCGAGCAGATGATCCCCAACCACGATCAGCTGTTCGACAGCGTGCGCGGCAAGGGTCTGATGCTCGGCGTCAAGCTCAAGTCCGACAGCCGCCGCTTCGTCGCGCATTGCCGCGACAATCACGGCCTGCTGCTGGTCGCGGCCGGCGAGAATGTCGTACGCATCCTGCCGCCGCTGGTGATCGACGAGAGTCATATCGCCGAGTGTATCGAGAAGCTGTCCGAGGCCGCGCGGGTCTATGTGCCCGCGTCAGACGACTAGCGTGTCGCTCCGTCACTTCCTCGACCTGTCGGACGCGGGCGCTGACGGCATCGCCGCCATGCTGGCCGACGCGATCGATCGCAAGGCGGCGCGTGCCGGCTGGCCGAAGGGGAGGGCGGATGCCGACGCCCCGCTCGCCGGCCACACGCTGGCAATGGTGTTCGAGAAGAACTCGACCCGAACCCGTGTATCGTTCGACATGTCGATCCGCCAGCTCGGCGGCAGCTCGATCGTGATGGATGCCGGCACCACGCAGCTCGGTCGCGGCGAGACCGTAGCCGATACCGCACGCGTGCTCTCGGGCTATTGCGACGCGATCATGATCCGCACCGACGACCACAGGAAGGTCGAGGAGATGGTGGCCTATGCCAGTGTGCCGGTCATCAACGGCCTGACCGACTGGTCGCATCCGTGCCAGCTCGTTGCCGACCTGCTGACCATCGTCGAAAGCGGCAAGGCGCTGCCCGGGCTCAAGGTTGCCTGGCTGGGTGATGGCAACAATGTCCTCAACTCCCTGGTCGAGGCGGCGTCGCTGCTGCATTTCGATGTGATCGCGGCGTGCCCTCAGGGGTTTCAGCCGGATGAGGGCGTGATCGAGCGCGCCGCTGGCCGCGCCCGTGTCGTCGCCGATCCGCGCGAGGCAGTCGAGGGTGCGGACGTCGTCGTCACCGACACCTGGATATCGATGGGCCAGCTCCATGCCGAGACGAAGCTCGCGGCGATGATGCCCTATCAGGTCACCGAGGCGCTGATGGGCATGGCGAAGCCCGAGGCGAAGTTCCTCCACTGCCTGCCGGCGCACCGCGAGGAGGAAGTCGTCTCGGCGGTGATCGATGGCCCGCAGTCGCTGATCTGGGAGGAGGCGGAGAACCGGCTTCATGCCCAGAAGTCCATCCTGCGCTGGTGCTTCGGCCAGATCGGTTGATCGCCGCCCCGGCGCACCTATCTTCCTCCTACCAGAATCCCGTTCGCCCCGAGCCAGTCGAGGGGCCGTTCTCTCTTCGCTGAAGAAAGGACGGGGCTTCGATCAGCTCAGCCCGAATGGTATGGAATGACTCAGACAGAATCCCAGGACCTCGACCGCGCGCTCGGTTTCACCCTCCCCGGGCGCCACGCGCGCGGCCGGATCGTGCGCCTTGGGCCGGTGCTCGACGAGATACTCGGCGCCCATGCCTATCCGCCGGCAATCGAGGCGTTGCTTGCCGAAGCACTGACCTTGGCCGCGCTGATCGGATCGACGCTCAAGGACGCGGGCGGGCAACTCACGCTCCAGGCGCAGACTGAGGGCGGTGTCGTCAGCTTGCTCGTTTGCGACTATCGCGGCGGCGAGTTGCGCGGTTATGTCCAGTTCGACGAGGACCGGCTGGCGGAAGGGCCGGAGGACCCGACCCTGTTCGCCCTGTTCGGTCAGGGCTATCTCGCAATCACCTTCGATCAGGCGGCGACCCAAGAGCGCTATCAGGGGATCGTCCCGCTTGACGGTGCGACGCTGGCCGAAGCGGCGCAGAATTATTTCGTGCAGTCGGAGCAGATCCCGACGCTGGTCCGGGTCGGCATCGCGCGCGGGGCCGATGGCCGGCACGTCGCGGGCGGCCTGTTCCTCCAGCATCTGCCGGAGGGCGAGGACGGGCGCGAGCGCCTTCATACCCGGCTCGACCATCCCGAATGGGAGCATGTCGCGTTGCTCGGCCAGACCATGGGCGCCGATGAGCTTGCCGATTCGTCGATCTCGCTCGACACGCTGATCTGGCGGTTGTTCAACGAGGAGGATGAGGTCCGGCTGCTGAGCGACGCCCCGCTGGTGCGCGGCTGCCGTTGCTCGCCCGACTATATCGCATCGGTCCTGTCGCAATTTCCTCCCGAGGAACAGCGCTCGATGGCGGACGAGAATGGCATGATCGTGGTCGACTGCGCTTTTTGTGCGCGCAAATTCCCGGTGCCGGTGACCGATCATTACGCTGCCTGAACGTTGTTGAATCTCGTTCGCAACTGCGGCAGACAAGGGTGAGGGTCGCTGGCGTGATGCCCTGCAGGGGGCACCTGTAGCGAGCGAGGTTCTAGATGATCGATGTTCAGCGTATCGCGCGGCGTGCATTGGCCGGCCTGCTCCTTGCGGCAGGTCTCGGCACGGCAGCCCCTGCGCGTGCGCCTCAGCTCGCCGTGCTGACGCGCATCGAGACCGGCCAATGGCTGCTCCGCGAAGCCGGGTCGACCGCGCCCGGGCGTTCACTTTGCGTGTCCGATCCCGCGATATTGTTGCAGGTCGGCCATGTCGGCGCACAATGCTCGCGCTTCGTGATCGCTGACGCGGCCGATAGCGCGACGGTCCATTATACCTGCCCCGGGGCCGGCCATGGCCGCACCGCGCTGACGCTGGAGACCCCACGCCTGCTGCATCTGCAGACTCAGGGCATCGCCAGCGGCGCGCCGTTCGATCTGGATTACGAGGCCCGCCGCACCGGCGCCTGTGCGCCCAGACCGCCCGCCACGCGTTAACGCGTTGGTTACCGTGTCCTGCTAGACAAGGGGCGTGTCATCATCATCGGCACGGGTTTCTCCCTTTTGGCTCCGAGGAGCATCACTGGGTCGCTCAAGGGCGGCCCGTTTTTTGTGAGAGGGCGGCGCGGGATTGCGGAGCCGTGATGCAGGCCCTACCTCTCGGCCCATCATGACAAGTGCAACGACCCTGGCGGTCGCCCTGGTGTCGGGCGGTCTCGATTCGATGGTGGCGGCGGCGCGTGCTCGGGAGGACGGGCATCGGCTGCTCGCGCTGTCGGTCGACTATAATCAGCGCCACCGGCTCGAGCTCGATGCGGCACGGCGCGTCGCGGCGCTGCTCGAGGCCGAGCGTCATATCGTGCTGCCGCTCGATCTCTCCGCCTTTGGTGGTTCGGCGCTCACCGCCGACATCGCCGTGCCGAAGACTGGCGTAGAGGAGGGGATTCCCGTCACCTATGTCCCTGCGCGCAACACGATCTTCCTCAGCCTAGCGCTGGGCTGGGCCGAGGCGGCGGGCGCGCGCGACCTGTATATCGGCGTCAATGCGCTCGACTATTCGGGCTATCCCGATTGCCGCCCCGAATTCATCGCGGGGTTCGAGAAGCTCGCCGAACTCGCCACCAAGGCGGGGGTGGAGGGGCATCCGTTCCGCATCCATGCGCCGTTGCAGCACATGACCAAGGCGGACATCGTGCGCGAGGCGGCGCGGCTCGGGCTCGATGCCGGGATCAGCTGGTCCTGCTATGATCCGGCGCCGGGCGGCGTGCATTGCGGGCTGTGCGACAGCTGCCGCCTGCGCGCCAAGGGGTTCGAGGAAGCTGGTCTTCCCGATCCCACCCGCTACGCCGAAGTCGGCTGAGGCGCTCGCGATGAGCTATGCGGTCAAGGAGATGTTCCTAACCCTTCAGGGCGAGGGGGTGAATGCCGGGCGTCGCGCGGTGTTCGTGCGTTTCGCCGGCTGCAATCTCTGGTCGGGACGCGAGCAGGATCGCGCAACCGCCGTATGCCGTTTCTGCGATACCGATTTTGTCGGCACGGACGGCGCCGGCGGCGGCAAGTTCGCCGATGCCGGCGTGCTAGCCATGGCAGTCGCGGATCATTGGGGCGATGGCGCAGCCGAGCGCTTCGTCGTGCTGACCGGTGGCGAGCCGATGCTGCAGGTCGACGATGCGCTGGTCGATGCGCTCCACGCGGCCGACTTCACGATCGCGATCGAGAGCAACGGGACCATCCCCGCGCATCCCGGCATCGATTGGGTCTGCATCAGCCCCAAGGCGGGCAGTGTGGTCGTCCAGCGCTCGGGCGACGAGCTGAAGCTGGTCTGGCCGCAGGCCGGTACCGATGTCGAGGCGATCGAAGGATGGGACTTCCGCCATTTCCTGGTCCAGCCGATGGACGACGCGCGGATGGCAGAGAATCAGGCGGCCGCGATCGATTTCGTGCTCGCCCGGCCGCATTGGCGCCTGACCCTGCAGGCGCACAAGGCGCTGGGATTGCGCTAGAACGCCAGCCTAGTTGATCGCGCTCAGCTGGAAGGCGCCGCATTTCCTGGCAACCCAAAGGCCCTTCTTGTCCCAGCATTTCTGGTCGAAATTAGGCAGGCTGCCCGACTGCCGCACGAACAACATGCCACGCGGATAGCGCTGGTCGCCGGTGGGGATCAGGCTGTTGCGAAGCTCGCGGGTGCGGCCCTCGGCAATCGTGTAGAAGGAGCCGCGCGGTGCGAAGATCGCGTCGCGAGCGATCCGGGCCGCAGTCTGGCAAAACCCATATTGGGCGGCGACGGTGGTGAAGCTGGAATAGGTGCGGGTGCCGAACTGGTCGAGCGCGGTCTGCCCAGCCTTCACGGTCTTGCCGGTGCGAGCAAAATATTTGGTCAGCGTGTCGTAGGATTTCTTCAGCTCATCCCCGTGATTCATCAGGATCACATTGTAGTTGGCCTGAGTCATCAGCGTAGGTTCGAACTGGCATTGTAGCGCCGCCACGTTGAGCGCGGCGCGCATGTTCCACACCAGCGCCGCGCGCTGCTCCGCCTCGGTCGCACCTGGCAGTTCCTGGCCGAGGCCGGTCTCATGGCCACGTACCGCAGCCCCGCTCATGTCCTTTTCGACCAGGAAAAACTGCGCCGAAGCAGGCGCGGCGGCGAAAGCGCCAAGCGCCACGGCGGACGAACAAAGGATATGCAACAGCTTCATATTCGCCTCGTCACCCTCTCGAAGACACTATGCGGCGTGGTTAAGGCTTTTCGATTCCCAACCCAAGCCTTTTCCTTCCTAGCACTTTTTGGTCGCGGTTGAATCGAAAGGGCCGCCCGGTCGCCCGGACGGCCCCTGAATAATCAAACCCTGACGGGTGATTACTGGACGTTCGTCGTCGTCGTCGAGGTCTCGTTGGTCACGACGGCGGTGTCGTTGCCGAGCATGTTGCCGTCCATCGACGTGCTGTCGACGGTGGTCATGTTGTCCGAGATCGTGGTCTCGTTGCCCATCTCGGTGATGGTGGTGTCGTTGGTGGTGGTCGTCTCGGTCTTCGGGCCGCAGGCCGAAACCATCAGCGCCGCGCCGGCGATCATCGAACCGGTAACGACCTTGGAAATGAATGCACGCATTGGAAAGCTCCCTAGATAGTGGATTTGGAAGGCCTCGAGACCCTTAATACCCAAACCGTGGTGGACATTAGTCTGATATCGACCGCCCCTCAAGCCTCGTTTTGCCGGGGACAAGAAAGAGTGTGCAGGAACGCAGGACAGGTAAACGCGAGCGCTGAGTCAAAAGTTGCAAAATCCGAAGGCTTGCCGAGCGCCGCGGCGCTCGTCACCGGATAGTCGGGCAGCCCGCACGGCACGATCCCGGCGAAGTGCGACAGATCGGGCGAAAGGTTGACCGAGAAGCCGTGCAAGGTCGTCCAGCGCCGGACCCTCACGCCGATCGCGCCGATCTTCGCCTCCGCCGTGCCGCCGAGAGGCAAGGGCATATTGGTCCAGATGCCGATGCGGCCGGGCGCGCGGAAGGCATGAATGCCGATCTCCGCCAGTGCCGCGATCAGCCATCCTTCGAGGCTGTGGACGAAATGCCGCACGTCGCGACCGCGCTTGTTGAGATCGAGGATGAGGTAGCCGATCCGCTGTCCAGGCCCATGATAGGTGTAGCGCCCGCCACGCCCGGTCTGGACGACGGGAAAGCGCGGATCGAGCAACTCGGCGGGGTCGGCGCTGGTACCGCCGGTATAGATGGGCGGGTGCTCGAGCAGCCAGATCAGCTCGCGCGCCGCGCCGGCGGCGACGGCCGCCGCGCGCGCCTCCATGGTGGCGATCGCGTCGTCATAGGGTATTGGCGCCGGCTCGACGCGCCATTCGATCTCGTCGGGAAGGGAAGTCACAAGGGCCCGATTGCGCCAGTCGCGCGTCTAGCGCAAGGATTGGCGTGCCGCGGGAAGCTGCGCTAACAGGGCCGCGGCGCCGATGCGCCATGGGAGGGCGCGACGTTTATGGTAAGCATGGGAACGGTCTGGGATCGCACGACCGACTTCTTGGGGGACAATCTCTCCACGATTCTGCCGATTGCCTTCCTCGCGATCTTCCTGCCTTATGTCGCGCTAACACTTGCCATGCCGATCGCAGCTGCGGACGCCAGTCAATGGGGACTCTACGGCGTTGTGCTGCTGTGCTTTGTCGCGATGTCGTGGGGCAACCTGGCCCTTGTCGCTTTATCGCTCAATCCGTCGGACGGCGCAGGGGGCGCGAAACAGGCAGCGGCGCGTCGCCTTCTCCCTACCCTGATGTTGTCGCTATTGCTTGCGGTGGCCATGATCGCCCTGCTCGCCGTTGCGTTGGCGGTCATCCTGCCGCTCAGCGGAATCGATCTCCAGCGCGCCATGTCGGGCGGCCCGGCGGACATGCCGTCAGGCCGCGCCGGGATCCTCGGCCTGGGACTGCTTGCTTTAGTCGTGTGTCTGCTGTGGCTCTATGCCCGATTGGTGCTTTTCAGTCCGATCATGATCGCGGAGCGACGGGGAATTGGGGTGTTTTCGCGATCTTTCGCTCTGACCCGCGGCCTTGGCTTGAAGATCATGGGGGTATTGCTTCTCTATTCAATCGTCTCCTGGGTGGCAGCGAACGCGACGAAGTTCGTGTTCGGCTCGATCCTGCGCCTGCTCGACGAGCATGGCGGTGTCCTTACGCTCTCGACCATCGTCACGACGATCCTCGTCAGCCTGGTGACGACGGTCTTCCTGGTCCTCGCAGCCGCCTTTACGGGAAAGCTCTACCTGGCAGTGCGCGATGTGCGCGAGGCGATCGTCGACTCGCTATGACCCTTGATGTGAACGGCGTCTTCAGTGACGCCTGGCGGCTGTGGAAGCGCGATCGAGACCTGCTGATCGGCGTGGCGGGGTTCTTCCTGTTCGTGCCCGAACTGGCGATGAAGCTGTTCGTCGCCCTGCCGCCGGATCCGCCGAGTCCGCTCGACAAGGCGGCGCTCAAGGCATGGCTCGACGCCCTCGAATCCTGGTCTTCCCAGTTCAGCCTGATCGTCATCCTGCTGTCGCTGATCGCCTTGTTCGGGACCGTCACGCTCTTCACCCTCTATCTCGACCCGGAACGGCCGGACGCGAGGCGTGCCATGGCGCGCGCGCTGCGTCTGTTCCCGCGCTTCCTGCTGCTCTCGTTCCTCGTCGCGGTGCCGGTCTATTTCGGCCTGATGCTGCTGTACCTGCCGGGCTTCTACGCCCAGGGGCGCCTGATGCTGGCTTTCCCCGTGGTCGTGGCCGACCAGCCCAAGGGAGCGCGCGGCGCGATGTCGCGGAGCCTGATACTGACTCGCGGTCACGGCCTGGTGCTGGCCGGGTTCGCCTGCGTGACGTTGCTTGGCGGCAACCTGCTTTCCTGGCCGTTCGTGGCGCTCGGCAAGGCGCTTGACGGGGCCCCGATGGCCAATCCCGTGGTCGCCGTGCTGCTGGATATCGGCGCGGCGGCCGGCGCCACGGTCGGCGCGCTCGCCGGAATCCTGATCCAGATCGCGCTTTACCGGCGGCTGACGTCCAGCCGGGGAATCTGAGGCGCCGCGTCCGCCGGCAGCACGCCGATCGCGCGGGGATCGGCAAAGGTCTCCACCGTCCGCGAGATCGCGGTGAAACCCGACGCGCGATAGAAACCGAGCGCCGAGGGATGATCGAGCGTGCAGGTGTGTACCCAGACCCGCTCGATCCCCCTGGCCCAGCCGCGCGCGAGCGCCTCGGCCATCAGCCAGCGGCCAAGACCTTGCCCGGCGAGTTCCGGAATCAGGCCGAAATAGGAGATCTCGCATTGAGCAGGGGTGCGAAAATCGAGCTCGAGCATGCCGACCTCGAGGCCGGCCGAATCGACCGCCGCGAAGATCGCGATGCCCGCGTCATGGATGATCGCGGTGAGGGCGGCATCGTCCATCACCAGCCGCGAAAACCAAAGCCAGGGCGCGCCGATTCGTTTGAACAGCGCGCGATATTTGTCCGGCGAGGGGGCGGGCCAGGCGACGAGGCGCAGGCGGGAAGCGGGCATCGGCCGCAGCGGCGGCCGCTGGCGCATCTCCAGCGTGGTGACGACCGTCGCCACCTCGTGCGAAGGGACCGGTATCAATCCCACCCCATCACTCCCATGTGGCGACCGGCGGCAGGCTCATCAGGATCGCGTCGATATTGCCCCCGGTCTTGAGGCCGAACAGCGTGCCGCGATCATAGACGAGGTTGAACTCGGCATAGCGGCCGCGCCAGGCGCGCTGCGTGGCGAGATCGGCATCAGTGAACGTATCGCCCATGCGCCGCCGCACGATTCGCGGGAACGCGTCGAGAAACGCGCGCCCGACATCCTGGGTGAAGGCGAAGTTCGCCGCGAAATCCCCTTCGAGATGATCGTAGAAGATACCGCCGACGCCGCGATGTACCTGGCGGTGCGGGATGTAGAAATAATCGTCGGCCCATTGCCTGAAGCGCGGATAATGCGCGGGGTCGTGCCGGTCGCACGCCGCCTGCAGCGTGGCGTGGAAGTCCTCGGTATCCTCGGCTCGGGGCAGGGGCGGGTTGAGATCCGCGCCGCCGCCGAACCACCGCTTCGTCGTGACGAGGAAGCGCGTGTTCATGTGCACCGCCGGCACCTGCGGATTCGCCATGTGCGCGACCAGGCTGATGCCGGTCGCGAAGAATCGCGGATCATCTCCGGCGCCGTGGATCGACTTCGCGAAATCGCCTTCGAAGGTACCGCCGACGGTCGAGACGTTGACGCCGACCTTTTCGAACACCTTGCCCTTCATCACGCCCCTTACGCCGCCACCGCCGGGCGCGCCCGACGGATCGGTCCGGTCCCAGGCGAGATAGTCGAACCGCGCGTCCGACCCGGCCTCGGCCTCGATCGATTCGAATTCGGCGCAGATCCGGTCGCGCAGGCTTTCGAACCAGGCGCGGGCGGTGGATTGTTCGGAGTCGAGTAAAAACGCGTCAGTCAAAAAGGTCACCGTTCGTCCCGAGTGCCATCGAGCCTGTCGAGATGGCGTATCGAAGGACGTGTGTCTCGATACGGGTTCTCGACAAGCTCGAACCCTACTCGACACGAACGGAGTTAGAATCAACCCAGAGTTGAAACTCAGTGCTTCGGCCAGCCCCTGGTCTGGCGCAGCGCCTCGCCCAGCGCGATTCCCGCGGCGACCGCGACGTTCAGCGACCTTCTGCCCGCCGCCAGCGGAATGCGGACCGCCAGGTCGGCGCGCGCATGGACGTCCGGCGGCACCCCCGCGCTCTCGCTGCCGAGGAGAAGCACGTCGTCCGCCTGGAACGTGGCTTCGTCGATACGAACGCCGCCGCGTGTCGTCAGCAGCACGATCCGGCCGGGCACCCGTGCCTCGAACGCCGTCCAGTCGACATGGCGGACCACCTGCGCGGCATCGAGATAGTCCATGCCCGCCCGGGCGAGCGCGCGGTCGCCCCAGGCGAATCCCATCGGTTCGATCAGGTCGACCCCTACCTCGAGACAGGTGCAAAGCCGGAGGATCGTGCCGACATTGCCGGCGATATCGGGCTGGTAAAGGGCCACACGCATGCCGCTCGCATAGGCCTTTGTGCGCTCGCGTAACAACAGGGCTAAAATGCTGTTGGCAAAGCGTGCCGCCCGCGTCTATCAGGCCGCCAGCCTCCGTGGGGACGGAGGATCGGTGGGCGTGCGCGGACCAATCGCAACGCGCTTCTCCGAACGTCGCCGCGACCTGAAGTGCAAGGGCAAGTGAATGGCAATTGTTGATACCGCCGTACCGCCTGGGGAAGACCCGGCACCGTTCCATGAGGAGGTGGAAGATCCCCGCCGCCGCGATTTCATCAATATCGCGGCTGTGGCCTGGATCGGCGTCGGCGGCGCTGTCGTCGTGCTGCCCCTGCTCAACCAGATGAATCCGTCGGCCGACGTGCTCGCGCAGTCGACCACCGAGATCGATCTCGCGAAGATCCAGCCCGGCCAGGCGATCAAGACCTCGTTCCGCAAGCAGCCGCTGTTCGTGCGCAACCTGACGCCGAAGGAAATCGCCGAGGCCGACGCGGTCCCCGTGAGCGAGCTGCGCGACCCGCAGACGCTGGCGCAGCGTACCAAGGAAGGCCACAAGAACTGGCTGATCACGCTGGGCGTGTGCACTCATCTCGGCTGCGTGCCGCTGGGCGCGGGCGAAGGCGAGAATCGCGGGCCGTTCGGCGGCTATTTCTGCCCGTGCCATGGTTCGGCCTACGATACCGCAGCGCGCATCCGCAAAGGCCCGGCCCCGAAGAATCTGGCGGTGCCCGACTACACCTTCAATTCTGCCACCACCGTAACGGTCGGTTGAGGTACGCATCATGAGCTTTCCCTGGGCCAAGCATTACGCACCCTCCAACCCGCTGATGAAGTGGGTGGACGAACGGCTGCCGGTTCCGCGCCTCGTCTATAACGCCGTGGGCGCCGGCTATCCGGTGCCGCGCAACCTCAACTATTTCTGGAACTTCGGCGTGCTCGCCGGTGCCGCGCTCGGCATCCAGATCATCACCGGCATCGTGCTCGCCATGCATTATGGCGCGACGGCCGACGGCGCGTTCAACTCGATCGAGCACATCATGCGCGACGTGAACGGCGGCTGGCTGCTGCGGTATGCGCATGCCAACGGCGCGGCGATGTTCTTCATCGTCGTCTATATCCACATCTTCCGCGGCCTTTATTACGGTTCCTACAAGGCGCCGCGAGAGATGGTCTGGCTGCTCGGCGTGGTCATCTTCCTGCTGATGATGGCGACCGCCTTCATGGGCTATGTTCTCCCCTGGGGTCAGATGAGCTTCTGGGGCGCGCAGGTGATCACCGGCTTCTTCTCGGCGATACCCGTGGTCGGCGACTATATCCGCATCTGGCTGCTCGGCGGCTTCGCGCCGGACCAGGCCGCGCTGAACCGCTTCTTCTCGCTCCATTACCTGCTGCCGTTCGTGATCGCGGCGGTCATCATCCTGCACATCTGGGCGCTGCACATTCCGGGTTCGAGCAACCCGACCGGCGTCGAAGTGAAGGGCGAACAGGACACGGTGCCGTTCCATCCTTATTACACCGCCAAGGACGGCGTCGGCCTCGGCGTGTTCCTGGTGCTGTTCGCGGTGCTGATCTTCCTGGCGCCGAACTATCTCGGCCATCCGGACAATTACATCCCGGCCAACTCGCTCTCGACGCCGGCGCATATCGTGCCCGAATGGTATTTCTGGCCGTTCTACGCGATCCTGCGCGCCTTCACCTCCGACTTCATCCTGCCGGCCAAGCTGTGGGGCGTGCTGGCGATGTTCGGCTCGATCCTGCTGCTGTTCTTCCTGCCCTGGCTGGACAGCTCGCCGGTGCGTTCGGCCAATTACCGGCCGACCTATCGCACCTTCTTCTGGATCCTGGTGGCCGACGTCCTGATCCTGGGCTGGTGCGGCGGTTCGCCCGCGACGCCGCTCTACGTCATCCTCAGCCAGATCTGCGCAGCCTATTATTTCGCGCATTTCCTGATCATCGTGCCGATCATCTCGCGGGCTGAACGCCCCGCGCCGTTGCCGAACTCGATCACCGAGGCGGTGCTGGCGAAGCATGGTGGCACCTCGCCGGCGCAGACCGCGCTCGCGGCCGAATAAGGGGCAACAGGTACAATGGTCCGCAATCTTGCAATGCTGGTCGGTGCGGCGTTCGTCGTCGTGCTCGGCTGGGCTCTCTCCTGGACCGTCTGGGGCCAGATCACCGATCCGGCGGCACCGTCGATCGAGACGAGCGAATGGCACAAGCACCCCAAGGAGCTCGAGCTCGAGTCCAACGGCGTGTTCGGCAAGTTCGACAACCGCCAGCTGCAGCGCGGCTTCCAGGTGTTCAAGGAAGTCTGCTCGGCCTGCCATTCGCTGCATCACGTCTCGTTCCGCGACCTGCAGAAGATCGGCTATAGCGAAGCCCAGGTGAAAGCGATTGCCAACCAGTGGGTGATCGAGCAGCCCTCGATCAACCCGGATACCGGCGAGCCCGCGACCCGCAAGAACATCCCCTCGGATCATTTCCCGTCGCCCTTCGCGAACGAGATCGCGGCGCGTGCCGCGAACAACAACGCGAACCCGCCTGACCTGTCGCTGATGACCAAGGCGCGTCATGACGGCCCGGCCTATGTCTATTCGCTCCTGACCGGCTATCAGCCGCAGTCGGCCGAGATGCTCAAGCAGTTCCCGGACGTGAAGACGCCCGCCGGCCTGCACGCGAACCCTTATTTCGCGACGATGAACATCGCCATGCCGCCGCCGCTGACCAGCGAAGGCCAGGTGACCTATCTCGACGGCACCAAGCCGACCGTCGACCAGATGGCGAAGGACGTCGCGGCGTTCCTCGTGTGGACCGCCGAGCCGAACCTCACGGCGCGTCATTCCTATGGCTGGCCGGTGATCATCTTCCTGCTGATCTTCGTCTTCCTTGCCTGGGGAGCGTATCAGAATGTTTGGCGCGACATTAAGCACTGAGACCGCCAGTTCCGGGATCGGCGCGCCCGGCGCGAATGACGATCTCAGGGCGCTGATCCGCACGATCCCCGACTTTCCGAAGCCGGGGATCATGTTCCGCGACATCACGACCTTGCTGCTCGATGCGAAGGGGTTCGCCCTGACCATCGAGCGCATGGCCGCCCAGGTGGAGGGCAAGATCGATCTGGTCGCCGGGATCGAGGCCCGTGGTTTCCTGTTCGCGGCCGCGCTGGCGGCGCCGCTGAACGCGGGCGTGCTGCTGATCCGCAAGGACGGCAAGCTGCCCGGCGCGACGATCGCCGAAGACTATGCGCTCGAATATGGTACCGACCGGATCGCGATGCACGAGGATGCGCTCGCGCCCGGCGCCAGCGTGTTGCTGGTCGACGACCTGATCGCCACCGGCGGCACCGCGCGCGCCGCCGTCCGGCTGCTGCGCAAGGCCGGGGCCGTGGTGACTCAGGCCAGTTTCGCGATTGATCTGCCCAAGCTTGGCGGCGCCGACGCGTTGCGCGCGGATGGGATCGCGGTTCGCTCACTGGTGGCATTCGACGGCCATTGATCGGCGCGCCCTCACGGGCGTCGTTTCTTCGCGTTTGGCGCGTCGGAACCGTCGTCGGTTTTTCCCGTTGATGGCGCATCGAAGCGCCGCTGCCGCACCACATCGGCGCTCCCATCATGGGAGTTGCGTCAATGTCACCCTTCAAGCTTTCCGTCGCCAGCCTTGCCCTCGTCGCCGGGCTCGGACTCTCCGGCTGCGCCACCGATGGTTATGGCGGCGGTTATGGCAGCATGTCGGTCGGCTATGCCGGCGGCGACTGGGACCCCTATTATGGCGGCTATAGCGGCAGCCCCTATTGGGGCTGGAACAACGACTATTATTATCCGGGCACCGGCTATTACGTCTATGACCGGCAGAACCGGCGCCATCGCTGGAACGACAGCCAGCGCGGCTATTGGCAGGGCCTGTCGCAGAGCTGGCAGCGCGATCGCCGCGACATCCGTCCCGTCTGGCGCGACTATGGCGTGAACCGCGGCACCTATGGCGGCGGTCGCCGCCGCCGCTGATGACGGCGCGCCCGGCGGCTCAGCCGGCCGGGCGAGTCCGGATGAGGCCGATCGAGATGAAGGTCATCACCGGGACATCGTCCTGGTTGAGCACCGTCATCCTGCTGCGATAGCTGCCCATCTCGGGCCGGCTGTTCGAGGCGCGCTTGTCGAGGATCTCGGTCTCGCAGCGCAGCACGTCGCCGGGATAGACCGGTTTGAGCCAGCGCAGCTCATCGATGCCGGGCGAGCCAAGCCCGGCCTGCTTGTTTGCCTTCAGATTTGCGACGACCATCGACATGGTCATCGCGCAGGTCTGCCAGCCGCTGGCCGAGAGCCGCCCGAAATGCGTGGTCGCGGCTGCCTCGTCGGACAAATGGAAGGGCTGGGGATCATATTTCGAGGCGAATTCGATCACCTCGTCGCGGGTGACCTCGTAGCGGCCGAAGCGCGCCGTTGCGCCGACCACGATGTCCTCGAAATATTGCATGGTCACTTTGTCTCCGTCGGGGCGAGCAGAGGCGCGAGCGTGGCCGCGTCCCCGTCATTGGGCAAGGGCGCGACGCCGATCAGGCGCGCGAGCATGGGGTAGAGATCGACATTGTCGAATTTGGCGGGCACGCGACCATCACGGCGGAAGGCAGGGCCATTGACCAGGAACAGGGCAGTCATGTCGGGATCGTCGGGCTCATAACCATGATCGCCCTTGTTGGTCGGCATGCCGGGCATCACTTCGCCGCCCGCAGCGGCCTGGCAGACAAAGGCGCCGACCCGGGGATTGGCGCCGTAATGGAATTTCGCGGGGACCTCGGCCTTGCGCCAGCAGGTCATGTCCGGGTTGGGCGCGAGCAGGACGCGGGCGACTTCGTCCTCATGGCCCGGCATCGGATCGAGCGTGGCGAAGGGACCATAGCTTGCCAGTCGATAGCTTTCCTTCGGCAGGATCTTGTCGAGCGAGACGGTGCGTTCCGGCTGGATCGCGCGCATGCCGTGATCCGAGACGATGACGAGGTTGACCGGCTGCCCCATGCGATCGAGCCCCGATTTCAGGTCGCCGATCAGCCCGTCGATCAGCCGCACCGCATCGCGCGCCTCGGGCGCGAGCGGGCCGGACTTATGGGCCGCCTTGTCGACATCGTCGAAATAGATCACCACGAAACGGGGACGGATGTCGGCCGGGCGCCGCATCCAGTCGGTCACGGTCCGCACCCGTTGCGCGCTGGTGAAATTGGGGTCGAACCGGATCCAGTCGAATGGCCGCATGTCGCCATGCGCGGCTTCCTCGCCCGGCCAGAACATCGTGCCGGCATGCACGCCGTTCTTCTCCGCGGTGATCCACAGTGGCTCGGATTCGGCCCACCAGAAGGGATCGGAGCTTTCCAGTTCCTTGCTGTAGAAGCGCTGGCCGGGTCTTTTCGGGTCATACATGGTGTTGGCCACGATGCCGTTGCGATCGGGCCGTAAGCCAGTGACGAGCGTCGTATGGTTGGGGAAGGTGAGGGTCGGGAAGCTCGGCCGCATCGTTGCGCGGACGCCCTGCTTCGCCAGCGCGTCGAGCACCGGCGTATTGCCGCGGTCCATATAATCGGGCCGGAACGCGTCGATCGAGATCAGGATGGTGACGGGCGCGCGTTGCCCGGCCGCGGCCTGCACGATCGGGGCGGGGGGTGGCGTGGCGGCACAGGCGGAAAGCGCCAGTGCCGCCAGCGCCACGACCCATCCCGTCATGCTGGACCTGTTCCGGCATCCCCTTCGCGGCTCGGCGTCCTGGCTCATCAGTCCTCCAGCGCCCGCCGCTCGATGGACCCCGGGACAAGCCCGGGGTGACGGTGGGATTCGCGGTTCGCCTATTGCCCGAGCGAGAGCTTGGCGAACAGCGTATAACTGACCGGCGCGTCGCCATAAGCCGCATCGAGCGCGGCCGGCTTGGCATAGGCCGCCAGCGCCCCGCCCAGCGCTAGCCCGAACGGCCCGGGTAGCGGCAATCGATAGGCATAGCCGCCCTCGAATTTGCTCACCCGGAACATCCGGTCGTGCAGCGGATCGGTGTGATCGGGGAAGAGTTCGTCATTGGCGACATTCTCCGCGCGGCCGAACAGGGTGTGGTGCTTGCCGATGTTCCAGTTGGCCTCGGCCAGCCACGCCGTCGAGGTGCGGCCAGGCAGCGCCTTCTTGGCGGAAAAGGCGACCAGGGTGGACAGCCCGCCCTTGGCATATTGCACGCTCGCCGTGGTGTGCGCTTCGTTGCGGGTGGGTTCGAGCTGTTCGGGGCTCTCGATCCGGCCATGGCTGAGCTGAAGTGCCCATTCGGGCGAGGGCGTCCAGGTTGCACGCACGCTCCAGCTGTCGAGCTTCGGCGACTCGATGTTCCAGCGATACTGGTCCGGCTCGCGCCCGCGAAAGGCCGACGCCTCGAGCTGGAAGCGCGGCGTCGCCACGCCGGCCGTCACCACGCCATAAGTGATGTGCGTGCTGTCGAACCAGTGATGCGTGATCGGCGCGAGCGGCAGATATTGCGCCGACGCCCGGTGCATGAAGGCCGAGGGGCCGAGCGCCGGTTCCGCCACCGGCCCGCCATAGAGGAACAGGCTGGTGCCGGGCGCGACGTCCAGATCGACCCGGCCGGACAGTTCCATGAACAGGTCGTGCGGATGCTGGCGGTCGACGAGATGAGTCACGCCATCGGCGGTCTCTCCCGTCGCGAACAGGTTGGGATAGCCGTTCGCGCCCATCAGCGGCTCGAGGCTGAGCATGGTCTGGAAGCCGAGCCGGACGCCCGGCGCGACCGGGCCGGAGGCGGACAGCATCGCCATGGACTGGACGAACGCCATGTCGTCGCCGCGCGGCCCACTCTGATCGGTATAAGCGCCCCAGGCATAGCCGTGGAGCATCACCATCCAGTCCCCCGCGGGAAGATGCACACCCTGCATCATCCCTTCGTTGAACGGCAGGCGGGAGGTACCGGAACCATAAGCGATGGCGGGCATGGTCATGGCCGGGGCGTCGCCGGGCATGACCATGCCGGGATGGTGGTCGTGAGGGGCCTGGGGCGCGTCGGGCGCGGGTGCCGGCGTGTCCGGCTCGGGCGCCGGGGAGGGTGTCGGTGTCGGCGCCGGCATATGCATGCCATGGTCCATGGTCTGCGCCGATGCCGCCATGGGCACCAGCGCCGCCGCGGCCGTGGCCGCGAGCAACGTGAATCGAATCATCGGTAAAAACTCTCGCTAGGAGGAACATGATCGGGGCGGGCTGCCCCACGGATCATGCTTCCGCGCGCGGAGGCGGTGTGTCGGGCGCGGGCGCCTTGCCGGGATCGAAGGTGGCGGCGCGCGCGATGCAGATTTCGACGGTCCTGAGTTCGGGCCCATCCCAGACGCCGCTTTTCAAGGTCGATGGCGGAATGCAGCCGATACAGGCATGCCCGACCACGGCCTTGTCGTCATGCGCAGGCGCGACCGGCATCGGCGCGTCGTGATGCGACATCGCCATCCGCGGAGCCGGCGCATCATGGCACGACGCCGCGGCCATCGCGGGAAACGCAAGGGCGGCGAGCAGCAGCGACAGGATCAGCCGGGCGAGCATCAGGTCAGCAAAATAGGCCGGCGTAGAAGCATGAGCAACCTCAGACGTTGAAGCGGAACAGCATCACGTCGCCGTCCTGGACGACATAGTCCTTGCCCTCCGACCGCAGCTTGCCCGCGTCGCGCGCGCCGGCTTCTCCCTTGAACGCGACATAATCGTCGAAGGCGATCGTCTCCGCGCGGATGAAGCCGCGTTCGAAATCGGTGTGGATCTCGCCGGCCGCCTGCGGGGCCCTGGCGCCGACATGGACGGTCCAGGCGCGCGCTTCCTTCGGGCCGACGGTGAAGAAAGTGAGCAGGTGGAGCAGCTTGTACCCGGCGGTGATCACGCGGGCGAGGCCGGTCTCTTCCAGGCCCAGTTCCGACAGGAACTCGCCGCGCTCGTCGGGCGCCATGGTCGCGATCTCGGCCTCGATCGCGGCCGAGACGACGACAGCTTCGGCGCCTTCGGCCTTGGCCTTTTCGAACACCTTGGCCGACAGGGCATTGCCGTTGGCGGCATCACCCTCATCGACGTTGCAAACATACAGGACGGGCTTGGACGTCAGCAACTGGGCCTGAGCGAAGACGCGTGCTTCCTCCTCGTCCTTCGGCCTGGTCAGCCGGGCGGGCTTGCCTTCGCGCAGCAGCTCGAGCGCCTGGCCGAGCACCGAGACGGCGATCTTGGCTTCCTTGTCGCCCTGCGCGGCCTTTTTGGCGAAATTGGGCACGCGCTTCTCGAGGCTTTCCAGGTCGGACAGCATCAGCTCGGTCTCGACCGTCTCGGCATCGGCGATCGGATCGACCTTGCCCTCGACATGCGTGACATCGCCATTCTCGAAGCAGCGCAGGACATGGACGATCGCGTCCACCTCACGGATATTGCCGAGGAACTGGTTGCCCAGGCCCTCGCCCTTGGACGCGCCGCGCACCAGGCCGGCGATGTCGACGAAGCCGAGCTGAGTCTCGATGATCTTGGCCGAGCCGGCGATCGCGGCGAGCTGATCGAGCCGCTTGTCGGGCACCGCGACGTTACCGACATTCGGCTCGATCGTGCAGAACGGATAATTGGCCGCCTGCGCCGCCGCCGTCTCCGTCAGCGCGTTGAAGAGGGTGGACTTGCCGACATTCGGCAGGCCCACGATGCCGCATTTGAAACCCATATCGTCCCGCGATGAAAGTGAAGCGCGGCCTTTAAGGCGTGACGCGCCGAAACGCCAGCGACCTGCGTGTCGCGCGGATGCCTTTATCGTTCGCGCCGGTGAGGATCGGGTCGGTCGGTATCGTCTAACGGTACAAGCCAGGCTGAGCGATCATGCCGGGCGCACGGGGCGGGGGGCCGACGATGCGCGTAACTTTGGGGTTGGCCGTGATGGCCATGGGTGTGGCGACGCAACCGGCATGGTCGCAACAACAGGCGGCGCATCGCGCGGGGGCACCGCTTACCCTTCTCGTCGCGGGTCCGATCGTGCCCGGTCAGGGCGTTGCGATCGCGCCGAACGTCAGCCTGCGGGTGACGACGCCGCCGCTGATCGGCCGCGATCCCCTGGTTTACACCGACGGTCGCTTTCAGGAGCGCGTCGACAGCTCGATGATCGATTTCTTTCCCCTGGGCGAGGGGCTGCATCTATCGGCCGGCATGCGGCTGTTTGCGCGCCAGAATGCCGACCGGACCTATCGTGGCCTGGTCTATAGTCCCAGGGGGCGCGGGCTCGGCGGGATCGGCGGGCGCCGCTTCACCCCGGCCGCGACGATCGGCTATATGCGCCCCGTCGGCCCTGGCACGATATTGGGGTTCGAAGCGGGCGCGGTGATGGGCCGGCTGAACTCGGGCATGTCGGGGCGGCTGCGGCAGGCGGACGCGGACGGGAACGGGATGAGCGGACTCAAGCCCGTCACGGGGATCAACCGGATCGCTCACCTTACCTTCGGGTACAGGTTCTAGAAGCCGCGAGGGGCTACCAGCGATAGTTGAAGCTGATGCTGATCCGCTCGTCCTTCGAGGTGCCGGCCGGTACCTCGTGGCGCAGCCAGCTCTCCCATAGCAACACGCTGCCGGGCTCGGGCTCGACATAGACGAAGCTGCGCAGATCCTCCGGCGCGTCGTGGAGGCGAGTCGGGGCGGCCATCATCAGCGGCAGGCGCGGATCCTCCAGCTTGAGCGGCCCGGCACCCGGCGGCACCGCGATATAGGCCGTGCCCGACACGGCGCTGTGCGGATGGATATGGCCGGAATGCGTGCCGCCCGGCTTCAGGACGTTCACCCAGAAGCTGTCGAGTTTCAGCTTGCCGCCGCCCAGATCGAACGCACACTCGGCCGCGAAGGACGCGACATGTTTGTTGAGCCGCTTGACCAGCTCGCCGAAGGTCGGGTCGCGCTGCGGCAGGTCGTTGAGCGAGGCATAGCTGGTATAGCCACGATAACCGTTCGCCTTGGACCAGTGCCGTCCGGCCCGGTCGTCCTCCGCCAGCACGCGGCAGGCATGGTCCAGCTCCGCCACGAAATCGGGGTCGCCCAGCACGCCCTCATACAGCCGCGTCGCGAACAGGCTGCGCACCGTCATTTCGATTCTCCCAGCCGCAGCGCGACATCGCTCATGAAGCGGGCGTCATTGCCCTCGGCGAGCCATTTCGCCTCGGCCGCGACCGCGCCGAGCAGGTCGGCGAGCGAGTCCATCTCCGCCTTGGCGTAATTGCCCAGCACATAGGGGCTGACCTTGTCCTTGTGGCCGGGATGGCCGATGCCGATGCGCACGCGGCGGAATTCATTGCCGATATGCGCCTCGGTCGAGCGCAGGCCGTTATGCCCCGCGGTGCCGCCGCCGATCTTCACCTTGACCTTGAAGGGCGCGAGATCCAGCTCGTCATGGAACACGGTGACGTCGCCGACATCGAGCTTGTAGAAACGCATCGCCTCGCCGATCGAGCGGCCGCTCTCGTTCATGAAGGTCGCGGGCTTCAGCAGCAGGATCTTCTCGGGGCCGATCCGGCCTTCCTGAGTCCAGCCCTGGAACGCCTTTTTCACGGGGCCGAAATCATGCATGTCGGCGATGGTGTCGGCCACCATGAAGCCGACATTGTGCCGCTGCAGCGCATATTGCGCGCCGGGATTTCCAAGGCCGACCCAGAGTTGCATGAAGGTCCTTTACCCAAAGAAAAGGGGCAGGGAAGCCGTTGCTTCCGCTGCCCCCGATCCTGTCCCGCGCCGCTTAGGGCACGGATCGTTCGTTCAGCCTTCCGAGGCTTCGTCGTCGGTCGCGGCTTCGGCAGCAGCTTCCTCGGCTTCGACTTCGGCGACATGCTCGTCATGCGCCGCTTCGGCCAGGGCCTCTTCTTCGGCGACCTGCTCGAGCGTCTCGGACTTGAGCGCCGACGGTGCGATCAGCGTGGCGATGGTGAAATCGCGGTCGTCGATCGCCGACGTGACGCCCTTGGGCAGCTTCACGGTCGAGATGTGGATCGAATCGCCCACATCGGTGCCCTTGAGCGAGATGGTAATCTCGTCGGGGATCTCGGACGCGTCGCAGATCAGCTCGAGCTCGTGGCGAACCACGTTGAGCACGCCACCGCGCTTGATACCGGCCGATTCCTCTTCGTCAACGAACACCACCGGCACGTTCACGTGCACGGTCGCGTGCTCGGAGATGCGCAGGAAGTCGACATGGACCGGGCGATCGGTCACGACGTCGAAGGCGACGTCCTTGGGGAGGGTGCGCACGGCCTTGCCGCCGACGTCCACCATCACCACCGAATTCATGAAATGACCCGTCATGAGAAGACGCATCAGCGCCTTTTCCTCGACATGGATCGAGGCGGGGTCTTGCTTGTTGCCGTAGATCACGGCGGGTACGCGGCCTTCACGACGAAGCGAACGGGAGGCTCCCTTGCCAACCTGTTCACGCGTCTCGGCTGCGAGCGTAAGCTGATCGCTCATTGCAGTCTCCGATATGCTTGGTTCAAATCTCCGGACAGGCCTCCAGGGATGACCCTGACCGGAAGCGGGCGCCTATAGGGGAACAAGGAGTGAGAGGCAATCCCTTCACACCTCTCCCATCGGGAGAGGGAGGGGCCCAAGCGAAGCTTGGGAGGGTGAGGGTGACCGCAGTAGATTGTTACTCACCCTCATCCGGCGCTTCGCGCCACCTTCTCCCGATGGGAGAAGGGTTTTGGGAGAAGGATTTAGTACTTCACCCGCTTTGCGTTGAGCCGGTAGCCGCGGAGCTGCTCGAGCACGCTGTCCTTGCCCGCCAGATGCCCGGCGCCGACCGCGATGAACACCGTGCCTGGCTGCTTCATGCGATTGCTGATCCAGAACGCCCAGCGCTTGTTGCGATCGACCAGCAGCGCCTTCTTCACCTCGGGCGAGGCGTCGAGATCGTCGTTGAGCGTGCGGCCCAGCGCATCGGGGTCGCCTTTTGCCCAGCTGTCGACCATCGTGTTCATCGTCGCATCGAGCTTGGGCATCTCGTCGATGGTGTTGGTCAGGAAAGCGACTTGCGCCGGCATCGACAGGCTGTCGAAGATGTTGAGCTGTTCTTCCGCCGTCTCCAGCCCGGTCACCGGCTTGCCCTGCGCGGCGGCGGCCTTGCTGATCGACTGTTCCGGGCCATTGCTGACGTCATAGCCCTTTTTCAGCAGCGGCAGCAGCGACAGGTTGGTCGCGGCATACCAGGGCTCCATCGAGTCGAACGCGGTCGCGGGCAGGCCGAGATCGGTCAGCGCCTTGGCCAGCGCGGGGCGTTTCGCCTCTGGGAGGCGCTGAGTCAGCGGAATGCCGTCATGCGCGATGCCCTTGGCCATGACCAGCGCCTGCATGGCCGCGGCATCAGGCATGACCAGCTCGAGCACCACTTCCTTCGACGAATCGAACGCCTTCTTCACCCCGTCGTCGAACCAGCTCAGGCCGGGCTTCAGCACATGGATGGTGCCGAACAGATAGATAGTCGTGTCCTTGTCCCTGACCACCCACAGCGCCGGATCGGCATCGCGCGGGGCGACGGGGGCGGTGGGGGCAGGCTGGGCGCAGGCCGGCGCCGCGAACAACAGAGTCAACGGCGCGATCAGCTTGCCGAACATCTTCATAAGGGGGTTCCTGAAAGGGATCTGGCGCGTGCTTATCGGCAATCCGGGCGGCACTCCACCCGCTTAACCCCGATTTCGCGGATGGTGCGTCCGGCGCGCCTCAAAGCGTGACCGCCATAGCCGGGGGCGGTTGACCCTTTTCGGGGCATGCGCCAAAGCGGCGGAAAGAGTTATACTGCATCTGCGAAGGGTTTTCCCGCACCGTGACCGAGCCGCTGAGCTTCCAGCGCATGATCCTCACGCTCCATGACTATTGGAGTGAGCGCGGCTGCCTGATCCTGCAGCCTTACGACATGGAAATGGGGGCAGGGACCTTCCACACCGCAACGACGCTTCGTGCGCTCGGCCCGGACACATGGAATGCCGCCTTCGTCCAGCCCTGCCGCCGGCCGACCGACGGGCGTTACGGCGAGAATCCCAACCGGCTGCAG
Organism: Sphingomonas sp. BL-S-30; assembly: GCF_055521475.1. NCBI lineage: Bacteria > Pseudomonadati > Pseudomonadota > Alphaproteobacteria > Sphingomonadales > Sphingomonadaceae > Sphingomonas > Sphingomonas sp. BL-S-30. The sequence goes on along the minus strand of NZ_CM145481.1, from coordinate 2,375,313 downwards.
CATTATTACCAGTATCAGGTAATCCTGAAGCCGAGCCCGCCCGATTTGCAGGAACTCTATCTCGGGTCGCTCGCGGCGATCGGGATAGATTTCACGCGGCATGACATCCGCTTCGTCGAGGACGATTGGGAATCGCCGACGCTCGGCGCCTGGGGACTGGGCTGGGAAGTCTGGTGCGACGGCATGGAGGTGACCCAGTTCACCTATTTCCAGCAGATGGGCGGATTCGACTGCAAGCCGGTCGCCGGCGAGCTGACCTATGGGCTTGAGCGGCTGGCGCTGTACCTCCAGAACAAGGACAGCATCTACGACCTGGCCTATAATGATGCTGGCGTGACTTATGGGGACGTGTTCCTCGAAAACGAGATCGAGCAATCGACCTGGAATTTCGAGGTCGCGAACACCGAGGCGCTGTTCGACCTGTTCCGCAAGGCGACCGCCGAATGCGAGAATTGCCTGGAGGCGAAGCTGCCGATCCCGGCGTACGAGCAGGCGATCAAGGCGAGCCATGTGTTCAACCTGCTCCAGGCGCGGGGCGTGATCTCCGTGGCGGAACGCCAGGCTTATATGGGCCGGGTGCGCGATCTGGCGAAGGGTAGCTGCCAGGCGTGGATGGACAAGAACGGGTGGGCGGCGTGATGCGGCGCGCGACATCTCAGTTCCTCCCCGGAACGGGGAGGGGGACCATGCGTAGCATGGTGGAGGGGCTTGGAGCGCGGGCGGCTGCGTACCGAGTGTCGTCGCGAATTGAGATGGAAGCTCTGGAGCAAGCATATCGCGCTCCAATCCCCTCCACCGCCTTCGGCGGTCCCCCTCCCCGTTCCGGGGAGGAACTATAATGACCGACTTCCTCCTCGAACTCCGCTCGGAAGAAATCCCCGCGCGCATGCAGGACAAGGCGCGCGACGATCTCGCCCGCTTGTTCGCGGCCGAGCTCGGCAAGGCCGGCCTGCGCGCCGACGCGATCGTCACCTTCGTGACGTCGCGCCGCCTGACCCTGATCGCCCGCGACCTCCCGACCGAGACCGAAGCGACCAGCGAAGAACGCAAAGGCCCCCGCGCCGATGCGCCCGCCCAGGCGCTGGAAGGTTTCCTGCGCTCGACCGGCCTGACCCGCGACCAGCTCGAAGAGCGCGACGACGGCAAGGGCAACAAGGTCCTGTTCGCCGTCACGCAAAAGCCCGGCCGCGCCACCGCCGACGTGCTGGCCGAGGCGATCCCGGCGATCGTACGCGCTTTCCCCTGGCCGAAATCGATGCGCTGGGGCCACGCCTCCAGCTCGACCGAGAGCCTGAAATGGGTCCGCCCCCTGCAGGGCATCGTGGCGCTGCTCGGCGACGATGTCGTGCCGTTCGAGATCGCCGGCATCGCCAGCGGCGCCGCGACGGTCGGCCACCGCTTCCACCATCCGGGCGTGATCACCATCGGCAACGCCGGCGACTATGCCGACAAGCTGCGCGCCTGCCACGTCCTGGTCGACCAGGACGAACGCCGCACGATCATCCGTGACGGCGCGAAGGCGCTGGCGGCTGAGGCCGGGCTTGAGCTGATCGAGGACGAGGGTCTCGTTGCCGAGAATGCTGGCCTCACCGAATGGCCGGTGCCGCTGCTCGGCCGTTTCGATCCCGAATACCTGAGCGTCCCGCCCGAGGTGATCCAGCTAACCGCGCGGGTGAACCAGAAATATTTCGTCTGCCGCGGGGCGGACGGGAAGCTCGCCGACGCCTTCATCTGCACTGCCAATATCGACGCGGTCGATGGCGGCGCAAAGATCGTCGAGGGCAATCGCAAGGTGCTCGCCGCGCGGCTGTCGGACGCGAAGTTCTTCTACGAAACCGACCTCAAGGTGCCGCTCGATGAGCAGGCGAAGAAGCTCGAGAAGATCGTGTTTCATGAGAAGCTGGGAACGCTCGCCGACAAGGTCGAGCGCGTCGCGAAGCTGGCAAGGTGGCTGGTCGAAGAGGGGATTGTTAAGCCCCTCCCCTTCAGGGGAGGGGTTGGGGGTGGGGCCTCGCCACAAGCACCTGCGCCTGAGGATATGCCCCACCCCAACCCCTCCCCTGAAGGGGAGGGGCTTAACCTCGCCGACATGGCCGAACGCGCTGCGCGTCTGGCCAAGGCTGATCTCGTCACCGGCATGGTCGGCGAATTCCCCGAGCTTCAGGGCTTGATGGGGGGCTATTATGCGCGGGCGCAGGGTGAGGCGGAGGAGGTCGCTGATGCGGTCCGTGATCACTACAAGCCGGTTGGACAGGGTGATGACGTACCGACCACGCCCGTCACAATCGCGGTATCGCTGGCGGACAAGCTCGATACGTTGTTGGCATTCTTCGGGATTCGCGAGATGCCGTCAGGTTCTCGTGATCCCTTTGCTCTTCGAAGGGCCGCGTTAGCAGTTATCCGCGTTGTCCAGAGCAACCAAATTCGATTGCCTCTTGTGTTTGTAATTCAAAATTCCGTTCAGGGAACAATTGGTAAACGCTTACAAGCGGATGCCCAGGCACGTATGGCCTCAGACTTGGCGGTTCTCGCCAAATTGGCGCCGGGGCAACTTGAAAAGAATTTTGATGCGATCGTCTCGACCTACTCGAAGGATGAGCATCTTCAGTCAGAAATTAGGGTTGCCGTTTCCGCATCATTTCAGCTCATCTCATTCTTCGCCGACCGCCTAAAAGTCCAACAACGCGAAGCCGGCGTCCGCCACGACCTGATCGACGCCGTCTTCGCGCTCGGCGGCGAGGACGACCTCGTCCGCCTGCTCGCCCGCGTCCACGCCCTCCAGGCCTTCGTCACCACCGAGGACGGCGCCAACCTTCTCGCCGGCTACAAGCGCGCGTCCAATATCCTGAAGAAGGAGGGGTACATCCCTCTCCCGGCGGGAGAGGGGTCGTTGGGCTACACCCCCGAACCAGCCGAGGCCGCCCTCATCGCAGCGCTCGACGACGCCGCACCGCGTGCCGCAACAGCCGTCGCGGCCGAGGATTTCGAAGCCGCCATGGCCGCACTCGCTTCGCTCCGCGCCCCGATCGACCGCTTCTTCGACGACGTGACCGTCAACGACCCGGACCCCGCCAAACGCGAAGCGCGCCTCGCGCTTCTCGCGCGGGTCCGCGATGCGGTCCATTCGGTTGCCGACTTCTCCAAAATCGAGGGCTGACGACACGCATCTTCGCCCCCACCGACACCAGATTGCCTCGCCTCCCCAGCGAAAAACCAGGCACACAGAGGACTGAGCAATGACGCAGTACGTTTACCGCTTCGGCGGGGGTGTTTCCGATGGCGGCAAGGGCGACCGTAATCTGCTCGGCGGCAAGGGCGCGAACCTGGCGGAGATGGCCTCGATCGGCCTGCCGGTGCCCCCGGGCTTCACCATCTCGACCGACTTCTGCGCCGTCTATTATGACGAGGGCGGGCAATTCCCCCAAGGGCTGCGCGCTGAAGTCGCCACCGGCATCGGCCATATCGAGGGCGTGACCGGCAAGAAATTCGGCGACGCGGCCGATCCGTTGCTCGTCTCGGTCCGCTCCGGCGCTCGTGCCTCGATGCCGGGCATGATGGATACCGTGCTCAACCTCGGCCTCAACGACGCGACGGTGCAGGGCCTTGCCGAGACCTCGGGCGATGCGCGGTTCGCCTGGGACAGCTATCGCCGCTTCATCCAGATGTATTCCGACGTCGTGCTCGAGCTGGATCACCACAGCTTCGAGGAAGCGCTTGAAATCGCGAAGGAAGACAAGGGCTATTTCCTCGACACCGACATGACCGCCGAGGATCTCCAGGCACTGGTTGTCGAGTACAAGGCGCTGGTCGAAGCGCAGTGGCACAAGCCCTTCCCGCAGGACGTGCATGACCAGCTCTGGGGCGCGGTCGGCGCGGTGTTCGGATCGTGGCAGTCGGAGCGCGCCAAGGTCTATCGCCGCCTCAACGACATTCCCGCTGCCTGGGGCACCGCGGTCAACGTCCAGGCGATGGTGTTCGGCAATATGGGCGAGACCTCGGCCACCGGCGTCGCCTTCACGCGCGATCCGGCCAAGGGCGACCGCGCCTATTATGGCGAATTCCTGATCAACGCGCAGGGCGAGGACGTCGTCGCCGGCATCCGCACCCCGCAATATCTGACCAGGGCCGCCCGCGAGACCGCCGGCGCCAAGCCAGCCTCGATGGAAGAGGCAATGCCCGAGACCTTCACGGAACTCGCCAAGGTATTCGACCTGCTCGAGCTTCACTACCGCGACATGCAGGACATCGAGTTCACGGTGCAGCAGGGCAAGCTGTGGATGCTCCAGACCCGATCGGGCAAGCGCACTGCCAAGGCCGCGCTGAAGATCGCGGTCGACATGGCCGAGGAAGGCCTGATCACGCGCGAGGAAGCCGTCGCCCGGGTCGATCCCGCGGCGCTCGATCAGTTGCTCCACCCGACGCTCGATCCCGCCGCCGTGCGCGACGTCATCGCCAAGGGCCTGCCGGCCAGCCCCGGCGCTGCCTCGGGCGCGGCGGTGTTCGACAGCGACACGGCCGAGAAGCGCTCCAATGCCGGCGACAGCGTCATCCTGATCCGCGTCGAGACCTCGCCCGAGGACATTCACGGCATGCACGCCGCGCGGGGCATCCTGACGGCGCGCGGCGGCATGACCAGCCACGCGGCAGTGGTCGCGCGCGGCATGGGGCGCCCCTGCGTCTCGGGTGCCGGCACGATCGCGATCGACGCCAAGGCGGGGGTCATGCGCGTCGGCGGGCGCGAGGTGAAGGAAGGCGATATCGTCACCATCGACGGCTCGACCGGCGAAGTGATGATGGGTGCCGTGCCCACCGTTCAGCCCGAACTGGCCGGCGATTTCGGCACCCTGATGGTCTGGGCCGACGGCGTGCGCCGCCTGAAGGTCCGCGCCAATGCCGAGACGCCGCTCGACGCGCGGGTCGCGCGCGACTTCGGCGCCGAGGGCATCGGGCTGTGCCGTACCGAGCACATGTTCTTCGACGCCGCGCGCATCACCGCGGTGCGCCAGATGATCCTGGCCGAGGACGAGAAGGGCCGCCGTGTCGCGCTCGACCGGCTGCTGCCCGAGCAGCGCGCCGATTTCATCCAGCTGTTCGAGGTGATGGCGGGCCTGCCCGTCACCATCCGCCTGCTCGATCCGCCGCTGCACGAATTCCTGCCGCATGAAGAAGCCGAGTTTGCCGAGGTCGCCAGCGCGGCCGGTGTCGCGGTCGAAGTGCTCAAGCGTCGCGCGGCGGAGCTGCACGAGTTCAACCCGATGCTCGGCCATCGCGGTTGCCGCCTTGGCGTGACCTATCCCGAGATCTACGAGATGCAGGCCCGCGCCATCTTCGAGGCTGCGGTCGAAGTGGCCGAGAAATCGGGCGCCGCGCCGATCCCCGAGGTGATGATCCCGCTGGTTGCGACGCGCCGCGAACTCGAGCTGATGAAGGCCGTGGTCGACAAGGCCGCGGCGGCGGTGTTCGCCGACAAGGGCAGGACGATCGAGTATCTCGTCGGGACCATGATCGAATTGCCGCGCGCTGCCTTGAAGGCGGGCGAGATCGCGGAGGTTGGCGCCTTCTTCTCCTTCGGCACCAATGACCTGACGCAGACGACCCTCGGTGTCAGCCGTGATGACGCCGCGCGCTTCCTGACGACCTATGTCGAGCGGGGGATCTATCCGAAGGACCCGTTCGTCAGCCTCGATGTCGAGGGCGTCGGCGAACTGATCGAAATGGCGGCGGAGCGGGGCAGGGCGACACGGCCCGACATCAAGCTCGGCATCTGTGGCGAGCATGGCGGGGACCCGGCGAGCATCGCCTTCTGCGAGTCCATCGGGCTCGATTATGTGAGCGCGTCGCCATACCGGGTGCCGATTGCGCGGCTGGCGGCGGCGCAGGCCGCGCTGGCGGCACGGGGCTGAACCTTCCGGTTTCACTCCCGGAAGGGTGGTCAGCGATGCGCGGGGCTCAAGGCACTGCTCGGGGCTGCGGAACGTGGTGCAACGAGTCTTTTGGCCCGCGCACCCACCCCCGCCCCTCCCTTTCGGGACGGGGCGGGGGGGGACGCGTTATTTGAACGCGTCGGAGATCGAGCAGGCCGCGGGGCCGAGAATGACGATGAACAGCACCGGCAGGATGAACAGGATCAGCGGCACGGTCATGATCGCCGGGAGCCGGGCAGCCTTTTCCTCGGCGCGCATCATGCGTTCATTGCGAAACTCGGCGGAGAGCACGCGCAGCGCCGACGCGAGCGGCGTACCGTATTTCTCGGTCTGCACCATGGTGGTGACCACACCTTTCAGTGCGTCGAGCTTGACCCGCATGGCGAGGTTCTCGAACGCCTGGCGGCGCTCCGACAGAAAGCCCAGCTCGATCGCGGTGAGGGTGAATTCGTCGCCCAGTTCGGGATAGGCGCGGCCGAGCTCGCGGGCGACGCGGTTGAACGCGGCGTCCACGGTCAGTCCCGCCTCGGCGCAGATGACGAGCAGATCGAGCGCATCGGGCAGGCCTTTGCGGATTGCCTTGGAACGCTTGTCGATCTTGTTCTTCAGGAAGATGTCCGGCGCCTTGTAGCTCATGATGAAGCTGATCGCGACGATGCCGTAGCGCTTCAACGCGCTATATTCGGCGAACATGTCGGTGCCGTAGACGAGGTAGAGCATCAGCCCGCCGAAGATGATCGGCAGCACGAGGCGTCCGAAGATCACCGCGACGGCATATTCCTTGGATCGGATCCCGGCCTGCATCAGCTTGATCTGCGCGACCTTGACCTGGCTGTCCTGCAGCACCTTCAGGCCGGACAGGATCGACTTGATCCGGTCGGTCGTCTCGTTCTTGGTGACGAGTTTCGCGCGGCGTTTGGTCGAGGCGGTGATGCCGGCCTTGAGCTGCTCGCGGCGGTCGTTCAGCGCCTTGACGCGCTTGGCCATGGGGTCACGCGCGGTGGTGGCGGCATAGATCGCCAGCAGCACCGCGAACGCGGCGACACCGGAAAGCAGCGTCGCCACCCACATCACGTCGACCCCGAGGATCGTTGGTCCAGCCGTTTCGCCCATGGAAGTGCCGCGTCGCCCTTGTTCAGATTTCGAAGTTGATCATCTTGGCCATGATCCCGGCGCCGATGCCCATCCAGATCAGGCCGCCACCGCCCGCGACCATCAGCCGCTGGTCGATGAAGAAATTCTGCATATAGCTGCCGTTGATCATCCAGATCATGCCGAAGACGATGAAGGGCAGGGCGCCGATGATATAGGCCGACGCCTTGGATTCGGACGACATCGCCTTGATCTTCAGCTTCATCTGGCCGCGCATGCGCAGCACATTGGCGAGATTGGCGAGCGTTTCGGCGAGATTGCCGCCGGTTTCGCGCTGGATCGCGATGGTGATGACGAAGAACTGGAATTCGGGCGTGCCGAGCCGGTCAGCGGTTTCCTGCAGCGCGACGTCCATCGTCCGGCCGATCTTCATCTTGTCGGTGATCGACCGGAACTCGACGCCGACCGGGCCTTCGACCTCATGGCCGACCACACCGATGGTCTCGCTGATCGGCAGGCCGGAGCGCAGGCCCCGGACGAGCAGCTCGATTGCGTCAGGGAATTTCGCGTTGAACTTCGCGATGCGGCGTTTGATGAAAAAACTCACCGTGAAATGCGGGAGCCCGCCGCCGAGCATGATGCCGAGAAGCAGCGACAGCAGGATCGGCAGGCCCTGCAGCGCGAGCAGCAGGCCAAAGATCACGGTGATGCCCAATGTGGCCATGCCGTACTGGCCGACCGTCCAGGTCTTGCCCGTCATCGCCAGCCGCTTCTTGAGCAGGGCAGGGCGAGGGAGGAATCGCATCGCCGCCGCGTCCATCCGGGTCGCCCGGCTCGCGGTGATGCGGCGCATCTGCGCTTCGACCAGCGCGTTGGAAGACTCGCTGTGCCGCGCGCGGACGGCCGTCAGGCGACGTTCCCGCGCGCGTTCCGGTGAAGGCCCGGCAAGGGCGAACGCCATCAGCACCAGCACCGTGGCCGCGCCCCCGAACAGCATGATGAACGGCATCAGTTCCATCACGGTATCAAGCGCCCCGTTTCGTTGACGGACGGTTTACGTCCGCGCATTTTTTCGCCCGGCGGCGCGCGCCGGCACCATCCCGAGCAGGCACCGGCCAGCTCATTTCTTCGCCGGACGCTTTGGCATCATCGACTTGAGGTCGGCGAACTTGCCCATCAGCGATCCGCCCCGTTCAAGCGGCTTCTTGCGGGCCTCGTCCTTGCCGGCGGCTTCGCCGACGCCCATCAGCTTCGTCGCCAGCTCGACCATCGGCTGAGTCGTCTTGGATCCCTTGCCTGTCTCGGCGAAGGGTTTGCCCAGCTTGGCCGCCTGCGCGCCCAGCTTCTGGTCGAAGGGGATGACGAAATCGATCTTGCGCTCGATCGAGCCCTCGAAATCCTTGCGGCTGATCTCGAGCTGGCCGTTGACGTGCATCTTGTTGGCGACGACGAACACCTGGGTCTGGGGCGCGTTTGTCTTCAGCCAGGACAGGATCCGGATCGAATCCCGCGCCGCGGCCAGGGTGAGCTCAGTCACCACCACGGCGACCTGCACGTCAGTGATGAGATGCGGATGCTGGACCAGCATGTTGCGCGGCAGATCGACAATCGTGCACTCGAACGCGGCGCGCATCTCCTCCTGAAGCTGGTAGAACGCAGCGCCATCGGTCAGGACCGGGGCGTTGATCGGCGCCTCGGCGGACAGCACCGACAGCGTCTGGCTTGCCTTGACCATCGCGCGCTCGATGAACAGGCCGTCGATGCGGCTCGGGTTCTCGATCGCGTCGGTCAGCCCGCGGCCCGGTTCGAGGTCGAGCGCCAGGGCGCCGGTGCCGAAATGCACGTCGAGATCGAGCAGCGCGGTGGTCCGCGCGCCCTTTTCGCTGAGGATCCAGGCAACCGACGTCGCCAGCGTCGAGGCGCCGACGCCGCCGCGCGCGCCGATAAAGGCGGTGGAGCAATGGGCTCGTTCAGTGCCGGCATCGAGCAGCTTGGGTGCGTTGAGGATGGTCTGCGCGTGCGTGAATGCCTCGCGCAGCATGTCCGGGGTCAGCGGCTTGAGCAGATAGTCCTGGATGCCGCTGACCACGAGATCGCGGTAGAGGCGGACATCATTGACCTGGCCAGCGGCGATCACGACCGTGCCGGGCTCGCACACCTCGGCGAGCCCGTTGATGTCGGCCAGCGGATCGCTCGACTCGGACAGGTCGACGAACAGGATCTGGGGGCTGGCCGAGACCGACAGGGACTGGACTGCGTTGCGCAGCCCGCCCTTGTTCACCTTTTCCGCGACCCAGCCCATTTCGATGGCGACGGGGCGGACAGCCTCTGCCGTGGTTTCGTCGCAGACAAAGGCGACAAAGGGTTCGCGATGGCCGACGCGGCCGCTGTTGAAGGGGGCGTTCATATCATTTGCTCCCGGCATCTTTCAGGCCGCCCGTCCCGGTGGGCGTTGCCTTGCGATAGTTTCCAATGGCGCGGGTGGAGACCGCGGGGTCATTGACCTCGGCGCCGGGCTGGCCACGCACGAGATCGGCCGGATTGGCGACCATCGCCGCCAGGTTCGTGTTGATCGCGCATCCCTGATTGGACGAGGTGTTGCTCTCGAACTCGGGCTGGGAAGGGCGGCTGAAGTCCGGGCATCCGGGCACCGACGCCTTCATGCGGCTGACCACGATCCGCGCCGTGCCGGGGGCGACGGTCGCGCCGGTGACGGGCGCATCGTCCGACAGCAACAAGCCGTAATGCGCGATCTCGGCCGAGACCTCGTCGCGAATGCCACCCCCATAGGGGTTGGGATCGTCGATCGCGACGCGATCGCCGTAACCGAGCCGCAGCGAGGCCATCCAGCCGGCCAGGCGCTTCGCCTCGCCCGGGGCCAGCGTGTTTCCGCTGGTGTTGACGTCGAACACATAGTCGGTCCGGCTGACCACCGGCTGGTGGACCGATTCCAGGGCGCGGTTCGGCGTGCCGCACGCACCCAGAAACAGGGCCGGGGCGAAGGCGGTTGCGAGGAGGATCGTACGCTTGATCATGGGTCTATCCCTCGAGACGCTCAATTGAAGCTGAAACCGGGTGCGGCGCTCGCACCCTTTTTCGACCTTGGACTGGCTTCGGGCAGTGCGGAATTGCCGGCCTGTTCCTCGCGGCGTTGTTGCGGTGCAGGCGCGGGCACCACCGGGACCGGGGCCACCGCGCCGAGCGCGGGCGCGGCGCCGGTGGGCGGGGCCATGCTCGGCTTGGGCCGGGCGCCGCTAGGGGTGGTGCCGGTCAGCTGGCCAAGCAGGATGCGGTCCAGGTCGGTCGGCGCCTTGTAGCCGTCGGTCGGCAGGGCGATCTCGTTCGCATTGACCGGCTTCACCAGATACGGCGTGATGACGATCACCAGCTCGGTCTCGTTGCGCTGGAACGCGTTGGAGCGGAACAGGGCGCCGAGGATCGGGACGTCGCCGACACCCGGCGTCTTGTCGAACGAGTTGTTGTGGTTGTTCTGCAGCAGGCCGCCGATCATGAAGCTCTGGCCCGAACCTAACTCGACCGTGGTCTCCGCGCGGCGGGTGATGAAGCCGGGAACGCGCGTGGTGCCGATCGCGACCGCGTTCGAATAGTCAAGCTGCGACACCTCCGGCCGCACGCGCAGCGAGATCCGCCCGTCGGCCAGCACGGTCGGCGTATAGGCCAGGCTGACGCCATATTGCTTGAATTCAACCGTCGCCGTGCCGAGGCCCTGCGATATCGGGATCGGCACTTCGCCGCCGGCGAGGAAAGTGCCGGTTTCGCCCGACAGCGCGGTGAGGTTCGGATTGGCCAGCGTCGACACCTGGCCGATCGTCTCGCCCAGATCGATCGCGCTCAGCAGGTCGAGCCCGAACAGCTTGCCGGCAAGGCCGAGCGTCGTGCGCTGCGAGCCGTTCAGGAAAGTGAAGGACGTGCCGGTCCCCGGCGTCGTCGGGGTTGGCGGTACGCCAGGGGTGATCGTGCCGGGATCGCGGCCGGAGCCGATGCCGAACAGGAAGCCGCCTGTCGAGTCGAGCGACTTGAGGTTGACGCCGACATTCTTGATGAAGCTGCGGCTGACCTCGGCGAAGCGTACCTGCAGATTGACCTGCAGCGGGGTCGCGGTGCGGAGGCGATTGAACACGCCGATCTTGAGCGTCGCGCCGGGCGTCGAAGCGTCGACCCCGGGGTTGAGCAGCGACGTCACCAGCCGTTCCGCCTGAGCGCTGTCATCGGGCGCGGCGACGGTGCCGGTCAGCACGGCGATCTGTCCGGTGGTGGAGACATGGATATCGGCCTCCGGCATCGCGAGCTTGAGCATGCGATCGATCGAGGTGATGTTCTGGCTGACCCGGACGTTCGCCGAATAGATCACGCCGCCCGCCGCGTTGGTCGCGAACAGGGTCGCCTCGCCGAATTCCTTGCCGAAAAGGTGGATCTGGCGCGGGTTGCTGACATAGACGTCGGCTATGCCCGAGTTGGACACCCACACATCGGCGACGTCGGCCGGCAGGGTGATCAGTTCACCCTGGCCGATCGAGAGCAACACTTCGCGGGTCGGCCGCTGCGAGCCGACCGGCGGCCTGCCCACCCGGGCGGGACGCCCGGCGATCGAGCGCGGCTTGGCCTGGCCGGCCTTGGCGGCGCCCGCGATGGCGGTGGCCGGCAGGCTGGCGACCATGGCCGCCGCCGCCGTCACCGCAACCGAGCGGTGCAAGAGGTTCGTGATACGCATGCTACTTCTTCCCCCCGACCGGAACATCGGTCACCGAATTTCCCCGCGCGACGCGCACCATCGGGCCGACCGGCGCGGCGGCGCCCGGGAAAGCCCCGCTTCCACCTTCGGCCGGTGTTGCGGACGCCTTGCCGGGGACCGTGCTGCGCTGGAAGCGCGACACGTCGGCACCCGTGGCGATCGTCGAACTGCCCGCCTGGGGCTGACTCGCGACCTGCATCAGCATGGCCTTCTCCGCCTTGGGGTCATTGCCCTCGGGCACCGTGACGTCGCCATTGGCGATCGCTTCCTCGAGTTCGCTGGCATTGTCGGCGATCGAGCGCAGCGACAGGGAGAGCGAGCCGAGCGTCTGGGCGACCGCAATCTTCTCCGCGATCTTGGGCGTTGCCTCGATCGTCACGTTCGAGAAGGTGTGAACCACGGTCTTGCCGTCGTCGCCCACCGTATTGTCGGTGCGCTGGTCAGTCGCCAGCACGCGCAGGTTGCGCATCACCGTCTCGGCCACCTTGAGCGGCGGGCCGTCGCCGCCGCCAGGTACCGTCTGGGTCAGCACCAGATCGATCCGGTCACCCGGGAAGACGAAGCCGGCGACGCCGGTCTGCGCCGACACGGGGAAGGTGACGGCGCGCATGCCCGGCCCGAGCGCCGCCGCGAGGAAGCCGCGATCGCCCGGCTTGACGAGCGCGCCCTGCGTGACCGGCTGGCCAGCGGTGATCGCGTTGCGGACGACCGTGCCCTGCAGCGACTGCAGGTTGGTGTCCTTCTTGATGAAATAGGCATTGTCGACCAGCTCCTTGGGCCAGGGCTGGAACTTCAGCGCGGTGGCATCCAGGATCGTCCCGACCGGCAACGCGCGGGTGGCGACGAGCACCTCCGGTCCATCGACCGGCGCGGCGACCGCCGTGGCGGCACCAGCCTGGGGGGCGGCCCCGCCCAGGATCAGGCTGCGCGCCATGAACGCGGTGATCGCAGCGACGATCAGGGCGCCCACCAGGAGAATGATCTTGCGACTATCCATGACTTTTCAAGCCTTTCCGGCGCGGGACGATTGAACCCGCGTTAAGCATTCACAGGAACTGATTAAGAATCGGTTCGCGCAGCGTGAGCAGCGCGGCGACCGCGATCGCCACGCCGTAAGGGATTTCCGGCCGTTCGGTTTTCTTGCGGATCGCGCGCTCGATCATGAGCAGCAGCGTGAGCGCGCCGCCGAGCAGCGACATCACGATCAGCATCCAGACGAGCGTGTCGAACGGGAACCACAGGGCGAGCGCACCGATCATCTTGGTGTCGCCGCCGCCCATCCATCCCATGGCGAACGCGCCGATGAAAAAAGCGAAGACGATCGCCGCGACGCCGACCTGGATCGCGATGTCCGGCCAGATCGCCCAGCCATTGGCCCACCACCACAAGGGCGCGAGCAGCGCGATCGCGAGGTTCTTCCAATTGGCGATCTCGCGGGTGCGCGCATCCTGGATCCCCGCGGAAACAAGGAGCAGCGCAAGCGCGCCGATCAGCAAAGCGTTTGATATTCCCCCAACCATCAGCAATTTACCTAGACGACATGGCTTTCCAAAAAGTAACCAGCGTGAATGGTTTCCCCGCAGCTGTATCGCCGCGCGATTCCGGCCACCGCCCGGATCACGTTCTGGACCGCCCCGGACGGCTGGCGGCTGCGGCGTTTCGACTGGCCCGCCGAAGGGCATCCGCGCGGCAGCATCCTGTTCCAGGGCGGCCGGGGCGACATCTTCGAAAAATATCTCGAGGCGTTCGCGCACTGGCATGGCCAGGGCTGGTCGATCACCGCGTTCGACTGGCGCGGGCAGGGCGGATCCGGGCGGCTGTCACCCGACCAGCATGTCGGGCATATCGAGACCTTCGACACCTTCATCGACGATTTCGCCGCCTTCTGGACTGAATGGTCAGCCGAGGCGGAGGGTCCGCAGGTGCTGATGGGTCACTCGATGGGCGGGCACCTGGTGTTGCGTGCGCTGACCGAGGGTGTCGCGCGGCCCGCCGCGGCGGTGCTGGTCGCGCCAATGCTCGGTCTGCACAGTCCGCTCGGCGCCGGGATGGGCGAGCGGCTCGCCAGGGTTCTGAACCGAGTCGGCAATCCGGCGCGCGCCGCCTGGAAGGTCAATGAGCGTCCGGCGACCACCGCCACGCGCCAGGCGCTGCTGACTCACGACCCCGCCCGTTATGAGGACGAACTATATTGGCAAGCGAGCAAGCCCGAGCTCGTGCTTGGTCCGCCGAGCTGGCGCTGGGTGTTGAAGGCGTTCGAGTCGACCCGGCGCCTGCGCGACGATCCGCGACTCGCGACGATGAGGGTGCCGGTGCTGATGCTCGTCGCCGAGGCGGACAAGCTGGTCAGCGCCAAGGCCGCACTGCAGGTCGCCGAGCGATTGCCCGATGTGCAGGTCGAGCGGTTCGGGCTGGAATCGGCGCACGAAATCCTGCGCGAGGCAGACGGGGTGCGCAATCGCGCGATCAGCACGATCGACCTCTTCCTCGCCGCGCGCGTACAGCGCTGACGCTCGCGGGGACGGAATCGTGAAGCGGTACGATATCGCGATCGTCGGGGCCGGGATCGCCGGGGCGAGCCTTGCAGCGGCGGCGGCGCCCCATGCGTCGGTCCTGCTGATCGAGGGCGAGCATGCGCCGGGCTATCACGCCACCGGCCGCTCGGCTGCCTTCTGGTCGGAAAGCTATGGCGGCCCGGGCGTGCAGCCGCTTACCACTGCCTCGGGCCCAGTGCTGGAGGCGGGCGGTTTCCTGGCGCCGTTGGGGTCGCTCCATATCGGCCGGGCCAGGGACGCGGCGGCGATCGATACCTTTCTCGCCGAGTTCGAGGGGATCGTCGCGCTCGATCGCGTCGACCCGGCGACCCTCGTTCCCGGGTTGCGCGACGACTGGACGCTCGGCGTGATGGAGGCGAGCAGTGCCTATATCGACGTCGCCGCTCTTCATGCCGACTATATCGCCCGTGCCCGCCGCGCCGGTGCGGAGATGATCCTGAACGCACCGCTTCAAACCGCCGGACGCGCTGGCGGGCAGTGGCGGCTCACCACCCCCGCGGGAGACGTCGCCGCGGCGATCCTGGTCAATGCCGCCGGCGCATGGGCGGACGAGCTGGCGCGGATCGCGGGCGCGATGCCGGTCGGGATCCAGCCCTATCGCCGCACCATGACTCAATTGCGGACCCATCCTGCCGCGCCCGCCGGGCTGCCGCATGTTGCCGACATCTCGGGCAATTTCTATTTCAAGCCGGAGGCGGGCGGGCGCCTGTGGCTCAGCCCGCATGACGAGACCCGAGTCGCGCCGTGCGACGTCCAGCCCGAGGAAATCGATGTGGCGATCGCGATCGACCGGTTCGAGCAGGTGGTCGACTGGCGCGTGACCGCGGTCGAGCGGCGCTGGGCCGGCCTCAGGAGTTTCGCACCGGACCGGCTGCCCGTTTACGGGTTCGATCCGCGGCTTCCCGGCTTTTTCTGGTGCGCCGGACAGGGCGGGTTCGGCATCCAGACCGCGCCCGCCGGCGCGATGCTGGCGGCCGCGCTGCTGCTCGGGCGGCCGGCGGACCCGGCGGTCGCTGCGATCGATCCGGCCCGATATGCGCCGGACCGATTCGCCGCACTGGTATAACGGGGCAACCAAGCCTAACCTGCGTCAATCAGCCAGGGAGAGAAGACATGGCGCATAAGTTCGTGATCGAGCAGAACAAGGCCGGCGAGTATGTCGCCAAGTTCAAGTACAACAGCGAAATCATCTTCTGGACCGAGGGCTATTCGAGCAAGGCCGGCGCGAAGAACGCGATCGAGTCGGTGCTGAAGAATGGACCGGGCGCGCCGATCGAAGAGGGTTGAGTCTTTCCTGCCAATCGCGTGCTGCGATCGGCAGCCGATGGATCGACGATGGGACCACCGAAATTCCCTGTTCCGGCCACGGAACAGGGAATTTTTTGTTTTCGGGCCTGTTTTGGGCAGGCTGTCTGCGAAATATAAGTGCAAAAACAGAGTGTTGAAGATCGTTTCCCTGTTTCCGCAGAACAGGGAAATTCCGGCGCGGAACAGGGAATTGGTTGGGCTTGATCAGGGAATTGGCGCGCCGATGTAATCGAAGGGCTGCATTGGAGACGGGAGCATGCGCGGTCATCGCCCATGGATGGCAGATTCAGGCGTTGTGTTGAATCAAGCGGAGCGCTGGCGAATGCGACGCTACTCCTCATCGTCCAGATTTGCGGCGATCGGCCCCGGAACAAGTCCGGGGTGACACCAGGAGGCGCTAGCCTCGCCCCGCCGCCATCGCGGCGTCGCTGGCCAGCTTGTCGGCGCGTTCATTGTCGGGGTGCCCGGCATGGCCCTTCACCCAGAGCCATTCGATGCGGTGCGGCTTGGCGGCGGCCAGCAGCGCCTGCCAGAGGTCGGCATTCTTGACCGGCTGTTTGGCAGCGGTCTTCCAGCCATTCTTCTGCCAGCCTTTGATCCATTTGGTCAGGCCGTCCATGACATAGCGGCTGTCGGTCGAGAGGACGACATGGCACGGGCGCGTGAGCGCGTTCAGGCCCTCGATCGCTGCCCTGAGCTCCATCCGATTGTTGGTGGTCAGCTTTTCGCCGCCCGAAATGTCGCGCTCGCGCGTGCCGGCACGGATCACCGCGCCCCAGCCGCCCGGCCCCGGATTGCCCTTGCACGCGCCGTCGGTGGCGATTTCGACTTTGGTGAGTTCCGTCGTCATGCGAATTGCCCCGCGCCCTGTGTCTCATAGGCCCTGAGGCGGCGGAGATAGGCGAGCGGATCCTTCCGCGTGACCAGCGCATCAGCCGGCGTGTTGAGCCAGTCCCAGGCGCGCGACAAAAGGAAACGGATACAGGCGCCCTTGGCGAGATGGATCAGGGCTGCCCGTTCTTGGGGCGTGAGATCGATCGACTGCGTGTAGCCGTCGATCAGCGCGCGCCCGACCGCCCAATTGGCGTTGCTTCCGGTCGCGTCGAACGACCAGGCAGTGTGCATGACCGCAAGGTCATAGGCGCGGATGTCGGTGCAGGCGAAATAGAAGTCGATCAGCCCGGTCACGGCATCGCCGCGCATCAGGACATTGTCGGGGAACAGGTCCGCATGGATCGCGCCGACCGGAAGGTGGGTGGGCCAGGCGGCGAGAACCGCGTCGAGCGCGAAACCGACATCGTCGTACAGCCCCGGCGCGATGCCATCCAGGTCGCGGCCACAGCGTTCGAATAATGGCCGCCAGGTATCGACGCCCATCGAATTGGTGCGCGTCAGGGGGAAATCGGCCAGTGCCTCGTGCATCCGGCCCATCGCGGTGCCGGCGGCAAAGGCCTGTGGGATGGTGGGATGCGAGACCGAGACGCCGGTCAGGAACTCGATCAGGCAGGCGGGCCGGCCTTCGAGCTGATGGATCACGGTGCCGTCGCGGTCGGGCAGGGCGCGCGGCACCGGCAGGTCGTGTTTCCCGAGATGATCGATCATCGAAAAGAAGAAGGGCAGATCGTCCAGATGCACACGCTTTTCGTAGAGCGTCAGGATGAAGCGGCCGGCGGTCGTATCGACCAGGTAATTGCTGTTCTCCACGCCCTCGGCGATCCCCTTGGCGGAGACGAGTTCGCCATGGTCGAAACGCGACAGGAAGGCGCCCAGCGCCTCCGCTGAAACCTGAGTATATACCGCCATGAAGTCAGGCCGCGACTTCGAGGCCGCGGGGCAGTTTGAAGGAAATCGTCTCGCGCGTGGTCTCGACCTCGAACTCGCTGACCTCGAACCGCTCCGACAGCCGGTCGACGAGTTCGCGGACCAATACTTCGGGGGCCGAGGCTCCGGCGGTGATGCCGAGTGTCCGGACGCCTTCGAGGAAGTCGAAATTCAGATCGCTGGCGCGCTGCACGAGCAGGGCCGGCGTGCCCTCGCGTACCGCGACCTCGACCAGCCGGACCGAATTGGAGGAATTGGGCGCGCCGATCACCAGCATCGCGTCGCAAGCGCCGGCGATCTTCTTGACCGCGGCCTGACGGTTCGACGTGGCGTAGCAAATGTCCTCGCCACGCGGTGCCTGGATCGCGGGAAAGCGGCGCTGCAGCGCCTCGACGATGGCGGCGGTATCGTCGACCGACAGCGTCGTCTGAGTGAGGAAAGCGAGATTGGCGGGGTCGGACGGCGTCATCGTCTCGACATCGGCGACGGTTTCTACCAGCGACATCGATCCTTCGGGGACCTGGCCGAAGGTCCCGATCACCTCGGGATGGCCCTCATGACCGATGAAGACGATGTGGCGGCCGGCGGCGACCAGCCGTTCGGCCTGGCGATGCACCTTGGAGACGAGCGGGCAAGTGGCGTCGAGATAGGAGAGGCCGCGCTGCGCTGCCTTGGTCGGCACTGCCTTGGGCACGCCGTGCGCGGAAAAGACCACCGGCACGCCGTCCGGCACTTCGTCAAGCTCCTCGACGAAGATCGCGCCTTTCTCGCGCAGCGCGTCGACGACGAACTTGTTGTGGACGATCTCGTGCCGGACATAGACCGGCGCACCATATTTCTCGATCGCCAGCTCGACGATCTGGATCGCGCGGTCGACGCCAGCGCAAAAGCCGCGCGGCGCGGCAATGAGCAGTTCGAGTGGCGGTTTCTGGAGATCGGTCATCACGATGGGCTCTACGCGATTGCTTGCGTGCGCGAAAGCCGGTTCCTATGGTGCGCGTCGTTCCCGGGCCGGTGCGCGCAAGCGCGAGGCCCCTTCCTATGTGTTTCCATGTGATAAGGTGCGTGTGCCCGTGACAGCCCGGAAAATTGCCGTTCCCGCCATCCTGATGCTGCTGGCCGGCGGCTGCTCCACCACCGGAGACATTGACGAAACGGGTGGCATCACGGCGATCCGTTCGGCCTGTCCGACCGTCGGCGTTCCCGCGGCGACCGGCGATATCACCCTGTTCGATCCGCCGGCCAGTACCGTGGCGACCGCGATCGACGTTGCGGCGGTGATGACCAATGTCCGCTCCACCTGCGCCGATGCGACCGACGACATCGTCACCACCGTCACCTTCGATATCCAGGCGCGCCGGGCGCGCACCGATACGGCGCGCGACGTGAGTCTGCCCTATTTCATCACCGTCGTGCGGGGCGGCACCGCCGTTATCGCCAAGCGCGTCGGCCATGTCTCCGTGCATTTCAATGCCGGGCAGGACCGCGCGACGGCCAGCGGCCAGGCGAGCAGCACCATCTCCCGCGCGGCGGCCAGCCTTTCCGAAGATGTCCGCAAGAAGCTGACCGAAAAGCGCAAGGCGGGCGGCAGCGACGCCGCGGTCGACCCGCTGACTCGTCCGGAGATTCGCCAGGCCGTGCTGCGCGCCACCTTCGAGGCGCTGGTCGGCTTTCAGCTGACCGACGATCAGCTCAAGTACAACGCCACCCGGTGACCGAGGTCCGGGCCTTTGCCCTGCTGACGGGCAAGGCCCGGTACCTCGGGCGGGGCGAAAACAGCGCCATCGCCAAGTCTCCCGTCACCGGGCCGGTGAAGATCGGCTTTCTTGGGCTGGAAGGCGACGAGCAGGCCGATCCGACCGTTCATGGCGGGCCGGACAAGGCGCTGCATCATTATCCCCATGATCATTATGCGCGCTGGAGCGAGGACAGGGTGGACGATCCGGTGCTCGCGGCGCCGGGGGCCTTTGGCGAGAATATCGCGACGCTCGGGCTGACCGAAGATCAGGTCTGCATCGGCGACCGGTTCCGCCTGGGCCGCGCGCTGATCGAGATCAGCCAGGGCCGGCAACCCTGCTGGAAGCAGGCTGAACGGCTGCGCTGGCCGGCTCTCCCGGCACTGATGGTCAAGGAACGGCGCAGCGGATGGTATTACCGCGTGATCGAGGAAGGCGCCGCCGAGCCGGGCGAGGCCCTGGCGATGGTCGAGCGCCCCTTGCCAGGGTGGACAGTCCGCCGCGTCTTCGGTCTGCTCATCGCCGGGGACCATCGTCACGACCCGGCGGCGCTTCGTGACCTTGCGGTTATGGAACTGCTGTATGACGGATGGCGGCACCGTGCCCTCAAATTGATGGCTTAGCTAAAAGCGTTACCAAGGCCGATTGACTCGCATGCTGCACCGCGTCACACCGGGCATGTCGATGGAGGGCAACTTCCATAGGCACGCGCGGGAGAGACCCCGGACGTGGGACCCTTGTCAAAGCAATGGCTTGGCATGGAATCCCTGATCCAGGGCGCCGAAGGAGCAACCGCCCCGGAATCTCTCAGGCACACCGGACCGCGCGGGCTATCGACACTCTGGAAAGCGGCCGAGGCGATGTTTGCCCGGCCCACCGAAGGGGTAAGCCATCCTGCGCAAGCGGGTGGTCAAAGCTCTCAGGTTCCCGTGACAGAGGGGGCGGCGAAACGCGGCGTAAGATGCGCTGCGTAACGCCGTGACACCTTGTGACGGAGACCGGCATTGAGTGACAACGAAGGCCCCGAAATCGAGATCCAGACGCTGCCGCTCGATGCGTGGCACCGTGCGCGGGACGGCCGGATGGTCGAATTCGCCGGCTATCACATGCCCGTCCAGTATGAAGGCATCATGGCCGAGCATCTGTGGACGCGCGACTCCGCCGGTTTGTTCGACGTCAGCCATATGGGCCAGCTGCTCTTTACCGGCGACGGCGCCGATGCCGCGCTCGAAGCGCTGCTGCCGGGCGACATCAAGGGGCTTGCCCCTACGAAGATGCGCTATTCGCTGCTGCTCGCGGGGAATGGCGGCATTCTCGATGATCTGATGGTCACGCGCCGCGAGGACGGCATCTACATGGTCGTCAACGGCGCGACCAAATATGACGACATCTCCTATCTCCTCGATCACCTGCCCGAGGACATCACGATCAACATCATGGACGAGCAGGCGCTGCTCGCGCTGCAGGGGCCCAAGGCAGTCGATGTGCTGTCGCGGCTGGTACCGGGCGTCGAGGCGTTGGTGTTCATGACCGCGGGTGCGTTCGAGTGGAACGGCACGCCGCTGTGGATCAGCCGCTCGGGCTATACCGGTGAGGACGGGTTCGAGATTTCGGTGCCGGCCGAGGCTGCCGAGGCACTCGCCGATGCGCTGACCGCCGAGGCCGAAGTGAAGCCGATCGGGCTCGGCGCGCGCGATTCGCTGCGGCTCGAGGCCGGCTTGCCGCTCTACGGGCATGATCTCGATCCCAAGACCACGCCGGTGATGGCCGATCTCGGCTTCGCTTTGTCCAAGCGCCGTCGCGAGGAAGGCAATTTCATGGGCGCCGAGCGTATCCTGCTCGAGCGCGAGCAGGGCGCGGCGGTCAAGCGCGTCGGCCTGGTCGTCGAAGGCCGCCAGCCAGTGCGCGAGGGCGCGGCGGTGGTCGATGCGGAGGGTTCCGAGGTCGGCAAGGTCACCAGCGGCGGTTTCGCCCCGAGCTTCGGTGCGCCGATCGCCATGGCCTATGTGCCCGCCGCGATGGCGGCGATCGGCACCGTCATCCAGATTA
Source organism: Sphingomonas sp. BL-S-30 (assembly GCF_055521475.1). Classification (NCBI taxonomy): domain Bacteria; kingdom Pseudomonadati; phylum Pseudomonadota; class Alphaproteobacteria; order Sphingomonadales; family Sphingomonadaceae; genus Sphingomonas; species Sphingomonas sp. BL-S-30. The sequence continues at coordinate 2,354,075 of NZ_CM145481.1, read as the reverse complement.
CGCAGCGCGGCAAGGTCCACCAGGCGACCGTCACCGCGATGCCGCTGATTCCACACCGCTATGTCCGAGCAGGAGGCAAGTAAGATGAGCCGTTACTTCACCGAAGATCATGAATGGGTCGATGTCGACGGCGACATCGGCACGGTCGGCATCAGCGAGTACGCGCAAGGCCAGCTCGGCGACATCGTGTTCGTCGACGTGCCGGCGGAGGGCAAGGAACTGGCGAAGGGCGACGAGGCCGCGGTGGTCGAATCGGTCAAGGCCGCATCGGACGTCTATTCGCCGGTCTCGGGCACCGTGCTTGAAGGTAATGCTGCGCTCGGCGACAATCCCGGGCTCGTCAACGAGGATCCCGAGGCCGAGGGCTGGTTCTTCAAACTGACGCTCAGCGATCCGGAAGAACTCAAGAGCCTGATGGATGAGGCGGCCTACGCCGCTTTCGTCGCGAAGCTTTGATGTGACGTACTCCCCTCCCGCTTGCGGGAGGGGTTGGGGGTGGGCTCGCGCTTTCCTCCAACGCTCCGCCCGGAATTGGCCGGGCGCCCACCCCCGACCCCTCCCGCAGGCGGGAGGGGGGAGATTGCTTGAATGCGGTATTTGCCCCTTACCGACAATGATCGTCAGGCGATGCTCGCCACGATCGGCGCCAGGTCGATCGACGATCTGTTCGTCGACGTGCCCGCCATTGCCCAACTCGACGGCCCGATCCACGGCCTTCCGGGCCATGCGAGCGAATTGGCGGTCGAACGCCACATGTCGGCGCTGGCGCGCAAGAATCTGGCGGCGGGCGACGCGCCCTTCTTCCTTGGCTGCGGTGCCTACAAGCATCATGTGCCGGCGAGCGTCGACCATCTGATCCAGCGCGGCGAATATCTGACGGCCTATACGCCGTATCAGCCCGAGATCGCGCAGGGCACGCTGCAGATGCTGTTCGAGTTCCAGACCCAGGTCGCGCGGCTGCTCGGCACCGATGTGGCGAACGCGTCGATGTACGATGGCTCGACCGCCTGCTGGGAAGCGATCGGCATGGCGCGGCGGGTGACCAAGCGGGCCAAGGCGATCCTGTCGACCGGGCTTCACCCGCATTATGTTTCCGTCGCGAAGACCATGGCGAAGTTCACCGGTGATGTGCTGGAAACCGGCACACCGTCGCTGTCGGCCGGGACCGACATCGCCGACCTGATCGCGGCGATCGACAACGATACGTCCTGTGTCGTCGTCCAGTATCCCGATATCCTCGGCCGGATCGACGACCTGTCCGAGCTGGCCGCCGCTTGCCACGCCAAGAAGGCGCTGCTGATCGCCGTGGTCACCGAGCCCGTGGCGCTGGGTGCGATCAAGTCGCCGGGCGAGATGGATGCGGATATCGTCGTGGGCGAAGGCCAGTCGATCGGCGTCGGGCTTCAGTTCGGCGGGCCCTATGTCGGGCTGTTCGGCTGCAAGGAAAAATATGTCCGCCAGATGCCGGGCCGGCTCTGCGGGGAGACGCAGGACGCGGACGGCCGTCGCGGTTTCGTGCTGACGCTGTCGACGCGCGAGCAGCATATCCGCCGCGAAAAGGCGACGTCGAACATCTGCACCAATTCCGGTCTCTGCGCGCTGGCCTTCTCGATCCACATGACCCTGCTCGGCGAGGCCGGACTGCGCGCGCTGGCCGAGACCAACCACGCCGGTGCGGTCGCCGCAGCGGAGCGGCTCGCGCAAATACCGGGCGTCGAACTGGTCAACGAGACCTTCTTCAACGAATTCACCCTGAAGCTGCCGGTCGAGGCGCGGCCCGTGGTGCGGACGCTGGCCGATCGCGGCATCCTGGCCGGCGTGTCGCTCGGGCGGCTCTATCCCGGCGAGAGCGATCTGGCGAACGGCCTGGTCGTCGCGGTGACCGAGACGACCACCATGGAGGATGTCGAGACACTTGCCTCCGCGCTCCAGGAGGTGCTGGCATGACCACTCCTCCTTCCGTTCGCCCTGAGCTTGTCGAAGGGCTGTTCTTTTCTTTCAACCGTTCAAAAGAAGGGCTGGGCTTCGACAAGCTCAGCCCGAACGGGTTTGTGCGAGGAACCCAGGCATGACGATCAACGCAAGCGGCTGGCGCCCGGAGCGCCCCGAGGCCGGTTCCGCCACGGCCCCGACCTTCACCGGCAACAAGGCGCTGATGCTGGAAGAGGCGCTGATCTTCGAGATCGGCTCGACCGGGACCACGGGTGTGGAAGTTGCGGCCCCGGCCAAGGTCGCCTCGCGGCTTGGCAACCTGAGTCGGTCGGCGCCGATTGGCCTTCCGGGCCTGTCCGAGCCCGAAGCGGTGCGCCACTACACGCGCCTGTCGCGGCAGAATTACGCGATCGACCTCGGCCTGTTCCCGCTCGGTTCGTGCACGATGAAGCACAACCCGCGGCTCAACGAGAAGATGGCGCGGCTGCCCGGTTTCGCCGATATCCACCCGCTCGCGCCGGTCGATACGGTGCAGGGCGCGCTCGAGGTGATCCACCAGCTCGCGCACTGGCTGGTGACGCTGACCGGCATGCATTCCGTCGCGATGAGCCCCAAGGCGGGCGCGCATGGTGAGCTTTGCGGGATCCTGGCGATCCGCGCGGCGTTGGAAGCGCGGGGCGAGGGGCACCGCAAGGTGATCCTGGTGCCGGAGAGCGCGCATGGCACCAACCCGGCGACCGCGGCCTTTGCCGGCTATTCGGTCGAGGATATCCCCGCGACCAGCGAAGGCCGGGTCGATCTGGCGGCGCTGACCGCGCGGCTGGGGCCGGACGTGGCCGGGGTGATGATCACCAACCCCAATACCTGCGGGCTGTTCGAGCGGGACATGCGCAAGATCTCGGACGCGGTCCACGCGGCGGGCGGCCTGGTCTATTGCGACGGGGCGAACTTCAACGCGATCGTCGGGCGTGTGCGTCCGGGCGATCTCGGCATCGACGCGATGCACATCAACCTGCACAAGACCTTCTCCACGCCGCATGGCGGCGGCGGACCGGGTTCGGGGCCGGTGGTGTTCTCGGAAGCGCTGGCGCCCTATGCGCCACTGCCCTTCGTCGAGAAGACGGCGGACGGCTTCCGCCTCGTCGAGGAAGAGACCGCCGAGGAGCATCATGCGGGCAGCTTCGGGCGCATGGTCGCCTTCCAGGGGCAGATGGGCATGTTCACCCGCGCGCTGACCTATATCCTCAGCCACGGCGCCGATGGCCTGCGGCAGGTGGCGGAGGATGCGGTGCTCAACGCGAACTATATCCTGCGCTCGCTCGACGGCACGCTCGATGCACCGTTCGGGGCGTCGGGGCCGTGCATGCATGAGGCCCTGTTCTCGGATTCGAACCTGGCCGAGGGTTTCTCGACGATCGACGTCGCCAAGGGGCTGATCGACGAGGGCTATCATCCGATGACGATGTATTTTCCGCTGGTGGTGCACGGCGCGATGCTGGTCGAGCCGACCGAGACCGAGAGCAAAGCGGCGCTCGATCAGTTCATCGGCGCGCTGCGTTCGGTGGCGGAGCGGGCCAAGGCGGGCGATGTCGCGCTGAAATCGGCGCCGCATTTTGCGCCGCGCAGCCGGCTCGACGAAACGCTGGCCGCGCGCAAGCCGGTACTGGTGTGGAAGGATCAGGAGCTCGCGCAAGCGGCGGAGTAAGGGCGGTCACGAACCCGTCACAGTGACGGGGCATCGTGGGGCGCATAGGGAGTGGGGGACGGGGATGCAGGTTCATACCGGGCAGCCGCAAGGCTGGATGCAATATGCCATCCCGATCGCGATCTTCGTTCTGGTCTTCGCCTTTCGCGCCCGGCGGCTGAGCCAGCTTCGACCGCTTCGGATCGAGCGGCTATGGATTTTCCCGGCCATCTATCTGGTGGTCTGCCTCGGCATGCTGGTCCAGTTTCCGCCGACGCCGGTGGGATGGGGGCTGTGCGCGGTCGCGCTGGCGGTCGGCGCCGCGCTCGGCTGGCAGCGCGGCAAGACGATGCGGATCACCGTCGATCCCGACACGCATCAACTCAACCAGAAGGCGTCGCTGGCCGGCATCGCCTTTCTGTTCGGGATCGTAGGGCTGCGTGCCGCTGCGAGGGCGGGGAGCAGCGCGTTGCACCTGAACGTCGCGATGCTGACGGATATGCTCGTCGTCCTGGCGCTCGGCCTGTTCGCCGTGCAGCGCGTCGAGATGTATCTGCGCGCGACGCGGCTGCTCGATGAGGCGCGGGCGGCGAAGGTCTAGAACCAGCGCGGGACGTCCTGCTTGTAGGCGTCATAATCGGCCCCGAACTTGCCGAGCAGATAGCGTTCCTCGCGCGCGATGACCTGGGTGCGGATCAGCAGGATCGCGACCGGCAACAGCAGGAGCGCGGTGAAACTGTCGAACAGGATGGCCAACCCGGCATGGAGGATCGCCATGCCGAGATACATCGGGTTACGCGTGACGCGGTAGATGCCGGTCGTGACCAGGCTGGTCGAGGATCGCCAGGGCCTCGTCGCGGTGCCCAGCCTGCGGAATCGTTCCGAGCCCGCCAGAATCACGCCGGCACCGAGGAGGAGGAGCGTCCCGCCGGTCATGATCGACAGCGTGCCGGCGGGGCCGAGCCGGCCGGTCAGGCCGGTCCAGGCGAACCCCAGGAGAAGCACGCCGAGATAGATGAGAGGGGGCGGGAAGCCCACTTTCGCGCTGTCCGGATCAATTCGCATGGCTCTCTCCGATGATCGCCGCGCATCATGCGGGGAGGGATGCAGCGAACGCAAGGCCCTGGCGCTAGACGATCGCCTGCTCGGTCTCGGTCTGCCGTCGGACATGTTCGCGCCACACGATATAGAGCCCGCTGCCGATGACGATCGGCGCCCCGATCCAGGTCGAGAGGCTGGGAAATGTCCCGAACAGGAGCCAGCCGTAAAGCGTCGCCCAGAGCAGCGACGAATAATCCATCGGCACCACGATCGAGACCGGCCCGAGCTTGAGCGCGGTGGTCAGCGCGATCTGGCCGAGATTGCCGATCACGCCCACGCCGATCAGCAGGAGCCAGACCTCCAGCGCGTGCTTCTGGTGATCCATCGCATAGACGATGCTCAGCGGGATCATGGACAGCGTCGCGAACCAGAAGACCGTGGTGTAGGGACTTTCCGTCCGCCCGATCCTGCGCAGCTGGATCGAGACGATCGCGGCGAGGAACCCGGCGGAGAGGCCAGCGACCGTGCCCCAGAGGACGAAATGGCCCGTCCCCGGACGCGCGACGATCAGCACGCCGACGAATCCCGCGACGACCGCGAGCCAGCGATGCCAGCCGGTCGGCTCGCCCAGCACCAGCGCGCCGAGGATCGTGGCGAAGATCGGCACGGTGAACTGCAAGGTGGTCGATTCGGCGAGCGGCAACAGCGTCACCGCGATGAACAGGCAGCTCATGCTGCTCAGGCCGACCACGGCGCGGAAGACATGCGCCCCGAGCTGGGCGGTGCGGATCGTCGCGAGCCCGGGGCCCAGCGCGATCACCGTCGCGACCAGCGGAACCCCGACCGCCTGGCGGAAGAACAGGATCTCGGACAGGTGGGCGCCGCGATATTCCGCGAGCTTGATCAGCGCCGTCATCGTCGCGAGGCACACCACTGACAGGAGGCGGAGCGCGATGGCGGGAAGGATGCGGTCAGTGGTCATCTGGTCGCTCGCTCTTGCGGAAGAGTGAGCCGAGGAACAAGTCCGGGGTGACGGATTAATCCGGAGCCGCTATCCGGCCTCGCATGATCAAGCATGCTCTCCCCGTCACCCGCGAGGCCGATTTCTCGGCCTGGTACCAGTCCGTCATTTCGGAAGCCGATCTTGCCGAGGAATCCGGCGTGCGCGGCTGCATGGTCATTCGGCCATGGGGGTATGGCATCTGGGAGCGGATCCAGCGCCTGCTCGACGACCGGATCAAGGCGACCGGCCATGAGAATTGCTATTTCCCGCTGTTCATCCCGCTGTCCTATTTCGAGAAGGAAGCGGAGCATGTCGAAGGGTTCGCCAAGGAGATGGCGGTCGTCACGCATCACCGGCTGGTGAGCGACGGCAAGGGCGGGCTGATGCCCGATCCGACCGCGAAGCTGGAAGAGCCCCTGGTCGTGCGGCCGACATCGGAGACGGTGATCGGCACCGCCTTTGCGCGCTGGGTGCAGTCGTGGCGCGACCTGCCCGTGCTGATCAACCAATGGGCGAACGTCGTGCGCTGGGAAATGCGCACGCGCATGTTCCTGCGCACCAGCGAGTTTCTCTGGCAGGAAGGGCATACCGCGCATGCCACCGCCGAGGAGGCGCGCGAAGAGACGCTGAAGATGCTGGAGGTCTATCGCAGCTTCGCCGAGGATTGCCTGGCGCTGCCGGTCGTCGCGGGCGAGAAGCCGGAGAATGAGCGCTTCCCCGGCGCCGTCGCGACCTATTCGATCGAGGCGATGATGCAGGACGGCAAGGCGCTCCAGGCGGGCACCAGCCATTTTCTCGGCACCAATTTCGCGAGCGCGCAGGGCATTCGTTTCCAGAATGCCGCGGGCGAGCTGGAGCTGGCCAATACGACGAGCTGGGGCGTCTCCACGCGCATGATCGGCGGCGTGATCATGGTGCATGGCGATGACGACGGCCTGCGCGTGCCGCCGCGTATCGCGCCGTGGCAGATCGTGATCGTGCCGATGCTGCGCGACCAGCCCGAGGACGCGGAGATCGTCGATTATTGCAAGGCGCTGCAGGCCGAACTGGCAAAGCTGTCGGCGTTCGGCGAGCCGGTGCGCGCGCTGCTCGATCTCAAGCCGGCCAAGGCAGCGACCAAGCGCTGGGGCTGGGTGAAGAAGGGCGCGCCGATCGTGATCGAAGTCGGCGGCCGCGATGTGGCGGGCGGCAACGTCTCGGTGATCCGGCGCGACCGGCTGTACCGCGAGGACGGCAAGCTCGACAGCGCCGTGGTGGCGCAGGCCGATTTTGTCAGCGATGCGGTAGCTATGCTGGAGGGCATCCAGACGAGCCTGCATGCCGAGGCACGCGGACGGCTCGAGGCGAACATTGCGCGCGATGTGGCCGATTTCGCCGGGATCGAGCGGGTGTTCGCCGAGAGCGAGAAGAACCCGGGCTGGGTCGAAGTGCAATGGTCGAAGCCGACCGGCGCCGCGCTCGACAAGGTGGTGGAGCGGCTGAAGGCGCTCAAGCTGACGATCCGCAACGCGCCGATGGATGCGGCGGCGATCGATGGCGCGTGCCTGTTCACCGGCGAGCCGGCGGTGGAACGGGTTTTGGTGGGGCGGTCCTACTAGGGCCTCACCTTTCCTGTCGCACCGCCGGCACTCCGTAGCGCCGCGCGTGATGCGGTAATGGATCGGTCATGGGAAAGAGCGGGACAGGATGATGCTCACGCGCCATCCTGCCTCGTCTTTGCATGCATGGTGGTGCCGTTGAATCGATCGGTGGTCGAAGCGGGTTGAGTCACGATTTTCGCGATGTATCCGGCGATCCGGATGCAGCCGATTGGCCGCGGGGCCGCCAGTGCGACAGTGATCGTGCCGGCTGTTGGAGCCACGGCGCAGTATCGCGGTAGAACAGCTGTCGGACATTGCGCTGATGTGTTCGATTTCGGCAAATAACCGGCGATTTATGCGAGGCACCTGCGAACGGGGCGGAATCGAGCGGTTCTTGGTGGTCGTGCGAGAATTATTACGTGGCGCGGGTTGCGAGGTGCGTGGGGACTGGGAATGCAGGGCATAGGAGGGCGTAGCGTATTGCGACGATATTGTTGTCTTACTCGCAGAATTTTGCAGGGGGTATCGATTTTTCATCGCGCTTTTCTTTGTGCTGAAATCGGATACTTGGCGGCTCGCTCCAAATTGGGCTGGCTTGGTGGTTCGGGAGATTCCAGCACAAAGGGGCGGGAGGTTGAATCGGCGTTGGTGGGGCGGTGATGTCTGTCATGGGCCGATTGGCGGCGGTGTGTTGGGTTGCGGCAGGCCGCTAGCGGCCCTGTTGAAAGTCGCTTCCAGTTATGGCTGGAAGTGGAAGGTTAGCGGACGGGCAGTTCGGGAGCGCTGGAAGGCGAAGCGGACATTCGTCTAGGGAGTTCGCGGTGCCAGAAGACCCAATGGCAGTCACTCGCGGCGCCTTATAGTCTTCCCAACTTCCGACGTTCATTCATCGGTCTGCAGTCAACCTGCAGCGCCGCGGGATTGGCGAAAACCGGGACTTTCATGCCGGCCGGCGCCGCCGAGGACTTCATCGCCGAATGCGAGCGGCTGAAAATCGACCCGCCGACATTGTTCACCACCGCGCCCCCCGCCACGGCAACGCGCGAGAACATTCCCGAGATGATCGACTATCTGGAGATGATGGCTTTGCGGCGGCGGCCAAGCGGGGGCCTAGCCTATCACAAACCCGCTTTATTGACGGCGCTGGTCGCGCTGCCTGCCATGGCTGCATGATCAATCCGGCCAAAGCCGGAGATCGTCGTGCCCACGCCGGCGAAGCTACACCACGAGGTGGGACGCGATCGAATTCAGCACGAAGACTGCCCTCCTAAGCGGCAGGGAAATGCGCGCCTGACAGCGCCGACTAATCGGTGCGACGGGCAAACTGGCAGTTCATGCAAACCATGTATCCCAACTCCGCTTTGTCGGTGGACTATCGGAACTACATCCAGATCAACTGGACGCCCGGTCAGGGAACAATTCGCGATTTGATCATCAACAACTCGCCCTATAACGGCAACAACACTACGTCGTATATCAATCAGGTGGCCGGCAGCCTCGGCGTTTCGCCTGGCACTATGTACAGCAGCCTTACGCCTGCCCAGCAGGCCACCGTTCTGGTCCAGATTGCCAATATCGAGGGCTATTACGCTAACGGCGGGAAATAGTATTTGCGCCGACGGATCGCCGGACGGCTGACGGCCAATTACAGGGCTGATCAACCTTCCGGCGAAGGTGCAGGAGTATGCGTTCGGTGACGAAAAATCTTACCTTGGTGATCGTCGGCGCGCTCGCCGCGATCACATGTCGCGGCGATTCCCTTGCCGCCCGGCAAACCGGTGGTGTCGCGGCCACGGCCGAGATGGCGTGCGCAGCGTCTATCCGCGGCAGGTTGCAGGCCGCGGCTGGCATGCAGACGGAGAGGATGCCGCCGGCCTGCTACAGCTTTGACGGGGGCGCTCTCGGTGAACAGGTCACCGGCCTGTTCAGCGGATTGGGGACGCCCGATGCGCTGTCCTATTCGTCCGGCTTTCTTCGGTCGCCCGACGGCAAGGTCTTTCGGGGGACCCTGGAAGTCGCCTACCTATTCCCGCGAACACTCAACCGGGACCTGAGGGCACGCCCCGTCGACAAGGCGCATTATACAGTGCTTACCCTGCTCACCAGGGACGGCACCGTCCGCGCCGGCGATGTCCAGAGCTTCGCGGGTTTGCGGGTCGGCGATCCCTTGTCGAGAGTCTATAGCATGCTCGGCAAGCCATCCCGTTCGAACCGGCCCGGTGACATGCTCTTCTACGATCCCCTGCTGTACTACGTCGGTATCGACGAAACGACCAAGAGAGTTTCGGGATTCCGGATCTGGCTGGCGCCGGGCGATGAAGAGCAGATCGTGGGCCCGACGGCTTTTGCGTCGCGGAACGGCAACGGCAAACTTGTCGGCGTTTCCCTGCTCTATGCGGGGGTGCATCCGTAACGATACACGCCGTTGTCGCGTGAGCGAGCGGACGGCGAGACCAGCGAATGTGCCGCGTTACGCCTCGTCGTTGACCGCGCCGTTCCCGCCCGGCGCGTCGGCAGGTTGCTGGATTTCGGTCAACCGCCCCTCGGCGATCATCAGGATCCGGCTGGCAGATGCGAGGGTACGCGGCTGGTGCGCGACAAGAATCCTCGTACACTTCACCGACCTAATCATGGCCGAGACGCGTATCTCGCTCTGCGGATCCAGATGCGACGTGGCTTCGTCCAGAAACATCGCATATCCTAGTGGGCGAGGCGGGGGATTGATCAAGACCGCAGCCATCGAATCTAGTTTGAGGTCGGCCAAAACCCCGGCAAAAAGCTGGTTCGTGAATGACAAGATTGGAATCGAGCGCCTGGAAGCGTTTTTGAAACGTCCATGATAACTGACCGACAGGAGTTCCCTCCCATCCGAAAATCGGCGCAATAGCACAATATTGACGTCGCCGCCTTGCTCCAGCGGGGATTGCCGGTCGGCCAGCAGCGAAAGTTCAAGTTGGCGATGCTTCGGAAACCAGTCGATAGCCACCCAGAGGGCGCCGACCAAAACGATTGCTAAGTTAGTGAGCGCTACTCCGCGGTCAAAGTTCCAGAACTTGTTAGGGAGAGTCGGATTGGGTGGGGCGGCGGGCACGGATTCGGCGAAGAACTCATAGTAACTCCTCGGGGTCATCGAAATGGTTAATAATCGCGCGAGATTCGTCGACCATTTTCTCCGCAATTGCCACCGCGGCTCCATCGATTAGCCGTGCATAGATCTATCAAATAAGACCGCCAAGGACTCAGAGGCGCCGCCCGGCAGACCGTGCAGGCTGGGCTTTTCTAGCGCGGCGGCTTTTGAACAGTACTGCGCTGCTGCCGAATGACCGATTATGGGGCGCGTAGCTGCCGCGCCGAACCACGCCAACGAACGTCTGTTTACCTTGGATTACCGCTCCAAAGCGGCCATTCCGCTTTCCACCAGACGTGCACGTCGAATCGCCTGAACGAACGGCGGCTTCCGGGATTTTCCGTTGGTCTGCGGACGGCCGGCTTAGGGCGCAAAACAGTCGTTCGTCCTGTGGTGTTCCGTCGTCCCCGCAGGCACGCCTATCCCGGCAGTTCCGCCTTGGGAAACCCCGTCCACACCTGATCATAATCCTCATCCAGCGCCCCTGTCTCCAGCGCATAGTCGGTAGGATGGAACACCCAGCGGCTCTCGATCATGAAGGCCATGGTGCCGTCGATCTTATGCGGCTTCAGCTCCGCCTCGCTTGCGCCCTTCCAGCTCGCGACGTCGGGGCCGTGGCCGCTCATCTGGTTGTGCAGCGACAGCGCGCCCGGGTTGAAGCCGTCGGCCTTGGCGTCATAGGCGCCCGAGATCAGGCCCATGCATTCGCTCATCGTGTTGCGGTGGAACCAGGGCGGGCGGAAGGTATTCTCGGCGACCATCCAGCGCGGCGGGAAGATCACGAAATCGACATTCGCGGTGCCGGGCACGTCGCTGGGCGAGGTCAGGACGGTGAAGATCGAGGGATCGGGGTGGTCGAAGCTGACCGAGCCGATCGTGTTGAAGCGGGCGAGATCGTATTTCCACGGCGCGTAATTGCCGTGCCAGGCGACGACATCCATCGGCGAGCGGCCGAGATTGGTGGTCCAGAGCGATCCCAGGAATTTCTGCACCAATTCGACATCGCCCTCGCGGTCCTCGAACCAGGCGACCGGCGTCTCGAAATCGCGCGGGTTGGCGAGGCCGTTGGCGCCGATCGGGCCGAGATCGGGCAGGCGGAAGGGGACGCCGTGATTCTCGGCGACATAGCCGCGCGCCTTGCCGTCGGGCAGCACGACGCGGAAGCGTATGCCGCGCGGGATCAGGGCGATCTCGCCGGGTTTCACGTCGATGCGGCCGAGCTCGGTGAACAGGGTGAGGGTGCCCATCTCGGGCAGGATCAGCATCTCGCCGTCCGCCGAGACGAAGGCGCGGTCGACCATGTCCTTTGCGCAGCGGTAGATGTGCATCGCGACGCCGGCCTGGCTCTTCGGGCCGTCGCCGGCGACGACCATCGTCGTCAGGCTGTCGAGCCAGTCGGTGTCTTCGAGGTCGAGCGGGCCCCAGCGCAGGCGGTTGGGGGCGAGGGGTTGCTGGCTGATGCCGGGGGCGAAGCGATTGGCGCCGGTATAGCGCGTGAAGGCAGGGTGCGCGGCGGAGGGGCGCAGGCGGTAGAGCCAGGAGCGGCGATTCTCGTGGCGTGGGGCGGTGAAGGCGCTGCCGCTGAGTTGCTCGGTGTAGAGGCCGAACGGGGGCTTTTGGGGCGAGTTGCGGCCGATGGGGAGGGCGCCGGGGACTGCCTCGGTCGCGAAATGGTTGCCGAAGCCGGTTTGGTAGTCGGACATCGCGTTATCCTTCTCTCATGCCACCGCAACGGACTGTGTAGGGAAGCGAGGTTGCCGACATTGCACCGTCATGCCGGACTTGTTCCGGCATCCATGTTTCCGCTGGCGCCGCCAGCGGTGCGTGTGCGGAACGATGGACCCCGGAACAAGTCCGGGGTGACGGTGTGGAGTGCAAGCAACCCTTCGGGGTCTTTACGGCTCGACCTTACCCGGCACCACACCGCGCCTGATCTGGTCCAGTTCGATACTCTCGAACAGCGCTTTGAAATTGCCCTCGCCGAAGCCGTCATTGCCCTTGCGCTGGATGATCTCGAAGAAGATCGGGCCGACCATGTTCTCGGTGAAGATCTGCAGCAACAGGCCGCCGCCCGTTTCCGGCGCGCCGTCGATCAGGATGTCGCGCTTGCGCATTTCCTCGACGTCGTGGTTGTGGCCGGGCAGGCGCTTGTCGATCAGGTCGAAATAGGTCTGCGGCGTCGTCTGGAAGCGGATGCCGTTGGCGCGCAGCGCATCGACGGTGGCGAAGATGTCGTCGGTCGCCAGCGCGAGATGCTGGATGCCTTCGCCACGATAGTCCTTGATGAACTCCTCGATCTGCGAATGCTCGTCCTGGCTTTCATTGAGCGGGATGCGGATCTTGTCGTCGGGCGCGGTCATCGCCTTGGAGAACAGGCCGGTGGCCTGGCCCTCGATGTCGAAATAGCGGATCTGGCGGAAGTTGAAGATGCTCTCGTAATAATTTGCCCAATAATCCATCCGGCCGCGCTGGAGATTATGGGTGAGATGGTCGAGCGTGTGCAGGCCGACACTATGCTGGTCGGGCGAAGCGCCCTCGACAGGCTCGAAATCGATGTCGTAGATCGTCGCCGCGCCGCGCCGGTCGACCAGATAGAGGTTCGCGCCGCCAATGCCCTCGATCGCGGGAATGTTGAGCTCGGCCGGGCCGACCTTGCCCTCCACCGCGACCGCGCCGCGCTCGACCGCGAGCTTCAGCGCCTTGGCGGCATCGGCGACGCGGAAGGCCATGGCATTGGCCGATGGGCCATGCTGCTCGCGGAAATTCGCGACCTGGCCGTTCCCATCCATGTTGAGCAGGAAGTTGATGTCGCCCTGGGCATAGCGGCGGACATTCTTGGAGCGGTGCGTGCCGACATGCGTGAAGCCCATCTTCACGAACAGGTCCGCCAGCGCATCGGGATCGGGCCCGGTGAACTCGACGAACTCGAAGCCGTCCAGGCCCATGGGATTGTCTTGGCGGTCGGTCATCGCGAATCTCCGAGGAGCAAAGTGGTAACAGATGAAACTACATAGAGCAGCCTCATCCGTTCGTCCACCTCTCAACGCGGCGATGCGCGATCAGGACGCGGGCAGATGCTCGATCGTGACGCGGTCCGTGTAGAAAGCGAGGTGATCCTTGATCCCGGCCACTGCGTCATAGGGGGATTCATAGGTCCAGATCGCGTTCTCCGCCTTGTCGATGCCGGCGGGGAGCGAGAAATAGGCGGCATCACCCTTGTACGGGCAATAGGTCGCATGATCGGTGCGCGTGAGTAGCGCCAGGTTGGCGTCCTTGCGCGGAATGTAGAAGACGGCCGGATAACTGGCCTCGCGCAGGACGAGCGCCTCGGTCGTGTCGGCGATCACCTGGCCGCCCGCCGTCACTTTCACCCGCCCCGTGCCGGGCTCGACGGTGATGGGATGATCGGGGCCGGGGATTCGGATCGGCTTGTCGGTCATGGCGTTATCCTCATGAAAAAGGGCGGCCCCGAAGGACCGCCCGAGATTGTCATCAGAGGGCGGCGCGCTTGCCGCCATCGACGTTGACGACATGGCCGGTGATGAACGAGGCCTTGTCGGAGGCGAGGAACACCACTGCCTGGGCGATCTCGTCCGGGGCGCCGGTGCGGGCGAGCGGGATGGTGGAGGCGAGGCCGGCCTTGCCTTCTTCGCCGCCGGTGAAGCGGTCGAGCATCGGGGTGTCGATCGGTCCTGGGGCGACGGCATTGACGCGCACCCCGAACGGGGCGCCCTCGAGTGCCGCGGCCTTGGTCAGGCCTTCCACGGCATGCTTGCTGGCGGTGTAGAGCGCGGCATTGGCATAAGCGGCCTGGCCGAGCACCGAGGAGATGTTGATGATCGAGCCGGAACCCTGGGCCTGGAGCACGCGGAGTTCGTGCTTCATGCTGAGCAGCACGCCGAGCACGTTGGTGTCGAACATCGCGGCATAGCTTTCCGGGGTCTGGTCAGTGATCGGGCCGAACTGGCCCTCGGTTCCGGCATTGTTGACCGCGACGTCGAGGCGGCCGAATTTGGCGACGGTGCCGTCGACCAGCGCGCGCAGATCGTCCTCGTGGCGAACGTCAGCGCGGATGAAATGAACCTCGCCACCGAGATTGCTCAGCTCGGCGGCGACCGCTTCGCCGGTTTCGGCATTGCGGCCCGAGATGACGACCTTCGCGCCCTCACGGGCAAAGGCTTCGGCGGTGGCGCGGCCGATGCCGCTAAGGGCGCCGGTGACGAGGACGACGGGTGCTGTCATGGTAGTGATCCCTGATGAACGCTGGCGGAGCGGAGTGCCCTGCGGACCATCAAATATGTACGTACGTATTATCTGCAAGGGTGCGGACTATGTCCGTACGTATTTATTTCACAAGAGACTGAGAAGCAGTGATTTTTAATTCGACTGAGTAGGGGCGTATCAGCGCAGCAGGCTGTTCAGGGTAATCCGCTTGAGCCGTTTCAGCGGCTCCGCGTTGCGCTCGACCTTGGCGAGCAGGTTCGATCCCTGCAGCGCCGAGACCAGGAAAGCGGCGATGTCGTCGCAATCGAGATCGGCGCGAACTTCGCCCGCCGCCACCGCCGCCGCGAGGCAATAAGAGATCGCCTTTGCCACTTCGCCGAAATTCTCAACGAGATGGGGCCGGATGCTATCGTTGCCGCTGGTCTCGATGGCGAAATTGCCCATCATGCAGCCATTGCACCCGGTCTCGCCGGCGGCGCGCGCGATATTGGCGTCGAGAAAGGCCTCGAAGCGTTGGAGCGGCGGGAGCGCGTCATTGCGCAGCGTTTCGGCAATGAGCGTGAGCCCTTGCTGGAAATACATATCCAGCACTTCGAGCCCGAACGCCTCCTTCGAGACGAAATGATTGGTGAAGGAGCCCTGCGGCACGCCGGCCGCCTGGACGATATCGCGCACGCTCGCGCCGCCAAAGCCGCGCTCATGCACGACCCGGATGCCCGCCGAGAGAATCTTGTCGCGGTTCGAGACCTTTGCCATGGCAATAATATGGACGCCCATAGTTTAGTGTCAAGTGTTACAACGGGGTGACGGCGCGGCTGGAGCGCGCTAGCGAAGGCGCATGCCAAGCCTGAAGCTCGATCAGTTCCTGCCGTATCGCCTGTCGATCGCGTCGAACCGCGTCTCCTCGGCGATCGCGACGGCCTATCAGTCGCTGTTCGGCCTGCGCATCCCCGAATGGCGGCTGATCGCGGTGATCGCCGAGAGCGACGGACTGACTCAACAGGCGCTCGGTGTGGCCACGCGGATGGACAAGGTAACCGTCAGCCGCGCCGCGATCGCCCTGGTCGACCGCGGGCTGGTGCAGCGGCGGCCCAATCCCGACGACCAGCGATCGCACCTGTTGTCGCTGACCATGGCCGGGCAGGCGCTGTACGAGAGCGTCGCGCCCAAGGCGCTCGAACTCGAAGCGCGGGTCTTTGCGGGTTTTTCCACAGCGGAAATCGCCGCGTTCCGGGCGATGCTCGACCGGATCGAAGCATCGGCCGCACCGCTTGATCCCGAACAGGCTTGATGACTGGCCCCGGCCTGTCCTAAGCGCGGGTCAGCTTCTCCCCAGGCAGTCGCGACTTTTCCAGGAGGCCCAATGCCCGAAATGCTCGATCGTGCCGGTTTGTCCGTTGCTCCGCAGCTTGCGTCCTTCGTGGAGGAGCAGGTGCTCCCGCCGCTCGGGATCGATCCCGGCATCTGGTGGCAGGGTGTCGCCGATATATTCGCGCTGTTCTCGCCCGAAAATGTCGCGCTGCTGGCGAAACGCGATGAACTGCAGGAACGAATCGATTCGCGCTACGCCGCGGGTGGTACGGCTGACGAAGCCTTTCTGCGCCAGATCGGCTATCTCGTGCCCGAGCCTGCGCCCTTCACCATCGGCACCACCAATGTCGACCCCGAGATCGCGACCATGGCCGGGCCCCAGCTGGTGGTTCCGGTGCTCAACGCGCGCTTCGTGCTGAATGCGGCCAATGCGCGCTGGGGCAGCCTGTACGATGCGCTTTACGGCACCGACGCGCTGCCCGGCATGGCGGTGCCCGGCGGGTATGATCCGGTGCGCGGCGCCCAGGTGATCGATTATGCCAAAGCGTTCCTTGACCAGGCGGTGCCGCTGGCGGGCGAAAGCTGGACCGCGTATCGCGGCGGCACGCCCGACCTGGTGGATCCGGCGCAGCTGGTCGGCCGCAAGGGTGACTCGCTACTGCTCAGGCACAATGGCCTGCATATCGAGGTGGTGATCGACCGGACTTCCGTGATCGGTGGCGGGGATATCGGCGGTATCGCCGACGTCATCCTCGAATCGGCGATCACGACGATCGTCGATCTCGAGGATTCGATCGCGGCGGTCGA
Organism: Sphingomonas sp. BL-S-30; assembly: GCF_055521475.1. Classification (NCBI taxonomy): domain Bacteria; kingdom Pseudomonadati; phylum Pseudomonadota; class Alphaproteobacteria; order Sphingomonadales; family Sphingomonadaceae; genus Sphingomonas; species Sphingomonas sp. BL-S-30. The sequence continues at coordinate 2,337,366 of NZ_CM145481.1, read as the reverse complement.
TGCCGAGGACAAGGTTGCGGCCTATGCCAACTGGCTCGGGCTGATGCGCGGCGACCTGGTCGAGAGCTTCGACAAGGGCGGCAAGACGATCACGCGCAAGCTGAACGCTGACCGCACGTATGATTCGATTGAAGAGGGCTCACTCACCCTGCCGGGCCGCAGCCTGTTGTTCGTGCGTAATGTCGGTCATCTGATGACCACGCCCGCGGTGAGGCTGGCGGAAGGGAACGAGGCGCCGGAGGGTGTGCTCGATGCGATCATGACCGCGACGATCGCGCTCCACGACCTGCGCGGGCTGGGCCAGCACCGCAACAGCCGCACCGGCTCCTTCTATGTCGTGAAGCCCAAGATGCATGGGCCAGTGGAAGTCGGCTTCACCAACCGGCTGTTCGATGCGGTCGAGGACCTGCTCGACCTGGAGCGCCACACCATCAAGGTTGGGGTGATGGACGAGGAGCGCCGGACCTCGGCCAATCTCGCCGCCTGTATCGAAGCGGTGAAGGACCGCATCGTCTTCATCAACACCGGCTTCCTCGATCGCACCGGCGACGAGATGCACACAGCGATGCGCGCCGGGCCGATGATCCCCAAGGCCGAGATGAAGGCGAGCGACTGGATCAAGGCCTATGAGGACCGCAATGTCCGCATCGGCCTTGCGCATGGCTTTTCGGGCAGGGCGCAGATCGGCAAGGGCATGTGGGCAGCGCCGGATCGCATGGCCGACATGATGGAACAGAAGATCGGTCACCCGAAATCGGGCGCGAACACCGCCTGGGTGCCGAGCCCGACCGCGGCGACCTTGCACGCGATGCACTATCACCAGGTCGATGTGTTCGCGCGGCGCGAGGAGATCGCGCGCGAGGCCATTCCGGGCCTGACGCCGCTGCTGACCGTGCCGGTCGCCAAGGGGCGCAACTGGACACCGGACGAGGTGCGGGCCGAACTCGACAATAATGCCCAGGGTATCCTCGGCTATGTCGTGCGCTGGATCGATCAGGGTGTGGGCTGCTCCAAGGTGCCCGACATCCACGATATCGGCCTGATGGAAGACCGCGCCACCTTGCGCATCTCTTCGCAGCACATGGCCAACTGGCTGCTCCACGGGGTCGCAACCCAGGCGGATATCGACGCGGCCTTTGCGCGCATGGCCGCCAAGGTCGACGTGCAGAATGCCGGCGACCCGCTGTACAAGCCGATGTCGGGGCATGAGGCGACCAGCCTCGCCTATCAGGCAGCGCGGGCGCTGGTGTTCGAAGGGCTGACTCAGCCCAACGGCTATACCGAGCCGCTGCTCCACGCCTATCGCGCGCGAGCCAAGGTGGAGGCCGTATAGCCGCTGAAAGCATTGCGGATCGAAACTGATCTTTGCGTCTCCGCGAAAAATCGAATATCGGGTATCGCGGGAGAGCGATACATGGCCCTTGAGCATTTCGACGTCGTGGTGGTCGGTGCCGGCATTTCCGGCATCGGTGCGGGCTATCATCTGCGGAAGCTGTGCCCCGATCGCAGCTATGTGATCCTCGAAGGCCGCGCGGCGATGGGCGGGACCTGGGACCTGTTCCGCTACCCCGGCATCCGCTCCGATTCCGACATGTACACGCTCGGCTATTCCTTCCGCCCCTGGACCGAGGCCAAGGCCATCGCCGATGGTCCGTCGATCCTGAAGTATGTCAACGACACCGCGCGCGACGCCGGAATCGACCGGCACATCCGCTATCGCCACCATGTGAAGCAGGCGGCCTGGTCGACCCCGGACGCGCGCTGGACGGTCGAGGCCGAAGGGCCGGACGGGCCCGTCCAGTTCACCTGCAATTTCCTCTTCATGTGCAGCGGCTATTATAATTACGCCCGTGGCCACACGCCCGACTTCCCGGACGTGGAAAGCTTCGGCGGGCGCATCGTCCATCCGCAATTCTGGCCCGAGGAGCTGGACTATAGCGGCAAGAATGTCGTGGTGATCGGTAGTGGGGCGACCGCGGTTACCCTGGTGCCGGCGATGGCCAACAAGGCCGCGCATGTGACGATGCTGCAGCGATCGCCGACCTATGTCGTGTCGCGCCCGGCCGAGGATGGATTCGCCAACTGGCTGCGGCGCAAGCTACCGGCGATGCTGGCTTACGACATCACGCGCTGGCGCAACGTGCTGTTCCAGATGCTGTTTTACAATCTCGCGCGGAAACGACCGGAAAAGACCAAGGCGCGCCTGCTCGACATGGTGCGCGCCGAGCTTGGCCCGGATTATGACGTCGCGACGCATTTCACCCCGCGCTACAATCCCTGGGACCAGCGCCTGTGCCTGGTGCCCGATGGCGACCTGTTCGCGTCCCTCAAGAAGGGTACGGCCTCGGTCGTCACCGACACGATCGAGCGCTTCACCCCTGCGGGCATCAGGCTGAGCTCCGGCGCGGAACTACCCGCCGATGTGATCGTCACCGCGACCGGGCTCGAGCTGCAATTGCTGAGCGACGTTGCCTTCAGCGTCGACGGTGCAGCCGTCGATCTGGCGCAGACGTTCAACTACAAGGGCATGATGTACAGCGACGTGCCGAACCTGGCCTCGTCCTTCGGCTATACCAATGCGTCCTGGACGCTGAAGGCCGATCTCACCTGCGCCTATGTCTGCCGGCTGCTCAATACGATGAAGAAGCGCGGGCTGCGCCAGGCGACGCCGCGGATCGGCGACGAGGTGCTGACGCCCGAGCCATTCCTCAGCTTCACCTCGGGCTATGTCACGCGGGCGATGGAGAAGTTTCCCAAGCAGGGCAGCAAGAAGCCCTGGAAGCTGTATCAGAACTACGCGAAGGACGTGGTCTCGCTTCGCTTCGGCTCAGTCGATGACGGCATGGAATTCTCCAATCCCGTGCCGCGTTCGCAACCGGCTGCGCCGGTACGCGAGCCCGTGACCGCCTGAGGCGCGTCCATCCAATATTCCGGCCCGTCCGGACGGAGAAATAACCGATCTGGACGCAAAGCCTACCGGATTTCCACGACACCCGTATCGGGATGGGAGCGGTATCGCCATCGTTGGCGATTCGTCATGTGCATTCTGGGAGGGGCAAAGTGGGATATCGACCCGACCTCCGACCAACCTTCGCTAAAGTCAGGCCGCTTCAGTCGGAGATCGGGTCGGGTGACTGGTTACCAGGGACGAATGCCCTCGCCGTAGATCAGCGCAATAATGAACTTAAGCACTTGCTTTCTCCCTTGTGCACTCAGGCGAGTGCATGGATTAATTAACGAAAAATTAAGGATAAGGCAATCGGATTTCCGGGGTTTTTGCGGTCCGCCGCGGCAGGTTTAAGAGTTCGTTTAGCCATCGGCGGCTATCGCTGACGGTCATGGGGCGCGGCTCACGTACATATATCCCGGTAAACGGGCCCAGGGCGCGGGGCGCGCGATTGCCCTTGTCCGTGGCGCTTCGCCATCGTGCCGACCGCGATGACGGCGCTACCATGGCATTTACCGAGCTGCCGTCCGCTGGCTTCGGGCATCTGGAGAACCATGAGCCGTCGATGCCGGAAGCCCTGGTGGCATCGTCGGATGAGAACGCCACCATCGCGCGACCCCGGCCAAAAGCCTGGCAGTTCCTTTGCCTCGCCGAGATCGCCAATTTCCCGGCGCTGCGCCGCCATCTCGGCCGCTACGACGCCGACCGCCTGCCGGTCGCCGTTCGCGAACGGATTGGCGCCAGTCTGGAGGGTGCCCGCGTCGAGGTGATCGGGCGCAATGTCGTCGAGATCCTCTTCGAAGGGGATTCGCTGACTGATCTTGCTGCGGCGCTTGGCTGTTTGACCGCCGATTTCGATCTGCCGCTCGACCTCGATGGAGAACAGCATCGGCTGGACATGCATTTCGGCGCCGCCGCGGCACCGCTCGACGGTGCCGAGGATGTGCGGCTCGCGGAAGAGGCCGAGAGCGCGCTCGAGCAGGCCCGGGGCGAGGCCCATGCTGTCATCCGCGATCTTTCCGCTGGCACGCCGGCCTTCGACCGGCTGACGCTGACGCGCGAGCTGCCGGCCGCGATCTGCAATGGCGAGATGTTCCTGCAATATCAGCCCAAGGTGCATGTCCGCCGCCAGGAGATCGCGAGCGCCGAGGCGCTGGTGCGCTGGCAGCATCCGACCCGCGGGCTGATCCTTCCGGGAGACTTCATCACCGTCGCCGAGGAAGCGCGCGAAATTGCCGCGCTGACGCTGTGGACGCTCGACCAGGTGATCGCCGACCAGCGGTTGCTCGCCGCCGACGGCAACGACCTGACCATCTTCCTCAACATCTCCGGCCAGCTGCTGGCCGATGTGCGGTTCGTGAAGCTGGCCTGCGCCAAGGTGCTCGAAAGCGGCGCACGGATCGGTTTCGAGATCACCGAGACGTCGGTCATTCGCGATCCGCAAAGCGCCATCTTCAACCTCAGGGCGTTTGCCGATGTCGGCATCACCATCGCGATCGACGATTATGGCGCCGGTCTGTCGTCGCTCGCCTATCTGAAACAGCTCCCGGCCAAGGAGCTGAAAATCGACAAGATGTTCGTGCTCCAGCTGACGAGCAGCAACCGCGACCCGCTGATCGTGCGCTCGACCATCGATCTCGCGCATGCGCTGGAGATGGAGGTGACCGCCGAGGGGGTCGAGACCCAGGCGGCGATGGCGCTGCTCAGCGTGATGGGCTGCGACATGGTGCAGGGCTATCTGATCAGCCGCCCCGTCTCGATCGAAGCGTTCCGCCAGTATCTGCGCGACGACAAGGCGCGCCTGCCCGAACGGCCGGGCCATGCGATGTTCCGGCGCCCGGCCAGTTTCTGGAAAAGCGCCTGAGCCATCGTCATCCCGCGCCTTAGCGCGTATTTAACATGTCCCGTCCACACAGGCGCTCGATCATGGGGCTCATTTTTCGTACCTTGATGGCCGCAGCGCTGCTTGCGCTGATGAGTCACGGCGCGCCCGCCATGGCGCAGGTGCCGGATGCGGGCGCTCGCTTCGACGCCATGGTGGCCGATGCCAAGGCGATGATGCTGGTCGATCCCGGCAAGACGATCGACAAGGCCAGGGCGGCCGAAGTCGCGGCCGGATCCTTGCAGCGCCGCCAGCGGACCGTCGCGGTCGCCACCGCGCAATGGCTCCAGGGCGAGGCCTATCTCCGCCTCAACGACGTGGACCACGCCAAGCCCCTAATCGACCGCGCTTATGCGGCGGTCGCGGGCGGCACGCCGACCAAGCTCACTGGCGACATCCTGCTGTCGCGGGGCGGCCTGCACACCGCCAAGGCCGATGTCGCGGCGGCGCTTGCGGATTATCAGGCAGCGCATGCCGTGTTCCGCGATCTTGGCGAAACGCGCAGCCGCGCGGTCGCGCTGCTGAGCATCGCGCTGCTCTACCAGGAGGCCAAGGATTATGAGAACGGCCTGCGCTATTCCAGCCAGGCGATCGAGGTCTATCATGGCGACCCGTCCCTGCTGTTGGCGATCTACAATAATCGCGGCGTGTGCCTGAAGGAGCTCGGCCGCTTCGCCGAGGCCGAGAAGCAATATAACGAGGCGCTGTCGCTCGCGCGGACGATGAAGAGCCCCGGCCGCGAGGTGCAGATCCTGCGGAACATCGCGCGCGCGCAGCTCGCCACCGACAATCTTGCCGCCGCGGATCGCACCATCGCCGATGTGTCGCGGGTTTCGCGGGCCGCCGGCATGCGGACCGACAGCCAGGACCTGGGGCTGGAGGCCCAAGCCGCGCTTCAGCATGGCGATCCCGCGCGGGCGGCGGCGCTGATCGAACGCAGCTTCGCGGGAGTCGACCTGCGCACGACCACGCTCGCGTTTCGCGAAGGACATCAGACCGCCTATACGCTGTTCAAGAGGACCGGCGACGAGACGCGGGCGCTGCTTCATCTCGAAGCGCTGAAACGTCTCGACGACCAGACGTCGACGCTCGCCGCGTCGACCAACACCGCGCTTGCCGCGGCCCGTTTCGATTTCGCCAATCAGGAACTCAAGATCACCCGGCTGCAGGCGGCGGAGGCGCAGCGCAAATATGAGGCCGAACAGGCCCGCGTGCAGACTCAGCGGATCATTTTCACCGGTGCCGCGCTGGCGACCGCCATCATCGTTTCGATGCTCGGCGTCGGTCTCTTCACCATCCGCCGCAGCCGCAACGAGGTGCGCGCGGCGAACATCGATCTCGCTGCGACCAACAGCGCGCTGGAAAAGGCGCTGGCGGCGAAAACCGAGTTCCTCGCGACCACCAGCCACGAGATCCGCACACCGCTCAACGGTATCCTCGGCATGACTCAGGTGATGCTGGCGGACGAGAAGCTCGGCGAGCCGATGCGCGACCGGATCGGGGTGGTGCACGGTGCGGGGCTCAGCATGCGCGCGCTGGTCGACGACATTCTCGACGTCGCCAAGATGGAAACCGGCAACATGACGATCGAGCGCGAGGCGTTCGACCTCAAGGACGCGCTGCGCGACGTGGCGTGCATGTGGGAGGAGCAGGCGCGGGGCCGCGGCATCGCGTTCGCGCTCGATCTCGCCGATTGTCCGGACAGGATCGACGGCGATGTCGGCCGGTTGCGCCAGATCATCTTCAACCTTCTGTCCAATGCGCTGAAGTTCACCGACAGCGGTGCGGTGAGCGTGCGGGCCTTTGCCGACGACCGGGACGGCGCGTCGAGACTGAAGGTCGAGGTGACCGATACCGGCATCGGCATCCCGAGCGACAAATATGAACTGATCTTCGAATCCTTCCGCCAGGTGGACGCGGGCACGGCGCGCAAATTTGGCGGCACCGGCCTGGGCCTCGCCATTTGCCGGAATCTTGCCCGGGCGATGGGCGGCGACGTGACGGTGCGCAGCGCGGTGGGCAGCGGCTCGAACTTTACCCTCGACCTGCCGCTGGTTCGCGCCGCCGCGGCGGAAGCGGCCGGGATGGGGGCCGACATCCGCGCGCTGGTGATCCTCGATCGCAACCCGATTTCGCGCAGCATGCTGCGTGCCGTGCTCGAGGCGCGATCCGGGAACATTGTTTTCGCGGGGACGGTCGATGAGGCGATCGGGCTTATCGTCGCGGGCAGCATTTCCCGGCTGCTGGTCGACGACGCGACTCTGAAGGCAAACGCCGATATGTCGGGCGCGATATCGGCGCTGGTCGCGGCGGCGCGCGATGCCGGTGTCGTCTCGGCGCTGCTCTGGCCAGCCCCGAGCGAGCAACAGAAAGCGGAATTCGCCACCGCGGGATTCGATATCGTGATCGCCAAGCCGATCTCTGGCGCGGCGTTGGCCGAAACGCTCTTCCCTGCGGGTAAAAGCGACGGCGACAACGTCAGCCATCTTGTAACGCGTGCGGCATGATCAGATAGAGACATCCATTATGGTTCTATTTTTCCAGTCGGCCAGCGCCGCGGCCTCCAAGCCATGAACATCCTCTTCATTGAGGATGATCCGATGAATCGTCGGGTTGTGAAGGACATGCTCGATGTGGCCGGTGCGTCGATGGTCGGTGCGGAAAGCGGAGAGATCGGTCTTCAACTCATCGACGAGCAGGATTTCGACATTGTCCTGGTCGACCTTCGAATGCCCGGAATGGATGGATTCGAGGCAATCAGGCACATCCGCGGCCGCACCGATGCCAAGGCAAGGCTGCCGATCATCGTCGTGACTGCTGATACCGCGATCGATCTTCGCCAACGCTGCCTGAGCGGGGGCGCCGACGAAGTGTTGTTCAAACCCGTTGCAATGGATTCGCTGTTCGACGCGATTGGCCGCATGCTCGCCCGGGGTTCGGGTGACGCCGTGATCGGCTAGCGAGCCGTTGCCCTAGGCGGGCGGCATGCGCTTGAGCGCTTCCGCCAGCGAGGCCGTCGCGCTGCCGCGTCGGGCCGGCTGAGGTTGGGACGGGGCGGGGGCCCAGCCCGTGAGAAAGACGATCTCGAAACGCTCAGCCACGCGCCCGTCCGGGTCAGCCAGTGCCGCAAAGGCATCGGCCGCGCGGGCGAGCGTATCGCGGCGAAGCGGCGTGCGACCGACCAGCAGGTTCGTCGCCGCCATGCCGCGCAGGTCCGCCAACAGTCCGGCGAGCCCGGCGTAACGGACGGTCAGCGATTCCACATCCGCGACGGGCAGCGCGAATCCAGCCCGAACGAGCAGGTCGCCGGCCGACCGAACGTCGATCTGCGGGTGGATGCGGGCGGCAGGGCGGTCACGTTCGGCCTCGCGCAGGGCAGCGCGCAGGGTCGACAGGCTGCCCGCGCCAGTGAAGGCGGCGACGAACAGGCCGTCGGGCCTCAGCGCGCGCCGGATCAGGCTCAGCGCGCCCGGCAGGTCGTTGACGCTGTCGAGCACGCCGGCGGAGACGACCAGGTCGAACGAGCCATCCGCGAAAGGCAGCCGATCCTCATCGGCCTGAACCCCCGAGGCCGAGCGCGCAAAGGCCAGGCCAGCGTCGCAGCGGACGATGCGCGTACCCGGCGGAGGCAGGAACGCACCGTCGAAGCAGCCGAGATCGAGCACGTCCCCGAAGGCGCGCACGACGGCGCCGAGCCGCTCCTGGATACCGTCGAGCATCGCCGCCCGCAGAAAATCATGCCCGGCAAACCCGTCGGCGGCGCGGTCGCGGCGGATGCGCCGGGCGGTACGGTCAAAGATATCGGGGACGCTCACCGCCCGGGCTTGTGCCGCCGGACGGGCGGCGCGACAAGAGGGACGTGAAGCGGCTCCTCGCTCCCCTTCGTGTCGCCGCCGATCTCGCGCTGCCGCCGCGATGCCCCGGTTGCGGCGCGGTGACCGGGGAGGACCATCGCTTCTGCGCTGCCTGCTGGGGTGAATTGCGCTTCCTCGGCCCGCCCTGGTGCGCTGCGTGTCATGCGCCCTTCTCCTATGATCGCGGATCCGGGGCGCTTTGCGGCGCGTGCCATGAGCGGCCGCCGCGCCATGCCGGCGTGCGCGCGGCGGTCGCTTATGGCGATGTCGCCCGCACCGTCGCGCTGCGCCTCAAATATGGCGGGCGCACTGCCTTTGCCGAGACGGTGGCGCGGCAAATGGCCCGACTGATGCCGGACGGTGCCGATCTGCTCGTGCCGGTTCCGTTGCATCGCTGGCGGATCTGGTCGCGCGGGTTCAACCAGGCAGCGCTGATCGCGCGCGCGCTGACTCGCGCCACCGGCGTGGCGAACGACCCGATGCTGCTGCGCCGGGCGCGTGCCACCCCGCCGCTCCGTGGAATGGGCGCACGGGGCAGGGCAAAGGCGGTCGCGGGCGCCTTTCGCGTTCAGCCGGGGGCGAAGCAGCTGCTGAAGGGCAAGGCGGTGGTGCTGATCGACGACATCCATACCAGCGGCGCGACCAGTGACGCCTGCACGCGCGTTCTCCTGCAAGCGGGCGCAGCCAGCGTGACCATATTGTGCTGGGCGCGGGTGCTCGATCCGGCAGCGGACGATTGACAAGCGGCGGGGTCGCCCACATTTCAGAATCATGGCAAAGATCGAAATCTACACCAAGGCCTTCTGCCCCTATTGTACGCGGGCGATGCGGTTGCTCGACAGCAAGGGTGTGGAGGTCGAGGAATTCGACATCACCATGGGCGGGCCGAAACGCGCCGAGATGCTGCAGCGCGCGAACGGCCGCAGCACCGTCCCGCAGATTTTCATCGACGGGCGGCATGTCGGCGGATCGGACGATCTGGCGGCGCTGGAACGCGAGGGCAAGCTCGACGCCTTGCTTGCGGCATGAGGATCGCGCTGCTGCAGATGACGACGGGGATCGACCCGGTCGCCAATGCCAATAGCCTCACCCAGGCGGTTGCCGATGCGGCAAAGGGTGGCGCGGCGATGCTCTTCACACCCGAAATGTCCGGCCTGCTCGACAGCAATCGCGCGCGGGCCGCGGCCAATCTCCATCCCGAAGCTGAGGATCCCGTCCTGTCGGCGGTACGCAAGGCAGCATCTGAGCACGGCATCTGGGTTCATCTCGGCTCGCTCGCGGTGCGCGGCGACGACGGCAAGCTGGCGAACCGCGCCTATGTGATCGACCCCGAGGGCAAGATCCGGGCGCGCTACGACAAGCTTCATCTGTTCGACGTCGATCTGCCGACCGGCGAGAGCTGGCGCGAATCCGCTTCCTATACGCCGGGCAGCGGCGCCGTGGTGGTCGATACGCCGGTCGGGCAGGTCGGACTGGCGATCTGCTACGACATGCGCTTCCCCGACCTGTTCCGGGCGCTGAGCGATGCCGGCGCGACCATATTGGCGGTGCCGGCGGCGTTCACGCGGCCGACGGGTGCTGCGCACTGGCATATATTGTTGCGGGCCCGGGCGATCGAGGCAGCGGCCTTTGTCGTCGCCGCGGCGCAGACTGGCGTGCACGAGGACGGTCGCGCGACCTATGGCCATTCGCTGGTGATCGATCCCTGGGGCGAAGTGCTGCTCGACATGGGCGAGGACGCCGGCCTCGGGTTCGCCGAGATCGATCCGGCGCGCACCGCCGATGCCCGCGCGCGCATCCCGGTGCTGGCGCATCGCCGCGCGATCCCGGCGGTCGAGATCGCGCCATGATCGTCTTCGACCTGCGCTGTTCGCGTGAGCATGTGTTCGAGGCATGGTTCGGCTCGAGCGGGGCGTTCGAGGACCAGCACGCGCGAGGGCTGTTGTCCTGCCCGCTATGCGGCGACGGCGACGTGGGCAAGGCGGTGATGGCGCCGAACATCCCGGCCAAGGGCAACCGGCAAAACGCGCCCGTCCAGAACGAGACGCCGTCGCCCGATGTGATGAAGGCAGCGATCCGCGCGCTGGCCGAGGCGCAGGCCAGGGCGCTGGAAAAGTCCGAATGGGTGGGCAGGGCCTTTGCCGACCGTGCCCGCGCGATGCATGCCGGCGAGACCGATCATGCGCCAATCCATGGCGAGGCGACGGTGGGGGAGGCGAAGGCGCTGGCGGATGAAGGCGTGGCGATCGCGCCGCTGCCGTTCCCAGTGGTACCGCCCGAGGCGATCAACTGAGGCACCAGCCCGCGCGAATGACCGTGAATTCAGTCGATCCGGAGAGGCGCTGGAGTAAAGCGCGGTTTCATGACCGCACATCAATTCCGTCTGAGAGCTGTAGCGACAGGAACGCCTGGTCCGTCCGTGCTGGTCCGGGGCAGCTTTCCCCGAGCTCTTTGTTCCGGGCCGGTTTCCGTTGCGTTGTCGATTGACCGGAGAGTTGGGGAAATCTAGGGCTTTGGGCGCTGCCCCCGTAGCTCAGCAGGATAGAGCGACGGTTTCCTAAACCGCAGGCCGGTGGTTCGAGTCCACTCGGGGGCACCAGCACCGCTTGCGCAGGCGATGCCACCCGGAGTGGCCCGTTGAGCGCTTACGCCTTGACGTGCTGCGCGATGTACTTGTTCATTTCGAACATCGTGACCTTGTCACGACCGAACACCTTCTTCAGCTTGTCGTCAGCGAGGATCTCCCGCTTGTTCGCCGGGTTCTGCAGGTTGTTGGACTTGATATAGTCCCACACCTTGCTGATGACCTGGCTGCGCGGCAGCTTGTCGTTGCCGACGATCGCGCCCAGCTCGGGGGACGGCTGCACCGGCGCATGGATGCCGCCGGTTTTCGGAGCTGCCGTGGGTTCTTTCGCCATAAATTGTCCTTCCTGATGTGTCGTTCATGTCGACATCGGTTTCACGCCTGCTTCAGCGTGCGTCGCTTGTGCGCCGCCTTTTTGGGATTGTCACGCCTTACAGTGCCGGATTCCCCTTCGTAGCGGCTGATATCGGCCGGTTTTCGACAGGGATGCGACGACCCGCGCCGTTTTGGGATCGGGGACAAGGAAAAACCCCCTCTTCCGCGAGGAAGAGGGGGCCGATTCCCTGGCGTGCGCCTGTGGTCAGAAGCTCTTGCGGAGCGTCGCGCCATAGGTGCGGGGCTGGTTGGGATAGCCGCTATAGCTGCCGTCCTGCGCGACCGTCGGGAAGGTCGAGATCAGGAAGTTGTTCTTGGTCAGGTTGCGGACCCAGAACATCAGCTCGAGCTTGTTGGCCTTGCTCTCGATGCCGAGGCTGGCGTTGACGTTCTGCTGGCCATAGGTCGACAGGTTCGGCGGCGTCGTCTCGGTGAGCTGGAACTTGCTCATATAATCGAACTCGCCGCGGATATAGGCGCTGATGTCGCCCGTGAAGTCGTGCGACAGGGTGGCCGAGGTCGAGAAGCTCCAGGTCGGGATGCCGGCCGGCTTCTCCCCGGACAGGTTGCGGAACGACGGACGAAGGCCCGTTGCCGGATTGACCGGGCAGCGCACCGTATCATAGTTCACGCAGGCCGCGCCGGTGAAGGAATCATATTTCGGGTCGAGATAGGTGACCGCGCCGGTAAGGGCGAGGGCGGGGACGGGATTGTAGGCCGCGTCCACTTCGAAGCCGCGCACCGATTCCTTGCCGGCGTTGACCAGGCTGTAGCCGAGACCGGTAAAGGCGTTGGACTGGAAGCCCTTGATCTCCTGCTTGAACACCGCGAGGTTGAAATAGCCGCCGCGGAACTTTGCCTTGGCGCCCGCTTCATAGACGGTGACTTCCTCCGGCGCGGCCGAGCGGCCCACGCCGTTCAGCGGCGGGCGGCTGTCCGACGAAAGGTTGATCGCGCTCGCCTTCCAGCCCGTCGAATAGCTGGCATAGACGTTCACGAAATCGAGGTCATAGGCGATCCGGGCGGCATAGGTGACCTTGTCACCCTTGATGATGCCCGATTCATTGGCGTTCGGATAATTGACCGGGCCGTGGTTCGGGGTGTTGGCGTAGAAAAACTGAACCGCTCCAAGCGCGCCGAACAGATTGGTGGGAATTTTCGCTCCGGGCGGCGCTGCGGGATTGAGGATGGTGAGCGGCAGGAAGCCAAGCTCGGGAACGTTTTGCAGGTTGAGCGAGGAAAACGGATCCTGCAGCACGACAAAGGACTGTGCCGCCTTGCGGTCGTTGAGATAGGCGAGGCCGCCGGTGAGGGTCAGGCGCTGGGTAATCTTGTAATCGACCTGGCCGAACAGCGAGTAGGAGGTTTGTTTCAGCTTATAGTTGTCCGCAATGCCATTTCCTTCCTGGAAATAGGTCAGGCCGGGCCGAATGGCCGGATTGACGAGCGATTGCAGCGTCTCGAGCTGGGTCACTGCGCCCCCGGTGAGGGCATTGACGAAAGCGCGGGTATTCTTGCCGAACCGGATGTCACGGCCGGTCTGGAGTTTTTCGTTCTGATAGAAGCCGCCGATCAGCCAGCTGAGCGGCCCGTCGCCGGTCGACGAGAGGCGGAGTTCCTGCGTGAAAGTCTTGGCCTCGTTGGCGGTCCGGTTCCTCGAGATGGCCGCGCCGGTGAAATCGATGTCCTGGTCGGACTGGTTGACCTGGTTGCGATAGGCCGTGATGGAAGTCAGCTTCGCGAAGCCGACATTCCAGTCGACCTGGCCTGAAACGCCCTTGCCGACGATGCGGTTATAGGGATCCTCGTTGAAGATGACGTTGCGGTCGAAGATCTTGGTCGTGTCGGAAACCGCAAAGCCCAGGGATTTGATCGCCAGCGTGGCGGGGCCGTTGAAGATCGAGGTGACGCCGCAGCAGATCTCCTTGATCATGTTATAGTCGCCGATGACGCGGATCGAGAAGTCCGACGACGGCTCGAACAGGATATCGCCGCGGACCGACCAGCGATGACGATCATTGACGCCGGTGCCGGTCGTCAGGTTCTTGAAATAGCCGTCGCGCTCATTGAGGCTGCCGGACACGCGAAAGGCGAGGCTGTCGGTCAGGGGGCCGGTGAGCGTCGCCTTGGTCTGCATCTGGCTGTAATTGCCGACGGTGATCTCGGCCTTGCCGCCCCATTCGAACGACGGGCGTTTGGTGACGATGCTGATCGCGCCAGCCGACACGTTCTTGCCGAACAGGGTCGATTGCGGACCGCGCAGCACCTCGACACGCTCGATCTCGGGAAGATCGTCCAGCGCCGACGCCGATCGCGAGCGATAGACGCCGTCGATGAAGACGCCGACCGAGCTTTCGATACCGTCATTGCCATTGCCGTTGCCGAAGCCGCGGATGATGAAGTTGGTCTGGCCGGCGGCGTTGAACTGCGCGACCTTGAGCGAGGGCACGACCGACTGGAGATCGATCAGGTCGCGGATCTGTGCCTTTTCGATCGTCGCGGCGCCGGTGACGGACACCGAGATCGGCACGTCCTGCAGCGTCTGTTCGCGCTTGGTGGCGGTAACGATGATGTCGTCGCTGTCGTTGAGGACGGCCTCGTCCTGGGCGGCCGGCACGGGAGCCTCTTGCGCCAGCGCTGGCGTGGCGTAGAGCAGCGCGATAGCCGACGCTGCGAGCAGTTCGAATTTCTTCATGGATGATCCCCTCTTGGCCAGCCCGTCGGTTCTATGCCAACTGAGCGTCGTTCGTATTCTCGGTATGCGAATTCTGCGTCCACCTGAATCAACCGTCAATGCCGGAATCGTAGGAAAACAGCGGGGTTGCGCAGTTGTTGCCCAAATGAGACAGTTTCGAAATCGAACTGAACTGGCTCAAAGCAAGGTTGCCGTAACGTCAGGTTCGAATAAGGCGTAATGAAATGAGTATGGAACATCGTCCGGGCGGACCCGAAAATGGCGATCTCGTCGCCGAGACGCCCAAAATCCCGGTCCCGGACGAAGTAGCCGAGGCCGTCCGGACCCTGATCCGCTGGTCCGGGGACGATCCGGCGCGCGAAGGATTGCTCGATACGCCACAGCGCGTCGCGCGCGCGTGGAAGGAATATTGCTCGGGTTATCGCGATGATCCCGCGCATCATCTGTCGCGCGTCTTCGAGGAAGTCGGCGGTTACGACGAGATCGTGCTGCTCAAGGACATCCCGTTCCAGTCGCATTGCGAGCATCACATGGCGCCGATCATCGGCAAGGCGCACATCGCGTACCTGCCGGGCAATTATGTCGTCGGTATCTCCAAGCTCGCCCGCGTGCTGCATGCCTTTGCCCGCCGCCTGCAGGTGCAGGAACGGTTGACCGCCGAGGTGGCCGACTGCATCTGGGAGAATCTGAAGCCGGTCGGCGTCGCGGTGGTGATCGAGGCGAGCCATGCCTGCATGACCGCGCGGGGCGTGCGCACGCCCGGCGTCTCGATGGTGACGAGCCGGATGATGGGCGTGTTCCGCGAGGACGATCGCAGCCGCAAGGAAGTGCTCGCGCTGATGGGTTATTGAGTCGCCGTGAAGGAGGCCGACCGCACCATATTGGTTACCGGCGCGCCGCGGCGGATCGGCGCGGCGATCGCGCGGCATCTGGCGGGACAGGGATGGCGGGTCGCGATCCACCATCATCATTCGCCCGAGGCGGCGGAGGCGCTCGCCGCCGAACTGCCCGGAGCGTGCGTGCTGACCGGCGATCTCGCCTTGCCGGAGACGCCCGCCCATCTGGTGAAGCAGGCGCGCGCCGCCTTTGACGGGCCGCTGACGGCGTTGGTCAACAACGCCTCGCTGTTCGCCTATGACCGGCCGCCGCTCGCCGAGCCCGGGATGCTGCGCGATCATCTCGCGGTGAACCTCGACGCGCCGGCGCTGCTCGCCTCGGCGCTCGCGGCGCAGGAGGATCTCGCGGCGGGCGCGGTGGTCAATATCCTCGACCAGAAGATCGCCAATCTGAACCCGGATTTCTTCTCGTACAGTTGCGGCAAGATCGCGCTGGCGGGCGCGACCGTGATGCTTGCCCAGGCATTGGGGCCGCGCGTCCGGGTCAACGCCGTGTCGCCGGGGCTGTCGCTGCCGAGCCTCGACCAGAGCGACGCGGAATTCCGCGCGGTGGCATCGGAGAATCTGCTGCGACGCCCGGTCGAGGTGACGGCGATCGCCGAAGCGGTCGATTTCCTGCTGACGGCACGGGGCATCACCGGGCAGAACCTGTTCGTGGACAATGGCCAGCATTTCCTGCCGCGCGACAGCGACGTGATGTTCGAGACGCGCCGGGGAAACAGGCACGCACATGGCTGAGGGCGTGCGCTTCGCCACGATCCTGGAGGGGCTCGAACTGGTCATGGGCCTGGGGATCCATGCCGAGGAGCTGGCCGGGCCGCAGCGGGTGATCGTCAACGTACGGATGGAGGTCGACTATCCCGCGCCGCCGTCCGACGACCGGATCGAGGAAGTGCTCGATTACGACTTCATCCGCGACGACATCCGGGCGCTGGTCGCCGGGCGGCATTTCCATCTGCAGGAGACCTTGTGCGAGGCGATCGCGGGCCTGTGCCTCAAGGATCGCCGCGTCGCGCTGGTGACGGTGCGATCGATGAAGCCCGATATCTACCCGGATGCGGCGGTCGGCTGCGAAATCATGCGCGGCAGGAGTGCAGCCTCCCAGTAACGCGCATGACGCGGTGTTGGAGACTGTCGCGACCCGCACAAAACCGCCAAGCATTCGCCGATTTTTGCGACCTACCTGCGAGAGGGACGAATCGGAGCGATTCTTGCCAGCTGCGCCGCGATTATTGAAGGTCGCTACCACAGGTCTAACCCATTATCAGGCGACGGCGGCCGTAACCGTCGATCTCAATTGCGCGTTTTCTACACGAGTTTTTGAATATTTCAGCGAGGGGTATCGGATTTTCTTCCGGCTTTACTTGGACTGACATGGCACGCTCCTCCTGCCCATCCCGGTTCAACCGGGGGCTGCGAGAGTTCAGCAGGGAATGCGGCCAGATTGAATCAGCTCGGGCGCGCGCGCCGGATCGTGCTTTCCCCTTCGCCCTCCGCTGGTTTAGAATGGCGACATCATGACGATCTTCGCTCTCTCCTTCGCGGCCGCGTTTCCGCTGGCCTGACCGGCCAGCCGAACCCGATCCCGTCGCCTTGATCGAGGCTCCGCGCGGAGGCGCGGGGCGCGGTCGCTTATTCGAGAGTTTCCCATGACCCATGATCCCGCGCGCTCGCTGAGCGCGGGCAGCATCCACGCCTTCATCGCTGACGGCCTCGTCCGCATCGATCACGCCTTTCCGCGTAGCCTGGCTGACGAAGCGCGTGCCATTTTGTGGCGCGACACCGGCTGCGATCCGGACCACCCGACGAGCTGGACCAGGCCAGTGATCAGGCTCGGCCATTATGGCCAGCGGCCGTTTCGCGAGGCCGCCAACACGCCCGTCCTGCACCGCGCGTTCGACCAGCTTGTCGGCCCGGGCCGCTGGCTGGCGCCGCGCGCACTCGGCACCTTCCCGGTGCGTTTCCCGTCGCCGGACGATCCGGGGGACGCGGGCTGGCATGTGGATGTGAGCTTCGGGACCGAGCATCCCGATTTCCTCGACTGGCGCGCCAATGTGGAGAGCCGGGGGCGGGCGCTGCTGATGCTCTTCCTGTTCTCCGATGTCGGCGAGGACGATGCGCCGACGCGAATCCGGCTGGGGTCGCACCGCGACATCGCCCGGCAACTGGCGCCGGCGGGCGCGGCGGGGCTGACCTTGCGGGAACTGGCGGCGGACGGCTTTGCCGGATCGGCCGGCCGGCCCGAGGCGCTGGCGACGGGCGAGGCGGGGACGGTGTATCTGTGCCACCCGTTCCTGGTTCACGCGGCGCAGCCGCATCGCGGGACGATCCCGCGCTTCATGGCGCAACCGCCGCTGCTTCCGGCCGAACCCCTGGCGCTGCGGCGGGCGGATGGGGGGTATAGTCCGGTCGAGGCGGCGATCCGGGAAGCGCTTTCCGACGGTTGACGGCTTGAAGGAGCGGCCGCCGGCTGCCTATGCGTGTTGGATACCAACGGCGGCCCAAAGGATGATGCGGACATGACTCAGCCAGGCGACGATCTTCCCGAGACCCTGCGATCGGTGCGGACCCGGCCGCTGTTCGTACTGCGCCTCGATGTGAGCGCGATGCATGCCGTCGGCGGTCCGGAAGGGTCACCGCGGCGTGTCGCGATCGTGCCGGGCGGGAGGTTCGAGGGCGATCGGCTCTCCGGCACCGTGCTGGACGGCGGCAGCGACTGGCAGATCCTGCGCGGTGACGGGGCGGCCACGCTCGATGTGCGTCTCATCCTCCAGACCGGGGACGGCGCGCTGATCGGCATGACCTATACCGGCCTGCGCCACGGCCCGGCCGAGGTCATGGACCGGATGGCGCGGGGCGAGGCGGTCGACCCGGCCAGCTACTATTTCCGGTCGAGCGCGAGCTTCACCACGTCGGATGCGCGCTACGAATGGCTCAACCGGATCATCGCGATCGGCATCGGCCACCGGATCAAGACGGGGCCGGTCTATAGTTTGTTCGAGGTGCTTTGAGCGCGAAAGACGCGGGCACCTGCCGAACCTCGAGGGCATGATGATCGACCAGATCGGCGCGGTGCCGGGCGTGATTCGCTGTTGGGGCGACACGATCATCGACGACGGGACCGGTTAAGCGGGAGCCTCCGAACGAGGCAGCTCGGACAGGACCTGTCGGCCGCTCTCGATGAGCTCGCTCAGCTGCCCGGCATAATGCAGCGCGATGGTTTGCCCGCCCGGGGCCTCCGCGGTTAGGCGGCCATGACCATGATAGATGAGAAAACCCTCGTCATGGGCGCGCTTCAGCAGGCGCCGGACATGGAGATGCGTCACGTCGAAGCGGCGCGACAGGTCGCTCAGCGACACGGTGACGGGCTCGTGCGTGTCGATGAGCGTGAGCGTCCACAGAAATTGCGAGCCGGCATAGGGATGGAGGAACGCCCGGCGCAGCGCGGGGAACGGATCGTGCATGCGCGACAGGGCGTGGAGCCGCGCGGCCTGAATTACGAGCAGCCGTTCGAAGATGGCGGGCTGGTCGAGCAGGTCCGGCAGTGGCGCCAGCGCCGGCTCGATTATGGCCGCCGCGTCGATCGCGGCCTGCAAATGCCGGCGCCAGGCAGCGAGGAACAGCGCGGTCGGCCGATAGGTCGATGGCCCGCTCAGCTCCAGATAGCCGATATACTGCAGGAACTCGACGATCGACCTGGCCCTGCCCGCGCTGAGGAAGCCGGAATCCGCGCAGATCTGCTTGAAAAGCGGCAGGGTCAGGCCGCCCATACCGTGCAGATAGGCCGCCGACATCGCCGCGATATAGCGGCCGGCATCCTTGAAGACGGAAGCGAGCCGGCGGTCGTCGTCGCACAGATCGAGCATGTTGGCGGCCAGCCGGCGCGACGCCGCGCTGAATGCCGCGTGACGGCTGACCTCGCCCCAGGCCGCCGGCACGGCGGGATCGGTCGACGGGATCGTCGCGTGCATCAGCCCTCCGAACTTTTCCCGGCGCGCCGACATATCACAGCGCCGGGCGCGAACAAATTTGTTCAATTGCCGTAACGATCTCCCCGTCTCACGGTCGACCGGCTCGGCCAAGGACGATGCGGGAGGGGACCGCGGCGCCATTCGGCCGGGCGTCGATCTGTCGTTGGGGAAATGCCGATGCCGACCATCAGGGCCTGCCTCCGGACGCTTCGCTGGATCCGGTTTCTGCCGGCCGCGGCGGTGCCGGTCGTGGCATGGAGTCAGACTCCGCCCGCCAAGCCGCCAAGCCAGCCGGCCGATGCCGCGGGCGTATCGGCCGCGATGAGGCAGCAGCTGCTGTCGGCGCAACGCCAGCTGCTGCCGCGCACGCCGGCCGAAGCCAAGCTCGACTCCGGCCTGCTGCTCGCGGCGCGCGGCCCCGTCGTGACTCAGGCCGGCGCGGCGCCGCTTCGCCCCTACGCCGCCTTGCCCGGCGGCAAACCGTCCACCGGCGGTGAACTCGTCGTGATCAAGGGGGACATAACGCCTGCGCTGCATGACTTCATCGTCAGCCAGGGCGGCACCGACATCGCCGAAATTCCCGAATATCATAGCATGTCGGTGCGGCTGCCCTTGTCGAGCCTCGCGGCGGTGACGGCGCGGCCGGAGGTGCGCAGTATCGCGCTTGCCCGGTCGCCGGTGGTCAACCAGGCGACCCCCGCGCCGGGCCAGGGCGCCAATTGGGATGGCGACGCGGCGCATGAAGGCGCGTTGCTGCGCGGCACCTTCAAGGCCGACGGTACCGGCATCAAGGTCTGCGTCATCTCGGACAGTATCGATCACCTCGCCGAATCCCAGCAGAACGGCACGCTCGGCGCCGTCGAGGTGCTGGCGGAGCCCGCGGGCGTCCCGACTCCCCACGGACATGGCGAGGGCACCGCGATGCTGGAGATCGTGCACCGCATTGCCCCGGGCGCCACGCTCGCCTTTGCCGATATGGGCGACACGCGCGTGCGCATGGCGATCAACGTGGCGCGGCTCGCGCTCGACCATTGCACCATCATCGTCGACGACATCACCTATTCCGACGAGACGCCGTTTCAGGATGGCGAGATCGCCCGGGCCGCCCGCGCCGCGACGGACAATGGCATCCTGTTTTTCTCGTCAGCCGCCAATAGCGGCAATCTCGCCCAGCATACGAGCGGCACCTGGGAAGGCGATTTCAGCCCGAGCACGAGCACGATCCAGCTACCGTCGTTCGACCCGGCCACCAACCAGATCACCAATATCACCTACCGCTTCCATCAGTTCGCGCCGGGGGTCGTGTTCGACGAGGTCACCCAGGCCAATCCGGGCGCTCCCAATGCGCAACTGACCTGGAACGACCCCGTCAGAGACTCGCCGGACACCATCAACGACTATCTGTTCGCGGCGTTCGACGAGGCGGGGCAGTTGCAGACGCTCGCTTCCTCGGTCGATGACGTGCCGATGATATCGGTCGACCTCAGGCCGCATTACCGCCTCGCCGTCCTGAAGGCGGAAACCGACGCCGCGCGCGTCGTCCGCATCGTCACCAATCGCGGCAGGCTGGCCTATGCCACGGACGGACAGACCTTCGGGCACAATGCGCTTGGCGCCGCGAAGGCCTTCACGATCGCCGCGGTGACGGCGCAGCAGCGGACGGCACCGTTCCGGTCGAACGGCTATGATCGCGGCGCACCGACGCTCGACGTCGAATCCTTCAGCTCGGACGGGCCGCGCCGGGTCTATTATGACGGTGCCGGGCAACCGCTCGCGCCCGACAGCCTGACCTATGCGAGCGGCACGATCCTGCGAAAGCCCGATTTCGCCGCAGCCGACTGCGTCGTGAATTCAGTCCAGGATCCGGCCTTTCAGCCCATGTTTTGCGGCACCAGCGCCGCCGCGCCGCAGGCCGCCGCGATCGCCGCGCTGATCCTGTCGGCCGCGCCGAAGGCCGATGTCAAAGAGGCGTTCGCTGACAGCAGCCTGCTGCTGAAGGACATGTCCGGCCCCTCGGGCCTGGGCGCCGCCACCTGGACCGACAGCCAGGGACTGGGCCTGATCAATCCGGTCGTCGCGCTGCGCAGCGCGCTCGACGATCAGGGGATCGCCATCGAATCCTTCACCGAAATCGCGCCGCTGGGCGGCGTGTCGGACTCGAGCGGCCATCGGTGCGGGCTGACCGCGGCGTCAGGCGGCGCGGTGCCGACCCTGAACGGGGCGACACCGGGCTGGACATTGCCGCCCAATGCTTCGGTGTCGATCGTCTGCAAGAACCTGCCGGCCGACGCAGTGCGGATCGAGGCGCTGCTCGGCTTCGAATATAGCTCACCCACCGCCAATGCCGTGTGGCGAGTCCACACGGTCGCCCGAAACGCGGCGACCGGGGCCGAGGTGCGCACCAACAACTGGACCGGCTCCTGGGGCCCCGGATATAATCACAATCCGGGCGTTGGCAGGGTCTGGTCGGAGAATATCCCGGAACTGCCCGCCGGCACGCGGATCGACTATCAGTTCGACATCTCCAACGCAGGGAATCTGCGGACCCTGTTGCTGCGCCGGTTCCGGATCGGTCC
This sequence comes from Sphingomonas sp. BL-S-30, assembly GCF_055521475.1. NCBI lineage: Bacteria > Pseudomonadati > Pseudomonadota > Alphaproteobacteria > Sphingomonadales > Sphingomonadaceae > Sphingomonas > Sphingomonas sp. BL-S-30. The sequence continues at coordinate 2,315,586 of NZ_CM145481.1, read as the reverse complement.
CCTCGCGGCGTTCTAGGACGATACGAGGCTGGGCATTCATGAATCTCCTGCATGATGACATGCCGGTTTGATGGGGTAATCGTGCAGCGCCCGGACGCGTAGGCTGTAACGGCGCGCAAGGGAGACCCATGATGAAACCGATCGTCGCGACCACGGCGGCGCTGCTCCTGGCAGGGCCCGCGGAAGCACAGCGAACAGCCTCGGTCGCGCCCAGGGCGATGCAGGTGATCGCGCCAGCGCTGGCGGATTATACCGACGCCATCTTGTTCGGCGATGTCTGGAAAAGGCCCGGCCTCGCCGCGCGGGATCGCAGCCTGGTGACGCTGTCCGTGCTGGTCGCGACCGGCAGGACCGCGCAGATGCCGGGGCATCTCAACCGCGGGCTCGATAACGGCGTCCGGCCGACCGAGATTGCCGGGCTGGTCACCCACCTCGCTTTCTATACCGGCTGGCCCAATGCGGTATCGTCGCTCGAGGTGGTGGAAAAGGCGTTTGCCGCGCGGGACATCGACCCGGCGACCTTGCGGGCCGCCGCTGCGCCGTTGCCCGTGCCGGCATCCGACGCCGCCCGTGCCCGGTCGGTCGAGGAGAATGTCGGGCCGGTGGCGCCCAAGCTTGCCGAACTGACCAACGACGTACTGTTCGGCGATCTCTGGCGGCGGACCGATCTCAGTCCGCGCGATCGCAGCCTCGTCACCATCGCGGCGCTCGCGGCGATCGGGGCCGACGACCAGCTTGCCTTCCATCTGCGGCGCGGCGTGGAGAACGGGCTGACGCGCGACCAGATCGGCGAGGCGCTCACGCATCTCGCCTTCTACGCCGGCTGGCCGAGGGCGATGGCGGCGGTCGCGGTCGCCGGGAAGGTGCTTGCCGGAGGCGCCCCAGCGCCAGAGGCGAGCGATCGCGCCGACGCGTTGAGCGTGGTGCGGCCCGGCGGACAGCCTGTTCCGGGCTCGGCGGCCAATTTCACCGGATCGGCTCTGGTGAGCTCTCCGTTCAAGGGCAGCGGCGATGCGCGGGTGGGCGGGGCGACCGTCACCTTCCAGCCGGGTGCGCGAACGCACTGGCATCGCCATCCGCTCGGGCAATTGCTGATCGTCACTGCTGGGCGTGGCTGGGTGCAGGCCGAGGGCGAGCCGGTGCGCGCGGTCGGCCCGGGCGATGTCGTCTGGACCGGGCCGGGCGTGGCGCATTGGCACGGCGCGACGCCGGCCAGCGCGATGACTCATGTCGCGGTGGCGGAGACGCTGGATGGCAAGGCGACCGAGTGGCTCCAGCCCGTCAGCGACGCGCAGTATCGCGGGCCCGACTGAGTCGTCCGCCCGCTCATGAAACCGAGTCATGGGCGCATGCCGGATACGGCATCAATCGCGCGCATCGCGACTCGGTTTCGTGCGTTGAGTTCTGAAGTGCTACACTCTCCTGTTTTCCGAGACGCTGGAAAGGAATCGACCCGATATGGCTGGCGATCTGGAAATCTCCCGGCGCGGCGTTCTGGCGGCGACCGCCGCCACCGCCGCGCTCACTGCCGTCCCCAAAGCGGAGGCGCAGGGCGTCCCGCCGCGCACCACGCCGTCGATGATGACGGTGGCGATGGAGGTGAACGGCAAGCGCCGCGAGCTCGAGCTCGACACGCGCACGACCCTGCTCGACGCGCTGCGCGAGCATCTGCAGCTGACCGGCACCAAGAAAGGCTGCGACCATGGCCAGTGCGGCGCCTGCACGGTGCTGGTCGAGGGCAAGCGCATCAATTCCTGCCTGAGCCTGGCGGTGATGCACGAAGGCGACAAGGTCACCACGATCGAGGGGCTTGGCACGCCGGGCGACCTGCACCCGATGCAGGCGGCCTTCATCAGGCATGACGGCTATCAATGCGGTTATTGCACCCCCGGCCAGATCTGTTCGGCGGTGGCGGTGCTCGGCGAGATCAGGGCCGGCGTGCCGAGCCATGTGTCGGCCAGTCTGACCGAGCGGCCGCAAGCCACCAATATGGAGATGCGCGAGCGGATGAGCGGCAATATCTGCCGGTGCGGCGCCTATTCCAACATTGCCGAAGCGATGGCGGACGTTGCGGGAGGGGCGGCATGAAACCGTTCAGCTACGAGCGCGCCGAAACGCCGGCCGCCGCTGCCGCTGCCGTCGTACGGACGCCCGGCGCCAAGTTCATCGCGGGGGGCACCAATCTGCTCGACCTGATGAAGCTGGAGATCGAGGCGCCGCAGCATCTCGTCGATGTCGGACCGCTGAAGCTCGACCGGATCGAGAAGACCGAAGCAGGCGGGGTCCGGATCGGCGCGCTGGTGACCAACACCATGCTGGCGTCGGACGATCGCATCCGGCGCGATTATGGCGTGCTGACCCGGGCGATCGTGGCGGGCGCGAGCGGGCAGCTGCGCAACAAGGCGACGACCGCGGGCAACCTGCTCCAGCGGACGCGCTGTCCCTATTTCTACGACACCAACCAAGCCTGCAACAAACGCAAGCCGGGGTCCGGCTGCGCCGCGATCGGCGGGTTCAGCCGGCAGCTCGGCGTGATCGGGACGAGCGACACCTGCATCGCCACCTATCCGGGCGACATGGCGGTGGCGATGCGGCTGCTCGACGCGACGGTGGAGACGGTCGACGCGGCGGGGGTGGCGCGGACCATTCCGATCGCCGATTTCCATCAGCTGCCGGGCAAGACGCCGCATATCGAGACGGTGCTGAAGCGGGGCGAACTGATCACGGGCGTGACCCTGCCCAGGCCGATCGGCGGCACGCATCTCTACCACAAGGTGCGCGACCGGGCGTCCTATGCCTTTGCGCTGGTGTCGGTGGCGGCGGTGATCCGGCCGGACGGCACGGGGCGCGTCGCGATCGGCGGCATCGCGCCGAAGCCCTGGCGGATCGAGGCGGCCGAGGCGTCGATGCCGCGCGGGGCGAAGGCCGTCGCCGCGCACCTGCTGGCGGGCGCGAAACCCACCCATGACAACGCCTTCAAGGTGCCGCTGGTCGAGCGAACCATCGCGGCGGTGATGAGCGACGCGAGGAGCCGGTCATGAAGTTCGACACGCCCGCGGGCACCAATCCGATCGACCAGCTCAAGGTGATCGGCAAGCCGACCGACCGGATCGACGGGCCGCTCAAGACCACCGGCTCCGCGCCCTATGCCTATGAACGGCATGATGCGGTGGCGAAACAGGCTTATGGCTATCTCGTCGGCAGCGCGATCGCCAAGGGCCGGATCAACCGGATCGATACCGAGGAAGCGAAGGCCGCGCCCGGCGTGCTGGCGGTCGTCACCACGCTCGACATGCCGAAGCTGGCCAGGGGCAATTTCAACACCGCCTCCCTGTTCGGCGGGCCGGAGGTGCAGCATTATCACCAGGCGGTCGCAATCGTCGTCGCCGAGACGTTCGAGCAGGCGCGGACCGCGGCCAATCTGGTGCGTGTCGATTACGCGCGGGCGAAGGGCAGTTTCGATCTGGCCGCGCTCGCGCCGACCGCGCCCTATACCGGCGATGGCGATGCCAAGATCATGCGCGTGGGCAATTTCGACGGCGCGTTCGCCACCGCGCCGGTGACGCTGGACGCGACCTATACGACGCCCGACGAATCGCATGCGATGATGGAACCGTTCGCAACGATCGCGGCGTGGGAAGGCGACAAGCTTACCCTGTGGACGTCGAACCAGATGATTGCCTGGACCAAGGCCGATCTGGCGAAGACGCTGGGCATTGCGAAGGAGAATGTGCGGCTGGATTCGCCGTTCATCGGCGGCGGGTTCGGCGGCAAGCTGTTCCTGCGCGCCGATGCGGTGCTGGCGGCGCTCGGTGCCAGGGCAGCGAAGCGTCCGGTCAAGCTGGCGATGACTCGCCCGATGATGATCAACAACGCCACCCACCGACCGGCGACGATCCAGCGCATCCGGCTGGGCGCGACGCGCGAGGGGCGGATCACCGCGATCGCGCATGAAAGCGCGTCGGGCAATTTGCCGGACGGCAAGCCCGAATCGGCGGTGCAGCAGACGCAGCTGCTCTATGCCGGCGAGAACCGGCTGACCGCGATGCGCCTGGCCGAGCTCGACCTGCCCGAAGGAAATGCGATGCGGGCGCCCGGGGAAGCGCCCGGCCTGATGGCGCTCGAAATGGCGATGGACGAGATGGCGGAGAAGCTCGGCATGGATCCGGTGCAGTTCCGCATGCTCAACGACACCCAGGTCGATCCGGCAAAACCGGAGCGGAAATTCTCGCAACGGCAGCTGGTCGAGTGCCTGCGCCTCGGGGCGGAGCGTTTCGGCTGGGACAAGCGCAACGCCAAGCCGGCCTCGGTGCGGGAAGGGCGCTGGCTGATCGGCATGGGCGTGGCCGCGGGTTTCCGCAACAATCTGCTGATGAAGTCGGCGGCACGCGTTCGCCTCGACGGCAAGGGCGTGGTGACGATCGAGACCGACATGACCGATATCGGCACCGGCACCTACACCATCCTGGCGCAGACCGCGGCGGAGACGATGGGCATCGGGCTCGACAAGGTGGTGGTGAAGCTGGGCGATTCCGATTTTCCGGTTTCGGCCGGGTCGGGCGGGCAATGGGGCGCCAATAATTCCACCGCCGGCGTCTATGCCGCATGCATGAAGCTGCGCGAGACGGTGGCGCAGCGGCTCGGCTTCGATCCGGCGACCAGTGCCTTCGCCGATGGCAAGGTGCGGGCCGGCAAGCGCAGCGCCGCGCTGGGCGAGGCGGCGCAGGGCGGCGAGATCGTGGTCGAGGACGGCATCGAATATGGCACGCTCGACAAGCAATATCAGCAATCGACCTTTGCCGGGCATTTCGTCGAGGTCGCGGTGGATGGCTTCACCGGCGAGACGCGGGTGCGGCGCATGCTGGCGGTCTGCGCGGCGGGGCGGATCCTCAACCCCAAATCGGCGCGGAGCCAGGTGATCGGCGCGATGACCATGGGTGTCGGCGCGGCGCTGATGGAGGAATTGGCGGTCGACAAGCGTTTCGGCTTCTTCGTCAACCACGACCTCGCCAGTTACGAGGTGCCGGTCCATGCCGATATCCCGCACCAGGAGGTAATCTTCCTCGACGAGGTCGATCCGATCTCCTCGCCGATGAAGGCGAAGGGGGTGGGCGAACTGGGCCTGTGCGGGGTCGGGGCGGCGATCGCCAATGCGATCTACAATGCGACGGGGGTGCGGGTACGCGATTATCCGATCACGCTCGACAAGCATCTCGATCGGTTGCCGGAGATGGCCTGAAGCAGTGTTCGCTGGCGGTTATTTGTGCGACGCGACGGGCCGCATCTTGAAGCCGGTGATTTTCGTCCCGTAGCTGCACTCGAACGAGCGTCGTTGCTTGCCGTCGTCCACCGTGCCCCAGACGACGATCTTGCTCGCGCTGCGCTGCTCGACGTCGATGAGGCGCACTGTGCCATAGGACGACGCGCGGGTGCTGCAGTCGGTCGCTGCCGCGCCGTGCGACTGTTCGTTGTTCTTCGGTGTGCCTGCCACGCCGCGGGCTGCCATGCCGGCGGCGCCGACCGCGAGGCCGGCGACGCAACCGCCCAGCGCTAATGCGGTCCCAGCCAACAGCGCTGATGCGATTATGCGAGTCATCCCGGTCGAGGCCCCATTGCCCGCGGCATCGGCGCCACGGCCGGCAACCTATGATGGCACTTCACAGGGCGCAATGGCGCCGAGACAAGCTAGACGGCGTTGGCCGCGCTGAGCACCGCCCTGACCGATGCCGTGGCGATATCCGCGTCGATGCCCACGCCGAACACCGTGCGGCCGTCCGACGTGCGGCATTCGACATAGGCCGCCGCCTGCGCATCCGCCCCGTGGCCGATCGCGTGCTCGCTATAGTCGACCACGTCGAGCTGCGGGCCGGTCGTCTCGCCGAGCGCGGCGATGACGCCCGAGATCAGCCCGTTGCCGCGGCCCGAGATCGAGCGCTCCTCGCCGCCAATTGCGACACGGCCGACGAACAGCCGGTCGCCGGACGCCCCACTCTCATGATAGTCGAGCAGGGTGAAACGATCGTGGGGCTTGGCGAGATAGGCCTTGTGGAAGGCGTTCCAGATGTCCTCGGCGTTCAGCTCCCGGCTCGTCTCGTCGGCCATGGCCTGGACGTGACGGCTGAGATCGGCCTGGAGGCGCTTGGGGAGCTTTAGCCCCTTGTCCTGCTCGATCACCCAGGCGACACCGCCCTTGCCGGACTGTGAGTTGACCCGGATCACTGCCTCATAGCTGCGACCGAGATCGGCCGGGTCGATCGGCAGATAGGGGACTTCCCAGAACTCGTCGTTGCGCGCGGCCTGGGCAGCGAAGCCCTTCTTGATCGCATCCTGATGTGAGCCGGAAAAGGCAGTGAACACCAGCTCGCCGGCATAGGGATGGCGCGGATGGACGGGGAGCTGATTGCAATAAGTGACGGTGTTGATGATCTCGTCGATGTCCGAGAAATCCAGCTTTGGATCAATACCTTGCGTGTACATGTTGAGCGCGACCGTCACCAGGTCGCAATTGCCGGTGCGCTCGCCATTGCCGAGCAGGCAGCCCTCGACGCGGTCGGCGCCGGCCATCAGGCCCAGCTCCGCCGCCGCCACGCCGGTGCCGCGGTCATTGTGCGGATGCAAGGAGATCACGACGCCGTCGCGGTTGCGGATATTCTTGCCGAACCATTCGATCTGGTCGGCATAGATGTTGGGCGTGGCGCACTCGACCGTCGCCGGCAGGTTGAGGATCAGCGGGTGATCGGGGGTGGGGCGCAGCACCTCCATCACGGCCTCGCAGACCTCTACCGAGAAATCGAGCTCGGCAGTGGAGAAGGTTTCCGGGCTATATTCGAAAAACCAGTCGGTATTCGGCTGGGCGGCGGCGCAGTCGCGCAGGATCTTCGCGCCGTCGACTGCGATCTGGCGGACTTCGTCGCGGCTCATGCCGAACACGATCTTGCGCCAGGCCGGGCTGACCGCATTGTAGAGATGGACGATCGCCCTGGGGGCACCGCGCAGGGATTCGAAACTCGTCTCGATCAGGTCGCGGCGGGACTGCGTCAGGACCTGGATCGTGACGTCGTCCGGGATGCGGCCGGTTTTCACGAGGCCGGAGATGAAATCGAACTCGGTCGCGCCGGCGCTCGGGAAACCGACCTCGATCTCCTTGATGCCGACCTTGCAGATCAGGTCGAAGAAGCGGGTCTTCTTCTCCCCGTCCATCGGATCGATCAGCGCCTGGTTGCCGTCGCGCAGATCGGTCGAGAGCCAGCGTGGCGGCTGGGTGATGGTTCGCGACGGCCATTCGCGGTTGGGCAGATCGATCTGCGGGAAGGGGCGGTATTTGGTCGAAGGGTCACGCAACATGGGTCTAATCTCGCTGCTCGCGGTCGTCGTTCGGGTCGGTTGAGGCCCTTAGGCGGGTCGCGCGCGCCAAAGGCGCACGGCGGAAATCGCGCCTAAGGGCGCGTAAGTCGAAGCAGCGAAAGGCGTAGCGCCAGCGTCATATGAATGCGCGTTACCGCGTCACCGCGCCTCATGTCCAGCCTGTCCTTCGAACAAACGGTCGAGCGGGCCTTCGGGCAGGAACCACAGGACCGCAACGAGCGCGGCGCAGGTGACGCCAAGCCAGGGCGAGAGGAAGGTGAGGGGGATGCCTGCCAGATAGAGCAGCCCGGCAAAGCGGCCCTTGCGGCCGTAGCTGCGATAATAGGCCTCCGCTGCCGGGCCCTGCCTGCCGGTGCGCCGGATGACCGACTGGAGCCACATATAGGCGACCGACGGCAGCAGCATCGTCACGAGATAGAGCAGGGTCGCCTCGCGGTTGAAATGATGCTCGCCGAGATAGGAGGTGGAGAAGGGCACCAGCGAGAGCGCGAACAGCAACAGGATGTTCGACCAGATCAGCCCGTTGGTGACATGAGTCGCATGGGTGAACAGGCGGTGATGATTGACCCAGTAGATCGCGACATAGGCATAGCTCAGCACATAGGCGAGAAACACCGGCCAGAGCGTCCAGAGCTTGTCCATCCCCTCGGAAATCGGGGGATGAAGCTCGAGCACCATGATGGTGACGATGATGGCGACGACGCCGTCCGAGAATGCTTCCACCCGGCCGATGCCCGGCCGGCCTTCCTCAATCGCGGACGGCGCCGGGTCGGTCACTGCGCGACGAAGCCGGCGTTGATGGTCAGATCGACCTTGTCGGATACGGCGGGGACCAAAAAGGTGATTCCGAAATCGCTGCGCTTGATGCTGGTGGTCGCAGCGAAGCCGAAGTTGAGTTTCTTGGCGCCCTGGGTGGCGTTGCCCGCGCCGACGAAGCGCGCGGTGAGCACGACTGGCTTGGTCACATCCTTCAGGGTCAGGTCACCGGCGATCGTCGCGGTGGTGCCGTTGATCGTGACCTTGGTCGAGACGAACTTGGCGGTCGGGAATTTCGCGGCGTCGAAGAAGTCGGGCGTCTTCAGATGCGTGTCGAGCGCGGGGAGCGTGGTGAGCACCTTGTCGATCGGGATGGTCACGTCGACCTTCGAGTTGCCCGGGTTGGCGGTGTCGACCACCAGCGTACCGGTCGGCTGGGTGAACTGGCCGGTATATTCAGTGAAGCCGAAATGGTTGACCGTGAACAGGATTTGGCTGTGGCGCGGCTCGACCTGATAGGTGCCGGAGACGACTTTCGTGGCGTCGAGCGTACCGGGAGGGCCGGCCGGGGTTTGCGCCAGCAGCGGGGCGGTCGCGAGCGCCAGGACGGCGACAAAGGCATAGCGCATGGGAAATCTCCGAGAGAAAAGGGCCGCGCCAAGATGACGCGGCCCCCTATGAATGCAAGCGCCGAAGCGGAAACGATCCGTTGGCTGTGAGTGCCCTTGACGCCACTAACCCCACATCCGTTCGTCCCGAGTAGCCATCGAGCCTGTCGAGATGGCGTATCGAGGGACAGGCGTTTCGTGCGTAACCTGTACCTCGATACGCGCCCTCGATACGACTTCGCCTACTCGGTCGCTACTCGGCACGAACGGGTGGTGAAATTGTAGCGCGCTCAGTTCTTGTCCTTGTCCACCAGCTTGTTCGCGCCGATCCAGGGCATCATTGCGCGCAGTTCGGTGCCGACCTTTTCGATCGGATGCGCCGCTGCCGCCTTGCGGGCTGCCTTGAGCTCGGGCTGGCCGGCGCGGTTGTCGAGCACGAAGTTCTTCACGAAACGGCCACCCTGGATGTCGGCGAGCACGCGCTTCATTTCGGCCTTGGTCTCGTCGGTGATGATCCGCGGGCCCGTGGTGATGTCGCCATATTCCGCGGTATTCGAGATCGAATAGCGCATGTTGGCGATGCCGCCCTCATACATCAGGTCGACGATCAGCTTCACTTCGTGAAGGCACTCGAAATAGGCCATTTCCGGGGCGTAGCCAGCCTCGACCAGGGTTTCGAACCCGGCCTGGATGAGATGGGTGAGACCGCCGCACAACACGGCCTGCTCGCCGAACAGGTCAGTCTCGCATTCCTCGCGGAAATTGGTCTCGATGATGCCCGAACGGCCGCCGCCGACGCCCGACGCATAGGCCAGCGCAATGTCGTGCGCGTTGCCGCTCTTGTCCTGGTCGATCGCGATCAGGCAGGGCACGCCGCCACCGCGGACATATTCGCTGCGCACGGTATGGCCCGGGCCCTTGGGCGCGATCATGATCACGTCGAGATCCTCGCGCGGCTCGATCAGCGCGAAATGCACGTTGAGGCCGTGCGCGAAGGCGATCGCCGAACCCTTTTTCAGGTTCGCGTGCAGATCATCGGCATAGATCGCCGCCTGGTGCTCGTCGGGCGCGAGGATCATGGTGATGTCGGCCCAGGCGGCTGCCTCGGCATTGGTCATCACCTTGAAGCCGGCACCTTCGGCCTTTTTCGCGGTCGCCGAACCGGGGCGGAGTGCGATCGCGATCTCCTTCACGCCGGAATCGCGCAAATTCTGGGCATGGGCATGGCCCTGGCTGCCATAACCGACGATCGCGATCTTCTTGTCGGTGATCAGGTTCAGATCGGCGTCGCGATCATAATAGACACGCATTGTATAAGCTCCTTCGTTCGATTTTTGCGCGTCATGCTGAACTTGTTTCAGCATCCAGGCGCGGTCAGCTGATCCAGGAGCGACGCTCCCGAGGCGATTGGCCGCGCATGGACCCTGAAACGAGTTCAGGGTGACGGTGTGTTTGTGGCGCGGTTACGCGGCTTCTTTCCCCCGCGCGATGGCGACGATGCCGGTGCGGGCGACCTCGATCAGGCCGACTTCACGCATCAGCGTGATGAAGGTGTCGATCTTCTCCGGCCCGCCCGTCACCTCGAACACGAAGCTCGACGTGGTCGCGTCGACCACGCGGGCGCGGTAGACATCGGCGAGGCGCAGCGCCTCGATCCGGTGGTCGCCGGTGCCGCGGACCTTGACCAGCGCCAGCTCGCGCTCGACATGCGGGCCCAGCGCGGAGAGATCGGTCACCGAATGCACCGGCACCAGCCGGTCGAGCTGGGCGAGGATCTGCTCCATCACATGATCGGACGCCGAGGTGACGATGGTGATCCGGCTGACCGCCTTGTCGGCGGTGACGTCCGACACGGTCAGGCTTTCGATATTATAGCCGCGCGCGGTGAACAGGCCGGCGATCCGGGCGAGGATGCCCGGCTCGTTATCGACCATGATCGCCAGCGTGTGGCGCTTCGCGGTTTCTTCCTTGATGTGCATCAGACCAGTGCCTTCGCCTCGTCGTCCATCTCGCCCGAGACTTCGGCGGCCTGGAGAATCATGTCGGTATGGGCAGCGCCCGAGGGGATCATCGGGAAGCAGTTGGCGAGCTTCGCCACCATGCAGTCCACCATCACCGGCCCGTCATGCGCGAGCATCTCGGCGATGCCGGCCTCGAGCTGGTCGGGGTGCTCGATGCGGATGCCCTTCCAGCCATAGGCTTCGGCCAGCTTCACGAAGTCCGGCAGGGAATCGCTGTAACTCTCGGAATAGCGGCTGGAATAGGTTAGTTCCTGCCATTGCCGGACCATGCCCATATATTCGTTGTTGAGGATGAAGATCTTGACCGGCAGCCGGTATTGGGTGGCCGTGCCGAGCTCCTGGATGTTCATCTGGATCGAGGCTTCGCCGGCGATGTCGATGACCAGCGCATTGGGGTTGCCGAGCTGCGCGCCGATCGCGGCGGGCAGGCCATAGCCCATCGTGCCGAGCCCGCCCGAAGTGAGCCATTTGTTCGGCGCCTCGAAATCGAAATGCTGCGCGGCCCACATCTGGTGCTGGCCGACCTCGGTGGTGATGATCGGCGATTTTTTGTGCGTCGCCTCCCACAAAGCCTTGATCGCGCGCTGCGGCATGATCTCAGTGGCGCTGTCGACGAAGTCGAGGCTCTTCACCGCGCGCCAGCCGGCGATGCGCTGCCACCAGTCGGACAGGTCGGGCTTGGGATGGCGCCGCGCCTTGTAGACGCGGACCATGTCCTCCAGCGCGTGGCCGACATCGGCAATGATCGGCAGGTCGACGCGGACGTTCTTGTTCACCGACGACCGGTCGATATCGATATGCACCTTGCGGCTGTTCGGGCTGAAGGCGTCGAGCCGGCCGGTGACCCGGTCGTCGAAGCGCGCGCCGAGGCAGAGGATCAGGTCCGCCTGGTTCATCGCCCAGTTCGCTTCATAAGTGCCGTGCATGCCGAGCATGCCGAGCCACTGGTCGGAGGTGGCGGGGAAGGCGCCAAGCCCCATCAGGGTCGAGGTGACCGGCGCGCCGGTGATCCGCGCCAGTTCACGCAGCAACTGGCTCGCTGCCGGGCCGGCATTGATGATGCCGCCGCCGGTGTAGAGGATCGGCCGTTCCGCCGCGGCGAGCATGTCGACCGCCTGCTCGATCAGCGCCTGGTCGGCCTTCACCTGCGGGCGATAGGTCTTGTGCTTGATCGGGCCCGGCTTGACGTAGCGGGCGCTGGCGACCTGAACGTCCTTGGGAATATCCACGACGACGGGGCCGGGGCGGCCCGAGGTGGCGATGTGGAATGCCTCATGGATGACGTCGCCGAGCTGCGCCGGGTCCTTCACCAGATAATTATGCTTGGAGCAGTGGCGCGTGATGCCGACGGTATCGGCTTCCTGGAACGCGTCGGTGCCGATCAGCGCGGTCGGGACCTGGCCGGTGATGACGACCATCGGGATCGAATCCATCAGCGCGTCAGTGATGCCGGTGACGGCATTGGTCGCGCCGGGGCCCGAGGTGACGAGCACGACGCCAGGCTTGCCGGTCGAGCGGGCATAGCCCTCCGCGGCGTGAGTCGCGGCCTGTTCGTGCCGGACCAGGATGTGCTTGATCCGCTTGCTGCGGAACAGCGCGTCATAGATCGGCAGGACGGCGCCGCCGGGATAGCCGAACACGACCTCCACGCCGAGATCGCACAGCGCCTCGACCAGGATATCGGCTCCGCTCTTCTCGGTCGTCATATCGTATCTGCCTCTTATGACCCAGTGCGACGCAACATTGCTTCGCGAAAGGCGCCGTTAATGATCGAAAATTTGTGCGTCAAGCTTCTTGTGGAAATCTAGTTTCAAAATCGTCCAGCAGCACGCATGTTTCTGTCGCTGCCACGCGGGGCCACATAGCGGGAGGTTGGTTCCGAAACCACGTAAATTGTCGTTTGGCATATTGGCGCGTCGCCAGTTGCGCCGCCGCCAGCGCCTGATCGGGCGTCATGGCGCCGGCCAGCATCGCGCCGATCTCCGGCACGCCGATCGCCAGGCGGACGGGCGCTGAGGGCAGGATATCGGTCCGGGCGAGCACCGCGCGTGCTTCCTCGATCCCACCTTCCGTGAACATCGCCTGCAGCCGCACGTCGCAGCGCGCGAGCAGCCAGTCGCGATCAGGCAGCATGACCATCGGCATCAGCTCGATCGCATGGCCGATCCCGCCGGTCTTTTCCTGCTGCCATGTCGCCAGCGTCCTGCCGGTGGAGCGAACGACCTCGAGCGCGCGCGCGACCCGAGTGGTGTCGGCGGGCGCAAGCCGGGCGGCGGCGGGCGGATCCAGTTCCCCAAGCTGCGCATAGGCCCGGGCGACGGGCAGCGCGCGCACCTCGCCGCGGATCGCCGGATCGATCGGCGGCACAGGGGCGATGCCGTCGAGCAGGGTACGCATATACAGCCCGGTCCCGCCGGCCAGCACCGGCAACTGGCCCGCCGCATGCGCCCGGTCGATCTCCGCCTTGGCCTCGATCGCCCAGCGCGCGGCGGAATAGATGTCGGCGCCATCGACATGGCCGAACAGCCGGTGCGGCACGCGGGCTTCTTCCTCCACGCTCGGCCGCGCCGACAATATGCGCAGATCGGCATAGACCTGGGCTGAATCGGCGTTGATCACCACGCCGCCATGCTTTTGTGCGATCGCCATGGCGAGCGCGGACTTGCCGCTGGCGGTCGGCCCTGCAATGAGCGCCACGCGCGGCTTACGAGGCAGGGGAGACGTCATGTTCATCGCAACGCTGATAGCAGCGGGAAAACTCAGCGGGGACGATATTTCCGCCGCGCAGCACCGGCTCGACGCGGCGGGTTGCCTGCCCGCGGCGCATGTCTGGCTGGACGAGGGATATGCCGCCGACATCATGTTCGGGCTCGCGCCAGAGGCAGCGCGCAGCGCGCTGGTGGGCGTGTTCCCGGATATGGACGTGGTCGTGCAACTGGCCGAGGGGCGCGAGAAGAAGCTGCTCGTCGCCGACATGGATTCGACCATGATCACCGTCGAATGCATCGACGAACTGGCCGATTATGCCGGCATCAAGCCGCAGATCGCCGCCGTCACCGAGGCGGCGATGCGCGGCGAGCTGGATTTCGAATCGGCGCTGGATGCGCGCGTGGCGCTGCTCAAGGGACTGGACGAGGGTGTCATCGCCCGATGCCTCGCCGAGCGCGTGACGATCATGCCCGGTGCGGTGGCGCTGATCCGCACGATGAAGGCGCGCGGCGCGATGACGATCCTCGTGTCGGGCGGCTTCACCCGCTTCGCCGAGCCGGTCGCGGAGATGATCGGCTTCGACCGCGCCATCGCCAACCGGCTGGAGATCGTCGACGGGGCGCTGTCGGGTCTGGTGACCAAGCCGATCGTCGGCTCCGACACCAAGGAGCGCACCTTGCTGGACGCGACCGCCGAGCTTGGCCTGCCGCCCGAAGCCACGCTCGCGGTGGGTGACGGCGCCAACGATCTGGCAATGATCAAACGGGCAGGGCTGGGCGTCGCCTATCACGCCAAGCCGATCGTCGCCGCCGCAGCCGCCGCGCGGATCGACCATAATGATCTGACCGCTATGCTCTATGCGCAGGGAATCGCCCGGAAGGACTGGGTCGGGGCCTGACCTAGTCCGCCGGTCTTACGGGCGGACGAATCGCGCTGACAGTAACCGATCGATCGACCACGCGCCGCCGCCGCGCGCGATCAGCGGCAGCAGGATCGCCGCCCAGCTGAGATGCGTGGACCACGCATCGGGATAGACGAAGATCTCGATGGTTAGCGTCATCAGGAACAGCGCCAGCGCCGAGAAGCGCGTCGCCAGCCCGAATACCAGCAGGATCGAGAAGAGGTGCTCCGACACGGTCGCGGCCACCGCGGCGATGTCGGGCGGGACCAGCGGCAGGGCATATTCGGTACGGAACAGCTCAAAGGTGCTGTCGGTGATGGTCAGCAGGCCCTCCACTTTGGTCCTGCCCGACAGGAAAAAGACCGAAGCGATGCCGAGGCGCGCGACGAGCAGCAGCAGGGCATCGGGCAGCAGCGCCGAGCCACGGTCGACGGTGCGCCGGTAAAGCGAGATGATTGGGACCATGATGGGCTCCATTGGGAGGTGGCCGGGGCGCGATCGTGTCGCGCCCCGGCGGATGCGGCTTACGCCCTGGGGGTCAGCGAGCCCGCGCCCTTGGGGGTCTTGATCGTGGTGCAGGTGCCGGCCTTGACCAGCTTCCATGCGTCGCCCTGATAATTGACCTTCGAGGTACCTGCGCAGCTCGTACCGGCGCCGGCCTTGCAGTCGTTCTTGCCGGCGAGCGAGACGCCGTAACATTTCTCCATCGCGGGCTTGGTCTGGGCCGAGGCGGCGGTGGCGAGAGTCGCGCCGGTGATGGCGAGGGCGAGCGTGGCGGCGATGGTGGCGTGGGTCGAACGCATGGTCTTTTCCTTCGATTTGGGGGCCTCCGGGGCGCGCGGCGCCGCCGGGGGAAGGGCGGCGCCGCGCGGTGCCCGGGTAGAGGAGGCTGGAATGCCCGGGTCACCCTGCCAGTTCGCCGGCGACGCGACCGCGGTTACAAATTTCGCCCTCGAACATTTTTTTCGACGATCGGCCGCGATGCTGTAACCAATCGCGCGGACGCCCCGAATTCTTCCCGAGGGAGCGCGAATGCGGGCAAGCGAGGCAGAATTGCGCGGATTGATGATCAGCGGGCTCGACGGCAATGCCGGCGATCACGCTGCGCTGCTGCGCCTGCTCGTGCCCCTGCTGCGCGGCTTCTATCGGCGTCGATCCGGCGGCGACGACGATATCGAGGATCTGGTGCAGGAAACGCTGATTGCGGTGCACACGCGCCGCGCCACTTATGACCGGGACCGCGCCTTCACCGCCTGGCTGTTCGCCATCGCGCGCTACAAGATGATCGACCATTTCCGCCGCCACCGCCGCTTCCAGCCGATCGACGGGCTGGAGGACATCCTGGTCGCGGAAGGGTTCGAGGATGCGTCGAGCGCCCGCATGGATGTCGCCGACCTGCTCGACTCCTTGCCGGCCAAGCAGGCGCGGATGATCCGCGCGACCCGGCTCGACGGGCTGAGCATCGCCGAAGCGGCCGAGGCCGACGGGATCGGCGAATCCGACGTGAAGGTCTCGGTCCATCGCGGCCTCAAGACGCTGATGGCGCGCATCCAGGGAGGCCGGCGATGAATACCGACGACCTCATCACCGCGTTGTCGAGCGACGTCGCCCCGGTTCGCCGCGGCGCGGTCGGCCGGCGCGTGCTGCTCGGCCTGGGCGGAGGAATGTTGGTGTCGCTCGGTCTGGTTGTGGCGTGGATGGGCATTCGGCCCGATCTCGGCACCGCGATGCACGGCTTCGCCTTCTGGATGAAATGGGCCTACACCATCTCGCTGTCGATCGCCGCGCTTGCAGTGACGATCCAGCTCGCCAGACCCGAGACCACGCGGCTGCGCGGCCTGTGGCTGGTCGCCATCCCGGCGGTGTTGCTCACCGGCCTGGGCGCAATGGAGCTGATCCGGACGCCGCCCGGCGACTGGCTGCGGATGTGGCTCAGCTATAGCTGGATGCAGTGTCCGTGGCGTGTCGTCGCGCTGGCGATGCCGATTTTTGTCGGGTTGCTCTGGTCGTTCCGGCGGCTCGCCCCAACCCGGTTGCGCGCGGCCGGTGCGGCCGCGGGGCTGTCGGCGGGGGCCTTTGCCGCGACGGTCTATTGCCTCCATTGCCCCGAGGTGTCGGCGATCTTCGTGCTGACCTGGTATTCGCTCGGTATCCTGCTCGCCACTGCGATCGGAGCGCTACTTGGGCCGCGCCTGCTGCGCTGGTAGATTTTTGGGGTAAATTTCCCAGCGCTGTAACCCGCCACGCGACCCGCCCGAATGACGGAAGCCAATCCGGCATCCCCCATTCGGAGACCATCATGACCATCCTTCGCACCGGCGTCAGCTTCGCCGCAGCCGCCGCCGTCGTTGCCATCAGCGCCGCCGCTCCCACCGTTGCCGTGGCCAAGGGAGCCGCCGCCAAGGTCCATTGTTACGGCATCAACACCTGCAAGGGCACATCCGACTGCAAGACGGCGAAGAACGACTGCAAGGGCCAGAATGACTGCAAGGGCATGGGCTTCAAGGAACTCTCGTCCAAGCAGTGCAAGGCCGCCGGCGGCAGCCTGACCGCGCCCAACTGATCGCGCGACGGCCCGGCGGTGTCAGCGCCGTCGGGCCGGCTTTCTCTCTGACGTCCCCAAAAACATTGCTTCCCCGGCGAAGAGTGCCGGGTCGGATCGTCCCCCGGACGATCCTTGAACATGCGGGGCATGTTCAACCCGGCAATCTTCGCCGGGGAAGAAGACAAGGCGATATTACTGGAAGACCCTTCATGATCTCCCCTTTCTCCGGCTATGGCCTGGGCCTGCGCAAGCCGCATTATGCCGACTTTCTCGATCACCGTATCGGCGTCGATTTCGTCGAGGTGATCTCGGAGAATTTCATGGTCCCGGGGGGCCGGCCCCGGCAAATCCTTCGCGACGTCCGCGAGCGCTATCCGGTCGCGCTGCACGGCGTGTCGATGTCGGTCGGGTCGGCCGACGGGCTGGACGGGGCCTATCTCGCGCGGCTGCGGCAGCTGGTGGAAGAGATCGAGCCGTTGTTCGTCTCCGATCATCTGAGCTGGTCGCGGATCGAGGGGTTCAATTCCCACGACCTGTTGCCTTTGCCCTATACGGACGAAGCGCTCAGCCTCGTCGCGGCCAATATCGCCCGCGCGCAGGACACGCTGGGCCGCCCCATGCTGATCGAGAATCCGTCGACCTATATCGATTTTCCCGGCGCCGACATGACCGAGTGGCAGTTCCTTGATGCGCTGTGCGCGAGGACTGGCTGCGGGCTGCTGCTCGACGTCAACAATGTCTTCGTCAGCGCGACCAATCACGGGTTCGATCCGATCGCGTATCTCGATAGAATCCCCGCAGGCCGCGTCCGCCAGATCCATCTCGCCGGCCATAGCCAGGGCGCGGCGTTGTTGATCGACACGCACGACCGGCCGGTGCCGCCCTCGGTCTGGGATCTCTACGCCTATATCCTGCCGCGACTGGGTCCGGTGGCGACGATGATCGAGCGCGACGACGCCATTCCGCCGCTCGAGGAACTGCTCGCGGAGCTGGCCATCGCGCGGCGCATCGGCGGCCGGGCGCTGCAGGCAGCGGCATGAGCCTGCTAGACCTGCAGCGCGACATGCGCGCCTGGCTCGTCAGCGAAGACGAACCGGCCGCGGCCCGCCTCGGCACGGGTGTCGCGCCGGGGCTACGCGTCCATCAGAATAACTACCGCGCTCAGCTCGTCGCCTGCTTGGCCGACAGCTTTGCGCGGACACGTGACTGGATCGGCGCCGAGGCATTCGACGCAGCGGTCGCCACCCATATCGACCGCGTGCCGCCGAGCAGCTGGACGCTCGACGCCTATCCCGGCGATTTCCCGGCGACCCTCGCGTCGCTCTACCCCGACGACCCCGAGGTGACCGAGCTCGCCTGGATCGAGAATGCGCTCGGCGAAGCCTTTGTCGCCCACGACGCCACGCCGCTGACGCGCGGGGACCTCGCCGATATCGACTGGGACCGGGCAGTGCTCGCCTTCACGCCGACGCTCGATCTCGGCGCGCTGACCAGCAACGCCCCGGCGATCTGGTCGGCGCTGGCCGAAGGCGAGGCGCCGCCCGCAGCCGTGCTGCTGGCAGAACCGGGCGCGATTCTGGTCTGGCGGCAGGACCATGTGTCGCATTTCCGCGCGATCGATCAAGTGGAGCGTCAAGCGCTCCTCTGGGCGCGTGTCGGCTTGCCGTTCGCCGGTTTATGCGATCGCATGGTGGCGTCCTGGGGCGAAAGCGACGGGATCGCCCGGGCGGGCGGCATGCTCGGCCAATGGATCGCCGATGGATTGATCGTCGGGTGGCGTTTCACGGCGACCTGAGCCGGCTGCCACCGCTTCCAAGGGCGCGGCTCCGGCCAGCGTTGCCTCGGCGATTGACGCCACTGGCCGGCCCCGCGACAACCCCTATGGCCCGTTAACTGCTTCTTGACGTCTGCGGTGGCATTCCTCCCCCTCGAACAGTGGGAGTTGATGGGGCACATGCGCGTTCTCGCGATGGCATCGCAAAAAGGCGGATCCGGCAAGACCACTTTGTCGGGGCATCTGGCCGTTCAGGCGCAACTGGCGGGCGCTGGCCCGGTCGTGCTGATCGATATCGATCCCCAGGGGTCCCTGTCCGATTGGTGGAACGAACGGCACAGCGAATTTCCGGCCTTTGCCCAGACCACCGTCGCGCGGCTTGCCGCCGATCTGGAGGTGCTGCGTCAGCAGGGCTTCCGCCTGGCGATGATCGACACGCCGCCGGCGATCACCATGGCGATCCAGAGCGTGATCGCGGTGGCCGAGCTGATCGTCATCCCGACCCGCCCTTCGCCGCACGATCTGCGCGCCGTCGGCGCCACGGTCGATCTGTGCGAGCGCGCCGGCAAGCCGTTGCTGTTCGTGGTCAACGGCGCGACGCCCAAGGCCAAGATCACTTCCGAAGCCGCCGTCGCGCTGTCGCAGCACGGCACGGTCGCGCCGATCACCGTCCATCACCGCACGGATTTCGCCGCATCGATGATCGATGGGCGCACGGTCATGGAAGTGGATGGCAATGGCCGGTCGAGCCAGGAGATCCAGCAGCTCTGGACCTATATCTCGGACCGACTGGAGCGGAATTTCCGCCGCACCGTCTTCTCGGCGCCGACCACGCAGAATGGCTATGCGTCGCAGCGTCCGGCAGCTGGCGGTTTCGGCCGCCGCGTGGTGGGGTGAGAGGATGACGATGTTAGGGCAGTCCAAGCCGTTCGCTTCGCTCTCGTCGACGCTGCTCGCCCGCAAGGGCCAGGCACGTCCCGCCATGCGGCCCCAGGGTTTTGGCGGCTTCGGCGCCATTCCGGCGCCGCACGACGATCTCGGCTGGAACGACATGGGAGAACCGGACGGCCATGGCGCCGAGCCCTATGCCCCGCCCGCCATCGTGCCGCCCGTGCTGCGTCAGCGCGAGGCGCTGCAGGAGGAATTCGAGGCACCGCAGGTCGCGCGGTGGCCAGCGACCGAGCTTGGCTCTCACGAGTCCGAACCGGCGTTTGAGGCTGTGCGTGACGAGGCGGAGTCAGCTTCTATTCCCGACCCGGAAGCCGAGCCCGAGCCCGAATTCGAGTCGGCCTCGCTGCTCGCGATCCGGGTCGCCAAACCAGTGCCGGCACCCGTTGCCGTATCGGCGGCCGTCGTCGCCCGGATCGGGCATGAGGCGCAGGCCAAGGCCGGCAAGGCCGCCTTCACGCTGCGGCTCGACCATGGCCGGCATCTGCGCCTGCGCCTTGCGAGCGCGCTGCACAATTGCTCCGCTCAGGTCCTGGTGACTCAGGCGCTGGACTCGTTCCTGCAATCCCTGCCCGAGGTGGAAGAGCTGGCCAGCCAGCTGCCGCCCCGCGCGACACGCTGAATTGAAGTTGGGGGAGTTCCGATGAAGACCCGGGCGATCGTCACTCTTGGGCTCACCGCGCTTGTCGGCTGCGGTGCGCTGGCCGGCATCACTTCGCATGGCGGCATCGCTTTCGCCAGCGCGCGCGACGAATCGCGTGCCGAGCGCAAGGCGGCGTCGGAAGCGGGCAAGGCGCGCGCGGCGCTGAACCGGGGCAAGACCGGGCAGGCGGTATTCCATGCCGAAGCCGCTGTCGGGTTGCGCCCGCAGGTCGCGGGCTTTCGCGCGCTGCTAGCCGAAAGCTATTTGCGCGCCGGCCGGTTCGATTCCGCGCGCCAGGCCTTTGCCGACGCGACGACGCTCGATCCCGGCAACGGCAAGCTGTCGCTCAACCTCGCGCTGGCGCAGATCGCCACGGGCGACTGGGGCACGGCGCGTCAGACGCTCGACACTCACAAGGACATCATCCCGGTCAGCGACCGCGGGCTGGCAATGGCGCTGGCCGGCGATCCCGCCGGCGCGGTCGACGTGCTGAATGTCGCGGTGCGCTCGCCCGGCGCCGATTCCAAGACACGGCAGAATTTCGCGCTCAGCCTTGCGCTGGCCGGCCGCTGGCAGGAAGCGAAGACGATGGCGTCCTTCGATCTCGCACCCGACCAGATCGATCAGCGCATGCTGCAATGGGCCGCATTCGCGCGCCCGACATCGGCCTATGATCAGGTCGCCGCGCTGCTCGGCGTCAGGGCGGTGATGGATCCCGGCCAGCCGGTGGCGCTCGCGCTCAACCGTTCGATGCCGGGCACCGCGCTGGCCGCCGCAGCCCCGGTCGACGCGTTCACGCCCAGCCAGGCGGACAAGGCGCCTCAGGCAGCTCAAGACGTGCCCGCCGCGGCCGTGGCGGTTGCCGCGATGCCCGTCGACGCCGCCCCGGCGGCCAAGCCCGCCTTTGCCAATGTCGTGTTCGGCCCGCGCGAGGAAATCGTTCAGCGCCTCCCGGCGACCAGGCTCGCCTCGCGGCCCGTTCGTATCGCGAGCGTGAAGGCGAAGCCGGTCGTGGCAGCGGTGACGCGTGCGCCGGCGAAGGGTAATTATTTCGTCCAGCTCGGCGCATATCAGAACGCCGCCGTGGCGAAGGATGCCTGGGGACGGGCAGTCCGCGGCAATGCGACCTTTGCCGGGCAGATGCCGTCGGGCGTGAGCATCACATCGGGTGCCGGCAGCCTCTACCGCCTCTCGGTCGGCGGCTTCGCCCGCGCCGAGGCCGACGCGTTGTGCCGGCGCTTCAAGGCCAGGGGCGGCACCTGCTTCGTCCGCGTCCAGGCCGGCGATCAGGTGGCGTCCTGGGCGCGTCCCGCCGGCCGGCAGATCGCGTCGCGCTGAGCCTCAGGCTGGTGTTGCGCCGTTCCCGGTTGCGCCGGGAAATCCGCGCAGACTCTGCATAAAGACCGGCCATGCCGGCTCGTCCGCCAGCAGCATATGGTTCTCGCTGTCGCAGGACAGCAGCCGCGCGTCCGGGATCAATCGCGCCATTTCCTCGGCGCAGGCGTGCGGGATGATGCGGTCGCCCCGGCTGTGCGCGATCAACGTCTCGGCGGTGATCGCGCCGAGCTCGCCGCGCAGGTCGAGCGAGCGGAAGACATCCTGCAGCGATTCGTTCAGGCCCATGATCGTGCCGAGCCGATCGTTGAACCAGTCGATCATCGCGCCGCGCGCATCGGGCCAGTAGAGCGCCCCGAGCATGCGCCCGAACACCTCCCGGCCGCCGTCGCGGTAGATGCGGCCCATGTCGAGCAAGGACTTGCGCCGCTTGATCTCCTCGGGATCGCCGCGCACCTCGAAGCCCGCGGCATAGCCGCCATACAGTATCATGCGGCGCACGCGCGCCGGGTGGCGCGCGGCATAAGCGAGCGCGACCAGTGATCCATGCGACAGGCCGAACAGGTCGAACCGGTCAACGCCCGATGCGTCGACCACCGCCGCGAAATCCTCGAGCAGCGCGTCGAACGTCCAGCGCGGCGGATCGCGGTCCGACCGGCCCACGCCGCGCAGGTCGCTGCGGATCAGCCGCCGGCCCCGGCGTGCCTCGCTGACCCAATGCTGCCAGGCGACCGAGGCGCGATCCTCCTCGATCTGGTGGAACCACACCGCCGGCTGGAGCAACGGGAAGCCTTCGCCCATGTCCGACCAGCCGATGCGCGTGCCGTCGGGCGAGGTGCAGACGGCGATCCTTTCCTCCGCCTTCGCGGCGGCGGATGGCGCCGCCGGGTCGCTGTCGCCGGCACTCCCGGCTTGTGCCAGCCTGCGCCGCCACACGCCGGGCGGATCGCCATATTCGCGCTTGAAGGCGCGGGTAAAGGCTGCCTCGGAATTGAAGCCGACATCATAGGCGATATTGGTGCTGCTTGCTCGGCCGTCGCGCAGCATGTTCGCCGCGACGCGCATGCGCCAGCGCGCGCAATAGCGCATCGGTGCCTCGCCGATCAGCGCGGTGAAGCGGTCGGCAAAGGCGGAGCGCGACATGCCGACCTCCCGCGCCATGCCGGTCACGTCGAGCGCCTCGGCATAGCGATTGTGGATGATCGACAGCGCCCTGGCGACGCCTGGGTCGCGCAGGCCGGTGAGCCATCCCCCTTCTCCCTCGGGCAGGCCCTCGATGTAGCGGCGCACCGCCTCGCCGAACAGCAGCTCGGTCAGACGCGCGACGACCATCGGGGGCGCTCCGGCATATTGCTCCGCGGCGAAGCGGAGCGAGCTTTCGAGCCAGTCCTTGGTGGAAGGGTCGCCGGCGTGAATCAGCATCATGCTGGGCAGGCTCTGGATCAGCGCATTCTCGGGCGAGCTGCTGCCCAGAAAGCCGCAGTAGAGCATGGTCTGGTCGCCGTTGCCTGCGACGCGGATTCGAGCGGGCTCCCCGCTCGGCCCCGGCTCGATCAGATCCTCGGACGCGACTGGCGGCAGCCCCGGTTCGGAATAGAGCAGGTGCCGGTCGTTGCGCGGCAGCAGGATGACGCATCCGGCCTCGGCCTCCACCGGCGGCTCGCCCGGAACCTCCACCCAGATCCGGCCCGACCGGACATAATGATAGGCAATCACATGCGCCGGTTCGGCAAAATAGGCCGCGCAATGTTCCTTGGTGAACTGGGATGCAAGGCAGGACGGCCCGCCGAGCTCGGCGTCGATCACGACGCCGCCGCTCAGGCGCATCGACGACAATATGTCGGCCAGTACATCCATCGCCGGATTGTCCTCTTTTCCGGCGTTTCGATCAATTGTTTCGGTTGCGCGATCATTCAGCTCAGGGCCGAACCGGCCTAATTCGCCGTCAACGATAAGAAACCTGGTCGCATTTTTTAGGGCACCCCCCGCCCGCATCCAGGAGAACAAAAGACAATGAACATCATTCCCCCGCCCGACGTGACGAAATTGCTGTTCGTCACCTGCGGCACGCTGATTTGCGGCGGCTTCACGCTGGCGCTGGCGCTCACGCCCTTCGGCATCGCCTGACCCTTCACGGAGATTTTCCATGTATCGCGACTTTACCTACGCGGAGGTGCTTGCCTCCTCGGAGCGCGCCGGCTGGCGCCTCGACGACGTGCTCGGGCCGGACGACCGGCTCGACTTCACCGCCCGGTTCATGCCCGAAGCCCTGGCACGAACCGATGCGGCCCCTGGCCTCGACGCGGCGGAGCGCACGCTGCTCAACCAGATCAGCGGCCATCAATATCTCAGCCTGTTCGGCGTGATCGAGGAGTTCATCCTCCCGTTCGTGCTCGATCATGTCCGGCCGCTGCTCGATGCGGACGATTACCGCGTCCGCGCGCTGCTCCAGTTCGCCGGCGAGGAGGCGAAGCATATCCAGCTCTTCCGGCGATTCCAGGAAGCCTATGCGGCCGGGTTCGGCACGCCCTGCCAGGTGATCGGCCCGGCCGAGGCGATCGCGGCGGAGGTGCTGCGGCACGATCCGCTCGCGGTGGCGCTGGCCATCCTGCACATCGAATGGATGACGCAGAACCATTATCTGGACAGCGTCCGCGACGATGCCGGGCTCGATCCTTTGTTCAAGAGCCTGTTGCGGCATCACTGGATGGAGGAATGCCAGCACGCCAAGGTCGACACCCTGATGGTGGAGGCACTGGCCGATGGCCGCGACGATGGCGCGATCGTCGCCGCGGCGGGCGAATATCTCGAAATCGTCGCCTTTATCGACGGCGGGCTCGGACAGCAGGCGGCGTTCAACGTCGCCGCGCTGGAGCAGGCGACCGGCCGCCCGGTCATCGACGGCATGGCGCTGATCGCGCAGCAGCACCAGGCGGCGCGCTGGACCTATCTCGGTTCGGGCATGGCGCATCCGCAGTTCGTCGGCACGCTTCAGGCGATTTCGCCCGCCGCGCTCGCGCTGGTGAATGCCGCCGCGCCGCAATTCAACTGATCATCAACCAAGGAGAATTCCCATGCTGGACATGGTTTCGAACAAGAACATCAACGACATCGATCTGACCGCGCTGGGCGAGGTCGTCGAGGCGATCCAGGCGGAGCCCGCTCGGGCCAAGGCCGGCTTCCACGTCACCAGCCGGTGGACGGGGCAGACCCGCAGCGAAACGACCGTCGAGGAAATTACCCTGGGCGGCGAGCGGATCGCGCGCGATTTCCGGATCGTGGCGGACGAGCCAACCGAATTGCTCGGCACCAACACCGCACCGAACCCGCAGGAACTGCTGATGGCGGCGGTCAACGCGTGCATGATGGTCGGCTATGTCGCCGGCGCTTCGATCGCCGGGATCGAGCTCGACCAGCTCGAGATCGAGACGCGGGGCGAGCTCGACCTGCGCGGCTTCCTCGGGCTGAGCGACTCGGTGCCCGCCGGATACCGGACGATCGATTATGACGTGCGGATCAAGGGCAATGGGACGCCCGAACAGTTCGCGGCGATCCACGAAACGGTGATGGCGACCTCGCCGAACTATTTCAACATGAGCCGCCCGATCCAGATGAACGGCCGTCTGGTCGTCGGCTAGGCGTTCGGTTCATGCCAAACGGGGAGGCCCTTCCGCCGGCAGGCGGGAGGGCCTTTGCGCGTATCCAACGAGACTTGTTGCGCGGAATCACTCTCCCCGTTCGGGCTGAGCTTGTCGAAGTCCTGCTCTTCCCTTCTCCGGAAGAAAGAACAGCCCTTCGACAAGCTCAGGGCGAACGGAGGTGGGGGATCAATCGAGCTTAAAAATGTTCTAGCGAAGCTCGCTGCCGCCCTTGAACAGGCGCAGCACCTTGCCCTGCACGGGCAGCTTGTCGAACGGCGTGTTGCCGGCCTTGGCGACCATGCGATCGGTGTCGATCTGCCACGGCGCTTCCCAGTCGAGCAGCATGAAATCGGCAGGCGCGCCTTGCGTAAGCGTGCCCGCTTCAAGCCCCAGCACCTTCGCCGGATTGGCCGCCAGCAGCGCGAACAGCCGGTCGATCCCGATCACGCCGTCACGCACCAGCCCGAGCGATAGTGCCAGCAGGGTCTCCGCACCGGCCATGCCCGCCGAGGAATCGGCGAAGGGCAGGCGCTTCTCCTCGGGCCCGCGCGGATCGTGGCTCGAGCACAACAGGTCGATCGTGCCGTCGGCCACCGCCGCGAGCGCTGCCTGGCGGTCGCTCTCGCTGCGCAGGGCGGGGGAGAGATGCGCGAAGGTGCGGAAATCGCTCATCGCATTGTCGGACAGGAACAGATGCGCCGGCGTAATGCCGCAGGTCACCGGCAGGCCGCGCGCCTTGGCGCGGCGGACCAGGTCGAAGCCGGCCGCGGTCGTCACCTGGCGGAAATGCAGCCGGGCGCCGGTTTCCTCGGCCAGGATCAGGTCGCGCGCGATGGCCAGCGCTTCGGCGGAAGCGGGCGCGGAAGGCAGGCCCAGGCGGGTCGCGGTCTCGCCTTCGGTCGCAGCCGCCGCGCCGACCAGCCCGGCATCCTCGGCATGCGTGATCACCGTCAGGTCGCAGTCGTGCGCATAGGCAAGCACGCGGCGCATCACGCCCGAATCGGCGATCCAGCGCCGTCCGGTCGCGACAGCGCGGGCGCCGGCATCGCGGGCGATCGCCATTTCGGCGAGGTCGGTGCCGGCCAGGCCGCGCGTCGCGGCGGCGATCGGGTGGACCCAGATGTCGGGCTTGCCCATGTCGGCGGCGCGCTGGATGATGCCGGGGTCGTCGAGCACCGGCGACTGATCGGGCATCAGCCCGACCCGCACGATGCCGCCCGCGCGGCAGGCGGCCTTGTCGACCGCGAAGACGCCGAGATCGATGATCGCAGGAGCGACGAGCACGGAGCGGCCAAGCGTGGCGCAATCGGTGAGGTCGGCGCCCGCGGGCGCGTGGCCGCCGATCGAGACGATCTTCTCGGCGTCGATCACCAATGTCGTTGGGCCGTCCGCCTGTGCGCTCACCAGCACGGCGTTGGAGAAGGCGCGGATCATGCCCAGCCCTCCACTTTCCGCGCTCGCCTCGTCAGCACATCCAGGCACGCCATGCGCACCGCGACGCCCATCTCGACCTGTTCGGTGATCGCCGATCGCTCGACATGGTCGGCGACGTTCGAATCGATCTCGACGCCGCGGTTCATCGGGCCGGGGTGCATCACCAGCGCATCGGGTCTGGCGCGCGCGAGCCGCTCCAGGGTCAGGCCGTAGCGCATATGATATTCGCGGGTGGACGGCACGAAGCCGCCCGACATGCGCTCGGTCTGCAGGCGCAGCATCATCACCACATCGGCACCGTCGAGCGCCGCGTCGAAATCGGTGAAGGGCGTCACGCCCATCCGCTCGATCGCGGCGGGCATCAGGGTCGAGGGCGCGCAGACCCGCACCTCGGCGGCGAGCGCGGTCAGCGAAAGGATGTTGGAGCGCGCGACCCGGCTGTGCAGCACGTCGCCGCAGATCACCACGCGCTGCCCCGCGACAGACCCGCGACGGCGGCGGATCGTCAAGGCGTCGAGCAGTGCCTGAGTCGGATGTTCATGGCTGCCGTCGCCGGCATTGAGCACCGGACAATCGACCTTGTCGGCGATCAGCCGCACCGCGCCCGAGCTCATATGGCGGATGACGATCACATCGGCGCGCATTGCGTTGAGCGTCATCGCCGTGTCGATCAGCGTCTCGCCCTTCTTCACCGAGGACTGGGCGGCATGCATGTTGACCACATCGGCGCCGAGCCTTTTGCCCGCGATCTCGAACGACAGCAGCGTGCGCGTGCTGTTCTCGAAAAAAGCGTTGATCTGGGTGAGACCTTCGAGCCTTTTGTCGCTCTTGGCGCGGCTGCGGTTCGCCTCGACCCACTGCTCCGATTCGTCGAGCAGGAACATGATCTCGTGCGGCTGCAATCCGTCGATCCCGGTCAGGTGCCGGTGCGGAAAGACGGCGCTGCCCTGGATGAGGGTCGCGGGGCGGTGATCTGATGCTGGCATTAAAGGGGTTCGGTAGCGAGGGGTGGGGCAGGGCGCAAGATGGCGCCACGCGGACAGGGGCCTGGAAAGAAACGTCCAGAGACCCGCATATTATGGCAGGATCGTCATTCGATCACGCCCCAAGGCAATGAAATATTGAGAGTTTCCACTTGGAGGCTGGCCCACTCCGCGAAACCATCCATTTGGTGGTGAATCCAGTTCGGCTTGGTACGCACGACATGAATTCCACGCGATCTATCGATCGTCCCGCGAGCACTCGGTTTAGGTGATCTGCGCTTGCCTGCTCGCTGCGCCGAAGGATATTGATACCAAGAATTCCGCCGCCGTTTAACTAACCATCGGTTCGCGAACGAGATAGCTGCCGCTCTTTGCCGCATAAGGCGGTAATTGTTTGCCATCCAAGGGGGCGCGCTCCGCATTACCATCAAGGCAGTCTGACCATGGGCAAATCCGCAATTGTCATAGTAATATCAATGGCTTGTGTCATATTGCCGGGAACGGTGTGGGCCGTATCTGACACATCAGCCGCTATTTCGGAGGCGTTGCGCCGGGCGGACAGGATCGAAATCCTCGTCATCAGGCCGGATCTGGAATCACCGGTTCGGATTAACCAAAATACGCTGAAATCCTATGCGTGTCATATCGAGTTGAGCCGAGGGACGCGCACCATGTCGGATTTCTCCCATGCATTATCGACTCGATCGATCCGCTATGAGTTTGGTCGGAACTCTGGTGGAGATTTGCGCATCGGCGTGATCATCTGGAAAGATGGTCAGATGATAAAGCAGATTTACTCAGCAGGGGTGGCGGGGGCCGATGGCAGAACAATCGCCGTCGTCGACGGTGGGGCCGCGACAATATCGAGCAGTCTCGGAGATGTGGTGCGTCACTATTTCCGATCTTACACGGGCCCGAAAATGCCTGCTCCGGGCTCAGCGCCTACCTGTCGGACATTATAGGTTGTTTGATGACCTGCGCGGGAGGATCGCGCAAATTGCAGACCCGATCAGCGTAAATATCCGTCGAGCCGATTGTTTGCGTCCAGTCGAGTATCGACGGCGCATCGCACAAGGTCATCCGGAGGACTCGACGCGCGCTTGGCTGGTTAACATGTAATGCACCAACGCACGGCTGAATGTGTCTCGACCTCAGGCACTTGCCGTGTAGGATCATGGTACATCCGGGTCGCGGGTCGGTGGGGAAACGAGTGACGAATGACGATGCGGGGGCGGCTTTTGGCCGGCTTGTGCCCGATGTGCGGTTCCATCTGCCGGCGCCTGAACTTCGTGATCTGATCACTGCCTATGTCATCGTCGAATCGACGTTGCCGCTCTGCGATTTCCTTCATCCCGAATGGGCGAATGTCCGGTTCGTGCTGTGGGGCGAATGGGAGATTCAGGATCTCGCCACCGGCGCGATGGTTCCGGCCTTCGCGCCGGCGCTGTTCGGCCCGACTGATCGCACCCGCCAGTTTTCGAGTCCCGCCGGCGGGCTGCTCGGCGTCGGGCTGACGCCATTGGGATGGGTCAGGCTGATCGGCGGTAATGCGGGCGCGGTCGCGAACAAGGTGGTGCCGCTCGGCGACGGATTCGGCATCGATGGTGTGGAACTGGCGGCCACGCTTCGCGCCTGTCCCGACGATGCGTGTCGCGTGGCGCTGCTCGACCGCACGCTCATTCGCCGCTCGCGGCATGGCGGCAAACAGAACCCGCTCGCGCTCAGGGCGCATGACGTGCTCGTCTCCGGCTCGGCGGCCGATGTCGCCGAATTCGCCGATCAGCTCGATGTTCAGCCGGCCAAGCTCAGCCGGCTGTGCCTGCGCGTGTTCGGCTTCACCCCCAAGCGCCTGCTGCGCCGCCAGAGGTTCCTGCGGACCCTGGGCGCGGTGCGTAATGCGCTGGATCAGCCGCTGACCGAGCTGATCGATCCCGCCTATTACGACCAGGCCCATTTCAACCGCGATTTCAAGGCGTTCATGGGCACGAGCCCGCGGGCCTATTTCAAGTCGCCGCGCGAGGTGTTGCGCCGCGCGATCGAGGAACGACTGCGCGTGGTCGGCGCGCCCGTCCAGGGGCTTCACCCGTCGAAACGGAACGGTGAGAATGAACCCTAGCGATTGAGAAAAGGTGCATTGAATACCTCCGTCATGCCGGACTTGTTCCGGCATCCATTTCCCCTCCCGCGCTGAAGGTATTCGTTGCGCGATGGTCCCCGGAACAAGTCCGGGGTGACGGTTGGGTAGGTCGGATTCTAGCCGCTCACCAGCGCGTCGATCGCGCCCTGCAGGATGTACGCCGCCGCCATCTTGTCGACCAGTTTCGCCCGTTTCGCACGGCTGGCATCCTGCTCGATCAGGGTGCGGGTAACCGCCTGAGTCGACCAGCGTTCGTCCTGGAGGAAGATCGGCAGGCCGAGATCCTCCATGTTACGGGCAAAGGCGCGGCTCGACTGGCTGCGCGGGCTCTCGCTGCCGTCGGTCAGGTTGAGCGGCAGGCCGATGACGATGCCCTTGACCTGCTGCTCGACGATCAGCGCGGCGAGCGCCGTCTTGTCCTTCTGGAACTTGGTGCGGCGGATCAGCAAGGCCGGGCTGGCGAAGCTCCACCCCGCATCGCACAGCGCTGTGCCGATCGTCTTGGTGCCGACGTCCAGCCCGATCAGGCGCCCGCCCGTCGGCAGCGCCTCGCGGAAGACGGCGCGGTCGGTGGTGATCATGAAAGGGCATACCCCAAACTGTCACCCTGAACTCGTCTCAGGATCCGTGCGCGGCCAGCTGCCTCAAGAGCGGCGCCGGTGGGGCAAGTGAACGCGTATGGATGCTGAAACAAGTTCAGCATGACGAGTGGAGGAATATCAGTCATTTTCGCGCCTTGAACGCCGCCAGCCGCCGCGCGGCATCGGCGCGGACATTGGCCCAGAACAGGCTGTAATCGTACACATGGTAATTGTTGCCCGGCAGCACATAGCTGCCGAGGTCGGGCGGCGTGCCGATCATCAGCAGCCCGCGTCCTTCGCACTGCGCCGGGACCTGGCCCGCCTGGATCGTCGCGGCACCCAGATCCTTGTCGGGCACCAGGGTGCCGAGATTGGCCGTCGCCGGCGCGGCTGCATTGGCCGTGCCGGTGATCGGGTTGGTGCAGACCATCGCGGTGCCCCGGCGCGGCGCGCCGGTGAAGCCGCTGGTCGCGTCATAGGCGTCGAGGATCAGCGCCGGATCGGCCGGCTCGGCGAAGCTCTGCCAGGAAAGGATGCAGCCGGCCTGGTTGGCCGCGGCGCATTCCGGCAGGCCCATGCGCGCCAGGTCGGCGGCCTTCGAGACCGGCCAGCCAACCACATAAGCCGCGACGATCCGCTTCGCGAGCGGCGTGCCGGCGATCCGCTCATGCAGCAGCCGGGTCAGATGGAGCGCGCCCTGGCTGTGGCCGGCAAGGATGATCGGGCGGTCGCCCGCCTCTTTCAGGAACTGGTCGAAGGCGGCGGCGACATCGCCATAAGCGAGATCCAGCGCCTTTTGCGCCTCGGCCTTGGTCGTCAGGAACGCGCCGAAGGTCGCCTGGCGGTAGCGCGGCGCCCAGATCGCGCCGGCCTCGTTGAAGGCGGTGGCCTGGGCGCGCAGGAACAGCTCGGCCCGGGCATTGGCGTCCACATCGTCGAGCGGCGCGTTCCAGCGCTGGCCGTTGAGGAAGGAGGTCGGGTGGATGAAGAATATCGCTGCCTCGGGCGCTGCGGCCGGCTGATACCCAGCAGGTGTCCATAGCGCGGGATTGCCGCGCTTGTCCGGCCGCGCGAACCACATCTTCGCATCGGCATAGGCGTTCGGCGCGACCGCGGGTTGGGCCTCGAACACGGCCTTCGGCACGAAGGTCCACCGCGTCATCTCGATGCCATACAGCCGGAAGACGAACAGGCCGGCGATTGCGAGCACGATCAGCACGGCGATCAGATAGAGGAATTTGCGGGCCATGGAGGGCCCGTGCCGCAGGATCGCGGCGCTTGCAATCGGCTTCGGCGGCGCGAGGCTGGCGGAACAACCTGATCGCGTACGGCGCCTTTTGGTTGCGCGCCTTGGCCGCGCTCTGCTAGCCGCGCGGCCATGTCCGTAGATATCGCAACCGTGAAGAAGATCGCGAGCCTTGCCCGCATCGCGATCACCGAGGAAGAGGCCGCGCGCATCGCGCCGGAGCTCGACAACATCATGGGCTGGATCGAGCAGCTCGGCGAGGTCGACACCTCGTCGGTCGAGCCGATGACCGCCGTCATCCCCAACCATCTGCGCCTGCGCGACGATGTCGTCACCGACGGCAATGTGCGTGATGCAGTGCTCTCCAACGCCCCGGCGGCGGAGCATGGCTTCTTCGCCGTGCCGAAGGTGATCGAATGATGATCGCAGATCAGCATTCGATCATCCCGGCGCAGGCCGGGATCCAGGAGTCAAAGGCATGACCGAGCTGACTGATCTGGGCGTCGCCGCGATCCGCGACGGCGTGCGAGAGGGCACCTTCTCGGCGCGCGAAGTGGCCGACGCGTTCGTCGCCAAGGTGAGCCAGGCCAAGGCGCTCAACGCTTTTCTGGTTGAAACGCCCGATCATGCCATCGCCGCCGCCGAGGCGGCCGACGCGGCCCGCGCGGCGGGCGAGACGCTCAAGCCGCTGGCCGGCGTGCCGATCGGCATGAAGGACCTGTTCTGCACCAAGGGCGTGGCCTCCACCGCGGCGAGCCATATCCTTGAGGGCTTCACGCCGCCCTACGAGTCCACCGTCTCCGGCAAGCTGTGGGATGCGGGCGCGGGCATGCTGGGCAAGCTCAACATGGACCAGTTCGCCATGGGCTCGTCCAACGAGACCAGCTATTTCGGCAACGTCATTTCGCCCTGGCGGCGTGCGGACGGCGGCAACGCGGCGCTCGCGCCGGGCGGTTCTTCCGGCGGCAGCTCGGCGGCGATCGCGGCGCGGCTCTGCCCGGCGGCGACCGGCACCGACACCGGCGGCTCGATCCGCCAGCCGGCCGCCTTCACCGGTATCTCCGGCATCAAGCCGACCTATGGCCGCTGCTCGCGCTGGGGCGTGGTGGCGTTCGCCTCGTCGCTCGACCAGGCCGGACCGATGGCGCGCGACGTGCGCGACTGCGCGATCATGCTGGAGGCGATGACCGGGTTCGATCCGAAGGATTCGACCTCGCTCGACCTGGAAGTGCCGAAATGGGAGGCGGGCCTGTCATCCAGCCTCGTCGGCAAGCGCATCGGCATCCCCAAGGAATATCGCGTCGACAGCATGCCGGCCGAGATCGAGGCGCTGTGGCAGCAGGGTATCGACTGGGCGCGGGACGCCGGCGCGGAGATCGTCGAGGTTTCGCTGCCGCATACGATTTATGCGCTCCCGGCCTATTACATCATCGCGCCGGCGGAGGCCTCATCCAACCTCGCCCGCTATGACGGCGTGCGCTATGGCCTGCGCGACCTGCCCGAGGGCGCCAACCTGCAGGACATGTATGCGGCAACCCGCGCCGCCGGTTTCGGCGACGAGGTGAAGCGCCGGATCATGATCGGCACCTATGTGCTCTCGGCCGGCTTCTACGACGCCTATTACACCCAGGCGCAGAAGGTCCGCACGCTCATCGCGCGCGATTTCGAGCGCGCCTGGGAAAGCTGCGACCTGCTGCTCACGCCGACCGCGCCGTCCGCGGCGTTCGCGCTGGGCGAAAAGACCGATCCGATCGCGATGTACTTGAACGACGTGTTCACCGTGCCCAGCTCGCTTGCCGGCCTGCCGGCGATGTCGGTGCCCGGCGGCCTCGACAAGGCGGGATTGCCGCTCGGCCTGCAGATCATCGGCAAGCCGCTCGACGAGCAGGGCGTGCTGAACGCAGGGCTGGCGCTGGAAGAACGCGCCGGCTTCGTCGCGCGGCCGGAGGCGTGGTGGTAGGATGGGGCTGCTGGTCGAATTACTGTTCGAACCGGCGCTCCATTTTGGCTGGCGATTGATCAAGTTTCTTTGTCGGGAGCCCGAGCCGCGACGGCGGCGATGGCCCGACCAGGACGAAAGCGAATGAAATGACTGAAGCCGCATACCGCATCCGTGGCGCCACCGGCGATTGGGAGGTCGTGGTCGGCCTCGAAGTCCATGCCCAGGTGACCTCCAACGCCAAGCTCTTCTCGGGCGCGGCGACGGCGTTCGGTGCCGAGCCCAACACCCAGGTGTCGCTGGTCGATGCCGCGATGCCCGGCATGCTGCCCGTGCCGAACCGGGAATGCATTCGCCAGGCGGTGCGCACCGGCATGGCGATCGACGCGCAGATCAACAAATGGTCGCGCTTCGACCGCAAGAACTACTTCTACGCCGATCTGCCGCAGGGTTATCAGATCAGCCAGCTCTACCATCCGCTGGTGGGCGAGGGCGCGATCGACATCAGCCTCGACGACAAGAACCCGGACGACGCGACCAAGCGCATCGGCGTGGAGCGCATCCATGTCGAGCAGGATGCCGGCAAGCTGATGCACGATCAGCATCCGACCCAGAGCTATGTCGACCTCAACCGGTCAGGCGTGGCGCTGATGGAGATCGTCAGCCGCCCGGACATGACCTCGCCGGCCGAGGCCGGGGCCTATCTGCGCAAGCTCCGCTCGATCCTGCGTTATGTCGGCTCGTGCGACGGCAATATGGAAGAAGGCTCGATGCGCGCCGACGTGAACGTCAGCGTGCGCAAGCCCGGCGATCCGCTCGGCACCCGCACCGAGACGAAGAACGTCAACTCGGTCCGCTTCGTCATGGCCGTGGTCGAGCAGGAAGCGCTCCGCCAGGTCACCGCGCTGGAGGCTGGCGAACGCATCGTCCAGGAAACGCGGCTTTACGACCCCGACAAGAATGTGACCCGGTCGATGCGCTCCAAGGAGGATGCGCACGATTACCGCTACTTCCCCGATCCCGACCTGTTGCCGCTCGAACTCGACGACGCGTTCCTCGAGGAATGCCATGCGAGCCTACCCGAGCTGCCCGACGCCAAGCGCCGCCGCTACGAAGCGCTGGGCATCACGCCTTATGCCGCTGCCGTGCTGACGGCTGAGGTCGAAGCGGCACGCTGGTTCGACGCCTTGCTGGAGACGGGTGCGAAGCCGGTCGCCGCGGCGAACTGGGTGACGTCGGAGTTGTTCGGCGCGCTCAACCGCATCGGCAAAGACATCGAGGAGTCGCCGGTCAGCCCGGCCCAGGCCGGCGAGCTGCTGGGCCTGGTCGCTGACGGCACCCTGTCGGGCACGCTCGCCAAGCAGGTGTTCGAGATCATGCTGGAGACGGGGCAGGGCGCCGGCGCGATCGTCGAGGAACGCGGCCTCAAACAGACCAGCGACACCGGCGCGATCGAGAAGGTCATCGCCGAAGTGATGGCCGCGAACGAGGACAAGGTCGCCGAATATCGCTCGGGCAAGGATAAATTGTTCGGCTTCTTCGTCGGCCAGACGATGAAGGCGATGGGCGGCAAGGCCAATCCCGGCGTGGTCAATGATCTGCTGAAGAAAGCGCTTTCCGGTTAGGAGCGCGCAAATATAAATTGCCTATTTCTAGGGGTAATTTCAGATCATTTCATTGGGCTTGCCGGTACGCTATTAATTGCAGGCGCAGCGACGGAGAAATCGTAGATCCTAGAAGTGCCATTGGCTCCGGTGAAGACGAAGGCATACTCTCCGGTTGCTAAGCCAGCTCCAAATGAAACTTCGTAAATTCCTTTTTCCTTTTCTTCACTATCAAAATGGATCGTGACCTTTGGATCGATTCCCTTTCGCATGAAAATGGGTGATCCACCATAGAAAGATGCCTTTCCAATAGAGATTTCGCGGCTTCCACTCTTCTCGCGGAATTTTATCAAACTGAATTCTTCCGGAGATTGTGCGGCAATTGAATTTTCTGTCCCAAAATCTGACACGTTTGGGTTAGACGTGTCAAAATAAAAGTAAAAGACGGGAGCAGTTGTCGGAATTTTTAATTGCCCTCCAACTCCCGGTACGACCATTTTGGCCACCAAGGGGAAAACGATACTGCCGTTCCCTGAAGTCTGCATGCCGCTCGATTTTGAAGGGCGCAAAATCTGAAGTTTGGCGGGGCCACTCCAATTCTGGAGCAAATAAATACCTGGGGAATGCTTTACGCGCGGGTCGGGTGAAATGTCGTTTCCGGCAACTCCGCGCTGCTGATCCAAGGTAGCGCACCGCCGCACCATTGCTGAAATGACATTGTCAGCAAGGCCCGTTTGTTTCAACACGATAAGTTGATCGGTTGATACATCATAATTACAGGGCGTGCTATTAATCTTGTCAATAATCACAATTTCCCCGAGCCCAGCTTTTGTCAATGCTACGATGGTGCCATTATCATTTGTCTGCGCCTCTGCGCTAATGGAAAAAAGTACGATAGCAAGAATAGAGCTGGAAATGAACTTCATGAGATATACCCCCCCCCCCGGGACCACCGATGGTCGGCAGTAACCGACCCACCACATTTGCTCAATATGATTCCCGTATCGAATAGGCAGATGGGGTACATCAATGCGCCATCGGCACGCAAAAGAACCGGCAGTAAACGCAACAAGGCGATGCAGAAGGGACACTGCAATCGTTTGAGGCAGGTCCGATAGTTTAGTGGCACCTAACCACCACTAAACATGGCAGACTCTACCGACGGATCTCTACCGCCCGATTCGGCGCTCTACTGCGTGTCGTCCTGGTTCTTCGTCACGCCGCCGGTGCCGCCGATGCCATCCGGAATGCCGGACGAGGTGAAGGCGTCGGGCTCGCGTCCGCCTTCGCCGCGTTCGACCGCGTCCTTGCGGGCATCGACGATCTGCTCGATGTCGCTGCGGTTGTCATTGTCCGCCTCGGGCGGGCTGTCGGGGTGCGGGTCTCGATCGGTCATGGGGTCGTCCTCTCAACGGAAATCGGTGCCGCCGACCGGCTGGCCGGGCGCGAAGCCCGGATCGCTGTCCGGCTGGGGCGCGGGCACGTCGATGTCGGGGGCATTGGGCCCAACCTCGGGCGGCGGTGCCTCGGGCTGCGCCGGCTGGCTCGGCTCGGGCGGCAATTCTTGTGGCGGGGTAGTGGCCATTGGCATTCTCCTCGACTACATAACGCGCTTGCACCGCGCCGGGTTGCTACGCCCGTGCGAGTTGCTATAGACGCCGCCGACCGGCGGTGTCCCATGCGGGCGTGGCGGAACTGGTAGACGCGCCTGGTTTAGGTCCAGGTATCGCAAGATGTGGGGGTTCGAGTCCCTTCGCCCGCACCAGTCTCGTCGCGCTGGGCGAGGGGTGCCGCGACCCAGATCCCCTGAAAAGGCCCAGAGCTAAAAAAGGCAAGTGTTGAAATGCAGACTGTCGAGACGTTGAACGAGGGCCTGAAGCGCGCCTACACGCTGAAGATCACGGCAAAGGACATCGATTCGAAGGTCGATGCCGAACTGAAGCGTGTCGCGCCCCAGGTGCGCATGCCCGGCTTCCGCCCCGGCAAGGTGCCCGCCAATCTGGTCCGCAAGATGCACGGCCCCGCGCTGCTGCAGGACGCGCTCAACACCTCGATCCAGGAAGGCGTCCAGACCCTCCTCACCGAGCAGAAGCTGCGCCCCGCGACTCAGCCTGCGGTCAGCCTCGATGAAGGCTATGAGCTCGGCCAGGACGCCGAGGTCAAGGTCGAGCTCGAAGTGCTCCCGGACGTCCCGACCCCGTCGATCGACCATCTGAAGCTCGAGCGGCTGACCGTACCCGCCGACGATGCGGCGCTCCAGGCGCAGCTCCAGAAGTTCGCTGACCAGCAGAAGCGCTGGGACGATGCCAAGCCGACCTACAAGGCGAAAGAGGGCGACCTGGTCGTCATGGACTTCGTCGGCAAGGTCGACGGCGTCGCCTTCGACGGCGGCACCGGCACCGACATGTCGGTCGAGCTTGGCTCGGGCCGTCTGATCCCGGGCTTCGAGGATCAGGTCGTCGGCGTGAAGACCGGCGACGAGCGCCAGATCAACGTGACCTTCCCGGTCGACTATCAGGCGAAGGACCTGGCCGACAAGGCAGCGACCTTCGACCTCAAGATCACTGCGGTGAAGACCGCCGGCGAGACCAAGATCGATGACGAGCTCGCCGTCTCGCTCGGCCTGAAGGACCTGGATCAGCTCAAGGAGCTGCTCAAGGGCCAGATCGAGCAGGAGCTGAATCAGCTCACCCGCACGCACATGAAGCGCAAGCTGCTCGATCAGCTCGCCGAGGGCCATGATTTCCCGGTTCCGCCGTCGATGGTCGAGGCCGAGTTCGCCCAGATCTGGCAGCAGCTCGAGCATGAGGCCACGCACGAGGCCGATCCGGAAGCCGCGATCGCCGAGATGGAATCCGAGCGCGACGATTATCGCGCCATCGCCGAGCGCCGGGTGCGCCTCGGTCTGCTCCTGTCGGAGATCGGCCAGGCGAACGGCGTCGAGGTCAGCCAGCAGGAAATGAACCGCCTGATCGCGCAGGCCGCGTCGCAATATGGCCCCGAGGACCGCACCCGCTTCATCGAATATGTCCGCTCGGAGCCGATGGCCGCCGCTCAGCTGCGCGCCCCGCTCTATGAGGACAAGGTCGTCGACTGGCTGTTCGAAAAGGCCGACATCAGCGACCGCGAAGTGACGCGCGAAGAGCTGGAAGAGGCGATCGAGTCCGAGGACGGCTTCGCCAGCGGCACGCATCATCACGATCATGACCACGACCATGATCATGATCACAAGCCGAAGAAGAAGGCTGCCGCGAAGAAGGCCGCTCCCGACGAGGCAGCAGACGAGGCCCCCGCCGAGGAAGCCAAGCCCGCGAAGAAGGCTGCCGCCAAAAAGGCCGAGCCTGCTCCCGAAGCGGCCGAAGAGCCGGTGAAGAAGCCGGCTGCCAAGAAGGCGGCCAAGCCGGCGGCGGAAGAGGCCCCGGCCGAGGACGCCGCACCGGCCAAGAAGCCGGCGGCCAAGAAGGCGCCCGCCAAGAAGGCCTGATCTATCTGTGGGGCGTCGCCGCGAGATGCGGCGACGTCCCGCAACCTTTAAGACCTCTCAGGCGAAGACTTCTTCCAGATTGGATCCGTCGAGCCCGCGCTGACCCTGCGTGATGCCGCGAATCAACAGGATCGCGGGGACGGCCAGGGCGATATCGATCACGCTGCTCACGCCAAGAATGATGGTGTTGTCGCCCCCTTCCCGAGTAGAGGCGGCGAGAAACCACCCCGAGAGGTTGGTCACCAGCCACGCCGCCCACCAGCCGGCGACGAGGCTGTCATTGGTATCGTACGGCACCACACCGCGACTGGCGTTCCACAATTCGCGCATGCCCTGGAACGGCTTGAACAGGCTGGCGATCGGCACGGCGAACCACCAGATCCGCGAGGCCGGCGTGAACTCGAGATCGTCGATATTCGCTGCGATCAGGTTGCGTCCTGCCCGATAGATCCAGAAAGCGAACACGATCATCGTGACGATCTTGAAGACGAGCGCGGACATATCGACTTCCGTGGCGATCGGCATGATCAGCGCCTGGAAACTTCCCGGCAGCAGATACGCCCAGAGCAACACGACCGGAGTCCACAGGGCGTCGATCACCACCATGGCCGCAACGACCGCCGTCAGCGGCCGCAGGTCCCGAATTTCCATTGATATTCCCCCCGATGCTCCCGGTGGCGATCATCCGGTGCCCGGGGGAGATCGTCAAACGACAAAATGGTCGAACCCGGACGAATTCGTCCCTATGGCTGCGGCATGACGTCCCGCATTGCTGTCCTGCTGCCCTGCTACAATGAGGAAGCCGCCATCGCGCAGACGGTGGCCGGTTTCCGCGCCGCGCTGCCCGACGCGACCATCTACGTCTATGACAATAACAGCCGGGATCGCACGGTCGAGGTGGCGCGCGCCGCGGGGGCGATCGTCCGCACCGAACGCATCCAGGGCAAGGGCAATGTCGTCAGGCGGATGTTCGCTGACGTGGATGCCGACATCTATGTAATGGCCGACGGCGACGCGACCTATGATGCGGCCTCGGCGCCGGCACTGGTGGCCCGCGTGCTCGAGGAACAGCTCGACATGGTCGTGGGCGCCCGCGTCACTCAGGCGGATGCGGCGTACCGGCGCGGTCACAAGATGGGCAATGCGCTGCTCACCGGCATGCTCGCGCGGCTGTTCGGGCGCAGCTTCACCGATATCCTGTCGGGCTACCGCGCCTTTTCGCGTCGCTTCGTGAAGAGCTTCCCCGTGCTGTCGGCGGGCTTCGAGATCGAGACCGAGATCAGCGTGCACGCGCTCGAACTGAAAATGCCGGTCGCCGAGATCGAGACGCCCTATTTCGCGCGGCCCGAAGGCTCCGAATCGAAGCTCAGCACCTATGGCGACGGGTTCCGCATCCTGCGCACGATCGTCCAGCTCTACCGGATCGAGCGGCCGGTGCTGTTCTTCGGCAGCATCGGCGCGCTGCTGGCGGGGCTGGCGGTAATCCTCGCGATTCCGCTGATCATCACCTATATGCATACGCATCTCGTGCCGCGCTTCCCCACCGCGATCCTCGTGACCGGGCTGGTGATCCTCGCCTCGCTCAACCTGTTCACGGGGCTGATCCTCGATACGGTGGTGCGCGGCCGGCGCGAGGTTCGGCGCCTCGCCTATCTGGGGCACCGCGCGCCGGGCGGTGAGGATCGGCGGAGCGGCGGGTACGGGGGTTGAACTCGTTTCCGCCAGCGCCGATGTAAGGCATCTACTGGGGCATAAGGATTCAAAGGCACACTATGCATAACCCGTTCGAGACCGGCGACTTCATGCGCCCGCTCACTTCCAATGGTTTCACCACCCAGGCGCCGCAGGCGGGCCTGGTTCCGATCGTGATCGAACAGTCGAATCGCGGCGAGCGCAGCTTCGACATCTATTCGCGCCTGTTGCGGGAGCGGATCATCTTCGTGACCGGCGGCGTCGAGGACCATATGGCCTCGGTGATCAGCGCCCAGCTGCTCTTCCTGGAGTCGGAGAACCCCAAGAAGGATATCTTCATGTACATCAACTCGCCGGGTGGCGTCGTCACGGCGGGCATGGCGATCCATGATACCATGCAGTATATCCGGCCGCGCGTCGGCACGGTCTGCATGGGCCAGGCCGCCTCGATGGGCAGCTTCCTTCTGGCCGCCGGCGAGCCAGGCATGCGTGTCGCGCTCACCAACGCGCGCATCATGATCCATCAGCCTTCGGGCGGTGCGCAGGGCATGGCCAGCGACATCGAGATCCAGGCACGCGAGATCCTGCGTATCCGGCACCGGATGAATGAGCTCTATGCGCATTACACCGGCAAGCCGATCGGCGAGATCGAGCGCGCGATGGATCGCGACAAATTCCTGTCGGCGGATGAGGCCAAGGAATTCGGCCTGATCGACGAGGTGTTCGACAAGCGTCCGGCGATTGCGGACGATAGCGCTACCCCGATTCTGCCCGCATCCTGATGCGGACCGGCCATGTCGCCGGCGTCATGGCGATGTTCGCCCTGGCGCTGGCGACGGGTTCGTCGGCTGCCGGGGCGATGGCGCTTCATTCGGGCGGCGCGCAGAGGGACGAGCGGGTAGTCGAGCAGACTGACGACCGGGCGCTCGGCAAGACGCCCGATCAGGCGACACTCGATGCCATCGACGACGCTATAGCGCACAAGGATGCGAACCTGGCGCGCGACAGAATCGCCAGGGCGCTAGGCACACCATCGCTCGATCGCGACGCCGTGATCGGCCTGCTGAGACTGAGGGCGATCACGTTTTCCTGGGGGAACGATACCACAGGCTTGCGCGATTCGCTTGCGCGCCTGGAAACGGCGGCGCCCGATGATCCGGAGCAAGCGGCGTTCGCAGTTGGCCTGCTCGGGCATATGATCAGCCCGCAACTCGGATCGGAAGTCCTGAGCCGGTTCATCGCGCAATTCCCCGACAAGATCGGCCTGCTGGACGCGGGCTATACGTCGACGCTTGTCGGGCGTATCCGCCGTGGCGGGCTGGCCAGGGAGGCGGACGACGCAACGCTGTTCCTGGCGGAACATGGCTTTTCCGCCACCTCGATGGATATTCGTACCGCGTTCCAGCGGACGGCGGCGGGTGTCGCCATCGCCAGGGGGCAGGTCGATCGTGCGATCGCACTGGTCGCCGATGTGCATGATCGGGATGCGCTCACCTTTCTCCTGACCGATCGCCGGTTTGCACCGTTGTGGCCGGCACTCTCGACGCGTGTCGGGCCGCATATGCGCGCGGCCGAAGCCGCGAACATCGCGGAGACCAAGGCTGTGCTGGCGCAGTCGCCCGACGATCCGGAAGCCAAACGGAGCTTG
The DNA here is from genome assembly GCF_055521475.1 of Sphingomonas sp. BL-S-30. Taxonomy (NCBI): domain Bacteria; kingdom Pseudomonadati; phylum Pseudomonadota; class Alphaproteobacteria; order Sphingomonadales; family Sphingomonadaceae; genus Sphingomonas; species Sphingomonas sp. BL-S-30. The sequence continues at coordinate 2,273,592 of NZ_CM145481.1, read as the reverse complement.
CTCGACGCCTATTTCTCCGCGGGCCAATTCGACAATGCCGATGCGATCGGCGCCAGTTTCGGCGCCACGCCGGAAGCGCTGCAGTCGTTGAACGAGGCCGATAGCTGGGTCGTCGTCGATCACGCCTATTCATTGTATATCCGCAATCGCCAGGCCGAATCGGATGCGCGGTTCGCTTCGGTCACTAACCGGGATATCGCGCGCAATTTCTGGATCATCAACGCGATGATCACGCGGGTGGACATGCTCGTTCGAACGGGCCGCTTCGAGACGGCTGCGCCCTTGTTGGACCAAGTGATTCCATTGACGGAAACATCGGCCACTCCGGCAGCGCGGCAGTTTCTGCGGCGCGGGAAGATATGTTCCGATCGGGCGCTACGCCCGGGCATCGACCAGTCCGCCATCATCGCCCAGCTAGAGGCTCATGCGCGCGATGCCCCGATCAGTACCGTCGAGGGCCTGTTCTGTATCGGCGAGCCGGACAAGGCGGCGGCGCTGATCATCTCGATGCTCGCCGATCCGGAGCAGCAGCCCGATGCAATCGCCTGGCTTCAGCCGGACGGCGTCTTCCGGCTCGGGCCTCCCTCGATATGGTCTGCCGACTGGAATTCACTGCGTGCACGCCCCGACGTGCACGCCGCGTTCGATCGCGTGGCGCGGACCTTGCCGAAGGACCTGTGGCCGTCGGATGCGTCCGAGAAGCCTCTGCGCTGATCGCAATGGGTTGTTTCCTGTTTCCTGCATGAACATATTGGCTATCGTCGGCGCTGAACTATCATTAGGCTGTTTCGCCGGACGATAGTGAAAGCGGCTTGAACGCCCTCGCGGCTGCGACGGGTTGCGTAATCGAATGAAGGTATCTGGTTTATGACGAAGCTCAGCGGTGGCGACTCGAAGAGCACGCTGTATTGCTCGTTCTGTGGCAAGTCGCAGCACGAGGTACGCAAGCTGATTGCCGGGCCTACCGTGTTCATCTGCGATGAGTGTGTCGAGCTCTGCAACGACATCATTCGCGAGGAAACCAAGTCCGCGCTCGTCTCCAAGAAAGACGGGGGCGTGCCCACGCCGCAGGAGATCTGCGACGTGCTCGACGACTATGTCATCGGGCAGAAGCGCGCCAAGCGAGTCCTCTCGGTCGCCGTGCACAATCACTACAAGCGCCTCAACCACGGCCAGAAGGGCGCGGATGTCGAGCTTGCCAAGTCGAACATCCTGCTCGTCGGGCCGACCGGCTGCGGCAAGACCTTGCTCGCCCAGACGCTCGCGCGAATCCTCGATGTGCCTTTCACCATGGCCGATGCCACCACGCTGACCGAGGCGGGCTATGTCGGCGAGGATGTCGAGAACATCATCCTGAAGCTGCTCCAGGCCTCCGACTATAATGTCGAGCGGGCGCAGCGCGGCATCGTGTACATCGACGAGATCGACAAGATCAGCCGCAAGGCCGAGAACCCGTCGATCACGCGCGACGTGTCGGGTGAGGGCGTTCAGCAGGCGCTGCTCAAGCTGATGGAGGGCACCACGGCCTCCGTCCCGCCGCAGGGCGGGCGCAAGCATCCGCAGCAGGAATTCCTGCAGGTCGACACGACGAACATCCTGTTCATCTGCGGCGGCGCGTTCTCGGGTCTCGAAAAGATCATCGGCGATCGCCTCCAGGGCAAGTCGATCGGGTTCGGCGCCTATGTCGCTTCGCCTGAGGAACGCCGCACCGGCGAGACGCTCAAGTCGGTCGAGCCCGAGGATTTGCTGAAGTTCGGCCTGATCCCCGAATTCGTCGGCCGTCTGCCGGTGATCGCCACGCTCGAGGATCTCGACGTGCCGGCGCTGGTGACGATCCTTACCGAGCCGAAGAACGCCCTGGTCAAACAGTATCAGAAGCTGTTCGACATGGAGGAAGTGAAGCTCGGCTTCACCGACGACGCGCTGGTCCAGGTCGCCAGAAAGGCGATCGACCGCAAGACCGGTGCGCGGGGGCTGCGTTCGATCCTCGAGGGCATCCTGCTCGACACCATGTTCGACCTGCCGGGAATGGACGGGGTCGATGAGGTGATGATCGACAAGGACGTGATCGAAGGCCGCAAGGAACCGATCCGCGTCTATGCCAAGAAGGACAAGGCGGGCGCCGGCGCCGCTTGATAACGAGGCAGGCATCTCAAATCGCGATGCGTGTCTTCTTCTCCCTCTCCCCTTGTGGGAGAGGGAAGGGGCCCATCGCTCTTGCGATGGGAAGGGTGAGGGGGACACGCGTAGTTGCGGTTTTGAACCTCACTCCCCCTCATCCGGCGCTTCGCGCCACCTTCTCCCACAAGGGGAGAAGGGTATAGGCGCCTCATAACGGCATGCCTGAACACGCCAACCCAACTATCCGAGTCGCCGCCACCAGCGACCGCACCGCCATCGCGGCCATGCTCGCCCGCGCCTTCGTCGACGACCCTGCGACCAGCTACATCTTCCCCGACCCCGCAGAGCGCGCCAAACGCCTGCCCCGAATGTTTGCCCTGTTGTTCGACGAGGACGCGCACGGCATGCGCCTCGTCACTACGGGTGGCGAGGCGGCCACCTTATGGCGGGCCCCCGGCCACAATCGAACGACCCTGCTCGATCTGCTGCTCCACGCGCTGCCGCTGGTGAGCCTGTTCGGCACCGCACTCGGCCGGGCGCTGGCGGTGTCCAACGCGATCGACGCGCATTTTCCCGCCGGTGACTATTGGTATCTCCACATCGCCGGTTGCGATCCCGCATCGCAAGGCAAGGGCCTTGGCGGCGCCACGATCCGATCGGGATTGGAACGTGTCGCGGACAGCGGATTGCCGGCCTATCTCGAGACACCGAGTGAGAAATATATCGGCTTCTATCGCGGACTCGGCTTTGACGTGATCGGCGAATGGGCCGTGCCCAAAGGCGGCCCGCGCTTCTGGTCGATGATGCGGCCGGCGGATTGATCCATGCGAGCACTCGCCATCCTTGCCCTCGCTCTCTCGTCGGTTACTGCCATGCTCTCCGCACCGCCGGCCAATGCCCAGCAGGAAAGAAGGCCCAGCGAGATGAACGAAGCACGATTCTGGCAGATCGTCAGCGAATCGGCGCGCAATGAGCCGGATCCGCAGAGCCAGGCGACTGCTTTGCGCGCGGCGCTCGACCGCCTGACGCCGCAGGAGATCGAGGCCTTCGCCGACATCTTCGACGAACTGATGCGCCGATCCTATCGCTGGGACCTATGGGGCGCCGGCTTCGTCGTGGAAGGCGGCATGTCCGATGACGGCTTTGAATATTTCCGCCGCTGGCTGATTTCGCGAGGCAAGACCGCGTTCGAAAAGGTCAGCGCGGACCCGGACTCCCTCGCCGACATCATACCGGACGATCATGACGGCGAATTCGAATTCGAGGAATTCCGCTATGTCGCCGACGAGGCCTGGGCGAACAAGACCGGCCGCAGCGCCGAGGCGATGCCGCGCAAGGCTCAGACGTACAGTTCGGACCCGTCGGGCACACGGTTCACCGAGGACCCTGCAGCCCTCAAAAAGCGCTATCCGAAACTATGGGCGCGGTTCGGCTCGGATTGATCGATTCAACTTTACCCTCGACCATTGCAGCAACGAGCTGGGCAGAATGCTGCAAGCATCCGCCCCGCTCTTTCACATGGTGAAATGTTGGACGATTCCAGCCGCCGATGAGCGGAAAGAACAGCGCGTTTTGTCGTCTGTTATCCGCTGTTACTGCGTAACAGGGAAAACGCAGCGCAAGCAGTTGATCCGGCTCCGGAAAATCGAGCCGAAACTCCAACATAACAGCGGAAGAAAAAAACATCGCCCGAACAGGGGCATTGTTGGAGCGAATCAGGACTCCGCCAGGAAGTCGCCGAGCCGGTCCAGCCGCCGCTCCGCCGGTGAACGTCGATCGCGGATCCATTGTTCGAGGATCGAGAAGCCGCCGGGCACCAGCTGGCAGCTCCGCACGCGCCCGACCTTCTCGGTGCGGACCAGCCCGCATTCCTCGAGCACCTGCAGATGCTGAGCCACCGCGGTCAGGGTGATGCCGAGCGGAGCAGCCAAGGTGGAGACGGACAAGGGCCCTGCGGTCAGCCGCTCGACGATCGCCAGTCGCGACGGGTCGGCAAGCGCGCGCAGCACGCGCTCGACCCTGGCCGCCGGCTTGGTGTCGGGAATCGTCACGCCTCCGGCAATATCGCCCCAAGCCGGTCGAACAAGGCGTTCCACCCATGCTCGCGCATCTCGGGGCCGTCCGCGCCTTCGAGGAACACGGCCTGATGCGTGCAGATCAGGTCGGTGCCGCTGTCGGTCGCGACGAGTTCGATGGTCAGCAGCGCGACCGAGATGGGCTTGCCGCCGATCGTCATGGTGGCGGCGCTGACGATGCGCTGGTCGGGGACGATGTTGTGGAAATATTCCTCGTTGGCGAGTTCCACGCCCTCGAACGGCGTATCGGGGCCCATGCGCGATCGGGAGACGGAGCGGCCGCCAACGCGGAAGTCCATCTCGAATATGGCGCCTTCGCGATCGGCGTACCAGCGGCGCTTCCGATCTTCCTGGCTGAGCGCGGCGAACACGCGCTCCCTTGGAACAGGATAGCTGCGCTCGATCACGAAGGTGCTGGGAAGGACGGGCAATGTGTCCATGATGTCACGACTCCATAGTGAAGTGATGGCTTCACTATGGCGAAGCTCGCGTAACAGTCAAGTCATCACTTCACTATTGGTTCGTGCATGGCGCATCAGCACTGCATAGGTCCCGAGCGCCAGGAACAGCCCGGTGAACCAGGCATATGCATAAAGCCCGGTCCAGAAGCCGCCGAGCCAGCCGAACGTTCCCGGCGCCACGGTCGCGAGGAAACCCGGCAGATTGGGCAGCACGCCTGCCGCGAAGGCGATGAGGGCGCGGCCGTTCCACCCGCCGGCATAGGCATAGCGTCCGCCCTCGCGGTACAGGTCGTCGATATCGAGCCGGGTCCGCCGGATCAGCCAGTAATCGGCGATCAGGATGCCGGCGATCGGGCCGAGCAGCGCGCTGTACCCGGTCAGCCAGACGAAGATGTAGCCGCCGGTCGTCGCGAGCAGCTTCCACGGCATGATCAGCACGCCAATCACTGCGGTAATGAGACCTCCCGTGCGATAGGAGATCTTCCCAGGCGCGAGCGACGAGAAATCATAGGCGGCGCACACCAGGTTCGCGGCGATGTTGCACGAGATGGTGTCGATCGCGATGACGATCAGCCCGAGCAGCACCAGCGGCCCGGCCAGCGTGCCCGACAGCGCGACCGGGTCCCAGATCGCATGGCCGTAAATCACCACCGTCGCCGAGGTGGTGATGACGCTGGCCAGCGCGATCAGCCCCATGCCCGGCGGCAGGCCGATCGACTGGCCGATCATCTGGTCGCGCTGGCTCTTCGCGAAGCGGGTGAAGTCGGGGATGTTGAGCGCGAGCGTCCCCCAGAAGCCGACCATCGCGGTGAGCGATGGCCAGAACACCAGCCAGAACTGCCCGTCGCGCGCGCCGCCGGGCACGAAGGCGGAGGGGCTGGCGAAGATCGGACCGAGTCCGCCGGCCTTGTCCACCGCCCACCAGACGAGCGCGACGCACACCAGGATCTTGATCGGGGCGGTCCAGGTCTCGAGCCGCCGGATCGTCGTCAGCCCCTTGCTGACGAAGAACAGCTGCAGCGCCCAGAAGGTCGCGAAGGACAGCATCTGCCCGACGCCGATGTCGAGCACGGGCACGACCGGCCCCTTCAGGCTCTGCCCGACGAACACGCCGAGCAGGGTCAGCAGCGCCTCGCCGCCGATCCAGGTCTGGATGCCGAACCAGCCGCACGCGACCAGCGCTCGCGCCACCGCGGGCAGGCGGGCGCCCCTGGTGCCAAACGACGCCCGCGCCAGCACCGCATAGGGGATGCCGTAACGCGCGCCGGCATGGCCGATCAGCAGCAGGGGGACGAGCACCACGACATTGCCGAGCAGTACGGTCAGCGCGGCCTGGCCCGCCGACATGCCTTGCTCGATCAGGCCGGAGGCGAGCATCCAGCTGGGCACCGCGACGATCATGCCGATCCAAAGGGCCGCGAAATGATACCAGCGCCAGGTTCGCTGCGTCGCGTCCGTCGGCGCGAGATCGCGGTTCCAGAGCGAATCCGTGGCGTGATCGGTCATGTGCGTTCCCCCGTCGGGGAGTTGGCCGCAATTCGCGCAGCGGCGCAAGAGCGGGAAGGATCAGGCCGGTTGCTGGATCCGCTGCACGATGTCCTCGGCGACCTTGCCCGCGACCGGGGCCAGGTGGTCGAAATGCGCCGTGTAGCGCGCCATGCCCTGGCTCAGCGATCGGAGTTCGGCATCGAGATCGTGCAGCTCGGCATCGGGCAGCAGCACCTCGATTACGTCCCAGCGCGACCAGCCCGCCAGCGGCGTCATGCCGAGCATCTGTCCGCGCCGGCTGGCGACCGCCGAGGTGATGCGCGAGCTGGCGCTGCCCGGCGCGTGAATCGTCACCTGCGCGATCGGTTCGAGCAGATAGGGCGACGCGGCGGCGAGCGCTTCCGCCATGGCGATCCGCCCCGCGGTGCGGAACGCCAGTTCGGAGCTGTCGACCGCATGGAACGACCCGTCGACCAGCGCGACCGCGACATCCACCACCTCGACGCCGAGCGGTCCTTTCGCCATCGCGTCGCGCACGCCCTGCTCGACGGCGGGGATCCATTGCCGCGGGACCGCGCCGCCGGTGATGCGGTCGTCGAAGCGGAAACCCTGTCCGCGCTCCAGCGGCGCGATCTCGATCACCACATCGCCATATTGGCCATGCCCGCCCGACTGTTTTTTGTGCCGGCCGCGCTGGCTGGCGGCTTTCCTGATGGTCTCGCGATAGGCAACCGCGGGCGGCCGCGCCGAGATCGCCACGCCGTAGCGCCGCTTCAGCCGGTCGAGCGCGACCGCGAGATGCTCGTCGTTGATTCCTCGCAGCAGCGTCTCGCGCGATCCCTCGTCCTGGCCCCAGCGCAGCCCGGGATCTTCCTCGGCCAGCTTGTTCAGCGACGTGGACAGGCGGACCTCGTCCTTGTGATCCTTGACCGCGATGGCCAGCGCATGGTTCGCGGTCGGCACCGGGGAGGCGGCGGCTAACGCCTCGGGTCGCGCGGCGATGCCGATCAGGTCGCCGGCCCTCGCCGCATCGGCCTTGGCGATGCCGACGATCTCGCCCGGCTCGGCGCGCTGGATCCGCGTCGCCGCGCCACCCTGAAGCGCGAACAGCGCGCCCGCGCGCATCGCCTCGCCATCGCCCCCGACCAGTTCGGCGCCTTCGCTCAGCGGCCCGCCGAACACCCGCGCGATCGCCAGTCGGCCGATCGTGCTGCCGTGCGAGATCTTGAGCACCTGCACCGCCGGACCGGCGATGCCGATCCGCTCCGCGGTCCGCGCGGCGGTCGGCGTGTCGTGGCGCAGCATCTTGAGCAACCGGCGGATGCCGAAGCCGTTGAGCGCCGAACCGAACAGCACCGGCACGACCAGCCCCGCGGCGGTCTCCCGCGCCAGGTCGCCAAAGATCGTCTCGAGGCTCGGCACCTCGTCCGATAGCAGCTGTTCGAGCAGCACATCGTCATGATCGGCAAGCTGCTCGAGCATATGGAAACGCGCCGCCGCCTCATCCTGCCTGAGATGCGCGGCGAGGGGGACCTGCTCGGAGCGTTTGCCCGGTTGGTAATGATAGGCGCGTTCGAGCGCGAGATCGACGAACCCGGCGGTGCGCTCGCCGGCGCGGATCGGGATCTGGCGCGCGACCAGCGCGGCGGCGCTCATCGGCTGCAGTGCGGTCAGCAAATCCTCGATGCTGCCCCGCGCCTGGTCGATCTTGTTGACGAACAGCGCGTGCGGGATGCCGATCGCTTCCAGCCGCCGCAGCGTGGGCTCGATCAACGGCGCCCGCGCCGGATCGGGATCGATCACCACCAGCGCCAGATCGGCGGCGGCCAGCGCCATCTCCATGTCGGTCGCGAAGGCGGGAGAGCCGGGCGCATCGGCGATCAGATAGCGGTCGCCCATCCAGTCGAAGCGCAGCAGGTTGAGTTCGGTCGATCCGCCCCTTGCCCGCGCCTCGGGGCTGGCATCGCCGACACAGCTGCCGGCATCGACCGCGCCAAGCCTCGGGACGGCGCCGGCGGCGAACAACAGGGCTTCGCCAAGGCTGGTCTTGCCCGTGCCGGCGGGGCCAACAAGCGCGATCGCTCTCGCGCCTCTGCGGATCTCGTCCACTCACGCTCTCCTCGTCCTGCCGGCCTTTCGTAGCGAAGGTCGGTCGTCGGGAGTCGCGACGGTCTGCCTATAGCGCCCGGAACGCAAGAGCGGGGCGGGATTTCAGTCGCCGATCCGGCGGCAATGCATTCCGCCCTATGTCAGGAACGCGACCGACGCCCGAGGCACGAGACTGGTGCCGACCATGCAGATCTCCGCATCATGCGGTCGTGGCGCGGCGATCCGTTCGGTCAGCATGGAAAGCGCGCGTTCCGCCATTTCCTCGACCGGCAGCTCGATCGTCGAAAGCGATGGCAGGCTCTGCTCCGCGAGCGGGATATCGTCGAAGCCGAGGACGGAAAGGTCTTCCGGAACACGCAAGCCGCTTGCCTGCGCATGGCGCAGCGCGCCGATCGCGATGACGTCGGCGGCCGCGAAGACGGCGGTGGCGCCCCCCGTCGTGATCGCCGCGCGCGCCTCGGGCTCCAGGTCGACCGAAAAGGCATTGCGCACCCGAAAGGCGAGCATGCCCTCGGCGCGGATCAGCGCCTCCGCGCCGTCGCAGCGGTCACGCATGCTGGCGATGTCGGTCGGGCCCGAGATGATCCCGATCCGGCGATGCCCGGCGTCGAGCAAATGCCGGGCGGCGATCCGGCCGGCACCGAGATAGTCGACTCCGACCGTGGCATAGCCGGGCAGCGTTCGATCGAGAACGACCGTCGGGGTATGCGCGAGCACGCTTTGCGACGTATCCTTGTCGCGGATCGGGAACCAGACCAGGCCGTCAACGCCCAGGTCGGTCGCCTTGGCGAGCGCAGCATGTTCGAGCGCTTCATTGCCTTCGGTATCGATCAGGAACATCGCATGGCCGCGGCTCCGCGCCGCGCGGAACATTGCTTGCGCCAGTGCCGGGAAGAACGGATTCGCCAGGTCGGGCAGCAACAGCGCCAGGGTGCCCGATCGGCCCGTCTTCATCGCCCGCGCGGCGACGTTCTGGCGATAGCCGATACGCTGCGCCACCGCGAGAATGTGCGCGCGGGTCTGCTCGCCGACCGATCCGTTGCCGTTGACGGCGTAGGAAGCGCTTGCCAGCGAGACGCCGGCTTCGCGGGCCAGGTCCTTGAGCGTCGGTCGCCGGCTGGAAGGAACGTCAGGCATGGGATGGGGCGCACTCGGGAAGCTGCCGACCGGCATAGGGTCGCATGCCGCCACCAGCAACCGTCACGCTGGTCAGGGCGCCGGTGCCGGCAGCGCGGGGTTGAGCGCGAGAATTGCCAGCCGCGTCGGCGCATCCCCGACGAAATTGTTGTCGTTGACCAGCACGATCCGGTCGCGCCTCGGCGAAGGCCACCAGGCCATGCCTTCCAGATTGCCCATATCGCCGGGAAGATCGTCGAAGTCGATCAGCAGTCGCTTGGCCGCTACCGTGATGGCTGCCCCTTCGAGGCGCGCGACCGCCGCGACGTCTGTCGCGGCCGTGAAGTCCGCCAGATAGAGCCGGCAATGGAAACGGTAACGCCCGCCGCCGACGGGCGCGCCCGAGCGTTCGAGCACCAGCATGCGCCGATCGTCGAGCGCGAGGATCTCGGAAATGCCATTGTCCGCATCCTTGCCCGTTGCGCGAGGCGGAACCGCATCGAGGCGATAGGCGAATTGCCGCCTCGGTGCGCCCGCCTCCAGCCTGATGAAGCGAACCAGCGCGCTGCGACCGTCCCCGGCGGGCAGGCCATCCTCGATCAGCGGTGCCTCCATGGCGAGCCACAGGGCACCGTCCGGGGTGAAGTCCAGGCCCTCGATCGTCCGATTGTCGCGCGGCCCGGATCGCCCGGTCGGGTCGGGCGCGAGGTTGGCCGGCAATGCCGCCTGGCCCTGTGTTCGCCCCTGTCGGTCCATCCAGCGTATCACGGGGCCATAACCATGGTTGATATCGCCTTCGCTCGACCAGATCAGCCGGCGGCCATCGGGGGCGACCCGGACTGCCTCCGGATCGACGGCTTCGCGCCCTTGCCCCGCCGACGGAAAGACCGCGCCCCGTGCATCCCTCAGCGCCACGCTCTCTCGATCGGTCACGCGCCAGTGGCCATGCGCGGCGCGGGCGAGCCGTGCCGTGTAGAAGCGAGCGGGCGCATGATCGGAACGGTCGTCGCTCAGCAGCAGCCAGCGCCGCCGCCGGGCGTCATAATCGACCCCCGAGATACCCCCGAAACCCGTGTCGAAACGATGCGGGTCGAGCTCGATCGTATCGACCAGCCGGACGGCGGCCGCCGCCAGCGCCGCCGGGCACTCCTGCGCGCCTCCCTGCGTGGCCAGGACCAGCAGGGCCATTGCCGGCAAGGCGGCGCAGCACGCGAGGCGTCCCATCAGAACTTGACGCGGAACGACAGCGTATAGGTGCGTGGCGCGCCGAGGAAATAGCGGTCGAGCGTGATCGCCGGCAGGCTGAATTCGGGCTGGGTCGCGGTGGAGCTGGAAACCGATCCGATATACGCCTTGTCGAACAGGTTATCGACGTTGAACTGCAGCGTGACCGCGCGGAACGGCCCTGTATCGCGCAGCGTGTAGCTCGCGCCGGCGCCTGCCACGGCATAGCTCGGGATGGTCTCCACGCCGACTTCGCGAAAGGTCGTCGCGGCCACCAGGTGTCCGCCGACGCGATCGCCGACATATCGCAGATTGGCCTGGATGCGCGCGCCTTCGATCGGCGTCACGCCGATCTCGCCATAGGCACTGTGGCGCGGGATATTGCGCACCCGCTCGCCCGCGATCACGCCCACTGCGGCAAGCGCCGCTCGTTGGGGAGAACCGACCGGCAAATCGTCGTGCCTGGCGTCCTGGTAGGAATAGCTCGTATAGAAATCGACCGGGCCGAAATTGCCCAGCGCGGTCGCTTCGATGCCGCGCGTGCGCTGCCCGGCGATGTTGGCGGCGCGAGTCGCGACATTCCCGCGGATGATCTCGTCCGGCTCAGTCGCGCCGGGATCGTTGGGGACGATGCCGATATTGTTGGCGAGATCGACGGAATAGGCCTGAAGCGAGAGCGCGAGGCGATCCGTCGTGTAGCGCACCCCGAGATCGATATTCTCCGACTGGATCGGGTCGAGCGCGCCTGGACTGATCACGGCGGTGGAACCGAGGAACGCATCCTCGGGAATGCCGGCGAAGTTCCGGGCATAACCGCCATAGACCTCGATTCCGCGTATCGGGGTCAGGGTGAAGCCAACCTTCGGGTTGATGTCCGAATGCTGCGAAAAGTCGAGCTCGGCCTTGTATTCGAGCGGCGAGCGCGCCTTGTATTTCACGTTGATCCAGTTGGCGCCCAGTTCGACGCGCAGCAGGCACGGCACCAGCGCAACCGAATCCTGGGCGTAGAGCATCGTCGTCTCGATGCTCGTCCAGCGCCGATATTCGACATAGTTGAGCGCGCTGCGGTCATAGGTGATGCCCGAAGCGGGATCGATCAGGCGATAAAATCGCCGCTCCTCGCTCGACTCGCCGCCTTCCCACCAGCCGCCAACGCGGACGCGGTTGCCGGCGATCAGATCGTCGAGGCGGAGTTCGGCAGTGGCGCCATAGCGGTCGCGATCACGCGGCGTGACCCGCATGTCGGCGGGCCCGCCCACGACGTTGCTGTTGCGCAGGGTCGTGAGCGCCGGGCGGATCGCGCCGCCGCTCGCATTATAGCCGGTCACCGCATAGGGATCGCCGCTGGCAAGGGCGCGGGCACGATCCTGATAGCGGAAGGATTCACCGCGCAATGTCTGGTAATAGGGATTGACCGTCAGCAGCACCTTGTCGCTGACCTGAAGCCCCATATTGGCATAAGCGAGCAGATCCTGGCGCGTGCCGCCAAGTGCGCCGCCATAGTTGACGTCGATCGCCGGAATGCCGCTCAGCCTGTCGGTGGCCTGGTCCGAGCGTGGAGCGGCACGGAATTCGGCGAGCGAGATGATGTTGAAATCATTATCCTGCTGGTCGTTCCAGCTCACGCGCGCCTTGATGAAGGATCCGCCCTCGAAGGTCTTCACGGCCTTGAATTCGGCATGCTCGCGGTGCGAATGGCGGTTGGCCGGGCCGGTCCAGACATCGTTCGCCTGATTGGAATAGCTGGCATAGGCGGACAGGCCGGGCGCGATCTCGCCGGTATCGACGCGGAAATAGCTGCGCCAGAAATCATAGGACCCATAGCCCGCCTCGAACGCGGCGCTTGGGCGCAGCGACGGATCGTCGGTGGTGAAGTCGACAAAGCCGCCCAGCGCGAAGCGCGAGGGCGCGCCGAGATCGCCGGCGCTCTGCGATACGGTGATGCGGCGGATATTGCTCGTTTCGATGAAGCGCTGGGGCGGCGAGCCACCGTTGAAACGCGCGTCGCCCGTGGGAATGCCGTCGAGGGTGAAGCCGACCTGTTCCTTGTTAAGCCCGCGCATGGCGAATTCGAACGAGAAGCTGCCGCCGCGCGCATCGCCGGTCGTCGCCTGGACGCCGGGGATCTTGTTGAGGCTCTGGGTGATGTCGGCGCCGAACGGACGGCCGTCGATATCGTCGCGCCCGAGCACCAGCACGGCGCGACTTTCGCCGGCGCCCACACGCGCCGCGGTCACGACGATGTCGTCCTGTTCCCTGGCGGCCGGCACGGGCGGAGACGTCGCGTCCTGCGCCTGCGCCTGCGCCTGCCCGGCGGCGAGCGCGGCCAGCGTCACGCCAAGCAACAGGCGGCGGGGCGAGAGCGGAGCGGAAAGGAATAGATCGGGCATGGTCGGCGTTCCCCCTGAAGGTCTGATGGGGCGCCTCTCGCATGGTGATGTGACTATTTAGTGAAACGTTTCACTAAAAATGGGACGGCCGTCGTGAAGCCATCGATTTGCACTGACTTTGGACCTGAAATGGATTGGGCAGGGCTCTAGCTACCTTGCGTAAACCGCCATGCTGGGCGGGGTTAAATGCCCAGCCATGCAAGTCCCCCCGGCAGCGTCTCCGGGGCATAGTCCACCTGCAGAACCCGCCGTCGCCGGGGGTGAACGGCCGCATCGGACGCATGAAGGATTGGCGTGGCATACAGCCAGACATCGCCATCGTCCGCGAGGCATTCGGCAATCCCGCACTCGGCCACTACGGCATCGATGTCGTCTTCCGCCACCCGCCCAAAGCGATGCGATCCCGGCGCGACGAGCAGTGGCGCATTATCCGGACCGACGGGGTCGAGATGAACCCGCAACGTCACCATGCCCGCCAGCAGCTCGAACGGTGGCGCGACATGAAGCAGCCCGGCCTTGACCGTCCACGGCCCGAAACCGGCGACGTCGCGCCGCTCGGCTACGACGATCGTCCGGTCCTGATGCCAGCCCAGCGCCCAGTTGGTGGCGGCGGTCTTGTCGAACAGGATCGCGCGAACCGGGCGCGCGCCGGCGCCAATCGCATCGGCGGCGATCCTGGCGATCGGGCCGGCGGGATCGAGGACGCCGCGTAACCCCTCGATACCGTGCAGCCGGATGCCGGCGCGGTCGGGATCGAGAGTCGTGACGATCGCCTCGATCTCCGGCAACGATGGGGCCGCCGCGGAGGGGAAGCGCTCGGCACCGTCCCTCGCGAAGGTCAGCTTCTCCGTCAGAAAACCCCCGGCACGAATCGCTTCACCCGCGCCGCATAGGCGTCGTAGTCCGCGCCGAACTGGCCGCGCAGCAGCCGTTCCTCATGCCGCACGCGCAGCCAGGTTGCGATGGCATAGACCGGCACCGCGATCATCAGGTTGCGGGTGTGGCCATAAGCGACGGCCATCGCGATCATGAACAGGAACAGCGCGACATAGATGGGGTGGCGCACCACCGCGAAGGGGCCGGTCTGCACCAGCTGATGATCCTCGCGGGTGCGCGCGACCAGGCTCCAGTTCTTGCCCATCGTCCGCGACGAGGCGTGGAACAGGCCGACCGCGCCGAGCATCAGCACGAATACCGCGACCCCCTCGATGATCGTCCTGGCCGACATCGGGTCGAGCGATACGTCGATCCGGCCATAACCGGCGATGGCGATGCCCAGGCCCTGCACGGCGATCCAGATCCAGGACGCCCGGTTGCTGCTCGCATCGGCCACCTTGGGCACCCTGGTCGCCCGGTACCGCGCAGCCATCAGCGCCGTGAAGAAGGCAAGGAAGCCAAGGGCCAGCGCCGCGAGGCCGGGTAGTCCGACCGGATCGATGGGGAACAGGGTCATCGCACTCCTCCTAATATTTAGCTTTCCCCGGCGCTGCCTTCCACGCCTTGTATTCCTCCAGCGCCCTGGAGCGTTTGAGGATTCGGGCAGCCGGGTCGATCACGACATGCGCGCCGGGCGCGACCGCGATACTGTCCTTGCCCCCGGTCATCGCCAGCCGCTCGACCTCGTCATCGATCTGCACCTCGACCGGCATGGGGAAGGGGAGGCCGTCGGGCGCCTTCCAGCTCAAGTTCAGCATGCCGCCGTCGCGGGTCTCGACCAGCTCGGGGAGCGCGGCCTTGCGCAGATAGACATCGAAGAACCAGCCATAGTCCTCGCCGGTCACCTGCTTGACGAAGCCTTCATATTCCAGCGACGATCCGAAGCGCGGCGAGAAATTGCCCGGCTTCGGGTCGATCCGGCCATAGACGGCGAGCCGGGTCACGTCGCGAAATGCCGCATCGCCGATCAGGTTGCGCAGGGTGTGGAGCATCCACGATCCCTTGTAATAAATGTCCTGGGCCGGACCACCCTTGGCGGTCTCATAGACCTCCTCCTCGGTGCGGACTTTGCCGGAGATGAGCGGCTGGAGGTTGGCGATCTTGTTGCGTTGATCGTCGAGCATCGTCGCATAGCGCGCGCTGCCCTCGCGCCACAGCCCGTAATAGGGCTGCATGTACGAGCCATAGCCCTCGTGCAGCCAGTAATCGTCCCAGTTCGCCGCCGTCAGCTGGTTGCCGAAATATTCATGGGCGAATTCATGGTGGAACAGCCAGTCGAAACCTTCCGGCGCCTTGGCATATTCATTGCCATAGGCATTGATCGTCTGGTGCTCCATGCCCTTGTGCGGCGTCTCGACCACGCCGAGCTTCTCGTCGCCGAACGGGTAGGGGCCAATCTCGCTCTCGAAGAAGTCGAGCGTGGGGGCGAATTCGGCGAACAAGCCCTTCGCCTTCGCTTCCTCGCCCGGCAGATACCAATAGAACATCGGGATTTCGTTGCCGTAGCGGCTCTTGTAGATGCCCGAGATCTCCTCATACGGTCCGACGTTCAGCGCGATGCCATAGGTGTTGGGCTGGCGCACGCTCCAGTTCCAGGTGGTGCGCCCGTCCGGCAGCGTATCGACCCCGATCAGCTTGCCGTTGGACGGCGCCTTCAGTCCCTTGGGCACGGTGATGTGCAAGGTGACGTTCTCGGGCTCGCCGGTGGGGAAGTCGAGACAGGGCCAGAACAGGTCGCAGCCATAACCCTCCGCGGTGGTCGCGAACCAGGGCCGTCCGTCCGGCGTCTTCGCCCAGACCATGCCGTCGTCCCAGGGCGCGTTCACCGCGACATGCGGCGTACCGCCATAGGTGATCGTCGCGACGACCTGCTCGCCGGCGGCGACGGTTCTCGGCAGCGTGATCGTCAGCCGGCCGTCTGTATCGGAGAAATCGCTCTTGGGGAGCGGCGTACCGTCGATCGCGACGGCGCTGGGCGCGATATTCCTGTCGAGGTCGATCAGCAGCCGCGTCAGCGGTGCCTTGGCGGTGAAGGTCAATGTGGCGAGTCCATGCAGTTCCTGCGTCGCCGGCAGCACCTCGAACTTCAGGTCGGCATGGTCGAACTTCAGCCTGGCCTGGTCGGGGTCGATGACACCGCCCGATCGTTGAGTCTGCTCGGTGATCGGCGGCTCGCCTTTTTTCGGGAGGGCGGTCGCGGCGGTGAGCGACAGCGCGGCGAGCGCCAGGGCAGGTTTCAGGAGCATGGGAATTTCGTACCTCAGCATTCGGTAAGCACAGTCGATATGGCCGCTAAAAACGTTCGGCGATTGATGGATTGGTCAACAGCACCATATAAGGGAGAACTGGCGCCTCGTTCAGGCGCTGCCGGAGTATCCATGACCCAATCCTACCCAGTCCTGCCGCTTCGCGATATCGTCGTCTTCCCGCACATGATCGTGCCGTTGTTCGTTGGCCGCGACAAGTCGGTCGCGGCCCTTGAAGCGGCGATGGCCGCCGACAAGGAAATCTTCCTCGTCGCCCAGCTCGACCCCGCCGAGGACGATCCAGAGCGCGAGGACCTCTACGACATCGGCGTCACCGCCACCGTGCTCCAGCTGCTGAAGCTCCCGGACGGCACCGTGCGCGTGCTGGTGGAGGGCAAGGTCCGCGCGTCGCTCGACACCTTGTCGGCGACCGACACCTATCTGACCGCGACCGTCGCGACCGTCGAGGAGGCCGTTGCCGAAGGCAATGAAGTCTCGGCGCTGATGCGCTCGGTGGTCGACCAGTTCGAGAATTACGCCAAGCTCAACCGCAAGCTGCCGGCCGAGACCGCGGTGCAGCTCGGCGAGATCGAGGATGCGTCGCGCCTGGCCGACGCGGTCGCTGCGAATATCTCGGTGAAGGTCTCCGACAAGCAGTCGCTGCTGGTCGAAGCCGATCCTTCGCGCCGCCTGGAAATGGCCTTCGCCTTCATGGAAGGCGAGCTTGGCGTCCTGCAGGTCGAGAAGAAGATCAAGAGTCGCGTCAAGCGCCAGATGGAGAAGACGCAGCGCGAATATTATCTCAACGAGCAGCTCAAGGCGATTCAGCGCGAGCTGGGCAATGAGGGCGAGGAAGGCGAGGGCGACGAGATCGCCGAGCTGACTCAGAAGATCGCGACGCTCAAGCTCTCCAAGGAAGCCCGCACCAAGGCGACCGCCGAGCTCAAGAAGATGAAGACGATGGCGCCGATGTCCGCCGAGGCGACCGTCGTGCGCAATTATCTCGACGTGCTGCTGGGCCTGCCCTGGGGCAAGAAGTCGAAGATCAAGAAGGACATCTCCGCCGCGCAGGCGATCCTCGACGAGGATCATTATGCGCTGGAGAAGGTCAAGGACCGGATCATCGAATATCTCGCGGTCCAGGCGCGCACCAACAAGCTGAAGGGTCCGATCCTGTGCCTCGTCGGCCCGCCCGGCGTGGGCAAGACCTCGCTCGGCAAGTCGATCGCGAAGGCGACCGGGCGCGAGTTCATCCGCCAGTCGCTCGGCGGCGTGCGCGACGAAGCCGAGATTCGGGGCCACCGGCGGACCTATATCGGCTCGCTACCGGGCAAGATCGTGACCAACCTGAAAAAGGCCGGCACGTCCAACCCGCTGTTCCTGCTCGACGAGATCGACAAGCTCGGCCAGGATTTCCGCGGCGATCCCGCCTCGGCTTTGCTCGAGGTGCTCGACCCGGAGCAGAATTCGAAGTTCCAGGATCATTATCTCGAGATCGACATCGACCTGTCGGACGTCATGTTCGTGACGACCGCCAACACGCTCAACCTGCCGCAGCCCTTGCTCGACCGCATGGAGATCATCCGGCTCGAGGGGTATACTGAGGACGAGAAGGTCGAGATCGCGGAGCGGCACCTGGTCGCCAAGCAGGTCGAGGCGCACGGCCTGAAGGACGGCGAGTTCACGCTCACCACCGAGGGGCTGCGCGCGCTGATCCAATATTATACGCGCGAAGCCGGCGTGCGCACGCTCGAGCGTGAGATCGCCAAGCTGGCGCGGAAGGCGCTGCGCCAGATTCTCGAAGGCAAGACCACCAGCGTGACGATCACGCCCGACAATCTCGCCGAGTTCGCGGGCGTGAAGAAATATCGCCACGGCCTGGGTGAGGAAGAGAATCAGGTCGGCGCGGTGACGGGGCTCGCCTGGACGGAAGTCGGCGGCGAGTTGCTGACGATCGAAAGCGTGACCGTGCCCGGCAAGGGTTCGGCCAAGGTGACCGGCAAGCTCGGCGACGTGATGAAGGAGTCGATCGAGACCGCGTTCAGCTTCATCAAGGCGCGGTCGCCCAGCTACGGCATCAAGCCGAGCGTGTTCGCCCGCAAGGACGTGCACATCCATCTGCCCGAGGGCGCCGTTCCCAAGGACGGGCCGTCGGCGGGCATCGGCATCGTCACCGCGATCATCTCCACGCTGACCGGCGTGCCGGTGCGGCGCGACGTCGCGATGACGGGCGAGGTGACCCTGCGTGGCCGGGTGCTCCCAATCGGCGGGCTCAAGGAGAAGCTGCTCGCGGCCTTGCGCGGCGGCATCACCACCGTGCTGATTCCGCAGGAGAATGAGAAGGACCTGGCCGAGATCCCGGCGAACATTCGCGAAGGGCTGACCATCATCCCCGTCGCGCATGTCGACGAGGTGCTGCGGCTTGCGCTGACCGGTCCGCTGACGGCGATCGACTGGACCGAGGCGGATGACCTCGCGGCCCAGCCTCCGGCCGGCGTGGCGCCGATCGGCGGCGAACTCCATCATTAATCAAGCTGTCAAGCGAAACGGCCTGAATTTCGCCCCTTTAGGCGAAATTTTAGGTCGTTTTGTTTTGACAGCCCCGGATTGAGCCGCCTTACTGTACCACCGGCTATGCGCCGCGACTCATTTCAATGTATCATTTTTCAAGACGGGGGTTCTTTCGGCATGAACAAGCAGGAATTGATCGGATCGGTCGCCGACGCGTCCGGACTGGGCAAGGGCGATGCCAGCAAGGCGGTCGAGGCAGTGTTCGATGCGATTTCGGCTGCACTGAAAAAGGGTGACGAGGTTCGTCTGGTCGGTTTCGGCACTTTCTCCGTCAGCAAGCGCAAGGCCTCGACGGGCCGCAACCCGCGCACCGGTGAGCCGATGACGATCAAGGCGTCGTCGCAGCCCAAGTTCAAGGCGGGCAAGGGCCTGAAGGATTCGGTCAACTGATCGACGAATGATATGGGCGCCGGGGCTGGACAAGCCGCGGCCCCTTTTCTAAGGCGATGACATCAGGGGCGGCGGCGACGCCGCCCTATTCCGTTGGCGGCAACGCCGGCGAAGACATTGCGGCCCTTTCGGGGAATCGCGATGGGCGCGTAGCTCAGCGGTAGAGCACACCCTTCACACGGGTGGGGTCACAGGTTCAATCCCTGTCGCGCCCACCAGTTTTTCAAACCCGCCGGTCGTTGGCGACCGGCGGGTTTTTCGCGTCGCGCTCTCTGGTGCGTCATCTATCTGCAATATCAGTCATCAATCTGACACGATATTGTCGCCGTTGAGTCTTCGAATCCGCACCGAGGAGTCACGGGCCGTCCCTAGCGGGGGCTCGTGGTCGACAGGGGGAACACCGAGTCGATCCGGAGAGCGTGCCCGCTCTCACCCACAGATCGAACGGAGACCTTATGGCCAGCTTCAAGCGCGTTAGCCTCATTCTTTTGACCAGCTGCGCGGCGGCAGCCCTTTCGGGTTGCGGCGCGAGCGACATCGCTTCGCCAGGCGAAGGCGTGATTGTCGTTCCGGCTCCCACCCCGGCTCCCGCGCCGACCCCGACCCCGACGCCGACCGGCCCCGTGCTGGTGACTCCGGCCGCTGCCTGCCCGGCCATCCCCGGCCCGGATCAGCTGATCAATGCCGGCACCATTTCCGGCCCGACCGGCGAATATCGCAACTGCGCCTTCCCGGCCCGCTTCACCGCCAACACCCAGATCGCCCGCACCACCGGCGTGATCTACTCGCTGCCTGGCCGTGTCGATGTAGGCACCGATCAGGGCGCGGCGAGCACCGGCAACAACGTCACGCTGACGATCGATCCGGGCGTGGTGATCTTCGGCGCGACCGGCGTGTCCTTCCTGGCGGTCAACCGCGGCAACCGCATCGACGCAGTCGGTTCGGTGACCCGCCCGATCATCTTCACCGGCCGCGGCAACGTGACCGGTTCGGCGACCGACGATACGTCGCAGCTGTGGGGCGGCGTCGTCCTGCTCGGCCGCGCGCCGATCACTGACTGCCTTGCACCGCTGGCCACGCCGGGCACCACCGCCTGCGAGCGTGACACTGAAGGAACCAGCAACGCGCTCTATGGCGGCGCGACCCCGGCCGACAACAGCGGCCGCATGCAATATGTCCAGATCCGCTATTCGGGCTTCATCCTCTCGGCGGCGTCGGAACTCCAGGGCCTGACCCCGTCGGGCGTCGGCAGCGAGACCGTGCTCGACCATATCCAGGTCCATAACAGCTCGGACGACGGCATCGAGATCTTCGGCGGCCGTCCGAACCTGAAATATCTGGTGCTGACCGGCAACGAGGACGACAATCTCGACACCGACGTCGGCTACAAGGGCTTCATCCAGTTCGTGATCGCGGCCCAGCGCACCGGTCTCGGCGACGCGATGATCGAGGCTGACTCGGACAACACGCTGGAAGAGAACACGCCGCGGCAGAACACGCGCCTCGCGAACTTCACTTTCATCCAGCGCTCGACCACCGGCGCCGACCTCGCGGCGATCCTGCTGCGCGGCAGCACCGACTACACGATGGTCAACGGCGTCGTCGTCAGCCCGAGCCTGGCCTGCCTGCGCATCAGCCGTGCAAACACGCTCCGTGCCGCCGATGCGGCCCTCGACGAAGCCGGCCCGCCGGTGTTCCACTCGATCAACATGCAGTGCGCAGCCAATCCGTTCCTCGGGAACAGCGGCGTGACCGATGCACAGGTTCGTACCGCATTTGAAGCCGGCACCAACAACAGCTCGACCTACACGCCGAGCCTGACCAGCGGCTTCATCAACGGTGCCAACGAAACCGCTCGTCCGGCCTTCGCGGCGGCGACGCTCGGCAGCTTCTTCACCTCGCCGGGCTATGTCGGCGCGGTCAAGGACTCGACCGACACCTGGTATGCCGGCTGGACCTGCAACTCCTCGACGCTGAACTTCGGCGCGACGAGCCAGGCCTGCACCACCCTGCCGACCAGCTGATCGCCGATCGGTCAAACGGGGCGGCGCGGTTGCGTCGCCCCGTCATTTCTCAAGTAAACCTACCCCGGGGGATAATACATGTCGAAGCCGCTTAGCCTGGCGAGCTTGCTCCTCGTTTCCACCGCTCTGGTGTCCCCGGCCGCTTTCGCTCAGACGGCACCTGGCGCGACGCAAAGCACGACTCCTGCCGCTGATTCCGCAACGGCCGCCGATCCGGCGCCGCAGCAGGAAGAGCAGGCCGATGTTTCCATTCCCGGCGGCGGTGACGATACCGGCCCCGACATCGTCGTCGTGGGCCGCAACGTGCCCAACGTCGTGCGCGCTACCCCGCAGGTCGCTTCGGTGCTGTCCAGCGCCGACATCGCGCGGACGGGCGAGGGCGACATCGCCGGCGCGCTGACTCGCGTCACCGGCCTCAGCGTGGTCGGCAACGGCTATGTCTATGTGCGCGGTCTCGGCGACCGCTATTCGCTCGCCCTGCTCAACGGCTCCCCGCTGCCCAGCCCCGAGCCGCTCAAGCGCGTCGTTCCGCTGGACATCTTCCCGACCAGCGTGATCGCCTCCTCCTATGTGCAGAAGAGCTATTCGGCCAATTTCCCCGGCGAATTCGGCGGTGGTGTCGTCAACCTGACGACCAAGGCGATCCCGCGCGAGGCCTTTCTGTCGGTCGGTGCCTCGGTCAGCGGCGATACGGTGACCACCGGGCAGCTCGGCTACACCTATGCGGGCAGCCGTCTCGACTGGACCGGCTTCGACAATGGGACGCGCACGCTCCCGACCAACTTCCAGAACGCGCTGGACAGCGGCAAGCTGATCACCGTTGGCCCGGACTTTTCGGTCGAGCAGATCGGCCTGCTTGCCTCCAGCCTTGCGAATGCGCGGACCACCGTCCTGCAGCGCAACGACAATATCCCGGTCAACTTTTCGGGCGATCTGTCGGGCGGCGCCTCGATCAATCTGGGCGATACGCTGCTCGGCGTGATCGCGTCGGCCAGCATCGCCAATACCTGGCGCACCCGCCAGTCGCTGCAGCAGACCGCCGGTGCTGCCGACCTGTCGGTGCCGGACAACAACTTCAACCGCGTGATCACCGACAATCGCGTCGTGGTGAGCGGCCTGCTCGGCCTTGGCCTCGAATTTGACGAGAACAAGGTCCGCTGGACCAACCTCTATATCCGCGACACCCTGAAGCAGGGTCGGCTCGGCGTCGGCAACCGCTTCATCTCGGCCAATCGCGACCTGATGGTTCAGGACACCGGCTGGTACGAGCGTCAGCTGATCGATACCCAGCTGACCGGCGAGTTCCGCTTCGACAATCTCAGCCTCGATCTGCGCGGCGGCTATGCGAACACCCAGCGTGAGGCGCCGTACGAGCGCAGCTTCACCTATGTCCGGACCAACCAGCCGCTGACGTCGGATCCGACGGGCAACAAGTACGTCAACGATCTGGGTGGCAACAACCAGGAAGGTACCGCGACGGTATCGTTCAGCGACCTCAACGAGAATCTCTACTCGGGCGGCGCCGACCTGTCGTACAAGTTCACGCCGGAGATCACCGCGACGGTCGGCTATGCCTATTCGGATACCGACCGCACCTCGACTCGCCGCGACTTCACCTATCGTGGTTCGAACCTGCCGATCAGCGTGCGCCAGCTGCGCCCGGACTACCTGCTGTCCGACTATACGATCCAGTCGTTCGATATCGTCCTGCTCGAAACCTCCGGTTCGGCCGGCACGGCGGCGTTCGAGGCCAAACTGCGCACCCATGCAGGCTATGGCCAGATCAAGGCCGAGGTCATTCCCGGGCTGAAGTTCGACGTCGGCGTCCGCTACGAGACGGCGAAACAGACGGTGCTGCCGATCAACCTGTTCGGCACGGTCAGCACCGCGATCGTCGAGACTAACCTGAAGAACGATTACTGGCTGCCGGCTGCTACCCTGACCTGGGAAGTCGCCAACAACATGCAGGTGCGCGCGAGCGCGTCGAAGACGATTGCCCGGCCGCAATTCCGCGAACTCGTGTCGCAAATCTATCTCGACACTGACTCGAACCGTCAGTTCCGCGGCAACCCGTCGCTGGTCGACAGCAAGCTGACCAATGCCGAGGCGCGCTACGAATGGTTCTTCGCACGCGACCAGCGCATCATGCTCGGCGGCTTCTACAAGAAGATCGATCGCCCGATCGAGGCCTTCTCGTCCTTCAACTCGGACGGGTCGGTCAACACCAGCTTCGCCAATGCTCCCGAGGCGACTCTCTACGGCGCCGAGTTCGAGGCGCAGAAGCATTTCGACATGGCTGACTGGTTCGGCGGCAATTTCTTCGCCAGCCGCCGCCTAGTGGCGATCGCGAACTATACCTATTCGAAGTCGAAGCTGAAGGTCCAGGCGGGTGATCTCGCGGTCGTGAACGGCGTGCCGCTCGCCGCCGCCAGTTTCTTCCGCGATGGCGCGCCGATGACTGGCCAATCGGAGCACCTCGTCAATCTGCAGCTCGGCATCGAGGACAAGGAAAAGCTGTCCCAGTTCACCTTCCTCGTGAACTATGCCAGCAAGCGCGTGACGAGCCGCGGCCCCTCGGGCCAGCCGGACATCTACGAACAGCCGGGCGTCGATTTCGACTTCGTCGCGCGTCAGGGTGTGAAGCTGTTCGGGCTCGATACGGAGCTGAAGTTCACCGCGCGCAACATCCTGGGCACCAAATATCAGGAGTTCCAGGAGCTCGGTGACAACCGGATCTATTACAACCGCTACGATGTCGGCGCGAAATTCTCGCTGGGGATCGGCATCAACTTCTGATCACGCCAGAAAAGGGGAAACTGACCCCGGCCGCGCCGCCGCGCGGCCGGGGTTTTTCTGTGATCGCCGGTCGCGCGGATCGGCGCCGAATGACGCCCCGCCTGACGGACCTCCGTTACGCCCAGCCCCAGGGCTTTTCCCGAAACCATTTCGTGATCACATATTTCACGCCGCTGCGCACTTTCATGCCTTGATGGATCGTCGCCGGGTTCAGGCTGCCGTCCGGGCGCCGGTTGTTCCAGGTCAGCAGCTTGCCCGTTTCCGGCTGGACGATCTTGTCGATCGCCTTGAACCGGGTCGCGCCGCCGGCCTCGGGCTCGTTGAGGTAGATCATCACCGTCCAGGTGCGATTGCCGGCGACCCCGCAATAGCGCTGATAGTCGATGCCGGACGGCTCGAAATAATCGGTATGGCCCTTGAATTCCTGGCCGACGGCATAACGCTGGCCCTGCATCGGCTCGCCGAACACGGGATCGAGGCCGGTAAAGGCGATGATCCTCGCCTCGACCTCTGCCACCACGGGATCCAGCGGGTCGAGATCGCCGGTTTCGCTGGTGCGGAAGGCCGCATCGCCATTGGGATCGGAGATAGTCGACGGCCGGCGTACGGAGTCGATTCGGTCGATCACCGCAGCGCAGGTCGCGGGATCGAGGAAGCGGCGACGCAGGAACAGATTCAGCTTCGGGCTCGGCACGCGCTGTACGCCGGGTTGTCCGGTGAGATGCGCGGTCAGGCCTTCGGACGGCAGGCCCGAACCAAAAGGGCTGGGCAGGGCGGTGGTTTCCGGGGCATCGGCCATGGTGGCGCTGATGCCAAAAAGCCCGGGTCTTTTCCAGTATGACAAGCTATACATGTCGTGTCTCGGAAGGTTCACAGGGGCGACCTACGACTGTAACAATCGCCGCCTAGCAGGTGCGCGATCGGGGATTTTCCGCATGCGTTTGGTTCTGGATGCGCGGGCACGCGCGCTGCTGCGGCGGTTGCCCCGCACCACTGTCTATACGGCGCTTGAGCTGCTGCT
This sequence comes from Sphingomonas sp. BL-S-30, assembly GCF_055521475.1. Classification (NCBI taxonomy): domain Bacteria; kingdom Pseudomonadati; phylum Pseudomonadota; class Alphaproteobacteria; order Sphingomonadales; family Sphingomonadaceae; genus Sphingomonas; species Sphingomonas sp. BL-S-30. Next base: position 2,248,624 of record NZ_CM145481.1, on the reverse strand, counting down.
GCTCGCGCTGCTGGCGGTGCAATGCGCCCGGCTGATCTGGGTGCTGGTCACGCCCGTCGGGGCGCTCGGCCCGTGGCAACCGGTGCGGCCTGGCTTTACCGGTTCGCCGACCGCGCTGCTGCAGGGTTTCGATCCATTCTTCCGGCTGAGCGGCGGCGCCGACAACAAGACCGTGGTGGTGACCTCGCTCCAGCTCAGCCTGTTCGGCACGCGCGTGAACGAGGCGATGGGCGGTGGTTCTGCGATCATCGCCGGTCCCGACGGCGTGCAGCAGAGCTTCGCGGTGGGCGACGAGATCAGCCCGGGCGTGAAGCTGAAGGCCGTTGCGTTCGATCACGTCACGATCGATCGCGGCGGCGCCGCGGAGGATCTGTTCCTCGACCAGAGCGGCGCGGTCGAGCCTGTCGCTCCATCGCCGCCGTCGGGCGCCACGCCGTCCCTGCTGCCGAACCCGCCGAATCTGCCCGGCCTGCCTAACGCGCCCGGCCCTAGGGTCGGCCTGACACCGGCCCAGCTACGCGCGGATATCGGTTTCATCCCCCGCGTCGATGGCGGCAAGATCAGTGGTCTCGTCGTGCGCCCGCAGGGCTCGGGCGCCGCCTTCCGTCAGGCCGGTCTGCGCGAAGGCGACGTCATCACCGCGATCAATGGTCGCGCGGTGACGGGGCAGGGCGATATCGAGCAACTCGGCACGCAGATCGGCAAGGGCGGCACCATCCCCGTCACGGTCGAGCGCGGCAACGACACACTTTCCCTCACCCTTACGATCGCGGGCCAATGAAAAAGCTACTTCTTGCACCCGTCCTCGCGGCCGTGCTGGTCGGCACGGTAACCGCGCAGACGACGATGAACGTGCGCGATGCCGATATCCGCGCCTTCATCGCCGATGCGGCGCGAGTCACCGGGCGGACCTTCATCATCGATGCCCGGGTCCAGGGCAAGGTGACCGTCGTCACTGACCGGCCGCTGTCGCGCTCCGAATATTTCGAGGTGTTCCTCTCGACGCTCCGTGCCAATGGCCTGGTCGCGGTGCCGACCTCGAACGGCGCGTTCCGCATCCAGCCAAGCGACAATTCGGCCTCCCAGCCGAGCCGGATCGGCTCGAGCGGCGCCGCGCGCAACAGCCTGGTCACGGAGATCGTCCGACTCCGCGCGATCGATGCGGCGTCGGCGGTCGACACCGTCCGGGCGCTGGTCAGCGCTCAGGGGTCGGTGACGGCCAACCGCGGCGGCAATTCGATCGTGATCGTTGATTTCGCCGACAATGTGCGTCGCGTGCGCGAAGTGCTGCGCCGGATCGACACCGACAATAATTCGACGCGGGTGATCGCGCTCAAGAATGCCGGCGCGCGGGAGATCGCGACCGCGCTCCAGGCGCTGGTGGGATCCGGCGGGCAGGGTACGGCGCCGGGCAGCGGCCAGAGCGTCAGCGTCGTGGCGATCGTCGGCTCGAACTCGGTGGCGCTGCGCGGCGACCCGTCGTCGGTGGCGCGGCTGGCAGTAGTAGCCGAGGATCTCGACCGGCGTGCCAAGAACGGCACCGAGATCAAGGTCGTCTTCCTCGAAAATGCCGATGCCGAGCAGCTCCTGCCCGTGCTGCAGCAGCTGGTCGGCCAGACGCCGACTCAGCCGACGCAGAGCAACACATTGTCGCGCTCCAATTTCGGCGGCACGGGCAATAACGACAGCCAGACCTCGAACACGCCCGCGCCCGTGCAGCAGGCGGCCCCGGCTGCCGCCGGCGGCGGAACCGGCCAGCCTGCGATCGTCGCCGAGGGCGGCCGTACCGCGGCAGTGGTGACTCGCTTCACCGGCGCCAATGCCATCGTCATTGCCGCGCCCGCCGAAGTGCAGCGTCAGCTTGCTGAGGTCGTGCGACAGCTCGACACGCGGCGCGAGCAGGTGCTGGTCGAGGCGATCGTCGCCGAAGTCTCCGACGCGACCGCCAGCAAGCTGGGCGTCCAGTTCCTGCTCGCCGGTCTGCCGGGCAGCGGGGTTCCGACCTTCGCCACGGCATACAGCAACTCGGCGCCCAACCTGCTGACCATCGCCGGTGCAATCGGCGCGCGTTCGCTCGCCACAAGCACCACCACGGTCAACGGCACCACCACCGTCACCACCAACGGCAGCGCGGTGGGCGATTCGCTCGCGCAGTCTGCGCTGAACTCGATCCTCGGCGCCTCGGGCGGCTTTGGCGGCGGTGCGTTCAACATCGGCAAGGACGCGATCTTCGGCACGATTATCAGTGCGGTGAAATCCGACACCACGTCGAACCTGCTCCAGGCGCCGTCGCTGACCACGCTCGACAACCAGCCCGCCCGCATCCTGGTCGGCCAGGAGATCCCGATCACGACCGGCCAGGCGCTCTCGACCAATTTCGACAATGCGTTCCGCACCGTCCAGCGCGAGAATGTCGGCATCCAGCTCGAGGTGCGGCCGCAGGTCAATTCGTCCGGCGCGATCAAGCTGTTCCTGCACCAGCAGGTCAGCAGCATCGCCGGCCCGGTGTCGAGCGATAATAGCGACCTCATTCTCAACAAGCGCGAGGTCGAAACCACCCTGACCGTCGATGACGGTCAGATCGCGATCATTGGCGGCCTGCTCAGCGACGACGAGCGGCGCACGATCGAGAAGGTGCCGTTCCTGGGCGATTTGCCCGGCATCGGCCAGTTGTTCCGCTCCAAGGCGAAGCAGCGCACCAAGACCAATCTGATGATCTTCATTCGCCCGACCGTGCTGCGCACGCCCGAGGATAGCCGCAGAGTGGCCGAGCGGCGCTATGGCTATCTGCGCCTCCAGCAGGCCGGGCAGAATCCTGAGTCCGAGCCCAGCATCGATCAGCTGGTACGCGACTATATGGGGGCCGCAGCACCCCTGCCGGCGGCGGGTACGCCGGGCGGGATCGAGGATCCGCGGGTCGCCGTGCCGGTGATGCGCAATTCGACTAAAGTCATCCGGCCGAGGGACAAGTGATGCAGATCGCTCCAGGCAATGCGGAGGATGCGGTGGAACCGCTGGTGCTGGCTGAAGGCAGTGCGCTGCCCGATCGCATGATCGCGATTCCCTATGGCTTCGCCCGGCGCTTCGGTGTCGCGCTGGACATCGGGGAGGGCAGCCACCTGTCGATCGCCATGCGCGAGGGGTCGGACCCCAAGGTCCTGCTCGAGCTGCGCCGCCATCTCGCCCGCCCGTTCGATGTCAGCTTCGTGACGCCCGAGGATTTCGACCGACTACTGTCCGATCGCTATGCGATGGACGGCCAGGCGGCGGCGGTGGCCGCCGGCACGCTCGGGCTGGGCGACGAGCTCGATCTGCTCGCCGGCGACCTGCCGACCGCAGACGACCTGCTCGACACCGCCGACGATGCGCCGGCGATCCGCCTGATCAACGGCATCATCGCCGATGCCGCGCGCCACGGTGTGTCGGATATCCATATCGAGCCCTACGAAACCGGCCTGGTGGTGCGCATGCGCATCGATGGCGTGCTGCGCGAGACCCTGCGCATGCCGCCGCACGTCGCGCCGGTGGTGGTCAGCCGCGTCAAGGTCATGGCGCGCCTCGACATTGCCGAACGCCGCATCCCGCAGGACGGCCGTATCGGCCTGACGCTCGGCGGCAAGCTGCTCGACGTCCGCGTCTCGACTCTGCCGAGCCGCGCCGGCGAGCGCGTGGTGCTGCGAATCCTCGACAAGGAGAATGCCGGGATCACGCTCGACGTGCTCGGCATGACCAATGCGATCAACACGATGCTGAAGGGCGCGCTGTCCGAGCCCAACGGCATCATCCTGGTCACCGGCCCGACCGGCTCGGGCAAGACGACCACGCTCTACGCCGCGCTCCGCCTGCTCAACGACGGCAGCCGCAACATCCTGACGGTCGAGGATCCGGTCGAATATGCCATGGACGGCATCGGCCAGACTCAGGTCAACCCCAAGGTCGGCCTAACCTTCGCCGCCGGCCTGCGCGCGATTCTGCGCCAGGATCCCGACGTGGTGATGGTCGGCGAAATCCGCGACCGCGAGACCGCCGAGATCGCGGTCCAGGCGTCGCTCACCGGCCATCTCGTGCTCTCCACCGTCCACACCAACGACGCTGTCGGTGCGATCACCCGGATGCGCGACATGAAGGTCGAGCCGTTCCTGCTCGCCTCCACCTTGCGCGCGGTCATCGCCCAGCGCCTCGTGCGCAAGCTGTGCGAGCATTGCCGTCGCCCGGTCCAGGCCAGCGGTTCGGTATCGGCCTTGCTCGGCTTCGACGTCGGTGCCGTGGTCTACGAGCCTGTCGGCTGCGAGCATTGCCAGGGATCGGGGTTCAAGGGCCGGATCGGCGTGTTCGAGGCGATCCGCGTCGACGAAACGATCCGCCGCCTGATCAACGACGGCGGCGACGAGGCGATCATTGCGCGCCACGCCTTCCTTCATTCGCCCAATCTCGGGTCGGCCGCACGCCAGCTGGTGCGCGAGGGCCTGACCACGCCCGAGGAAGCAGTCCGCGTCTCGCGCCGCGACATGGCCGATGTCGAGGCACCGCTGGTGGTGGACGCGCCGACGAATGGCTGATTTCGACTATCTGGCCATCGACACGCGCGGCCGTGAGACTCGGGGGCATATCGCCGCCGAGTCGATCGACGATGCGCGTGTCCTGCTGGATCGAAAACGCCTCTATGTCGTGAAGGTGGAGGCCGGATCGGGGGCGGCCCCGCGCGGCAAGCCGCTGCTCGCCGATCTGCGCTTCGGCTCGAGGAAGATGAGCGCGAAGCAGCTTTCCCTGTTCACCCGCCAGCTGGCGACGCTCAACCGTGTCTCGCCGCTGGAGGAATCGCTCCGCACCATCACCCGCCAGACCGAGCAGGAAACGGTGCGCACGATCGTCTCGCAGGTCCATGCCGGCGTGGTCGAAGGCCGCCGCCTCGCCGAGGCAATGGGCCGCGAGCCCAAGAGCTTCCCGCCGCTCTATCGCGCGATGGTTTCGGCCGGCGAGCGCTCCGGCTCGCTGCCGATCATCCTCGAACGCCTCTCGGTCCTGCTCGAGCGCCAGGCCGAGATCAACGGCAAGATCATCACCACGCTTGCCTATCCCGCCGTGCTCGCGGTGGTTGCGATGGGGGTGGTCACCGCGCTGATGATGTTCGTCGTGCCGCAGGTGGTCGAGCAGTTCGACACGGTCGGGCAGGAGCTGCCGTTGCTGACCAAGATCGTCATCGGCATCTCCGCGGTGCTCGTCGGTTATTGGTGGGCGATCCTCATCGCGATCGCGCTCATTGCCTTCGGGGCGTGGTGGGCGCTCAAGGATCCGGGGATCAGGCTTGCCTTCGACAGCTGGCTGCTCCGACTGCCGCTGCTCGGTCGCCTGATCCGCGATCTCCACGCAGCCCGCATGGCGCGCACGCTCGCGACGATGGTCGCCAGCCGCTTGCCCTTGCTCGAGGGCCTGACCCTGACCGCGGGCACGATCCACAATCGCCGGCTCAAGCTCGCCTCGGACGAGATCGTCGAATCGATCCGCGGCGGCGGCAGTCTGTCGGCGGCGATGCGCCGCGCCGGGGTGTTCCCGCCGCTACTGACCTATCTCGCCGCGTCGGGCGAGACGGCGGGGCAGCTCGACGACATGCTCGAGCGCGCGGCGGATTATCTCGAACGCGAGTTCGACCGCTTCACGGCCACCGCGCTGTCGCTGCTGGAACCCGCGATCATCGTGCTGATGGGCGGAATCGTCGCGACCATCGTTCTTTCCATCCTGCTGCCGATCCTGCAGCTCAACACGCTCGCCGGCCAGTGAAGCCATGATGAGGACTGCCATGAACACCCCCCGCAAACCCGCCAACCGCAAGCGCCGTCAGGAAGAGGGATTCACCCCCGTTCGGCGTTCCGCCGAACGCGGCTTCACGCTCGTTGAGCTGATGGTCGTGATCGTGATCCTCGGCCTGCTCGCGACGATCGTCGCGATCAACGTCATCCCGAGCGGCGAGAAGGCCAAGGTCATCAAGGCCAGGACGGATATCTCGACGATCGAGGGTGCGCTCGACACCTACAAGCTGCACAACGACGTCTATCCGAGCACTTCGCAGGGGCTTCAGGCGCTCGTCACCGCGCCCGACGGCGCTGATCCCGCCAAGTATCAGCGCGGCGGCTATATCAAGCGCCTGCCGGACGATCCTTGGGGGCGCCCCTATCTCTACGCCTCGCCGGGCCAGCATGGCGACGCCGACATCTGGACGCTCGGTGCCGACAACAAGGAAGGCGGCGAGGGCGCCGACGCCGATATCGGCAGCTGGCAGTAATTGTCGCGACCGACCGCCTTTGAACTGCGGCCCCACCGCAACGATCGCGGCTTCGAGCCGCGTCGGCGTTCCGCCGAACACGGCTTCACGCTGATCGAACTGATGATCGTCATCACGATCATCGGACTGGCCTCGGCTGCGGTGGTCTGGGCGCTGCCTGATCCGCGTGGGCGGCTGCTCGACGAGGCGACGCGCTTCGCGGCACGGACGCGCGCGGCGCAGCAATCGGCGGTTGTCGGCGCGCGCCCGGTGAGCGTGTGGGTGTCCGGCGGCGGCTATGGTTTCGACGAGCGCACGCACGGCAAATGGGTGCCCGTGGCGGAGAAGCCGCTGCGCGTGACCAGCTGGGGCAAGGGCACGCGCGCCGTGGTGACCGATACCGGCGGGCGCCAGCGCATCATGTTCGACACGACCGGCCTCGCCGATCGCCCGCTCGACGTTCGGCTGAAGCGCGACGCGGAGGAAGTGTCGGTGCGGATCGCTCCCGATGGCTCGGTCAAGGTCGGCGGGTGATGAAGCATCCTTCTTATCGTTCCCCCGCGGAGGCGGGGGTCCAGGAGCCACAATCGGCTCGCTTGCGGCTCTGGGTCCCCGCGGTCGCGGGGAGATTTTCGCGTAGGCGCGAAAGTGGCTTCACGCTCATCGAAATGATGGTCGCGCTGGCGGTGTTCAGCCTCGCCGCGCTTGCCCTGATCCGGCTGGAAGGCGCGACGATCCGCGGCACCTCGATCCTCGATTCGACGCTGACCGCGCAGATGGTTGCGCGCAATGTCGCGATCGAGGCGATGACCGACGCCAAGCCGCCCACGGTCGGTATCGCCAAAGGTGTCGAGCAGAATGGCGGCAAAGCCTGGACCTGGACCCGCGAAACGCGCGCGACCGCTGACGCGCGCATCCTGCGTATCGACGTGCAGGTCGCCGACGCCGCGGGCAGCCGCCAGGGTCACCTCACCGTGGTGCGCGTCGCGACGATCGGAGGCGCTGCCTCATGAAACGCGCTGCTGAACACGGCTTCACGCCTGTGAGGCGTTCCGCCGAACACGGCTTCACGCTTGTCGAGGTCATGATCTCGCTGATGATCTTCGGCCTGCTCGCGGCGGCGGGCGTGGCGCTGTTGTCGTTCAGCGTGCGCGCGCAGGCGGCGACCGACCGGAAACTCGACGACGTCCAGGCGCTCAACCGCCTCTCCTCGGCGCTGGCGGGCGATCTCGCCCAGGCGACCGAACGCCAGACGCGCAACGAGGCAGGCGATCTTCTGCCCGCCTTTTCTGGCGAGGCCGGATCGGGCAGCACGCCGATGCTCCGCCTCGTCCGCGCCGGCTGGAGCAACCTCGACGCCGCGCCGCGTCCGGGCGAGCAGAAGGTCGAATATCGCCTCGCCAATGGCGCGCTCGAACGTGTAGCGTATCCGATGCTCGACGGGGCGCAACCGCTTCCCGCAGCGGTGATGCTCACGCACGTCCGCCAGGTGTCGCTGCGCTATCGCATCAACGGCGCCTGGAGCGACCGCTGGCAGGGCACGCCGATCTACGCCTTGCCCCAGGCAATGGAGATGCGCGTGCTGCGCGACGACGGAGTCGAGTTCCGCCAGATGTTCCTGGTCGGCGCCGGCTATGGCAAGCGGAAGGCACCCGATGGGAGCTGAGCGCGCCTCCGAACGCGGTGCGGCGCTGCTCACGGTGCTGCTGCTCGTCGCGCTGATCGCGGTACTGGCCGGTACCGCATTGGAAAAGCTGCGCCTCGCGACAAAGCTTGGCGGCAATGCCATCGCGATGGACCAGGCCCGCGCCTATGGCCTCGCCGCCGAGACGCTGGCGCTGACCAAGGTCAGCGACCTGCTCGCGCGCGACGCCAGCCGCGTGACGCTCGCCGGCGGCTGGAGCGGCCGCGCGATCCCGCTGCCGGTGCCGGGGGGACTCGCCACCGCCCGGGTCGTCGATGGCGGCAATTGCTTCAACCTCAACAGCCTGGTGGTCGAAACCGCGCCCAGCACCTATTCCTCCTACACGCCCGCGCGCATCCAGTTCGCCCGGCTGATCCGGCTGGTAGGCGGGCCCAGCGCCTCGGCCGAATCGATCGCCGCCGCCGCGTCGGACTGGATCGACAGCGACACCAGCCCGATCGATCTCGGCGCCGAGGATGCGAGCTATAGCGGCCAGTCGACGCCCTATCGCACCGCCAACACGCTGATGACGGATCCGAGCGAGCTGCGCGCGGTGGCAGGTGTCACACCGGCGATCTATGCAAAGCTCCAGCCTTGGCTCTGCGCGCTGCCGCTGGCCAAGCCCTCGAAGATCAACGTCAACACCTTGCTCCCGGAACAGGCGCCCTTGCTCGCGATGCTGATGCCCGACACCATGACCGTCGAGGCCGCCCGCCAGGTGCTGCTGCGCCGTCCGCCAGGTGGTTATGAAAGCCCCGCCGCTTTCTGGAAGCTGCCCTCGCTGAGCGCGATCACCCCGCCGCCTGACGCCTTTGCGCAGACCGCCGTCACGACGGGCTGGTTCGATCTGCGGGTCGATGTAACGCTTGGCGGGGCGGAACTCGAACAACATGCGCTGATCGACGCGACGGAGCTTCCCGCGCGGCTCGTCTCCCGGCACTGGGGCGAGCCGTCATGACCGAGTCGCTCACCCTCTTCCTGCCCACGGGCACCACGCCCTGGCGCTGGCTGCGCATCGCCGACGGCTCGGTCGCGGCGCGGGGCGAAGGTTTGCCCGATCTCCCCGATGCGGATGCCGCGCCGCCGATCGTGGTGGTGCCGGCGGAAGCGGTCACGCTGCACTGGGCGGAACTGCCCGATCGCTCGACTGCCCAGGCAGTCACGGCGGCGCGGATGCTGGTCGGCGACGCCAGCGCGGCGCCGATCGGCGAGCTGCATGTCGCGGTGGGCCGGGAGGGCGACAATGCCGAGCGTCCGATCGCGGTCGTCTCGGTCGCCCAGATGCGGGCATGGCTTGAAACGCTCGCGGTGCACGGCATCGATCCGGTGATGCTGGTGCCGTCGCCGATGCTGTTGCCCCGGCCGGACCAGGGATATCTTCGCGCCGATCTGGGCGGCGAGGGGGTGGTGCGCGGCCCCACCAGCGGTTTCGCCGACGAGGCGCGGCTGACCGAGCTGGTCACGGGCGGCGTCGCGCCCACGGTGCTCGGCCGCGACGAACTGGAGGTCGCGATCGCCGCTGCGCTGGCCTCGCCCGCGCTCGACCTTCGCCAGGGGCCGTTCGCGCGGCGCAAGCGTTTCGCGATCGATTGGGGCCTGATCCGCCGGCTTGCCTGGCTGTCGGTCGCGATCCTCAGCGTCACGCTGCTGATCAGCCTGGTGCAGATCATGAAATACAGTTTCGCCGCGGATTCGCTCGAGCGCCAGGCCGATCTGGCCGCGCGCCAGGGCCTGCCGCGCGGCGAGACGGTCAACAATGCCGATCGCCAGCTCGATGCGCGCCTGTCCGGCCTGCGCGGCGGCGGGGCTGGGTTCAGCCGCACCGCGGCCGCCGTTTACGCCGCCGTCCGGTCAGTGCCGGGCGCTGAGGTCCGCGCGGTGTCCTTCCAGGCCAATGGCGATCTGCGCGTCTCGGCCGCGACCGAGAATGAGGGTCAGGTGAACGACCTGAAATCGCGGATCGAGGCTTATGGCTTCGTCGTGAAGGCGGGCGTGTTTCAGTCCAACGCGGGCCGGGTGACGGGCGAGATGACGGTGAGTGCGCGATGACCGAGCGATTCCGCCTCTGGTTCGCCGGGCGCTCCTTGCGCGAACGACGGATGCTGTTGGTCATGGTCGCGCTGCTCGCGCTGACCATCGTCTGGGGCGGGATCATTCGCCCGGTGACGGACGGTCTGTCGTCCGCGCGGGAACGCCATACCGACGCATTGATCCGCCTTGCCGAGGCCCAGGCGCGCGTGAAGGAGCTCGAGACAGTCCAGCGCCAGCGGCCAGCGCCACTCGAGGCGCAGCTCGACACCGTCATCCGCGACCGGGCGAACGAGGCTGGCTTCGCGCTGGCCAGCGTCACGCCGGACGGGCCGGATCGGGTGCAGATCACCATCGCCACCGCGCGGCCAGGGCCGCTGCTCGGGTGGGTCGCCGGCCTGGAATCGGCGGGCATCCTGGTCGACTCGCTGTCGACCACTGACAATGGCGACAAGACGGTGTCGGCGCAGCTGTCCCTGAAGGTGCGCGGGCAATGAAGCGGCTCCGCCTGACGACCGGTCCCCGGGCCTTTTTCGGCGCGGCCCTGGTGATCGCGCTGATCGTCTTTCTGCCGCTGCGCCTCGCCATGGGCTGGTTCGATCTCGGCAATACCGGGCTCACCGCGCGCGAGGTCAGCGGCAGCATCTGGTACGGCACCTTGCGTGAGGCGAGCTTCGGCGGCGTCGCCCTGGGCGATCTGCGGGCGCGCCTGTCGCCGATCCAGCTGCTCGTCGGACGTGCGCGAATCGATCTCGCGGGGCCGGGCAGGGGCACGGCCCAGCCGTTCCGCGGTGCGATCGGCGTCAGCCGCCACAGCTTCGGTGTCGACGATCTCACCGCGACATTGCCGGCGGGCAATGTCTTTGCCCCGGTGCCGGTCTCCGCGCTCGATTTCGACGATGTCAGCGTGCGATTCCAGGACGGCAATTGCCAGAAGGCGGAAGGGCGGGTGCGCGCGACGATCTCGGGCGATCTGGCCGGCATTAGTCTCGGCCAGGGCATGACCGGCACCGCGCGCTGCGATGCGGGCGCGCTGCTGCTGCCGCTCGCCAGCCAGGCTGGCACGGAAACGGTCGCGCTGCGCCTCTGGAGCACCGGGCGTTTTCGGGGCGAACTGACCGTGCAGCCGCCGGCGGACCCCGCCGCGACCGAGAAGCTCGTGCTCGGCGGCTTCCAGGCAACGCCCGCGGGTTATACGCTTTCGATCGAGGGGCGCTTCTGACGCTGGGGCGGACACAGCGGCGACGGGTGGCGCCGCGATAGGGAAAAGGCTAATCTTGACGATGCCATGTTTCGCCCGCTAGGGGCGCTGGCTCTGCGGCGATCGTAGTTCAATTGGTTAGAGCGTCGGCTTGTGATGCCGGATGTTGCGGGTTCAAGTCCCGTCGGTCGCCCCATTCTTTCATCAGCCAGGAAAATCGCGTGACCAGCGGCTGGGGCTTCCCCGATTTTGACGACCATGAGGGCGTGCACCTCTTCACCGATCCGGCTTCGGGCCTTCAGGCGGTCATTGCGATCCACTCGACGGCGCTGGGTCCTGCGGCCGGCGGCGTGCGCTTCTGGCATTATGCCGACAGCGACGGCGCGATAACCGACGCGCTGCGCCTGTCGCGCGGCATGAGCTTCAAGAATGCCATGGCCGGCCTGCCCATGGGCGGCGGCAAGGGCGTCGTGCTTGCGGCGAATCCGGGTGATTCGATCACCGTTCCCCAACTCGAGGCGTTCGGCCGCGCGGTCGACTCGCTCGGCGGCCGTTATGTGACCGCCGAGGATGTCGGCATGTCCGAAGCGAGCATGAAGACCATCGCCACGATGACGCGTCATGTCTCCGGCCTGCCGGTCGCGGCGGGCAGCGCGGGCGGCGATCCCGGGCCCTTCACCGCGATGGGCGTGTATCTCGGCGTGAAGGCAGCGGCGAAGCGCGGTCTTTCGGCCGATTCGATGAAGGACGTGCATGTCGCGATCCAGGGCGTCGGCAGCGTCGGGGGCGGTCTCGCCCGCCTGCTGGCGAAGGATGGCGCACGCCTGACCCTCGCCGACGTCAATGCCGACAAGGCGGCCGCACTGGCGGCGGAGCTGGGCGCGGAGACGGCGCTGGCGGATGCGATCCTCGGCATCGAGGCGGACCTGGTCAGCCCCAACGCCCTCGGCGCGATCCTGACCGCCGAATCGATCGGCGCGCTGCGCACGACGGTCGTGGCCGGCGGCGCGAACAATCAGCTCGCCACCAGGGAAGACGGCGCACGCCTCGCCGAGCGCGGGATCCTCTACGCGCCGGATTACGTCATCAACGCCGGCGGCATCATCAATGTCGGCCTCGAATATCTCGGGCACGGCGACCAGGCGGAAGTCGAAGCCCGCATCGCGCGCATTCCCGATCGCCTGATCGAAGTCTGGGACGAAAGCGACCGCACCGGCGCGCCGGCGTCCGACGTGGCGGACATGATTGCGCGGCGGTTGATCGGGCGACAAACCTCCTAGGCATTTCTGTTCCCCGGCGAAGGCCGAGGCCCAGCTGGGAGGCGATCATGGCAAGGCGCTGCACAAGGCTACAGTAACCTTTCCAACTGGGCCCCGGCCTTCGCCGGGGAACAGAATCCCGCACGTAATCCAACCGCGCCGTTATGAAGCAACCCCCACCAATTTATAAAACCGCACCGCATTATTATAGAAGATATCCCGCTTCTGTTCCTCGCTGAGGAACGCGGCTGACTCCACCCCCTCGATGGCCAGGCCGATCGCATCCGGCCAGTACATATGGTCGGAGCCGAACATGATGCGCTTGCCGAAACCCGCATCGACGAACTTGCGCAGATAGTCGTGGAAATGCGGGCGTGGCATGAGCCAGTCGAGCGCCCCGGTATCGATGTTCACGTTCGGGTAGAGCATCAGCATGGCCAGCGTATCGTCGAGATAGGGCCAGCCGCCATGCATCAGGTTGATCCGCAGCGTCGGATGGCGATTGAGCGCTTCCTCGATCAGACCGGGATTGCCGAAGCGCGCCCGCGCCGGCCGGCAACAGGGATCAAAGGGCGTTCCTTCCGGCATCGTCCCGCTGTGGAGCGCCACGGGAATGTCGAACGCCTCGGCCAGCGCCAGATAGGGCTCATAGGACGGGTCGCTGAGCGACAGGCCGGCATATTGGGAGGTGACTTCGCCGAGCACGCGCAGCTTGCCTGTGGAAAAGGCGCTCCGCAACATATCGAGCGGCGGCAGCGGCGTGTCTTCCGACCCGCGTATGCCTGCCCCGGCGACGAAACGATCCGGATCGCGGTCATGCCAGTCGATCGCCGCCTGCAAGCGGTCGCCATCGCCACCGCTGACGATCCCCTTCACCACATTGTGCCGCTTCATCTCGGCGATGCACGCCGCCAGGTGACCCGCGCCGTTCCGGATCGGGCTCTTCGCGCCGGTGATCGGATTGACGATCGGGTTGGGGAACGGCGTGGTGGCCGGATAGGCATGCATATGCACGTCGATGATCGGCCGTGCCCCATTGGCATCGGAGGCGATCAGGGCGCCGGGCAGGGCGACGGAGGCGATACCGGCCCCACTCAGTTTCAGGAAATCCCGGCGCGCGATCTGCATTCCAGTCCTCACTCGATCCTGTAGCAATGTCGGCGGTTCGATGGCCTCCGACAATCGGGAGCTATCCCGCGCATTGCCCGCGCGAAATGACCTCGGAGGTCATGTCTCCTGAAAATTAGCGGTCGATAATGCGTGCCGGGTGGCCCCCGCCGCGGATTTGCCGCCCATGCGGTGGCATCCACGCAACGCGCAGTTGAGTAGCACCCCAACTGTCTCTAGACGCGGAGGCCAACGTGCCGAGCCTCCATGCCTTCGCCAATCCCGCGCGCTTTCTGAAGCTCGCCAGGCCACTTACCCCGATCCTGTTCTGGTCGGGGCTCGTGCTGCTCGCGATCGGCCTGTGGGGCGCGCTGTTCCGTATCCCGCCCGACTATCTCCAGGGCGAGACGGTGCGGATCATGCACATCCACATCCCGACCGCGTCGCTCGGCATGGGCGCCTGGGCCGGGATCGCGCTGTCGTCGATCGTCTATCTGGTCTGGCGCCATCCGCTGGCGATGGTCGCGGCGCGCGCCATCGCGTTGCCGGGCGCGGTGTTCTGTGGCCTCTGCCTCGTCACCGGATCGATCTGGGGCCGGCCGACCTGGGGCACCTGGTGGCAATGGGATGGCCGGCTGACTTCGATGCTGTTGCTGTTCTTCGTCTATCTCGGCTTCATGGCGCTGACCCGCGCCGATGCCGAGCGGGGCGGAGACGGCCGAATTCCGGCGATCTACGGCATTGCCGGGTCGGTGCTGCTGCCGATCATCCGCTATTCGGTGGTCTGGTGGAACACGCTCCACCAGGGGCAGAGCATCAGCCTGACCAAATCGACCATCGACAATTCCATCCTCTGGCCACTGCCCTTCACCTTGCTCGGCTTCTCGCTGATCTTCGGAGCGGTGGTGCTGATGCGGATGCGGACCCTTCTTGCCACGGCCAAGGCCGAGGCGCGCATGCGGCGGATGGCGGCATGAACCCCTGGCCGTTCGTTTTCGGTGCCTATGGCATCACCCTCGCCGCGGTCACCGCCCTGGTCCTGTGGAGCTGGGTCGCGATGCGACGGAGCGAACCTAAATGAAGGCCAAGCATCAACGGCTGACCCTCGCACTGCTGGCGGTCGCGGCGGTGATCGGCGCCGCGCTGCTCGCGCTGTCGGCGCTGAAGGACCAGGCCGCGTTCTTCTACGCGCCGGGAGACGTGAAGAAGGGCGAAATGCCGCTGGGCCGCGCGGTGCGGCTGGGTGGCATGGTCGAGGCAGGCTCGATCGCGAAGCTGCCCGACGGCGTCTCGATCCGCTTCGTCGTCACCGACGGCATCGCCAAGGTGCCGGTCGCGTTCAAGGGCATCGTGCCCGACCTGTTCCGCGAGAAATCGGGCGTGGTGGCCGAGGGCAGCTTCAACCCGGACGGCAGCTTCACCGCGACCAACCTGCTGGCCAAGCATGACGAGAAATACATGCCGCCCGAAATCGCAGGCAAGATGCACGAGACGAAGTCGCTCGAACAATGATCGCTGAAGCAGGCCTGGCCGCGCTCTGGTTCGCTGCCGCGCTCGCGGCGTTGCAGCTTGCGCTGGCGGCGGTGGGCGTTCGCCGCGCGATATTCTCTGGCTCGTCCAAGGCCAGCGCCGACGATGTCGCGCTGACCAACCAGATACTCTCCGCCGTGCGCCCGGTCGCGGTAGTGCAGGGCCTGCTCGCCGGCCTGGCGCTGCTGCTGCTGATTACCGTGTTCGTCCGCTCCGACATGTCGGTGTTGCTGGTCGCCACCAACAGCCATTCGGACAAGCCGCTGCTCTACAAGATCGCCGGTGCCTGGGGGAACCATGAGGGCTCGATGCTGCTCTGGGTCACCATCCTTGGGCTTGCCGGCGGGGCGGTCGCGATCCTCGAGCATCGTCTCCAGCGTGCGACCCTGATCGCGACGCTCGGCGCGCAGGCAATGATTGCGCTGGGTTTCTATGCGTTTCTGCTATTTTCCTCCAATCCGTTCGCAAGGCTGAATCCGGCGCCGGTCGACGGCAACGGGCTCAACCCGCTGCTGCAGGACCCGGGCCTGGCCTTCCATCCGCCGACGCTCTACATCGGTTATGTCGGAATCTCGGTCGCTTTCTCCTTCGCGGTCGGCGCGCTGGTGACGCGCGATGTCGGGCCTGCTTTTGCCCGCGCGATGCGGCCCTGGGTGCTCGGCGCCTGGATCTTCCTGACTCTCGGCATCACCGCAGGCAGCTATTGGGCTTATTATGAGCTCGGCTGGGGCGGCTGGTGGTTCTGGGACCCGGTCGAGAATGCCTCGCTGATGCCGTGGCTCGCCGCGACCGCGTTGCTTCATTCGGTGACGGTGCTGGCCACGCGCGACGGTCTGCGCGCCTGGACGGTGATGCTGGCGGTGGTCGCTTTCTCCATGTCGATGATCGGCACTTTCCTGGTGCGCTCGGGCATTCTGACCAGCGTCCATGCCTTTGCGGTCGACCCCAAGCGCGGCGCGTTCATCCTCGTGCTGCTCGCGCTCTATATCGGCGGCGCGCTGTTGCTGTTCGCGGCGCGGGTCGGCACGGTGCGCCAGGGCAATACCTTCGAGCCGGTCAGCCGCGAAGGCGCGCTGGTCGCGAACAATCTGCTGCTGAGCGTTGTCCTGGGCATCGTGCTGATCGGCACACTCTATCCGATCGTCGCCGCGGGCATGGGCGTGCAGCTCTCCGTCGGCCCGCCCTTTTTCGACAAGACCGCCGGGCCGATCGCGCTGATCCTGGTCGCGATCATGGGGGCGGGGCCGCTGATGCGCTGGCGTCGCGACGAGCCCAATGCCGTGCTCGGTCGCATGACCGTGCCCGTCGCGGCGACCGGCATTACCTTTGCGGCCTTTGCGGCGCTCGGCGGCGGGATCGGCATTCTGCCGCTGCTCGGCCTGTCGCTCGCGGTCGGGGCCGGCACCGCGAGCGTCGCGCCGTTGTGGAAACGCAATCTGCGGCGCACGCCGCTGTTCACCTGGGGGATGGTGATCGCGCATCTCGGCATCGCGGTGAGCCTCGCCGGCATGGCCTCCGACAGTGCCTTCACCAAACAGACGCTCGTCGCGGCGCGGATCGGCGAGCCGCAGCGCGTCGGCCCGTTCACGGTCACGCTCGACCATATCCGGCCGGTGATCGGCCCGAACTGGTCGGCGCTCGAAGCGACGCTGACCGTGCGGCGCGGCGACGGCACGGCCTTCACCCTGCGCCCGCAGTCGCGCTTCTTCGCCTCGCCGCCGACCGTGACCAGCGAATCCGCCATCGCGACCAAGATCGACGGCCAGCTCTATACCGTGCTGGGCCAGGAGGACGAGCAGGGCCGCTGGCAGCTCCGCCTGTGGTGGAAGCCGTTCGTCACGCTGATATGGTTTGGCGGCGCGCTGATCGCGCTCGGCGGGGCATTGTCGCTGCTCGGTCGCCTGCGCCGTGAGCGCCGCGTCGTGGCGCGGGAGGAGGAGGCATGAAGCGGATGCTGCTCTGGGTGCCGTTCGGGGCATTCGCCCTGTTGTTCGCGGTGGTGGCAAGCGGGCTGATCGCGCCGGTCGATCGCACGGTGAAATCCGCGATGGTGGGCAAACCCTTGCCGAAATTCACGCTACCGGCGATCATCGAGACGAAGCCCGGCCTCGGCACCGAGACCTTCCAGCAGGGCAAGCCGCGCCTGCTCAACGTCTTTGCCAGCTGGTGCGTGCCGTGCATCGCCGAAGCGCCGAACCTGATGCGGCTGAAGGCGATGGGCGTACCGATCGACGCGATCGCGATCCGCGATACCGGCCCGGCGATCCGCGGCTTCCTGCAGCGCAACGGCGATCCCTATGAGCGCATCGGCGACGACAAGGTCAGCGCGGTACAGCTCTCGCTCGGCTCGTCCGGCGTGCCCGAGACCTTCGTGATCGACGGCCACGGGCGGATCGTGAAGCAGCATATCGGCGACATCCGCGCCGAGGACATTCCCGCGATTCTCGAAGCCCTGCAGGCGGCGAAATGACGCCAACTCACAGCCGTCATGCCGGACGTGTTCCGGCATCCATCGAGCCGCAAACGCTGCTGCGTGTGCGGAAGCGTGGCCCCCGGAACACGTCCGGGGTGACGGCAGGTTTGTTGGGATTGCTGCTCCTCGCAGCCCCGCTCCACGCCGATAGCGGCCTGCCGCCTGCCGCGCTCGCCAATACGCAGCTCCGAGATCCGGCGAAGGAGGCAAAGGCGCAGGCGCTGATGATTACCCTGCGCTGCCTCGTCTGCCAGGGCCAGTCGATCGCGGACAGCGATGCGGACATGGCGGGAGACATGCGGGCTTTGGTGCGCCAGCGTATCCAGGCCGGAGAAAGCCCGGAGTCGGTGCGGCGCTGGCTGATCGAACGCTATGGCGACTATGTGACCTACGACCCGCCGTTCAATGGCGTGACGGCGGCGCTGTGGCTGGCGCCGCTCGCCATGCTCGCCATCGGGGCGTGGCTCGCGCGCGGCAGTTTCAAGAGGAAACGGCGCTGATGGGCTGGATCATGCTCGCTCTGATCGGTCTGGGCTCGGCGGCCGTGCTGTGGTTCGCCGGCGTCGCACGATCGCTCTGGACCTTTGTCGGCGCGGCGATGATGCTGGGCGCGGCCGGTTATGCGCTGCAGGGCGATCCGGTGCTGCCGGGCCATCCGGTCGCGGCCAATGCCGATCCGATCGAGGTCGATCCCGCCCTGACCGAGCTGCGCGATTCGATGCTGGGGCGCTATACCGCCGAGGGTGCCTATCTGATCGCCGCTGACGGCGTGACGCGCACTGGCGATACCCGAAGCGCGGTCCAGGCGGTGCTCGGCGGGATCAACAAATATCCGCGCAGCCTGGCGCTGTGGACCGGGCTCGGCTCAGCACTGTCGGTGCATGACAATGTCGTGTCGCCCGCCGCACTCTACGCCTTCCGGCATGCGGCCGAGCTCAATCCGAAGCACCCGGCGCCGCCCTATTTCCTTGGCCTCGCCTATATCCGGGCCGGTGAATATGCGGTGGCGCGGCCCTATTGGGCCAGGGCGCTGGAGCTGTCGCCGCCCGAACAGCCCTATCGCAAGGAGATCGCGGCTCAGCTCGCGCGGCTCGATGCGTTCCTCACCATGGCCGAACGCGGCCAGCTTCAGGCGCCCGCCAACTGATTGCTGCATCCGGCAGGCCCGTTAAGTAATATATTGTAATGTATAGATAATTCTACGTATCAGGCGTCGCCTTCGGACGAGAAGATATGGGACAAGCTGGTGTCTCATATCTCCCTCGATTCAATTTAGCCGATACGTGCCGTACCCAGCCGCGGTGCCGTCCGTAAAAGCCTGTCAGCCCCGCCAAGCCTCGAACGGCAGATCGAGCGCGTCGGCGACGGCCTGATGGCGGATTTTGCCGCCCGAGACGTTCAGGCCGTTGGCCAGGTGTGGATCGGCCTTCATCGCGTTCTCCGCGCCGAGCTTGGCGAGCTTCATCACGAAGGGCAGCGTGGCGTTGTTGAGCGCGAAGGCCGAGGTCCGGGCGACCGCGCCGGGCATGTTGGCGACGCAATAATGGATCACGCCGTCGACCTCGAACACCGGGTCCTCATGCGTGGTGGCGTGCGAGGTCTCGAAGCAGCCGCCCTGGTCGATCGCGATATCGACCAGGACCGAACCGCGCTTCATCGTCTTGAGCATCTCGCGGGTGACCAGCTTCGGCGCTGCGGCACCCGGCACCAGCACCGCGCCGATCACGAGATGCGCGTTCTTCACCGCCGCGGCGATCGCCGCCTTAGAGGCATAGGCGGTCTTGATCTGGCTGCCGAAGAACATGTCCAGCTCGGCCAGCCGCGCGTTGGAGATGTCGTAGATCGTCACATCCGCGCGCATGCCGACCGCCATCTGCGCCGCGTTTACGCCCGAGACGCCGCCGCCGAGGATCGCGACCCGCGCCGGCGCCACGCCGGGCACACCGCCGAGCAGCACGCCGCGTCCGCCCTGTTCCTTCTCCAGATAATGCGCGCCGACCTGGATCGACATGCGGCCGGCCACTTCCGACATCGGTTTGAGCAGCGGAAGGGAACGGTCGTTCGCCGTCACCGTTTCATAGGCGATGCACGTCGCGCCCGACTTCATCAGGCCCTCGGCCTGCGGCTTGTCGGCGGCAAGATGGAGATAGGTGAAGAGCAGATGACGCGGCTCCAGCATCGCCACTTCGCCCGGCTGGGGCTCCTTGACCTTCACGATCATGTCGGATTGCGCAAAGACGCTCGCCGCATCGGGCAGGATCTTGGCGCCCGCCGCGACATAGTCGGCATCCTCGAAATCGATGCCGAGGCCCGCGCCGGTCTGGACGAACAGCTCGTGCCCGGCCGCGGTCAGCTCGGCGACCGACGGCGGGGTGAGACCGACTCGGTACTCGTGGTTCTTGATTTCCCTGGGAACACCGATGCGCATGAAAGCTCTCCTGGATTTTGCCTGCATATACACCAGAGGGGCCGGGAAGTGCTTGCAATCTGCTGGTCGGCTGGCCCCGAGTTGCAATCGCATTGCGTATATGACGCGATTAGCGCAATGGATTCCCGCATGGACAGCATCGATCGCAAGATCATCGCACAGCTTGGTGAGGAGTCGGGTATCACCAGCGAGGAGCTGGGCGAGCGAGTAGGCCTCTCTCCCTCGGCCGCGCATCGCCGGGTGAAGACACTGGAACAACTGGGGTTGATCCAGGGTTATCGCGCCCGGCTGTCGCGTGCCGCGCGCGGCAATCCGTCGACGGTGTTCGTCTCGGTCACGCTCACCGACCAGCGTCAGGCGACGATGATGGCGTTCGAGCACGCGCTGTCATCGACCGCGCAGGTCAGCGAGGCGCATCTGATGAGCGGCGAATCCGATTATCTGCTCAAGGTGCTCGTCCGCGAGGATGACAGCTATGAGCGGATTCACCGCGAAGTCCTGTCGGTGCTGCCGGGCGTCCACCGACTCGTCACGCAGTTCACCATCCGCACCTTGGCGACGGAGGAATAGGATGCGCCCCAGCCCCAATCTGGGTGGCGTTGCCGGGGCATTGGCCCCGTGCTACTGCGCCGCCTCTTCGAACGCAGGGGCGCAGTTCGTTTCACCCATGACCTATGTATTTGAAAACCGGGCAAGATTGTCCCGCCCGTGAGCAGTGACTCGCCCAGCGTGGACGAGTCCGCGCCCGCGGAGGCCACGGCATCCGCCATTCATCATCATAAGGACGGGCTCGCCAAGCTCGCGCTCGGCGCGATCGGCGTCGTTTTCGGCGATATCGGCACCAGTCCGCTGTACGCCTTTCGCGAGACCTTTGCCGGCCACCACAAGCTGGCGCTCGATCCCGCGCACATCTGGGGCGTCGTCAGCCTGATGTTCTGGTCGATGACGGTCGTGGTGACGTTCAAATATGTCTCGATCATCATGCGCGCGGACAACAAGGGCGAGGGCGGCAGCCTGGCGCTGCTCGCGCTGATCAACGGACAGACCAAGACGCGGCGCTGGTCGAACGGCATCATCCTGCTCGGCGTGTTCGCGACGGCTTTGTTCTACGGCGACTCGATGATCACCCCGGCGGTGTCGGTGCTGTCGGCCGTCGAGGGGCTGGCCGTTGCGGCGCCTGCGTTCGGCAGCCTGGTGATCCCGATCGCGGTGCTGATCATCATCGGCCTGTTCATGATCCAGCGTAACGGCACGTCGCGCGTGGGGCTGTTCTTCGGGCCGATCATGCTGGTCTATTTCGCGGTGATCGCGACGCTGGGCCTGCTGAGCATCGTCCACACGCCCGCGATCCTCTGGGCTTTCTCGCCGCATTATGCGGTCGAGTTCTTCATGCTCGATCCGATCCGCGCCTTCCTCGCGCTCGGCTCGGTCGTGCTCGCAGTGACGGGTGCCGAGGCGCTTTATGCGGACATGGGGCATTTCGGGCGCAACCCGATCCGCGTGTCCTGGCTGTTCTTCGTGCTGCCGGCGCTGATGCTGAACTATATGGGGCAGGGCGCGCTGCTCTTTCGCGAAGGCGATCACGCTTTGCGCAGCCCATTCTACATGCTCGCGCCCGAGCATCTGCAGCTCCCGCTGGTCGTGCTCGCCACGGCTGCGGCGGTGATCGCCAGCCAGGCGGTTATCTCGGGCGCCTTCTCGGTGACTCAGCAGGCAATCCAGCTCGGCTTCATCCCGCGCCTCCGCATCGAGCACACCAACGCCGCGACCGCGGGGCAAATCTATATCCCGCTGGTCAACTGGGCGCTGCTGGTGATGGTTCTGCTGCTGGTGATGTTCTTCCGCACCTCGTCCAACCTCACCTCGGCCTATGGCATCGCGGTGACGGGCGCGATGCTGATCGACACCTGCCTGCTCTCGGTCGTGCTGTTCCGCCTGTGGCATTGGCCGAAATATTACGCGATTCCGCTGCTCGCGGTCTTCTTTCTGGTCGACGGCGCCTATTTCGCGGCGAACCTGACCAAGGTGCCCTCGGGCGGCTGGTTCCCGCTGCTGGTCGGCTTCATCATCTTCACCTTCCTGACGACCTGGTCGAAGGGGCGGCAGCTGATGATCGACCGGATGCGCGAGGCGGCGATGCCGATCAAGGTGTTCATCCAGTCTGCCGCGACCTCGGCGACTCGGGTGCCGGGCACGGCGGTATTCATGACCTCCTCGCCCGAGGGTGTGCCGCATGCGCTGCTGCACAACCTCAAGCACAACAAGGTGCTGCATGAGCGGGTGATCCTGCTCACGGTGAAGATCATGGACGCGCCCTATCTGCCCGAATCGGAGCGCTTCATGCTCGAGAATCTGGGGGACGGTTTCCACCGCATGATCCTGCGCTACGGCTTCATTGAGGAGCCCGACGTGCCGGTCGCGCTCTCCCGAGTGCATCAATGTGGCGCCGATTTCCGTATGATGGACACCAGTTTCTTCCTCGCACGGCAGACGCTGTTGCCCTCGGCGCGGCCGGGCATGATGATCTGGCGCGAGAAGCTGTTCGCCTGGATGCTCCGCAACGCGGAAAGCGCGATGGAATTCTTCCGCCTGCCGACCAACCGCGTGGTCGAACTCGGCAGCCAGCTCGAGATTTGAGCGAGGCCGCGCCGATTATCGTGACGGCTTTGCTCGGCAAGGCCGATGCGGCGTGGTTCGATGGCCTGCGCCGCGCGCATTTCCCGCCGGAGCGGAATCAGCTGGATGCGCATCTCACGATGTTCCACCACCTCGCGCCCTCGCTCGAGGCCGAGCTGAAGCACCGGCTGGCCGGCGAGACTCGCGGCGTGAACTCGCCCCAGGCATGGGCGGCTGGCCTGGTCTCGCTTGGCGGCGGTGTCGCCTTCCGGATCGAGAGCCCTGAACTGGCCGATATCCGCGACCGGCTGGCCGAGGCATTCGCGCCGATGCTGATGCCGCAGGACCGCGCCGGCTGGCGCCCGCATGTGACGATCCAGAACAAGGTGCCGCCACAGCAGGCCAGAGCGTTGCTGCGGGTGCTGGAGGCCGATTTCCGGCCGCGGCCGGTCGTGATCGCGGGGCTGGCGAGCTGGTGGTATCGCGGCGGACCATGGGCGCCGCTGTCGCGTCACATGTTCGCTTGACCAGAACGGGCGAGCGCTCCTATAGGCGCCGCTCTCGAATGGCTGGGGCGGAGTAGCTCAGCTGGTTAGAGCACGGGAATCATAATCCTGGGGTCGGGGGTTCAAGTCCCTCCTCCGCTACCATATCGTAGTGGGCCCACCTGCCATTCGCGATCCTCACAGACTGACCGAATCGATCCAGCGCCGCGCGCGCCGGGAGATGTCGGCCGGCAAGTCGGCCGGGTCGGCCTCGATGACTCCCTCGATCTCGATCGACCAGCGCTTCGGCCGGTAGATCACGTTGTGCACGAGGAAGACCGAGGCGCGGTCCTGGCGGTTATGGAGTGGCTCTTCTACCTCGAAAACCAGGCTCGGCGCGTCATGCGCCGTCATGCCGATTTCCTCGCGCAACTCGCGCAGCACATTCTGCTCGGCGCTCTCCCGAGGCTTGCGACCGCCGCCTGGAAGGTGCCAGCCGCGCGCATAGCTCAGTTTCACGAGGATGATCCTGCCCGCAGGGGTGATGGCGACGGCATGCGCCCCATCGACATCGGGTCTAGTCAGAGCCCAGAGGCGACCGCGCCCATATTGGAAACCGCCGACCAGGAGCCGGAGTGCCTTCCGGTACAGGGTGTGGATCAAGGATCTTCCCCTCAGACCGCCGCTCGTGGCGGGAAGTGCCGCGACTTGGCGCTGACATGCTGTTTTGGCATCAAGGAAGCAATGCGCTTGCCGAATTCATATTGGCCTCCGCCTTTTCTGCCCTTCGCAATTCGGCTAGCGGAGCCTGATCCAAGGAGATGCCCATGAAGACCCGCGCCGCCGTTGCATTCGAGGCGAAGAAGCCGCTTGAGATCGTCGAGCTCGACCTCGAGGGACCCAGGGCCGGCGAAGTGCTGGTCGAGATCATGGCGACGGGCATCTGTCACACCGATGCCTACACGCTGGACGGGCTCGATTCGGAAGGGCTGTTCCCGAGCGTGCTCGGCCATGAGGGCGCCGGCATCGTGCGCGAGGTCGGGCCGGGCGTGACCAGCGTGAAGCCGGGCGACCATGTGATCCCGCTCTACACGCCCGAATGCCGCCAGTGTAAGTCGTGCCTCAGCGGCAAGACCAACCTGTGCACCGCGATCCGCGCGACCCAGGGCAAGGGGCTGATGCCCGACGGCACCAGCCGCTTCAGCTACAAGGGCCAGACCATCTTCCACTATATGGGCTGCTCGACCTTCTCCAACTTCACCGTGCTGCCCGAGATCGCCGTCGCCAAGATCCGCGAGGACGCGCCGTTCAAGACCTCGTGTTACATCGGCTGCGGCGTCACGACTGGCGTCGGCGCGGTGGTGAACACCGCCAAGGTGCAGGTCGGCGAGAATATCGTGGTGTTCGGGCTCGGCGGCATCGGCCTCAACGTGCTGCAGGGTGCGCGGATGGCGGGCGCCAACAAGATCATCGGCGTCGACATCAACCCCGACCGCGAGGAATGGGGCCGCCGCTTCGGCATGACCGACTTCATCGACGCCCGCGGCAAGTCGCGCGAGGAGACGATCGCGGCGATCCTCGCCCTCACCGATGGCGGCGCCGACTTCACCTTCGATTGCACGGGCAATACCGAAGTCATGCGCACCGCGCTCGAGGCGTGCCATCGCGGCTGGGGCACCAGCATCATCATCGGCGTGGCGGAAGCGGGCAAGGAGATCAGCACGCGGCCGTTCCAGTTGGTCACCGGGCGCAACTGGCGCGGCACCGCATTCGGCGGCGCCAAGGGCCGCACCGACGTGCCGAAGATCGTCGACTGGTATATGAACGGCAAGATCGAGATCGACCCGATGATCACGCATGTCCTCAGCCTCGAGGAGATCAACAAGGGCTTCGACCTGATGCATGCCGGCGAGAGCATCCGCAGCGTCGTGGTCTACTGATGGAGACCGTTAGCACCAACAGGGCCCATGGCGGCGTGCAGGGCGTCTATCGCCACGCATCGACCGTGACGGGCACGCCGATGACCTTCTCGGTGTTCGTGCCCGAGCATGACGACGGCGTGAGGCTGCCGGTGCTCTGGTATCTGTCGGGGCTGACCTGCACCCACGCCAACGTCACCGAGAAGGGCGAGTACCGCGCCGCCTGTGCCGAGCAGGGCGTGATCTTCATCGCGCCCGACACCTCCCCCCGCGGCGACGAGGTGCCGGACGACGAGGCCTATGACTTCGGCAAGGGCGCAGGCTTCTATGTCGATGCGACCGAGGAGCCCTGGTCAGCGAATTTCCGCATGCGCAGCTATATCGAGGACGAACTGCCCGCGCTGATCGCGGCGGAGTTCCCGATGGCTGATCTGACGCGCCAGGGGATCACGGGCCATTCGATGGGCGGGCATGGCGCGCTGACCATTGCACTGCGCAACCAGGGGCGGTTCAGGAGCGTCTCCGCCTTCGCGCCGATCGTGTCGCCGCTACATTGCCCCTGGGGCGAGAAGGCGCTGACCGGCTATGTCGGCGCGGACCGCGAGGACTGGCGGACCTATGATGCCTGTGCGTTGATCGCCGATGGTTTCCGTATGCCGGAAATCCTTGTCGATCAGGGGGATGCCGATAGTTTCCTTACAGAGCAGCTCAAGCCGGAATTGCTGCGCGAGGCCTGCGCCCAAGCGGGGATCGACCTGACCTTGCGGATGCAGCCCGGGTACGACCACAGCTATTATTTCATCTCCAGCTTCATGGCTGACCATGTCGCCTGGCATGCCACCCGGTTGAAGGGCTGAAAGCAAAACTGCACCTCCCGGCCATTCCGCCGGCGCCACGCCGACGCCATGTTGCCAGCGGACACTGATCGCCCCTAGATGCGGGCGACCTCATCACGGACGATTCCATGACCACCCATTCGACCCGCATGCTCATCCTCGGCTCCGGCCCGGCCGGCCTTTCCGCCGCCATTTACGGCGCGCGCGCCGGCCTGGCGCCGATCGTCGTCCAGGGCATCCAGCCCGGCGGCCAGCTGATGACCACGACGGACGTCGAGAATTACCCGGGCTTCAAGGACGTGATCCAGGGCCCATGGCTGATGGAGCAGATGCAGGCCCAGGCCGAGCATGTCGGCACGCGCATGATGTGGGACACGATCGTCGAGATCGACCTTTCGCGGCGTCCCTTCCGGCTGATCGGCGACAGCGGCGACGTTTATCAGGGCGACGTGCTGGTCATCGCGACGGGCGCTCAGGCCAAATGGCTGGGCCTCGACAGCGAGGAAGCGCTGAAGGGCAAGGGGGTCAGCGCCTGCGCGACCTGCGACGGCTTCTTCTTCCGCGGCAAGAAGATCGCGGTGATCGGCGGCGGCAACACCGCGGTCGAGGAAGCGCTGTACCTGACCAATCACAGCCACGACGTCACCTTGATCCATCGCCGCGACTCGTTCCGCGCCGAGAAGATCCTTCAGGACCGGCTGTTCGCGCACAAGAACGTGAAGGTGCTGTGGAACAAGGAAGTCGAGACCTTCGTCGACGGCGGCGGCAACGCCGGACTCGTCGCGCTCGACCTGGTCGACACCGTCACGGGTGAGAAGTCGCGGCTCGACGTCGAGGGCGGCTTCGTCGCGATCGGCCATCATCCGGCGACCGAGCTGTTCCGCGGGCATCTGGAACTCGACAGCGACCATTATATCAAGGTCCAGACCGGCTCCACGAAGACGAGCGTGCCGGGCGTGTTCGCCTGCGGCGACGTGATGGACAAGGTCTATCGCCAGGCAGTGACGGCGGCGGGAACGGGCTGCATGGCCGCGCTGGATGCCGAGCGCTTCCTTGCCGAAGCCGATTTCGAGGTTGCCGAAGCGGCCGAGTGACGCCCTGAGGGCCGCGCGACTCTCGAACTTATCGGTGTTACTGGTTCGCCTTGCTCGCAGCGAAGCGGACCAGGGCCCCGAAAGTCTCCAGCATCTCGCCATCGACCTCGTCATCCTCGATCAGGATGCCCAGCCGTTCCTCTAGTTCCGTCAGCATGCCAGCCACGGCCATGGAATCGAGTTCCGGCAGCGCGCCGAACAGCGGCGTCTCGCTGCGAAAGGCGCCGACGCGCTCCTCGCTCAGGCCAAGCACATCGCGCAGCACCGCGCGGACCGCGGCATCGATTTCGGCATTGTCGTCAGGAAGCACTATGAACCCCGGTTTCATCCCTTGTTGGCTTCGCCGTTAGAGACTGGGCGGTAGGATGCCAAGTGCGGGCCTTGGCAGCACAGGTGCGCGGTGCGTATCAGGAAGCATGATACCGCTAGATCCCGTGCCGCAGCCGATCGACGCATTGCCCGCGCGCGGCGCGACGGGCGATGTGGCGCTGGTCGATCGGGCCGGGAGCCTGGATTTCGCCGAGCTCGAAGTGCTGACGGGGGCCTTGGCGGCGTGGCTGGCCGGGCAGGCCCTGCCGCCAGGGGCACGTGTCGCCTCTTGGCTGCCCAAGGCGCGCCTTGCCTGTGTGCTGCCGATGGCGGCGCCGCGCGCGGGCCTGATCCATGTGCCGATCAATCCGGTGCTGAAGCGGGCGCAGGTCGCGCATATCCTTGGCGACAGCGGCGCGGCATTGCTGGTGACTCAGGCGGCGCGTGAGTCCTCGCTCGAGGCCGGCGACGTGCCGGGCGAGTGCAGGCTGGCGCTGGAGGATGAGGCAGTCAGTGATGACGTCATCCCGCCATCCTCCGCCGATACAGATGCGTTGGCGGCCATCCTCTATACCTCGGGTTCCACGGGCCGGCCCAAGGGCGTGATGCTGAGCCATGCCAATCTGTGGCTCGGCGCGATCTCGGTCGCGCATTATCTTGACCTCTCGCCTGTCGACCGCGTGCTGGGCGTGCTGCCGTTGAGCTTCGACTATGGCCAGAACCAGCTTTTCTCGACTTGGGCCGCGGGCGCGTCGGTGGCGCCGCTCGACTATCTCACTGCGCGTGACGTCATCAAGGCGGTCGACCGGGTCGAGGCGACGAGCCTGGCGGGCGTGCCGCCGCTCTGGGTGCAGCTGCTCGAGGCGGAATGGCCGGTCGAGACCGCGGCGCGGCTGAGGCGGCTGACCAATTCAGGTGGCGCACTGACGCCAGGCATGATCCGGGCATTGCGGCAGCGTTTCCCGCAGGCCGATCTCTATCCGATGTACGGACTGACCGAGGCATTTCGGTCCACCTATCTGTCACCCGAACTGGTCGATACCCATCCCGAGGCGATCGGGCGGGCGATTCCCTTTGCCGAGGTGATGGCCGTGCGCGCCGACGGGTCGCGTGCCGCGCCGGGCGAGCCTGGCGAACTGGTCCATGCCGGGCCGCTGGTCGCACAGGGTTATTGGGGCGATGCCGAGCGGACCGCGCTGCGCTTCAGGCCAGCGCCCGGCTGGGCTGAGCATGGCGGCACGGCCGTGTGGTCGGGCGATACGGTGATCGAGGGCGTGGACGGCCTGTTTCGCTTCGTCGGGCGCGACGACGAGATGATCAAGAGCGCCGGCAACCGGATCAGCCCTACCGAGGTTGAAGAGGCAGTGCTGTCGGGCGGCGAGGTGGCCGAGGCGGTGGCGATCGGCGTGCCCGATGCCCGGCTCGGCCAGGCGATCGTGGTGGTGGCGCGGGCGAACGGTGACGCGGGCGCGGCGGAAGCGGGGTTGCGGGAGCGTCTGCGACGGGAGTTGCCGAGCTTCATGCAGCCCGCGCGCTATGAATGGGTAGAAGCGATGCCACGGAATGCCAATGGCAAACTCGACCGGGCGGCCATCACACACTCCGTTCGCCCTGAGCTTGTCGAAGGGCTGCCTTCTTTGGCTGAAGGGGAAGAACAGGGCTTCGACAAGCTCAGCCCGAACGGGGAGGGGGGAACCCCTCAATCAGATAGGGGAGCGACGTCATGAAGCCGATGGGCACGATTCCCACGGAATTTCGTGGCGACGGGCCGCTGATCATCGCGGGCAGAACGGCCGAGGAATGGATTCAGGTGGCCGGCGATACGCCGCTGTTTGTCTATGATGTCGGCATGGTGAAAGCGCGGATCACGCGGCTGCGCGCGGCGATGCCGGCGGCGCTCGATCTTCATTATGCGATCAAGGCCAACCCGTTCGCGCCGCTGATTGCCGCCATGGCGCCGCTGGTCGACGGTCTGGACATCGCCTCGAAAGGAGAGATGGCGCTGGCGCTGGCGGCGAAGCCGGGCAGCGCGATCAGCTTTGCCGGGCCGGGCAAGCGGGACGACGAGATCGCCGCGGCGATCGAGGCGGGGGTGACCCTGAACCTGGAATCAGAAGGCGAGGCAAACCGCGCGCTGACCACAGCGGAACGGCTCGGCGTCACGCCGCGGCTTGCGATACGGGTCAATCCCGAGATCGAGCTGCGCGGATCGGGCATGCGCATGGGCGGCAGGGCCTCCCCCTTTGGGGTGGACGCGGAGCGGGCGGGCGCGCTGGCGAAGCAGGTGATCGCGGCCGGGGCGGACTGGCGCGGATTCCATATCTTTGCCGGATCCCAGGCGCTTGACCCACAGGCGATCATCGAGACCCAGGCCGAGACGCTGGCGCTGGCCGGACGTCTGGCGGACGAGGTCGGGGTCACGCCACCGCTCGTCAATCTCGGCGGCGGGTTCGGCATTCCCTATTTCCCCGGCGAGGTGCCGCTTGACGTCGAGGCGATCGGGGCGGCGCTGGCCGAGCGCCTGACGTCATTGCCGGATGCCCTGGAGGGTACGCGTTTTGCGATCGAGCTTGGGCGCTGGCTGGTCGGGGAGGCGGGCGTCTATCTGACACGCGTGATCGATCGGAAGGAAAGCCGCGGCGAGCTGTTCCTGGTGGTGGACGGCGGGCTGCACCACCAGCTCGCGGCCTCGGGCAATTTCGGCACGGTCGTGAAGCGAAACTATCCGGTGGCGGTCGCCTCCGCCAGGAAAGATGCGCCCGTCGAGACCATCAGCGTCGTCGGGTGCCTGTGTACGCCGCTCGACCGCCTGGCGGACCGAGTCGTGTTGCCCGCCGCCCGGCCCGGGGACGTGGTCGCCATCTTCATGGCTGGCGCCTATGGCCTTTCCGCGAGCCCCGCCGCATTTCTGGGGCACGACTTGCCGCGCGAGATTCTCGCCTAGAAGACCACCATTGCCGCGCGGACGGTCAGCGCGACCAGGCAGAGCGTGGCCAGGGTGAAGATCGAGAAGCGGACGATCACCCGATTCACCGTGACCTGAACGATGCTGTGCACCACGCGCAGACCGACATAGGCCCAGGCGACCCATAGTGCATTGCCATTGCCCATGCCGCTCAGCGCCAGAGTCAGTGCGACGGCGTAGAACAGCGTCGGCTGTTCCATGAGATGGTTGTAATTGTCGGCCGGCCACTGCGCCTCGGCCGGGATGCGCGCACGCAGATCGGCCCCGTTGCCGCCAACCAGGTTCCTGGTGTCGATCTTCGCGGCGCTCATTGCCGGAATGCGCTTCGCGTACATCCAGAGCCACATTACGAGGCTCCAGGCAACCAGCGCGACAACGGGCGCAAGGATCCGATGTTCGGTCATGACGACAGTTCCCCTCCTGTTATGCGGAGAAGCTGCCTCAATCGTGACGGAGGCGCAATACTGGCGCCACGGGGTCGGTCACGCCCTTACAAGTAACAAGGGGTCGGAACGACCGTGTGCGGCGTTCCGACCCCTGTCAGCGCTCGTCGATCTCGGGCGCGCCGATCAGTCGAAGCTGGCGCCCCAGCGGCGCTTGGTGCGGGTCTTCCACAGGCCGCGGTGATAAGCGTCCGACGCCAGCAGCGGCATGACCGAGCCCGCTTCCGCGAACACCATCTGCTCGATGCCGGTGTTGACCTTGCCCCAGCTCGCGGCCTCCTGCAGCGTCGAGGACGAGCAGGCGCCGTCGCGCACGTCGGCGACGGTGATCTGCACCGCATATTTGTGTACCTGGACGTCGTCATGGCCGAGGATCTCGGCGCAGACCACGGTGTCCTGGATGAAGTTTTTCGGCACGCCGCCGCCGATCATCAGCAGGCCGGTGGTGCCGGCCTTGATCTTGATGTCGGTCAGCTCGCGGAAGTCGGCGATGGCGTCGAGCACCATGTACGGCTTGCCTTCCTTGGCGCGGTCTACCTGGTGCTTGACCAGCCCGAAGCCGGCCGAGCTGTCGACGAACGCCGGGCAGAAGATCGGCACGTCATGCTCATAGGCGAGCTTGACCAGGCTGTTATCCTTCTTGCCGTTCTCGACGAGATACTTGCCCATCGCGCGGATGAACTCGCGGCTGGAATAGGGGCGCGGCTCGAGGCCGTTCGCGATCTCGTAGATCGTGTGGTCGCAATCCTGGAGCTGCTCTTCGTCGATATAGGTGTCGTAGATGCGATCGATCAGCAGCGAGCGCAGCGTGTCGTCGTCCGGCACTTCGAGCGCCTGATAATGCTTGTGGCCAAGGCCCTCGAAGAAATCCATGTCGACGATCGACGCGCCCGTCGCGACCACACCGTCGATCATGTTGTTGCGCAGCAGCTCGGCGTACAGGTCCATGCAGCCGCCCGCCGAGGTGGACCCGGCGATTACCAGGAAGATCGAGCAATCTGGATCGGCGAGCATCTGGTTGTAGATGTCGGTCGCGCGGCCGAGATCGCGGCTGGTGAAGCTCATCTTCTTCATCGCGTCGACGATCGGGCGCGCGTCGAACTTGGTGATGTCGATATGCTCGACCTGAGTCGAGAGCAGCTCTGCCTTACGGGTGTCGTTGATGGCTTCGGTCATTACAGTCTCCTCATTCCCCTCCCGCTTGCGGGAGGGGTTAGGGGAGGGCAGGTCGCCACAACCCCAATGAATACAGGCCCTCCCCCTACCCCTCCCGCGAGGCGGGAGGGGGGAAGAAGAGCGGTAGTGGTTGCTAGTTACAGCGTGACGACGTTCGAAGCGACCTCGCGCTCGTCGCTGACGTACAGGGACGCCATCGGTTCGTCCTCGACGATCACCGTCTCGTCCGATCCAAAGCCGTTGAACGCCGTGCGCATCGCGCAGCCATAGGCCCCGAGCATGCCGATCTCGATATAGTCGCCGGCACGGGTGTCGGCTGGCAGCAGGAACGGGCCGGCCATGTGATCCATATCGTCACAGGTCGGGCCGTAGAAGCTGAACTCCATCAGCTTCGCCCGGCTGTCAGGCTCGCGCAGCAGCTCGACCGGGAAACGCCAGCCGATATGCGCCGCATCGAACAGCGCGCCATAGGCGCCGTCGTTGATGTAAAGCTCGTCGCCACGGCGACGCTCCACCCGGACGATCAGCGAGCTGTATTCGGCGCAGAGCGCACGGCCGGGCTCGCACCACAGCTCGGACGAATAGCTGACCGGCAGGCTTTCGAACGCACGGTGGATCGTCTCGAAATAACGCTCCAGCGGGGGAGGCTCCATGCCCGGATAGCTGGACGGGAAGCCGCCGCCGACATCGATCACGTCGACCGTGACCGCCGCGTCGACGATCGCCGCACGGACGCGCTCAAGCGCGTTCGCATAGGCTTCCGGCGTCATCGCTTGCGAGCCGACATGGAAGCAGATGCCAAGGGCATCGGCAGCCTGACGTGCCGCGAACAGCAGCGCCTTGGTCTCGCCGGGTGCCGCGCCGAACTTCGACGCGAGGCTGAGCTTGGAATGCTCCGACGACACGCGCAGGCGGACACAGAGCGTCAGATCCTGGGCGCCGCGAGTGGCGCGGACGATCTTGTCCAGTTCCTCGAGCGAATCGAGCGAGAAGACGCGGACGCCATGCGTGAAATACGCCTCTTCGATCGCTTCCTCGGCCTTGACCGGATGCATGAAGCACAGGGTCGCGCCGGGAACGGTGCGGGCGACGAGCCGTACCTCGGCAATCGAGGCGACGTCGTAATGCGTGATTCCGCTCTCCCACAAGACCTTGAGCAGGTCCGGCGAGGGATTGGCCTTCACGGCGTACATCGAGCGGCCCGGAAACTTCTCGACGAAGAAGCGGGCGGCACGCGATGCGGCGTGCGGGCGAATGAGCGTTACCGGCTGAACCGGTCCGTGCTTAGCGATATCGATGCCGCGAACGGCGTTCGAAAGGGTGGTCGCTAACCCCAGCGCGCTATGATGCTTGTGCAACTCAAGGGACCTCCAAGTGCCTAATGGCGGACGAAAGCTGCCTTGCGGTTGGAAGTCCCATGGGGCAGCGGGAAGCGCGAAATAGGGTCGACTTTCTCCAATGTAAAGTGGAATTGGACCCACGGAGGCATGATGTGACATTTTTGCGACAACCTACCCGTGCGGGCGTGCGAGACGCCGCAGCAAAGATCGCGGGAATCCTGCCGCCGTCGCCGCTGTTCGTGATGGAAATCCGTGGAATTTCAGTGGCTTTCAAGGCGGAGTCGTTGCAGCCGGTCGGCGCGTTCAAGCTGCGTGGGGCGTGGCATCGGCTCACCGCAATCGACGAAGAATCGCGCCGAAAAGGCGTTGTGGCCTTCTCTTCGGGCAATCATGCGCAGGGTGTCGCCTGGGCGGCGAAGCGGCTCGGCATGCCGGCGGTGATCGTGATGCCGGCCGATGCGCCGAAATCGAAACGCGACGGGACGCTGGCGCTGGGGGCGGAGGTGGTCAGCTACGACCGCGCGACCCAGAGTCGCGAATCGATCGCCGCGCAACTCGCCGAGGCGCGGGGTGCGGTGCTGGTGCCGAGCTTCGACGATCCCTGGATCATCGAGGGGCAGGGGAGCGCGGGAATCGAGGCATCGGCGCAGATGGTCGAGCGTGGGCTGGGCGAGCCAGTGCAGGTGATCGTGCCGTGCGGCGGTGGCGGACTGGCGGCGGGAATCGCACTGGGGCTGCGCGATGCCTTCGTCACGGTGGTCGAGCCAGAGGGCTGGGACGATATGCGCCGCTCGCTCGAGGCCGGCTGGATCGAGCCGGTAGGACCGAATCCGCCGCCGACGGCGTGCGACGCGCTGCAGACGACGCTCGTCTCGCCGCTAACCTTCGACGTGCTGTCGCGGCGCGGCGTGCAGGGCGTGGCGGTGAGCGAGCGCGAGATTCGCAACGCCCAGCGCTGGGCGGCGGAAAAGCTGCGGCTGGTGGTGGAACCGGGCGGCGCGGTGGCGCTCGCCGCCTTGCTGGCGGGCAAGGTCGAGATGGCGCACGGGACGCTGGTCATCCTGTCCGGCGGCAATGTCGATTCGGCGGCATATGGCGCCGTGCTGGCCGGGGGTGAGTAGGATGGACGGCTATCTCGGCGCGCTCGGCGGAATCGCGCAGGCCATGTCGGCGACCGCGCCGGCGATCAGCATGCTGGCGGTGTTCGCGCTGATCATTGGCGGGATCTATCTGCTGGTGAAGAAGCGCGAGCGGCAAAAGGGCATCTTGATGCTGGTTCTAGCGGTGGTGATCTTCGGCAACGTGCTGGTCTGGACGCTTTAGGCTTGGCCGATCAAGTCGAGTGCGAGCTGCTCGATCTCGTCATGCCAGGCCAGCCGGGCGCGCCAATGCGCGGGGATGCCGCTCGCCCCGTATAAGGCGCCGGCAAGCTGGCCGGTGATCGCCGCGACCGTATCCGCATCGTCGCCGAGATTGGCGGCGAGAAGAATCGCCTCTTCGAAGGATTTGGCGTTTCCGACGCACCACAGCGCGGCCTCGAGGCTGTGAACGACATAGCCGCTCGACGAAATCCGATCGCGGGCCTTGTCGCGCCAAGAGCCCGCAAAGATTTCGGCTACGCGTGGTGAGCCATCGAACGCGAACGACGAGAGAACCTCGTCCCGCGACGCGCCGAGGATCGCCCGGGCAGTGAGTAATGCGAGGCCCTCACACGCGTCCTGACATTCGTCTGCAGCATGAGTCAGGCGGCTTTGTCGGCGCGCGATGTCGGCGATCACATTTTCGCCGCGATGCGCACCCCAGATGGCGACGGGTGACAGGCGCATCAGCGAACCGTTGCCGGCACTGAGTGGGTCAAACGATCCCGCGAATGGATGGCCGTCGTTTTCGAACTGCTGAAGCGCCGTGCGGGTCGCCATGCCGATATCGAAACAAGTGCCGGTGCAGCTATACACGCCCCAGCGGAACCAGTTCACGAACCGCGACATGCAGTCGCGAGGATCGAACCCCTCCGCTTTGACGAGGCTGTTGCCGAGCGCGAGCGCCATTGCCGTATCGTCGGTCCATTCACCCGGTTGCAGGTCAAATGGTCCGCCGCCAACCATGTCAGTCAACGGTGGTTGTGTATCGCGGGTCGTGAATTCGAGGGTCGTACCGACCGCGTCACCCGTGGCAAGCCCGAGCAATGCGCCGATGGCGCGATCCTCGATGCTTGCCGGAATCGTCACCGGATCGGCGAGTTCGGGTCGAGCCGCATGTCGAGATACTGATCCACCGAGGTCATCAATTCGGGCATTTCATGCTCGAAGAAGTGGTTCGCCTTCGGGATCGTGTCGTGATGGATCGTGATGTGCTTCTGCGTGCGGAGCTTGTCGACCAGCTTCTGCGTCGCGAGCGGAGTCACCACTTCATCCGCTTCGCCCTGGATGATGATGCCCGAGGCCGGGCAGGGCGCGAGGAAGGTGAAGTCGTACATGTTCGCGGGCGGCGCGATCGAGATGAAGCCGCGGATTTCCGGACGGCGCATCAGCAGCTGCATGCCGATCCACGCGCCGAAGCTGACGCCGGCGATCCAGGTGGTCGAAGCTTCCGGGTGGAAGCTCTGCACCCAGTCGAGCGCACTTGCGGCGTCCGAAAGTTCGCCGACGCCATTGTCGAAGGTGCCCTGGCTCTTGCCGACGCCGCGGAAGTTGAAGCGCAGGGTCGCGAAACCGCGGCGCTGGAAGGTCTTGTAGAGCTCCTGCACGATGCGGTTGTTCATCGTGCCGCCCGACGACGGGTGCGGATGCAGGATCATCGCGACAGGCGCGCGCGGGCGCGGCGCGGGAGCGAAACGGCCTTCGAGACGGCCGTCGGGACCGGGGAAAATGACTTCTGGCATGGGACCTGCTGACAAAAATTCGGTGAGCGCGTGGGCCGCGCGGAATTGGGCGCTATATAGGCATGACGCGCCCCGGCGCAATCATTGTGCCCATGAGGACCCCCGACACTTGGCCGACCGCATCTATCTCGATCATGCCGCGACGACGCCGATGTTGCCCGAAGCGGTGGCCGCGATGGCCGATGGCATGGCGCGCTGGGCCAATCCGTCGTCGCCGCATGCCGAAGGGCGGGCGGCGCGGGCAGTGCTGGAAGAGGCTCGCGGACGGATCGCGGCGGCCTATGGCTGGGCGGGCGAGACGATCCTGACCAGCGGGGCGAGCGAATCGCTGGGGATCGCACTGAACCGGTCGGTCGCCGAGCGGCGGGCGATCTCCGCGGTGGAGCATGATTCGGTGATGCGGGTCGCGCTCGATGCGGCGGTGCTGCCGGTGGATGCGGCGGGCCTGGTCGACATGGCTGCGCTGGCCGAGGTGCTGGCGGGGCCGGGGCGGGTGCTGGTCGCGGTGCAATGGGCGAACAGCGAGACCGGCGTGCGCCAGCCGGTCGCGGCGATCGCCGAGGTCGTGCATGCGGCGGGGGGGCTGTTGCTGGTCGATGCGGCGCAAATGCCGGCGGGGGCGGACAGCGACGTTGTGGCGCATGCCGATTTCGTGGCGATCTCGGCGCACAAGCGTGGCGGGCCGCCGGGGGTTGGTGGATTGCTGGTGCGCGACTTCTCCTCGCTGATCCCGACTGGTGGGCAGGAGCGCGGCTATCGCGCCGGGACCGAGAATCTGCCCGGCGTGCTCGGTTTCGCGGCGGCACTGGGCGTGGCAGAGGATATCGAGCGCCTGAGGGCGCTTCGGCTGAAGCTGGACGACGCCATTGCACGGTCGGGCGGCGAGGTGGTGGCGCGGGGCCAGCATCCGGCGATCGGCGCCTATCGCATGCGGGGTCTCGCCGCGACGACTCAGCTGATCCGGTTCGACATGGCCGGGATCGCGGTGTCGGCGGGCAGCGCCTGCTCCTCGGGCAGCATGAAACCCAGTCATGTGCTGGGCGCGATGGGCTGGAGCGTCGATGCGTCACGCGAAGTGGTGCGGGTGAGCTTCGGGCGGTCGACCACCGAAGCGGCTGTCGACGCCTTCATCGCGGAATGGCGCAACGTGTCGCGGGCGGCGCGGGCGTTCGCGGCGTGATCTATCTCGATTATCAGGCGACCACGCCGCTGGCACCCGAGGCGTTGGCGGCGATGGTGCCCTGGCTGCAGAACCAGCACGCCAATCCGCATTCGGCGCACGCGCCTGGACGTGCGGCGAAGGCAG
Organism: Sphingomonas sp. BL-S-30; assembly: GCF_055521475.1. NCBI lineage: Bacteria > Pseudomonadati > Pseudomonadota > Alphaproteobacteria > Sphingomonadales > Sphingomonadaceae > Sphingomonas > Sphingomonas sp. BL-S-30. The sequence goes on along the minus strand of NZ_CM145481.1, from coordinate 2,211,285 downwards.
CGGTCGAGGTGGCGCGGGGCGCGGTCGCGGCGTTGCTGCCGGCGGGCGGATCGCTGAGCTTCACCGGCGGGGCGACCGAGGCGATCAACTGGGCGATCAAGGGCGTTGGCGCCGGGCGGATCGTCACATTGGCGACGGAGCATGCGGCGACGCTCGACACGGTCGAGGCGCTGGCGCGGGCGGGCAGGGCAGTCACCGTGCTGCCGGTCAAAACCGACGGACTGCTCGATCTGGAGGCGGCGCGGGCGGCGATCGGGCCGGGGACGGCGCTTGTGGTGGCGATGCTGGTCAATAATGAGATCGGCGTGATTCAGCCGATCGCCGAGCTTGCGGCAATCGCCCATCAGGCGAACGCGCTGTTCCTGTGCGATGCGGTGCAGGGTTATGGCCGGATGGCGATCCCCGACGGGTGCGACCTGATCGCGATCTCGGCGCACAAGATTCATGGCCCGAAAGGCATCGGCGCGTTGTGGATCCGTGACGACGTGACGATCGAGCCGTTGCTGCACGGGGGCGGGCAGGAGGCAGCCGGTCGGTCCGGTACGCTGTCGCCCGCCTTGTGTGCCGGCTTCGGCGCGGCCGCGAAGCTGATGCTCGACTATTGCCATGACGATGCGCTTCACATCGGCCATCTCTGGGATATGGCGATCGAGGCGCTGGGAGAGGGCTGGGCGATCAACGGCGCGGTGAGGCAGCGCTATCATGGCAACCTCAATATCCGCCGCGACGGGCTCGATGTGAATCGGCTGATGTCGGCATTGCGCGATATCGCCTTTTCGGCTGGCTCGGCCTGTGCCAGCGGGTCGGGCCGGTCGAGCCATGTGCTGCGCGCGATCGGGCTGAGCGAGGCGCAGGCGCGGTCGAGCATCAGGCTCGGCTTCGGGCGGTATACGACGGAAGAGGAACTGGTGATCGCCATCGACCGGATCAATGCCGCCGCTGCGGCGCAGCAGATCGCCGCGTGATGCGGGTGCGCTTCATCCGAATCGACGGATCGATCAGCGAGGTCGAGGCGAAGGCCGGCGACCGGCTGCTCGAGGTGGCGCAGGCCGATGCCCAGCCGCTCGAGGGGACGTGCGAGGGGCAGATGGCCTGTTCGACCTGCCACGTCATCCTGGATGCGGCCGATTTCGACCGGTTGCCGCGCCCGAGCGAAGATGAAGAGGACATGCTCGATCTCGCAGCGGGCGCCACGCGGACCAGCCGGCTGTCCTGCCAGATCTGGCTCGACGAGACGCTCGACGGACTAACCGTACGGATTCCGGGTGAAGTTCGGAACATGCAGGGCCGTTGATCATTCCGCTCCCGTGCCTTCATGGCACGCAGGAGAAGAAACCCATGAAGATCTTGGCTTTGATGGCAGCAGGCCTGATTGGCGCCGCCGCCCTGACCCCCTTGCCGGCGGCCGCTGCCGGTAGCGGACAAGTGGTGGTGCATGAGCGGACCACGGTTCGCCACGTCAGCACGAACCGCCACAATCGCTGGCGCTGGAAGACGGTATGCCGCACCAAATGGCGCAACCATCATCGGACGCGGGTCTGCAGAAAAGTTCGCACTCACTGGTAACCGCACTTTCCGGGAGATCATCCAAGGAAAGGAAATTTCATGAAAACGATCGCTCTCATGTCCGCCGCGGCGCTTGCCGCAATCGCCATGGCGCCGGTGACGGCAACAGCCGCGCCGCATCATGGCTGGAAATGGAAGACGGTCTGCAAGACCGGCTGGCATCACGGCCACAAGACGCGCGAATGCCACAAGGTCCGTACCCGCTGGTAAAGCGGGCTTGATCACTCCGCCCGACTCCCCCATATGCGCCGCGGGAGTCGGGCGGACGTGGTCGTCGCCAACCCGGTCAGATCCGGAAGGAAGCAGCCGCAACGATTTCGCCGCGGGTCGTTCCGGCTCCCACCTATTCCAGCCGCGCGGCTCCATGCATTGGAGGGCCTTCGGCGGCGCGCAGCTCCTCGCGAAAGCTTTGGAGAGCGCTGTAACTGGTCTCCATTCGCAGTTCCGCTGATTGACCCTCAATCTGCTGATCCTTGACGAGCGCCACGACGAGGAGTCGGCCGGTTCTGCCGAGGGGTTCAATACGAATGCGGACCTCGGGAATGTCGAATATGGCTTCTTTCTCGCCTTCGACCTGCCTCCCATAACCGATGAGCAGCTCGGGCGCGTTGTCAGTCCCAATGGGATAGCGATCCAAAGCCGTGCCGAAATCCGAAAGAACGCTGCGATGCGTGTAACAGGCGCCGCTCCTCGCCGCGAAGCCGGATGAGGCCATGTTGATGTAGATTTCATCGCTCCAGGCATCGTCGGGCTGCCAGTCGATCTGCAAATAGTTGGTCATCGCCGCCTCCCGACGTGACGAACGTAGTGGGACGCACTAGATCAGTCCACAATGTCCGACTCCTTCGATCTTGGCGAACCACCCCAGCCCGCAAAGGCTGAGGTCTACCGCGTCCTCGCGCGCAAATACCGGCCGCAGACCTTTGCCGAGCTGATCGGCCAGGATGCGATGGTCACCACGCTGGCCAACGCGATCAAGCGCGGGCGGCTGGCGCATGCATTCCTGCTGACCGGCGTGCGCGGGGTGGGCAAGACCTCGACCGCGCGGCTGATCGCCAAGGCGCTCAACTGTATCGGGCCCGACGGCAATGGCGGGCCTACGATCGACCCGTGCGGTGTGTGCGAGCCGTGCCGCGCGATCGCCGAAGGCCGGCATATCGACGTGATCGAGATGGACGCGGCAAGTCATACCGGCGTCGACGATGTGCGCGAGATCATCGACGCGTCGCGCTATTCGGCGGTGTCGGCGCGGTTCAAGATCTACATCATCGACGAAGTCCACATGCTGTCGAAGAACGCGTTCAACGCGCTGCTCAAGACGCTGGAAGAGCCACCGGCGCATGTGAAGTTCCTGTTCGCCACGACCGAGGTCAACAAGGTGCCGGTAACGGTGCTGTCGCGGTGCCAGCGGTTCGACCTGCGGCGAATCCCGGCGGACAAGCTGGCGGCGCATTTCGGGTGGGTCTGCGAGGCGGAGGGTGTCGAGGCCGAGCCCGAGGCGCTGGCGCTGATCGCGCGGGCGGCCGAGGGCTCCGCGCGCGACGGGCTGTCGATCCTCGACCAGGCGATCGCGCATGCGGGCATCGAGGGCGAGGGCGTGAAGGCCGGCGCGGTGCGCGAGATGCTGGGCCTGTCTGATCGCGGCGCGATCCGCGACCTGTTCGGGCTGGTGCTGAGCGGGGACGGGCAGGGCGCGCTGGCGGCGCTGCGGCGGCAATATGATTTCGGGGTGGACCCGCTCGGCGTGCTGCGCGCGATGCTGGAGACCGTTCATGCCACCACGCTCGTCAAGCTGGGCACCGCGCCCGAGGCCGGGCAGGCGGTGGAGGAGCGCGAGGCGCTGGCGGGGTGGGCCGGCAAGCTGAGCTTCGCCGCGCTGCACCGGCTGTGGCAGCTGCTGCTCAAGGGCCATGACGAGGTCGCGCGCGCGGCGCTCCCGATCGAGGCGTGCGAGATGGCGCTGCTACGGCTGATCCATGCTTCGACCCTGCCCGATCCGGGCGAGCTGGCGCGGATGATCGCGAACGGCGCACCGCTCGGCGGCGCCGCACCTGCCGCGCCGGCGGCGCGGGCGTCGGCCCAGCCGGTCGAGGCGAACCTGCCCAATAGCATCCGCGATCTGGTCGCGTTCCTCGAGGACCAGGGCGAGCATGCGCTGGCGGTCAAGATGACGCGCAGCGCGAGCGTCATTCGCTTCGAGGCGCCCGAGCTGGTGCTGAGCTCGTCCCGGCCCTTGCCGGCGGACCTGATCCGCGAGCTGAATGTTGAACTGAAGCGGCTGACGGGCAAGCCGTGGAAGGTCACGTCGGAAGACGCCCAGGGCGCGCCGACCATCAAGGACGAGGAAGAGGCGAAGCGCGACGCGATGCGCGCCGCCATCCTCGAAACCCCGGTGGTCAAGGCCGCGTTCGAGGCGTTTCCCGATGCCGAATTTCCCGAAACCGAACTCGACCGCCTGATGGCGGCACAACGGAGCGTATCATGAAGAGTATCGAAGACATCATGGCCATGGCGCAGAACGTCCAGGCCGAGCTGACCAAGGCGCAGGCCGGCCTCGACGCGATCGAGGTTGAGGGCGCGGCCGGCGGCGGGCTGGTCAAGGTCAAGGCGTCGGCCAAGGGCCGGATCATCGGCATCGATATCGACGAATCGCTGCTCGCGGCGAGCGAGAAGCAGATGCTCGAGGACCTGATCGTCGCGGCGTTCAACGACGCCAAGGTGAAAGCGGACGCGGCATCGAGCGCCGAAATGTCCAAGATGACCAGCGGTATTCCGCTGCCGCCGGGGTTCAAGCTGCCTTTTTAAGGGAACAATCCATCGCACCTTCTTGTTACGCACCCAGCAAAACAGGAGGATGCCATGGCTGACGATCGTGTAACCGAAACCCCGCATACCACCGTGATCGAGAAAAGCGGCGGTGGCGGCGCAGGTATCTTCATCGGGATAATCCTGCTGATCGCCGTGGTGATCGGCGGCTTCTATCTGATGAACCAGAGCAAGAACGACAATCTGAAGACCGATGCCGTGACCAGCGCGGCGAAGGATGTCGGCGACAGCGCCAAGAAGGCCGGCGACGCGGCCGAGAAGGCGGCGCAGTAAGGCCAATTTTCACCGTTCGTGCTGAGCTTGTCGAAGCACTGTTCTTCTTTCGCCCGTCGAGAAGAAGAGCAGCCCTTCGACAGGCTCAGGGCGAACGGGAAGGGGTCTCTTCTGCGAGAATTTACCGCAAGCACCCGTCGAGTCCATCATTGCGCACCACGCCGACCTGGCGGGTGAGGACATTGCCGTGGCGGCGGGTGAAGCCCTTGGCGCCGATCACGGCGCGTTTCTTGGGAAGCGGGAAGATGGCGGCGAGACGGCCGGCCTCGGCGGGCGTCATGGTCGATGCGTCATGGTTGAAATAACGGATCGACCCTGCGTTCACGCCATAGGTGCCGATCCCGGTCTCGGCCACGTTGAGATAGACCTCCATGATCCGCCGCTTGCCCCAGATCGTCTCGATCAGGACGGTGAAATACGCCTCGAGCACCTTGCGGGGATACCCCCCGCCCTGGATCAGGAACACGTTCTTGGCGGTCTGCTGGCTGATCGTCGAGCCGCCGCGGATGCGGCCGCCCTGGGCGTTGCGGGCATAGGCCTTGGCCAGCGCCGCGAAATCGAACCCGTGATGCGTGCAGAAATTCCCGTCCTCGCCGGCGATCGCCGCGCGCGCCATGTCGGGATCGATGCGCGACAGCGGCATCCAGGATTTGGTGATGCCATGCCCGCTCACCGCGTCGCCGAGCATGGTGAGTGTGACCGGCGGCGGCACGAAACGGTAGAGCACGACCATGAACACCGAGAGCAGGACGAAGGCACCGATCAGCTTGAAGAACCAGCCGATCAGGCGACGCAGAAACGAGCGGCGGGGTTTCATGGGTAAGGCAGGTTCCGGATCGTCTATCGGCGCGTAGTGCGCGCTTCGGTTGCTGGTTTGAATCGACGCGGGCGGCGCGGTGGGGCGCGGCCGTATGGGGTCTGCCCCGAATTCCAATGGCGGCCCCCGCTCGTCGCTCATTTCCCTCTTCTAGGCGAGCGAGGCGGGCGCGGCAAACCGGCCGGCCGCGGGCAGTGTCGCGATCAGCGCCCGAGCTGCCTCCACGCCTGTTTCATAAGCGCCGTGCGCGGTGGAAAAGTCAGTGCGCGAGCAGGCCTCACCGGCGAAGAACAGGCGATCGTCGACCGGCGCGGCAAGCACCGCGCGCTGCGGCGCTCCGCCGACGCGCGCGTGCGAATAGGAGCCGTGGATGTGCGGCTCGGCACGCCAGCGCGTCGTGACGATCGGCGTCATCCGGTCGCGCCAGTCGCTGCCGAGCAGCGCGACCAGCTCGCGAATGGCGAAGTTCGCGGCGGCGCCGTCGCCCTCGTTCTCCAGCGCCTCGGCGCAGTCGCCGCCGAAGAAGCATTCGATCAGCGGCAGGCCGAACAGGCCGAGGCGGTAGCTCGCGGTGCAGTTGCTGTGGGGATTGCCGATGAGATGGCCATTGTTGGGAAGCTCGATACCGTCGATGCGCAGATAGACCTTGTCGGCAAGACCGAGCGGGAGCGCGGCCGCGGCTTCATGCTTGGCGGGGAGCGGCGGATCGAAGACGATCCTTTCCTCCCCCAGTGCCGTCGTCGGCACGCTAAGGATGACTCGACGGGTTTCGATCGTGCCGCGGTTGGTTTCGATCTTCAGCGCGGGGCCGCGATGGTCGATGCGGCTGACGATCGTGTCGAGCTGCACCGGAACACCTGCCGCATGATGCGCGATCAGGGTGCCGTAGCCCTGAGGCACCGTCCAATTGTCGTCGGTCGACGCATCCTCATAAGCGGCCCAGTCGTGCAGCGAGACCTGCGCCAGCGGGGCGCCGTTGACGTAGCCCGAGATCGCATCGATCAGCGGACGCCAGGGATCGTCGGGGGCGATGAAGGCGGAGAGCGGCTGGTCGGGGCCGGAAAGCGCGGCATGGGCCGCTTCTTCCCAGCGTGACCAGGCCCTGGAATAAGCCTCCTGTTCCTCGGGCGGGAAGCCCAAGTTGCGCCATTGCGAGCGCCAGTTGGAAGGGGAGCGGTCGACGGTAAGGCCGTAGTGCTCGGCGAGTTGCGTCCAGGGGTTGCGTTTGGCGGAGTGAAGCCAGGCGCACCCTAGATCCACTATCATCTCCCCCCGCGAAGACGGGGGAAGAGAGGAGGGCAAGGCAACACTATGCGCTCGCCCGCCGAGGCGGCTGCCCGCCTCCACCAGCAGGACGTCCAGCCCCGCGTCATGAAGTGATCTCGCGGCGGCGATGCCGGCCGCGCCGGCGCCGACGACGATCGCGTCAGCACCGGCCATGGCTTACGCCGCGACCAGCATCCGCTTGTCGCCGGCGAGGCGCATCATCGCCTTTTGCAGCTTCTCGAAGGCGCGGACCTCGATCTGGCGGACACGCTCGCGGCTGACGCCGTACACCTGGCTCAGTTCCTCGAGGGTCTTGGGATCGTCGGTCAGGCGACGCTCGGTCAGGATGTGCTTCTCGCGCTCGTTGAGGTCGTCCATCGCCGAGACGAGCATGTCGTGGCGAACGTCCGCTTCCTGTGCGTCGGCGACGACCGAGTCCTGCAAGGGCGCATCGTCCTGCAGCCAATCCTGCCACTGGCCTTCGCCGTCTTCACGCATCGGCACGTTGAGCGACGTGTCGCCGCCCATCGACATGCGGCGGTTCATGCTGGTGACCTCTTCCTCGGTCACCCCCAGATCCTTGGCGATCTTGGCGAGATGCTCGGGGCTCAGATCGCCGTCCTCGAACGCGTCGAGCTTCGACTTCATCCGGCGCAGGTTGAAGAACAGCTTCTTCTGCGCGGCGGTGGTGCCCATCTTCACCAGGCTCCACGAGCGCAGGATGAATTCCTGGATCGAGGCGCGGATCCACCACATCGCATAGGTCGCAAGACGGAAGCCGCGATCGGCCTCGAACTTCTTCACGCCCTGCATCAGGCCGATATTGCCCTCCGAGATCAGCTCGGACACGGGCAGGCCATAGCCGCGATAGCCCATCGCGATCTTCGCGACGAGGCGGAGGTGGGACGTGACGAGCTGCGCCGCCGCGTCTGTGTCGCCGTGCTCCTCGAAGCGCTTGGCGAGCATATATTCCTGCTCGGGCGCGAGGATCGGAAACTTCTTGATCTCGGACAGGTAGCGGTTGAGGCTTGCCTCTCCGCCGAGGGCGGGGATCGTCGCCGGGACGTTGCTGCCGCTTGCCATGATCAAATCTCCCTTACTGATGCGCCGTCCCTACTATGAGGCGACGCGCGCTTGAACCTATACGTAGAGTCTATCGAACAGTTCCTGCATGTCGGCCGGCATATCGCTATCGAATGCCAAAGCTGTGCTTTCGACGGGGTGAATGAACCCGAGCCGGGCCGCGTGCAATGCCTGTCGGTGGAAATCCAGGGTTTCCAAAATGGACCGGTGGACTGGTTTTGTTCTACCATAGACCGGGTCCCCAAGCAAGGGATTTCCGATCGAGGCCATGTGAACACGCACCTGATGGGTGCGGCCGGTCTCCAGCCGGCATTCGACCAGAGCGGCTTCCTTCAGCCGTTCCAATGTCTTGTAATGCGTGACCGCGCGCTTGCCGGTCGGCACGATCGCGATCTTCTTGCGGTTCGCGGGCGACCGCGCGAGCGGGGCGTCGACGGTGCCCTCCGACGGAAGCGGGCGGCCGGTGACGATCGCCTTGTAGCGGCGATCGATGCTGTGATCGTGAAACTGCTTCGCCAGGCCTTCATGCGCCCGGTCGGTCTTGGCCGCGACCATCAGCCCCGACGTATCCTTGTCGATGCGGTGGACGATGCCGGGCCGCGCCACGCCGCCAATGCCGGACAGGCGCCCGGCGCAGTGGTGGAGCAGCGCATTCACCAACGTGCCGTCGAAATTGCCGGCGGCGGGATGGACGACGAGGCCGGCCTGCTTGTCGATCACGATCAGGTGATCGTCCTCGAACACGACGTTCAGCGCGATATCCTGGGCTTCGTTATGCGCCGGTGTCGGCAGCGGGACCGCGATGGTGAAGACGCTGCCGGCAATGGCTTTACGCGACGGATCGCGAGCGAGTGTGCCGCTTTCGTCGATCACGGCACCGGAGGAGAGCAGGGCCTTCAGCCGCTCGCGCGACATGGTCGGCACTGCGTCAGCGAGAGCGCGATCCAGACGCCAGCCACCGGCTTCGTCCGAGATGCGTGCTTCGATATTTGTAACCCCCCGGTCCATGCCGTAGCGATGTGGGAATGGAGTACGGAATTTCAAGCACTCTCCTGGGTAGACTGCTAACCGACGTGAAAAATTCCCCGGACGCGGAGGTTTGCGGGCTGTTGTTTGGCGGGGAAGGGCGGATCGAGGCGGCCGAAGCATGCGCCAATGTGGCGGCCGAGCCGGCGCGGGCGTTCGAGATCGATCCGGCGGCGCTGTTCGCAGCGCATCGGTGCGCGCGGGGCGGCGGGCCCCGGGTGATCGGGCATTATCATTCGCATCCTTCCGGCGAGGCAGTACCGTCGCCGCGGGATGCGGCGCAGGCAATGGGAGACGGTGCGCTGTGGCTGATCCTGACGGCACGCGAAGCGCGGCTTTGGCGGACGGATCGTGTCGGCGCGTTCGAGGCGGCGCCACTGGCGGTGAAAGACGCGTGAAGTAAAACGCGTCGGGGCTGCCGAAAATCGGACAGTAAAAGAGGATTTTTGCCAGCCAACGTCGACCCCGATTTTTCGGGTATGCCCCGCGATGCCGCGAGTAATGGAACTGATAAACCAGCGCGACCGTATTCGATGCGCCGGATTCCCCAGTCATCGTTCGTTTCAGGCGTGGCGTAATAGTCATCGACTATTTCCCGATTTATGAGAATCGATCATGGCTATTGTCGGGTTTCCTGATTGTCGCGCGCGTGCCCACACGACTTGAACGGCGTTCTTGCCGGGCGGATCGGCCTCGCCGAGGGCAGGTCAATCCGATTTACGGCGGGGTCGCCGACACCGCGCTTTGAGGCGCCACTCCTCCGGCCGGCGATTGCGCAGCCAACGCAACGCGACCCTGGAGTCGGCGAGGACATGGTGCCGGCAGTCGGCATAAAGCGGCGTGTCGCTGTTTCGGTCGAAGACGTGCTCGGCCTGATAGGCATAGCCGATCGCGCGCCGGAACATGCTCGGTTCCACCAGCCCGGCATGGTCGCCGCGGCCCATCGCGACCGCGAGGCCGAATTCCGGATATCGGTCGAGCCAGCGGTACAGGGTGGCGATGCTGACCGAGAAGCATTTGGCGAGCGCCGCATTGTCGGTGCCGAGCCGGCAGAGCAGGCGCGCCTGCCGGGCGAAGGCGGGGTCGTAGCGGGTGGGGCGTCCTCTTTTCATGGGACGAGGATGAGGAAGGGGCGTCGAGATTTGAATCGATGCCGGAGATTCATGAGGTTTGCGCCTGGCCCCAGACTGCCGCCGCTCGGAAAGGTGCTACCCGGGCCATGGAGGCTCCCGGCATCGTCTATCAATTAACGCGCGGATGGAGTCTCGCGCAGCAATCTGGAATTGCAAGTAATTCTCAATAGCTCTAAAGCGGCGTCTCCGTTCATCAAGGGGTGACACCGTGAAATTGATCCTGAGACGCCTCGCCGTCGTCGCCGCGAGCGTACCGTTGGTCCTTGCCGGGGCGGCGCAGGCACATATGCCCTATGTCCTGCCGACCGTGTTCGATGTGGGCCAGGGCGATCATGTGACGGTCTCCTCGTCCTTCGCCGAAACCGCCTTCGTTCCCGAGATCGCGATGCGCAACGCGCCCTTCCACCTGATCCGCCCGGATGGCAGTCGTGGTGACGTCGGCCCGGTGACCTATCTGCGGGACCTGTCGATCTTCGAGGCCGACCTGAAGGCGGACGGCACCTATCGCATCACCAGCGGCCAGCGCGCCGGGCGGAAATCGACCATGTACCGTGATGGCGAGAAATGGGTGATCCACGGGGAGGATGGTGCGGAAACCCCGCCGGGGGTCACGACGGTTGCCGTGCAGAGCATGACGCTGGCCGATGCCTATGTCACGCGCGGCCCGCAAAATGACACGGCGCTCAAACCCTTCGGCCAGGCGCTGGAAATCCAGGCCGTGACTCACCCCAACGCGATCAGCGCGGGCAGTGAAGCCCGTTTCGTGCTATTGTTCGACGGCAAGCCGCTCGCCAATACCGATGTCACGCTGTTCCGCAGCGCCGGGGTTTATGACGGCCGCAAGGTCGCGGTGGAGACCAGGAGCGATTCAGGCGGCGCGTTCACGCTGAAGATCGAGGACGTGGGCGCCTACCTCATCATGGCACGGCATCGCGCGCCGGCGCCGGCCGGGTCCGAAACGCCGTGGCGGAGCTATACCTACACGCTGGCCTTCGACGCGGCCTAGACGTCGCACCATGAAGCGAAGGTCGCTGCCTGGCCGTGCAGGACGCCGTCCGGGTCGATCAGCTGCCAGACGACCCCGTTGTCGATGCGGAAGCGGCGGCCGGATTTTGCGACGCGTATGCCGGAATAGTCGGCGACGAAGCCGTTGCGGGCCACCTCGTCCAGCAATCGCTGCCGCTCCGCTCGATCCGGCGCCTCGGCCGACAGGCGCGAGGGCAGGGTGACGAACGCGTCCCACGGATATTCGAAACAGGCTTGGGCGGTACGGTTGGCGTAGATGAACCGCGGATCGGGGTCGGTATTGTGCGCGAGCACTACAAAGGGGGATTCGTGATAGAGCCAGCCGGCGTCACGGTCCGCTGCCAGCGGCACGCCTACCAGGCGCGCATAGCTGCCTGTGAGCAGGTCGAAAAAGGCCGGGTCGACGGAGAGGTTTGCGGAGGAGCCGGGGGCGATCTGCATCTGGTTATGTCCTTCGAGCGTGCCGATCAGGCCGGCCATATTGACCATGACCAGGTTCGGCCACGTAACTTGTCGCACGGTGGCGGCAACCAGATTTCCGTCGAGGTCGCTTGACCGGTCGAGATGGTGGGATAGTCATTCCGCCATGGCAACGATGTTCCTGCACTCGCCCGCGCTGTTCGGCGCCCTGTTGTTCGCGACGCTGCTGCTGGCCGTCGAGATCGGCCGCCGGCTCGGGCTGCGCTGGGCGCCGCGCGAGGGCGGGGCACATGGCGGGACCGCGGCGCTCGACAGCGCGGTGTTCGCGCTGTTCGGGCTGCTGATCGCTTTCACCTTTTCCGGCGCGGCGTCGCGCTTCGACGCGCGGCGTGACCTGATCGTGCAGGAGGCCAACGCGATCGGCACGGCCTATCTGCGCGTCGACCTGATGCCGGACGCGGACCAGCCGGCGATGCGGGACGATTTCCGGCGCTATGTCGACTCTCGGCTGGCGGCCTATCGGGTGGTTTCCGATCCGATCGCGTTCAAGGGCGCGCTGGATCGATCGGCCATCCTGCAGAACCATATCTGGAAGCAGGCGATCGTCGCCACGCTGGAAGCGGGCGCATCGCCGGCGATCGGCACGCAGTTGCTGCCGGCGATCAACGACATGATCGACATCACCACGACCCGCGCGACGGCGACCCAGATGCACCCGCCGACGATCGTCTATGTGCTGCTGCTTGCCCTGGCCTTTGCGAGCGCGCTGCTCGCCGGATACGGCGTGGGCGAGGCGCATGCACGGCACTGGCTGCACAGCGGCATCTTCGCGGCGATCCTGACCGTCACCCTCTATGTCATCGTCGATTTCGAGCATCCGCGCATGGGCAGCATGCGAGTCGACAATTTCGACAGCCTGCTGGTCGATATGCGCGCGTCGATGACCTGATCCCCCGCGCCGACGCTTCATCGTGCCGCCGCCGTCCGGGCGTCGGACAATGCCTGCTTCATCGCCACCGCGAGCAGGGGCGGGCGCATTCTGTGCCGCGGCAACCATCGGTCTCGGGCCGGCCAACATCACGATACCGGCGCGACTTGCACAGTCGCGCCCGCATCGCCAGAAGAGCAAACCCATTTTCCCCGGAGCAATTTCATTCCATGACCATCAGCCCGGTCGACTTCGCCAGCCTGTTATGTTCCCGCCTGTGCCACGATCTGCTGAGCCCGGTGGGCGCGCTCAACAACGGACTCGAATTGCTCAACGACGAGCAGGACCCGGATATGCGCGCGCGCTGCCTGGACCTGCTCGGAGAGAGCGCCAGGGCGTCTGCGAACAAGCTGAAATTCTTCCGGCTCGCCTTCGGCGCGGCGGGCGGCTTCGGCGAGACCGTCGACGCGCGCGAGGCGCGGGCGGCGATCGAGGGGCTGTTCGGCGACAATCACCGGGTCAATCTCGGCTGGCTGGTCGAGGACGCGACCTTGCCCAAGGCAGCGATCAAGGTCCTGCTCAACCTGGCGCTGATCGGCGGTGATTCGCTGGTCCGTGGCGGGCAGCTCGATATCGGGGCTGAGGCACTGGACGGCAATGTCGAGATCGTGGTGCGGGCGGATGGGCCGCGCATCGTGCTCGACGACGAATTGCGAACCATGCTGCAGAGCGGGCAGCAGGACGACGAGACGATCACGCCGCGCGGGGCCGCCGCCTATCTGGTGCATTCGCTGGTCGCCGAGGGCGGCGGCACCGTAAAGGTATCCGATCCCGGCGAGCCGGTGCTGCTGTTCGGGGCGACATTCCGGGTCGGGTGACGAGTCAGCGACCAAAAGAGACCGGCGCGAGGTTCGCTGAAAAGCAAGAATCGAAGCCTCGTTAAACGCACCCTTAACCAGTGCCTTGCCATGGTCGCCCCCGCATCCCCGGGGGCCCATGGACGATCTTCTTCAGGAATTCATCGCCGAGACGCGCGAGACGCTTGAGGCGCTCTCGGGCGAAATCGTCGCGTGGGAAGCGTGCCCGGACGATCGCGAGCGGCTCGATGCCATTTTCCGTTTCGTGCACACGGTGAAGGGGAGCTGTGGTTTCCTGGATCTGCCGCGCCTCGCCCGCCTCAGCCACGCCGCCGAGGACGTGCTCGCGGCGGTGCGGTCGAACGAGCGCCTGCCCGACACGCGGCTGGTCAACGCCGTACTGGCGATCGTCGACCGGATCGGCGAGCTCGTCGAGGCGATCGATGCCGGCGTGCCGATCGAGGAGGATGGCGAGGACGAGCTGATCGCGGCGCTCGAGGAAGGATCGGCGCTTGCCATCCAGGCGCACAGCGCGAACGCCACGCGCAGCCCGACGCGCAGCGTGCGCCTCAATGTCGACCTGCTCGACAGGATGATGAGCGGCATGTCCGACATGGTGCTCGCGCGCAACGAGCTGGCCCGGCGCCTGCGCGACGACGGCGCCGACCCGACGGTGGAGGCAGCGCTGGAGCGGCTGTCGCTGACCGTCGCGGAGATGCGCGACACCGTCACGCGGACTCGCATGCAGAAGATCGATGCGCTGTTCTCCGCCCTGCCGCGCATGGTGCGCGACACCGCGGCCGAGCTCGGCAAGTCGGTGGCGCTGCGAGTCGAGGGCAGCGATGTAGAGCTCGATCGCGAGATGATCGAGATGATGCGCGACCCGCTGGTCCATATCGTCCGCAACGCGATCGACCATGGCCTCGAATTGCCCGCCGAGCGCCGCAAGCTGGGCAAGCGCGAGAGCGGCCGGCTGACCGTCTCCGCGCGGCAATCGGGCAACCAGATCATCATCGAGATCACCGATGACGGGCGCGGCATCGACACCGACCGGCTGATCGCCAAGATCGCCGCCAAGGGCGTGCGCAGCGCCGAGGAGCTGGCGGCGCTGAGCGACAAGGCGAAGCTCGCTCTGGTGTTCGAGCCCGGCGTCTCGACCAAGGACGCCGTCACCGCCATTTCCGGCCGCGGCGTGGGCATGGATGTGGTCCGCGCCAATGTGGAGCAGATCGGCGGGCGGATCGAGCTGTCCAACACGCCGGGCAAGGGCCTGCGCATCGCCATTCACGTGCCGCTGACCCTATCGATCATTGCGACGATCGGCGTCGGGGTCGGCGATCAGCGGTTCGCGATTTCCCGCCAGGCGATCGAGGAGATCGTGCGGGCGGGCGGCGATGCCATCCGGGTCGACATGCTCGGCGGCACGCCCGCCGCCACGGTGCGCGACCGCCGCATGCCGCTGGTCGATCTGGGCGGGCTGCTCGGGCTTTCGGGCAGACGCGACTCGACGATGCTGGTGATCGTCGGCGTGCCCGGCGGAAGCTACGCGCTCGCGGTCGAATCGGTGCTCGATCATGAAGAGCTGGTGATCAAGCCGGCGGCGCCGGCGGTGATGGCGACCGGGGTCTATGCCGGGCAGACGCTGCCCGACAGCGGCCTGCCGATGCTGCTGCTGGACTGCGCCGGCATCGCGACCATGGCGGGCCTGCAGTTCGGGGGCGAGGTCGCCGTCGACGAGGTAGCCGCGGAGGTGGTGGCACCGACCGTGTCCGCCCTGTTGTTCGACGATCTGGACGGCGAGCGCCGGCTGGTGCCGCTGACCATCATCGACCGGATCGAGCCAGTGCCAGTCGAGGCGATCCGCTTTTCCGGCGGGCGGCTACGGCTGTCGGTCGAGGGGCGGATCATTCCGCTCGCGGTGCAGGGCGAATGGGACAGGCGCGACATGGTCTCGGTGCTGCGCCTGCGCGACGGCGATGCCGAGATCGGCTATGCGATCAGCGAGGCGATCGACATCGTCACCTTGCCCGAGACGGTCGTGCCCGCGCGCGAAGCCGGCCCCGTCGCCGGTGTCGTCTCGATCGACGGCGAGCAAATCGAGCTGCTCGATCTCCACTGGCTGTTCGCGACTCATGGCGCTGAACTCGGTGCCGCCGCGCCGCCGGTCTGCCTGATCGACGGCGCCGAATCAGCCTGGATGACGACCTTCCTCAAGCCGGTGCTGGAAGGTGCCGGGTATCGGGTGGCCACGGGTCTTAAAACGGGCGAGGCGGCCGCTGTGGTGCTGACGATGAGCGCTTCGGGCGCGCCGGTGCAGGGCAATGTGCCGGTGGTGCGGCTGCGCCGCGACCGAGCCGTTGGCGGCCCCGCCGATACGAGCATCTATCGTTATGACCGGGACGGCCTGCTCGCCGCCCTGGCCCGGTCGGCGGGAGGCCGCTGATGTCCGATCTCTTCCTTATCGCGCATATCGCCGGCCGCGCCGTGGCGATCGATTCCCGGCAGGTGGAATCAGTCGTCGATATCGGCGCGGTCGTGCCGGTCCCTGGCGCCGACCGCCAGGTGCGGGGCCTTGCCGCGTTGCGCAGCCGGGTGGTGACGGTGATCGACACCCATGCCGCACTCGGCCTGCCGACGCCGGAGATCGAGGCGACACGGGCCGTCATCACGCATGTCGAGGGCCATCATTATGCGATCCTGGTCGATTCGCTCGAGGATGTGGCACCGTTCGAACTGGCGCCGCTCTCGCCCGGGATCGTGCTCGACCCGGGCTGGCGCACGACCGGCTGCGGCATCGTCGAACGCGCCGGCGAGCCGATCCTCGCGATCGACCTGCGCGCGCTGGTGCCCGGGCTGACGGCGATCGCCGCATGACGATCGGTTAACCCGAAACTCACGGGTTTCCGGCAAACAGGCCGCTCGACCGGGCGGAAACAGGGTGAGACTCGATGAAGACGTGTCTTGTGGTGGACGATTCGAAAGTGATCCGCAAAGTGGCGCGTCACATTCTGGAAACGCTGGACTTCGAGGTTTCCGAGGCCGGCGACGGGCAGGAAGCGCTCGATTCGTGCCTCGCCTCCATGCCCGACGTGGTGCTGCTCGACTGGAACATGCCGGTGATGACCGGCATGGAATTCCTGCTGGCGCTGCGGGACCGCACGCCATCGCCCCGGCCCAAGGTGGTGTTCTGCACCACGGAGACCGGCCTGGCGCATATCCGCGCCGCGATGGATGCCGGTGCCGACGAATATGTGATGAAGCCGTTCGATCGCGAGATGCTGGAGAGCAAGCTTCAGATCGTCGGCATGGCCTGAAGGGCCCGTCCGCCATGCCCCTGGGATCAACCCTCATGGCCGGCCGCACCGTCGAGAGCCGGGACCGGCCGCGCATCCTGATCGTCGACGATTCAGCGGTGGCGCGCGCGGTGATCGCGCGCGCGATCGACCTGAGCGGCAAGTTCCTGGTGGCGGGCGCCGTGCCGCACGCCCGTGCAGCGCTCACCTTTCTGCAGGGGCAAAAGGTTGATGGCATCCTGCTCGACATCGAGATGCCCGGGATGAACGGCCTGGTCGCCTTGCCCGAGCTGCTCGTGGCGGGCGCCGGCGCCAAGGTGCTGGTGGTTTCGTCGTCCTGCGGCGAGGGGGCGGCGGCGACGATCGAGGCGCTGTCGCTCGGCGCGGCCGATACGCTGGTGAAACCCGATATCGGCGACTTCGCCGCGCGTTTTTCCGTCGCGCTCGACGAGAAGCTGGAACGCCTGTTCGAAAAGACCGAGGCCGTTGCCGGGGAGATGCGGCTGGCGACGGACCGCGCCGTCGGCGGCGGATTCGACATCGTGGCGATCGGCGCATCGACCGGCGGCATTCATGCGCTCAGCCTGTTGTTACGTGAAATCCCGGCGAGTTTCCAATTGCCGATCCTGATTACTCAGCATCTCCCGGACAGCTTCATGACCTATTTTGCCGATCAGGTAGCGACCCTTGCCGGGCGGCCATGCGATGTGGCGACCGATGGGATGCGGATCCAGCCAGGTCGTGCCATCGTCGCGCCGGGTACCGCGCATATCCGGGTGGTCGCCACGGGCGAGGGCGCGGCGTTGCGCCTGTCGACCGAGCCGGCGAAGAGCGGTTGCACGCCGTCGGTCGACCCGATGTTCGACAGCCTGGCCAAGGTGTTCGGGTCGCGCGCGCTCGGCATTGTGCTGAGCGGCATGGGACGCGACGGCGCTGACGGCGCAAGGCGGATCATCGAACGCGGCGGCAGCGTCGTGGTGCAGGACCAGGCAAGCTCGGTCGTGTGGGGCATGCCCGGCGCCGTCGCGACCGGCGGCACCGCCAGCGCGATCATGCCGCCTGCGGAAATCGGAAAAATGGTGGCGTCACGCCGGAGGCCCGGATGTTGACACCCGCACCCCGTACCAGGCCGGCAGGCGCGCTCAACGTGCTCGCCGCGCTGCTCGAATCCCGCACCGGGCAGCAGATCGCGGCCAATCGCGAATGGCGGATCGAGAGCGCGCTGAAGCCGCTGATGCGCGAGCGCGGGCACGAGACGCTCGACCAGCTGGTCAATGACGTGCTGCGCCTGCCCAGCGTCGGCGATCAGGTGGTCGACGCGCTGCTGAACCAGGAAAGCTCGTTTTTCCGCGACTCCGCGGTGCTCGACATGATCGCCGACGCAGTCGACGCGATGCGTGCCGAAGGGCTGACCCGGCGCGTGCGGATCTGGTCGGCCGGATGCTCGATCGGCCAGGAACCGCTGTCGCTCGCCATGCTGTTCGCCGAGCGCGACGCGGCGGACGGCGCGCTTTCACCCGAAATCATCGCCACCGACGTTTCCGAAACCGCGCTCGCCCGTGCGCGCTCGGGACGCTATTCGCAATTCGAGATCCAGCGCGGACTGCCGGTGCGCCGCATGATGCAATGGTTCGATCCGGTCGGCGGCGACTGGGTCGCCAGGCCCGAGCTCGTCCGCCAGATATCCTTCCGCAAGCTCAACCTGGTCGCCGATCCACTGCCGATCGGCCGCTTCGACATCATCCTGTGCCGCAACGTGCTGCTGTATCTGTCGGCCTCGCTGCGCACCCGGGTGTTCGACCGGCTGGCCGAGGTGGCGCGCCCCGGCGCGCTGCTGGTGCTCGGGGCGGGCGAGACGGTGATCGGGCAGACCGAAGCGTTCCGTCCGAGCCAGCGCTATCGCGGGCTGTACGAGCCGACCGGCGCTCCGTTCGTGCGCGCCATCGCGGTCTGATCGACGGTTTACATTCGCCGGGACAGGCCGCAAGCGGCCCCGCGATGACTCAGGCGATATCCGGGGAAGGGCAGGCCAGGGGGTTCGGCCCGCACGATCTCATCGTCGTGGCGGGCATGAACATCCTGTGGGGCTTCAACATCATCGCGGTGAAGATGGCGGTGAGCGGGATTGCGCCACTGACCGCGGGCTTCCTGCGGCAACTGCTCGTCCTGATCGTCTGCCTCGGCTCGCTCCGGGTCATCCGCGGCCGGATGCGGGCGCTGACCGCGCTCGGCATCCTGTCGGGCGGCGCCTTTTATGTCGCCACCAACCTGTCGCTGGCGATCACGCATCATGTCGGCGCGCTGGCCATCGCCGGGCAGCTTGGCGTGCCCTTTTCGCTGTTGCTGGCCATCATCGTGTTCCGCGAGAAGATCCGCCTGCCGCGGATCGCCGGCATCGCGCTGTCGGTCGCCGGTGTCGGCCTGCTGGTGTTCGACCCGGCGATGATCGACGAGATACCGGGGCTCGCGCTGACCGCGCTGGCGAGCTTCATCTGGGCGATCTGCTCGCTGATCCAGCGCAACCTGATCGGAGTGCCGGTGCTGACCATCTATGCCTGGATCGGACTATGGGGTTCGATCGTCCTCGGTACGACCGCGCTGGTCGTCGAGACCGAGGCGATGTGGGCGATCCCGCAGATTCCGCTCCGGACGTTCGGCTGGGTCGTCTTCTCCGCCATCGGATCGACCGTGCTGGGGCAGGGGGCGATGTCATGGCTGCTCCAGCGCCATCCGGTGAGCACCGTCACCCCGCTCACGCTCGCCTCGCCGATCATCGCGGTGTTCGCGACGGGATGGTATTTCGATACGCCGCCGACGGTGCTTATGCTGACGGGCGGTGCTATCGCGATGGTCGGTGTCGCCATCGTCACCATCCGGACCGCGCGCGCAGGGGACACGCCATGACGATCATCGACACGCCCTCGCCCAATTTCGACGAGCGCCGCCTGGGGGTCTCGATCATCGTCCTGCATTATACCGGCATGCAGGACGCGCAGAGCGCGATCGACCGGCTGCGCGATCCGGTGGCCAAGGTCTCGGCGCATTATCTGGTGGCGGAGGACGGCACGATCCTGCGCATGGTGGCGGAAGACAAGCGCGCCTGGCACGCGGGCAAGGCGCGCTGGCGCGGGATCGAGGACGTCAACAGTGCGAGCATCGGCATCGAGATCGTCAATCCCGGCCATGAATTCGGCTATCCGCCCTTCCCGGAGCAGCAGATCGACGCGTTGCTGCCGCTGGTCGCGGAGATCAAGGAACGCCACGGCATCACCCGCGGCAATATCGTCGGGCATTCGGACGTCGCGCCGACGCGCAAGCAGGATCCGGGCGAGCTGTTCCCGTGGAACCGCCTCGCGAGACTGCGCCTTGCCCTGCCGCGACCGACCCGGAACCTGATGGACCCGATGTGGACCGATGCCGGTTTCCTGATCGCGCTGGAACGGTTCGGCTATGACGTGTCGGACAAGCTGGCGGCGGTCGTCGCTTTTCAGCGTCGCTATCGCCCCGAGCTGATCGATGGCGAGATCGACGGGGAGTGCCGTTCGATCCTGCTGGCGCTGTTGTTGCCAAAACCCGCCGGAGACGATTGATTTTTGTGTCCGCTTTCGCACGAGTGAAACTCGCGCTACAGGGCTCCGGCCAGAGGGTCGGGCGGCCGCGTCACGTGCAAGCGTGCCGAGGAAAGTCCGGGCTCCGCGAAACGACGGTGCCGGGTAACGCCCGGCGGGGGCGACCCCAGGGAAAGTGCCACAGAGAGCAGACGGCGAAGGCTTCGGCCCCGCCACGGTGAAAGGGTGCGGCAAGAGCGCACCGCGCGACTGGTAACAGGAGCGGCACGGCAAACCCCACCGGGAGCAAGACCGAATAGGGGCGGCATATGGGCTTCGTTTCAGCTCGTCGCCCGGGTTGGTTGCTTGAGCCCGCATGCAAATGCGGGCCTAGAGGAATGGTCGCCCATCCCTGAAAAGGGTGGACAGAACCCGGCTTACAGACCCTCTGGCATTTTTCCGAAGCGCTTCTTTACGCTGCAATATTATCGCCGCATAACCGTCGAAAGGCGGGGATATCATGCGGGCACTCAAGGCAGGAATTGCAGGCGTCGCGTTGATCGCCGCGGCGGCACCGGTTGTCGCGCAGCAGGCGACCATGACTGTCCAGCAGGATTTCGAAGCGGCCGCCGCCCTCGACGCGGGCACCGACAAACGAGCGGCGCTCAACGCCTGGGATGCGCTCGAGCGCCGCACGGTGAAGAACAAGCGCAGTCATGCCATCATGCTCGTGCGCAAGAGCGCGGCACTCTTCGCGCTCGACCGCAAGGACGAGGCCGTGGCGGCCGCGCGGGCCGGCCTGGCCGACTTGCCGGCCAACGACGCCTCGCTGAGCGATGACCGTTACCGTGCCTATCTCAACCTCGGGCGTATCGCGCAGGAGGCAGTCGATTATGCCAGCGCGATGGCGGCTTATCGCGATGCGGCCGGCGCGAGCGATTCGGCGGCCAACCGATTTGCGGCACTGCTCGGCCTCGTCCAGACAGCCACTTATGTCGACCCCGCCGTTGCTGCGGACGCGCTGGCGAAGGGCAAGGCGATCATGGCGACGGCCAAGGTCGACCCCGTGGTTTCGGCGGAGTTCGCCCGGCGCGAGGGTCTGTTGCTGCTCAACAATGGCGACTTCGCGGGTGCCCGCGCGAAATCGGCGGAAGCGGTAAAGCTCCTTGGTGGCCTGACGACGCGTGTCGACCTGCGCGATGTCTCGGCGCGGTCCGACACCGCGATCGCCGCGCTGCTTGCCGGGAATTCCGAAGAGGCCCGAAAATATATGGCCTATACCGGGGCGGGCCGCCTGCCCAAGGGAACCTTCGATCCGGCCGTGCAGATGAAGGCACCGGCTTGCGGCGGAGAGGGCGGGCTCAAGCCGGACGACATGGCCGTGGTCGAATTCAGTATCGGCGATGACGGAACGGTGATTTCGAGCACGCCGATCTACGCGGCGGGCGGCGGCCCGGTGGCGCTGGAATTCGCGCGCGCGGCGCTCGCCTGGTCGTGGACGCCCGAACAGGTGAAGACGCTGCCGCGATTCTTCCGTTACAATATCCGGATCGAGATGCGCTGCTCGACGGAGTTCGAGCGGCCGTCGATCGGCAATTTCCTCTCGGCCAGCCTGGAAAACTGGCTGGTGGAAAAGCATCTGACGGTTCCCGCCAAGGATGGCCTGTCGGATGCGCAGGCCCTGCCGCGCCAGCGCGTCGCGCTCGTCGCCGCCGAGGCGAAGGGCGCGGAGTCGCTCCAGACGCTGCCTGCGCTGTACCGGTTGGTCGACAATGTCGTCCTGCCGCGTGAAGAGGCCAATGTCCTGGCACGCCGCGCACTCGCCATCGCGGACGCGAACGGCGTGCCCGCATTGCCTCGTCTGGCGTTGGACCTCGCCGAGCGCGGTTCGGCCCGCGCCACCGGCAAGCGCGGGAGCGATTTCGCACACGAGGCGATGCCCCTTCTGGCACAGCCATCATACGCGAATGATCCGCAGGCCAGATCGGCTTTGCGACTGCTGATCGCGGATGCCGATGAGCGATCAAAGGGATCGCGGACGCGTGAGTTGCTGCGTCAGGTGGCAGAGGATGCCGCTCTCGTCGCGAACGACCCGATGCGAGTCGGCGCGTTGGTCCGCATCGCCTCGATCGAGCAGCAATCGGGTAATGCGGAGGCGGCACGGGCTGCGTTCGAGCGATCGGGGCTGGCGGCCAATCAATGCGGTATCGTCGATTCGCCGCCGAAGTTCCTGAGCGCCGGGGGCACTTTTCCGCAGGAAGCCATGCAATGGGGCTTCGAGGGTTGGACCCAGACCCAGTTCGACGTGTCGGCGGAGGGGCGGGTGGTGAACGAGCGGGCCATTCTCAGCTATCCGCCGTTCGTCTTTACCAAGGCTGGCGTACGCACCATGGCGGGTGCACGCTATGCGAAGTCATATCGCCCCGACGGGTCGCTCGGATGCGGCGCGAGCAGCCAGCGAGTCCGATTCACCCTTGGTTTCTAGAATCCTGGCTGTGACCGGGGCTCGGGTACGATAATCACCATTCTCGCGGTTGCGCTCCCGATTGCTTCCCCTATGTCGGGCCAATGGCGCGTTCCTCCTCCCGATCGGTCGACTGGGGCTTTCCCCGCTGGCGCGGCTATGGCGCCGGGCGCGAGGCGACGACGGTGCGGCTGTGCGACCGGCACGGCTGCGACGCGCCGGGCAACTGCCCCGCGCCGAAATCGCCCAACAGCCCGGAACGCTGGTATTTCTGCCAGGATCACGCGGCGGAATATAATCGCGGCTGGAATTATTTCGAAGGCCTGACCGCCGAGGAAGCCGCGAAGCGTGAGGCCGACGAAACCCGCACGGCGGATGGCTATGCCGAGGCGAAGCATTATGGCTGGGCGGGTCCCGGCGACGGCAGCCGATCACGCGACGAGATGCGTGCGCTGGAGGTGCTCGAACTCGAGGCCGACGCCGATTTCGACGCGGTGCGCGTGGCCTGGCGGCGGCTTGCCAAGTCCAATCATCCCGATGTCCGCCCTGGTGACAAGGAAGCAGCGACCCGGTTCCAGGCGATCCAGGCGGCTTATGACGTGCTGCGCACCGCCGAGGACGCGCGACAATGGAAACCCGCCGGTTGAAATCGGTCCGGTCGGCCTGGTCGAGCACGCTGCTGGTCTGCAAGAAATGCTCGAAGAAGCTGGATGGCGGCTTCGGTCCCAAGGGGCGGACGCCGCTCGCCAAGGCGCTACGAAAGCATCTCGGACTGAAGAAGGGCCGCAAGGGCAGGGCCGGCATTGTCGAGGTGAAATGCCTTGGTGTCTGCCCACGCGGCGCGGTGACGATGGTCGACGGCGCTGCTCCCGGCGAGTGGATGCTGGTGAAAGCCGGGACCAATCTCGATGCGGTTGCCGAGGCGGTCGGCCTGACGACGGCGACCGCGTGAGCCGCGACACCAGCTTCTATGTGAGGGCGAAGACGGTGAGTGATCTCGTTGCGGTGCAGAAGCGGCTGCGCCCCGGTGATGCAGTGCTCTACGCCGATCTAGACTGCGGATGCCGTCCGGGCGACCCGTGAGGGATCCCGACCGTCTGGTCGCGGCATTGCGCCAGATCGTGACCGCGCCTCAGCCCCTGTAGCGTGCCGCGGTCTCGCGGATCAGGGCGATCATGTTGGGTATGCCCTGAGTGCGGTTCGAGCTGAGCTGGTTCTTCAGGTCGAAGGGCGCCAGCGCCGCCTCGATATCGGCCGTGAGGATCGCGGCGGGGGCCTGATCCTGCACCGTCAACAGCACCAGCGCGATGATGCCCTTGGTGATCGCGGCGTTGGAATCGGCGACGAAATGGAGCCTGCCGTCATCCTTTGCCGTGGGATAGACCCATACCGACGCGGAACAGCCGCGGACCAGCGTGGTGTCGGTCTTCAGCGCCTCGGGCATCGGTTCCAGGTCCTTGCCCAGATCGATCAGCAGACGGTAGCGATCGTCCGCATCGAGGAAGCTGTATTCGTCTTGCAGGTCAGCGAGGCTTTGCATGAGGTGGGCGCTAGGGCCTGTGCGGACCAAAATCAAACCGATGTTCCTTCCCCGGCGAAGGCCGGGGTCCAGTTGGGAAGGCCACTCGACGGCACGCATCGCCAGTTACAACCGTCCCCCAACTGGACCCCGGCCTTCGCCGGGGAAGTAGAAGAGCGAGGGTGTCCTTCACTACATTACCGCGCCGCTTCGCACCTGAGGATGTGCGAGGTGCGGCGCAGCCAGGTCAGAGATCCACGCCGGCGGCGATCGCCTCGAGCTTGCGGATGCGTTCCTTCAGGTCGGCAATCTCGATGCGGGCGCTGGCATTGGGCATCGAAGGGGCGGTGTGCAGGTCGCCCTGCAGATTGAGCTCCTGGCGCTTCAGGGCGAGCCAGCCGCGCCAGCCGGTGAGGGCGACGAAGCTCAGCATGCCGAGGCCCGCCAGCGTGGTCATTGCCATGGTGATGTAGAAGTTCGGATCGGTCATGATCCCTGCTCCCTCGGTCAAGTGCGGTCGCGCAGCTTTTCGATCTCGCGATCGAGGCGTGCGCCGCTGGTGTCGTTTTCGGTGGCGAGCCGTTCGAGGACCGCCAAGCGCTCCTTCATGGCCCGGAGTTCTTCGCGCAGCCGCTGGTTCTCTGCCTGGGCCATGCCGTCGTCGCGGACGCTGTAGTCGTTGCCCTTGCGGTCGCGGCCGATGCCGTAGCGAGCGCGGAGCACGCTGCCGATCGTGGCAATGACGACGATGGCGACAACCATTTCAAAGGGGTTCATGTTTCAACTCCCTGTTTCGAAAACGGGTGCTTCAGAGGGCCTTGCCGGCCTCACGCTCCAGGCGGCGGCGGGGGGCATCGACCCGCTCGCAGAGGTAGACGGCGACGCCGGCAACAGCGGTCATCACGGCCAGGAAGATAATCATCGCGAAATCCTTCTATTCAAAGTTCAGTTGAGCGGGGGCTGGTTCCGGAGCTTCTCGATCTCGTCCGCGACGTCGATGCCGCGGTCGGTGACGATCCTCTCCAGCACACGCACCCGTTGTTCGAGGCCGCCGGTCTGGGACGCATATTGCGCGGCCTTCTCGGCGATCATCTTGGCTTCGAGTTCCATCTGCTTCTCGCGGTGGGCCAGCCACGGCTTGACGATCACGCCGCCGACCACCGCCACCAGTCCGACCATGATCGCGAGGATCGGGATCATGAAAACGATATTGGGTTCCACAACCTGTCTCCTCAGTTTGCCTTCAGCCGGAGCTGTTCGATCTCGCGATCAAGGCTGTGCGCGCCGTCCGTGACGATGCGTTCGACATTAGCGAGCCGATCCTTAACCGCGCCGATCTCGGCGCGAAGCTGGCTGTTCTCCTGGGTCAGCAACTTGACCCGCTCGATCGTTTCCTCGCCCGAGCTCGGATAGAGCGTCTGCCCGTTGCTTCCCGTGAGCGGATAGCCGTGGCGGACCTTCATCCAGGTGGTGACCAGCCAGGCGCCGATCGCGATCAGCGTCAGCAGCGAAACCGGCTTGATCAGCTCCATGATCAGATGTTCGTTCATTGGTGCTGCTCCTAGCGAAGGGCGTCGATTTCGCGAGCGGTGCGCTCGGCGGGATCGGTGGCGATGCGTTCGAGGACGGCGATCCGCTCCTCGAGGCGGGAAACCTGGCCCACCAGCCGCTCGTTCTCGGATGAGAGGAGGTGGATCTTGCGTTCGGCGTCGGGACCGTCGTCGGCGTAGCGATCGCGGTACCGGCGGCTGCGGCGTGTTTCGATCGGCAGGCCGTGCTGGGCCCGGATCCACATCTTCGCGACACCGCCGAGCATGGCGAGGGCGATGATCGCGAGGACGAAAATTTGACCGTTGTGCATCGTTCTAACTCCTGAGCCTGTGCGCTTCAGCGCAGCTCGTCGATCTGGCGGGCAGTGCGTTCGGCGGGGTCGGTTGCGATGCGTTCCAGCACTGCGATCCGTTCCTCCAGCCGGCTGATCTGCCCGGCCTGGCGCTCATTCTCCGTCGTCAGCAGCTGGATCTTCCGTTCCGCGTCGGGGTCTCCCTTCGCGCTCTTGCCGGACCACTCATCCTCGAGAGGATAGCCGTGGCGGGCGCGGACCCAGTTGTTGATGATCCAGCCGGCATAGGAGATCGCGATGATCGCGATCACGAAGCCAGGTCCACCCCAAGTCATTGTCATTCTCCCCTGTTCGGCGGCGAGGTTCAGCGCAGGCTGTCGATCTCGTCGGCGAGGCGGCTGTTGCGGCTGGTGTACATCATCTCGATGTCGGCGAGCCGGCGATCGATGTCGCGGAACTTGGAGCGGACCTCAGCGGTCGAGCGCTTCGGGTTCGAACGGACACCCTGCCAGAACTTCGCGTCTTCCGGGGTTTCGTACAGGCCGTAGGGCTTGCTCTCGGCCATCCAGGCGACCAGCCAGTAAGCGAGCAGCGTCCAGGGGAAGCCGCCGGCGATGGTGAGCAGAACGGCGCCGACGCGGACCCAGGTGACATCGACCCCGGTGTAATCGGCGATCCCGGCGCAGACGCCCAGCCATTTGCGGTTCTGCTTGTCGAGATAGAATTTGGTGCGGCTTGCGGACATCTCAGTTGCTCCTGGGAAGGTCGTTGCTGGTCGAAGGCGTCATCGTGCCGGGGCGCCACTCGGGGTGGTCGGCGGCGACGATGCGCTCCACGGTATTCAGGCGGTCTTCGAGCCGGCGGGCGAGATAGTGCAGCTCATCGAGCAGATTCTCGTCCTCGGTGGTGATCTTCGGCGCCTGCTTCCACTTGGTCACATAGTGGAGGATCACCCAGGGCATGCCGATGAACAGGATGCCGCAGACGATCGCTGGGATAAGGACGTCTTCCATCTCAGACTTCCTTCGAGCCGGCGGCGCGCGCCTTCATCGCGGCGAGTTCCGCCTCGACCTTCTCGCTTGCCTTCAGCTCCGCGATCTCCTCCTCGAGGCTCTTCGGGACGCCCATGCCGGCGACTTCGGCGCGGCCCTCGGCCATGTCGACCCGGCGCTCCATGATCTCGAAGCGCGAGAACGCGTCCTGCATCTTCGGGCCGGCATACATTTCGCGCAGCTTGTAGCGGTTGTGCGCGGTCTCGAGCCGGGTGACGATCGAGTTCTGGCGGGTGCGGGCCTCGCGAAGCTTGGTCTGCAGCTTGTTGATGTCCTCTTCCGAGGCGCGGAGCGCTTCGTCGAGCACCGTGATCTCGCCGGTCAGCTGGGCGGCCATGTCGGCGGCCTTCTGCTTTTCGACCAGGGCGGCCTTGGCCAGGTCCTCGCGGCCCTTGGACAGGGCCAGCTCGGCCTTTTCGGTCCAGCTTTCCTGAAGCGATTCGAGCTTCGAGATGTGGCGGCGCATTTCCTTCTGGTCGGCAATGGTGCGCGCGGCGGAGGCGCGGACTTCAACCAGGGTCTCCTCCATCTCGAGGATGATCATGCGGATCATCTTGGCGGGGTCTTCCGCCTTGTCGAGCAGATCGGTGAAGTTGGCGGCGATGATGTCGCGGGTTCGGGAGAAAATGCCCATCTCGAAAACTCTCCTAATAGGTACGCAGGATACTGGGTGAGGGTTGAAGGGGTGCCGGGGCGGTGCAAGGGGTGGCCGCCCCGGCAGCGCCGCCTGACGATCAGGCGGCGGTCTGGGTGTAGAGGGCCGCCGGAGCGGCCTGGGCCGGCGCGACGGCGCCGAGCAGGAAGGTGGAGCCCAGCACGACCGCACAAGCGACGGCTGCGACGGTGTGGCGGAGGTCGCCGGCTTTGTAGCGGTTCTTCATGGCGTAATTCCCTGTAACTGGTTGTCCGTGTCGCCCTGTTGGGCAGATGCCAGGAGTATTGCAGGGAGCGTGCCAGTTTCTAAAAGCTCGGTTTTCCGCCATTTTCGGCTGAACGCCACATGAACCGATCTAAAATATCTTGCCAAGCCTTGGGAATTTACGCCAAGGCTTGGGCATGGATCGCACTACCCAGGTCATCGGCCAGTCGAACGTTTTTCTAGAGACGCTGGAGCGCGCCAGCCGCGCGGCCGCGCTCGACCGCCCGGTGCTCGTCATCGGCGAACGCGGCACCGGCAAGGAGTTGGTCGCCGAGCGTCTCCACCGCCTGAGCCCACGTTGGGACCAGCCTCTGGTGGTGATGAACTGCGCTGCCTTGCCCGAGACGCTGATCGAGGCCGAATTGTTCGGGCATGAGGCAGGGGCCTTCACCGGCGCGACCAAGTCGCGCGTCGGGCGGTTCGAGGAAGCGCATCGCGGAACCCTGTTCCTCGACGAACTCGGCACCTTGTCGATGGGCGCGCAGGAAAGGCTGCTGCGCGCGGTCGAATATGGCGAGATCACCCGAATCGGATCCTCGCGACCGTTGCAGGTCGATGTCCGCATCGTCGCGGCGACCAACGAGAATCTGCCCGACAAAGTGGCGCGGCACCAGTTTCGCGCCGATCTGCTCGACCGGCTGTCGTTCGAGGTGGTGACCCTGCCGCCGCTCCGTGCGCGCCCCGGCGACGTGATGGTGCTGGCCGAGCATTTCGGGCGGCGCATGGCCTCCGAAATGGGCTTTGACGACTGGCCCGGATTCGGCCCGAACGCGATGGCGGCGATGGTCGACTATCAATGGCCCGGCAATGTGCGCGAGTTGCGCAACGTCGTGGAGCGCGCCGTCTATCGGTGGGAGCAGGCAGGGCCGATCGATGCGATCGAGTTCGACCCGTTCCATTCACCCTATCGGCCGGCACCGGCCGGCGCGCCCCTGACGCCCGCGCCGGTGTTGACGGCGCCGCCGGAAAGCGCGCAGCCCGTGACGGCACCGGCGGAGGAGGCCGATGAGGCACCGTCCGACTTCAAGACGCGCATTGCCCGGTTCGAGCGCGATCTGCTGACCAAGGCGCTTGGCGAGCATCGCTTCAATCAGCGCGCCACCGCGGAAGCGCTTGGGCTGAGTTACGACCAGCTTCGCCACGCGTTGAAGCGCCATGGGCTTATTTCCGCCGGGGCGTGACGGAATCGGTTGCGTAACGAGGCTGTCGGACCCATTTCACCGGCTCGGCGTTGCGTCAGTGACCCGCGCATTTCCAAGGAGGATGACTCATGGCTTTCGAACTGCCCCCGCTTCCCTACGCCTATGACGCGCTGGAGCCGACCATCAACGAAGAGACGATGAAGTTCCATCACGACAAGCACCACAAGGCGTATACCGACAAGCTCAACGAGGGCGTCGAAAAGGACCCCTCGCTGGCCGGCAAGACGATCGAAGAGATCCTGGCCGTGATCTCGACCCAGCCGCCGCTGGTCCGCAACAATGGCGGCGGTTTCTGGAACCATGACTTCTTCTGGAAGATCATGACCCCGGGCGGCGGCACGCCTTCGGGCAAGCTGGCGGAGGCGATCGACGCCTATGGCGGGCTCGACAAGCTGAAGGAAGATTTCAACGGCAAGGGCGCCGGCCAGTTCGGCTCGGGCTGGGCATGGGTGATCGCCGACGCCGATGGCAAGCTGCAGGTCACCAGCACGCCGAACCAGGACAATCCCCTGATGGACGACGTTGCCGTGAAGGGCACGCCGATCCTGGGCAATGACGTGTGGGAGCACGCTTATTACCTGATCTATCGCAACGACCGCCCCGGCTATCTCAAGGCGTGGTGGGACGTGGTGAACTGGGACGAGGCGGGACGCATCTACGACGGCGTGGTGGGCTGATCTACGGAATTCCTCCCCTGAGCGGAGCTCAGGGGAGGGGGGCGTAGCTGCGATCAGCGACATGCCGGGGGCATGTCGCGGCAGCGAAGCCGGGTTGCGGAGCAACCCGTGGCGAAGCTGGCGGAGGGGTTTGGAGCGCGGTGAACGCGTCCAAGTAGGAACGGTGAGAGTTGCGGCGTTCGCGCGGAGCCGGTCTATGCCAGGCCCCGCCCGACCAGCCCCTCCACCGCCTTCGGCGCGTTCGAGCGAGATCCTATTCCCCGGATAGGATCTTGTTCTGCCGGGGGCAGAACAAAGCTCGGACGCCCTCCCCGTTCCGGGGAGGAGTTTTTATCCCTCAGGCGGGACCGGCGGCTCTTGCCCTGTATTCAGCCCGTGCTTCATCAGCATCGGCACATTGGCGATCGCGAAGACCAGGGTCAGCGGAATCGCACCCCATAGCTTGAACGCCACCCAGAAATCGGTGGTGCTGTTGCGCCACACAACCTCATTGAGCACCGCCATGCAGGCGAAGAAGATCGTCCAGTTGATCGTCAGCTTGCGCCAGCCCTGTTCGGTCAGGCCGGGATAAGCGGTCTCCAGCAGCGACTGGAGCAAAGGGCGACCGGTTGCGAGGCCGAACGCCAGGATCGCCGCGAAACTGGCATAGACGAAGGTTGGCTTGATCTTGATGAAGGTCTCGTTGTGGAAATAGAGCGTGGCGCCGCCGAACACGAGCACCAGGGTTCCGGTCATCCACAGCATCGGCGAGATGCGGCCGGTCTTCCAGCGCGAGACGACCATCGCGATCGCGCTCGCGACCATGAACGCCGTCGTCGCCGCGAGCAGCCGCGCGATCTGCGGGCCGCCGCTCATGAAATTCACGACGAAAAAGACCGCGAGCGGCGCGACGTCGATCGCAAGGCGGAGGCCGGGGCCAACCGGGGGAAGCTTGGTTTCACTTGCCATGGCGAACCCCTTCCACACCCGCGATGATCCGCGCAACCTCGTTCGCATCGAACGGCCGAAGATCGCCCATGCCCTCGCCGACGCCGATGGCGTGAATCGGCAGGCCATATTTCTCCGCCGCGGCGACCAGCACGCCGCCGCGCGCGGTGCCGTCCAGCTTGGTCATGATCAGCCCGGTGACGCCGGCGAATTCCTTGAACACCTCGATCTGGTTGAGCGCGTTCTGGCCGGTCGTCGCGTCCAGCACGAGCAGGATGTCGTGCGGGGATTCCGGGTTGATGCGGCCGAGCACGCGGCGGATCTTGGACAGCTCGTCCATCAGCTCGCGCTTGTTCTGCAGGCGCCCGGCAGTGTCGACGATCAGTGCGTCGATCCCAGTGGCGGTCGCCTGCTTTACGGCCTCATAGACGATACCGGCTGCGTCGCCGCCTTCGTTGCCCGAGACGATCGGCACGCCGACCCGACCGGCCCAGGTGGCGAGCTGGCCGATCGCGGCGGCGCGGAAGGTGTCGCCGGCGGCGAGCATGACGCCATAATCCTGCTCGGTCAGATAATGCGCCAGCTTGGCGATGGTGGTGGTCTTGCCGGACCCGTTGACGCCGATGACCAAGATCACCTGAGGACGTGGAAACGCCGCGATCTCGAGCGGTTTGGCGACCTTTGCCAGGACCTTCTCGATCTCCTCCGCGACGACCAGGCGGATGCCGAGTTCCTCCATGTTGCGCTCGAAGCTGCCCTCCGCGAGGCGCGCCCGGATGCGCGAGGCGGTCTCCGGGCCGAGATCGGAGGCGATCAGCGCTTCCTCGATCTCGTCAAGCGTCGCCTCGTCCAGGCGCGCGGCACCCAGGCCGGCGAGATTGCCGATCAGGCGATCGGAGGTGCGCTTGAAGCCGCCGAGCAGTTTGTCGTGCCAGCTTGGAGTAGTGCTCATGCAGGGATTCCGGTGAGGATGGTGGCGCTGGCGCCGGTGATGAGGATGGGTTGGATACTCCCAACCTCCGTTCGTGCCGAGCCAACGGGGAGGGGAAAGCGTACTTCCGCGAAAGCCGGGGCATGGCCGCGGTCGCCGGGGCGCTCCACCAGGACCGGCTGGACGGTGCCGACCAGGTTTTGCAGCCAGCTCGCGCGTCGTACCGTGCCAGCCTCGCGCAACATCGCGGCGCGGCGCTTGCCCACTTCCGGCTCGACCTGCGGCATCCGTGCCGCGGGCGTGCCCTCGCGCGGCGAATAGGGGAAGATATGCGGGTGGACGATGTGGCAATCGTCGATCAGCGCCAGCGTGTTGCGGAACATCGCCTCGGTCTCGGTCGGGAAACCGGCGATCAGGTCGGCGCCGATCGCGATCTCGGAGCGCGCCGCCTTGAGCCGTTCGACCATCCGGACGCTCTCCGCGCGGTTGTGGCGCCGCTTCATGCGTTTCAGGATCATGTCGTCGCCCGCCTGGAGCGAGAGATGGACGTGCGGCATCATGCGTGGCTCGGTCGTCAACAGCTCGAACAGCCGGTCGTCGATCTCGATCGAATCGAGCGAGGACAGGCGCAGGCGCTCGAGCGTCGGGACATGGTTGAGGATGCGTTCGACCAGCAAGCCGAGAGAAGGCGTGCCGGGCAGGTCCGGGCCGTAGCTGGTGAGGTCGACTCCGGTCAGCACGATTTCGCGGTGTCCGGTATCGACCAGTGTCCGGATCCGGTCGATCACCCCGCCGGCCGGAACCGAGCGGCTGTTGCCGCGCCCGAACGGGATCGCGCAGAAGGTGCAACGATGGTCGCAGCCATTCTGCACCTCGACGAACGCGCGGGCGTGCGCGGCAAAGGCGGCGGCAAGATGCGGCGCCGTCTCGCGCACCTGCATGATGTCGCCGACCATCACCTCATCATGCGCTTCCCAGGCTTCCGGTTTCAATTTCTCGGCGTTGCCGATCACCCGGTCGACCTCGGGCATGGCGGCGAAGCTCCGCGGATCGATCTGCGCGGCGCAGCCGGTCACCACGATCTGCGCCCCCGGCCGGTCGCGGCGCGCGCGGCGGATCGCGCTGCGCGTCTCGCGCACCGCGCTGTTGGTCACGGCACAGCTGTTGACGACCACCATGTCGCGGGCGCCGACGAGCGTACGGATCGTCTCGCTTTCCGCGATGTTGAGACGGCAGCCCAGGCTGATAATGTCGGGCTCAGCCATCAGGGAGGCCGGAACGGTGGTACATGCGCGGTGATCTAGGGGCGGGTTCGGACGAAGTCCATGAAAAGGCCCATGCGATACTATCCTTCTGGTTTGACGAGGTTCCGGCGAAGAAGCGTTTCGGCAAGGATTTGGCGCTCGACCGCGAAATCGCCCAACGGTTCGGTGCATTGCGCGACGCGGTGCTGGCAAGCCAGGCGCGTGGCTGGCGGGACGACCCGGAGACTTTGCTGGGGGCGATCATCCTGCTCGATCAGTTCTCCCGCAACATCCACCGCGACACGGCGGCGGCGTTTTCCGGTGACGCGCTGGCGCTCGACCTGACGCGCGAGGCGATCGAGCGGGGCTGGGACGAACGGCTCGACCCGGACGAGCGGCGGCCCTTCCTCTACATGCCGCTGATGCACGCGGAGAGCCGCGAGGCGCAGGCGCTGTCGGTCGGCTGTTTCGAGCAACTCGGCAACGAGGAGAATCTCTCCTACGCCCATGACCATGCCGATGTGATCGCGCGGTTCGGGCGATTTCCGTCACGCAACGCGGCCCTCGGCCGGCAATCGACGCCCGATGAACAGGCCTATCTCAAACAGCCAGGCGCTGGCTGGTAGAAAGGCCGGCAGTTATCTCTCTGATATCGCCGGCAGCCGGCTGAAGCAGCAGGCGCCGCTCGGCGAGCAGGCGACGGGTGTTGGCGATGCTCATCGGCCGGCCGTAGAGATATCCCTGGCCTCTGGAGCAGCCAAGCGCGCGCAGCCGCTCCTCGATCGATGCGTCCTCGATACCTTCCGCGGTGATCGGCAGGTTGAGGCTGTCGCCGAGCCGGGTGATGGCATTGACGATCGCCGCGCTTTCGGAATTCTCGGTGATCGACATGATGAAGCTCTTGTCGATCTTGATCCGGTCGAAGGGCAGGGCGCGGAGATGCGCCAGCGACGAATAGCCGGTGCCGAAATCGTCGAGCGCGAGCCTGACACCCTGGTTCTTCAGGCTGGCGACGATCGACTGGGCGAGCGGCAGATTGTCGAACAGCGAGCTTTCGGTAATCTCGATTTCGAGCCGGGTCGCCGGGAAGCCGGTTTCGGTCAGGACCTTGATGATCTTCTGCGCGAGCCAGGCGTCCTTGAGCTGCCAGGGTGAGATGTTGACCGAAATCGACAGCGCCGGATTCCAGTCCTTCGCCGCCGTGAAGGCCTGGCGCATGATCGAGAGCGAGAGATCGGCGATCATGCCGGTTTCCTCGGCGATCGGAATGAAGGCCTCGGGCCCGACCAGGCCGCGTTGCGGATGCTCCCAGCGCGCCAGCACCTCGAACCCGCCGAGCCGGCCGGTGGTGAGATCGATCTGCTGCTCGAAATAGGGAACCACCTCCTGCCGCGGGATCGCGCCGCGCAGGCCGGCCTCGAGCTCGTTGCGTGCCTGGAGCTCGCGCTCCATCGACAGGTCGAACCAGGCGAACCGATTGCGGCCCGAATTCTTCGCGGCGTACATGGCGATGTCGGCAGAGCGAGTCAGTGCATCGATGGTCGCGCAATCGAAGTCCGAGCGGGCGATACCGAGCGAGACGCTGATATGGAGCTGAAGCCCCTCCGCCCTGAACGGCTGGGCGAGGCGCGACACGATTCGCTCGGCGATGCGTTCGACCGTGTCGGGATGGGCGGGGTCGAACAGAAAGGCGCAGGCGAACTCATCGCCGCCGAAGCGCGCGGTCAGCGCGATCGAGGGCATTGCGGCCGCGATCTCCACCGCGACCTCGCGCAATAGCGTATCGCCGATCGCGTGGCCGTGCATGTCGTTGATCGTCTTGAAATGGTCGAGATCGAGCATCATCATCGCCATCGCCTTGCCCCGGCGTTCGGCACGGGCGAACATCGCCGCACCCTGCTCGCCAAGGCTGCGGCGATTGAGGAAGCCGGTCAGCGGGTCCTTGGCGGCGAGCTGGTGCGCGCGTTCCTCGGCGGCGGCGCGGACCGTGACCTCGCGGGCGAGTTCGCGGTGGCGGCGCCAGCCGAACAGGATCAGGGCGACGTTGAGCAGCAGGGCGATGACCAGAGTCTGGTCTGTGCCTTCCCCACCGGAGAAATAATGCTGAAGCGTCGAGGACAGCACTGAACTGCCCGTGCCAATGAACAGCAGGATCGAGGCGACGGTAATTGCCCCACTGATCGAGTCGCCACGCGTGCTGGGCACTTCCAGCCCCGAGTCGTCGCCGATTTCACCCACCATCCCACGTGCCCCACGGATACTCATGCACCCCCTTTCCACGACAGGCGTATAGATCGGGTTAAGCCCGGTGCATGCAAATTGCCGGCGCGCACCGAGGTTGCGCGATCATGTGCGGTGCGCTAAGGGCCGCCGCGATCGTTTCCGTCATGGGATTCGTGAAGGGGTGCCCATAGGGCTACGCCGGCCGACGAGGTTTCGTCCGCCGGCGTTCTTTGCGTTTCTCGGGCCGGATGTCGATCCGGAATGAAAGGTTGTTGATGTTCGAGAGCCTGAGCGACCGTCTTGGCGGTGTGTTCGATCGACTGCGTGGGCGTGGTGCGCTGACGGAGGCGGACGTGCGCGCCGCGATGCGCGAGGTGCGCGTCGCGCTGCTCGAGGCTGACGTGGCGCTGCCCGTCGCGCGCGATTTCGTCGACAAGGCGACCGAGAAGGCCGTCGGCCAGAATGTGCTGCGTTCGGTCACGCCGGGCCAGCAGGTCGTCAAGATCGTCAACGACGCGCTGGTCGAGATGCTCGGCTCGGACGCGTCGGAGCTGGAGCTGGGCGTTACCCCGCCGGCCGTGATCATGATGGTCGGCCTGCAGGGCTCGGGTAAGACGACCACCACCGCCAAGATCGCGCTGCGGCTGGCGAAGCGCGAGCGCAAGAAGGTGCTGATGGCGTCGCTCGACGTCAATCGCCCGAACGCGCAGGAGCAGCTGGCGACGCTCGGCACTCAGGCGGAGGTCGCAACCCTGCCGGTCGTGCCGGGCCAGCAGCCAGTCGATATCGCGCGGCGCGCGATGCAGGCGGCGAAGCTGCAGGGCTATGACGTCCTGATGCTCGACACCGCCGGCCGTCTCCATGTCGACCAGGCGCTGATGGACGAGATGAAGGCGGTTGCCGACGTCGCCAGGCCGGCCGAGATCCTGCTCGTCGTCGATGCGCTGACTGGCCAGGACGCGGTCAATGTCGCAAGCAGCTTCTCCGCACAGGTGCCGCTGACCGGCGTGGTGCTGACTCGCATGGACGGCGATGCGCGCGGCGGTGCTGCGCTGTCGATGCGTGCCGTCACCGGCAAGCCGATCAAGTTCGCCGGCATGGGCGAGAAGCTCGACGCGCTCGAGGCGTTCCATCCGGGCCGTGTCGCGGGGCGCATCCTCGGCATGGGCGACGTGGTCGGCCTGGTCGAGCGTGCCGCCGAGGCGATCCAGCAGGAAGACGCCGAGAAGATGGCGGCGAAGCTGGCCAAGGGCCAGTTCGACATGAACGACCTGCGCGCCCAGCTTGGCCAGATGCGCCGGATGGGCGGGCTCGGCGCACTCGCCGGCATGATCCCCGGCATGAAGAAGGCGCAACAGGCCATGGCTTCGGGCGCGGTCGACGAGCGGATCCTGCTCCGGATGGACGCGATGATCACCTCGATGACGCCCAAGGAGCGCGCCAAGCCGGAGATCATCAACGCCAAGCGCAAGATCCGCGTGGCGAAGGGCAGCGGCACGACCGTGCAGGACGTGAACAAGCTGCTCAAGATGCACCAGGAAATGTCCACCGCCATGAAGAAGATCCGCAAGATGGGCGGGTTGAAGGGCATGGCGGCGATGCTCGGCCGAGGTGGTCCTGGGGGCGGCATGGGTGGCCTCGGCAATGCCCTTGGAGGCCCCGGCCTCGGCAACATGCTGGGCGGCAACGGCCCCGTTGGCGGCCCCGGATTGCCGGGGCTGGGCGGCGGACAGGCCAATCTGCCCCCCGGTTTCGAGAATTTGATCAAGAAGAAATAACGTAATCGAAAGAAGGAAGAAGAAGTAATGGCACTCAGCATTCGTCTGTCGCGTGGCGGCTCCAAGAAGCGTCCGTACTACCGCATCGTCGTGGCGGACGCCCGTTCGCCCCGTGACGGCCGCTTCATCGAGAAGCTCGGCACCTACAACCCGCTGCTCGCCAAGGACGATGACAAGCGCATCGTGCTCGACGGCGAGCGTGCGAAGCATTGGCTGAGCGTCGGCGCGCAGCCGACCGACCGCGTTGCCCGTTTCCTCGACGTCGCGGGCGTCCGCGAGCGTCCGGCGCGCAACAACCCGAACAAGGGCAAGCCCGGCGAGAAGGCCACGGAGCGCGCCGAAGAGCGTGCGACCAAGCAGGCCGAAGCCGATGAGGCAGCCGCTGCAGCCGCCGCCGCGCCGGCACCCGAGCCTGAGCCCGTTGCCGAGGAAGCTCCCCCGGCGCAGGACAGCAATGAGGAAGCCGAGGCCGTGATCGCCGCCGAGGTCGAAGCAGCGACCGAAGAGCCGACGCCGGAAGCCGAAGCGGTTGCCGAGGCAGTCGCCGAGCAGACCCCGCCGGTCGAAGCCGAAGCAGCTCCTGAAGCGGCAGCCGAGGAAGCCGCTCCCGAGGCAGCCGCCGAGGAGGCTCCCGCAGCCGAAGCGAACGAGGCGACCCCGGACAGCGATGCCGGCGACACCGACGAGACCGCCGAGGGCAAGTCGGCTCAGGCTCCGGCCGAGGGCTGATGCCTAAGGACGCCCCCGTCACGCTCGCCGTCATCATCG
Source organism: Sphingomonas sp. BL-S-30 (assembly GCF_055521475.1). NCBI lineage: Bacteria > Pseudomonadati > Pseudomonadota > Alphaproteobacteria > Sphingomonadales > Sphingomonadaceae > Sphingomonas > Sphingomonas sp. BL-S-30. Next base: position 2,173,676 of record NZ_CM145481.1, on the reverse strand, counting down.
GCGCGCACGGCGTGACGGGGGAGGTCCGTCTCAAGGTCTTCACCGAGGACCTGAAAAGTTATCAACGCTTCAACGACGGCACGCTGACGCTCAAGTCGGTGCGCCCGGGCAGCAATGGTGCCATCGCGCGCATTGCCGAGATCAACGATCGCAACGCCGCCGAGGCGCTGCGCGGCACCGAATTGACGGTGCCGAGATCGGCGCTGCCTCCGCTCGAAGAGGGCGAATATTACCATACCGACCTGTTGGGCCTGCCGGCCGTCTCGACGACGGGCGAGGACCTCGGTCGCGTGGTCGCGATCGACGATTTCGGGGCGGGCGACGTGATCGAGATCGAGCGGCCCGACGGCAAGCGCTTCATGGTGCCGATGCGGCCCGAGGCAGTGCCTGAGTGGGACGCGGAGCGGATGGTCGTCGCCGAGGAGTTCGTCACCGCCTGATCGGGCGGCGCTCGTCGAGCAGGTTGCGGATCGTCGTCGCGGCGACGCCGGCTTCGCCCATCGCGTGGCTGATCTGATCCAGCCCCTTCACCACATCGCCCGCCGCGAACAGGCCGGGGACCGAGGTGCGCTGATGGTCGTCGACCTCCAGGCACCCATCCTCCGATGCCCGCGCCCCGGCCGCCACGGCGAGGCCCGAGCGGATACGCGAGCCGAGCGCGGGGTAGATGCTGTCGAAATGCAGATCGCCAGCGGGTGTCGTCGCGACGATCGTGTCCGTAGCCACTCGCAGGGGCGTGCAGGGGCCGTCGACATGGAGGATGCCCGCCTCTTCCAGCTTGGCGCGGCAGGTCGCGTCGAGATCGTGCGCGGCGCCGGGCGCGATCAGGGTGACGTCGTCGCTGTAGCCGCGAAGGAACAGCGCCTCGCGCATGCCATGCTCGCCGGTGCCGATCACGCCGACGCGCTGGTCGGTGACCTCATAGCCGTCGCAGATCGGGCAATAGCGCAGCAGCCCGCGCGACAGCGCTGCGTCATGCTCGTCGGCGGGCATGTCGGGGCGGTTGTTGAGCACGCCGGTTGCGAGCAGCACGGTACGGGCGCGGAAGACGGTACCGCCCTGGCCGACATGGACCTCGAACCCGTCCTCCGACGGGACGATCGCCGAGACCTCGGCCAGTTCGCGCCGGGCGCCGAAGCTTTCGGCCTGGGCCAGCATCAGGGCGAGCAACTCCTTGCCCGCGATGCCGCCCGGAAAGCCTGCATGGTTGTGCGTGCGCGGGATCAGCGCCGCGCGGCTGGAGCCGCAGTCGAACAGGCGGATCGAGAGATGGAAACGGGCAAGGTAGATCGCGGCGGTCAGCCCGGCGGGGCCGGCCCCGATGATGATGCAGTCTTCCATGCCCAGCCTTAAAGGTCGGCGGCGAGGATGGTTCCCGGCAGGTGGCAACGATTGACGGTATGAACATCGGAATGTATATACATTACGTATATACGGAGACTGATATGAACGCTCCACGCAAGTCGCGTACCTTCAAGTCGGGCAACTCGGTTGCCCTGAGGCTGCCCAAGTCGCTCGGCATCGAAGCCGGGGTCGAGATGACCGTGCGCGAGGAGAAGGGGCGGTTCATCGTCGAGCCGGTTGTGGCCGAACCGCGCAAGATCGATTTGACCGGCATCTATGGATCGATTCCGGGGCTGAAGTTGCTGACTTCCGAGGACCGTGAGTTCGAGGAGCGGGAACTCGACTGGGAAGGGAAGCTGCTGAAGCGTGACTGACCCGAAGTTTCTGCTCGACAGCAATATCCTGATCTATCTTCTCGGTGGTCTTTCTCTCGAAGCAAAGGCGCGAGTCGAGGAGCGTCCTGTCGAAACGATCGCAACCTCGGCAGTTGCGTTTGCCGAGGTGATGCTCGGAGCGAAGGCACTCGATGCGGAGCGGGAAGCGCGGCGGTTGTTCGCCAACCTTCAAGTCCTGCCGTTCGACGCCGAGGCAGCGCTTGTCTATGCGAGGTTGCCGTTCAAGCGCGGGCGCTTCGACCGCTTGATTGCGGCGCAGGCTCTGGCGCTGGGCCTGACCCTCGTCACCAACAACGAGCGCGATTTCGCCGACATCCCCGGCCTCAAGATCGAGAACTGGACCATATGACCTTCGCCGCCACCGTCCTGACGCTCTACCCGGACATGTTCCCCGGGCCGCTCGGCGTGTCGCTGGCCGGGCGGGCGCTGGGCGAGGGGAGATGGTCGCTCGATGCGGTCAACATCCGGGACTTTGCGGCGGACAAACACCGTACCGTCGACGATACGCCGGCCGGGGGCGGGGCAGGGATGGTGCTGCGCGCCGATGTGCTGGCCGCGGCGATCGACAGCGTCGCCGATGACCGACCCATTCTCGCCATGACGCCACGGGGCGTGCCGCTGAGCCAGGAGCGGGTTCGGGTGCTGGCGGAAGGCCCCGGGGTCACCATTCTGTGCGGCCGGTTCGAGGGATTCGACGAGCGGATCTTCGAGGGACGGCAGGTCGAACAGGTCTCGATCGGCGACTATATCCTCTCCGGCGGGGAGATGGGGGCGCTGGTGTTGCTCGACGCTTGCATTCGGCTGCTTCCCGGCGTAATGGGCGCGGCTTCCAGCGGTGTGGACGAGAGCTTCGAAACGGGGCTGCTCGAATACCCGCAATATACCCGACCTGTTGAATGGGAAGGGCGCACGATCCCCGAAGTGCTGCGATCGGGGGATCATGCGAGGATCGAGGCATGGCGAAAGCTGATGGCCGAGACCGATACACGGCTAAGGCGGCCGGACCTTTGGGAGCGCCATGAGGGCGCTCGGGTCAGGTCGCCCTCTGGCGCGCGGCGACAGACGAAGGACGAATGAGATGAATCTCATCCAGACGATCGAAGCCGAGAACATTGCCAAGTTTCTCGAGAACAAGAAGATCCCGGAATTCCGCCCGGGCGACACGCTGAAGGTCGGCGTGAAGGTCGTGGAAGGCGAGCGCACCCGCGTTCAGAACTATGAAGGCGTGTGCATCGCGCGTTCGAACAAGGGCATGGGCTCCAACTTCACCGTGCGGAAGATTTCGTTCGGTGAGGGCGTCGAGCGCGTCTTCCCGCTCTATTCGCCGAACATCGATTCGATCGAGGTTGTCCGCAAGGGCGCCGTGCGTCGTGCGAAACTCTATTATCTGCGCGGCCGCACCGGCAAGTCGGCGCGTATCGCCGAGCGCCGCGACACGCGTCCGGCCAAGGCAACCGCTGCCGAGTAATCGGTCAGGCATTTTCGCCGAAGTTTCGAACGGGGCGTGGGGACGATGGTTTCCACGCCCCGTTTCGTTGTGCCTGGAAGGGCCGGCGATCTCCAACAGCGACTCGGCTTTTGCGCTGTTGCGCGCAGCGCATTTTTTCTTTCCGCTGTTATGTTGGATTTTGGATCCGGATTTCCCCAATATTTATAGAGACTTGAGAGGCGATACCGCTGTTAAGCATAACAGCGGTAAAATCGGCCGAAAACAGCGGGAAAGTTCCGCTGTTTTCCGCTGTTACCGCGGTAAAAACATGCCTGAAATGATATCACGATGAGAAGGAGCGGGCCGGCGCAGATGCGCGCACCGGCCGCGCCTGCTGCCACACCGCGCGCGTGGGTTGAATCGAGCAGAGCTGACGATCCCCTATTCGATCCGGTCGTCATCGAGAAAATGGAAGCGCCGGCGGGCTCGTATCACGAGGGGCGCGGCGGCGATGGCTTTCGTGCCCGTTTTGCGTGCCGCGCAAATGCTTAACGCACGCGCATGAGGATGGCGGCGATCGTCCCGGAGAGCCGGGTGTGATGCTCGACCCAGGCGGCACTATGGAAATCATCGTGCATGGCCGCAGGCTTCGTCACGGACTCGCCCGTTTCCACACCGAATAGGCGATGGTGCCATTGCCCGAAGCGCTCGCCGGGACGGCATAGGACAACAGGTCGTTCGCGTAGGTGTAGTCGCGGACCTGCTTCCTGCCTTCCCAATTGGGGAAGGACGCTGCCTGGATGTCGAACAGCAGCTGGTGCCGCGCACGATCGACCGTCACCCGGCCGAAATGGGTGCTCGATCCCAATACGGCCTGGCGATATTCGTCGGGCGATCCGCTGGTCTTGTCGCCCGAGGCGAATTTGGGGCGGTCGACCCGAAAGATCTGCAGGCTGTAACGGCCCGACGCATCGACCGTCAGCAGCCCTTGGGGATGCTCGCCATAGCCCGTCACGCTTGTGCCGTCGGCGCGTATTTCGTAAGCGGATTCCATCGTCCAGGTGCCGGTCAAGGACAGCGGCGCGGGATCAGGGGGCGAAACGGCGGAGGCCGGTGCCAGAAGGAGCCAGCCCGCCAGCAGCATCGTGATGGGTGTCGACATGATCAGCGCCTTTCAGTGAGTAACCGACTCAGCAGGTTACACGACATGTGTTGCGACGGCGCCGGTAACCTGTCAATGGGGTTTCATGAGCCGGCAGAAGATACGACCTCCGTCATTGGCCACATCCGAACTGCGCGACGGTTTCCGTTTCCGCGGAGGCCATGCGGCGCTCGATTTTGCCGCGACGCTGGCCGCCCGGATGAAGCCTTCGCCGCGCGACCTGATCGCGACCCCGACCGATCTCGATCGATGGCTCGCGGCCGCTGGCCTGGCCTCCCGGCTGCCGTCGACGGCGGACGACCTTTCCAGCGCCCGCGCGCTGCGCGAGGCGATCTATGCGCTCTCCACCGCGGTGATCGCCGGCGGGCCCATGCTTCCCGACGCCGTCACGACGCTGAACCGGATCGCGCAGGCGCCGTCGGCCGTGCCGCATTTGGGAGAAGATGGGAGCCTCCGTCTCGACGGTTCGCCGGGCGCCTTCCTCGCCACGCTCGCGCGCGACGCGATCCAGCTGTTCGGCGCAGATCCGGACGGGCGCCTGCGCCAATGCGAATCCGACGGTTGCGCGCTGCTGTTCCTCGATACCTCGCGGGGTGGCGATCGCCGCTGGTGCTCGATGACCGGGTGCGGCAACAAGGCCAAGGTCGCGGAGTTCAGGCGGCGGAGGCGGGAGGCCTCCTGATTACCCGTAGCTGACGATCTCATATTCGATCCGGTCGTAGTCGAGGAAATAGAAGCGCCGGCCGGGTTCGTAATCGCCGTGCGAGAAGGGTTCGAGCCCGGCGGCGACCACACGGCGTTCGATCTCGTCCAGGTCGTCGACCACGGCAGCCGACGGACGGCGATCAGCAACAGCTTTGCGCCTGTCGACGCAATACCGTAATCCCTAAGCGATTATTGCGCGCATCCAGGGGCCGGAGCCGGCAGAACCGGCGCACTGCTCCCCGTACGCCAGGTCCAGGACTGGCTGCCTTCCGCGCGGCGTCGGCACATCACCTGCTCGTGAAGCGCGTACATGCCCAGCATGAACCCGGTCGAGGCGTTCGCGCTTTCGCCGAAGTGCATGAAGGCGCTCGCGGTGCCGAACGGCGCCCAGGCCGGTCCGTTGGAGGACGACGGCGTCCCGTTGCGGGCAAAGCCGGTCCAGTAATCGAGCATCTGGTCCGAGATGCGCCGTTCCGTGGCGGTGTTGGGGATCGCCGGCCAGAAGGACGGGGTATTGGTCATCGTCCCGAATACGAACGGCACTTCGCTGGCGTGGAAGCCCGTCATGTCCGCGGCGTCCGCGCTCGGATAGCTGTGGCTGAAATAATAGAGGTATGCCGGCTGCCCTAGCGCCGCCTGCTTACGCACCAGCCGTTCCGAGGCCCAGCCGAACACTGCGTCGCGGGTGCTGTCCAGGCCGTTCTGGGCGAGGTCGCGAGACGTGGGGTAGAGGCGCAGATAGGCGTCGGCGAGGTCGCCGTACCGCGCCTTGATCTCGTCCGCATAGGCCTGCGCGCTTTGCGGAACCGGCGGCAGCAAGTGGCGCAGGGTGCGGATTTCGCCGCTGTTGAATCCGGCGATGAGCGGCACCGGTGCCTGCTCGCCGCGATCGAAGGTGTCGACGAGCTGGCGCTTGAGGATCTTGCCGTCGATCGTACCATAGGGAACATAGCCTGTGGCGGCGGACGCATCGGCGAGTTGGCGCGCGTCCATCGCGCGCAGTGCCGCGAGATTGGGCGCCTGCAGCTTGCCCGCCAGCCAGAGGCCGATGTCCTCGGCGGCGAACTCTTCCCCGCGCTTGCTGCGCAGCTCGGGCATGGTGAACAGATAGCCGCTCTCGACGATGGCCCGGTCGAACGTGCCGCGCGCCGTCGGCGAAGCGAGCAGATATTCAGTGCTGAGCGCGCCCGCCGATTCGCCGAAGATCGTCACGTTGCGCGGATCGCCGCCGAACGCGGCGATGTTTTTGCGCACCCATTGCAGCGCCTGGATCTGGTCGAGCAGGCCGTAATTGCCGGAGACGCCGTCCGGCGATTCCTTGCTCAGTTCGGGGTGGGCGAGATAGCCGAACACGCCCAGGCGATAGTTGATCGAGACAAGCACGACGCCGCGTTTGGCGAACGCCCCGCCGTCGTACATCGGCGAATGGCCCGAACCCCAGATCAGCGTGCCGCCGTGAATCCACACCATGACCGGCGCATTGTGTGCGTTCGCCGGTGCGGTCACATCGAGCGTCAGGCAATCCTCCGACATCGCGACCTTGCCGCGATCATAGGGACCCGCCGCCATTGGCGGCTGCATGCAGGCGACGCCCATGGTCTTTGCCGGCCGCACGCCTTTCCACTGCGGCATCGGCGCGGGCGCGCGCCAGCGGCGCTCGCCCACCGGGGGCAGCGCATAGGGGATCGCGCGGAAGACATCGGCATCGCCCTCGCGCAGGCCGCTCACCGACCCAGCCGGGGCCTTGACCACTGGTGCCTGGCCGGGCGGCGACGCGCCTGCGTCGGCGGGTATGGCGAACGCCCCGCAGGTGGCGATGGCGACGATCAGCAGGTGCGACAGGCTCTTCATGACAGGGCTCCTTCGTGGAGACGTTCGTTGCGACGGATCAGGCGACCCAGGACCAGAAAGAGCGCGGCTCCGATCAGGTACATGGGGGCGAGGGCGTAATAAGCGGCCTGGAGGGCGTGGCCGCCATGCGTCGGCCGGAAGAAGTCGCTGGCCATGCCGACATAGGTCGGGCCGAGGCCGAGGCCGATGAAGTTCATCACCAGCAGCAGCAGCGCGCCGGAGATCACGCGCCGCTCGGCCGGAACCTCGCCTTGCACGAAGGTGACGGTCGCAGACAGGAAGAAGGAATTGAGGAACATCGGCACGCACAGAAAGGCCAGGGCCAGCTGCCAAGTCGGCGCCCAGACGAAGCCGAGGAAGAAGGGCAGGGCGAGCAGCAGCGAGATGGCCGGGACCGTGGCATAGGCCGCCTTGCTGCGTGCCGCGAACCGATCGACGATCCGCCCCGAGGCGAAGATTCCACCCCCCATGCCGATCCCGACGACCAGCGCATACCAGACCGCGACGTCGCCCAGCGCCATGCCCTTTTCGCGCATCAGGAACAGCGTCGTGAAATTGAGCAGTCCATAGGTGATGAAATTGCCCGCACCGCTGGCCAGCGACGCCATCAACAGCAGCGGATTGCGGAAGAAGTGCGCGATTGTCGCGACAAGTCCGAGCGGCTTGGTGCCGGGGGGTGATGCCTCTGACGGCGCGTCCTTCTGCCCGCGCGCGGGCTCCCGGACGATGAACCAGACTCCCAGCGCTGCGACCACGCCGATCGCGCCGATCACGTAGAAAGGCGTGCGCCAGTCGAAGGCCGCCGCCAGCGTCGCTCCGAAGGCAACGCCCAGCGCCGACCCGATCGGCGGGCCGAGATTGAAGATCGCCATCGCCGTGGTGCGCCGCTCGCGCGGGAAGGAGTCCGAGATGATCGCGTAGGATGGCGGCACGCCGCCTGCCTCGCCGATGCCGACCATCATCCGCGCCGCCACGAGCTGGCCGTAACTGCCGGCCAAACCGCAGGCCGCGGTCGCCGCGCTCCAGATCGCACAGGCGACCGACAGGACATGGACCCGATTGGTGCGATCGGCGAGCCAGCCGATCGGGATCGCGATCACGCAGTAGAAGCACGCGAAATAGAAGCCGGTGATCATGCCCAGCTGGCCATCGCTGACGTGCAGGCCGTCCTGGATCGGCTTGGCGAGGATCGAGATCAGCTGGCGATCGAGGAAATTGAGGACATAGACGAAACACAGCATCGCCAGCGTGATGGTGGCGCCCCGGCTCGATCGAGTAGTCATTGGCTGTTCCACGCGTCTCTCCTCAAGCCTTGCCGAGCCAGCCCGGCTTGCCCCGTCCGCCGGCATAGCCGGCGGCGACACGCTGCTTGAGCAGGGGCGGCGGGCGGAAGCGCTCGCCGTAGGAATCCAGCAGGATCTCCTGGACCTGGACGCACAGGCTAGACGTCACAGCGTCCATCAGGGCGAACGGCCCGATCGGATGGCCGAGCCCCAGACGGCAGGCCGTGTCCAGGTCCTCGGGCGTCGCGACGCCTTCCTCGACCAGCCGCACTGCCTCGATCAGCATCGCGTGCAGCATCCGGTTCACCGCGAAGCCGGCGACGTCCTTGACCGCGATCGGTTGCTTGCCGACGCGGGCGAGCAGGGAGAGGGTCCAGGCGAGGATGTCGGGATCCGTGTCGAAGGCCGGGACGACCTCGACCAACTGCATCCGCGAGACCGGCGAGAAATAATGGGTGCCGAGGAATCTCGCCCTGCGCTCGGGCGGCAAGGCCGCGCTGAGCGTCGAGATCGGCAGGGTGGAGGTATTCGATGCGATGATGCATGCCGGCGGGCAGGCATGGTCGAGTGCGGTGAGGACCGTGCGCTTGACGTCGAGCGATTCGAACACTGCCTCGGTCACCAGGTCGCGGTCGCCGAAACGGGCGAGATCGGGCGCGGGCTGCAGCCGTTCGAGCGCCAGGGTGCGCTGATCCGCTGTGTAGAATCCGCGCGCGATGCCGCGATCCAGGACTGTGCCGAGCCTTGCCATTGCGGCGTCCAATGCCGCCGGATTGCTGTCGTTGAGCAGCACGTCCATGCCCGCCAACGCGAAGACGAGCGCGATCTCCGCGCCCATCAGGCCCGCGCCGACGACACCGATCTTCAGGTCAGGGCCGATCTTCAGTTCAGGGGCGAGCGGCGACATAATGGTCGAACTCCCCTTGCGCATGAGCGGTGCGGAGCCGGACCTTGTCGATCTTGCCGGTCGCCGCCAGCGGCATGCGCGGCAGCTGAATGATTTCATCGGGCAGCCACCAATCGGCTACTCTGCCGCGCAGCGCCTCGATCAGCGCCCAGGCGTCGCCGGTGTCGCCGAGGCTGAGCTCCACCACCAGCACCGGGCGCTCGCCCCATTTAGGGTGAGGCTTGCCGATCACCGCGACCTGGCCGACGCGCGGATCGCGGCCGATGATCGCTTCCATCTCCGCCGGGTTGATCCACTCGCCGCCCGACTTGATCAAGTCCTTGGAGCGCCCGCAGATCGTCAGCGCGCCGCTTTCGTCGATGGTGGCGAGATCGCCGGTGTCGAAATAGCCTTCCGGATCGAGCGCGCTGTCTGCAGCGTTGAAATAGCGGTCGATCACCGCAGGTCCCTTGACCTTCAGATGCCCGATCACGCCGCGTTGCTCCGGCAAGGTGACGTCATCGGCATCGGTGAGCCTGAGATCGACGCCGAATGGCGGGCGGCCGGAGGACCGCTCGGCATCCGGCGGAAACTGCACCGAATCCACGGTGCCGAGCGGCGACATCTCGGTCATGCCCCAGGTCGTCTGGACGCGCGCGCCCAGCCGCTCCTCCATGCGCCGGATCAGCGCCTCCGGGCATTTCGATCCGCCGATGATGAGGCGCTCGAGGCTCGGCACGTCCTCGCCGGTGGCGTCGAGATGGTCGAGCAGGCCGATCCAGACGGTCTGCACGCCGCCGGCGATGGTCACTTTCTCGCTGCGGATCAGCGCCGCCAGGCTTGCGCCGTCCAGCTCGCGCCCGGGCAGCACCAGGCTCGCGCCCACCGCCGGCGCGGAGAAGGGGAACCCCCAGGCATTGGCATGGAACATCGGGATGGCGACGAGAATCGTGTCCTTCGCCGACAGGCAATAGGCGTCGGGCTGAATCGACATCAGCGTGTGGTGATAATTGGAGCGGTGGGTGAACACCACGCCCTTGGGCTTGCCGGTCGTGCCCGAGGTGAAGCACAGGCCGGCGGGACTGGTCTCATCGAACTGGCCCCATTCGATATAGCGGCCATGTGCCTCGACCAGGGCGTCGAGCCCCTCGACCGGCACCGCGCAGCCGGCGACAAGGGCCGGATCGGCAGGCGCATCGAGCAGGATGACTCGCTCGACCCTCGGGCAAAGCGGCAGCACTTCCGCCAGTATCGGTGCGAGGGTCGCGGCGATCGCCAGCACGCGGTCCTCCGCCTCGTTGATCATCGCCGCGAGCTGCGCCGCGGTAAGCCGGGGATTCAGCGTATGGCACACCAGGCCGGCATTCATCGTCGCATAATAGAGCTCAAGATGATGCTGCGTATTCCACGCCAGCGTGCCGACGCGGTCGCCGACCCGGAGCCCGATGGCCAGCAGCGCGCCGGAGAGCCGGTTGCTGCGCGCGCGCAGGTCGGCATAGCCGGCACGCTGCAGGACCGCGCCGCGCGATGCGGTCGCGACCGTGCCGGCCCCATGCCATTTGGCGGCATGGTCGATGAACTTGTCCAGGGTGAAGGCGTGATGTTGCATCTGGTGGAATACTTGCCGCTGGTGCGAGGGTCGGGAGGGCCGAAGGAGACCGCGGCCATTGCCGCGATCTCCGGGTGCCCGTTCGATCGGTCAGAATGCCTTTCGCAGGCTCATGGCGGCATAGCGCCCGATGACATTGTAGCCGCCGCCGATCCCATCGGTGGCCGGGAAATAGGGCGGCGTCGCGTCGAACAGATCGTTGATCTGCAGCGACAGTTCCGTGCCCTTCGCAAGGCCGACATTGGGCAGCCGCACGGACAGCCGCAGATCGACGGTGGTGTACCCCTTGGCGGTGTAGACGCTCGATCCGGTCGGGGTCGCATAGGGGCCGGTCACGCCGCTGCGATGATTGACGAAATTGACCAGGGTGACCGGACCGGCCGTGACGCCCAGGGTCGTCCGCAGCGTCGTACGCGGGATACCGGCATCCAGCGAGTTGCTGACGATGGAGGTCGCCGAGAACTGCGTCTTGTAGGTGAAGATATAGTTGCCGGCGACGCCGGCGAACGCCGAACCGAACGAGGTCTGACGGCGATAATTCACGTCGAAGTCGAGGCCGTTGGTCTTGCGCACCCCGAAATTGCCCTGGCGAAGATCGAGGAAGTTCCCGACCGTCGGGACCGCGGCGAAGGTGAAGTAGAAGGGCACGGTATTGCTGATGCCGCTGGCCACCTGCGCGGCCGACGGATTGCGGAGGACCCGCGACGCGAAGGTCGGATCGGTGAAGATCAGCGCGCCCAGCCCGTATGGCGTGCCGATCACGTCGTTATAGACGATGTCGTAGAAGGTTACGCTCGCGCTGAAGCCGGGAAGGAAGGTCGGCCGCAGATCCGCGCCGAACGAGAAGGTGCGGGCCTTTTCGGGCTTTAGCGACTTGTTGCCGCCGAGCAGCAGGATCGTATTGACCTGGGTTGCGCCGCGCGAGGGATCGCGAACGCCAAAGGCGTCGACCAGAGAGGCTGCCGCGTAATAGGAGCCGACGGTCGAGCCCAGATCGCGCAGCCCCGGTGCGCGGAACGAGCGTCCGTAGGTGCCCCTCAGGGTAAGCCCGTCTAACGGCGCCCAATCGATGCCGACCTTCGGATTGGTGGTGGACCCGAAATCGCTATAATGGTCATAGCGCCCCGACAGCGACAGCGAGAGGCTGTGCATGAAGGGTGCTGCGTTCCCTTGACCGAAGAACGGCACGAACAGTTCGCCGTAGAGCGAGCCGACGTTGCGATCGAGATCTTCGGGGAACCCGACACCGCCGCTGGAGCCCCGCTGGTCATAGGTCTCGCGGCGATATTCGGCACCGGCCGCGATCTTGATCTGCCCGCCGGGCAGTTCGGCCAAGGGGCCGTCGATCCTGACAGCGCCCAATTTGGTGCGCTGGTGATTGATGAAATCGGTCGGGTTGTTCAGGATCGCCGCGACGACCGCCGGGCTGGTGCCGGTTCCGAACGGATCCAGTGCGGTCGCGCGCGTGGTTCCGGCTGCGGCCGCGGTCAGCGCCGTGGTGTTGATCCCGGGCTGGAACGTGTCGTTGCGCGACCAGTTGAAGGTGCCCGAGGCCGTCAGCTTGAAATCGCCGAGTTTCGCATCGACACCGACCGACGAATTGCCGCTTCTGACACGATAGGTCTGATCGAAATGGTCCGCGCCGACGAGGTTGTCGGGCCGGAAATCGACATATTCATACCCCGCCGCGGTGCCGGGCGGCGCGCGGTAGAACGGGTTTGACGGAAGAATGAGGACGAAGGTCTGACCGGGCAATGCGGCCTGGACCGTGTCCTTGCGATCTGAATAGAGGACTTCGCCCCATAGCGTCACGTTCGTGGCGACGTCCTGGCGCGCGGTCAGGAACGCGCTGTGCGTGCGATTGGCGGGAAGAAGGTCGACGGGCCCTCTCGGGTCACAGGTGTTGGTCCCTGGCGCAAGGCCGGGCGCGGCGTAGATGGTTCCAAGGAACAGATTGACGTTTGCCGCCGGGCACACCGTCGCGCGGGTGTCCACACCGCCGGCCGCCCTGAAATCGAGCGAGCGATAACGCCGGTCGGCACCGGTGATGTTATTGCTCTCCGCATATTGGTACGATGCCGCGATCGATCCGCTGCCCCAGTCCTTGCCGACGATGCCGCCGGCACTGAACGTGTGATAGTCATCCGCCATGCCGTAGCGGGCGGTGGCCTCGACACCGGAAAAGTGATTGCGCGTGATGAAGTTCACCACGCCGGCAACGGCGTCCGAGCCATAGATGGCCGAAGCACCGTCCGCGACGATTTCCACCCGTTCGATCGCCAGTTCCGGCAGGAAGGGAAAATCGGGATTGGTTTGCTGCGTGCTTCCCGAGATCAGCCGATGCCCGTTCATCAACGGCAATGTCGCGCTCGACGGCAGGCCGCGGAGGCCGGGGGCGAAGGAACCCAGTCCGCCATTGCTGGTCCGGGGTGCGGTATTGAAGCTGTTCAGTTGCGGCACGGTGGCGAGCAGATCGGGCGTGGTCGCCGCGCCGATCAGCTTGATGTCGTCCCGCGACAGCCGGATCAGGTTGGACCCGGTGGGCGGAACGCCGCGAATGCTGGTTCCCGTGACGACGATCTCGGTTGTGTCGCCGTCAGCTGCGCTTGCATCGGACGGAGAAACCTGCGCGTCCGCTGCGGCGCCGGTGTCCGTGCTTTGAGCCCATGCCGGCGCGGCTGCGCACAGCATCGCGGCGAATGCCGAGGTACCGAGCAGGCGCGCGTTGAGATTCCGATTACCGGTCATGACATCCTCCCATATTTTTTATCTTGGGAGCATGTGGTCGATCAGGCGGCTCCGTGGCGATGACCAGTGTGACAGGAAGATTTAACACAAGTGACCAGCTGGTCGCCGCGAGTCTAGGCGGTTGTGCGATCGCTGAGCAGTAGCGTTGCCGCCGTGACACGGCCGCTGTCCGACTTGTAGCGCGCGCGATAGTCGCTCGGCGTCACGCCCGCCCATTCGGCGAAGTTGCGCGTGAAGCTGCCCGGCTCGCTGAACCCGACGCGGTAGCCGACTTCGGTTATCGGCAGCTCCGTCGCCAGCAGATAGGCGGCCGCAAGCTCGCCGCGGAGTCGCGTCCTGATGTGCTGGAAGCTCTCACCCTCCCGCGCGAGATCGCGCCGGAGCCGGCGCGGGCGGCTGCGCAATCGCGCCGCGACGGATTCGATGGGGGCCGACCAGATTTTAGCGCGCTGAAGCTCGACAAGCGCGTGCTCGGTTTGCGCGCGCCAAGTCGAACGGCCGATCGGCGTCGCGAACCAGTCGGGATTGCTCGCATTATATTCTTCGAATTCGGCGAGCGTGCGGTGGACCAGCGGCGCGCCAAGATCGGCGCGATCATAGCAAAGCGCATCGATTGGCGCCTCATATTCGATCGGACAGCCGAACAGCGCGAACCGATCGAAGCCGTTCGCCTGGACCGGCCGCGCGGCGCGCACGCTGACGCCGCGGAGGCGCAGCGGACGTCCGATGAGCCAACTGAACCACTGGAAAATCCATACGAAGCGCAGCCAGACGAAGATGTCGCGGTCCACGCCATCGACGGTGTGATAGACGCAGACATGCTTGAGGCCGGCATGGTCTTCGACGAGCTGGGGGCCAATGTCTCCCGACAATGCCTGGGTGAAGCGGATGCTGACCCGGATCGATTCCCCGAATGTCTCGCAGTGCAGATAGGTGAGCGTGCGTTCCAGCTCGAGCGCGAGCCGGAACCGCTCCGCGAAGAAGCCGAAAAAGGAATCATCAAGCGCGATTTGAGCCTGCCGCACCAGGCGAAACAGGTCGCGGCCATCGATCGACGCCTGGTCGTTGCCATACACTGCCGGGTCGATGCCCGCTTCGCGGAGCAATGCGTGCGGATCCTGCCCCTTCAACACGGCCCCGCCGAGGAGGCGTTCCACGGCAATGCCGTCCAGCCCGGCCAACCGCTTGGGCGCGGTGTGTTCCAGCGCTATATCGGGCATGTCGGTAACATCGGCCATCGGAACCAGAGACTTTCACGATCGCCCGCAACGCGCGGCACAACCAGGTGAGCGACCGTTGGATCGGCCATCTTCGACCGCTTAAACTACGCGTTCGATCGAAAAGCTAGGGATGCGCTGCTGCGAGGCACGCAGGGTCCGGCCCTGAACGGATAGCGGTCGCCCTATGATGCAGGCCCCGCCGCGCCGAACCGCCGGTAGAGCGTCGGCAGCAGGAACAGGGTGAGCAAGGTCGCGCTGACCACGCCGCCGATCACCACCGTGGCAAGCGGCTTCTGCACTTCGGCGCCGGCGCCGTGACCGAGCGCCATCGGTACGAAGCCGAGACTCGCCACCAGCGCCGTCATCACCACCGGGCGCAGGCGCGCCAGCGCACCCTCCCGTGCCGCTGACGCACGGTCGTGCCCCTCGGCAACGAGCTGCTGGATCGAGGTGAGCATGACCAGTCCGTTCAGTACTGCGATGCCCGACAATGCGATGAACCCGACCGCGGCGGAGATCGAGAAGGGCATGCCGCGCAACAGCAGGGCGAGCACGCCGCCGACCAGCGCGAGCGGTACGCCGGTGAAGACGATTGCGGCATCGCGGATGTTGCCGAGCGCGCCGAACAGCAGCAGCATGATTAGCGCGAAGCATGCAGGCACGACCAGCGCGAGCCGGTCGCGTGCCGAGGCCAGATTTTCGAACTGGCCACCCCATTCGAGCCAGGTGCCGGCGGGAAGCTGAACCTCGCGTGCGATCGCCGTGCGCGCTTCGGCCACGACGCTCGCCACGTCGCGGCCGCGGACATTGGCCTGCACCACCACGCGGCGCTTGCCGTTTTCGCGGCTGATCTGGTTCGGGCCGTTCAGGACCTGGATGTCGGCGACCGAGGCGAGGGGGACGAAACTGCCGCCCGGCGTCGGCACCGGCGTCTGGCCGAGCGTCTCGAGATCGGCGCGCGCCGCATCGGCGAGGCGGATGACGACGGGGAAGCTGCGGTCGCCTTCGAAGATCCGCCCCGCCTCGCGCCCGCCCACCGCGGTGGCGACGGTGTCGGCGACGTCCTGAGCGCCGACGCCGACCCGCGCGGCGCGATCCTGCGCATAAGCGATGTCGAGCATCGGCAAGCCTTCGGTCTGCTCGACCTTGACGTCCTCTGCGCCGGGCGTGCGGCGAAGTACGGCGGCGATCCGGGCGGCGGTGGCATTCATCTCGGCAAAGTCCTCGCCGAAAATCTTGACTGCCACATCCGATCGCACGCCGGCGATCAGCTCGTTGAAGCGCATCTGGATCGGCTGGGTGACTTCATAGGCATGGCCGGGCACCTGCGCGATCCGTGCCTCGATCCGCTTCACCACCGCGGCCTTCTCCTCGGACGGCTTCGGCCAGAACCTGCGGTCCTTGAGCATGATGAAGGTATCGGTCGCGTTGGGCGGCATCGGATCGGACGCGACCTCCGCCGTGCCGGTGCGCGAGAAGACGGTGCGGATCTCGGGCATGCCTTTCAGCGCGTGTTCGATCTGGGCTTGCATCTTCTGGCTCTGCTCGACCGAGGTGCCCGGCACGCGGAAGGCGGAGACGAGCACGTCGCCCTCGTCGAGCTGGGGCAGGAATTCCTGGCCGAGCGTGGTGTAGGCGCCGGCCGCCAATGTCAGCGCGCCGATCGCGATGCCGATCGTCAGCTTCGGCCGCTTCATCGCGCGGTCGAGGCCGGGTTCGTAGCGCCGGCGCAGCCAGCCCAGCACGCGCCCTTCCTTTTCCTCGACCGGGCGTGACAGCGCGACCGCGATCGCCGCGGGAACGAAGGTGAGCGACAGGATGAAGGCGAAGATCAGCGCCATGATGACGGTGAGCGCCATCGGCTCGAACGTCTTGCCCTCCACGCCGGTGAGGGTGAGCAGCGGGACATAGACGAGGATGATGATCGCCTGGCCATAGACGGAAGGGCGGATCATCTCGCGCGCGGCGGCGGTGATGGTGGCGAGCAGCTCCGGGAGGAGCAGCGGTCGTCCTTCGGCATGCTGGCGCCCGGCGATGCGGCGCAGTGCGTTCTCGACGATGATCACCGCGCCATCGACGATCAGGCCGAAGTCGAGCGCGCCGAGGCTCATCAGATTGGCCGAAACGCCGAGGCGGAGCATGCCGAAGCCGGTGAGCAGCATGGTGATCGGGATCACCAGTGCCGCGATCAGCGCCGCGCGGAAATTGCCGAGCAGCAGGACCAGCACGATAATGACGAGCAGGGCGCCTTCGGACAGATTCTTCGCGACCGTCGCGATGGTGGCGTCGACCAGCCTGGTGCGGTCCAGCACCGGTTCGATCACGATGTCGCGCGGTAGTGAAGGCGCGATCGCCTTGAGCCGGGCGTCGACGCCGGTCGACACGGTGCGGCTGTTCTCGCCGATGCGCATGATCGCGGTGCCGGTGATCACTTCGCGGCCATTTTCCGAGCCGGCGCCCATGCGCACGCCCTGGCCGAGCCGCGCTTCGGCGACCTGATCGAGGGTGATCGGCACGCCCTCTCGCGTGGCGATGACCGTGCCGCGCAACTGGGCGAGGGTGCGGATGCGCGCGTCGGCGCGGACTGCCAGGCCCTCGCCGTTGCGGTTCACCGTGCCGCCGCCGGTCGCGACGTTGTTGCGTTCGAGCGCGGTGGCGAGATCGGCGAGCGACAGTTTCAGCGCGGCGAGCCGCTGGACGTCGGGGACGACGAGATATTCCTTCTCGTATCCGCCGAGCGAGTCGATCCCGGCGACGCCGTCGATCGCCTTGATCTGTGGCGCGACGATCCAGTCCTGCACGGTGTGGAGATAGGTCGCCTTGTCGGCCTCGCTCGCCAGCCGGTCGCCTTCGGGGGTGATATAACTCCCGTCCGGTTGCAGGCCGGGTTCGCCCGGGCGGTGCTGGTCGTGCGCGCGTTCGGCATAGCGCAGGGTCCAGATATAGACTTCGCCGAGGCCGGTCGCGATCGGGCCCATTTCCGGCCGGACGCCCGAGGGCAATGTTTCCTGCGCGGCGGTCAGCCGTTCCTGTACCTGGGCACGGGCGAAATAGATGTCGGTCGAATCCGAGAAGATCGCGGTGACCTGCGCGAAGCCGTTGCGGCTCAACGAGCGCGTGCTTTCCAGCCCCTTGATGCCGGCTAGCGCGGTCTCGATCGGGAAGGCGACCTGCTTCTCGATCAGTTCCGGCGACAGAGCGGGCGCGATGACGTTCACCTGCACCTGGTTGTTGGTGATGTCGGGCACGGCGTCGATCGGCAGGCGCGCGAGCGAGATGCTGCCGATGGTCGCGGCGATGGCGGTGAGCAGCAGGACCAGCCAGCGCCGGTCGACGGCCCATGTGACGATATGGTCGATCACGGGTCAGTCCTCATGCCCGGCTTCGGCGGCGCCGAGCGCCGACTTGAGCGTGAAGCTGTTGGCCGCGGCGATCTTCTCGCGCCCGTTGAGGCCGGCGGTCACGACGACCGCGGCGCCATCCTGCCGGCCGAGCGTGACCGGTGTCGCGCGGAAGCCGGTGCCGGTGCGGGCGAAGACGATGGTCTTGCCGTCGAGCGTCTGGACGGCGGTGGAGGGTATGCGGATCGTGGCGTCGTTGCCGCCCGGAAGCTGGATCGAGGCCGTGACCGGCTCGCCGGCACGCCATTGCCCGGCTCGATTGTCGAGCATGGCGATGGCGGGCACCTGGCGCGTGGCGGCGTCGAGCACGGGCGAGACGAAGCTGATGCGGGCGGACTGGCTTCGGCCCGGTGCGGTGACCTGCACGGTGACGCCCGGCCGCACGCGCCCGGCATCGGCGGGCGACAGCGACAACGCGACGCCGAGGCGATCCAGCCGGGCGATACGGAACAGCTCGGTATCGGCTGCGTCCGCCGCGAAATTCCGGCCGAGAATGGCGGGCCTCGCGATGATCCTGCCCGATATCGGCGCGGCGATGACGATGCGGTTGTAGCTGCCACCGCGCGCGCCGCTGGCGGCGACCTGCTCGCGCGCGAGCCGCAGCGCCACGTCGGCCTGTCGGGCGGCGGCGCGGGAGATGTCGACCTCGCGGCGGGGCCGGAAGCCTCTCGCGTAGAGCGCTTCGTCTCGCGCGAGCGTCGTGCGTGCGAGATCGGCGCCGGCGGCGGCACGTTGCACCTCCGCCTGAAGACCGGCGGCCTCGCGGCTTTCCAGCACCGCCAGGGTCTCGCCGGCACGCACGCTGTCGCCGAGATTGTGGCGCAGCTCGACGATGCGGCCGGGCAAGGTGGCGGCGACGATCCGCGTTGCCTGCGGATCGCTTTCGAGCAGCGCGGGCAGCTCGATGGTGCCGCCATTGCCGCCGATCGTCGGGCTGACGATTTCGATGCCTGCGGTGGCGATCTGTTTGGGGGTAAGCTGTACCATGCCGTCGTCATGGCGGGATTCCGCCTCGGCATGGTTTTCGGCAGGGGGGCTCGCACCGCCACAGGCAGCGAGGGCAAGCGGGAGCAATGCTCCAACGATGATTTTCATGACGATTTTCCTGGGGCAGCGGGAAGCCCGCGCCGACCGAGTTTCAGGGCCTGAGCGAAAGCGCGAGCGCGCTGTCGATCAGGCGCGGGGCGGCTTGAAGGCTGGACCGATCAGGCGCCGTGCGACGCGGGACGTGCCGGATGCGTCGGGCGCCTCGCGCGCGATCAGGCCCGGCTGGAGCGTCGCGGACGCAACCGGTGCACCGAGGCTGTGCCCGTGACAGGTGCCGTGATGATGGGGAAAGGGCTGGTCGGCGTCCGCCGGCACCTGATCGGCATCGCCGTCGACATGGGCGGTTCCGCCGCAGGAGGTCTCCGGGGCGGCATAGCCCTCCTGCGCGCACAGGGTCGCGGTCGCCAGCAGAGACGACGTAAGCAGGCACAAGAGCAGGAGCCATCCACGACGGAGCATCGATGCCGGGATAGCGGCTCGCGCCGGCCCTGTCATCGCAAAGCCTTTGGCGGCGTCGATCCCGCGTTGCCGTGGAGTCGTTTCACGGAAGTGATCGCCATGATTGGGCTCCGAATCTGTGGGCGATCGCCTCCATGCACTCTGAAGTCGCTACAGGGTCAAGCCATGAAGCGACATGTTGTGTATTATCATTGCAACACACTCCGTCCTGCGCTACCCAAAGGCTTCCAGCCGTTGGGGACCAGGCGATGACCGAGCAGACGACAGCCAGGGTCGAGGAACCGGACGGCGCGCCGCGTATCGCGGTGCTGGACATCCTGCGCGGGGTGGCGATCCTCGGCATCCTGTTCATGAACGTCAACGACATGGGCGCGTCGTTCCGCGCCGGGGGCGATGTGCGGCATTTCGGCTGGGCGCCGGTCGACCAGGTCGCCTGGTGGCTGCGCGAGGTGTTCGCCAACGGCACGGCGCGCTGCCTGCTCGAGATGCTGTTCGGCGCGGGCATGGTGATCCTGACGAGCCGCGCGGCCGAGGCGGCCGGGCGCTGGCAGGTGATGCGGCGTTATTATTGGCGCAACATCGTGCTGGTGGCGTTCGGGCTGGTGCACATGTTCATCCTGCTGTGGGGCGGGGACATCCTGCACACTTATGGTTTGGCCGCGCTGGTGGTGTTCTGGTTCCGCAGGCTCGGGCCGCGCTGGCTGATCGCGATCGGCCTGCTCATGGCGGTGACGCAACTCGGCGGTGCCGGCTATTTCGGCTATTATCGCGGCGTGCAGCAGCAGGCCGAGCTTACCGAGCTGAAGGCGCGGAGCGCGGCCGGCAAGGTGCTGAGCAAGGACGACAAGGCGGCTTTGGCAAAGGCGCAGAAGCGCGAGGCCGAGCGGACCAAGGACCGCGCGGAGCGCCAGGCGGAGATCGCCAAGGAAGATGCCGACCGGTCGAGCACGACCGTGCGCTGGGTGAGCGAGCAGGTGCGGATGAGCGCCGAGCGCCTGTTCGGTCCGGGCGAGCTGTTCGCGATATGGGAATCGGCGAGCCTGATGCTGATCGGCGCGGCGCTGTTCAAGCTGGGCATCTTGCAGGGGGAGCGGTCGCGGCGCTTCTACTGGCGGATGACGATCGCGGCCTATCTGGTCGGCGGATCGCTGCGCATCTTCGGCGCCGAGGAGATCATGCGCTTCGATGATGCGCCGCACATCAGCTGGGCGACACAGGAGATCGCGCGGCAGGCGATGACGCTCGGCCATGTCGGCCTGATCAACCTGCTGGCGACGAGCGTGATGGGCGCGCGGCTGGTGCATCCGCTGGTCGCGGCGGGACGGACGGCGCTGTCGATCTATGTGCTGCAGACGATCATCTGCCTGTGGATCCTCTATCCGCCCTTCGCGCTGGCGCTGTACGGCACGCAAGGGTGGGCGGCGATGATGGTCACGGCTCTGGTCATCGATATCGGGCTGTTGTGGCTGGCCAATGTCTATGTCCGCCATTTCCGCATCGCGCCGGTCGAATGGGCGTGGCGGTCGATCGTGGAGGGGCGGCGGCTGCCGTTTCGCAAGGTGGCGGGGTGACTCTCCAACGTTGCGCCTGGGCCGGCAACGACCCGCAGATGCGCGCCTATCATGACGCGGAATGGGGCGTGCCCGAGCGTGACAGTCGGGCGCTGTGGGAGAAATTGATGCTCGACGGGTTCCAGGCGGGGCTCGCCTGGATCACGATCCTGCGCAAGCGCGATGCGTTTCGCGAGGCGTTTCAGGGGTTCGATCCCGAGATGGTTGCGCGGTTCGGTGAAGACGATGTCGCGCGGTTGCTCGGCGATGCGGGAATCGTGCGGTCGCGATCCAAGATCGAGGCGACGATCGGCAATGCCCGGGCCTATCTGGCGATGCGCGAGGCGGGCGAGGATTTCTCCGCATTTGTCTGGGGCATGGCGGGCGGCGCGCCGATCCTGGGCGACGGCGTGCATCTACCGGTCAAGTCGCCGCTGTCGGAGCAGATGTCGGTCGCGTTGAAGAAGCGCGGGTTCAAGTTCGTCGGGCCGGTGATCGTCTATGCCTGGATGGAGGCAGTGGGGATCGTTGACGATCATGCGGCGGGGTGTTTCCGGCGGAACAAGGGGTAGATGGCGTACAACTACTTCCCTCCGTTCGCCCTGAGCTTGTCGAAGGGCTGTTCTTCTCCGCCCGGGAGGAAGAGCAGGGCTTCGACAAGCTCAGCCCGAACGGGGATAGGTTGCGATCTTTCGCCTTAGGCGCCAGGCTTGGCCTATTCGTATCGCGGGGAAAGAGCGATGCCGACGGTGGTTCGCGACCTGCCATTGCTCGAGGCGATCCTGTCGGAATGGCGGGAGACGATCGGCGACGATTATGCCGGCTATCGCAACCATGTCTGCCGCGTGGTGAACTTCGCCTTCGCGCTGGGCGACTGGAGCGAGGAGCAGAAGCGGCGGATCGTCATTGCCGGGGCGTTCCACGATCTCGGTATCTGGTCGGCGGGGACGGCGGATTATCTGCCGCCGTCGATCGCGCTGGCACGGGCCTGGCTGGTCCGGGAGGGGTTGGAAGCCTGGGCGGAGGAGATCGCGCTGATGATCGACCTGCACCACAAGATCACGCCCTATCGCGACCCGCGCTTTCCGCTGGTCGAGGTGTTTCGCCAGGCCGATCTCGCTGATGTATCGCTGGGGATCATGCGCCGGGGACTGCCGCTCGCCTTTGTCGGCGCGCTCAAACGGGCCTTTCCCAATGCCGGCTTCCATTGGCGGCTGGTGAAGCTGGTGGGGCAGGGGCTCGCCGCGCATCCGCTCAACCCGATCCCGATCTTCCGCTGGTAGCGCGCCTCTTTACGACAATGCGACACCCCGCAATAAGCGACGGCATGCGCCCGCATCCGCCGGGCTTTGAATTATCGGGACTGGAGATGATCGATGCCGAAATCCTGGCTGCTGGCGGGCGTCATGCTCGCCGCACTGGCGACCCCTGTCATGGCCGCTGAGCCCGGCGCGCCGGTGACGGCCGCGCCCGCCGATGCGGCGGCGAAGAAGCTGACGCTCGAACGCCTGTTCTCCAGCCCCGACCTTGCCGGCGCGCAGCCGCGCGCACTGAAGCTGTCGCCCGACGGGACGTTGCTCACCTCGCTCAAGCCGCGGCCCGACGACAAGGACCGGCTCGACCTGTGGGCGCTCGACACCAGGACCGGCAAGGAGCGCATGCTGGTCGATTCCAAGAAGGTCGGCAGCGGCGCCGAGCTGTCCGAAGCCGAGAAGATGCAGCGCGAGCGCGCGCGCATCGGCGGGACACGTGGCATCGTCGCTTATGACTGGGCGCCCGACGGCAAGTCGCTCCTGGTGCCGCTCGACGGCGATCTGTATCTGGCGACGCTGGACGGCAAGGTCTCGCGCCTGACCAACACGCCCGATGGCGAACTCAACCCGGTGGTCAGCCCGAAGGGTGGTTTCGTCAGTTTCGTGCGCGACCAGAATCTTTTCGTCCAGCCGCTCGGCGGTGGTGCTGCGAAGCAGGTGACGACCACTGGTGCCGGCACCGTGCACTGGGGCGAGGCGGAATTCGTCGCGCAGGAGGAAATGGATCGCACCACGGGCTATTGGTGGTCGCCGAACGACGCGCGCATCGCGGTCGAGCGGTTCGACGAAGCGCCAGTGGGCATTGTCACGCGCGCTGCGATCGGGGCCGACGGGACCAGGGTTTATAACCAGCGCTATCCCGCCGCGGGCACGCCCAATGTGCTGGTCGAGCTGTATGTGATGAATGCCGATGGGACCGGCCAGGTGAAGGTCGATCTTGGCAATGATCCCGACATCTATCTCGCCCGGGTCGACTGGACGCCCGACGGCCAGACCCTGTTGGTCCAGCGCGAGAGCCGCGACCAGAAAACGCTCGATATGCTGAAGGTCGATCCGGCGACGGGCAAGAGCACGATCCTGTTCACCGAGAAATCGGGCGAGCGGAGCTGGATCAACCTGTCGGACGCCTATCATCCGATGAAGGACGGCAGCCTGATCTGGCGCTCCGAGCGTGACGGCTATGGCCATCTCTATCGCTTCGCCAGGGGCAAATGGACTCAGCTGACCAAGGGCGAATGGACCGTCCAGGCGCTGAACGGGGTGGATGAAGCCAAGGGCCGGATCTTCTTCACCGGCAACAAGGACGGCGCGCTTGAGCAGCATGTCTATTCGGTGGATATCGCGCGGCCCAACGACATCACCCGCCTGACCGAGCTGGGCTGGTGGAACGCCGGCAAGATGGACAAGGCAGCGAGCCGGCTGATCGTCACCCGTTCCAACCCGACCCAGCCGCCCCAGACCTTCCTCGCCGATGCGGCGGGCAAGCGCATTGCCTGGGTCAACGAGAATGCGGTGGTGCCGGGGCATCCCTATTATCCCTATCTCGCGAGCCACCAGGCCAAGAGCTTCGGTAGCTTCAAGGCGGCTGACGGCACCACGCTTTGGTACGAGATGATCACGCCGGCGCTCGAGCCGGGCCGAAAATATCCGGTGTTCTTCGAACATTATGGCGGCCCGGGCACCGGCCAGCAGGTCACGCGCGCCTGGCAGAGCCCGCTGGCGCAATATGTCGTCAGCCGCGGCTATGTCTATTTCCGCATCGACAATCGCGGCTCGAACAACCGCGGCAAGGCGTTCGAGGACCATATCTATCGCGCGATGGGTACGGTCGAAGTCGAGGACCAGCTGACCGCCGCAAAATGGATCAAGACTCAGCCATTCATCGATCCGGCGAAGGTCGCGACCTATGGCTGGTCCTATGGCGGCTACATGACCCTGAAGATGCTCGAGGCGAACCCGGGCGTCTATGCGGCGGGCATTTCGGGCGCACCAGTGACCAAATGGGAATTGTACGACACCCATTATACCGAGCGTTACATGGGCGACCCGAAACGGGACGCGAAGGCCTATGCTGCGTCCGACGCGATCGACGATGCGGCGAAGATCAGGGATCCGTTGCTGCTGATCCACGGCATGGCCGACGACAATGTCGTGCTCGACAATTCGACCGCGTTCGCCGCCAAGATGCAGGCGCAGAATGTGCCGTTCCAGATGATGTTCTACCCGGGCAAGACGCACAGCGCGGGCAAGGACGTGCATGTCTGGACGACGATCTTCGATTTCCTCGACGAGAAGCTCGGGAAATAGACGGCACTGCGCTGGCCGGGGCGGGACCAAGGGAGAATCGCCGTCCCGGCCAACGAGGATGACGGCGATTATTCGCCAATGGCGCGGAGAGCTCGTGCTCCCGCGACCGCCGTCATCAAATCTATTCGGCCTGTTGCATTAACTGACTCCCGCCATTGTATTGCAAGGGGAGTCCGAACCATTTTCGCGATGAATTCATAACGGCTGCGATATAATATCGGTATATCGAACAATATTGGTCCATGACGATCGATCGAGAAGACTTGTTTGCATCGCATTATCGTGAAAATCCGGAATCGCCCTTCGTTGACCTTGTTCGGGGCGTGACATAGCCTTGGCGCTTCCCGGGGGGAGACGATCATGACCGACACGGTTCACCTGGCGCCGGTGCGTGGGCGCGCGCGGATCGAGATTCTCGACGTGCTGCGCGGGATCGCGATCCTCGCGATCTTCTACATGAACATCCCGTTCCAGGCGCAGTCGGTCCTGACCTTCTTCGCCGATGTCAGGCTGGTCGGCTGGACGCCGGCCGATCAGGCCGTATGGGCGGGCACGCAGATATTCCTCGACGGAACGCAGCGCTGCCTGCTCGAATTCCTGTTCGGCGCCGGCATGATGGTGCTGACCGCAAAGGCGATGGAGCCGGACGGGCCGGTCGCGATCGCCGATCTCTATTACCGCCGGACGATGTGGCTGCTGGCGTTCGGGCTGTTCGACATCTTCATCATCCTGTGGCCCGGCGACATTCTGGCGACCTATGCGCTCGCCGCGATGTTCCTGTTCCCCTTCCGCAAGCTCGGACCGAAGACGCTCGTCGCGCTCGGGCTGGGCTTCGCGCTGTTCACGGCGATCGGCGGAGCGGGGCAATATGCCGAGCGCGCGGCACTGGTCGACAAGGTGCATGCGGTGGAGGCGAAGCAGGCGAACGGTCAGGCGGCGCCGCAGGATAGCGAAACGATGAAGGAATGGCGGCAGGCGCAGGATGCATTGCGCGTCACGCCGGAAGTTCAGAAGCAGATCGATTGGGAGCGCCAAGCGCACGCTGCCGGAGTGGCGGATTATTATGGCTTCTACTGGACTGTCTGGCAGCGCTTTTTCATCGGCGAGGGGCTGTTGTTCATGACCGTGCTCGAAGCATTCTTCGCCATGCTGATCGGGATCGCCTTGTGGAAATGGGGGATCATCCAGGGGCAGCGCAGCGGGCTTTTCTATGCCGTGCTCGCGCTTGCCGCTTATGGGTTGGGTGTCACGGCGCGGTCCATCGGGGTGAGCGAGGCATTTTCCTTCGCGCCGATCCCCAGGACGATCTGGGCGACCAGCGAACTCGCGCGGCTGGCCATGGGGCTGGGGCATCTCGCGCTGATCAACCTGCTGTACAAGGCGGCGATCGGGCGGACGATCCTGGGACCGTTCCGGGCGGCGGGCCGGGTCGCCTTCTCGCTCTATTTCCTCGAACAGATCATCGGGCTGCATATCCTGTTCTCGTCTTACGGACTGAACCTGTGGGGCCGTTTCGGCTGGGCGGGCATGGCCGCGATCGCGACCGGGGTGATCCTGCTGGTGCTGATCATCGCCAATGTCTGGACGCGCTATTTCGCGATGGGGCCAATGGAATGGGCGTGGCGCAGCCTCGCCTATCTGGAGCGGCAGCCGTTCCGGAAGGTGCAAGGCGCTGCTTCCCCGGGCTGATAGATTTCCTGTACTGGACAAAATGTCGGGGGCGCGTATGCGACCGCTTCGTCTTCGGACTGGAGTTTGGACATGGGTTATCGGGTAGTAGTCGCAGGCGCGACCGGGAATGTCGGGCGGGAGATGCTCAACATCCTGGCGGAGCGCGAGTTTCCGGCGGACGAGATCGCCGTCGTCGCATCGTCGCGGTCGACGGGCGACATGGTCGACTATGGCGAGACCGGCAAACAGTTCAAGGTCCAGAACATCGAGCATTTCGACCCGACCGGGTGGGACATGGCGCTGTTCGCGATCGGATCCGAGGCGACGAAGATCCACGCCCCGCGCTTCGCCGCGGCCGGCTGCACCGTGATCGATAATTCGTCGCTGTACCGGATGGACCCGGACGTGCCGCTGATCGTGCCCGAGGTGAATCCCGAGGCGATCAACGGCTATACGCGCAAGAACATCATCGCGAACCCGAACTGCTCGACCGCGCAGATGGTCGTCGCGCTCAAGCCGCTGCACGATATCGCGAAGATCAAGCGCGTCGTCGTCGCGACCTATCAGTCGGTGTCGGGCGCTGGCAAGGCGGGCATGGACGAGCTGTTCGAGCAGAGCCGCAACATCTTCGTCGGCGATCCGGCCGAGCCGAAGAAGTTCACCAAGCAGATCGCCTTCAACGTGATCCCGCACATCGACAGCTTCCTGGACGACGGATCGACCAAGGAAGAGTGGAAGATGGTGGTCGAGACCAAGAAGATCCTCGACCCGAAGATCAAGGTCCATGCGACCTGCGTGCGCGTGCCGGTGTTCGTCGGCCATTCGGAAGCGATCAACATCGAGTTCGAGAACGAAATCTCCGCCGAGACCGCGCAGAAGATCCTGCGCGAGGCGCCGGGTGTGATGCTGATCGACAAGCGCGAGGACGGTGGTTACGTCACCCCGATCGAATGCGTCGGCGAATATGCGACCTTCATCAGCCGCGTCCGCGAGGACCCGACGGTGGAGAACGGTCTCGCTCTGTGGTGCGTGTCCGACAATCTCCGCAAGGGCGCCGCGCTGAACGCGGTGCAGATCGCGGAACTGCTCGGACGGCGGCACCTGCAAAAGGCGGCGTGAACCAGTGATCGAGGGCGGCTGCCGCTGTGGCGCGTGTCGCTACACGCTGGCCATGGAGCAGCTGCCCCCGGTCTATTGCTGTCACTGCCGCGATTGCCAGACCTGGTCGGGCAGCGCCTTCACTGAACAGGGCGTGGTGCGCGAGGAGGCGATCGCCGCGACCGGGCCGATCGTCGAGTATCGCTTCACCAGTCCGAGCGGGTCGGAATCGCGTCAGCGGCTGTGCGGGACCTGCCATACGCGGTTGTGGAACACCAACAGCGCACGCCCCGGTATCGCGGTTGTGCGGGCGGGGACGCTCGATGCGAGCGACGGGCTCGAGCCGAAGTTGCATATCTGGGTGAAGCGCAAGCAGCCCTGGGTGGTGCTGGCCGCGGATGTGCCGGCGTTCGAGGAAAGCGCGTCACCGGCGGAGTTTGTGGCGATCCTGTCGCGCTAACCTCGCCCCCCTTCTTCCCCGGCGGAGGCCGGGGCCTAGTCGGGGGACGATCATGGCTGGCGCTGCGAGCCGTTACATCAACCTTTCCAACTGGACCCCGGCCTTCGCCGGGGAAGGAAGAGGGGGAGCGGAACCGCGCCTTCTTTAGCTCGGATTTGGCGCGAGAGTTCCAGCTACTCCGCCAGCACCGCCTCGACCTTGCCCTTGGGCTTCTTCAGGAAGAACACCAGCGGCAGCACCGCGATCGAGATTCCGGCCATCAGGTAGAAATCGTCGATATAGGCGATCATTGCCGCCTGGCGGTTGATCATCGCATCGGCATAAACGAACACGGTGTCCGACAGCGCCCCGAACCGGTCCACCGCGCTGAGATCGAGCGACGGGATGGTCTGCGCGGTGACGTGGCTGGCCAGATCCGAGTGGCTGGTCTGGATGTTGCGGGCGAGCAGCACCGTCACCATCGAGATGCCGGCCGACTGGCCGACATTGCGGAACAGGTTGAGCAGACTGGCGCCATCGGTGCGGTAATTATGGCTGAGCGTCGCGAAGGCGAGCGAGTTCAGCGGCATGAACACCAGCCCCATGCCCAGGCCCTGGACGAAGCCGCTGATGATCACCGGCCAGAAATCCATTTCCAGCGACCAGGTCGACATCTGGTAGAGCGAATAGGCGAAGATGATCAGCCCGACGACGATGACGAGGCGGGTATCGACCTTGCCCATCATCTGGCCGGCGAGAAACATGGTGAGCAGCACGCCGACGCCGCGCGGCGCGAGCATCAGCCCGGTATCGACCACCGGATAGCCGAACAATTGCTGCAACATCGACGGCAGCAGCGCCATCGGCGCCATGGTCGAGATGCCGATGACGACCATGAAGATCATGCCCATCACCAGGTTGCGATTCTTGAAGATGGCGCGGTCGAACAGCGGTTTGTCGGCGGTCGCGAGATGGACGATCGCCATCCACAGGGCGGCCGCCGCGATCAGGGCCTCGATCATGATCTCCCAGCTGGCGAACCAGTCGTCATGCTGGCCGCGGTCGAGCATCAGCTGGAAGGAGGCGACCGCGATCGAGATCATCGCAAAGCCCATCGCGTCGAACGAGCGTTTCGCCTTGGGCCGCGAGGGGAGCAGGAACCAGAGGATGGCGAAGGTCAGCAGGCCGACCGGCAGGTTGACGTAGAAGACCCAGCGCCAGTTATAGCTCTCGGTCAGCCAGCCGCCGATGACCGGGCCCATGATCGGGCCGACCATCACGCCCATGCCCCAGACCGACATGGCCTTGGCGGCATTTTCGGGCGGGTTGATGTCGAGCATCGCGGTCTGCGAGAGCGGGCCGATGAACGCGGCGAACACGCCCTGGGCGACGCGGAACAGCACCATTTCCTCGAGGCTGATCGCGGTGCCGCATAGCATCGAGGCAATGATGAAGCCGCCGACCGCGAACAGGAACAGGTTGCGCGAGCCGAGCCGGTCCGACAGCCAGCCGGTCGCAGGGATCGCGATGGCCGAGGCGACGATATAGCTGGTCAGCACCCAGGTAACCGTCTCGCCGGTCGCGCCGAGGCTGGTCTGCATGTGCGGCAGGGCGACATTGGCGATGGTGGTGTCGAGGATCTGCATGATCATCGCCCCCATGACGCCGACGGTCAGGAGCCCGCGGTTCCTGACCGGCAGCATCGCCTTGCCGGGCGGATGATCACTCACTTGGTGCCGCCAGCCTTTGTATCGATGGCGACGTCGGCGCTGAGGCCGGCGATCATGGCGCGCGGCGGCGTGCCCTCGATCGCGATGCGCACCGGCACGCGCTGAGTCACCTTGACCCAGTTGCCGGTCGCGTTCTGCGCGGGGAGCACCGAGGATTGCGAGCCGGTAAGCGCGCCGATGCTGGCGACATGGCCGCGCACCTTCAGGCCGGGATAGGCGTCGAACTTGATCTCGGCGGGCTGGCCGACCGCCATATGGTTGAGATCGGTTTCCTTGTAGTTCGCCTCGATCCAGGCCGCCTGGCTGACCACGATGCTGACCACCGGCACGCCGCTGGGCATGATGTTGCCGACCTGGAGGCGGCCGGTCTGGCTGGCGATGCCGTCCTTGGGCGCACGCACTTCGGTACGGGAGAGATCGAGCGCTGCCTTGGCGCGCTGCGCCAGCGCGGCCTGGACCGCGACCGGCGAACTGGAGGCGGCGGTGCCGCTGCCGAGCTGGTTGCGGGCATGCGCGGCATCGGCCTGGTATTTCGCGAGCTGAGCCTTGGCGGCGGCGACGCCGTGACGCGCGGCGTCGAGGCTGGCACGGGTGGTGAAGCCCTGCTTCATCAACGCTGCCTGACGGTCATAGGTCGCCTGGGCGAGCTGGATATCGGCCTGGGCGCTTTCGATATCGGCCTGCGCGCCGCCCATGTCGGTCGACATGGTGTTTACCTGCACCCGCGCATTGGCAAGCGCGGCGTCGGCCTGGGCGAGCGCGATCCGGAAGGGCTCGGGGTCGATGCGGAACAGCACGTCACCCGCCTTGACCGGCTGGTTCTCCTTCACGTTCACCGCGACGATGCGCCCGGTAACGTCGGGGCTGACCGAGATCATGTCCTGTTCGACATAGGCATTGTCGGTCGAGACGTAGCGGCCCGAGGTCAGGTAGAAATAGCCGCCGACCAGGGCGAGCAGCAGCGGCACGCTGAGCATCAGCACCGGACGCAGCCAGTTGCGGCGCTTTGCCGGGGTGGGGGTCGGAGCGGGCGCCGTGACCTCCTCGATCGGATTGATGGCGATCGTGTCGGCCTTGGTCTGGTCGATCCTGGGGTCTGCATCAGCCATGGTTGGCCTCGTCGCTTTCGAACTGGGTGTTGAGATTGGTGCGGATGGTGGTGAGCGAGGCCATCAATTGGTCGCGCTGCGCGGTGTCGAGGCCGAAGAGCGCGGTTTCGATCATGCCCTCGGCCAGGACGCGCAACTGATCGAGGATCGGCAGCGCCTTGGGCGTCAGGAAGATCTGCCAGGCACGGCGATCCGCGGGATCGGGCCGGCGCTCGACCAGATTCGCCTCTTCGAGGCGGTCGATCATGCGGGACAGGGTGATCGGCTCGACTTCGAGCAGATCGGCCATGCCGCCCTGATTGATGCCTTCGTGGCGCTTCAGGGTGGTCAGCGTACGCCATTGAGTTCGCGTCACGCCCATCAGGCGCGCGCGCTCGTCGAAACGCCGGCGCATCAGGCGCGAAACATCGCTAATCATGAAGCCGACCGAGTCACTCATGGGCGCGCATATAATAAGCATGCTTATATAATCCTAGCCCTGTCCGGGCGATTATTTTGCATCGCAACATGCAGGAGGCAGAATGCGACAGGAGATGGCTGGCGGATGCCAATGCGGACGCGTGCGGTATCGCGCGACGATCGATAATCGCGACGCCTATCTCTGCCATTGCCGGATGTGCCAGCGCGCGACCGGCGGCGTGTCGATCGCCTTCAAATATGTGCTGAAGGCGGACGTGACCTGGGAGCGGGAGCCCGACCGATACGCCTCGTCACCAATCGCGGTGCGGGGTTTTTGCGCGGCGTGCGGGACGCCGCTGACCTATGAGGCGCATGACAGCGACCATCTCGACCTGACGGTCGGCAGCTTCGACGATCCGTTCGGTTTCGTGCCCACCCAGCATTCGGGCGCGGAGAGCTGGCACGAAGCGTGGCTTGACACGACGGGCCTGCCCGCCGAACGGACTGACCAGAACCACCGCCTCGTGCAACGCTGGATGGACGCCATTGGCAAGTTCCCCGATTGAACCGGATTTCTTCGAAAGCTTCGATGGCGCGCGGATCGCGTGGCGCGAGATGGGGGAGGGGCGGCCGGTCGTTCTGATCCATGGCTTTTTCTCGGACGCCATGACCAACTGGATCCGTTACGGCCATGCGGCGAAGATCGCGGCCCGGGGATTCCGGGTGATCATGCCCGATCTCCGCGCGCATGGATCGAGCGCCAAGCCGCATGATGCGGCGAGCTATCCGCCCGATGTGCTGGCGCAGGACCAGTTTGCGCTGATCGCGCATCTCGGGCTTACCGATTACGATCTCGGGGGGTATTCGCTCGGTGCGCGGACGACGGTGCGCATGCTGATGAAAGGCGCCACGCCGGGGAAGGTCATCCTGTCGGGCATGGGCCTGGCCGGTCTGGTCGGCACCGCGCGGCGCGGCGACCATTTCCGGCATATCCTGACCAATCTCGGCAAGCATGAGCGCGGCACGCCGGAATGGTTGGCCGAGGCATTCCTGAAGACGACCAAGGGCGATCCGGTCGCGTTGCTCCGGATCATCGATACCTTCGTCAACACCGATAAAGCCGATGTCGTGGCGATCCAGGAGCCGGTGCTGGTCCTGACGGGCGACGAGGACAATGACAATGGATCGGCGGCGGAGCTGGCAGCGGCGCTGCCCCATGCCATTTTGCGGACGACGCCGGGTGGCCATATGAGCGCGGTCACCAAGCCCGAGCTGGGGCAGGAGATAGCGGACTTCCTCGCCGCTTGACCGTGGCGCGGGGGCGTCACAACGTGGCGCATGACCCGATTTTATCGAGGACCTTCCGCATGATCCGCACTGGAATTTCGACGCTTGCCCTGGCCCTGTCGCTCGCCGCGACGCCGGCGCTGGCCCAGACCAAGCTCACCGCCGCCGATGCCGACGCCTTTGTCGCGAAGACCGAAAAGGCGCTCGCCGACTTCTCGATCGTCGCCAACCAGGCCCAATGGGTCAACGCGACCTATATCACTGACGATACCGACGCGATCGCTTCGCGAGTCAATGCGGAGCAGACCGAACTTCAGGTGAAGGCCGCGCTGGAAGCGGCGAAATTCGACAAGGTCGCCGGGCTCTCGCCCGACACGCGGCGCAAGCTCGACCTGATGCGCAACGCCATCACCCTGCCGGCGCCGACCCGGCCCGGCGCGGCGGATACGCTGCAGACATTGGTGACCGGCATGTCCTCCTCCTATGGCAAGGGCAAGGGGACGCTCGACGGCAAGCCGATCAACGGCAGCGACATCGAGGCGGCGATGGGCACGGAGCGCGACCCGGCCAGGCTGAAGGAGATGTGGGTCAGCTGGCACGACAATGTCGGAGCCCCGATGCGCGGCGATTATCAGCGCATGGTCTCGATCGCCAATGAGGGCGCGGTCGGCCTCGGCTACAAGGATACCGGCGCGCTGTGGCGCTCGGGCTACGACATGGACCCGGCGGCGTTCGCCAAGATGACCGACACCCTGTGGAAGCAGGTCGAGCCGCTCTATCGTTCGCTGCACACCTATGTCCGCTGGAAGCTGAACGAGAAATATGGCGACGCGGTGCAGTCCAAGACCGGTCCGATCCGCGCAGACCTGCTCGGCAATATGTGGGCGCAGGAATGGGGCAATATCTACGACATCGTCGCGCCTTCCGGGGCGGGCGATCTCGGCTTCGACACCGGCGAGCTGCTCAAGGAAAAGGGCTATGATCCGGTCAGGATGGTGAAGACCGGCGAGGGCTTCTATTCCTCGCTCGGCTTCGCGCCGCTGCCCGAGACCTTCTGGACGCGCTCGCAGATCGTCAAGCCGGCGGACCGTGAAGTGATCTGCCACGCCTCGGCCTGGGACGTCGACAACAAGGACGATCTGCGCATCAAGATGTGCACCAAGGTGAATGGCGACGACTTCGTCACGATCCATCACGAGCTGGGGCATAATTATTACCA
Organism: Sphingomonas sp. BL-S-30; assembly: GCF_055521475.1. NCBI lineage: Bacteria > Pseudomonadati > Pseudomonadota > Alphaproteobacteria > Sphingomonadales > Sphingomonadaceae > Sphingomonas > Sphingomonas sp. BL-S-30. The sequence goes on along the minus strand of NZ_CM145481.1, from coordinate 2,140,015 downwards.
GCGGGCGTACAACAAGCAGCCCTTCCTCTACGAGAACGGTGCCAATGACGGCTTCCATGAGGCCATTGGCGATTTCGTCGCGCTGTCGATCACGCCCGATTATCTCGTCCAGATCGGGCTGCTCGGCGAGGCGAAGGTGCCGAGCGCGGACAAGGATATCGGCCTGTTGCTACGCCAGGCGATGGACAAGGTGGCGTTCCTGCCGTTCGGCCTGCTGATCGACAAATGGCGCTGGGGCGTGTTTTCGGGATCGATCCGGCCGAACGGTTACGAGGCGGCGTGGAACGCGCTTCGGCTGCAATATCAGGGCGTCGAGCCGCCCGTCGCGCGTGACGAGACCCGCTTCGACCCCGGCGCGAAATATCATGTGCCGGCCAGCGTGCCCTATACGCGCTACTTCCTCGCCCGGCTGCTGCAGTTCCAGTTTTACAAGGCGGCATGCGACCAGGCGGGCTGGAAGGGGCCGCTGCATCGCTGCTCCTTCTATGGGAACAAGGAAGTCGGCGCGAAGCTGAACGCGATGCTGGAGCTCGGCCAGTCCAAGCCGTGGCCGGATGCGCTCGAGGCGTTCACCGGCAGTCGCGAGATGTCGGGCGAGGCGATGGTCGCGTATTTCGCGCCGCTGAAGGCGTGGCTCGACGAGCAGAACAAGGGCAAGCCGACCGGGTGGTGAGAAAATTCCCTCTCCCAGCGGGAGAGGGAGGGAGCCGCGAAGCGGCGGAAGGGTGAGGGTGACTTTCGTGGCCACTCTCACCCTTGATCGCCCTCATCCGGCGCTTCGCGCCACCTTCTCCCGGAGGGAGAAGGGTTTAGGCGACGATGCGGTTGGGGATCGTACCCTCATCGGCGATCCCGGCCTCGAACGACGCCGAGGAATCCGTGCCGTCGGCCTGATGCGCGCCGTCGCGATGCAGCAGCGAGTCCAGATCGGTCGGGATCTTGTCGCGGAAGGCATAAAGCGCGGCAGTAGCGGCGGCGCCGACCGCGGCGACACCGCCGACGATCGCTGCGGTGCCCCAATGGCTGCCCGACTTCTTGGCGAAGGTGCCGTTCTTGCCACGAACCGGCGTTTTGCGCGCCGCTGGCTTGGCAGCGGTCTTAGGGGCCACGGTCTTGCTGGCCGCAGCAGGTTTGGCAGCAGCGGGTTTGCGGGGGGCGGTCGGCTTCTTTGCGGCGGTAGCCATCACATGCTCCTCAAGAATGTTGAGCAGCCGTAACGCACGAAACGCAAAGGGTTTCCAAGGGCCGGCCACATCCAGCCTATGCCCGCCTGCAAAGCGCGATTTCCTGCGCTCCGATGGTAGGAAACCACGTTTTTCGGCTCGGCCTGACCGAATGTCGTCCGACCCTCGCTTACCGGAAAGGCGGCTCGTTGAAGGCGCGCAATTTGCGCGAGTGGAGCTTGGCACCCTCGCGGCGCAATTCCTCGCAGGCCTGGATGCCGATGCGCATATGCTCGCTGATCGCGCGCTCGTAGAAGCGATTGGCCTGGCCGGGCAGTTTGAGCTCGCCATGGAGCGGCTTGTCCGACACGCAGAGCAGGGTGCCATAGGGCACGCGGAAGCGATATCCCTGCGCGGCGATGGTGGCGGATTCCATGTCGATGCCGACCGCGCGCGAGAGCGAGAAGCGCAGCGCCGATCGGGCATAGCGGAGTTCCCAGTTGCGGTCGTCGGTCGTGACGATCGTGCCGGTGCGCAGGCGGCGCTTGAGTTCCTCGCCCGACTGGCCGGAAACGGTCTCGGCAGCGCGGGCGAGCGCGAGCTGGACTTCGGCGATGGCCGGGACCGGGATCTCCGGCGGCAGCACATCGTCGAGCACATGATCGTCGCGCAGATAGGCGTGAGCGAGCACATAGTCGCCGATGCGCTGGCTCGGGCGCAGGCCGCCGCAATGGCCGATCATCATCCAGGCCTCGGGACGGACGACCGCCAGGTGATCGGTGATCGTCTTCGCGTTGGACGGGCCGACGCCGATATTGACGAGCGTGATGCCGGTGCGGTCGTCCGCCATCAGGTGATAAGCGGGCATCTGGTGGCGGCGCCACGCGCTGCTGTCGGCCAGCATCGCCTCGACATCGTCGCCCGCGCGCATGATCGTGCCGCCCGCGCCCGAGACTCCAGTGAAGCGGCTGGGTTTCCCGTTTTCATCGGGCCCAAGCTGCTGGCAGGCCCAGCGCACGAACTCGTCGACATAACGGTGATAATTGGTGAACAGCACATAGCGCTGGACATGCTCGGGCGGCGTGCCGGTGTAATGGCGCAGGCGCGCGAGCGAGAAATCGGTGCGCAAGCCGTCGAACAGGGCCAAGGGTCGCGTGCCGTCGGCGTCCGTGTAGAGCCCGTCGGCGATCTCGTCGCCGATATAGGCAAGCTCGGTCGCCGGGAAATGGCGCGCCAGGTCGAGCGCCGAGACTTCGTCCAGGCTCATCGCGTGCCCGGCATCGAGCACATAGGGGAAGGGGATTTCCTGCCGGCCGGGCACTGCCTCGACGAAGACGTCATAGTCCTCGATGAGCAGGGTGAGCTGTTCTGTCAGATAATCGGCGAAGATCGCCGGCTTGGTGACGCTGATGCGATATTCGCCCGGGGTGACGAGCCGGCCGAACGAGCGCATCGGGGTCGGGCGATCATTGTCGCCGCGATAGCGCAGCCTGATCTCGGGATAGGCGAAGCTGCCGTCATGCCGCGCGTCGCGCGAAGGAACCGAACCATCGGTGAGATAGGCTGTTAGGGCCGCCTGCAGCCGCTCGACCGATGCACGGTAGAGGGTGTCGAGCTGGGCGACGATATCGGAGGCAGTCGTCATCCTTCGTGGCTAAAGCACGCGCATGACGCTGGCAAGACGGCCGGAGGAAGAGGAAATGAAACGGGGCGCCGGTGAGAGCGCCCCGCTCATGTCAGGTCAGGATTTGTCGTCTTCGCCGTCATCCATCAGCTTGCTGATGCCATAAGCGGCACCGGCGACGGCGGCAGTCGCGCCGGCCGCGATGGCCGCCGCCGCGGCGGGATGCTCCTTGACCGCTTCGACGGTCGATTCGACCGCTGATCCGATCGCTTCCTGGGCGCGTTCGAGGAAAGACTTCTCGTCAGTCTTCGCGGCGGTGCTGTTGGTCTCGTCGGTCATTTATGCCTCCATGGTCGATCGCAATTCCCGAACGGGGAAGGAACGTGCAAGTTCCCGGCGGGGAGGCGGATCGTTGCCCGCCCGCGCCCCGCCGAGTGGCGACCCGAGTCTCAGACCTTCAAAGGTCGTTCAGCATGTGCTCGGCCGAGGATACGTTGAATTCGCCGGGAGCCTCGACATTGAGCTGCTCGACGACGCCATCATTGATGACCATCGAGTAACGCTGGCCGCGCGTGCCCAGGCCGAACTTCGAGCCGTCCATGGTCAGGCCGACTGCTTCGGCGAAGGTGCCGTTGCCGTCGGCGAGCATGGTCACCGCATCGGCGTCGTTCGCCTTGCTCCAGGCGCCCATCACGAACGGGTCGTTGACCGCGGTGCAGGCGATCTCGTCGATGCCCTTGGCCTTCAGTTCCTCGGCCTTGTCGATATAGCCCGGCAGGTGCTTGGCCGAACAGGTCGGCGTGAAGGCGCCGGGCACGGAGAACAGGGCGACCTTGCGGCCCGCGAAATATTCGTCCGAGCTGACCTGCTCGGGGCCATTCGCCGTCGCCTTGACGAGAGTGGTGCTGGGCAGCCGATCGCCGACGCTGATGGTCATGTTGGAATCCTCCTGGAGCGCGCATTGTTCTGGTCGCCGCGGGACCGCGGCGGGATCGATCGTCGCGAAAAACGCGACGGAGCCTACCTCGTGCAGGCGCGTTCGGATTTCAAGCATGGCGAGCGCCGATGGCTGCGCTATGATGGACGACGATGGATAAAACGGCGAATCTCACGGGGCAGCTTCTGCTCGCAATGCCGGGAATCGGCGATCCGCGCTTCGAACGCGCGGTGATCGCGATCTGCGCGCACGACCCGAAGGGCGCGATCGGCATCGGCATCGGCCAGACGATTCGCGGGCTGGGACTGCACGAGGTACTGGCGCAGTTCGGCATCGAGCCGGGCGCCGCGCCCGACGCGCCGGTCCATTCGGGCGGCCCGGTGGAGCAGCGTCGCGGCTTCGTGCTGCATTCCAACGACTGGAGCGGGCAGGACACGATCGACGTCGCCGGGCGCTGGGCGCTGTCGGGCACGATCGACGCGCTGAAGGCGATCGCCGATGGATCCGGGCCGAGCCGCTGGCTGGTCGCGCTCGGCTATGCCGGCTGGGGCGAGGGGCAGCTGGACGAGGAACTGACCCGGCATGGCTGGTTCAATGTCCAGGGCGATATCGAGCTGCTGTACGACACGGACGCCGCGATCCGGTGGGAACTGGGATTTGCCGAGGCGGGGATCGACCCACGCCTGCTGGCGACCAGCACCGGAACGGCCTGAATTTCTCCTCGAGCCTCTCGCTTTCGCTGAGCGGTACCGCTACCATCCTATAGGAAATCCGGGCGGCCTGCCGATCCGGAAAAAAGGAGTGGGTGGCATGAAGCCGAGCCGGATCGTCGCGCTATGCGCGTTCATCGGGGTGGCGCTGTGGGGCAGCGCGACGTCTCACGGGCAGATAAAGCCACCTGCCGGGTTGTTCGAGCAGAGCGTCGATATCGGCGAGACCGCGTTGCGTGGGTCGGTGCTGTGTGACGCGGCGACGGACAGCTATCGGGTCACCGGCGGCGGGGCGAATATCTGGGGCGGCAAGGACGCCTTCCATTTCGTGGCGACGCGGCGGCCGTCGGGCGATCTTCATGTCGCCGCCGACGTGGCCTTTGTCGGGACCGGCGGAGACCCACATCGCAAGGCGGGGCTGATGATCCGCGAGAATCTGACGCCGGGATCGCGCTATGCCGATGTGATGGTGCATGGCGACGGGCTGACGGCGCTGCAATATCGCGAGGTGCAGGACGGGCCGACCCGGCAGATCATGTCGAACGTCAAGGCGCCGCGCGGGATCAGGCTGGAGCGGGAAGGGGACTATGTCTTCTTCTCGGTGCGCGGGGCGGACGGCATGTGGCACCATGCCGGCGGCAATTTCCGGATCGCGCTGCCCGACGCCTATGTCGGGCTCGCGGTCTCGGCGCATGACAACAAGGCGAGCGAGACCGCGATCTTCTCCGACGTGTCGCTGACGGTGCCGGTGCTCGCGCAGGTGCCGGACACGGGATATCCGGCAAAGGTCGAGAGCACGCTCGAGACGATGCAGGTCGCGGGCGAGCAAAGCCGGACCGTGGTGCGCCATTTCGTGGGCAAGATCGAAGCGCCGAACTGGACGCGCGACGGCGCCGCGCTGATCTACAACAGCAATGGCCGCATCTATCGCATCCCGGCGACGGGCGGCGAACCGGTGGCGATCGATACCGGGCGGCACATCAAGAACAACAACGATCACGGCCTGTCGCCCGACGGCACGCAGCTGATCATCTCCGACCAGATCGAGCCCGACAATCTCTCGCGCATCCATGTCCTGCCGCTCACCGGATCGGCCGAGCCGCGCGAGGTGGTGAGCCATGCCGATGCGCGATCCTACTGGCATGGCTGGTCGCCCGACGGAAAGACGATTGCCTATGTCTATGTCCATACGAAGAACGGGACCTATGACATCCGCACCCGGCCGCTGGCGGGCGGGCCGGACACGATGCTGATCAGCGGACCGGGCACCGACGACGGGCCGGAATATTCGCCGGACGGGCGCTGGCTCTATTTCAACTCGACCCGGTCCGGATCGATGCAGATCTGGCGGGCGAACGCGGCGGACGGGACCAATCCCGAGCGGATCACGCAGGACGAGGCCTATCGCGACTGGTTCCCGCATCTCTCGCCCGACGGGAAGTGGATCGCGTTCATTTCGTTCGGGCTGGATGTCGCACTGGGCGATCATCCGCCGAACCGCGACGTGCTGCTGCGCATCATGCCGGCGGACGGCAGCGCACCGCCGCGCGTGCTGACCCGGCTGTTCGGCGGGCAGGGGACGATCAACGTGCCGTCCTGGTCGCCTGACGGCAAATCGATCGCGTTCGTGAGCTACCGGCTGGTGCGGTGACGTAACGCTGTTCGCGGGCGACGTGAATCCAGCAGGTAATCGAGATGTGCGAATCCCGAAACCGGCTGGGCTAATCATGCCATGGCCTCCGGCGTCACCTCCTCGCCTGTCGACCGGCGATCGTGGAAGCCATAACATATAAAGACATCTTTATATTTGATTTGGGGGCGCCGGGGGCCTATGTGGCCGCTATCCATTAGCCTATCCGGAGACACCTACGTGGCCACCGCACTCGCCGACCGCGCTCAAGACTATGTCGTTGCCGACATCGATCTCGCCGATTTCGGCCGCAAGGAGATCAACATCGCCGAGACCGAAATGCCCGGCCTCATGTCGCTCCGCGAGGAGTTCGGTGCATCGCAGCCGCTGAAGGGCGCGCGCATCACCGGTTCGCTGCACATGACGATCCAGACCGCGGTGCTGATCGAGACGCTGACCGCGCTCGGTGCCGACGTCCGCTGGGCGACCTGCAACATCTTCTCCACCCAGGACCATGCCGCCGCCGCGATTGCCGCGACGGGCGTGCCGGTGTTCGCCGTGAAGGGCGAGAGCCTGGCCGACTATTGGGACTATGTTGGTGACATCTTCAACTGGGGCGCCGACACGGACGGCACCACTGCCAACATCATCCTCGACGATGGCGGCGATGCCACCATGTTCGCGCTGTGGGGTGCGAAGATCGAGGCCGGCCACACGCTGGGCGAGCCGGAGAATGAGGAAGAAGTCGAGTTCCAGCGCGCGCTGAAGGCGTTCGTGGCCAAATATCCCGGTTACCTGACCGAGACGGTCAAGAACCTGAAGGGCGTGTCGGAAGAGACCACCACTGGTGTTCACCGCCTGTACGAGATCGCGAAGAAGGGCGAGCTGCCCTTCCCGGCGATCAACGTGAACGACAGCGTGACCAAGTCGAAGTTCGACAATCTCTATGGCTGCAAGGAATCGCTGGTCGACGCGATCCGCCGTGCCACCGACGTGATGCTCGCCGGCAAGGTCGCGACCGTCGCCGGCTTCGGTGACGTCGGCAAGGGCTCGGCCCAGTCGCTCCGCAACGGCGGCGCGCGCGTGATGGTGACTGAAGTCGACCCGATCTGCGCGCTGCAGGCAGCGATGGAGGGCTTCGAGGTCGTGACGATGGAAGAGGCTGTCACCCGCTCGGACATCTTCGTGACCGCGACCGGCAATGCCGACGTCATCACCGCCGATCACATGAAGGCGATGAAGCCGATGTCGATCGTGTGCAACATCGGCCATTTCGACAGCGAGATCCAGATCGCGGCGCTCAGCAATTACGAGTGGACCGAAGTGAAGCCGGGCACCGACCTGGTGAAGTTCCCGGACGGCAAGCAGATCATCGTGCTGGCCAAGGGCCGCCTGGTGAATCTGGGCTGCGCGACCGGCCACCCGTCGTTCGTCATGTCGGCCAGCTTCACCAACCAGACGCTGGCGCAGATCGAGCTCTTCACCAAGGGCGAGAACTACAAGAACGACGTGTACGTCCTGCCGAAGCATCTCGACGAGAAGGTCGCGGCGCTGCACCTCGAAAAGCTCGGCGTGAAGCTGTCGACGCTCACCGCAAAGCAGGCCGGCTATATCGGCGTGCCCGTCGAGGGCCCGTTCAAGCCGGACCATTACCGCTACTGATCGATCGCAAGATCGCTAGGGAAGGGGCCGCGGAGCAATCCGCGGCCCTTTTGTTATCTGGCAGGCGCCAGCGGAGCGAGCGCTGTCTTCAGTTCGTCGAGCCAGGGCTCGTACGATTTCCACAGATCGACTGCATCGCGATTGAGCGCGCGCCTGACCTGCTCGGCGCTGGGAGTGCGCACCGGGCGGGCATTTTCATGGAAACGGAGGCAAGCTTGATCGAAAGGGAGGCCGATTCCATCGAGCAGGCGGCGGACCTCGCGTTCGGGATCTTCGAGCAGGTCTTCATGCTGGAGGCGAATGACGCGGCCGGGCAGGACTTGATCGAAATGGTCCATCAACCGGACATAATTGCAATAATAATGTCCGACATCCGCGAGGGAGTAAGCGAAGCTCTGGCCGCGGGCGAAATGCTGTTTGAAATTGGCAAAGCAGCACGCCATCGCCTCGCGTCGCGCGTCGATAATGGTCGCGTTGGGCAGGATCAGGTGGATCAGCCCGACGTTCATCCAATTGATCGGCAGCTTGTCGATAAACAGCGGGCGCGCTGTCTTGCGATGCGCGGCGGTGGCGCGAAGATACTCCTCGCCAAGCGCCTTTATCGCCGCACCGTCCAGATCTTCCAGCAGATCGGGATACCGTGTGCCGACGTCACGCCAGCGGTCGCCCAGCAGGCGACGGATCATCGCCGGAATCTCTGGCAGTTCCGAGGTCCCCTCGATCTGTGGATGGCTGGACATTATCTGCTCGATCAAGGTCGATCCGGCGCGCGGCATACCGACGACGAAGATCGGGTCTCGCGCCGTTGCACCGTCGCTGGCATGGCGCGCGAAGAAGTCGGCACTGAAGAAGGTGATGGCTTGATCGACCTTTTCGACGACCTTGTCCGGATCGTGCGGGACCAGTCTGAGGCGTTCGCAATTGCCAGCGGCGTAGTGCCGGAACGACTGCTCAAACTCCCCGCTATCCTCCTTAGCCTTGCCCAGCGCGAAGTGGAGGTACATTTTCTGCGCGTCGGTGGTGCCCGAAGCAACAAGCACCTCCATCCGTGCGACATCACCCGCATCGAGCTGCCGAACCTTCATGTTGGATAATGACCACCATGCCTCGACACAGGCAGGGTCGAGTTGTATCGCCCGCCGGTAAGCCTGGATTGCATCAGCCGACCGGCCCACCGTCTTCAGGGTATTGGCATAGCCGACCAGCGCATGAGGCGTGTCGGGCTCCAGCCTGAGCAGTTCTTCGTGGAACTCGATCGCGAGATCATAGTCGCCGATCTCGCCCAGAAGCCGGATCTTCTCTTTTAGCGCATCGAGATTGCCAGAGTCGCGTCCGAGCAGATTGTCGAGCGCGTCCAGCGCGTCGCGTGTACGGCCCTGTGCGTGGAGTACGCTGACCAGCTTCATCCAGGCGTCCTCGAACGCCGGGGCGACAACCAGGGCCCGCCGAAGAAACCGTTCCGCCTCGTCGTGGATGGTCAGGCGATGGGCGAGGTCTCCCATCATCATGAGCGCGAGGGCATCTTCGGGCTGTTCTGCGAGACGATGACGGATCAACTTTTCCGCGTTGCCCAAACGGCCATCGGTCAGGTGACGAATCGCCGCGTTCATCGCCGGCTCACGGACCGACTGCATGATCGCTTCGTTAGATGCGGCGTCCGCCTCGGCGGTTCGGCCGAGCGCATAGAGCGCGCTGCTCAGCGCGCGAAGAGCCGAACCGTCGCGCGGATCGGCGGCAAGAAGTGCCCGGGCTTGCCGTTCGATCGACCGCGCATCTTCACTTGCCTCACGAGAAGCAGAGCCGTCAGGTCTCATTGAGCATCATCCGCCATCCGATCGGCGTCATTGTTACGCCGTGATATCGGCCCAGGCAAAGCAATCGCCGCCCGGGTAGACCGAGCGGCGATTGGGAGGCTGTGCCGCAGCGCCGACACCGTAAGCGTTGCGATCAGAACTTGGCGACGAAGCCTGCGTAAGCAAACGCACCGAGATTCGTATAGATTCCGCTGCCTTCGCCCGCACCCGTCAGCCCAAAAGGCGGACGCTTGTTCAGCAAATTGTCGACGCCGATATACATATTGTATCGTTTGTTGACGTCGACCTGGAGACGCACGTCGTGATAGGCGACGGGCTTGTAATATTCGATTGGATAAGCGTCGGCATTCTGTGGAGCACGATCCTGCACGCCATGAGCATCTTCCCAGAAGCCGGGGACCATGCGGCCAATATAACGGAATTTATAGCCGAACGTGACCGGGCCGGTCTTGAACGAGGTTTCGATATTGAAGGTATTCTTAGGATCTCCGAGTTCACCAAGGACCTGATCGTAACGCCCGGGGTCGGTGGGATCGAGATAGGAGTTGTTCTGAAGCGCGCGCGTGTAGATGCCATGGATCGACAGATGTCCGATCCTGCCGATGTCGCGTTCATAGCCGAGATCAAAATCGATGCCGCTCACCTGCAGCTTCGCATAGTTCAACGGCACGAGGTGCAAGCTGTTGTTGAGGATCTGGCCCTGGACTTCGCCCGCCGGCCCGATTCCAGTGCCGGTGTAGCGTGAGAACAGGTTGCAGAACTGGTTATTCAGGTTCGCTGCATCATAACACGCATTGAGAACTTCCTGAGTCCCGGGCGACGTGATGACGTCGTTCACCGTTATGTTGTAATAATCGGCTGAAAAGGAGAAGCCGGGCAGGAAAGTTGGCTGGAAGACGCCGCCTATCGTGAAAGAATCCGATTTTTCGGCCTTCAAATCGGAGTTGCCGCCCGAAAGATACCCGATAGAGCTGATATATTCGAAATTATAGGCCGCCGGCACGCCGTCGGAATGACAATTAGCCGCGCGCGTCGTCGATCCGGCGCCGATATGGGTATTGTCACAAGGATCGTAGACCGTATCGAAATTTTGCCCGAGCGGAGTATAGAGATCGCTCAGATTTGGTGCACGAACCGCCCGCGCATAATTGCCGCGCAGCCTCAACGATCGGACTGGCGACCATTCGACGCCGCCATTGTAGGAGAGGACAGTGCCCGTCGAGCCCTTGTAGTTGGCGACTCGCAACGCACCGCTGACAGTCAGTTCGTGGAAGAACGGAACGTCCTTCAGGATCGGCAAGCGGAGCTCGCCATAAGCTTCCTTGACCTCGAAGGAGGGCGGGTTGAATTCCGGTATCGCGTTGTAAAAGGTCAGGGCGGCGGCAGTGATATTGTCCTGCTGGTAGAATGCCGTTTCCCGGCGATATTCTCCGCCGACCGAGAAGCCGACTGGGCCACCTGGCAGGTTGAACCACTCGCTCGTATCACCGGTTACGAACCCTCCGAGTACGAGCTGAGTGATCTTGCCGTCTGCGTAAGAGTTCTGAAGAATATAGTTGCGTGCCGCGTCGGTGACCTTGCCCGAACCGAACAGATTAACGGGCACGCACTGCGCGACATCATTTGCAAGAAGCGACGACGCGAAGGAGGAATTGTTGGCACCCTCGAACGGCAAGGCGGCACTGGGATCGATCTTCGAACGGCAGACGATATTCCCGTTAGGTGTGCCATTCTGGTATTGGCCCTGGTCGACGGCGTCGATCGAGAGCAGATAGCGTTGCAGGTTCACGTTGCCGAGAATTGCGGTGTGTTCGCGAAATTCGCCATAATTGGCAGAAATTTCGTAGTGCCAATCCTCGTTGAAATCGCCGCGGGCGCCGAGCACCGCCCGGTATGTTTCGCGTCGCGCGGTTTCGACTCGGTTGGTCAGGTCGACGGCATTCTTGTAGATTTTGACACCGCATTGACCGCCCTGGCGATCCGCATCCGGAACGCCATCGCCACCCGATACATAATAGCAGTTCGAATCATATGAATCCTGCTGAAGGAAAAGGTCGCGAGCTTGCTGCGTCAGATATGGGTTGTCGCTGAAATATGCCTCGCGAAGCGACCCGGAGGAGGACGTGAAAAAGGGACCGCTTGCGCTGCCGATGGAATCCGTCCGCGTATAGCTTCCCTCGATAAAGGGAACGAACGCTCTGCTGAATTCGAAATGACCAATGATGTTGGCGCTGTAGCGATCGAGCTTCGGCTGGAACGCGAACTGCGTTCCGTCGCGGAAGTTGTCGCCGTTCCCGCCGACATAGCTGGGCGTGAACGACAGAGCATTGGTGATCGTGCCCGTCTGAGGCGTCAAGGTGCCGTTGGGCTGGAAAATATAGGGCTGATAGGCGATGCCGTTTCCGCCACCGGTTCGGCAACACAGCAGGAAGGTGCCGGCATTGCTGTAGGTGCCACTCCGCAGATCGCGCACAAATGCCCTGTCCGGGATGCCGTCACTGCCGTTGGGAGTGCCGGCCGGATCTGAATCCACGGTGATGAAAGCGTCGTTCCGGCGCGAATAATCGCGACCGGACGCGTAAAAATCCTCCTGGTGCGCATATTCGAGGTTGATCGCGATATTGCCGCGGCCATCCGCGAAGTTCGTGCCGGCAAGAGCGCTGAGATAATAGGACCCGGCATCGCCATATTTGCTGGCGCCGCCCTGACCGCGGATTTGCACGCCTTCGTAATTGTCCTTGAGGATGAAGTTGACGACGCCCGCCAGCGCATCCGATCCGTAAATCGCGGAGTTGCCGCCGGTGACGACGTCGACGCGTTCGATGAGGTCCGTTGGAATGGTGTTGGTGTCCACCGATGTTGCGGTGCTCAGAATGTCGCTCGCCACATGGCGCCGGCCGTTCACCAGCACGAGCGTACGTTGTGTGCCGAGACCGCGCAGATCGAGCAGGTTGAGGCCGGACGTGCCGAGGAAGCGAGTGGAGTTTGCCTGACTGAACGTGCTGCGCAAGGCAGGGAGGTCGTTCAGCACATCGCCGATAGACGTCTTGCCTGTCTGAAAGAATTCCTCGCCCTGCACGCTCGTGACCGGGATCGGCGAGCTGAGGTTCGGGCGCCTGATGCGCGAACCGGTGACGACGATGTCGCCGTCGTCGCTGGCCGCCGTATCCGCCGGCTGGTCAGGCTGCGCGATATTAGGTGCTGCAGGGTCCGCCGCGGTCTGCGCTGCGGCGGGTGCGGTGATCATGAGCGCGCCGACAAAGGTGATTGAACACAAGGCGCTCGACGAACGAAATTGGTTCTTTCGCATTACTTTGGCCCCTTTTCTGGGCCCCCTGACCGGTAGTTTGCGAAAAACCACTCTTACGTTCAAGAGCTGTTCATCAATTATAACTTTTCAATGTCATCGGTGTTTCGCAAATATCACACATTGCCCCAATGTGACCTCGTTTTCGGGCCTTCCATGGTTTTTGAAATTGCACGGGGGATGTCCTAGGACAGGCCTCGTGAAGCGCCCGCTGTGCGGTCGGGTCAAAAGGGGCTGTGGTGAGTCAGATTTCGACGGTCGCAGGCATGGTGGCGGGAATAGTGCTCGCCGTGCTGATTGCCGGTGCCTGTGCCGCGCTCTATGCCGGCTTCAGGGCGCGCCGCGACGCGGTCGCGACATTGGACGCGAATGCGCGCCTGGAGGCTCTGGTCGGGTCTGCCCCTGCGCTGGCCATGATCGTGCGGGGAGATGGCCGGCTGGAATTGTCGGATCGACTGGCAGGCTGGCTCGGCCTGTCGCCGGTGCCCCGCTATCTCGACGATCTGGCCGGGCAGGACGGCGGCCTCACCCCGGACGACGCACATGCCATCGCCGCTGACGTCGCCGCGGCGCAAAAGTCCGGACGCAGCTTCTCGCGGTCGATCCGCGCGCGTGGATCGTCGCGCGCGTTGATGATCAAGGGCCAAAGGGCGCCGCGCGACCTGCAGGCGCCGGGCGGCGTCGTGCTCTGGATATTCGATGCGACGGAGAGCGAGGCAGAGATCGCCAGGCTCGACGCGGAGCGGGCGGACGCACGCGCCGCCTTCGATGCCTTGACCGGGCTCATCGAAGCGGCGCCGCTGCCGATGTGGTATCGCGGCCCCGACCTGCGCCTGGCAATGGTCAATTCAGCCTATGTCGAGGCAGTCGAAGCGCCCGATGCCGCGGACGTGATCCGGCGCGGCGTGGAGCTGGTCGAGGGATCGGGTATCGGCGGACCGCTGGCGAACGCGGTGGTCGCGCGCGATACGGGCAAGCCGCAAATGCAGAGCATGCCCGCGACGATCCGCACCATGCGGCGGATGCTGTGCGTTTACGACGTGCCCTTGCCGACCGGTGGCGTGGCGGGCTTTGCCGTCGATATCGAGGAGCTGGAGCAGGCGCGAAGCGGCATCAAGCGCTTCGCGGAGGCGCAGCGCGCGTTGCTCGACCGGCTGTCCGCCGGCGTCGTTCAGTTCGGCGCTGATCGAACGCTCGCCTTTTGCAACCAGCCCTTCCGCCGGCTGTTCGCGATCAACAGCGAGTGGCTCGCGGACCGGCCGGAATTCGATCGGGTGCTCGAGCGCATGCGCGAAGCGAACCGCTTGCCGGAGGTACGGGACTTCCCGGGCTGGAAGGCGGAGCGGCGGGACTGGTTCCTCGAGGCGGACGGTGCGATCGAGGAGCATTGGCATCTGCCGGGCGGCGTGCATCTGCGTGTCGTGGCGCAGCCCTTGCCTGATGGGGGCCTGTTGCTGATCTTCGAGGACCGCACCGAGCAGGTCCAGCTCGCCAGCGCGCGCGATACGCTGCTGCGGGTGCGCACCGCGACATTCGACAATCTCTACGAAGCGCTGGGCGTGTTCGCCGCGGACGGGCGGCTGCAGTTGTGGAACAACAAGTTCCGCGCGCTCTGGGGTTTCGACGAGGAATTCCTGACCAGCCATCCCGGCGTGGACAAGCTGGCGGAGGCCGCGGCGCGGCAACTCGCCAAGCCGCGGCGCGCATCGCTGATCGGCGATCTGGTGCGGGCGGCGACCGTCGAACGGCAGCAGCGCGGCGGCGAACTAGAGTTCGCCGACGGGCGCTTCTTCGAGCTGGCCGCGGTGCCGCTGCCTGACGGCAACGGCTTGTTCACGATGCTCGACATCTCGGACGGCCGCCGGATCGAGCGGGTGCTGCGCGACCGCAACGAGGCATTGGAAGCGGCCGACCGGGTCAAGACCGCGTTCGTGGCCAATATGAGCTATGAGTTGCGCACTCCGATCACGTCGATCAGTGGCTTCGCCGAGATGCTGGCCGAGGGCTATGCCGGCAAGCTGAACAAGGATGCGCATGACTATGTCGCGGCGATCCTCGAATCGGTCGAGCGGCTCGGCTTCTTCGTCGACGAGGTGCTCGATCTCACCCAGAATGAGGGGCGCACGCCCGTGCTGGAGATGATCGAGGTCGATCTGGACGGCGTCGCGCGCGCGGCCGCGGCGGCGGTCGAACCGCTGGCCGCGCGCAAGCAGCTCGATTTCGCGGTCGAGATTTTGCCTTCGGCCGGCGCCGTGAAGGGCGATGCAAAGCGCTTGCGCCAGGTGGTGGAGCATTTGCTGAGGCACGCCATTGGCGGCACCGCGGAGGGCGGCCGTATCCTGCTCCATCTCGACGGCACTGCGGCAGCGGCGCGGATCGTGGTGTCGGACGACGGGGCTGGCATGACGCGCGAGGCGGTCGCGCATGCGTTCGACCGCTTCGCGGAGCCGGGCGTCTCGCCCGGTGGCGAGCGGTCGCTGGGGCTCGGCCTGCCGCTCGCCAAGCAGTTCGTCGAGGCGCATGGCGGAACGATCGACCTGGTATCGGAGCCGGGCGAAGGGACTTTTATCACTGTCACATTGCCGCGGTGCTAGCTTGAATGTGCATGGTTATGCGCATACTATATGCGCATAGATTGGAGGCTTTCCATGACGCGATCTACCGTCCGTGAAACGAAGACGCCGTTTCGGCGGCCGACCAACGTCTCGCTCGATGCCGCGATGATCGAGGACGCCAGAGAACTGGGCATCAACATTTCGCGCGCTTGCGAAGAGGGGCTGGCGAAACAGATTTCCGAAGAGCGCGGGCGGCGCTGGCTCGAGGAAAATCGCGAGGCGATCGAGGCCTCAAACGCCTATGTCGCCGAACACGGCTTGCCACTCGAGAAATACCGCCTCTTCTGATGGCCCGATTCGATATCTATCAACGGCACGGCGAGCGCGGATACCTACTGGATTGCCAATCCGACCTGCTCCGGAATCTCGATACGCGCTTCACCGTGCCCCTGTTCGTGTTCGAGGATGCGCCCAAGCCGGCGGGCCGGCTCAATCCAATTTTCGACGTTGAAGGGCAACGGGTCGTGATGATGACGCAGTATGCGTCCGCCATCGGGAAGAATCTCATCGGCAATCGGGTCGGAACGCTCGATCGGGAACACGACGCCATCATGGGTGCGCTCGACATGCTGATGATCGGCTACTGAAATGGCGATAACGCTTGCCGACCCCGCCGCGACCGAGGCGCTTGGCGCGCGTCTCGCCGAACTCGCCGGACCGGGCGACGTGATCGCGCTGACCGGTCCGCTCGGTGCCGGAAAGACGAGCATCGCGCGCGGGTTGCTCGCGGCTTTGGGGCTTGAGGGCGAGGCGCCGAGCCCCAGCTTCGCGATCGTGCAGCCCTATGCGCCGCCCGAGGTCCGGTTTCCGGTACTGCATGTCGATCTCTACCGGATCGACGACCCGGACGAGATCGAGGAGCTCGGGCTCGACGAGGCGCTGTCCGATTCGCTGCTGATCGTCGAATGGCCCGAACGTGCGCCCGGCATGTGGCCGGAGGCGCTGGCACTGAGCCTGACGATCGAGCCCGATGGCACCCGCGCCTTGACAGCCGAGGTGCCGGCGGCTTGGAGGGCGCGATGGCAGCAGATATGACTCCGCCGGCCGCCGCGGCCGATTTCCTCGCGGCGAATGGCTGGGAAGGGGCTGACATCCTCCCCGTGGCGGGCGACGCCTCGTTCCGCCGGTATTTTCGCGTCGTCGCGGGCGATCGCAGCGCGATCCTGATGGATGCGCCGCCGCCACAGGAAGATCCGCGCCCCTTTATCGACGTCGCGCGATGGCTGGGCGAACGGGGGTTCGCCGCACCGGCGATCCACGGCGTCGACCTCGACCGGGGCCTGGTCCTGCTCGACGATTTCGGCGACATCCGGATGCGCGAAACGGTCGATGAACAGGCTGGGCGCGCGACCGGCCTGTACGAGGCCGCGATCGATATCCTGATCCGGCTTCACCAGCACGAGGCCGGGCCGCTGGCACCCTATGACCGTCCGGTGCTTCACCGCGAGGCCAATCTGCTGACCGAATGGTATTGCCCGGCGGTCGGCATAGAGGCCGATCAGGCGGGCTATGACGCGGCATGGGACAAGGTGTTCGACGCGGCGCTCGCCGGGCCGGTCGTGACGGTGCTGCGCGATTATCATGCCGAAAATCTGATGCTGATCGGTGGGACCGACACGCTCGGCCTGCTCGACTTCCAGGATGCGCTGGCCGGCCATCCCGCCTATGACTTGGTCTCGTTGTTGCAGGACGCGCGGCGCGATGTGGATCCGGCGCTCGAAAGCGTCATGCTTGCGCGGTACAAGCGGATCACCGGCGCCGGGGAGGATTTCGACATCGCCTATCATGTCCTGGGCGCGCAGCGGAACGCGAAGATCGTCGGCATCTTCACCCGGCTGTGGAAGCGCGACGGCAAGCTGCGCTATTCGGCGCTGTGCCCGCGCGTCTGGCGCTATCTCGATCGCGACCTGGCGCATCCGGCGCTGGCACCGGTCAAGACGTGGTTCGACGCCAACATCCCTGCCGACAGGCGCGGCGACCCGATGGTGATTTCCGGCCAATGACGACCAAGCGAACTTTAGCGATCCGCCCCGACCCCGGCGGCGACGTTCCCGAAACCGCGATGGTGATGGCGGCGGGCCTGGGCAAGCGCATGCGCCCGCTGACCGCCACGCGGCCGAAGCCGCTGGTCGAGGTGGCGGGCAAGCCGCTGATCGATCATGTGTTCAACCGGCTGCGCAGCGCCGGGGTGAAGCGCGCCGTGGTCAATGTCCATTATCTCGCCGATGCGCTCGAAGCGCATCTGATGAATCGGGTCAAAGGCATTGAAATCGCCGTATCCGATGAGCGGGGCAAGCTGATGGAGACAGGCGGCGGCATCGTTCAGGCACGCGACCTGATCGGCGACAAGCCGTTCCTCGTCGTCAACAGCGACAATCTCTGGGTCGATGGACCGGCCGACGCGATCAGGCTGCTCGCCGCGCGGTGGGACGATGCGGCGATGGACGCGCTGCTGCTCATGGTGCCGCTCGCCAAGGCGTATAATCATGGCGGGCAGGGCGATTTCCATCTCGCGCCCGATGGACTGATCACCAAGCGTCGCCAGCCCGGGCGGCCCGCGCCGTTCGTCTATACCGGGGTGCAGATCCTGTCGCCGCGTGTGATCCAGGACTGGCCGGAGGGACCCTTCTCGACGATGATCTTCTGGGAACGCGCGATCGCCGCCGGCCGCGCTTACGGCCTTGTCCATCAGGGCCTGTGGTTCGATGTCGGCACGCCGGGCGCGATTGTACAGACCGAGGCGATCCTCGCTGATGGCTGAGGCCGTCAAACCGGCCCTCTTCACCATCCCAGCGCACCGGGCCTTTGCCGACGCGCTCGCCGCCGGGTTGATCCGGCGCTTCGGCGGGGAACCGCTGGGGCTCGCGCGCGGTCTGGTGCTGCTGCCCAACAATCGCGCCAAACGGGCGATGACCGACGCCTTCGTGCGCGCCAGCGAGGGCGGGCTGCTGCTGCCGCGGCTGGTGTCGATCGGCGAACTGGACGAGGCGACGGGTGCAGCGCTCGATCCGGCGGACGACAGCGATCCGGTGCCGCCTGCGGTACCGCCACTCCAGCGCCGGATGATCCTGGCGCGGCTGGTGGCCGAGGAGCAGGCGCGGACGGGCCAGCCGGTCGACGCCGCCGAAGCGGTGCGGCTGGCGGGCGATCTGGCGCGGACGCTCGACCAGCTGCTGGTCGAGGAGGTGGCGCCGGCGAAGTTGCGCGACCTGGAACTCAGCGAGGAGCTGTCGGACCATTGGCGTCGGGCGCTGGCGTTGTTCGGAATCGTGCTGGATCGCTGGCCGGGCGAGCTGAAGCGGCTGGGCAGGATCGACCTCGCCGATCGGCGCGGACGCTTGCTGCGCCGGCTGGCCGCGCGGTGGAAGCTGGCCCCACCGCCGGGTTTCGTGTGTGCCGCCGGCATTACCGATTCCGCGCCGGCCGTGGGGCTGCTGCTGCGCTGCGTGTCGGAGCTGCCGCGGGGCATGGTGGTGCTGGCCGACCTGGCGACCGGCATGGACGAGGAGGAATGGCAGGCGCTCGGGCCGCACGAGCCCGATCCCGTCACCGGTTTCCGCCGCCGCTCGATCGAGACTCATCCGCAATTCCATCTGAAGCTGCTGCTCGGGCGGATGGGCGTGAACCGCGACGAATTCCTGCCCTGGCGCGATGGCGGCGGGCATGACGCGACCGCGGCACGAGGACGCGCCATTGCCAATGCGCTGGCGCCCGCCGAATTCACCGGGAAATGGACCGGGCTCGAGGCGGAGGATCGCCGGCTTTCGGGCATCGTCGCGGCCGAACTGGCGACACCGGCCGAGGAAGCACAGGCGATCGCGCTGGCGTTGCGCGAAGTGCTGGAGATGCTGGGCCGCACCGCCGCCCTGGTGACGCCGGATCGCGCGCTGGCGCGCAGGGTGGCGGCGCATGCGGCGCGCTGGGGAATCGAGATCGACGATTCCGCCGGGCGGCCCTTGTCGATCCTGCCCTCGGGCACCTTGCTCACCGCGCTGGCCGAGGCCGCGACCCAGCGGTTCGCGCCGCTCGCGCTGCTGACCTTGCTCAAGCATCCGCTGGTGCGTTTCGGCGAGGGACGTAGCGCATGGCTCGAAGGGGCGCGCGCGCTCGACCGGGTGTTGCGCGGGCCGCGGCCGGCGGCGGGGCTGGCGGGGATCGACTCTCATCTCGCCAATCCATCGGAGCGGGAACGGCGGTTGTTCGCCGAAGCGGCGGCCTGGTGGCCCGAGGCGCGCGCGCTGTTGTCGCCGATTGAAGCGGTTTTCGACGGCGACGCGCAGCCTTTGGGGAGGCTGGTCGCCGCGCTCCGCGAGACGGCGCAGGCGCTGTGCGGCGATGCGCTGTGGAGCGGCCCGGCCGGGCGAGCTGCGTCCGAATTGCTCGCCGATCTAGAAGCGGAAGCCGATGCCGGCCCTGCCAGCGTCGATCCCGCCAGCCTGGCGCCACTGCTCAAGACCCTGATGGATGAGACGGCGGTGCGTCCACCCCAGGGCGGCCACCCGCGCCTGGCGATCTACGGTCTGATCGAGGCTCGGTTGCAGACCGCGGATTTAATGATCCTCGGCGGCCTGAACGAAGGCACCTGGCCCGGCCAGCCAGCGCCCGATCCATGGCTGGCACCCCGCATCCGCGCCGAGCTCGGCCTGCCGGGCCTCGAACGCCGTGTCGGCGTGTCGGCGCATGATCTCGCGGGCGCGCTGGGCGCGCCCCAGGCATTGATCACGCGGGCGCGGCGCGATGCGAGCCAGCCGGCGATCGCCTCGCGCTTCTGGCTGCGGTTGCAGGCGCTGGCCGGCGAGCGGTTCGAGCGCGCGCGCGCGCTGGAGCGCTGGACGCGGGCGCTCGACCGCCCGGACACGCATGAGCCGGCCGATCAGCCCGCGCCGTCGCCGCCCGCGATCCTGCGGCCGAAGCGCATTGCCGTCACGGATGTCGACCGGCTCAAGGCTGACCCCTACGCTTTCTACGCCAAGCGCATTCTGCGACTGATGTCGCTGGATCCGGTCGACGCCGACCCCAGCGCGGCATGGCGCGGCACGGCGGTGCACGAGATCCTCGAAGTCTGGGCACGCGAGGACGATTGCGCGCCCGATACGCTGCGCCGGCGCGCGCTGGCGATGCTGGCGGACGAACGCACCCACCCGATGATGCGCGCGCTATGGCAACCGCGGCTGATGGAGGCGATCGACTGGATAGCGGCGGAGATCGCGCGCGGATCGGCGCTGGGCCGCAAGGTGCTCGCGGTCGAGAAGGACGGCAAGATCGACATCGCAGGCGTCACGCTGACCGGGAAGTTCGACCGGATCGACCGGCTGCCCGACGGGTCGCTGTCGGTGATCGACTACAAGACCGGCAAGGCGCCGTCGCCGGCCTCGGTGCGTGCGGGGTTCAGCCTGCAGCTCGGGTTGCTTGGCCTGATTGCCGAGCGCGGCGGGTTCGAGGGCATAAGCGGCGAAGCACGGGGTTTCGAATATTGGTCGCTGGGCAAGCGCAACGACAGCTTCGGTTACATCACCTCGCCGGTCGATCCGGCGGGCAAGGCCGACAAGGTGCGCCCGGAGGATTTTCCCGCGCTCGCCGCACGTCATTTCACCGAAGCGGTCGCTGCTTGGCTGACCGGCAGCGAGGCCTTCACCGCCAAGCTTCACCCCGAATATGCGCCCTATGCCGACTATGACCAGCTGATGCGCCGCGACGAATGGTATGGCCGTGAGCGGGGATAACCGGCCTCTTCCGCATCTGAAGGGCAATCAGGCGGCAGCGAGCGCGCCCGATGCGCATGTCTGGCTGTCCGCCTCGGCCGGCACCGGCAAGACCCAGGTGCTGACCGCGCGGGTGTTCCGCCTGTTGCTGCGCGGGGTGGATCCGGGCGCGATCCTGTGCCTGACCTTCACCAAGGCGGGCGCCGCGGAGATGGCGGGGCGGATCAGCGCCCGGCTCGCCGCCTGGGTGCGCATGCCCGAGAACGACCTGAAAAAGGATCTGTTCGCGCTGGGCGAGGACCATCTCGATCCGCGCCGCATTGCCTACGCCCGTACCCTGTTCGCCAAGGTGCTTGATGCGCCGGGCGGCGGCCTGCGTATCCAGACGATCCACAGCTTCTGCCAGGGCCTGCTCGCGGCGTTCCCGGTCGAAGCGGGGCTGGTGCCCGGCTTTCGTCCCCTCGAAGGACGCGAGGAAGCGGTGCTGGCGCGGGAGGCGCTGGCCGAGATGCTGGTCGATGCGGATCGCGACGGGCGGCTCAAGCCGATCGACACGATCGGCCGGCTGAGCGTAAGGCTGGGCGAGGGCGAGGCAGAGAATTTCCTGCGTGCCTGCGCCCGTGCGCCGAGCGCGATGGAGGAACTGCCGCGCGGTGACGGTCTGCGGCCCTTCATCCGTCGTGCGCTCGATTTGCCGACGGGCGATATCGAGAGCGTGATCCTGAGCGCCTGCAGCGACGATGTGGTGGATCACGAAGCACTCGACGCGATCGGCGGCATGAACAGCGGCTGGGGTACCAAGAGCGGGATCGAGCGCGCCGGGGTCATCTATGGCTGGCTGGAAAAGCCGGTGGCCGAGCGCGCCGCGTCGCTGGCCGATCTGCACAAGGTCTGGGCCAAGGCGGACGGCGATGTGCGCTCCTTCGGCAAGGGGCAGGCGCCGCAGGAAGAGGATTATGCGGAGCTGGCGGGTGGCCTTTATGGCTGGTGCGCCGAACTGCTCGATCTGCGAGTGCGTGCCGTCTACGCCGATCTGCTCGCGGACGCGCTCGACGTCGGGCGCGATTATGCCGCCGCCTATGCGCGCGCCAAGCGCCGGGTCGGCGGGGTCGATTTCGACGATTTGATCCGCGCGACGATCGACCTGCTCGGCCAGCCCGGCATGGGCGAATGGGTGCGCTTCAAGCTCGATCAGGTCACCGAGCATATCCTGATCGACGAAGCGCAGGACACCAATCCCGAGCAATGGTCGATCATCCGCGCGCTCGCCGACGAATTCTTCGCCGGGCTCGGCGCGCATGACGAGCGGTTGCGGACGCTGTTCACGGTGGGCGATTACAAACAGGCGATCTTCGGCTTCCAGGGCACACACCCGATCTATTTCCAGGCGGCGGAGCGACATTTCGGCGGGCTGGCCGAGGATGCGCAGGGGCCGGACGGGGAGGGGCTGCGTTTCGACCGGCTGTCGCTCACGCACAGTTTCCGCTCGACCCGGCCAGTGCTCGAATTCGTCGATGCGGCGATCGAGGCGATCCCGGAGCCGGGGCTCGGCGCCATCGCCGAGCGCGAGCCGCATGCCAGCGAGGTGGAAGGGCCGGGCACCGTCACGCTCTGGCCGCTCACCGTCGCCGGCGGCAGTGAGGAGGATGAGGAAGGCTGGATCGCCGATTCCACCCGTGAGCTCGCCAGCCGGATCGCCAGGCAGATCAAGGCCTGGATCGGCACTTTGGTGTTGGAGAGCCAGGGCCGCACCCTCCGCCCCGAAGATGTGATGATCCTGGTCAAACGGCGCGGCGAACTGGCCTCGCTGATCGTCGCGCGGCTTTATGCCGAGAATGTGCCGGTCGCCGGCGTCGACCGCCTGCGGCTCAACGCGCCGCTGGCGGTGCAGGATCTGCTCGCCGCGATCCGGTTCGTGCTTCAGCCGGGGGACGATCTGTCGCTCGCCAGCCTGCTCGTCTCGCCGCTGATCGGCTGGAGCCAGGAAAGACTGATGGAGGCAGCCCCACGCGAGGCCGGCAGCCTGTGGCGGCATCTGTCGCGTACTCAGCCGCGCGATGCGCTCGATCCGCTGCACCGGATGCTCGACCGGGCGGATATCGCCACCCCCTATCAGTTCCTCGAAGAGATGCTGTCCGGCCCGCTCGACGGGCGGCGCAAGCTGATCCGCCGGCTCGGCCAGGAGGCCCGCGATCCGATCGAGGAATTGCTTAACGCGGCGCTCAATTTCGAATCGCTTGGCACGCCCTCGCTGCAGCGCTTTCTCGACTGGTTCGATCGCGGCGATGTCGACATCAAGCGCGATCCTTCCGCGCCGCTCGACGCCGTGCGGGTGATGACGGCGCACGGCGCGAAGGGCTTGCAGGCGCCGCTGGTGATCCTGGCCGACGCGGCGGTCGATCCGACCAAATCGCCGCGCTCCACGCTCGACTGGACACTGGAGGGCATGGCGAACGCGCTGCCGATTTTCCGGCCGCGCGCGAGTGAGCGCGGTGGCCCTTTGGGCGAGGTGCTCGAAGCCGATGCCCAGCGCGAGCTGGAGGAGCATTGGCGGCTCTTCTATGTCGCGGCGACACGCGCGGAGGAACGGCTGGTGATCGCGGGCGCGCTGGGGCCGCTTGCCAGGGGCGAACCGCCGCCGTCGAGCTGGTACGCCGCTGCCGAGCGGGCGATGACCGCGCTGGAGGTGCCGCCTTCGCCGGAAGCGCGGAGCTTCACCGGGATCGTGCCGCAACGCGCGGTGCCTGTCTCGACCAGGAAAGCGGCCGAGGTCGAGGACGAGACTGCGCTGCCTGCCTGGACTCAGCAGCGCGCGCCGGTCGAAGCGCGGCCGCCGCGCCCGCTGGCGCCGTCGTCGCTGGGCGAGGATGTGGTGGCCGATCCGCCGCCTACCCCGGCGATGCGCGTCGCCGCCGAGCGCGGCAAGCTGATCCATGCGCTGTTCGAGCGCTTGCCGGCCGTGGCGCCTGACGAGCGCAAGAGCGCGGCGGATCGCTGGCTCGACCGGGTCGGCGGGGTCGCCGATGCCAATGCGCGGACGGATATCGCGCGGACGGTGCTCGCTGTCCTTGAAGACACCCGTTTCGCCGAGCTGTTCGGTCCTAACTCGCTGGCGGAAGCGCCGATCGCGGCAGTGGTCGGCGACGGCGTCGTTGTATCGGGCACGGTGGACCGGCTGCGCGTGACGCCCGAGCGGATCCAGGTGGTCGATTTCAAGACGGGACGCCAGATCCCGCTGACGCCCGAGGAGATCCCGCCCTATCACGCACGCCAGATGGCGGCCTATGTCGAGGCGCTCGGGGTGATCTTTCCCGGCCGCGTCATCGAGGCCGCGCTACTCTACACCAATGGGCCAAAACTGCTGATCGTGCCGGACGCTTTCCTCGCGATGCACAAGCCCGGCTATGCACCCGCGCAACAAAGCTACGACCTGCCGGGTTGAGTGCTTTGGCCGGGCTCCCTAGATTGCCGGCAACACAGGAGATTCCCGACATGCCAACCAAGCACATCACCGACGACAGCTTCCAGGCTGACGTCCTCAGCTCCGACAAGCCGGTGCTCGTCGATTTCTGGGCTGAATGGTGTGGCCCCTGCAAGATGATCGGCCCGAGCCTGGAGGAGATCTCCGAGGAACTGGGCGAGCAGGTGACCATCGCCAAGCTGAACATCGACGACAATCCCGACGCGCCGGGCAAATATGGCGTGCGCGGCATCCCGACGATGATCCTGTTCAAGAACGGCGCCCCGGCCGCGACCAAGGTCGGTGCCGAGCCCAAGGGCCGGATCAAGGCATGGCTCGAGGGCGAGCTCGCCTGATCTGAGCTGTCGAAATGGATCGGGGCCGCGCGGCAGAGGCTGCGCGGCCCTTTTTTCATCAGCGATGATCATCATGGCGTTCCGCGCCATCAATGCGATCGATCGATTCAAATCCTGATCCGACGTCTCCACTATGACGTCGGACGAAGCCCGGCCTTGCTTCGACCGGCTCTTTCTCATGGCGATGTGGATGGTGCGCGCCTCGCACGCGAATTTCGCTGTTATGCGGACGGAATTCCCTGTTAATCCGGAACAGGGAAACCCAATCAAGTGATTGTAAAATCATCAATATTTTGATATAACTGCGAACTTCGGGCCCGAAAAAATGGAATTCCCTGTTAATTTCCCTGTTATCGCGCGGGAACAGCGAACTTCCTGCCCTTGCCGCGTGGCGACTCAGGTGAGCGGGATCATCACCTGGCTGGCATAACCGGCTCGCGCCTGGAGACCTTCATACCAGTCCGCCACATTGGGCAGGTCGGGGCGCTCGATGGGCAAGGTGAACCAGCTATGGACATAGACGCCCATCGGCACGTCGCCGATGCCGAAGGCGTCGCCTGACAGCCAGGGGCTCTGTGCGAGATGTGCGTCGAGCACGGCCATCTTCTTCGCGCACGCCTCGGCCGAGCGCCTGATTGCGTCCTCGTCGCGCTGGTCCTCGGGCCGG
Source organism: Sphingomonas sp. BL-S-30 (assembly GCF_055521475.1). Classification (NCBI taxonomy): domain Bacteria; kingdom Pseudomonadati; phylum Pseudomonadota; class Alphaproteobacteria; order Sphingomonadales; family Sphingomonadaceae; genus Sphingomonas; species Sphingomonas sp. BL-S-30. Next base: position 2,114,368 of record NZ_CM145481.1, on the reverse strand, counting down.
CGGATCAGGTTGACGAACGCGTCGCGCTGAGCCTCGGCATAGTCGATCTGCCAGTCCATCCAGCGATCGGCCATCGCCCGAGTCGCCGGGCTGGCGGGCCAGAAGCGATCGGGGGCGTGGCGCGCGGCGAGATAACGCAGGATCGCGTTGGATTCCCACAGGGTCACCTCGCCATCCTCGATCGTCGGGATCATCGCATTGGGGTTCTTCGCGAGATACCCGGCATCCATGCCGAATTGGCCGCCGACATCGTGGCGCACATAAACCAGGCCTGCTTCTTCCGCGAACCACGCGACCTTCTTTACGTTATGCGAGTTGAGGCGGCCCCAGATGGTCAGCATTGCGTCGGCCTTTCAAAACTACCTTCCCCGGCGGAGGCCGGGGTCCAGTCGGAGAGGTCGTGGTAATTGAGCGCGGCGCTCAACCATGATCGTCCCTCAACTGGACCCCGGCCTCCGCCGTGGAAGGAAGGGGAGGTAAACAGAGTTCAGCTCCGGTAATCCGCGTTGATCGCGATATAGCCGTGCGTCAGGTCGCAGGTCCAAACCGTCGCGCGGCCGTCGCCCAGGTCGAGATCGACGCCGATATCGATCTCGCTGCCCTTGAGATGCGCCGCGACGGGCGTCTCGTCATAGCCCGTCACTGCCAGGCCATCGCGCGCGACCTGAGTCTCGCCGAAGCGAATCGACAATTTGTCGCGCTCGGCGGGCTCGCCGGCCTTGCCGACCGCCATGACGACGCGGCCCCAATTGGCGTCCTCGCCGGCGATGGCAGTCTTCACCAGCGGTGAATTGGCGATCGACAGGGCGATCACCCGCGCGCTGCGGTCGCTCTCGGCGCCAGTCACCTCGACCGTGATGAACTTCGACGCGCCCTCGCCGTCGCGCACCACGAGATGGGCGAGCTGGAGGCAGAGATCGGCCAGCGCGGCGCGGAAGGCGTCGGCGCCGGCATCGTCGGAGGAAGTCAGCGGCGCATTGCCTGCCGCACCCGTTGCAAAGGCAAGCACCGTGTCGCTGGTCGAGGTATCGCTGTCCACCGTGATGCAGGAGAAGCTCTTCACGTTCGCGTCCGACAGCGCCGCCTGCAGGAAGCCCGGTTCGACGGCCGCATCAGTGAAGATGAAGCCGAGCATCGTCGCCATGTCGGGCATGATCATGCCCGATCCCTTGATGATGCCGACCAGGTTGACCGTCCTGTCGCCGATCACCGCCTGCGTCACCGCTGCCTTGGCGAAGGTGTCGGTGGTCATGATCGTCGCCGCGGCTTCTTCCCAGCTGCACGGATCGGCCTGGAAGGCAGCGTCGAGGCCGGCCTCGCTCTTGTCGATCGGCAGCGGCACGCCGATCACCCCGGTCGAGGCGACGAACACGTCCGAAGGCTGGCAGCCGAGCCGCGTGGCGACGCGCGCCACGAGATTCTCGACGGCCTCGCGGCCGCGATCGCCGGTAAAGGCGTTCGAATTGCCGGCATTGACCACCAGCGCGCGCGCCTGGCCGAGCACCAGCGCCTTGCGGCACCATTCCACTTCGGGCGACGGGCAGCGGCTCTGGGTGAGCACGCCGGCCACGACGGTGCCCGGATCGAGCGTGACGAAGGTCAGGTCGCAGCGATCCCAGGTCTTGTAGCGCGCGCGGGCGATGCGCGGCGTGACGCCGGGAATCGCGGGCAAAACAGGGAAGCCTTCAGGCGCGAGCGGGGAGCGGGTGCTGGACATGCGCGTCCTAATAGGGTGCGCCGGGCCGTAGGCAAATGACATCGCGGCCAAAACCATGGCGACCGTGCAATTTGGCGGTATCATCGCCGGGGTGGCGATGGAGGCGAGGTGATGATCGGACAAGGCAGGACAGTCACCCTGATGGTGATGGCGACCGTTTTCGCCCTGCTCCTTTTGCTGGTCGTCATTATCGTGATGGGCATCGAGGAATATGGCCCCACACTCCGGACCGTCTTCGGAGGGGCGCCGGAATCGGAGCGGGCCGTTGCCGACCGGAAAACGGTACTGGCCGAAAGCCGGGCCGTACCAACCGCGCCGCGCTTGCCCGACGGCTCGATCGGGGATCCGGGAACGACAAGCATGGACAATTTGGTGACACTGGGAAGGCCGGTGCCGCTTCCCGATCGAGCGCATGCCGGCGTCAAGGCAATACCGACAGTAAATCCGGGCAGCTGGTTCACCGCTGATGCCTATCCCACCGATGCGATCCGCGCGGGTGCGCAGGGGCGAGTGCTGGCCAGACTGGCGATCGATCCGGCCGGTTCGCCGAAGGCATGCACCATCCTCGCCAGCAGCCGATCGGCCAGCCTGGACGCGACGACCTGTTCGATCCTCATGAAGCGTGCGACGTTCAAACCGGCACGGGATCGAAACGGTGTGCCGACCGTTGGCGATTATACGGTGCCCGTCCGCTGGGTATTGCCCGAGAATTGAACGGCCTTTCCCCATGAGCAATTGCTGGACGCCTGCACTGCGAGCCACTACATCGCACGCCGCAATGGAACTGCTTCTCATCCTCACTGCTCTGCTGAGCGCGCTGACTGGCGCGATTTCCGGCGTGCGTGCGCCCGAGGTGCGGTTGCATCAGGCAGTGGTCGAGGCAACGTCTGCGGCTCGTACAAGCGCTCCCGCCGCCGCGCGCGTCGCGGCACGGCCGATCGTCCAGGCGATGCCGACGCTCGTCGCGGCCGCAGTCTTCGGCGTGAAGGCCGTCTTTGCGCTCGATACCGTCATTCCGCTCTATGCGGAGCGCCGTCGCGAATAGCGCGACCGCCTGATCCGGCTGCGGCCGGATCCACCTGTCATGTTCATTCCGCCGCCCGGCACGACCCGGCGGCCATGCCTTTATAGATCGGGAATTCTCCATGCTCGGCGGCTTTGCCAAATCGCTTTTCGGTTCCTCGAACGACCGTTACGTCAAATCCCTCGGCACCATCGTCGCGAAGATCGCGTCGTTCGAACCGACCATCTCGGCGATGAGCGACGCCGAGCTTGCCAACCAGACCGTGCTATTCCGTGAGCGGCTGGCGAACGGCACCAAGCTCGACGACCTGCTGCCCGAGGCGTTCGCCACGGTGCGCGAAGCCGCGAAGCGGACCCTGGGACAGCGCCATTACGACGTGCAGATGGTCGGCGGCATCGTGCTCCACCGCGGCGAGATCGCCGAGATGCGCACTGGCGAGGGCAAGACGCTGGTCGCGACGCTCGCGGTGTATCTGAACGCCCTGCCCGGGACCGGCGTCCATGTCATCACCGTCAACGATTATCTCGCGGCGCGCGATGCCGACTGGATGAGCCAGATCTATAGCTTCCTTGGCCTGACGACCGGCGTGATCATCCCCAATTTGACCGACCAGCAGCGCCGCGACGCGTATGCCGCCGACATCACCTATGGCACGAACAACGAGTTCGGCTTCGATTACCTGCGCGACAACATGAAATACGAACGCGCCTCGATGGTGCAGCGCCCGTTCGCCATGGCGATCGTCGACGAGGTCGATTCGGTGCTGATCGACGAAGCGCGTACCCCGCTGATCATCTCCGGCCCGACCGACGACAAGTCGGATCTGTATCGCAGCGTCGATCTGGTGGTGAAGCAACTCGCGGCCGAGGATTACGAGAAGGACGAGAAGCAGAAGTCGATCATCCTGACCGAGGACGGCACCGAAAAGGTCGAGCGCATGCTCGAGGCAGCCGGGCTGCTCGAGGGCGCGAACCTCTATGATTTCGAGAACACCCAGGTGGTGCATCATCTGAACCAGGCGCTGCGCGCCAACATGATGTTCAAGCTCGACACCGACTATATCGTCAAGGACGGCAAGGTCATCATCATCGACGAGTTCACCGGCCGCATGATGGATGGCCGGCGCTGGTCGGACGGGCTTCACCAGGCGGTCGAAGCCAAGGAAGGCGTCCAGATCGAGCCCGAGAACCAGACCATGGCCTCGATCACCTTCCAGAATTATTTCCGCATGTACCCCAAGCTCTCGGGCATGACCGGCACCGCCGCGACCGAAGCGGCGGAATTCTACGACATCTACAAGATGAACGTCGTCACCATCCCGACCAACGTGCCGGTGCAGCGCGTCGACGAGGAAGACGAATTCTACAAGGACACCGCCGACAAGTTCCAGGCGATCGCCAAGAAGATCAAGCATCACGCCGATCTGGGCCAGCCCGTGCTGGTCGGTACCGTCTCGATCGAGAAATCCGAGCTGCTGTCCGACTTCCTCGTCAAGGAAGGCGTGAAGCACGAAGTTCTCAACGCCCGCCAGCATGAGCGCGAGGCGCATATCGTCGCGCAGGCAGGCCGCAAGAGCGTCGTCACCATCGCCACCAACATGGCGGGCCGCGGCACCGACATCCAACTCGGCGGCAATTTGGAATTCCGCGTGAACGATGAGCTCGCCGAAATGCCCGAAGGGCCGGAGCGCGAGGCCGCCATCGCCGCGATCAAGGCGGAGATCGCCGCCGAAAAAGCCGAGGTGCTCGCCGCGGGCGGCCTGTTCGTACTCGGCACCGAGCGCCATGAGAGCCGGCGCATCGACAACCAGCTGCGCGGCCGTTCGGGCCGCCAGGGCGATCCCGGCCTCAGCCGCTTCTATCTGAGCCTCGACGACGATCTGCTGCGCATCTTCGGCCCGGACACCTTGTTCGCGCGCATGATGCGCTCGAACATCGGCGACGGCGAGGCGATCGGATCGAAATGGCTGTCCAAGGCGATCGAGACCGCGCAGAAGAAGGTCGAAGCGCGCAACTACGACATCCGCAAGCAGGTCGTCGAATATGATGACGTGATGAACGATCAGCGCAAGGTCATCTATGAGCAGCGCGCGGACATCATGGATGCGGATACGGTCGGCGACGTCGTTGCCGACATGCGCACCGAGCTGGTCAATTCGATCGTCGGCGAGGCTTGTCCGCCCAATAGCTATCCCGAGCAATGGGACGTGGAGGGCATGCGCGCGAAGCTCGCCGAGACGCTCGCGCTCGAGCCGCCGATCGACGACTGGCTGAAGGAAGAGGCGATCGATCCGGAAGTGGTCGAGGAGCGCGTGCGCGAGGCGGCCGACGCGATGGTCGCCGAAAAGGCCGCGATGCTCGAGCCGGACCAGTGGGTGCAGGTGGAGAAGTCGATCCTGCTGCAGAATCTCGATCATCACTGGAAGGAGCATCTGGCGACGCTCGATGCGCTGCGCCAGGTCGTCCATCTGCGCGCCTATGCGCAGAAGACGCCGATCAACGAGTATAAGCAGGAAGCCTTTTCGCTGTTCGAGCGCATGCTCGGCAATATCCGCGAGGATGTGACCCGCACCATCGCGCATGCCCAGTTCCAGATCCAGGAAGCACCGCCGCTGCCTGACCTGCCTGACTTCATCACGACTCATTTCGACCCGTTCAGCGGTGACGATGACAGTGATGATATCGATGCGGGCACGCGCGGCCTGCTGACCACGACCCTGCCGCCGCTATCGATCCCGCGCCCGATGGGCGACGAGGTTGGCGAGGATCCGGCTGAATGGGAAGGCAAGGTGAGCCGCAACGCACCATGCCCGTGCGGCTCGGGGCGCAAGTACAAGCATTGCCACGGCGCGGTCGGCGTGGCCTGACAAAGAGGCTCCCCCGCTGGCGCGGGGGAGCCTTTCTTTTATTTGGGCATCACGATCGACGGACCGAGGTTGTTCATCACCTCGCGCGCGTCAAAGGCGCGGACATTGTCACGCGGCTTGGGGCCTCGGCCGAGCACGATCTCGGCATTGGCCTCATATTTGTCGACCGTGTTGATATCCACGCTGCGGTCCCAGAAGGGGTCGCCCCAGAACGGATCCCAGCTGCGCCAGCCAAAGCCTCGGCCGCGATAGCGCCAGCTCGGGCCCCAATAGCCATAGGGCCCGGGGCCGAAGGCGCTCGGCGTGGTGTAGGTGCGGGTGCGCCGGTCGGTGTCGCGATCCGCCAGGATGAAATAATCATAGCCATGCTGCACCGTCAGCTCGGCCGACCGATACAGCAGATACCGCTCGACCGTGTCGCGCGAAGTGTAGCTGTTGCCGGCGAAGCTCACCATGTAGCGGTTGGCCTCGATCATCCGGTCGCTATAGCCCGCGCGCGCGAAGCCGGTGCCGGTTGCCGGGCGATAGGCGGTTTCGGTGGCGCAGCCCGCCGTCATCAAGGTTGCGGCGCCCAGCACTGCGACGAGGGCGGCCCGCGAGATTCCTGTCTTCATGTCTTCCTCCAGCACGTTCCGATGCGACAAAGCGTGCTGCATCGGCCGTCAGATGTGGAACGTACGACTCAGCCCAAGTGTCCGTGACAAATACGTAAGCATGCCGTCATGGACGCACCGACCGGGCAGAAGCGGCGCCCAATGAGAAGACGTCGCGGGCGGCGTGAGGCCGTAAAGCTTAGCTATTGAGCTAAGTGACGGTGTATATTACTTAGCCCTATGGAACAGTATCAAGAACAGCTGAGCGGTGTTTTCCGGGCACTGGCCGATCCGACACGCCGCGCGGTGCTCGGGCGGCTGGGCAGGGGGCCGGCGAGCATCAGCGAATTGGCGCAGCCCTTCGATATGGCGCTGCCGTCCTTCATGAAACACATCCACCTGCTCGAGGAGAGCGGCTGGATCCGCACCCGCAAACAGGGCCGGGTGCGCACCTGTTCGATCGAGAAGGCGACCTTCGCCGCGATCGACGACTGGCTCGCCGATCAGCGCGCCCTTTGGGAGGAACGCACCGACCGGCTCGAACAGTTCGTCACCAGTATTGAGGAGAAACCGCAATGAACCCCGACCTCGACCTGACCATCTCCCGCATCATCAAGGCGCCGCGCGCTGCGCTGTGGAATGCCTGGACCGATCCGGCGAAGTTCGCGCAGTGGTGGATCCCGGCGCCGACGCTGTGCAAGGTCGTGGCGATGGACCTGCGCCCCGGCGGCGCGTTCACCACCTTGATGAGCGAGGATGGCGGAGATTTCGTGCCGCATCTCGACGCCTGCTTCCTCGCGGTGGACGAGATGGAGCGGATCGTCTTCACCAACTGCCTGCTCGGCGGATGGCGGCCGGCCGAACGCGGTTTCATGAGCGCCGTCATCACCTTCAGGGACCATCCCGAGGGCACCGACTATCACGCCCATGCGATGCACAAGAACCGGGCCGACCGGGATACCCATGAGAAGCTGGGCTTCCATGACGGGTGGGGCACCGTCGCGGCGCAGCTGGCGCGACTGGTGGAATAAGGCTTCAGCGCACGCCGGCCATCATATCTCCGCCGTTGCAAGATCGCTCGTCCCATCCGCATCGCGGCGGGGCAGCGTTGCGGGATCGTCGCTGAGCGGGAGCCTGACGCAGAACATGCTGCCCTTGCCCTCGCCATCGCTCTTCACCTCGATCGATCCGTGGTGAAGGGCAATGATCTGGCGGACCAGCGCGAGGCCGATACCGAGGCCGCCGGCGGCCTGTTTCCGATGATCCTCCACCTGGGTGAAGATCTGGAAGATCCGGGACTGCATGTCGACCGGGATGCCGATGCCGTTGTCGCTTACCCTGATCTCGACAGAGCCGTCAGCGCAGCGTGCGGTAAGCGAGACGGCGCCACCGGCAGGGGTGTATTTGGCCGCGTTGTTCAGGAGATTGGCCACTACCTGGGCGATCCGGGTATGGTCCGCGTCGATCCACACCGGCTCCGAAGGCAAGTCGACCGTGAAGCTGTGCTGCGCGGCATCGAGGTTGAGCTGGCTCGCCTCGATCGCTGACCGCAGGACCGTGTTCAGCTCGATCCGTTCCTTGCGGAGCGAGATCTTGCCCTCGCTGATCCGCGATATATCGAGCAGATCCTCGACCAGCCGGGAGAGGTGGAAAAGCTGGCGCTCCATCTGCTCGCGAATGGCGTCGGCCTGGTCGGACGATGCCGCGCGCTTCTTCAGCAGATGCAGGCCCGCGCCAAGCGCGGCGACCGGGTTGCGCAGCTCGTGCGCCAGGACGGCAAGGAATTCGTCCTTGTGCCGATCGGCGTTCCTGAGCGCCTGTGATGCTTCCTTCAACTCGTCGCGTTGCGCCGCGATCTGCCCGCGCTGGCGATACAGGTCAAAGAAGATGGTCGCCTTGCTGCGCAGGATATCGGCTTCGATCGGCTTCTGGATGAAATCGACCGCGCCCGCTTCATAGCCACGAAAGCGGCGCTGGTTATCGGCGCTTCCCGCGGTCACGAAGATGATTGGAATATGGCGCGTCCGTTCGTTCCCGCGCATGAACTCGGCGAGCTCGAACCCGTTCATGCCCGGCATCTGCACATCGAGCAACGCGAGCGCGACATCGTGGCGCAGCAGCAGTTCCAGCGCTTCGTCGCCCGATCGCGCCTTGAGCAGGACGAGACCCTCACGACCGAGCAGGGCCTCCAGCGAGAGGAGGTTTTCCTCGAGATCGTCGACGAGAAGACAATGCACCGGTCCCATTACGCTCGTCATACCGCACATTCTTTCACCAGATAGTCCGCGATCGCGGTAAGCGGCATGGCGCGTGCCGTGGCGCATTCGTTCAGGGCTGCCATCGGCATGGTGTTCACATAAGCCGATAACGGGTCTTCGACGAGCGCGGTTCCGCCTGCGTCCGCGATCGCCTTCAGGCCCTTTGCGCCATCTTCATTGGCACCGGTCAGAACGATGCCGACAAGCGCCGGGCCGAAGGCATCGGCAGCGCTCTCGAACAGGACGTCGATCGAAGGGCGCGAATACAGGACCAGATCGTCGGTCGATAGCGACAGCGTGCCCTCCGCCTCGACCAGAAGGTGATAATCGGGTGGCGCGAAATAGATCACGCCACCAAGGGCAGGCTCCTTGTCCTCGGCCTCGCGCACCACCATCCGGCATTTGGCCTGGAACAAGGGCGCAAGCATGTTTTTGCGGTCAGGCGGAATATGCACCACGATCAGGATCGGTAGCGGATAATCGGCGGGGAGTGCCGGCAGGATCTGCGACAACGCCTCGACCGCGCCCGCCGACGCCCCGATCACGATCGCCCGTGCGGCAACATCGCTCATGGCTCGCGCCTCTGGTAGATCTTCTCCTCGCGGACGAATTCGCCAAAGGCGGCCGCATGCGCGGAAAAGCGCAGGCTCTCCTTCGAGCCCAGCCCGAGAAACCCGTTTCGCGGCAGGGAGTCGCGGAACAGGCCGATGGCCCGATCCTGCAATTCGCGATCGAAATAGATCAGGACGTTGCGGCACGAGATCAGGTGCATCTCGGCAAAGACGGCGTCGGTGACCAGACTGTGATCCGAAAACACCACCCGGTCGCGCAGGGTCTTGTCGAACGCGGCGCCTCCATAGGCGCTGCTGTAATAGTCGGAGAGCGACGATTTGCCGCCGGACAGCCGATGATTTTCCGTGAACGCCTTGATCCGGTCGAGCGAATAAATGCCCTTCGATGCGGTATCCAGCGCGTCCTGGTTGATGTCGGTCGCATAGAAGATCGTCCGCTCTTCAAGCCCTTCCTCGCGGAACAGGATGACGAGCGAATAGAGCTCCTCCCCGCCGCTGCACCCCGCGATCCATATCCTGAGCGACGGATAGGTGCGCAGATGCGGCACGACCTTCTCGCGGATCGCCCGGAAATAGGCGGGATCGCGAAACATCTCGCTGACCTGGATCGTGAGATAGTTCAGCAGGCGCGGCAGCATCGCTTCGTCGTGCAGGAGCCGTTCCTGCATCGCGGAGAAATTGGCGAATCCCATCTGCGTGCGCGCCTGACGCAGGCGCCGCTTGATCGACGCCTGCGCATAGTGCCGGAAATCATAATGGTAGCGCTGATACAGCGCCTCCAGCAGCAGCCGGAATTCGATATCCTCGGTCTCGTTGGGCATGAGCGGGCCTATCGCGGCATCCAGACCCGGACGAGCGAGAGCAGCTTGTCCACGTCCAGCGGCTTGGCCATGTAATCGCTCGCGCCCGCCTCGATGCAGCGCTCCTGATCGTCGGGCATCGCCTTGGCGGTCAGCGAGATGATCGGGAGCTTCTTCCACCGCGCATCCTTCCGGATCTCGCGCATCGCGGTAAGGCCGTCCATCACTGGCATCATCACGTCCATCAGCACCAGGTCGATCGCGTTTCCGCCGTCCGCGGCGGATTTCTCCAGCGCGTCGATCGCTTCCCGGCCGTTGCGGGCAATCTCGACCAGCGCGCCGCGCGGCTCGAGGATATTGGTCAGCGAATAGACGTTGCGGACGTCATCCTCGACGATGAGAATGCGCCGTCCCTCGAGGATCGCATCGCGATTATGCGCCTTCTGGATCATCTTCTGCTGTTCGGGCGACAACTCGGTCACCACCTGGTGCAGGAACAGCGAGACTTCGTCGAGCAGCCGCTCCGGCGAGCGGGCGCCCTTGATGATGATCGAGTCCGAATAGCGGCGCAGGCGCTGCTCGTCGTCCGCCGACAGGTCGTGGCCGGTATAGACGATTACCGGCGGGAAGCTGTGCGCGCCGTCCTCGCTCAGCTTCTCGAGCAAGGCGAAGCCCGACGAATCCGGCAGGGTGAGATCAAGGACCATACAGTCGAACGTCTCTTCCTGCAGGCGCTGGAGGCATTCGGCGGCGGTGCGCGCGCCGACGGTTTCGACCACGCCTGAGGCGAGCAGTCTGCTGACGGCGTCGAGCTGTACCGGATCGTCCTCGACGATCAGGACTCGGCGGACCGTGCGCGCAAGCTTCGAGGACAGCGCCTCGAGAACATCGACCAGTTCCTCGCGCTTCACCGGCTTGACGAGATAGCCGATCGCACCGAGCGACAACGCGGTCTGGCTATGGTCGCTGCCGGAGACGACATGGATCGGGATGTGCCGCGTCTCGACGTCGCGCTTCAGCCGGTCGAGCACGGCAAGGCCCGACTGGTCTGGCAGACCGACATCGAGCACCACGGCGCTCGGCTTGAATTGCCGGGCTAGGTGCAGGGCTTCCTCCGCGGTGCCGGCGACGAGGCATTGGAAGCCCATCTCGTGCGACAGGTCGCGGACGATCCCGGCAAAGCTCGGATCGTCCTCTACCACGAGCAGGACCCGGTTCGATCCGGCAAGCGTGTCGCGATCGTCCTCGACCCTGCGCGGGAGCTTTGCCGCTTTGGGCGGGTTGGCCGGTGCCGAAGCGGCGGAAGCCTCGCGTGGCGCGGGCACGCGCTCGTCCCGCGGCGCCACCATCGCCGGATCGTACGCCAGCGGAAGCGTTAGCGTGAAACTGCTGCCCTCGCCCGGCGTGCTGGCGAGCGCGATGCTGCCGCCAAGCAGGCGTGCCAGCTCACGCGAGATCGACAGGCCGAGGCCGGTGCCGCCATATTTACGGCTGATCGTGCCGTCGGCCTGGCGGAAAGCATCGAAGATGTCGCGTTGCTGCTCTTCCGCGATGCCGATCCCTGAATCCGTGACGGCGAAGGCGACGCGTTCACCGTCGAGACAGTCGATGGAGAAACGTACGCTGCCTTGCTCAGTGAATTTGAAGGCGTTGGACAACAGGTTCTTCAGGACTTGTTCGAGACGCTGTCGATCGGTGTCGATCGTGGTCGGGCAATGCGCCGCGACCGCAATGTCGAACTGCAAGCCCCGCTCGCCGGCGATCGGCTGGAACATCTGCCGCATGTCAGTCGCCAGCCGCTCCAGCGCCACCGTTTCCGGCCGCACCTCGATATGGCCAGCCTCGATCTTGGAGAGATCGAGAATGTCGTTGATCAGCGACAGCAGGTCGTTGCCCGAGGACTGGATGGTCCGGGCATATTTGACCTGCTCCTCGGACAGATTGTCGTTCGGATTGTCGCCGAGCAGCTTGGACAGGATGAGCAGCGAATTGAGCGGCGTTCGGAGCTCGTGCGACATGTTGGCGAGGAAGTCGGATTTGTAGCGGCTCGCCTGCTCCAGCTCGCGCGCCTTCAGTTCGACCGCGGCGCTCGACCGCGTCAGGTCGTCGCGCTGCGCTTCGAGGAGTTGGGCCTGCTCCTCGAGCTGGGCGTTGGTCTGTTCGAGCTCGACCTGCTGCTGCTCCAGCCGGACCTGGGATTCCTTGAGCGCGCGGCCCTGCTCCTCGAGCTCTTCGTTCGAAACCCGCAGCTCCTCGCTCTGCACCTGCAGTTCTTCGGACTGGCGCTGCGTTTCTTCGAGCAAATTCTGCAATTCGGTCCGGATGCGCGCCGAGCGCAGCGCCACGCCGATCGATCCGGACACCTGTTCGAGAAAGGTGAGTGCATGCTCGCCGACCGGATGCAGGAAGCCGAGTTCGATCACGCCGTGCACCACATCGTCGGCGACCGCCGGCGAGATCGTCAGATGGCGCGGCTTGTCCTGGCCGAGTGCCGAACCGATGGTCAGATAGCCATCGGGAATGTCGCTCAGCATGGTCGGCACGCGGTCGGCCGCCACGCGGCCCAACAGGCCTTCCTTGAGCGAGAAACGATCGACGATCTTCGCATCCGCCGGCACGCCGTCGACCGCGATGCGGCGATAATGGGCTCCCTCGCCGCCAAAGACGGCGCCGCCCTGCGCGCCGAGGAAACTCGTCAGGAAGGTGAGGATATTTTCGCCCAGCTGCTCGGTCGCCTGGTCGCCCAGCATGGCGGAGGCAAGGCTGGCCTGGCCGGTCTGCAACCATTGCTGCCGTTCGCGCGCAATGGAGGCGCGGCGGATGAGGAAACCGATAACGAGCGTCAGCAGGACGCCAAGCAGGCCCGACAGCACGCCGCTGACCCATGCCGTGCGGTAGGCAGCGGCCATTTCGTCGATCCGGATCTGGCGCAGCCGGCTCTCTTCCTGCTGCATGAGATCGAGTTCGGCGCGGATCGCGTCCATCTCGATCTTGCCGCGATCGCTCGTCACGATCGCGAGGGCGGGGACGAGACCGGCATTCTGGCGCAGATCGATGGTCCGTTTCAGCTCGGCGAGCTTGGCGGCGATATGGCGCCGCAACGTGGCGATCCGCACCTGCTGCGAGTCATTGTCCCGGGTGAGCGACATGATGTTGGTGAGTTCGGGCGCCACACGCGCCCGGGCGTCTTCATAGGGCGCCAGATATTTCTCGTTACCGGTGAGCAGATAGCCGCGCTGACCGGTCTCCGCATCCTGTACGGTCGAAAGCAGATCATAGAGCGACGTAATCACGTCATGCGAATGCCGGATCTTCGCATCGTCTTCGCGCAACACGTTGATGTTGGAATAGGCGATCGCGCCGCTGACCAGGAAGAACAGGATCACGATGGCGAGGCCCACCACCACGCGCGCGTCCATCCCGGGTTTCGGCGCCGTCGGGGCGCGCGCGATCGTAAGCGAAGTCATTCACGTCTCTGAGCTGGAGTGGTTCCCAATCGGCCTATCGCCGATCCGCAATCGAATCAAAGGCATAACGATTAACGTCCATCAGGGCGCAAGCCGATCGCGGCCACCGGGGCGTGCACGCGGCGACCGGGTCGTTTTCCCGTGGCATGAGACGCTTACCCGGCACCTAGGGCGAGGGATCTTCGGTTTCGGACGGCCAGTGCAATGCCGCGCTTATCCATGGCAGCTCCTCCGAAAGTCGCTTGAGCCTGCCGTTCCTCAGGCTTTCGCGCGACAGCGCGGCGATATCGCGCGGGAGCGCGCCGAACTCGCCGCGCCGCACCAGGAGCTGGACGTGGCGGCGGAATTGCGCGCGGCGCATCGGCGCTGCCTGAAGCGCCGGCAGGAGGTCGATATGGCTTGCGAGGCACAAGGGCGTGGTGATGCTCCAGCCAACGCCGGCGGCGACGGCGGAAAGCTGCTGCATCGTCGAATCCACTTCGACGATATTCGGCAGTTTGAGCCGGAGCCGCGTCATCTGGCGCTCGATCCGCTGGCCCATTGCCGACAGCAGCGAATAGCGGACGAACGGCGTGGCGGCGAGCGCCTCGATGGGATCGAGCGGGCCGGGGTGATCGACCGGGGCGATCAGGATGAAATCCTCGGTCATGATCGGGAAATGCTCGATATCCTCGACCTCTTCGAGCTGGCTGCTGCCGGTTATCAGCATGTCCAGCTTGCGGGCGAGGAAGTCGTGATGCTGCAGCATCGAAATGCCGGATCGCAATTTCCATTGATGCGCGCGCTGCCCCATCTCCTTCAGGAGGGGAGCGGTCAAATGATTGGCGATGCTTTCCGCCATGGCGATGGTGACGCAATCGACCACGCGTTCGCCGCCCTCGCGGACCTGGCGCGCCAGGCCGCGCGCCGCGGCGACGAGGGTCACGCCGTCGCGCAGCAGGACCTTCCCGCTGGGGGTAAGCGCGAGCGGCCGCATCGCGCGATCGAACAGGCGCACGCCCAACGCTGCCTCGAGCTTCGAGATGGTTTGCGACACGGCGGACTGAGTCATGCCGAGATGCCGCGCCGTCTGGGTCATGCCGCCGAGTTCGGCGGTGAGGACGAACACCTCGATCGAATTCAGTTCATATCCGGGCGGCAGCTTCATGGTCTCAGGCAGGTCCTCGCACGATCGACGTCAGCATGCCCACCATGTCCCGGCCCGTCGAGCGGGGGAGCATAGCCTCGGCGGCCGTTGGATAAGCAACACTAATCTCGCATATCAGGCCATCGCCCCTGAAAAGGAAGGCCGACGGCCGGAACACCCGCATTTCCTCAGCGATCGGAAAACATGCCTTGAAAACACATGCTCGTGTCGTGGTGATCGGTGGTGGCGTCGTCGGGGTATCGACGCTGTATCACCTGGCGAAGCTGGGCTGGTCCGACGTCATGCTGATCGAGCGCAAGGAACTGACCTCGGGGTCGACCTGGCACGCCGCCGGGCTGCTGCCGCTGTTCAACCTGAGCTATTCGGTCGGCAAGATGCATCAATATTCGGTCGGCTTCTATCCGACGCTGGAGGCCGAGACGGGGCTCAATGTCGGCTTCTCCAACGTGTCGAACATCCGCCTTGCCTGCACCCCGGACCGGCTCGACGAATATCTCTATTATGCCGGGGTCGCGCGCACGATCGGCGTCGATGTCGACATGCTCACCCCGGACGACGTGAAGGCGTTGTGGCCGCTGGCCGACATGACCGGCGTGATCGCGGCGATCCGCCACCCCGCCGACGGCTATATCCAGCCCGCCGACCTCACCCAGGCGCTGGCCAAGGGCGCTCGCCAGCTTGGCGCGGAGATCAACCGCAACACCGTGGTGACCGCGATCGCGCAACAGCCGGACGGCTCATGGCTGGTCTCGACCGACCAGGGCGATGTCCTGTGCGAGCATGTCGTCTCCGCGAGCGGCAATTTCGCCCGCGGCACCGGCGCCATGGTGGGGCTCGACATTCCGGTGATCCCGGTCGAGCATCAGTATCTGGTCACCGAGCAGCATCCCGCGATCATGGAACGCAAGCGGGCCGGCCTTCCCGAGATGGGCGTGCTGCGGGAATCCGATGCCAGCTATTATATGCGCGAGGAAGCGGGCGGCCTTCTCCTCGGCCCTTATGAGGTCGGTGCGCCGGTCTGCTATCCCGACGGACCTTCGGCCGAGTCCGAATATGAATTGTTCCCGGAGGATCTGGAGCGGCTCGAGCCGCATATCCTGGCGGCGATCGCCCGCGTGCCCGCATTCGGCGAAGTCGGCATCAAGCGCGTCTATAATGGCGCGATCGCCTATACCCCGGACGGCAGCCCGATCGTCGGCCCGGCGCCGGGGCTCAGGAATTTTTGGCTGAACGAAGGCCATAGCTTCGGCATCACCGCGGCGGGCGGGGCAGGGTGGCAGCTCGCGCACTGGATCGTCGACGGCGAGCCGACGATCGACATGATGGGCGTCGATCCGCGTCGCTTCGGCGATTATGCCGGCAAGGGTTATCTCACCGCCAAGAATGAGGAGGCCTATGCCAAGGTCTTCACCGTACATTATCCGGACGAGGAGCGCGAGGGCGCGCGCGGCCTGCGCCGCACGCCCTGCTATGACCGGATGAAGGAAAAGGGCGCGGTGTTCGGGACCGTTTTCGGATGGGAACGGCCGAACTGGTTCGCGCCCCCAGGCTATCAGTTAAGCGCGGATGATCTGGTCCGGCCCGATGTCCTGCTCAACCGCAACTATCCGGTGCCGGAAGGCGATGCGCCGATCCGCGAACAATGGTCGTTCCGCCGCTCGAACTACTTCGAGCATGTCGGGAATGAATGCCGCCATGTCACTGAAAAGGCGGGACTGCTCGACATGAGCGCCTTCGCCAAATGCGAGATTTCCGGGCCCGGCGCGGAAGCTTGGCTCGACGGGTTGCTGACGAACGCGGTGCCGAAAAAGATCGGGCGCGTCACCTTGTCGTACCTGCTGACCGCGCGGGGCGGGGTGCGCAGCGAGTTCACCGTCTACAAACAGGGGCCGCAGCGTTTCTACCTGGTGTCGGCCGGGGCCTATGAGAAACACGACCATGACTGTCTGAAGAAGGCGATGCCGCGGGACGGCTCGGTCGCGTTCGAGCGGCTGACGACGGCAATGGGGGTGCTCGTCCTGGCTGGCCCCAGGTCTCGCGAGATCCTGGCCAAGGTGACCGGGACCGACCTGTCGAGCGCCGCCTTCCCCTGGCTCACGGGCAAGATCATCAGCATCGGGGTAGCGCCGGTCGAGGCGCTGCGCGTGAATTTCGTCGGCGAACTGGGCTGGGAGATTCACCACCCGATCGAGATGCAGAACTACATCTTCGACCTGCTGTTCGAGGCGGGCGGGGACGATCTCAAACCATTCGGCATTCGCGCGATGGATTCGATGCGGCTGGAGAAGGGCTACAAGCTGATCCCGCGCGAGCTTTCGGTCGAATATTCAGCCTATGAGAGCGGCCTGGCGCGTTTCATCGGCACGAAGAAGACGGACTTTTTCGGTCGGACGGCGCTGTTGGCACGGCGCGACGCCGGGGAGCCGAACGCGCTCGTCACGCTGGAAGTGCACGGCGTGACCGATGCGGACGCGCGCGGCGCGGAACCGATCCTTGTCGGCGACGAATTGGTCGGGCGCGCCACGTCGGGCGGCTATGGCTGGCGGACGGGCAAGTCGCTGGCGCTGGCGATGGTCAGGCCGGATCTCGCCGAGGCGGGCAGGGACCTGGACATCGTCATCCTGGGCAAACGCCACCGCGCCACCTTGATCGCGGATTCGCCGTTCGATCCCGAGAATGACCGGCTGAGGAGCTGATCCTCATGTCCGGCTATGAGAATATCGCATCGCTGCTCGAACAGGATCGCCCCGGTTATACCTTGCCGCAGCAGCTCTATGTCGGGCGCGAGGCGTTCGACTTCGACAAACAGGTCATGCTGAAATCGGTGTGGCTCTACGCCTGCACCGTCGCGCATGTGAAAAAGCCCGGCGATTATTACCTGTTCGACCTCGCCAACAACTCGATCATCATCGTTCGCGGCCGCGACGGCGAGGTTCGCGCCTTTTACAACAGCTGTCGTCATCGCGGCGCCCGCATCTGCTCGGCGCCGTCGGGCAGCGCGCCACGGCTGATGTGCCCCTATCATATGTGGACCTATGGTCTCGACGGCCGGCTTCTCGCCGCGCGCGACATGCCCGAGGATTTCGACAAGCAGCTGTTCGGCCTGACGCCGGTGGCGCTCGAAAATATCGGCGGTCTGATCTTCCTCTGCCTCAGCGACACCCCGCCGCCGATCGACCGGGTCAAGGCGGATATCGCGGCGCAGATCGGCATGTACGATCTCGAGCATTGCAAGGTGGCGGTCCAGGACGATCTGATCGAGGACGCCAACTGGAAGCTCGTGATGGAGAATAATCGCGAATGCTATCACTGCGACGGCAACCATCCCGAACTGACCTCGTGCCTTGGGTCGAGCGGTTTCGGCAAGGGCCTGCCCGAAGACGCGGTCCTGGACGCCGACGACCTTGCCTCGCAGGCACGGATCGCGGCCGAGCGTGAGGAGTGGCGGCAACTCGGCATCTATCACGACCTGATCGAGTTTCCCGGCGACTGGTGGCACCGCGTCGCCCGGCTGCCGCTCGCCAATGGGGCAGTAAGCCAGACGGTCGACGGGAAGATCGCCAGCACGAAGCTGCTCGGCCCGTTCACGGAGCCGAATACGTCGAGCCTTTCGGTCTGGACTCAGCCCAATAGCTGGCACCATTTCTG
Organism: Sphingomonas sp. BL-S-30; assembly: GCF_055521475.1. Lineage (NCBI taxonomy): Bacteria > Pseudomonadati > Pseudomonadota > Alphaproteobacteria > Sphingomonadales > Sphingomonadaceae > Sphingomonas > Sphingomonas sp. BL-S-30. The sequence continues at coordinate 2,096,276 of NZ_CM145481.1, read as the reverse complement.
CTGCGACCATGTCGTCACCTTCTCGTTGACGCCGCTTGCGCCCGACAAGACGTTGCTGCGGACCAGCTGGCTGGTGCGGGAGGATGCGGAGGAAGGCGTGGATTACGACCCGGCCAATCTGACCGCGGTCTGGCGCGCGACCAACCGCCAGGACAGCCATCTCTGCGCGATCAACCATCTGGGGATCATGACCGACGGCTATCGCCAGGGCCCTTATTCGCGCGAAGAGAAGCTGGTGGGCAATTTCAAGAGCTTCTATCTCGATCGGGCGCGCGCCGCGCTGGAGGCAAGGGGCGCGTGATCCGGTATAATGTCGCGACGCTGGTCGCCAAGGCGATCGGCCATCACAAGAGCTGGCCGGTGCAGTTTCCGGACGCCGCGCCAAAGCCCGCTTATGATGCCGTGATCGTGGGCGCCGGCGGGCATGGCCTGGGCGCTGCCTATTATCTCGCGAAGAAGCACGGCATCACCAATGTCGCGGTGATCGAGAAGGGCTGGCTGGGTGGCGGCAATACCGGCCGGAACACCACGATCATCCGCTCCAACTACCTCTATGACGAGAGCGCCCATCTCTACGACCATGCGGTCAAGCTGTGGGACGGGCTGTCCGCCGAGCTCAACTACAACGTCATGTATTCGAAGCGGGGCGTGATGATGCTCGCCCACAACGTCCATGACGTGCAGAGCTTCAAGCGGCACATTCATTCGAACCGGCTGAACGGCGTCGATAATGAATGGCTCACGCCGCAAGAGGCGCAGGCCTATTGCCCGCCGCTGTCGATCGATCCGGGCGCGCGGCACCCGGTGCTCGGCGCGGCCCTGCAGCGGCGCGGCGGCACCGCCCGGCACGATTCCGTTGCCTGGGGCTATGCCCGGGCGGCCTCGGCGCTCGGGGTCGATATCATCCAGAATTGCGCCGTCACCGGCATCCGGCGCGGCGCCGACGGGGCGGTCGAGGGCGTGGAGACCGAGCGCGGTTTCATCGCCACGAAAAAGATCGGCGTGTCGGCCGCCGGCAACAGCTCGGTGGTGATGGAGATGGCGGGGTTGCGCTTCCCGCTCGAGAGCTTCCCGCTCCAGGCGCTGGTATCCGAACCGGTGAAGCCCTTTTTCCCCTGCGTCGTCATGTCCAACACGGTGCACGCCTATATGAGCCAGTCGGACAAGGGCGAGCTGGTGATCGGTGCCGGCACGGATGCCTATGTCAGCTATTCGCAGCGCGGCGCGATGCACATCGTCGAGCACACGCTGGCCGCGATCTGCGAGATATTCCCCGTCGTCCGGCGCATGCAGATGCTGCGCAACTGGGGCGGGATCGTCGATGTGACGCCTGATCGTTCCCCGATCCTGGGCAAGACTCCGGTCAAGGGTCTGTACGTCAATTGCGGCTGGGGCACGGGCGGCTTCAAGGCGACGCCGGGCGCGGCGGACCTGCTCGCCTGGACGATCGCGAAGGACGAGCCGCACCCGATCAATGCGCCTTTCAACCTCGATCGCTTCCGGTCCGGGCAGCTGATCGACGAAGCGGCCGCCGCCGCGGTGGCGCACTGAGATGCTGCTGATCCACTGCCCCTATTGCGACGAACGCCGGCCCGAGATCGAGTTCGGCTATGCCGGCGAGGCGCATATCGCCCGGCCGGCCCAGCCCGACACGCTGAACGATGCGGAATGGGAGGGCTACCTGTTCCAGCGCACCAACGCGCGGGGCCGGCATTTCGAGCGCTGGCGCCATGTCCATGGCTGCGGCCGCTTCTTCAACGCGGTGCGCGACACGGTGACCGACCATTTCGAGCAGACCTACAAGGCCGGCCTGCCGCGCCCCGGCGAGGCCGATGCCTGGACCGGCGAGACCGGGGGAATCACGTGAGCGGGTTCCGCGTCGAGGATCGCGGCCGGATCGACTCCGCTCGGATGCTGACCTTCCAGTTCGACGGCAAGGCGATGACCGGGCTGGCGGGCGACACGCTCGCCTCCGCGCTGCTCGCCAATGGCGTGCATCTCGTCGGGCGGTCGTTCAAATATCATCGCCCCCGCGGCATTCTCGGGGCGGGGGTCGAGGAGCCGAACGCCCTGGTCGGGATCGATCGCGGGCCGAGGCGCTACACGCCCAATCTGCGCGCGACGACGGTCGAGCTGCATGACGGCCTGGTCGCCGAAAGCCAGAATCGCTGGCCGTCGCTGGGCTTCGATCTGGGCGCGATCAACAATGTCTTCTCGCCGCTGTTCCCGGCCGGCTTCTACAACAAGACCTTCATGTGGCCGCGCTCCTTCTGGGAGAAGCTCTACGAGCCGGCGATCCGGCGCATGGCGGGGCTGGGCGCGGCGCCGACCACAGTCGATGCGGATCGTTATGCCGCCACCAATGATTTCGTCGACCTGCTGATCGTCGGCGCCGGGCGGGCCGGGCTGGAAGCCGCGCTCGACGCAATCGGCAATGGTGAGCGCGTCATGATCCTGGACGAGCAGGCCGAGTTCGGCGGCAAGCTGCTGGCCGAGCCCGATCGCGCGGCCTGGCTCGCCGACGCACTCGCCCGTCTTGGCGCGGCGCCCAACCTGACTTGCCTGTCGCGCACCACCGCGATCGGCCTCTATCATGACGGTTTCGTCGGCGCGGTCGAGCGGCTGGCCGATCATCTGCCTGTCGGCGCGGCGAAGGGCCCACGCGAGCGACTGCGCCGCATCCGCGCCGGGCGGATCCTGTTAGCGACCGGCGCGATCGAGCGGCCGCTCGTCTTTGCCGACAATGATCGCCCCGGCATCATGCTGGCGAGCGCGGCGCGGACCTATCTCAACCGCTATGGCGTCGCGGTCGGGCGGCGGGTCGCGCTGATGGCGACGCACGACAGTGGCTACCAGGCGGCGTTCGACCTGGCCGAGGCCGGGGTGGGCATTGCCGCGATCGTCGATCTGCGCGACACGATCGATCCAGCGCTGGCGGTGCGGGCCGAAACGCTCGGGATCGAGCTGCTCGCCGGCCATGCGGTGACCGGTACTAGCGGCGCGAAGCGGGTCCAGGCGATCACGGTCGCCGCGACCGGCGGTGCCAGGGAACGCACGATCGCCTGTGACGCGCTGCTGATGGCGGGCGGGTGGACGCCGACGGTGCATCTCTGGTCGCATGGCAAGGGCGCGCTGGCCTGGCGCGAGGAGCTAGGCGCGTTCGTGCCCGACGGCGCCGTGGACCTGGTGACCTGTATTGGCAGCTGCTCGGGCGCGATCTCCGGCAGCGGCGTGAGCGTCGAGGCCTTGCCCGGTCCGCACGATCCGACCCACTTCAAGGCGTTCGTCGATTTCCAGAACGACGTCACCGCGCGTGATATTCGTCTCGCCGTGCGCGAGGGGTTCCGGTCGGTCGAGCATATCAAGCGCTACACCACCAACGGCATGGCGACCGACCAGGGCAAGACCAGCAACCTCAACGGGCTGCAGGTCGCGGCAGGCGCGCTCGACCGTACCGCGCCGCAGGTCGGGCTGACTACGTTTCGTCCGCCCTACACGCCGACGACCTTCGGGGCGTTGGCCGGCATGGCCAAGGACGCGCTGTTCCAGCCGGTCCGCAAGACCGCGATCGATGGCTGGGCGGAAGGGCAGGGCGCGGTGTTCGAGAATGTCGCCCAGTGGCGCCGCGCGCGCTACTTCCCGCAGGCCGGCGAGGACATGCGCGCCGCGGTCGCGCGCGAGTGCCGCGCGGTGCGGGCGGGGGTAGGCATGTTCGACGCCTCCACGCTCGGCAAGATCGAGGTCGTCGGCCCCGATGCCGCCGAGTTCCTCAACCGCATGTACACCAATCCGTGGAAGTCGCTGGCGCCGGGGCGCTGCCGCTACGGGCTGCTGCTGCGGGAAGACGGCTTCATCATGGACGATGGCGTTGCCGCGCGCCTGGCCGATGACCGCTTCCACGTCACCACCACCACGGGCGGCGCAGCGCGCGTGCTCAACATGATGGAGGATTATCTCCAGACTGAATGGCCCGACCTCGATGTCTGGCTCACCTCGACCACCGAGCATTATGCCGTGATCGCCCTGCAAGGGCCCCGTGCCCGCGACGTGATCGCGCCGTTCGTCGGCGGGATCGACCTGTCGCCCGAAGCGCTGCCGCATATGAGTGTTGCGGAGGGCACGATCTGCGGCGTGCTGACGCGCCTGTTCCGGGTGAGCTTCACGGGCGAACTCGGCTTCGAGGTGAATGTGCCTGCCGGCTTTGGCCGCGCCGTGTGGGACGCGTTGTACGAGGAAGGACAGAAGCACGGGATCGTGCCTTACGGCACCGAGACGATGCACGTGCTGCGCGCCGAAAAGGGCTATATCATCGTCGGCCAGGACACCGACGGCACGCTGACCCCGGACGATGCCGGGCTCGGCTGGGCCGTGGGCAGGAAAAAGCCCGATTTCGTCGGCCGCCGCTCCCTCGCGCGGCCCGATATCGTGGCGCCGGGGCGCAAGCAGTTCGTCGGCCTGCTGACGGAGGATCCGGCGCTGGTGCTGGAGGAAGGCGCGCAGATCGTGCCCGATCCCGCCGCGCCGATGCCGGTGCCGATGATCGGCCATGTCACCTCCTCCTACTGGAGCGAGGCGCTCGGCCGGTCGATCGCCTTGGCGGTAGTGGCCGACGGGCGCGCCCGGATCGGCGAGACCCTGTTCGTGCCGATGCCGGAGGGCGTGCACCGGGTGACGGTCGCGGACAGCGTCTTCTACGACCGCGAGGGAGTACGGCTGCGTGATTGAGGGGCTGGAACTCGCTTATCCCGTGCCGGTGGAGCCGGCGCGCCACCTGGGCGTGACGCTGTCGCTCGCGGCGCCGCTGGCGCGGTACAGTGTGCGGACGCGCGCGCCGGCCGGGCTGCCGGGCAAGGTAACGGCAAGTTCCGCGTTCGGCGGCGGGACTGCCCTGTGCCTTGGTCCGGACGAATGGCTGCTGCTCCTGCCCATGGGCGCGGCCGCGCCTGCGATCGAGGGCGTGCACGCGCTGACCGATATCGGCCATCGCAACCTCGGCCTCACCGTCGAAGGACCCATGGCGGAGGTGCTGCTCCTCACCGGCTGCGCGCTCGATCTTCAGCGGGCCTTTCCGACCGGCAAGGCCACCCGTACCTTGTTCGACGGCGTGGAAATTATTCTCTGGCGGACCGGCGAACAGTCCTTCCATCTCGAGGTGTGGCGCTCCTTCGCCGCCTATCTCTGGGAGGCGCTGGATCTCGCGGCGAGCGATTTCGCGCTTTAGCCCGACAGCGTTACGCCAGGGCTATCGGACACGCTCGCGCTTCCTCCTTTCTGCTTCCCCGGCGAAGGCCGGGGTCCAGTTGGAAAGGTCATTATAAAGGAAACTCAACGCCTTATCACGATCGTCTCCCAACTGGACCCCGGCCTTCGCCGGGGAAGATCGCCCCCTCACGAACGCTCCGTGAGATTAATGCGCGTGGCTTAACCGGCGGGCGGCAGCGCGGTCGGCGCGCCGGTCTTCAGCAACACGCCGGTCAGTCCCGCGGCGCGGGCGGCGTGCAGGATCGCAGCGATCTGGTCGGCCGCATCGTCGTAAGCGAGGCCGTACGGCGGGCGGATGTTCGAGATGCAGTTGCGCGCGCTGTCGCGCAGCCCCGGTTGCGGCGCCCAGGTGATATAGGCGCCGACGCTGTCCGCCGCGCTCAGCCCGGGCCGCTCGCCGATCAATATCACCAGCATTTTCGCGCCGAGCGCGGCGCCGATCTCGTCGCCGAGCGCAACCCGGCCATGATGAGCGATCACGATTGGTGCGATGCGCCAGCCCGGCAGGCGCTCGATCAGCGTCTCCACGAGCGGGGCGGCATGTGTGAGCACGGCCGTGGCCGACAGGCCGTCCGCAATCACCACGGCAAGATCATGCTCGCCCGCGAGAAGCGCGTCGCGGTCTTCCGCATGGAGGCGGCGGCCGAGGTCCGGCCGCCGCAGATAGTCCGCGCGCGTCCCGGCCTGGCTGCGGACTTCGATCACCGGCCGTCCGGCGATGCTTTCGCCGAAGCTGCCCGGCGCCAATTCCGCCTGCACCGCGTCGCGGGCACGGGCATGGGCGAGTTGGAAATCGAGCGATGCGCGCGTCGGCAGCGCCGTGCCGATCCGTCCGAGCCCGACACGCGCGGTGGTCGCGGCGCGCAGTCGCGACGGGAGATCGGCGGGGGCCGGCGGCTCAGCCACGCAATCCCGCCAGGGCCGCGACGGATCGGCCGGGCAATAATGGCCGGCCGTTCTCGATCAGGCGGCCGCGGTCGTCGGCCAGGCCGACCCGGCTCAGCCAGGTTTCGAATTCGGGCGCGGGCCTCAGGCCAAGTACGTGGCGCGCATAGAGCACATCGTGGAAGCTGGTCGATTGATAGCCGAGCATGATGTCGTCCGCCCCCGGCACGCCCATCACGAAAGTCACTCCCGCGACGCCGAGCATCGTCAGGATGGTATCCATGTCGTCCTGATCGGCCTCCGCATGGTTGGTGTAGCAGATGTCCAGTCCCATCGGCAGGCCCATCAGCTTGCCGCAGAAATGATCCTCCAGCGCGGCGCGCAGGATCTGCTTGCCGTCATAGAGATATTCCGGGCCGATAAAGCCGACGACCGAATTGACCAGCAGCGGCCGGAACGCGCGGGCGACGGCATAGGCGCGGCATTCCAGTGTCTGCTGGTCGACGCCGTGATGCGCATCGGACGACAGGCAGGAGCCCTGGCCGGTCTCGAAATACATCACGTCGCTGCCGATCGTGCCGCGCCCCAGGCCCAGGGTCGCGTCCTGCGCCTCGCGCAGCAGGACCAGATCGATCCCGAAACCGCGATTGGCTTCCTCGGTCCCGGCAATCGACTGGAAGCAGAGATCGACCGGCGCGCCGCGGCGGACGAGCTCGATCGTGTTGGTGACATGAGTCAGCACGCAGCTTTGAGTCGGGATATCGAAACCCTCGCGGATGTCGTCGATCATCGCGAGCAACGTGCCCACCCGCTCGACATCGTCCCCGGCGGGGTTGATGCCGATCACGGCATCTCCGGCGCCGAGCAGCAGCCCGTCGAGGATCGAGGCGGCGATTCCGGTCGGGTCATCGGTCGGGTGATTGGGCTGCAGGCGAACCGAAAGGCGACCGGGCAGGCCGATCGTATCGCGAAAGGCGGTGATGACCCGGATCCGGCGCGCCGCCGCGACCAGATCCTGGTTGCGCATCAGCTTCGAGACGGCGGCGGCCATTTCCGGCGTGACGCCGCGCGACACGGTCGAGATCGCCGCGTCGTCGGTGTCCTCGGCCAGCAGCCATTCGCGAAAGCCGCCGACCGTCAGATGCGCGATCGGCGCGAACGCGGCGCGATCGTGCGAGTCGATGATGAGGCGCGAGACCTCGTCGGCCTCATAGGGAATCGGCAGGTCTTCGAGAAAGACAGCGAGCGGCAGGTCCGCGAGCAGCCAGCGCGCGGCGACCCGTTGTTCCGCGCTTTCCGCGGCGATCCCGGCGAGCTGGTCGCCCGAGCGTGGCGGCGTCGCCGCGGCGAGAACCTGGGCGAGGCTCTGAAAATGGTAGCGGGTGCCGGCCAGATCGACTTCATAGGCTGGCATTAGAGGCCTCCGGACGATCGACGGTGGGATGACCGCGGGCCATCCCACCGCAACCGTATCAGAAGCCCTTCTTCACCGTAACGAAGAACTGGCGCGGTGCGCCGGCCAGCAGCGTCTGGTTGTCGCCGAGCGCGGTGAAACCGTTCGAACCGATCGTCGCGATATATTTCTTGTCGGTCAGGTTGGTCACGTTGCCGGTGATCGACACGCCGTGCAGCGCGCCTTCTCCGCCGAAGCGATAGCCGATGCTGGCGTCCATCGTCAGACGCGCCGGGACGAACTGGTCGTTGAGATAGGTGAAGTAGCGCTTGCTCATATAATCGGCGCCGACGCGGGCGGTGAAGCCATATTGGTCATAGACGATCTCGCCCTTGAGCATGTGCTTCGGGCTGTCGACGACCGTCTTGCCGGCCGTCGCGGAGAGGACGACACCCTTCGAGTCCTTCACATCATCCTGATATTTTGAATCATTGTAGGAATAGCTGGCGAACAGGGACAGCGCCTGCATGAAGCGGTAATTCGCGGAAATTTCGCCGCCATAGGTATGGACGCTGCCGGCATTGTTCAGCGTGGGCGGATTACCGACGATGCCCGAACCGATGGAGAACGCCAGCAGGCGATCACTGAAGTTGACATAATAGCCGACGGCCGAAGCCTGCAGGCCGCCGGAGCGGAAGCGGATGCCTCCTTCGATCGTCTTGGAGGTTTCCGGCTTTAGCGTGTTCTTGATCGCGTCGAAGGTGACCTGCGTGCCGGAATAAGGCGCCGCGCCGCCCGAGGCGACGAAGGCGCGCATATTCTCGGTATAGCTGACGAAGAGCTCGGTGCTGGGCGTGGCATGATACAGGATGCTGGCCTGTGGCTGGAACCAGTCCTTCGCCTCGAGACGACCCGAGGCGAGCGTGCCGACGCGCAGGACGCCTTTGTTGACGACACGAACGCCCTTCCAGCCGCCATTCAGGACGAGGTCGTCCTCGAGTAGCTTGATCGTGTCCTCGACATGATATTGCACCGTCTCGGTGTCGTATTTGCCGTCCCATTGAATGAAGAAGGGGTTGCTCTGGTAATCGATCGCCGGGCGATTGGAGGTGGTGCCTGCGGTCATGCCGTAGAACCGGCGTGATGCATTGAAGGTATTGCTCTCGTACCAGCCGCCAATTTCTAAGGTGTTGATGCCACTCTCATAGCTGACCGAGGTGAGCGCCCCGCCACGATGCATGCCGTATTCCGTGGTGCGGAACGAGATTGCGGCGGGGTTGGTGATCGGCGTGCCGTCCACATTTGGGGCGCCCAGAGGAGTCGCCGTATAAGGCGTGATCCAGGAGCCTTGGCCCTTGTTGACATGATAATAGCCGGTGGTCTTCATGGTTAGACCAGGGGCGAGATTCGCGTTGACCGTGACCCCGCCGAGATAGTCGCGGCGTAGGCCAGCTGCGTCATAATAAGCGTCGTCGACGGTGCCGAAACCGGCGGGAAAGGTGAAGCCGATGCCCGCATAGGGCGCCGTAAAGCCCACGGAAGAACCGTTATGGGCTGCCTGATAGGCGGCGAGCGCAGCTTGATTCTGATAGACCTGAGCCAGTTTCAGCGCAGTGCCATAATCATCGCTGATATTGTCGTCGTTGAGGCCGCGCCGCTTGATGATGTCCAGGCTGAGATCCTGATAGTCGTTTTCATGCCGGTCGGAAAAAGCGAAATAGGCCGAGATGTCGCCCAACGGCCCGAGATCGGCCATTAGCTTGGCGTTTACCTGCTGCTGGCGCTGTTCGCCGAACCCTTTCCACTTGTCGGTCTTGTAATAGGCATAGCTGACATAACCCTTGAACCGCTCGCCGATCAGCCCGGAATCGAGCCGGGCATAACCACGCCAGGTGTCGTCCGACCCATAGGTGCCCGAACCGGTTACGTTGGGTGTGTCCCTTGGGTTGTCGCTGTAGAACTGGATGGTGCCGCCGAGATTGCTGGTCGACGCGGTGCCCAGCGCGCCCGCGCCCTGAGCCACTTCGGTTCGGCTGATATTCTCCGAGATGATGGCGCGGCTGATGTGCAGCCCGTTGACGTTGCCATAGCTCATGTCGCCGAGCGGGATGTTGTCGAGCGTGAAGCCGAGCTGGTTCTGGTTGAAGCCGCGCAGCGAGATGCGCACCGCCCATTCGTAATTGCCGAAGGCGTCGGCCGACTGGAAGTTCACGCCGGGCAGCTTCTCGATGGCCTTGAGCGGGCTGGCGCCGGGCACGATCCGCTCGATATCGATGGCGCTGACGCTCTGCACCTGACGGCTCTGGCCGAAGCCGAGCACGACGATGTCGGGGGTTTCCTCGCTGGGCGCGGCTTGTGCCGCCGGCTCGGTCGCCTCCTGGGCGAAGGACGCCTGGGGCAGGATGATCGCGCTCAGCATGGAGCCTGTAAGCAGCACAGTCTTCGAAAGGCGCATGTCACTTATCCCCTTATGGCCCGGATTGAAGTGCGAGGTCCGGCGATGGCGCGAAGTCTGTTGCTGCGTCGCAACAGAATCAAGCGAATTCGCCGCGCGCCGTCGCTTGATTGAAGCTGGTTTCAAGCTGTGGCGCGAAAGCAACAGATTTGGCCTATTACTAGGAGAATTATGCCATTTTGATGACAGCCCCGGGTCGTTCGATGCGCCGCCGCCGCAGCGCAACATCGAATCGCTTGCCAACATTGATAGGTGGTTCAATGTGTCCGGGACGGTTCGTCACGATCGAGGATCAAGGGAGTCGCCATGCCGCTGCGTGACCGCCGACAGATATTGAAGACCATAGCGGGATTGAGCGCGGCGGGCGCCGTGCCCGCCTCGATCGGCCGGGCGCTGGCCTTGCCCGCCAACCGCCGGACCGGGTCGATCGCCGATGTCGAGAATGTGGTGATCCTGATGCAGGAGAACCGCTCGTTCGATCATTATTTCGGCACGTTGAACGGCGTGCGCGGCTATGGCGATCCACGCCCGGTGAGATTGCCCTCGGGCGACAGCGTCTTCCGCCAGCCCAGGCCTGACGGCGCGGGCCATGTCCTGCCGTTCCTGATGGACAGCCGGACGACGAGCGGCCCGTTGATCAAGAGCCTGGACCATAGCTGGAAGGGCGATTGGGCGGAATGGGCGCGCTACGATTGCTGGATCAAGCACAAGACTCCGCTGACGATGGGCTATTTCCGGCGCGCGGACATCCCCTTCTACCACGCGCTCGCCGATGCCTTCACCGTGGGCGACGGCTATTATGCCTCGATCCACGGACCGACCAATCCCAACCGCATGTACCTGTTCACCGGGACCAGCGGATTGACGGTCGGGGACGCGGGCCGGCAGGCGGTCGACAATGCCGATGACGGCAACTGGACCGGCGATGCCGCACGCGACAGACCGGGCTTCAAGGCGGCCGGCTGGACGACCTATGCGGAGCGGCTGCAACAGGCCGGCATCAGCTGGCGCGTCTATCAGGAATTCGACAATTTCGGTGACAATTCGCTCGCTTATTTCAAGGCCTTTCGCGGCCTGAAGACCGACGACGATCTCTATGTGCGGGGCAGGGCGATCGTCCCGGGATCGACCGCGGCGAACGCGAAGGAAAGCGAAGCGCAGCATCTGGTGTCGGCCTTCGCGGCGGATGTCGCGGCGAACCGGCTGCCCCAGGTTTCCTGGATCGTCGCGTCAGCCAAATATTCCGAACATCCCGAAGCGCCGCCCGCCTGCGGGGAATCGCTGACCGACCGCCTGCTCGCCGCGCTCACCGCCAATCCCGAAGTGTGGGCCAAGACCGTGTTCGTCATCAACTATGACGAGAATGACGGATTCTTCGATCATATGCCGGCGCCGCTGCCGGCGACCGACCGCAGCATGGGGCTGAGCACGGTCGACACGGCCGGGGAGAGTTATAAGGGGCAGGCAGTGGGTCTCGGCGTGCGCGTTCCGCTGCTGATCGTCTCGCCCTGGACGCGTGGCGGCTGGGTCAATTCGCAGATCTTCGATCACAGCTCGGTGATCCGTTTCCTCGAGCGGCGCTTCGGCGTGATGGAGCCCAATATCTCGCCGTGGCGGCGCGCGATCACCGGCGACCTGACCTCGATGTTCGACTTCGCCGATCCCGATGCCTCGGCGATGCGGGGCTTCCCCGGCACCGCCGATTATATCGCGCGCGTGACCTTCTCGTCCAAACTTCCCGCGCCGGTCGTTCCCGCGACTCAGGCCTTGCCCAAACAGGAAACCGGCCAGCGCCCGGCGCGCGCCTTGCCCTATGCGCTGGACGTGCAGGCGGTCGCTGACGGCAAGCCCGGCCTGACGCTCGCCTTCGTCAACAGGGGCGCGGCGGCCGCGGTCTTCAACGTCTATGCCGCGGGCGGCACGGCCGGTCCCTGGTTCTACACCGTCGGCCCGGGCGAAACGATCACCGATCAGCTGCCGGGCCTGCCATCCCGGGCGACGGCGCTCGCGGTGCATGGCCCGAACGGCTTCCTGCGGGAGTTTTCCGGCGACGGCGCCGGCGCCGAGGCGATGGTCGAGCCGAGCGCCGATGGCGGTACTCTGCTCGTCAAGCTGGCCAATCATGGCCCCGCGGCATGCCGGCTCACGCTTCGCCCGCTGGCTTATGGCAAGGCGCCGGTCCGCTCGGTCGATCTCGCCGCCGGCGCGTCGCGCGTCATCCGCTATCCGATCGCGCGCAACGATCATTGGTACGACCTGCTCGTCGAAATGCCGGGATCGACCTGGCGACGGCGCTTCGCTGGCCATGTCGAGACCGGCAAGCCGAGCAAATCGGATCCCGCCATCGGCGCGCAGGTGCCGGCGTGACCGCGCGTGGTGTCGCCGGCCTTCTCGGCATGGCCGCAGGGCTTCTCTTCTCCAGCCCGGCCCTGGCCGCGGACCTCGATCTCTGGCCGGGGGCGGCCCGCGCGCAGATCGAAGGCGTTGTCGCCAAGGCGCCGCCGGGCTCGTACGCGACCTTCGATGCCGACAACACCTTGTGGAAGAATGATGTCGAGGAAGGCCTGCTGCCGTTTCTCGAAAACAAGGGCGTGCTGTCGGTCGCGACGCTCGATCCCTCGCTAAAGCCGATCCCGCTACTGCCGGGCGAGAGCCTGTACGGCTATTATGAGCGGATGTGCGATATCGACGAGAAGCTCTGCTATCCCTGGATCGCGCAGGTCTTTGCCGGCCGGCCGCTCGCTGCCCTGAAGCGCGATGTCGACGCGATGATGGTGTCGAAGGCGCCGATCCTGGTGCGCCATGCCAGGGACGGCAAGCAGGTCGACGGCACGGTGTTCGCGCCCGCGATCTTCCCGGCGCAGCGCCAGTTGATGGCCTATCTGCGCGCGCACGGCATCAAGGTCTATGTCGTCAGCGCTTCGCTGGAGGAACTGGTCCGGGCGATCGTGTCCGATCCGGCCTATGGCTTCGATGTCGCGCCGGAAAATGTGATCGGCGTCACCCAGTTGCTGCGCAATCCCGACGACAATAGCGTGACCACCGCGCGCCAGCAGATCGCCAAGGGCCATTATCTCGACGCGCAGTATCCGGCGGCGTTGAATTCCCGGATGATCCTCACCTCGACACTTTGGTCGCCGCTGACCTGGCACGAAGGCAAGGTCGCCGGCATCCAGGCCTATATCGATCCGGTCCGTCGTCCGCTCCTCGCGGCCGGGGACAGCCGGAGCGACTGGCCGATGCTCTATTATGCCGGCGGCGTGCGGATCTGGGTCGACCGCAAGGGCAGCGCGACGCCCGAGCTGGCGCAGAAGAGGGTTGCGCGCGCCGCGATGGAGCGCGATGCCGGCCTCACCCCGCCGATCGCCGCCGATACGGGCTGGGTGACGGTAACGCAAAGCGAGCTTGGCCAATGACGCCCGACGAAACCCGCCTGATGGCCGATCTCGATGCCGCCGGCATCGCGTGCACCGTCCACGAACACGAGGCCGTCTTCACCGTGGACGAAAGCGCCGGCCTGCATGATCGCATCGCCGGGGCCCACACCAAGAATCTGTTCCTGAAGAACGGCAAGGACCGTTTTTGGCTCGTCACCATGCCGCATGACCGGCGCGCCGACCTGAAGTTCATCGGCCAGCAGACTGGCGCGGGCAAGCTCTCCTTCGCCCGGCCCGAGCATCTGTTGCGGCTGCTCGGCGTCGAACCGGGGTCAGTCACGCCGCTGGCGGCAATCAACGATGCGGGCGGCGAAGTGTCGGTCGTCTTGGATGCGGCGTTCGATCCCGCGGGCACGATCAACGTGCACCCGCTGCGCAACACCGCGACTCTGTCGATGGCGTTTGCTGACCTGGTCGCGATGCTCGATCGCTGGAGTCATCCGCCGCAGGTGGTGGTGCTGCAGCCGTAACCCCGGTCAGCGCTGCGCCGTTTTCCACTCAGGCGCGGTATAGAAGGGCGCGTTGGAGGCCGGGGCGAGCGGCCGCCCGAGGATGTGATCCGCGCCCTTTTCGCCGATCATGATCGTCGGCGCGTTGAGATTGCCGGTCGTCACCGACGGCATCACCGACGAATCCACCACGCGCAATCCCTCGACGCCGCGCACGCGCAATTCGGCATCGACCACCGCCATGGCATCGTCGTCGCTGCCGATCTTGCAGGTGCAGGACGGGTGATAGGCGCTTTCCACATGATCGCGGACAAAGGCATCGATCGCTTCGTCGCTGGTCACGTCCCCGCCGGGCTGGATCTCGCGCCCCGAATAGGGCGCGAGCGCTTCCTGCGCGAAGATCTCGCGCGTCAGCCGGACACAGGCGCGCATTTCCGCCCAGTCGTCGGGATGGCTCATATAGTTGAAGCGGATGACTGGCTTGTCGCTCGCCTCCGCCGACGCCAGCGTGACATTGCCGCGGCTTTTCGAACGCATCGGCCCGACATGTGCCTGGAAGCCATGGCTTTTCGCCAGCGAACGACCGTCATAGGTCACCGCGAGCGGCAGGAAATGGAACTGGATGTCGGGATAGGGGATGCCCGCCCGGCTGCGGATGAAGCCGCAGCTCTCGAAATGGTTGGTGGCGCCGAGCCCGTCCTTGCGCAGCAGCCAGCGCGCCCCGATCGCCAGCTTGGCCAACGGGTTCATCGACGAATAGAGCGTGATCGGCTGCAGGCATTCCTTCTGGAAATAGAATTCCAGATGGTCCTGCAAATTCTCCCCCACGCCGGGCAGGTCATGGAGCACGGCGATGCCATGCGCTTTCAGCTCCGCCGCCGGGCCGATGCCCGAGAGCTTGAGTAATTGCGGTGAATTGATCGGGCCGCCCGAAAGAATGACCTCGCGCCGCGCCTGTGCCTGATGCTCGGCGCCATGCTGGCGATAGGCGATGCCGACCGCGCGGCGACCCTCGAACAGGATGCGCGTGGCGAGCGCATGAGTCTCCACCGTTAGATTGGGCCGGCCCATCGCCGGCTTCAGATAGGCGTTGGCGGCGCTCGCGCGGCGGCCGCGATGGACGGTCATGTCCATCCGGCCGAAGCCTTCCTGCTGCTCCCCGTTGATGTCGTCGGTCAGTGGATAGCCGGCCTGTTCGGCGGCCAAGAGGAAGGCCCGATAGAGCGGGTTGGTCATTGGCCCGTAGCGGGTGTGGAGCCGGCCTTCGTCACCGCGATAGAGGTTACCGCCTTCCTCGCGCGTCTCGGCGCGCCGGAAATAGGGGAGGACATGGCGATAGCCCCAGCCGGCCGCGCCTTCTTCCTCCCAGCGCTCGAAGTCCATCGGATTGCCCCGGACATAGACCAGCCCGTTGATCGACGAGGAGCCGCCCAGCACCTTGCCGCGCGGCGTATGCATGCGCCGCCCGCCGAGATGCGGCTCGGGCTCGGACTCATATTGCCAGTTATACTTGGCCTTGTTCATCGGGATCGACAGCGCGCTCGGCATCTGGATGAACACCGACCGGTCGGATCCGCCAAATTCGAGCACGAGCACGCGGTTGGTCCCATCGGCGCTCAGCCGGTCGGCCAGGACGCAACCGGCCGATCCGGCGCCGACGATGATGTAATCGTATTCCACCTGCATTCCCGAATGGCGTCAGTAAGGGCAGTCGATATCGGCCATGGCGACATAGACGCTCTTCAGCTGCGTATAATGTTCGATCGCGGCCAGGCCATTCTCGCGGCCCAGCCCCGACGCCTTCATGCCACCGAACGGCATTTCGACCGGGGTTATGTTGTACTGGTTGATCCAGCACGTCCCGGCCTGGAGACGCGCGATGACGCGGTGCGCCCGGGTCAGGTCCGCCGTGAACACCGCCGCGGCCAGCCCGAATTCGGTGGCGTTGGCGCGGGCGATCACTTCCTCCTCGTCGTCGAAGGCGAGGATCGTCATGACCGGGCCGAACACCTCGTCGCGCACGATCGCCGGGCGATCGTCGGCCGCCTCGAAGATGGTCGGTTCGACATAATAGCCGCTAGCCATCGCGCCCTCGACTCGCCGTTCGCCGCCATGGACCAGGCGCACGCCGGCGTGCCGCGCGCGCGCGATATGGGCGAGCACCGATTCCATCTGCGCCTCGGTGACCAACGGGCCGATCTGGGTGTCGGGGTCGAGCGGATCGCCGATCCGCAGTGCGCTGGTGCGGGCGATCAGCCGGTCGATAAAGGTCTTCAGGATCGACCGCTGCACGAAAACGCGGGTGCCGTTCGAGCAGACCTGGCCGCTCGAATAGAAATTGGCGAGCATCGCGCCCGACACCGCATTGTCGATGCCGGCATCGTCGAACACGATCAGCGGCGATTTTCCGCCCAGTTCCAGCGTCACGGCCTTCAGGCTCCGCGCCGCATCGGCCATCACCAGTTTGCCCGTCTCGACCGAGCCGGTCAGCGAGATCTTGGCGATGTCGCGGTGGCCGGTCAGCGCGCGGCCCGTTTCGCCGAAGCCCTGCACGACCTGGAAGACACCGTCGGGCAGCCCGGCTTCGCGGAACACGTCCTCCAGCTCGATCGCGGTCAGCGGCGTCTGTTCGGCCGGCTTGAAGATCATCGCGTTCCCGCAGGCGAGCGCCGGTGCCGCCTTCCAGCAGGCGATCTGCAAAGGATAGTTCCACGCGCCGATGCCCGCGACGACGCCGAGCGGCTCGCGCCGCGTATATGCGAAGGCGCCGGCGCCCAGATCGAGATGCTGGCCCGCGATGGTCGCCGTCACGCCGGCATAATATTCCAGGCAGTCCGCCCCGGACAGGACGTCGACGGCAAGCGTTTCCTGGATCGGCTTTCCGGTATTGAGCGTCTCGATCCGTGCGAGCCGGTCGTTGCGGGCCCGCAGGATATCGGCGGCGCGGCGTAGGATCCGGCCGCGCTCGACCGGCGGCATCGCTGCCCAGCCGATCTGTGCTGCCTTTGCCCGGGCAACCGCCGCATCCACCGCCGCCAATGGCGTGACCGCGATCCTGGCGAGGATCTCGCCCGTGGCCGGATTGATCGGCGTGATCACCGTGCGCGGCACTGGCCTCGCGGCGGCAAGAGGCGGCAGGTCGCTGAGATAATTGTCCACGAACGAGGTGAGCATGGAGCGCGCCGTCTCGCTGTCGGTCTCGACCCAGCCGGAAAGGGCGCCTCGCAGCCAGACGCCATCGATCATCGCGGCGATCATCGCGGCGAGCTTGGTGGCGTCCGCCGGCGGCACGAGCTGGCGCAACGCGTAGCGCAGGTTCGACAGCATGCGCTTCTGATAGACGCGCTGGATGCGGCCCAGATGCGGCGCGTGAAGCACCTGGCCCCAAAAGGCGAGCCACACCGTGCTGGTGCGCGGATCGAACTCCTCCGGCGCCAGGTTGGCGTCGATCACTGCCTGCAACCGGGCACGGGGGCCCTCGGCACTGGCCAGCCGGACGAGCAGATTCTCCCCCAGTCGACCGGCCAGGAAACGGAATGCCGCCTCGAGCAGACCGTTCTTGTCACCGAAATAATGGGCCACCAGACCAGGCGACACCCCGGCACGCCCGCCGATCTCCGCCAGCGTGGTTCCGACGAACCCCATCTCGGCGAGGCTGTCGATCGTCATCTCGATCAATTGGCGCGCGCGCCGATCGTCGCTCGATACCGCCGTTGAAGCAGCCGAAACCAACACTTTCCGCGTCTCCTGAATCACCGTTCAATCGATAATATGCACGCCAATATCAGGCGTTGCAAAGATAATGCGCTCGAACAGACATAGCGCTTGCACATCCGTTGAACATTTAGTCAACTATGCCAGCTTGGGCTTTCGGGGAAAACGCCAATGGCAAGGGGCTGGTTTAGCAGGTCGGTAGTCCTTGCCATGTTTCTTCTACTCGGCTTTCCCGCCGCAGTCGAGGCGGCGGGCGATCCGCCACTGTGCCGGCAGGTGAGGCTGGCGGATGTCGGCTGGGCCGACGTGACCGCTACTACCGCTCTTGCATCCCAGCTTCTCGGCGGCTTGGGGTATGAAGGGCGCATCACCGTGCTGTCGGTGCCGGTCACCTTCAACGGCATGCGCAACCGCGACATCGACATCTTCCTCGGCAACTGGATGCCGACTCAGTCGGCCGATCAGAAGCCCTTTCTCGACGATCATTCGATCGATGTGGTTCGCGCGAACCTGGTCGATGCCCGCTACACCCTGGCGGTCCCGTCCTATCTCTACGATGCCGGGCTCAAGAACTTCGACTCGATCCAGCGCTTTGCCGGCCCGCTCGGCGCGAAAATCTACGGGATCGAGCCGGGCAATGACGGCAATCGGCTGGTGCTCGGCATGATCGGCAAGAACCAGTTCGGGCTCGGCCAGTTCAAGCTGATCGAAAGCAGCGAGCAGGGCATGCTTGCCGAGGTGGAGCGCGCGGTGCGCAATCATCGCTCGATCGTCTTTCTCGGCTGGCAGCCGCACCCGATGAACAGCCGCTTCAAGATGCGCTACCTGTCGGGTGGTGATGCCGTGTTCGGACCGAATTTCGGCGGCGCCAAGGTCTATACCAATGTGCGCTCGGGCTATCTCGAACAATGCCCCAATGTCGGGCGCCTGCTCAGGAACCTGGTCTTCGAGGTCGGCGACGAGAATGCCTTGATGGAGACAGGTGTCGAGAAGGGCAGTCCGACGATCGCCGCGCGCGACTGGCTGCGGGATCACCCCGACAAGGTGCGAACCTGGCTGAAGGGCGTGACGACGTTCGACGGCAAGCCGGGCGACGCGGCTGTGATGGCGGCGCTCGCCCCGGCGGCGCGGGGCAGCTTCATCACCGAGCACAAGATCCCGGTCGGGGTCTGGATGAACGATCTGGTCGAGGGCATTAAAACCCATGCCGCGATCTTCGCGCTGATCACGACGGTCGTCGGGTCGTCGGTCAATGCGCTGACCGCGGTGCTGATGTTCATCCCGCCGTTGCTCTTCGTGGCGCTGATGGCCGGACTTGCCTATTATCTGCGGCGCTCCGTCGCGCTTGCGATCTTCGTGCCGCTCGCGCTGCTGTTCATCATCAACCAGGGCTATTGGGCAGCGACGATGGAGACGCTGTCGCTGGTGATGTTCGCCGCCGCGGTCTCGACGGTGATCGGGGTTCCGATCGGCATCTGGGCGGGGCATCGACCGCGGGCGTTCGACATGCTCCGGCCCGTGCTGGACCTGATGCAGACGCTGCCGACCTTCGTCTATCTGATCCCGACGCTGGTGCTGTTCGGGCTCGGCGTCGTGCCCGGGCTGATCTCGACGATCATCTTCGCGTTGCCCGCGCCGATCCGCCTGACTCAGCTCGGCATCATGTCGGTGCCGACGCCCTTGCTGGAAGCGGGCAAGTCCTTCGGCGCGACCAATTGGCAGCTGCTCACCAAGGTGGAATTGCCCGCGGCGCGGCAGTCGATCGTCGCCGGCATCACTCAGTGCATCATGCTCAGCCTATCGATGGTGGTGATCGCCGCCCTGGTCGGGGCGGGCGGGCTGGGCGTGCCGGTGGTGCGGGCGCTCAACACGGTCCAGGTCGGCATGGGCTTCGAGGCCGGGTTCGCCATCGTGCTGCTCGCCATCATCCTCGATCGCATCACACGCAACGACGCGAAGGGAACGCCATGACCGTCGCGCTCGAATTCCGCAACGTCGATATCCTGTTCTGCAAGGGCCAGGGCAAGCGGCATGACGACAGTCTTGCGACGGCGCTGAAGCTGCTCGACCAGGGTGCCGACCGCGCCGAGATCGCACGGCAGACCAATGTGGTGCTCGGTGTCACCAACGCCAGCCTGGTGGTCGAACAGGGCAAGATCTCCGTGCTGATGGGGCTGTCCGGCTCGGGCAAATCGACTCTGTTGCGGGCGGCCAACGGGCTCAACAAGGTGACGCGCGGGCATGTGCTGGTGCGCGACGGTCTGGGCTCGAAGGATATCGCCGATTGCGACGAGGCGACGCTGCGCCATATCCGTCGCAACCGGGTGGCGATGGTGTTCCAGCAATTCGCGCTGCTGCCGTGGCGCACGGTGCGCGAGAATGTCGCCTTCGGCCTCGAGCTGCGGGGCACGCCCAAGGCGGAGATCGCCGAGATCGTGGACGAACGCCTCGCCCTGGTCGGTCTCGACAAATGGGCCGATCGTTATGCCGGCGAGCTTTCCGGCGGCATGCAGCAGCGCGTCGGCCTGGCTCGTGCCTTTGCGACGGACGCCGATATCCTGTTGATGGACGAGCCTTTTTCCGCGCTCGACCCCCTGATCCGCGCCAAGTTGCAGGACGAGTTGCTGACCCTGCAGGAGCAGGTCCAGAAGACCATATTGTTCGTCAGCCACGATCTCGACGAGGCATTGAAGCTGGGCGACCAGGTGACGATCCTCGAAGGCGGGCATATCATCCAGAGCGGCACCGGAGAGGATATCGTGCTGCGTCCGGCGACCGACTATGTCGCAGAATTCGTGCGCCACATGAACCCGCTCAACGTCATGAACGGCGCGTCGGTGATGCGCCCGGCGGCTGGGCTGGTCGCGCGGGACGGTGAGATCCATCTCGACGAGCACGGCCTGTACCGGCTGGGAGAAGGTGAGGGCCTTGGCAGACTGACCATCGCCGGCGAGGCGCATGCCATTACCACGATCGATGATCCCGATGCGCACCACGCCTTTCCCGACGCCGTCGTCGCATGCCCGGCCGGCATCTCGGTGCGCACGCTGATCCGCATCTGCGCCGAATCCGCCCATCCGGTGCTGCTGGTCGAAGGCGGCCGGCTGGTCGGCGTCTGCTCGGGCACCGACATCCTGCGCGCGCTCCGTCAGAGCCCCGCCGGGGCCTGACGGACGCGCCCGCCTCACCCTTCTCGTTCCCCGCCGAAGGCCGAAACCTGGTGCCCTGAACCTTAAGTTCGTTCCATGACAAACCTGCCGTCATGCTGAACTTGCTTCAGCTGGATCGCTATTCGCTGCGAACCCGCGGGAATCGGGCCGAGGCTTCGAGCTCTTCGAGGTCCATATGTCCCCGCACATATTCCTGCGAAGCATCACGGCAGGGCTGATAGTCCCACGACGTCCTTTTGCCCTCGGCCATCGCGGCGGCGACCAGGCGGCGGCGCTGCTGGCTCGCCAGCACCTCAGCCTCGATCCGGCCAAGATCCCAGCGCGCCGCGACCTCGCGCCGGAAGTCGGCCACCAGTGCCGCATGGTCGGACGACGGCGCGAGGTTGATCAGTTCGTCCGGGTCGGCGGCAAGATCGAATAGCTGGTCGGGATCGACCGGCGAGTGGATGAACTTGAACGGTCCGCGGCGGATCATCACGATCGGCGCGATCGCGCCCTCGCCGAGATATTCGCCCAGCACCAGGTCATGGCCAGGCTGGCCGGCCAGGTGCTGCATCAGGCTGGTGCCGTCGCGCGGGGTGCCGGCGTCGTCGTCGCCGCCCGCGAGATCGATCAGCGTCGGCAACAGGTCGACCAGCGACACGCTCTCCGCCACGCGCCTCGGGTCGAACCTGCCCGGCGCGTTGACGATCATTGGAATGCGCGCGCCTCCCTCGAAGAAGTTCATCTTGTACCAGAGGCCACGCTCACCGAGCATTTCGCCATGATCGCCGATCAGCAGCACGATCGTGTCGTCGGCCATGCCCGTCTGGGCGAGCGTTTCGAGGGCAGCGCCGATCTGCTCGTCGACAAAGCTGATCGCGCCATAATAGGCATGCCGCGCGGCGCGGACCTGCTCATCGGTGACCTCGTCCAGGTCGAGCCCGCAGACGTGCCGCAGCCGAAGCGAATGCGGGTCCTGCCGCTCGATCGGGATGCTGACGCGGGGAAGGCCGATCCCGGCATGGTCGTACAGATCCCAGTAACGCTGCGGGATCGCGAAGGGATCATGCGGGTGGGTGAGCGACATCACCATGAAGAAGGGCCGGTCGTCGCTGTCGCGCGCGATCTCGAACAGCTTGCGGCGCGTGACGAAGCTCACTTCCTCGTCATAGTCGAGCTGGTTGGTGCGGATGCACGGACCTGCGCTCAGCACCGAATCCATCGAATGATACCAGCTCGGCCGCTCGTCGAACCGGGTCCAGTCGGGCGTCCAGGCGAAATCGGCCGGGTAGATGTCGGTGGTCAGCCGCTCCTCGAACCCGTGCAGCTGGTCCGGGCCGACAAAGTGCATCTTGCCGGCAAGGATCGTGCGATACCCGCGACGCCGCAGGTGATGCGCGACGGTCGGGCGATCGGCCGGGAATTCGCAGGCATTGTCATAGCCGCCGATACGCGACGGCAGCAGGCCCGCGAGGAACGAAAAGCGCGACGGCGCGCAGAGCGGGCTGTTGCAATAGGCTGAATCGAACACCACGCTGGTCTTGGCCAGCCGGTCGATGTTCGGGCTTTTGACGGCCATGTTGCCATAGGCGGGCAGGGCGCCCGGCGCCATCTGGTCGACCATCAGGATCAGGATATTGGGTTTGGCGCCAGCCATGCACTGATCCCGATGCGAGCGAAAAGCCGATGCTTGGCGCTTGCCCTTGATGCTGTGAAGTCGGCTTTCGTTATACCCCGCATAAGAAGCGCTTTTACTTCGCTGCGCCGCACAACAGGCCTTTCCAGCAGCGGCGGACGCGATGATACTCGGCCGATGGGGTGTCCCCGGTGGTGCCAGGCAAATGGCCGCTCCCGGGCGCCCGGGGGACATCGATGCACGACCGTCAGGACGTCACGCTCGCCAAGAATCTCAATGCCTTCCATCTCTGGGGCATCGCCGTCGGGCTTGTCATCTCGGGCGAATATTTCGGCTGGAGCTATGGCTGGGCGACGGCCGGGACGCTCGGTTTCCTGGTCACGACGATCGTCGTCGCGACGATGTATGTCGCCTTCATCTTCAGCTTTACCGAACTGACCACCGCGATTCCGCATGCGGGCGGGCCATTCGCCTATAGTCACCGCGCTTTTGGGCCGGTCGGCGGTGCCGTCGCGGGCTTCGCCACGCTGATCGAATTCCTGTTCGCGCCGCCGGCGATCGCGCTGGCGATCGGCGCCTATCTCAACGTGCAGTTTCCCGGGCTCGACCCGAAGCATGCCGCACTCGGCGCCTATGTGGTCTTTGTCCTGCTCAATATCGTCGGGGTACGAATCGCCGCCACCTTCGAGCTGTTCGTGACGCTCCTGGCGGTCGGCGAGCTGCTGGTGTTCATGGGGGTCGTGGCGCCGGCATTCAGCTGGACCAGCTTCGCCGCCGACGGCTGGAGCGGTGCCGCCCATTTCACGATCGGCTCGATCGGCGGCATCTTTGCCGCGATCCCGTTCGCGATCTGGTTCTTCCTGGCGATCGAGGGCGTGGCGATGGCCGCCGAGGAAGCGCGCGAGCCGCGGCGCACCATCCCGATCGCCTATATCGCGGGCATCTTGACGCTCACCGCCCTGGCGTTCGGGGTGATGATCTTCGCGGGCGGGTCGGGCAACTGGAAGGCGCTGTCGAACCTCAACGATCCGCTGCCCCAGGCGATGAAGACGGTGGTCGGCTCGTCGAGCGGCTGGCTGCACATGCTGGTCTGGCTCGGCCTGTTCGGCCTGATCGCCTCGTTCCACGGGATCATCATGGGCTATGCCCGGCAGATCTTCGCGCTGTCGCGCGCGGGCTATCTGCCCTTGATTTTCGCGCGGCTGCATCCGCGCTTCCGCACGCCGCATATCGCGACAGTCGCGGGCGGCATGGTCGGCGTCGCGGCGATCTACAGCGACAGCCTGATCGGCATTGCCGGCCAGTCGCTGACCGCGAGCATCGTGACCATGTCGGTGTTCGGTGCGCTGGTGATGTACATGATGAGCATGGCGAGCCTGTTCCGCCTGCGGAAGACCGAGCCAGCGCTCGATCGACCCTATCGCGCGCCGCTCTATCCCCTCGCGCCGGGGTTCGCGCTGGCGATGTCGGTCGTCGCGCTGGCGGCGATGATTTATTACAACGGGGCGATATTCCTCGTGTTCCTCGCATTGATGCTCGTGGCGGTCGCCACGGCACTTCTCGTCAAGAGGCCGGCGCCCTCGGCATCCGCGATGTCCGGATGAGGTGCGTCGTCGACCAGAGCTGCGCGGTGAAGCGGCAGGCTTCGATCAAAAGCGGAGTGGGGTAATCCGACGACTAAAGGGGCATGGAAATGGCAATGAAAATGACCGATCTGCGCGGCCCATGGCTGGCGAGCGCATCGATTGTCGGGCTTCTGGCGATGGTTCCGAACGGCGCGGTGGCGCAGACCACGCCGGCCAGCCCGGCTTCCGAAAATCCCGCCGACATCGTCGTCACCGCCCAGCGCCGCGAACAGAAACTGCAGGACGTCGGTATCGCGATCACCGCACTGTCGGGCGATACGCTGCAGAAGTTCAACATCAACAATGCGACTGACCTGACCCGTGCGGTCCCTACGCTCAAGATGAACGCCTATTCGTCGGCGCAGGTAGTGTTCAACATTCGCGGCGTGTCGCAGAACGATTATGGCGACCAGCAGGAGCCGCCGGTCGCGGTCTACCAGGACGACAGCTATTCGAGCTCGATCAACCTGGCGAGCTTCCCGACCTTCGACCTTGCCCGGGTCGAGGTGCTGCGGGGGCCGCAGGGCACGTTGTTCGGGCGCAACGCCACCGGCGGCGCGGTGCAGTTCATCTCGAACCAGCCGACGAGCAGCTTTAGCGGCTATGCCACGGTCACCGTCGGCAGCTACGGCCAGATCGTCACCGAGGGCGCGGTCTCCGGGCCGATCACCGATACGCTGCAGATCCGTCTCGCCGGCATCCGCGATCGCGACAAGGGCTATATCGAGAATATCAATCCCGGCATGCCGGCGCGTGGCGCCAACAATCACTGGGCGCTGCGCGGCATCGTCGCATGGCAGCCGACGGAGAGCATTTCGACACGCCTGACACTTCGGTACATGCGCGCGCCGCGCGAGCGCCAGGCGGGCCTGTATTCGCTGGTCGCAAGCTGCCCCAATGCGCAGTTCCAGGGCGAGGTACTCGGCGCGAACGAGAGCTGCGGCTATTGGGGATCGGGCCCGGGAGAGACGGGCGCCGGCTATCGCAACGATGCGATCAACCCGACGCGTGGCGGCGATCCGTACAAGACCGCGGCAACCGATCCGAGCTATGTCGATCGCAAGGTGTTCGGCGCGACGCTGCGGGTCGAAGCGAGTCTCGCCGATGGCCTCGATCTCATCTCGATCACCGATTACCAGCACGGCACCAAATTCTATGTCGAGGACGGGGATTCGTCGCCAGCCGACGGCGTGTTCTTCTACCAGGGGTCGAAGCTCGACCAGGGCTCGCAGGAAGTGCGGCTGCAGGCGCACCTCGGCGCCAATGAACTCACCGTTGGTGGATACGGACTGATCGTCAACGGCCATTATACCGGCAAATATGCCGATCTGTTCTACGGCTATGATCCCCTGGTCGCCTTTTCGCAGCGGGCGGAATCCTTCGCCTTCTTCGCGCAGGACGAATGGGCGGTCACCGACAAGGTCAAGCTGATCGGCGGTCTGCGCTACTGGCATGATTCGCGCCGCGGCAGCTATTTCGGATCGGAGCCGAGCACTGGCGTCTCGATCACCTTCAACCCGCGCGAGGTATCCTACGGGTCGTTCGGCGTCACTCAACCCGCGACCGGGGTCGTCACGACGCCGGCCAACGCGACGCCGACATTCAACGGCCTCACCGCGCGCGCGGAGATCGATTACAAGCCGGTCGATCGATTGCTGCTCTATGCGAGCTACAACCGGGGATCGAAGAGCGGGGGCTTCACCTTTTCGACCGGCACGCCCTTTCCGGGCGCCGAAGTCGCGACGCTCAACGGCATTCCCTATCGCCCCGAAAAGCTCGATGCCTATGAGCTTGGGGCGAAGGCGACCCTCGCGCCCGGCACGACGCTGAACATCGCCGCCTTCCACTATGAATATCACGACTATCAGGCCTTTGCCCAATATGGCGCGGTGCAGACGGTGGTGAACCTCCCCGCGAAATCGGAAGGCATCGAGGTTGAATTCGCGACGCGACCGCTTCGCGGCCTCACGCTTCAGGCAAGCGGTTCGGTGCTGCACAGCGAGGTCCGCAACGTCGCGCTGCCGGATCTCGCGACGATCGAAACGCATGATCTGCCCCAGGCACCGGGTTTTTCCGGCAATGCGCTCGCGCGGTACGAATTCGCCTTTCTAGGGGGCATGGCGTCGGTGCAGGGCGATTTCCAGCATAGCGGCAGCTTCTGCTTCACCGTGCTCTGCGCGCCGGTCGAGCGGGAAGGGGCCTATGACGTCGTCAATGCGCGGATCGGCTATGTGTCGCCGGGCGGTCTCTGGGAGGCGGCGTTCTTCGTGAACAACATCTTCGAGGAGCGCTACCGCGTTTACGGCTATGACAACACGCTGTTCGACGGCACGGTCGCGGGCGTCTACGCCAAGCCGCGGACCTGGGGGCTTACGGGCACGGTGCATTTCGGCGCCCATTGACCGCAGGTACGTGGCGCTACGCTTCATCCGTTCCTGCCGTGGAACGGTGGCTCCCTGAGTTGGATTCGAACCAACGGCCGCTCGATTAACAGTCGAGAGCTCTACCGCTGAGCTATCAGGGAATACCGTGCGGAGGCGCGCTGTATAGCCTGCGATTCAGACGATGCAACCCCATCAGGCGATGAATTGTTCCATCGTGATGCGGTCGTCCAGAGCATGTTCCGGATCGAACAAAAGCGTGAGCTCGCGGGCGCGGTCGATCGCGATATCCACCTTCGCGACTTCGCGAATCTCGCGCTGATCGGCGACCGCGCTGACCGGGCGCTTGGCCGGTTCGAGCACGCGCAGCGAGATGCGCGCCTTGTCCGGCAGGATTGCGCCGCGCCAGCGTCGGGGACGGAACGGACTGATCGGGGTCAGCGCCAGCATGGCCGAGCCGAGCGGCAGGATCGGGCCGTGAGCGGAGAGATTATAGGCGGTCGATCCCGCGGGCGTCGCGACCAGGATGCCGTCACAGGCGAGTTCGTCGATCACCACCCGCTCGTTCACCGTCACCTCGAGCTTGGCGGTCTGGCGGGTTTCGCGCAGCAGCGAGACCTCGTTGATCGCGGGCAGCTTGAAGACCTCGCCATTGGCCGTCTCCGCCGTCATGCTGAGCGGGATGACCTTGAATTCCTTGGTGCGCGACAGGCGCTCGTCCAGCCCGTGGCGGCGCCATTCGTTCATCAGGAAGCCGACCGTGCCGAGGTTCATGCCGAACACCGGCACCACGGGCTTGCGCCGTTCGAGCATGGCGTGGAGCGTCTGCAGCATGAAGCCGTCGCCGCCGAGCGCGACGATCATCTCCGCATCCTCGACCGGCACCCAGTCATAGGCATCGGCAAGCTCCGCCGCCGCTGCCTGGGCGGGGGGCGTCGGGGAGGCGACGAGCGCCCGGCGAATGCTCATTGGGGCAGGCTCATCCGCCGGTGACGCTCATATGGCGCGACACCGCCGGTGCCGCCGCGGCGATGTCGAAATCATGGCGGGCGGGCTTGGTCGCCATGGCCCGGTCGAGCGCGGCGTCGAGCCCGGCCAGGCCACCATCGCGCAGCGCCTGCTTCAGATCGACCTGATCATCATGACCGAGACAGGTGTAGAGCACGCCTTCGGTGGTCAGGCGCACCCGGTTGCAGGTGTCGCAGAAATTGGCGGTGAGCGGCGAGATCAAGCCGAGGCGCGTGTCGGTGCCCGAGACCTGCCAATATCGTGCCGGGCCGCCGCTGCGATAGGTGTCGCGGACGAGCGGGAAGCGCGCGGCGAGATCGTCGAACACCGCGGTCAGCGGCAGGAAGCGGTCAGTGCGGTCCTCGTCGATCGCGCCGAGCGGCATCGTCTCGATCAGCGACAGGTCGAACCCGTGCGCCACGCACCACTCGAGCATCGGGGCGATCTCGGCCTCGTTCAGGCCCTTGAGCGCGACCATGTTGATCTTGACCGACAGGCCGGCGTCGCGCGCGGCGACGATGCCGCCGATCACGCGCGCCACGTCGCCATGGCGGGTGATATAGCGGAATGTCTCGGAATCGCGGCTGTCGAGGCTGACATTGATGCGACGGATGCCGGCGGCGGCCATGTCGGCGGCATGATCGGCGAGGTGGTTGCCGTTGGTCGTCATGGTCAGCTCGTCGAGCCCGGCGCCGACATGACGTCCGAGGCGCCGCACCAGATCGCCGACATCGCGACGAACGAGCGGCTCGCCGCCGGTCAGCCGGATCTTCGTGATGCCGCGCGCGATGAAGCGCTCGGCGATCAGCGCGATCTCCTCCAGGCTGAGCAGCGCCGCGCGCGGCAGGAAGGTCATCTGCTCGGCCATGCAATAGCGGCAGCGCAGGTCGCAGCGATCCGTCACCGAGATCCGCAAATAGCTGATCGTGCGGCCATGGCGGTCGATCAGGGCGGGGGCGCTGGCCATGTGCAGGAGCTAAGCCTTTGCGGAGGCGCTAACAACCCCGTTCGGGATTTTTGGCACGGTCTCCGCTCCGGTCCGGGAGCGTGCAAGCCTTGTTCTTCACCGCCAAAGCCTGGATGAAGGATCGGTCCCGCGACAGGCGCGGGACGAACGCAACGGGAGGCCCCGATCGACCCCGAGACCAGCCATGGCACCGCGCCCCTCTTCATGCTGTCGTTCCGGCAGGATGACGAACTCGGCGGGCTTGCGGCGGGCGCCGGCTGGCGGGTCGTGTCGGCGCGCGAGGCGGCCGGTGCCGGGCAACGGCTCGCGACAAGCGGGGCGGCGGTCGCGGTGATCGACGCCCGTGATGCACCGCGCGAAGCGCGCGCGGCCGCGTCGACGCTGGGCAGCGCGATCGCCGCCAGTGGCGGAGCGCTGCTCGCGCTCGTCCCGCAGGACGACCTCACGGCGATCGGCGATTTCTACGATGCGGGGGCGACGCATTTCCTGACCGTCCCGTTCAGCGATGACGACTTCCTCCAGGCGCTGCGCTACGCCGCGCGCCACGCCGAACGCCTGGCCGGGAACCGGCGCGCGACTGCGCCGGCCGAACCGCTGGGAGACGCCGACGCGCTGACCGGCATCCGCGACACCGCGGGCGCGCGAGACTGGATCGCACGGCGGCTGGCGCATGCCGATGCGCGGCCGCTGACCGCGATGCTGGTCGCGATCAACCGTTTCGAGATGGTCAATGCCGCTTATGGCCGGGCCGCGGGCGACGCGCTGCTCCGCGCTGCGTTCAGGCGGGTCGAGGATGTCGCTGCGGGTGCCTTGATCGCCCGGCTCGACGGACCGGAATTTCTCGTCGCGATCGAAGATGACGGCGCCCGTATCGACCTTGCCGCGCAAAGGATCGCGAGCGAACTGGCGCGACCATTCCTGACCGGCGACACCATCGCGGTGCTTGGCTGCCGGATCGGCATTGCCGGGCGCGAGCCGGACGACACCGCCGTGAGCCTGATCCGCCGGGCGAGCGAGGCGCTGGCCAACGCGCGCGCGTCGGACAGCGCCACGGTGCGGATCGCGGAGGCAGGCGGCGCCGAGGAATCGATCGACGCGCTCGCGGTCGAGCTGCGCCATGCGATGAGCCGGGGCGAGATCGACATCCTGTTCCAGCCCCAGGTATCGGTCGCGACCGGGGCGATCGTCGGCGTGGAAGCGCTGGCGCGCTGGGACCACAAGACATTGGGGACGATCGGCGCGAAGATATTGTTCGCGGCGGCGGCGCGCGCCGATCTCGAAGTCGGCCTGTCCGACCATATCCAGCGGATCACGCTGGAGCGGGCCGCAGCATGGCCCGCGCCGCTGGATAGCCTGCGCCTGTCACTCAATTTGACGGCGGCCGATATCGCGCGGCCGGGCTTTGCCGATCTGTTCCTCGATCGCGTCCACGCCAGCGGCTTTCCGACAGTGCGCCTGACGGTGGAGATCGTCGAGAGCGGCCTGATCGAGGATCTGGGCGCGGCCGCGACGGCGCTGGCTGTCCTGCGCGGCGCGGGCGTACGCGTCGCCATCGACGATTTCGGGACCGGTTATTCAAGCCTCGTCTATCTCAAGTCGCTGCCGCTCGATTATCTCAAGATCGACAAGCAGCTGGCGCAGGACATCACCGGCGCGCCGCGCGACCGGGTGGTGGTGCGCGGCGTGATCGACATGGCGCGGGCGCTGGGCCTGGTCGTCATCGTCGAAGGGGTGGAGACGCAGGAGCAGCTCGATCTGCTCGCCAGGGAAGGGTGCCAGATCTATCAGGGCTTCCTGCACTCCGAAGCAATCTCGACCGAGGCGCTGGTGGCGCTGATGGAGAATCCGGCATGAGGATGATCGCCGCCTTTGCCGTTGCCGCGCTGGTGGCGCCCGCTACAGCCGCACCGCGGGAGGACGCGCATGCGGCGATCATGGCGGCGATGGCCGACAGCGCGGCGGGATGGACGGCCGGCGATCTCGGCCGCTTCATGGCCGTCTATGCGGACGACGCGACCTTCGTGGTCGGTGACGGTGTGATCCGGGGCAAGGCCGCGATCGCCGCGCGCTATGCCCCGCGCTTCTCGGGCGACCGCGCGGCGAAGCGCGGGGCGTTGACCTTCGACGAGATCGATTTTCGCCTGATCGATCCATCCCACGCCTTGCTCGTCGCACGCTACCGGTTGAAGATCGATGGCGCGGCGGACCAAACCGGCCCGACCTCGCTGCTGTTCGAGAAGAAGCGCGGCGCCGGCTGGAAGATCGTCGCCGATCACAGCAGCTAAAGGGACGGCGCTGGGCTGGTTTGCCGACGGAACGGGTCGGACAAGACAATGGTGCCCCGGGTGAGCGTCCTTATCATCCCGGCTATTACGCTGCCTTTCTTCCTCGATCCGGACGGCAACAATATCGAAGCGGTATTTCACGGCGAGGCGGCGCGTAGCGCATCCTCGGTGACGATCCGTTTCTGACGCGCGGCGGCATTCGGCGAGCGATCGGTTGGCGGGAATTCGCTGTTCCGGCCGATTAACAGGGAATTTAACAGGGAATTGAATTTTTCGCGCGCATTTCGGGCCAATTTCGTATCAGCAAATATTTGAAATAATTGTCTTTAACTGGAAATTCCCTGTTATCACGGAACAGGGAATTCTCGCCCGGTAACAGGGAATCACGCCA
The DNA here is from genome assembly GCF_055521475.1 of Sphingomonas sp. BL-S-30. Lineage (NCBI taxonomy): Bacteria > Pseudomonadati > Pseudomonadota > Alphaproteobacteria > Sphingomonadales > Sphingomonadaceae > Sphingomonas > Sphingomonas sp. BL-S-30. Next base: position 2,065,236 of record NZ_CM145481.1, on the reverse strand, counting down.
TCACTGAGAAAGAGCGGGACGAGCCGGCAACGACTCGTCCACTCCCTGTTGCGCCAGTCACCCGGAATGTTGAATCGATCGCCCCGAGGTGACGCGTCATGCCGCCACGGCGACGGGGGCGATCGCATCGAAGCGGGCGCGCAACGTCTCGGGAAACGGGCAGGAACGCCGTATCCGTCGATCCATATGGATGCCGGTGATGGCGCAGGTCGCGCAGACTTCTCCGGTCTCCGCATTGTACATGGTGTGGGCGAACCGGATGATCTTTTCGCGAAGCTCGATCACCTCGCTGCGGATCTCGACGATGTCGCCGGCAAGCAGTTCACGCTTGAACGTCGTGGCCTGTTCCAGCGCCGCCATGCCGCAATGGCTCTCGCGCAGATAGGAGGGCGTGATGCCGAGCTGGCCGAGCAGGTTCCAGCTCGCCTCGTCGAACTTGCCTGCGTACCACATGTTGTTCATGTGCCCGACATGGTCGCAATGCCACGGGTAGACGGCACCGCGATAGGTCAACATTCTTTCCATAAAAGACATCCGATTCAAGCCGTTGCCAGCGCGTGCGCGCCGAGTTCCTCCGCGATGCGGGCACGTAGTTCGGTCTTCCGCACCTTGCCCGAGACCGTCATCGGAAACGCGTCGACGAAGCGGACATGTTTCGGAATCTTGAAATGGGCGATCTTCCCCCGGCAGAAATCCCGGAGCTGCGCCTCCGACGCCTCATGGCCCGCGCGCAGCATGACGAAGGCGCAGAGCTCCTCTCCGTAACGCTCGTCCGGAACGCCGACGACATGCACGTCCTGGATCGCGGGGTGGCGGTGGAGATATTCCTCGATCTCACGGGGATAGATGTTTTCACCGCCCCGGATCACCATGTCCTTGGCGCGTCCTACGATGTTGCAATACCCCTCCGCATCGATCGTCGCGAGATCGCCGCTGTGCATCCAGCCGTCCGCATCGATCGCCTCGGCGGTGCGCGCCGGATCGCCCCAATAACCGCGCATCACGGAATAGCCGCGCGTGAGCAGTTCGCCCTTCACGCCGCGCGGAACGGTCGCGCCCGCGGCATCGACGATCCTGACCTCGACATGAGGATGCACGCGGCCGACCGTGGACACGCGGCGTTCCAGCGGGTCATCGACCGCGCTCTGGAAACTGATCGGCGCGGTTTCGGTCATGCCATAGGCGATGGTGATCTGGGCCATGTGCATGCGATCGATGACCTTGCGCATCAGCTCGATCGGGCAGGGTGCGCCGGCCATGACGCCGGTGCGCAGGCTCGACAGGTCATGCCGGGCGAAGCCGGGCGCCTCGATCATCGCGACGAACATCGTCGGGACGCCGTGCAGCACGGTGCACCGTTCCCGATGCACCGTGGCGAGCGTCGCTTCGGCGTCGAAGGCCTGACCGGGAAAGACCAGGGTGGCGCCGTGCGTCAGGCCGGCAAGATTGCCGATCACCATGCCGAAACAGTGATGGAGCGGCACGGGAATGCACAGCCGATCCTCGGCGGACAGGCGCATCGCATGGCCGATCAACATGCCGTTGTTCAGGATGTTGCGATGCGTGAGCGTCGCGCCCTTCGGGTTGCCGGTGGTGCCCGAGGTGAACTGAATGTTGATCGGGTCGTCGGGCGACAGGGACGGCAGGATCGCATCTGGGCAGGCGACGCCCTCATTCGGTGGGAAATCGATCAGATCCTCATAAGCCAGCATGCCGGGGATCAGGTCATCTCCCAGGGCGATCACGTGGCGCAGCGCCGGCAAGCGCGCCGAACGGAGCTCGCCCGGATGAGCGGTCGCGAGTTCAGGCGCGATCTCGCGCAACAGCGCGCCATAGTCAGTGCCGCGATAGCGCGGGACCAGGACCAGCGCGCGGCATTCGACTTTGGTCAGCGCATATTCGAGTTCGTGGGTGCGATAGGCCGGGTTGATCGTGACCAGGATGATTCCGACCTTCGCGGTCGCGAGCTGGACCACCACCCATTCCGCGCAATTGGGCGCAAGAATGCCGAGCCGGTCGCCGGGCTCAAGGCCAAGCCGCGCGAGCGTGGCGGCAAGGCGATCGACGCGCCGCTTCAGCTCGGCATAGGACCAGCGGACCTGTTGATGCGGCACTACCAGGGCTTCGCGCGCGGCGTGAGCGGTGGCGATCCTGTCGAAACAGGCGCCGATCGTTTCCTCGACCAGCGGGGGCGAGGATTCCCCCCGAACATGACTGAGCAATAGCTCCACGATCTTCTCCATGCTTCAATTTCGGAAAGATGCCGTCATGCGACCCGCGGCATCGGCGCGATCGTTTACTTTGTCGCGCTGCGTGATACGGTGCCGTATCGAGTCGCGCGGCATAAGTCAATACGGTGCCGTATCAGAAAAGGAATGGTGAATGGACGACGGGTCTCAGGCGTGGGTCGACGCAGCGCTGGAAGAGATGGCGCATGGGCTCGATCAGGTAAGGGTCGAGGTGATCGCGCAGCGCCTAGGGGTGACGAAAGGTGGTTTCTATCGCCGGTTCAAGGACCGGCGCGCGCTGCTCGACGCGATGCTGGAGAAATGGACGGCCGGCCGCATCGCGGCGATCGAGCAGCAGACCCGGCTGGTCGACGACGGCCCGGCGGACCGGCTACGATCCCTGCTCGACCTGTTCGCGGCGCGGCTGAACACTCAGGGTCTGGCGATCGAACTTGCCGTGCGGGAATGGGCGCGGAGCGACGAAGCGGCAGCGGCGGCGGTGCTGCGCGTCGACGAGGCCAGGCTGGCGCATGTCGCAGAACTGTTCGAGCAACTGGGCCTGTCGCCCGAGGCCGCGCGAACGCGGGGCGTGCTGTTCTACGGTTTCGTGTTCGGGCAGAGCTCGCTGGTGCTCGCGCCGACCGTGGCGGCACGGACCGCGCTGATCCGGTCGTGCGGGGACCTGCTGATCGTGCCGCCGCTCGGCGTGGCTGCCTAGCGCCATCCAATCAGGCGCGGGCGCGACGCGTTACCCGGCTGCCTTGGCCAGTCCCTTCGACAGTTGCAGCGCGCCGTTGAGCCGTGCCTTGGGGTCACCCCAGCTACGGTTGATCACCAGCTTGGAGTCAGGCCGGAGCTTCGCGACCCCGTCGAGGCGCGCGATCCAGGCGAGCAGCCCGTCGATATTGGGCGGCTTGTCGTCATGGAAGCTGACCAGGGCCCCGCGCGGACCGACATCAATTTTCGCCACACAGGCCTTTTTGGCGTTGAGCTTGATCTCCATGAGGCGAATCAGATTCTCGGTCGGATCGGGCAGGGGGCCGAACCGGTCGATCAGTTCCGCCGCGAACGCCTCGACCGCCTGGGATTCGTCGAGATCGTTGAGGCGGCGATACAGGCCCATGCGCAGGTCGAGGTCGGGGACATATTCCTCCGGGATGAGGATCGGCGCGTCGACCGTGATCTGCGGCGAGAAGTCGCGCGGGCGCTGCGCCATGCCGCCGGCTTTGGCGTCCATGATCGCCTCTTCCAGCATCGACTGGTAGAGTTCGTAGCCGACTTCCTTGATATGCCCCGACTGCTCGTCGCCAAGCAAATTGCCTGCGCCGCGAATGTCGAGATCGTGGCTGGCGAGCTGGAAACCGGCCCCGAGGCTGTCGAGATCGCTCAGCACCTTCAGCCGCTTCTCCGCGGTCTCGGTGACGATGCGGTCGGGCGGGGTGGTGAGATAGGCATAAGCACGCGTCTTCGCCCGGCCGACCCGGCCGCGCAGCTGATAAAGCTGGGCGAGGCCGAAGCGATCGGCGCGGTGGATGATCATCGTGTTGGCGCTCGGGATATCCAGCCCGCTCTCGACGATGGTGGTGGAGATCAGCACCTCGAACTTCTTGTCGTAAAAGGCCGACATGCGTTCCTCGACCTCGGTCGGGGACATCTGGCCGTGCGCGGTGACGGCCCGCACCTCCGGCACCTGCTCGCGCATGAACTGTTCGATATCGGGGACGTCGGCGACGCGCGGCGTGACGAAAAAGCTCTGTCCGCCGCGATAATGCTCGCGCAGCAGCGCCTCGCGCAGCACGACCGGATCCCAGGGCATGATATAGGTGCGCACCGCGAGGCGATCGACCGGCGGGGTCTGGATCACCGACAATTCGCGCAGACCCGACATCGCCATCTGCAACGTGCGCGGAATCGGCGTCGCGGTGAGCGTGAGCACATGGACGTCGGTCTTCAGCGCCTTCAGCCGCTCCTTGTGGGTGACGCCGAAACGCTGCTCCTCGTCCACGATGACGAGGCCGAGCCGCTTGAATTCGACCGATTTGGCGAGGATCGCATGCGTTCCGACGATCACGTCGACCGTGCCATCGGCCAGGCCTTCGCGGGTCGCCTTGGCTTCGTTCGCGCCGACGAGGCGCGACAGGCGGCCGACCTTCAGCGGGAAACCCTCGAAGCGCGCCGTGAAATTCTGGAAATGCTGGCGGGCGAGCAAGGTGGTCGGGCAGACAATGGCGACCTGAAGCCCGGACATCGCCGCGGCGAAGGCGGCGCGGAGCGCGACTTCGGTCTTGCCAAAACCGACATCGCCGACGACGAGCCGGTCCATCGGCGTGCCCGCGGCGAGATCGCCGAGCACGTCGTTGATCGCGCGGTCCTGATCGTCGGTTTCCTCATAGGGGAAACGATCGACGAAGCTGGCATAGCCTCCCTGGTCGGGCTCGATCACATCGGCGGGGCGTAGCGCGCGTTCGGCGGCGGTTGCGATCAGCTCGCCGGCGATCTCGCGGATCCGCTCCTTCATGCGGCTCTTGCGGCGCTGCCACGCCTCGCCGCCCAGCCTGTCGAGGCTCGCGCCCTCGCTGTCCGATCCGTAGCGCGACAGGACTTCGAGATTTTCGACCGGCACGAACAATTTGTCGCCGCCGGCATAGGTCAGCGCGACGCAATCATGCGGGCTCTGGCCGACCGGGATCGAGGTCAGGCCTTCATAGCGCCCGATGCCATGATCGACATGGACCACCAGGTCGCCCGGGGTGAGCATCGCCAGCTCGGCGAGAAACGCATCGGCGGATTTCTTGCGCTTCTGGCGGCGGACGAGCCGGTCGCCGAGCATGTCCTGCTCGGTGAGCAGCGCGACGTCGGGCGTGGTGAAGCCGTGATCGAGCGGGAGGACGATGAGGGCGACACCCTTGTCCGCGACGCCGAGCGCTTCCTGCCAGGTGTCGGCCTTCCCCGCGCCCTTAAGGCCGTGGTCGGTGAGCAGGGTCGACAGGCGCTCGCGCGCGCCGCCCGAATAGCTGGCGAGGATCGGCTTGCGACCCTGCCGGCGCAGCTTGGCGACATGTTCCGCGACCGCCTCATAGACATTCGCGCCGCTCGACCGTTCCGCGCCGAAATCGCGCGGGCCATCGACGTTGAAGTCGAGGACGGTCGCACTTTCCGGCTCGTGGAATTGCGTGGTGAGATGGGCAGGTGTTTCTTCCAGCCGCTCGGCAAAGTCCTTCGCGGTCAGATACAGCGCATCGGGCGGGAGCGGCCGGTAGCTGCCGGGATCGCTCGACTGCGCCTTGACGCGGTTCGCGTGATAATCGGTGATCGCCTCGAAACGCTGCTCCGCCGCGCCGAGCACGCCGGCGTCGCGCACCACCACGGCATCGCCGCCGAGATGGTCGAACAGGGTCGCCAGCTTCTCCTCGAACAGCGGCAGCCAATGCTCCATGCCGGCAAGGCGGCGGCCGTCGCTGATCGCCTGATAGAGCGGATCGCCTGTCGCAGTGGCGCCGAAACGCTCGCGGTAACGGCTGCGGAAGCGCTTGATGCTCTCCTCGTCGATCAGCGTCTCTGAGGCCGGGAGCAGGGTGAAGCCGTCGATCCGGCCGGTGGTGCGCTGGTCGGCGGGATCGAAGGTGCGGACGCTCTCGATCTCGTCGCCGAAGAAATCGAGGCGGAGCGCCTGTTCGGCGCCCGAGGGGAAAAGGTCAACCAGGCCGCCGCGCACGGCGAACTCGCCGGAATCGGCGACGGTCTCGACCCGGACATAGCCGTTCGCCTGGAGCTGTTCGGCCAGGCGGTCGCGGCCGATCCGTTCCTTGGGCGCCAGCGTGGCGACGAGCTGGCGGATACGGAACGGGGTGAGGGTGCGCTGGGCGGCGGCGTTGGCGGTGGTGACGAGGAGCTGCGGGCCCCTGGTGGGTTGCTGCAGGCGGTGGAGCGTCGCCATGCGCTCGGCCATGACGTGCAGCGTCGGCGAGGCGCGGTCATAGGGAAGGCAGTCCCAGGCGGGAAAGGCCAGGACTTCAAGCTCGGGCGCGAACATGGCCGCCGTGGCGGCGATGGCGCGCATCGCCGCTTCGTCCGGCGCGATGAACACCGCGCGGCTCTTCGCGGCACGGGCAAGGTCGGCGAGCAGCCACGGCTCGAACCCCGTCGGCACGCCGGCGAGGGTGAGGGGCGTCTTGGCCGAGAGGATCGTCTTCAGGTCGGGCATTCTATCTCCCCCCTCCCTGGAAGGGAGGGGCTTTGGGGCTTCGACAATTTTCGTCATGCCGGACTTGTTCCGGCATCCATGCCTCCTCGTGCACCACGGCGGTTGCGTTTGCGGATCGATGGACCCCGGAACAAGTCCGGGGTGACGGAGAATTCAGGTCATTTCTGGATCGGTACGTAGCTGAGCACGCGCATCGCTTCCATGATCGGGCCTTCGTAACGCGCCGGGCAGATATCGGTGCCGATCGCCCAGGCCATGATGTCGACATCCTGTTCCTCGAGCAGTTCCTCGAACAGATCGATCTCGGCGTCGCTCCAGCCTGAAGCAGCGGCGTCGCAGAAGCCGCCGATCAGCAAATCGGCTTCCCGGGTGCCACGGTGCCAGGCACGGAAGTGCAGGCGTTTCAGGCGGGTCTCTCGATCCATATATTTCCAACGGCGATTGGCCGGCGGCGCTTGGAGCAACCGTCGGCTGGGACTAGGTAAGGGTCAGATAGTCATGCGGCCCGATATCCTCAATCCATTGTTCGCCGAGATCACGGCGTTGAAAGGCGTCGGCCCCGCGCTGGCCAAGCCGCTGGACAAGCTTGGCCTGCACCGCGTGATCGACATGGCGTTCCATCTGCCGACCGGCTGGATCGACCGGGTGCCGCGCGACGAGCTCGACATGGCGGATGCCGGGCGGACGATCGCGATCACCCTGACCGCGGTCGAGCATCGGTCGGGCAATGGCCGCGGGCCAGCGCGGGTGCGCGCGGTGGACGCCAAGGGGAACTATGTCAGCCTGATCTATTTCGGCGGGCATCCGGGCTGGTCGAAGAAGCTGCTGCCGACCGGCGAGCCGCGGCGCGTCTCCGGCCGGCTCGAGATGTACGGGCAGGAATTGCAGATGGTCCATCCGGACTATGTGCTGCCGCTCGACGAAGCGCCGGAGGTGGGCGAGCGCGAGGCGATCTATCCGCTGTCGGAAGGAATCACCTCGCGGCGCATGGGGCAGCTGACCGCGCAGGCGGTGGAACGCGCACCCGACCTGCCCGAATGGATCGAGCCGGGCCTGCTGGCGAAACATGGCTGGCCGTCGTGGCGCGAGGCACTGGCACGCGTACATGCCGACCCGTCCGATGCGAAGGCGAAGGAGCGGCTGTCCTATGACGAGCTGTTCGCCAATCAGCTCGCGCTGATGCTGGTGCGGCAATCGTCCAAGGCGCGGCGGGGCAGGGCACTTGCCGGCGACGGGCGGCTGCGCGACGCGCTGGAGCTGCCTTATACCCTGACCGGCGCGCAGGCGCGGACGGTGCGCGAGATCGAGGGCGACCTGCAACAGTCCCAGCCGATGTTGCGGCTGCTCCAGGGCGACGTCGGATCGGGCAAGACGCTCGTCGCCGCGATGGCGCTGCTGATGGCGGTCGAGGCCGGCGCGCAGGGCGCATTGCTGGCGCCGACCGAAATCCTGGCGCGGCAGCATTACGAGACGTTGCGGCGCCAGCTTGGCGGCCTGCCGGTCGAGATCGCGGTGCTGACCGGGCGCGACAAGGGCCGAGTGCGCGAGGCGACGCTGATGGGGCTCGCCTCGGGCGCGATCCACATCCTGATCGGCACGCATGCGATCTTCCAGGAAGCGGTGACCTACAAGGATCTCGCCCTGGTCGTGGTGGATGAACAGCACCGCTTCGGCGTGGCGCAGCGTATGATGCTGCAGGCCAAGGCCGAGCGGCCGCCGCACCTGCTGGCGATGACGGCAACGCCAATTCCGCGCACCCTGACGCTCGCCAATTATGGCGAGATGGACGTCAGCCAGCTCGACGAGATGCCGCCGGGCCGCCAGCCGATCGAGACGCGGGTGATTTCGGAGGAGCGCCTGCCCGAGGTGGTCGATGCGCTGGCGCGGCATCTGTCCGATGGCGGTCAGGCCTATTGGGTCTGCCCGCTGGTCGAAGAAAGCGAGAAGAGCGATCTCGCCGCCGCCGAGGATCGGGCGGAGACGCTGCGCGCAAGGTTCGGCGATCGGGTCGGGCTGGTGCATGGGCGGATGAAGGGGCCGGAAAAGGACGCAGTGATGGCGGATTTCGCCGGCGCGCGGACCGGCGTGCTGGTCGCGACGACGGTGATCGAAGTCGGCGTCGACGTGCCCAATGCGACCCTGATCGTGATCGAGCATGCCGACCGGTTCGGCCTCGCCCAGCTTCACCAGTTGCGCGGGCGGGTCGGCCGGGGGAGCGGGCGGTCGATCTGCCTGCTGATCCGTGGCAACCAGCTCGGCGAAACCTCAAGGGCGCGGCTCGCGCTGATGCGCGAGACCAATGACGGGTTCCGTATCGCCGAGGAGGATCTGCGCCTGCGCGGCGCGGGCGAATTGCTCGGCACGAAGCAGTCGGGCGAGGCTGGGTTCAAACTCGCGACGGCGGAAACGCTCGAGGCGCTGCTGCCGGCCGCGGCCGCCGATGCACGGCTGCTGATCGATCGCGACGGCGGGCTGGAGGGGCCACGTGGGCAGGCGGCGCGGACGGCGCTGTATCTGTTCGAGCGCGACGCCGGCGTGGCGCTGCTGCGCTCGGGTTGAGATATCACCGGCCGCGCAGCACGACCGCGAGCATATCATAATAGTCGGCCAGTTCGATCGCCGTATCGAGCTCGCAGCCGATCCGTCCGCCAAGGAACCAGCGTATCTCCGCCGAGACCACGCCTACCACTGGCAGCGTGATCGTCAGCCGGTCGCCGACCTTGTAGGGCATGTCGCACCGCGCCATCAGGCCGAGCGCCGAGATGCTGACGACCAGCAGGTTCAGCGGGCGGGCATCGGGACCGAACGCACGAGCCCGGAAATGCACCTCGTCGCGCGGCGCCTCGAAATCGTCCACTGCTCTCGCATTGCCGGATGCCGCCATCGCCCCCTCCCTCGAAGCCGCGAGGCTAGAATAAAAGAGTGAATCGGGTCGCAACGAAATTGTTTAACGCTGGCTTGCGCCGGCACGAAGCATTTCCGGATCAAGGGCTTGATCCAGGACCCCACGATTAACCCTGGTCGAGGACCAGAAGGCCGTGATGCTTCTTGCCCGCGGCGATCCGCACCGGTTCGGCACCGACCTTGATCGTCAGCGTCTCGTCGACGACCTTGTCGGGCCCGACACGCGCGCCGCCGCCCTTGATCAGCCGCCGGGCCTCGCCCTTCGAGGCGCAGAGACCGAGCGCGACCAAGGCGTCGACGATGCCGATCTCGCCGCCGATAACCGTATAGGTCGGGAGAGAATCCCCGGCCGCGCCCTCTTCGAAGGTACGGCGCGCGGTTTCGGCTGCTTCGGCGGCGGCGGCGGGGCCGCGGCACATCGCGGTCGCCGCATCGGCGAGGATCTTCTTCGCCTCGTTGATCTCCGCGCCCTCGAGCGATTCCAACCGGGCGATCTCGTCGAGCGGAAGATCCGTGAACAGCCTGAGGAAACGGCCGACATCCCGATCGTCGGTGTTCCGCCAGAACTGCCAGTAATCATAATGCGGCAGCTGGTCCTCGTGCAGCCAGACCGCGCCGGACATGGTCTTGCCCATCTTGCCGCCATCGGCAGTGGTGATGAGCGGGGTGGTGATGCCGTACACTTCAGTCGAATCGACGCGGCGCGACAGCTCGATGCCGTTGACGATATTGCCCCATTGATCCGATCCGCCCATCTGCAGCCGGCAGCCAGCGCGGCGCGACAGTTCCAGGAAATCATAGGCCTGGAGGATCATGTAGTTGAACTCGAGAAAGCTCAGCGACTGCTCGCGATCCAGCCGCAGCTTCACGGAATCGAAGCTCAGCATGCGATTGACCGAGAAATGCTGGCCGATGTCGCGCAGGAACGGAATATATTCCAGCGCGTCCAGCCACTCGGCATTGTCAAGCATGATCGCGTCGGAGGGTCCGTCGCCAAAGGTCAGGAATCGCTCGAAAATCCGGCGAATGGACGCGACGTTGCCGGCGATGCCATCCTCGCTCAGCAGCTTGCGGGCCTCATCCTTGAAGCTCGGATCGCCGATCTTGCCGGTGCCGCCGCCCATCAGCACGATCGGCTTGTGGCCGGTCTGCTGGAGACGTCGCAACAGCATGATCTGGACGAGGCTGCCGACATGCAGCGACGGCGCCGTCGGATCGAACCCGATATAGCCGGGCACGACCTGCCTGTTCGCGAGCGCATCGAGGCCGGCGGCGTCGGTGAGCTGGTGAATATAGCCGCGCGTCGACAGCAGGCGGAGCAGATCGGAGGTGAAGTCAGTCATGATGCGGCGGCGCTTAGCATCGCTCCGCGCGTGTCGCTAGCAGGACGGCAATTGCCCCAGCGGATCGACCGGGGTCCGGCCCTTGCGCATCTCGAAGTGCAGCTCTGGCCGGTCGACCGAGCCCGTATCGCCCGATGAGGCGATGGTCTGCCCTTTCTTTATGGACTGGCCGCGCTGGACGAGCAGCCGGCTGGCATGGCCATAGACGGTCGTCCAGCCATCGCCATGCTTCAGGATCACGAGCCCGCCGAGATTGGCCACTTCGTTGCCGGCATAGGCCACGACGCCGTCCGCCGCGGCCAGGACTGGCGTACCGATCGGCGCGGCGATCTCGATGCCATTGTACCGCTCACCGCTCGCGCCCGGGCCGAAGCGCGCGACGATATCGCCCCGCATCGGCCAGGCGAAGGCACCGCGCAGCCGCACCGGTTCAGCCAGCGCGGCCGAGGAGGGGAGGACGCGCGCGGGCGAACTGCTCGGCCTGGCCGGACGCTGGTTGGAGGCGAGCGCCGGTTCGCCGCCGGTGACGATGTCGTCGACGTCGAGGGTGAAGGCCGCGGCCCGCTCCGCCAGGGTCCGCGGGCCGCCGGGGATCAGCACGCGCATGCCGACTCGCAGCGTATAGGGCTCGCTCAGATCGTTCGCCGCGATGATCTGCGACCAGTCGACGCCATAGGCCCGCGCAATCGCGATGCCGGTCTCGCCCGCGCGGACCAGATGATAGCGGCCGGCCGGGATGGCGAGCCGCTGGCCTGCCCGGATCACGAACGGCGGGGTGAGGCCGTTGGCGCGGGCGATCGCTTCCGATCCGGCACCGGTCCGATCAGCGACGCCGCGTAGCGTGTCGCCGGGCTGGACGACATAATTGCTTGCCGCGACCGTCTGTGCCGTGGCGGAGACCGGACGCGCCTGCCAGGCGGGGGGCGCCGTGATGGGAGTGCGCACCGTGCGATCGATGCTCGCGCGCTCAGGCTCGACCGGGCGTTCGACCCTGGGGCGCGCGCGCGGAACCGGTCGATCGATGGTTTCGCGCTCATATCGGACGGGCGGCGGTGGCGGAGGGGAGGACTCAGGCGGCTGACCCGGCGGGATACAGCCGGTAAGCAGGGCGAGCAGAAGCACGGGCATGATGTGGCGCGCGACGCTTTCGTAAGGCCCTGCCATGCGCACCTCAGCGATAGGCGGTGTTGAGCATCGCCAGGGATTCCGCATGCGTCAGGTCGAGATGCAGCGGGGTTACCGCGACATAGCCGTCGGCGATCGCTTCCAGATCGGTGGAATGCGCCGGAGTCTCGACCGTCGGCCCCAGGGCGAACCAGTGATATTCATACCCCCGCGGATCGCGGTTGGTGACGATCTGCAGCCGTCCATAATCGCGCAGGCCCTGATTGGCGACGCGGATGCCCTTGACCGCATCGGCCGGCCCGGCGGGGAAATTCACATTGACCAGCGTGCGCGGCGCCAACGGTGCGTCGACCAGCGGACGCAGCACGCGCTCGCCCCAGGCAGCGGCGGCCTCGAACGGCACGGTGTCGCCCATACCCTCGCGCGAATAGACCTGGCTGAGCGCGATCGAGCGCACGCCGGCCAGCGCGCCCTCCATCGCCGCCGAGACGGTGCCCGAATAGGTCACGTCCTCGGCAAGGTTCGCGCCGCGATTGACGCCGGACAGGATCAGGTCCGGCGGCGAGTCCTTCATGATCCGCGCCAGCGCCATCATCACGGCGTCGGTCGGGGTGCCCGCCACGGCAAAGCGCCGGTCGGAGAAGCGCCGTACACGGATCGGCCGGGTCAGGGTCAGCGAGTGGCCGGCGCCGGACTGTTCTTCGGCCGGGGCGACGATCCAGATGTCGTCGGAAAAGGCCGATGCGATCTCCTCCAGCACCTTGAGACCGGGGGCGTGATAGCCATCGTCATTGGTGAGGAGGATGCGCATCAGGCGGGCTCCAGCCGGTTGAGGCCGCGCAGATAGGGTTGCAGCGCTTCGGGGATGGCGACCGATCCGTCCTCCTGCTGGTAATTCTCCAGCACGGCGACCAGCGTGCGGCCGACCGCGAGGCCCGACCCGTTGAGCGTATGGACGAAGCGCGTCGCCTTCTCACCCTCCGGCCGATAGCGCGCATTCATGCGCCGCGCCTGGAAATCGGTGCAGGTCGAGCAGCTCGATATCTCGCGGTAACGCCCCTGGCCGGGCAGCCACACTTCGAGGTCGTAGGTGCGCGCGGCGGTGAAGCCCATATCGCCGGTGCACAGCTTCATCCGGCGAAAGGGAAGGCCGAGCCCAGTCAGGATGCCCTCGGCGCAGGCGGTCATCCGCTCATGCTCCGCTTCGGACGCATCGGGCGTGACGATCGAGACCATCTCGACCTTCTCGAACTGATGCTGGCGGATGAAGCCGCGCGTGTCGCGGCCCGCCGCGCCCGCTTCGGAGCGGAAACAGGCGGTGAGCGCGGCGAAGCGCAGCGGCAATTCGCCTTCGGTCAGGATCTTCTCGCGCACGATATTGGTCAGCGAGACCTCGGCGGTCGGGATCAGCCAGCGGCCGTCCGTAGTGCGGAACATGTCCTCGGCCGCCTTGGGCAGCTGCCCGGTGCCGAACACGATCTCGTCCTTGACTAGCAGGGGCGGCACGACCTGCTCATATCCGTGATCGCCGCAGAGCTGGTCGAGCATGAACTGGCCGAGCGCGCGGTGAAGTCGCGCCGCGGCGCCGCGCACCAAGGTGAAGCGCGCACCGGCCAGTTCGACTCCGGTTTCGAAATCCAGGCCGAGCGCCGGGCCGATCGCATCATGCTCCTTCGGCGCGAAGGCGAATGTCCCGGGCGTGCCATGCTCGGCGACCAGGGCATTGTCGTCCTCGTCGGCCCCCTCGGGCACGTCGGCGAGCGGCAGATTGGGCAGGATGGCGAGCTTGCCGTGCAATTCCTCGCCAAGCGCCTTCTCCTCCGCCTCGATCGCAGGCAGCCGCTCCTTGAGCGCCGCAACCTCGGCCATCAGCGTGGCGGCGGTGGCCTCGTCCTTCGAGGCCTTGGCCGCGCCGATCGCTTTCGACGCTTCGTTGCGGCGCGCCTGGCCGGCCTGCGCCTCGGTGATCAGCGCGCGGCGGCGCTCGTCCAGGACGGCCAGGGAATCGGCTACCGGCGCAAGCCCGCGGCGCGCCAGGGCTGCGTCGAAGGCGGCAGGGTTTTCGCGGATCAGGCGGATATCGTGCATGGCGGCAGGCTATGGCGGCGGCTCGGCGCGCGCGCAACCCGTGGCGCCGTCCGGGCGTTATCCTTTGCCTTACAGCCGAAAGGACGCTCGATGCAGATCCCCCACAACGCCGCCGTGCTCGTCGCCGATGGGCGCAAGATGCTGTTCCTGCGCAACGAGGGCGACGAGGCCTATCCGAACCTGGTGGTCGAGCATGCCGAGGCACAGTCCAATCCCAAGGACGGCGACCAGAAGAGCGACGCACCGGGCCTGTCCTATTCGAGCGCCGGCAGCGGGCGGAGCACGATGGACGAGACGGATTTCCATCAGCTGGGGGAAGATCGTTTCGCGTCGGATGCCGCCGAACTGCTCAAACGCCGCGCGCTGGCGCATGAGTTCGAATCGCTGATCATCGTCGCACCGCCGCGGACGCTCGGTGAACTGCGCAAACATTATCACAGCGAGGTGAGTTCGCGGATTGCCGGAGAACTCGACAAGGACCTGACCAACCATCCGATCCCGGAAATCGAATCGGCGATCAAGGCCGCGTGACCGAGGCAATGCCCGCATGACGGAAAACGTTGGACAATTCACGAAAATGCAATGTGCTGACCGCTATGGCGCTCTCCGCAAGCCAGGCTTCAATTTCGACAAGGCCTTGCTTGTGATGGTCGAGCGGCATGGTTATAGGCCCGCTCCGGATGGGACGGCGGTGAAGGTGCTCAGAAGGCATCGTATCGCCGGCGGGAGAGTGGGATGGCGACGGTCTTGAATCGATTGGACGAATCCGAAAAGTTTCAGCCGCCCGCGGGCGAGGGTGGAGATGGCTATCGGCCAAGTGCCGAGGAGCCCTTCATGAATCCGCGCCAGCAGGCATATTTCCGCGACAAGCTGCAGGCGTGGAAGGAAGCGATCCTGCGCGAGGCAGCGGGCACTCTGTCTCAGCTGCAGGTCGATTCGCTGCGTGAGGCCGATCTCACCGATCGCGCGTCGAGCGAGACCGACTGGTCGATCGAGCTGCGGACCCGCGATCGTCAGCGCAAGCTGATCTCCAAGATCGACGCGGCGTTGCGGCGAATCGAGGAAGGCGAATATGGCTATTGCGAAGTGACCGGCGAGCCGATCTCGCTCGCACGCCTAGAAGCCCGCCCGATCGCGACGATGACGGTCGAGGCACAGGAGCGCCACGAGCGGCACGAAAAGGTCTCTCGCGAAGATTGATGCCGGTCGCGACGATTCGGGCGACCGGATCAGCTCTGGCATCGATGCAAGGCGCGGACGCCTCACGCGGGCAACCCCGCGCGAGGCACCAGGCACCTAGAGTTCGGACATTTCCTCTTTCAGGCGCAGTTTCTGCTTCTTGAGCGCCGCGAGGGTCACGAAGTCCGGCAATGGGCGCTGCGACTCGGCACAGATCTTTCGATCGAGCACGGCATGCTTGGCCTCAAGGGCCGAAAAATGCGCGGTCTGCATGGAAGCGTTCCTCCTACATTGCTGGGCGGGGTTGGGAGTAGAACACGCTCGCCCCCGATTGTCTTCCATATTTTTGGACATAATCGACATGCCGAAGGTATTTGCGCGACAGCTTGTTTTTGCGGCTCGCGGGTCCCGTGCAATTTGCTAAGGGCAGTGGTGTGAACGGGGAAACCATGGACGACACGCAAATCGCCAAGCGTCTGGAAATCCTGCGTATCGAGCATCGCGATCTCGATTCAGCGATCGCGGCCCTGCTGATGACGGGCTCGACCGATCAGTTGCAGGTCGCGCGCCTCAAGAAACGAAAGCTGCGCCTGCGCGATGAAATCGCCATGCTCGAGGACCAGATGATTCCCGATATCATCGCCTGAGTCGCCGCGACTCGGGCGCTGACGTCACCAGCCCGGAGTCGTTGACGTCGCCATTATGACGGCTAGTGTGAGCGTGACCGGAGGAACATGAGCGAACCCCGCATTCATCGTCGGCTGATCGACACGCTGTACATCGACGCGATGGTGCTGGCCGACGAGGCGCGCGGTTATTTCGACGAGGGCGGCAAGGCGGAACGCGACCAGCTCGATCCGATGGCGCGCGTTTCCTTTTCCTGCGAGTCGCTCAAGGTCACCACGCGGCTGATGCACGTCATCGCCTGGCTGCTGACTCAACGGGCGGTCGATGCGGGCGAGATGGCGCCCCGCGATGCACTCGATCCGTCGCGGCGCCTCGGCACCGCGCCGATCAGCGAACGCGACGCGGTCGAAGCGATGCCGCCCTTTGCGCAGGGGTTGATCGAGGCAAGCAACGATCTCTATCGCCGCGTCGAGCGGCTCGATCAGGCCCAGGCGGCCAATGATGCCGCAGAGAGCCCGGCCCGGTCGATGCTGGAACGCCTGGCCGCAGCGTTCTGAATCGCGCGCCGGGCTAGTCCAGCGCCGAGAATCCCAGGCCGCGCAGATACTGGACCTTGATATTGACCATGGTAACGCCGGGACCGGCGTTGACCGCTGCCTGCTCGAACGTCGGCCTCGCGCGCCCCAGCGACCGGTTGGCGGCGACGCCCGCGCCATCGCTCCAGATCGAGAATTTGTCCCTGCCGACGCGGTTGTGCCGCAGCATCAACGAATAGCGACCGGGATGGGGGACACGCACGCAGATCGCGACCTCGCCCGACGCGGGCGTTCGGGATCGGGTGCGACGGAATACCCTGCCTTCGGCGACGAGCGATTCGTCGGGGCGCAGGAAATCGGCCTGGGTGGCCGGATAGAGTTCCAGCCAGATCTCCCCGACGCGGTCCTTCAGGCCCAGCACATTCACCTGGATCGCGGGGCCATGGCCGGCAGTGCAGAAGGGCGCATCCTCACCGACCATTTCGGCGCCCAGCGCCGAAGGAATAGCCACGGCCAGGGCAAATACGACACTGGCAAAGGGAGTTGGCGTCATGAAAGGCGTGTCCGACCGTTGAGGAAATGCCTGCATAGACGTCGCACCGCGCCATGATCCGCACCCCCCCATGGCGCATTCACGGTGTCAGCCGGCGGTAGACGAGCAAATGACCGGTCCCGCGCGGCGCCGCGAGGGTAAGGCGGTAATCGCGCGCCAGCGCGGTTGTGACGATGCGTTCGCTTTCGGCATTCCAGGGCGCGAGCGGCTGATCCATGGTGACCACCACCGGCGGACGGCGAGCCATGATCCGCCGGACCTCCGCTGCCTCGTCGATGCCGGTCGAACCCTGTTCGGCCTGATAGGCGAGCGTCGACGGGAAGGCGTACGCCGTCGGGATGCAGGCGTGCGACAGGTGGTAGAGGATCGAATCGCCCGCGAACACATAGGGGCATTCGCCGGTGCCGTGCGCCGTCATGATCCGCGCTACCGCGCGCACCGATGCTTCGTCGGTCGGTTGCAGCGCGACACGGCAACCGAACAGGACGAGCCCCGCTCCGAGCGTCCCCGCGAGCGCAAGGCGGTGTCGCCCCAGCACGGGCGCGGCGATGATCGCCAGCGGCGCCATCAGCGGGAGGGCATAATGATCGAAGAACGCGCCGATCATCGCGAAGGCGATCAGTGCGGCCGCCAGCCATCCGAACGCCAGCAGCTTGACCGCATCGCGCGGCCGAGTCCGCCAGGAGAGCACGGCACAGACGATGAACGGCGAGAGTTGTGCGGTCGTCCCGGCCAGCCGGGCGACGATCTTCACGGCGGGATAGGATTGGCGCAGTGCCACCGAATAAAAGTTGGAAAACAGGAACGCCTGAAACACGGCGGGCCCGCGCAGGGCGAAATCGACCATGACCAGGGCGGTCGGCAGGATGCCGAGAGATGCCCAGAACAATCCGGCAGCGCCGAGCGCGGGCCAGCTTCCGCCGGCGCGGCGAAGATACCAGAGGTGGGCGGCCCCGAAATAGGCGCCCTCCACGACTGGCGTATATTTGGTCTGGATCGCAAGGCCGGCGAGCAGACAGGCGGCCATGCCGTTCAGGATGATGGCGCGCCGCGCGCAACGGGCGGCGAGATCCGGCAGTCCGAGCGTCAGCACGGCCGCGCCGGCGACGAACAGATTGTAGAACACCGGCGATTGCCCGCCGCGCCCGCTGAGCAGCGACAGCCAGATGAGATAGCCGATCGCCGCGGCGAACGAACCACCTGGCGTCGCGCCCAGCCGCCTGCCTCCCACTACCACCAGCCACGCGGTGGCCGTGGCGAACAGGGTGGCGACGATCTGATAGGCCAGGATGCCGTCGCCGGGTAACAGCCTGATCGCCGCGAAGATCAGGAACAGGCCGACCGGCTTGCGATCCCACAGATCGACATAGGGAATCGCCCCACCCAGCATCCGGTCGCCGACCAGGAGATAATATTGCTCGTCGACATGAATGGCCGGATTGCCGAAATCGCGGCCGCGCAGCGCGATCGCAACCGCCAGCAGCAGCGCGACGAGCAGGAACCGAGTCAACCGAGGAAACCACGTGCCGGCACCGGGCGTGTCGCGATCGATCGCCGCGGATCCGAAATATTCCGTCGTCACGGAAAGTCCAATTAGGCGGAAGTTCGCGTCGCGTCATTCGGCATATTTTTTCCGCGATGGTGCGGAAATATCATCGCGCATCGTCTCCGAAACAGCCCCGGCGGGCTGGCGGCACCGGCATTCTCGCCGATTTTTCTGCACGTGCCTGGTGAGGGTGGCGCGTGATCATGTCGTCTTGTGATCGGGGGGACCGGTTGGTGCCAGGGCGAGGTTCGCGAGCATCCGGGGGAGGGTGGTCGCACAGTGCCTCGGCTGGCGTCGATCGATCGAACCTTCCCGGTTTCGATGGATGCACGCATGTATTTCAATCTCGTCTCGGCTCGCACCGCCCAGGCAGCACCAGTCGCCGGGCGATCCGCGCTGTCATGGACCGTCCTGATTCCCTTTTTCAACGAACGCGATTTCCTGGCCGATACCATTGCCAGCCTGGCGGAACAGACTCGTCCCTTCAGGCTGGTTCTTGTCGACAACGGATCGACGGACGGCGGCGCCGAGATCGCGCGCGCGGCGTGCGACCGGCTGGCACTCGACTATATGCTGCTTACCGAACGCGAACCGGGCAAGGTCGCCGCGCTTCGTACCGGTCTGGGCTGGGTGCGGTCCCGCTTTGTCGCCACCTGTGACGCCGACACCCTCTATCCGCCGCATTATCTCGCCGAGGCGGAACGCTTGCTGGGCGAGGAGGGGTGCGTTGTCGCGGGCGCCTTCTTCGTGACGCGCGATGCGATGCCGAGCGACATCGCGGCAATGGGGCGCAAGATCAACGGCGCGGCCAGGCTGTTGCCGCGCCAATGCCATACCGGCGGCGCCGGTCAGGTGTTTCGCACCACCGTGTTGCGCGCGGCCGGGGGCTTCGACCCGGAACGCTGGAATTATGTGCTCGAAGATCATGAGATCATTCACCGCGTGATGAAGTTCGGATCGATGCGCTATTCGCACGATCTGTGGTGTGTGCCGTCGCTACGGGAACGGGACCGCGCTTCGATCCGCTGGACTCTGGTCGAGCGGCTCACTTATGCGGCAACCGCTCCCTGGGCTGGAGACTGGTTCTTCTATCGTTTTCTGGGCCGCCGCTTGCGGCACCGCCATCTGCTCAGCCACCATATTCGCGAACGGCGCTATCAGGACATGGAAGGGGCGATTTTTGCCACGACTAATCCTGTGTTCTGACGACTTCGCGTTTTCGCGCGAGGTAAGCCTGACGATTGCCGAACTGGCCCAGACGGGCAAGCTCAACGCCATCAGCTGCATGGCGGTCATGCCCGGTTGGGCGACGGACGCCGAACTGTTGCGCGACGTGCCCGATCATGTCGAAATCGGCCTGCACCTCACGCTGACGGGCGAAAAGCCGCTTACGGCGATGCCGGTGCTAGCGCCTCGAGGTCACCTGCCGTCGCTTGGGGATCTCGCGCGGCGTGCGCGGTCGGGCACGGCGCCGCTCGACGAGATAACGCAGGAGATCCGCGCGCAATTCGACGCGTTCGTTCAGGCGATGGGTCGCTCACCGGCCTTTGTCGATGGCCATCAGCATGTTCATGCGTTGCCGGGTATCCGCGATATCGTTCTCGAGGAAACCGCGCTGCGCGCACCGGACGCCTGGATTCGGTGCTGCACGGACAGCCTTGTGGCGATGATGGCCCGCCCGTTCCTCGGCAAGGCGCTCGGCAGCGCGTGGCACTCGCTCGGTCTGAGGCGAGATGCCGCCAGGCATGGTCTGCGCTGCAATGACAGCTTCGCCGGACATTATGATTTTTCAAAGAATTATGATGACTTCTTTCCGCAATTTCTGAGAAGGCCGGGGCCAGTGCATCTGGTCATGTGTCACCCCGGGCGGGGCGCTCGCGCCGAAGACGAGATAGCCTCCGCACGCGTGCGTGAGGCTGCGGCCTTGCGCGCATGGTCGATCGCGGACATGGCTGCTGCCGGCGGGCTGGCGTTTCCGGCCTGATCAAGGGTCGGATCGACAGTGGCTGACGGCGGTCTCAGGGCCATTTTCCTCGAACAGCGGCCGATGCTGCTGCGGCTGCTGGTCGCGCGCCTGGGCAATGGCGATGATGCCGAAGACGCGCTGCAGGATATGTGGCTGCGCATCGACCAACTCGCCGACCGTCCCGTCGCCCAGCCCAAGGCTTTCCTCTATCGGATCGCCGCGAACCTGGCCACCGATCGCCGCATCGCGGCGGGCCGGCGCGGCGCGCGGGATGCCGCCTGGCTTGGCAGCCAGCCCGGCGCGGATGACCTGCCCGACGCGGAGCGGGCGTTGATCGCCAGCGATCAGTTGAAGACGGTCGCGGCAGCGATCGACGCCATGCCCGAGAGAATGCGGATCGCGCTCCACCGATTCCGGATCGAGGGCCGGTCGCAACGCGCCATCGCCGACGAACTGGGTATCACCGTCAGCGGCGTGGAGAAGCTGCTGCAGCGCGCCTATCGCCAAATTCACGATCGGCTCGAACCGCTTGGTGTGGATATCGTGCTGCCATATCGTCTATCCGGGGAAAGGGGCACGAACCGTGCAGGGTGACGAGTCCATTATCATCGACCAGGCGATCGCATGGCATCTCCGCCAGGCGGAGATGTCGGACCGCGACTGGGAGGCGTTCGTGACGTGGCTGGAAACGAGCCCGGCGCACGCCATGGCCTATGATCGAGTCGCGGCGGAGCAGGGCCTGGTCGACCGGATCGATTTCCCGGCCGAGGCAGCGAACGACCGATCGCCGGCACGCCGCTGGCCCTGGACCGTCGGCGGCATCGCTGCCGCCGCCGCTGCCCTGGCCGTGCTCACACCTCTCGTCATGCCCGCCGCACCCTCCACCTATACCGTCGCGACCAGCGCCGGCGAGCGTCGCACGCTGCAGCTGACGGATGGTACGCGGATCGAAATGAGCGGTGGCACGCGCCTGCGACTCGACCGCAGCCGGCCGCGCTTCGTCGACCTCGAAAGAGGCGAGGCGACGTGGCACGTCCGGCATGACCCCGCCAATCCGTTCACGGTGACGTCCGGCGACCTGACCGTCCGCGACCTGGGCACCGTCTTCAACCTCGCGCGCGATGGCGACCGGCTCTCGGTCGAAGTGTCTTCGGGGTCGGTATTGTTCCAGCCCGGTCGCGAATCGGTCGAACTTGCACCGGGGGACGCCCTGGTCGTCCGCGAGAAGAGGGGCACGATGACCAGGGCAAAGATATCGCCCGGGTCGGTCGGGGGCTGGCGCAGCGGTGCACTGAGTTTCGACGGCGAACCGCTCGGCAATGTTTTTGCGACCATCCATCGTCTCTACGCGACCCAGGTCGTCCTGGAGGGCAGCTTGTCGCAACGGCCGTTTACCGGCATGGTCCGGCTTACGGGAGCCGCCGATCGGGACATACCCCATCTGGCCGGCCTGATCGGGGCAAATTGGCGGCGTGACGGACAGCGGTGGATATTGGCGGGCGACGCGACGCCTTCGCGCTAGGCTGAGTACAGTATTGCTGCTCGCAGCGACGGGCATGCCGATACCGGCGGCGGCGCGTGACCTGTCCATTTCGGTGCCGGCGACCTCGCTCGACAAGGCGCTGACCGCGCTGGCGCATGAGACGAATGCCGAGATCATCAGTACCGAGGCCGGGTTGCGGGCGATCCGGACGCCTGCCTTGCACGGAACGATGTCGGTGCGGACCGCGCTGAGGCGCCTGCTCGCGGACACAGGCTATCGCGCGGTGCGGGTCAGTGGCGGCGGCTATCGGATCGTGCGTGCGCCGCCGCCGATGGCCCGGCGCATCCGGCCGGTGCCGATCGTGCCGCCGGCGGATCCTGCCGATATCGTCGTCACGGCAAGCAAGCAGCGCGTGCCGCTGCTGCGCTACCCGGGCAGCCTGACCTCCATCACGGGCACGTCCACCTTGTCGGCGAACGAGGTGGGGGACATGGCCGATGTGGCGGTCATCACCCCCGTCCTGCAAAGCACCCAACTGGGTGCGGGCCGGAACAAGATCTTCATCCGCGGGATCGCCGACAGCAGCTTCAACGGTGCCAGCCAGTCCACCGCGAGCATCTATCTCGACGATGTCCAGCTCAACTATTCCGGGCCCGACCCCGGGCTTCGGTTGTACGACATCCGCAGCGTGGACGTGATGGAAGGTCCGCAGGGCACGCTTTACGGTGCCGGTGCGATCGGAGGGGTAATCCGCCTGACGTCGAATCCGGTCGATCTGGCCGCTGTTCACGCGTCGATGGCGGGCGGCGTCACGGCGACTGATGGGGGAGAGGCCGGGTTCGACGTCGCCGGCATGGTGAATATGCCGCTCAAGACGGACCTGATCGGGGTGCGCGCGGTGGGATACCGCATCCGCGACGGCGGCTATATCGACGATCGCGGCCGGGGCCTGTCGAATATCAACCGCACCGATACATTGGGCGGACGTCTGGCGCTCCGCGTCGATGTCGGCGACGGATGGCGGGTCGATCTGAGCGGCGCCGGCCAGCAGATCGATTCGCGGGACGGCCAATATGCCGAGCGGTCAGCGGGCCCGTTCGCGCGACGCTCCCTGCTCGCCCAGCCATTTCACAGCCGCCTGTTGTTCGGCCGGCTGGTCCTGACGAAGGACTGGGACACCGGATTGCGGCTGGTGTCGGCCTCCGGAATCGCGACGCTCGACACGTCCGAGATGTTCGACGCGAGCGTCGGCGTGCCGCCTTATTCCATCCCCGCAAGCTATGACCTCGACAATTCGAAGCTGTTGCTGACTCAGGAAACGCGGCTGTCCCGTTCGCTGAGCAATGGCGGATCCTGGGTGGCCGGATTCGCGCTGCTGAGCAATCGCGACATCTTGTCGCGCACGCTCGGGTCGCCTGGCAACGAGGCGACGATCATCGGCGTCACCAACGTGACTCGCGCCGCGTCGGCCTTCGCGGAGGCGACGATTCCACTTCGCCCGAATCTCTCGGTGACGCTCGGCGCACGCGCGACCGAGGCGCGGATCGACGGCGAACCGTCCAGCAGGCCCAGGTCGAATGCCTTTGTGAAAGGGCGCTCGACTCAGCGGATCGACCCCACCATCGCGATGTCCTGGCTGATACTGCCGCAGGTCGCGGCCTTCGCGCGCTTCCAGACCGGGTATCGAACCGGCGGCCTAGCGGTTGCGCGCGGTGTCGGGCGCGTCGCGGACTATGGCGCGGACTCGATCATGGTCGGGGAGATCGGCGTCCGCCGGCTGCGTGCGGGCGAGACGGGCGTGACCTTTTCCGGCAGTATCTCGGCTGCGCGCTGGAGCGACGCCCAGGCCGATCTGATCAATCGCCGCGGGCAGCCCTATACGGTCAATCTAGGCGACGCCCAGATCTATACGGCGGAAGGCATGGTCGACTGGACTCCATTGCCCGGCCTGAACGCTACCGGTACCTTCCTCTATACCCGCAACACCGTCGACGATGTGACCGGTGCCCAGCCAACCGCGATCAACAGATTGCCCGAGACGCCTCCCGTCGCGGCGCGGGCGGGCCTGTCCTATGAATGGCCCGTCCGCGACCTGACCTTCCGCTCGGAGGGGACGCTCGGCTATGTCGCCTGGTCGACGCTCGGCATGGGCGATCTGCTTGACGTCCGACAGGGCAATTACGTCACCCTTGACCTGTCGGGCAGCGTGAAGTGGCGCAATATCGAGGTCTCGCTGGCGATCGCCAATGCGACGAACCGGTCGGCCAATCGCTTCGCGTTCGGCAACCCCTTCACGCTCTGGACAGGGGACCAGACGACGCCGCTGCGCCCGTTGAATGCCCGGCTGGGCGTGGCGGTCAACTGGTAGGAGGGGTTTTGCGGGGAAGGGCGATCCTTCCCGGCCTGGTCAGGCGAGCGCCAGCCGCGTTCGCGCCGCCCGGTATTCCCGCTCGAGCCGGTCCACCCGCACCGCGACCGATTCGACGCGGTCGACCACGCCGATGCCCTGGCCCGATCCCCAGATGTCCTTCCACGCCTTGGCCTTGCTGCCATTGCCGCCCCCGAAGTTCATCGTCGACAGGTCGCCCTCGGGCAAATTGTCCGGATCCATGCCGGCCGCGACGATTGATCCGCGGAGATAATTGCCGTGCACCCCGGTGAAGAGGTTCGAATAGACGATATCGGCTGCCTTGCCCTCGACGATGCCCTGCTTGTAGCCGGCTTCCGCATTGGCCTCGTCCGTCGCGATGAAGGGCGATCCGATATAAGCGAGATCCGCGCCCATCGCCTGTGCCGCCAGCACCGCGTCGCCCGTCGCGATCGATCCCGACAGCGCGAGAGGCCCGGCGAACCATTGGCGGATTTCCTGGACGATCGCGAAGGGCGACAGCCGCCCGGCATGCCCGCCCGCGCCGGCTGCGACGGCAATCAGGCCGTCCGCGCCTTTTTCGATGGCTTTGCGCGCGAATCGGTCATCGATGATGTCATGCAGCGTAATCCCGCCCCAGCCATGCACTGCCTGGTTGAGATCCTCGCGCGCGCCGAGCGAGGTAATCACGATCGGGACCTGCCATTTGGCGCAGGTCGCCAGATCCGCCTCGAGCCGCTCGTTCGAGCGGTGGACGATCTGGTTGACCGCAAAGGGGGCAGCCGGCCGGTCTGGATTGTCGCGATTATGCTGCGCCAGTTCTTCGGTGATGCGATGAAGCCATTCGTCGAGCACGCCCTGCGGCCGGGCGTTGAGCGCCGGGAAGGATCCGACGATTCCCGCCTTGCACTGGGCGATCACCAGTTCGGGGCCGGAGATGATGAACAGCGGGGACCCGATCACGGGAAGCCGCAGACGATCGAACAGGGGCGGAAGGCTCATCTGCGTTTCATAGCGCAACTGAAATGACTGTCCAGCAAGGCGCGATTTGCCTTCACCAGCCAATGCCTTATGAGGCCAACACACCGGGATACATTATATCTGCTTTCGGAGTCCCTTTTTCATGAAATTCGTTATCGCGTCGCTGCTGCTCGGCGTTTCCACGCCCGCTCTCGCCGTCGGCCAGCTCCCCCGCTGCCGTCGCTCCCATCGCCTATGACATCACGGTCAAGCCCGACGCCAAAGCGATGACCTTCAGCGGCACCGAGACGGTGACGATCCAGGTCAAGCAGGCGACGACCACCATCATTCTCAACGCGGCCGAACTGAAGCTCGGCAAGGTGACCTTCGACGGGAAGAATGTGCCCTTCACCATCGACGACACGAAGCAGCAACTCACCGTCACATTGCCCGCGCCGGCCAAGGCCGGCACGCACAGCATGAGCTTTGCCTGGGACGGCAAGATCAACACCACGTCCGCCGGGTTCTTCGCGATCGACTATACCAACCCGGATGGGTCGGCCGCCCGCATGCTGGCGACGCAGTTCGAGGCACCCGATGCGCGCCGCTTCGCGCCGATGTGGGACGAGCCCGCGTTCAAGGCGAAGTTCACGCTCAGCGCGATTGCGCCGGGCAACCAGACCGCCTTTTCCAACATGCCCGCCGCGACGGTGACCAACCTCACTGACGGTACGAAGAAATATACCTTCCAGCAGTCGCCGATCATGTCGAGCTACCTGCTGTTCCTCGGCATGGGCGATGTCGAGCGCAAGACGGTGATGTCGGGCAAGACCGAGATCGGCGTCATCACCCGTCGTGGCGTGGTCGACCAGGGCGACTATGCGCTGGCCGAGGCGAAACGCCTGCTGGCCTATTACAATGATTATTTCGGCCAACCCTATCCGCTGCCCAAGCTCGATATGATCGCTGGCCCCGGCTCCAGCCAGTTCTTCGGCGCGATGGAGAATTGGGGCGCGATCTTCTATTTCGAGCCCGAATTGCTGTTCGATGC
This sequence comes from Sphingomonas sp. BL-S-30, assembly GCF_055521475.1. Lineage (NCBI taxonomy): Bacteria > Pseudomonadati > Pseudomonadota > Alphaproteobacteria > Sphingomonadales > Sphingomonadaceae > Sphingomonas > Sphingomonas sp. BL-S-30. The sequence goes on along the minus strand of NZ_CM145481.1, from coordinate 2,039,075 downwards.
CAAGCGCGCGACTCAGAGCCGGCGCGAACGCATCTTCACCGTCGTTGCGCATGAAATGGCGCACCAATGGTTCGGCGATCTCGTCACCATGTCCTGGTGGGACGATCTCTGGCTCAACGAGGGCTTCGCCTCGTGGATGGAGAACAAGAGCAGCCGCGACCTGAACCCGACCTGGGACGCACAGGCGAGCGCGGTGGCGTTCGATCGCGAAGGGGCGATCGGCCTCGACGCTACCTCGGCGACTCATCCGATCATCCGCCATGTCGAGACGGTCGATGAGCTGGGCGAGGCGTTCGACACCATCACCTATCAGAAGGGCCAGGCCGTCATCGGCATGATGGAGTCGACGCTTGGCGGCGACGTGTTCCGCAAGGGCATCCGCAGCTACATGGCGAAGTACAAATATGGGAACACGGTGACGGACCAGCTCTGGACGGAGCTGGGCGCGGCGGCGGGCAAACCGGTGGTCGATATCGCGCATGATTTCACCCTGCAGGGCGGCGTACCGCTGGTGAAGCTGACCGGCGCGACCTGCGCGGGCGGCGTCACCCAGGCGACCATGACCCAGGGGCGGTTCGGTTATGACGAGGTCTCGAAGAAGCCGCAGATATGGCGTGTACCGCTGACGCTCGGCCCGATCGGCGGAGCGGTGACGAGTGCGATCGTCCAGGGCGCAGCGCCGACCACCGTCGCGGTGCAGGGTTGCGGCACGCTCGTACTCAATCGCGACAAGGGCAGTTATGTACGCGTCCAGTATGACGATGCCGGCCACGCCGCGATCGTTCGGGATTTCAGCAAGATGGCGCTCACCGATCAGGTCGGCACGCTCGGCGATGATTATGCGCTCGGGCTGAGTGGCGATCAGCCGCTCGACCGCTATTTCGCGCTCCAGGCGGCCGTGCCGGTCGATGCGAGCCCGCTCGACTGGTCGGTGGTTGCCGGCAATCTCGGCGCGCTCACCACCTTGTTCCAGGGCACGCCGCTCGAAGCGCCACTCCGTGCGCGCACCATCCAGGTGCTGTCGCCGGTGATGAAGCGCGTGGGCTTCGACGCGCAGTCAGGCGAATCTCCGCTGACCACCAACCTGCGCGAGACGTTGGTCGCCCGGCTCGGCCATAGCGGCGATCCGGATGTCGCGGCCAGGGCGCGTACCTATGTGGCGGCGCTGGCAACCGATCCCAATGCCATTCCGGCGTCGATCCGCATGCCGATCCTCGGTGTCTATTCAGCGAACGCCACACCCGCGGAATGGGAGGCGCTGTTTGCCCTCGCCAAGGCCGAGAAGAACCCGGTGGAGAAGAACACCTATGTCAGGCTGCTCGGCAATGCGCGCGACGACGCCCTGGCGCAGCGTGCGCTCGGCCTGCTCAGGACCGATGACTTCACCGCCCCGCAAAAGGCCGCGCTGATCCGGGCCGTCGCAACGCGTCACCCGGAAATGGCGTTCGATTTCGCCGCCGCCAATATGGATCTGGTCAACGGCCTGCTGGAAACCAGCACCCGCGCCGGTTTCATCGTCGGTCTGGGCACGGCCTCGAACGACCCTGCCATGCCCGGCAAGATCACCGCCTTTGCCGAGAAGAACCTGCCCGAGGCATCGCGTGGCGGCGCGGCCAAGGCGCTTTCCGCCATCGCGGTGCGCAAGCAGGGTGCCGATCGGGTGCGCGCGGATGTCGCGAAATGGGTGGGCGCGGGGAACTGACCTGCCCCGGCTGGTGTGGAATAGGGCGCGCGATCGTCTCTTCCTGTATAGAGGCGTGAAGGAGTGACCCGATGACCCCAGCAGCCCGCGTCCAGGCGGCGATCGATCTGCTTGATTCGATCGTCGCCGCGGCCCGCGATTCCGGCGCGGCGGCGGATACGCTGATCGCCCGCTATTTCGCCGAGCGCCGCTATGCCGGCAGCAAGGACCGGCGCGCCGTGCGCGAACTGGTCTATGCCGCGATCCGTCGGCTGGGCGAGCGCCCGGCGAGCGGTCGCGCGGCCATGCTGGCGCTCGCGGAAACCGACGCGGAGATCGCGGCCCTGTTCGACGGCGTCGGCCATGGCCCGGCACCGATCGGCGCGAGCGAGCAGGCGGCAATCGCCGGCATCGCGCCCGACTGGATCCTGACGAAACTGCGCGAGTCGGGAGTCGATGGCGACGAGCTTCCCGTCCTGATCGACCGCGCGCCGCTCGATGTCCGGATCAACTGGCTCAAGGACGCGCCCGGGCCGATTGAGGGCGCCGAACCGATCCCGGGCCTGCCCGATGCCCTGCGTCTGCCATCGGGCACCAATATCGAGACGCTCGACGCCTATCGGGACGGCGCGATCGAGGTGCAGGACGCCGGCAGCCAGATCGTCACCCTCGCGGCAAGCGCCATCCCGGGCATGCGCATCGTCGATCTCTGCGCCGGTGCCGGCGGCAAGACGCTCGCGCTCGCCGCCCTGATGGGCAATGAAGGCGTGCTGCTCGCGACCGATACCGATCGCGCGCGTCTTTCCCGCCTGACACCGCGCGCGGCGCGCGCAGGCGCGACGATCGTGGAGACCCGGCTGCTCAACCCGGGCCATGAGGCGGAGATGCTGTCCGACTGGGCGGGGAGTGCTGATTGCGTGCTGATCGACGCGCCCTGTTCGGGCACCGGCACCTGGCGCCGCAATCCCGAGGCGCGCTGGCGCCTGACGCCGGAGCGGATCGAGCGGCTCACCCGCACCCAGCGTCATGTCCTGGAAATCGGCACCACCCTGGTCAAGCCAGGCGGCGCGCTGGTCTATATCGTCTGCTCGCTGCTCGATGAGGAAGGCGCTGGGCAGGTCTCGGTCTTTCTCGCCGACCATCCCGAATGGACGGCGGACGTGCTCACGCTTCCGGCCGGCCGCACACACGGTGCGGGCGTTCGGCTCACCCCGGCGCATGATGCGACGGACGGGTTTTTTGTCGCAAGACTGCAACGTGCATGCTAGCCACAGCTATCGTGCCGAGACTGGAGTTGATCATGCGTTATTCGTCCGTCGCCGCCGCTGCTGCGCTGACGCTTCTTGCGATCTCCACTTCCCTGCACGGCCAGCGCCCCGACGATCAGATCGACCCGCGCTCGATGGCGCTGCTCGCCAAGGGCAAGGCGGCGCAGGCTGCCGGCAATCTCGATGCGGCGACTGACTCGCTCGAATCCGCGCTGGCGGTCGATCCGCGCAACCGCGTCGCCTTCGTCACCCTGGGCCAGGTCGCCGAGGCGCGCGGGCTGCCGGGCAAGGCGATCCGCCTCTATCGCGAGGCGCTGCTGCTCGAGCCCAATGACGTCTCGGCGCTGAAGGGGCAGGGCGAGGCCCTCGTCGCCAAGGGCGCCGTCGCCCGGGCGAAGGACAATCTCGCGAAGATCCGCACCATCTGCGGCAAGGCCGGCTGCGCCGACGCTACTGTTCTCGCCGCGACGATCGCCAAGGGCCCGCCAATCGCGACCGCTTCGGTCGAGGTGCCCTCGGCAAAGCCGGCGGCGAAGGAATAGGGCCTCTCGTCACCGTTCGTTTCGAGCGGAAAATCCGGGCTAACTCAGTACCCTCGCCAATGCGACGAACGACGCCACGCTGACGGTCTCGGCGCGGCGGGTCGGCTCGATCCCGACGGTCTCCAGCGCGTCCAGCGCCCCGGGGATTGATTTCAGGCTCTGCCGCAGCATCTTGCGGCGCTGGCCGAACGCCGCTGCGGTCAACCGCTCCAGCACGGCGAAGGTCACGCCCTCGGGCGCCTCGTCGGGCGTGATGTGCACCACCGCCGACATCACCTTGGGGGCCGGCGTGAAGGCCGAGCGGTGCACCGGCATCGCCAGCCTTGCGCTGCTGCGCCACTGGGCGAGCACGGCGAGGCGGCCATAATGGTCGTCGTCGGTCTTCGCGACGATACGCTCGGCGACTTCCTTCTGGAACATCAGGGTCAGACTCTGCCACCAGGGCGCCCAGTCGGCCGACAGCCAGCGCACCAGCAACGCCGTGCCGATATTATAGGGCAGGTTCGAGGCGATATGCGGCTTGTTCCCGAACAGCGGCGCGGCGTCGATCTCCAGCGCATCGCCCTCGATCACGCGCAGCTTGCCGGGATAGTGATCGCCAAGCTCGGCCAGCGCCGGGATACAGCGCCGGTCCCGCTCGATCGCCGTTACCCTGGCGCCCGCCGCGAGCAGCGCGCGGGTCAGGCCGCCCGGCCCGGGGCCGATCTCGAGCACGTCGGCATCGCTCAGGTCGCCCGGAATGCGTGCGATCCGCGTCAGCAGCTGCGCGTCGAGCAGGAAATTCTGCCCCAGCGCCTTGCTCGCGTTGAGCCCGTAACGCGCGATGACGTCGCGTAACGGCGGTAACGGGGACGGGGGAGGGGTCACGCCCCGGCTGCGGCGCGGCGCTCCGCGGCGCTCGCGGCAAGGCTGATCGCAGCGATCATCGCGCCCGGCTCCGCCACATCCTTGCCGGCGATGCCGAAGGCAGTGCCATGGTCGGGCGAGGTGCGCACGATCGGCAGACCCAGCGTGATGTTCACGCCCTCGTCGAAATGCAGCGTCTTCAACGGCACCAGCGCCTGGTCGTGATAGCAGCACAGGGCCGCGTCATAGGTGGCGCGGGCGCGGCCATGGAACATGGTGTCGGCGGCGAACGGCCCGGTCGCGTCGATGCCCTCGTCGCGCAACAGGTCGATCGCCGGGATGATGAAATCGATCTCTTCCCGTCCGATCGCGCCGCTCTCGCCGGCATGCGGGTTGAAGCCGGCAAAGGCGAGCCGTGGCCTGAGAATCCCGAAATTGCGGAACAGCCCACGCGCGGTCGCACGGCCCTTGGCCAAGATCAGGTCGACCGAAAGCAAGCCGGAAACGCTCGCCAGCGGCACATGCGTGGTGATCGGCACGACGCGCAAGGACGGACCCGCCAGCATCATCACGGCATTCTCGCCGGCAATGCCGCAGCGTTCGGCGACGAATTCGGTCTGGCCGGGATGGGTGAAGCCGATCTGGTAGAGCTGGGCCTTGGAAACCGGTCCCGTCACCAGCGCGCGGGCGGTGCCCGACCGGGCGAGCCCGGCGGCGATCTCCAGCGCATGCAGCGCACAGCGCGCGCCGTCGACATCCGGCGTGCCGGGTGTGATCTCGCCGCCATCCTCGACATTCAGCACCGGCAGCGCGGTCGCGAACACGTCATTCGCTTCGGCCGGATCGAAGATGCGCTTGACCGGTCCTTGCCACACCGCGCTGATCGCACGCGCATCGCCCACCGCGAAGAAGGGCGCGAGCTGTTCCTTTTCGCGCGCGGCCCAGGCCTTGGCGATCACTTCGGGGCCGATCCCGGCAGGGTCGCCCATGGAGACCGCCAGTGGCGCGATCATCGCAAGCGCCCCTTAGCGATATTCGATCACCGCATCGCGGCGAAGATCGCGCAGCACGCCCTGCGCGCGCAGGTTGACGCGTGCCTGCTCCATCTGTGTCTGGACCTGCTCGGCCTGAGGCGCGGCGGCGACCTGCGGGTCATCGCGACCGCACAGCACCAGCGTACGGACGCCTTCCGTGGGCGATCCGAACCACGGCGTCGCCTCGCCGACCTGCATCTTCAGGATCATCTCCTGCAGACGGACGGGCAAGTCGCGCGCCTTGACCGAGGCGTTATCGACCACTTCGGCATTCAGCTCGGCCGCGACCTTCGCCACGTTGCCGCACCCGCGCATCGCCCGCGTCGCGGTTTCCAGTGCCGACACGCGGCTGGTAGCCGATGCCTGAGTCGTGCCCTCGGGGAATTTCACCGTGAGCTGCTTGAGGGTCAGCTGTGCGTCACGCGGATCGGCCATCAACACCTGCCGCTTGTCGACGAGATACAGGATGGAAAAACCGCCCGGGACCTCGATCGGCCCGGCGACTTCGCCGACGCCCATCTTCTGCGCTGCTTCCGACAGGCTCGCCGGCAGATAGGTCAGCTGGCCGGTGCCTACCCAGCCGAGATCGCCCTGCGTGCTGCGGGTCGAAGCTTCCGAGAATTGGGTATAATATTCAAAGGGTTTTCCGCCCTTTTCGATATCCTGGATCATCTGGCGCATATTGTCGAAGACCTGCTGCGCCCGGTCCGGACCGGCGGAGAGATAAATCTCCTTCAAATGATATTCGTTGGTACCCTTCGCTGCGTTGATGCGATCGATGGTGCCTTGCACCTCTTCCGCGCCCACGTTGACGAAGGGCTCGACCCGCCGGCGCAAATACCGGTTCCAGGCCAGATCGGCCTCGATCTGGCGCCGCAGCGACCGATCCGACGACCCGACGCTGCGCAGATAGGCCCGCATGTCGGGCACCGATTTGCCGAACTGCTGCGACACGCGCGCGAAGCTCTGGTCGATCTCGTCCTTGGTAACCTCGATCTCGTTAGTCTTGGCCTGCTGAATCTGCAGCGTCTCGTCGATCAGGCTGCGCAGCACCTGGAGACGAAGGCGGCCCTGATCCTCCGGGCTCAGCTTCAGCTGGTTGGCCGCGACGATCAGGCTGACGCGCTGGTCGACATCGGTGCCGGTGATCACCGTCTCGTTGACGATCGCGGTCGCCTTGCGGACGTTCGGATCGACCTTGCCGAAAATCTCCATGTTCTCGGGGATGTTGAGCCCCGACGCCGGCACGCTGCCGTCAGTCGTTTGCGCCGGCAGCCCGCTGGTCGCGGCGACGATCGCCAGTAATCCCGCACCGGCCAGGCCGATCCTGCGCCCGATACCGGTCGCCTTGTTCATCGAAATCATCACGTTTTTCAAAATCCCATCCCGCGCCGTCACGACCTGGCTATCGTTCACCATTGCTGAACCCGCGCTTAGCGGTCCAGATCGCCGTCGATCTTACAGAAGCTCAGTTTCCTGGAGTATCGTCTAGCGCCCCAGATTCTTGAACGCCAGTGACAACAGGAAGCTGTTGCCGCTCCGGGCGTCGCCGGTATCTTCGTAATTGCGCCGCCAGGTCAGCCCGATCCTGAGGCAATCATCCTCATATTGCACGCCGAGCCGATGCCGGATCGGATCGAAGCCATCGGACAGCGACAGTGGATCCTCGTTGCGATCGGTCAGGTCGATCACCGTCGATCCGAAGACCGACCAGAAGCGCGCGAACTGGAGCCGGCCCGCAAGCCGGGCTTCCTCGCGGTCCTGCAGATCCTCCGCCGTGGTCCCGATATTGCGGTTGAGCCGGAGATAGCCCAGCAGCACATAGGTGCTGCGTGATCCGATGGTCGCGTCCACCTCGTTGCGGCGGATCGCGAGATTATCCTTGTCGAGCCGGTAGCGGTGCGTGATCGAGACGAAATCGCGAAAGCGCAGCTCGGTGCGGCCGACGATGTCGGATGTACGGTCGCTGAGGCCAGTGCCCTGCGGGAAGATCGCGGGGCGGCTGTCCAGCCGATAGCTCTGGCCGACCGACGCATCGAGCGAGAAGCCCGGCAGGTCGACTGCCCAGTCGACGCCATAGGTGAAGCGCGTCGAATCCTCGAACCGGTCATATCCGGCGAAGCGGTTGAGCGCGAACAGGTTGGAGTCTTCCAGATCCACCGCCCGTGCGTCCTCATTGGGGATGCCGAGATTCTCGGTCTTGGGCGCGGCCACGATCTGGAATCGCGGCGTCAGTCGCTGGGTACCGCCCAGGAACGAGCCGATCAGCGGATATTTGACGTCCACCGCCAGCGCGCCGATCGCCCGGGCCTGGAAACCCTCGTCGCCACGATAGCTGGTGACCGCCGTCGTCAGCGTGTCATTGGCATTGTAGACATCGCCGCGGGCATAGGCGGTAAAGGTCACTTCCTGGCCCCAGGGGGTCAGTTTGCGCAGGTCCCAGCGCGCGCTGGCAAAGGCGCGCTGCGTATCCTGGCCGGCGCTGCGGGTGATCGCCAGGCTGTTGAGCTGGAGTTCGATCTTGCCGCCAAGCACGCCCTCGTTGATTCGCCGGCGATAGTCGATCTCGGGCAGGGCGATCGGCTGCATGCCCTGCCGGTCGTTGACGCGCAGCGTCTGCACGTACCAGCCGGTCACCGCGAAATAGCTGTCGGGGTCGATCCGTTCGATCTTCGCCGTGGTGCGCAGGCGGTCGTCGTTGGAGATGTCGTAGCGGCGCAGGAAGGTACGGTCGGTGGTCAGCCTGAGCGATCCGCTGACGCTCCAGTTCGGGTCGAGCTGATACCGCGCGACGCCATCGAGATAGCCGCGGAACGCCTGTTCGGTGCTGGTCGGCTGAGTCGTCAGCAGATCGTCGCTGCGACGGCTGATCGTGCCATAGGCGCTGACCTTGAACGCACCCTTCTGGTCCAGCGCGCTGTAATCCGCCTGGAGCATCGGCAGGACGTTGGTGAACAGGCGCGGCGTGACGGTAAGCTGCCGATTCGGGCCGAGCGCGAAGAAATAGGGCAGGGCGAATTCGAAGCCGTTGACGGCATTGTAGCGGAAGGTGGGGCTGAGCAGCCCGGTATCGCTCTCTCCCCCCGCGGGATGCGAGAAATTGGGCAGCGGCACGGTCGGCAGGCCGAACAGATTGATCCGCGCGCCCTGATAATAGATCCGGTTCTTCTCCGGCCGGTAGGTCACCCGCACCGCGGTGATCTTCCAGGAAGGCTCCTTGGGGCAGCCGGTCGAGGTGGTGACGGTGCACGGGGTATAGGCCGCATCCTCCAGCGTCACCGTCTCGTCCAGCGCGCGCGTGCCGCGCCGCGCCGCGAGCCTGCCGCCACGTTCGAGCACGACCAGCATGTTGTCGACCACGCCGTCCTTCAGCGAATCGGTCAGCTCGATCGAATCGCCATAAGCGGTGTCGCCGCCCGGATTGACCACGACGATGTTGCCGGTCGCCACGACCTTGCCGGTCTTGCGGTTCCACGTGACCTTGTCGGCGCGCAGCCGGTCTCCGCCGCGATACATGCGGACGTCGCCGGTCGCGATGACCGTCTCGTCGTCGATGACATATTCCAGCTCGCCGGCGCTGAACTGTACCTGGTCCTCCGCTGCCTGACTCTCGGCGGGCGGCGGCAACGGGACGGCGGGGATCTGCAGGTCCTGCCCATGCGCGGCCGAGCCGATGCAGAGCGCGAAGGGAAGGGCGCAGGTCGCGAGAAGATCGGAACGCTTCACGTTGGAAAAAACACCTCCAAGCGCGCCGGATGCGGTCGCGATGATGCCGCCCTATCGCACCCGATGCCCCGCGCTGCAATCGGGGGCGTGTTTTGCCAGCGCCGTTCCGCTGGCCTAGAGCATCCCGACTCAATCTCCGACGTCGAAAACCGAGGTTTCCATGCAGATCAGTTTCTCCGCCGCTCCTTCCAACGCCGCGCTGGCGCTTCCCGTGGACAAGGACGGCCTCGATCGGCTGACGAGCGCCGTGCTCGATGCCGATGCGCTCGCGGTGGTGAAGGGTGCTGCCCGCGCGAGCCGATTCGAGGGAGAAGCCGGCAGCGTGGTCGAGGCATTCGTGTCGCAGCCCGACGGCGTTCGCCGGGTCCTGCTGCTCGGCACCGGTGCCGGCGGCGAAGGCGACTATGAGCGCGCCGGCGGGGCGCTCACCGCGCGGTTGCTGACCTCCGGCGTGGAAGCCGCCGCGGTCGATTTCGGGTCGGCCGCGGCGTCGCCCCAGGCAGTGGCGCGTTTTGCCGGCGGCGCGGCACAGCGTTCCTGGCGGCTCGACCTCTACCGCACCCGGCTGCCCGAAAAGTCGAAACCGACCCTCGCCTCGATCGCCCTGCTCAACACGCCCGAGGGCAGCGAGGCGGCCTGGGCGCCGCAAAAGGCGCTGACCGAGGGGCTCGAACTGACCCGCACGCTCGTCGCCGAACCGCCCAATGTCATCTATCCCGAAAGCTTCGTCGCCCGTGTGCTTGCCGATACCGAGGGCCTTGGCCTCGAAGTGACGGTGCTCGGCGAAGCCGAGATGAAGGAGCTGGGCATGGGCGCGCTGCTCGGCGTCAGCCAGGGTTCGGCGCGCGACGCGCGTCTGCTCGCGCTGAAATGGAGCGGGGCCGGGGCCGGCGATCCGACGCTGGCACTGGTCGGCAAGGGCGTGACCTTCGATACCGGCGGCATCTCGCTCAAGCCCGGCGCGGGCATGGAAGACATGAAGTGGGACATGGGCGGCGCCGGTGCGGTGGTCGGCACGATGAAGGCGCTCGCGCTGCGCAAGGCGAAGGCCAATGTCATCGGCGTGTGCGGGCTGGTCGAGAACATGCCCGACGGCAACGCCATCCGCCCGGGCGATGTGCTGACATCGATGTCGGGCCAGACGATCGAAGTGCTCAACACCGATGCGGAAGGGCGGCTGGTGCTGTGCGACGCGATCACCTGGGTGCAGCGCACGCATCATCCGAAGACGATCGTCGATCTGGCGACCCTGACCGGCGCGATGATCATCGCGCTCGGCAACGAGCATGGCGGTTGCTTCGCCAATGACGATTCGCTTGCCGACCAGTTGCTCGCCGCGGGCAAGGCGTCGGGCGACCTGCTGTGGCGCTTCCCGCTGTCGGACGCCTATAACAAGCTGATCGATTCGCCGATCGCCGACATGAAGAATGTCGGCCCGCGCGGTGCGGGCTCGATTACCGCGGCGCAGTTCATCCAGCGCTATGTCGAAACCGGAGTGCGCTGGGCGCATCTCGACATCGCCGGCATGGTCTGGGCCGACAAGCCCGGTGCCACCTGGGACAAGGGCGCCACCGGCTATGGCGTGCGCCTGCTCGACCGGTTCGTCGCCGACAATTTCGAGAGCTGAGTCCCGCCCGGAAACGGTCGTCGCCCGGACGGAAAGTGACATGCAGGTCGACTTCTATCATCTGACCGCCCAGCCGCTCGACCGCGTGCTGCCCCGCATCGCGGAGCGCGTGGTCGACAGCGGGGGCCGTCTGCTGATCGTGGCCGACAACGAGGTGCAGCGGCTTACGATCGACAAATTGCTCTGGACCTATGCGCCCGAAAGCTTCCTCGCCCATGGTCTGGCGGGTGGGGCGGGCGACGCGATCCAGCCTATCCTGATCGCGGCGACCCCGGTGGCCGCCAACGAGGCGCGCAATATCGCGCTGGCGGACGGCGTCTGGCGCGAGGAAGCGCTCGGTTTCGATCGTGCCTTCCACTTCTTTGACGGCGATCGAATCGTCGAGGCGCGACAGGCGTGGAAAGCACTTGCCGACCGGGACGGAATCGAGCGCCGCTACTGGAAGCAGAACGACTCGGGCAAATGGGAACAGGCTGCCTGAACCAGCCGGCGATGCTTGCATCCGGGCCCGCTCCCGCCTAGGGGAGCCGCGACTTTTCCGCCCCATCACATACAGGAGCCCGTGACCGTCATGGCCGCGAACCGTACCTTTTCGATCATCAAGCCCGATGCCACCCGCCGCAACATCACCGGCGCCGTCACCAAGATGCTGGAGGACGCCGGTCTGCGCGTCGTTGCCTCCAAGCGCATCCAGATGACCAAGGACCAGGCCGAGGGCTTTTACGGCGTTCACCGCGAGCGTCCTTTCTTCAACGACCTGGTGTCGTTCATGATCTCGGGCCCGGTCGTCGTGCAGGTGCTCGAGGGCGAGAATGCCGTTCAGCGTAACCGCGACATCATGGGCGCGACCAACCCGGCCAATGCCGATGCCGGCACGATCCGCAAGGAGCTGGCCGAATCGATCGAGGCGAACTCGGTCCATGGGTCGGACTCGGACGAGAATGCGGCGATCGAGATCGCCTATTTCTTCAAGCCGGAAGAGATTGTCGGCTGAGATGAGCTGGCGGGTGCGACAGGCCGGGGCAGCGGACGCCGCCGCCCTGTCGCTGGTCGCTTCCGCCACCTTTCTCGAAACCTATGCCGGCCTGATCGATGGCCGGGATATCGTCGCCTATTGCGCGACGAACAACCTGCCGGACAGGTTCGCCGCCTGGATAAACGACTCCCTCGGCGCGGTGACCATTGCTGAAGCCGCGATGGGCGGTGCGCCGGTCGGCTATGCCGTGCTGACCGAGCCCGACCTGCCGGTGGAGGCCGGCCCGGCGGATATCGAACTCAAGCGAATCTACACGCTCTCGCTGATGCACGGTTCGGGCCTCGGCCCGGCCCTGATGGACGCCGCGGTGGACGACGCCGCGAGGCTCGGCCGCAAGCGCATCCTTCTTGGCGTGTACGGCAAGAACCCGCGTGCCCAGAGCTTCTACAAGCGCCAGGGCTTCGAGGTCATCGGCGAGCGGCAATTCCCGGTGGGCAGCACGCTCCACGACGACCTTGTGCTGGCGCGGGACATTTGATCCTGAAGCGGGACGCGTAAACGCTCCGGCTTTCTCCTCCGCGCGCTTTATCTCCGGTCGACGCGAACGCTGGGAGGCCTACTTCACGGCTTCGGCTTCTCCCGGGCCCAAAGCGCTTCCAGCCGCGCCGGCTGCGACGTTCGCTCCCGTAGGACGATCCCCTTCAGGCTGAAAGCTCGGCTCCGCGCGATTCGGCCGTGGGTCTCCCAGATCACGTCATAAATGGCACTGTCGCTGCGTTGTTTGTCGGCATCCCAATAGCTGCTGGTGATCAGCACGGGCAGTCGGCCTTCGCGCGCGTCGGGCCCGCCGTCGGTCGCCGCCAGGATCGCTCCGGAGAGCCAGTCGGCCTGGATGTGCGGCTCGAGCACGCTTGATTGATTGCTTACGCCGAGCGCGGTGGGGAAGCGCACATCGATACTCTGGATCGGATGCGCCTCATCCTTGAGCGCGAGCCGCGAACCGCCATGTTCAGGCGTCGCGGTCAGCAGCACCAGGGTGCGCGCCTTGCTCTCGCTCGCCTTCTCGGCCTGCTTCTCCTGCTCGTCGGCGCGCCTGTCGGACCAGCTCATCCACAGGCTGAGCGCGGCGATGATCAGGCCGGCCACGCCGACCAGCTCCGCCAAGGTCACCCAGCGCCGCCGCGTCGCCGCCGCCTCCGCCCGCTCGACCGCCTGTTGCGCGGCGTTCTGGAGTGCCGGGTCCGGCGGAGGAGGCGCGGGAGGCGGAACGGGCTCGGGGACCGGCGGAACAGGGGTCTCGTCGCTCATCGTCCACCAGCCTCCAGTAATTTACGCGGCGCCACCAGCTCCCAGCTGATCGCGATCCGGTCGCCGACATGGTCCCAGTCGGTCTCGCCGGTGTCGAGCCGCATCCCGATCCAGCCGGCATGGCCGATATAGGCCGGCACATAATAGAGGTCCGGATCCATCTCGACGAGCATCGCCTGCTCCTCGAGCCCGCTCGTCTTGACCTGTACCGCCGTGCGATCGTCGCCATGATGGTTGTGCGAGAAATAGGCGAAGACCTTGCCCTTCTCGATGAAGAAGGTCGGTGCACCGTGCGAAATCTTTTCGGCGGCGCAAGGCAGCGCCATGCAGATGGCGCGGATTTTCGCGAGAACGGGCTCCGGGTCGGGACTCATCGCGCCGCGAAGTCTGCCAGAACCCTCGGGTAAAGGCGATGCTCTTCGGCGAGCACGCGCGCGGAAAGGGTGTCGGCGGTGTCGCCGGGCTGGATAACTATCTCTGCCTGGCCGAGCACCTCGCCGCCGTCGAGTTCCTCGGTGACGATATGCACCGAGCAGCCGGCGACGGCATCGGCGGCATCGATCGCGCGCTGGTGAGTGTCCAGACCCTTGTACTTCGGCAGCAGCGAGGGATGGATGTTGACGATCCGCCCGCGCCAGCGCGCGACGAAATCATCCGAGAGCAGGCGCATATATCCGGCAAGCGCGATGATTTCGACGCCGGCGGCGCGAAGCGCGGTGTCGATCGCGGCTTCATACTCGGCCTTGGGCATGCCCTTGGGCGATTGAGCAAAGGTGTGGAGGCCAGCGTCGCGCGCCCAGGCGAGGCCGGGCGCGTCGGGCTTGTCGGAGGCGACGATGGCGATTTCGTAGGGAGAGGCGGGATCGCGCGCTGCTTCAGCCAGCGACATCATGTTCGAACCGCGGCCCGAGATCAGAATGCCGACGCGCCGCTTCACTTCTCCCATCCCGCTCGCGGGAGGAGGCGGGTCCCATCAAGCCTCATGCGTTGCCGACCAGGCAGCCCGTGCACTCCACGCCTCATCGCTCCCGAACACCGTGCACCCACGCGTGCCAGCCTCGATCTTCCCGATCGCAAACACCGTCTCGCCAGCGGCCTCCAGCGCTGCCTTCACCCCGTCAGCCTGATCGGCAGCCACCACCGCCACCATCCCGATCCCGCAATTGAAGGTCCGCGCCATTTCCTCAGGTTCGATCGCACCCTGGCCCTGGAGGAAACCCATCAGCCGCGGCTGCGGCCACGCATCCGCATCGATCCGCGCATGCACGCCCTCGGGCAGCACCCGCGGCACATTCTCCAGCAGCCCGCCGCCGGTGATATGCGCCAGCCCTTTGACCCTTTTCCCGGCGAGCAGCGGCAGCAGCGACTTCACATAGATTCGCGTCGGCGCCATCAGCGCGTCGATCAGCATCACGTCCTGATCGAACAGGGCAGGACGGTCGAGCTTCCAGCCACGGTCCGCCGCGAGCCTGCGCACCAGCGAAAAGCCGTTCGAATGCACGCCCGACGAAGCGAGGCCGAGCAATATGTCGCCCGGCGCGATCGCGGCACCCGTCAGAACCCGGTCGCGCTCGACCGCGCCGACGCAGAAGCCCGCCAGGTCGTAATCGCCCTCGGCATACATGCCCGGCATTTCGGCGGTTTCTCCACCGATCAGCGCGCAGCCCGCCTGCTTGCAGCCCTCCGCGATCGAGGCGACGACGCGCTCGGCCACCGCTGCGTCCAGCTTCGCGGTCGCATAATAATCGAGGAAGAACAGCGGCTCGGCGCCCTGCACGATCAGGTCGTTGACGCACATCGCGACCAGGTCGATCCCGACCCCGTCATGGCTATCATGGTCGATCGCGAGCTTCAGCTTGGTGCCGACCCCGTCATTGGCCGCGACCAGCAGCGGATCCTTGAAGCCGGCCGCCTTCAGGTCGAAGAACCCGCCAAAGCCGCCGAGATCGGCATCCGCGCCGGGTCGCCGAGTCGATTTCGCCAAGGGCGCGATCGCGCGCACCAGGGCATTGCCGGCTGCGATGGAGACGCCCGCCTGGGCATAGGTATAGGGTTCAGTGTCGCTCATTGTCGCCGCCTAGCCATATCCTGCTTGGATTTCCACGCCTGCTTCGCCAAAAGGGCCCGCAATGACTGCCCGTCGCCTTGTCCGCCTGCTCCCGGTCGCCCTGCTGATCGCCGTCACTGGCGGAATCGTCGCGGCACAGGGTGATGAAGATGGCAGCCCCGCCGTATCGGCGGGTGATGGATCGGGCAGCTATGAGGTTGGCGGCGTCACCGTCGACGTGACCGCCAAGACCGCGGAAGCGGCGCGCACCGGCGGATGGCGCCTCGCCCAGCGCAAGGGGTGGCAGATGCTCTCGCAGCGTCTCGGCGGGGATGGCAGCCTCGTCTCCGACAGCACGCTCGACGCGATGGTGTCGGGCATCGTGGTCGAGAATGAGCAGATCGGCCCCAATCGCTACGTCGCGCGGCTGGGCGTGCTGTTCAGCCGCGCGCGCGCTGGCGCGCTGCTCGGCGTCGCCGGGCAAACGGCACGCTCGGCGCCGATGCTCACCATTCCGATCGAGTGGTCGGGTGGGGCGGGGCAGGCCTTCGAGCAAAAGACGCAGTGGCAGGAGGCCTGGAGCCGCTACCGCACCGGCAACAGCGCGATCGACTATGTCCGCCCCGCCGGTTCCGGCCCCGATTCGCTTCTGCTCAACGCAGGGCAGACCGGGCGGCCGAGCCGCATCTGGTGGCGTACGATCCTCGATCAATATGGCGCATCCGACATCCTGGTGCCCGTGGTCCGGCTCTCCCGCCAATGGCCTGGCGGCCCGATCATCGGCGTGTTCGAAGCGCGGCACGGCCCTGACAATCACATCATCGCGCGTTTCACCCTGCGCGTAGGCAATGGCGACGCGCTTCCGGTGCTGCTCGATGCCGGCGTGAAACGGCTCGACGAGGCCTATCAGGCGGCGCTGCGGAGCGGCGTCCTCCGCACTGACTCCGGGCTTTCCAGCCGCCCGCCCGAGCCCGAGGCAGTCGTTGAGGACGAAGCCCCGGGAGAGGCGCCGGTGGAGGCGACCGACGCGCTGCAGGTGACCACCGGCGCCGCGATCAGCGTTCAGGTCGACACGCCCGGGGCCGCGTCCGTCTCGGCGACCGAGGCCGCGTTGCGTGGCATTCCGGGCGTGCGGTCAGCGCTCACCACCAGCCTCGCGCTCGGTGGCGTGTCCGTGATTCGGGTCAGCTTCGATGGCGATCCGGCGGCGCTGCGGCCATTGCTCGAAGCTCGGGGGTGGACCGTACAGGGCAGCGGCACGACATTGCGGATTCGCCGTGCCGGCACCCCGTCTCAAGGTGGCGCCGCCGCACCGCCACCGGAAAACGCGACCGAGGGATGAGCCAGATCGCGCTGCCATTTGATTGGCCGCCGGACCCGCGCGACGACGAATTCCTCGTCAGCGACTCGAATGCCCGTGCCGTGCAGCAGCTCGAACATTGGAGCACCTGGCCGGTGATGGCGGTGGTGCTCAGTGGGCCCCGTAAATCGGGGCGAAGCCTGCTTGCGCGAATCTTCGCCGCGAAGAGCGGCGGCGAGATCATCGACGATGCCGAGCGGCAGAGCGAGGCGGCGATCTTCCACGCCTGGAACCGCGCGCAGGAGACCCGGCATCCGCTGGTCATCGTCGCCGACGCGCCGCCGCCGGAATGGACGATCAAGCTGCCGGATCTTCGCTCGCGCCTCACCGCGAGCCCGAGCGCGCGAATCGGTCCGCCCGACGAAGCGTTGATGCAGGCCCTGTTCGAGCGACAGTTCCTCCGGCGCGGCCTGGATGCGCGTCCCGACCTGATCCAATGGCTGATTCATCGGGTCGAGCGCAGCCATGTCGCCCTCCTGCGCACCGTCGATATCCTCGATCAGGCGGTCCTCGCGCGCCACAAACGCTTGTCGATTCCGCTCGCGCGGGCCACATTGAGTGAAGCGGGGCTGATCGCCGGTCGCGCACCCGAATTACCGATCGAGAACCTATGACACGGCCCGCCCATATCGTGCGTCTGGACGATGACGATGACCCCTTCGTCAGCGGCGAGGGCAGCGAACGCTACTTCAATCGCGAGCTTTCCTGGCTGGCCTTCAACCGGCGCGTGCTGGAGGAAGCGTGCAATCCGGCGCATCCGCTGCTGGAGCGCGTGCGCTTCCTGTCCATCTCGGGCTCGAATCTCGACGAGTTCTTCATGGTCCGTGTCGCCGGCCTGAAGGGGCAGCAACTTCAGGACGTCGACCGGCTTTCGGTCGATGGCATGTCTTCGCGCCAGCAGCTCGCCGCGATCGTGGCCGAGGCCGATGAGCTGGTGGAGAGCCAGCGCTCGGTCTGGCGCGATCTGCGGCACGAACTGGCCGCGACCGGCATCGTCGTGCTCGGCTCCAAGACCATCGATGCGGCGGTCACGCCCGAGGAACTGACCTGGCTGGAAACCCATTTCCGCGAGCAGATCTTCCCCATCCTGACGCCCCAGGCGCTCGATCCCGCGCATCCTTTCCCGTTCATGCCCAACAAGGGTCTGGCGGTGATGTTCGATCTGGTCCGCCTGTCGGACAATGAGCCGATTCGGGAACTGGTCATGCTGCCGGCGCCGATGGCGCGGTTCATCCGGCTGCCGGGCGAAACGGCACGGTACGTCGCGGTCGAATCGTTGGTGAAGCGATTCTCGTCGCTGGTCTTCCCGGGTTACCGGGTCGAGGGCGGAGCCGAATTCCGCGTGCTGCGCGACAGCGATATCGAGATCGAGGAAGAGGCGGAGGATCTCGTCCGCTACTTCGCCAACGCGATCAAGCGCCGCCGCCGCGGCCGAGTGATCCGGCTCGAGCTGGAAAGCGGCATGCCCGAAGGCTTGTCCAAGGCCCTGCGCGACGAGCTGGGCGGCGCGGATGCGTTCGTCACCGAGAGCGGCGCGTTCCTCGGTGTCGGCGACCTGGAATCGATCGTCGACGAGGATCGCCCCGACCTGAAATTCCCGCCCTACAGCCCGCGTTTCCCGGAGCGGATCCGCGAGTTCAACGGCGATTGCTTCGCGGCGATCCGCGCCAAGGACATCGTCGTCCATCACCCGTACGAGACCTTCGACGTGGTGCTGGCGTTCCTGCGCCAGGCAGCGGCCGACCCGGACGTGGTGGCGATCAAGCAGACGCTCTACCGCGCCGGCAAGCAGCCCGCGGTGATCAACGCGCTGATCGCGGCGGCCGAGGCCGGCAAGTCGGTCACCGCAGTTGTCGAGCTCAAGGCCCGTTTCGACGAGGAGCAGAACCTTCTCTGGGCCTCGGCGCTCGAACGTGCGGGCGTGCAGGTCGTCTATGGTTTCATGGAGTGGAAGACTCACGCCAAGGTCTCGATGGTTGTCCGGCGCGAATCGGGGCAGTTTCGCACCTATTGCCACTTCGGCACCGGCAATTATCATCCGGTTACGGCGAAAATTTATACCGATCTCAGCTTCTTCACGGCCGATCCTCGTATCGGGCGCGATGCCGCGCAGATGTTCAATTACGTCACCGGTTATGTCGAGCCGCACGACATGGCGCTGGTCAGCCTCTCGCCGCGCGACATGCGGCCGCGGCTGATGGGGTTGATCGACACCGAGATCGACTTCGCCAGGGCCGGCAAGCCCGGCGCGATCTGGGCCAAGATGAACTCGGTGGTCGATCCTGCCGTGATCGAGAAACTCTATGAGGCCAGCGCCGCAGGCGTGCGGATCGACCTGATCATTCGCGGCATCTGCTGTCTGAGGCCGGGCGTGCCGGGCCTGTCCGAGAATATCCGGGTGAAATCGGTGATCGGGCGCTTTCTCGAGCACAGCCGCATCTGGGCATTCGGCAACGGCAAGGCGTTGCCCAATGACGGCGCGAAGATCTTCATCTCCTCGGCCGACTGGATGCCGCGCAATTTCGACCGCCGCGTCGAATATATGCTGCCGATCGAGAATCCGACGGTGCACGACCAGATCCTCGACCAGGTCATGGTCGCCAACCTGATCGACAACGAGCAGAGCTGGGAGCTCCAGGCGGACGGCAGCTATGTGCGGGCGGAGCCGGGCGACCGGCCATTCAACCTGCATCGCTATTTCATGACCAATCCGTCGCTGTCCGGGCGCGGTGCCGCGCTGTCGGCCAGCGACGCTGTCCCGAAACTTTCGTTGAGCCGCAGGCGTTAGGGGGCGTGGCCACCCTTCTTTTCCGCAAGCCCCGGGCCGAAACGGCCGGGGAACCGCGCACCGGCATCATCGACATCGGGTCGAACTCGATTCGTCTCGTCGTGTATCAGGGGCCCGAGCGGCTGCCCGCGATCCTGTTCAACGAAAAGGTGATGGCCGGCCTCGGTCGCGGCCTGGCCGAGACGGGTGCGATCGCCGAACCCGCGCTCGAGGTGGCAAGCGAGGCGCTGGCCCGTTTCGCTGCCGTCGCGCGCGAAATGGAGGTGACCCGGCTCCGCACCGTGGCCACGGCGGCGGTCCGCGATGCGTCCAACGGCCAGGAACTGCTCGATACGGCGCGTGAACTGGGGTTGCAGGTCGAATTGCTCTCGGGCGAGCAGGAAGCGACCGCCGCCGGGCACGGCGTGCTGTCCGCCATTCCCGATGCCGACGGCATCGTCGGCGATCTCGGCGGCGGCTCGCTGGAACTGGTCCGCGTTTCGGGCGGCAGGGTGCGTGACCGCGTGTCCTTCCCCTTCGGCGTGCTGCGCATCGGTGCGATGCGGGCGAAGGGACAGGGCGCGCTCGAGCGACAGCTGTTCAAGTCGCTCAAGGCCGCCGGCTGGCTTGGGCGGGGCAGGGGGCTGCCGCTCTATCTCGTCGGTGGATCATGGCGCGCGCTGGCGCGGCTCGACATGCACCTCAACAATTATCCGCTGCCGGTGATCCACCAATATTCGATGACATTGCCCGCGGTCGCGCGCATGGGCCGCACGATCAGCCATGTCCCGAAAAGCTGGCTGCGTGCCATTCCCGGCCTCTCCTCGGGCCGCGCGGCGACGCTGGGCGATGCCGCCGCGCTGCTCGCGGTGCTGCTCAAGCATCTCCAGGCCGAAACCACGATCGTCTCCGCCTTCGGCCTGCGTGAAGGCTTGCTCTACGGCGCGCTGGACGCTCCGGTCCGCGCGCAGGACCCGCTGATCGTCGCCGCACGCGACGAGGGGCAGCGCCACGGCCGTTTCGCTGAGCATGGCGATCTGCTCGACCACTGGATTGCTCCTCTCTTCGCCCGCGACACGCTGGCGCAGGCCAGGTTGCGGCTCACCGCTTGCCTGCTTGCCGATGTCGGCTGGCGTGCCAATCCCGAGTTCCGCGCCGAACGCGGCGTCGAGATCGCGTTGCACGGTAATTGGGTGGCGATCGACGCGCGCGGTCGCGCCATCGTCGCCCAGGCGCTGTTCACCAGCCTTGGCGGCGGCACCGACATTCCGGTGCCGCTGGAGTCGCTCGCGCCGGCCGACGACCTGAAACGCGCGATCAGCTGGGGTCTCGCGATGCGGCTGGGCCAGCGACTCAGCGGGGGCCTTGCTGGTCCACTGCGCCGCTCGCGTCTCACCGACGATGGCGAGATCGTGACGCTTCACGTCACCCCGGATGACCTCGCGCTGTATGGCGAGGCTGTGGAACGACGCCACGCGGCGCTTTGCACCGCGCTGGGCAGGAAACCGATCGTTACCGCCTGAGGTCTCAGCCGCCCCAATCAGCCGCAATGAACGCGGGTGACGACATCCTTCTCGTCGAGATCGACGTTCAACCGGTCGACGCGGAAATCCATCGTCACTGCCGTGCCCGGCCGGATCACGCGCACGGTCCTCGATCCCGATGCGATTCGTGCCTGTTCGACGGCATCGGCCGCATAGGGTTTGCCGACCAGGCCGTTCGCGGCCCCGGCGGCACAATTGGCTGGCGCGGGCGTCTCGGCGGGCGTCTCCGCCGGCGGCACCGGCGCGCAGGCCGTCAGCGCGGCGAGCAGAATGAGGACTTTCATGCCTCCACATCCTCCGTTCGAGTCATCTTCAGCTTGCCGTTGACCACGGCAAAGGCAAGCCGCCCTTCGACGAGATCGAGCGCATCCCGGCCGAACTGATCGAAGCGCCAGCCTTCGAGGATCGAAATCCCCTCGCGCTGGCCCGCCGCGAGCGCCTCAAGATCCTCGCTCCGCGCCAGCAGCCGCGCCGCGACGTCGATTTCCTTGGAACGGATCTTGAGCAGCAGCTTGAGCAGGTCGGCGACCAGCGCGCCGTCCTTGCCGAGCCCCGGCTTGCGATCGTCGCGCGCGGGCATCTCCTCCGCGCTCATCGGCGTCGCCGCCTCCAGCGCCGCCATCAGCCGCGCGCCGATATCGTTGCCGGCCCAGGTCGCCGAGAGGCCGCGCACCTTGGCCAGATCGGCTTGCTTGCGCGGCGCATGGCCGGCCAGGTCGGCGAGCGTCTCGTCCTTGACGATTCGGCCGCGCGGCAGATCCTTGCTGCGCGCTTCCAGCTCGCGCCACCGCGCCAGCGCCTTCAGCCGGCCGAGCACATCGGGCTTGCGCCCCGCGATTCGCACGCGCTTCCACGCCTCGTCCGGGTCGTTGGCATAGTTTTTCGGATCGCCGAGCCGCTCCATCTCCTGGTCGAGCCAGGCCCCGCGCCCGGTCCGGCGCAGCCGCTCGAGCATCTTGGGGAAGATTTTCGCAAGATGGGTAACGTCGCCGATCGCATATTCGATCTGCCGTGCATCGAGCGGCCGCCGGCTCCAGTCCGTGAAGCGCGCGCCCTTGTCGACCTGGATGCCGAGATAGGCATCGACCAGGTTGGAATAACCCACCTGCTCGCCTTGCCCCAGCGCCATCGCCGCGACCTGCGTGTCGAACAACGGGTGCGGCGTCTTGCCGGTCAGATTGTAGATGATCTCGAGATCCTGCCCGCCGGCATGGAAGACCTTCAGCACGTCCTCGTTATTGACCATCAGTTCGAGCAGCGGCGTCATGTCGAGTCCCGGCGCCATCGGGTCGATCGCCGCCGCCTCGTTCACATCGGCGATCTGGATGAGGCAGAGCTCCGGCCAGAAGGTGTTCTCGCGCATGAACTCGGTATCGACGCAGACGAAGTCGGCCTGGCCGAGTCGGGTGCAGAGATTGGCGAGCGTCGCGCTGTCGGTGATTAGCGGATGGATATGCATCGTGACGCCATAGACATGTGTCGCCGCCTTGACAAAGCGGCGTATGACGGGGAAGCGCGCGGTTTCACGCCCATCGGCATCCACTCGTTCGAAAAGACAGATCATGCACGCCTATCGCACCCATCATTGCGCCGAGCTGCGCCCCGAACAGGTCGGGCAGGAAGTCCGCGTTTCCGGCTGGGTCCACAAGAAGCGCGACCATGGCGATCTGGTATTCGTCGATCTGCGCGATCATTACGGCATCACCCAGATCGTCACTGACGTGAGCGGCCCGGTCTTCGACGTGATCGAGTCGCTCAAGAATGAGTCGGTCGTCACCATCACCGGCATCGTCGTCGCACGCGCTGCCGAAGCAGTGAACCCCAACCTCGCCACCGGCGCGATCGAGGTCCGCGCGTCCGCGGCGGTGGTCCAGTCGGTAGCCCATGACCTGCCGATGCCGGTCGCGAGCGAGAATGAATATCCCGAGGAGATTCGCCTCCGCTATCGCTTCCTGGATCTGCGTCGCGAGCGGCTTCACGCCAACATCATGCTGCGCAGCCAGGTCATCACTTCGCTGCGCCAGCGCATGATCGGCCAGGGCTTCACTGAATTCCAGACCCCGATCCTGACCGCGTCCAGCCCCGAGGGCGCGCGCGATTATCTCGTCCCATCGCGCGTCCATCCGGGCAAATTCTACGCGCTTCCCCAGGCGCCGCAGATGTTCAAGCAGCTGCTGATGGTCGCCGGCTTCGACCGCTATTTCCAGATCGCGCCCTGCTTCCGCGACGAGGATGCCCGCGCTGACCGCTCGCCTGGCGAATTCTACCAGCTCGATTTCGAGATGAGCTACGTCACCCAGGACGATGTGTTCGCCGCGATCGAGCCGGTGCTGCACGGCGTGTTCGAGGAATTCGCTGACTGGCAGGGCAAGGGCCGCACCGTCTCGGCGCTGCCGTTCAGGCGCATCCCCTACCGCGAATCGATGCTGAAATATGGCAGCGACAAGCCGGATCTGCGCAACCCGATCCTCATTTCGGACGTGTCTGATCACTTCAAGGGCTCAGGCTTCGGCCGCTTCGCTGGGATCGTCGAGGCGGGCGATGTCGTCCGGGCCATCCCGGCACCCGGCACCGCCGACAAGAGCCGCAAATTCTTCGACGACATGAACAGCTGGGCACAGAGCGAAGGCTTTGCCGGCCTGGGCTATGCCACGCGCAAGGCCGGGGTGTTCGGCGGCCCGATCGCCAACAATCATGGCGAGGAAGGCATGGCGAGGATCGCCGAGGCGCTCGGCCTCGGCCCCGATGACGGCGTGTTCTTCGCCGCCGGCAAGGAAGGCCAGGCCGCCAAGCTCGCCGGGCTCGCGCGCACCCGCGTCGCCGACCAGCTCGGCCTGATCGACCAGAACCGCTTCGAATTCTGCTGGATCGTCGACTTCCCGATGTTCGAATATGACGAGGACGCGAAGAAGGTCGATTTCAGCCACAACCCCTTCTCGATGCCGCAGGGCGAGATGGAAGCACTGGAGACGAAGGATCCGCTCGATATCCTCGCCTACCAGTACGACATCGTCTGCAACGGCGTGGAGCTGTCGTCCGGCGCGATCCGGAACCACAAGCCGGAGATCATGTACAAGGCGTTCGAGATCGCCGGCTATACCCGCGCCGATGTCGACACCAATTTCGCCGGCATGATCAACGCCTTCAAGTGCGGCGCCCCGCCGCATGGCGGCTCGGCGCCGGGCGTCGACCGCATCGTGATGCTGCTCGCCGACGAACCGAACATCCGTGAAGTCATCGTCTTCCCGATGACGCAAAAGGCCGAGGATCTGATGATGGGCGCGCCCAACTTCGCCACGGAAAAGCAGCTGCGCGAACTCAACATCCGCACGATCGAGGTCGCGACGGCCAAGCCCGCGGTCGAGGCGGTACGCCCCGAATAATCGGGAACCACCATCCCGTCCGTTCGCTTCGAGCGAGGTCGAGAAGCCTCTCTCGCTTCGCGCGACACGAACGGATAGGGATGCCGGATGACGATCAACCTCTCGGATTACGAAGCCGGCGCCAAATACAAGGGCGACTATGACGACGATCTGGCGAAGCTGCAGGAGCGGCTCGCCCATATCCAGGTTGCGCATATCGTTCACAAGCGCCGCGCGCTGATCCTGCTCGAAGGCTGGGACGCGGCGGGGAAGGGGGGCATCATTCAGCGCCTCACCACGGAATGGGATCCGCGCAACTTCCAGGTCTGGCCGATCAAGGCGCCATCGCCCGACGAGCTCGCCCGTCATTTCCTCTGGCGCTTCTGGAAGAAGCTGCCCGGCAACGGCAATATCGCCGTGTTCGATCGCAGCTGGTATGGCCGCGTCCTCGTCGAGCGGGTCGAGGGCTTCGCCAAGGAAGCGGAATGGCGCCGCGGCTATGACGAGATCAACGAATTCGAGGCGCAACAGGGCGATTCGGGCACGACGATCGTCAAGCTGTTCATCCACGTCACGCAGGCGGAACAGGACGAGCGGCTCAAGGGCCGGCTCGAACATCCCTGGAAGCGCTGGAAGACCGGGCTGGAGGATTATCGCAACCGCGACAAGCGCGGCGACTATCTCGATGCGATGGCCGATATGTTCCGCCGCACCGATACGCGCTGGGCGCCTTGGCATGCGATCGACGGCAACAACAAGAAAGCCGCCCGCATCGCTGCCCTGACCGTCATCGCTGACCGGCTGGAGGCCAATGTGCCGATGGACGCCCCGCCGCTCGACCCGGAGGTGGAGAAGCTGGCGCGCAAGGCCCTTGGGCTAAAGTAACGCTGCCCTCCGTCTAGGCCGGTGCGAAATTGCCGTCCTGGTCCATCAGGTGCAGCACGCCGTCCGCGATCGCGAAATAGGCGCCGCGCAGGGTGAGGGTCCCTGCCGATTCGCGTTCCGGGATGCAGGGAAAGGTACGGAGATTGGCGATGCTGACCCGCACCGTTTCCAGTTCCATCGCTCGCGTCGCTTCCGGTCCGACGCCATATTCAGCGATGATCCGATCACGGGCATCGTCGAGCATGTCGACCCAGTGCGCGATGAAGCCGCCATCGCCCGCCGGCTTGCCGACGAAGCGCCGCGACAGCGCCGCTTCGACGCCGCCGCACGATCCATGGCCGAGCACCACGACTTCGGACACTTCCAGCTGAGTCACCGCGAATTCGAGCGCTGCCGACACGCCGTGCCGTCCGCCGCCCAGTTCGAACGGCGGCACGAGGTTGGCGATGTTGCGCACGACGAAAATCTCGCCCGGCGAGGTATCGAAGATCTGCGCCGGGTCGACTCGGCTGTCGGAGCAGGCGATGACCATGACGCTCGGGTTCTGGCCCTGACCCAGCTCGGCCCATCGGCCGCGCTGATGCGCCCACCCGGTGCCACGAAATCGCTGATAGCCGTCGAGCAGGTCGGAAAAGCCGGTCATGGCGCCTCCATTTGCACTCCCAACAAGGGGTGGCAAGGGGGCCCTGCAATCGCTATCTGGCGCTCATGAACGAGATGACACCGCTCGCCGCGCCGGCACCGCGCCAGCGCAAGCCCGACTGGATCAGGGTCAAGGCTCCGACCAGCACCGGTTTTGCCGAGACCAAGGCGATGATGCGCCGTCTCAACCTGAACACGGTGTGCGAGGAAGCGGCCTGCCCGAATATCGGCGAGTGCTGGACCAAGAAGCACGCGACCGTGATGATCCTCGGCGACACCTGCACCCGGGCCTGTGCCTTCTGCAACGTGAAGACCGGCATGCCGCGCGCGGTCGACGCGCTCGAACCGCAGCATACCGCCGATGCCGCCGCCGAGCTCGGCCTCGAACATATCGTCATCACCTCGGTCGACCGCGACGACCTGCCCGATGGCGGCGCGTCGCAGTTCGTGAAGGTGATTCAGGCGCTCCGCCGCACCACGCCCAAGACCACGATCGAAATCCTGACCCCCGATTTCCGCAACAAGGCGCAGGCCGCGGTCGAGTCGATCGTCGAGGCCGGCCCCGACGTCTACAATCACAATCTCGAAACCGTCCCCCGGCTTTATCCGACGATCCGCCCGGGCGCGCGCTATTATGCCTCGCTGCGCCTGCTCGAATCGGTCAAGCGCCACGACCCCTCGATCTTCACCAAGTCGGGTGTGATGGTGGGCCTTGGCGAGGAGCGGCTCGAAGTCCATCAGGTGATGGACGACATGCGCTCGGCCGACATCGATTTTCTCACCATGGGCCAGTATCTCCAGCCGACCCCGCGCCACGCCAAGGTGCTTGATTTCGTCACGCCCCAGGCGTTCGACGCCTATGCCGCGATCGCCCGCGCCAAGGGCTTCCTGCTGGTCGCCGCCTCGCCGCTGACCCGGTCGAGCTATCATGCCGGCGACGATTTCGCGAAGATGCGTGCCGCGCGCGAGGCTCAGCTTTCGAAGGGGCTCTCGAAGGGCTGATGCCGCGTCACTCGGAAACCCGCCGGCTTCCCTATTCGCGCGAGCAGATGTTCGATCTCGTCGCCGATGTCGGCAGCTATGCGCAGTTCCTGCCCTGGGTCACCGCCGTTCGTATCCGATCGAACAGCGATACGGAAATGGTCGCTGACCTGATCGTCGGCTTCAAGGGCCTGCGCGAGACCTTCACCTCCAAGGTCGCCAAGACCCGGCCCGATCGCATCCATGTCGATTATCTCGACGGCCCACTCAAATATCTGCGCAACGACTGGGTGTTCCGCGCGCATGCTGATGGCTGCGAGATCGATTTCAGCGTCGATTTTGCCTTCAAGAATCGCGTATTCGAGATGCTGGCCGGGCAGGTGTTCGGCGCCGCGCTGCGCAAGATGATCGGCGCGTTCGAGGAACGCGCGACAAAGCTCTACGGCGCTTCGGACGCCGGGAGCAGCAGTTCGAGCGCGCACAGGGCCGCCTGAAGCCGGATACCGCCGCGCCCGAGATCGCCGAAATCCTTGCGATCCGCGACGACATGCCCCGGATCGCCGCCTTTTTCCGCCCGCGCGAACACCACGGTGCCGACCGGCTTCTTCTCCGTTCCGCCGCCTGGACCCGCCACGCCGGTGATCGCCACCGCGACATCGGCGCCGCTCTTTTCGAGCGCACCCTGCGCCATGCTCCACGCCGTCGCGATCGAGACCGCGCCAAAGGTTTCGATCACGTCGGAACTCACCTTCAGCATGCTGATCTTGGCATCGTTCGAATAGGTGACGAAGCCGCTTTCGAAGATTTCGGACGATCCGGGGATTTCGGTCAGCGCGGCCGAGACCAGCCCGCCGGTGCAGCTTTCCGCGACCGAGATATGGCGCCCGATCGCCTTGTTGGCGTCCACCACACGTTGCGCGGCGGCGACCAGCTCGGCCGGGAGGATGGTGTCCGTCGTCATGATTGCGGCGCCGGGCAGATCGGAAAGTCGGTTTTCCTGCCCTTGCTTGCACGGGAGGCACCTTCAAGCTCGACCACCGACACGATCAGCTCGACCAGGTTGCGTGGCGGCAGGGGAGCGAGCTGAGTCACGATATGGTCGATCGTCGCACAATCCTTCGGCTTGATCTCCTTGGCGATCATCGGAACGATCAGGGTGGTCAGCAGGGGTTTCATCAGTTCCGGGTCCAGCCCCGCCAGCGGTCCGTTGCCGCCAAGCTTCGCAATTCCCGATTTTGCGCCGGGCCATGCCCGGTCGGCCTCAACCTGGAAACTGTCGAGAAACGGTCCGGAAGGCTGCCGCAACAGCGCAGTCGCGGGCAACGATTGAGCGCACGCCGTGCCCACGGCCCTGATCGCTTCGGGGGCCAGCACGAACATGATCGCGGATGCCTCATCGTGCGTCAGGCAGGGCTTGGCCTGCTCCGCGGCCTGAGCGCCGGTGGCGCCCATGACCGCCCATAACGCGAGCGCCCCGACCATCTTCTTCCGCTTCATCACGCTATATCCCCCGGGATCCTGATCGTTGCGATGGCTTGAGCGGCGATACCTTCGCCGCGTCCGGCGAAGCCGAGGCGTTCGGTGGTGGTTGCCTTGACGCTAATCTGCCCCGGCTTGAGCCGCAACAGCGCCGCGATCCGGGTACGCATCGCTTCGCGGTGCGGCCCGACCTTGGGCGCCTCGCAGATCAGGGTCAGGTCGACGAAATCGATGATGCCGCCCTGCGCGACGACCAGCGACGCGGCATGTTCCAGGAACTGGGCCGAATCCGCCCCGCGCCATCTCGGATCGCTCGGCGGGAAATGCATGCCGATATCTCCATCGGCGACGGTGCCGAGCAGGGCGTCGGTGATGGCATGGAGCGCGACATCGGCGTCGCTATGCCCGGAAAGCCCTTTGTCGTGCGGGATCAGGACGCCGCCGAGCCACAGCTCCTCGCCCTCGACCAGGCGGTGCACGTCGAAGCCAGTCGCGCTGCGCACCCGCATCCCGGCGGCATGGCGCGCCTCGGCGGCGGCGAAGTCGGCCGGATAGGTGATCTTCTCCAGCATCATGTCCCCCTCGACGATCGCGACCGTACCGCCCGATGCGCGCAGCATCTGGGCATCGTCGGTCGGTTCCTCGCCCCGCCACGCCTTGTGCGCGGCAAATATTGCATCGAAACGAAAGGCTTGGGGTGTCTGCACGCGGTACATGCCTTCGCGCGGCACGATCTCGCCCAGGGTCTCCCCACCGCGCGCCAGCGTATCCGCGACGGGCAGGGCAGGGAGCGCGCCCTCCTGCAAGTCGAGCGCGGCAAGCAGGCGGTCGATCACCGCGCCGCTCAGGAAGGGGCGGGCCGCATCATGAACCAACACGCGATCGGGCTTGCCGTCGGCCAGGGCCTCCAGCCCGGCACGAACCGATGCGCGGCGAGTCGCGCCGCCCGGTACATGGTCGACATCGCCCAGTGCCGCCGCCAGCGCTTCTTCCTGCCCCGGCCCGATCGCCACGATCACCCGCGAGATATCGGGATGGGCGGCCAACGCCGCATAGCTATGCGCGATCATCGGCTTGCCGGCGAGCGTGGCGAACTGCTTGGGCACATTGCCCCCGCTCCGCACACCCTGCCCGGCGGCGACGATCAGCGCTACGGTGCCCCCTTGCGTCATCGCGCTCGCCTAGCCCAAGCGGCCGGAGACCGCCAGCCTTGCCGCCGCCGCCATCCTCCCCTATAGGCTGCCCGTTTTTCAGGCACATGACTCAGACCCTCGCCCCCATCCAGATCGGACCCGTCCGGATCGAGCGCCCCGTGATTCTCGCGCCGATGACGGGCGTCACCGACATGCCGTTCCGCACGGTCGTGCGGCGCTTCGGCTCGGGCCTCAACGTGACCGAGATGGTCGCGAGCCAGGCCGCGATCCGCGAGACCCGCCAGTCGCTGCAAAAGGCGGCCTGGGACCCGGTCGAGGAACCCGTGTCGATGCAGCTCGTCGGCTGTACGCCGCACGAGATGGGGGAGGCGGCCAAGCTGAGCGAGGATCGCGGCGCCGCGATCATCGACATTAACATGGGCTGCCCGGTGCGCAAGGTGACCAGCGGCGATGCGGGCTCGGCGCTGATGCGCGATCTCGACAATGCCGGCGCGATCATCCGCGCGACGGTCGACGCCGTCAGCGTACCGGTGACGGTCAAGATGCGGATGGGCTGGGATCATTCGAGCCTCAACGCGCCGGACCTGGCGAAGATCGCTCAGGACCTCGGTGCGAAGATGGTCACGGTGCATGGCCGCACGCGCAACCAGATGTACCGCGACACCGCCGACTGGGCGTTTATCCGCCGGGTGAAGGATGCGGTGTCGATCCCGGTCATTGCCAATGGCGATATCTGCTCGATCGAGGATGCCGAGACGGCGCTCGAACAATCCGGCGCGGACGGCGTGATGATCGGCCGCGGTGCTTATGGTCGCCCCTGGCTGCTTGCGCAGGTGATGGAATGGTTCGCCACCGGCCGGCGCATTTCCGATCCTACGATCGAACAGCAATATGAGCTAATTACTGAGCATTATGATGCGATGCTCTCGCATTATGGCAATGAAGTCGGCGTCAACATGGCGCGCAAGCACATCGGCTGGTACACCAAGGGCCTGCACGGCTCGGCCGAATTCCGCAATCGCGTGAACCAGATTCCTGACCCGAAGACCGTCCAGGCGATGCTCGCCGAATTCTACGCGCCGTGGCGCAGCCGCGCGGCGGCGTGATGTCATGACCGAAAAGGCGGGGCCGAGCTTCGCCGCTCTCTTCGCCGCCCTTCCGGTTGCCGTCATGGTAATCGATCCGGAGGGGCGGGTCGCCTTCGCCAATGCCGAATGCGAGGCCCTGCTCAACCTGTCCGAGCGCGCGATGCGCGGCCAGCCGCTCGACAGCGTGCTGACGCCGCCGGGCGAGCCGAGCCGGCGCGACAATCAGGGCTTTTCCGCTTTCGATGCCGAAATCGAGGTCGCGCGTAGCGGCCGGATCATGGTCGACTATATCGAGGCGAGGGTGCCCGATCATGCCGGCTGGCGGTCCATCACGCTGCATCATGGCGCCACCTCGCGGCGGATGGGCCAGTCGGTCGACCGCGCGTCGGCGGCGCGCGCCGCGATCGGCGCGGCGGCGATGCTGGCGCATGAAATCAAGAACCCGCTCTCGGGCATTCGCGGCGCGGCGCAGCTCATCGCCGGTGATGGCGACGGCACCGAGGAACTGACCACGCTCATCACCACGGAGGTCGACCGGATCGCCGCGCTGATCGACCGGATGCAGGACTTCACGGATACCCGTCCGCTGAGCCTCAACCCCGAGAATATCTACCCGCTGCTCGATCATGCTCGCCGCGTCGCGCTGGCTGGGTTCGCCCGGCATGTGACGATCGACGAACGCTTCGATCCGTCGCTGCCCCCGGTGATGACGGACCGCGACGCAATTCTCCAGGTCGTGCTCAACCTCATCAAGAACGCGACCGAGGCGATGGCCGAACAGGCCGACGCGCGCATCACGCTTGCGACGGCCTATCGTCACGGCATGGCGGTCAGCCCGGCACCGGGCCGGCCGCGCCAGCCGCTGCCGATCGAGATCTGCGTGATCGACAATGGCCCCGGCGCGCCCGAGGACATTGCCGACCATCTGTTCGACCCGTTCGTCTCGGGAAAGCCCGAGGGGCAGGGGCTTGGCCTTGCGCTGGTCGACAAGCTGGTGCGCGACATGGGCGGGATCGTGCAATATGCCCGGGAAGGATCGCCGCCCCAGTCGGTGTTCCGCATCCTGCTGCCCCGGGGATCAACGTGAAGAGCAACGCATGAAGAACCAGGGCACCATCCTGGTCGTCGACGACGATTCGGCAATCCGCACCGTCGTTGCACAGGCGCTGCGCCGCGATGGCCACCGCGTGACCACCGCGGCGAGCCTGGCCGAGCTGGACGTACAGCTCGCCGCGGGACTGCCCGACGTGCTGATCACTGACGTCGTTCTGCCTGACGGCAATGGCCTCGATCGCGTCGAGCGACTGACGGCGGATTATCCCGGCCTGCCGGTTATCGTCTTTTCCGCCCGCAATACCCTGACCACCGCCGTGCGCGCGACCGAGGTCGGGGCTTACGACTATCTCCCCAAGCCGTTCGATCTCGACGTGCTCGCCCGGGCGGTTCAGGGCGCGCTCGCCCGAGGCCCCGGTGCGCCCGAGGAAGGCCAAGACGAGGTCGATTCGGCGCTCCCGCTGATCGGCCGCTCGCCGGCGATGCAGGACGTCTACCGGATCATCGCGCGCGTCGTCTCGAACGACCTGACCGTGCTGATCTCGGGCGAATCGGGCACAGGCAAGGAGCTGGTGGCCCGCGCCATCCACGATCTCGGCCCGCGCCGGCGCTCGCCTTTCGTCGCGCTCAACATGGCGGCGATCCCGCGCGAACTGATCGAAGCCGAGCTGTTCGGCCATGAACGCGGCGCCTTTACCGGGGCCCAGGCGCGCTCCGCCGGCCGGTTCGAGCAGGCGGAAGGGGGTACACTCTTCCTCGACGAGATCGGCGACATGCCGATGGAGGCACAGACCCGGCTGCTTCGCGTGCTTCAGTCGGGCGAGTTCACCACCGTCGGCGGCGCGCGCACGATCCGCGCCGATGTCCGCATCGTCGCCGCGACCAATCGCGATCTCGCCCAGCTCGTCGCGACCGGCCTGTTCCGCGAGGATTTGTTCTATCGCCTCAACGTGGTGCCGGTGAGCCTGCCGGCGCTCCGCGCCCGGCGTCAGGACATCTCCCTGCTCGCGCGCCATTTTCTCGATCGCGCTGCGGAGGGAGGCCTGCCGCGCAAGCAACTCGATGCGGCGGCCATCACGTCGCTCGAAAGCTATGACTGGCCCGGCAATGTCCGCGAGCTGGAGAACATCATGCGCCGCATCGCCGTGCTGAGCCGCGACGAACGGATCGGCGCGGACGAGGTCCGGGCGATGATCGGCGCGTCATCCTCTGCGCAGCCCGCCATGCCCGGCGATCCGGGCATCGAAGCGGCGATCCACGCCCGGCTCGAACGGCTCGCGCGGGAGGAACCGGCGGCGCTCGACGACGGCAGCCTCTACGACCGGATCATCGGCGAGGTCGAACGCCCGCTGATCGAGGCGCTGCTCGCGCGCCACGGCCAGAACCAGTTGCGGGCTGCCCGCGCGCTCGGCATCAACCGCAATACGCTGCGCAAACGCCTCGATACACTGGGTATAGACCCCGACGCAGGGCGATCGGGCGGTAGCGATACGGGCTGACCCGTGCGGTTTGTGTGTTTTCCTTGCAACAAAATGTTGTATTGAAGACACGATGACGGCCGACGCGGCTCCCGCGAAAATCAAGAAACCGCTGGGTTTGCGCTTCAGCGTGACGCCGTTCGTCGAATTGCTGGTGCTGGCCGGCGCGGCCGTGATCGCCACCATCAGTTATTTCGTCATCAGCGGCGGGGCGAATTCCCCGACCTTGCTCACGCCGTCGCTCGTCGCCTTGCTGCTGGTGTCGAACCTGCTGCCGGGTGTTGCCCTGCTCGTCCTGCTCGGACGGCGCATCGCGATGCGCCGCGCCGCGCGGTCGCCGATCGGCGGCAAGGGGCGGCTGCACGTCAGGCTCGTTGCGCTGTTTTCGGTGATAGCCGCGGTGCCGACGCTGCTGGTGGTCGTGTTCGCGTCGCTGCTGTTCCAATATGGCGTCGAATTCTGGTTTTCCGACCGTGCCCGTGGCATGCTCGAAAATGCGACGACATTGGCGCAGGAAAATTACCGCGCGGAACTCAACCGGGTCAGCAACGAAACGACGACGATGAGCGGCGACCTGGCCGACTATCTGGGCGCCAACCCGCTGGATGAGAAGCGTTTCTCCCAATATTACGGCTATCAGGTATATCGCCGCAACTTGTCCGAGGCAGTCATCGCGAGAGTCGGCTCGGATGGCCAGACGCGCGTGCTCGCGATGGTCAATCTGTACGATCGGCCGCTCGACAAGGTCATCACGCCGCAGATCGTGGCCAGGATCAATGCCGGCGCGCCGAGCGTGATCCTGCAGAGCAAGGATCGTGCGGCAGCGGTGGTGAAGCTCGCTTATGGCGACGACACCTACCTGTATGCGGCCCGCATCTTCGATCCTCAGCTCAGCAACCAGCTCAAGCGCGGCCAGACGATCCTGACCGATTATCGTACGCTTCAGACGCGGTCGCGGTCGCTGCAGCTCAAGTTCAACGCAGCCCTGCTGTTCATCTCCCTGCTGATCGTCGGTGTGGCGGTATGGATCGCGCTGGAAGTTGCCGATCGTCTGGTCCGCCCGGTCGGCGAGCTTGTCGCCGCGGCGCACCGCGTCGCGACCGGTGATCTGACGGCGCGAGTCCCGATGCCCAAGACCGATGACGAGGTCGGCACGCTCGGCACTGCCTTCAACCAGATGACCGGACGCCTCGAGGAACAGACCGGCGCGCTCGAAAGCCGCCGCGCGCTGATCGAGGCAGTGATGTCGGGCGTCACCGCCGGCGTCATTTCGATCGCTGGTGATGGCAGGATCCGACTGATCAACCGCTCGGCCGCGATGCTGCTCCATACCGGCGATGAGGATCTCGTGGGCCGCCCGCTCGCTGCGATCTCGCCCGAGCTCGACGCGCTCATTCGCGGCGAATCGCGCGAATCGATCGTCGAAGTGGATGTGGAGGGCGAGGCTCGTACCCTCGCGGTGAAGATCGCGCGTGCCGATGAAGGTCCGATCCTGACCTTCGACGACATCACCGGCCAGCTGCTCGACCAGCGCCGCGCCGCCTGGGCGGATGTCGCCCGCCGCATCGCGCACGAGATCAAGAACCCGCTGACGCCGATCCAGCTCGCCGCGGAGCGGCTCCAGCGCCGCTACAACAAGCAGCTGCCGAACGATGACGGCACTTTCACGCGCCTGACCGAGACGATCGTCCGCCAGGTCGGCGATCTTCGGCGGATGGTCGACGAATTCTCGTCCTTCGCGCGGATGCCCAAGCCGACCTTCCACGACGAATCGCTGCTCGATATCGCGCGCCAGACCTTGTTCCTGCACGAGGTCGCGCATCCCTCGATCCGCTTCGACCTCATCCATGACGATACCGGGCCCATGCTGGTGTGCGATCGGCGCCAGATCGGCCAGGCCTTCACCAACATCGTCAAGAACGCCGTCGAGGCGATCGACGCGCGCGGGGAGGGGGCCGAGGGCGCGATCACCATGACGCTCGCCCAGAAGGACAATGCGGTGATCGTCTCGGTCGCCGATGACGGTGTCGGTCTGCCCGCCGCGCGCGAGCGACTGGTGGAACCCTATGTGACGACGCGCGCCCGCGGCACCGGCCTCGGCCTAGCGATCGTCAAGAAGATCGTCGAGGAACATTGCGGCACGATCGGCTTCACTGACCGCGAGGGGGGCGGCACGGTGGTCATGATGATCTTCGACACGGCATTGCTGGCGGCAATGGATACGGGGGGCCGTGACACGGCCGAGGAGGAAGACCGCCGCACTCCTGAACTCACGCGAAATCGGACCTGAATCATGGCACTCGACATCCTCATCGTCGACGACGAGCACGACATCCGCGAACTGGTCGCAGGCGTCCTGGAAGACGAGGGCTATGAAACCCGCGGCGCGGCGGACAGCGATGCCGCGCTCGAGGCGATCTCCGCCCGGCGCCCCTCGCTGGTGCTGCTCGACGTCTGGCTTCAGGGCTCGCGCCTCGACGGGCTCGAACTGCTCGATGAACTGAAGCGCCGCGATCCGTCGATTCCGGTGCTGGTCATTTCCGGCCATGGCAATCTCGACACCGCGGTCGCCGCGATCCGTCGTGGCGCCGCCGATTTCATCGAAAAGCCGTTCGAGGCCGAGCGCCTCTTGCTGATGGTCGCCCGCGCGACCGAGACCGAACGGCTGCGGCGCGAAGTGGCGTCGCTGCGCGCCTCGGTCGGCGCCAACAATGATCTCACCGGCAGCTCGGCCGCGATCAACGGCGTGCGCGCTACCCTGAAACGCGTCGCCTCGACCGGCAGCCGCGTGCTGGTGATGGGCGCGGCCGGCGTGGGCAAGGAAGTCGCGGCGCGCCTGCTCCATGGCTGGAGCCAGCGCGCCGGCGCGCCCTTCGTCATCGTCAGCGCGGCGCGCATGACGCCCGAACGAGTGGAGGAGGAATTGTTCGGGGTGGAGGAGGGGGGCCAACTCGTCCGTTCCGGCCTGCTCGAACAGGCGCATGGCGGCACCCTGTTCCTCGACGAGATCGCCGACATGCCGATCGCGACTCAGGCGCGCATCCTGCGCGTGCTGACCGACCAGAGCTTTACCCGCGTCGGCGGCCAGCGAGTCGTGAAGGTCGATGTCCGCGTCGTCTCGGCGACCGCGCGCGACCTCACGCATGAAATCGCCGAGGGCCGGTTCCGCGAGGATCTCTATTACCGGCTCAACGTCGTGCCGGTGCTGATCCCGGGCCTTGCCGAGCGGCGCGAGGATATTCCCGCGCTGGTCGCGCATTTCATCGCGCACTACGCCTCGGAACGCCGCGTGCCGACGCCGGAGATCGCGCCTGACGCCATGGTCGCACTGCAGAGCTATGAGTGGCCCGGCAATGTCCGCCAGCTCCGCAACGTGGTCGAGCGGACCGTCATCATGGCGCCCGGCGACCGGATCGGCCGGATCGATCTCGACCTGTTGCCCGCCGAAGTGCTCGGCGATCCCGGCGAGATGGGCGGCAGCACCAATGCGATCATGGGCTCCCCGCTGCGCGAGGCGCGCGAGACCTTCGAACGCGAATATCTCCGCATCCAGATTCGCCGTTTCTCCGGCAACATCTCACGCACCGCGAGCTTCATCGGAATGGAGCGTTCGGCCCTGCACCGCAAATTGAAGCTGCTCGGGATCACGGAAACGCGCGACGAGTAGTGGACGAAAGCGGCCTTCGTCCCTAGATTGGTCCTACCGCGCTCAGGGAGCGCGCATCCGACGCCGGGAACCCGGCGCATCGCGGGAAAACCACCCGCCAAGAACAAAGGATCGACCGATGGCCGACAAGCAGACTTCGCTGCAAGACCTGTTCCTCAACGCCCTGCGGCGTTCGAAAACCCCGGTGACGATGTTCCTCGTCAAGGGCGTGAAACTCCAGGGCATCGTGACCTGGTTCGACAATTTCTCGGTGCTGCTCCGCCGCGACGGCCAGTCGCAGCTGATCTACAAGCACGCCATCTCGACGATCATGCCCTCGGCCACGGTCGATGTGGCGGCGATCGTCAATGCGGTGGGCGAAGCGCAGAAAAAGGCGCCGCTGCTTCAGGAGATCTTCCTGAACGCAGTCCGCAAGTCCGACGACAATGTCACCATGTTCCTGGTCAATGGCGTCATGCTGCAGGGCCAGATCGCCGCGTTCGATCTGTTCTGCATGCTGCTCCAGCGCGACGGCATGTCGCAGCTCGTCTACAAGCATGCGGTGTCGACCATCCAGCCGGCCCATCCGTTGAATTTGGCTGATGAAACAGCAGGTTCGGAAGACGATTGACCACAGGTTTCGAACGTGATCGCGACGAGTTCGCGCGGGGTGCGCGGGCCGTCGTGGTCTATCCCGAACATGGCGTGTCCTCGCGCGACGCCGCCGCGCGTCTCGACGAGACTGCCGGTCTCGCCGAGGCGATCGGTGTGGTCGTGGCGGAAAAGGTCGCTTTCCGCGTCCGCCAGGCCAAGCCCGCGACCCTGATCGGGTCGGGCCAGGTCGAACAACTCGCCGCGACGATCCGCATGGAGGAGGCGGGGCTCGTCGTGTTCGACGCGCCACTCACGCCGATCCAGCAGCGCAATCTGGAAAAGGCGCTCGAAGCCAAGGTCATCGACCGCACCGGCCTGATCCTCGAGATCTTCGGCGAACGCGCCGCGACCGCCGAGGGGCGGCTGCAGGTCGAACTCGCGCATCTCGACTACCAGGCCGGCCGCCTCGTGCGCAGCTGGACTCACCTCGAACGCCAGCGCGGCGGCTTCGGCTTTCTCGGCGGACCGGGCGAAACCCAGATCGAGGCGGATCGCCGCCTGATCCGCGACCGCATGGCACGGCTCAAGCGCGAACTCGAACAGGTCACCCGCACCCGCGGCCTGCACCGCGACCGCCGCCAGCGCGCGCCCTGGCCGGTGATCGCGCTGGTCGGCTATACCAATGCCGGGAAATCGACGCTTTTCAACCGCTTGACCGGCGCTGACGTCATGGCGGAAGATCTGCTCTTCGCCACGCTCGACCCGACCCTGCGCCAGATCTCGCTGCCCGGCATCGACAAGGCGATCCTCTCCGACACGGTGGGGTTCGTCTCCGAACTGCCGACTCAACTCGTCGCCGCCTTCAAGGCAACACTTGAGGAAGTGATCTCGGCCGACCTGCTGATCCATGTCCGCGACATCGCGCATCCCGACAGCGCCGCGCAAAAGGCCGATGTCGAGGCCGTGCTGACCGAAATCGGCGTCGCCATCACGACGCCGCGGATCGAGGCCTGGAACAAGCTCGACCTGCTCGACGAAGACGACCGCACCGAACGGGTGGGGGAGGCGGAGCACCGCCCCGACGTCGTCGCGCTCTCGGCCATGACCGGGGAAGGGGTCGACACCCTGATCGACAAGGTCGCCGCGCTGCTGACTCAGGCCCATCGCCGCTACCGCATCGAGCTGGCGGCATCCGATGGGGCGGGGGCTGCCTGGCTGCACCAGCATGGCGAGGTGATCTCGCAGGAAATCGAAGACGACAGCGCGGTTTACGAAGTCCGCATGGCGGAACGCGACTTCGAACGCTTCAACCAGCGCAACGATTGATTCGGCGCGCCGCGCCAATCGACTGACGATTAGCGGTAACGCTGCGGGTCAATTTTCGTCAAACCTCCTAAGCGAGCGACCTCGTCCACAACCGGCATCAATTTCGTTGGTTGATTGCACCCAATAAATACCGATGAGTAGCGATAGTCCTTGCCCGTAGCCATTTCCATTTCAAGTAACTGACAATGAGAAACTATCTCGTCTGGGTCGTCCCAAGACTCCATGGAAAATTCCCAGAGTTTAGCCTGTGCGACCAGCATATTCAGATCCGCCATTTGCTTCTCGGATAGGGAAGAACGGCGGACTGGAATAGGGTCCCACCTGTTTTCGGTGCGGCGATTGGTGCCGCCTGTTCTGATGTCGCCTGTGCCGTCGAGATTTTCCGTAATGAAGACGTATCGGTAGAAAGCGCTATGGCCTTCGGTAAACACGAAGCGCATGACCCGCTTATGCTTTCCAGCAAAATCTCGCCATAGCGGCCGCTGCCCTTGATGCTTCAGGCGGCAAGCGGACCACCCTATTTCCGGAAAGTTCTCATAAGCCTCATCGGGGTAGATGCCACATCCCCTCTTTGCCTGTGACTGGCTAGCTGAACCCAAGGCCAGGAAAGCAAAGGCCAAGTAGCCAAAAATTCTAACGGGACGAATAACGGTTTTCACCCTGCCAAACCCCTGGAACTACTCAGTCGCCCAAGATGTTCACATTATGTTCGCACGGTCAAGTGTGATTGAGGCCGCGTTTGCGTAACGCCTCATGATTTCTCCGCGCGCTTCGCCGACACCCAAAGCTCTTCCTTGGCCTCCAGATCCAGCCCGGCAAACGCATCGCCGGCCTCAGCCTCCATCGCCTTGAAACGCCGCTCGAACTTAGCGTTCGCCAACCGCAACGCCGCCTCGGGGTCGACGCCGAGATGCCGGGACCAGTTCACCACCGCGAACAGCAGGTCGCCAATCTCTTCCTCGCGCTCGGCGGAAGAGGCTGCTTCGATCTCGGCGATCTCCTCGTCGATCTTGGCCCGCGCGCCCGATGGATCGGGCCAGTCGAACCCGGTGCGCGCCGCGCGCTTCTGCAGCTTCTCGGCGCGGAGCAAGGCGGGCAAGCCGACCGCGACGCCGTCCAGCGCGCCGGCATCGCCCTTGGCTGCGCGCTCGACCGCCTTCAGCCGCTCCCAATGCTGCTCATGGCCGCCACCGCTGTCGCCGAAGACATGCGGGTGCCGGCGTTCCATCTTGTCGCTGATCGACGCCACGACGTCAGGCAAAGCGAACAGCCCGGCTTCCTCGGCCATGCGGCTGTGGAACACGACCTGGAACAGCAGGTCGCCAAGCTCGTCCTTGAGGTCGGCCATGTCGCCACGCGCGATCGCGTCGGCGACTTCATAGGCTTCCTCGATCGTGTACGGCGCGATCGTGGAGAAATCCTGCGCGACATCCCAGTCGCAGCCATGCTCCGGATCGCGCAGCCGCTCCATGATCGCCACGAGACGCTCGATGTTGGAAGGGCCGATATCGGAAGGACGGCTCACGGACGGGGGAGTCCTGCCCCGGCCATATCCGCTAGTTCGATAATACACATTATGTTAAATTCAGACAGGATCAAAATAGCCCCCTCACGGTGCCTCATCAGCCGAACAGACCGCCAATCGCGGCCCCGGTGCCCATCGCTTGCTGCCACAGCACCACCAGAAGGAACGCGACGCCGAAGATCGCGACCCAGGCCAGCGCCATCTTGAACACGTCGCCGATCGGCAGCCGACGCGCCATCAGCGCGGACAGCGGCAGCAGCAGGATCAGCAGATAATAGATCACATCGGCGGACTGGTCGGTCACGGCATCACCTCCATGCCGTCATACCCCGGTTCAACCCCGGCCGGAAGCGCGGCGCGCAAGGTCGCATAGTCCATCGACTGATCCATATGGATGAACGCGGCCCGGCGCGGCTGCAGTTCCTCGATCCACCCAAGCACGGTCGGCACATCGGGATGAGTCGGGTGCGGCCGATAGCGCAGCGCATCGACGATCCACACGTCCAGGCCCTCATAGAGTGTCCGCATATCGTCGGTCATGATATTGAAATCGGTGGCGTATCCGATCGATCCCGCGGCCGTGTCGAAACGCAGACCCGCCGACAGGATCGTCCCGTGCGGCTGGTCGGTCACCCGCACGGTGATGTCGCCGATGGTGATCGCATCGGGCAGCGCCTCCATCGCGACGGTCGGCGGATACTCGTCATGCCCGAGGAACGCATAAGCGAAGCGCTGGACCAGCGCGTCCCAGGTCGCGGGCCGCGCCAGCCCGCGCACCGGATGGCCCATCGCGTGATAGACTTGCCGCAGATCATCGACGCCGTGGCAATGATCGGCATGGTCGTGAGTCCAGATGACCGCATCGACCGTCGAGACATTGGCCGCGAGCAGCTGCTCGCGCATGTCCGGGCTCGTATCGATCAGGATCCGGGTGGTGTCGGTTTCGACCAGGATCGAGGCCCGCGACCGCCGGTTGCGCGGCTCAGCCGGATCGCAGGCGCCCCAGTCATTGCCGATTCGCGGCACCCCAGACGAGGTGCCGGATCCGAGGATCCGGACCTTCACGCCCCTGCTCTCACGCGCGGGTCTTGGCGAACAATGTGTGGAAGTTCGCGGCCGTTCGCTCGGCCAGCACTGACAATTCCTCGCCGCGCAGCTTCGCTAGGAAAGCCGCCGTATCCGCCACGAATGCCGGCTCGCCCGTCTTCCCGCGATTCGGCACGGGTGCGAGGAAAGGCGCGTCGGTCTCGATCAGCAGCCGCTCGATCGGCAGCCGCGCCGCGGTCTCCTGCAGATCCTTCGCGTTCTTGAACGTCACGATGCCGGAAATCGAGATATAAAGGCCCAGGTCCAGCGCGATATCGGCAAAACCGCCGCTCGCCGTGAAACAATGGATCACGCCGGGATAGGCGCCCTTCCCCATCTCCTCGCGCAAGATCTCGGCCGTATCCTCCTCGGCGTCGCGCGTGTGCACGACGATCGGCAATCCGATCTCGCGCGCGGCGGCGATATGCGCGCGGAAGCTCGCGCGCTGCCGGTCGCGGTCGCTGTGATCATAATAATAATCGAGCCCGCTCTCGCCGATCCCGACGACGCGCGGATGCGCCGCGCGCTCGATCAGCTTCGCCGTGCCGACATCGGGATGCTGGTCCGCCTCATGCGGATGGATGCCGACCGTCGCCCAGACGTCGGGCTCGCGCTCGGCCGTGCCGATCACCGCGTCCCATTCGCTCTCGCGCGTCGCGATGTTGAGCATCGCCGAGACGCCCCGGGCCCGCGCCCGCGCCAGGATTTCGGGCTGCTGCTCGGCCAGCCCCTTATAGTTGAGGTGACAATGGCTGTCGGCGAACATCAGGCCTCCGTCAGCTCCAGCCGCGGGAACACGCCGCTCGGCGCCGGCAAGGGCGTGCCCGCCACCACCGCCATGCCCAGCGCGTCGAAGTCGCGCGCCGCGGCGTCCTGGCCCAGCAGGTCGAGCAGCCGGTCGGCACCGTCCGGGATCGCCCAGCGCGCCATCACCGCGATCCGCCGGATCGCCTCGATCGTCAGGTGCAGAATGGCATCGGCGCGTTCCGGATCGGTCTTGCGCACGCTCCACGGCGCCGCATCGGCAAAATACTGGTTGGCGTCCCGCGCCGCGGACCACACTGCCTCGAGCGCATTGTGGATAGCCAGATCCTTCATCGCCTCGTGCAGCGCCGCCTCGGCTGCGGTAACGCTGGCAAGCAGCGCTTCGTCGGCTTCGGTGCGCGCACCGGCGGGCGGCACCTTGCCATCGCAATTCTTCGCGACGATCGACAGGCATCGCTGCGCCAGATTGCCGAGATTGTTCGCCAGGTCCGCATTGCACCGCGTCACGATCGCTTCTTCCGAATA
The DNA here is from genome assembly GCF_055521475.1 of Sphingomonas sp. BL-S-30. Taxonomy (NCBI): domain Bacteria; kingdom Pseudomonadati; phylum Pseudomonadota; class Alphaproteobacteria; order Sphingomonadales; family Sphingomonadaceae; genus Sphingomonas; species Sphingomonas sp. BL-S-30. The sequence continues at coordinate 1,996,760 of NZ_CM145481.1, read as the reverse complement.
GCTCCCGTCCTGGCCGAAGCTCACTTCGCGCAGCAGGAAGTAACGCAAGGCATCGACCCCGAAACGCTCGACCAGCTCCATCGGGTCGGTGACGTTCCCGACGGATTTCGACATCTTCTCGCCCCGGTTGAGCAGGAAGCCATGCCCGAACACCTGTTTCGGCAGCGCCAGCTTCGCCGACATCAGGAAAGCCGGCCAATAAACGGCATGGAATCGCACGATATCCTTGCCGATCACGTGCAGATCGGCCGGCCAGTAGCGCGCCATGTCGGCATCATTATCGGGATAACCCGCCCCGGTCAGATAATTGGTCAGCGCGTCGACCCAGACATACATCACATGCCCCGGGCTGCCCGGCACCTTCACGCCCCAGTCGAAGCTGGTGCGCGACACCGACAGGTCGGAAAGCCCGCCCTCGACGAAGCGCATCACTTCGTTGCGCCGCGCCTCGGGCCGGATGAAATCGGGCTGGGATTCGTACAGGTCGAGCAGCGGCTGCTGATATTTCGACAAACGGAAGAACCAGGTCTCCTCGACCGTCCATTCGACCGGCGTGCCCTGGGGAGAGACTTTGCCCCCTTCCCCCTCCACGAGTTCCTTCTCGTCGTAGAACGCCTCGTCGCGGACCGAGTACCAGCCCTCATATTTGTCCATATACAGGTCGCCGGCCGCTTCCATCGCCCGCCAGATCGCTGCGCTGGCGGCGTGATGGCTCGGCTCGACGGTGCGGATGAAGCGATCGTACGAGATGTTCAGACGATCATCCATTTCCTTGAAATAGGACGACATTTCATCGGCGAGTGCGCGCGTCTCCACAACGCGGTCGCGTGCCGTCTGGACCATCTTCAGGCCATGCTCGTCGGTCCCGGTCTGGAACCGCACGTCGCGCCCCGCCTGGCGGTGATAGCGCGCGATCGCGTCGGTCGCGATCGCCTCATAGGCATGGCCGATATGCGGCCGCCCGTTCGGATAGCTGATCGCGGTGGTGATGTAATAAGGCTGACCCATGCCCGGCCTCCTAGCGCGGTTGCCGGGCGATTAGAACACCCAACGGGTTTTGGTGGTTAAGGGCATCGGATCAAGTCGGCGGCATGTTGAGGCCGATCTATCCGGCGGACAGATATTAAATCCACTATCGGATACGAATGTTATTCGAGACAATACCGTGAAATAATCCGGCATATCGTCAGCCTTATCCACAGATTCATGAAGATGTCTGGCTTTATTAAATAAAAATGATGCGAAAATGACAAGGTTGTATTGATTGTGTTACAGCCACTGTAACATTTCTGACCATCATCATCTGTAGCGGCCTCGGAACCGGGACGGGATGTCCCGCTTAAAGGGATTCTACACATGCATGATCGCAAAGCCTTCCGGGTTCAGCTGCTGTTGGGCGGCGCCCTGCTGGCAACCCTGGCAGTACCGGCTTTCGCCGAGACCGCGCCCGCGCCCGCCGCGGCGGCCGCCGCGGACGAGACCAAGCCCGCCGACGCGCCCGAAGCGGATAGCGGCCAGATCGCCGATATCGTCGTGACCGCACTCAAGCGCGAAACCAATCTCCAGCAGACGCCGATCGCCATCTCGGTGATCAGCCCCACGGTGATCGCCGATCGCCATGTGCAGAGCCTGATCGACCTGGCCGACGGCGCCATCCCGTCGCTGCGCATCGCCACCTTCGAGGCGCGCCAGTCGGCGCTGACCGTCGGCATCCGCGGCATCGTGCCGTTCGACGCGAACCAGACGGCGCGCGACCAGGGCGTCGGTGTCTATATCGACGGCGTCTATCTCGGCCGCCAGCAGGGCCTTAACGCCGCGCTGTTCGATGTCGAGCGCGTGGAAGTGCTGCGCGGCCCGCAGGGCACGCTGTTCGGCCGCAATACTGAAGGCGGCGCGCTCAGCATCGTCACCAAGGCGCCGACCGGCGAATTCGACGGCCGCGTCTCCGCCGGCATCGGCAATTTCGGGCAATATGACGGGCAGGTCCATCTCGACCTCCCCGCCTTCCACAATTTCGCGGTCAAGCTCGACGGCGTGATCCAGCATCAGGATCCCATGGTGAAGGATCCGCTCGCGGGCCAGATCGGCTGGAACGCCTATAATCGCGTTGGCGGCCGCATCTCCGCGCGCTGGCAGCCGTTCGACGGCTTCACCGCGGACTTCTCGTTCGACAAGGCCAAGGACGAAAACACGCCCTTTTACAGCCAGCTGATCAACTACAACCCGCTGGGCCGCACCGTCGGCGTGTACACCGGCACCACGCTCGGGCCGCCCCCCGGCGGCACCTGCACCCCCGCCTGCATCGCGCCGCTGCCGCCGCTGGTCGGCGTCCATCCGGATCGACAGGACGTCGCCGATGTCGGCGTCCCGCAGCAGTACAGCGTGGACCGGACCAGCGGCGAAAGCGCCAAGCTTTCCTACAAGATCTCGCCCGCGCTCGAGCTTCGCTCGATCACCGCGTGGCGCAAGGTTTCCGCCAACCAGTGGGACAATTCGGGCGGCCCGGAGCGCGTGCCGTTCGTGCCCAACGGCAAGTTCAGCCGCTACAGCCTCTCGGACCTGTATCAGAGCCAGTTCAGCCAGGAATTCCAGGCCGTCGGCAGCATCCCCCAGTTGGATTACGTCGCGGGCCTCTATTATTTCAACGAACAGGCCCGGGAATCGGCGGCGACTCCGTCGTCCAACCAGTGGAACGCGACCGGCACTTCCTACACCATCCTGCCGTCCCAGGTGTTCGGCGCGATCAATTCGGGCAATCAGGGCTGGGACTATAATTCGCGCTTCCTGCAGCGCGCCAGCTTCGCCCGCACCCGTAGCTATGCCGCCTTCGGCCAGGCGACCTACACGCCTGACTTCGCCGATGTGCTGCACCTGACGGTCGGCGGCCGCTACACCAAGGACAAGCGCGACGGCGTGCTCTACCTCGTGTCGGGCGTGCCGACCAATTACCAGCTCCATTATGATCGCGGCCGGTTCGATCCGATGGTCACCCTGGCGTTCGACGCGACGCCGGACGTCAACCTCTACGCCAAATATTCGACCGGTTTCCGCGCCGGCGGCGCGAACGACCGTTCGTCGAACTTCTCGGCTTTCGGGCCGGAATCGGTGAAGGCCTATGAGATCGGCGCCAAGATGGACCTGCTCGATCGCAAGGTCCGCATCAACCTTGCCGGGTATATCATGGATCGGTCGGGGACTCAGATCGACTTCGACAATGTCGATACCAACCAGTTCCTGCCCGGCACCACGACGCCCAACCCGAACTTCAACCTGCACACCGAGAATACGGCGAATGCGCCTGGCATGTCGAAGATCCGGGGCTTCGAGGCGGACGTTACCGTGCGCCCGATCGAGCACCTGACGCTCGGGGCATCCTATGCCTATACCTACACCAAGGTGCCGCTGACGCCCAACCCGAACCCCGGGCCGACCTTCGGCGTGCCGACTCAGGTGTTCGTGGTCTATACCCCGCCAAACGCCGCGTCGGGCTATGTCGACTATGAGGTGCCGGTCGGCGGCGACGACATGAAGGTCCGCCTGCACCTGGACACCAATTACGCTGACGCGGACTACAGCTTCCAGGCGGAAAATGTGAAGACCGACTCCAGCTTCATCGTGAACGGCCGCCTCGCTTTGGCGGACGTCCGGATCAGCGAGGCGAACAAGGCGACCTTCTCGGTCTGGGCGCGCAACCTGCTCGATGAGCAGCACATCTATCGCCGCTCGGGCGCCAACGACGCCGTGCTCGGCAGCTATGCGAACTTCAACCCGCCGCGCACTTTCGGCGGCGAAGTGAGCGTCAACTTCTGATCGATCTTCCGGGCACCCGCGCGGTGCCCGGATCGCCCGGGAAACAGTCGACCCGGACCGACCATCGCGTCGGTCCGGGTCGATCTGTCTCTCCTATTCAGCTTACGCCTTTCTACTCTTCCCCGGCGAAGGCCTTATGATGCCCCTCACCGATGCAGCGGCAACACCACCACCGCGCGCAACCCAGGCCCCGCATCCTCCAGCACCAGCCTGCCATCATGCAGGCGCGCGATCGCGTCGACCAGGGTCAGTCCCAGCCCCTGCCCCACCGGCTTGCCCTCGGCCTCGAGCCGCCCAAACCGTCGGATCACGGTATCGTGCGCGGCCGCCGGAATGCCCGGCCCATCATCGGCCACGCTGACCGCGACCGAATGCCCGCGCCGCTCCACGCCCACCATGATGCGCGTGCCCGCCGGCGTATGCCGGATGGCGTTCTCGACCAGGTTGACCAGCATCTGGCGCAGCAGGTTCGGGTCGCCGCGCACGCTCAGCCCGTCCAGGATATCGAGCTGCAGCACGTGCACGTCGTCCTCGGCGACGTGCAGCAACGCCTCCCCGACATCGCGCACCAGGTCGCTCATCGCCACATCGGCAAAGCGCTCGCGGCGATGACCGCCCTCGATTTCCCATAGCCGCAACAGGCTGCCGAACAGCTCGATGATCTGGTCGGTCTGCTCCAGCACATCGGCGATATCGGCGCCGATCGGGTCCTCTTCCGATCGCCGGGCGATGGCGGCGACGCGCGCGCGCAAACGGGCCAGCGGGCTTTTCAGCTCATGCGTCACGTCCTTGGCGGCATGCTTGATGTTCGCCATCAGCTCGTCGATCCGGTCGAGCATGCGGTTGAACGCCGCCGCCTGCCGGTCGAACTCGCTGCGCGATCCGTCGAGCGGCACCCGGCTCTTCAGATCGCCCTCCATCACCGCATCGACCGTGCGCTGCATCGCGCGCATCCGCCCGCCGATCACCATCATGATGCCGATCGCGCCGCCGATCACGATCAGCGCGGTGATGCCCAGCCCGATCAGCTGGACGCGGAACAGCATCCGGTCGAAATCGTCGACGACGTCATTGTCGGACACGACGACCAGCGTGTCGCCGCCCCCCACCCTGCGCGCCAGCGCCCGGCCATGCGCGACGCCTTCGACCGCGGCATCGTCGCCGAAATCGGAATAGCCGATCGGCGGCAGTCGCTTCAGCCGCAATTCCCCGGCGATCCGCCGGCCGCTCCCGTCGACGAGCATGTAGAACAGGTCGGCGGTGTCATGGTCGTCCTGCGCGGCCTCGATCCGCTCGATCATCGCTTTGCGGGAGATGCCGCCGCTGATCGCGCTGGCTTCGCTCGCCAGGCGGCGATCGACCTCGCGGCGCAACGCGTCGCTGTCGATCCGGTAGCTGACGATGCGGATCGCCACCAGCGCGACCAGGAAGACGACCACATAGACCGTCATGATCGCGCGGAGGGACCGGGGCCGCATCAGCTCTTGTCGGTGATCATGTATCCGACGCCGCGAATCGTGACGATCGGGTCGGTCTCGCCCGGCTTGTTGAGATGCAGCCTCAGGTGGCGGATATAGGATTCGATGATGTTGGTGGTCGGTTCGAAATCATATTTCCAGACATTCTGGTAGAACATCTGCCGGGTGACGATGCTGTTCGCGTTGCGCACCAGCTCGCACAGCACCTGGAATTCGAGCTTGGGCAGCACGAGCTGGCGGCCGGCGCGGGTGGCGCGGTACTTGATCTCGTTCACTTCGATGTCGCCGACCCGCATGATGCCGGAATCGCCCGATCGCGCGGCGCGGCGGACGATCGCGCGCAGGCGCGCATCGATCTCGGCCGGCGCCGCCGGCTTGATCAGATAGTCGTCGGCGCCCGCGTCGAGCCCGGTCAGCCGCTGGTCGAGATCGGCCAGCGCGGTCAGCATGATGATCGGCACCTCGATATCGCGCTCGCGCAGCAGCTTCGCGACGCCGACCCCATCGACATAGGGCAGCATCACGTCGAGCAGCACGGCCTCGAACTTGCCCTCGGTAACCGCCACGATCGCGGCCCGGCCATCCGCCGCGACCATCGTCTCGTGCCCCAGCTCCTCCAGGTCGGCGACCAGCTGTTTCGCCGCGCGCGGATCATCCTCCACGACCAGAAGTCGCATGTTTTCGGCCCTCAATGGGAAGTCGGTGACGCTCCTCCCTTATCCTTTACGCAGCCGATCTCAACCGGTCAGTGCGGGCGTGACGCCAACAGGCTTTCGGCGCAGTCGAGGATCGTCTCCCGGGCCGGGCGCGGCGCGAATCCGAGCATTTCCCATGACGTCAAAGGGTGAAGCGTGTTCGGGAAAAAAGCGATTCGCTGGCTGTTTCTCGTCGCATCGTGTTCAAGCGGAGAAAGAGCAGGACCGTGCCCGACGCCCCATGCTCGCATGGGCAGCAAGGCTGTCTGTCGGAGCCTCTGCGCGATCCTCCATGCCGTAATCGCGGATGACGCTCGCGACGCGAAGCCTGTAGGTCGCGAAAACACCCGCACGTCCCCGGACTTGTGCGGCGCGATGGGCGGTCGTGTTTCGCCATTGTTGGACAGCCTGTTCGTCCCGGAAGAACGACAGGGAGACCATGCGGTTTGGAACGGACATGCTCTGAAAACGCTCGACCGACAGGAATCCGTCGACCGCCGCCAGTTCATCGCGCAACGCCGCGGCGAGCGCGAGATATTGGTCCATCCGCCCATCGGCCAGATCGACCTCGAAAATCACGGCGATCACCGCTGCACCCGCAGCGCATGGGGTGCAGATACACGGCGAAGGAATGTCCGCTCCTCACGCCTTATGAAGCGCTCGCGCCTGGCGAACTCGTAATTTTCCCGGCCCAGGGGATCGTCCCTGAGGCGGGCACGATAGGCCTCATAGGCAGCAAGATCATCCACGTTGTAGAGTCCATAGGCGGTCGTGGCCGACCCTTCGTGCGGGGCGAAATAGCCGATCAGATCCGCCCCGCAACGCGGTATCGCCTGCCCCCAGTTGCGAGCATATTCTTCGAAGGCATCGATACGAAACGGATCGATCTCGTAGCGGATGAAGCATGTAATCATGAACGGCCTCCCGGCTGTTGTTGCCGGGGTCTTCGTAGATCGCGCATATGCGGCTATGCTTCGGCCGCTGTCGAAGCATGAGCGGCGCCTTTCGTGCGAAGCCATCTGTAATATCACCTGTTCCGTCTGGACGATCGATGCTGACCACAAGCGGGATTGCCGAAATTGCCGCGCTGGTAGGCGATCCCGCCCGTACCGCCATGCTGGTCGCCCTCATGGCCGGTCGTGCGCTGACCGCGACTGAGTTGGCGAACGTCGCAGGGATCATGCCGCAAACGGCAAGCAGCCACCTTGGTCGCCTGACCGATGCCGGGCTGCTGACGGTCGAGCGGCAAGGGCGGCACCGGTATCACCGGCTCGCCTCGTCGACCGTCGCCACCATGATCGAGGGAATCATGGCGGTAGCGGCAGAGCCGGGAAACCGCCCAAATCGCACGGTGCGGACAGGGCCTCGCGACGCGGCGATGCGGCGGGCACGCTCCTGCTACGACCATCTTGCCGGCGAAATCGCCGTCGCGATGGCCGATCGTATGGGCGAGCATGGTCATATCCGACATTTGGCGGACGGCGGCGAGCTGACTGTCGGGGGTGTCGCCTTCCTTCGATCGATCGGGGTCGATGTGGATGCCGCGCTGGCGCGGGTTACCCGGCGTCGGCTTTTCTGCCGCCCCTGTCTCGACTGGAGCGAACGCCGTCCGCATATCGCCGGCACGATCGGTGCCGCCTTGTTGACTGCCTGTTTCGAACAGGGGTGGATGCGGCCGATCGACGGTTCCCGGGCGGTCACGATAACGCGCTCGGGTAGCCGCGCGCTCGACGCCAATTTCGGCATCGACCATGACGGCAGCGCGGATTGATGACCAGGAGCGGTGATACGCTGAACCATAGGGCGAGCGCGTTCAATACTGTGGCTGACTATCAGTGGCGCCGCCGCACGTTGAACACCGAGCTGCCAGGACCGAAGATCTAGGCTTCGCCCAGTTTCGCCACCAGCCCGGCCATCTCGTACACCGTCGCCTGCGAATCGAGCGACAGGCCACGTGCGCTCGCCGCCAGGGCTCGCGCGGCGTCATAGCTGTCGAGCGCGGTTTGCAGCCGCCGCCCCTGCCGCGACGGCGCGACCGAGGCGATGAAGGCGGGCGCCCGGTCGAGGAACGCCTCGTAGCGCGGTTGCGCCGCCTTGAGGGCGAGCAGCTTGGCAAGCTTGGTCCGCCGCGCATTGCCCGGATCGCCATCGCGCGCGATCGCGGCCAGGGCATCGTCCAGCTTGGCCAGTTCCAGCCCGGCAAAGCCCAGCGCCCGGCCCGGCGCACCCTGTCCGGCCTTTACCAGCGCGGCGATCTCCGCGTCGTCGCACTGCGGGAGTTCCGCCCGCAGCACGCCGGTCATCACCTTGTCGTCGAGCGGATCGAAGCGCAGCAGCCGGCAGCGCGACCGGATCGTCGGCAGCAGCCGGCCCGGCGCATGGCTGATCAGCAGGAAGATCGTGCCGGCGGGCGGCTCCTCGAGGTTCTTGAGCAGCGCGTTCGCCCCGCCCCGCTCGAGATCGTCGATCGCGTCGATCAGCACGACCCGCCGCGACGACATGGACGGCGTCGTCGCGAACATCGGCTGGAGCGCGCGGACCTGCGCGATGGTGATGCTCCGCGCGAGATCCTGTCCCGGCTTGTCGGCATCCTTGGGCTGGCGCGCCAGTTCGCGATAATCGGGGTGCGATCCGGCCGCGATCAGCGATCGGGCGCGATTGCCCTCGGGGACCTCGAACCCCGGCGCCAGGGTGCCGGGCGAGGCGCCTTCCGCCAGCAGGCGCAGCGCCGCCGCTTTCGCAAAGCTGGCCTTGCCCACGCCCTCGGGCCCGGCGAACAGCCAGGCATGGTGCAGCGCGCCGCTCTCCATCGCCGCCGCGAAGGCCGCATGCGCCGCGTCGTTGCCGGCCGGCAAGGTCACGGCAGCAGGTCTTCCAGATTGGCGAGCAGGGCCTGGGTCACCGTGTCGGGCGTGCCCGATGCGTCGATCAGCCGTACCCGCTCGGGCTCGTGCTCGGCGAAACGCCGGAACGCTGCCGCGACATCGGCATGGAAGGCATCGCCCCGCGCCGCGAAGCGATCGGCTCCTGCCCCATCGCGGATCTCGGCCCGGGCGCGCCCCTGTTCGGGCGGGACTTCGAGTATGAAGGTCCGGTCGGGCAGCAGCCCGCGCGAGCCGAAAGCGTGCAGCGCGAGCACGGCGGCATCGTCGATCCCGCCCGCCACGCCTTGATAGGCGCGCGAGCTGTCGATGAACCGATCGCAGATCACCCAGGTCCCGGCGCCGACCGCCGGGCGGATCATCTTCTCGACATGGTCGGCGCGGGCGGCGGCGAACAGCAAAGCTTCGCTATGCGGGCTCCAGCGTGTGACCTCGCCCTGCATCAACAGCCCGCGGATCGCCTCGGCGCCCTCGCTGCCGCCGGGTTCGCGCGTCACCAGCGTCTCGATGCCGCGCGCGCCCAGCGCCTCGGCCAGCCGCTTCGCCTGAGTCGATTTGCCGGCCCCCTCCCCGCCCTCGAGCGAGATGAAGCGACCCATGGTCACCCGCCGAACAGGCCCTTGAGCCCGGCCCATGCGCGACCGAAAAAGCCCGCCTCGGCGACGTCGTTCTCGGCGACCAGCGGCAGCTTCTGGGGCTGCATGTCGGGGGTCGTGACGATCAGGTCGGCGATATGCTGACCGGCCTTGATCGGGGCCTTGATCGGGCCGTCATAGACGACGCGGAGCTGGAGCTCGGGTGCGACGCCCGACGGGAGCGTGACGGTCAGATTGTCGGGCGCGACGAGGCCGACCGTATTGGCGCTGCCCAGCTGGACCTCCGCGGTCTCGACCTTGCGGCCCTTCGCGACGATCGGCTTGGCCTGCCAGGCGCGGAAGCCCCAGTTCATGAACTTGACCGATTCCTCGATCCGCTGGTTCGCGCTGGTCAGCCCGGCCATCACCATGACGAGGCGGCGGCCATTCTGCTGGGCCGATCCGGTGAAGCCATAACCCGCTTCCTCGGTATGGCCGGTCTTCAGCCCGTCGGCACCCGCGACGCGGCCAAGCAGCGGATCGCGGTTCGCCTGGGTGATGTCGGCGCCCGCGCCCAGGGTCTTGCCCCAGGTGAAGTTCGGCAGGGAGTAGAACTTCTTGTAGAGCTGCGGGTGATCCTGGATCGTCGCCGCCGCCAGCTTGGCCAGATCACGCGCGGTGACATAGGTCACGCCCTCGTCAGGCCAGCCGTTCGAATTGCCGAAATGGCTGTTGGTCAGGCCCAGCTTCGCCGCCCGCTGGTTCATCAGATTGGCAAAGGCTTCCTCGGTCCCGGAAATGCCCTCGGCCAGCACGACGCAGGCGTCATTGCCCGACAGGGTGACGATACCCTTGAGCAGATTCTCGACGCTCACCTTCTCACCGGGAGAGAGGAACATGGTCGAACCCGCTGCGGGGCCATGCCATTTCTTCCAGGTGTCGGGGCTGACGTCGAATTGCTGGTCGAGCTTCAGCTCGCCGCGCTTGATCAGGTCGAAGGCGACATAGACGGTCATCATCTTCGCCATCGATGCGGGCGGCATGCGGCGATCGGCGTCCTTGGAAAAAAGGATCGCCCCCGTGGACAGGTCCGTCAGAAAGGCGACGGGCGCCGGCGTCGGGAAATCCGGCGAGGCGGCGACACTTGGGCAGGCCATCACGATCGCAAGGGCGGAGGCGGCGAGCAGTTTCTTCATGACAATAGTCCGTGACGCTAGGGGTTACTCGATAGTGCAGGATGCGGACATAGCCGCGCCGAAGCGCCTCGTCACGCCCGCGCTGGGCCAGCGCGTCGTGACTGCAAGGAGGATCGCGACCATACCGCTATTGTTCGACGGCATCGGCGAGCAGTCCCACGGAAAGCGCGTAGAAATTGGAGCAATTATAGTCGAGGATCACCCGGTAATTGCCCGTCAGCAGATAGGCGGTCTTGCCTGGCCCGTCGGGCTCGATCAGCGTCGCCTGAACGCTGTCGCCCGGCCAGCCGCGCGCCTGCGGCACCAGGCCCATCGCGCGCCACTCCGCCATGGTCTTCCAGCCGCTGTGCCGCGCGAACACCCGCGGACAGCGCGGCGAGATCGTCCGGTTGGCGACGAGGTTGCGGTCGAAGCTCGCCGGCACGCTCACCGCCAGCCCCCAGGGCTGGCCTGGCCGCCAGCCGGCATTGGCGAAATAATTGCCGATCGAGGCCAGCGTGTCGGCCTCGCTCGTCCAGATATCGGCGCGCCCGTCCCCATCCCCGTCGCGCGCGAGGCGCAGATAGATGGACGGCAGGAATTGCGGTCCGCCGGTGGCACCCGCCCAGCTACCCTTGAGTTGAGAGATCGGCACGCCCCGGTCGACCATCAGCAGCGCGGCGATGAACTCGTCGGCGAACAGGTCGCGCCGCCGGCCTTCATAGGCAAGCGTGGCGAGCGCGCGCGGCAGGTCGAACCCGCCCATCACCTTGCCGTAATTGGTTTCATGCCCCCAGATCGCGACCATGATCGATTCGGGCACGCCGGTCTCGCGTTCGATCCGCGCCAGCCGCCCCCGCTGGGCAAGGAAGGCCTGTCGCCCGCGCGTGATCCGCGCCGTATCGACATGCTGTGCCTTGTAGGGCGCGAAGTTGGGGACGGCCGAGGGATTACTCGCGCTCCCCGGCTGGGCCCGGTCGAGTTCGATCACGCGGGTGTTGAGTGTCATCCCGGGCATCACGGCATCGAGCGTGGCCCGGCTGACGCCCCGCGCCTCCGCCTGGCTGCGCAGCGTACCGAGATAGGACTGGAAGCCGGCCTCGTCCTGCGCGGTCGCCGGATTGCTGGCGGAAAGGCACAGGATCGCGGCAAGGGCCGCGCCCGTCCTGCTGAAATATGTGGATAATCCCGGCATGGCCGGACTCTGCCACAGCCCCCGCGCGACATGAACCCCTATCGTCGCAGGCCTTGCACAAAAGAGCCTGCGCGCATTAAGCGCATTGCGAGCGGAGAGGTGGCCGAGTGGTTTAAGGCAGCGGTCTTGAAAACCGCCGTGGGTGCAAGCTCACCGTGGGTTCGAATCCCACCCTCTCCGCCAACCGCTCACCGACGCTCCAGCGGCCCGACAAGGGTGTTCCACAACTGCAGCGGACACAGCTTTTCCCCCGCCGCGGTATCGCGACGAGGGAAAGCCTGGTTCATCGATGGTCATCGCGCCGATAGCGGCGCGCGACCTCTTACTTCTTGTTGAGGGTAAGCCCGCCAAAGCGCTTGTTGAAGCGCGCGACCTGGCCGCCCGAATCGAGCATCGTACCGCGGCCGCCGGTCCATGCCGGATGCGCGAGCGGATCGATGTCGAGCGTCATCAAATCGCCTTCCTTGCCCCAGGTCGAGCGGGTCTCGAACTGGGTACCGTCGGTCATCTGCACCTTGATGGTGTGATAATCGGGATGGGTATCTTTCTTCACGTGCAAATCTCCGGGAATGCCGCTGGTTTCCGACCAGCAGCGAAGGCGCGGCCCCTAACAGAGCCAGCCAGTGAGTGCAACCTGCGGGATTGTCAGGCCTTGGGCGGATCCGTGATCATCGCCATGAACTTCGCTTCGGCGGCGAGCTTGCCGTCGACCGTCGCGCGTCCCGCGAATTTGGTGGCGCGGGCGCTCTTCTGCACGATCTCGACCTCGAGACGCAGCAAGACGCCCGGTTCAACCGGCTTGCGGAACTTCACCTCGTCGATCGACATGAAATAGACGAGCTTGCCCGAGCCCGCGAGGCCAAGCGATTCCACCGCGAGAATCCCCGCAGCCTGCGCCATCGCCTCGACGATCAGCACGCCGGGCATGATCGGCCGGCCGGGGAAATGCCCCTGGAAGAAACCCTCGTTGATCGTCACCGCCTTGATCGCCGCGATCGACCGGTCGAGGATGAGTTCCTCGACGCGGTCGACCAGCAGCATCGGGTAACGATGGGGAAGCGCCGCCATGACCCGCCCGATATCGAGCGGGCCCAGCGTTCCCGTCGTCACCGCGTCGGTCACCGGCCCTGCGGCCTCGGGGTCGTCGGCGCGGGGCGGCCGGCGGGTGCCGCGGGCGCCGGAGCGCCGGCGGCGGGAGCTGCTGCCTGACCCTGCTGGCCCTGAGCCTTGGGCTGCCAGGCGACCGGCGGCGGCACGGCGACGCTGGTCAGGGTGCGATCGATCTCGGCGCTGACCGCGGGCGTGATGTCGGCGGTGGCATCACCCAGCATGAGCACCGCTTCCGGCTTCACGATCAGGCCGACCTTGCGCGTCTTGACGACGCTGGTCACCGCATCGGGAACCTTGGAGCCGACCTGCTCCTGCAGATACAGGCGCGCGCGCGTGACGGGCTGCAGCATCCGGCCGAGCTCGGCCTGGCCTGCAGCCTGCTTCTGCTCGATCTGGGTCAGTTCCGGGCGCTTGCTGTCGCGCGCGCGCTGGATTTCGTCCTGCGAGAGCTGGCCGTCATTGTTCGCGTCGAGCGCCTTCAGCAGCGGCTGGATCTCGGCGTTGATCGCGTCGTTGCGCGCCTTTGCCTGGTCGATCTGCGCCTTGTAGGTGGTGTCGATCGTCGTCCAGGTGCTGGTCCAGACCTTCGAATTCTGCATGGCAGCATCCGGATCCAGCATCGCGACGGTCTGGGCCTGGGCGCCTGCCGCGGCAACCAGCAGGCCGGGCGCGACGAGCGCCGTGGCAAGCAGAACCTTCTTGTACGTCTTCATTAGAACTGTGTCCCTACGTTGAATGTGACGAGTTTCGTATCGTCGCTCGGGTTCTTGAGCAGGGCGTAGGCAACGTCGATGCGAAGCGGCCCGAACGGCGAATTCCAGTTGACGCCCGCACCCACCGAGAGGCGGGGCTTGGCCGAGTCACCACCGAAGCGTTCGAAGAACGGCGCGGTGGGGCTCGTATAAATGGTGTTGATCGAACTGCCGGCGCAATCGGTGCCACCGAGCGTCGCCGAATAGCCGACGGTACAAGTGGTGGCGAGGCCGGCGTGATCCGCGTCGGTCGAGGGCACCACATACAATGGACGCCCGCTGCTGTCGAACTGCGGGGTCTGGAGCGGCAGGACGGTCACCCGGCCAGTGACCGGATCGGTGACCGTCGGGAAGGTCGCGGTCGGCGGCGGACGGGTGATGCCGAACAAAGCGCCGGCCTGAAGATAGATGGACGGCCGCAGCCCCATTTCGCGCGCGCCCGCGCCCAGAGGAATCTCGAGCTCGATCCGGCCGAGATAATAGGCCCGGCCGCCGAGCGCGTCGTCGATGAATTGCGTGCGGTCAGTCTGCAGAATCTGGTTACCAGCGCTGTCGGTGGTATAGCCGATGCGCTGAATGCGCGGGCCTACGCCGCGGATGTCGAAACCACGGAAATCCGGTTCACCCAGATAGAAGCGGTCGGTGATGCGGACCTTGTCGATCCCGTCGCCACGGCTCTTTTCGAGCGAGCGGATATAGCCGCCTTCGCCATTTGCCGACAGGATGAAGCCGCTGCCGACATTCCAGTATTTGGCGCCTTCGAACCGGGTGCGGACATATTTCACATCGCCGCCGAGCCCGGCGACGTCCGTGCTGAACACCAGGCGCTTGCCGGCGCTCGGGCGCAAACGGCTGTTCAGGCTGTCGTTGATCAGCGAGAAACCGACCGACGACGTCACGCGGTTGCCGATCGCGTCGCACAGATAGCGTCCCGCAACCAGGTTGTTGCAGGTGCCCGCCGCCGTGAAATAGCTCGAGTCGAGCCCGACCTGATCATAGGAAAGGCCGTAGCGACCCGATAGCGACCAATATTCGGTAAGCGGCAGGCCGGCGCGGATCTGGAAGCCGGTCGAAACCTGCGTGTAGGTCGTCTGGCGCTCGTTGTTGATGCCGTAGTTGAACGCATTATAGTCGCGCCGGAAGATGTCGCCGCCAACGGCGATGTTCTTGTCGAACAGATAAGGCTCGGTGAAGCCCACTTCGACTGACTTCGAATAGCTTGAATAGTTGACGCTCGCGCGCAGCTCCTGGCCCTTGCCGCGGAAGTTGCGCTGGCGGACCGACGCCTGGATGATGAAGCGCTCGAGGCTCGAATAGCCCGCGGAAAGCGACAGCTCGCCGGTCGACTTTTCCTCGAGATCGGCGGTGAGCACGACGCGGTCGGGCGCCGACCCCTGCGCCTTCTTGATCTCGAACTTCTCCTGGAAGAAGCCGAGCGAATTGATGCGGTCCTGCGAACGCTTGAGCTGGAAGCTGTTGAAGGCATCGCCCTCGGACAAGCGGATCTCGCGGCGGATCACCTTGTCCTGGGTCTGGGTGTTGCCGTTGATATCGATGCGCTCGACATAGGAGCGCTGCGCCGCGGCGATGTGGAAGTTGATCCCCATCGTCAGCGTGTCTTTGTCGCGGTTGTACTCGGGATTCACTTCCGTGAAGGCATAGCCGAACAGGCCGGTCGATTCGCTCAGGGAGTCGATCGCATCCTCGACCTGCTTGGCGTTGTACCATTCGCCCTTGTGCATCGGCAGCGTCGCGGCCAGCCGCTTGTTGTCGAAGTCGCGGATGTCGCTGTCGACGGTCACGTCGCCGAATTTGTAGCGCGGGCCCTCCTCCACCACATAAGTGATGATGAAGTCCTTCTTGTCCGGCGTCAGCTCGGCGACGGCCGACGTCACGCGGAAATCGGCATAGCCTTCTGTCAGGTAGAACTGACGCATCTTCTGCTGGTCATAGGCCATGCGATCCTGGTCGTAGCTCGTGTTCGAGCTCAGGAGCGTGGTCAGGCGGGCCTGCTTGGTTGCCATCTCGCCGCGCAGCTTGCCGTCGGAGAACACCTCGTTGCCGAGGATGTTGATCTGGCGGACCTTCGACTTGGGCCCCTCGGTGATCTCGAACACCACATCGACGCGATTCTGGTCGAGCGCGACCATCTTCGGTTCCACGACCGCCGCGAAACGGCCCTGGCGCCGATACAGTTCGATGATGCGGCCGACGTCCTGCCGGACGGCGGTGCGGGTGAAGATCTGCCGCGGCGCGAGCTTGATCTCCTTCTTGATCTTGTCTTCCTTCAGCCGCTTGTTGCCCTCGAGCAGCACGCGGTTGATCACCGGGTTTTCACGGATGCGCAGCACGATGTCGCCCGATTCCGCGCCGCTGATCGACACATCGGCGAACAGGTCGCTGGCGTAGAGATCCTTGATCGCCTGATCGAGCGTCTCGTTGGTGAAGGCGGTGCCTACCCGGAGCTTGGTGTAGGACAGCACGGTGTCGGATTCGATGCGCTGCGATCCCTCGACGCGCAACGTCTTGATCGTCCGCGTCACCGGGGGGGCGACCTGCACCTCCGGCAAGGCTGGCGTCGTGGCGGCGGGTGTCGCGGGTGCCGGAGTCGTCTGGGCGCTCACGGCCATCGGCACGCCAGACAGCATCGTCCCCGCGAGAAGCAGGACGGTGGCGCGGGCGCCGAAACTTGAAACCTTGATCGCTGTCACTATCCCACCCCAGTCGGAGAAATTACGCGGGCCGCTCTTGAAAGCCTGCCCTGCCTCAACCACGTCAGCCGATCAACCCGGCCAATTTGTTCCACAACCCGAACGATCCGAGATCGTTGAACGTCACGAGGACCATCAGCGCCAGCAACGCCGCAAGGCCGCCGCGGAACGCCCATTCCTGCACCTCGGGCCCGACCGGCTTACGACGGGCCGCCTCGATCGCGTAGAAGAACAAATGACCGCCATCCAGCATAGGAACTGGCAACAGGTTGATGAATCCCAGATTAATCGACACCAGCGCGATCAGCCAGACAAAGGCCGGAAGACCGAGGGAAAGCTGCTCGCCGGACACTTTTGCGATGCTCAGCGGCCCGCCCAGCTCCTTCACGGAGCGGCGGCCGGTGATGATCTGGCCGATCGTCTCGACCATCATGCTGACGATTTCGCCGGTCTGGCGCACCGCCACCTGAGGCGCCTCGGTCAGGCTCACCTGCACAAGTACCGGTTGCGAATTCTCGATTCCCAACCGGCCGATACGATACTCGTTTCCGAACCGGTCACGCTGGAGTTCCGTCGCGATGACCGCATTACGCTTTATCGGTGTGGTGCCCCGCACGAAATCAATGGTCACCGGTTCACCGGCCCTGATCTGTACGTAGCGAACCATGTCGCTGAATGTTTCGACCGGGCGGCCGCTCAGCGCGACGATCCGATCGCCTGGTTGCAGGCCCGCTTTCGCGGCGGCACCGTTTGCGACGATTCTGCCGACAATGGTCGGCGTGCGGCTGTCGCCATAAGCAAGCGCGAACCCGGCCAGGATCAGGATGGCGATGACGAAATTGGTGACCGGCCCCGCCGCGACGATGATCGCCCGCTGCCATACCGGCTTCGAGGGGAAGGTCCGTGCGCGTTCCTCGGGCGGCAGCAACAGCCAGTCCGCGTCGGGCACGCTTGCCGGGTTCATGTCGCCGGCGAAGCGCACATAGCCGCCGAGCGGAAGCCAGCCGAACTTCCAGCGCGTACCGCGCTTGTCGGTAACGCCGAAGACTTCACGCCCGAAGCCGATCGAGAAGGCCTCCACCTTCACCCCGAACAGCCGCCCGGCAAGGTAATGGCCCATCTCGTGAAGGAACACGAGCGGCCCGATGACGAGCGCAAAGGCGAGGATAGTCAGCAACAGGCCGGGGCTGTGGATCAAGCGACGCAGTCCTTTACACGCTCGCCCGCAAGCCTTCGTGCTTCAGCGTCCACGGTCAGGACGTCATCAAGCGTTGCGGGGGCGGGCGGATCGTAGCGATCGAGGGTATCGGAGACGATTGCGGCAATTTCGAGGAAGCCGATGCGCCGCGCCAGGAAGGCGGCCACCGCGATCTCGTTGGCCGCGTTCAGGATCGCCGGCCGGGCGCCACCGGCGTCGAGGGCGCGGCGCGCCAGCGCCAGCGCCGGAAAGCGTTCGGGGTCCGGCGCCTCGAAATCCAGACGCCCGATCGCCACCAGATCGAGCGGGGCCATCGGCGTTTCCATCCGGTCGGGCCAGGCAAGACAATGGGCGATCGGCGTACGCATATCGGGCGGCCCGAGCTGCGCCAGGGTCGACCCGTCGACATATTCGACCATCGAGTGAATCACCGACTGCCGGTGGAGGATGATCTCGATCCGGTCGGACGGCACCGGAAACAGGCGCGCGGCCTCGATCAGTTCCAGGCCCTTGTTCATCATCGTCGCCGAATCGACCGATATCTTGGCACCCATCGACCAATTGGGGTGCGCGACCGCCTGCTCCAGCGTCACCGCGCGCATCTTCTCCGTCGGCCAGTCGCGGAACGGGCCGCCGCTGGCCGTCAGGATGATGCGCCGGACTCGTTCGGGCCGGCTGAAATCGAAGCACTGGAAAATCGCATTATGCTCGGAATCGGCCGGCAGCAGCGTCGCGCCGTGATGCGCCGCGGCGGCGAGCACGACATCGCCGGCTGATACGAGTGGTTCCTTGTTGGCGAGGATCACGGTGCCGCCCTGCCCGATTGCCGCCATGATGGGTTCGAGGCCGGCGCAACCGACGATCGCGCCCATGGTGATGTCGGCACCCATCGCGGCCGCCTCGGACAAGCCCGCCCGCCCGCCCGCCGTTGCGATGCCGGAGCCGGCAAGTGCCGCGCGCAAATCGGGCAGGCAGCTTTCGTCCGCAACCACCGCGATCCGCGCATTGGTGCGGATCGCTGCTTTGGCGAGCTTTTCGGCGTCGCAATTGGCGGTCAGCGCCAGAACGTCGAACCGTTCGGGCTCGCGCTCGATCAGATCCAGTGTGGACGTACCGACCGATCCGGTTGCGCCGAGAATGGTGACGGTCTTCACCGATATAACTCCGGCAAAATGACGAGCAACGCGGCGAGCGGTGCGACCGGCACCATCCCGTCAAGGCGATCGAGGATGCCGCCATGGCCGGGCAACAGGTTGCCGCTGTCCTTCACCCCGGCACGGCGTTTCAGCCAGCTCTCGAACAGGTCGCCGGCCTGTGCGACGATCGCGAGCACCGGCGTCGCCAGCGTCAGCCGCCATGGCAGGCCGTGCAGGAAATGCAGTGAGACCGCGAACATCGTCGCGAGCAGGACGCCCCCCGCAAGGCCGGCCCAGGTCTTGTTGGGGCTGATCATGGGGGCAAGCTTCGCGCCGCCGATCGCGCGGCCGCTGAAATAGGCGCCGATATCGCACACCCATACAAGGGCGAGCGCCCAGAAAGTGAAGACGATCCCGTCGTCCTGCTTGCGGATCAGGAGGAGCGCGAGGATCGGCAATCCAACATAGACCGCTCCCAGCGCGAGGGTCGGGCGCCGCTGGACGATGACGATGAAGAAGGCGGCCGCCGCGATCAGCCCCAGCGCGAAGAAATCGGGGCCGGCCGCTATCGGCGCCATGATCGCCAACGGCACGGACAAGGCGAACTGGGCCAGCCGTTTCTGCGATGCCGAGGCGCCGTCGAGATCCGCCCATTCGGCCATCATGAACAGCCCGAGCACCGAACATAATATCCAGAAGACGATGCCGCCGAGCCACAATGCCACAAGCGCGACCGCGACCAGGGCCAGGCCGACAACGGTGCGAAGCGCCAGGTCGGACGGTCGCTTGGTCGGTGAATCGGTGTTCACAGGCCTCCGAAGCGGCGCTGGCGGCTGCCGAACGCCGCCACTGCGTCCGCCAGGGTCGCGGCGTCGAAATCGGGCCAGAGCGTATCGACGAACAGCAATTCGGCATAAGCCGCCTGCCACAGCAGGAAGTTCGACAGCCTTACCTCCCCTGAGGTCCGGATCAGCAGGTCGAGCGGCGGAAGGTCGCTGGTGTCGAGTTCGGCCTCGATCGCGTTCGCGTCGATCTGCGATGGGTCGAGCGCCCCGTCACGCACCTTTTCGGCCAGGCGCCGCGCGGCAGTCGCGATTTCCGCCTGTGCGCCATAGTTGAGCGCGATCACCAGGATCGGGCCGGTATTGGTGGAGGTTCGCGCAATTGCGTCGTCGACCAGCGTCACCAGATCGGGCGAAAAGCGCCGATAATCGCCGATCACCCGCAGCCGGACATTCTCCTGCGCCATCTCGTTGAGATCGGTGCGGATGAACAGCCGCAACAGGCCCATCAGGTCGCTGACCTCGTCCTCGGGACGGCGCCAGTTCTCCGACGAGAAGGCGTAGAGCGTCAGCGCCTCGATCCCCATCGCGCGGGCAGCACGGGAGACGCGACGGACCGCCTCGACGCCCTGACGATGCCCGGCGATGCGCGGCAAATGCCGCTTCTTCGCCCAGCGGCCATTGCCGTCCATGATGATCGCGACATGGCGCGGCAATATGGTCGCGCCTCCGGCCGGGATCGGTGCCATGGCGGGCGACGAGCTCACTTGCCCAGGATTTCCTTTTCCTTGGCGGAAGCCGCGGCATCGATATCGGCAATCGTGCTGTCGGTCAGTTTCTGGACCTCGGTTTCGTGGCGTTTGCGCTCGTCTTCGGAGAACACGCCCTTCTTCTCGTCGGTCTTCAGATTGTCATTGCCATCGCGGCGCACGTTGCGCGCGGCGATACGCGCCTTTTCGGCATATTGGCCGGCGAGTTTCGCCAGTTCCTTGCGGCGCTCCTCGGTCAGGTCCGGGATCGGCAGGCGCAGCGTGGTGCCGTCGACGATCGGGTTGAGGCCGAGGCCTGCCGAACGGATCGCCTTGTCGGCCGGGCCGACATTGGACTTGTCCCATACCTGCACCGAGAGCATGCGCGGCTCCGGCGCCGAGACGGTCGCGATGGTGTTGAGCGGCATGTGCGAACCATAGACCTCGACGGTCACCGGATCGAGCAGCGAGGTCGAGGCACGGCCGGTGCGAAGACCGCCCAGATCATGCTTCAGTGCCTCGACGGCGCCCGCCATGCGGCGTTCGAGATCGGCCTTGTCATAGGCGGCCATTGGCTTCCTCCTCTTCGTTGCGGACGATCGTCGATGTGCCCTCGCCCCGCAGGACGGCGGCGAGATTGCCCTCGCCGCGGATGTTGAACACGACGATCGGAATATTGTTCTCGCGGCACAGCGCCACGGCGGCGGCGTCCATTACCTTGAGATTGTCGGCAAGCACCCGGCCGAAGCTCAGGCTCTCATAGCGTGTGGCGCTCGGCACGATCTTGGGATCGGCATTGTACACGCCGTCGACGCTGGTGCCCTTGAACAGCGCGTCGCAGTTCATCTCGGCAGCGCGGAGCGCGGCGGCCGTGTCGGTGGTGAAGAACGGATTGCCGGTGCCGGCCGCGAAGATCACGATCCGGCCCTTCTCGATATGCCGTTCGGCGCGCCGGCGGATATAGGGCTCGCACACGCTGGCCATCGGGATTGCCGACTGGACCCGGGTCTGCACCCCGATCTTCTCCAGCGCGTTCTGCACGGCGAGCGCGTTCATCACCGTCGCCAGCATGCCCATATAATCGGCGCTGGTCCGGTCGAAGCCCTTGGCCGCCGCCGCGAGGCCGCGGAAGATATTGCCGCCGCCGACGACCAGGCACAGCTCATGCCCGGCCTCCTTGGCGGCCTTGATCTCGCCCGCGACGCGGTCGACGGTTGCCGGGTCTATACCGAACTGGTTCGGGCCCATCAGGACCTCGCCAGACAATTTCAGCAGGATGCGTTTGAAGCGAGGTGTCGTCACAAGTTCCAACATGCTGAGGGTCTGGGCGGCGCGGACCTTAGTATCGCGTCATCGCGATGCCAAGCGATGATACCGCTCGGGAACGGTGCAAATCCGATGCATGATTTGCTCGGAATCGTTATATCACAGATACTTAAGCTGCAACATATGAGAAGGGCGAGGTCGGCACTGCCGAACCCCGCCCCTCTGATGCGATGTCGAAGCGATCAGACGCCGGCTGCGGCCGCGACTTCAGCCGCGAAATCGCTGACTTCCTTCTCGATGCCTTCGCCGAGCTGAAAGCGGACATAGTCTTTCAGCACGATCGGCTTGCCGGCTGCCTTGGCGGCGTTGGCGACGACGTCGGAGATCTTGGTCTTGCCGTCCATCACCAGCAGCTGGCTGACCAGTGCGTTCTCCTTGCGGTACTTGGCGATCGCGCCTTCCACCATCTTGGCGATGATATCCGCCGGCTTGCCCGATTCGGCGGCCTTTTCGGTCGCGATCGCGCGCTCGCGGGCGACGATCTCGGGGTCGAGGCCGTCCTCGTCCAGCGCCAGCGGAAAGGCAGCCGCGATGTGCATCGCGATCTGCTTGCCGAGCGGCTCGAGGATGTCGGCGCCGGCTTCGCTCTCGAGCGCGACGAGCACGCCGATCTTGCCGAGACCCGGAGCGGCCGCGTTATGGACATAGGGAACGATCGCGCCCGAGGTCACTTCGAGGCGCTTCGCACGGCGAATCGTCTGATTCTCGCCGATCGTCGCGATATTGTTGGTCAGGATCTCTTCGACGGTCTTGTCGCCAAGCTGCGCCGACTTGATCGTGTCGAGCGAATCG
The DNA here is from genome assembly GCF_055521475.1 of Sphingomonas sp. BL-S-30. NCBI lineage: Bacteria > Pseudomonadati > Pseudomonadota > Alphaproteobacteria > Sphingomonadales > Sphingomonadaceae > Sphingomonas > Sphingomonas sp. BL-S-30. The sequence goes on along the minus strand of NZ_CM145481.1, from coordinate 1,974,394 downwards.
CCCAGTTCGAGCGCGACTGAGGTCACGTCGCGCACGAACGTCTGGAACTGCGCGTTCTTCGCGACGAAATCGGTCTCGGAATTGACCTCGACCGCGGCGCCCTTGGTGCCGGAAACCTCGACGCCCACCAGGCCCTCGGCCGCGGTGCGGCTGGACTTCTTGGCGGCAGCGGCCAGGCCCTTGGTGCGCAGCCAATCGATCGCGGCGGTCATGTCGCCGCCGGTTTCGGTCAACGCCTTCTTGCAGTCCATCATGCCGGCGCCGCTCTGCTCGCGCAGATCCTTCACCGCTGCTGCCGTGATCTCGGCCATGTCTCTTGTCCTCTTGTGCTTCGGATATGGTTGCGGACGGGGAAAGGCCTGCGCCCTACCCCGCCCGTATTTCAGTTCAGCGACGCTCAGGCGTCGAGCTGACGCTCTTCCTCGGCGGCAGCTTCGGACGCCACGGCTTCGTCAGCTGCCGGAGCAGCTTCAGGGGCCGGCGTGAAGTCGATCGCCTCGACTGGCTCGGCGGCTGGCGCCGGCTCGACCGTCAGGGCTTCCTCGACCGGCGGCGCGTCCATTGCGCCGACATCGACGCCGCGGCGAGCGACCTGCTCGTTGCCGCCACGGGTCGCGGCGATCGCGATCGCCTCGCAGTACAGGCGGATGGCGCGGCTTGCGTCGTCATTGGCGGGAACCGGGAAGGCGATGCCGTCCGGCGACACGTTCGAATCGAGGATCGCGACCACCGGGATGCCCAGGGTGTTGGCTTCCTTGATCGCCAGCTCTTCCTTGTTGGCGTCGATCACGAACATCACGTCCGGAATGCCGCCCATGTCGCGGATGCCGCCGAGCGACAGCTCGAGCTTGTCCTTCTCGCGGGTGAGCTGAAGCACTTCCTTCTTGGTCAGGCCGTGCGTGTCGCCCGAAAGCTGCTCCTCGAGCGTCTTGAGGCGCTTGATCGAGTTGGAGATGGTCTTCCAGTTGGTGAGCATGCCGCCCAGCCAGCGATGGTTGACGAAATGCTGGCCCGAACGGCGGGCCGCGTCGGCGACGGGCTCCTGCGCCTGGCGCTTGGTACCGACGAACAGCACCTTGCCGCCGGCCGCGACCGAGGCATTCACGAATTCGAGCGCGCGCGCGAACAGCGGCACGGTCTGCGAAAGATCGAGGATATGGACGCCGTTGCGGTCGCCAAAGATGTAAGGCTTCATCTTCGGGTTCCAGCGGTGGGTCTGGTGGCCGAAATGCGCGCCCGTTTCGAGCAATTGCTGCATGGTGACGACTGGTGCCGCCATAAGATAGTTCCTTTCCGGTTGTGCCTCTGGGAAGCGAGTAATCCGGATTGCTCCGGACACCGGCGATGTGTGCTTCCCATGCGGTGTGAAGGCGCGCCACTTAGCGAAGCCCTTCGTGTAAATCAAGCATTGACAATGAGAACACTAAGAGAACATATAGTGCTCACAGCGGGGACATGGAACGGAACACCGGCTCGCCCGGTTTTTTTGAATCCGGTTTCTGCCCACGCAATCAGGGAGTTGGGCGATGATGACGGTTCTCGGTATCCTGGTTTTCGCCGGCGCCCTTGCGGCTGCCGTTTCGGTGTTCGCGTTCACGCTGGTTCCGGCGCTGCCGCGAGTCATTGCCCTGCTCCGCGGCGAAGCCGATCCGGCTTATGCTCCCGCACCGATGCTGATCCTCAGCGATCGTCGCCTTCGCGCCCGCCTTCGCTCGGTACCGGCAGGAGCAATTGCGGGTCGGCGGCAGGCGCTCCGCGCAGCCGCCTGACCCGCCGATAGGCATTGATGCTGAACGGCATGGTCGCGAGATAGGCAATGCAGACCAGCGACAGCGTATGCCATGGCGCCGAGATCAGCGCCGCGCCCAGGATCACGACGATCACGATCGCCTCGAACCGGATATTGTTGCGCAGCTTGAGCGACGACCAGCTGTACGTCGCAAAGCTCGACACCATCAGCGTCGCGACGAACCCGACCCAGGGCGCCACCAGCAGGGGCGAGCGCAGCCAGGGCAGGTCATTCCAGAAAGACAGATAGAGCGGCAGCATCGCCAGCCCCGCGCCCGCCGGTGCCGGAATGCCGGTCAGGAAACCCGCCGATTTGTGCGGCTGCTCGGTCACGTCGATATTGGCGTTGAACCGGGCAAGACGCAGCGCGCAGAACACGGCGAAGACCAGCGCGACCAGCCAGCCGACGCGCGGCAACTCCTTCAGCGACCAGAGATAGAGGATCAGCGCCGGCGACACGCCGAAGGAGATCGCATCCGACAGCGAATCGAGCTCGGCACCGAACCGGCTCTCTCCCCGCACCAGCCGCGCGACGCTGCCGTCGAGCCCGTCGAGCACGCCGGCGATCATGATCATCGTCACCGCCAGTTCCCAATGGCCTTCAGTCAGGGGCAGGCCGCTGCTCGCCGAGATGGCGAAGCGGATGCCGGTCAGGCCGAAGCACAGGGCAAGCGCGGTGACCGCGTTGGGGGCGACCGCGCGTAGCGGGAGGCCGCGCGGCGTTCGCCTGGCGAGCGGACGCCTCATCGGATGCCCGTCATTGCGCGATGCCGGTCGCGGCGCTCATGCCTGGCCGGCCGAGGATGGTCTCGCCCGCGACACTGCGCTGGCCGAGCGCGACCTGGGGTGCGATATCGTCGGGTAGATAGACGTCGACCCGGCTGCCGAAGCGGATCAGGCCGACGCGCTGGCCGGTCGCGACCATGTCGCCGGGCTTCACGAAGCCGACGATGCGCCGCGCGACCAGCCCGGCGATCTGGGTGAAGCCGATGCGGCGGCCATCACGTCCCTCCACCACGATATGCTGACGCTCATTCTCTTCGCTCGCCTTGTCGAGATCGGCGTTGAGGAACTTGCCCGAGATATAGACGACCTGGCGGATCGTGCCTGCGATCGGGGTGCGGTTGATATGCACGTCGAACACCGACATGAAGATCGAGACGCGCACCAGCGGCGCATCGCCCAGGCCGTTCTCGCCGGCCAGCTCGCGCGGCACCGGCACACGCTCGATCATGGTGATCAGCCCGTCGGCAGGCGCGATGATCAGCCCCTCCCCTTGCGGCGTGACGCGTACCGGATCGCGGAAGAACGCCGCGACCCACACGGTCAGCCCGACCAGCGGCCAGGCCATGAACCAGCCGAACCACCACAGCGCCAGCAACGTGACCGCGCCGGACAGGAGAACATATTTGCGCCCCTCGGGATGCATGTCGGGAAAGCGCCATTTGATCGCGGGCGTGCCCGACGGCGGCGTATCTATTGAAGCCATCGACGCGGTCTATCCCGTGTGCCCCCTCAAGACAATGATGCCCGTGGCCGACGGCCGAAGACGGCCGGTGAGAAAAGGTCGCCACGACGATGTTGATCCGCGCGTGCCTTCCTCCTAGACGCACCTCGAAACCTCCCCCTCTTGAAAGCGAGTATCGATGGCGAAGATCAAGGTGAAGACGCCTGTCGTGGAGATCGACGGCGACGAGATGACGCGGATCATCTGGCAATGGATTCGCGAGCGCCTGATCCTCCCCTATCTCGACATCGATCTCGATTATTACGATCTGGGCATCCAGAAGCGTGACGAGACCGACGACAAGATCACCGTCGACAGCGCCAAGGCAATCCAGAAATACGGCGTCGGCGTGAAGTGCGCCACGATCACCCCGGACGAGGCGCGCGTCGAGGAATTCGGTCTCAAGAAGATGTGGAAGTCGCCCAACGGCACGATCCGCAACATCCTGGGCGGTGTCGTGTTCCGCGAGCCGATCGTGATGAAGAACGTGCCTCGCCTGATCCCGGGCTGGACTCACCCGATCGTCGTCGGTCGCCACGCCTTTGGCGACCAGTATCGCGCGACCGATTACCGCGTCCCCGGCCCCGGCAAGCTGCGCCTGGTGTTCGAGGGCGACGACGGCACCGTGATCGACGAGGAAGTGTTCCAGTTCCCGTCCTCGGGCGTCGCCATGGCGATGTACAATCTCGACGATTCGATCCGCGATTTCGCCCGCGCCTCGATGCATTACGGCCTCAATCTCGGCTGGCCGGTCTATCTCTCGACCAAGAACACCATCCTCAAGGCCTATGACGGCCGCTTCAAGGATCTGTTCGCCGAGGTTTTCGAGAGCGAATTCAAGGACAAGTTCAAGGAAGCTGGCATCGTCTATGAGCATCGCCTGATCGACGACATGGTCGCATCGGCGCTGAAATGGCATGGCGAGTTCGTCTGGGCCTGCAAGAATTACGACGGCGACGTCCAGTCGGACCAGGTCGCGCAGGGCTTCGGCTCGCTCGGCCTGATGACCTCGGTGCTGCTCACGCCCGACGGCAAGACGGTCGAGGCCGAAGCGGCGCACGGCACCGTCACCCGCCACTTCCGCATGCACGAGCAGGGCAAGGCGACGTCGACCAACCCGATTGCGTCGATCTTCGCCTGGACCGGTGGTCTCAAATATCGCGGCAAGTTCGACGGCACCCCCGAGGTTACCGAGTTCGCCGAGCTGCTCGAGAAGGTCTGTGTCGACACGGTCGAGAGCGGCAAGATGACCAAGGATCTCGCGATCCTGATCGGCCCGGATCAGCCCTGGATGACCACGGAACAGTTCTTCGAGGAAGTGCGCATCAACCTCGAACAGGCCATGGGCGCCTCGAAATAACGGCACCTGCCGGAAGCGCTGACACCGCCCGCTACATCCAACGGGGTGTAGCGGGCGGTTTTTTATTGGAGCCGGGCGCGGACAATCGACACTTAAGCGTCCTTCACCGGCTGACAAACCGTCCCCGGGGTGGTTAAGTACCCCCATGGCAATGGGATTGGATAATAAGGGCTTCAGCGATGCCCTGGTAATTTTGGGGGCCGCGGGCCTGGTCATTCCGGCATTTGCGCGGTTGAAGATCAGCCCGGTCATCGGGTTCATCCTGGTCGGGCTGCTCGTCGGCCCGTCCTGTCTCGGGGCGCTCGTCGGCGACTATCCGTGGCTTTATTACCTAACCATCTCGGATCCGCATTCGATCGAGCCCTTCGCTGAATTCGGCATCATCCTGCTGCTCTTCTCGATCGGACTGGAGCTGTCGCTCAAGCGATTATGGTCGATGCGAACTCTCGTGTTCGGCACCGGCGCGGCCGAACTGATCGGCTCGGGCCTCATCATCGGCCTGGCGATCCATTTCACCGGCTTGGGCTGGGCCGGCTCGATCGGCCTCGGTTTCGCCCTCGCTCTCTCCTCCACCGCGCTGGTGCTGCCGATCGCCGGCACGAGCAGTCCCGTCGGGCGCTCCGCCTTTGCGATGCTGTTGTTCGAGGATCTGGCGCTTGTCCCGATCATCTTCGTGCTGGCGGCGCTCGGCCCCGGCGCGGGCGATGGCTGGGCGCCGGTCGTGCGGGTGATCGGCGGCGGTGTGCTGACCATCGCCGTCATGTTCATCGGCGGCCGCGTGGTGCTGCCCCGCCTCTTCGCTCAGGCCGCGCGGACCAAGAGCCCGGAACTGTTCCTTGCCGCCTCGCTGCTCGTGGTCATCGTCGCCAGCCTGGCGACGGCCGCGGTCGGCCTGTCGCCGATCGTCGGCGCCCTGCTCGCCGGCGTGCTGATCGCCGAGACCGACTATCACAGCGAAGTCGAAGTGATGACCGCGCCGTTCAAGGGCCTCGCGCTCGGCGTGTTCCTCATCACCGTGGGCATGAGCCTCGATCTCGGCTCGATCATGGAGAACTGGCCGGCGCTGGCCGCGGCGATCGTCGCGGTGGTGGCGGTGAAGGCGTTGGTCACCTTCGGCCTGCTCAAGCTTGCCGGCATCCGCAACGGCGTCGCCGCGGAGACCGGCCTGTTGATGGGCAGCCCCTCCGAGACCACGCTGATCGTGCTCGGCACCGCCGCGGCGGCCGGCCTGATCCTGCCCGCGACCGCGAGCTTCTGGCAGACGGTCACCGCGATCGGCCTGACCATCACGCCCCTGCTCGCCTGGCTCGGCCAGAAGGTGGCGCGCCGGATCGAACTGCGCGCCGGCGGCGACGCGCCCGAGGCGGAGATATCCGCGGAGGGGCCCGGTACGGTTGTCATCGGCTTCGGCCGCGTCGGGCGCATGGTGGCGGACATGCTCAAGGTGCACGGCCAGCCCTTCATCGCGGTCGAGGCCGATATCGACGCAGTGAAGGCAGCGCGCGCCGACGGTTATCCCGTCATCTTCGGCGACGTCGCGCGGTCGGAGCTGGTCGACCGCCTCAATCTCGGCCGTGCCAGGGCGCTGATCCTGACGATGGACGATCCGGTCCTGTCGGTGCAGCTGACGCGCCGGGTGCGCGGCTGGGTGCCCGACCTGACCATCGTCACCCGCGCCCGCGATACCGCGCACGCCGCCGAACTCTACCGCGCCGGCGCGACCGACGCGGTGCCCGAGACGCTGGAGAGCTCGCTGCAATTGTCCGAGGCGCTGCTGGTCGATCTCGGCATCGCCGTCGGCCCGGTCATCGCCTCGATCCACGAGAAGCGCGACGAACTCCGCAAGGAGATCAAGGAAGCGGCCGACATGGTACGCGAACCGCGCCTGCGCCGCGCGCGCAAGGCGACTGTCGAAACCTGATCAGCCCTGGGTTGCCGTCCCGGCCACGACATAGAGCGTGACCAGCATCCCCGCGAGCACCGCGCCGGGCCGATGGCTGCCGGTACGGCTCCACGCAAAGGTCATGATGGCACCCACAGCAGCCAGCACCGGCACGAACTGGATCGCGATGACGGTGGTCAGCGGATCGAAGCCGGTCACCAGCGTGCCGGTCGCGAAGAAGGTGCCGTAGACGAGGCCCAGCAGCACGACGAACCCGCCGCACAGGATCAGCATGGCCGAGACATATCGGCCCAGAGCTCCGTCGCGCATGACCGTCAGCGAGCGCAGCACGCGCCCGGTCATCAGGAAGGCCAGCGTGATCGGCACGACATAGATCAGCGCGATCAGCCATTGCCGCGCGCTTGGCGGCTTCACCGCCACGACCCAGAAGCGGAGGTCCGTCAACAACAGTCCCTGCACTACCGCCAGGACCAGATAGGCGGCCAGCGTTACCAGGAGTGCGAGCAGGATCGTCCTGACCCAAGCCGCCCCCGGCTCCTGCCCGGCAAGGCCCCGCCGCCCGAACAGCCAGGTGAGCCCCGCCCCGACCAGCGCCCACACCGTGACCTGAGTCGTCACCGTCTGCGGCAGGATCGCCGTCGCCGGCACCAGCAGGAAGATCGCGATGAAGGCCGGGAAGAAGGTCAGCATCGGCACGCCGGCGGCGATGATGACCCTGCGCCACCATCGCGCATCCCGGCCCGGCCCTGCGGCAACGGCATTGCCCCGCAGCGAGGCGAAGAACGGCGCTGCCAGTAGCAGGTCGAACAGCCCGAGCACCAGCGGCACGAATCCGAGCAGGCCGATACCCGTCCCGATCTCCTTCCAGAACCAGATCTGATCGGCGACGGGGCGCGGATGGCCGCCGGTGAGGGTGTGCGCAAACCAGTCGGTCGCGTCCCCGATCGCCGTCGTCGAGATGTGATCGCCCGGGTGCGTGGTAGAGGGCTGTACCAGATAACGCGCCGTGCCCGCCGGGATCGACCCATAGAGCTTTCCAGGCTGCACCGTGCCCGCCGTGCCGAACAGTTGCTTCAGCTTGGCGCTCTGCCCGACATCCATGGCACGCGGGGCGCCCCACATCAGCTGCGAGAATTCGTCGTAGCGGCTATAGACCAGCCCGAGATTGCGCGGCCATGCGGGCGTGCCCTCCTTGGCATAGGGCGCCCCGGTGGACGATCCTTCCAGCACGATCGCGCGATAGGCGTCAGGCATCGCCGCCGCCGCGGCGAGCACCGTCCAGCCGCCCATGCTGTGCCCCTCCAGCCCGAGCTGACCTTTGTCGACGAAGGGCAGCGAGCGGAGATAGGCGAGCCCGTCCGGCCCGCCAAAGCCGTTCGAGAATGCCTTGCCGCCGCTATAGCCATGCCCGGTCTGGTCCATCGCCAGCACGACATAGCCGCGCCGCGCGAACTCGATCGCAAAGCCGTCCTGCATTTCGCGCGAATTGATATAGCCATGCACCGCGAGGATACCGGGCGCCGGCCTGGCCGGGCTCGCGGCCGCCGGCACATAAAGCAGCGCGCTCATCTCCGTGCCGTCGGCGCCCCTGAAGCGGATATCGCTCACGCGCGTGCCGCCGGAGGTCTGGATCGCGCTGGCGAGCAGCGCTCCGCCAAGGATCATCGCCAGCCCGATCGCCGCCAGTATCCAGCCCGGCCAACGCCGAACCGCCGAGGGCGAATCGAGATCGGCCGAAGCCTGCTGCTGGCTGTCCATTACATCCCTCCCCCATCGGGCCCGGTCGCACGGCGCCGGCGCTCTCGGACGATGTCATGCGCCACCGGACGAACCCTGTCGAGACGATGTCAAATTTGCCCAAGCCACTCTATTGGACCTGCATGTGTGTCCTGGCCTTTGCGTGGCAAGCGCATCCCCGCTGGCGGCTTCTGCTCGCCGGCAACCGCGACGAACTCCATGCCCGACCGGCGCAGCCGCTCGAGCGCTGGCACGAGCCCGACCATCTCCTTGCCGGCCGCGATCTCCAGTCGGGCGGGACCTGGCTCGGCGTGTCCGAACAAGGCCGGTTCGCCGTCGTTACCAACCTGCGCGGCTTCGGCGCGCCGGTGGCGGGCCTCGCCTCGCGGGGCGCATTGGTGACGGATTATCTGGCGGGAGCTGGTGCCTACGCCGATCCGCTCGCCGCCGATCTGTCGGCCTTCAATCCGGTCAATCTGATCGTGGCGGATCGGCAAGGCGCGCATTTCCTGTCGAACCGACCGGACATCACGCGGAGCGCCCTCGCCTCGGGCCTGTACGGCCTGTCCAACGGCAGGCTCGACGAACCCTGGCCCAAGACGATGCGGCTGAAATCATGCCTGCTCGACTGGATCACCGGCGATGCGCGCGACCCGGAGCGGCTGTTCGAAGGCCTGCACGAACAGGTGCTGCCCGATATCGGCCTCGAACCGCGCTCGCCTTCCGATGTGCCACAGGAACCGCTTCAGTCGCCGATCTTCATCCGCAATCCGGTCTATGGAACGCGGTGCAGCACCGTCGTCGCGATCGACACACAGGGCCGCGGCGTCATCATGGAACGGCGCTTCGCGGCGGATGCCAGCGAAACGGGCAGGACGAGCCTGACCTTTTCCTGGCCCGACTGACCCGACGGTTCAGGCCGTTGCGGGCTGCTCGGCCAGCGCTGCCCTGATCGCCTCGACCGCTTCCGCGCCCTTCGACCCATCCGGCCCGCCGCCCTGCGCCATGTCGGGCCGGCCGCCCCCGCCCTGCCCGCCCAGCACGGTGACGGCGCGGCGCAGCAGGTCGACCGCGCTATAGCTCGCGACCAGATCGTCGGTCACGCCGACCGCGATCGAGGCGCGGCCTTCATTGACCGCGACCATCACCGCCACGCCGGACCCGATCCGCTGCTTGGTCTCGTCGACCGCGCCGCGCAGGCCCTTGGCGTCGAAATCCTGGACGACCTGGCCGACGAAATTGACGCCGCCGACCTGCTCCGGCCCCGCCGCGGCGGATGAGCCGCCGCCCAGCGCCAGCGCCTTCTTCGCCTCGGCCAGTTCGCGCTCCAGCCGCCTCCGGTCCTCGACCAGCGCCGCGACACGCGCCGGCACTTCGTCGGGCGACGCCTTCAGCGCCGCCGCCGCCTCGCGCAGCTTCTCGTCGCGCGCCGTGAACCATTGCCGTGCCGCCTCGCCGGTCAGCGCCTCGATCCGGCGGATGCCGCTCGACACCGCACTCTCGCCAACGACCTTGAACAGGCCGATATCGCCGAGCTGCTTCACATGCGTGCCGCCGCACAGCTCGAGCGAATAGGTCTTGTCGCCTTCGCGGCCCATCGAGACCACGCGGACCTCGTCGCCATATTTCTCGCCGAACAGCGCCATCGCGCCTTCGTTGATCGCCTCCTCAGGCGTCATCAGCCGAGTCGAGACGTCGCCATTCTCGCGGATATGCCGGTTCACATCGGCCTCGACCTCGGCGATGCGCACCGGCTCGATCGCCGTTGGCTGGGAGAAATCGAAGCGCAGGCGGTCGGGCGCGACCAGGCTGCCCTTCTGCGCGACATGCAGCCCCAGCCGCTGGCGCAGCGCCTCATGCAACAGGTGAGTCGCCGAATGATTGGCGCGGATCGCACCGCGACGGCCATGGTCCACCGTCAGGCGCACTGCATCGCCCACCGAGATATCGCCCGCCTCGACATAGAGGCGGTGCGCCCAGAGGCGGCCGAGATGCTTCTGGGTGTCCTGGATCGACCCGCGCAGACCCTTCTCGCTGGCGATCGACCCGGCATCCCCCACCTGGCCACCGCTCTCGCCATAGAAAGGCGTCTGGTTGACGACGAGGTCGACCGTATCGCCCGGCCCCGCGCGATCGACGCGCGCACCATCCTTGATCAGCGCGAGCACCTGGCCCTCGCCATCTTCAGCCGAATAGCCGAGGAATTCGGTGCTGCCGGTTTCCTCGGCGATGTCGAACCAGATGTCGTCCGACGCCCGATCGCCCGAGCCCTTCCACGCCGCGCGCGCCTTGCGTTTCTGCTCTGCCATGGCTTCGTCGAAGCCAGCGCGATCGACGCCGAAGCCCTGCGCGCGCAGGGCATCCTCGGTCAGGTCGTACGGGAAGCCGAACGTGTCGTAGAGCTTGAACGCCGTCTCGCCCGCGAGCGTCGCGCCGGGCCCCATGCCGGCGGTCGCCTCGTCGAGCAGGCGCAGCCCGTTGGTCAGGGTGCGGCGGAACTGAGTCTCTTCCTGCAGCAGGGTCGCCTCGATCGAGGCCTGGGCGCGCAGCAGCTCGGGATAGGCGGAGCCCATCTCGGTCATCAGCGCAGGCACCAGCCGATGCATCAACGGCTCCTTGGCGCCGAGCAGATGCGCGTGCCGCATCGCGCGGCGCATGATCCGGCGCAGCACATAGCCGCGGCCTTCGTTCGCCGGCAGCACGCCGTCCGCGACGAGGAAGCCCGAGGCACGGAGATGATCGGCGATGACGCGGTGGCTCGCCTGGGTGTCGCCCGTGCTCGGCGTCCGGGTCAGCGCGCTCGATTCGGCGATCAGCGCCTTGAACGTGTCGGTATCGTAATTGTCGTGCACGCCCTGCAGCACCGCCGCGACGCGCTCCAGCCCCATGCCGGTGTCGATCGACGGGCGCGGCAAATTGGTGCGCGTGCCGTCGGCCGACTGCTCGAACTGCATGAAGACGAGGTTCCAGATCTCGACGAACCGGTCGCCATCCTCGTCCGGGCTGCCGGGAGGGCCGCCGAAGATATGGTCGCCATGATCGTAGAAGATCTCGGAACAGGGGCCGCACGGCCCGGTGTCACCCATCGACCAGAAATTGTCGGAGGTCGCGATGCGGATGATCCGGCTCTCCGGCAGGCCCGCGATCTTGCGCCAAAGGTCGTACGCCTCGTCATCGGTATGATAGACGGTGACGGTCAACCGGTCGCCCGAAATGCCCCATTCCTTCGTGATCAAATTCCAGGCGAGCGAGATCGCGCGTTCCTTGAAATAATCGCCGAACGAGAAATTGCCGAGCATCTCGAAGAACGTGTGATGACGCGCGGTATAACCGACATTGTCCAGGTCGTTATGCTTGCCGCCGGCGCGCACGCACTTTTGCGAGGAGGTCGCGGTCACATAAGGCCGGGTTTCCAGGCCAGTGAACACGTTCTTGAACGGCACCATCCCGGCGTTGACGAACATCAGCGTCGGATCGTTCTGCGGCACCAGCGGCGCGGACTGAACGCGGGCATGCCCCTCGGCTTCGAAATAGTCGAGAAAGGATCGGCGGATGTCGTTGGTCGATGTCATGCTGGCGACTTAAGGCCCATCCATCGTTCCCGCAACGGTTCTGACGGTGGCCTGCCGTGCGGCGATCCGGTACGCTGGCACGATCGAGCGAGGCTGGCACGGCGGCAAAGCGGATCCATTCGCTAAAACGTGCCAGAGCCACCTCCCTCGTTCGTTTCGAGCGAAGTCGAGAAACAAACCGCAAAAGCTGATTACGGTTTCTCGACTTCGCTCGAAACGAACGGAAGGATAGAAATCGCGCTCCGGCTGAACCTGAGCCTACCCGAACGGCCGCTCGATCGATGGCGGCGGCGCGCTGAACCATTTCGGCCCGGCTTCGGTCATGTGGAAACAATCCTCCAGCCGCACCCCGAACTTGCCCGGCAGGTAAAGCCCCGGCTCGTCCGAGAAGCACATGCCGGGCGCGAGCGGCGTCGTCTCGCCATGGACGAGGTTGACCGGCTCGTGCCCGTCCAGCCCGATGCCGTGGCCGGTGCGGTGGGAGAGGCCGGGGAGCTTGTAACGCGGGCCATAGCCCAGGCTCTCGTAGAGCCGTCGCACCGCGTCATCGACACTGCCCGCCGGCGCGCCCAGCTTCGCCGCGGCAAAGGCCGTCGCCTGCCCCTGATGGACATGATCCCACACCGTGCGCTGCTCGGCATTCGGGGTGCCGAAGACGAAGGTGCGCGAGACGTCGGACTGATAGCCCTGCACCGTGCAGCCGCAGTCCATCAGCACCACCTGGCCGTCGGCCACCACCTGCGGCGCGCGGCTGCCATGCGGATAGGCCGCCGCCTCGCCGATCAGGATCAGCGCGAATTCGGGGTCACCCCCCAGCTTTTCGGTCGCGGCGTTCATCAGCGCGCCGATATCGGCCGGCTTCATGCCCTTTTCGATTCGCGGATGAGTCCAGCGATAGGCAGCGATCGTCACATCCGTCGCGGCCTGCATCAGCGCGATCTCGGGCGCGGTCTTGATCATGCGGCAGCCGCGCACGACCGGATTGGCGGAAACGAGTTTAGCGCCCGGCAGTGCCCTGGCCAGGCCGTTGACCGCGAAATAGCGCAGGGTCTCCTCAATGCCGATCGGGCGCGTGGCCAGCTTGCGGTCCTTCAGGAAGCCGGCGACGACCACCAGCGGGTCCTCATCCTCCTGCCATACCCGAACCTCGGCCGGCACGCCGAGCGTCTGGCGCACCGAGGGTTCCTCGAAGAACGGCGTAACGATGCACGGATCGCCCTCGACCGGCAGTACGGCCGCGGTCAGCCGCTCGCTGCGGCCCCAGCGCACGCCGGTGAAATAGATCAGCGACGATCCCGGCTCGATCAGCACCGCGCCGATGCCGTTCGCCTTCATCAGCCCCTGCGCCCGGGCGATCCGCGCACGGCGCTCGTCGGCGCCGATCGGGGCAGTCCCGCCGGTAATGGCGTTCAGTGCGGAAAGATCGGGTTCCGCCGCGCGCAGGATCGACGGCACCGCGAGCAACGAAAGACCCGTCATCGCGCCGCCGAGCAGTTCACGTTTCGTCACGCGCATGGGGCGCCCTTTCCGTTTGTTGCGCGCGGACATAAGGCGCTTGACCGCGCCGCCGCAATCCCCTTCCCTGCCGCGCAAATCTCCCGGGGACATCTTCATGGCCAAGCGCCTTACGCTCTACATCATCATCGGCCTGGTGCTTGGCCTGGTCGTCGGCTGGGGCCTGCATGTCGCGATCGACGACGGCACGCCCGCCTCCGCTGCGGCGCTCGAGAAGATCGCCGGCTATTTCTCGATCATCACGACGCTGTTCCTGCGCCTGATCAAGATGATCATCGCGCCGCTCGTCTTCTCCACGCTCGTCGTCGGCATCGCGCATATGGGCGATACCGGCGCGCTCGGCCGGGTCGGGCTGCGCTCGCTCGCCTGGTTCATCTGCGCCAGCCTGTTGTCGCTGACGCTCGGCATGATCCTCGTGAACCTGCTCCAGCCGGGCGTCGGCCTCGGCCTGCCGATCCCGCCCGCCAATGCGGATGCGGGCATCGTGAAGACCGCCTTCAACCTGAAGGACTTCGTCACGCACGTCGTGCCGTCGTCGATGATCGAGGCGATGTCGACCAATGAGATCATCCAGATCGTGGTCTTCTCGGTGTTCGTCGGCGTCGCGATCACCGCGGTCGGCGACAAGGCCGCGCCGCTCGTCCGCGCGCTCGAAGGCCTGGTCGCGGTGATGCTGCAGATCACCAATTACGTGATGCGCTTCGCCCCTTTCGCAGTGTTCGCGGCCGTCGCCAGCACGCTCGCCGAGCGCGGGCCGGGCGTACTCGCCGATCTCGGCTATTTTATTCTCACTTTCTATATCGGGCTGGTGCTGCTCTGGCTGCTGCTGATCGGGATCGGTTTCCTGTTCATCGGCAAGCGCACCGCGCTCCTCGTCCGCTATATCCGCGATCCGCTGATCCTCGCTTTCTCGACGGCGTCGTCCGAGGCGGCCTATCCGCGCACCCTGGAGGCGCTCGACCGGTTCGGCGTGCCGCCCAAGATCGGCAGCTTCGTCCTGCCGCTCGGCTATTCGTTCAACCTCGACGGCTCGATGATGTACATGACCTTCGCGTCGCTGTTCATCGCCCAGGCGTACGGCATCCATCTGTCGATCGGCGAGCAGATCACCATGCTGCTGGTGCTGATGGTCACGTCGAAGGGCATTGCCGGCGTGCCGCGCGCGAGCCTGGTGGTAATCGCGGCGACGCTGTCGCTGTTCAAGATCCCCGAAGCAGGCCTGTTGCTGATCCTCGCGGTCGACCATTTCCTCGACATGGGCCGCTCCGCCACCAACGTCGTCGGCAATGCGATCGCGGCGAGCGTCGTGGCGAAATGGGAGGGCACCCTCGATCCAATCGAGCCGCCGGATGTGGAACCGCCGCATGCGCCGTCAAAGGGCGTGCTGTAGGGCATCGCAAGCGCCTAGAGTAGCTTGCATTAAATCAGAGCCACCACCGCCCGTTCGTCCTGAGTAGCCATCGAGGTGCCGCGCAGCGGCGTATCGAGAGGGCGTATCGAAGGACAGGTTCCGCGCGACAACCTGTCCTTCGATACGGGCTCTCGATACGCCTTCGGCACCTCGATCCCTACTCAGGACGAACGGATCAGATTTTACGCTCGCCGCTCTAAAGCCTGCTCCCCAATCACCGTTCGTCCCGAGTAGCTATCGAGCTTGTCGAGATGGCGTATCGAGGGACATGAGTCTCGGTACGGGTTCTCGACAAGCTCGAACCCTACTCGAGACGAACGGCATTGGTCGATCCCAGCGAGTTCGCCTCAGGCGTAAGCGTAAGGCCCGCCCTTCGCGAGCGCCGCCTGATAGGCCGGCCGCGCATGAATCCGGTCGAGCCAGGCGATGGTATGCGGGCGCGAGGCATCGAGCCCGGCACGATTGCGCGCGGCTTCGAGCGGGAAGCTCATCATGATGTCGGCGCCGCTGATTTCCTCGCCGGCGAACCATGGACGCTGGGCCAGTTCGGATTCGACATAGTCGAGATGGACGTCGATCATCGGCTGGATGCGCTTCGCGACCTTCTTGCCGAGGAACGGGATGCGATTGACGACGAGCTTCACCAGCAGGGGCGGCATCATCGATCCTTCCGCATAATGCAGGAACTGGCGGTAGCGGAGTACTGAATCGCGGTGCGGCTGCGGGCCGAGCTGACCGTCGGCCTTCTCGACCAGATAATCGATGATCGCGCCGGTTTCGGCAATGACCCGGCCGTCGTCGCTGTCTTCGATCACCGGCGACTTGCCGAGCGGGTGCACCTTTTTCAGCTCGGGCGGGGCAAGCATGGTCTGCTTGTTCCGCTCGTACCGCCTGACCTCATAAGGCATGCCGAGCTCCTCGAGCATCCACAGGATGCGCTGCGAGCGGGAATTTTCGAGGTGGTGCACGATGATCGTCATGGGCGATCCTCTCTTATCTGTTGTGTGCCGACCATAACCACGCCGCGGCCGGGAAATCCACGACATCGCCGGAACGGTGACGCGCGATGACGGCCTCGACCCGGCCCAGCATCGCCGCCCGCTCCCCGGCCGGCGCCTGGCGGAGCAGCGACGCAGCCGGCCCGATCCGCTGCAACAGGCTCAGCGCATCGGCGAGCGGATCGATCCCCTGTCCGGCGCGATAGGCGAAATCGACCGGTCTGGCCTCGATCCGCGACCATCCCGCCGCGTCCAGCATGGCACGGACGAAATCCGGATCGGCAAAGGCGAAGGGGCCGGGCACGTAACCCTCAGGCGCCGGCGGCATGTCGCCGATGGCGGCGGTGACGAGCTCGGTCGCCCAAGGGTTGAGCGCCGTTTCCCGGAAACAGGAAAAGATCAGGCCGGCGCCGGGCTCCGTCCCCTCGCGCAAGGTCGCAAAGGCCGTAACGGGATCGGGGAAGAACATCACGCCGTGGCGCGAGACGATGAGATCTACGGGTGCGAGACCGGCGAGATGATCCTCCGCCGGGCCGCAGCGGAAGGAGAGATTGTCCAGGCCGCGCGCGCGTTCGGTGGCGATTGCGATCAGCGAGGGCGAGATGTCGATCCCGACTACCTGCCGCTCCGGCAATGCCCCGGCCGCGGCCAGGCTGGTAGCGCCGGCGCCGCAGCCGATATCGACGATCGTCTTGCTGCCCGACGCCGCCATGTCGAGGATCGCGGCGTTGAGATGCGCCGCCAGCCCGGCGAGGCAGCGGTCGGTCCGCTGCCATTCCTCCGCCCAGACATCGCCGACCGTGCCGGACCAGTCGTTCGCGCTCGTCATGCTTTCCGTCTCCACATTCGCGCGATCAAAGGCCCGCCGGGGCCGCTCTATCCCGCATCCGCCGGGCGAACCAGCATGGCGAAGGGAAATCGCAGCCCTCAATCCCAACCCGAAATCCCCGGCCAAACCCCGTGCCCCACAATATGAAAGGCCCGCCGACGCGGGCGGGCCTTTCCGGGTTTTGCGACGGGGAAACGCCGCGTGAAGTCAGGTCTCAGAGATCGCCGTCATCGTCCTCGGGCTCGGGGCCGGCCATCATCTCTTCGGCGACCTTGTCGGTCCGGGCCCGGATCGCCTTTTCCAGGCGATTGGACATTTCGGGGTTTTCCTTGAGGAAGGTCTTCGAATTCTCCCGGCCCTGGCCGATGCGCACGCTGTCGTAGGAGAACCAGGCGCCCGACTTCTCGACCAGCCCCGCCTTCACGCCGAGATCGAGGATCTCGCCGATCTTGGAGATGCCCTGGCCGTACATGATGTCGAATTCGACCTGCTTGAACGGCGGCGCGACCTTGTTCTTGACGACCTTCACCCGGGTGGTGTTGCCGATGATTTCCTCGCGGTCCTTGATCTGCCCGGTGCGACGGATGTCGAGACGGACCGAGGCGTAGAATTTCAGCGCATTGCCGCCCGTCGTGGTCTCCGGGTTGCCGTACATCACGCCGATCTTCATGCGCAGCTGGTTGATGAAGATCACCATGCAGCGCGAGCGGCTGATCGAGCCGGTCAGCTTGCGCAGCGACTGCGACATCAGCCGGGCCTGAAGGCCGACATGGCTGTCGCCCATCTCGCCCTCGATTTCCGCGCGCGGCACCAGAGCCGCGACCGAATCGACCACCAGCACGTCGATCGCGTTGGACCGCACCAGGGTGTCGACGATCTCGAGCGCCTGTTCGCCGGTGTCGGGCTGCGACACGATCAGCTCGTCGATATTGACGCCGAGCTTCTTGGCATAGACCGGGTCGAGCGCATGCTCGGCATCGACGAACGCCGCCGTGCCGCCGTTCCGCTGTGCCTCGGCGATGACGTGGAGCGCGAGCGTGGTCTTGCCCGAGCTTTCCGGCCCGTAGATCTCGATCACGCGGCCGCGCGGCAGGCCGCCAACGCCGAGCGCGATGTCGAGCCCGAGCGAGCCGGTCGAGATCGCCTCGACCTGCATGGTTTCCTTGGAGCCCAGCCGCATGGCCGAGCCCTTGCCGAATGCGCGATCGATCTGAGCGAGCGCCGCGTCGAGTGCCTTGGCGCGCTCGGAGCTCGCCTTGTCGTTGGAGACTGCCATTTTGTTGTCGATGACCTTCAAAGATGCCGCCACAGGAGCCTCCGTCGCTAGACTGATCGTGCCACGCATTCAATGCGTGTTGGAAGCTCCGTATATGGTTTGTTCCAGGAGAACAAGAGTGGAACGAAATTTTTCTGCAGTCGGAGGATTCAGCGAATGAATCCGGCAGACGTTACCCCCTTTAGGGCGGCTTTGATCGCTTCACACGGCGGCCCACCAAAATTCCATAACTGCGCCCTCGTGTAGTATCCCGACTGGCTGCGATAGTAACCGACAGTACGCGGCGTGCTCATCGACACCTCGAACGACACGAACCACATGTCTTTGGCGTAGGGCATGTCTTTCACCAGGATCGCCTGCATGAAGCGACTGGTAGGTAGTTTAGCGTCCGCTTTGCTGGGAGCATCGGTCTGCAGGATGGGCGAGCCGCTCTCGGCCATCTCATTGTTTGAAATTCTGGCTAGGTCATCGCGAATCTCCGGTGGCAGGTCGGGGAGGCGAGAAGCTGTCGCGGTGGCGTGAATCTCTTGAGCGCAGGATGATACTGCATCGGTCGGAACGACTACTGCCCCGATCGTGATAGCCATCATAGAGATCATGATTATCCCCTATCCCGAAGAACTCACCCCGGCGCCACTTTGCCACTGCAGGGCCGTCGCCACTAGCCATACGGGGCCTGCGGTCTGATGCTAGCGGGCTTGCCGGGATCGACAAGCCGCGCGATGAAGCGTCATGACCCAGGATTTCATCGCCGGCCTGCCCAAGGCGGAACTCCACCTCCATATCGAGGGCAGCCTCGAGCCCGAGCTGATGTTCGCCCTCGCAACGCGCAACGGCATCGCCATTCCCTATGCCAGCGTCGAGGAGGTCCGCGCCGCGTACAGTTTCTCCCGGCTGCAGGATTTCCTCGACATCTATTATGCCGGCGCGGCCGTGCTGCAGACGCAGGAGGATTTCCGCGACCTGGCCACGGCCTATTTCGACCGCGCCGCGGCGGACGGCGTCGTCCATGCCGAGATCATGTTCGATCCCCAGACTCACACCGATCGCGGCATCGCCTTCGGCACGGTGATCGAAGGGCTGCTGGCGGGCATGGACGCCGCGAAAGCCCGGCATGGCATGACCACGAAGCTGATCCTGAGCTTCCTGCGCCATCTCGACGAGGACGCGGCGTTCGCCACGCTGGAAGCGGCCGAGCCCTGGCTCGACCGGATCGACGCGGTCGGGCTCGATTCGTCCGAGCTCGGCCATCCGCCCGAGAAATTTGCCCGCGTCTTCGCCGCCGCCCGCGCCAGGGGGCTGCGCCTCGTCGCCCATGCCGGCGAGGAAGGCCCGCCCGATTATGTCTATCAGGCGCTCGACCTGCTCGATGTCGACCGGCTCGACCATGGCAATCGCAGCCTGGAGGATCCGGTGCTCACCGCGCGCCTCGCGCGCACCGGCATGACCCTTACGGTCTGCCCGCTGTCCAACCTGAAGCTCTGCGTGATCGACGACATGGCCAACCACCCGATCGACCGGATGCTCAAGGCGGGCTTGCGCGCCACGATCAATTCCGACGATCCGGCCTATTTCGGCGGCTACATCGCCGACAATTACCGCGCGGCGGCGGCAGCGCGCGGGCTCGACCGGGAGGATCTCGCGATGCTCGCGCGCAACTCCTTCCTCGGCTCCTTCCTGCCCGACGATGCGGTGGCGGCGCATCTCGCCAGCCTCGACGCCTATCTGGAGGCCAGCCGATGACCGTCTTTACCGACATCCCGCACGACGAGTTCGTCGCCGCAGTCCACGCGCTCGCCGCCCTGCTGGCCGATGACGACTGGAAGCCCGATTTCATCATCGGCATCGGCCGCGGCGGTCTTGCCCCGGCAGTGTATCTCAGCCACGCGACCGGCATGCCGATGCTCTCGGTCGATTATTCGAGCCAGGTGAAGGATTTCGCCGACGAACCGCTGGCGAAACTGGCGCGCCGTACCCAAGGCGGCGAGCGGCTGCTGTTCCTCGACGACATCAATGATTCGGGCCGCACGATCAGCCATCTGCGCGACGTGCTGAGCGCGGCCGGCGCCGCGCCCGGCCGCATCCGCTTCGCCACGCTGATCGACAATGTCAGCTCGGCGCAAAAGGTCGACTATCGCGCGCGGACGATCGACCGGACGGTGAACAAGGACTGGTTCGTCTTTCCCTGGGAGGCAGTGGCCCCCGCCCAGTCGCTGGTCGAGGATGCCGCGGCAGTGCCGGAACGAATCGCCTGAAGTCGTATCCCCGGGCGGTATCAAACCCGTTCGTTTCGAGCGACGTCGAGAAACCGGCCCCATCGCCAGCCAATGTGTCCCGACGTCGCTCGACACGAACGGAGCGAGAAATCGCGCCCCGGCGAGGTTTATCCGAGAGCGTCCAGTGCCTTGGACACCGCGTCCATGGTGAAGGGCTTGGGCAGGGTCGGCCGGTCGCGATAGGCGTCGGCCAGGCTGTCGGCCGATCCGCCGGTCGCGAAGACATAGGGAATACCCCGCGCCGTCAGCGCATCGGCGATCGGCCAGCTCTTCTCCCCGGCGCGCAGGTTCACGTCGAGGATCGCCGCGTCCACGCCGCCCGCCTCGATCACCGCCAGCGCGTCGGCCACCGTGTCGGCACTGCCGGCCATGGTCTTGCCAAGCACGTCGAGGAAATCCTCGAGCATCATCGCGATCAGTGGTTCGTCCTCGACGACAAGAATATTCTGCGGACCGCTCATCGCCGCTCCTTAATCGCCAGCACCCGTCCCCGCCAAGTCATTTCGCTGCCAGCGCGTCCCGCGTGGCCTCGGCAAGCTGTTGAACCGAGAAGGGTTTGGCCAGGAACGAGACATTGTCGAGATCGATCGACCTGCGCAGCTGCTCCTCGGCATAGCCCGACATGAACAGGATCGGCAGGTCGGGATAGCGCGCGCGGACCTGGCGGACCATGGTCGGCCCGTCCATCACCGGCATCACCACGTCGGAGATGAGCAGGTCGGGCCGGTC
Source organism: Sphingomonas sp. BL-S-30 (assembly GCF_055521475.1). NCBI lineage: Bacteria > Pseudomonadati > Pseudomonadota > Alphaproteobacteria > Sphingomonadales > Sphingomonadaceae > Sphingomonas > Sphingomonas sp. BL-S-30. Next base: position 1,953,493 of record NZ_CM145481.1, on the reverse strand, counting down.
GTGCCGCTCCAGCAGGTCGAGCGCGACCTCGCCATTCTCCGCGGTCAGCACGGTATAGCCCTGCCGCGCCAGTGCCCGCTCGGCGACCGCGCGCACCATGTCCTCGTCCTCGACCAGCAGGACGGTGCCCGTGCCCCACAAGTCGCTCGGCTTGTCCCGGTTTTTCATGGGCACGCTAGGCCTGGCCAGCTGAGACGCGGTATGGACGGGGAGGTAGATGGTGAAGATCGCCCCCTGGTCCTTGTTGTCGGCGAAGATATAGCCGCCCGATTGCTTGACGATGCCATAGACGGTCGACAGGCCGAGCCCGGTGCCCTTGCCCACTTCCTTGGTGGTGAAGAAGGGCTCGAAGATCTTGGGGAGATACTCGACGGGAATGCCGCCGCCGGTATCGGCGACCTCGAGCGCGATATAGTCGGCGATCGGCAGGATGTCCGACCCCATCCGCCGCACGTCGGTCGCGCTGACCGCCTTGGTCTGGATCGTGAGCGTGCCGCCGCCGCGCGGGTCCTTGGCCAGCATCGCATCGCGCGCATTGACCGCGAGATTGACCACGACCTGCTCGAGCTGCCCCGGATCGGCCCGCACTGGGCCCAGGTTGCGGCCATGCTTCACCGTCAGGATCACCGTCTCGCCCAGCAGGCGCTTGAGCAGTTGCGACACTTCGGAGATCACGTCGGGCAGCTGCAGCACCTGCGGCACCAGGGTCTGCTGACGCGAAAAGGCGAGCAGCTGGCGGGTCAGGCTCGCCGCGCGATTCGAATTGGCGCGGATCTGCTGGATGTCGTCATAATCGCTGTCGCCCGGCGAATGGCGCATCAGCATCAGGTCGCAATGGCCCAGGATCGCGGTCAGGATATTGTTGAAATCATGCGCCACGCCGCCGGCGAGCTGGCCGACCGCCTGCATCTTCGTCGCCTGCGCCACCTCGCGCTTCAGCCGCGTCTCCTCGCTATTGTCCTTGAGGCTGAGCAGCACCGCGGCATCGCCCAGCCCGCGCGCGCCCGCGATCGACAGCGCGACGGGCTCTTCCGGATGGTCCTTCAGCCGGACCGCGAGGTCGGTCGAATGAGTCGCGCCGTGCGCGAATCGCCGGATCGCATCGGCGACGACGCCCTTGTCCTCGCGCACCAGCAGGTCGCCGGGGTAGAGCGGCGGCGCGGCGGGGTCGACCGCGGCGGCGCGGGCAAAGGCATCGTTCATCTGCAGGAACCGGCCGTCGCGGTCGACCAGCGCCATGCCGAACGGCATCAGCGAGACGAGGCTGCGCACATGCGCGCTGGCGCTGGCGCCGATCGCTGGTGCGCTCGCCCCGCTTTCCTCGTCGAGCATGACCACCAGCATCGGCGCGTCGTCGCCGTCGAGGAACGGCACCTGGAGCACTCGCAGGGCGCTACCGGTCAGCCCCTCGCGCTCGAACCGGACCAGCCCATGACTGTCGGTGATGAGGAAGCGCGCAAAGTCGCGGCCGGTCACCACATTTTCCTCATGGCCCATGGCGCGGGCGCGCAGCACGCGATTGGCGGCGCGGATCCGGCCGTCCGGGCCGATCAGCGCGGCCATGACCCCGGCCGCCGCGAGCCGGTCGCCGGTCGGGCCGCCGATCAGGCTCTCGACGGTGGCCGCGAGGTCGAGCGCCTCGACCCCGCGGAACCGCCAGACGAGCAGATCGTCGTCCACCCCTGCCCGCTCGATCTCCGCGCGGAGCGGGGTGCCGCGCCCGAGCAGCCGGTCGATCGAGGCGCTGCCGTCGCGCCAGGCCGCGCGGCCGGCGGCGCCAAGGTCGCTGACTCCCGTTTCGTGCACGGGAACGGCCGGCGGCGTCGGGAACCCGCCGAACAGGTCTTCATATCGGTCGTTCGCGCACACCAGCCGCCCGGCGCGATCGGTGATCGCGACCGCATCGGGGCTGCTCGCCGCCAGCACGCGCGCGACGCTCCAGTCGGGCTCGGCGGTGTCGCCCCCGGCGGATGGGAAAAGGCGGCTGAACAGCAGCAGGGCGCCGACGATCACCAGGCAGGTCGCAAGGAAGGCGGCGGCCGCCACGAGGCTCCCGACCACGGCAAGAATCAGCAGCGCCGCGACCAGTCCGCAGGCACCCGCCAGCAGCGCGGCGACCAGCACGGGCGCGCGCGTCGCGGTGGAAGAGACAGGAAATCTGGCCATCCCGTTTCTCTTTGGCCGCCCTCAGGGACGCGTCAAGCCGCTTACCAGATACGAACGCGCTGTTCCGGCGCCAGATAGAGTTTCTGGTCGGGCCCAGGCTTGAACGCGTCATACCAGGGATCGAGATTGCGCACGATCCAGGCCCGCTGCCGCGAAGGAGCATGGGGGTCGGTCAGCAGCCGGTTGCGCATGTCCGCCTCGCGGTAGCTGCGCCGCCACACCTGCGCCCAGCCGAGATAGAATCGCTGGTCGCCGGTATAGCCGTTGATGACCGGCGCCGCCTTGCCGTTCAGCGAGGCATGATAGGCGTCATAGGCGGCGCTCAGCCCGGCGAGATCGGCGGTGTTCTCGCCCAGCGTCAGCCTGCCCTTCACCTTCATGCCCGGCAGCGGCTCATAGGCGTCATATTCCGCGACGAGCGCATCGGTGCGCTTGTTGAAATTCTCGACATCCTGCGGCGTCCACCATTCGGTCAGTCGGCCGTGCAGGTCGAAGCTCGCGCCCTGGTCGTCGAAATGATGGCTCATCTCATGGCCGATCACCGCGCCGATGCCGCCATAATTGACCGCCGGATCGGCCTTGGGGTCGAAGAAGGGCGGCTGCAGGATCGCCGCCGGAAACGTGATCGCGACCAGCGTCGGGTTGGCCTGGGCGTTCACCGTCATCGGGGTCATGCCCCATTCCCAGCGATAGATCGGCTTGCCGAGCTTCCTGACATTATAGGCATGCGCCCATTGGTTGGCGCGCCGGGCATTGCCGAAGGCGTCGCCGGGCACGATCTTCAGCGCCGCATAATCCCGCCACTGGCTCGGATAGCCGATCCTCGGCGTGAACGCGGCCAGCTTGGCATGCGCCTTGACCTTGGTCTCGGGCGTCATCCAGTCGAGCTTGTCGATCCGCGCGTTCATCGCCGCGATGATGTTCTTCACCAGCGCATCCGCCGCCGCCTTGGTCTCGGGCGGGAAATATTTCGCGACATAGAGCTTGCTGACATCGTCGGTCAGGATCGCGCTGACATGGTCGACCGCGCGCTTCCAGCGGTCCGGTTGTTCCGGCGTGCCCGAAATCACCGTGCCGAACATCGCGAAACGCTCGTCGTCGAACGCCTTGGGCAGCACCGCCGAATAACCATCGAGCGAACGCAGCAGCAGCTGGTCGCGCAGCACGCCGATCGGCGCCTCGCCGATCAGCTTCGCGATTCCGGCAACGGCGGTGGGCTGCGCCACGATCACCGTGTCGACCGGCGTGCCGACGCCCTTGAAATAGGCCGCGAAGTCGAAGCCGGGCGCGATCTTCTTCAGGTTCGCGACCGACATCTTGTTATAGGTCTTGTTGGCATCGCGATTGTCGATGTTGCTCCAGCTGACCTTTGCGATCGCCGTCTCGAACTCGACGATCGCCCTCGCCCGCGCCCCGGCATCGGGTTCGCCGGCAAGCGTGAACATCCTGGCGATATGCGCCTGATAGGCCGTCTTGGCCTCGGCGAGCTTGCCATCGGTCGCGAGATAATAGTCGCGGTCCAGCGCCAGCCCGCCCTGCCGCATCTGCAGCGCATAATGGTCGGGGTCCTTGGCGTCCTGGCCCACGCCCGCGACGAACGGCACGGGCACGCCGTTGATATCGGCCTCGGCGGCAAGCTTCGCATAGCCCGATCTGGAGTTCAGCGCCTTGATCCGGTCGAGCCAGGGCCTGATCGGCGCAAGGCCCTTCGCCTCGATCGCCGCGGTGTCGAGATAGGCGGCATAAGCGGCGCCGATTTTCGAGCCCCTCGCCTTCTCCGCCTCGAGGATGTCATGCGTGCGCTCGCGCGACATGTCCTGCAGCCCGTCGAACGCGCCGTAATTGGCCTTGTCCGCCGGGATCGGCGTGTTCTTCTCCCAGATGCCGTTCACATAGCCGTAAAAATCGTCGCCCGGCAGGTTCGTCCTGTCCATGCCGGCCTCGTCCACGCCGAAATCGCCAAAGGCCGGTTTGGCCGCGGGCGCCTCGGCGTCGGCCGGGGCCGGCGTGCGCGGCGCGGGGCTGGCGGCGGACAGGCCCGCCAGCATCGTGGCGGAGAGCAGGAAAATCGTGAAGGCGGATCTGTGCATGGAGCATCCTGGACGGGAATAGGGATGCGCGCGTGTTCTAACCCGATAACACGCCTAGTCAATTTCGCGGTAGCGAACGGTGCGTTATTTCGGCCGAGCGTGCGCGCGGGCGCGCCATTTCCGGGCGACTCTCCAGCGCCAGCCAAGCGCCGCCACGGCATAGCCGAGAACAGAGAGAGTCAGGGTGATGATGAACAGCCCGACCACGGTCGCCGGTCCCGCCGTGGAGAGCAGCCAGTGCAGCCAGCTCGAATTGGCCGCGACCTGAGTCGCGATCGGTGCCCCCGGCACCTTTGCGTCGAGATGCAGCACCCATTTGCCGATCCAATAGGCGGCGACCCAGAGCGGTGGCGTGGTGAACGGGTTGGTGATGAAGGTCATCGCCGCCGCGACCGGGATATTGGCGCGGATCGGCAGCGCCAGCACCGCCGAAAAGGCGATCTGCGCGACCGGGAACAGGATGCCCGTGACCATGCCGAGCGCCACGCCGCGCGGCACGGAGCGACGGGTGAAGCGCCAGAGCGCGGGCGCGAGCACGCGGTGCGCCACCGGCCGCAACAGCCGGTTCTGTTCCATGCTCTCGCGCGTCGGCATGGTGCGCTGCCACCAGTCGGCGACGCGCTGCGAAAGGCCGGGCTTGTCAGCCACGATCACGCATGATCCTTCCCTGCTCGCGCTTCCAGTCGCGCTCCTTGATCGTCGCGCGCTTGTCGTGATCCTTCTTGCCCTTGGCCAGGGCCAGTTCCACCTTCGCGCGACCCTTTGAATTGAAATAGATCATCAGCGGCACCAGGGTCATGCCCTCGCGCGCCACCGCGCCGTGCATCTTGTTGATCTCGCGCTCGTGCAGCAGCAATTTGCGCGCACGCTTCGGTTCATGGTTGAAGCGGTTGCCATGGCTGAATTCCGGCACGTTGGAATTGATCAGCCAGACCTGCCCGTCCTTCACCTCGGCATAGCTTTCGGCGATCGACCCGGTGCCGCTGCGCAGCGACTTCACTTCGGTCCCGGTCAGCGCGATGCCTGCCTCGTACACGGTGTCGATGGCATAATCGAACCGCGCCCGCCGGTTCTCGGCGACGATCTTGGTTTTCTCGAAGACAGGGGGCTTGGGGCGGGACATGGGACGGGCGATGTAGGCGTTTGATCCAGAGAACGAAAGCCGGTTGGCACGGACCGAGTCGTATTTCCGTCACTTTGTTGCAGTGCGGGCAACAGAGCTGATGACCATGAGTCCCTGGCCCGCTCTCACCGGGGCGGATCGTTCGACCTCAATCGACGGATCCAGGTCGAGCCATTGCGAGCGAACGGGGTGGTCAGGTTCACCTCAGGCTTCGGAGACCATCCCTCCGGCGAGCGCCATACGAAGCTTTTTATCCTCGATTCAACCTCTCCTCTCGTCGACTTAGCATACGCTCATGACCGTCCTCACGCCGCAAACCGCCACGACCAGGCAGCCCCATATTAGGTGGACCCTTTCGCTGTTATGCTCCCGCTCCTTCCCTGTTCCGCGCGACACCTTTCCCTGTTATCAACTATCAGGGAAAATCCAACTATCCTATTGATAGTAATGGCTAATATCTCCAACGAATCGCCTGAATCCAGGCCAGAAAAAAATCGCTTCCCTGTTCTTCGCTGTTCCGGGCCGATAACAGCGACGAGTCACGGCCGCCCGGACGGCGTCTCGACGGTGCCGCGCGGCGGATCATCCATCTGCCTGTCCGTGCGCCCTCACTTCCGCCCGAACAGCTTCTCGATATCGCCATGCGCCAGCTTCACCCAGGTCGGGCGGCCATGGTTGCACTGGCCCGAATGCGGCGTGATCTCCATCTCGCGCAGCAGCGCGTTCATCTCGGTGACCGAGAGGATGCGCCCTGCCCGCACCGATCCGTGGCAGGCCATGGTCGCCGCGACATGGTCGAGCCGCTCCTTCAGGCTGAGCGCTTCGTCGAACGCGGCCAGTTCGTCGGCGAGATCGGTGACCAGGCCGGTCACGTCGCTTTGCCCGAGCATCGCCGGAACGCTGCGCACCAGCATCGCGCGCGGGCCGAATCGCTCCAGATCGAGCCCGAATTCGGTCAGCTCGGCGGCGCGCGCTTCGAGGCGGTCGCAGGCCGGCTCGTCCAGCTCGATCACTTCGGGCAGCAGCAGCGCCTGGGCCACGACACCGCCATTGGCCATCGCCTTGCGCATCCGCTCGAGCACCAGCCGCTCATGCGCCGCATGCTGGTCGACCAGCACCAGCCCGTCCTCCGCCTCGGCGACGATATAGGTCTTGGCCACCTGCCCCCGCGCCACGCCGAGCGGGAAGGATATGGTCTCGGGTGGCGGCGCATAGGCCGGCTCGGCGCGTGCCATCGGCGGGGCGATGAAGCCCGGGCGGCGGTCGAATACGGCGTGCTGGCCGGAAGTTGGCCGACTGTCCCATTGCCGGTCTTCCCAGAGCTGCGGCGATGCGGGCGCCATCGGCTCTTGCTGCCACGCCGCCAGCGCCGTCTCGCTTGGCCGCTGCACGCTGCGATGCCCCGCTTCGTCGAGCGCGCGTTTCAGGCCGCTGACGATCATGCCGCGCACCATTGCCGGCTCGCGGAAACGCACCTCGGTCTTGGCCGGATGGACGTTCACATCGACCATGTCGGCCGGCACCTCGAGGAACAGGGCGACCACGGCATGCCGGTCGCGCGCGAGCAGCTCGGCATAGGCGCCGCGCACCGCGCCGACGAGCAGCCGGTCCTTCACCGGCCGGCCGTTGACGAACAGATATTGATGATCCGCCACGCCGCGGTTGAACGTCGGCAGCCCGGCGACCCCGCCCAGCTTCAACCCCTCGCGCTCGAGATCGATCGGCACGCCATTGTCGATCAGCGCCCGGTCAGTCAGCGCGGCGACCCGGTCGGGCAGGCTCTCGCCCGCCGGCACCGACAGCGAGCGGCGCCCGTCATGCTCCAGGCTGAAGGCGATATCCGGCCGCGCCATGGCGAGCCTGCGCACCACGTCCAGGTTCGCGGCATATTCGGAGCGCGCCGAGCGCAGGAACTTGCGCCGCGCCGGCACCCGCTCGAACAATGCCTCGACCCGCACGCGCGTGCCGGGAGGAATCGCGGCGGGCCCCTCCGATACCAGCACGCCATTGTCCACCGCGCGAGACCAGCCTTCGCTACCCCGCACCCTGCTCTCCAGCGTCAGGCGCGCGACGCTTGCGATCGAGGGCAACGCCTCGCCGCGAAATCCCAACGTCACGACGTTCTCGATGGCTTCGTCGGGCAGCTTGGAGGTCGCGTGCCGCTCCAGCGCGAGCGCCATGTCGGCGGGGCTCATGCCGCATCCGTCGTCCGTCACCTCGATCAGGTCGGTGCCGCCGCTCACGAGGCGAATCGCGATGCGGCGCGCGCCGGCATCGATGGCGTTTTCGACCAGCTCCTTCAACGCGCTGGCGGGGCGTTCCACCACTTCACCGGCGGCGATACGATTGACGAGATGTTCAGGCAGTCGGCGTATTGACATGGGTGTAGCTCTAGCCCAAGCGACGCCATCCCGCGACCCGCATCTACTCGGCAAACAGAGCGTGGAATTTCCAGCTCTGGCCGGGCCATAACAGGTGTTGGGAAGCGACAGTGCGAACTGCCGGACCGTATAGCGGCCGGCCTGGAACGGAACGATCAATGGGCTTCTTCTCGCGTTTCTTCAGACTCATGTCGCACGATATGGCGATCGACCTCGGAACGGCGAACACGGTGGTATATCTGCGCGGACGCGGCATCGTGCTGAACGAGCCGTCGGTTGTCGCGGTGGAGACGATCAACGGCGTCAAGCGCGTCAAGGCGGTCGGCGACGACGCCAAGCTGATGATGGGCAAGACCCCCGACAGCATTCAGGCGATCCGCCCGCTGCGCGACGGCGTCATCGCCGACATCGACGTCGCCGAGCAGATGATCAAGCACTTCATCCACAAGGTGCATGGCGGGCAGCGGCGCTTCATGCGCTGGCCGCAGATCGTGATCTGCGTGCCATCGGGCTCGACCTCGGTCGAGCGCCGCGCGATCCGCGACGCCGCGTCGAACGCCGGCGCCTCGCAGGTGTGGCTGATCGAGGAGCCGATGGCGGCCGCGATCGGTGCCGACATGCCCGTCACCGAGCCGATCGGCTCGATGGTCGTCGATATCGGCGGCGGCACGACGGAAGTCGCGGTGCTCTCGCTGCGCGGCCTCGCCTACACCACCTCGGTGCGTGTCGGCGGCGACAAGATGGACGAGGCGATCGTCTCCTATGTCCGCCGCAACCACAACCTCCTGATCGGCGATTCGACCGCGGAGCGCATCAAGCAGGAGGTCGGCGTGGCAAAGCCGCCGCCCGACGGCATCGGCCTGACCATCCACGTCAAGGGCCGCGACCTGGTCAATGGCGTGCCCAAGGAAATCCAGATCAACCAGGGCCAGATCGCGGAAGCGCTCTCGGAACCGGTCGGCCAGATCGTCGAGGGCGTGCGCATCGCGCTGGAGAACACCGCGCCGGAGCTGGCGGCGGACATCGTCGACCAGGGCATCGTGCTCACCGGCGGCGGCGCGCTGCTCAAGGGCATCGACGAGGTGCTGCGCGACGAAACCGGCCTGCCCGTGACGATCGCGGACGATCCGTTGACCTGCGTTGCGCTCGGCACCGGCCGCGCGCTCGAGGACCCGATGTTCCGCGGTGTGCTGCACAGCGCCTGATCAGATGGTGAAGCGCCGGTGCCGATGGGCGCTCCGGACCTTCGATGAGGGGCAATATGGCGCCGTCTCGTAACCGGCCCGGTTTCTCGCGGCGGGCGCAATACAGCCTGTTTCTGGGATATGTCCTGACCGCCGCGGGCGCCCTCGTGGCCGCGGCACTGCTGGCGTTCGCGACCTTCGATCCGGCCAGATTCGCGGCGTTTCGCGCGACCGTGGCGGAGGTGACGACTCCCGTCTCGTCGGGCACCGCGGCGATCGGGCGCGGCATTGCCTCCATACCGGCATCGGTGTCGGACTATATCGGCGTGCGCAAACAGAATGAGCAGCTCCGCAAGGAACTGGCCGATAACCGCGCCTTGCTGATGCGCGCGCGCACTTTGTCCTACGACAATCGCCGCCTGCAGGCGCTGCTTCAGCTGCGGGAGCGATCGGCCGATCCGGTGGTGGCGGCGCGTCTGGTCAGTTCCTCGGCCTCGAGCACACGCCGTTTCGCCGTGCTCAACGCTGGTTCCTGGCAGGGCGTGAAGGCCGGTCAGCCGGTACGCGGCCCGGAGGGCCTGATCGGTCGCATTCTCGAGACCGGGCCCAACACCGCGCGCATCCTTCTCCTGTCCGATCCGGAAAGCATCGTGCCGGTACGCCGGACGCGCGACGGCCTGCCCGCGCTCGCCGCCGGTCGCGGCGACGGATTGCTCGACATCCGCTCGGCGTCCGTCGCCAATGTCGGCTTCGAACCGGGCGACATCTTCGTGACCTCGGGCATCGGCGGGATCTACTCGCCCAATATCCCGGTGGCGCGCGTGCTGAAGCGTGCCCGGGATACGGCGCTGGCCCGGACCTTCGCGCATCCCGACACGCTCGATTTCGCGCTCGTCCAGCAGGCATTCCTGCCGGTCACTGTCCCAGCGGCCGCGCCGGCACCATGAGGCAGCCCAGCCGCGGCCCGTTCGACGCCGCGCCTCCGCCCGCGGCCGCACGGCTCCTGCCGCCGGTGTCAGTGCTGCTCGGCTCGCTGGCGACCACCTGGCCGTTCGTCGCGACCTTTCCGGTTCTGCCGCCGCTCGGCCTGATGATGCTGCTTGGCTGGCGGCTGAGCCGCCCGGATGTGTTCCGCATCTGGGCGCCCCTGCCGCTCGGCTTTTTCGACGATCTGGTCAGCGGCCAGCCGCTCGGCAACGCGATGCTGCTCTGGACCCTGTGCTTCTTCATGATCGACCTGATCGACCAGCGGCTGGTGTTCCGCGACTTCTGGCAGGACTGGCTGATCGCGACCGGCTCGATCGGTTTCTGCCTCATCGTGGGCCGGCTCGTCGCGTCTCCTATCGGCGCGCATGTCGATACCGTGCTATTACTCCAGATCGTGATCTCGACGATGCTCTTCCCTCTGGTTGCGCGATTCTGCGCCTGGCTTGATCGCAAGCGCGGGGCGGAATGAACCGGCCAACGCGCGTGATCACCGAGGCGACGCAGACCTACAGCTTCTCGCGCCGCGCGCTCGTGCTGGGCGCCGGCCAGGCAGCCGTGGGGCTGCTGCTCGCCGGCCGCATGAGCTGGCTCGCGGTTGCCGAGAACGAGCATTACAGCCTGTTGTCCGAGAGCAACCGGGTGAACATGACCCTGGTCCCGCCCCGGCGCGGCTGGATCGTCGACCGCAATGGCGTGCCGATCGCCAACAACCGCACCGATTTCCGCGTCGACATCATCCCGGATCGGCTCGAGGACAAGGAAAAGACGCTCGGGCTGCTCAGCCAGATCCTCAATCTCCCCCCCGAAGAGCTGGACCGCATCCGGACCGACCTGAAACATGCGGCGGGCTTCCAGCCGGTCCAGGTTTCCGAGAATCTCGATCTGGAAAAATTCTCGGCGATCAGCGTTCGTCTGCCGGAATTGCCCGGTGTCGCGCCGTCCCGAGGCTTTGCGCGCAGCTATCCTGCGGGGGCGGCGGTCGCGCACCTGACCGGCTATGTCGGCGCCGCCTCGGCGGAACAATATCAGAAGGTCAAGGACCCGCTGATGGTCACGCCCGGCTTCAAGCTGGGCAAGGACGGCCTGGAAAAGACGCTGGAGCAGGGCCTGCGCGGCAAGCCGGGCGCCAAGCGAGTCGAGGTAACGGCGCGCGGCAAGCTGGTGCGCGAACTGGCGACCAAGCCGGACGAACCCGGCACGACGGCGCGCCTGACGATCGATGCCGGCCTGCAGGAATATGCCGCGCGCCGCCTCGGAACCAATTCCGGCTCGGCGGTCGTGATTGATTGCCAGAATGGCGAGATTCTCGCGATGGTGTCGATGCCGGCCTATGACCCGAACAATTTTTCCGACGGGATCAGCCACCTGGAATGGAAGATGCTGTCCGAGGACGATCATGTTCCACTGATGAACAAGGTGCTGCAGGGGCTCTATCCGCCCGGCTCCACCGTCAAGCCGATGAACGCGCTGGCGCTGCTCGAGGCAGGTGTGCACCCCGACGACCGCGTGAGCTGTGGCGGCGCCTTGCGGGTGGGCAACGGCATTTTCCATTGCCACAAGCGCAGCGGCCATGGCGCGCTCGACATGAAACATGCCGTCATGCAGAGCTGCGACATCTATTTCTACGAAATGGCGCGCCGGCTCGGGTATGACAAGATCGCACCGATCGCGCGGACCGTTGGCCTCGGACAGAAATTCGACCTGCCCTTTTCCACGCAGCGATATGGCACCATGCCCGATCCGACGTGGAAGCTGCGCCGGTACAAGCAGGCCTGGACGGTCGCGGATTCGCTCAATGCCTCGATCGGTCAGGGCTATGTCCTCGCCAATCCGCTGCAGCTGGCGGTGATGGCCTCGCGCATAGCCTCCGGCCGGGCGTTGATGCCGAGTATCCTCGCCAACCATGTTCATCACGGGGCCCAGCCCCTGCCCGTATCGCCCGACAATCTCGCACTCGTGCGAAACGCGATGTACGGCGTGGTCAACGAGGGCGGAACCGGCGGAGCATCCCGCATGCAGGTCCCCGGCATTACGCTGGCCGCAAAAACCGGCACGGCCCAGGTTCGTCGCATCACGATGGCGGAGCGCAGTTCGGGCGTCCTGAAAAATGGCGCTCTGCCCTTCAAGCTGCGCGACCATGCATTGTTCGTGTGCTTCGCACCTGCGGACAACCCGCGCTACGCGGCTGCCGTGGTGCTTGAACATAATGGTCACATCATCCGCAACCTGGATACGCCACTGATCGGGCGGGACATCATGACCTATTTGTTCGACCGGGATCGCGCCCTGGCTGCTCTGACGGAGGTCGAACCGACCTGGGGCGGTGATATCAAGACCCGGATGGCAGCGCAGGCGGCGGAGTATCGCGCCGCCGCCAACGCGCCGACTCCTATTGTCGCTGCACAAACGGAAATGAACGCTACCGCGCCGACGGATGCGCCCGCGGTGGAGGCCGCGACCAGTGCCGCCGATGCGAGCGCCGATGCCATCGCCAACGCGACCATGCGCGGTGACGGCATCGCCCAGACCGGCTCGACGGAGAGCGACCGGTGAGCGGCCTGAGCTTCGTTCCGGCGCCGCTCGCGCAGCTTCCGTGGAAGATCATCCTTTTGGTCCTGGCGATCGGCGTGTTCGGGTTGCTGGTGATGTATTCGGCCGCCGGGGGCAACCTGCGTCCCTGGGCGCTGATCCAGGGCATCCGTTTCTTCGTCTTTCTCGCCGGCGCCGTCGCATTGTCGCGCGTGCGCGAATCGGCCTGGCAGGCGCTGGCGATCCCGGCCTATGTGAGCCTGATCGTCATGCTTGTCCTTGTCGAGCTGATCGGCGCGGTGCGCGGCGGCGGGCAGCGCTGGCTGGACCTCGGCATCATCCGCCTGCAGCCGTCCGAGTTGATGAAAGTGTTCATCGTGCTCGCGACCGCGCGTTTCTATCACGCGCTGCCTCCCAACGAGACACGGCGCTTTTCAGCGATCTGGCCGGCGGCGGTATTGATCCTGATCCCGGCCGCTTTGGTCATGAAGCAACCAGATCTCGGCACCGCCCTCATGATCACCGTCGGCGGCGCGACGGTGATGTTCCTCGCCGGCGTGCCCCTGCGCCTGTTCATCGGCGGCGCGCTGGCGCTGGGCGCTGCGATCCCGCTCGCCGTGAACTTCGTTCTGCACGGCTATCAGCGCAACCGCATCCTCGTCTTCCTCGATCCGGAAAGCGATCCGCTGGGTATCGGCTATCATATCAGCCAGTCGAAGATCGCGATCGGATCCGGCGGCATCTTCGGCAAGGGTTTCCTCAATGGTACCCAGAGCCATCTCGACTATCTGCCTGAAGGTCATACCGATTTCGCGCTGGCGACGATGATGGAGGAATGGGGCCTGATCGGCGGGGTCCTGCTGATCGTCGCCTTCATGATCATCATTCAATGGGGCGTGTCGGTCGCCCTGCGCGCGCAGACTCGTTTCGGCCGGCTCTCCGCGGCGGGCATCGCCACCACGATCTTCTTCTATGTCGCCATCAACATGGCGATGGTGATGGGCCTGGCGCCGGTGGTGGGGGTTCCCCTGCCGCTGATCAGCTTCGGCGGATCGTCGCAGATGACCATCATGCTGTGCATCGGATTCCTGATGTCGATCGATCGCCAGAACCGCCAGACGGTGCGCTGGTAGCGAACCGGCAAAAAAAGGGTTTGCAACTCCGGCGACGGGTGCTAACGGGCGCCCTCCCCGATGCGGCGGCGCCTTCCAACGCGCCACTTTAGCTGCCCGGTATGGACGCATAGCTCAGTTGGTAGAGCAGCTGACTCTTAATCAGCGGGTCCTTGGTTCGAGCCCAAGTGCGTCCACCATTTTTGTTCGGCAATTCGATCGCTTCGGTTCATCCGTTCGCGCTAAACGGGCACCACCGTCGTATATTTCGTCAGCGACAGCGCGAAATGCGACGATGCCCCGCCGACTGACGGATGATCGAGCAGCGTGCGCATGAGGAAATGCTCATAGTCGGCGACATCGGCCACGACGACGCGCAGCAGATAATCCCATTCTCCCGACATCGAGAAACACTCCATGATCTCGGGCCGGGAGCGGACAAAGTCCTCGAACCGGACGATGCTGTCGCGCGCATGGCTCTTCATCCGCACGTCGCACAACACGTTGACGCCGCGCCCGACCTTTTCGGCATCGACCAGACGCACCGTCGCGGTCAGCACCCCTGCCGCCTCGAGCGCCTTGATCCGGCGCCAGCAGGACGCGGTCGAGCTGCCGACCCGCTCCGCAAGTTCGGCGCTGCTGAGCGATGCGTCGGCCTGCAGCTCGCAAACGATCCGTTTGTCGATCGCATCCATCATGACATTTTGTTTCAGAAATAACCCCAAGCTGATCGCGATCGATCAATAATCCGCTGAAACCACCCCATTTTGGAAAGCATGCCCGCGCTTCCCGTGCAAGATATCCATCATGGAAAATCTTCAGGCAAGACATCCCGACGGCGCCGCTCCCGACTGGACCATCCCGCAGGACTGGCACCGCTATACGCCGGCCGAGCATGCGATGTGGGACAGGCTGTTCGAACGCCAGGCCAGGCTCCTGCCCGGCCGCGTCGCCCCCGAGTTCATCGACGGGCTTGATGTACTGCGCATGTCGAAACCCGGCATTCCCGACTTCGCCGAATTGTCCGACCGGCTGATGCGGGCGACCGGCTGGCAGGTCGTCGCGGTGCCCGGCCTGATCCCCGACGACGTCTTCTTCGATCACCTGGCGAACCGCCGTTTCGTCTCTGGAAACTTCATCCGCACGCCCGAGCAATGCGACTATCTGCAGGAACCCGACATCTTCCATGACGTGTTCGGCCATGTGCCGCTGCTCGCCAATCCGGTCTTTGCCGACTACATGCAGGCTTACGGCCAGGGCGGCCAGCGCGCGGCCGGGCTCGGCGTCATCGCCAACCTGTCGCGGCTCTATTGGTACACGGTCGAGTTCGGCCTGATCCGCAACGGCGACGATCTCAACATCTACGGTGCCGGGATCGTCTCCTCTCATGGCGAGACCCGGTTCGCGCTCGACGATCCCTCGCCGAACCGGCTCGGCTTCGATCTGACGCGCGTGATGCGCACGAAATACCGGATCGACGACTATCAGCAGACCTATTTCGTCATCGACAGCTTCGAGGATCTGCTGCGGCAGACGCTCGATACCGATTTCGGCCCGGTTTATGCCGCCTTGGCCGGCCAGCCCGACATCGAGATCGAAACGATCCTGCCCGACGATCGCGTGATAACCCGCGGAACCCAGGCCTATGCGCGCGGCAAGCAGGTGGCGGCATGACCGCCCAGCCCGCCCTCGCGGTGATCGAAGGACAGGCCGCGCTGTTCGACCCGCTGCGGCCGCAGCCAGCCGATGCGCTGCTCGCCCTGATCGGCGTGCACCGCGCCGATCCACGCCCCGACAAGATCGATCTCGGCGTGGGTGTGTACCGCGACGCGGCCGGCGCCACGCCGGTCCTGCGCGCGGTCAAGGCGGCTGAAGCCGCGCTGGTGCGTGATCAGCCGACCAAGGCCTATATCGGCCCGGAAGGTGACGCCCGCTTCACCGAGTTGCTCGCCCCGATCGTCTTCGGCCCCGCCATGGCGGCGTCGGACCGGCTGACCGGCGTTCAGACTCCGGGCGGAACCGGTGCGCTGCGGCTCGGCGCCGATCTGCTCCACCGCGCGGGCATGACCGGCCGGGTCTGGATCGGTACGCCGACCTGGCCCAACCACGCCCCGATCTTCGAGGCGGCCGGCCTGACGGTCGCGGCGCACACCTATTACGACAGTGCCACCTCGACGCTCGATTTCGCGGCGATGATGGCCGATCTCAAGCTTGCGGTGCGCGGCGATGTGGTGCTGCTGCACGGTTGCTGCCACAACCCCACCGGCACCGGCTTCTCGATCGCCGAATGGCGCGCACTGGCCGAGGATTTCTCGGCACGCGGCATCCTCCCGTTCGTCGACCTGGCCTATCAGGGGCTGGGCGATGGCCTTGAGGAAGACGCCGCCGGCATGCGCATCCTGCTCGAGGCCGTGCCGGAAGCGTTGATCGCCTATAGCTGCGACAAGAATTTCGGCCTCTATCGCGAACGGGTGGGCGCGCTGTGGGCCCTTTCGGCAGGCGCCGCGTCAGTTCCCGCGGTTCGCGGCAACCTGCTCGTACTGGCCCGCAGCCTCTGGTCGATGCCGCCGGATCACGGCGCGGCCGTGGTGCGCCTCATCCTCGAAAATCCGGGGCTGACCGGGCTGTGGCGCACCGAGCTGGAGGAGATGCGCGTCCGTGTCGGCAGCTTGCGGACCGCGCTGGCCGAGGCCGAGCCGCGTCTTGCCGCGATCGCCGCGCAGCGTGGCCTGTTCGCCATCCTGCCGATCGACCCGGCCGCGGTTGCGGCGCTGCGCGCGGATCACGGCATCTACATGGCCGGTTCCGGCCGGATCAATGTGGCCGGGCTGCACCTGGACAGCATCGACCGGTTCGCCGCCGCTCTTGCCCCCTATCTGCCGGCGTAGGCCAGGAGTGTTCAGCGTGCTCGACGATACCCATGATCCCGGCCGGACAAGCTGGGTCGCCACCGCTGCCGGCCATGCGGACTTCCCGATCCAGAACCTGCCGCTGGGCATTTTCTCGCCGCCGGGCGAGGCGCCACGCGGGGGGATCGCGATCGGGGATTCGATCCTCGACCTGAACGGGCTCGCCGCCGGCGGCCTGCTGGAGGGCGATGCCCTTGGCGCAGCCCAGGCGGCAGCCGGTCCGGCGCTCAATCCGTTGCTGGCCATCGGTGCCGGACCGCGCCGGGCGCTCCGCGCGCGGGTGTCGATGCTGCTGTCCGATCCGGACCACGAGGCTGCGATAGCGCCGCTGCTGTACGAGGCCGCAACCTGCACGATGCACCTGCCGGCAACGATCGGCGATTATACCGACTTCTATGTCGGCATTCACCATGCGACCAATATCGGGCGGCTGTTCCGGCCGGACAATCCGCTGCTGCCCAACTACAAGCACGTCCCGATCGGCTATCATGGCCGGGCGTCGTCGATCGGCGTATCGGGCGCAGCGGTGCGGCGGCCCAATGGCCAGCTCAAACTCCCCGATGCGGAAGCGCCGGTCTTCGGCCCCACCGCCCGGCTCGATTACGAGCTCGAAATGGGTGTCTGGATCGGGCCCGGGAATGTGCCGGGCGAGATGATCCCGATCGCGGACGCCCCCACGCACATTGCCGGATTGTCGCTGCTGAACGACTGGTCGGCTCGCGACCTGCAGGGCTGGGAATATCAGCCGCTCGGTCCGTTCCTGGCCAAGAGCTTCGCCACGACGATCTCGCCCTGGATCGTGACGGAAGAGGCGCTCGCGCCGTTCCGAATCCCTCAGCCGGCGCGGCCGGCGGGGGACCCCCGCCCCCTGCCCTATCTCGACGATGCGGCCGATCAGGCGCTCGGCGCCTATGCGATCACGCTGGAGGCGTGGATCGCAACGGCCCGGATGCGCGACGCCGGGCTCGCCCCGCACCGCCTGAGCCGCGGCCCGGCAAGCAGCATGTACTGGACGGTCGCGCAGATGGTCACGCATCATGCCTCCAATGGCTGCAATCTCAACCCCGGCGACCTGCTCGGCACCGGCACCATCTCGGCCCCGACCGAAGACGGCTATGGCAGCCTGATCGAACTCAGCCGGGGTGGGCAGCAGGCGATCGCCTTGCCCGGCGGCGAGACCCGCCGGTTCCTGGAGGACGGCGACGCCCTCATCCTGACCGGCCGGATGGCGGCGGAGGGTTTCGTCCCGATCGGGTTCGGTCCCTGCATGGGCATCATCGGCCCAGCCGTGTCGCACCCGTGACGGGCGCACGCCTTTCCGCGACCCCTGCGGGGATAGGATTATGCGCCCTTGACGCGATTCCGTCGGGGACGGCGCGCAATTTCGTCGTGCAGCTGGAAGGGGGCCGGTTCCACGGCTTCGTCGTCCGGCGGGGACGGGAGGTCAGCGGCTATGTCGACCGCTGTCCTCATGCCGGCATGCCCCTCGCCCATGCGCTCGACCGTTATCTGACGCCCGACGGCACGCTGATCCAGTGCGACTGGCACGGCGCACTGTTCTCGATCGACGATGGCCGGTGCATCGCCGGCCCGTGCAAGGGCGCCCGGCTGACGGCATGGCCGGTCGCCGTCAAAGACGATCTGATCAGAACGGCCAGTGCGCCGGGAGAGGAGCCGCGCGATGGACGCACTGACCGAGCATGAGCGCGACGCCGCGCTGCGCGGCTTGCCGGAGTGGAGCTATGACGAGCTGCGCGGCGCGCTCTACCGGCGCGTCGTGCTAGCCGATTTCTCGGCCGCCTTCGGAGTGATGACCCGGATCGCGCTGGCCGCGGAGAAGAGCGACCATCATCCCGAATGGTTCAACGTCTATAACCGGCTCGAGATCTGGCTGACGACGCATGACGCGGGCGGCGTCTCCGTGCGCGACACCGCAATGGCGGGCATGATCGACCGGCTGCTCCAGGCCGGCTGACGGCGTCAGGCGGGGATATTCGCCGATCGCTGCTCGGGCAGCACGCCGAACAGGCCGGCGGCCCTTTCGATCAGCGCTGGCGGCAATGGCCGCGACCGGCGCGCGGCGAGATCGAAACAGACGGTGCGCGCCACCAAGGTCGCGCATAGCCGATCGTCCGACCGGGCGAACAGGCGGAGCTCGGTCGTGATGGAGCTGCGCCCGAGCGCCTGCACGCGACCGTCGATCCGGATCAGGGCGCCCGCAGGCAGCTCGGCACGATACTCGAGCTCATGCCGTACATCGGCCCAACCCTGCTGTGCGACCTTCCCGGCCGCAGGATCGTAACCGAGCGCCGCGAAGAGCTGATAGGAAGCATCGTCGAAAAAGGCGAGGTAATGCCGGGTCGTCAAATGCCCCATGGCATCGCACAGCCACGGATGGACCACCCCGAATCCGCACTCGACATAGGTGTCAGCCATGATTGCCGACGTCCCACCCATGGGCGGCGATCGTGGCCTGGGCGAAGTTCAGCGGCGTGGCTTCGAGCGGGATCGCCAGGCTGTCGTTCCAGCGATTGAAGAAGCCGTACAGCGCCACGACCGACAGCAACTCGACAATCTCGATGTCGCTATAGTGCCGCTTCAGCTCGGCGACGTCCTCGTCCTGTACGCCTGAGGGCGCCTGGCCTGCCAGCTGCGCGAAGCGCAGCGCGGCGCGCTCGGCGTCGCTGAACAACGGGCTGCGCTCATAGTCCCAGACCGCGGCGACCTTCTCCGAACCAGCGCCGTGCGCCGCGTTGCTCGCGGTATGCGCCGAACAATAACGGCACCCGGCCGACATGCTCGCCAGATAGCCGGCGAGATATTTGAGCTCGGCAGGGAGCGAGCCCGCCCCCATCACCGCCTGCCACAGGACAAGCGTGCCCTGCAGGATATCGGGGCGATGGCCGAGCGTCGCGACGCTGCCGGGCAGCTCGGCGAAATCCTTCAGGAACGGCGATACGTCGACGCCGCGCTCCTGCAGCTGATCGATGCTCAGCATCGTGATCCGTGACATCCTATCCCTCCCATTCAGCATTGCCGTCGACGCCGACGATCTGGCCAGTGATGTGGTGCGCGGCGTCCGAGGCGAAGAACCATGCCATTTCGCCGATCTCGCTCGGCTGGATCTTGGTGCGCAGCGAGATATAACCGAGCGCCTCGGCCTCGACCTCGGGCACGGTGCGGCCGCTCCGTTCCGCCGCGCGCGCCATGATCCCGCGCATCCGCTCGGTATCCATGAATCCCGGCCGGATCGCGTTGACCCGGATGCCGGCCGGACCAAGCTCGCGCGCGAGCGTCCGCGTCAGCCCCTCGAGCGCCCATTTCGACGCGACATAGGCGGACCGCCCGGGGAGACCCGTCACGGTCGACGCGGTGGAGATGTTGATGATCGTGCCGCCCCCCGCCGCGCGCATCGCCGGGACGACCGCCCGGATCATGTGGAAGGCACCGTGGACATTCACCGCGAAGCAGCGCGCCCAGTCGTCGGGATCGTTGGTCTCGATGCCGCCCACCGGACCGGCCACGCCGGCATTGTTGATCAGGACCTCCACCGGACCCGCCTCAGCGACCAGCCCAGCAACTGCGGCAGGATCGGACACGTCGGCCCGGATCGCGACCAGTCCCTCCAGTTGCCCGGCCGCGCTGTCGAGCGCTGCCTGATCGACATCGCATACGATCACGCGATCGCCGCGGGCGACGAAGACCTCGGCAATGGCCAGACCGATCCCGGAAGCGCCGGCGGTGACGAGCACCGAACGGGCGCTCATGCCATCGCTTCCCGGGCCTGAGCCGTCGCCGCCACGGCGACCGTGCCGTCGGGCGACAGCACGACGCCATAGATCGAATGCGCGCGATCCACGCTGATCAGCCCATCGGCGACATCCTCCGCGACCCGGTCGGCCGCGCGGCCCGCCGGCGGCCCATAGCCACCGCCCCCGCACGATATCGCAATGATGCGCTCGCCCTGTCTGATGCGGACCTGAGCGCACGCCTCGAGCGCACCCCTTATGCCGTCACGATCGATCAGATATTGATCGGCCCCGCCGCCCCTGCCCCCGCCGCGAACGCCGGTGGGGGGATTGCTGTGACCGTCGGACAGATAGCCGATATCGATATCGGCGCCGAGCGGACCGAACTCGACGATGGTCGAGGGCGCGCCGGTATTCGTCCCGGCGCCCTCGGTATCGGGCATGAAGCCGCGGGCATGGACCACGATCGGCTGCGACAGCTCGGCCAGCTCGACGCCGTCGATGCAGCACAGGCCGGCATTGCCGACATGTCCGATCGTCCACCACGCGTCGCTCGCCGGGCTGGCGGCGCCGCCGCTCATCGCCAGGAACATCTGGTTGACGAAGGGCTGGCCCGAGCGGGGATCGATCCCCGAGACCACGCCGGCGGACGGCGCGATGACCGATCCGACCTCCGCCATGCCGATCCCCTCGCCCAGCGCGGCCAGGCCGGTCTGCACGCTGTTGGCGACGCGGTCGGCGATATTGGTGGTGGCGGCCGAACAGGAGAAGGGATGGATCGGGATACCGGCGATGCACCCCTCGCGCAGGGCCACATCGATCCGGCGGAACGATCCCGCATTCTTCGGCACGCGATGATCGATGCTGTTGAACACCCCGATCATCGCTGCGGTGCGCGCGCAGGCCTCGGACAGGTTCATGCCGCACGGCAGGCAATCGGGATTGTCGGTGAGATCGACGGCGACGCGGCCGCCGACGGGATCGACATCGATCCTGGCCTGGATTTTCAGGCCCTCGGCCGGCAGGCCGGGAAAGGGATCATGCGTGCTCGATCCGGTGACCGATCCGGCCGGCAGCTTGCCGATCGCTTCCGCCATCAGCGTTTCGGAATAATCGAACCACTGGCCGGAAAAAGCCTCGATTCGGTCCCAGCCGATTTCGCTGGCCAGCTGAGTCAGCGCTTTCTCGCCGATGCGCACCGCCCCGACGGTGGAGAGATAATCGCCGCGCCATTGATGCGGCACGCGGATGCGCATCTCGCACATGCGGATGATATCGTCGATGTCCTGCCAGCCGCGCTGCACCTGCACCGCCGGGAAGATCAGCGCGCCCTCATGATAGACGTCACGCGCCTCCGCCATGTAGGTGGTCGGCTGCGAATTGCCGATGTCCGCCTGATGCGCCTTGGCAAGGACGGTGAAGCGGTGGTTGCCGGCCTCGTCCATCACTGGCGCGATGACCGTCAGATCGGCCGGATGCGAGCAGCCATGATAAGGCGAATTGTGCAGAAACGCGTCGCCCGCCCGCTGATCGGGATGGAACAGCGCGACCGATCGCGCCATCAGGTCGGGGCCGGACAGGACATGGATCGGCAGGCTGTCCGCCGCGCTGAGCAGCTCGCCGGCCCGCGTCAGCAGGCAGCAGGAGAAATCGCGCGCGCGGTTGAGCACGCCCGACCGCCCGGTCCGCAGCAGCGTGTTGGACATCTTGCGCACGATCCCGTCCAGGCGGCTGCGCATCACGGCCATTTCCGCGCCGTTCATCACCGCGCCCGGGGCAACAGCTTGGTTCATCGTTCAGGCCTCGATCAAAAGCGCGCCGGCGACCGACCGGCGGAAACGCGCGGGCGGATCGACGACGACCGTGGTGAAGGGAGATTCGATCAGGGCCGGCCCGTCAAAGTCCCTATCGGCGGGGATCGCGTCCCAGCGCAGGATCGGCGTGTCGATCCAGCCCGCGCCGGCGAAATAGACGGGTCGGGTGCGCAACGACGATTCCGTTGCGGGTGCCGGCTTGAGCAGGAAGGGAGCCTCGGACCGTGCAGCACAGCGGATGCGGGCGCGCAGCCCGATCAATTCCACGTCGGACGCTTCGTCGCGAATGGTGAAGATTTGCTCATGCATCGCGTCGAAGGCAGTGCGAAACGCCGCGACATCGTCAGCAGTCGCGAACTCGGTCGAGGCCAGCGGCACGTCGATGTCCCAGGCCTGGCCTTCATAGCGCGCCTCGGCGATGAATTCGGTCACGCCGGGCAAGCCGGTGCGGACCGCGAACGCGTCCGCCTCGCCCCGCAACCGGTCGATCGCGGCATTGGCTCGTCCGCTGTCGAACGCGGCCGTGGAGGTGTGCGCCGTCACCGCGAATTCGCTGGTGATATCGGAGATCATCGCGCCGGCCGCGCTCATCGCCGCGCCGGTTTCGGGGATGAGCAGCCTGCGGCAGCCGAGCCGTCGGGCGATGAACACCGAATTGAGCCCGGCCGCGCCGCCGCCGCCGATCAGCACTGCTTCGGCCGGGTCGATGCCCTGATTGACCGTCAGTTCCTGGATTGCCTGGACCATATTCTCGGTGGCGAGATCGAGGATGCTCCAGGCAGCTTCCTCCACGCTGGTGCCGAGGCGCCCGGCGACGTCGCGCGCGATGGTCTCCCGGGAGGCCGCCGCATCCAGCTTCATCGAGCCGCCGAGGAAATAGTCCGGATCGAGATAGCCGAGCACCATGCAGGCATCGGTCACCGTCGGCCGGGTGCCGCCACGGCCGTAACAGGCGGGGCCTGGCGTCGATCCGGCGCTGTCCGGCCCGACATGGAGCAGGCCCGCACCGTCGAGCGACGCGATGCTGCCGCCGCCGGCACCGACGCTCTTCACATCGACTGACGGATAACCGGCGAGATGGCCGCGATAGGGTTCCCCGATCCACAGGTCGCGGGTCATCGGGATACGCCCGTCGCTGACCAGGCTGATGTCGTAGGTCGTGCCGCCCGTGTCGGCGACGATGGCGGTACGCCAGCCGCCTTCGCGCTCGGCATAATGGCGCCCGGCGACCGGGGCCATGGACGGCCCCGAATTGATGATCCGGATCGGCGCGGCCGCCACCTCGGACGCTTCGACCATGCCGCCCGCGCTTGTCAGCACCATCACCTCGCCGGCAAAGCCTTCCGCCGCCAGGCGAGCCGAAAGGCTGCCGAGATAGCGCGTCATCAACGGCTTGAGCGACGCGTCGATCGCCGCCGACGACGCGCGGCGGAATTCGCGCAGCGTGGCATTGACCGCGTGCGACAGGCTGTAGGGGATGCCCGGCAAATGCGTTTCGATCAGTTCCCCGATGCGCAGCTCATGAGCGGGATGCACGGTCGACCAGAGGAGCGACACGGCGACCGCTTCGATCTCGAGGCTGCGCATCTGTTCGAGCACCGCGATCACCGCCGCTTCGTCGAGCGGGACCAGCACAGTCCCGTCCGCCAGCAGCCGCTCCGGCGCCTCGAAGGTGAGCGCGCGCGGGATATAGGGCTTGGGATAGGGAATCGTGTGGTTGAACGGCTCGGTCCTTCCGCCTTCGCGAAACAGCAGGATGTCGCGGTGGCCGGCCGTCACGATCAGTCCGGTGCGCGCGGCGCGTCCGGTGATGATCGCGTTGATCGCATGGGTGGTGCCGTGGATGAAGCTGTCCGCCCTGGCGAGCAGCGCGCGCAGGGTCAGCCCACGCGCCTCGGCCGCGACGGCCAGCGCGTCGAGCACGCCCGCGACCGGATCGGACGGAATGGTGGATGCCTTGTGCAGGGTGATCGAGCCGTCATCGTCCTCCACCACCAGATCGGTGAAGGTGCCCCCCGTGTCGGTTGCGAACCGCATCTCAGAAAGTCACCGCGTCGGCGCCCTTGAGGCCAAGCATGACGCGGGCCTCGGCCGGAGTCGCGACGTCGATCTCCAGCGCGTCCAGGATCGACCGGAGCTTCAGCACCTGCTGGGCGTTGCTCGTCGCCAGCTCGCCCTTGCTGATATAAAGACTGTCCTCAAGCCCGACCCGGACGCTGCCGCCGACCAGCGCGCACTGGGCGAGGAACTTCATCTGCGGGCGGCCGACCGCGAAGCAGGACAGCATGTAATCATCGCCGAACAGGCGATCCGCCGTCTGCTTGAACATCATGAAATTTTCGAGATCGGCGCCGATCCCGCCAAGGATGCCGAAAATCCCCTGGATCAGGAAGGGCGGCTTGATCAGCCCCAGATCGGCAAAATGCTTGACGTTGTAGAGATGCCCGATGTCGTAGCATTCATATTCGAAACGCGTGCCATGCCCCTGCCCCAGCTCGACCATGATCCGCTCGATCAGCGCGAAATTATGGTTGGCCGGAAATCGCTTTGACCCGAGCATCAGCTCGCGTTCCCAGTCGTGCTTCCAGTCGAATTTGTCGGCGAGGCCGAAAAAGCCGAAATTCATCGATCCCATGTTGAGCGACGTCATCTCGGGGCTGGCGCGCAGCGGGCCCGCCAGCCGGTCTTCCTCGCTGAAGCCCGGCGCGCCGCCCGTGGTGATGTTGATGACGACGTCCGACGCCTGTTTGATCCGGGGCAGGAACTGCATGTAGAGCTCGGGGTCGGGGGACGGCCGGCCATCGGCCGGGTCGCGTGCGTGCAGATGCAGGATCGCCGCGCCCGCTTCGGCCGCCGCGATCGCCTGTTCCGCGATCTCGTCCGGCGTGACCGGCAGATAGGGCGACATTGAAGGGGTATGGATGGACCCGGTCACCGCGCAGGTGATGATGGCCTTGCCGGTCTTGCGCATGGAAATACTCCTGGTTGAATCAGCGCGCGGCCGCGGTGAGCGCGGCGGTGCGTTCGAAGGGGCGCTGACTGGCGAGCGCGAGGACGATGCCGATCCCGGCAACGCCGGAAATGACGATCATCAGGGCATTGCCGAGCTCGAGCGGCCCGCCGGCGAGATCGCTGCAAATGCCGATCAGGGCCGGGCCGATGCCGATCCCGACCAGCGTCGTGACGGCAAGGAACATCGAGGTGACGATGCCGCGCAGCCGATCGGGCGTCAGCATCTGTACGCCCGCCAGCGATGCGGGCGCGGCCAGCGTGGCGAAGAAGCTGAGCAGCCCATAAGCCGCCAGCGAGACCGGCAGGCTCGAACTCGTCACGAACAGCACCACGCTGGGGATCGCGCAGGCCAGGCCGATCACGATCACCGGCGCCGCCGGCGACGGCCAGCGCCGCGCCTGGAACCAGTCAGTCAGCATGCCGCCGGTCAGATGGCCGAGCGGCGCCGCAATCAGGATGACGGATCCGATCGCGAGGCCCGCCTGGGGCGCCGTCATATGGAAAAAGCGCACATAGAAGGATGGCGCCCAGGCACCCAGCGACTGGATGGTCAGCACGACCAGGGCAGACGCACCGGTATGGCGGACAAAGGCCGCGCGGTGAGCGACGACGTAGCGCCAGGCCTCGGCGATGCCGGGCCGGGCGATCAGGCTCGCGGTCCGCGCCGGTTCCCGCACGCTGAACATCAGCAACGCCAGCACGATGCCGGGGATCGCCATGATGACGAAGGTCCCCTGCCAGGGCGCCAGTCGGCCGAAACCAACCAGGTCGAGGCCGCCGGCCGCCGTCAGTACGGCGAGGACCGCCCCGCCGCCGATCAGCGCCGCGCTCTTGCCGAGCGACGCGCCGGTGGTGAACAGCGATACGGCGCGGCCCAGCTGCTGCCGCGGAAAATAGGCGGCAAGCAGCGACATCGCCGCCGGCACCAGCGCTGCCTCGCCGAAACCGACCCCGATGCGCGCGGCGAAGAGCCAGCCGAAGGACGAAGCAAGGCCGCACATCGCGGTCGCGAGACTCCAGACGAGAATGCCCGCGACGATCAGGTTGCGGCGATTGACCCGATCGGCGGTCAGCCCGAGCGGCACCGCGACCAGGGTATAGAGCACCACGAAGCCGGTTCCCTGCAGGAGCCCGAGCTGCGTGTCGCTGACGCCGAGATCCGCCTTGAGCGGCTCCATCATCAGGCTCATCAGATAGCGGTCGATGAACGACACCAGGTGCGCGGTGGCGAGCAGCAGCGCGACATACCACGCATAGGCCGGCGCCGAAGGCGCGACTGGGAGACGGTCCGCCGCGATCGCCATCACCCGATCGCCGCCGAAATGCCTTCGTCGGCAAGCCAGACCGCGCCGTGAACCGGCCGCGCGCGTTCCGACAGAAGGAACAGCACAATGCCGGCAATGTCGGCGACATCGCTAAAGGCGGTGCCGCTGGGGGTCATCTGTCGCATGCCCTCGGCCATGGCCGGGTCCGCCCGCACTCCGGCGTTCATCGGCGTCGCCGTGTTGCCCGGCGCCACGGCATTCACCGCGATATTGTCGGGCGCGAGTTCGGCGGCGAGCGCGCGGGTCATCATCGCGACCGCGGCCTTGCTCGCGCAATAGAGCGCAAAGCCCTTGATCCCGACAAAAGCAGCGACGGAAGCGAGGTTGACGATCCGCCCGCCGCCGCGCCGCTGCATCGCCGGAACCGTTGCCGAGATCGCATTCCACAGGCCCGAAACGTTGATGTCGATCATGCGCGCACCCGCGGCCGGATCGCCATCGGCGACCGGCGTGGGATAGAAGACGCCGGCCGCGTTGACGAGGAGATCGACCCCGCCGAAGCGCTGCTCCACCGTCGCGACCAGCGCCGCGAACGCGGTCGCGTCCCGCACATCGGCGGCCACGCCGATCGCGCTGCCGCCATTGGCGACGATCGCGCCGGCGACCGCTTCGGCCTTGTCGAGGCTGCTGCTCGCGACCACTGCGACATGGGCGCCGCCGGCCGCCAGCGCCTCGGCCACGGCCTGGCCGATACCGGAACTGCCACCAGTGACGATCGCCACCTTGCCGGCGAATTCGCCGCTCATGCGTACACCGCCGAGGTCAAAGCGAGGCAGCGCTCACCAAGGCCGCCCCCGGCGCACATCAGCGATGGGCTATACGAAAAGGCGATGCCGTTTTCGGGATCGGCGAAGCCCAGCGATCCACCGGCGCCCGGATGCCCGAAGGCACGCGGATTGGTGCCCATCGGGGACATCAGCGGCTCGTTCAAGAAGAAGCCATAGGCATAACGGAAAATCCGATCAGTCATTTCACAGGGTCCAAACCAGCTTTCGGTGCGCATCCGGTCGATCGTCTCCGGCGAGACGAGGCGGACGCCGTCGAGCGTGCCGCCCGACGCGAGCGCGGCGTAGATGCGGGCAACGGCGCGTGCATTGCCGTGCCCGTTGGTCGAGGGCAGCAGCCCCGAACGCATCCGCGCGTCATTGTAATGGTCGGGCGAATCCGGCCGCATCCGCCATGCCCGACCCATCTTGGTCGAGGGATCGCGCGACTGGACGAAGGTGTGGCTGTCCTGGTTGGGAATGATATCCGCCACCCGGTCCGGATCGGCCCAGGCCGCCCCATAACCATAATCGGCGCCGAGCGGCGCGGTCACTTCCTCGCGCAGGAACTGGTCGAGCGGACGGCCATCGACCTGGCGAATGAGCTCGCCGAACAGATATCCGGCAGTTGCCGAGTGATAGCCATGGGCGGTGCCCGGTTCCCAGGCCGGTTCCTGACGCTCGAGCGCGTCGATCATCACGTCCCAGTCATAGCCGGCACCAGCGGGAGCGTGATCGGCGTAGAGCAGGCCCGCCTTGCCCGCCAACAAGGTCCCGACCGTGATGGAGCCCTTGCCGGCTTGCGCGAAGCCCGGCCAGTATCTTGCCACGGGTGCGTCGAGATCGATCAACCCGCGATCGATCAGCATCCAGACGCCTAGGGCCGCCATGCCCTTGCCGACCGACATCATGCAAACGATCGTATCCTGCTGCCAGGGACGAGTCTGCGCGGCATCGGCCCAGCCGCCCCATAGATCGACCACCTTTTGCCCATGCCGATAGACGGCGACCGCGGCCCCGATTTCTCCCCGATCGCGAAAATTCGCGGCGAAGGTCTCGCCGACTTTCGCGAACGCCGGGTCGCAATATCCGCTCATGGGGCCGGGCGCCGTCGTCATGGTCAGAACTTCGCCACGGCGCGGACGCCGTAGGTGCGCGGCTCGCCGACCCGGCCGACAATGCCGGAGGCGAAGCTTGCCGTGCTCGTCACATATTCACGATCGGTGAGGTTGCGGGCGAACGCCAGCAACTCGAAATGCTCGCCGGGAAAGGTGTAGCCGATGCTGGCGTTGAGCAGACCATAGCCGGCCTGCGTATCGAGCCCGGAATTGGACGCGGTGAAAAATTGCCGCGTGCGATAATTATACTCGCCGCGGATGAACCCGGAGCCGGCGCCGATCGCGGTATCGGCCTCGGCGAATACCGAATAGGACCATTTGGGCGCGAGGTTCAGCCGGTTGCCCGAGGCGTCATAAGGAATGTTCCCGGGCAGCAGGGCGGACGTGTAATTCTTGTAGCGCGCGTCGAGATAGGCGAGGTTGCCGCCCAGCTTGAGCCATTTAGCCGGCCGCAGCTGCGCTTCGAATTCGACGCCGTCGACCTTCGCATCGGAGGCGTTGGTGATGTCGACCACGCCCGGCGAAAGGAAGGACTGCACCTGCAGATCGTTATAGTCGTAATGGAAGACCGTCGCGTTCAGCCGCAACAGGCGCTCCAGCAGATCGAGCTTGGCGCCGGCCTCGTAGCTCCATAGCGTCTCGGGACCGAAACCCTGGGCCGCATTGGCGCTGGAGAAGTTGAAACCGCCCGATTTGAAGCCCTTGGTCGCCGAAGCGTAGATCAGCACGCCGTCGACCGGGCGGAATTCGACGCCGAATTTCGGGGTCCAGGCCTTGTAGGTGTTTTCCGTGCTGTAAGTGCGCGGATAGGTCGCATTCGGCAGGCCGGTGACCAGCGAGAAATTGGTCGCGATCTGGTCGAACTTCTTCTTCTCGCTCGTGTAGCGGATGCCCGCGGTCAGCGTGATCTGCTCCGTGAGCGCGAAGCTGCCCTGCGCGAAGCCGGCGATCGCATCGGTGTTGATCGTCGGATTGAAATTGGCCCGGACGTTGGTGGCGTAGGTCGTCACGCTCGAATCGACCAGGATGTGCTCGTTGAAGTAATAGGCACCCAGGATGTAGGTCAGCGCACCCGCCTTGCCGGTGAGGTTCACTTCCTGCGAAAACTGGTGCTGGTCCTCGAACTGATCGGTTCGCCGGCCATTCAGCGCCGTGCCGTCGGTATCGCCGACCTGAGTCAGGCGGTTCGCCCGATAGGCAGTGAGCGATTTCAGCTGCAGGCCATCCGTCACGTCATAATTGACTTCGGCCGCGGTGCCCCATTGCCGGCGGTTCGAGGCGGGGCGGATATTGACTGCGATCTTGCGATAATCACCCAGCGTGCTGTTTGCGAGAGGATCGGTGGTCGTCTGCAGCAGTTTCACGTAGCCGGCGAGCGCGTCGTCCGAATGGATGTAGTCAGCCCGTAAAATGATCTCGAGCGGCGCGCTGGGCGTGAAGCGAAGCTGCCCGCGGCCGCCGATCGTGCGCTCGTTATCGGCATCGCCGACGCCCGGCACGATATTCTTGAGATAGCCGTCGCGGCGCGAACCGATGAACGAGATCGACGCAGCGAGCTTGTCCTCGATGAGCGGACCGCTGACATAACCCTCGGCCCGTGCGAAATTATAATTGCCATAGGTCGCCTGGATCCGGCCGACGAACTCGTTGCCCGGCTTGCGGCTGATCACGTTGATCGTTCCGCCGACTGAGTTGCGACCATAGAGCGTGCCCTGCGGGCCACGCAGGACCTCGATCCGCTCGACGTCGAGGAAATTGGTGAGGTAGCTCGCCGGCCGGGCGAGATAGACGCCGTCGAGGTGAATCGTCGACGATGGGTCCGATCCGCCAAAGACGTTGTTGGAGCCGATGCCGCGGATATAAATCTGCGAAAAGGACGCGTTCTGCGTAACCAGCAGGTTGGGCGTGACCGCCGCGAGATCGCGCACATCCTTGACGCCGGTCCGCTCGAGCATCTCGGCGTTGAACGCCGTCACCGCAAAAGGGGTGTCCTGCAACAGGGTGGCGCCGGTCTTGCTCGCGGTGACCACGATGTCGCCGGTTTCCGCACTGTCCTGATCGGGCGCCGTCTGGGCATGCGCCGCCGCGCTTGTGAGAAGCAAAGCTGCGCCAAAGCGCAACGTGAATCCAGTCGCCGCCATGTCCTGTTCCCTTTCGTGACCGGACCTGCCGTTCCTGGCCTCGTCCGATGATGGGAAGAGATCATGATTTCAGGCAGCATGCAAGCGATTGTCGACGATTCTTTTAAAAAGCATGGCAAAAACTACCTGACTCGCTCGAAATCCTCGTTTATCGTCGACAATTATTGCTCATTCGCCGCTTTTTGGATCGAGCAGGGAGACGCACCAGTCAGCATGATACAGCATGATCGCCTCAGCCGACCTCGCGTCTCCGGCGATCAGCGCGTCGGTGATGCGTTGATAATTCGCGACATATTTGCCCGCGTGCCGATCCAGGTCGATCGCCGCGGCCAGCAGCCTGTTCCAATATTCGATATTGACCGCGCGCAGGACGAGATCGACGTGCGGCTTCTCGGCGATCGCGTTCACGAGATAGTGGAATTCGTTGAGCACCAGGAAAAAGCCGAAATTCGACGGCGTGTCGTCGCCCGCGGCCCGGATCGCCGCCATCGCCGCGCGGACCCGCTCGGCATTGTCGCCCAGATCGATGCGCCGCGCAGCCTCGCGCAGGCCGATCGCGGCGACCGGCGCGCTCACTTCGTAGATCGCCGCCAGGTCGCGCACGCTCATCGGCCGAAGCATGGCGCCGCGATCCGGCAGCAGCTCGACCAGCCCCTGCCCCGCCAATACGGCCAGCGCCTCGCGCACCGGTGCCCGGCTCAGGCCCAGCCGCGTCGCGAGTTCGGAAGCGATGATCCGGCTGCCCGGGGTCAGTTCTCCCGCATCGAGCGCCGCCATGATCGTTTCGTAGACCAGCTGGACCAGCGAGGTCTTCACGCCGCCATCCGAATCCTGCTTGGGCGATCCAAACGGCAGCCCGCTCGGTCCGGCAAATTCGCGGTCGGCATCCTGCGGCGTTCTCTTGGGACGAGTCATGCTTCGTTCGCAGCCTTTTGTTCGGATGTTCGACAATCCTCTTACCGGCCCATGCGACGCAGGGCCACCACCTCCCGGAGACGACCGCATGGCTGACAAAACCTCATCCCTTTATGGTGCCATCGCCGCGGCGCTGATCGCGACGGGCGATCGCATCGCGATCGTCGACGATGGCCGCTCCTTGAGCGGCGCGGCACTGCTCGAGGGGGTCGAACGATGGGCGGCCGGGCTCGCCGCGCTGGGCGTCGGCGCGGGTGACCGCGTCGCGGTGCAGGCGGACAAGTCGCTCGACCTGGTGCAGCTATATCTGGCGACGCTGCGCCTCGGCGCCATCTACCTGCCGCTCAACAGCGGGTATCAGGTCGCCGAGATCGGCTATTTCCTCGCCGACGCGAAGCCGGTGCTGTTCGTATGCGATCCGGCGCGGGCAGCTCTGTTTGGCGACAATGGAATCCCGATCGCGACGCTCGATGCCAATGGCGCGGGCAGTCTCGCCGAAGCGGTCGCGGCCTCGCATCCGCCCGCGCCGCCGCACGAAGCGCGTGGCGGGGATCTCGCGGCGATCATCTACACTTCCGGCACCACCGGTCGCTCCAAGGGCGCGATGATCACCCACGGCAATCTCCTGTCCAATGCTCGGGCGCTGATCGCTGCCTGGGGAATCGCTCCGGGCGACGTGCTGCTCCACGCGCTGCCACTGTTTCACATTCACGGGCTGTTCGTGGGGCTCAACCCGCTCCTCCTCGCCGGTAGCGAGATCCGGCTCATGCCTGGCTTCGACAGCGCAAGCGCGATCGATCGCTTCCCTGGGGTCAGCCTGTTCATGGGGGTGCCGACCTATTACACTCGGCTGCTGGCCGATCCGCGGCTCGACCGGAGCAGCACCGCCGAGATTCGCCTGTTCATCTGCGGGTCGGCGCCGCTCACTGCGGCAACCTTCGACGCGTTCGCGGCGCGCACGGGCCACCCTATCCTCGAACGCTATGGCATGTCCGAATGCGGCATCATCTGTTCCAACCCGCTCGCCGGACCGCGCCTGGCTGGCGCGGTCGGTCGGCCGCTCGACGGCATCACCGTCCGCATCGCCGACAGCAAGGAGATCGGCGTCCTTGAGGTGAGCGGTCCCAACGTCTTTGCCGGCTATTGGCAGCAGCCCGAAAAGACCCGGGCGGAATTCCGCGACGATGGATTCTTCATCACCGGCGACATTGCCAGCATCGACAGCAACGGCGTCGTCCGCATCGTCGGGCGCGACAAGGATATGATCATCGCGGGCGGACTGAACGTCTATCCCAGCGAGATCGAAAGCCTGATCGACCAGTTGCCCGACGTAGACGAATCGGCAGTGATCGGGTTGCCTCACCCCGATTTCGGCGAAGTGGTCGCGGCGATCATCCGGCCTGCGCCCGGCCATGCCGTCGATCCGGTGACGATCGTCGCCGCGCTCCGCCCGCAACTCGCCAGGTTCAAGCTGCCCAAGGCAGTGTTCGCCGTCGACGATCTGCCGCGCAACACGATGGGCAAGGTGCAGAAGGCACTGCTCCGCGCCGAATATTCAACCTGGTTCGAGGGCTGACCCATGTATTTGCGGCTCTTCCGGCGGACGCCGGTCTCATCGCTCACCCATGCCCGCCACCTGTCCGAAAAACTGATCGGCCGTGCCGGCGAGGCCGAAGGCACCAGCCTTGCCGCCAGCCTGGCCGACCGGTGCCGGTCGTTCGACGACGGAGAAAGGCTGACCTATTTCCACTGGCTGGTCGACGCGCTGCCGCCGCTGCAGCCGGCATTGCTCGAAGCCGCCCGGGCGTTCACCGCGGATCCCTCGGTGGCCAATGCCGCGATGCTCACACGGCATGCCGAACCCCGGCGGCAGAATCTGCTGCGCCGGCTGAACGCCGCGCCAGGCGGCACCGCCCTGATCGTCGCCCTGCGCGCGCAGCTCCAGCGCCTGCTGCCCGATCATCCCGAGCTGCAACCGCTCGAAGACGATATGCGCCACCTCCTGGTCTCATGGTTCAACCGCGGGTTTCTCGATCTTCGCCGGATCGACTGGAACAGTCCTGCCGCGATCCTGGAGAAGCTGATCGAATATGAGGCCGTCCACGCCATCAGCGGCTGGGACGATCTGCGCGGCCGGCTCAGCGGCAGCCGACGCTGCTACGGTTTCTTCCACCCTGCCCTGCCGGGCGAACCGCTGATCTTCGTCGAGGTGGCGCTGACCGACGGCGTCAGTGACTCGATCGGGCCGCTGATCGATCCAGCCGCGCCGGCCGGAAGTTCCAAGCCGACAACCGCGATCTTCTATTCGATCAGCAATTGCCAGCACGGCCTGCGTGGCATCAGCTTCGGCAACCTGCTGATCAAGCAGATCACGACTCAGCTCAAGGCCGAGCATCCATCGTTGCGAACCTTCGCGACACTCTCCCCCGTGCCCGGATTCCGGCGCTGGCTGGATGCCAGGGACGGCAACCGGACGCCCAAGGACGATGAACTGCGCCAGTTATGCGCCATGTATCTGTGCGGCGACGATGCGGCTGGGCGGCAGACCAGCGATCCCGTCGCCAAATTCCATCTCTCCAACGGCGCGCGGCTCGAACGGATCAACCTCGCCGCCGATCCCTCGGACAAGGGGCTAGCCCAGAGCCATGGCGTCATGGTCAATTATCGTTACCTGCCCGAGCAGATCAAGGCGAACGTCCAGCGCTTCCTTGCCGAAGGACAGGTCGCTGTGTCCCCGCCGGTCGCCAGGTTGCTCGGTCGCCCCGCGGCGCTTCACGAAGGGCGATTGTAGCGTACCGCCGCAACATGGGCCCCCCGGTGTCGGGTTGTTCGCCCGAGAGGGCAATGCGCCGCCGCAAACTACGCGGCAGTCGAATCATACATTGCCCGCGCCACCCGCGCGACACGGCTCGTGCTGCCGAGCATCAGCATCCGCCGCTGCGGCAGATTGAGCTTGTCCAGGATCATGTGGACATGGTTCTTGACCGTGGCCGGACTGATGCTGAGCGCGCAGGCAATCTCCTTGTTCGACATTCCCTCTTCCACCAGAGAAGCGATTTCGCGCTCGCGTCGCGTCAGTTGCGCGTCTCCCACGGGTCGACCGCGCGTCGCGAGTTGCGCGACACGCTGCAACAACCGCGTGGTGAGTTGGGGCGGGCACACCGGAACGCCGCTTAGCGCGCGCTTGGCTGCCTGATTCAGGTCAGTGATCGTGCCGTCATGGTCGACGAACGCCGTCACCCCGGCTTCCGCGCCCGCCAGCCCTTCGTCCTCGCTGGTCATGCCGAAACCGATCACCAGCACCGGCGGCGAGAGCGCGCGTGCAGCCCGTGCCGCTTCCCGGGAACGCTCGTGCGAAATATCGACAAATACGATCTCCACCGTGCTCGCGGCGAGCGCGCCGGAAAGTTCCTCCGCCGAAATGGCGCCCACCACCTCGAGGTCGCCGATCCGCGCCAATCCCGCCGCGATTCCTTCTCGATAGATCAGGACGTCGCTCACCACGAGCGCGGGTGGTCGCTTCCTGTTGCCTGCGTCGCCGTCGCGATGGCGCTCCATCCCTGAACTCCTTCTGATTACGCCGCTCCGGCCGACTTCAATAAAGCCGATCGGCCAATGGCGGGGCCGGACCAATACTCGCCGGGGGAAATAATCCTGCCCCCAACATTTTGATTAACGCCGTGTTATTCACGGAGCGCGCGACCTACCGAGCCAAGAAAAGTCCTTGGCTGTCGCTAAAGAGCAAAGGAAACCCCAAGCAACCAGGTGGCGATGATCATAGTCCCGATCCGGCCAATCGAAAACTGGATTTAAGATCAATACGGTGTTTTCGACGATTCTCTGTCGCAGAGCGGTCGACTTCCCGTCGGCCAATTGTACGGATGCGACATTATAGGCCAAATGGTCCGGACCATGGTTCGGACACAGGTCCAGCTGATGACCCCAGGCCGTTGACCCGGGCCTTCCTCCCCACCCTTCAGTTCATGCACGCACCGCCGACATGAGCCTAGCTTGCCTCCCTGACCTCAAAGGGATGCGCAATGACGATCCGCGTATTGCTCGGCGCTTCCACGGCGATGGTCAGGTCCGCGCTGCACGGCGCGCTCGCAGAATGTGAGGATATCGAACTGGTCCACGCCGCCACTCCCGAAGCCGATATCGTGACTGGTGATGTCGACGTCGTCATCCTTCACCAGGCGGCGATGCGCGACTTCCCGGACGCGCTCCGAGTGATCTTCGACGCGCCGCATATCGGCGTGGTGGCGATCGGCGAAGACGGACAGGCGGGCGATCTCTACCGCTTGGATCGTCAGGGGTGGCGTTTCGGCACCGGGGACCAGCATGGACTCGCCGATGCGATCCGCGCCGTGGCACGGGCCGGCTGATGGCCCAGCATCAGGCCATCGCCGCGGTCACCGCCGCGATCCGCGGTCTGATCCGCGAACGCTATCCGCGCGACGCGTTCAATTCGCTCACCGTCGAGATGTACCAGGCCAAGGACGTCGAGAAGGGCCTGACCGGTGATGGCTTCGCGATCCTGCCCTGGCGCGTGACGATCAACACGCAACGCCGCGCCCGCGGGCCGCGCGTCGACATCTTCGGGCGCCGTTTCAGGCCCTCGCTGCCGATCGACGTCAGCTTCCTGATCATCCCGATCGCTTCATCGGCGGAGAAGCAATTGCGCATGCTCGGCTGGGTCATGCGCGCGCTGGAGGATGCCGGGACGATCACCGCCGCCCAGCTCAACGACTATCTCACCGAGGACGACATCTTCACCATCGAGGAAGATGTCGACCTGGTCTGCGATCCGCTTGCTCTCGCCGACCAACTCAACATGTGGGATCGCATCCGCAAGCACCCGCTGTTCGTCAATTATCTCGTCCGCATGGTGCTGATCGACAGCAACCAGGCGCTAGACGACAGCGGCGAAGTGCTTGAGCGCGGCTTCGGCGTCGGGGTGGCCGAGGAAGCGATATGACGCTGGTCCTCGTCTCGCCCGACCGCTTCACGCGCCACGTTCCGCTCGGCTTCGCCTTCCGCGACGCGTCGGATCTCGGCCTTGTCGGCGATGGGCTCGACATACGCATCGTCGATGCCGGGCGCCCGTTTCGCCAGGCCGTGCTCGGCCCGACGCCCAGCGGCGCCTGGATGACACCGCGCCTGCCCGGGCTCAGTTTCGAGCTTGCCCAGAAGCCGGCCGACTGGCCCGCCAAGGCGCGCAGCTTCAAGGTATCGGTCGACGATCCCTTCCAGCGCTTCCTGCCGCTGCGGTTCGAGGCGGCCTTGCCGGTGCGTGGCCGGTTCATCTGGCCGGCCTGGGCCGGGCTCGACCAGGCGAAGATCGCTCCGTTGCTGCCCGCCGGTGCCCCCGCCGGATACAAGCCGAACTATCTCCCCCTCTTCCCGTCGATCGCCTGCCCCGCATCGGGGCCGCGCTCTACCGTCCGGGCTCAGCTCGCCGAGCGCCAGGCGGACGGCACCGACAAGCCCGCGGCCTGGGCCGTGATGACGGTGACGGTCGACGGCAAGATCATCGCGCTCGGCATCGCCGGGGCGAACGGCTCGATCGCGGCGATCGGGGGCTATCCGGCGCTTCCATCCCAGACGCCGGAGGAAGCGACCGCCGGCCGGGACGCAGTCACCTGGAGTGCGGAGATCGCCGTCTATTGGGACGAGCTCACCGACGAGTTGCCCAAACTCGACGCGATCCTGGGCCAGCTTTCGAGTCCAGCGCGCATCGCCCTCAAACAACTCAACAAGGACGATCCCCTGCCTGGCCAGCCGCTCACGCTCGGTCGCCCGCTCACGCTCGTCTCGCTGAAGTCGGCGAACGTGCGTCTCTCAACGCTCTACCTCAAGCCGAATTGATCGAGGAGACTGCCCATGCCTGAATATCTCGCCCCCGGCGTCTTCGTGGAGGAAGTCTCCTACCGGGCCAAGTCGATCGAAGGTGTCAGCACCACCACCACCGGGTTCGTCGGCGCGACGCGCTTCGGCCCGATCGACATCGAGCCCGACGTCATCACCTCGCTCGTCGAATTCGAGCGGATCTATGGCGGCCGCCAGCAGCTCGAATTCGTCGGCACCACGCTCGACAATTATATGTGGCACGCGGTCCGCGCCTTTTTCGAGGAAGGCGGCAAGCGGCTCTATGTCGCCCGCGCCTTCCAGGGGAATATCGACACTGCCTGCGCGAAGGTCGCCGGCGCGTTGGTCCCTCCGGCCAATGTCGCGATCCGCGCCCGCTTTCCGGGCAAGGCGGGCGAGGCCCGGGTGCGGCTGCAATTCTGGGTGAGCCAGAACCGGCTGGTACTGGAGCCGATCCCCAACAGCGGCGGCAAGCACAAGGCGATCCTGCGCTCGTCGTTCGATCGCGACACCGTCTATGTCGGCAACGATGCCAAGAAGGGCATCTATTTCATCTCCTACGACATTCAAAAGGACCTGTGGAATTTCGAGAACCAGGACGGCACGGCCAAGTTCGAGCTGCAGGAACTTGCCGAAACCAACGCCACGATCCGCACCATCACCGCAAGCGTCTATGTCGAGCCCAGCGAGCCTGGCCTCCCCTTCTTCGCCGTTGCCAATCTGGCGCTCGACCGCGGGCACAGGATAGGCGGCGCGCCTGATTCGATCTTCGACTATTTCGCCGCCGAGCCGGCCAATCTGTCGGCGTCGCGCTCGATCCCGATCGTCGTCGCCGCGCTGACGGCGGAAGACGCGCAGATCGAGAAGACGGCCGCCGACAAGGTCAAGGCCGATGCGGACAAGGCCGACAAGGACGCCAAGAAGGTGGTCGACGCCGCCAACAAGGCGGTCAAGGACGCGCAGGACGAAAAGGATATCGCCGACGGCAAGCTCGACACCGCGCTCGACCATCAGGCCAATCCCCAGCCGGGCGACGTCCAGGCTACCCTGGATGCGGCGGTCGTGGCCGCCCAGGCGGAGGTCGACGCGGCCCAGGCCAAGATCGACCTGGCGCTGCCAAAGGTCCAGCCAGCGATCGACGCCAAGGCAGTGACGGCGGCCGCGCTCGTCGAAGCGACCGAGCGCGCCAAGGTCGCCGCCGACATCTTCGCGACCGCCGGGGACGACAATCCGCCGCGCAACGGCGCCAAGATCGCCACCGACTATCTTGCCGGCAACAAGGCGGACAATCGCTTCGTCATCACCGATCTCGAAGGCACGGGCAGCGACGCGGCCAAGGCGCGCAGCGAAGGCAAGGCGCCTTTCCTCGATGCGGTGTTTTTCCTGGCCGGGGGCAAGGACGGCGAAGTGCCCGGCCCGGACCGCTATGTCGGTGAGGAAAATCCGACGACCAATCGCAAGTCGGGGCTGAAGGCATTCGAGGATATCGAGGATATCTCGATCGTCGCCGCGCCCGGGTCGACTTATGGCCTCGCAGCCAGGATCAACGCTCAGGCGACCGCCAACGCGCTGATCAGCCATGCCGAGCGCATGCAATATCGCATCGCGGTGATCGACAGCATCAAGGGCCAGTCGATCGCCGATGTCCGGGCCTATCGCGCCATGTTCGATAGCAGCCACGCGGCGTTCTACTACCCCTGGGTCCGGACGATCGATCCGAACACTGGCCTGGAGAATTATTTCCCGCCATCGGGTTTCGTCGCCGGCATCTATGCCCGCAACGACATCGAGCGCGCGGTCTTCAAGGCACCTGCCAACGAGGTGGTGACCCTGGCCCTCGGCTTCGAGAAGCTGATCAACAAGGCCCAGCAGG
Source organism: Sphingomonas sp. BL-S-30 (assembly GCF_055521475.1). Classification (NCBI taxonomy): domain Bacteria; kingdom Pseudomonadati; phylum Pseudomonadota; class Alphaproteobacteria; order Sphingomonadales; family Sphingomonadaceae; genus Sphingomonas; species Sphingomonas sp. BL-S-30. The sequence continues at coordinate 1,914,433 of NZ_CM145481.1, read as the reverse complement.
AAGTGCTCAATCCCGAGGGGGTCAACTGCTTCCGCTTCTTCGAGGGGCGCGGCATGCGGCTCTGGGGCGCACGCACCATGAGTTCCGATCCGGAATGGAAATATGTCAACCTTCGCAGATACTTCGCCTATCTGGAGCGCTCGATAGACAAGGGCACGCAATGGGCCGTGTTCGAACCGAACGGCGAACGGCTATGGGCGAACGTGCGGCGCACGATCGAGGATTTCCTGCTCAACGAGTGGCAATCCGGCGCGCTGCTCGGTGAAAAGCCAGACCGCTCCTTCTTCGTGAAGTGCGACCGCTCCACCATGACCCAGAATGATCTGGATAATGGCCGGCTGATCTGCCTGATCGGGGTAGCCCCGTTGCGCCCCGCCGAATTCGTCATCTTCCGCATCGGCCAGTGGACGGCCGACCGCAAGTCATAAGGGGTCATTGTCATGGCAGTGCTGAGAGCGAAACGGCCATATGTCCAGTTCAACTTCCTGGTTGATCTGGGCGACGGCAATCCGGAGAGCCCGGAGGCGGGCTTCCAGGAAATTAGCGGCATCGGAATGGAGGTGACCGTCTCCGAATACCGTGCGGGCAACAGCATGGAACCTTCGGTGATGAAGATCACCGGCATGAACAAGTCGACCGACGTCACCTTGAAACGCGGCGTGATCGGCTCGCTCAACCTGTACAAATGGCTCGATCAGATCCGCAATGGCGACCAGGACGCGCTACGCACCGTCACCATCACGCTCAAGAGTGAAGACCATAGCCAGGACGTCCAGGTCTGGAAGCTGCTCCGTGCGCGCATCATCAAGCACACCAGCGGCCCGCTGAACGCCAAGGGCACCGACGTGGCGATGGAGGAACTGGTCCTCGCCTATGAGCGGCTGGAGATGGAATAACCCATGTTCGCCGGCGACGCCCTTCCCGGCATTCGCGTCGACATCGCCCCGGCGCCCGTTGCCGAGGCGCTGCCGCGCATGGACGTCGCCGTGTTCGCGGGGTTCGCGCAGCGCGGCCCCTGCCATGTGGCGATCGCCATATCCAGCGTCGCCGCCTATGAGGCCGTGTTCGGCGGCGACTGCCCGCTGGCCTATGACGAGGACGGCGGGCGGCGACTGAGCGGCAACCTCGCGCCAGCGGTGCGTGCTTTCTTCTCCAACGGCGGCACACGTTGCTGGGCGATCCGCCTGGCCGAGACGACCGAGCTTGCCGACATCCGCGCCACTGAACTGGGCGCGCCGGATCCAGGGTCGAGCCCCGCCTCCGCAGGTAGCTTCCTGATGCCCGGCCTGCTGTGCCGGCTCCCTGCGATCGACGACAATGCGAGCATCATCCTGCCGGCCAGCCTGAACGCCGCCAGCCTCGGTTCATGGTCGGACGCGATGCAACTCGCGGCGCGTGTCTCTCGCCGGCCGGTGACGATCGCTGGGCAGAGCAAGCTGCGCTACGGGCTGCGCTTCGCCGATCCGGGCGTGCTGACGCCGGGCGATCTGATCGAGCTGACCGGCGGTAGCGGCGTGGTCAGGCGCTACGCCAAGGTGGTGCGCCTGGCGGACGGCGATGTACTGGCGCTGTGGATCGCGTCCTTCGCCCGTATCGTCGAGGCCGGGAGCGGCCCGCCGGTGGTCAAGCAGGGCCATGCCATGATCGCGGGCGAGACGGGCAGCTTCGAGGCCAGTCTTACCGAAGGCACGGTCTGCACGCTTGTCTTCACTGACAAGAATGTGCCGCTCGTGCGTGGCCGCTGGGTGCGTTTCCAGCATCAGGGCGAAGCTGATTGGCTGCGCATCGACGCGCTGCGGGTCGATGCCGTGCAGGACAACAAGGCGTTCGGTCCGGCTTGGCAGCAGGTGGCATCGCGCATGCCGGCCGGCCCGCTCGCCGCGTCGAAGGTCACGATCGATATCGCCGAGCACCGCCCGGGTGCGGATCGGGTCCATACCGGGCTTGCACTGACGCCCGAAAGCGCCGGGGCGATCCAGGGGCTTGTCGATGCCGACCTGTATCACCGCGACCGCACCAACCGTACCGCGGCGATCCGCCCCGGATTCGCCGTCACGGGCGAGGAAACCGATCGCATCACGCTCGCTTATGGCCAGGCCGATTTCACCGAGATCGCTGCCCGGTTCGGCACCCAGGCCTTCACCTCGGCGGATCGCCTGGCGCTCCGCTCCGCCTGGCTGCCGGTCGGGCTCGATGCCGACTTTGCCGAATCGTGCGGACCTGTGCCCCGCCCCGAAGATCCGCTGGTGCGCGACGGGCTGTCGCGCTTCGACGAGCGGCTGTTTCTCGACCCGCGTCTTGCCGGCTTGCGCGGTCCGACGCTGGTCGAACGAGTCCAGGCGATCCGCGACCTGGGCGAGCAGCCCGTTTTCGGAGTCCATGCTGCGTTCGACATCGACGGCGACCTGTTCCCCGAACCAAGCCTGCTCGCCGTTCCCGACGCGATTCAGCCGGGCTGGGAAATCGACGGTACGACCGACAATTTCCCACCCCCCAAGCCGGGCGCCCCGGTCCTCGCCAATTGGCGCAACCATTCGGGCGGATGCGCGCCCACTACCATGCCCGAGCTGACAGAGCCGGATTTCAGCGGTTTCCTCGATTGCTCGACTCGTTTGCTTGCTGCGCCCGAACTCGACTCGCTGCAGAATCCGATCGCTACGGACGACTTCACTTTGTCCTGGTCTCCCGGCCCGGCGGGCAGCGTCGCCGTGCTGGAAGAGGCCGCGCAGCCGGATTTCATGGACGCGGTCGAGCTGCTCCGTGAGAAGAACGTCTCTACCTACGCCATCCCCGGACGCGCCCAGGGCGTGCATTATTACCGCCTGCACTTCGAGCTGGACGGAAATGTCTCGGCCTATGCCGCCGTAAAGGCAGTGCTGCGCAAGGCACGCTTTGCCGCGACCCGGGCAGAGGTCAAATCGCCGCGCCTCGCCGAGCTCCACACGGCGATTCTGCGCATCGCTGCCGCCAATGGCGATTTCTTTGCGATCCTCTCGCTTCCCGCGCATTTTCGTACCGCGGATGCGACGGGCCACGCCCGTGCCCTCGCCACGCTCGCTCCTGGAGCAGGGTCGTCGGGCCAGCTCGGCGCGGACGAAGCGCGGCTTCTCTCGCACGGGGCGGTCTATCATCCCTGGCTCGTCGCCCGGACCGGCAACGGCCTGCTCTCCGCACCGCCCGACGGCGCCGTGGCTGGCCTGATGGCGACGCGCGCGCGTACCCGCGGCGCCTGGATCGCACCCGCCAATGATCCGCTGCTCGACGTGGTCGGGCTCGACCCGTCGCTTCCCGAACCCGATTTGCTGTCGCTCGATCGTGCGCGCGTCAACATGATCCGCCCGTTGCCGGCCGGTTTCATGCTGCATGACGCCGACACGCTCTCGCCCGAGCGTGAATGGCGTCCGATCAACGTCCGCCGGTTGATGATGCTGCTCCGCCGCACCCTGCTTCGCCGCGGCATGACCTATGTGTTCGAACCCAATGGCCCGGTGCTGCGCCGGGCAGTCGAGCGCAGCCTCACCGAAACGCTCGACGACCTTCAGTTGCGGGGCGCCTTTGCCGGCGCGAGCTCGGAGAAATCCTTCCGCGTCGCCGTGCAGCAGAGCGAAGCCGATATCGACGCTGGCCGGCTGATCGTCGAGGTCGGCGTCGCCCCGTCGCAGCCGATCCGCTTCCTCACGCTCCGCCTCGTCCAGCAGGGCGCGCGGCTTTCGATCATCGAGGAGGCGTGATGGTCGACGTTCCGCGCCCCTTCATCGCCTTTAACTTCGCGGTCGAAATTTATCCCGACGGCAAGAGCGATCCGCTCGCCAAGGCGAGCTTCGCGGAATGCGACGGGCTGGAGATCACGCACGAATTCAAGACGATCCGCTCGGGCGGCGCCAATGATCACGCGTACCGCGTGCCCGGCATGATCAGCTACGCCAACCTCACCCTGAAGCGTGGCCTCACCGACAATTTCGATCTCTGGAAATGGGTCGCCGACTCGGTCGCCGACCCGTTCCTGCGCGCCAATGCAGAGGTGGTGATGTTCGCCGCGGACGGCAGCACCGAACGCGCGCGCTTCCAGCTCAGCCGCTGCATTCCAGCCAAGATCAAGGCGCCCGCGCTCAACGCCAAGGACGGCACCATCGCGATCGAGGAATTCGCGATGGCTTATGAAAAACTCCAGCTCGCCATGCCGGCCCCGGCGGGAGGTAAAAAATGAGCGAGCAGGTTCTCGTCATGGCGCAGATGATCGAGCTCAAGCAGGACCTCTCGATCGAGAAGCCCGGCGGCAAGAAGGTCTTCGTCCAGTTCAATCCGGAATCGATGAAGGTCACCTTCGCCAATCAGGTCGCCGAGCCCAAGGGCGGCGACCAGAAGGCAGGCACCGCTGGCCGCCAGTTCGTCGGCGCGGGCACGACCAAGCTGGCCCTGACATTGTGGTTCGACGTGACCGCGATGGCCAAGAACCCGGTCGACGATGTCCGACGCCTTACCACCGAGATCCTCTATTTCATGACGCCGCAGGAAGCGGAGAGCGACAAGAAGAAGCTTGCCCCTCCCGGCACGCGCTTCTCCTGGGGCTCGTTCATCTTCGACGGCATGGTCGAGGCGTTCGAGGAGAGTCTCGAATTCTTCTCCACCGCCGGCAAGCCGCTCCGCGCGAGCGTCACCCTGACGCTCGCGCAGCAGAAGATCCTGGTCACTGACTATTCCAAGACGACCGGCCTGGTGCCGTCGCGCCCCGGCCAGCGGCCTTTCACCCCGGCGCCGCAGAATGCCAGCCTCCAGAACATGGCGGGCGCGGCGGGCAAGGACGACTGGCAGGGCGTCGCTGCCGCCAACAATGTCGAAGATCCCCTGCGCATGTCGCCGGGCGCGCTGATCGATCTCGACGCAAGCGTCGGTGTCGGCGCCAGTGCGAGCTTTGGTGGCGGTGCGAGTTTCGGTGTCGGGGTCGGTTTCGGCGCGAGCGCATCGATGGCGCCGCCGAGCGTCGATGCGGGCGCCGCGATCTCGCTGTCCCCGAAACTGTCGATCAATTGAGGAGCGGGCAATGGCTGTCGTCATCGACGAATTCGAAGCGACCGGGGAACCGGCCAATGACGCCAAGGGCGATGCCGGTCCGCCGCAGGAACCGCGCCCACATGAAACCCGGCGCCGCGTCCGCGCCGTCGCCATCCGTGCCGCCCGTGTGTGGCCGCGTTGATCGATGAGCGCTGAAGTCGCCCGTTTGCCGATGCGCCCCGCGCGGCCCTCGATCTTCATCGAGGGCAAGCGCAATGCGCAGCTCGAAGCCGGCCTGCTCCGCTACGAGCTGAGCGACAGCATCGAAGGCATGGCGCGTGCCGAGATTTCGTTCGGCAACTGGGGCGGCGAGGACAAGCCCGGCTTCCAGTATTTCGATCGCAAGGTCCTGGATTTCGGCAAGAAGCTGAAGGTCGGCGTCGGTGATGCCGATGTCCTGTTCGAAGGCCGCATCACTGGGATTGCCGCCGACTTCCCCGAAGGCGAGGCTGCACGCATCACCATCTTCGCCGAGGACCGGCTGCAGGATCTGCGCATGACCCGGCGCACCCGCTGCTTCACGCAATCGTCCCTCGGCGATGTGGTGCGCAAGATCGCGCGGGAGCATGGGCTTGACGCGCAGGTCGACACCCAGGCGCCGGCCGTACCGCTGCTCGCCCAGCTAAATCAGACCGACCTCGCTTTCCTGCTCGATATCGCGCGGCGCTTCGACGCCGATATCTTCATCCAGGGCACCGCGCTCCATGCGGCGCCGGCGCGCACCCAGGAAGGCGTGAAGCTGGCCTGGGCCGGCACGCTGCGGTCCTTCAGCGTGCTCGCCGATCTCGCCCACCAGCGCAGCGGCGTCGTCGCATCCGGCTGGGACGTGAGCGAGAAGAAAGGCGTCAGCCACAAGGGCGCCAAATCGGCGATCGAATCCGAACTCAACGGCGATACCGCCGGCGGCGACATCCTGGTCAAGGCGCTCGGCGAACGAGTCGATACGCTCGCTCACGGTGTCCCGCGCTCGGCCGATGAAGCGAAGCAGCTGGCCGAGGCGAGCTATCGCCACATGGCCCGCGGCTTCGTCACCGGAGAAGGCGCCTGCGAGACCGACCCGAAGCTGCGCGCCGGAGTGAAACTCGACCTGACCGGTCTCGGCCCGCTGTTCGACGGCGGCTACCGCGCGATCTCGGTCACCCATCTCTACGACTCCGAGCATGGCGCGCGCACCGAGTTCCGCTGCAATCGTCCGGGGATCAAGCCGCAATGAACGCGCTGACTCTTCTCGAAGGCGATCGCCGCCAGGCTCAGCTCGACGAGCGCATGCCGTTCGGCCTGGGCGGCATCTGGTACGGCGTCGCGCCCGCCACGGTGATCGACATCTCCGATCCCGACGGGACTGGCCGGGTACAAGTCACCCTGCCGTGGTGTCCCGATTCAGCCGGTGGCCGCTACGAGGCGTGGGCACGCATGGCGACGCTCTTCGCTGGCAAGGATCGCGGCAGCTGGTTTATGCCCGATGTCGGCGACGAAGTGCTCGTCGCGTTCGAGCATGGCGACCCCTCGCGCCCCTATGTGCTGGGCGGCCTGTGGAACGGCACTGATTCCCCGCCGGAAAGCGCGAGCAGTCAGAACAACCACAAGGTGATCAAGTCGCGCAACGGCGTCACCGTCACGCTCGACGACACCAACGGCCAGGAGAAGCTGATCCTCGAAACCCCGGGCGGCCAGAAATTCACTCTGAAGGACGGCCCCGGCGCAGTCGATATCGAGGACTCCAACGGTAATTCGATCAAGCTCGAAACCGCCGGCATCACCGTCACCGCAGCGGCCAAGGTCACCGTCAACGCCTCGCAGGTCGCGATCTCGGCCGGCATGGTCCAGGTCGATGCCGGCATGTCCAAATTCTCGGGCGTGGTGCAGGCCGATACGATCATCACCAACTCGATCGTCTCGGCCAGCTATACGCCGGGCGCGGGGAATATCTGGTGACCGTGCTCGCCCATCCGCTGACCTGGGCCGCGCCGCGGCCGATGTGGCGCGGCGCCGCCTCGCCCGGTCGCGCGCCAACCATCCTGCGCTTCGCCAATGACGAGTTCATGGAGCAATTGCTCGGCTTGCTCGAGACCGATCCCGGCGCGCTCGCCGATCATGTCGCCCGCCACGAGACCTGGCGCTCGCCCCAGTTCGACCACCGGACCGAGGATCTGGTCGAACGCGTGCCGCTCCCCGCGCCGCTCAAGCTCGCCCGGCTCAAGACCCGCCTCGGCCGCGCGCCAAAGCCGGTCGCCGCGCTGCCCGCCAATATGCCGCGCCTGAAGCTCTATCAGCCCGCGCATCAACGCTTCTATGTCGCCGCCGCCACACTCGCCTGCGCGATCCCCGGCCTGCCCGACCGCAAGCTCGCCGGCAGCCACGAGCAGGTCGGCTTCGTGCTGCGCCGCCTGATGCCCGCGACCAAGGACGCCCAGCCCGGCAGCCCGCTCCATGAATATGGTTTCGTGAAGGACGCGACCGGCGCCCGCTGGCAGCGCGTCGCCGAGGGCGATGAAGGCGTGCTCGTGCCCGGTGAAGAACGCCTGCCCGCCTTCCCGCTCGCGCATCAGGACGGCCATGGCCTGAAACGGACGATGTGGGGCGGCCTCATCCCGGTCGGCCGGCGCGAACAATATCTGAGCGCGACCATCACCCGTACCGCACGCCGCCTCGTCGAAGGCCAGGCCGAGGCCCTCACCGGTGCCGCGCCCGTCTCACCGCGCAACTCCAAGCTGGCGCGGACCACCGAATTCAAGATCGACTTCGCCGAACCGTGGAAGGCGCTGATCCAGGCGGCGATGAAGGCCGCGAGCGATATCAACCTCGACAATGGCGACAAGGCGACGCCGGCCAACAAGCAGCTCAGCATCCGCAAGCGCAACTGGGGCTATCAGTCGCAGAGCTGGCTGTTGCTGCTCGATTTGATGGCCTTTCTCGACCGCCATCTCCCCACTGTCGCCCAGGCGGTTCGTCAGTCCTCGGCCGGCACCCTCTCCGGTGACAAGCTCGCGCTCTTCACCTGGCTATCGGGCCAGATGTCGACCGGCGACCGCGACAAGCTCAACAATGGCTTCAAGCCCGACGATGGCGACAATACCGGCCGTCCGGACCATGTCCGCAGCCTGGCCGAGGCGCTGCGCCAGGTCGCCAAGCCCGGCGTCGCCGCGCTGCTCGAAGGCGTCGAGACCCAGTATCGCGATCACAAGGACGATCGCGCCAAATGGCCGGCCTTCCACTATCTCCTCGCCGGCATCGCCACCAGCGACGGCGCCGGCAACGGCATCGTCTCGGCGGGCGCCTTTCGCAGCTTGCCGCCGGCCAACCCCGGGGCCGTGCCCGATGCGGAAATCGACGCGCTCACGGTCTCGCTCGACGCCCCGCCCATGCCGGGCCTCTTCGACATCAACCAGGTCGACAAGCTGACGGTCCTCGTCGCCCGCGCGCTCGACACCAGCGACGAGGCGACCGCTCGCGCCCTGCCCTTCGCCCAGCAACTCGCCCAGACCATGGCGGACAGCATCGGCGATACCGGCCAGTTCCGCCTCCGCTTCGTCCACCTCAACGCCGATTGCGGCCCGGTCCATCCACCCACGCTGTCGCAACCCAGCGTGCCCTTCGAGCTGGCCAGCTTCTTCGATCCCGACGCGCCCGCCCGCCCGGTGCGGATCAGCCTGCCGATGGACACCAGCCCTGCCGGCCTGCGCAAGCATGCTCGCGGCACGGCCTTCGTCTTGTCCGACATGCTCTGCGGCCAGGTCCAACGCGCCAAGGGCATGGGCTTCATCGATCTCGTGCTTCAGGTCCTGCCCTGGCCGCTCCACAAGGAGATCGACACTGGCGACGGCGGCGGCTGCAAGAACGGCAATCAGATCGATATCGGCATGATCTGCTCGCTGTCGATCCCGATCGTCACGCTCTGCGCGCTGATCCTGCTGATCATCATCGTCAGCCTGCTCGACTTCATCTTCCGCTGGATGCCGTTCCTCGCCTTCTGTTTCCCGGTGCCGAAGTTCAAAGGCAAGGGGAGCGGCGGATGACCAGTCCCTTCGGCAAAGGCTTGGCCTTCCCGCCGCGCGTCGACGCCTCCGGCCGGATGCTCTGGTCGCAAGGCGAGCGCAATATCCAGGAATCGATCGCGGTCATCCTGCGGACCGACCTGAACGAGCGCGTCCAGCTGCCCGGCTTCGGCACCAGCCTGAACGCCTTCCTGTTCGAGCCCAACAATGCCGCCACGCATGCCCGCATCGCCCACGCCATCGATGCCGCGCTGAAGAAATGGGAGCCGCGCATCACGGTCGAGGCAGTCGATGTCGCCGCCGATGCGAAGGCGACGGAAACCGCGATCGCCACCATCACCTATCGCCTCGTCGCGACCGGCGCTGCCCAGCGCGTCGCGATCGATGTCCCGCTGGCCACGAGCTGAGGAGGATCGGATGCCGCTCCCCGTCCCCCCCACCGACAACCGGCGCTACCAGGCATTGGTCGACGAGCTGATCGCGCGTATTCCGTCGCACACGCCGGAATGGACCAACTTCACCCAGTCCGACCCCGGCGTCACGCTGATCCAGCTCTTCGCCCATGTCACCGAGAGCCTGCTCTACCGCACCAACCAGATCCCCGAACGCAACCGCGCCAAGTTCCTCCAACTGCTCGGCGTGCCGCTCACCCCGGCGCGGGAAGCGCGCGGCCTCGCCGCCTTCGTCAATGAACGCGCGCCGGCCGAAACGCTGATGATCCCGCGCGGCAGCGAGCTGTTCGCCGGCACCATCCCCTTCCGCACCGCGACGTCGCTCGACGTCTTGCCGGTCGAGGCGCGCTATTATGTCCGCCGCCCGATCACCACGCCGACCCAGGAGCAGAAGGATTATTATGCCCTGCTCTACGCCTCCTACGACAAGCCCGTTCCGCAGACCCTGACGCTGTACGAGACCGTCGAGGTGGTGAATGGCGCAGGTGTCGATCTCGCCCAGACGGTCGATCACAGCCTGTGGGTCGCATTGCTCGGCCGCAAGGACGATCAGAAGATTACGCCGGCCGATCCCGGTGGCTGGGACGATCTGCGCGGCAAGCTCGCCGGCCGCATGCTCTCGCTAGGCCTCATGCCCGATCAGGGCGCCGAGCAGATCGTCGCCCGTCCCGGCACGCCGCCGCCTGCTGCCGACGGCTTGCTCCGCTTCGAGGTACCGAGCCCCGGTCCCGTGGCGCTCGACGGCACCGGCCGCCCCAGCCCCACTTATGTCCGCCTTACCGCGCGCGCCGATTTCGATCCGCTGACTCAGCCCGGCATCGTCGAGCTCGCTTTGCCCGGGACTGGTGCGGGCATCGACTATTGGGACAATCTCGATCCGCTCGAGGCAGGCGTCGGCGACCTGCCGCCCGCAGTCGACGCACCCGATGTGTCCGGCCGGCTGGTCACCTGGCTGCGCGTCCGCTCGGGCAGCAGCACGGACGTCAAGCTCCGCTGGATCGGGCTCAACGCGGCACAGATCCGCCAGCAATTGCTGATCAGCGCCGAACAGCTCGTCCCCGGCGACGGCGCGCCCGACCAGGCCCGCCAGCTTCGCCAGTCGCCGGTCCTCGCCGGATCGGTGACGGTGACCAGCATCGAGAACAACAATCGCCACGACTGGAAGGAGATCGACGATCTCCGCGCCGCCGGGCCCGAGCTGCCGATCACCGGCGCACCCGACATGGGCGACCCGGTCGAGGTCTTTTCCTGCGACGCCGAAGCGGGCCTGATCCGCTTCGGCGACGGCCTTACCGGCCGCCGGCCGCGGCTCGATGAGGCGCTTTATGCCAGCTATGCCTGCACGGAAGGGGCAGAGGGCAATGTCGCCGCCTTCATGCTGAAAGCCGGGCCGATGCTGCCCGCGGGCGTCAGCGCGACCAATCCCGTTCCGACCTGGGGCGGCGCCGAAGCCGAGAGCGTCGCCGCCGCGGAAAAGCAGATCCCGCGCTTCATCACGCACCGCGACCGGTTGGTAACCGCCGACGATTTCCGCGCGATCGCCTGGCGCACGCCGGGCGTGGCGATCGGCCGGGTCGAGGTCTTGCCCGCCGCCCATCCCGACATCGCGCCGCTCACGATCGGCTCGGCCCCGGGCGCGGTGACCTTGATGGCGATCCCGACGCGCGACCCCAACCATCCCGAGGCACCCCGCGCAGACCGGCCCTTCCTCAATGCGCTATGCACCTATCTCGATCCGCGCCGGCTGGTCACGACCGAGCTGGTGCTGCGCGGGCCCGATTATGTCGGCATCTGGATCTCGATCGGGATCGAGGTGGCGGGCGGCTACGCCGTGGCCGAAGTGGTCGAGTCAGTGAAGGTCCGCATCAAGGCCTATCTCAGCCCGCTCCCTGCACCGGCCACGCCGATGCCCCAGCTGCCGATGCTCTATGGTCCCGATATCGACCCTGCCCTGCGTGGCTGGCCGCTGGCCCGCCCGGTACATTCCCGCGCCTTGCTCGCCGAAGCGGCGCGTGCGGCCGGCGTGGTCGAGGTCGCCGACGTGCTGCTCGCCCAGGGCAGCAAGCCCGGCACGGACTCCGTCGAAATGTCGGGCCTCCAACTGCCCGAGATCCTCGGCATCTCCGTGGTTGCCGGGCCGCCGCTCCCGCTTGACGTGCTGCGCGGCGTCACTGCCACGCCGTCGATCGGCGTCAGCCGCCTGCCGGTCCCGATCCTGGCGGAGACCTGCTGATGAACGTCAACGGCTCCCGCTTCCACATGCTGCTCGGCAAGGACGATTGGGGCGCGTGCACCAGCGCCACGCCGGCCGCCGTGTCGTTGAAGGACCAATGGAAAGAGCTCACCGCGAGCCCGCTCTTCCCCGCCTTCGACAAGGCGAGCGGCCAGTTGACCCTGTTGCCGATGGTCCAGCCGATCGCCGACACCCCCGGCGAGCAGCGCTTCACCGCCGCCGACCATCGTGACGCCGCAGCCGACCGCAACGGCAATCTCTATGTCATCGCCGACGATCGCCGCGGCCTGCTGGTGCGCTCGGCGGGAGACGGCCGCGTCACGCCCTTCTGGCCGGCGACGCCGCGCCCCCGCCGCATCACCCGCGCCTTCACCGACGCAACCCCGGATACGCCGGCGGACGAGGTCTTTGCCGGCCTGGCAGTTACCACCGGCGATTTCCTGGTCGTCGGCACGATCGGCGACGCAGGCGGCCTGCTTCGCTTCGATCTGGTCGGCGGCGGCACGCCAGAGCGCATGACGCTCCCATCCGGCATCTTCCCCGCCTCCCTCGCGCCGACCTGCGACCGCGGGTTGTGGCTGCTCGATGCCGCAAGCCCGCGCCTGTTCCGGCTCGATCCCGACCTTCGCCTGGCCTCGCAACCGGTCAAGGATGTTGCCCCAGCGTTCGCGCCCGAAGATGCCGACCCCAAGGCCGATCATTTCCGCGCTGAGCTCGTCACGATCGACGTCAGCGCCGCAACAGCTCCCGTCGCGATCGCCACCTTGAGCGACGGCAGCGTCATCCTGCTCGACGCGCCTGCGGCTGCCCCGGCGTCGCTCCACATCGTCGATCCGGGCAAGACCGCGCTTCGCCTGCTCCGCACGCTGAAATTCAGCGCGAGTTGCTTCACTGCGACCATACTCGACAAGGCGCCCGTCCTGCTCCTCGCCGAAACGGGCGGCAATCAGGCGCGCCGGGTCCGTCTGGTCGAGCAAGCCGGGCAATGGGAAGCCGAAGAGCTGCCCGACACGCTCCCGCTGCGCCGCTTCGGCGGTCGCGCGCTTGTCACGATCAAGGACAAGGCCTGTTACGACAGCGGCGGGACCGATCCGATCTGGGTCCCCGTCGTCGAGGTTGTCCATCGCCGTTTCGCGAAGAGCGTCAGCTTTATCACCACCATCTATGACGGCGCCGTGCCGCAATGTGTGTGGGATCGCATTCGTCTCGACGCCTGCATCCCGCCCGGCGCATCGGTCACCATCGAAGCGCGCGCCGCTGACGAACGCTCGGCGCTTGCCACCCCCGCTACCGCCTGGGTGACTCAGCCCGCTTTGGTCCTCTCGCCAAGCGGCTCCGAATTGCCGGGCAAGCGCGCCATCGCCGCAATCGCCACCGACGCCGCGGCCGGCAGGGGCAGCTGGGATCTGCTGCTCCAGAATATCACCGGCCGTTATGCACAACTCCGCATCACCCTGAGCGGCGACGAACGAGTCACGCCCCGGCTCCGCGCATTGCGCCTCTGGTATCCGCGCTTCTCCTGGGTCCAGCGCTTCCTGCCCGGCGTCTATCGCGAGGAACCCGCCTCGGCATCGTTCCTCGAACGGTTCCTGGCCAATTTCGAGGGCATCGAGACCGGCATCGAGGATCGCATCGCCGGCGCCGAGGCGCTGCTCGACCCGCGCACCATTCCCGCCGAGATGCTCGAATGGCTGTCGAGCTGGTACGAAGTCGCGCTCGATCCCTCCTGGGACGAGCGCCGCCGACGGCTGTTCATCGCCAATGCCGCGCGTTTCTTCGGCTGGCGCGGCACGAACCGCGGCCTGCTTCTCGCGCTGAAGCTCGCGCTCGACACCAAGGTCACCGCGCAGGATTTCGATCTGGAGCGTCCCGCCTGCCCCTCGGCCAAGGCAATCCGCATCGTCGAAACCTATGTCAGCCGAACGCGCGGCCGCGTCTTTCCGCCCGCCGATCCGATCACCACCCCCGGCATCCGCAGCCTCGACGGCGATTGGATCCCGGAGGAAGGTGCCGCCGGTCTCTGGGCACGCTGGCCCGAACAGCCGGCCCCAACCGGCCGCTTCCCGCTCTTCCCGCCTGTCGGCAAGGAAGCCATCTGGACCACGCTGGTCCAGGCACAATTCGGCTTCGTGCCGATGGTCGGCCAAGGCGAGCGCGCGCGCTGGCAGGCATTCCAGGGCGCGATCGGCATCGCCTCGCCGGCACCCGATCTTCCCATCGCATCGAGCGAGCCATGGCTGCGCTATGTCGGGCTGCCCTCTTATGATCGCCGCAGCTGGCAGGACTTCCTCGTCAGCCGTTATCGGACGCTCGACCGGCTCAATGCTGCGCACAACAGCGGCTGGGACGACTTCTCGTCCGTGCCCCTCCCCGACTATCTGCCGGGTACCGCGACCGCCGCCCGCGATTGGCTGGCTTTCGAAGGGCAGGAGCTGCCGATCAGCCGCGCCGCCCACCGCTTCGCCGTGCTGCTTCCACGCACCAGTGTCGATGCCGATCCGGCGAAGGAAGCGGCCGACCTCGCGCTCGCGCGTCGCATCGTCACCCTGGAAAAGCCGGCGCACACCATTTTCGACGTCCGCTTCTTCTGGGCGATGAACCGCGTCGGCGAAGCCCGGCTCGGGCTCGACAGCGCCATCGGCCAGGGCAGCCGCGCACCAGAGCTGGTGCCGGGCGCCGTGCTCGGCCGCGCCTATGTCGGTGCCTCGTTCGTCGGCGGACCCGATACCCCGCGGCAAGGCAGGGAGCGGATCGCATGCTGAGACAACACACCACCCAACAGGGGGAGCCATTTCATGGGATGCTGTAGCCCATTCACGGCCGTGGCAACGGCCTCAGCGGCGGACCCCGGCCGCCACGTCAACTTCGTGCCCGGCATGGTCCTGGGCGCTGACGATTACCGTCAGGAGTTCGCCTATCATTCGGCGCGCGACAAATGGATCGTCCGCGACTTCCTCGGCTACGGCACGCTGTCGGGCCTCGCCGTCTCGGTCGAGGACGACGGTGCGAACGGCCCCCGCGTCCGCGTCACCGCCGGTGCTGCCGCGGCCCCGAGTGGCCAGCTGATCTGCGTCGGCCGCGAGCAATGCGGCAGCCTGAACTCCTGGCTGGCGCGCGACGAGATCAAGGAGAAAATCCGCCTGATGCTGGCGGATCCCACGGTGGACCATACCAGCCTCAACCTCTTCCTCACCCTATGCTATGTCGACTGCGCCGTCGCCGAGGTGCCGATCCCCGGCGAGCCGTGCCGCAGCGACGAGAACCTGATGGCGCCGTCGCGCATCGCCGACGATTATAGCATCAACTTCGCTTTCGAGGCGCCGCCGATGACCGAAGTCGAAGCGATCCCGGCGCTCGACACGTTCCTCGCGCAGCTCGGCACGGACAACGGCAAGACCAATGACGCCGCCGGGCTGGCCGAGGCACTGCGGATCGCCGAAATCCAGCTCCAGCTCGCGGTCGGCATTTATCCGCCCGACGCGGCTGAGCCGGCCGCCGGCGATATCGCGCCGCTGCTGATCAATCCCGACATGGGCATTCGCTTCCGCACTGCGCTCAAGACCCTGTGGGTGACGAAGATCCGCCCCAGGGTCGCGGCGCAGCGCTGCAACGCGGCGTCAGTGCCGGCGAATGACTGCGTCCTCCTCACCCAACTCTGGTTCCCGATCGTCAAGACCGCCGAAACCTGGTCGGTCGACGGAGACTTCACGGTGGTGGCCATCGACGACAGCAGCCGCCCGGTGTTGCTCTCGGCCGGCGTCGCGCAGTCCACCTTTGGCGGCGTGGTCGTCGCTGATTCCACTGGCCAGGGCTTCGAGGTTCTCACGGCGAAAGGCGCGATCTCCGGCAAGACCCGGACCGCCATCGTGCGCTCCGACGTGCCGATCATCGTCACGGTGCCGGCGGCGTCCAAGAATTTCGGGGCGGAGCTCAGCATCAAGGCTGGCGGCAAGGCGGAGATCACCGTCGGCACACCCAACAAGACAAGCATCGACGGCAAACCCGACCTCAAGCTCGCGGTACGCGGTGCGGTCAGCCTGGTGTCGGACGGCGCTGGCACCTGGCACATCACGGGCCTGGTCAAATGAGCGGCGGCGATTTCCTCGCGCTCGAGCAGCCGGTCAGCGACGGCGGCATCGAAAGCGTCAACTTCTTCAACGGTCGTCTGCTCACCGGCGGCGACATGCAGCGCGAGCAGCGTGCCCGCCGCGGCAGCGAGGCGCGGCTGGGCGAAGCGCTGGGGGACGGCATCGCCTTCGGCCTCGACGTCTCGGCGCTGCCGCCCGACGCGGACGACACGCTTGCGTCGATCAAGGTCCAGCCCGGCCTCGCGATCACCGCCACCGGCCAGTTGCTACGCCTGACTCAGCCGGAGCGCATTCGCCTGTCGCGCACGGACTCCACCAGCTACGCCACCGGCGGCTGCGCCTTCGACGATTGCGTGCCGCTCGCCGGCGGCACCTATGTCGCGGGCGAGGGGCTGTACCTGCTCACCATCGCGCCCGCGGAAACTGCTGCCGGCCGCGCGCCCTCCAACGGGCTCGGCGCGACGGGGGCTCCGTGCGACGTCGACCGGCGCATCGACGGCGTTCGTTTCCGCCTGCTGGAGGTCCCCTCGGCGCTCTATGCCAGCCTGAATGTCACCGCCCCCGATTTCCGCAACGCACTTGCCTATAAATGCTTCGGCCCCGGCGTGCTGGTGGACTGGGCGACGGCGCTCGTCGCGGGTGGTGCGCGGACTGATCCGCTGCTCGACGCGATGGCGGCGCATGGCTTGTCCCAGCAGGAAGTCGCGCTCGCGCTGATCGGCTTCAAGGGAGCGGCCGAACTGACCCTGCTCGACAATTGGGCAGTCCGGCGGCCCCTGTCGCTGGCGGACTCACCCGGTGCCTTTTTCGGCACCACTGCGCCGCGACGCATCGCGACCGGGCGCGCGATGCTGGCTCAGTTCCAGGCGCATTTTGCCGATCTGCGCGCCGCCAACACGCCCGCGCTCAAGGCCCGGACTCATTTCCCGCATTTGCCGCCGGTCGGGCTCCTGCCGCGCATGAACCCTGACCAGGCCAAGGACTTCCTCGGCGGGATGACGGTGCGTGGGCCGATCCACATCAACAGCGCCACGGTCGAACAACTGATCCGCGAAAGCCTCGCTTTCCCCGCGATCCGCTCGGCCAGCACTGAGGTGGTCTGGCTGTATTCGGTGGCCGAAAATCTGATCGCCGGCGTGAAGGCCGCAGCAGCCTCCGACAAGCCGGACCCGTTCGTCCTCTTCTCTTCTGCGAACATCGCCTTCCGGGGTGACGCTCGCTTCAATCTCCACCGCTGGAATTACGCCAACTACGCGCTCGGCAGCGGCTGACGCTGGAAAGGATCGATCATGGTTCAAACCACTGCAGATGCCGGTGCCATCTCGGTCCCGATGTCGAGCATCCTCGATGCGCTCGAAGGCGTGCTGACCGAGGCCGAACGCACGGCCCTGTTCCAGCAGCTGATCGGTCTTCGTCCCTCGGGCGTCGCCCCCGGCGACCTGATCACGGCCGAGCTGTTCAACCAGGTGCTGAGCGACGTCAACGATCTGGCCAAGCGCGTTGCTGTGCTCGAGGGCGCCGGCGACCCCATTCCGCACAAGCCGGTGATCACCCAGATCGTGCCAGGGCTCGTCAAGACCGGGCAGGAATTCACGGTCTTCGGCGAGAACCTCAATGCCAATCTGCTGAGCCGGATCGACGTCGACGACACCAATATCCCGCTCGACCGGATCAAGGACGGCAGCAGCCCGACGCGCCTCGTGCTCGATGCGCCTGCCATTATCGGCCTGCCCCAGGGCGGCGGCACCGTCGTGCTCTCGGTCTCCAACCCGGCCGGCAGCGACCAGGGCAGCTATGTCCAGCTTCCCGGCGTGGCCGCCAATATCCAAGCGACCTTCTCCTTCGTGCTGAAATCGGTGACGCCGAACGAAGCGATCAAGGCCAACAAGGCCTATGATTATACCTTCGAGCTTCAGGTCCAGAGCTCGCACGACGAGAAGTTCGTGGTGTCTCCGCAGGTCAGCGGTCAGGGCTGGAGTGCGGTCAACAAGACGGCAGGGACGATCGACGTCACGCCGGCCTCCGCGCTCAATGCCGTCACCGTTACCCGCGTCGTCACCGTCACCACCGGCCCGAGTGGTACGGGGACGTTGCTGATCAACGTCAATGGCACCAACTTCCCCGACTTCAACGCAAGCTCGCTGCCGACCCAGATCGCGATCGCCGCGCAGCAGGACATCCCGACCGACAAGATCAAGGTCAACACCATCACCGCGATCGGCCCGAATGCGAAATTCGCGAACAATACCCTGTCCATAAAACGGACTCCGCAGGGCGTGCCAGGGACGATCACCCTCTCCGTCCAATATGAATTCCAGCTTGCCGGCACCTTCCAGATCGGCACCCCCGCGGCCAGCCCCAACGCGGATTGGACGGTCGTGCGCAACAGCGCCGCCGCGCTCAATATCGGCGCGCCCGGCGGGACAGGAATGGTCGCGCTCAAGATAACGCCCAAGAGCAACGGCACGCAATTCACTGCCGCCGACGGCCAGTTCGATTTCGTCGTCCAATCAAGCAACGGCGTGGAAAAGCTCCCCTTCTCCGCGCAGCTGCGCATCGTCGACGTGCTTCCCTGAACCAGGAATGCCGGAGTTTCCCGCATCACATCAAGAGGATAAGGCAATGACCGCAACCATTCTCCGCAAGTCCCGCCTGCTCGGCCAGGTCTTTGGACTGGGCGCCCTCTCGCTCCTGCTCGGCGGCTGTCCGGGCGGCGGCGCGGTCGGGGCCAACTACAATGCGAACGAGAAACTCGCTTTCCCAGTGACCAACAGCGCGGTCGCAATCGATGGCATCGCCGGTGCGGCGGAATGGAACAAGAGCTTCAAATTCTACCTGGAAGACGGCGCGTCGACGGCCGCCGCGTTCATGCGGGGCATGTCGGATGCCGAAAATCTCTATCTGTTTTTCAGTGTTGAGGATACCGGCGGCTATGATGACTTCGACGCGGTGGTGCTGGCGTTCAATCCCACCAACGCGTCGAACGATTATAAGCGGTTGCTGATCTATCCCTGTCAGGACAATCCGTGCATTTCCTCCGGCACCGGGGCGGATCCGCATGTGAGCTATGGTTCGGGAAGCGAGTCCGGCGGAGTCGTCACCTGGGGCGCCGTCACCGAGGGGCTGCCGCCGGGAGTCACCGTCAAGGCCAACGCCGCGCCAAATGGAATGAACGGCCGCTGGACGGTCGAGATCAAGATCGCCAAGGCGAACTATCCGTTCCTCGCCAACAACTTTTTCGGGATGTTCGCGGACGTGATCGCGACCAACCTGAATCTCGGCGAGGGTTACCAATATACCTGGCCCGCCGGCGGCTATATCGGCGACGACCTGTTTTCTCCGCTTGTCGACGCGAAGCTGCCGCTACCGCGCTGGGGCAACGTCACGCTGGATACCAGCCTGTTCCCGGCCGGCCTGCAGATCACCGGTTTCGGTAATGTCGGTACCGACCCGAGCAAGATTTCGCTGACCGGCAATAACGAGTTCTTCGCGACCGTGGCCAACTCCCCCGCCGGAACCGGCGCGGAACCGGATTCCACCGGAGTCACCGCCACCTTCAAGATCAACAATATCGGGCTGAGCCCGAACTGGGCCTGGACCGACATTCCCTCGACCAGCAATCCCACCAGCCCGCCCGAAACGGTCAAGTCGCGCGAATATATGGCGCTCTCGTCTGGCGACTGGCCGTTGCTGACGACGGGCAATTATCAGGGCTCGGGCATGTCGCAACACGACTTCTTCGCCGCCAATCCGCATCAGTGCGTGCGTGTCGACGTCGCCCATTCGGGTGGCGGATCACCGATCACGCGCCAGTACAACATGAACTTCGTGACGGTGAATTCGCCGTTCGACGTCGCACCGCAGATCTCGACCGGCGCATGGCGAAAATTCTTTCCACGCGCGCAGAGCGTTACGTTGCAGGAGCAGTTCCTTAACGGCGGGCGCGGCTTCGAGTGGGAGAGCAGGTTCGAAGGGGCCGAGCCGGCCGGGCCGCATCGCTGGGTGATCAACTCGCTAAAGGACGAAACCCGGATGCTTCGCACCTCGATCCTGGCCGGGCCCTCGCTGAAACTCCCCAGCCAGCAGTTCAAGCTGGATCCGGCGGCGATGTCGGCCGGCAAGACGGTGGATATCCCGGTACGTGGCGGCTCGGTAGTAACGCTGCTAACCGACGGCGAAGCCACTATCGGCAAGGCGCGTTACGGTGCGGCCGGCATGACCGAGGAGGCCGCCAAACGCGCCGAAATCAAGGCCGAGATCGTTCGCGACAGCCTCCGCCCCGGCCTGACGGCGCGGGTCGGCGCCCTGCTCGGTTCGTTCGACGATTTCCGCACGAGTTTCCAGATCGGCACGGGTTCGACGATCTTCGTCCCCTTCAACGCGCAACAATTGCGGCTGCGCTTCGCGAAAGGCGTGCCTTTCTCCGGCGGCGGTTTCGATCTGCAAGTCGTCATGACCGAGGCCAACCCCGTCGCGCTGGACGGCGCTTCGCTCGCGGACATGCGCGCGGCGAAGGGGCCGGTCCTGCTGCCGCTGGGCATGAATCTCCCGATGCATATCGTTCGCGGGACGCTCAACACCGGCATGGGCGTTTCGATCGGGGGCAAGAAGTTTACTGTCGGCGTGCCGATGGGCAGTTACGGCTCGCTGGTGCGCAGCGTGCGCGGCTCGGGTCCGGACCGCCCCGATGGTCCGCAGATCAGGCGACCGCTCGACACGCTGACCGTCCGCCCCGCCCCCGCGGCAACCGCCGTCGCGCCGCGATAAGGCAGGCGGTGCTGCCTCGGCTCTCCCTCGGCGCCGATCTCGCCGTTCACCGCGCGCGCGTCACCGGGTGGCGCGCGTCGCGGGGAGAGGCCGAGCGCTGGCTGGAGGGGGTGCCGGTCGCGTCGCTCGGGCTCGATCCGGACGAGATTCTCTACGTCCCGCGGCTGCGCGTCCGCGCCCCTGCTTCCGGTATAGGCGCGGCGCGGATGTCCGACCGCATCCTTGCCGAACTGCGCACGGTTCTCGGAGAAGCGGAGACCGGGTGGGGTCGGGGCTTCGTACCCGACCGCCCCTATCGCTTCACCAGCCGCGGCAAATATTCGGCTTGGCTGATCCGCTTGTGGATTGGCGAGAGTTCGACTGCCGCAAGGGAGGCGTTCCGCAGGGCGACTGCACAGGAGAGCCTCGTCGAATGGCAGCGCGCAACGCCGCTCCGGCACGGCCCAGCACTGGTGGCGACGATCGCCCGCCTGGCCGAGATCGGCATGGCCGCCCGCTGGGTCGCCAGCTTCGAACCGGCCGACATCGCCTTGGCGTACCGCGCGATCGAGGCGAGCTTCGCGCTGCGTCTCGCCGTCCCGACCAGAACGGCCCGCGACGCCCAGCCGCTCGATAGCGTCGGACCGCGAACCATCCCCGTCACGGCCCCAGTTGCAGTGCTTCCCGAAGCCGCCACCTGGCTGGTCGAGCATCGCAACGAGTGGCGGGTCCTGCCCGAGCCCGCACGCGCCCTGCTCCTCGCCACGGCGGCGCTCGCACGCAAACCCGCCATCGCATCCCGAGATCCCCAGGCCGTCGCGACGGCGATCCTGGCCGTCGCCGCCGAGCCGGCGCTTCTCACCCCGGAACGCAGGGTTGATGCGGCGACACCACCGCCCGCTGGCGCCCGAGCGCAACCGCGCCGCAATGTCGCGCCCACGCTGCGGCCGAAGCCAGGGCAGGTTCCATCCATGGATTTGCGGCATGCGGCCAGCCCGCGCCCCGACATGGGCGTCAGTCCGCTTCCGGGTGCCTCGAAACACATTGCGGCCTCCCCAAGCGACGCGGTCGTGCAGCACTTCCTCCCGCAGACGGAGATCGCCGCTGAGGCCCGCCATCACATCCGGCAGCCTGCCCTCCCCGCCACGCTCCTCGCGCCCGACGTCCGATTCTCGACGGAGTTCGGTGGCCTGTTGTTCCTGGTGAACGCCTTTGTCGCGCTTGGTCTCTACCCCGATTTCACCCAGCCAAAGGGCAAGCGTCTCGAGCCATCGCCCCTCTGGCTGGCGGACCGTATCGGCCGCTACTGGTTCGGCACGCGCTATCGACGCGATCCGCTTGCCAACTGGATCGCCGCTCACGCCGAAAACGGTCGGCTCCCACGGAACTGGCGCATCGAGCGCGACTGGCTCGCCGGTTTCGAAACATCCGCGCCTCGCCGCCTGACACGTCGCCGCCGCCACACCACCTTGTGGCATCCGGCGGGCTTCCCGCTCGCCGACGGCCGCGAACGCGATCTGCAACCACGAGAGCGTCGCGCCCGCCCCGCTTCGGGCGCACCGGCACGCCTCCCACTGATCGAGCGTTGGCCCGCCTGCCTCGCGCTCTATCTGAATGCGCGCCTCCGGCATCTCACCGGTACCGGCCTGGCGCTCCTGGCCCAGCCTGCCCGCATCGAAACCCGCGACCTCGACTTGCAGGCAGTCTTCAGCCTCGATCGTCACCCGATCGAGCTTCGCCTCGCCGGGCTCGACCGCAATCCAGGCTGGCAGCCGACGGAGGGGCGCTCGATCGCCTTCGCGTTCGAATGACCAAACGATTCGCCTCACTCGCTCCGGGCATCGCGAGCCATTTCCGGCTCACTTTGTTCGGCACCGTTCTGCGCCTCGCCGAGCTGATCGCGCCGGACGATCGCCCGGCCTTCCTCACCGACTATCTCGACGAATGTGCCGAACTCTGGGGTGGGCCGCGCTCGCCCACCGCCGCCGAATGGGCTGATGCCATGGACAGCTGGGCAAGCGCCTCTCCCGGCCTTCCCTTCACACGCCTGACGTCCGGCCGCCCGGCGCTGCACCGTCATCTGATCGCGACCATCGCGCTGATCGAGGAAGATCCCGGCTTCGCCCTGCTGGCCGAAGCAACGCCAGGCTTTGCCACGCTGGGCGGCCTCACCGCGCTGTGGCGCGAGGCAGTTCCCGGCCGCGAGGGCGGCGCCGTGCGCGATCTGCTGCTCGAGATGATCGCCGGGGGTGTCGTTACCGTCACCGATCCCCAGGCGGCGCGTCCCGACTGGCAGTTGCGCCTCGCCAACCCGCTGCTCGACCTGTTGTCGGGTGCACTTCCCCGCCTCGATGGCGCGCTGTTCGAGCCGTGCGGCACTCTTTCCGATCCGGCAGGCTGGGTCGGCGATCCTGATCCCGCCAACCTCGCCCAGATGCTCGCCGCGAACCGCAGCACCCTGTTGCTGGTCCGCGGCCCACGCAACAACGGCCGGCGCACGTTGCTCCGTACCGCCGCGCGCCGTGCCGGACTGAATGTGCTGACGGTCGCGCCCGCTCTGCTCACCGATCCGGCCTTGTGGCGCACCGCCGGCGCGCTCGCTCACGCCGGCAACGCCCTGATCCTCGCCGAACTCCAGCCTGCGCCGGGCGAGACGATAGAACTCCCGTCGCACCCCCTGTTCGCCGGCCCCATCAGCGTAGTGACGGGCATGATCGGCGGCGTCCGCGCTGCCGGCACCGCCCCGACCATCATGATCCCGCGCCCCATGCCCGACGCTGCCGATCGCGAAGCCCAATGGCGCGCCCTCGGCCTGGCGCCGCTCGCCGTCACGCTATCCGAGCTCTCCCTCACCTCAGGCAATATCCGCCGCGCGGCCGAAGGCGCCGCCAGCCGCGCAACCCTTGCCGGCCACCCCGCCATCGCGCGCGACGACGTAATCACCGCCCTGCGCGACCTGCGTGACGCCGGCCTGGACGCGCTCGCCACGCCGATCGAGAACGGTGCGCCCGAGCCGCTCCAGCTCGAAACCCAGGACGCCGCCGAATTCGACGCGCTGATCCTGCGTTGCCGTCACCGCGAGGCATTGGGCGAGCCCGGCGGCGGGCGCGGCGTCCGCGCGCTGTTCGCCGGCCCCAGCGGCACCGGCAAGACGCTCGCCGCGCGCCATATCGCCGCGTCGCTCGGCAAGGATTTGTATCGCATCGATCTCGCCGCCACGGTCAGCAAATATATCGGCGAGACCGAAAAAAGCCTCGAACGCGCACTCTCCGCCGCTGAATCGCTCAACATCGTACTGCTGCTCGACGAAGGCGACGCCTTGATGGCGCGCCGCACCGACGTATCCTCGTCCAACGACCGCTACGCCAATCTCGAGACGAACTTCCTGCTGCAGCGGATCGAATCCTTCGACGGCATCCTCGTCGTCACCAGCAACGATGCCGACCGGATCGACCCCGCTTTCTCGCGCCGCATGGACGCCGTCCTCGCCTTCCGCCCGCCCGACGAGATTCGCCGCCATGACATCCTGCGCCAGCTGCTCGGCGAGCACCGCGTGTCGCCGGGGCTGCTGCACGACATCGCGTGTCGCTGCGCGCTGAGTGGCGGCCAGCTGCGCAACGTGGCGATGCACGCCCGGCTGCTCGCTTTCGACGCCGGCCTGCCGATCGGCGATGCTGATCTCCGCCAGGCGGTGGTGCGCGAATATCGCAAGACCGGCGATTATTGCCCGCTGAAGCTGCCGCTCGCGGCCGTCGGCTGACATGGCCGAAAGCGCGCGCCAGTCAAAGGCCGAGGAAACGCGCAGTACCGTACGCGCCACCCAGCCGGCCCGTGCGACCGTCGCCCGCTCGGCACTCGACAACAGCCGCTCTACCCTGCTCAGCAAGCGCACCATCCAGCCCTCGATGCGCGTATCGCAGCCCAGCGACGCGGCGGAGGTGGAGGCTGACCGGGTCGCCCGGGCCGTCGTCTCGATGCCGGCGCCCGCGCCAGATGCGACTCATCGCAGTGGGCCGATGCTCCACCGCGCCGCCGCGCCAGCCGCGAAAAAGACCCCGAGAGCCGGCGCCGACCCGGATGTCGAGAAGGAAGTCCGCAAGGCCGCAACCGGCGGCGCCGCGCTGCCCGCCAAGGTCCGCAAGACGCTGGAACCCCGCTTCCGTGCCAGTTTCGCCGGGGTGCGCATCCACACCGACGGCAATGCCGCCAAGCTCTCCGCCAAGCTCGGCGCGCGCGCCTTCACCTTCGGCAACCACATCTTCTTCGGCGGCGGGGCGTATGACCCAAACAGCAAGGGCGGCATGGAGTTGCTCGCGCACGAGCTGACTCACACCATTCAGCAGGGCGAGACGATTCAGCGCAAGGCGGACCCGGCCGCCGAGACCCGTGTGGAGCAGCGCACCGAACGCCAGGCCAGCCGCCTGGGTCTCAGCGACGCGCTCAACTTCTTTGCCGACGCCGCCAATGCCATCCCCGGCTTCCGCATGTTCACCATCCTGATCGGCGTGAACCCGATCAACATGAGCGCGGTCGAGGCGAGCGCCGCCAACATCCTGCGCGCGATCGTCGAGTTCCTGCCCGGCGGCAACGTCATCACCCGCGTGCTCGACAGCTACGGCATCTTCGACAAGGTCGGCGGCTGGATCGAAGGGCAGCTCAAGTCGCTCGGCATCAGCGGCGCCTCGATCAAGGCCGCGATCGACAAATTCCTCGAATCCCTCAGCTGGAAAGACATCTTCAACCTCGGCGCAGTGTGGGAGCGCGCCAAGTCGATCTTCACTGACCCGATCAGCAAGATCATCTCCTTCGCCAAGTCGCTGTTCAGCGAGATCCTGCGCATGGTCCGCGAAGCCGTGCTGCGCCCGCTGGCGGCCCTCGCGGAAGGATCGGCCGGCTATCCCCTGCTCAAGGTGGTGATCGGCTTCGATCCGGTAACGGGCGAAGCGGTCCAGCCTACCGCGGAGGCAGTGATCGGCGGCCTGCTCACTCTGGTCGGTCAGGAGGAGCTTTGGGCGAACATCCAACGTGCCAAGGCGATCCCGCGCGCCTGGGCGTGGTTCAAGGGCGCGATGGGCGGCATCAAGGCGCTGGTCTCCAGCATCCCCAGCCGCTTCATCGCCGCGCTCAAGGGCCTCGAGATCATGGATTTCGTGGTGCTGCCCAGCGCCTTCATCAAGCTCGCCAAGGTCTTCGGCAACTTCATCGGCGATTTCGGCTCATGGGCGCTGGGCACCGTCATCGATCTGCTCAAGATCATCGTCGAGGTCGTGGCACCGGGCGCAATGCCCTACATCGCCAAGGCAGGCGCTGCCTTCAACAAGATCCTCAAGAACCCGGTCGGCTTCGTCCAGACGCTGGTCCGTGCCGGCAAGCTCGGCCTCAACCAGTTCGCCGGCAATTTCCTTACCCATCTCAAGGCGTCGCTGATCGGCTGGCTCACCGGCGCGATGGGCGGTGCCGGGGTCTATATCCCGCAAGGTTTCTCGGCCGGCGAACTCCTGAAATTCGCGCTGTCGGTGCTCGGTCTCACCTGGGGGCATCTCCGGCCGAGACTGGTGGCGCTGAGCAGCGAGACCGTCGTCAAGGGGCTCGAAGAAGGCTTCGCTCTGGTCAAGACTCTGGTGAAGGAGGGTCCGGCCGCGGCGTGGCAACAGCTCGTCGAGACGCTTACCAACCTCAAGGACATGGTCATCGACCAGGTCATGGCGTTCGTGAAAGGCAAGATCGTCGAGGTGGCGATCACCAAGCTGGCGATGATGCTGAGCCCGGCGGGCGCGCTGATCCAGGCGATCATCTCGATCTACAACACCGTCATGTTCTTCATCGAGCGGCTGCAGCAGATCGGTCAGGTCGCCGCCAGCTTCATCGATTCGATCGCGACCATCGCCGCGGGCAATATCGGTCCCGCCGCCAACCGCGTCGAGAAGACCATGGCGGGACTGCTGACGCTGGTCGTCAGTTTCCTCGCCCGGTTCGCCGGGTTCGGCAAGGTCGCCACGGTGGTCAACAATCTGATCGAGAAGGTGCGCGCGCCGATCTTCAAGGCGTTCGACCGTGTCGCGGGCTGGATCATCGCGCAGGCGAAGAAGCTCGGCAAGCTTATCGCCGGCGGCGCAAAGAAGGCCGTCGCTGCCTTTACCAAGCCGGCCGACGGCGAGGTCGGATCACGCGAAAGCTTCAGCGGCGGGGACGAAAGCCACAGCATGTGGGTCGATGTTTCGGGTGGTTCGCCCCGCCTGATGATGGCCAGCGTCACCAAGCCGCTGTCCCAGCACCTGATCGATTTCGGCAAGCGTGCGAAAAACATCAAGGCGAAGAAGAAAAAAAGCGACACGCTGAAATGGATTGCTGACATCACGCCCGATGTCGGTGTCATCGAGCAAAAGGCCGCCAAGGCCGCGCCCTCTTCGACTTTGCCCGTCGCCAAGAAGACCGACCTCGATGCCGAGATCACCAAGCTGGAGAAGAAGATCGCCGACAAGCTCGGCAAGATTCTCGCCAACATGAAGGAGACAGTCCCCGAAAAGGTCGATCCTCCGATTTCCGTGAAGTTCAAGATGGGCGACAAGCTCAACCCGACCGACCACAAGAAGGAATATGACCGGCAATTGCTCATGCAGGAGAGTGCCATCAAGGGCATGACGATCCGGCAATGGATGTCGAACCGGGCGCGCTTTGCGAAGCGCGGTCGCGATCCGCGGTCGGCCGGTGCGCAGCGGAAGGAGCGCGAGGTCATCCAGGTCGCGATCGAAGCGCGCCTCACCAAGCCCGCCAAGAGCCCGACCACCAATCCGAAGCTCGGCGATCACGAGAAGAATGGCATCAAGGCGATCTTTGCGGCCGGAACCGACGACCAGCGCAATAACGGGTTCGGCGCTGTTGCCGCGGCCAATCGTGCCGCCACCTGGATGAGGGGACAGCGAGCGCTCCATTCGCCAGACCAGGTCGGCGGCGGCGAACATGACGACCTGACCGGCATGGGCCTCACCGCAGTCAATTCCAGCATCGGCTCCAACTGGGGCCAGGGCTTGGCCGACAAGCTGGAGGCAGACACCAAGGCATGGCTCGGCGGCACCGGTCCGGGCCGGCCGGTCGACGAAGAATGGTATCATTTCGTCAAGATGGGCGTTTCGCTAAAGCTCTGAGGAGAATTGCCGTGCCCGCACCGTTCGACCCCATCGCAAAATTCGACAAGCAGTTCGGCAAGCCGACCAGCGTGACTGGTTTTGCCGCGGCTGACGAGAAACGGCTCGGAAGGCGCCTTCCGGAAACGCTGTTGAAGCTTTTGCGGCGCGATGGGTTCGCGTCCTATTCGACGCAACTGCTGTGGACATGCGATCCGGACGAGTGGAACGGGCCGGTCGGGCCGTGGCGGCCATCGAAAAAGGCCGAAGTCTTCATGCGATCGTCCTTTGGTCATTTTTTTCTGTGGGACGGGCAATATTGCTGGTTCGCGGACGCGCCAGAGGCGGAGACGACCTTCGCCACGGACGATATCGACTGGTTTCTCGGCAGGTTTCTCAACAAGCCGTTCCTGGATGATCTGGGGCTCGTCCCCGATACCGCCCGGGCTCACAAGGAAGCCGGCGACCTTGCCGAGGACGAGATCTACATGTGGACGCCAGCACTTGCCCTTGGCGGTTCGAAAGCAGAGTCGACGATCGAGAAGTCGCAGGCGAAGCCCGGGCTTGCGCTCCTCGCCGATCTGACCTCGATCTCAATCGAGAAAATCTGACGTTACCGGGCAGGTCGATCACCGCGGTGCTGGGTAATTCTCGCCTTCCCCGGTTCGCTGATTGATCACCCGCATGCGACGATCGGGCCAGATCGACACGTCGAGCGAATAGCCGCCGTCCTCCGCCCCCTCAGGGTTCGCGATGAAGTCGGCCGGCTGGTTCACTTCGGGGCTCTTGGTCGCATAGTGAAGCTGCCACACCACCGGGTGTGACGGCGCCGCCGCGATCGTCTGGAACACGCGCGCATCGCCGCCCTTGGTCGCGCCATTGGCCATCAGCGCGACACGCGGCTGAAGCGCCGCCAACAGTGGCGGCGTGGTGCTCAACTGCGATCCGTGATGCGACACGACCAGCAGGTCGGCGCGGCCTAGCCGGTTGACCGGGCAGACCAGCCCGATCTCCACATCGGCGGTAAGGTCGGCCAGGCTCACGATCCGCGCCTTGCCATAGCTGGCGACGACGCCGATCGAGCGGGGATTCTCCTCGCCGCCATTGCCCATGTCGGGCAGCCTCGGTGCATCGCAACCCGGCGTCGGCCCGCCCGCTCCCTTCAGCGCGCCCGGCACCAGACCGCGATCCGCCGAGACGATATCGAGCGTGAGCGGCCCGACCGTGATCCTGTCGCCCGCCTTCACGCTGCGGTGTTTGCGCCCACCCAGCAGCGCCTCGTAGCGCGCGTAGAGCGACGCCGTCGCCGTCGGCCCCGGCACCGTGCCGGCCGGCGCCAGTTCACGGTTGGGGCCATGGTCGATGATCTCGCCGACCGGCATCGCCGCGAGCAGGTCCTGCACGCCACCGACATGGTCGAGATGGTAATGGGTGATGATCAGATAATCGATCCGACTTATCCCCAGCATCTTCGCCGCCGCGGCGATCCGGGTCGCGCTCGATTGATCCACCGGCGTGCCGCGATTCCCGGCCGGCCAACCGGTATCGAGCAGAACCGACTGACCCTGCGGGGTAACGAACAGCGTGCCGCCCCCGCCCTCCATGTCGATCGATACGACACGGAGCGGCTTGGCCGGCGCGGCAACCGCCGACACTGACGCTGTCGCGGCAAGCAGCAACATCGCCGCCAGCGCGCGCGCCATGTTGCCATGTCGGATAGTCGTCACAGGCGTACTCCCCTCGAGCCTCCGGTCGCATCGCCGGCACGGTTTGCTCATCCTACTAGCGCACCATGCACATCACAATCCTTGTATACAACAATGACGCCGTGTTCATGATTGCTGAAACGCGACGACATTCTCTCCAATGTCCCGTACGACCTTGCAAAAAACCGCCAATCGTCGTTCCATCCTTGTGCGATACACCTCTTGTCCGTTCAGCGTTGTGCAACCTTGCATACATGAATAGGAGGCAAGGCGCGGCGACAAGCCCCGGGAAGCTGTCCCTCACTGGAGTTCATGACAATGCGGATCAAGCGTGGTTTTGCAGCAGGTGCTGCCCTTCTGACCCTTGGGCTCCTGGCGGGCCACGGCCTGTCGGCCCAGCCACCGGTCGCGATGCCGGATGCCCAGGTTCCCCCGCCTGGCCCGGGCCTGGACCTCATCAACAAGAATTGCAGCGGGTGCCACACCACCGCGACGATCTTCTCGCAGCGCAAGAGCGCTGACGACTGGGCCGCCACGGTCCAGCTGATGGTCGATCGCGGCGCCGAGCTGAAGCCCGAAGAGCAGGACGCCGTCATCGACTATCTCACGAAGAACTTCGCCGATTCTCCCGCTGCCCCCAAGGCTGCGGCACCGGCGACCCCCGTTACCTGAGATCAAAAGGGGCGGGTCCGCTCGCGCGGCCCCGCCCCTATCCGTTTCCGCTATTTGCGAACGCCAAACGCGTAGACCCGCGCATCGTGCGACACGAGATACACCTTGCCCAGCGCCACGACCGGCTGGCTGAAATGGGTCCAGTCCTTGATCGCGTCCTTGCTCGAATAGAGCTGCTTTCCGCTTTCGGCATCGAACGCATAAAGGATCATGTTGCCGACCGGCGTCGATCGGTATTTCGCCGATGCCGCGGTCGCGCTGTTCAGGCGCGATCCGTCCGGCAGCGTCGGGTTCTGCATCGCCTGGCCGCCGGTCTGGGTCGCATAGACCACGCCGTTCGCCACGACGGGCGGATCAGGCATGATCATGTTGCCGGAGATCCATTCCGGGCTCAGCGAGATCTTGTCGCCGTCGTTCACCACCTGGAACGCCATGATGCTGCCATTGGGCGATTCCCCGGCATCGCTCCTGAACGCCGGCGCGAACTTGGAACGCGGGCCCCACATCGGCAGATAGAGGAAGCGCTTGCCCTCGGGATTCTCATAGGTCGTGACCGCACCCCAGACGCCCTGGCTGGGGTCGGTGCCGGCCGCCGCGTCGTTGCCGAGCTGCGGCGACTTGTAGACGAACTGCTGGTGGTTCTTCGCCTGCCCGCCGCCCATGTCGTTGGCGTCGAGCAGATAGAGAATGCCTTCCTTCTGCGCGGTCGCGACCAGGGTCTTGCCGCCGAACGGAAACACCACCGGGCTGGCCGAACCCGCCAGATCGTGCGCGAAGATATATTTGAAATTCTCCGGCGTGAACGAATCCGCCACGCGCGTCGCCTTGGGCGTCAGCTTCATGATCGTGTCGCCCCAGCTTCCCGCCGGCGGATCGTACAGCCCGTCCGAGGTCTGGAAGATCACCGTGTTGCCCGGCCCGCGCGCGAGCCCGCCACGGCCCCAGGGACCAGCCGGCCGACCGCCGCTGGTGTAAAAGCGGGTGAGCTCCGGCCTGGCCAGGTCGCGCACATCGACCGCGGTGACGGCGGACGGATCGGTCATGACCGGAGGCCCGGCCGGAGCCGCCGCCGCCGCCGCGTTCCGCCGCACGATCGGCGCGACCGCCGATGCCATGGCTGACCGCGGATCCTGCACTTCGCCACAGGCGCGGCCGCTGGTGGTGTAGACGATGTCGTCGATCAGGTTCAGGCTCCAGGCGCGCGTGAAAGGCGCCACCATCTCGATCGGCGCCATCTTCTCGGCGCCGTCGCCCAGGCTCAGCGCGCGCAGCTTGCCGTCGCTCGAAATGAAGAAGATCAGGCCACGGGCCTTGTCGACCACCGGGGTCGCGTTCGCCGTGTTCGGGCAGAGCCAGGTGGCGTTCTTCTTCGCCGTGATCGGGTTCGGGAAACTCTTCTGCCACAGTGCCGCGCCGCTATCGGCATCGAGCGCGAACAGCGTGTCGTCGGCGCCGAGCAGGTAGATGACGTTCTTGGCGCCCTGCGGCGTCTCGACGCTGGCGGCGATGATCGGCGACGTCAGCGTCGACAACACCACGTCGGTAACCGGTGTCGAAAGCTTGGTGCTCCATTGCAGCTTCAGCTTCGCCACATTCTTCTTGTCGAGGGTCTTTTCGCCCCGGTTCCACGCGCTCCGCTCCTGGTCATACCCCCAGGTCGTCCAGTCGTTCGCCGCCTCCGCTGCGGCTGCAACGGGCGCCGCCTGTTGCGCCTGCGCTCCGGCGGGAACGGCAAGCGCGGCGATCATGACCGGAACGAGCGGAAGATATTTTCTGGACATCGCTGCCTCTTGTGACGGGTGAAACACGCCGTGAGAAGGAGTCCCTCAGGGCGACGCGAAACGCTCACCGGCGGCCTCTCCATCCGGTATACATGTTTTGATGAGGCACCCGGTTTTTGATGTCAATGTTGTTGTCCGAAGGCCCGTTTAGCGGATTCCGGAACCTGATTTTTCGTACCGCACCTGAAAATGAGAGCGGTAACGGTTAGCGCTCGCAGCTAGCCCGGGTGGCATGATATGTTTTTGATAAACAATAGGATATAGCACCACAAATGGCGACAAATCCGGGGATTTGACCGCACCTTGTGGCCCTAAAACCACACTATTTCATCCCGTTCCGAAAGCTCGAACACGTGTGTTGACGCCTCACTTTCGGGATGTATACAAGATTCGCGAACAGGCCGAATCCGGTCAAATCCAGGTAGGGGATGCACGTTGTCGAAGGTATTGATGAATCTCGCCCGTGGTGGATCGAAGATGGCGCTGGGCACTGCCCTGTGCATCGCGGCCATGCCGGCCTGGGCGCAGACGGCGCCGGGCGCGGAGGCGACCCAGGTGACGCCGGCGGCACCGCTCCCCGCCGCCGATGACGAGAGCGCCGCAGAACCCCAGCAGGACATCGTCGTCACGGGTACCAGCATCCGCGGCGTCGCGCCGATCGGGTCGAACCTCGTCGCGGTCGGCGCGGAAGCGCTGCATGACACCGGTGCACAGACCGTCACCGGCGCGCTCGCCTCGGTCCCGTCGCTCAGCGGCATCACCGGCCAGGGCAACACCTCGGCTTTCTATCAGCCCAGCATCCACCAGCTCGGCGCCAGCGCCAGCAACTCCACCCTGGTGCTGATCGACGGCCATCGCGGCCCGACGGGCGGCACCAACCATACGTTCCTCGATCCCAACATCGTGCCCAACATCATGCTGGAGCGCGTCGAGGTCCTCGCCGAGGGCGCGTCTTCGGTCTATGGGTCGGACGCTGTCGCCGGCGTCATCAACTTCATCACCCGCAAGCGCTTCGACGGCGTCCAGGCCGAAGGTTCGGTCACCCTGCGCAATGGCACGACCGGCTATCAGGCGGGCCTGCTCGCCGGCCAGACCTGGGATCGCGGCTGGGCCGTGATCGGCGCGCAGTACAGCTATCAGGACAATCTGCGGAACGCCGACCGCGACTTCACCAATCCGAATCATATCCCGCAGGGTGGCACCAGCTTCCTCACGCGCAGCTGCTCGCCGGCCGGCGTCCAGCCCAACGGCGCGGGCGGCATCTATTACGGGCCCTATACGGGCACGGCGCAGCCGAATGCCGCGGCCAGCTACCCCTGCACGAGCTGGGGCGTGACTGACCTTGTCGGCAAGGAAGAGCGCCAGAGCGTGATGGGCAAGGTCAGCTTCGATGTTACCGACAAGCTGACGATCGGCCTCGACCTGCTCTATGCCCGCCGCCGCAACGATACGCTGCAGGGCGCCGGCACTGTCCAGGCCACCGTCTTCCGCACTGGCGCGCAGGCGAACCCCTTCTATGTCAACCCGACCGGCGTTACCGGCGCCGCGGCCGACAAGCAGACCGTCACCTGGGATGCGACCGATCTGGTCGGCCCGGCCCATGGCCGCTCCGATTCCGACTCGATGTATGCCAACTTCACGGCGGCCTACGAGATCACTGACGACTGGCATGCGGACTTCCTCGCCAGTGTCGGCCGCGACGAGAGCACGACCTACACCACTGGCGCGATCAACAGCAGCGTCGCCAACCTGGCGCTGAACGGCACCACCAATGGCGCTGGCTCGCTAACCCAGATCTCGATCCCCGGCACCACCACCATCGTCACGCAATTGCCGCTGACGGCGGACAATGCGCTCGACGTCTGGAACCCGGCCGGCCCGACCAACCGCACGTCGGCGGCGACGATCGCGCGGCTGCTCGACAACGCCAACCGGCTGCGCGCCACCAGCGGCTATCAGCAGATTCGCGCCAGCGCGAGCGGCTCGCTGTTCGATCTGCCGGCCGGCCCCGTCAAAGTCGCGTTCGGCGCCGAGCTGCTCAAGACTCAGCTCAGCCAGCTGGTGACGCGCGCCAACAACAGCGGCCCGGCCTCGCTCGGCTCGCAGCAGCTGTTCTTCCCGTTCGATCGCACCGTCTATTCGGGTTTCGTCGAGTTGAACGTGCCGATCGTTTCGCCGGAGATGGATACGTTCATCCGCCGCTTCGATATTTCGCTCGCCGGCCGCTACGATCATTATGACGATTTCGGCGAAACGACGAACCCGAAGATCGGCTTCAACCTCGAGCCGATCCAGGGCCTGCGCTTCCGCGGCAACTGGTCGACCTCGTTCGTGGCGCCGCCGCTGACGATCATCGGCGACAAGTTCGGCGCCTTCGGCACTGCCGGCTGGAACACCCAGACCAACAACATCTCGGTGCCGACCGCCGCCTATCCCGACGTCGTCAAGATCCTGCCCGGCTGCGCCGGCCAGGCATTGTGCAACATCAGCACGCTGCAGGGCATCCAGAACACCACCGGCGACCCCAATGCCGGTCCGCAGGAAGGCAGCGGCTGGTCGCTCGGCTTCGATGTCGAGCCCTCGCTCGTCCCCGGTCTCCATGCCGCCTTCACCTATTGGAACACCGAGTTCACCGGTGGCGTGACCGGTCCGCAGCTCGCCAACGTGATCAACACGGCGTCGGCGCAATATCTGCTGACCTTCTACCCGAGCTGCGCCACCCCGGCGCAGATCGCGGCGGTGACGCAGGGCATTCCGCAGACCAACGTGACCGCGGCGTGCACCAGCTACATCTTCCACACGCTCAACACGAACTGGCTGAACCTGGACATCTCGGGCATCGATTACCAGATCGACTATGACTACCGCACCGACAGCGCCGGCACGTTCAGCATCGGTCTTTCGGGCACGGAGTTCACCAAGTTCGATCAGTCCTTCGGCTCCGGCCCGAAGTACAGCGTGCTCAACACCGCAGGCAACAACGGCACCTTCCCGTCGCTGAAGCGCAAGGCGCGTGCGTATCTCGGCTGGGCTGGCGGTGCCTTCTCGGCGCGCCTGTTCGCCAACTATACCGGCGGCTTCCGCAACTGGTCGTCGAGCACGGTCGCCCCGCTCACGCGGGACGCCAATGGCAACCCGAACGGCGGCGGCGACAAGGTGAAGGCACAGACCACGTTCGACTTGAACATGGCCTATGAATTCAAGGGCGGTTTCCTGAACGGCTCGCGCCTCTCGGTCTCCGGCCTCAACATCTTCGATCAGGACCCGCCCTTCTACAATACCGGTGCCGGCTATTACAGCCTGATCCACAACCCGTTCGGCCGCACCGTCACGGTCGCGCTGAAAGTGAAGTTCTAAGCGACCCCCCTCATGGCCCGCCTTCCCGATCCGGGAAGGCGGGCTTTTTTTGCTCTCCGGCGCTCGCGGAGTGAGGGAAGGTCCACGGAACCACACTGTAGGGGCTTCGGCCCCATGCTATTGAAGGCCCCCGCGCCGGCACGGTGCAACAAGGTGGATAGATGCTGAAAATCGGGTTCCTGGGCCTTGCCCTGCTTTCCACCACGGCCCTGGCGCAGGACGGCACCGACTGGCCCACCTATGGGCACGACAAGGGCGCGATGCGCCACTCGCCGCTCGCCCAGATCACGCCCGCCAATGTGAACGACCTGCAGATCGCCTGGGTCTATCGGATGAAGCCGGCCAATACCGAGGCGGCAACCGATATGGGCGAAGCTGCCCGCCGCGCCGCCGAAGGGGCCGGCGCCCAGCGCGCCTCGCAATTCGCCGGTTCGGAGATGACGCCGCTGGTCGTCGGCAACCGCATGTACATCTCCACCCCCTATTCCCGCGTCGCCGCGCTCGATGCGACCACGGGCAAGGAAATCTGGGTCCGCGAGATTCCCGGCCCCGGCCAGCCCTCGTTGCGCGGCGTCGAATATTGGGCCGGCGACGGCAGGACCGGCCCGCGCATCTTCTTCGGCACGCGCGACGGCCGGCTGATCGGCCTCGACGCCGCCACCGGCACCTATGCGCCCGGCTTCGGCGAGAAGGGCGTCGTCAATCTGAAGACCGACGAGATCATGAACGGGTCGCCCGCCGCGCAATATGGCATGACGACCCCGCCGATCGTCTTCAGGAACCTGATCATCACCGGCTCCTCGGTGCAGGAGAACCCGGCGCTCGGCGCCCGCGGCGACGTCCGTGCCTGGGATGCGCGCACCGGCAAGCTCGTCTGGACCTTCCACACCGTGCCCCGCAAGGGCGAGCTCGGCTACGACAGCTGGGCGCCGGGCAGCACGGAGAAGCGCTCCGGCGTCAATGTCTGGGGCTTCATGAGCCTCGATGCGAAGCGTGGCATCGTCTACCTGCCGATCGGCGCACCCACGCATGATCGTTATGGCGGCGACCGCCACGGCGACAATCTGTTCGGCACGTCGCTGGTCGCGGCCGATGCGGCCACCGGCAAATATCTCTGGCACTTCCAGGTCGTGCATCACGACATCTGGGACATCGATCTCGAATCCGCGCCACTGTTGTTCGACGCGAAGGTCGGCGGCAAGACCGTGCCCGCCGTCGCGGTCGTGGCGAAGAACGCGCTGCTGTTCATGCTGAACCGGGTCACCGGCAAGCCGATCCATCCGGTCGAGGAACGCCCGGTTCCGGCCAGCACCGTGCCGGGCGAGCGCGCCGCCCCTACCCAACCCTTCCCGGTCACCCCGCCGCTCGCCCGCACCACTTTCTCGATCGAGAAGGACATCGCCGATGTCACGCCCGAGCTGAAGAGCTGGTGCGAGAACTGGATCAGGAGCAACAACATGGCAGAGGGCGTGCAGTATCAGCCCATGCTGCCCGATCGTCCGCTGATCGTCTTCCCGGGCACCGAGGGCGGCTCCAACTGGGGCGGCGCGACCTTCGATCCGAAGACGGGCTATATCCTCGTCAACACCAACAATTTCGGCCAGGTCACCACCATGGTGAAGACCGACGGCCCGGTCGCCTGGATGCCCGGCGGGGTCGGCGGTCGTTTCCAGCAACCCGGCACCGGCCTGATGTGCCAGCGCCCGCCCTGGGGCCAGCTCAGCGCGGTCGACAGCAGGACCGGCAAGATCGTCTGGCAGAGCACGCTGGGCGTCACCGACAGCTTGCCCGAGGGCAAGCGCGACACCGGCCGCCACGGTACCGGCGGCGCGATCACCACCGCAGGCGGCCTGCTGTTCATCGGCTCGACCGACGATTCCCGCTTCCGTGCTTTCGAGATCGCGACGGGAAAGGAAGTCTGGACTCACAAGCTCGAGGCCTCGGCCCATGCGACGCCAATCTCCTATCGCGGCACTGACGGCCGGCAATATGTCGCGGTGGTCTCGACCGGCGGCAGCTATCACAACAGCCCGCGCACCAGCGACGCGCTGACGGCGTTCGCGCTGCCGAAGGGGCTTGCCCGCTGACGACCGGGACGCAGCGATTCAACGGAGCGAGATTTTGGTGCAGCCTTCCGGACATCCCGGGGGTGACTCGCATCCTGGCGGCTTTTCCTCATGCTCGACAGGTTGGAAATTTTTCGTTCGCCGCAGCGGAAAAACAGCCCCTGTTTCGGCCCCGATTGATGCTTTTTCGCAGCCTGTTTTCCGCTGTCATGCCGTAACAGGGAAAATCGACCATAACTCCTTGTAAATTCAACGCTTATTTGTCTTGAAAATCCAACGTTACAGCGGAAGGAAAAATGTCGGCCGCGTGGCGACCGAAAATGGGCGAAATGCCTCCGAAACCGGTTGGAAAGCCGCGCTGCTGTCTTGCCGGTGTAACCGGATCGGCGTACCGCCTGCGAACAAGTCGCAAAAAGCGGCAACGCGTAAAGGGGTCTCAGGAAGGATGTACGATGAGTCCCGTTATAGCTGTGCCTGCCCCATCCATGACAGCGGCGATTCTTGAGGCAGTGCGGAGCTGGCGCGTCGCGCGCGACACGGGTAATTCGATCCAGCCTGCCCTGTACGCGCCGCTCGAAACGCGGGGTTACGGCCTGCTCGCCCCGGTGCTGGATGGCCTGCTGACTCTGTTCGAGGCAGCGTCGCGCCGTCGCTTCGATGCCGGCGCGCCGTCGGACAGCGCGATCACGCACGACGAGCACCGGCTGCTCGATCTGCTCGAGGGCGATGACGTGGCACCGCCGACCGATCAGCTTCGCCCCGATCTCGTCGCGGCGCTGCGGGTTGCGGTGCGCTCCTGCCGGATCATGCTGCGCTCGATGATCCGCCCGGAGACCGCCGCGCTCGCCTGACGTCGCTTCGCGCGTGCATCCGCCCGCCGATCCCGATAGGTTTCGGCAACCAACAAACGGGAGAGATGCATGCGGGCCCTCGTCACTGTCAGCCTGATCGGCGCGGTCGCGCTGACCTGGGCGCAACTCTCGGCGCAAACCACGCCGGCCCCTGCCGCCAAGCCGCCGGTCGGCCAGGGCGAGAATGGCGACTGGGCGTTCATCAACCGCTATCGCGAGGCGAACCAGCCGCTGCTTGCCGCTGCCGATCCGAAACGCGTCGTGTTCATGGGCGATTCGATCACCCAGGGCTGGGCCGAGCAGCCCTTCATCAAGGGCAATGCCCATTTCGTCGGCCGCGGCATCTCCGGCCAGACCACGCCGCAAATGCTCGTCCGTTTCCGCAGCGACGTGGTCGCGCTCAAGCCGGCGGTCGTGCACATCATGGCCGGCACCAACGACGTCGCGCAGAATACCGGCCCGACCACGCCCGAGGAAACCGAAGGCTATGTCGCCGGCTTGGTCGAGATCGCGCATGCCAATGGTATCAAGGTCGTGCTCGCCTCGATCCCGCCCGCGATCGAATTTCCCTGGCGCCCGGGCCTCGAGCCCGCGCCGAAAATCAGGGCGCTGAATGCCTGGCTAAAGGACTATGCCGCGCGAAAGCACGTGGTCTATGTCGACTACTGGCCCGCTATCGCCACGCCGGAGGGCGGGATGAAGCCGGGTTACGCGCATGACGGCGTGCATCCCAATGCCGAGGCCTTTGCCGCGATGGCCCCACTCGCCCAGGCCGCGATCGACAAGGCAATGCGAACACGATGACCCAACCACGTTCGTCCTGAGCTTGTCGAAGGACTGTTCTTTCTTTCGTCCGGCAAGAGAAAGAGCAGGGCTTCGACAAGCTCAGCCCGAACGGACCTGGGTGGCTGCCTATGGCGCCTTCCACCCGATCTGCCGGTCGGCCCAGGCAATGAAATATTTCATGTTCGGCGCATCGGTATGCCCGCCGTCATGCTGGCGCCAGGCGAGTTGCCCATCGAGCATGTCGGTCAGCACCGGCGGCTTCTGCGCGGTACGATAATCGTTGCCGACGCCGAGGTCCTTCGCGCCGAGCAGGGTCCATGCCTGCCCCGCCGCGACGGTCGCCATATAGCTGCCCTGCTGGTCGAGCCAGTTGGCGTCGCCCTTCTCGGGCACGCCATAGCTGATGAAGGTCGGCCGCGGTGCGCACAGCGCGATCAGCTGATGCGCATCGACCGGGATGTCGCCCGGCGTCTTCGCCCCGAATGTCGCGTCCGACGCCCCATATTTCAGGAAGTTGCCGGCCATCCAGTGATAGCCGCCAGTGCCCGTGAGGTTCTCGACTGCCTCGCCGAAATTGCGGCGGTGCGGTTTGGCCCCGCCCTCGCCCGACGATCCGACCAATACCATCGCGAACCGCTGGTCGAACGCCATGGTGATCAGCGCAGCCTTGCCGTAACGCGACACGCCTTCGATCCCGACTCGCTTCGCGTCCACGGCGGGCACCGTCTCGAGATAATCCAGCGCCCGGCTCGCGCCCCAGCCCCAGGCCCTGAGCGCCCCCCAATCGTCCGGCTTGCGCGGCTGGCCCTTGTTGGTCAGTCCGATAATGCCGCTGCGCAGCCCCGCGCCATTGTCCGCCTGGATGCTCCCCGTATCGACCAGCGCGACGCCCCAGCCGGCGGCGATCAGGTCGGAGATGCGACCGTCGCTCGGCGGCGCCGGAAAGAAGCTAGGCGGACTGACGAAGACGAACCCGGGATGCGCCTGGAACGCCGCGGCCAGTGAGGGGTCGCGCGCGACGAGATCGGCCTTCATCGCCGCGTCGATCTTCGCCGCTTCGTCGGCGGTCGGCTGGCTCGGCGCCGGATAGCGCGCCGCGCCGAACATGATCAGCACCGGCACCGGTTTCGTCGTCTCGGCCGGCAGCACCAGGGTCATCCGGATGCCGACCTCGATCGCCGGATACGCACTGTTGTCGACCCGCCCGATCAGCTGCTTCGCGACGATGCGCTTGCCGCTGATATACTCATTGTCGGTGCTCGCGACCGACCAGCTGACTCTCGGCACATTGGCCGGGATCCGACCGACCACCTCGCGCTCGAACGCCTCGACGATCTCGGGCCGGCGCTGCTTCCACCAACCATCCGCGGTGGTAACCTTCCTGCCGTTGTTCAGCATGAGGATCTCGGGCCAGTCGGGAAAAGGGTTCGCCCGAGCGGGATCGTAATTGGCCGGGTTCGGCCCATCGGGCTGGCCGCTATGGCCGGGGCGCAGGGTCTTGATGCCGAGCTGATCCATCATGTTCTGATGGTCCTGCTCCGCGGTCCAGGGCGCCACTGCTCCCTGCTGCGATACGGCCGGGGTCGATCCCGACACCGCCACGCCGGACAGCATGGCAAGAGCGCAGCACGAGCGCAGCAACGCGATTTTCATGGCAATCCCCTCCTGGGTGGACGCCTGCGCGCCTCACATCCTATAGGATATACGGCGAGGACATGATTGCAATCGCGATTGTCGGTAGGTCGACGGGGTGGGCCATATTCTCTCCCCCTCGCGCTCGCCGCACGCTATGCGACGCGAAACGAGGAGGATGCCAATGCCGCTTTACGCCATCGACGGAAAACAGCCCGTGGTCGGAACCGACGTATGGGTCGCGCCCAGCGCGGATGTGATCGGCGACACGCATCTGGCCGATGAATCGAGCGTCTGGTTCGGCGCTGTCATCCGCGCGGACAACACCCCAATCGTCATCGGCACGCGCAGCAACATCCAGGAAAGCGCGATGTGCCATTCCGACCCAGGCGCGCCGCTGACGGTCGGTGCCGACTGCACCATCGGCCACCATGCCATCCTCCATGGCTGCACCATCGGCAACAATGTGCTGATCGGCATGGGCGCGATCATTCTCAACAACGCCGTGATCGGCGACGGCTGCATCGTCGGCGCGAACGCCCTCGTGACGGAGGGTAAGGTGTTCGAGCCGAACAGCCTGATCGTCGGTAGCCCGGCCAAGGCGATCCGCACCCTGGACGAGGATGCCGCGGCGATGCTCAAGGCGTCCGCCCAGCATTATGTCGACAAGGGCAAGGCGTATAGCGAGGGGCTGACCAGGGTCGGGTGATCCGCGCGATTACCGCGTCGGATAATTCGGCGCCTCGCGCGTGATCGTCACGTCATGGACATGGCTCTCGCGCAGGCCCGCGCCGGTGATCTGTACGAACCGCGCGCGCCGCTGCAGGTCCTCGATCGTCGCCGATCCCGTATAGCCCATGGCGGCGCGGATGCCGCCAACCAGTTGATGGATCACGTCGCGTGCGGGGCCTTTGAACGCCACCTGGCCCTCGATCCCCTCGGGCACCAGCTTGAGCTGGTCCTTGATGTCGCCCTGGAAGTAACGATCCGCCGAACCGCGACCCATCGCGCCAACCGAGCCCATGCCGCGGTAGGATTTATAGGCGCGTCCCTGGTACAGGAAGCTTTCGCCAGGGGCTTCTTCCGTGCCGGCCAGCAGCGAGCCGATCATGCAGGCCGATGCGCCCGCCGCGAGCGCCTTGGCGAGATCGCCCGAGGTACGCAGGCCGCCATCGGCGATCACCGGCACGCCGGCCTTTAGCCCGATCTCGGCGCAATCCATCACTGCTGTGAGCTGCGGCACGCCGACGCCGGCGACGACGCGCGTGGTGCAGATCGAGCCCGGGCCGATGCCGACCTTGATGCCGTCGGCACCCGCATCGATCAGGGCGCGTGTCGCCTCGGCGGTGGCGACGTTGCCGGCGATGACCTGCACTGAATTGCTCAGCCGCTTCACCCGCTCGACCGCGCGCGCTACGTCGCGATTATGGCCATGCGCGGTGTCGATGACGACGAGATCCAGCTCCGCGTCGACCAGCGCTTCGGTCCGCTCGAAGCCCTTGTCCCCGACCGTCGTCGCCGCGGCCACGCGCAGCCGCCCGGTCGCGTCCTTGGTCGCGTTGGGATAGGTCACCGCCTTCTCGATATCCTTCACCGTGATCAGGCCAATGCAGCGGTAAGCCTCGTCGACGACGAGAAGCTTCTCGATGCGGCGCTGATGCAGCAGGCGGCGCGCTTCCTCCTGGCTCACACCCGGTGCGACGGTCGCGAGATTCTCGTGAGTCATCAGCTCGGCGACCGGCTGGCGCGGATTGCCGGCAAAGCGAACGTCGCGGTTGGTCAGGATGCCGACCAGCTTGCCGCTTGCCTCGACCACGGGGATGCCGCTGATCTTGTTGCGCGTCATCAACGCCTGCGCTTCCGCCAGCGTTGCCTCGGGCGCGATGGTGATCGGGTTGACCACCATGCCGGATTCGAAGCGCTTCACCGCCCGCACCGCCGCGACCTGTTCGGCGACTTCGAGATTACGGTGAAGCACACCGATACCGCCGAGCTGCGCCATGACGATCGCCATGTCGGCCTCGGTCACCGTATCCATGGCCGAGGAAAGGATCGGGATGTCGAGCGCGATCTCGCGCGTCACTCGTGTCGCCGTGTTGGTCTGGCTCGGGACGATGTCGGACTCCGCCGGCACGAGCAATACGTCGTCGAAGGTGAGGCCGAGGCGAATGTCCATGGGGTGCCAGTTTCCTGCGGGGAGCGAGTCGTGGCGGTCCATGTAAACAAGGGGCCGCTGCTGCGCTAGGGGCCCCGCCACTCGTGTCGCATTTCGCTATAACGGCCCCGCCAATCTGCTAATCTGAAGATGGCGGCCGTGCCTCTCGCGGCTCATTGTCGGGGTTTCACAGCATGACTCTCACGCTCGCCGGCCTGGTTCTGGTCGCCGTCATTTTCTATTTCATGACCAGCATCAAGGTCGTCCGCCAGGGCTATCAATACACCATCGAACATTTCGGCCGCTTCACCACCGTCGCGCGGCCCGGCCTCAACTTCTATCCGGCCTTTTTCTACCGGGTCGGCCGGCGCGTGAACATGATGGAGCAGGTGCTCGACATTCCGGGCCAGGAGATCATCACCAAGGACAACGCGATGGTCGCGGTCGACGGCGTCGTGTTCTTCCAGGTGCTCGACGCTGCCAAGGCCGCCTATGAGGTCAGCGATCTCTATCTCGCGATCATGCAGCTCTCGACCACCAATCTGCGCACGGTGATGGGTTCGATGGACCTGGACGAAACGCTGTCGAAGCGCGACGAGATCAACACGAGGCTGCTCCAGGTGGTCGATCAGGCGACCGAGGCATGGGGCGTGAAGATCACCCGCGTCGAGCTGAAGGACATCCGGCCGCCCGCCGATATCGTCAACGCCATGACTCGCCAGATGAAGGCCGAGCGCGAGAAGCGTGCGACCATCCTCGAATCCGAAGCGGCACGGCAGAACGAGATCAACCGCGCCGAAGGCCTGAAACAGGCGCAGATCCTCGAGGCCGAGGGGCGCAAGGAAGCCGCCTTCCGCGACGCCGAGGCGCGCGAACGCTCGGCCGAGGCCGAAGCGACCGCGACCAAGATGGTGTCCGACGCGATCGAGGCCGGCAGCAGCCAGTCGCTCAACTATTTCATCGCGCAGAAATATGTCGAGGCGGTGGGCAAGTTCGCTACCTCGCCCAATGCCAAGACGATCCTGTTCCCGGTCGAGGCGACTCAGCTGATCGGCACGCTCGGCGGCATCGGCGAGCTCGCGCGGGATGCCTTTGCCGACCGCGCGTCACCGCCCGCACCGCGTCCGCCGGCACGCCCGCGCGGTCCGTTCGAAGGAGGCCCGCAATGATCTTTCTCGGCTTCGTCTGGAGTCATGGCGCGCTCTGGCTCGCCGCCGCGCTGGCGCTGGCCATCGCGGAGTTGATCGCGCCGGGTTTCTTCATGATCTTTCTCGCGGCCGGCGCGGCGCTGACCGGCTTTGCATTGCTCGCGCTGCCGGGATTGCCGCTGCTGGTGCAGGCGGTGCTGTTCGCCCTGTTCACCACCGCGGCGGTCGGGCTGGGCCGGCGCTGGTACCACCAGAGCGAAGTCGCGACCGAAGATCCACTGCTCAACGACCGCACCTCTCGCCTGATCGGGACGACGGCCGAAGTGTGCGACGCCATCGCCGGCGGCGAAGGCCGCGTGAAGGTGGGCGACGGCGCCTGGAAGGCCCGTGGTCCTGACGCGGCCGCGGGCGCGCTGGTCCGGATCGTCGGGGCGACGGGCAGTGTTCTACTGGTGGAGCCTGCCTGACGATTTGGGCTTGATTCAAACACGGCGGAGATTGTCGCATGAGGCGCTGGACCGGATGCGTTGCGACGGTCCTGCTCTTTCTTATCGTTGGTCCGGACGCTCCCTGGGTTCCGGCTCCTCACCCCACGCATCGCCTCGGACGTGTTCAAGGGTCCACCGTGCCGCGTACAACGGGTTTTCGCACTTGTGGGGTTTTCGCACTCGTGGACCGGTGGATGCCGGAACAAGCCCGGCATGAGGGACGTAATCGATGCGCTCACCCGTTTGGAGCAGCCTCCATTCCCTGATCCATCCGAAAATTCCCTGT
Source organism: Sphingomonas sp. BL-S-30 (assembly GCF_055521475.1). Taxonomy (NCBI): domain Bacteria; kingdom Pseudomonadati; phylum Pseudomonadota; class Alphaproteobacteria; order Sphingomonadales; family Sphingomonadaceae; genus Sphingomonas; species Sphingomonas sp. BL-S-30. The sequence goes on along the minus strand of NZ_CM145481.1, from coordinate 1,869,815 downwards.
TATGCCGTGCAAAATTCCCTGTTATCCAATAACAGGGAATTCTGGAGCAAGGTTCTGATATACAGACATAAAATCTGCTCAAACATGCCGGAAAACGGGCAAAAAAAAGAAATTCCCTGTTAATCGCCCATAACAGGGAATTTCCGGCTCGCGCCTGACCCTCAGCTCTTGCCGAACAGGCCCTTGGCGAAGCCGGCAATCTCGTTCATCGGATTGCCGTCACCGTCCTGGTCGATCATCCCGCCGACCTTTCCGAGCATGCCCGAGCCTTCCAGCAAGCCGGCGAACTTCCCCAACGCGCCTTCGCCGCCGATATGGCCGATGATCTGCTGCAGCGTGTCCTCCGGCAGGCCGGTGGACGCGGCCGCCGTCGCGACCGTATCGGTGGGTGCCGTATGCGCCTGGCCGAGCGCGGTCACCGCGCTCTCGACCTGTTCGGGGGTCAGCCCGACCTTGGCCGCGAGGTTCTTGATGTCGACATTCTGGGCCACTTGTCCCAGCAGTCCGTCGAGCAGTCCCATGATGCGTTCCTAAGGCCATTTGATGTTCGGCCAGTGTATCACGGTACCGGAAGCAGCGCGAGGTCGGGTGCCGCGAATTTGCGCCGGGCCGCCACGGAAAACAGCCGGTTGCGGCTGTAGAAGCCAAGCGGCCAGTCGCGCGTGCCCATCGGACTCGCGAGCAAGGCATTGACGGCGTCGACAAGAGGTTCGTTCGCATCACGGCCGACAAGGTGCAGGCGAATGCCCGCCACGAACACATGCGTGATCGTATCGTGATAGCCTTGGGTGTCGTCATTCACGCCGCCAACGCTCTCATTGTAGCGCGCGATGATCTCGCCGATCCGCGCATCGACATCCACATCGGGGCGATCGCGGATCAGCCAGAGCGTGGCCGCGAGATGCGCCTCGTGAGTCCATTCGGCGCGCGGCAAGGTGCACGCGAGCAATCCTTCCCCGATCCGGCGGATCGAGGCGTCGTCAGCAAAGGGTCGGTACGGAAGGTCGGTCATCGATCGGGCTTTCTCTGGCCCGATCGATGACCGGGTCGGTTACGCGGCTTCTGCGGTCCTGGGAGCGGCCTGGCGCACCCCCTCGTCCACATCGTCCGCGAATTGCGCGAAATTATCGACGAACAGGTCGACCAGTCTGGCCGCCGTCGCGTCATATTCGTCCTTGTCCGGCCAGGTTTCGCGCGGATCGAGGATCGCGGTATCGACGCCCGCGACGCTGACCGGGACCCGGAAGCCGAAATTGGGATCGGTACGGAATTCGGCGTTGTTCAGGCTGCCGTCCAGCGCGGCGTTGAGCAGGGCGCGGGTCGCCTTGATCGGCATGCGCCGGCCGATGCCGTATTTGCCGCCGGTCCAGCCGGTATTGACCAGCCAGCAATCCACGCCGCCCTTGGCGATCCGCTCCTTGAGCAGATTGCCATAGACCGACGGGTGCCGCGCCATGAACGGCGCGCCGAAGCAGGTCGAGAAGGTCGCATCGGGCTCGGTCACGCCGATCTCGGTGCCGGCGACGCGCGCCGTGTAGCCCGAGAGGAAGTGATACATGGCCTGTTCCGGCGTCAGCTTCGAGATCGGCGGCAGGATACCATAGGCGTCCGCCGTCAGCATCACGATGTTGCGCGGCACCGGCCCCATATTCTCTTCCGAGGCATTGGGGATGAAGTCGATCGGATAGGCGCCGCGGCTGTTCTCGGCGAGGCTGGCGTCGTCGAGGTCGAGCTGGCGCGTGACATTGTCCATCACGACATTTTCGAGGATCGTGCCGAACCGCTTTGTGGTCGCGAAGATTTCCGGCTCGGCATCGGCCGACAGGCGGATCATCTTGGCGTAGCAGCCGCCCTCGAAATTGAACACCGCCGTGTCCGACCAGCCATGCTCGTCGTCGCCGATCAGCGTGCGCGACGCATCGGCCGACAGCGTGGTCTTGCCGGTGCCGGACAGGCCGAAGAACACCGCGGTGTCCCCCTTTGGCCCGATGTTGGCCGAGCAATGCATCGGCATCACGCCGGTCGGCGGCAGCAGATAGTTGAGCAGGCTGAACACCGACTTCTTCATCTCACCCGCATAGCGCGTGCCGCCGATCAGGATCAGCTTCTCGGTGAAGCTGACCGCGATCACGGTCTCGCTGCGGCAGCCATGGCGCGCCGGGTCGGCACGGAAGGTCGGCAGGTCGATGATGGTGTATTCGGCCTCGAAGCCGCGCAGCTCGCTCTCTTCCGGGCGCACCAGCATGGTGCGGATGAAGCTGTTGTGCCAGGCAAGCTCGTTGACGATGCGCACGCGGACGCGGTGTTCCGGCTGCGATCCGCCGAACAGATCCTGGATGAACAGGTCTTCCTTTTCCTTCAGGGCGGCAATGAAGTCGGCCTTGAGCGCCGCGAAATGCTCCGGCGTCATCGACTTGTTGCTCTTGCCCCACCAGACGGTGCTCTCGGTCTCGGCGTCGCGGACGATGAACTTGTCCTGGGCCGACCGGCCGGTGTGCTGGCCGGTCTCGACGACCAGCGGGCCCTCGGCGGACAGCTTGCCCTCGCCGCGCGCGACGGCGGCCTCGATCAGGCGGGCCGTGACCAGATTCCAGTGCAGGGTAGCGCGTGTTTCAATGCCCTGCGCTTCGAGGCCTGCATCGGGAATACGATCGCTCACGGTCCTTGATCTCCTGTTTCGGGCGTGCGGTCGACACCGCTGGAATACTATCGTGACACGAGTCGCGCATATCGCCAGGAACGGGCAATTGTCCAGTCGAGACAATCGGACTGGGTAACCATATTTCGCATTGAGTTGAGCCCTGGGTCAGTTTGGACTAGTCCACCCGCAACAGCACAAGGGTTGCACCGCCGATGACGGCTTCGATCGCGCTCGTCGACGACGACCGCAACATCCTCACCTCCGTATCGATCGCGCTCCAGGCCGAAGGATTCGTCACCCGGGTCTATTCCGATGGAGAAACGGCACTGAAGGCGCTGATCGAGAATCCGCCGGACCTCGCCATCTTCGACATCAAGATGCCGCGCATGGACGGGCTCGAGCTGCTCCGGCGGCTGCGCGAGAAGAGCACCACCCCGGTGATCTTCCTGACATCCAAGGATGACGAGCTGGACGAGGCGCTCGGCCTGGCGATGGGCGCCGACGACTATATCTCCAAGCCCTTCTCGCATCGGCTGCTGATCGCCCGGATCCGCGCGATCCTGCGCCGGTCGGAGCTGGCCGTGGCGGGCACCACGGGCGAGGAGGAGAATCCGGGCGGCACGCTGGTCCGCGGACGGCTGTCGATGGACACGGCCAGGCACAGGGTGACCTGGAACGACGCCGGCGTGACCCTGACCGTCACTGAATTCCTGATCCTGGAAACGCTGGCGCAGCGACCGGGCATCGTGAAGACCCGCAATCAGCTGATGGATGCCGCCTATCACGACGACATCTATGTCGACGACCGCACGATCGACAGCCACATCAAACGCGTGCGCCGCAAGTTCCGGCAGATCGACCCCGAGTTCGATGCCATAGAGACCTTATATGGCGCGGGTTACCGATTCTCCGAGGAATGACGATCGCGAGCTGACGCTTCGCTGGTCAGGGCAGGTATCGCTCACGCCGCGCATCCTCGCGGTCAACATCATCGCGCTGGCGATGCTGGCCGGCGGCTTTTTCTACCTCGACAGTTATCGCAGCCGGATCGTCGACAACCGCGTGGCGCAGGCGAGCCGCGAGGCGCGGTTGATCGCCGAGGCGATGGGCGCGGTCACGCCGGATCGCCACAATATCCTCGCCCTGCGGCTGGCGCGCGACACCGGCGCGCGCATCCGGGTTTATGACAACCTGGGCAAGCTGGTCACCGACACGCGCGCGCTCGGCCTTCGCAACGTCGTGCTTCAGGATCCCGACAAGGAGGATTGGCAGCAGGACACGGCACGCTTCCTCGACGCGGTGATCGACACCGTGGTCGGCGCGCCTCGGGCGCCCCTGTACCGCGAGCGCGCCGAGGGCCTGGAATGGCCCGATGTCCATACCGCGCGCAGCACCGAGAGCGCGCCGGCGACAGTATGGCGCGCACCCGATCGGACGCCGGTGATCACGGCGGCGGCGGCCCTGCCAACCGGCGGCGTGGTGATGACCACGGTCAACGCCCGGGATATCACCCAGACGGTGCGGGTCGAACGCTTTCGGCTGGGCGTCGTGCTGGCGATCGTCTCGGCGATCTCGATCCTGCTCTCGCTGTTCCTCGCCCGGACGATCGTGCGCCCGTTGCGGCGTCTCGCACGCGCCGCGGTGCGAGTGCGGCTGGGGCGCGCGCGCGAAGTCGTGGTGCCCCGCCTGCCCTCGCGCCGCGACGAGCTGGGCATGCTGGCCCGCGCTTTGTCGGACATGAGCCTCGCGCTGCGGGCGCGAATCGACGCGACCGAGGCCTTTGCCGCGGACGTGACGCACGAAATGAAGAACCCCCTCGCCTCGCTGCGGTCGGCAGTCGAAGGGCTCAATTCGGTCAAGGACCCGGAGCTGCAGGAGCGGCTGCTGGCGATCGTGCGCGACGATGTGCACCGGCTCGACCGGCTGATCACCGACATTTCGGAGGCCTCGCGCCTCGACGCGCAGCTCAGCCGCGCCAAGTTCGAGGATGTCGATATCGGCGCGATGATCGCCGCCCTGCTCGATCAGCGCGCCGAACGCGGCGTCGAGCGCTACATCCAGATCCGCTTCGACCAGCGCAAGGGCGAGACGCTGATCGCGATGGGCGAAGGCGGCAGGCTCGAGCGCGTGTTCGAGAACCTGATCGAGAACGCCGTGTCCTTCTCGCCCGATGGCGGCCTGATCGTAGTGTCGGCAGCGCGGGACGGCGACGAGCTGGTCGTGCGGGTCGAGGACGAAGGCCCCGGCGTACCCGAGGAAGCACGCGAGCAGGTGTTCAGCCGCTTCCAGTCGCTCCGCCCCGATGGCGAAGAGTTCGGCAAGCATAGCGGGCTGGGCCTCGCCATCGCCCGGACCATTGTCGAAGGCCATCAGGGCGCGATCTCGGTCGAATCGCGCGAAGACCGCCTGGGCGGGGCGCGTTTCGTCGTGCGCCTTCCTATATCGGACAGAAGATGAGCGAGACGATCCATGCCTCGACCGTGGCGATCGGCGGCTATGCGGTGCTGATCGAAGGACCGTCGGGCGCCGGCAAGTCCGACCTGGCCCTGCGCCTGATCGATCGCGGCGCGGTGTTGGTGAGCGACGATTATACGATATTGGCCAGGGCGGACGACCGGTTGCTCGCCAGCGCACCCGCGACGATTGCCGGACGGATGGAAATCCGCGGCGTGGGAATCATCTCCGTTACCCATGTTGAGCCTGTGCCGGTGGCGCTGCTGATCCGGCTCGGCGCGCAAGTCGAACGCCTGCCGGAACCCGCGCCGCGCTGGTTCGAGGGCGTACTGGTACCGGCGATCGCCCTCGATCCGCGCGAGGCTTCGGCGCCGATCAAGGTGGAACTTGCCTTGAAGCACCTGCTAGAGCGCGCGCCATGAAGCGCGACCCCAAGGATATATTGCTCGTCACCGGCATGTCGGGCGCGGGCAAGTCGACCGTGCTGCGGACGCTCGAGGATCTGGGCTGGGAGGTGGTGGACAATCTGCCGCTGCTCCTGCTCGACCGGCTGCTTGGCGCCCCTTTGCCCGAAGGGGCCGAGCGGTCCTCGCAGCCGCTCGCCCTCGGTATCGGTGCCCGCACCCGCGATTTCGACCCCGATCGGATCGTGAAGCGGATCAAGAAGCTCCGCGAGGAACACGGCCATGACATCGGCACCCTGTTCCTCGATTGCTCTGGTGGCGAGCTCGAGCGGCGCTATTCGGAGACGCGCCGGCGCCATCCGCTCGCGCTCGATCGCCCCGCCTCGGACGGCATCGCGCGCGAGCGCGAGTTGCTCGCGCCGCTGCGGCGCTGGGCCAACCGGCTGATCGATACCACCAACCTCACCGGCAATGAGCTGGCGCAGCAGGTGCGATCGACCTTTTCAGGCGAGGGACTTGGCGAGCCGACGCTGTCGGTGATGTCGTTCGGCTATGCCCGCGGGCTGCCGCGCAACGCCGATCTGGTGTTCGACATGCGCTTCCTGCGCAATCCCCACTGGGTACCGGAGCTTCGTCCCGGAACGGGTCTGGACAAGGATGTCAGCGCTTATGTCGCGGCCGATCCGGCCTATGATATGGCGATGACGCAGATCGAGTCGCTGCTGCTGTTCCTGCTCCCGCGTTACCGGGCCGAGGGGAAATCCTATGTCACCATGGCCTTTGGCTGCACCGGCGGGCGGCACCGTTCCGTGCATGTGGCGGAGCGAGTGGCCGCAAGGTTGCGCGACGAAGGATTTTCGCCCACGGTCGCGCACCGCGATCTTGCTGCAGCGCCGCAAGACTCGCTTGAGGGTGCGGCAGAAAATGCCCAAGGGGACGGTCTTTCAGTGAGTGAAACTGCAATGAAAGAGTCGGGGCAATGATAGGCCTGGTTCTGGTGACGCACGGACGCCTCGCCGAGGAATTCGTGACCGCGATGGAGCATGTCGTCGGCAAGCAGGAACGTATCGCGACGATCGCGATCGGCCCTGACGACGATATGGAGGCGCGCCGCGCCGACATCGCCAAGGCGATCGCCGCGGTCGACAGCGGGCGCGGCGTGATCGTGCTGACCGACCTGTTCGGCGGCACGCCCTCCAATCTTGCCATCTCGCTGATGGAGCGCGGCCGTATCGAGGTCATCGCGGGCATCAATCTGCCGATGCTGATCCGGCTCGAATCGGCCCGCAAGGCAATGAAAGTGGTCGATGCCGTCGCGGCAGCGCGCGAGGCCGGGCGTAAATATATCTCGGTAGCCTCCGAGGTTCTTGGCGAGGCGGCTGCCTGATGCCGGTCAGTCGCACGGTCCTGATCACCAACAAGCGGGGGCTCCACGCCAGGGCAAGCGCCAAGTTCGTCACCCTCGCCTCGACTCAACCCGTCGAAGTCGCGGTGGAGAAGGATGGCGCCGGCAGCGTGACCGGCACCTCGATCATGGGCCTGATGATGCTCGGCGCGGCGATGGGCGATTCGATCGTCATCAGCGCCGAGGGCGACGGTGCCGAACAGGCCGTCGGCGCGCTGTGCCAGCTGGTCGAGGCCAAGTTCGGGGAGGAGTGAGCCTCCCATGCCCCGCGAGATCACCGCTTATTCCAACCCGCTCATCAAGCGCGTGCGCGCGCTTCGCGAGAAGCGGCACCGGCGCGAGGAAGGCCTGTTCCTCGCCGAGGGCCTGCGCATCCTCACCGAAGCGCGCGAGAGCGGCCGCCTGCCCCAATATCTGTTCTTCGCCCGCGACAGCGCCAACCACGCCCTCGTCCGCGCGCTGATCGCCGATGTCGAGGCGGCCGGCGGCGAAGCGATCGAGACGGTGCCCGACATCCTCTCCAAGCTGTCCGGCAAGGACAACCCGCAGGCCGTGGTCGGCGTCTTCGCTGAATTCGCCACCAGCCTTGAAAAGCTGGACCGCTCGAGCGCGACGATCTGGCTGGTCGCCGAGCGGCTGCGCGATCCCGGCAATCTCGGCACGATCCTGCGCACCGGCGATGCCGTCGGCGCGGGCGGGCTGATCCTGATCGGCGAGTGCGTCGATCCCTTCTCGGTGGAGGCAGTACGCGCGAGCATGGGGGCCCTGTTCACCGTGCCGATCGTCCAGGCCGGCTGGGCCGACTTCGTCCCCTGGCTCCGCGCCGGCCTGGGGCAGCTGGTCGGGCTGAGCCTCGACACCGAGCACGACTATCGCGCCGCCGCCTACACCGCCCCCACCTTCCTGCTGACCGGCAACGAAGCGCAGGGCATGCCGGCCGATTACGCCGCCGAATGCGACCTGCTGGTGAAAATCCCGATGCTCGGCAAGGCAGACAGCCTCAATGCTGCTGTCGCGACGGCGGTTATGGCCTATGAAGTACTCGCACAGACAAAGCCTTCGCGCGGCTGAACGGGTGCGTAACGACCGGTTCAGCCTGGCTTGCCTATCCGGCGGCCGAGGAGACCCGAGATGAAGTTCGCGCTTGCCCTGATCCCCGCCCTGCTGATTGCAGACGCCGCCGCCGCGCAGCCGCGCGAGGTGCCTTACAAGGCCGTCGGGACCGAACCAGGATGGGCACTGACCATCGAGAAGGGCCTGATCCGCTATGTCGGCGACTATGGACGCACTCGTGTGACGACCGCCGCGCCCGTGCCCCGGCCGAGCTTCAACGGCCTGCGCTATGTCACGCCGCGGATCACGATCGACGTCACGCGCGCGCGGTGCAGCGACGGGATGAGCGACCGCGACTATCCCGACAGCGTGACCGTGACGGTCGGTCGCAAAACCGTGCGCGGTTGTGGCGGTGATCCGATCGTCAGCGCACCCCACGCCCTGGTGATCGAGGGCAATTGGGAGATCCAGGCGATCGAGGGCCGCATGGTCCGCGGCCCCCGCGCGGCGACGATTTCCTTTTCCGGCAATACGATCAGCGGCAACAGCGGGTGCAACAGCTTCCGCGGCTCATTCCGTTTCGAGCGCGGCTATCTGGTCACCGGCCCGCTGATGTCCACCAAGATGGCGTGCATGGGCCCGGCGATGGTGCAGGAACAGGCGATCATGTACCTGCTCGGCCAGCGGTTGAGCGTGATCAGCAATCGCGACGGCAAGCTGGTACTGAGCGCCACTGGTTTGCGCACTCTGGTGCTGGTGAAAGCTGGGCCGCGCATCCACTAACCCTGGCGCCGCACATATCGCCGGAACCTCGAACCTTGCCCTATCGTTGAGCCCTGCAATAATTGCAGAGGGGGGCTCGATGACCGCGCGAAAGATAGTGGATCCGGCCGACCAGAACGGGCCGCTGAACCGGCGCGGGCGCGCCTGATGGGCCTCCCGTCGAACTAGGGTTCGGACGTCTTCATCGGCGCCAGTGAAATGGCGTCGCTGATGCGCGCCAAGGATTGGTCGCAAACCTCGCTCGGGCCGGTCGCCCACTGGCCCGAGGCGTTGCGCGTCGCCGTCCGCATTCTGCTTACCAGCAAGTTCGACATGTGGATCGGCTGGGGTCCCGACGTCGCCTTCCTTTATAATGACGCTTATCGCCCCACGCTCGGCCTGAAGCATCCGCGCGGCCTGGCGACGCCGACCTCGGTTCTATGGTCGGAAATATGGTCGGATGTCGGGCCGTTGATCCAATCGGTCTATGAAACCGGCGAGGCCACCTGGAGCCAGGCGCTGCTGCTGTTGCTCGAACGCAGCGGTTATAGCGAGGAGACCTATCACACCTTCTCCTACAGCCCGATCTTCGACGATAGCGGCGCCGTGGGCGGCCTGCTGTGCGCCGTGGTCGAGGAAACCGATCGCATCATCACCGCCCGCCGGCTCGAAACGCTTCGGGCGCTTGCGTCGGACCTGACCGGGATGGACACGATATCGGCGGTAACCAGCGCCACCAGTGCGCGCCTGGCCGGCAACCCGCACGATCTCCCCTTCACGCTCCTCTATCTGTTCGAGGACGACGTCGCGCGGTTGATCGAGCAGACCGGCTTCGGCGCACCGCACGCCGCGGCCCCCACCAGGATCCGGCTCGACGAAATCTCGCCCTGGCCACTTGCCGGGGGCCAGGCGATCGTGTCGCTGGCCGACAGCGAGGCACTCCCGCGCGGCGCCTGGAACAAGCCGCCCGAGCACGCAGTGGTGCTTCCGTTACAACGTAGCGGCAGTGAGTTTCCGGTCGGCGCCCTGGTAGTCGGGCTCAACCCACATCGCCGCGCGGATGCCGACTATCTCGGGTATCTCGACCTTCTCGCCGGTCAGATCTCGTCCGCGCTGGCCAGTGCCGAGGCTTATGAAAGCGAGCGTAGTCGTGCCGCCGCTCTTGCCGAAGCCGGCCGACTCCGCGAGGCCGCGGCGGAGGCGTTGCGGCAGGTCAATGCACGCCTTGCCTCGGAGGTCGAGGCCCGCACGCACGAACGTGACCGCCTTCGCGCCCTGTTCCAGCGCGCGCCCGGCTTCATGTGCGTGCTGCGTGGCCCCGACCATGTGTTCGAGTTCATGAACGAAGCCTATCTCCAGCTGATCGGCCACCGCCATGTGCTCGACATGCCGGTGCGCGAGGCGCTGCCGGAGATCGGCGGCCAGGGTTTCTTCGACCTGCTCGACCAGGTCTATCGTACGGGCCAGCCTTTTGTCGGGCAGAACATGGCGGTCGACCTGCAGCGGGAGCCGGGCAGTCCACTGGAGAAACGTTTCCTCAATCTCGTCTACCAACCGATCGTCGAAGGCGACGGGACGATCACCGGCATTTTCGCCGAGGGTCATGACGTCACCGATCAGGTCCGCAGCGAAGAAGCCCTGCGCGCGCTCAACGCCGATCTCGAACGTCAGGTGATCGAGCGTACCCAGGCACGCGGCATGACCTGGCATCTCAGTCCCGATCTTCTCGGTGCACTGAATTCACAGGGTTATTTCGAAACGTCGAACCCGGCGTGGAAGAGCCTGCTCGGCTGGAGCGAGGAGGAGGTCGCAGGCATGTCGATCTTCGAAATGCTTCATCCTGACGATGTCGAACGCACGCGTGGCGGCTTCCAGCTGACTCAGCAGGGCGAGCCGGCGATCCGCTTTCCCAACCGCTATCGCTGCAAGGACGGCGGCTATCGCTGGATTTCCTGGGTCGGCATCCCCGAAGACGGCATGGTCTATTGTAGCGGGCGTGACATCACCGAGGAAAAAGCCGCCGAGGCCGAGCGCGACCGGTTATGGACGCTGTCGGAGGACATGCTGGCACGTGCCGACTATCAGGGCGGCATGGTGGCGGTGAACCCCGCCTGGACCAAGGTACTGGGCTGGTCCGAGCAGGAGCTGCTGACCAACCCCTATGCCGATATCATCCACCCCGACAATGTGCCGGCCGTGACCAGCGCGCTGGAGGAAATGGGCCGGACGGGGCAGCCGACCCGGTTCGAGAACCGCATCCTGTCGGCCGACGGCGAGTGGATTCCGATCGGCTGGACGGTGTCGCCGGAGCCGGACGGCGTCCATTTCATCGCCGTTGGACGCGACCTGAGCGAGGACAAGGCTCGCGAACGCGAACTGCAACTGGCGCAGGAGGCCCTTCGCCAATCGCAGAAGATGGAGGCAGTGGGTCAGCTCACCGGCGGTATCGCCCATGATTTCAACAATTTGCTCGCTGGTATTGGCGGCAATCTCGAACTGCTCGAGTTGCGCATCGGCCAGGGTCGGTTGGCCGGACTGGAACGGTATATCGGTGGCGCACAGGACGCGACCCGTCGCGCCGCGTCGCTGACTCAGCGCCTCCTCGCTTTCTCCCGCCGCCAGACTCTCGACCCCCGGCCTACTGACGTCAATCGCCTGATCGCCGGTCTCGAGGACCTGATCCGCCGTACCGTCGGCCCCAGCGTCGACGTGGAAGTCGTCGGCGCGGGCGGACTATGGCTGACCCGGGTCGATACCTCCCAGCTCGAGAACGCGCTGCTCAATCTGGCGATCAACGCGCGCGACGCGATGGCGGGCCATGGGCGCATCACGATCGAGACCGCCAACAAATGGCTCGACGATCGCGCCGCGCGTGATCGGGAATTGCCGCGCGGCCAATATGTATCGCTGTGCGTGACCGATACCGGATCCGGCATGACACCGGATATCGTGGCCAAGGCGTTCGACCCGTTCTTCACGACCAAGCCGATCGGCCAGGGGACGGGGCTCGGCCTGTCGATGATCCACGGCTTCGTCCGCCAGTCGGGCGGACAGGTGCGAATCTACTCGGAGCCGGGCAAGGGTACGACGATGTGCCTGTATTTCCCGCGTTTCACCGGGGAACTCGGCGCAGGCGACGAAGGCGAGCAGGAATTTGCAGACCAGGGTCATGGCGAAACCGTGCTGGTGATCGACGACGAGGCGATCGTGCGACAGCTCGCGGTCGAGACCCTCGAGGACGCCGGCTATGCCGTCATGGAGGCCGTGGACGGGCCCGCGGGGCTGAAAATCATCCAGTCCGCCGCGCGCATCGACCTGCTGGTCACCGATGTCGGGCTGCCCGGCGGGTTGAACGGCCGCCAGGTCGCGGACGCGGCGCGCATCACGCGGCCGGACCTGAAAATTCTCTTCATCACCGGCTATGCCGAGAATGCGGCCGTCGGAAACGGCCTGCTCGACCCGGGCATGGAAGTGATCACCAAGCCCTTCACTGTCGTCGCGCTGGGCAACAAGGTGCGGGAGATGCTCGACCGGTAGATGCTGCCTCGATTGGTTACTCCGCGGCTTCGTTCAGCGAACCATCGATCAGGATCGGCGTGTCGCCATAGCGCGCCAGTGCTTCGACCGGTTCGACACCTTCGATCTCACGCGCGCCGGGCTCGATATTGAGGTCGCGCAGCTTGCGGGCGGTCACCAGAGTCCGGCTTTCGAAGCTGCTGACGAAAACATTGTAGTTGTTCACCGCTGACGTCAGTCCGCCACCCACCTTGCGCAGATCGCCCGCTGCCTTGGCCAGCCGATCATACAGTTCCTTGCCCAGTTCGCCGATCTGGCGCGCTTCCTTGGCGAGTCGTTCCTGCCGCCACACGGCGGAGACAGTGCGCGCGATCGCGATCAGGTTGGTCGGTGTGGCCAGCAGCACGCGCTTCTCGAAAGCGAAATCCCACAAGGTCGGATCATGTTCGAGCGCGGCGGAGAGGAAATGCTCGCCCGGCACGAACATGATCACATAATCGGGCGCATCGGCGAACTGGCTCCAATAGGCCTTGTTGCCCAGGCCGTTGACGTGCGCGCGCATCGAGGCGGCGTGCGCCGCCAGGCCGATCGTCCGCTGCGCCTCGTCGACCGAGCCGAACGCGTCCTGATAGGCGTTGAGCGAGACCTTGGCGTCGATCACCAGCGATCGCCCGCCCGGCACCTTGATGATGGCATCCGGGCGAAGCCGCCCACCCTCGTCGCCGCCGGAAATGCTGACTTCAGTCTGGAAATCGGTATGTTCGGATAACCCACAAGTTTCCAACACATTCTTGAGCTGCTGCTCACCCCAGCGGCCGCGCGATTTCGGCGCGTTGCGCAGTGAGTTGACCAGCTTGGCCGCTTCGCTGCTGACCTTCTCCTGCCCGACGCGCAGGCCCTCTAGCTGGCCCTTGAGCTGGTCGAACGCGCCCTTGCGCTCATTCTCCACCTTGGTGACGGTTTCCTCATATTTCAGCAGGCGGTCACTGACGGGCTGGAGCATCGATTTGAGGTTCTGGCCGGCCGTCTCTTCGGATTGCTTGAAGCGAGCCTCGGCGCGCTCGAGGAACTGCCTCTGCGCGTCGTTGAGCAGCTTGGCGGCGGTCTCGTTGAAATGGCCGGTCATCGCCTCGCGCGAGTTCTTGAATTCAGCCAGCCGCGCCTCGAACGCCTCGGCATGAGCGCGAAGCGTGGCGTTCTCGGTACGGAAACCGTCCCGCTCCTCGCGGGTGATGTCGAGCTGGTCGCGAAGCTGCGCCGCCGTGCGAGCCCGTTCTTCCGCCCCCGCCAGGTCGATGATCGCGCGCTTGAACTCCTCGGTACGCGCGTCGAGTTCGGCCCGGATCTCGGCCACGCCGCGCTTGCCCAGCCACCAGCCGATGGCCAACGCCCCCAGGATGGCAAAAACGATAATGACGAGGGTAATCGGGTCCAACTTCTGCTCCTCCGGAACGAAGCGCGAACTTACCGCCCCGGGGCCGCGTTAACAAGTGCCGCGGGTTTCGGTTGGCCGCGCCGATCATGGCCGAGTCGTCGCAAAATAGGATCATGCCGAGCTTGCGGCCGGCCGGCCGTTCGCTACGACTGCGCGCCATGCTGACCGACATCGCCATCTCGCGCGCCGCCACCCTGAAACCCATCAACGACATCGCCGCCCGGCTCGCCATCCCGCCCGAGGCGGTCGAGCCCTATGGGCATTTCAAGGCGAAGATCGATCTGGCGCGCGTTCCGGCAACCGGACAGGTCGGCAAGCTGATCCTGGTCACCGCGATCAGCCCAACGCCGGCCGGCGAAGGCAAGTCGACCACTTCGGTCGGCCTCGCCGACGGCCTCAACCGCATCGGCCGCAAGACGGTGCTGTGCCTGCGCGAGCCATCGCTTGGCCCCTGTTTCGGCACCAAGGGCGGCGCGACCGGCGGCGGCTACGCTCAGGTAGGGCCGATGGAGGACATCAACCTCCATTTCACCGGCGATTTCCACGCCATCACCAGCGCGCACAACCTCCTCGCGGCGATGATCGACAACCATGTCCATTGGGGCAATGCGCTCGACATCGACGTTCGCCGCATCGTGTGGCGTCGCGTGCTCGACATGAACGACCGGGCGCTGCGCGACATCGCCCAGTCCCTGGGCGGCCCGGCCAATGGGTATCCGCGCGAATCCGGCTTCGACATCACCGTCGCGTCGGAAGTGATGGCCATCCTGTGCCTGGCGAGCGGGTTGGAGGACCTTGAGGACCGGCTCGGCCGGATCGTTGTCGCCTATACACGCAACAAGCGCCCGGTGACGGCGCGCGACCTCAAGGCGGACGGCGCGATGGCGGTGCTGCTCGCCCAGGCGATCAAGCCCAATCTGGTGCAAACGCTGGAGGGCAATCCCGCCTTCGTCCATGGCGGACCCTTCGCCAATATCGCGCATGGCTGCAACTCGGTGATCGCGACGCGCGCGGCACTCGGGCTCGGCGACTATGTCGTGACCGAGGCCGGCTTTGGCGCCGATCTGGGCGCGGAGAAGTTCTTCGACATCAAATGCCGGCAATCGGGCCTGAAACCCGCCGCCGCGGTGATCGTCGCGACGGTGCGGGCGCTGAAGATGAATGGTGGCGTGGCCAAGGCCGATCTCGCCACACCTGATGTCGAGGCAGTGCGACGCGGCGGCGTCAACCTGGCGCGACATATCGAGAATGTGCGGCAGTTCGGCGTTCCGGCGGTCGTCGCGATCAACTTTTTCGGGACGGACACCGAGGCCGAGATCGACGTGATCCGCGATATCGCGGCCAGCCATGGCTCCGAGGCGGTCCTGTGCACGCACTGGGCCGACGGCGGTGCCGGTGCGGAAGCATTGGCCACCAGGGTCGCCGATCTGTGCGACCATGCCACGCCGCAATTCGCGCCGATCTATGACGACGATCTGTCGCTGTTCGAGAAGATCAACACCGTCGCGACGCGCATCTACCGCGCCGAGGAAGCGATCGCCGATCCGAGTGTCCGCGCACAGCTCAAGCGCTGGGAGGATGCCGGGTTCGGCCATCTGCCGGTGTGCATGGCCAAGACTCAGTACAGCTTCTCGACCGACCCGGCGAAGCTGGGGGCGCCGACCGGCCATGTCGTACCTGTACGCGAGGTGCGCCTGGCGGCCGGCGCGGGCTTCGTGGTGGCGATTTGCGGGGAGATCATGACGATGCCCGGCCTGCCACGCGTGCCGGCGGCCGAGTCGATCCGGTTCGGGGTCGATGGGGAGATCGAGGGCCTGTTCTAACGACAGGCCCGGCGAGTAAGATCAGGCGGCCTTGCGGGCCTTGGCGAGCTTCTTCAGCACCATGTCGCGCTTCAGGCGCGAGATGTGGTCGATGAACAGCACGCCGTTCAGATGGTCGATCTCATGCTGGATGCAGGTCGAGAGCAACCCATCGAAATCATCCTCATGGACGACCCCATCGAGGTCCAGCCACTTCACCCGGCACCGCGTCGGGCGCTCGACCTCGGCATATTGCTCCGGGATCGACAGGCAGCCTTCGTTGTAGATCGACGTCTCCTCGCTGACCGAGACCAGCTCCGGGTTGATATAGACCAGAGGCGTGCGCACGGGCTTGGCGTCTTCCGCGTCGCTTTCGGGTTCCTGCAAGTCGATCACGACGATGCGCTGCTCGATGCCGACCTGAGTCGCGGCAAGGCCGATGCCCCGTGCGTCATACATGGTGTCGAACATGTCGGAGACGATCGTGCGGACAGCGTCGTCGATCGTGTCGACCGGCTTGGCGACGGCGCGCAGGCCCGGATGCGGGACTTCGAGGATTTCCAGAACAGACATGCAGGCGAGCTAGGAAAGCGCGGGCCCGCCGTCAAGCGACAGGTCGACGAGCCCGCAGTGCCTGGGCCAGCGTGCCCTCGTCGAGATAGTCCAGCTCGCCGCCGACCGGCAGGCCGTGCGCGAGCTGCGTGACGCGGATCGGGAAGCGCTCGATCCGTTCGGCGATGTAATGCGCCGTGGTCTGGCCCTCCAGGGTGGCGTTCATCGCCAGCACGACCTCGTCGATGCCGCCGGCCTCGATACGGCGGACCAGCGAATCGATGCTCAGATCCTCCGGGCGAACCCCTTCCAGCGCCGACAGCCGTCCGCCAAGAACATGAAACCGCCCCGGGAACAGCCGCGAGCGGTCGAGTGCCCAGAGATCGGCCACTTCCTCCACGACGCAGAGCGACCGCGCATCGCGGCGCGGGTCGGCGCAGACCCCGCAGGGATCAATTGTATCGATATTACCGCAAATCGAACAGGTTGAGAGCCTTTCCTCAACCGCGGTGAGGGCAGACAGCAATGGACCGAGCGCGACCTCGCGCTTCTTGAGCAGGTGAAGCACCGCGCGCCGCGCCGATCGCGGCCCGAGACCGGGCAACCGGGCCAGCGCTTGAGTGAGGGCTTCGATCTCGGGAGATGCCATGGAGAACAGATAGGGGGTTGCGTGCCCCTCTGCCAAGCGGCCAGAGCGTAACCATGCGGATCGTCTTCATGGGAACGCCCGAATTCTCGGTGCCAGTGCTTCAGGCGCTGGTGGATGCAGGCCATGACGTCGTCGCGGCGTACAGCCAGCCACCGCGCCGTGCCGGGCGCGGCAAGGCGCTGACGCCCTCCCCCGTCCAGGCGCGTGCCGAGGCGCTCGGCATCGCCGTGCGAACGCCGGTGTCGCTCCGCGATCCTGACGCCCAGGCCGAATTCGCGTCGTTCGGGGCAGATGTGGCGGTGGTGGCGGCGTACGGCCTCATCCTGCCGCGCGCGGTGCTCGAAGCGCCATCGCTGGGCTGCCTCAACGTCCATGCCTCGCTCCTGCCCCGCTGGCGCGGTGCCGCGCCGATTCAGCGCGCGATCCTCGCCGGCGATGCCGAGACCGGTGTCGGCATCATGCAGATGGAAGCCGGGCTCGATACCGGGCCGGTGCGGCTCGAGGGGAGGACGCCGATTGACGGCAAGACCGCCGGCGCCCTGACCGACGAACTGAGCGCGATGGGGGCAATGTTGATGGTCGAGGTGCTCGGCAACCTGACCGCTTATCCTTCGGTGCCGCAACCCGAGCAGGGCGTGACTTACGCCCCCAAGATCGACAAGGCCGAGGCACGGATCGACTTCTCCCGGAGCGCGGCCGACGTCGAGCGGCAGGTTCGGGCGTTCAACCCAGTCCCAGGCGCCTTTTTCGAGCTCGGCGCGGAGCGAATCCGGGTACTTGCCGCCGATGTGCTGCCCGATCGCGGCACGGAGGGTCGGGTTCTCGACGAGCGACTGGCCATTGCCTGCAACGACGGCGCAATCCGTCCGACGCTGCTGCAACGCGCGGGACGCGGCGTCATGACGTCATCGGAGCTGCTCCGCGGTTTCACGATACCACCCGGAACCCAACTCTCATGACGCGCTTTGCGCTGACCGTGGAATATGACGGCCGACCTTTCATGGGCTGGCAGCGCCAGGCGCACGGGCCGAGCGTGCAGGAAGCAATCGAGGCGGCCGCGCTGCAGATCACCGGCGAGGCCGTAGCGGTCCATGCCGCCGGGCGTACCGATGCCGGGGTCCATGCGACCGGCATGCGCGCGCATGTCGATATCGAACGAACGATCACGCCGTTCCGGCTGATGGAAGCGCTGAACGCCGTCGTGCGCCCGGCACCGGTCGCGGTCCTGGCGTGCGAGATCGTACCGGACGACTGGCATGCCCGTTTTTCCTGCCTGGCGCGTCATTATGAATATCGCATCGTCACTCGGCGCGCGCCGCTGACCTTCGAGAACGGACTGGCCTGGCGCGTTCCGACACCGCTCGATGCGGGCGCCATGGCAGAGGGTGCCGCGCGCCTTGTCGGCCGGCATGACTTCACCACCTTCCGCTCGGCGCATTGCCAGGCGGACAGCCCGTTACGGACGCTCGACCGGCTCGACGTGGTGGCGGACGATGACCGGATCAGCGTGTTCGCTTCGGCCCGGTCGTTCCTGCATCATCAGGTGCGGTCGATGGTTGGCTGCCTCGGGCTGGTCGGACAGGGAAAATGGTCGCCCGACGACATGCAGGCAGCTCTTGAGGCGCGGGACAGGTCGCAACTCGGTCTCAACGCGCCTCCCGATGGACTATATTTCCTGCGGGCGGACTATCCCTAGCGGCTGAACTTCGCCGCCAGTTCCACATGCGTCGACCAGCGGAACTGCCCAACCGGCTGAATCCATTCCAGCGTATATCCACCCTTGCACAATATCTCCGCGTCGCGCGCGAAGCTGCTGGGATTGCACGAAACATAGGCAATGACTGGCGTCTTCGCCTCGGCCAGTTGCACCACCTGCTCGCGCGCGCCTGCCCGGGGCGGATCGAGTATGATCGCGTCGAACCGGTCGCACTCCGCCGTCGTCAGCGGCCGGCGAAACAGGTCGCGATGATCGGCAAAGAGCTGCCGCCCGGTGCGAGCGCCCGCCCCCTTGAGCGACAATATGGCGTCACGCGCCGCTTCCGCCGCATAGACGCGGCCCGACAACGCCAGCGCGAAGGTGCCGAGGCCGGAGAAGAGATCGGCCACCGTCCCCGCTCGCCCGATCGCCTCGCGCACCGCGGTGACCAGCGATTCCTCCCCTTCCCGCGTCGCCTGAAGGAAGGAGTTGTGCGGCATCGGCACGGGGATGCCCGCCAAGGTGATGGTGACCGGCTCTGGCTCCCACCGCGTTTCCGGGCCCAGGCCATTGTCGATCGACAGGCGGGCGACGCCGTGGCGTTGGCAAAACGCCGTGATCGCCTCGGCCGCTTCCAGCCCTTCCGCCTCAATGCCCTCGATCAGCAGGTCGATGCCCTGATCCGCTTCGGTGAGATGCAGCCGGGCGCGCCGATTGGCCTTGAGAAAGCGCCCCAGCAGCCCGCGCAAGGGCGCCACCAGCGCGAACAAGGTTGGCGTCAGTATCCAGCACTCCTGGAGATCGACCAGCGCATGGCTCGATCCTTCGCTGAAGCCGATCCGGATGCGCCCAGCCTTGGCCTCGGCCTGCAGCGCCGCGCGGCGCCGGGTGTGGGGCGGCGACAGTGCGGGGGGCCGGATATCGCCGGCCAGACCCTGCGCCTCGAGCGCCCCGGCGATGCGATCGCCGATAAAGCGCGCATAGCTCTCATCGTCGAGATGCTGGAGCTGGCAGCCGCCACAGGTCGGAAAATGGCGGCATGGCGGGACCTGATGATGCGGGCCGGGGACAACCTGCCCCTCCGCCGTCAACATGTCGCCGGGCGCCGCCAGCGCCGCATGCCGACCATTGGCGGTGATGCCGTCGCCCCGCGCGGCGACCCGGACGATCGTGTCGCTCACAACGTGGCCCGAGCGGCGCTGAGGGCCTCAGCCAGATCGTCAGCGATAAAGGCGGCGCCCAGCCTTGCGGCAGCCGCGCCGTGAAGCCAGACGCCGGCTCCGGCCGCATCGATCGCCGAGCCGGGCCGCGCCGCCAGCATCGCACCGATGGCGCCGGCCAGCACGTCGCCGGTTCCGGCGGTTGAAAGCCATCGGCTCGCGCCTTGGGCAACCCGAACCTGACCGTCGGGCGCAGCGATGACGGTGTCGGCCCCCTTGAAGACGATGATCGCACCGATACTCGCCGCCGCCGCGCGGGCACGGTCGATCTTGCTGCCGTCATCCTTGCCGAACAACGCATCGAATTCGCCCGCATGGGGTGTCAGCACGACCGGGGCGGCATGGGCGCGAAGCCTTGCCAAGCGGTGCTCGTCGAGAAGGTGGAGCGCGTCCCCGTCGATGACGAGGGGGCGGGACGACGCCAGCGCCAGATCCAGCCGCGTTCCGGCGACCGCGCCCCTCCCCAAGCCGACCCCGATCACCACCGCCCCGATGCGCGTGTCGTTCAGTGCCTCCGCCGCGAACCGCCTGCGAACGATCGCATGCGGGTCTCCGGCAGTGCCGTCGGCCAGCAGCAGGACATAGCCTGCCCCTGCCCGCATCGCCGCCAGAGCCGCGAGTTCGGCCGCGCCCGGCATCTCCCCGCCGATGATGGCAACCATGCCGCGTGTATATTTGTGGGAGTCCGGTCCCGGCGCGGGCAGGCGCGGCTCGCCGAGGATTGCGGCGTTGCTCGATACCGGCACGCCGATGTCGAGGACGCGAACGGTGCCGCAATGGCCCGCCGCGGGATAGAGCAGATGCGAAGGCTTGGCCGCACCGAGTGCCAGCGTCAGGTCGAACGCCGGAATCCGGTTCAGCACGGCCCCGTCATCGGTCGCGACGCCGCTCGGCAAGTCAACCGCGATCGCCAGCCTTGCCCGGTTGCGCAATCGGACAAGATCGGCGACGATCGCCTCGTCGAGCGCGCGAGACAGGCCGGTTCCGAACAGCGCATCCACGAGGATCGGCGCTGGCGCGGCCCTATCTAGCGTCTCGACCTCCCCGTTCCACCGCGCACGGGCGTGTTTCGCGGCATCGGTGCGGGGCTCAGCGCTGGCCGCGACACGGACCGGCACACCGGCTTCATGCAGGGCGGCTGCGGCGACATAGCCGTCTCCGCCGTTATTCCCCGGCCCGCACAGGACAAGCACATCGTTGCCCGAGCCCAAGCGCCGGACCATCTCCGCGACCTCGCGGCCGGCGCGATCCATCAGGCCCTGCACCGTGGCTCCATGGACAATCGCCGCTTCCTCCGCAGCCCGCATGTCCGCGGCCGTCAGCAGGGGCTTGCCGGCAAGCGACGTCATGGCATCTGGTTCGACGGCCCGCGCAGGGCCCCAAGCACCGCTCCGCTAGATATCCGCGTAGACATGGGTTTCGGCGCTCGCTCCAGGATGCGTGATCGCGCCCTTATAGGCAGGGCCGACCGTGGCCGCATAGCGCCAGAGCGCGCCGGATTGATAGTCGTGCGTGCGCGGCACCCATTTGGCGCGGCGCTCGGCGAGCACATCCTCAGCCACATCGAGGTCGATCGTACCGGCTTCTGCGTCGATGCTGATGATGTCGCCATTCTCGACCAGAGCGATCGGGCCGCCATCGGCCGCCTCGGGTCCGACATGGCCGATGCAGAACCCGCGGGTTGCGCCGGAGAAGCGCCCGTCAGTGATCAGCGCCACCTTCTCGCCCATGCCGAGGCCGTACAGCGCAGCGGTGGTGGACAACATCTCGCGCATGCCGGGGCCGCCCTTGGGACCTTCATAGCGGATGACGACGACTTCGCCTTCGTTGATCTCCCGCGCCTCGACCGCGGCGAAGGTGTCCTCCTCGCAGTCGAACACCCGCGCCGGACCGCTGAATTGCAGCCGGTGCATGCCGGCGACCTTCACGATCGCGCCATTGGGCGCGAGGCTGCCGCGCAGGCCGACGACGCCGCCAGTCGGGCTGATCGGCGCCTTCACATCGTAGATGACCTTCTGGTCCGGGTTCCACGTCACCTGATCGATATTCTCTCCCAGCGTCTTGCCGGTGACCGTCAGGCAATCGCCGAACAACAGGCCATTGGCGAGCATCGTCTTCATCAGCATGTAAACGCCGCCTGCCTCGTACATGTCCTTGGCGACATACTTCCCGCCAGGCTTCAGGTCGGCGATGTAAGGCGTTGATTTGAATATCTCCGCGACGTCGAACAGGTCGAAATCAATGCCTGCTTCGCTCGCCATGGCGGGCAGATGCAGCGCGCCGTTGGTCGAGCCCCCCGTCGCCGCCACGATGCGCGCCGCGTTGATGAACGCCTCGCGCGTGCAGATGTCGCGCGGGCGGATATTGGCGGCGAGCAGTTCCATCACCTGCGCGCCTGCCGCGACGGCGATCTGCTCGCGCGTCGTGTAGGGCGCCGGCACCATGTTCGAATTGGGCAGCGACAGGCCGATCGCCTCGCCGACGCACGCCATGGTGTTGGCGGTGTACTGGCCGCCACAGGCACCGTGGCCCGGGCACGCAACCTTTTCCAGCTCGGTCAGGTCCTTGAGCGGGCAATTGCCGGCGGCGTGCTGGCCGACTGCCTCGAACACGTCGACCACGGTGACGTCACGGTCGTGATAACGGCCCGGCAGGATCGACCCGCCATAGACGAAGATGCTGGGCACGTTGAGGCGGAGCATCGCCATCATCATGCCCGGCAGCGACTTGTCGCAGCCGGCAAAGCCGACCAGCGCGTCGTAGCAATGGCCACGCACGCTGAGCTCGACCGAGTCGGCGATCACTTCGCGGCTGACCAGCGAGGACTTCATGCCCTGATGACCCATCGCGATACCGTCGGTGACGGTGATGGTGTTGAAGCGCCGCGGCATGCCGCCGCCCTGAATCACGCCGGCACGTGCCGCATCGGCCTGCGCATCGAGCGTGGTGTTGCACGGTGCGCTGTCGTTGCCGGCGCTGGCGAGCGCCACGAACGGCTTGGCGATATCCTCCTCGGATATGCCCATCGCATAATAATAGCTGCGGTGCGGGGCGCGCTCGGGCCCGACCGAGACGTGCCGGCTGGGGAGCTTGGATTTGTCGAACTGGTGAGTCATGCGGCGCCTATGTCGCCAGAGGGGCCTTTCGCGCAAGACTATTGCTGATTTTTATCAGAATAGGCCCGAGAATGTCAGTCCAGTGCGCCACACCTGCCGCATTGCTGATCAGATCGTTGCGGATTTCGATGGCGAGACTCGCGATACCATTGGCCTCGCCATGCCGGTTGAGCGTCGCGTTGAGCACCCGGCCGGAATAGGGCTCGTTGTCGCCAGTCTCAATTCCTTCGGCCCGCAACATCGCCACGGCGAGGTCGGCGGCGCGGCGATCACGATTGTACAGGATGCCGGCATGCCAGGGCCGGGCCCCTGCCCCGCCGCTTTCCAGCTCGGGCGTGAAGCTGTGGATCGAGGCGAGCAAGGTCGGCCGTTGCGCCTTGATCAGCGCCGCCAGCGCGCGGTGATAAGGTGCGTGGAAGCGCACGATCCGATCCGACCGGTCCGCATCGATATTGCCCGGGATCGCATGGCCGTCGCTCATGGCCGGGATCAACGACGGATGATCGGGCTGGCGATGGAGATCGATCACCAGCCGTGAGACCGTCGCGAGGATCGCAGGCGCCCCCAGCCGCGCGGCCAGCGCCTCGGTCAACGGCCCCGCCCCGATATCGATCGCGATATGCTTGTCGAACAGAGCGGTACCAATGCCGAGGTCGACGCCCGCCGGCACCGCATTCGAGGCATGATCGCAGATCAGCAGGATGCCGCCGGATGGGCCGGGCCGGACGATGGGCGCGCTCATATCACGCGAGCGTCGATTCGAGGCACCACCAGCCGGGCCGCATGGCGCGGATGGCGCGCGCCGCGGTGGCGCGGTCCTCGGGCCGGTCGTACAGGGCAAAGCAAGTGGCGCCCGAACCGGACATCCGCACCAGCCGCGTGCCGTCGGTGTCGAGCAGCAACGCCAACGCCTTGCCGATCGCCGGCGCGATCCTGCGAGCGGGTGCTTCGAGGTCGTTGCGGCCAAGCAAGGCGCGGCCAAGCAGGGTCCCCTCGCCGATCGGTCCGCGATCCCGCCCATCCCAGGCGGCAAAGACTGGCCCGGTCGAGACCGCGACTCCGGGATTGACCAGCAGCACCGGCATGCCGGTCAGGCCGTCCACGGGCTCGAGCTGTTCGCCCCTACCCCGCCCCAGCGCGCTGCGGCCGAGCAGGCAGGCGGGCACGTCCGACCCGAGCCGGTCGGCGATGGCGAACAGACGCGGATCGTCGAGCGCCACGCCGTCCCGCCGCGCCAGTGCCCGCAGCGCCGCGGCCGCATCCGCCGATCCGCCGCCGATGCCGGATGCCACCGGCAAGCGCTTCACCAGGGTGAATGCCCCGTCGGCCGGACCGGAAAGGGCCGTGGCATAGGCATAGGCCGCGCGCGTGACGAGATTGTCGCCTTCGCCCGCCAGCGCGCCGGCAAAGGGACCTTCCACGGCGAAGGACGGAGGTCCATCGGCAAGCCGAACCTCGTCGCCGTCCTTGAGAAAGGCGAACAGGGTCTCGATCTCATGATAGCCGTCGTCGCGTCGCGCGCGGACGTGCAGCGCCAGATTGATCTTGGCCGGAGCCTGTTCGACGATCACGGTTTTGCGCGAAGCCCGTTGGCGATCTTGGCGGCGATCCGCGGCCCGTCCTCGGCATCCGCGACGATCGCGGCCGCCTGCCACGCATAGCGCGCCTCGTAACGGCGCCCGAGCGACCAATAGGCGTCACCGAGATGCTCGTTGATCGTCACATTGGCCGGCTGCCCCCGCGCGGCCAGTTCCAACATGGGCAGCGCCTTGCGCGTGTCGCCGCGCCGGAAATAGGCCCAGGCGAGCGAATCGATGATCGATGCGTCACCCGGCTGGAGCGCATTCGCCTTTTCCAGCAGCGCGATCGAGGCAGCGGGCTCCTCGCCATGCTCGAGCCGCGCATAGCCCAGATAATTGAGCGCGACCGCTTCGTCAGGCGCCATGTCGACCGCGCGCTCGAGCGCCTTGCGCGCCTCGGGCCAGCGGCCGGCCTGATCCAGCGCGCCGCCGAGTTGCAGGAACAGAGTCCAGGACGGCGCGTCTCCGGAGCGCTTGATCGCGAGCGAATAAGCGCGTGCCGCGTCGTCGAAACGCCCGGCGCTGGTCAGGAGATCGCCGACCCGCGCCGCGTCCATGCTGGTGGCATCCTTGCGACTGGACAGGGTTGTCGCCGCCGCCAGCGCGCCGGCGCCCTCGCCTGCGCCGCTCAGTACCGCCACGCGCTCCTGCAGCGCCGCCTCATGAAACGGACTGGATGGCTCGACCTGCTCGAGCAGGGTCAGGGCCCGATCGCTCGCCCCGCCCCGTGCCAGCGACTGGGCGAGCAGGATACGCGCCCGGTCATTCGCCGGATCGAGCCGAAGCGACGCGCGTGCCAGCGCCGTGACGATCGGCGACGGTTCGCCCGCCGACAGATCGGCGGCGAGCCGCGCGAACAGCCGCGAGGCGCCGAAGGCGCTCGACGGCGGCACGCCATCCCCGATCGTCCGGCGAAGCGCGACCACCGCGCTGTCGCTGCCGGTGAGCAGCGCCCTGGCGATATCGGCCCGGCCCTTGGCCGCGAACAGCTCAGCGGCGTTGATCCGCAGATCGAGGCTGCCCTGATCGGCGCCGAGCAGCGCCTGAAGGGCAAGGGCGCCTTCATCGACCTTGCCGGTCGCGATCAACAGCAGCGCGCGGTTTTCCGCTGTGTAGCGACGCGCGACCGCATTGGCCTTGCTTTCGCTGAGCTTGGCGACGGGATCGCCGCCGGCGTCGAACGCCGCCCAGGCGCCGAGCAGGTTCGCCACGAAATCGAACGGCCCGGCACCGATCCGCGTCAGGATCGAGGCGGCAGCCGCCTTGTCCCCGGCGCGCACCGCCCCGGCATAGCTGAACAGGATTGCGTCCGGCGGTGCTGCGCGCGCCGCATCCAGGGTCACGATCGCGCGGTCCGCCAGCGCATCGTCGCCAGCCTCCATCGCCTCCCGATAAGCCCGGCGCGCGATGGCGAGGTTGCCCGGTGCGCCGGACAGGGCAGTGGCATAGCCCGCCGCGGCCTGTTCCACCCGGCCGTCGCCATCGGCGGCCCGGGCGCGAGCATAAGCGGCCAGATCGTCCGCACCGCGGTCAGCCCAGGCGGGCGTCGCGACGGTCAGCGCCAGCAGCGTCAGGCCCAGTCGATCACATGTTCGGATAATTCGGTCCTCCGCCGCCTTCCGGCACCACCCAGTTGATGTTCTGGGTGGGGTCCTTGATGTCGCACGTCTTGCAGTGGACGCAATTCTGCGCGTTGATCACGAACTTCGGATCGCCGCTTTCCTCGCCCACGATCTCGTAAACGCCCGCGGGGCAATAACGCTGCGCCGGCTCGTCGTACATCGGCAGATCATAGGCGACCGGGATGGTCGGGTCCTTGAGCGTCAGATGGACCGGCTGATCCTCCTCATGGTTGGTGTTCGACAGGAACACCGAGGAAAGCCGGTCGAAGGTCAGCACGCCATCGGGCTTGGGATAGTCGATCTTCTTGACCTGGTCCTTGCGCCACAGGCTCTCGTTGTCCGGGTGATGCTTGAGCGTGAACGGCATCTTGATGCCGAAATTCTCCAGCCACATGGTGATGCCCGACAGGCCCGATCCTAGGAAATCGCCGAAGGTCTTGACCAGCGGCACCACGTTGCGGACGATCGAGAGCTCCTTCTTCACCCAACTCTGCTCGAACGCCTCCGGATAGGCGGTCAGTTCGTCGCTCGTCCGCCCGGCCTGGATCGCGTCATAGGCCGCGTCCGCCGCCATGATGCCGCTCTTCACCGCGGTGTGGCTGCCCTTGATGCGGGGCACATTGAGGAAACCGGCCGAATCCCCGATCAGCGCGCCGCCCGGGAAGACCAGCTTCGGCACCGATTGCAGCCCGCCGTCGCTGATCGCGCGTGCGCCATAGGAGACGCGCTTGCCGCCCTCCAGCATCGCCGCGATCGCGGGATGAGTCTTCCAGCGCTGCATCTCCTGGAACGGCGAGACATAGGGGTTGGTATAGTTGAGCCAGGTGACGAAGCCGATCGCGACCTGTCCGTTCGCCTGGTGATAGAAGAAGCCGCCGCCGCTCGTCCCGTCCGACAGCGGCCAGCCCTGGGTGTGGATCACGCGGCCAGGAACATGATGCTCCGGCTTGATGTCCCACAATTCCTTGATGCCGAGACCATAGACCTGCGGCTGCGCGTCCTTCGCGAGGTCGAAGGTGCGGATCAGTTCCTTGCTCAGATGCCCGCGCACGCCCTCGCCGAGGAAGGTGTACTTGGCGTGGAGCTCGAGGCCTGGCGTATAATCGGGTTTGTGCGTGCCGTCGCGCGCCACGCCCATGTCGCCGGTCGCGACGCCCTTGACCGACCCATCCTCATTGAACAGCACCTCGGCCGCGGCGAAGCCAGGAAAGATCTCGACGCCGAGTTCTTCCGCCTGGCCGGCCAGCCAGCGGCACAGATTGCCGAGCGACCCGGTATAGGTGCCCTTGTTGTGCATGAAAGGCGGGGTGAGAAGATGCGGCAGGCCGAACTTCTTCTTTTTCGTCAGGATCCAGTGCTGGTTGTCGGTGACCGGCACCTCGGCCAGCGGACAGCCCTTGTCGCGCCAGTCGGGGATCAGTTCGTCGAGCCCCTTGGGATCGACCACCGCGCCGGACAGGATATGCGCGCCGACCTCCGAGCCTTTTTCGAGCACGCAGACCGAGATTTCGCCGCCCTTTTCGGCCGCCAGCTGCTTCAGCCGGATCGCGGCGGACAGGCCAGCAGGCCCGGCGCCGACGATCACGACGTCATAGGGCATGGACTCGCGTTCGCTCATTATCGTCTCCAATAGGGACGAAGTGCGCGCTCTCGTCGCGCCACAGCAACGTCCTGTCCATTCAGCGGTGCCAGCGAATTGACCGCGTCGTCAACACTCGACTCTATAGGAACATCATGGGGGCGGACCAAAATATCGATTGGCGAACGGCAGCAGCAAGCGCGCTGGATTGGTGGCGCAACGCCGGCGTCGATGCGTCGATCGACGAGGCGCCGCGCGACTGGCTGGCTCCAGTCGAAGCGCCCAAGCCGGTCCGGCACGCGCAGGCCGTAGCGGAACCGGCGGTCGCGCTGCCGATGCCCGGCACGCTGGCCGCGTTCGAGGCCTGGCGGATCGGGCCGGACGCGCCGGAGGCCGGCTGGCCCGGCCAGCCGATCGCGGCGCAAGGCTCTTCCGCATCCGATATCATGGTGCTGATCGACGTGCCCGAACGCGAGGATGCCGAATCGGGTCAATTGATGAGCGGCCCGGCCGGCCGCCTGTTCGACCGAATGCTCGCCGCGATCGGCCGGGACCGGGCTTCGATCTATCTCGTGCCGGTCTGCGCGACGCGACCGGTTGCCGGGCGTATCGCCCCCGAAATCGAAGAGCGGCTGAACGACGTCGCGCGCCATCATGTCATGCTCGCGAGCCCCAAACGGCTTTTGCTGCTCGGCAATGCGCCGAGCCGCGCGCTGCTCGGCGCTGACATGATGGGGATGCGCGGCACGGTGCACAGGGTTGACCTTCACGGCGATGACGCTGCTGCGCCGCAGGCGGTGGCGAGTTTTCATCCCCGCTTCCTGATCGAGCGACCGGCCGCCAAGGCCGAAGCTTGGAAAGATTTGCAGATGCTGACCAGGGATCTGGAAAAATGACCGCAAAATTCATCCTGGCCTGCGCGATCGCGCTGGCGCCGCTCGGCGTGGTGCACGCCGCCGATGTGGAGCGTACCGGTCCCATCGCTGTTCGTGCCGTGCCCGACCAGCTCGATGCCGAGCAGCGCGCCGGCTACCGCGCCGTGTTCAAGAGCATTCGCGACCAGAAATGGCTCGACGCCCAGATCCAGCTCGATTCGATGAAGCCCGGCCCGCTTCACGCCATCGCCCGCGCCGAGCTGCTTACCGCCAAGGGCTCGCCCAAGGCCGATCTCGATCCGCTGGTGAAGCTGCTGAGCGAGGCCCCGGAGCTTCCCCAGGCGCAGCAGATCGCCGTGCTGGCGAGTTCGCGCGGGGCCGTCGGACTTCCGCCCCTGCCCGAAGCGCGCAGGCTCACCTGGATCGACGGTGCCCCTGCCCGTCTGCGCGCCAAGAGCATCAAGAGCGACATGGTCGCGGCCGAGCTCGCCATCCGCATGCAGCCCTTCGTGAAGGCCGATGACGGCGTTTCGGCCCAGGCGCTGCTCGAATCGATGAGCAGCCTGTCTCCCGACGCGCTGACCGAGTGGCAGCAAAAGGTCGCCTGGATGTATTTCCTGGCGGGCGACGACAACAACGCCCGCACCATGGCGACCAGGGCGTCGGCGGGGACCGGCGACTGGTCGGTGCAGGGCGAATGGGTCGCTGCACTCGCCGCTTGGCGCCAGCGCGACTGCGTCGCCGCCGGTCAGGGCTTCGCCCGGGTCGCGGCGCGCGCCAATGATATCGAGCTGCGCGCGGCGGGCCTTTATTGGGCATCGCGCGCCGACATGCAGTGTGGCCGTCCCGACCTGATCGAAGGCCGATTGAAGAACGCCGCGCAATATCGCGAAACCTTTTATGGCCTGCTCGCCCGGCAGACGCTCGGCATCCGCGATCCGGCCGGTCGCCCGGCCGATGTCATGCTCGCCAATGACTGGCAGACCCTGGCGCGTCGCCCGAACATCCGCGTTGCCGCCGCGCTGGCCGAGATCGGCGAAAATGCACTGGCGGACGAAGTCATCCGCCAGCAGGCAAGAATCGGCGATGCCGCAGAATTTCCGGCCCTGGTCCGGCTGACGGGCGCGCTCAACCTGCCTTCCACCCTGGTCTGGCTCTCGCATAACGGCCCGGTCGGTGCCACGCCGCCGGTGGAGGCCCGCTTCCCCGCGCCGAACTGGACGCCCGATGGCGGCTGGCGCGTCGACAAGGCGCTGGTCTTTGCCCACACGCTGCAGGAATCCCGTTTCCGCACCGATGTGGTCAGCTCGGCGGGCGCCTACGGCCTGATGCAGGTCCGCCCCGGCGCCGCGACCGACATCGCCCGCAAGCAGGGCCGCACCTTCGATCGCTCGGCGCTGAGCAACCCCGGCACCAATATGGAGGTCGGCCAGAGCTATCTCGAGCAGCTGCGCGACCAGCCCTGCACTGGGGGCCTGCTGCCCAAGGTGATCGCCGCCTATAATGCCGGACCGCTGCCGGTCGAGGCGTGGAACGCCCAGGCGCGCGATGGCGGCGATCCGCTGCTCTACATCGAATCGATCCCGTTCTGGGAGACGCGCGGCTATGTCATCACCGTGCTGCGCAATTACTGGATGTATGAGGGACAGACCGGCAAGACCGCGTCGCCCAGCCGTGTGGCGCTGTCGCAGGGCCTGTGGCCGCGCTTTCCCGGCATGGCCGGCGCCAGCTCCGTGCGCCTCAGTTCCAGCGCGACCAATCCCAACGCGCTGAGTTCCGTCTCCGTACCCGCCTCGGTCGCCAGTGCCAATTGACGAGAACGCCGCGTTCCTTCCGGTCAGGATCGCGGTGCTTACCATCTCCGACAGCCGGACCCTGGCCGACGACCGATCGGGCGACACGCTGGTCGCGCGGCTGAGCGCGGCGGGGCATGTCCTGGCGGATCGCGCGATCGCCACTGACGACGTCGCCGCGATCGTCAGCCGTCTCCACGCCTGGATCGACGATCCGCAGGTCGATTGCGTCATCACCACCGGGGGCACCGGCGTGACCGGGCGCGACGTGACGCCCGAGGCGATCGAGCGAGTCCAGGACAAGCCGATTCCGGGCTTTGGCGAACTGTTCCGCTGGCTCAGCTACCAGACGATCGGCACCTCGACCGTCCAGTCGCGCGCCTGCGCCTGCGTGACGCGCGGCACCTATATCTTCGCGCTGCCCGGATCGACCGGCGCGGTGAAGGATGGATGGGACGGCATCCTCAGGGACCAGCTCGACAGCCGTCACCGGCCCTGCAACTTCGTCGAGCTGATGCCGCGCCTGATGGAGCGCTGATCCTCGCCACGGTCCGGCGAGCAGTTTCCCGGTTATCGCCGGTGGGATCATGGAAAATTGTGGGGCGACCAGCGGCATTGATGATTGCAACGATTAGAAAGAGCTGACCCGGATCTGGCAGACTGGCGGCAATGCGCGTGCCTGATCGAATGTTGAATCGATGCCCTGCGTAAGAAGCGTGTTTCGTCACCTGGATAGGTGTAAATTCACTCTGACCCCTTTTCCCCCGCGACTCAGCATGAGACCTAGGTTCCAGGCTTGCTTCCAGCCGCAGCGTCGCGCTTCTCCTTGATGAATCCGCTCAATTCGGAGTCCATCGAGGCGTACCAGTCGATATAATCCTTGAAATTCTCGTATGTCATGTTGCCCAGGGCCGAGACGTAAAGATATTCGGCAAGGTCCCCGTCGCTGTCGATGGCAACCTTCAGGAAGCGCTTTTTCACATTCCACTCGTTCGCCATGTCGGCCGAGAAGAAGGGCTCTTTCTTGAAATAACTGTAGAATTCGAAGGAATTACACCCCGTATCGTTTTTGCAGCCGTAAAAATTCAGCTGGAATCCACTGCCGTTGGCGCCGCTCGTTATATAGCTGTCGCCGTCATCGCCCTTTTTGATCTCGGCCTTGTACCCCGCTTCCTGAAGAAGCGCGGCAACGCCCTTCACGCTGCTGACATCGACCACCCGATCGGCGGCCATCGCCGTCGAAGGTGCCGTCACCGCCGCGAGCGCGAGCGCCAATAGTCGAATCCGCATATCCCTTTTCCCCCAAAGCCCGAGCGGCATGACCTGACCATATGATGCCCGATAACGACATGCCACCCGCCGTCATGCGGGTGCGTCGGGCTGCATCACGGCAAGCTCATGGCCCGCCGGATCCCGGAAGTGGAAACGCCGGCCGCCCGGAAAGGCGAAGATCGGCAGGGTGAGCGTCCCGCCGGCCGCGCTCACCGCCGCTTCGGCCTTCTCCAGATCGTCTACCTCAATCACCGGCAACAGCTGCGCCGTCCATTGCGAGGAGTCGCCATTGAGGCCCAGATCAGTGTCGCCGGTCATCGTTGAGGCATAGTCCGGCCCGAAATCGGTGAAGGTCCAGCCAAAGGCGGATGCATAGAACGCCTTGGTTGCCGGCACGTCGCGCACTGGCAGTTCGAGATAGTTGAAGCGTGCCATAAAGCCTCCCAAAGGCGCCATTGTTCTTGCTATGTTCTCTCCGTTCGACTACGCCAAGTCAATGGCCAATCCGGGGAAAAAATCCCGTCCCGTCCGCGGCGCTACGTTGAACCAGGAAAGTAGCAGGTTCAACCTGCCGGAGCGCGAGGCGGATGGCGACTGGCTCGATGATCGCGAACTGCTCGACGAGGGGCCGCCGCCGCTGCGCACCACCGTGACGGTCGAGACGCCGCGCACGATCATCACCCGGAACAGCTCTCCGGACATCGGCTTCGACCGTTCGATCAACCCCTATCGCGGCTGCGAACATGGCTGCATCTACTGCTTCGCGCGGCCGACCCATGCGTTCCACGATCTGTCGCCGGGACTGGATTTCGAGAGCCGGCTGTTCGCCAAGCCGGATGCCGCGTCGCTGCTCCGCGCCGAGCTGGCAAAGCGCGGTTATGTCGTGCGGCCGATCGCCTTCGGGACCAATACAGACCCTTATCAGCCGATCGAGGCCGACTGGCGCATCACCCGGCAATGCATCGAGGTGCTCGCCGAAACGGGGCATCCGCTGACCATCACCACCAAGTCGGACCGGGTCACGCGCGATATCGATCTGCTCGCACCGATGGCGGCCAGGGGGCTCGCCGCGGTCGCGGTGTCGGTCACGTCGCTCGATCCGCGCATCGCCATGACCGTCGAGCCGCGCGCGCCGGCACCGGAACGGCGGCTGGCCGCCGTGCGCAAGCTCGTCGACGCCGGCATCCCGACCTATGTTTCGATTGCCCCGGTCATCCCGCAGATCACCGATCACGAACTGGAGCATCTGGTCGAGCGCGCGGCGGAGGCAGGCGCGCACGGCGTCACCTTCCTTCCCGTCCGCCTTCCCTATGAAGTCGCGCCGCTGTTCAGGGCCTGGCTCGACGCGCATTTTCCGGACCGCGCCGGCAAGGTCATGGCGACGATCCAGTCGATCCGCGGCGGGCGCGACAATGATCCGAACTTCCACACGCGCATGCGCGGCAGCGGCCCCTGGGCCGAGCTGCTCCGGACTCGCTTCAAGATCGCCTGCCGCAAGCACGATCTGGTCGGCGCCTGGAAGCCGCTCCGCACCGACCTGTTCAGGCCACCGCCGGGGCGTCAGGGCGATTTGTTCGGCTGAACCCCGGCCAGTGCCTCAGGGAGCAGTCCCCGGCCGGTCGGCCGGCGGCGCGTCCCCGCCGACCGGCACCGCGCCCGGCCGGCCGCGCCCGCCGCCGAGCCCGCTGGAGATCCGCGGCAATTCCTTGCGCTCGATCTTCCCGTCACCATTCTTGTCGAGCATCGCGAACCGGGTTTCGGCCGCGCGCTGGAATTCGGCCGGGTCGACTCCGCGATTGAAATTGGTGTCGGCGATCGTCACCGGCTCCGGAAAGTCGAAATAGCTGAACCGGGCAGCGCCCTGCTTGCCATAAGTCATGCGCGTCTCGCCGCCGCCCGGCGCGCCGCTTTCGCCGGCGCCGCTACCGCCGCCACGATGGCCGCCGCCACCGCCGCCGCCCCGACCACCGCCACCGCGATGCCCGCCGCCGCCGCGGCCAGCGCCGTCCGCGAAACGGCCACCGCCCCCGCCCCCACCGCCGACGCGGATTTCAGGGGCCAGGACGGTCTCGTAATAGTCGATATCGTCGGGATCGATCTCGCCGTCATGGCCGCGATCGAGCACGGCGAAGAAGCGCGACGCGTCCCTTGCGAATTCGGCACGGCTCAGCGCGCCATCATGGTCGGTATCGGCATTCTGGAACCAGATGTCCGAAGGGTCGCCTGCGCCGCGGTCACCGCGGAACGGCTCGCCCATCGGGCTGATGAACAACGGGCCGCGCGGCCCCTCTCCTTCCGCGCCACCACGGTGAAACCCGCCAGGTGGCCCATGCCGGAATTTGGGGTGCTCGCTACCCGCGCAGCCGGCGGTCAGCAGGACAAGAGAGGTCAGAAGGACAAGACGCATAAACTACCCGCTCACTTGAGGAGCCCCCGGGACCTGCGACAAGCCACCCGATCTGTGGCGATTTCAAGGAGCGAAGGACCGCTTTGGACCAAAGGCCCGGTCGCCAACTTCGCTGTTCCGGGCAAAGAACAGGGAAGTTAACAGGGAAATTGTCTTATTCTCCGGCACTTCGGTCAAATTATCCATAATTTATCTATCAATATCAATAGCTTGATCCTGATTTCCCTGTTCCGGAATAACAGCGAACGTCGCATACCGAACAGGGAATTCGATCGTAGGAACAGGGAAGTGCGTTTTACCGGCGTGGACCATGAAAAAGAGCCGAGCCCCGGCAACGCGCCGCGCCCGACATCATGCTGCGCCGATTGCCCGCTATGTTGAATCGATCCGGCTCAGGAAGCAGGAGGCCAGGACGGACCGATCCTGGCCTGAAGCAGGCCGGCGAGACGCTGGTGGTCCTCCAGCGATGGGTGCCCATCGCAGCCGTCCAGATCGAGGCCCCCGAAATGAACGGTCGCAATCCGCCCCGGCGCGCCGGGCACCAGCTCGGCCGCAACCTGCTCGACATCGGCGATAAAGGCGTCCGACCCCATCAGGATCAGCCTGGCCTGTGGCTGCCGTGCCATCACATCGCGCGCGAAGCCGACATAACGCGCCCGATAGGCAGCGTGCAGCGCGGCCTGATCCTTCCAGGCCTCCCCGGCGTGGAGCGGCGTCGAGAAATCGTTGGTGCCCAGATTGATGACGATGATCTGAGGGCGCCAGCCGCCCGGATCGGACTCCACCGCCGACGGATCCGAAGGGATGAGCCTGGGATAGAGACCAGGCATGGTTTCGCCCGCCCGGCTGCCGTCATAATTGCGCACGATGCCGAACCCGGAATAGGCGTTGACGCGATAATCCGCGCCGAAGCGTCGCGCGAGCAACGGGCCAAAGGCGCGTTGCGTATCAGTGGCCCGATGCATCTCGGCGTTCGTGCAGGTCGGCACCGGTGAGCTGTCGCCGTATCCGACCGTGTAGGAATCGCCGATGAACTCGATCTGCCGCCCGGTCCTGGCAGGCGGGGCGAGCGGCGCGCCGCTCTTGCCCGGATAGAAACCGATCAGGCGCGTGACGTCGCTCTGGGTCTCGCTGAGCTTTTCCAGCCTGACGTCATGCTGCCCATCGCCGAGGCGATCGATCGTGACGTCGATGTTTCCCGAGCTTTCGAACCGCTGCCGTTCCACGCCGTCGATCAGCAGCCGCAGGCGACCATAGCCGTTGCGCAACCGGACCGTCAGGCTGGTTCCGGTGAAGCGCCCCTCGACATAGACCCCCGGCCAGCCGAACAGCGTCGCCCCGTCCGGCTCGACCACGGCGCGTCCGCCGACATAGACCGGCAGCGGCGCGCCGTAATTCTTCGCGCCGCAGCCGGTGGCGACGGCGAGGAATCCGACGGCAAGGGCGGTACGAAGCCACATTCCCGGGCCAGCGCTCACGCCTTGCCGGCGCGGCATTTCATCAACGGCTGAATCCGGGTGCCAAAGGCTTCCACGCCCTCGATGAAATCGTCGAAGGTCAGCAGGACACCGCCTGTATTCGGCACTTCGGCCATCTCGTCGAGCATGCGCGCCACGTTCTCATAGCTGCCTACCAGGGTTCCCATATTGATGTTCACCGCGCCTTCCGGCGCGGCAAGCTGGCGGACATTGGTGGTGGCGTTATGCTTGTCGGCCGCGCCCTGATCGGCGAGCCAGGCGATCGCCTCGAGATCGACGCCGTCATTATAGGATTTCCACTTCGCCATCGCCTCCTCGTCCGTCTCGGCGGCGATGATCATGATCAGCACGAAGATGGAGACGTCGCGGCCGGTCTTCGCGGTCGCGACGGCGAGGCGCTCGTTGTTCGCGGCAAAGGCCTTGGGCGTGTTGACGCCCTTGCCCAAACAAAAGGCATAGTCCGCCCATTTGGCCGAGAAGGCGAGCCCCTCGTCGGAGGAGCCGGCGCAGATGATCTTCATGTCCCCGGTCGGCGTCGGCCGCACGCGGCAATCATCCATCTGGTAATAGTCGCCCTTGAAGTCCGAAACGCCCGTCCCCCAAAGCTCGCGCAGGATGCCAGCATATTCGTCCAACATCTGGTATCGATTGCGGAAATGGTCGTCCCCGGGCCACAGACCCATCTGACTGTACTCGGGCCGCTGCCAGCCGGTGATCAGATTTAGCCCGAACCGCCCATGGCTGATCGAGTCTATCGTGTTGCACATGCGCGCGGCGAAGGCGGGCGGGATGACGAGGGTGGGACAGGTTGCGTAGATCTTGATCTTCT
The DNA here is from genome assembly GCF_055521475.1 of Sphingomonas sp. BL-S-30. Classification (NCBI taxonomy): domain Bacteria; kingdom Pseudomonadati; phylum Pseudomonadota; class Alphaproteobacteria; order Sphingomonadales; family Sphingomonadaceae; genus Sphingomonas; species Sphingomonas sp. BL-S-30. The sequence goes on along the minus strand of NZ_CM145481.1, from coordinate 1,833,675 downwards.
CGGTGACGGCGGCGAGCCCGGCCATCAGGGTGAAGCTCTCCAGCCCATATTCCCAGAACTCGGTCTTGCCGCCGAACCCGCGCAGCTTGATCATGGAGAGCAGGAAATCGAGCCCGTGCTTCTCGGCGCTCAGCGCGATCTCCTTGTTCATGTCGAAGCTCGGCTTGTACTGCGGCGCGTTCTCCGAGATCAGCCAGCCATTATTGTTGATGGGCACGAAAACGCCGACTTGCATGTGCTTAGCTCCCCAGAAATTCGAGCACGAGTGAAGTGAAACCATCGGGATCGGTGACGTTGCAGGCATGACCACCCCACGCCATGGTCGCGAGCCTGGCCTGTGGCAGCCGATCGGCGAGATTCCGCGCGCAACGCGACGGCACGAGCATATCGTCCTCCGACGCAAGCACCAGAATATCTGCCGCCACATCGTCGGGGAGTTCGAACGCTTTCGCCGCGGCGATGCGCTTTTCGAGGATGTCGGCCGGCGGAAACTGCGCCAGCTGATGCACGCCCTCGGCATCGAGCTGCGCGCTATTTTCCGAAATCCAGTTGGCCGGATAGAGGAAGAGCGGCTGCGCGCGGACATAAGCGGCCGGCCCGCTTTTGTGCAGCAGCTCAAGCCGCGTCTCGAAACACCGCTCGAAATGCGGATCCAGGCTCGCCCAGCCGTTGATCACGACGACCTTGCCGATCCCCGGGAAGATCCGCGCCAGCTCCAGGCCGATCAGCCCGCCCAGCGCATGGCCGATAAAATGCGCCTGCCCGATGCCGAGCTCCGCAAGGAGCGCCAGCACGTCCGTTGCCATGGTGGCAATGGTGACCTCACCCGCCAGCGTCCGGTCGCTCCGCCCCGTCCCGCGATGATCGTAGAGCAATATGCGGTAGTCCGCGGCGAGCGCATCGAGGTTGGGCGCCCAATATCCAGCCGAGCCGCCCATGCCGGGCGACAGGACGACGACCTCGCCACGTTCGGGTCCATGCCATTCATACCAGAGCCCGGCCGCGTGAGGCATCAGCCGATATGCGCCACGCTGGCAATCTCGACCAGACAATCGGGCTTCACCAGATCGCATCTGATGCAATAGCGCGCGGGCTTCGCGCCGGGGAAATACTCGGCATAGACCGCGTTGAACGCGGCATAATCCGACAGGTCCTTCAGGAAGATGTGGTTCATCGCCACATCCTCCAGCGTCGCGCCGCCCGCCTCGAGCGTGATGCGGATGACGTCGAGCACATGCCGGGTCTGGCCTGCGACATCGCCGACATGGAGCACGGCACCGCCCTCACCCAGCGCCAGCACGCCCGAGACATAGACCGTGTTGCCCGCCCTGGCGCCGGCCGAATAAGGCGCGATCGGGGTCGGGAATTGCGGCGGATTGATCGGTTCGAAGGGCATTTCGGTTCCTCGCTCTGTCAACCGTTCGCTCTGAGCTTGTCGAAGAGCCGTTCTTCTTCGCGACGTCGCAGAAGAAAGGACAGTGCTTCGACACGCTCAGCACGAACGGGGATGAATTTCATTTCTCCGGAACCTGGCCGAAGCTGCCGCAGAAATCGGCGACGGTGGAGACCCAGCCGAAGAATTTCTCGACATTGTAGACGGTCGCCTGCTGGATGAACTCGGGCCCGAGATGATGCGTCGCATCCTCGAGCATCACGCCGAAATATTCGAGGTGGAAGCCGTCGCGCAGGGTCGATTCGACGCACACATTGGTCGCGATGCCCACGAACACGATGTTGCGAATGCCGCGCGCGCGGAGCGTGCTGTCGAGCTGCGAGTTGAAGAAGGCGGAATAGCGCGTCTTGTGCAGGCTGATATCGCCCGGCTGCGGCTTCAGCGCGTCGACCAGGTCATAATCCCAGCCGCCCCGCGCCAGCAGCGTACCCGCGAGTTCGGGTCGCTTGCGCATCGTCTTCAGCGCGTTGGACTTGTGCCAGTTGGGCGATCCCGGCCCGCCTGCCTCGACATAGTCGGGGTCCCAGCCATTCTGCAGATAGATCACCTGCACCCCCGCGCGCCGCGCCGTATCGAGCACCGTGGCGATCTTCCCGATCGTGCCTGCCGCGCCCGAAATGTCGAATCCGGCCTGGTCGACATAACCACCCGGCGAGGCATAGGCGTTCTGCATGTCGATCACGACGACGGCGGTCTCGCCCGGCGACAGGCGCAGCGCCTCGGGCCTGGCCGGCAACGTCACCGCGCCGGCCGTGCCGCCCACATTCACCGTCGCGCCGTCGTCCGCCACATGTCGCTCCCCAACGCCAGGATCATGAATCCAGCCGGGGAACTTGAACCACTCCCGCCTCACCCGCAAGCGGTGCTTGCCCGACGCTCACGCTTTGCTCATGATGCCATGACGGGTCGCTTTCCAACGAGGGAGCGCACGCATGATATCAACCGACACCCTGGTTCTTCAGCTCAGCTACGCGCTGCTGGTCGTCGCGCTGCTCGCGCGGACGCCGCGGTATATGCGGATGTTGATCGCCGCTGCGGGCTTCGCGACGCTGGTGCATGCCGTGCTGCGGTCCGATTACGCCGCGCTCGGCTGGATGCTGCTCCTGCTCGGGATCTGGCTGGTCAAGCTGTGGGGCGAGCGGAGCGAAGGCAGGAAGATCCGCTTCACGCCGGCAGAGGAGTCGATGCGTGGCACCTGTCTCGACCAGCTGCCCCGCGGCGCCGCGCGCCAGTTCATCGATCTGGGCCTGTGGCTGCACGGCGACGCCGGCGATGTACTGACCCGGGAAGGCGCGCCGGTGGCCAACCTCTATTATCTGATCAGCGGCGAGGCCCGCGCGACGATCAGGGGTCGCGAGGTCGGCGCCTGCCGTGCCGGCGACCTGATCGGCGAGGCGACCATCCTGTCGCGCGATGACGCGACCGCCACCGTGACCCTGACCGGGCCCGCCACCTTCTGGTGCGCGCCAACGCCGACGGTCACGCGCTTCCTCGACGATCATGAAGGGCTGCGCAGCGCGATCGAGCGGAGCTTCTCCAGCGCGGTGAAGGACAAATTGCGCGCGACCAACCTTGCCATCGCCGAGCGCGACCGCTTCGGCCAGGATCAGGCCGCCGCCAGCTTGTGATCCTTGAACCGGGCACGTAGCTCAGTCTTGAGCAGCTTCCCGGTGGCGGTGTGGGGCAGATCGTCGACAAAGACGATCTCGTCGGGGAGCCACCATTTGGCGACATGGTGCGACAGATGCGCGGTGATCTCGCCCGGCGACACCGCGCTGCCCGCCTTGCGGACCACCAGCAACAAGGGCCGCTCGTCCCATTTGGGATGGTATATGCCGATCGCCGCGGCCTCGGCCACGCCCGGACAGCCAACCGCCGCGTTCTCCAGATCGACCGAGCTGATCCATTCGCCGCCCGATTTAATCACGTCCTTGGCCCGGTCGGTGATCTGCATCGTCCCGTCGGGATGCAGCACCGCCACATCGCCGGTGTCGAACCAGTTCTCCGCATCCACCGCATCGGCATCGGCCTTGAAATAGCGCTTGATCACCCAGGGCCCGCGGATCTGCAGCCGGCCGGAACTCGTCCCGTCGCGCGGCAGCACGACATCATCGTCATTCACCACGCGCAGCTCCACGCCGAACGGAACCTGGCCCTGTTTGGAGACATGGTCGAGCTGATCCGACAGGCTCATCTCGTCCCAATCCGGCGGCGGCGCGCCGGCCGTGCCGATCGGCGAGGTCTCGGTCATGCCCCACAGATGCTTGACCGTCACGCCCATGCCCATGATTCGCTCGATCATCGCGCGCGGCGCCGCGGAGCCGCCGATCGTCACCTGCTGGAGATGGCGCGGCGCCTCGCCGGTCGCATCCATATGCTGGAACATGCCGAGCCAGACGGTCGGCACGCCGGCCGAATGCGTGACTTTCTCCTGGTTCATCAGCCGGCACAGGACCACCGGGTCGTTGACCGCCGCATAGACGAATTTCGCCCCCGCCAGCGCGCCGGCGAAGGGCAGGCCCCAAGCGGCGGCGTGGAACATCGGCACGACCGGCAGCACCACGGAGCGCGACGAGAGATTGAACACCGCCGGTGCCACCTCGGCCATCGCATGGATCATCGTCGAGCGATGCTGATAGAGCACGCCCTTGGGATTCCCGGTGGTGCCGCTGGTGTAGCAGAGCATGCAGGGATCGCGTTCCGGGCCTTCGACCCAGGCATAATTCCCGTCCTCGCCCGCGATCAGCGCCTCGAACCCGTCATCGCCGTCGCTGTCGAACACCACATAGCGCTCGATACTGGTCCATTGAGGTTTCAGGCGGTCGACGATCGGCTGGAACACCCGGTCGTAGAACAGCACCCGGTCCTCGGCATGATTGGCGATATAGACCAGCTGCTCGTCGAACAGGCGCGGGTTGATGGTGTGGATCACCCCGCCCATGCCGATCGCGCCATACCAGGCGACGAGATGGCGGCTGTGGTTCATGCCAAGCGTGCCGATGCGGTCGCCCGGCTTGCAGCCTATTTTCTCAAGAGCTTGCGACAGCTTCCTCGCGTCGCGTGCGATGCCGGCCCAGTCCGTCCGCGTTTCCTGCCCATCGGCCCAGACGCTGACGATCTCGCGCCCGCCATGCTCCCGCTCGGCATGCTCCAGCAATCGCGGCACCCGCAGCTCGAAATCCTGCATTCCGCCCAGCATTCGCCCTCTCCCGGCTTGTTCCACCGGTACTGTCGTCCGCTTTGCGCCCGTTTGTACAGTCCCGGCCTGTTTCGACCCGTATCGCGTACCGCGACGGGTTCGACTCAAGGGTCATGGATGTCCGCCGCATCGTCAAGCCGGACACGGCCCGGCAACATGCTGTCCGTTCAGCCGACCAGCGCGAGCCTCGTCTCCGAAGTCTTCAGCACCACATTGCTGACGCCCGGCAGGGTCTCGATCCTGGCGGCGAGTTCGCCGTCTAGCAGAAAGTCCCGGCCGAGCAGCACGCGCGCGGCACCGCCTTCGGGCAGCGCCGCGTTGACCCAGACCTCGCCGCGCGCGCCACGCGCCTCGGCGAGCAGTGCGCCCAGCGTCGCCATCGCCGCCGGCGTATCGACCGACAGCTCGACCACGAAACGCGCGGTGTTGGCGAGCGACTCGAAGGGCTGGATGCGCTTGATGCTGACGCGCGGGCTGTCCTCGCCCGGCCGGCGATCGAGCTCGACCGTCAGCAGCCCGCAGCCGCCATTGCGCGCTGCCTCTTCCAGGTCGGCCGCCACCGCATCGTCGAAACAGGTGGCGATGAACTGGCCCGAGGGATCGGACAGCGTCGCCATCATATAGCGCTTGCCCCGCGCCGAGGTCCGCCAGCGCGCATCCTCTACCAGAGCCGCCATCGTCGCACCGGCGCGCGTGCCGTCGTCGGGGATGGACAGTTCGCCCAGCGCGGCGAAGCTGCGCGCGCCGTGCATCTTCGCCAGATGGCCATGCCGGTCGACCGGGTGCGCCGAGAAATAGAAGCCGAACGCCTCTTTTTCCTGATCCATGCGCTGCGCCAGAGTCCAGCGCGCCGACAGCGGCAGCTTGATCGCCGGCTCGACCGCGTCGGCGGTACCGAACAGCCCGCCCTGCCCGCTGGTCTTCATGTCGTGCACGCGCGCCGCCGTGGCCAGGATCGTCTCCGCCGTCGCGAAGATGCCCGCGCGGTTCGGATCGATCGAATCGAACGCGCCCGCCGCCGCCAGCGTTTCGAGCTGCCGCTTGTTGAGCAGCCGCGGGTCGACCCGGCGGGCAAGATCGTCGAGTGTATCGAACGGGCCATTCTCGTCGCGTTCCGCGACCAGCTTCTCCATCGCGCCTTCGCCCACGCTCTTCAGCGCGGCCAAGGCATAGCGTACCGCCAGCCCGTCCTCGGTGCTCTCGACCGAGAATTCCGCTTCGCTGCGGTTGATGTCGGGCGGCAGGCAGGCGACGCCCATGCGCCGCATATCATCCGCGAACACGCCGAGCTTGTCGGTCAGGGTCATGTCGAAGCACATCGACGCGGCGTAGAATTCTTCCGCATAATGCGCCTTCAGCCAGGCCGTCTGATAGGCGAGCAGCGCATAGGCGGCGGCGTGAGACTTGTTGAAGCCGTATCCGGCGAACTTGTCGATCAAATCGAACAGCTCGTTCGCCTTGCCTGCCGGGATCTTGTTGACCGCCAGGCAGCCCTCGACGAACCCGGCGCGCTGGGCGTCCATCTCCGCCTTGATCTTCTTGCCCATCGCGCGGCGCAGCAGGTCGGCCTGGCCCAGGCTGTAGCCCGCCAGGATCTGCGCGGCCTGCATCACCTGTTCCTGATAGACGAAGATCCCATAGGTTTCGGCCAGGATGGTTTCGAGCAGCGGGTGCGGATAGGTGATCTCCTCGCGCCCGTTCTTGCGCGCGCCGAAGCTCGGGATATTGTCCATCGGCCCCGGGCGATAGAGCGAGACGAGCGCGATGATATCGCCGAAGTTGGACGGGCGCACCGCCGACAGCGTGCGCCGCATGCCTTCCGATTCCAGCTGGAACACGCCGACCGTGTCACCCTTCTGGAGCAGCTTGTAGACGCCCTCGTCTTCCCATTCGAGCGCATCCAGATCGATGATGATGTTGCGGGCCTCGAGCAGCTGAACCGCCTTTTTGAGCACCGACAGCGTCTTCAGGCCGAGAAAGTCGAACTTCACCAGGCCCGCGCCCTCGACATATTTCATGTCGAACTGAGTGACGGGCATGTCCGATCGCGGATCGCGGTAGAGCGGCACCAGCTCGGCCAGCGGCCGGTCGCCGATCACCACGCCGGCGGCGTGAGTCGAGCTGTGGCGCGGCAGGCCCTCCAGCTTCATCGCGAGGTCGAGCAGATGCTTCACCCCGCTGTCGCTCTTATACTCGGCGAGCAGTTCCGAGACGCCGTTCATCGCCCGCTCGAGCGTCCAAGGGTCGGTCGGATGGTTGGGCACCAGCTTCGCCAACCGGTCGACCTGGCCATAGCTCATCTGCAGCACGCGCCCGGTATCCTTGAGCACCGCGCGTGCCTTCAGCTTTCCGAAGGTGATGATCTGCGCGACCTGATCGCGGCCATATTTCTCCTGGACGTAGCGGATCACCTCGCCGCGACGGGTTTCGCAGAAATCGATGTCGAAGTCGGGCATCGACACGCGTTCCGGATTGAGGAAGCGCTCGAACAGCAGGCCCAGCTTGATCGGGTCGAGATCAGTGATGGTCAGCGACCAGGCGACCACCGAGCCCGCGCCCGAACCGCGGCCCGGGCCGACGGGGATGTCATGGTCCTTCGCCCATTTGATGAAGTCCGCGACGATCAGGAAATAGCCCGGAAAGCCCATCTGGATGATGACGTCGAGTTCGAACTCCAGGCGATCACGATAAGCCTGGCGCCAGTCTACCGGGGCGCCCCCCTCCCCGTTCGTTTCGAGCGACGTCGAGAAACCTTGCTCAGCGTCGAGGGCCTGTTTCTCGACTTCGCTCGAAACGAAGGGGGGTCGGGCTACCGTCTTTTGAGATGGCGCAGCAACCGGCGACGAATGAAGCGACAGTTCCTCGATCCGCTTGAGCCGTTTCTCCAGCCCGGCCCGCGCATCGACGCGCAGCGCTTCGGCCTCGGCTTCCGGATCGCCGGCAAGGCTGGGCAGGATCGGCTTGCGGTACGGCGCCATCACGGCGCAGCGCTGCGCCACCACCAGCGTGTTGGCGATCGCCTCGGGCAGGTCCTCGAACAGCATGCGCATGTCCTTGGCCGGCTTCATCCAGGCGTCGGGCGAACTGCGCGGGCGGTCCTCGCTCGCGATATAGGTCGAATTGGCGATGCACAGCATCGCGTCGTGCGCGTTGCCGAATTCCTGGTCCGCATAGCAGCACGGGTTGGTCGCGACGATCGGCAGGTCGCGGGCATAGGCCAGGTCGAGCAGGCCCGCCTCCGCCCTGCCCTCGGTCTCGTCGAGCCGACGCACCAGCTCGATATAGAGCCGGTCGTAGAACAGCGACTGGAGCCGGTCGGCATAGGCCATGGCCCGCTCGGTCTGGCCCTCGGCGATCAGCCGGGTGAGCCCGCCCTCGCCGCCAGCAGTGAGGGCGATCAGTCCGTCGGTCCTGCCCTCCAGTGCGGCGAAGTCGACATGCGGCGACAACTCCAGCGGCCGGTCGAGATGCGCGCGCGACACCAGCGCGCAGAGATTCTCGTACCCGGTTCCGTCCTGCGCATAGAGCGCGATCCAGTCGATCGGCGCGTCGACGCCCTCGGGCATGTCGGGCCGGGCAATGCCCAGCATCGCGCCGATGATCGGCTGTACCCCGGAAGACTTGCACGCATCGGAATAGGCCATCGCCGCATACAGGCCATTGCGATCGGTCAGCGCGGCGGCGGGAAAGCCCAGTTCCTGCGCGCGCTTGGCGATCGCCTTGGGCTCGATCGCGCCGTCGAGCATCGTGTAGGACGAAAAGATACGCAGGGGCACGAAGGCGGAATGCGGCATCGTGTCACTATGGGTCACCGGCCCGATTCTGGGAAGTGTTCACAGGTGAAATAGCTGTGGATTGCATTCGATGTCGTGACAACGTAAATGGTTGTCATGACATTAACTATCCACAAACATACGGATCGGGTGCTCCATTGGCACGATCGGGTATCGCAGGTCGTGCAGGGCGACCTCGAACGCCGCTTCGCGGCTTTTGGCGTGACTCCAGCGCAATTCCGCCTGCTCGCGGTACTGGCACGGCGCGATGTCGACACGGTTCGCGGCATCGCCGCGGCGTTGCGGCTCGACGGCGCGGCGGTCACCCGCCTTGCCGACCGGCTCGAGGCCAAGGGTCTGGTGGCGCGGCAGCCCGATCTTACCGATGGCCGCTCCGTGCGGCTGTCACTTACCGAGACGGGCGTGGATCTGGTGCCCAAACTCGATGCCGAGGCGACCGCGCACGAACGCGCCTGGTTCGGATCGCTCAGCTTTGCCGAGCTGCGCCAGTACAAGCTCGTCCTCGCGAAGCTGCTCAAGCGCGCGGATGAAGGCCCGGATGAGGTCTGGCTCCGGCGCGCGCTGTATTGAAGCGTCAGTCCCGATAGCGCAGCGCCTCGACCAGCAGGCTGAACGCGGCCGAAGGCTGTCGCCGGCTCGGATAATAGAGATGATAGCCCGCAAAAGCCGGGCACCAATCCTCCAGCACCCGGACCAGACGTCCGTCGGCCAGGTGCGCGGCGACGTGATTCTCCATGATGAAGCCGAGGCCGAAACCCGCCTCGGCAGCCCGGACGATCATCGTCGTGCTGTTGAAGGCGAGCTGCCCCTCGACCCGGACCCGAACCTCGCGGCCGTCCTTCTCCAGCTCCCAGGCATAAAGGCCGCCCGAGCTCATCATCCGCAGGTTGATGCACTGGTGATCGCCCAGGTCCTGTGGCATGCGCGGCACGGCACGGTCAGCGAAATAGGCCGGCGCGCCGACCACCGCCATGCGCAGGTCCGGCCCGATCTTCACGGCGATCATGTCCTTGGCCAGCGCCTCGCCCAGCCGCACGCCGGCATCGAACCGCCCCGCGACGATGTCGGTAAAGCCGGAGTCGACATCGATCTCGACATGCACGTCCGGATAGCGCCGCAGCAACGCCTCCAGCCGGGGCCAGAGCACCGTGTCCACCGCATGCTGCGCGGCGGTGATGCGGATCGTCCCCGCCGGCTTGTCGCGCAGGTCGCCCAGCGAGGCGAGTTCGGCACCGATATTGTCCAGCGCAGGCCTGAGCGTGGCAAGCAGGCGTTCGCCTGCCTCGGTCGGCGCGACGCTGCGGGTCGTCCGGGTCAACAGGCGCACCCCCAGCCGGGTCTCGAGCCGCCGGATGGTATGACTCAGCGCCGATTGCGAGGTGCCCAGGCGGGCCGCGGCACGCGTGAAGCTCTGCTCCTCGGCCACGGTCATGAAGGCATTGAGATCGACCAGCTCCTCGCGGCGCATTCATGAACTCCGGATATGACTATATGCGCTTTGTAGCGCCTAATCGCCCGGCCCTGTCGTCCTTATTTTACCAAACACCGGGCGCCCGCGCGTTTCCGGTCGGCAACCGCAGGGAGCAAGGCAATGGATATCAAACGCAGCGGCGCCCAACCCTCGGCCAAGGGATCGGCCGATTATTTCACCGGGACGGTGCGCATCGATGCGCCCTTCAAGGGCAGCGGCTCGCTGAGCGGCGCCACGGTCACCTTCGAGCCAGGCGCGCGTACCGCCTGGCATACCCACCCGCTGGGCCAGACGCTGCTGGTCACCGCCGGGCTGGGGCGGGTGCAACGCGATGGCGGCCCGATCGAGGAAATCCGCCCCGGGGACATCGTCTGGTTCGAACCGGAGGAGAAGCACTGGCACGGTGCCGCCCCGGACTGCGCGATGACTCATATCGCGATCGCCGAGATGAAAAACGGCAAGGCGGTCGACTGGCTCGAGAAGGTCAGTGACGCCGATTATGGGGTCGCCGAACCCCATTCATGATTACTGCGCCTAATAGCATGCCGATCTGATGATCTAATCGTCGCAGTGACGGCCTCCTATTTTCCGGCGCACCAATCGTCGAACGCCTGCGGGCGGAAGGAAGAATGACATGGAAAAGCGAATTCTTGGCAGGAACGGCCTTGAGGTCTCCGCCATCGGCTTCGGCTGCATGGGGCTGAACTTCGGTTACGGCACCTCGGTAAGCAAGGAGGAAGGCATCAGCCTGATCCGCGCCGCGGTCGAGCGCGGCGTCACCTTCTTCGACACTGCCGAGGTCTATGGCCCCTTCACCAACGAGGAAATGGTCGGCGCGGCGCTCGCGCCGGTGCGTGACCAGGTGGTGATCGCGACCAAGTTCGGCTTCAAATTCGAGGACGGCAAGCAGGCCGGGCTCGACAGCCGGCCAGAGAATATCCGCAAGGTCGCCGACGCCTCGCTGAAGCGCCTCGGCGTCGACTCGCTCGACCTGTTCTACCAGCACCGCGTCGATCCCGCCGTGCCGATCGAGGATGTCGCCGGCGCGGTCAAGGAGCTGATCGCGGAAGGCAAGGTCAGGCATTTCGGCATGTCCGAACCAGGCGCCGAGACCTTGCGCCGGGCCCATGCCGTCCAGCCGGTCACCGCGCTGCAGAATGAATATTCGCTCTGGACGCGCGGGCCGGAAACCAATGGGACGCTCGCCGCCTGCGAGGAGCTCGGCATCGGCTTCGTGCCCTACAGCCCGCTCGGCAAGGGGTTCCTCACCGGCGCGATGAGCAAGGACACGAAACTGGGCGACAAGGATTTCCGCGCGATCCTGCCGCGCTTCACGCCCGAAGCGATGGCGGCGAACCAGGCGCTTGTCGACCTGCTCAAGCGGATCGCGGAGGAAAAGGACGCGACCCCGGCGCAGATCGCCATCGCCTGGCTGCTGGCCCAGAAGCCCTGGATCGTACCGATCCCCGGCACCACCAAGCTGCACCGGCTCGAAGAGAATCTGGGCGCGGCGGATGTGGTGCTCACAGCGGAAGACCTTGCCGAAATCGAACGCTCCGCGGCGCAGATTGACGTTGAAGGCGAACGCTACCCCGCCCATCTGATGGCGACCGTGGGCCGCTGAAGCACTGCCAGACCCTTTTCATTGGAGCGAGACATGACTCAGAACATCACCAACAAGGTCGTCGTCATCACTGGCGCAAGCAGCGGCCTGGGCGAAGCGACCGCCCGGCACCTCGCGGCCAAGGGCGCCAGGCTCGTGCTTGGCGCGCGCCGGCTCGACCGGCTTCGCGCAATCGCCGCCGATATCGGCCTGACGCCGGAATCCGTGATCGAGACCGACGTCAGCGACGCGGCCCAGGTCAAGCGCCTGGTTGATTCAGCCGTCGCCGCGCATGGCCGCATCGACGTCCTTCTGAACAATGCTGGCCTGATGCCGCAATCCCCGCTCGAACGCGGCAAGATCGACGAATGGGACCGGATGATCGACGTCAATATCAAGGGCGTGCTTTACGGGATCGCCGCCGCGCTGCCCCATATGACCGCGCAGAAGAGCGGACACATTATCAACGTGTCGTCGGTCGCCGGCCACAAGGTCCGTCCGGGCAGTTCGGTCTATGCCGCGACCAAGGCCGCGGTGCTGATGCTGTCGGAAGGCCTGCGGCAGGAAGTGAAGCCTTACAATATCCGCACCACGGTCATCTCGCCGGGCGCGGTCCAGTCCGAGCTGCCGAACACCATCACTGATCCCGACGTCGCCCAGCGCATCAACGACTTCTACGAAGCCTATGCCATCCCGGCCGACAGCTTCGCGCGCATGGTCGCCTTCGCGATCAGCCAGCCGGACGATGTCGACATCAACGAGATCCTGTTCCGCCCGACCGCGCAGGATCTTTGAGCTTGGGCGTCGCTACCGGTTGGGTGCGTCGAACGTCGTCCCTATAGCAGCTTCTCGATATCGCTCTCGATATCTTCGGGCTTGGTCGTCGGGGCGTAACGCGCGACCGCCTTGCCGGTGCGGTCGACCAGGAACTTGGTGAAATTCCACTTGATCGAGGTCGAGCCCATCAGGCCCGGCGCTTCCTTGCGCAGCTTCTCGAACAGCGGATCGGCGTTGGACCCATTGACGTCGATCTTGGCGAAGACGGGGAAGGTCACATCATAGGTCAGCGTGCAGAAATTTGCGATCTCGGCCGCATCGCCGGGCTCCTGCGCGCCGAACTGGTTGCACGGGAACCCCAGCACCTCGAACCCGCGATCCCTGTATTTGCGGTGCAGCGCCTCCAGCCCCTCATATTGCGGGGTGAAGCCGCATTTCGATGCGGTGTTGACGATCAGCAGCACCTGCCCCGCATAGGCCGACAGATCGGCGGGTGTGCCGTCGGCTGCCGTCACGCTCATCTCGGTAATCGCGCTCATCGCTGCCTCTCCTTGTGACGCGCCATCAGATAGGGCGGGTTGGCGCCCTATGCGAGCCTGCCCTCGTGCAGCCTCACCACCCGGTCCATCTTCAGCGCCATGCGTTCGTTATGGGTGGCGACCAGCGCGGCCGAGCCTTCGCCGCGCACGAGACGCAGGAACTCAGCCAGCACCACGTCGGCGGTCGCTTCGTCGAGGTTGCCGGTCGGCTCGTCCGCCAGCACCAGAGCCGGCTTGTTGGCGAGCGCCCGGGCAACTGCCACGCGCTGCTGCTCGCCGCCGGAAAGCTGGCTTGGCCGGTGAGTCAGCCGATGACCGAGGCCGAGCGAGGTCAGCAGCGATATGGCCCGCTCGTCCGCCTCGGCGCGAGTCCGGTCGCGGATCAGCTGGGGCAGCACGACATTCTCGGTCGCGTTGAAATCCGGCAACAGGTGATGGAACTGGTAGACGAAGCCCAGATAGTCGCGGCGCACCATGGTGCGACCGTGCGCGTCCAGCTTTGCCGCTTCCTCGCCGGCGATGCGGATCGATCCGCTGAACCCGCCTTCGAGCAGCCCCACTGCCTGGAGCAGGGTAGACTTGCCCGAACCCGACGGGCCTAGCAGCGCAACGATCTCACCCTCGCCGACCGTCAGGTCGACGCCGCGGAGCACCTCGATCGTGGCGTCGCCCTGAGTGAAGCTGCGGGTCAGGCCAGTGACGGCCAACACGGGATTACTCATAACGCAGCACCTGCACTGGGTCGGTGCTCGCCGCCTTGAAGGCGGGGTAGAGCGTGGCGAGGAACGTCAGCAGGAACGCGATCAGCACGATCGCGATCATCTCGAACGGGTCGGTCTTGGACGGCAGGATCGTCAGGTATCGGATCGTCGGATCCCACAGATTCTGCCCACTGATCCACTGGACGAAATCGACCACGTCCTGCCGGAAGATCAGAAAGGTGAAGCCGAGCACCAGCCCCGCGATAATGCCGAGCGTCCCGATCGTGGTGCCCACCGTCATGAAGATCTTGATCATGCCCTTCCGGGTTGCGCCCATGGTGCGCAGGATCGCGATGTCGCGGGTCTTGGCGCGCACCAGCATGATCAGCGACGACGCGATGTTGAAGGCGGCGACGAGGATGATGATGCACAGCACGCAGAACATCACGACCCGCTCGATCGCCAGCGCCTCGAACAATTGCGCGTTCATCTGCCGCCAGTCGGCGATCGCTCCCCTGCCCGCGACCTTGTCCGCCAGCGGCGCCAGGATCGTGCCGACCTGGTCGGCATTGACCGTCTGCAATTCGATCATGCCGACCGAATCGCCCATCATCAGCAAGGTCTGGGCATCCTGCATCGGCATGACGACATAGGCCTTGTCGTAATCATAGACGCCGATCTCGAAGATCGCGCCGACCGTGTAGGAAACGATGCGCGGTACCGTGCCGAAGGGCGTGGTCTGGCCTTGCGGGCTGATCAGCGAGATCTCGCTGCCGACCTGCGCGCCAAGCACCTCGGCCAGCCGCGACCCGATCGCGATCCTGTTGCTGCCGTCGGTCAGGCTCGCGAGCGAGCCGACCACGACCTTGGAGCTGATGATCGGGTTGCGGCGGATATCCTCGACCCGCATGCCGCGCACCAGCACCGCTTCGACCCGGCCATTATAGCTGGTCATCAGCGGCTGCTCGATCAGCGGAGTCGCGCTGGTCACGCCCGGCGTGGCCTTTGCGAGCTGAACGATGTTGCGCCAGTCGGGCATCTGTCCGCCAATGCCCTGCACCACCGCATGGCCGTTCAGCCCGACGATCTTGTCGAACAGCTCGGCGCGAAAGCCGTTCATCACGCTCATCACGATGACGAGCGCGGCGACGCCGAGCATCACGGCGCCGAGGCTGAAGCCGGCGACAAGCAGGATGAACGCCTCGCCCTTGCCCGGCAGCAGATAGCGGCGGGCAATCATGCGTTCGTAGCGCGACAGGATCATGATGTTGGGAACAACCCGCCCGATGGTGATGGTCCGACCGCTCTAAGGCCGGTGTGCATTGCTGGCAACTGAACGCGCGTGTTGCGCAATCGCCACAGGGTCGCCGCAATCCGTTCAGCGCCGCCACATTCCCGGTGACAATCGCCGGGTCCGCTCCTAGCACTCACCTCACTGAGACACAGGCAACGGCCGTGGTTCGGGGAATGCTTTCAGCGCCGCCTTCAGGGGCCGGGTTGCGGAAGCGGGACAAGGGGGCTGACGAGCAGTCGTCACGCAGGCGCCCGGGCTGGAAACAGCCCGGGCGTTTCGCGTTCCGGGTCCCCTCGCCCGTCATCCGACGGGCGAGGGAAGTCGATCAGAACGACTTGCTGATGGTGCCGCCAAAGGTCCGCGGATCGCCCGGCTGACCGACGATCAGGCCGGTGCTGCCGGACTGAGTCGAGAGCAGCTCGAAATAGTCCCGGTCGAACGCGTTGCGGACCCAGGCAAAGACATTGAAGCCGTCCTTGCGGTAACCGGCACGGAAGTTCGACAACGACCCGCCTTCGATCCAGGTATAGGCGGATGGCGACGGGTTGGACGAGAAACGCGAGCGATAGCTGCCGTCGTAACCGACATAGACCTCACCGCCCGATCCGCCCACCGGCACATTATATTCACCGCCGAAGGACAGGGACCATTTGGAGATGCCCGGCAAGCGCTGGCCGGAGATGTCGCAATAAGCCGGGCTGCGGCCACCCGCCGTTCCCGCAGGGTCGGTTACGCCGCCTGGCGCGGTCGCCGTGCCGCCGGACAGTTCGGGCGGGCATGGCGCGTTGGTGAACTTGACATATTTGGCGTCCGTGAACGCCCCGTTGAAGTACAGGTTGACCCGCTGGCTTGGCCGGAAGCTCGAGTCGAATTCGAACCCGCGCGAGCGCACCTTGCCCGCATTGGCGAGGTAACCGCGGATCACGTTGATCGCGTTGTTGTTCACCGTCGCCTGGTAATCGGTGATGTCAGTCCAGAACCCGGCCAGGTTCAATGTCAGGCGGCGGTCGAGGAACTGAGTTTTCAAGCCCAACTCGAACGCATTGACCTTTTCCGGCTTTACCGTCTGCGTGGTGAGGTCAACGCCGGTGCTGGTCGAGTTGAGCGGCAGACCTGAAAGGTTGATGCCCCCGGACTTGAACGAGCGTGAGTAGGTCGCATAGCCGTGGACGTCGCGCGCGAAGTCATAGGATGCGGTGATGTCGCCCGAAACGTTCCAGGCACTGAATTCCGGACTGTACCGCTGTGGGGCAAGCGTATTGATCTGATTCTGGAATGTCGTGCGGGCAGCGCTCGGATTGGGTTTTGCAGCCAGCAGCGCCGCGACGTTGTCCGCCGTGGCGACAAAATCATACTGGTTGTTGTGGATGCTGACGATCGCTTCGTAGAAGCCGGACTTCTTGTCATAATTGACGCGCAAGCCGGGCTGAAGGTGGAAGCCGTCAAACGCCTCCCAGTTGAGCTTGCCGAACACGGCGAAGCTGGTGTTGTCGAAATTGATCGTGTTGGTCGACGTCAGGCCGTTGAGCACATTGGGGTTCGACGCGTCAGCGCCCGACAACAGCCATCGGCTCGCGGCTGCCCCTTGAACCTGGGAGCCCTGGGTGTTGATCGTCTGATGGAAGAAGAAAGCGCCGAGCGTGTAGTCCAGCTTGTTCGAACCGTTCGAGGCGAGGCGGAGTTCCTGCGAAACCTGCTTTTGCTGTGACGGGTTCTGTGACACGGTCGTGATGGGCAAACCGATAAAGTCGCGGTCGTTCTGCGGTTGCCAATCCCAATAGCGCCATGCGCTGACTGAGGTCAGGGTGGCGAAACCGACATCCCAATTGGCCACCAGGGAGACACCGCCGATTTCCTGCCGTGAATTGATGCTGGCATCGAGATCGGTCACCCGATCGAACGGGTTCTTGCTCGGTGGCGTGTAACCCAAAGCAGCGGCGAGTGCGTCATATTGGCGGGCGGTCGGCCGCTGGGTGGCACCTACCCGCGCATAATATTGTACGCAGCAATCGGGGCTCTGCACGTTGAAATCGCCCGAAAGGGTCAGGTCGATGGTGTCGGTCGGCTTCCACAGCAGCGCGCCGCGCAGGCCCAGGTTGCGCTGACGGTGCAGATATTCGTCCGACTTCACATTGTAGATCGTGCCCTTGCGCGTCGTCCCCGAGGCCGAGAGTCGCACCGCGAGATTGTCGGACAGCGGACCCGATGCCGAGACCTTGGCCTGAACGAACTCGTAATTGCCGCCGCTGATCTCGACTTTCGCCTCGGGCGAGAAACTCGGCGCGCGTGTGGTGATGTTCAGCGCACCCGAGGTGGTGTTCTTGCCGTAGAGCGTCCCCTGCGGGCCGCGCAGAACCTCGACCTGCGCGACATCGACGAAATCGAAGGTCGAGGCGCCGATCCGGCCGATATAGACGCCGTCGACATAGAAGCCGACGCCCTGCTCGATGCCGTCGTTGGTCAGGCCGAACGGCGCGCCAAGACCGCGGATGTTGATCGCGGAGTTGCGCGGGTTGCTCGAATAGAATTGCAGCGAAGGCTGTTGCTGCTGGAGCCGGTTGACGTTGAACGCCCCGGTCTTTTCGAGCTCGGAACCGCCGATCACCGACATGGCGATCGGCACTTCCTGTGCGCGCTCCTCGCGCCGGCGCGCGGTGACGACGACATCGCCTGACGCGGCCGGCGTCTCGCCAGCCTGGTCCTGCGCCGGGTCATCGGCCACTGGCGCGGCAGCGGCAGGCGCGGCGGCCGTTGACACTGCGCCTGCTTCCGTAATCGCCACCGTCTGGGAGGCGAGCGCTGTTTGGGCAAGCAGCAGCATAGGCAAGGTAGCGAGCATTGGTGTCCCCTTTAGAGCTCGTAGTTCGAGTCGCGACTATAATTCCCATCTAATCGCTATGGTTTCACCATCGTAAGAACTTGCCGAACGCAAAGCTGAGCTTTCACCCACGCAAATCGGCCATTTCAGCTCTTGAACCGGCGCCAGGACGCCCCAGATCTGCGGTGTGCGGTGCCGATTGGGCCGCGCGAAAAGCGGGTGTCGCGCCGTTGCGGGCACCCATGACGTCCAACTCGCTTTGAATGAGGAGACCAACATGCGTCAGTTCGATTTGACCCCCTATCGCCGTTCGACGATCGGCTTCGACCGCCTGTTCGACATGCTCGAAACCAGCGCGCGTCAGTCGGCGGCGGACAATTATCCGCCCTTCAACCTCGAAAAGGTCTCCGACGACCGCTACCGTATCACGCTCGCCATCGCCGGCTTCGGGCGTGACGAGATCGAGATCGTCGCGCAGCAGAATCTGCTCCAGGTGAAGGGCAACAAGGCCGAAAAGGAAGGTGCCAGCGGCTCTTTCCTGCATCTCGGTATCGCCAACCGCAGCTTCGAGCGCCGCTTCGAGCTGGCCGATTTCGTTCGCGTGGACGACGCGCGGCTCAATGACGGCCTGCTGACGATCGACCTCGTCCGCGAAGTACCCGAGGCGATGAAGCCGAAGACGATCGCGATCAAGACGGGCGCGCCGCTCGCAGCGATCGATGGCGGCAAGGATAGCGAGGCGGCGTAATCCCCCAACGCCGCTCGCGCGGAAGAGGCGCCCGGGCCAAGTGCCTCGGGCGCCTCTTTTTTCATCCGAATCGGAACCGTTGATTCAGAACGACGTTCTTGCCGGATAGAAGGTCTGTTCGATCCGGGGGAATCCGATGAGAGCGCGTACCGACTCCGTAACTTCGCCGGCCGATCCGGCTCTGCTGGTGGCCACTGGACCCGACACGATGCTTGCCGAAAATCCCGAAATCGAGACGCTGCACCGAAAGGCCGACCGGTGTCGCCGGCTCGCCCTGACGGTTGGCGACCGGCATACCGTCGAGACGCTCATCGCCATGGCGCGGGAATATGAGGCCCAGGCCGATCAGGTGGCCGAGACCGCCCACTGAAAGCATGCCGCGCGTAGGTAGCGCCGCGCACGACCGTTCGCGACGATTGCCTCAGACGAGCCGCGACTGCCGCACCGCCGCTTCGATGAAGCTCGCGAACAGCGGGTGGGGATCGAACGGTTTGGACTTCAGCTCCGGGTGAAACTGCACGCCCACGAACCAGGGATGGTCCGGCCGCTCCACGATCTCCGGCAACATGCCGTCCGGCGACATGCCCGAAAAGACCAGGCCGCCCTTTTCGAGCGCGTCGCGATAGCCCGTATTCACCTCGTAGCGATGCCGATGCCGCTCCGAGATGTCGGTGCCGCCATAGATGGAGGCGACCACGCTGTTGCCGTCGAGCTTCGCGTCATAGGCGCCGAGCCGCATCGTGCCGCCCAGGTCGCCGCCCTCTTCGCGCTTCTCGATGCCGGCTTCGGTCATCCACTCAGTGATCATGCCGACCACCGGCTCGTCGGTAGGGCCGAATTCGGTCGAGCTGGCATTCGTGATGCCCGCGAGGTCCCGGGCGCCCTCGATGCATGCCATCTGCATGCCGAAACAGATGCCGAAATAGGGGATTTCCCGTTCGCGCGCGAAGCGCACGCTGGCGATCTTGCCCTCGGCACCGCGCTCGCCGAACGCGCCGGGCACCAGGATCGCGTGCAGCGGCTCGAGCTTCGCCGCGACATCGCTGTCCTTGGCCTCGAACAACTCGGCATCGATCCACTCGATATTGACCTTCACGCGATTGGCGATGCCGCCATGCACCAGCGCTTCGTTGAGTGATTTGTAGGCATCCTGCAGGCCGACATATTTGCCGACCACGCCGACGGTGACCTCGCCTTCCGGGTTGGTCAGCCGATCGACGATGTCGGACCAGCGCGACAGGTCGGGCGCTTCGCCGGGCTCGATGCCGAAAGCACGCAACACTTCGGCGTCCAGGCCTTCAGCATGATACTGCATCGGCACGGCGTAGATGCTCTTGGCGTCCAGCGCCGGTATGACCGCTTCCTTGGGCACGTTGCAGAACAGCGCGATCTTGGCGCGGTCGCTTGCCGGCAGCGGCTGTTCGCAGCGGCAGACCAGCACATCGGGCTGGACCCCGAGCGCGGCGAGCTCGCGCACCGAATGCTGGGTCGGCTTGGTCTTCAGCTCGCCCGCGGCCGCGATGTACGGCACCAGCGTCACATGGATGCTGACCGACTGGCCCCGGCCCAGATCGTTCCGCAGCTGGCGGATCGCCTCGATGAAAGGCAGCGATTCGATGTCGCCGACCGTGCCGCCGATCTCGCACAGCACGAAATCGAGATCCTCGGTCTCGGCCTGCGCGAATTCCTTGATCGCGTCGGTGACGTGCGGAATCACCTGGACGGTCGCGCCCAGATAGTCGCCGCGGCGCTCGCGCGTGATGATCTGCTGATAGATGCGGCCGGAGGTGACATTGTCCGACTGGCGCGACGCCACGCCGGTGAAGCGCTCATAATGACCGAGATCGAGATCGGTCTCCGCCCCGTCGTCGGTCACATAGACTTCGCCATGCTGGTACGGCGACATCGTGCCGGGATCGACGTTGAGATAGGGATCGAACTTGCGGATCCGCACGCGATAGCCGCGCGCCTGCAGGAGAGCCGCGAGGCTCGCCGCCATCAAACCCTTGCCGAGCGAGGAGACCACGCCGCCGGTGATAAAGATAAACCGCGCCATGGGAGAAAAGGCCTAGCGTCATCATGGGTCGCGCGACAAGCGCGCGACTCCAATATCGTTACAAAAAAGTGGCGAAGGGGCTCGCGCTTACTGCGCGAGCGGGACCGCGCTGTTCCCGGCTGGTGCGCCGGGTGCGGGTGCCGTCGTCGGCTGGGGCGCCGGCGGGGCGAGCTGACCGGCTGCCGGGGGCGTCCGGGCCAGGCTGGGGTCGATCTTGGCCGTGCTGTGGCCCATCGAGGCAATCACCGCGAGCAGAATCGCCAGGCCGACGAACAAGGTCGCGAGGACCGAGGTGGCGCGCGTCAGGAAATCCGCCGCGCCGCGTGCCGACATCAGTCCGGAGGGGCTGCCGCCCATGCCAAGCCCGCCGCCTTCCGAGCGCTGCATCAGGATCACGGTCACCAGACTGGCGGCGATGATCGCATGGACGACGAGGAGGAACTTGAACATGAAAAGGCGCAACCTGTGGCTTGGGAAGGCGGGCACATAGGCGAGCCGGCGCTTCCGATCAACCGCCAGAGGGAACGTCGTGCCGGACATTTCGCTTCCGCACTGAAACCAGCCGCGATTATGAACGTTATGTGTCCAGGTGCCCCAACGTGCGGGGCCTGGGCAAATCGTGGAATTTTTCGTGGCCACACTACCTGATCGATCGCTGGGCGGCTGGATGAGGACCCTGGTGGATTATGTGCGATCGGGCGAGCCCGATCTGACCAATCGGCAGATGGCGCTGTTGCTGGTGGTATATCTCAATCCGGGGCCGCATACGGTGCGCGGGCTTGCCCGTGTGCTGAACGTTTCAAAGCCGGTTGTGACACGCGCCTTGAACAGGCTCGGTTCGCTCGGCTATCTGCGCCGACAGCGCGACGAAACCGACAAGCGCAACATATTCGTCGCGCGCACGTCTGAAGGGGCAGAATTTCTTGAAGAGTTTGGCCAGTTTATCGGCGACGCCGAGCAGCCAGTCGCCAGGCGGGCCTCCGCGTAGGAGCTTCGCGCTTCTCGGCCCGTCCGCCGTCCTGGATCCGCGGCATGACGCCGTAAGGCGCGACGTGGCGGACATCCGCCTCGCCGACCGCGTTTTTGCGCCTCATTATGCTGCCCCCATGCCGCGCCGAATCGCGAGCCAGGCGTCGCTGCTCGCCACTGATGCGGACGATGCGCCGATCCTTGCCGAGCTTCGCTCGGGCGAGGTTTTCGAGGTCCTGGATCTTGCAGGCGGCAAGGCCTGGGGCATCGCGGTCGGTCACAATCTGGTTGGTTATATCGACGCAGCGGCGCTAGAGCCGATCAAATGACGGCAAAGGTCTTTATCGATGGTGCTGCGGGCACCACTGGCCTGGAGATTCGGGAGCGGCTGACCGGTCGTGACGATATCGAGCTGCTGAGCCTGAGCGAGTCGCGTCGCAAGGACGCGAAGGCGCGGGCCAAATTGCTCAACGACGCGGATTTCGTGATTCTGTGCCTGCCCGACGACGCGGCGCGCGAAGCGGTCGCGCTGATCGAGAATGACCATACGCGCGTCATCGACGCCTCGACCGCCCACCGCACCGGTGACGGCTGGATCTATGGTTTTCCGGAGCTGGAACCAGGTCAGATGGCGGCGATCGCGGAGGCGAAGCGTATCTCCAACCCGGGCTGCTACCCCACCGGTTTTCTCGCGCTCGTCCGCCCGCTGGTGCGCGCGGGGCTGATTCCGGTCGACTGGCCGATCACCGTCAATGCCGTTTCCGGCTATTCGGGCGGTGGCAAGTCGATGATTGCGGAGTTCGAGGGCTCCAATCCGCCACCCGCCGCGCGGCCCTATGCGCTCGGCCTCGCCCACAAGCATGTGCCGGAGATGCAGAAGCATGCGCGCATGGAGCACCCGCCGATCTTCATGCCCTCAGTGGCCAACACCTATCGTGGCATGATCGTCGAGGTGCCCCTGCCCCTCCACATGTTCGTAAGGCGCCCCACGCTCGTCGCCCTCGAGACGACCTTGCGCGAGGCCTATAAGGATTCGCCGATCGTGCGGGTCGTCGATGCTGACGTGGATACCGTCGCGATCGAGGACGATGCCGGTACCGACCGGCTGACCCTGCGCGTCTGCGGCAATGCCGAGACCGGTCAGACCCGCCTGATCGCGACACTCGACAATCTCGGCAAGGGCGCCGCCGGCGCGGCGGTCCAGAACCTCAATATCATGGCGGGATTCGATCCCGTGGCCGGATTGACGCTTTAATCGTCAAGGGCGACTGCGTATTGGCCTTGGCCCGGCGCACCCACGTCTGTTAGTCGCACGGGCGACATCGCCATCCAGGAGACATTATGCGCGATCCGGTAGGCAAGCTGCTGCTGTTCGGCGCGACGGGAGACCTCGCGCAACGCATGTTGCTGCCGTCGCTGTACGGGCTGCATGCCGACGGGCTGCTGCCCGAAGGCCTGACGATCACCGGCACGGCCCGGTCGGAGCATGACGATGCGAGCTATCGCAAATTCGCCAAGCACGCGCTCGACGAATTCCTGCCCGAGGACCGCAAGGACGAGAAGGCCATCAAGACCTTCCTCGAACGCCTCGGCTATCAGGCACTCGATGCGACCGACCTCGCGCATTATAATCTGCTGGCGAAGAAGGTCGGCGATGTCGCGGGCGGCCTCGCCATCTTCCTGTCGACGGCGCCTTCGCTGTTCGAACCGGTGATCCGCGGGCTCGAAGCGGCCGGACTCGCCGGCGACACCGTCCGCATCGGCCTGGAAAAGCCGCTGGGGTATGATCTGGCGTCGAGCCGAGAGATCAACGACACGGTCGCGAGCGCCTTTCCGGAGAACCGCACCTTCCGTATCGACCATTATCTCGGCAAGGAGACGGTCCAGAACATCCTGGCGCTGCGTTTCGGCAACAGCTTCTTCGAGCCGGTATGGAATGCCCAGGGGATCGACAACGTCCAGATCACGATCTCGGAAACGGTCGGGCTGGAGGATCGCGCCGGCTATTACGACACCGCCGGCGCGCTGCGCGACATGGTCGCCAACCATATGCTTCAGCTGCTCGCGCTGATCGCGATGGAGCCCCCTGCCCGCTTCGACGGCACCGCGATCCGCGACGAGAAGGCGAAGGTGTTCCGGTCGCTGCGCAAGATGAAGCCGGAGGATGTGCCCCATGTCACCGTCACCGGCCAGTACACCAAGGGCGCGGTCAACGGCGAGATCGTGAAGGGCTATATCGAGGAACTGGGCAAGCCCTCGACCACCGAGACCTTCGTCGCGATCAAGGCGCATGTCGACAATTGGCGCTGGCAGGGCGTGCCCTTCTATCTCCGCACCGGCAAGCGCATGCCGAACCGCCATTCGGAGATCGCGATCCAGTTCAAGGCAGTGCCGCATTCGATGTTCGCCAGCCGCGGCGGCCTGCTCCAGCCCAACATGCTGATCATCCGGCTTCAGCCCGAGGAATATGTCCAGCTGCTGGTGATGGCGAAGGAGCCGGGCCTCGACCGCGAGGGCATCCGCCTGCGCGAGGTGCCGCTGAACCTCAGCCTCGACGCCGAATTCGCCGGCACCCGCCGCCGCATCGCCTATGAAAGGCTGCTGCTCGATTTGATCGAGGGCGACCCGACCCTGTTCGTCCGCCGCGACGAGGTGGAGGCGCAATGGGAGTGGATCGACGCGATCCGCGCCGGCTGGGTGGCGAACGACGTGAAGCCGAAAGGCTATGGCGCCGGCACCTGGGGCCCTTCGGCGGCGATCGCGCTGACCGAACGCGACGGGGTGACCTGGCAGGACGATTGAGCGACCGGATATGGACCGAATAATCACCTGTCCGTTCGTGCTGAGTAGGAGCTGAGCTTGTCGAAGACCCGTATCGAAGCATAAGCGCTTGGGGCGCTGTCCTTCGATACGCTATTTCGACAAGCTCAATGGCTACTCGGGACGAACGGGATATTGAATCAAGGACGAGACATGAGCGAAGAAATCGAATGGTGGGATTATGACGACGCGGCCGAGATGGCCGCTGCCGTCGCGGGCGATATCGGCTTCGTGATCGAAAGCGCGATCGACGCGCGCGGCGGGTGCGTCATCGCGCTCGCCGGCGGCAAGACCCCGCTGCCGATCTACGAGAAGCTCGCCGCGACCAAGCTCGACTGGAAGCGCGTGACGATCATCCCGACCGACGAACGTATCGTGCCGCTGGGCGATCCGTTGTCCAACATCACCGCGATCGGCAAGACCTTCCTGCCCAAGGGCGCCCGGGTCATCCCGATCGTCAGCGAAGCCGCGAAGGATTATCGCGCCGCCGGCAAGGCCGCCGATGCCAGGCTCGCCGACCATCACTGGCCGCTCGATCTCTGCCTGCTCGGCGTGGGCGAGGACGGCCATACCGCCTCGATCTTCCCCGGCCCCGATTTCGAGGAAGCGATCAACGGCCCGCGCGAGCGCCGCGCGCTCGGCGTGATGCCCGATCCGATGCCCGCCGACGCCCCCGTCGCGCGCATCACGCTCAGCCGCGCCGCGATCGTCTCGGCCAAGGCGCTGATGATCGCCGTCACCGGCGACAAGAAGCGCAAGGTGATCGAGCAGGCGATCAAGCAGGGCCCCTCGTCCAGCTACCCGATCGGCCGCGTGCTCGCTGACGCCGAGCTGCCGGTCGACATCCATTGGAGCCCTGCATGACCCTTCATGCCGATGTGAGCGCGGTTACCGACCGGATCATCGCCCGGTCGAAGCCGACCCGCGACGCCTATCTGGCGCTGATCCGGCGCGAACGCGACAACCATATCCACCGCCCCGCGCTCGGCTGCGCCAACCTCGCGCACGGCTATGCCGGCACCGAGGAGGACCGCGACACGATGAAGGCCGGCGGCGGCATGAACATCGGCATCGTCACCGCTTACAATGACATGCTCTCGGCGCACGCGACCTATTATCGCTATCCGGAGCAGATGAAGGTCTGGGCACGCGAGGCCGGCGCCACGGCGCAGGTCGCAGGCGGCGTGCCCGCGATGTGCGACGGCGTGACCCAGGGCTATCCGGGCATGGAGCTGTCGCTGTTCAGCCGCGACACCATCGCATTGTCGACCGCGGTGGCGCTCAGCCACGGCATGTTCGAGGGCGCGGCGCTGCTCGGCATCTGCGACAAGATCGTGCCCGGCCTGTTGATGGGCGCGCTGCGCTTCGGGCATCTGCCGATGATCCTGATCCCCGGCGGCCCGATGCGCTCCGGCCTCGCCAACAAGGCGAAGGCCGCGGTGCGCGAGCAGTTCGCCGAGGGCAAGGCGACGCGCGAGGATCTGCTCGAGGCGGAGATATCCGCCTATCACTCGAAGGGCACCTGCACCTTCTACGGCACGGCCAATTCGAACCAGATGATGATGGAGGTAATGGGCCTCCACATGCCCGGCGCCGCCTTCGCCAACCCGGGCACCAAGCTGCGCCAGGAACTGACCCGCGCCGCCGTCCATCGGCTCGCCGGGATCGGCTGGGACGGTGCCGATTATCGCCCGCTCGGCGAATGCGTCGATGAAAAGGCCATCGTCAATGCAGCCGTCGGGCTGCTCGCGACCGGCGGATCGACCAATCACCTGATCCACCTCCCCGCCATCGCGGCGGCGGCGGGCATCGTGATCGACTGGGAGGATTTCGACCGCCTCTCCCGCGCGGTGCCGCTGATCGCCCGCGTCTATCCCAATGGCTCGGCCGATGTGAACGGCTTCGAGGATGCGGGCGGCATGCCCTATGTCATCCGCGAGCTGCTTGACGGGGGAATGCTTCACCGGGACTTGATGACCGTCGCCGGGGATGACATGACAACGTACGCCAAACGCCCGGCCATCGAGGATGAGGCGCTGGTTTGGGGGGACGCCGGTGCCAGTGGTGACGAAACGATTCTCCGCCCGGTCACTGCGCCGTTCGCGCCCGAGGGCGGCTTTCGTATCCTCACCGGCAATCTCGGCCGGGCCTGTATCAAGGTGAGCGCCGTCGACCGCGATCGCTGGACGATAGAGGCGCCGTGCCGCGTCTTTGCCGACCAGTCCGAGGTCCAGACTGCGTTCAAGGCGGGCGAGCTCGACCGCGATGTCGTCGTGGTGGTGCGCTTCCAGGGCCCGCGCGCGAACGGCATGCCCGAGCTGCACAAGCTTACCCCGCCGCTCGGCGTGCTTCAGAATCGCGGCTTCCGCGTCGCGCTCGTTACCGACGGGCGCATGTCCGGGGCGAGCGGCAAGGTGCCGTGCGCGATCCATTGCTCGCCCGAGGCGCTCGGCCAGGGCCCGCTCGCGAAGCTGCGCGACGGCGACGTCATCCGCATGTCGGCCGACACCGGCGAACTCGCCGCACTGGTCGATCCGGCGGAATGGACCGCACGGGCCTTTATCGAGGCGCCACCGGCAGCCGAAGGCATGGGCCGCGAATTGTTCGGCCTGTTCCGCGGCCGGGCGAACGAAGCCGAAAAGGGCGCATCGGCCATATTGGCCGCAATGGGGTGGTAAGCATGGAAGTTGTGGCGGTGGATATCGGCGGAACGCATGTGCGCTTCGCCATCGCCGAGGTTGCGGACGGCCGAGTCGTCACCTTGGGCGAGCCCGAGACGTTGAAGACCGCCGAATATGCCAGCCTGCAGACCGCGTGGCAGGCATTCGGCGCTTCGCTCGACCGGCCCCTGCCCCGGTCCGCCGCGATCGCGGTCGCATCGCCGATCGGCGGCGAGATCATCAAGCTGACCAACAATCCCTGGATCATCCGGCCAGCGCTGGTGCAGGAGCGGCTTGAGGTCGACACCTTCTCCCTGATCAATGATTTCGGTGCGATCGGCCATGCGGTGGCGCAGGTCGGCCCGGACTATTTCCAGCATCTCTGCGGGCCCGATACCGCGCTGCCCGATCACGGCTCGATCACCGTCTGCGGGCCGGGGACCGGCCTGGGCGTCGCGCAGGTCCTGCGGGTGCGAAACGGCTATCATGTGATCGAGACCGAGGGCGGGCATATGGACTTCGCGCCGCTCGACAATCTGGAAGACGCCCTGCTGAAGCGCCTGCGCAAGGCCTATAATCGCGTGTCGGTCGAACGGATCGTCGCCGGCCCCGGCATCGTCGCGATCTACGAAACGCTGGGCGAGATCGAAGGCCGCGCGCTGCAGCGGCTCGACGACAAGCAGATCTGGAGCCTCGCGCTCGACGATGGCGACAGCCTGGCCCTCGCCGCGCTCGACCGCTTCTGCCTCAGCCTGGGCGCGGTCGCCGGCGATCTGGCACTGGCGCACGGCCCGAAGGGCGTGGTGATCGCGGGCGGACTCGGGCTCAGGCTCAAGGATCGGCTGCTTCAATCGGGCTTCGAGCAACGATTCACCGCAAAGGGCCGTTTCCAGTCGCTGATGAAGTCGATACCGGTAAAGCTCATCACCCATCCCCAGCCCGGCCTGTTCGGCGCCGCGGCCGCCTTTGCCCAGGAGCATGCCCGATGAGCGGTATCGAGACGATCATGCGGACGAGCCCCGTCATCCCGGTGCTCGTGATCGAGGACGCCGCCACGGCGCGCCCGCTCGCCGAGGCGCTGGTCGCCGGCGGCCTCAAGGTGCTTGAGGTGACGATGCGCACCGCCGCCGCGATCGACGCGATTCGCGAGATGAAGCAGGTGCCGGGCGCGATCGTCGGCGCCGGCACGGTGGTCACGACCGAGCAGTTCGAGCAGGTGATGGACGCGGGCGCCGAGTTCATCGTCTCGCCCGGCCTGACCGAGCGGCTCGCCCAGCCGATCATCGCCAGCGGCGTGCCCTATCTGCCGGGCATCGCGACCGCGGGCGACATCATGCGCGGGCTCGATCTGGGGCTGGAGCATTTCAAATTCTTTCCGGCCGAAACCTCGGGCGGGATCAAGGCGCTCAAGGCCCTCGCCGCGCCCTTCTACCAGTGCACATTCTGCCCCACCGGCGGCATTACCGAGGCGAGCGCACCCGACTGGCTCGCGTTCGGCCCCGTGCTGTGCGTCGGCGGCAGCTGGGTGACCGGCGGCACCATGGCCGAGGTCGAAGCCAAGGCACGCGCCGCAGCGGCGCTGGCGCGATAGGAGCGCCTATCTCCCTGTTCCGGTTGTCGCGTTCCCTGTTCTTCCCTGTTCCGCGTATTATTTTTGTTTTTCGTCGTTTTTGCCCGCGATTCAGCTCGAAAATAGGGATTTTATCTTTATATAACAATATCTTATTGGTATTTTCCCTGTTATCGCGGAACAGGGAGAGAGCGCGCCGGGAACAGGGGTGACGAGGTCGTTGCCGAAACTGAGAAAGAGCCGATCCGGATCGTACGCGCACGCACTGGACCGCTCAGCACGGTAGCAGGGCTTTTCTATGATTGAATCGACGACAGCGCAGCGCGCCGGCGCCGGCATCACATCTCGCCGCGCGCGCGCCTGATCGCATACCATTTCTGGACGTTCGCATTGTGCTGCTGGAGCGTATCGGCGAACACATGGCCGCCCGTCCCGTCGGCCACGAAATAGAGCGCGTTGGACTGTTCCGGATCAAGCACCGCGTCGATCGACGCGCGGCCGGGATTGCAGATCGGGCCCGCGGGAAGGCCCGCCATCGCATAGGTGTTGTAGCCGTTATTGGCCTGAAGCTCCGAGCGGAGGATTCGCCGGCCGAGCGGCCGCCCCTTCGTGACCGGATAGATCACGGTCGGGTCCGCCTGGAGCGGCATGCCGCGCTTCAGCCGGTTGGAATAGACCGCAGCGACCAGGCGCCGCTCGCTGGGTTTGCCGGTTTCCTTCTCGACGATCGAGGCGAGGATCAGCGCCTGCCGCGGCGTGCTCACCGCGATACCCGGCTTGCGTTTCTCCCAGGCGCCAGCGAGGTAGCGAGTCATCGCCGTCTGCATGCGGCCGAGCATGAAGGCCTTGGTGTAGCCGCGCTCGAAGCTGTAGCTGTCCGGCAGCACGCTGCCTTCCTCCGGCACGGCGACCACACCCTGCAGCCCGGACGTCTTGTCCAGCGCGTCCTTGACCATCACTGACGGCCATCCCTCCGGCACCGTCACGAAGCGCTGCAGCGTCTTCCCGCCCTGGAGCACCTTCAGGATGTCCGACTGGCTGAGACGCGGCGGAAGGCGATATTCGCCTGCCTTGATCGGATCGTCCGAGCCGAGGAAGCGCGCGAACAGGCGGAATTGCCGGGCGGACCGAATCGCCCCCGCCTTTTCCAGCTGAGTCGAAGCGGTCGCCAGGCTGGTGCCGGATGCGATCTGCACCGTGGTGGTCCGCGCCAGCGGCCCCGGCCCGGCCCATCGCTGCAGCCCGATGAACCCCGCGATGACCGCCGCGAGGACGATCAGCAGGCCGAGACAGCCGAGCCTGCGCACGACTCCCTAGACGGCCCGCATGACGAGGCTGGCATTGGTGCCGCCAAAGCCGAAGCTGTTGTTGAGCACTGCCTTGATCGACCGTTTCTTGGCGACATGCGGCACCAGGTCGACGCCGGCGCAATTCTCGCTGGGATTGTCGAGATTGAGCGTCGGCGGCGCGATCTGATCGCGCAGCGCGAGGATGCAGAAGATGCTCTCCACCGCGCCGGCACCGCCGAGCAGATGCCCGATCGCCGACTTGGTCGAGCTCATCGACAAGGTGCCGATATTGTTGCCGAACAAGCGGCGCACCGCGTTCAGCTCCAGCTCGTCGCCGAGCGGCGTCGAGGTGCCGTGCGCGTTGATGTAATCGATGTCCGACAGCGCGAGACCCGATTTGCGCATCGCCATTTCCATCGAGCGGAACGCGCCCGACCCTTCCGGATGCGGCGCGGTGACGTGATAGGCGTCGCCCGACAGGCCATAGCCGATCACCTCGGCATAGATTTTCGCGCCGCGCGCCTTGGCCCGCTCATATTCCTCGAGCACGACCACGCCGGCGCCTTCGCCCATCACGAACCCGTCGCGATCCACGTCATAGGGGCGGCTACCCTTTTCGGGCGAGTCGTTGAAGTTGGTCGACAGCGCGCGCGCCTGGGCGAAGCCCGCGATGCCGAGCGGGCAGATCGCGCCCTCGGCGCCGCCCGCGAGCATTACGTCCGCATCGTCCATCGCGATCATCCGTGCGGCGTCGCCGATCGAATGCGCACCGGTCGAGCAGGCGGTGACGACGGCGTGATTGGGGCCCATCAGGCCATATTTGATCTGCACCTGACCCGTGATCAGGTTGATCAGGCGGCCGTGCACGAAATGCGGCGACACGCGGCGCGGGCCCTTTTCATGGAGCACGATCGATTCGCTGGCGATGCCCGGCAGGCCGCCGATTCCAGCACCGATCGAGCAGCCCGCGCGGAAGCGCTCTTCCTCGGTCATGTCGGTCAGGCCGGCGTCCTCGAGCGCCTGGCCGGCCGCATCGATGCCGTAGATGATGAAGGGATCGACCTGGCGCTGCACCTTGTGATCGACACGCTTGCCGGGGTCGAAGCCATATTCATGCTCCGGCGGCTTCACTTCGCAGGCGATGCGGCAGGCATAGTCGGTCGCGTCGAAACGCGTGATCGTGCCCGCGCCCGATTTGGAGGCGATGATGTTCGCCCATGCGGTTTCCACATCGGCACCCAGCGGTGTCACGAGCCCGAGCCCGGTTACGACAACACGGCGCATGGCCATCTCCGTTCTTCATTCGTCAAATTGGGTTCGTCAAATAGGAACGGCCCCCCGCCCCTGTTGGTTGCCCTGGGACGGGGAGCCGTTCATGCATTCCTGCCCGAAAAGGGCCAGGCGGGGCGCCGGAGCGCCTTCCGCCAGATCAGTCCCATCAGATCAATCTTTGTGCTCGTCGATGAAGGTGATCGCGTCCTTGACGGTCGTGATCTTCTCCGCGGCGTCATCGGGAATTTCGACTTCGAATTCTTCCTCGAAAGCCATCACCAGCTCAACGATATCGAGGCTGTCCGCGCCCAGATCGTCGATGAAGCTGGCGTCTTCGGTGACCTTGTCGGCTTCGACGCCGAGATGCTCGACGACGATCTTCTTAACCCGGTCTGCGGTCTCGCTCATTGTTATCGTCCCTCTATCGCTGGGGGTTTCATTTCCTGAACGCACGTAGAACGCGCTTGGTGCCCTTGCAAGGGGGAGCAGCCCCGGGAAAGAGCACCGACCGCGATCAGATCATCGCCATGCCGCCATTTACGTGCAGTGTCTGACCGGTAACATAGCCGGCCTCGCGGCTGGCGAGATAGACCACCGCCGCGCCGATATCCGCGCCTTCGCCCATATGGCCGGCCGGGATTCGGCCGTTCAACGCATCCTTCTGCGCATCCGGGAGGATGTCGGTCATGGCCGTGCGGATAAAACCCGGCGCCACGCAATTGACCGTGATGCCGCGGCTGGCGAGTTCCTGCGCCAGGGCCTTGGACATGCCGACCAGCCCCGCCTTCGACGCGGCATAATTGGCCTGGCCGGGGTTGCCGGTCGTGCCGACCACCGAGGTGACCGAGATGATCCGGCCGAACCGCGCCTTCATCATCGGCCGCGCGGCGGCGCGCGCGATGCGGAACGCGGCCTCCAGGTTGACGCGGATCACCTGATCCCATTCGTCGTCCTTCATGCGCATGACGAGATTGTCGCGGGTGACGCCGGCATTGTTGACGACGATATCGAGCTTGCCCAGCGCCTCGACCGCGCTGGGCACCAGCGCATCGACCGCGGCGCCGTCGGAAAGGTCGCATGGCAGCGCGACATGGTCGCCGCCGAGGCTGTCTCTGAACGATTCGAGCTTCGCCGCATTGGACCCGGAGACCGCGAGCCGCGCCCCCTGCCCCGCCAGCGCCTGCGCGATCGCCGAGCCGATCCCTCCGGAAGCGCCAGTCACCAGCGCGGTCATGCCTGTCAGGTCGAACATTCTAATTCTCCATGTTCTCCCTCTCCCTTGAGGGGAGAGGGTTGCGCAGACTTAGGTCGGCTTCTTCAGCCGGCCTTAGTCGAAGCTGGGAGAGGGTGATGCGCTCGCCCTTCCGCGAGCGCGCTTGTGGCCCCACCCTCTCCAACTACGACTAGGCAGCAAGCTGCCAAGTCTTCGTATCCTCTCCCCTCAAGGGAGAGGGGTTATTACAGCGTCTTCGCCAGCGCTTCGATATCGTCCATCGAGATCACGCTCGAGGCATCCACATCGGCCGCGATGCGCTTGACCATCGGCGCCAGGACTTTGCCGCCGAATTCGATGAAACGCTCCACGCCCGTATCGGCCATCGCCAGCACCGATTCCCGCCAGCGCACCATGCCCGTGACCTGCTCGACCAGCAGCCGGCGGATCGAGTCGACATCGCCGACCGCCGTCGCGGTGACGTTGGCGAAGACCGGCACCAGCGGCGAATCGATCCGCGCCTCGGCCAACGCCTTTTCCATCGCATCGGCGGCGGGCTGCATCAACGGGCAGTGGAACGGCGCCGACACCGGCAGCACTATCGCGCGCTTGGCGCCATATTCCTTCGCGATCGCGACGGCCCGCTCGATCGCGCCGCGATGGCCCGAAATCACCACCTGCGACGGATCATTGTCGTTCGCGACCGTGCATACCTCGCCCTCGGCCGCCGCATTGGCGATGATCCGCGCCTTTTCGAGATCGGCACCGAGCAATGCCGCCATCGCACCCACACCGACCGGCACCGCCGCCTGCATCGCCAGCCCACGATGCTTGAGCAACAGCGCGGTGGTCGGCAGGTCGAGCGCGCCCGCCGCGCACAAGGCGCTATATTCGCCGAGGGAATGGCCCGCGACATAATCGGCCTTGTCGGCCAGACGGATGCCGCCTTCCTTCTCCAGCACGCGCAAGGTGGCGATGGCATTGGCCATGATCGCCGGCTGGGCATTCTCGGTAAGCTGCAGCTCGTCCTCGGGACCTTCGCTCATCAGCTTGAAGAGATGCTGGCCCAGCGCCTCGTCGACTTCCTCGAAAACCGCGCGGGCGACGGCGCTGGCTTCGCCAAGGGCGCGGCCCATGCCGACCGCCTGGCTGCCCTGCCCGGGAAAGATGAATGCACGCATGGCCGGCTCCTGTGAGATCAGGCGGGTGGGACTAGAAAGCTGAACGGACTTAGGCAAGCCGCGACACTTCGCGACCATTTCGGCCGCTTTCCGGCACGGGCCTGCGACAACCGACTCCTAGATAGGTGTTCGACGCCAAGCGAGGCGCCTGACAACACCGAGGAGTGAGTATCATGAAGAAGTTCATCCTGAGCGCGATCGCCGTCTCGATGGTCGCAAGCCCGCTGGCCGCCACCGCGGCGTCGGCCGGCCAGTATCAGCCCCAGCGCCAGAC
This sequence comes from Sphingomonas sp. BL-S-30, assembly GCF_055521475.1. Lineage (NCBI taxonomy): Bacteria > Pseudomonadati > Pseudomonadota > Alphaproteobacteria > Sphingomonadales > Sphingomonadaceae > Sphingomonas > Sphingomonas sp. BL-S-30. The sequence continues at coordinate 1,799,974 of NZ_CM145481.1, read as the reverse complement.
CGAGCAGCGCCACGAGACGATAGTCCGTCATCAACCGGGCAGGACCGTGGTCGTCCAGCGCGACGTCCGCGACAACCGGTCCGACTATCGCAACGGCCACCAGAACAGCTATCGCAGCAACTGGCGCAAGGGTGAGCGCTTCGACTATCGCCAGGCACGCAATTACCGCGTGATCAACGATTATCGCGGCCGTCACCTGAAGGCCCCGCCCCGCGGCTACCGCTATGTCCAGTCGGGCAATGACGCGCTGCTGGTCGGCATCTCGAGCGGCGTGATCGCGGCCATCCTGGCCGGCGCGCTTCGCTAACACCCAAAGACCGGGCGGAAGGCTTGCCTTTCGCCCGGTTTCCGCTATGGAGCCGCCATCGGGGTGGGAAGCGCACGCTTTCCGCCCCGGTTGCTTTGAGACGACAGCCGGAGGGGCGCTACGCATGGGGCGTACGTCAGCGATCGGCCAAGAGAAGGTAAGAACCATGGCTCTATACGAGCATGTGTTCCTTGCGCGCCAGGATCTGGCACAGGCGCAGGTGGACACGCTGGCGGAGAACGCCACCAAGATCATCGAGGACAACAAGGGCAAGGTCGTGAAGACCGAGTCCTGGGGCCTGCGCAGCCTCGCGTACAAGATCGCGAAGAACCGCAAGGCGCATTACGTGATGCTCGAAATCGACGCGCCGGCCGGCGTGGTCGCCGAGCTGGAGCGCCAGACCCAGATCAACGAAGACATCATCCGCTACATGACCGTCAAGGTCGACGCTCTCGAAGAGGGTCCGACCGTGATGATGCGCAAGAGCGATCGTGACCGTGAGCGTCGTGGTGACCGCGAGGGCCGCGGCGACCGTCCGGACCGTGGTGACCGGCCCGAGCGCCCGCGTCGCGACTTCGACGGCGAATAAGGAGCATATAGACAATGGCACGCCCATTTTTCCGCCGCCGCAAGAGCTGCCCGTTCTCCGCCAAGGATGCCCCCCGGATCGACTATAAGGACGTCCGGTTGCTGCAGGGCTTCGTGTCCGAGCGTGGCAAGATCGTCCCGAGCCGCATCACCTCGGTGAGCGGCAAGAAGCAGCGCGAGCTCGCCCAGGCGATCAAGCGCGCCCGTCATCTGGGCCTGCTGCCCTACATCGTTAAGTAAGGAGCCGGACTCATGGATGTGATCCTGCTGGAACGAGTTGAGAAGCTCGGCAACATCGGCGACGTGGTGAAGGTGAAGGACGGTTTCGCCCGTAACTTCCTGCTGCCGAACAAGAAGGCGCTTCGCTCGAACGAAGCCAACCGCAAGGTCTTCGAGAAGAACCGCGAGAAGATCGTGGCCGACAACGCCGCACGTCGCGGCGAAGCCGAGACCGAAGCGAAGACGATCGACGGCATCACGCTGACGCTGATCCGCCAGTCGTCCAACACCGGCCAGCTTTATGGCTCGGTCGCGGTGCGCGATCTGCTCGAACTGCTCGAGAGCGAAGGCCATAAGGTGCCGAAGTCGGCGATCGTGCTGAACAAGCCGATCAAGGCCATCGGCGTCTATGACGTCAAGGTCTCGCTGCACGCCGAAGTCGCCGTGACCATCAAGGTCAATGTCGCACGCTCGCCTGAAGAGGCCGAGATGCAGGCGAAGGGTGTCGACGTGATGACCGCGATGTTCGAAAAGGACGAAGCCGGCTTTGTCGAGGATTACGATCCGAACGCAGAGCCGGGCGCGACCGCCGAGGTCCAGTCCGAGCCGGCAGCCGAAGCGGAAGAGTCGGCCCAGGGCTGAACACCTGCCAAGGTTAGCATAGAAAAAGGGCCGTCCGGAGAAATCCGGGCGGCCCTTTTGCGTTGTCCCGCCCTGAAGCGGGGTATCGGGTTATTTGGGCGTTACGGCGCTGCGACGCACGCACCCACCACCGCGACCAGCGGGATCAGGGCGAGAAAGATCGGAACGACGGATTTCATGGCCTGTTTCGTTTCGTGTTCGTGGAACTTGAAAGGAAAAATGCGCACGGGCGCCAAAGGTTTCAACAGGATGAACGGGAATATTTTTACGACGAAGCGGAACTTTCCAGCGGCGAACTGAATCGTCGAATGCTTCATTCGCCGGGCGAGATTCCGTAACGCATTGAGATCCGTCACGATGATGCGATGGATGCGGGGCGCGTGCGGAATGGGAATTGGTCGGACCGTCGCGTCGCTTGGCCTGGGGTGGCTCGCCCTTGTCGCGGCTGACCGGCCCCCGTCGCTCGAGGCGGCGGTGCTCGACGAAATAAACTATGTCCGCGCCAATCCGCAGCGATATGCCGACGAACTGCGCGACTATCGCGCGCTGTTCGACGGCCGCGTGGTGCGCTTGCCGGGCGATCCGGTCGGCGAGGTGACGCGCGAGGGGATATATGCAGTGGACGAGGCCATCGCCTTTCTCGACCGGCAGAAGCCATTGCCGCCGCTCGAACGTGGCGAGCTGCTCGAGCGCGCCGCGCGCGACTTCGCCGAGGAACAGGGCGAGACCGGCCGCAACGGGCATCGCTCAGCCAATGGCGCCATGCCGGGCGACCGGGTGAAGCGCCGTGGCGGCGACATCTTCGTCAGCGAGACCATTTCCTACGGCTATGACGAGGACCACGCCGTGGTCCGCCAGCTCGTCATCGACGACGGCGTGCCCGGCCGCGGCCACCGCGCCCTGATCTTCGCGACGGGCAACCGCTTCGCGGGCGTCGGCTGCGGGACGCATCCGACGGCGCGCTACCTGTGCGTGATCGATTATAGTGCCACCGCCAATGGCGGGCCACAGCTGCCGACCTTCGTCGCCTCCGGCCACTGATTCCCGCGCTGCGACGCGCCCGTCCTACAGTAGTCCAGCCTTCGCCAGCCCCGCATCGACCGCCCGCTGGCTCGCCTCGCCCGGCCATGTCATCGGCAGGCGCAGCGCCTGCGGGAAGCCCGGGCGCACGCGGCTCAGCGCATATTTGACTGGTCCCGGCGACGCGTCGGTGAACAGCGATACGTGCAGCTGGAACAGGCGATCCTGGTAATCGAGCGCCTTGGCATACTCGCCGGCCTGGCACGCCGCCTGGAATTCGGCGCACAGCTTCGGCGCGACATTCGCCGTCACCGAGATGCAGCCCCTGCCCCCGGTCGCGTTGAACGCCAGCGCCATGTCGTCGTTGCCCGAGATCTGGCAGAAATCGGGGCCGCAGGCATCGCGCTGCGCGGAGACGCGCTGGATGATGCCCGTCGCGTCCTTGACGCCGACCACGCTGGGAAAGGCCTTTGCGATACGCCCCATCGTCTCGACCGCGATGTCGGTAACGGTGCGGCCCGGCACATTGTACAATATGATCGGCAGGTTGCAGCTGTTGGCCACGGCCTCGAAATGCCGGAAGATGCCCTCCTGGTTGGGGCGGTTGTAATAAGGCGGGACCATCAGCGCGGCATCGGCGCCGGCGTCCTTCGCGGCCTTGATGTTCTGGATCGCGACGCGCGTGTCGTTGGAGCCCGCGCCGGCGATCACCGGCACCCGCCCCGCCGCCTGCTCGACGCAGACCCGCACGGCGTGGAAATGCTCCTCGGCCGACAGAGTCGCGGCCTCGCCGGTGGTGCCGCAGGGCACGAGCGCGGCCGACCCTTGCTCGATCTGCCAGTCGATGAAATCGCGATACGCACTCTCGGCGAAGGCGCCGTCTTCCTCGAACGGCGTGACGAGCGCCGGGATCGATCCCGAAAACATGGTTGATCTGCTCCTGGGCGGCGGTGATTCCGTCGCATTTTCGTAATTTGTTCAGCGACAAATAAGGTCCGCTGCCATATCCTGTCCACATGATACCGTCATTGATCAAGTCGGGATTGCTGTTCGCCGGTGTTTCGGGCCTGGCGATGACCTCCGGGGCAGCGCAGGATCAACTCGGCTGGGGCCGCGCCCAGCAGGTGCTGGAGGGATCGGCCGCCGCCAATAGCGCGCTCTCCGCCACGATCACTGAATGGAAATCGCTGCAGGACAGTTCGAGCTATCCGTTCGACACCTATGCGCGCTTCCTGCTCGCCCATCCCGGCTGGCCCGGCGAGATGGCGATGCGGCGCAGCGCGGAGAATGCGCTGTCCGCCGGCACATGGTCGCCGGGCACCGCCGTTACCTATTTCCGCCGCTATGCGCCGCTCACCGGCGCGGGCCGGACTCGCTTCGCCGAGGCGCTGGCTGCGACCGGGGCGCGCCAAGAAGCGACCCTTGCCGCCAAAAAGGCCTGGGTATCCGGATCGCTCTCCGCGCTGGACGAGGCCAAGCTGATCGGCGGCTTTTCCGGCGCCCTGACCCCGGCCGATCATGACGCCCGCATGGACATGCTGCTCTGGCAGGGTTCGATCCCGTCGGCGCAGCGCCAGCTGGCGCTGGTCAGCCCGTCGAAGCGCCCGCTGTTCGAAGCCCGGCTCGCCCTTCGCACCAACGCGGCCAATGCCGCGGATCTCGCCGCCGATGTCAGCGGCATGGGCGCGGGCGACCCCGGCTATCTGGCCGACCGCGCCGCCTGGTTCCGCAACAACAACGCCTCGCCCAGCGCGCGCAGCCTGCTCGCCCGACGCCCGGCGCTCACTGCGCGCCCGGGGAGCCCGGAAAAATGGTTCGAGGCGCTGCTGACCAACGCGCGTGGCGCCGCGGCCGATGCGCAATATTCCACGGCGTTCGACATCGCGCGCCAGCTCGACGACGCCTATCCGGCCGGCACCGACATCAGCGAACAGCCTTATGGCGAGCGCGACGACTATACGAGCCTCGCCTGGCTCGCCGGCCAGACCGCGATGAGCCAGCTCGGGCGGCCCGCCGACGCGATCGGCATGTTCACCCGCTATGCCGGTGCCTCGAAGACCCCGACCACTCAGTCGAAGGGTTTCTACTGGGCCGGGCGGGCAGCAGAAGCGGCCGGCCGCCGCCAGGAAGCCAATGGCTATTATGCACGCGCGGCGGGTTTTCGCGACCTGTTCTACGGCCAGCTGGCGACCGAGCGGCTCGGCCTGGCGCTGACGCCGCCGGGCAGTCCGTTGATGAAGCCGGTGGATCCGCAGCTCCGCGCGGCCTTTTACGGCCGCGAGACGGTGCGCGCGGCGCAATATCTCGGCTCGGTGGGCTCGTGGCAGGATCAGACCGCCTTTGTCCGCCAGATCGCGATCGACGCCAAGACCGACAGCGATCATGTCCTGGCGAGCGAGCTGTCGCGGACCCTGGGCCGCCCCGATCTCGGCGTGATGGTGGGCCGCAGCGCCCTGCAGAACGGCCTCAGCGAATATAGCACGCTGGGCTTCCCCAATGTGCGCGTACCGGCCTCCAGCCAGGACAGCTGGACGATCATCCACGCCATCGCGCGGCAGGAAAGCCAGTTCGATCGCGCGGCGGTCAGCCATGCCGGCGCGCGCGGGCTGATGCAGCTCATGCCCGGCACCGCGCGCGAGACGGCGGGCAAGCTGGGCATGTCCTATGATCCGGGCTCGCTGACCAGCGACACCGACTACAACATCATGCTCGGCTCGAGCTATTTCGAGCGGATCTACCGGCTCTATGGCAGCTATCCGCTGGCGGTGGCGGCGTACAATGCCGGCCCGGGCAATGTGAACAAATGGCTGAGAGCGAACGGCGATCCGCGCACGCCCGGCGTCGACATGATCGACTGGATCGAGGCCATCCCGATCTACGAGACCAAGAATTACGTCCAGCGCGTGCTGGAAAATGCGGTCGTCTATGATCTGATGAATCCGTCGCGCTCGCGCAGCAGCGGGACGAAACGGATCAGCTGGTATCTCGGGAAAAGCACGCCGGGCTGAGCAGGTCCGTCGCCCCGGGCTTGTTCTGGGGTCCATCGTGCCGCACACCTATCGTTCCGCGCCTGCGGAACAGTGGATGCCGGAACAAGTCCGGCATGACGGAAGATCATGGACCGCCCCAACTACATCACCCCCGCCGGCTACAAGACGCTGAGCGCGGAATATACCGCATTGCTGAGCGACGAACGCCCCAGGCTGGTCGAGGTGATCTCCTGGGCGGCCGGCAATGGCGACCGCTCCGAGAACGGCGATTACATCTATGGCCGCAAACGCCTGCGCGAGATCGACCGGCGGCTCGGGTGGCTGGCCAGGCGGATGAAGGCAGCGGTGGTGATCGATCCCGCCGCCCAGCCCGACCACGCGCGCGTCTGGTTCGGCGCCACCGTCACCATTGCCGATGAGGACGATGTCGAACGCGTGCTCACCCTGGTGGGCGATGACGAGACCGACGCGGCGATTGGCCGGATCGGCTGGAATGCCCCCCTCGCCCGCGCCCTGCGCGGATCGGCGGTCGGCGATCTGCGCCGGGTAGCCCTGCCCGCGGGCGAGCGGGAATATGAGGTGATCGCCATCTCCTACCCGGCAACCTAGCGTTTCCGGCGGGCCGATTGACGGCACTCGCCCATCATGAAACGATCGGGCAACGAAACGACCCGAGAGGAACCGTCATGCCGATCCCCGCGACCTGGTCTTCCCAGCTTCTCAGCCTCCTGCGCATCGTTGCCGGCCTTGGCTTTCTCCAGCACGGCGTCTCGAAATTCTTCGGCATTCCGCCCTTCCCCATGCCGCTCAATCCGTTGCTGACCACGGCCGGCGTGCTCGAACTGGTCGGCGGCACGCTGATCGTGATCGGGCTCTTCACCCGCCCCGTCGCGTTCGTCCTGTCCGGCATGTGTGCGGTCGCCTATTTCATGGCGCATCTCCCGCAGGGCTTCTTCCCGGCCGCCAATGGCGGTGAACCGGCGATGCTCTATTGCTTCATCTTCCTCTACCTCGCAGCTGCCGGTGGCGGCGTGTGGAGCGCTGACGCGGCCCGCACCAGGGCGTGATCACCCCCTGGGGGGTGCGGGGCAAGCCCCGTTCCCGGCGAGCGCCTGTTCGAGCAGCGGCCTGACCTTGGCCGGCGGCAGATGCGCCATCTCGATCAACGGCATCGTCGTGCCGATCTTCTGCGCGAGCAGATAGCCGAGATAATAGCCGAAGCGTGGCGGGAACGGCCCCTTGCTCGGCCGGTTGAAGAAGAAGGGCGCGAAGTCCGCCTGCTCGGTGGCGTCGAACTTGGCGCGGGCCAGGCACATCGCCTCCCCGAGCCGGGGATTGACGGCGGCGGGCAGCGGTTCGGGGATGGTGAGCAGCAGCTGGCGCTCGCTCGCCCCCGGGTTCATCCGCGACGCGACATAGACCGCCATGCCTTCCTGCCATAACGAGCACCACAGCGCGTCGCAGTCGGGAAACCAGGTGGCGTGATAGAGATGGAACAGCTCGTGATCGAGGAACGGCGCGATCGTCGTCTCGTCATGGATCTTCGCAATGACGTCGGCGCCGAACACCATCACGTTCCGCCCGTTGATGGTCCGCGATCCGCCATCCATCTGGCCGAGCGAATGGACCAGATAGACCGGCATGTTGAGCTTGTAGTCGGGAAAGGTCTTGCGGAAGCGGGTCTGGCCGGTCGTGAACGCCTGGGCGAAGGCATCGGACGCGGCCGTGTATTTCACGCGGATGGTGGGAAATCCGGCCAACGCCGCCGCGACGCTGGCGTCATATTGCGCCTCGGTCCGCCCATTGGGTTGGTAGAAGCCCGGGAACAGGGTGTTGAAGCGGGTGCGGAACAACCGGACGCGTTCCGCTTCCGGCATCGCCGCCGTCTCGTCGACAAACGCCGTGAAGGCCGCGGTGTGGGAGGTGAAGTCCGCGGACGCCGCTACCGGCGCCGCTTTCTCTTGCGGCATCGCGGGTGTCGCGCTCGCCTGCACCGCCAGCGCAGCCGCCATCATCGTCGCAAGGATCACGCTATTCCAGCCCCGCGCAATCGCCGCCGAGGCGCGTGGCAAAACCCGGCGCCCGGGTACCGAGTTCGGCTCCGTCGGCCTTGGCGATGAGATAGGTGACGCGCCGGTCTGGGCCGGTGCCCGCATCGACCGTCCACGCCGCGACCTTGCCGCCCGGCGTCTCGACGGTCTCGCTGCCCGTCACACGCAGCGTGAACGTCCCGAAGCCCTTGTCATATTGATAGAAGGGCAGCGTGTACGCACCACCGTCCCCGAGCGGCAGCGCACCGAAGGTCACGCCCCAGAGATTGCCCTCCCAGACCGGTTCCGGCGCGGCCAGATCGACGGGCACCGCGACATCCTTGTCCATCCGCGATCCGGTGATCCGGCCATCGGCATAGCGCAGCCGGACATGCTCCTTGCCGAGCTTGCGGCTGTCGAAGGCGATCGGCCGCAGATCCTTGCGCGCCAGCACGAAGTGATCGCGCAGATCGAAGGCGCCGTTGGCGACTCGCTGATGGACGACGATGTCCCATGCCGGCTGCCCCGCCACCTCGGTCTGGCGAATGCTCTGCCATGTCGCGCCGATCACCGACGCGCCCGCCGGCGTCTCGCGCACGATCGCGTAACAGGCAGTGCCGGCCTTCAGCCTGTCGCCGTCAGGGAGCGCGGCGACTGCCAGCAACATCGCTACTATCATTCCTGCGTTTCCTTTGCGATCAGGCCGTATTGTTCGCGCAATACACCACGCGCAGCCGTTCGCAAAGACGGCGGCAGCGCTCTCAGAAGCCAGCGCTAACCATCTCGAAAATCAGTCATCTCACGCCGGAATCTGCTGGAATCGCGGCGAATGAGGGCGTGCCGGGCTATTGGCCGGATCGGGCGCTGTTAGGGTTTGCGCTGGCCGGGCGGGGGTCGCACGGTCGTGTAAAGCGAGAAACGACAAATGAGCGCGACACAGAGAATGATCGTGAGTGGGAAGGTGCAGGGCGTTGGTTATCGCAACTGGACGATCTGGACGGCGAATGCACTGGGCGTGACCGGCTGGGTGCGCAACGTCCAGGACGGCCGGGTCGAGATCATGGCATCGGGCGAGGACACGGCGCTGAATGCTCTGGTCGAGGCGTGCCGCCAGGGACCGCAACTCGCCCGCGTCGACGATGTCGAGGTTCAGGCGGTTGGGGAAATCCATCTCAAGGGCTTCAACAAGCGCCTCGGCATCCAGGCATAGCGGAGCGGGTCAGCCCTCGGCGATATCCTCGTTCCACAGCGCCGGATGCTCGGCGATGAAACTTGCCATCAGGTCGATGCAGCGGGGATCGTCCACCACCTCCACGCGCACGCCGCGCTCGCGCAGGAAATCCTCATTGCCGCCGAAATTCCGGTTCTCGGCGATCACGACATGGGGAATGCCGAACTGCACGATCGTGCCAGCGCACATCATGCACGGGCTGAGCGAGGTATAGAGGATGGTGTCGCGATAATGCGGCCGGCGGCCGGCATTGCGCAGGCAGTCCATCTCGCCATGCGCGATCGGGTCGCCCTGCTGGACTCGCCGGTTATAGCCTTCGCCGATGATCCGCCCGTCGCTGACCAGCACCGATCCGATCGGCAGCCCGCCTTCTGACAGGCCCTGTGCCGCAAGATCGAAGCAGCGGGTGACGAAGGGGGCATGGAGATCGCTCATCGGCGCAGGCTATCGCTCTCAACGCGTCCGGTCGAGAGCGATGAACGGGCTATCTTGGAACTACGAGGATCGCCGCGACATCGTCCAGATGCGCCAGCTGGTCGCCATTGTACCGTTGGTCGCTACTAACGTCCGCAATTGCCCATGAAGGCGCAGGCAGGCCCCTCAGCGCGGCATCGGCCAACTCGATCTCGGCCAGCTCCAGCCCCTCCAGAACGCCCTCGAACAGGTCGATACCGAAGGTCCCGTGCGGTGTTATGACGGGATAGCGCCGCTTGCTCAGGATCCTGGCAGGCAGCGAGACGAACACGTCATATTCGGCCTCGCTCAGATAGGCCGTCACGATCGGCCGCGCGAGAGGGTCGGCAGCCTCGTATTTCTTGGTCAGCTTGTGCACGACCTGTCCGGTCGCGCTGTCGGACATCCGGCGCAATCGCAGCCGCGTATCCGTGACATAACGATCCTCGATCCGGACGAACGGCAAGCCGGCCAGTTCAGGCCGGCTTGCGCGATCGACGAGGAAGCGGCGCTCCCGCTCGATATGCGCGTATTTCGGCGAGCGAGCTTCGTCGCCGCCGCCGCGCATTACCGGGTCAGCTTCTTGTACGCCAGACGCGTCGGCCGGTCGGCCGCGTCGCCCAGGCGGCGGCGCTTGTCCGCCTCATAGCTCTCGAAATTGCCCTCGAACCATTCGACATGGCTGTCGCCCTCGAAAGCGAGAATGTGGGTCGCGAGGCGATCGAGGAAGAAGCGGTCATGGCTGATCACCACAGCGCAGCCGGCGAAGCTCTCCAGCGCCTCTTCGAGCGCGCGCAGCGTCTCGACGTCGAGATCGTTGGTCGGTTCGTCGAGCAGCAGGACGTTGCCGCCCTCCTTCAGCATCTTGGCGAGATGGACGCGGTTGCGCTCACCGCCGGATAGCTGGCCGACCTTTTTCTGCTGGTCCTGGCCCTTGAAGTTGAACGCGCCGACATAAGCCCGCGTGCCGAGCTCCTGCTTGCCGAAGCGGAACACCTCGAGCTTGTCCGAAATCTCTTCCCAGACATTCTTGTTGGGATCGAGATCGTCGCGGCTCTGGTCGACATAGCCGAGCTTGACCGTCTGGCCGACCTCGATGGTGCCGCCATCGGGCTGCTCTTGCCCAGTGATCAGCTTGAACAGCGTCGACTTGCCCGCGCCGTTCGGCCCGATCACGCCGACGATGCCGCCCGGCGGCAGCACGAAATCGAGATTCTCGAACAGCAATTTGTCGCCATAAGCCTTGGTCAGGCCCTTGGCTTCGATCACCTTGCCGCCGAGCCGTTCCGGCAGCTGGATCAGGATCTGCGCCTTGCCGACCGAGCGGTTCTCCTGCTTCTCCATCAGCTCGTCGAACGCGCGGATACGTGCCTTGGACTTGGTCTGGCGGGCCTTGGGGGTCTGGCGCATCCAGGCGAGCTCGTCGGCGATCGCCTTGGCCTTGCCCTGCTCCTCGCGCTCTTCCTGCTCGAGCCGCTTCACCTTCTTTTCGAGATAGCCCGAATAGTTGGATTCGTAGGTGTAGTAGCGGCCGCGATCGAGCTCGAGCACCCAGTTGACTACGTTATCGAGGAAATAGCGGTCATGGGTCACCAGGATGACGTTGCCGGTATATTCCTTGAGGTAATTCTCCAGCCACTGGACGCTTTCCGCGTCGAGATGGTTGGTCGGCTCGTCGAGCAGCAGGATATCCGGCTTTTCGAGCAGCAGCTTGCACAAGGCGACACGGCGCTTCTCGCCGCCCGACAAATTGGTGACCGGGCTGTCGCCAGGCGGGCAACGCAGGGCCTCCATGGCCTGCTCCAGCTGGCTGTCGAGCGCCCAGCCATCGGCTGCGTCGATCTTTTCCTGCAGCTCGCCCATCTCGGCCATCAGCGCATCGAAATCGGTGTCGTCCTTGGGGTCGCCCATCTCGGCGCTGATCGCGTTGAAGCGCTCGACCATCGTCGCGACGGGCCCGGCGCCCAGCTTGACGTTCTCCAGCACCGTCTTGGTCGGGTCGAGTTGCGGCTCCTGCGGCAGATAACCGACCTTGATGCCTTCAGCGGCCCAGGCCTCGCCCGTGTAGTCGGAATCGATGCCACCCATGATCTTCATGAGCGTCGACTTGCCCGACCCGTTGGGGCCGATGATCGCGATCTTCGCGTCACCAAGGAACTGGAGGTGGATATTGTTGAGCACCGGCTTGGCGGCACCCGGGAAGGTCTTGGTCAGACCCTTCATCACATAGCTGTACTGCACGGCCATCGCCGATTGGCTCCGTCTTCTGAATGCGGGGAATTCGCTGGCGCATGTAGTGATTGCGAGGGCGATTGGCAAACCGGATCACCATCAAAAATCCGCTGGCGCGCCGCTTGTGGAAACACCGGCCTTGCTTCTAAGCGACGAAGCAACGGCCCTGCGGCTTTTCAGGGCGAACGGAGGACCCGATCGTGCGTAATCTCTCCCTTTTTGCAGCCCTTGCCGCCTCCGCCCTCGCTTTCCCGGCCATGGCGCAACAGGTCCCGCTCGATCCGGCCATCGGGAAACTGCGCGACGCAGCGCTGAAGGACGATGTCGCCTGGGACATCGTCGAGGGCCTGACCACCGAGATCGGGCCGCGCCCGGATGGATCGCCGCAACAGGCCAGGGCACGCGATTGGGGCGCGGCCAAGCTCAGGAGCCTCGGCTTCAAGAACGTCCGTATCGAGACCTATCAGCTCGATACCTGGGTGCGCGGGCTGGAGAGCGCCGAGGTGGTTTCGCCCTTCCCGCAGCCGCTGCGCCTCACCGCGCTCGGCAATTCGGGCGCCACGCCGCCCGAGGGCCTGACCCTGCCGATCATGTTCTTCCCCAGCATCGACGATCTGCGCGCAGCGCCGGACGGCAGCCTGAAAGGCAAGATCGCCTTCGTCTCCAACACCATGCAGCGCACGATGGACGGCTCCAGCTATGGCAGCCAGGGTGCCGCGCGGCGCCAGGGGCCGAACATCGCCGCGAAAAAGGGAGCGAGCGCGATCGTCATCCGGTCGATCGGTACCGATCACGGCCGCGGGCCGCATGCCGGCGTCACCAATTTCGAAGCCGGCGTCGCGCCGATCCCCGCCGCTGCCCTGTCGGTGGCGGATGCGGCGAATCTCGAACGCATGGTCAAGCGCGGCAAGCCCGTCACGCTCCATCTGCTGCTCACGCCGAAGCGGGTCGGCATGCGCGAGTCCGGCAACGTCATCGCGGAAGTGCCGGGCACCGATCCGAATGCCGGAATCGTCCTGATCGGCGGCCATCTCGACAGCTGGGATCTCGGCACCGGCGCGATCGACGATGCCTCGGGCGTCGGCATCACCACGGCAGCGGCGAAGATGCTGCTGGATTCGGGCAACCGCCCGCGCCGCACGATCCGCGTCGTCTGGTTCGGCGACGAGGAAACCGGCGGCTTCGGCGGCGAGGCCTATGCCAAGGCGCATGCCGGCGAACGCCATGCGATCGCGACCGAATCCGATTTCGGCGCTGACCGGGTCTGGCGGTTCGAGACCAACCTGCCCGACAGCGCGAAACCGGTCGCTGACCGGCTGGCGGCGGCGCTAACCCCGATCGGCGTGATCCGCGGCCAGGGTGTCGCCAATGGCGGCACCGATGTCGAACCCGTGCTCGCGACGGGCGTCGCCGGGATCGACCTCAACCAGGATGGCCTGCGCTATTTCGACTATCATCACACGCCCGAGGACACGCTGGACGTGATCGATATCGAGCAACTACGCCAGAATGTCGCCGCATGGACCGCGATGCTTGCCGTGGTTGCGAACGCGCCAGAGGAGATTGGTGCGGTTCCGGTCAAGAAATGACGGAAAACCGTGATCGAAGCTTTCTGCCAGATGAATTGCGATTGACGCACCTGCAACGTCCGCTATGAAAAGCGGCTCGTGGTAGCAATCGGGCTGGCCGCGAAGTTTTGCTATGCTTGGGAGCATCCGCATGAAGAAGATCGCCTTTGTTCTCGCCGCCGCCGGCCTGATGTCGCTCGCCGCCTGCACGAAGCCCACTCCTGCCGAGAACAACGCGGAAGCAGTGGCCGACAACCTGGACGCAGCTGCCGACAATCTTGACGCGATCGCCGACAACACGTCGAACGCTGTTGCTGCCGACGTTCTCGAGAACGCCGCCGACAACCTGCACGACGCTGCTGACAACGTCACGGCGAACGTAAAGTAATCGGCTCGGCCGGGCTTCGGCCCGGTCAGTTGTTTCGAGAGGGCGTCCCTTCGGGGGCGCCCTTTTCGTTTGCGGCCTCTCGGCGGCGCCAATCCGGCGCATTCGCCGCTTTGCGGCGCCGTTCGGCAATGGGGAAAAGCACGCCGAGACGTCCGGCAGCGAGACCATGCGAGACCCTGAGTCAGGATTGAATCATGGCCTGGGCAGGACTCCAGCACCTCGCGGCGGGGAGATATGGGACACCAGCATGTCCCATATCTCCTGTCCCCTCCGCGATGACGGCTATGGAATAATATCTTGTTATATCAAATGATTATGGAGCATCTTTGAATTCTGTCGCGCCCTGTACGACTGCCCCCTCACTCGCCTTGCACGGCCTAAAGGGTTGATGACACCTTCCAGAGATCGATCCCGCCCTCTCCCGCATATTGATCGATCTCGCGCAGCTCGGCCTCGTCGAATCCAAGCCGATTGACCGCATCGAGCGAATCATCGAGCTGTTGCACCGTGCGCGCGCCGACCAGCGCCGAGGTGACGCGCGGATCGCGCAGCACCCAGGCGATCGCCATCTGCGCGAGAGTCTGGCCGCGCCGTTCGGCGATCGCGTTCAGGGCGCGGATTCGCCCGAGATTGTCCTCCGACAGCATGCGCTGGCCGAGCGACCCGGCCTTGCTCGCACGCGCGTCCGCAGGAACGCCGCCGAGATATTTGTTGCTCAGCATGCCCTGGGCGAGCGGCGAGAAGGCGATACAGCCCGTGCCCAGCTCCTCAAGCGTGTCGAGCAGCCCGTCTTCGACCCAGCGGTTGAGCATCGAATAGCTCGGCTGATGGATCAGCAGCGGCACGCGCTCCTCGCGCAATATCGCCGCGGCCTTGCGCGTCAGCTCGGGCGAATAGGAGGAGATGCCGACATAGAGCGCCTTGCCCTGGCGATGGAGGTGGGCGAGCGCGCCCATCGTCTCCTCGAGCGGGGTTTTCGGGTCGACGCGGTGCGAATAGAAAATGTCGACATAATCGAGCCCCATGCGCTTGAGGCTCTGGTCGCAGCTCGCGATCAGATATTTGCGCGATCCGCCGACATCGCCATACGGCCCGGGCCACATGTCCCACCCGGCCTTGGAGGAAATGACGAGCTCGTCGCGATGCCCGGCGAAATCGGTGGCGAGCACCCGGCCGAAATTTTCCTCGGCCGATCCGTAAGGCGGGCCGTAATTGTTCGCGAGATCGAAATGGGTGACACCCCGGTCGAACGCGCGGCGCAGCATCGCCCTGCCCGTCTCGAACACGTCCTCGCCGCCGAAATTCTGCCACAGGCCAAGCGAGATCGCCGGCAGGTCGAGCCCGCTCCGGCCACACCGGCGATAGGGCATGCGTCCGTCATAGCGGGCGGGATCGGCGGTATAGGGCGTGGGATAGGGCACCATGAACTCCTGTGGGTCGAATCGGGGCATTCAGCGCCGGACGGGCGGCGCGGTCGCTATACCATCTCGCTCGCCGGTCGAACGCTGTTTGCGCGCCGGTTATGGCCGGTATGCGCAGTGGCGGGCAAGATAGGCGGCATGACCGGGCATGGTCTCGGCCGATTGCCTGAACAGGCCGGCCAGTCGGAGGAAATTCTGCTGCGCGCGCGGAATGTCGATCGCATCGGCCAGCGGATCCCATGACGCGGGGAGCACGCCCCGCCCGATCAGCACCGCGAGCCAATCCGCCGGACCAAAACCGTCCGCGTCGCGCGGCCGCAGCCGCCCCCGGCCACTGAACAGCTCGATCCGTCGCGTCAGGCTATCGGGCATCGCGCGCGCTTCGCCGCCAATCCGCAGGACCGGCTTTCCCTGTTCGAGCGCGACACGATGAAGCAACGCAAGATCGCGCTGCTCCTCGATCGACGCAGTCATGACTCGGTCGAACTCATCCGCTTCCGCCACGGCGGCGCCCAGGTCGGGAAACAGCGACAGGAGCGTGACGATGCCGTTGCCGGCGCTATCCAGCTCGCCGGCCTCGATCGGCTCGATCGACGCCGCGGCGGCACCCAGGGCAACGCAATTGGCGGCCCAGAACCGCTGCCTTCGTCCCCTGCGATGGATCGTGAAGCGCGGTTCGCCTTCGCCCCGGCCCAGGGTCGCAAGTGCCTCGTCATCCCCAATCTGGTCTGGAGCGTAACCAAGGCTGCGCCAGGTCCGGTGCTGCAAGGGCAACTGCCGCGACCAACCTGACCGGTGCGCGACTGCATTCGACAGCGGGGGCAGGTCCGGCAAAGCCGCCGCGTCGACCACAACGTCGCGGCTGCCGGGAAACCAGCTGCTCCAGTTCTCGAATCCAACATCCAGCGCTTCCATCAATGCCGCAGGCGTGCCGGTGCCATCGACGAAGAAATCGCCCTCGATCGAGCGCCCGTCCCGCAGCGTGACCCCGGCGATCAGCCCGCTCGCGCCGTCGCGACCGACCGAGCCGATCTCTCCGGCCGCGCACGCCACCCCCTGGGCCAGCGCCAGTGATTTGAGATGCGCGGCGTACAGCGCCGTATCGAGATGATAGCCATAATCCATCATCGCCCGCTTGTCGGCGGCGGGCCGCGCGAAACGTCCCATGGTCGCGGCGATCGCGGCGAGATTATAGTCGTCGAGATCAACCTGCTGACCCGCCGCCCGCGCGCGCAACCACAGCTGGTAAAAGGCGACCCCGCCGACATCGAGCCCGAAATCGCCAAAGGGGTGCAGATATCCGTCCGGTCGCGCGGCATCGGCGAAGCGCGTACCCAGCCGCATCGTCCCGCCGCACCGCGCCAGCATCTCATGTTCGTCGAGGCCGATCAGCGCGTGGAAATCCTTGAACGCCGGCAGCGTCGCCTGGACGGCGGCATCATCGACCGGGCAATCGATCACCGTCACGCGCATCATCGGCGTGAAGCGCGCCAGCGCGGCGGCCGTCATCCAGCCGACAACGCCGCCGCCGGCAATGACGATGCTGCGCAACCGCTGCGGCTCGCCCATCTCAGCGCGGCCGGTAATTGACGAAGATATTGGCAGTCAGCCGTCCGATACGCGGGTCGGCGACGAGCGGCTTCTCTTCGCGGATATGCCCGGAGTGAAGCAGGCAGCTGCGATAGATCGCCATCCGGTTGAACACCGCGTCGCAGCCGCCGATCCGGGCGTAGTGGCCGGTGTCGTCGCCGACATAATGCTGCGGCGGCGCTTCCTCGGCCAGCTCGCGCGCGCGCACCGCATCATAGGTCACGGCGCGTGCCTCATCGATCGTCTCATAGCCGGTCGCGCGGTGGCGGTAGAAGGAGGTGCCGCCATAATCCGGATCGCACAGATAATGCAGCAGCGCGAACTGCAGCGGATAAACCGTGTCGATATGCGGCGTGCGCTGCTGCACCGTCAACTGCTCGGGCGGGGTCGTCGTCAGCGAGAAGCTGCATTCGGCATTGGACAGCATGACATCGTCCAGGCCGAACGCCCGCTCGATCAACGGGCTGAGCGCGCGCACCACGCCTTCGACATAGTTGAGCGGTGCGGGCGCGCGGACGCCGGGATAGCCGCCTTCCGGGTTGCCCGCCGGGGTGAACGCCACCTCCCAGGTCGCATAGTCGATCAGCGCGGCCGGAGCGTTGAGCAGCCCGTCCACGATCAGCACCGGCTCCCGCACATTGCCCACGCGGTCGAGCCTCACCGTCGGGCGCGGGTTGACGCTCAGGTCATAGGTCGGGGCCGTCACGGGCGTCATCGCGATCTCATCCGCAAGGTCTATGGCGCTTGCCGAGCTCCGGCAAGCATCGGCCGGGGCCGAAAAAAGGGGCTCCAATCCCGTTGGATTGAAGCCCCAAGATTCTCCGCCGGTGGCGTTGCCTCCCGCAGCGGAGGCATTGCCGAAGGCGGGCCCCCTACCCTCCGAACTTGGCGCGGATCGAGAAGATGATGCGCCGGTCATTCATGAACCACGACCGTGGCCTGGTAATGAGATCGTTGTTGATCACCTGGGTGGTCCTGAGCGTCGAGTTGAGCAGGTTCACGCCCTGGAAGCCCATCTTGATGTTCGGTGTGACACTGTAGAACGCCGATGCATCGAGCTGGCCGGTCGATTCATTGAACACCGGCGCAAAAGGCACGATCACGTCGCGTACGGTCAGCAGATAGCGCGAGCGCCAGGAATAGGCGGCGCGGAGCTCCCACCCGCCCGCCTGATAGAAGGGCGCAATATTGAAGGTGTATTTCGACAGACCCTGCAATGGCAGCTTGCTGGTATCGACATTGGCGATGCGGCCCGCCGCGACGTCCGGATCGGTGCCGGAAAGCGTGCTCTGCCGCACACCCTTCGAATCGACATAGGTGAAGTTGGCCGCAAGGCCGAGGCCGCTGAGGAAGCCGGGCAGGAAGGTGTAGGTCTGCTGATACCCCACCTCCACGCCCTTCACGCGCCCGGTCTCGGTCGAGTTGAGCGGCGTCGTCACGATCGCCCCGAAGGTCGCCCCATTGTTGGTGAAGTTGAGCCGGTCCGTGCCGTTGGTCAGCACGCCGCGCAGGTCCTTCTTGAACAGCGAAACCGTCAACTGGCCCACGCTCGAGAAATACCATTCGGCGGTCAGGTCGTAATTGTTGGACCGAATCGGTTTCAGATATGGGTTGCCGACGTTGAACAGCGCCCTCGGCCCGCCATTGTTGACGATCGTCGCATCGGTCGTGTCGAGGAGGATGTTGTAGAAGGCGCGCGTCAGGCCGAAATCAGGCGGCGCGATCCCCTGGTTGAACGCGGCGCGGAACTGCAATCCGCCGCCCGCATCCAGCTTGACGTTCACGCTGGGCAGCCAATATTCGTACGAGAGCTTGGCGTTGATCGGTGTGAGTGCGCCGTTCTGGAACGCGTTGGCGGCAGCCAGTACAGCCGGCCCAAGCGCGCAGAACGGCGTTGGCGGCTGATTGTTCTGCGGCGGTGTGCAGGTGAAGCTCCGTTGTGGGAAGGAGTAGTAACCGCTCGCCTCGCGCGAGGTTCGCGAATAGCGCAGGCCGAGGTTACCGCTCAGGTTGAGGCCGCCATTACCGAGCCGGTTGCCGAAGCGGATCATGGCGTAGGCGGCATTGTTGCGTTCATGCACCGGATTGATTTCGCCCGGCAGGAACGGCGTTCCGGCGACCACGCCGCAGCGCTGGGCCAGCGGCACCCAGTTTTGCGGACAGCCATTGGCCAGCCGGTCACGCCATTCGTCACCGATCGCGAGACCGGCGGCGCCCGCCGCCTGATAGTTCCTGATCAGCTCGTCGGGGACGAACAGGCGGCCCGCGCCCGTTGGCAGGTTGACGGTGCCGCGGAAGAAATTCGAGAAGAGATAAGGCTCGCTCGGTCCCGGCGCGCCACCGGCGGTGTTCGGGTTGCCGTTGACTGGCTCGTCGAGCCACACCGGCCCGGTCCCGCCCCAGATCTCGCTGAGCACGCCCCAGTTATAGGACGAGAAGCGCGCGGTGTTTTCGCGATCGGAGAAGCGATAACCGGCACGGATCGAACTCAGCCAGCTGTCCTCGGGGAAGCTGTAATCGAGGTCGATGCGCGCGGCGTCCTCATTGCCGTCGCTTTCCTCGATATGGTCCATCGCGGAACGATAGAAGCTGTTGTACGGATCCAGATAGCTGCTGTGCTGCGGATTCATGTACAGCGAGCCGGCATTGCTGAGCGGCAGGAACTTCACCGTCGCCGGGTTGTCCCCATCCATATGGATTTCGGCATTCTGGAAGGTCGACGCCCAGATGCCGAAATCGGTGTTGGTCACGCGCGACTTGGTGTGCTGGTAATCCAGGTTGACGCCGAGCCGATCGGTTACCTTCCATTTGAAATTGGCGCCGTAATCGTCGGTCAGATAGCGCTGGTTCACCGAGCGGGTGATGTTGTTGCTCTGCAGGCCGTTGAGCGGCGTGCGGACATTGTCGGCCGCCCCCCATTGGTCGGCACGGTAGCCGTTCGGCGCGGTGATCGTGCCGTCCGTGAAGATGTTCTGGCTGTCGAAGCTGAAGCTGGTGCCCGGCAAAGGTTGTGAATCGCCATTGCTGGTGACGTTGTCCGTCGCGATCTCGACCGCATGCTCGGTCCAGGTCTCGCGCGAATCCGACCGCAGGAACTGGAAGGTCGCGGTCATCGATTCGTCATTGCTGCGCCACTGCGCCGCCGCCGAATAGCCGTAGCGGATGCGCTGGGTATCCGTGCTGCGGATCGCGGCGCCGCGCGGGATATAGACCACCGTGTCGCCCGGGCCCGCCGGCAGCTGACCGAAGGTGCCGTTGGCGTGGCGGGTGCGCGCGCCCCAGTTGGAAATCTGCAGGCCGTCCGAGCGCGAGAGGAGTTCAGATCGCACGAAGCTGCCCATCAGGCCGAACTCGCCGGCGCCGGTCTGCCATCGATCGCTGGCCAGCACGGAGACCGTCGGCGCCGAGCGGTGCGTGAAATCGCCGTAATTGACCTCGAGCGATCCCGCCAGCAACAGGCCCTTGGCATCGAACGGCACGCGCGTGCGGAGGTTGACGGTGCCGGCGATGCCGCCCTCGACCATGTCGGCCGATGGGCTCTTGAACACGTCGACGCCCGCGAGCAGTTCGGACGGAACGTCGGCATAGCTGAGGCCGCGCCCGTTATTGGCGGTGAAGGTGTCGCGTCCGTTCAGTTCGGAGCGGGTATAGGTCAGGCCGCGGACGACCACGCCGGACCCTTCGACTGAAAAGTGATCGGGATCGACGCCCGCCGCGAAGCGGCTGATCGCGACGCCCGGCACGCGCTGCAGCGCCTCGGTGACCGAGCGGTCGGGGAGCGCGCCGATATCCTCCGACGAGATCGAGTCGCTGACGATTTCCGCATTCTGCTTCAGCGCCTGTGCCGTCTTGAGGCTCTGGCGGATGCCGGTGACGACGATATCCGTCTCATCCTTCGACGGCGTGTCCGACGTTGTCTGTCCGGACGCGTCCTGAGCGCCAGAGGCGCGCTGAGCTGAATCCGTAACTTTGGGAGCCACTTCGGCTGCCCAGGCCGGCGTCGCCATCGAGAAAGCGCAAAGCGCTACCATCGACACGCCACTTCTCAGCGAACGGCCGATTCCGCCGCGATTCGCGATTCCATCAATGCGCGCAAGGTCACTCATCAGACCGTCCCCCTCCTGTGTTACCGCTACCAATTTTTGGTGCGATTTATTCTTGGCTATCTTCGTAGCTGCGGTCATGATGCCGTATCGGACATAAAAAGCAATAGGCGCCGCCGCAAAAAAGTCTCACGTGAGACATTTATGACAGATATGTGATCGGAAACGCTCATTGTCTGCGGTGAGGCACAGGGAGGGGCGATGATCGACGCACAGGCGGCAAGGGCCGACTCGGACAGGCGACTCCGTCGACTGGTCATCGTCGGCGGCGGAACCGCCGGCTGGATGACCGCGGCATCGCTTGGATGGGCCTTGTCGGCGCTTCCGATCGAGGTCGTGCTGGTCGAGTCGGAGGAGATCGGCACCGTCGGTGTCGGCGAGGCGACCGTCCCGCATATCCGCTTCTTCAACCAGCGCCTCGGCATCGACGAAGCCGATTTCATGCGGCGGACCAACGCCACCTTCAAGCTGGGCATCGAGTTCCGCGACTGGGCGCGGATCGGCGACAGCTATATCCACCCGTTCGGCGATTATGGCCGCGATATCGCCGGCCTGCCCTTCCACCAGCACTGGCTGCGGCTCACCCGCGCCGGGCGCACGGACAAGCCGCTAGAGGCTTTCTCCCTCCCCATCCTGGCAGCGCGCGCGGACCGGTTCGCCCCGCCCTCTCCCGATCCGTCGACGATCGAATCGACCTTCTCCTACGCCTATCAATTCGATGCCGGCCTCTATGCCGCCTATCTGCGCCGCTATGCCGAACAGCGTGGTGTGCGGCGGGTCGAAGGCAAGGTGATGTCGGTCGACCAGGACGGCGAAACCGGGTTCATTCGTTCGGTCACGCTGGAAAGCGGCGAAGAGCTGGCCGGCGACCTGTTCGTCGATTGCTCGGGCTTTCGCGGCTTGCTGATCGAGGGCGCGCTCAAGGCCGGCTATGAGAGCTGGACTCACTGGCTGCCCTGCGACGCGGCGCTCGCGGTGCCGTGCGAGCATGGCGGCCCGCTCACCCCTTATACCCGGGCGACGGCGCGCGATGCCGGCTGGCAATGGCGCATTCCACTCCAGCACCGCGTCGGCAACGGCCATGTCTTCAGCACCGCTTTCACTGATGTGGAATCGGCGCGCGATCTGCTGATGGCGAATCTGGAGGGCGCGGCGCTGGCCGAGCCCAAATTGCTGCGTTTCGCCACGGGCAAGCGCAAGATGCAGTGGCTCGGCAATGTCGTCGCGATCGGCCTGTCCTCTGGCTTCCTCGAACCGCTGGAATCGACCAGCATCCACCTGATCCAGCTCGCCATCACCAAGCTGATCGAGCTGCTGCCGCTCGACGGCTGGGATCCGCTCGACGCCGCCGAATTCAACCGCTCGATGGCGGTCGAATATGAGCGAGTCCGCGACTTCCTGATCCTGCATTATTGCGCGACCGAGCGGACCGACACCGACTTCTGGAACCATTGCCGGACGATGAGCCTGCCCGACTCGCTCCAGTACAAGATGGCCGCCTTCCGCGAGCGCGGCGTGGTCGTGAAATATCGCGAGGGCATGTTCCTCGAGCCGAGCTGGCTCGCCGTCTATTACGGCCAGCGGATCGAACCGGACCGGGTCAGCCCGCTGGTCGAGGCACTGCCGATCGACGAAGTCGCCGCCCGCGCGGAGGCGATGGCGGTCGCTTTCCGCAGCGCCGCCGAGGCGATGCCCGATCACGCTTCCTATCTCCGCCAGCTCTCTGGCCTTGCCGATCCGGTGCGCGCATGATCGGGGGCGAGATGCGCACCATCGCAATCCTCGGTGGCACCGTGGCAGGCTGGATGGCCGCCGCCACCCTCGCCCGCCGCCTGCCGCGCCGGCACTACCGCGTCCTCGTCGTCGAAACCGATCGCGACGGTGACGGCCTGGGCGATTTCGGCACGACATTGACAGCGTTGCCGTCGATCAGGCCCTTCCACGACTCCCTTGGCATAGACGAAAATCTCATCCTGCGCGCCACGCGCGGCAGCTTCGCCCTTGGCGGTGCCTTTGCCGGTTGGGCCGAACCGGACTCGGCCTATTTCCTGCCCTTCGGCGCCGTCGGCGCGCCGCTCGGCCCGGTCGCTTTCCACCAGTTGCTGACCCGGTTGCGGCAGCATGGGCGCACCGTCCGGGCGGCGGACTATTCGATCGCGGCGATCGCGGCGCAGGCCGGCCGCTTCGCCCGCCCCTCGACCGACCAGCGCGCCATCATCTCGCAGTACGCCTATGGCCTGCATCTCGACGCCTGGGGCTATCTCGCGGCCATGCGCGCGACCGCGGAGGCGCACGGCGCGCGCGCTGCTGCGGCGCCGTTCCGTCAGGCGCTGCTGGGGGCTTCGGGCGAGATCGCGTCGCTCGAACTCGCCAATGGCGACTCGCTCGCCGCCCTGCTGTTCGTCGATGCGACCGGCACCGACGCGCTGCTGAGCCGGGGAACCCTCGGCGTCGGTTTTCAGAGCTGGCGACACTGGCTCCCCTGCGACCGCGCAATGGCCGCGCGCCTCGCCGATCCATCCGACCCCCCACCGCTCGGCCATGTCGAGGCGCTGCCGACCGGCTGGCGCAGCACCACGCCACTTGCCGGCGAGACGGGACGCCTGCTCTGCTGGAGCGACGCCTTCGGCGATGCGGGCGGCGCGACGGCCCTTGGCGTCGAAGGGGGCGAACCGCCGCACATGGTCTCGTTCGAGAATGGCCGCAGCGCTGCGCCCTGGTATCACAACTGCGTCGCGATCGGCGCTGCCGCCTGTGTGCTCGAACCACTGCATCCGGTCGCGCTCCACCTCGTGCAGAGCGCGCTTGCCCGGCTTGTCACCTTGTTCCCCGATACGGCGGAAGCGCCGATCGAAGCGGCCGAATATAATCGCATGACGATCAACGAGACCGAAAGCGCCCGCGACTTCCTGATCGCGCAATATGCCACCAACGGACGCCTCGGCGATCCCTTCTGGAATGCGGTCCGCTCGGTCCGCCCGCCCGACCGCCTCGCCTACAAGCTCGCCCAGTTCGCCAGCGCCGGGCGCATGCCGATGTATGACGACGACATGTTCGAAGATGCCGACTGGATTGCCCTGCTCGACGCCCAGGGCCTCCACCCGCGCCGCCACGATGCACTGGCGGGCAGCGTGCCGATCGAGCGCATCGACCAGCATCTCGCCCGGCTGCGCGAGGCGATCATCGCAGGGGTGAAGACGATGCCGTCACACGGCGACTATCTCCGCCGCGCCTATGCCGCCCCGCCGCGCGGCGCTGCCGCATGACCGCGCCCACGCCCATCCGCAGCGTCGTCATCGTCGGGGGCGGCACCGCCGGCTGGATGGCCGCCGCCGCGCTGTCGCGCCTCGTCCGTACCGGCGTATCGGTCACGCTGGTCGAATCCGATGCGATCGCCACGGTCGGCGTCGGCGAGGCGACGATCCCGCCGATCCGCAACTTCAACGGCCTGCTCGGCATCGACGAGAACGACTTCCTGTCCAAGACCCAGGGCACGATCAAGCTCGGCATCGATTTCATCGACTGGACGCGCGAGGGCCATCGTTACACGCACCCGTTCGGCGAGTTCGGCTTCGACATCGAGGGCGTGAAGTTCCACCATTTCTGGCGAAAACTCTACGCCGCGGGCCAGGCAAGCTGGATCGAGGACTATAATCTCTGCGCCACCGCACAGAAACTCGGACGCTACACCACCCCCGTCGCCGATCCGGCCTCGGTGCTCTCGCGCCTGACCTATGCCTATCAGTTCGATGCGTCGCTCTATGCCGCCTATCTGCGCGCCTATGCCGAGGCGCGCGGCGTGGTGCGCACGGAGGGCAAGGTCGTCGAGGTCGCGTTGCGTGGCGAGGACGGTCATGTCGAGGCGATCCAGCTCGAGGGCGACCGCCGGATCGAAGGCGAGTTGTTCGTCGATTGCACCGGCTTTCGCGCCCTGCTGATCGAGGACGCGCTGCAGACGGGCTTCGAATCCTGGAAGCACTGGCTGCAATGCGACCGTGCAATTGCGGTGCCGACCGCGAACACGAGCCACGCGACCACCCCTTACACGCGCGCGACCGCGCGCCGCGCGGGCTGGCAATGGCGCATTCCGTTGCAGCACCGCGTCGGCAACGGCTTCGTCTATTGCAGCGACGATATCGGCGATGACGAAGCGACCGGAACGCTGCTCGCCCATCTCGACGGCCCGACGCTCCGCGATCCGATGCTGATCCGGTTCGAGGCCGGCCGGCGCAAGCTCGCCTGGAACCGCAACGTGGTCGCGCTGGGCCTGGCCTCGGGTTTCGTCGAGCCACTCGAATCGACCAGTATCCACATGATCCAGACCGGCGTCTCGAAGCTGATGGCGCTGTTCCCCGACCGGGGCTTCTCGCCGGTCGAGCGCGACGAATATAACCGCCAGAGCCAGCTCCAGATGGAGCAGGTCCGCGACTTCGTGATCCTGCACTATCACGCCAATGAGCGGACCGACGGCGATCTGTGGCGGCGCGTGCGCGAGATGGAGGTGCCGGAGACGCTTCGGCGCAAGATCGACCTGTTCAGGGGCCGTGGCCGGTTCTTCCGCTACGATGACGAGCTGTTCGCTGAATTCGAGCTGGGTCGCGGTATTGCTCGGTCAGAACGTCATGCCCGCCGGCTGGGATCCGCTTGCCGACGCGGTCGACCCGGCGCTCGTCCGCCAGCGGCTCGACCGCATCCGCGAGGTATTCCGCCGCGCCGCCGAGGCGATGCCGCGCCATGAGGACTGGATCGCGCGCAACTGCCCCGCTCCCACCGCCGTTCCGTCGAGAAAGACCGCATGACCGACAACCGCATCCGCAAGATCGTCATCGTGGGCGGCGGCACCGCCGGCTGGATGGCGGCGGCGACCTTCGCCAAGCTGCTGAGCACTGACTATACCGAGATCACGCTGATCGAATCCGACCAGATCGGCATCGTCGGCGTGGGCGAGGCGACGATCCCGCAAATGGCGATCTTCAATCGCATGCTCGGCATCGACGAGGACGAGTTCCTCCGCGAGACGCGCGGCACGTTCAAGCTCGGCATCGAATTCGTCGACTGGGGACGGATCGGGCACAGCTATTTCCACCCCTTCGGCAAGTTCGGCGTGGATATGGCGGGGGTATCGTTCCACGCGCACTGGCTGCGCGCGCATCATGCGGGCGATCCCCGGCCGATCGAGCAATATTCGCTTCAGGCGCTCGCCGGGGAGCAGGCGAAATTCATGCGCTCGATCGACAATGGCAAGAACTCGCCGCTGAGCGAGATCGCCTATGCCTATCATTTCGACACCGCGCTCTACGGCCCCTATCTGCGGCGCTATTCGGAAGCGCGCGGCGTCGTGCGGCAGGAGGGGAAGATCGTCGATGTCGCCCTGCGCGGCAGTGACGGCTTCATCGAGGCGGTCGTGCTGGAGGACGGCACGCGGATCGAGGGCGATCTGTTCATCGACTGCTCCGGTTTTCGCGGGCTGCTGATCGAGCAGGCGCTCGACGGCGGCTACGAGGACTGGTCTCACTGGCTGCCCTGCAACCGCGCCGTTGCAGTGCCCTGCGCGCATGGATCGCATTTCAGCCCCTATACGCGCTCGACCGCGCACAGCGCCGGCTGGCAATGGCGCATCCCGCTGCAGCACCGCATCGGCAACGGCCATGTCTTCTCGACCGATTATATGAGCGAGGACGAAGCCACCGCGATCCTGCTCGCCAATCTCGACGGGGAAGCGCTGGCCGAGCCGCGTGCCATCCCGTTTCAGAGCGGCCACCGGCAGAAGATGTGGATCAGGAACTGCGTCGCGCTTGGCCTCGCCTCGGGCTTCATGGAGCCGCTCGAATCGACCAGCATCTGGCTGGTGCAGAGCGGACTCGCCCGCCTGATGGGCATGTTCCCGGACCGCGGCTTCGCGCAGGGCACGATCGATCGTTACAACCGCATCCTGCTGAACGAATATCGCCAGATCCGCGACTTCATCATCCTTCATTATCACGCCACCGCGCGCGACGATTCGCCTTTCTGGGATTATTGCCGGACGATGGAGATTCCCGAACGCCTCAACGAGAAGATGCGCTGTTTTGAGGAATATGGCCGCACCTTCCGCGACGATGACGAACTGTTCAACGAGACGAGCTGGTTCGCGGTGATGAACGGCCAGGGCATGAAGGCCGCCACGCACGATCCGGTCGCCGACACGCTGAGTCCGGAAGTGCTGGAAGCGCGGCTGACCAACATCCGCGAGACCATCGCAGCCTCGGTCGGCTATATGCCGGGCCACCGCGCGTTCATCGACCGCCACTGCGCGGCGGTCTGAGATGCGAGCCGGGCTCCGTGCGGCGATCCTTGCAGCCCTGGCGCTTGCCGTCGCGGCCCCGTCGCGGTCGGCCGATACGCCGACGACGGCGATTCACCTCAACCAGCTCGGTTTCGACCCTGTCGCGCCCAAGCGCGCGATCGTCGCCGATCCGGCAACCGCGCCTTTGCCCTGGCGCCTGATCGACGCCGGCGGCGCCACCGTGGCTCAAGGCAGGAGCCAGGTCACCGGCGATGATGCCGCGTCGGGCGATCACGTCCATGAGGTCGATTTCAGCGGGGTCGGCATGCCCGGCACCTATCGCCTCAAGGTCGGCGACGTCGAAAGCCGCCCCTTCCGCATCGCGCGCGGCCTCTACGGCCCGCTCAAATATGCCGCGCTCAACTATTTCTACCAGACCCGCGCCGGCATCGCGATCGAGGCGCGCTATGCCGGCGGCCCCTCATGGGCGCGCCCCGCGGGCCATCCGAAGGAAATCGCCCCCTGTTTCTCGGGCAAGGACGAGAAGGGCAATGACTGGCCCGGCTGCGACTATAGCCTCGACGTGACTGGCGGCTGGTACGACGCCGGCGACCACGGCAAATATGTCGTCAACGGCGGTATCGCGCTGTGGACGCTGCAGAATGTCGCAGAGCGCGAAGCGGCGAAGAAGAGTCGTTCGGCCTTTGCGGATGGCAAGGCAAAGCTGCCCGAGGCCGGCAATGGGGTGAACGACCTGCTCGACGAGGCGCGCTGGCAGATGCGCTTCCTGCTCGCCATGCAGGTGCCCGACAGCAAGCATCTCCGCGTCCCCATCGGCCCGCAGGCGCCCGGCGCGGCGCTGGTCTTCACCGATATCGATGCCTCGGGCATGGCGCACCACAAGGTCGCCGACCGGGCCTGGACCGGGCTGCCGATGCGGCCGGCGGACGATCCGCAGCCGCGCCTGCTCTATCCACCCAGCACCGGCGCCACGCTCAACCTCGCCGCCACCGCCGCGCAATGCGCCCGGATCTGGCGGAGGATCGATCCGGCCTTCGCCGCCCGTTGCCTGAGCGCGAGCGAACGCGCCTTCAACGCGGCGCTGCGCAACCCGGAAGTCCATGCGCCCGACACCTTCACCGGCAGCGGCGGCTATGGCGATCGCACCCTGGCCGATGAATTCTACTGGGCAGCGGCCGAACTGTTCGTGACGACCGGAAAGCCCGCTTACCGCGAGGCAGTCACGCATATGGCGCAATTCTCTGCGCCCTTGACCGAACCCGGCTGGCCCAGCACGGCCGCGCTCGGCACGATCACGCTGGCCACCGTCCCCAATTCGCTGTCGGCGAAGGAGCTGGAATCGCAGCGCGGTCTGATCGTCGACGCGGCGCGGCGTTTCCTCGCCGAGGAAGAGCGGTCGGGCTATCGCATTCCCTATGCCACCACGGCCTACCCCTGGGGCTCCAATGCGACCATCCTCAACCGCGCGATCATCCTGGCGCTGGCTGCGGACTTCAGCGGCGAGGCGCCCTTGCGCGGCGCCGTAGTCGACGCGATCGACTATATGCTCGGCCGCAACCCGCTCGACCAGAGCTATGTCAGCGGCTTCGGCGTCAATCCGATGCGTCACCCGCACCATCGTTTCTGGGCGCCGTCGCTCGACCCGAAACTGCCGGGGCCGCCGCCCGGCGTGCTGTCGGGCGGCCCGAACTCGACCGCGATGGCGGACGATGTCGCGAAAACGATGAAGGGCAAATGCGCCCCGCAGCGCTGCTGGCGCGATGACGTCCATGCCTATGCGCTGAACGAAGTGGCGATCAACTGGAACGCGCCGTTGTTCTGGGTGACGGCTTATCTGGATGAGGAACGCTAGATGATCAGAAGGCCAGGCATCGGTTCCGTAACAAGGGCGTTGTTGCTTTTGCCCATCATCGCACTGACCGGGGCCGCGCCCGCACCCAAATGGCAACCGATCTTCGACGGCCGGACACTCGATGGCTGGACGCCGAAGATCACCGGCCGCGCCGTCGGGGAAGATCCGCGCCACATGTTCGTCGTGGAGCATGGCGCGATCCGCGTCTCCTATGCGGGATATCCGCGGTTCGAGGGCGAGTTCGGCCATCTTTTCTGGAAGACTCCGCTGCATGCCTATCGCCTGCGGTTCGACTATCGCCTGTTCGGCGAGCCCCTTCCGGGCGTGAAGATATGGCAGCAGACCAATAGCGGCCTGATGTTCCACGCCCAGGCACCCGAAACCATGCGGCGCGACCAGGCCTTCCCGGTCAGCCTGGAGATGCAGCTGCTCGCCGTGCCGCGCGCCGTGCGGGAACCGACCGCCAATGTGTGTACGCCGGGCACGACCGTCGAGATCGCGGGGAAGCTGGATCCGCGCCATTGCGTCCTGTCGTCCTCGCCGCTGATGCCCAGAGAGCAATGGACTCACGCCGAACTGGAGGTCCTGCCGAGTGGTCAGATCACGCACCGCATCAACGGGAAAATCGTCCTGCGCTACGCCAATCCCCAGCTCGACCCTGACGATGCGGACGCCAAACCGCTCATCGCCGCAGCGGGCGGGGCTTTGACGTTGCGTCGGGGCTATATCGCGCTGCAAAGCGAGGGGAACCAGGTCGAATTCAGGAAGATCGAGCTTCAGTCGCTCGACTGACGATGCCATCCTGGTCGATGACCGTGGTGCCGCCGCGATCTGGCATCTCATTCGAAGATGGCGATCGCTGATCGTCAGTCGATGAGATGCGACAACCAGTGCAGCGTGTTGAGCGCGAATTGCTGATCGTCGTCGGTCGTCAGACCGATATGCCTGGTGGCATGGGTCGGGCTCATCACCACCTGCGCCGAGAACATCGCGGCCTCGCCAGCGATTACCACCCTGCCCTTGCCGACCGTCATCGCCAGCGCCTGAACCCTGGCGCCAACGGCCTTGCCCGGTACAGTCTCGCCCTTCATCAGCCCGCCGGCTTCCACTGGCGTCCCCACTTCCAGGGCATCCTCGGGAAGGTCGAGCAGCCCGACTCCGCCCTCCGGGACACCGAGCGATTGTCCCGTGAAGCTGCGTACCTTCCGCACCTCTTCCTTGTCCGATCGGCCGTGAAGGATCGGATGATCGCCGAGATGCGCACCGGCATACTCGATCGCGAAGGTGACTTTGCCATCCTCCTGCGTGGCGACATAGCCCTGTCCCATATCCACGCCGAAGGCACCGGCGAGATCGGCCGCCGCGCCACCGAACGGCGCATGGTCGGCAAGTAGCAGGAGCGATCCGCCGGCCTCCACCCAGTCATGGGTCGCGGCGATCTCCTCGGGCGCAAAGGCCGACGTCCCGGGTGTCTCCGATCGGGCATTGGCGATCACCAGGACATTCACGCCGGCGAGGGTCTCGATGGAAAGCGGAGTCGTGAGGGCGGACACCTTGTAGCCGTCAGCCTCGAGCAGCTTGCCGAACGGCGCGTACCGTCCGTCCAGCGTATGGAAATTCCGGTGTGCGCCGTCGAGCGCGACATGCGGCCCCTGTTCGACATAGGCGGGACTCTCGAGCTTCGGCGCATAGTCAGGGTCCGCCACCTGCTGCGCCGTCGCGGGAGCCGCCAGGCAGAGAAAGAGGGCGCCAGCGGCAAGCACATGTCCAAGCATCGTCGTTGACTACCCCGGTTGCGCGGACGTGACGAGAGGCAAATCCCTATCCCCGCGCGGACAGCATCCCCAGCAGATAGGCGCGAATCCGCTCGTTACGCTCCTTGCCCGCCGCGCCCAGCACGCCGCGCACATGCTCGGGCAGATGGTCGCCGGCATGCTCGGCATCCTCGCCGAAGACGAGATGGTCGAACCACGCCTTCCACGCCCGCTTCTCGGCCGGCGGCAAGTCGCGCACGCTCATCAGCGCATGGACCATGGCGACGAAGGGCGTTGCCGACGTGTCATAGGCCCACCAGTAATTGACCAGGACGTTGATCCGGTCGAACGCGCGGACATGATGCCACCAGATCGCCGGGATGAAGAGCATGTCGCCCGGCCCGAGCTCGGCGACCTGGGCATGGCGTAGCGCCTCGGCGAAACGCGGATAGCGCTCCAGGTCCGGCTCGTCCGGATCGACCATGCTCGCCGGCGGCCCCGCCAGCGTGCGGTCGAGCGGCCCGACATAGAGGTTCGCCACCTGCTCGGGCGGAAACAGGGTGAAGCGCCGCCGCCCCGCCACGACGGCGGCAAGATTGGGCGAGGCATCGTAATGCGTCGCCACGCGCGTCGCGTTGCCGATCCATACCCGCGGCGTCGCCCCGGTCGCCGGCAGGCCCAGCCGGTTCGCCTCGCCCCAGCCGGGGAGATGATCGGGGGCCGCGGCGGCATTGGCATAGATGGCCGGCGGATCCGCCGTCCTCTCCTCGGCCAGCTGCAGCAGCTGCCCCATCAGCGCCGCCAGCGGCACCTGCTGGCGGGTGAAGTTGAAGCCCCGCATATCGTCGCGGTAGAAGAAGCGGCCGGCGATCTCGGGCGGTCCGAGCAGCACCTCGAGCGGCTTGCCGCCCGCGAACCCCGCCACATAGTCGGCCAGCGCCCGTTCCCCGCGCCTGCCCGCCGCGACCGCCGGCCAGTCGGCCACCTGTCCGCGCAGCACGACCGGCGCATAGCTCGGCGCGATCTCGCGGGCGAAGGTCTCGGCATCGACCGCCGGGCGCTCGGCGACGCGGGTATCGGTGACGGCTTTGACATCGAGGGACATGACTGTCTCTTAGCGCCAGGCGCGATCGCGCGCCACAACCTCACCGCACCAAGCTGTTACCGCTAACGCGTAACAGCTCAGGCCGGGCGTGCCGACCTGGAGGGCGGCCGGCGGCGCGGCGCGGCGTCCGACTGGCGCCGGACCAGCGTGAAATCGAGCACGACGTGCTGCTGCTTCTCGTCGTTCGCGCGCGGGCGGCGAATCGTCGAGACCAGCATCTCGACCGCCGCGCGCGACATGTCGGCGATCGGCTGGTGGATCGTGGTCAGCTCGGGCCAGATCGCGGTCGCCAGCGTCGTATCGTCGAAGCCGCACACCGTGAGATCGCCGGGCACATCGAGCCCGCGGCGATGCGCCACCGCGACGCAGGCAGCTGCCATATCGTCATTGCTGGCGAAGATCGCGGATGGCGGGTCCGCCACGTCGAGCAGCTTCTCCGCCGCATCCAGGCCCGAGCGATAGGTAAACAGACCTTGCACGATCAGCGCCTCGTCCATCGCGATATGCGCCTTGGCCAGCGCATCACGATAGCCGCGCAGCCGCTCGTCGCTGGCAGTCTGTTCGGGATTGCCGATGACGAACCCGATACGATGATGGCCGAGCGAGACGATATGCCCCGTCATCGCATAGGCGGCGGAATATTCGTCGACGCTGACCGCGTTCAGCTCCGCCGCGGGGCGGCCGCTGCCGACCAGCACTGCCGGAACGCCCTCGTCGGCGATGGTCTTGATCAGCTTCAGGGAGTCGCACAGGGGCGATGGCAGGATCAGCCCGTCGATCCCGCTGTCGATCAGATGCTTGGCCACCTCGATCTCGTGATCGCCCAGCTCGCATTTCTCGATGATCAGCTGCACGTCGCTGCGGCTTGCCTGGTCCAGGCTGCCGACGAGGAACTCGCTGAGATAGGCGGCGCTGGGATTGCTGTAGAGCAGGCCGATCCGCACGGGCGCCGCGCCGGCAAGACTCCGCGCGGCGGGGTTGGGCGAATAGCTGAGCGCGGCAATGGCGGCATTGACGGCGTCACGCGTGGTCGGGCGGACATTGGCTTCGCCATTGATGACGCGGGAGACGGTCATGGACGAAACCGACGCCATACGGGCAACGTCTCTGATCGTCGGCGCCGTTCTACGGCGGCGGGAGTTCTTCTCGTTCACGGTACTATCGGTCTCCTCCTGCCCGCTAATAGCCTATTATTTCGATTCCGCACCATATGTGCATGCAAGATCGCAGCCGCGTGACGGACAGGCATGCCGCCGCGCCGATCGCCACGCCCGCCGCTCCTATTGACAAGGTTGGTCAAACCGCCATCATGATACCGCTATCAGGGCCGTCAAGACCGTGAGGCGGGGCAGCGGAGAAGCAGGATGGGCGGAATATCGCGGCGCGAGGGGCTGATGATCGCCGCCGGGATGGTGCTGACCGCCTGTGCCGGCAGCGGCCCCACTTCGGCCAGCGGCGCCTTGCCGGGCCCCGGCCCGACGCCCGCGTCACCGCCCTCCCCCACACCCACGGCGTCGCCGGCTGTCTCGCTGAACGAGGCCGCCCGCGCGAAAGGCATGCGGTTCGGCTCGGCCTGTGCGTGGAGCGCGCCGGGTGCCGACCGCGGGTCGTTCGCCAACCCGTCCTATGCGGCGCTGCTGGAGGCCGATTGCGGTATCCTCGTCCCCGAGAACGAGATGAAATGGCAGTTCATCCGCCCGAGCGCGACCAGCTTCGACTTCACGCGGTTCGACGCGATGATGGCCTATGCGCAAAGCAAGGGGCTCGCCATGCGCGGCCACAATCTCCTTTGGCACCAGCCCAAATGGATGCCGGCCTGGGCGGAGAGCCATGACTATGGCCCCAACCCCGCGATCGAGGCCGATCGGCTGCTGACCGAGCATATCCGCACCGTCTGCGCCCGCTACGGCGCGAAGATCGCAAGTTACGACGTGGTCAACGAGGCGGTGAATCCGGCCGATGCCAGCCTGTACGAAACCGCGCTGTCCCGGGCGCTGGGCGGCGCGACGGCAACGCTCGACCTCGCCTTCCACACCGCCCGCGTCGCCGCGCCGCACGCGCAGCTCGTCTATAATGATTATATGAGCTGGGAGCCGGGCAATGCGACTCACCGCGCCGGCGTGCTTCGCCTGCTCGAAGGTTTCAAGACGCGCGGCACCCCGGTCGACGCGCTCGGCGTCCAGTCGCATCTCGTCACGCAAGGGCCCGACACCGCAGCCAGCGTTTCGGCACAGCAGGCCGAGTGGCGCCGTTTCCTCGATCAGGTCGTGGCGATGGGCTACAAGTTGCTGATCACCGAGTTCGACGTGCGCGACAATAGTCTGCCCGCCGACATCGCCGTACGAGATCGGGCGGTGGCTGATTACGGCCGCGCCTATCTCGATGTGATGGTCACCTATCCGCAGCTGTCCGACGTCCTCGTCTGGGGCATGTGCGACCGGTACAGCTGGATCGAGGGGTTCGAGCCGCGCGGCGACGGGGCGAAGCGCCGCCCCTGCCCCTATGACAGCGATTTCAAGCCAAAACCGATGCGCACCGCCTTCGCCGAAGCGTTCGCGGCCGCACCGGCGCGAACCTGACACGAGCCGCGAAAGGTGGCCATCAAAGGAGCGGAGGATATGCGACAGGTTTTGACGATCTTTCTTGCCGGCAGCGCAGCGATGCTCGCCCTGCCGGTGGTCGCGCAACAGGCGGCGGCCCCGGCGGCGAAGAGCGATGCATCCGACGACATCATGAAAAAGGCAGTCAACCAGCCCGGTACCAACTGGCAGGTCTATGGCCCGAACCAGAAGGCCAAGGCGCTGAACGATGGTGGAGTGCCCGGCGGACAGGTGATCCGCGTGACCGTGTCGGCCAAGGGCGCCAATGCCTGGGACGTCGGCTCCAGCTCGCCGATCCAGAAGCCGATCGCGGCGGGCGACACGATCCTGGTCGCAATGTACCTGCGCGCGCCCGAGCTGAAGGACGGTGAGACCGCCTCCATCCCCTATATCGGCGCGAATGGCGTGGCGGCTCCTTACGAGAATCTCGTCGGCAACGGCGTGACGATCAACAAGGACTGGAAGCTCTATTATGCCTCGGGCAAGGCAGCGAAGGCCTTTCCCGGCGGTACCATGCGCGCCACCGCTCATCTCGCGGCGGACAAGCAGGTGATCGATCTCGGGCCAGTGTTCGTGCTCGATTTCGGCCAGAATTACGATCCCGCCAAACTCCCCAAGAACTGAGGAAAAGAAACGATGAAGCGTGCCTGTGGAGCGGCCCTGATGGTCGCATTGTTGACGAGTGCAGGCACGCCGATCGCCGCCGCGCCGAAAAAGGCCAGGGTCGCGGCGCCCTCCCCCGACAGCCGCGCCGCCGCGCTGGTCAGGCGGATGACCCGCGCGGAGAAGCTGACCCTGGTGTTCGGTTATTTCGGCACCGATTTCCCGTCGAAGAAATTCCTCACGCCCAAGGAATCGCGCGCCGGATCGGCCGGCTATATTCCGGGCATCCCGCGCCTCGGCATTCCGCCGCAATGGCAGACCGATGCGGGTGTCGGTGTCGCGACCCAGGGCGGCGCGGCGGTGAAGCGCGAGCGGACCGCCCTGCCCTCGGGCCTCGCCACCGCGGCTAGCTGGAACACCGCGCTCGCCTTCGCCGGCGGCGCGATGATCGGCAAGGAAGCGCGCAATTCCGGGTTCAACGTGATGCTGGCGGGCGGCGTCAACCTGATGCGCGAGCCGCGCAACGGCCGGAACTTCGAATATGGCGGGGAGGATCCGCTGCTTGCCGGCACGATGGTCGGCGCGCAGATCGCCGGCATCCAGTCGAACCACATCATCTCGACCGTGAAGCATTATGCGATCAACGATCAGGAGACCGAGCGGTTCGGCGGCAATTCGGTGCTGGGCGAAGCGGCGATGCGCACCTCGGACCTGCTCGCCTTCCAGTTCGCGATCGAGCGGTCGAACCCAGGTTCGGTGATGTGCTCCTACAACCGGGTCAACGGCATTTATGCTTGCGAGAACGACTTCCTGCTGGATCAGGTGCTGCGCAAGGACTGGAAATGGCCGGGCTATGTCATGTCCGACTGGGGCGCGACGCACAGCACGACCAGCGCGGTGAAGGCCGGGCTCGACCAGGAATCTGGGCACCCGTTCGACGACGCCCCTTATTTCGGCGAGCCACTCGCCAAGGCCGTCGCGAGCGGCGCAGTAAGCGAGACGCAGCTCGATACGATGGTGACGCGTATTCTGCGCTCGATGATCGCGCACGGCCTGTTCGAGCATCCTGTCGCCGAAGCCCCGATCGACTATGCCGCGCATGCCGTGGTGACGCGGCAGGATGCCGAGGAAGGCACGGTCCTGCTCAAGAATGCCGGCGCCGTCCTGCCGCTCTCGCCTTCGACGAAGCGGATCGCGATCATCGGCGGCCATGCCGACAAGGGCGTGCTCGCGGGTGGCGGATCGTCTCTGGTCTATCCGCGCGGCGGCAACGCCGTGCCCGGCCTGAAGCCGACGAGCTGGCCCGGCCCGATCATGTATTACCCGTCCTCCCCGCTCGCCGCGATCGCGCAGCTGGCCCCGGGTGCGACGGTACGCTTCGCCGACGGCAGCGATCCCGCCGCAGCCGCGGCGCTGGCCCGCGACAGCGACGTGGCGATCGTCTTCGTCACGCAATGGGCCGGCGAATCCTTCGACGTGCCGCTGACCTTGTCCGACAATCAGGACGCGTTGGTGGAGGCGGTCGCCGGCGCGAACCAGAAAACGGTGGTGGTGATGGAAACGGGCGGCCCGGTCCTCACCCCCTGGATCGACCGCGTCGCGGGCGCCTTGGCCGCCTGGTATCCCGGCACCGAGGGCGGCGCTGCGATCGCCAACCTGTTGTTCGGCAAGGTCAATCCCTCGGGCCGCCTGCCCGCGACCTTCCCGCGCAGCCTCGATCAGCTGCCGCACCCCGCCGAGCCCCACAAGGGCGACGTCACGTACAGCGAGGGCGCGGCGATCGGCTATAAATGGTACGATGCGAAGGGCCTCGACCCGCAATTCGCCTTCGGCCACGGCCTTTCCTACACGAACTTCTCCTTTGCCGGGCTCAGTGCGGCGCCATCGGCCAACGGCATCAACGTGCGCTTCACCGTGCGCAACTCCGGCAAGGTGGCGGGCAAGGCCGTGCCCCAGATCTACGTCGCTGGTGCCGGCTGGGAAGCGCCGAAACGGCTTGGCGGCTTCACCAAGGTCGCGCTGGCGCCGGGCGCCTCGAAGCAAGTGACCTTGCAGGTCGATCCACGCCTGCTCGCGACATGGGACCAGGCCGGGCACCAATGGCGCATCGCGGCGGGAAGTTACGATGTTATACTTGGCGCTTCCTCCCGCGATATTGCACAAAAGACACGGATTCGGCTCCCGGCTCGGGTTTTTCCGGTGGGATGGTCGCCACAGTGAGGTGAGCGGCCAAGTATCGACAAAGGTGCGGGCGTCCCCGTCGAAGCAGCGTTCAAGCACGGCTTTGCGCGGCGGCGATTTATGCGACCCACCTGCGAAGGGCCCCGAATCGCGTCCAACAAATACTGCCTTAGTAAAAATTCGGCATCGGCATCGCAGTGATTTCCCGTGCCAGCCGCCCGAGAACCAGTGACATGGCCATTCGGGCCATCGAAAAAACTCGCAAGTAATGAATTTTGCGAGGGGTGTCCTGAGCACTATCGATTCCGCCGAAGCATGGGATCCTGAACCTCGATAAGGCGGACTATGCGACGTTTGAATCATCGACCTCGAGATCGGACCCTATCGCGTCGCCACCCCGTCGCCGAGGCTCTCGCGTTGCGCAGCCCATGTCAGCAAGGCGTCCAGTGCCGGGCACAGCGCCTGACCCCAATCGGTCAGCCCATATTCGACCTTGGGCGGCACTTGATGGTGTACGATACGCCTGACGATGCCATCCCGCTCCATCTGTCGGAGCTGCTGGATGAGCATCTTCTGCGACACGAGCGGGATCGCTCGCTCTAGTTCCGAGAAACGCAGGACGCGCCCACCGAAAAGGTGAAACAGGACGACCAGCTTCCACCGGCCCTCGAGCAGCTTGAGCGCATTCTCAACGCCTTCGGCCGCCGTTTCGCGGGAATATTGCTGCGACATACTTTTTGGTTAGTACCTTACTTTTTCGTGCGTTCTTGTCATTTGGCAGGGTACGGGCGATGTCGCCGGCCCACAAGTTCAGCCGGAGACCGATCATGAGTTTCGACCTTGGCCTGGAAGGCAAGCGCGCGCTGGTCAGCGGCGGAACCAAAGGCGTTGGCGCGGCGGTTGTGCAAAGCCTGCGCGACGCCGGTGTCGGCGTGATTGCCGCTGCGCGGAGCGTCCCCGAGAGCAACGACGATCTCGACTATATCGCCGCCGATCTCATGACGGCCGAAGGATGCGCCGCTCTCGCGGAAGAGGTGCTGTCGCGGTTCGGGGGCGTGGACATCATCGTCAATGTGCTCGGCGGATCGAGCGCCCCTGCAGGCGGCTTTGCCGCGCTCAGCGATGCCGAATGGCTGAAGGAACTCAACCACAATCTCCTGCCTGCCGTGCGGCTCGACCGGGCGCTGCTCCCATCGATGATCGCGCGGGGTTCGGGCGTGATCATTCATGTGACATCGATCCAGCATGAGCTGCCCCTGCCGGAATCGACCACCGCCTATGCGGCGGCCAAGGCCGCTCTTTCGACCTACAGCAAGAGCCTGTCGAAGGAAGTGACGCCCAAAGGCATCCGCGTGGTCCGTGTGTCGCCCGGCTGGGTCGAGACGGACGCCGCCGTCGCGCTGGCCGAACGGCTCGCGAAGGACGCCGGCACTGACTATGAGGGCGGCAAGAAGATCATCATGGACTCACTGGGTGGTATTCCGCTCGGACGCCCGGCCAAGCCATGCGAAGTCGCCGACCTCATCGCCTTCCTTGCGTCGCCGCGCGCCGGCGCGATCAGCGGCACCGAATATGTCATCGATGGCGGGACGGTGCCGACTGCGTGAAACGCGGCTGGCCGGCATCCGCGCCGAGCGGGATGGCCACGGCACGGCACCAAGGGCCGACGGCGCTCCCGCTCAGACTTGCAGCCTGCGCCCCTCCGCGGCACTCCGCCGAGCAAGGGCGATCAGGTTGAGCCCGATCAGCGCATCCGCCGGGTCGACCGGCGGCGGCGCGCCATCGAGGATCGCGTCGGCCACGCCCTCATAATAACGCCGCCAGTCGCCGCGCACCGAGGGCACCAGCTCGGGCTGGCCCTCGGCGACGGTCAGGGTGCCGAACGCTTCGGGCGCTTCCTCGCCATAACCGGCGTCATTGGCGGTCGCGCCGGCGCGCAGCATCGCTTCCTGCGGATCGAGGCCGAACTTCACGAAGCTGCCCTTGCTCCCGTGCAGCGCGAAGCGCGGCCGCGGCGCGACGATCAGAGTCGAAGCGGACAGGATCACCCGGCGTTCGCCATAGTGCAGCGTCAGCTCGAAATAATCGTCGACCACCACGTCAGCGCGTTGCGCGGCGATGTCGGCGGTGATCGCCTCCGGCGTGCCGAACAATTGCAGCGCCTGGTCGATCAGGTGCGGCCCCAGATCGGCGAGCATGCCCCCGCCCTGCTCCACCGTCGCTTCGCGCCAGCCGGGCTTGATCGCCGGACGGAACCGGTCCCAGCGCAGCTCGGCCAGCATCACTTCGCCCAGCGCACCACCACCGAGCACATCGAGTACCGTCAGGAAATCCGCGTCCCATCGCCGGTTGTGGAACACCGACAGCACCAGCCCGCGCGCGGCCGCCAGCTCGATCAGCGCGACGCCATCGGCCGGGTCGACCGCGAAGGGCTTGTCGATCACGACATGCTTGCCCGCCTCGAGTCCCGCCCTGGCCAGCGGCGCGTGCAGTTCATTGGGCGTGGCGATCACGATCAGGTCGATCGACGGATCGGCGATCAGCGCTTCCGCGGTCGGCACCACCGCGACACCGGGAAAAGCATCGGCGACCTCGTCCACGCGCGAGGTGACGATGGCCGCGAGCTTCAGCCGCTCGACCGCGTCGATCAACGGCGCATGGAAACTCTTGCCGGCCAGCCCGAACCCGATCACCCCCACCTTGATCATCATGTCTCCTCTCGATCAGCCATGCTGCGTCGACAGGATTTTCGGGTCGCTGGCAAGAGAGTGGAGATAGGCGTGACGCTCGGGCGTGCCCGACCGGAGCTTCGACAGATGGTCGCGCTGCTCCTCGGTCAGGCGGAAACGGACATAGCCCAGCGAGGTCAGGCATTTTTCGAGCGTCGATTTCTGCAGCGCGGCGATCTCGCGGAAACGCTGTTCCGGCCGCGCGCCCTGCACTGCCATGGTGATCGCTTCGACCCCCGACATCGGCTGCAACGCATTCTCGTTGATGTTCGAGGCGAGATTCTCGATCTGGCTCGACGCCCGCACCAGCGCCTTGGCAGCCGGCGTGTCCGAAACATCCAGATAATAGGCCTGGCGACCACACAGCACGGCGTCCTCGCGATACTGATCGAGCGAAACGCCGGCCTTGCCCCAGCTCTCCCGCGGTGCGCGCGCTGCGTCGGCGGCGGACGATAGCAGGATGGCGCCAAGGGCAACCGGCAACAGGGCACGACGCATTTCCGCTCTCCCGAACAGGCCCGCAAATTGTATCACCTGGCCATCCTCCCCGCAAATCGGCCGCGACCGCCCCGCGATCTTGCCAGCACGGGCCAGATCGTTATCGCTACCATCAGCGATCGAGCCACAACGGCGCCCGACGCGCGGGGAGGAATCGCGATGCGGATTGGCAGGATGATGAAGATCCGCTGGTGGATCATCGGGCTGGTGATGATCGGTACCATCCTGAACTATCTGACCCGCAGCATCATGGGCGTCGCCGCGCCGACCGCGATGACCGAGCTGCATATCAGCACCGAGCAATATAGCTGGATCACCGGTGGCTTTCAGCTCGGCATCATGCTGCAGCCGATCGCCGGCTATATTCTCGACATGATCGGGCTGAAGACCGGCCTCGCGCTGTTCGCCGCGGCCTGGGGCGTGATCACCATGGCGCACGGCCTGGCGACCGGCTGGGTCAGCCTCGCCGGCCTGCGCGCGCTGCTCGGCTTTGCCGAGGGCACCGCCCATCCTGGCGCGCTGAAGGTCATCTCCGAATGGTTTCCGGCCCGCGAGCGCGGCTTTGCCGGCGGCGTCTACAATATCGGCGCCTCGCTCGGCTCGGTGCTCGCCCCGCTTCTGGTGGCGGGCGCGGTCTATGTGTGGGACTGGCGCGGCGCCTTCATCGTCGCGGGCATCTTCGCGCTGATCTGGGCCGCCTGCTGGCGGCGCCTCTATCATTCACCCGAAACCCATCCGACCGTCTCGCCCGAGGAAAGGGCCGAGATCCTCGAAGGCCAGGAAACCTATCTCCGCGCCACCGAGGACAAGCCGCCGCTCAGCCGCCTCCTGCGCCGTCGCAACCTGTGGGGCATCGCGCTGCCCCGGTTCCTCGCCGATCCGGTCTGGGGCACGCTGACCCTGTGGATGCCGCTCTATCTCACCACCGTCCGCCATTTCGATCTCGGCCAGATCGCGATGTTCGCCGGCCTGCCCTTCATCGCCGCCGATCTCGGCTGCCTGTTCGGGCCCGCCGTGGTGCTATGGCTGCAACGGCGCGGCGTG
The DNA here is from genome assembly GCF_055521475.1 of Sphingomonas sp. BL-S-30. NCBI lineage: Bacteria > Pseudomonadati > Pseudomonadota > Alphaproteobacteria > Sphingomonadales > Sphingomonadaceae > Sphingomonas > Sphingomonas sp. BL-S-30. Next base: position 1,758,540 of record NZ_CM145481.1, on the reverse strand, counting down.
AGCCTGATCAACGCGCGGCGCGGCGCCTATACGCTGGGTGCGGTGCTGATGACCGGCATGATGTTCGTCGGCCAGGTCGAAAGCGCCGCCGCGGCGGTCGCTTTGCTCTGCCTCGGCGGCTTTGCGCACCAGACTCTGTCCGTCACCTGCATTACCATGGCGTCCGACCTGTTCCCACGGAACGAAGTCGGCACCGCGGCGGGCATTGCCGGCACCATGGCCAATCTCGGCGTGCTGATCTTCTCGCTCGCGATGGGCCATTTCGTCGAGACGATCGGCTATGGCCCGTTCTTCGTCGCGCTCGGCATCCTCGACCTGTTCGCCGCCGCCGTGATGTGGATTCTCGTCCGCGCCCCCGAACCCCAGAAGGACCCCGAGCCCGCATGATCCGCAATCCCATCCTCCGCGGCTTCAACCCCGACCCGTCGATCGTCCGCGTCGGCGAGGATTATTATATCGCGACCTCGACCTTCGAATGGTTTCCCGGCGTGCAGATCCATCATTCGCGCGACCTGGCCAACTGGACGCTGGTCGCCCGCCCGCTGGTGCGGGCGAGCCAGCTCGACATGCGCGGCGATCCGGACAGTTGCGGCGTCTGGGCGCCGTGCCTGACGCATGACGGCGACCGGTTTCATCTGATCTACACCGACGTGAAGCGCTATGGCCGCACCACCACCGGCGGCGCTTCGGGCGCGTCGCTGCGCGATTTCCACAATTACCTGGTGACGAGCGAGACCATCGAGGACGACTGGTCCGACCCCGTCTATCTCAACAGCAGCGGCTTCGACCCCTCGCTGTTCCACGACGATGACGGCCGCAAATATCTCGTCAACATGCTGTGGGACCATCGGCCCGGCCGCAACCGCTTCGCCGGCATCGTGCTGCAGGAATATGCGCCCGAGGCCAGCGCCCTGATCGGCGAACCGCGCCTGATCTTCGCAGGCACCCCGCTGGGCCTCACCGAGGCGCCGCATCTCTACAAGCGCGACGGCTTCTATTATCTCATCACCGCCGAAGGCGGCACTGCCTGGAACCACGCCGTGACCATGGCGCGCTCGCGCTCGCTGACCGGCCCCTATGAACTCCACCCCGACACCTATATCCTCAGCGCGCGCGACCGCCCCGATGCGCCGCTGCAGCGCGCAGGCCATGCCGATCTGGTCGAGACCCCCGAGGGCGAGCCCTGGATGGTCTATCTCTGCGGTCGCCCCCTCCCCAATCGCGGCCGCTGCGTGATGGGCCGCGAGACCGCAATCCAGCCGATGCGCTGGGCGGACGATGGCTGGCTCTATACGGCGAGCGGCGACAGCATCCCGGTACTCGACATCCCCATGCCGACGCTCGATGCGCCGACGCTGGGACCCCCTGTACGATCGGACTTCGACGACGACGTGCTGCCGATCGACTTCCAATGGCTCCGCTCGCCCGAGCCGGAAAAGCTGTTCAGCCTCACTGCCCGCCCCGGCCATCTCCGCCTGTTCGGCCGGGAGTCACTGGGCAGCCTGTTCGAACAGGCGCTGGTCGCGCGCCGGCAACAGGCCTTTTGCTATTCGGCGGAGACGATCGTCGAGTTCGCCCCGCAAAGCTATCAGCAGGCGGCCGGCCTGGTCTGCTATTATAACGGCTCGAAATATCATTATCTGTTCGTCACCGCTGGTGACGATGGCGGCCGCCAGATCCAGGTCATGTCGGCCCTGCCCGACTCGCCCCAGGGCGACGCTTTTTCGCAAATCCACCCCGTCGCGGCGGAAGGCCGGATCCACCTCCGCGCCGAGGTCGATTACGAACGCCTCCGCTTCGCCTTCCGTATCGAGGGCGACGCCGACTGGACCTGGCTGCGCGAGCAGTTCGACGCCAGCATCCTGTCAGACGAAGCGAGCGCGCCGGGCCTGCCCAACTTCACCGGCGCGTTCGTGGGGGTTGCCTGTCAGGACACATCCGGCCGGCGGCTGGCGGCGGATATCGACTGGTTCGACTATCGCGAGCGCGCCTATCTCGCGGACTGTACAAAGACCTGATCAGGAGACAGCGCCGTCACAGCCGCCATGTGGTGAGCCGTTTCTGACAGCAGCGGCAGATCCGTTACTGCTCCTTCTTGAACAGGTCCTGGAAGATCAGCGGCCCCCAGATGCGGCCGCGTGCGTGGACCAGCGCGCCACCTTCATTGAGCTTGCCCAGCGCGACGGGGGCGAAGCCGAGTTGCCTGGCCAGGGCCGCCACCGGCGCGACCGCATCCTCATCGTCGCTCGACAGAAAGACGACCCGGTGCCCGCCTTTGACGACCGGATCGGTGGCCAGGGTGGCCGCGATCAGGTGATTGAACCCTTTCACGAGCCTGGCGCCAGGGAACGCCTTCGCAACGAAGGCAGAGGACGGGAGACCGTCCAGTTCTTCAGGGGGAACGCCGTACGTGTTCGTCGCGTCGATGATGGTCTTGCCTTCCCAGCTCGGCAGGGCCTTCGCAACCTCGCCATGCTCCCCGAACGGGACCGCCAGGATGATCGTATCGGCCTCGAGCGCATCCTGCAGCGACCTGACGACGACCATGGGCCCGATCGCCCGAGCCTGCGGCGCCAGTGCCTCGGGCGGCCGGCGGCTCGCGACGGTTACCGCGATGTTCTTGCGGGCGAAGGCGTGGGCGAGCGCCTGGCCGATCTTGCCGAAGCCTATGATTGCATAACTCATGATAGTTCTCCGTTTCGTGTTGATAGTGATTTCTTGGGCCTCAACGGCGCCAGGCCAGCGCGTCAGAGTTGGGCAAGGCCGCCGTCGACGGCGAGTTCGCTGGCGGTCATGAAGCTGCTGTCCGACGACGCGAGAAAGGCAGCCGCCGCCCCGATTTCGGCTGGATCGGCCATGCGCTGGAGCGGCGTCATCGCGGCGAAGGCCTTCTGGCCCTCCTCGCCCAGCGCGTCCTTGGCGAGCTCGGTCGCCGTCGCCCCGGGCGACAGCACGTTTACCCGGATGCCGGTGCCCTTCAGGTCCTCCGCCCAGGTCCGCGCAAGATTGCGCACGGCCGCCTTGCTCGCGCTATAGGCGCTCATTCCCGGAGCGCCCGTGGTGCCGGCGCTCGATCCGGTCAGGATGATCGAACCGCCCGCGCTCATCAGCGGCAGCGCCTTCTGGACCGTGAAGATCGTCCCCTTCACATTGGTGTCGAAGGTTTCGTCGATGTGCTCGGCGGTGATCTTGCCGAGCGCAAGCTGGCTTCCCGCCCCGGCATTGGCAAAGACGATGTCGAGGGTTCCGCGCTCGGCCTTCACCGCCGCGTAAAGCCGGTCGAGGTCGGCCAGCTCGGAGACCGAGCCCTTCACCGCACGGGCATCGGGCCCGAGCGCGGCGATAGCGGCGTCGAGCGCTTCCCGCCGACGGCCGAAGATGAAGACGAAGGCGCCCTCCTCGATGAAGCGCTTTGCAGCGGCAAGGCCGATGCCGGTAGCGCCACCCGTGATCACGGCGGTCTTTCCATTCAGTCTGTTCATGTCGTGTATCCCTGGCTGGAGCGTTTGGGAACGCTCCCGAGAACCACCAGATGGGGCCGCCGGCGTCAGGCGTTCAGTGCAAAAACGCGCACATCGGTGGTGCGAAATTCATCCGGCTGGATGGGCTCTCGCCAACAACGACAGTTGATTGGGCGCACTCCGCGGTGCAGGATCGCACCATGATCGACTGGGATGACGTTCGCTACTTTCTCGCCGTCGCACGTGGGGGCTCGGTGCGGGCTGCCGCCGCGCGCCTGGGCGTGAACCACTCGACCGTGCTGCGACGCATCGCCCAGCTCGAGGAACGCCTCGGGGCACAGATGTTCGAAAAACTGCCTGCGGGCTATCGCCTGACCGCCGCGGGCGAGGAGGTTCTCGAGCTCGCGAACCAGATGGAAGCGTCGTCGCACCAGCTGGAGACGCGAATCTTCGGCCGCGACCAGAGCGTGCGCGGGCTTTTGCGGGTGACGCTGGCGCCGCCCCTCGCCACTCACCTGCTCATGCCGGACTTCTCCGATTTCGCGCGCCTGCACCCGGACATCGAGATGGAAATCCTGTCGTCCGGCGAGCTGGCAAATCTGACCAACCGCGAGGCCGACGTGGCGATCCGCGTCGTCTATGACCGCAAGACCCTGCCGCTCAATCTTCACGGCCTGAAGGGGCCGGAGCTGTTCGGCGCCGTCTATATCTCGCGCGATCGACTGGCCGCCTGGCGTGCGGGCGCGCCCGATTCCATGCGGTGGATCGTCATCAGCATGCACGGCATTCCGGACTGGGCCAGCGAGGGGGAGGTTCGCACCGCCGGGGTTCCGTTCAGGGTCACGGATGCCGAGGCGCAACTCGCCGCGGCGCGGCAGGGGCTCGGCATCACGACATTGCCGTGCTTCGTCGGAGATGCCGATCCGCTATTGGTGCGGGTACCAGGCACCGACCTGCACCAATATGGAGCGGTTTGGCTTCTCACGCAGGGGGAGACGCGCAAGACGAAGCGCGTGCGGCTCTTCACGGAGTTCGTATCCCGCAGGCTTGCCGCCTACGCGCCGCTTCTCGCCGGGCTGGCCATGTCGCGCGACTGACCCCCGGGCCGCGGCCGACCACGCCAGCCCGGCTCCTGCGAGGATCTGCCGAATTTCCACATCGCGGCGGCCCGATCCACTGGCGCTTCGCGTCGAATGCGATACCAACGGCCCGCACCATAGCTGAAAGAGATCGAATGCCCGGAGGCCTTGTAGCGCTGCTCGACGATATCGCGATGATCGCGAAGCTGGCCGCGGCCTCGGTGGACGATGTCGCCGGCGCGGCAGGCCGGGCGGGCGTGAAGGCAGCGGGCGTGGTGATCGACGATACCGCGGTCACGCCGCGTTATGTCGTCGGCCTGACGCCCGACCGCGAGTTGCCGATCATCGCCAAGATCGCGATCGGATCGCTGCGCAACAAGCTGTTGTTCCTGCTGCCAGCCGCCCTTCTGCTGAGCAGCTTCGCGCCCTGGGCGATCACGCCGCTGCTGATGATCGGCGGCGCCTATCTCTGCTTCGAGGCGACCGAGAAGATCTTCGAGATGATCGTCGGCGAACATCACGCCGACGAAGTCGCCGAGATCCACGATCCGGCCGAGCTGGAAAAGCGCCAGGTCGGCGGCGCGATCCGCACCGATTTCATCCTGTCGGCCGAGATCATGGTCATTGCCCTGTCCGACATCCCCGAACAGTCGGTGGTGATGCAAGGCGTGGTGCTGGCCGCCGTCGGCATCGCCATCACTGTCGGCGTCTATGGCGTGGTCGGACTGATCGTGAAGATGGACGATATCGGCCTGCACCTGGCCCAGCGCAGATCGGCCGGCGTCCGCGCCCTCGGCCGTGGGCTGGTCAAGGCGATGCCCTTGCTGCTTGAGGGCCTGTCGACGCTCGGCGTCGCGGCGATGGCCTGGGTCGGCGGCGGGTTCATCGTGCATGGGCTGGAGGAATTCGGCCTGGGCGTGATCTCGCACGGGCTGCACGATGCGGCTGAGGCAGTCGGCCACGCCTCGCCGGTGGCGCAGGGGCTGGTCGAATGGCTGGTCGGCGCGCTCGGATCGGCGGTGGTCGGCATGATCGTCGGCGGCGTCATCGTCGCGGTGCTTCACCTGATTCCGCGCAAGGGTGGCCACGCCCCAAAGGCCCATGGCGCCGCCGTCGATCAGAAGGTCCCGCAATAACCCGGCAGGTGCCTCGCCTCCTCGCCATGCGCGATCTCGAGGGCCTTGTTCACTGCCTTTTCGAACCTGTCCGCCACCCTTTTCGCCGAAATCCGTCCACGGAGAAAATCGGCCCAAAGGAATTCGGCATAGGGCGTGTCGGTCTTGGCATAGCCGCCGGCCTGCCGCACTGCCCCGGCCAGGGAGCGGTACGGGTCGTCGACGAGCTTGCCCAGCGAACGCGGCATGTCGGCGACGTCGCACCTTCGGCCCTTCGCGTCATAGGGGTGGAGCCAGTTGCGATTGTCCATGAAGGTGAGGAATTCCGCCTTGCGCAGATGGCCCAGCCTGGCGACCACGCTGACCAGCACATGCTCGACCCCTTCGTCGTGCAGCGCGCGCGCCAGGTGATGATGATCGATCAGCCATGGAACCTGCTTCGGCCCCAGCACCACCGGGATCATGTGACTTCCGAGGAAATCGGGGCCATCCGCGGCGACATGCCCCTGCCATTGCCGTCTTTTGCGGTCCACCTCGATCATGCCGACCGTCATCTGGGTCGGGCGCAGCGCGGCGAGCGGAACGGGCTGCAGCCGTGGCTCAAGCAGGTTGTACATCGTCGTTCCCTTTTCCCGCCTTCACCGCGCGCACCGCGTCCGCCACACTGAACGACGCACCCTTCGCCAGGCGATCGAACCCGGCCGCCACCAGCACGTCGCGAACGCGATCATGCGCCCGCGCAAGCTGCAGGGACAGGCCTTTCGCCGCCAGCAGCTTCTCGAACTCGGCGATCGCCTCCAGCGCGGTGCTGTCGAGATCGTCGCTCTCCTCCAGGCTCAGCACGACATGGGTGTCACCGCTTCTTGCCAGCGCCTTCGCCGCGATGGTGCCGAGCGACTGTTCGGCATTGGCGAAGAAAAGCGGCGCATTGGGTCGAAAGATCACCATGCCCTCCACGCCCCTGGCGTCGAGATGGCGCGCCCGGTCGACGAAATCGTGGCCGCCATCGAGATAGCCGAGTTCGCTCACCACGGGATGGGCGAGCCGGTTGAGCAGCGCCCCGATCGACAGGGCGACCGCGATCAGCATGCCGTCGAGCACCCCGAACAGGATCACGCCGCACGCCGCGGCAAGCGCGATCCATTGGTCGCGGTCGATCATGAACAACCGCGTGAGCGGCGCGGGCGACAGGGCGTGCGCCAGTGCCGCGACCACCACCGCCGCCAGCAACGGCTGCGGCAGGGCCTCGATCGTCGGGCCGGCCAGCCATGCCGCCGCCGCGAGGGCGATCAGCGCGGTGATCGCGGCGAGCCGGTTCGTCGCGCCGGCGGACTCGGTGGCCGACGCCGCGGAGAAGCCGGCCCCGACCGGCATGCCCTGGGCCAGCGCGGACAACAGGTTCGCGCCGGCCAGCGCACTGAATTCGCGATTGGCGGACAGCGTGTCGCCATGGCGCAGCGCGAGCGTTCGCACGGTGCCCCAGCTTTCGGCGAACAGGATCAGCGTCAGCGGGGCAGCGAGTTGCGCGAGGCGCGACCAGCGCGCAAAACTGAAATCCGGCATCGTCCAGGCAGACAGATGGAAATCGATCGGCCCGACCGATGCCACGCCCAGCGCCGGCAGGTCGATCATCCGCGACGCCGCGACGCCCAGCACCAGGGCGATCAGCGCGGCGGGAAGACGAGTGGTCGCGCGCAGGCCGAGCAGCAGTGCCAACGCGACCGCCCCGATCGTGAGGCTGGCGAGGTTCGTCCGGCCGAGATTCGCCGCGATGTCGGCCAGCAGGGCCAGCGTGGAGGACGAGGCGAGCTTCAGCCCGAGCAGATGCGGCACCTGGCGGATGATGATGTTGATCGCCAGGCCGAAGGCGAAACCGCGCAGCACCGGGCGGGCGATGAACGCCGACAGGCTGCCGAGACGAAACAGGGCGATCAGCGCGAACAATGCGCCGACGATCGCGGCCATCGCCATCGCCATCGCGCCGCGCTCGGCCGGACTGCCCGGCAACGTCGCCAGCGCGGCGGCGAGAATGGCCGCCGAGGAGGAGGTCGGCGCGACGATCGCGAAGCGGCTGCGGCCGAGCACCGCATAAGCCGCGCCGCCCGCGAGCGCGGCGAGGATGGCCCGCCCGGGCGTGAACCCCGCGATGCCCGCATAGGCGACGGCCTCGGGCAGCATCAGCCCGGCCACGGAAAGACCGGCCACGACATTCATGCCGGTCTGCGCAGGGATGCCGAGGATCGTCTTCACGCCGCCATCCTAACGGCGCGCGGAGCGACGCAGCAATCCATTCCGGGGAAGAATGGTCGGGGAGACAGGATTCGAACCTGCGACATCCTGCTCCCAAAGCAGGCGCGCTACCGGACTGCGCCACTCCCCGACGGACGGGTCGCTTAGGCTGGACCGGGGTGCGACGCAAGGCCGCTCGGTCATCCCCGGCCGAACAGGGGCATATTGGTCGCCATGATCGTCATGAAGGGAATGTTCGCGTCGAGCGGCAGCGCCGCCATATGGACGACCGCACGAGCGACATGGCCGACGTCCATCCTTGGCTCGGCACGGATGCTGCCATCGGGCTGCGGCACGCCCTGCCCCATCGCCGCGCTCATATCGGTCACCGCATTGCCGATATCGATCTGCCCGGCCGCGATGCCCCAGGCGCGGCCATCGAGCGCGATCGACTTGGTCAGGCCGGTCATGGCGTGCTTGCTCGCCGTATAGGGTGCGGAATGGGGTCGCGGCCGGTCGGCCGAGATCGATCCGTTGTTGATGATCCGCCCGCCCTGCGGCGTCTGGCGCTTCATCGCCCGCATCGCCGCACGGGCGCACAGGAAGCTGCCGAGGATGTTGACGTCGAGCAGCGACCGGATCGCCTCGACGTCCAGTTCGTCGAGCGGTACCGGCGGCGCCAAAATGCCGGCATTGTTGAACAACAGGTCGATCCGGCCGAATTCGGCAATCGCCGCGTCGAACAGCGCGTCCACCGACGCTGCATCGGCCACGTCGCACGGCACCGCGAGCATCGACCCGCCACCCAGCGCCGCGGTTTCGACAAGGGCCTCGTGCCGCCGCCCGGCGAGCACGACGCGCCACCCGGCCTCGCCCAGGGCAAGCGCCACGGCGCGGCCGATACCGCTTCCGGCGCCCGTCACGATCGCGACCCGATTGTCCATAGATACTCCCCGACTGGCTGAACGCCCTCGCGAGAAATCGGTGGGCCCGGCCCCTCCTAAAATAAAGAGCTATATTTTGACAAACGAAGGGAAATTTCCTTCGTTTTTCGGCGACACCTCAACCGATAGCTCCACGCTTTTGGGGCATCGGCGCAAGCGAGATCGCAGCAAGTCGCCAGCAGGGCGCGCCAAACGTCCTTGGGCATACCTCTGACGGCGCGCCACGGTCGCTGATCGCAAAAAAGGGCCGCCGAAGCGGCCCCTGAGGCTGGTCAAGAACCCGGAATCTAGTCGTGCGGCTCGTAGCGCGGCACGTCGTAATCATATTTCCGCCACGCGCCGCCCATATATTGAATGCCGGTCTTGTAGCTGCAATCGGTGACATAGGTCGCCCATAGCCGGGTGCCGGTGCGGACCAGCGTCCAGCCCCAATTCGCTTCGCCGTTACCGGCCTTCAGATTACCGTCGCCATCGCGTTCGCCGGGAGGCGCCTGGGCAACGGTGCCGTGCGCGACGCCAGCGGCGCGCCAGAAATAGCCCCGCGTGCCGTGCTTGTAGGACGAGATGCCGCCTTCCACGCACTCGCCGCCATAGACGGCGCGCGTCGGTCCACGCTCATCGGATGTGGCGACCCGCGTGCCCTCGGGAATGTAATATTCCTCGAAGCTGGGATGAATCTCGGCGCCGCCGCCGAAGATGCCGGGCTTGCTGCTGGGGGGAGCGGGAATGCTGTAGACGAAGGTCATCCACGTCATCTCGCCGGTGTCCGGGTCCTTGCGGATAAGACTGTGGAGATAACCGGGGAAGTTTCCACCGGTGCGATAGGCCGGGAACGGCTCATCGACATACCAGGCATTCTTGTAACGGTTCCAGTCGCGAACTCGTGCGTAGGTGCGTGCGCCCGCTTTGCCGGTGCTGGAGGCGACGAACTTCGGCGGCCCCTTGAACCATTGCAGCAGCACGGCGCCCTGGCGAGACTTGACTGGACCGCGCAGCATGCCCGCAGGCATGTAGCTATAGGAATATTTGCTGAGCTTCTCGATCGACGGCCCTTCGCCGATGCTGAGATCGCCATCGAGAACGATGATCTCGTTATCAACTTCGTCATAGCCCATGGGCTGGCTCCAGCCAGCGGGGACATAGGTGATCTGCGCGACCGCATCCATGCTCGGCGACTGACTCAGCAGCCGCCGCTGCAGGCCGGAGGGGAAACCCGGAGGCGCGAATGGCTCCCACTTCACGAACTCGATATTGGGCACGTTCTGCATCAGGCCAGGTCGGCCTTCGACCTCATAGCCCTTGTCGGGAACCGGGAAGGGCGGGCCCTGCTTGACGGTGGGCGGTCCGAATTGCTGGGCGAATGCGGGCGCGGCGAAGATCGCAAGGCCCAGCACCAGCGCCACCGGCAGGTGGACTTTGGCTTGCACGCTCATTGTGCACCTCCCTTGGCGGGCGCGGACGGCTCTGCGCACGTATTGCGATAGGTCTCCCAATGGCCGGGGCCGGTGCGGTACAGCCATACGGCAAAGGTGTCCGAATAGAGGCTGAGGCCGCCATGGGCGACGCCGGCAGGCCGGAAGAAATAGCCGTTCGGTGCGTAGGTGCCGGCCACCTGGCCCTGCGGCAGGCATTCCGCGACCGTCATGTCGCCCGCGAGCAAATACCCTTCCTGCCAGCTCTTGCTGGAGGACCAGAGCGGCAGCTTGCCTTCTCCGCTCATCACCGGATAGCCCCCCGGCGTCATCACGATCCAGGTCTTCTGCCCGGTTTTGGCATCGAGGTGCAACAGCCGCACCTGCACCGGCGAGTTTTCCATGACCGGCTCGTCGCGGAACTTGGGCAGGCTGCTCGGCTCCTTGATCGCCACGTCGTTATAGAGCAGCCCGTCAACGGCGCTGGCGGTGTCGGTGCCGGCGCGCGACTTGGCGCTGGCGACGTAATCGGGGGCACCGCTCCAGAACATCAGGACAGTCGCGCCTTCCGCGGTGCCGAAGCTATGGGCATAGCCCGCCGGGTAATAGGCATAGGCGTAGCGCCCCATCGGCTTGTCCGAAATGCTGATACCGCCTTCGACGACGAACATTTCGAGGTCCGCCGAATGATAGCCAGGCGGCTGCTTCCAGCCGGCCGGGAGCTTGGCGAGGATTGTCCGCGCGCCGGTCTTCTCGTCGAAGCTAAGCTGCTTGAACTCGGCGCCCGCAAGACCCGGAAAGGTGAGCGGACGCAGGTGCAAGGTGCTTGGCTGGACGAAACCGACGAACTCGCTCGAACGGTCGCGCGATTCCGGTATCCGGATGTCCTGTGCCAATGCTGTCGAATTCAGCAGCAACGCGCCACCCAGCGTAAGGCATGATAGGAGTCGATTGCTTATTGGCATTGGTAGCTCCCAAATTGTTGGATCATTTGACGCTAAGCTATTCGTGTACCTTGTACCGCGGCACGTTATAGTCGTACTTCTTCCAGCTGCCGTTCTTGTACTCGAGGCCGGTCTTGTACGTGCAGTCGGTCACATAGGTCGCCCATAGGGGCGTACCGGTCCGGACGATCGAGATGGTATAGCCCGGGGCATCGGCGCTGCGGCTCAGATGTCCGCCATGCGCCACGCCGCCGGGGCGCCACCAATAGGTATTGTTGCCGTAGACGGCCGGGGTTTCGCCCTGCGCCAGGCATTCGCCGATGACCGTGTCGTTGTCCTTCTCGAGGAAGAAATATTCCTCGAAACTGGGATGCACTTCATAACCGCCGCCGAAATTGCTGGGCTTGCCGCTGGGCGGGGCGGGAATGCTCGCGCCGAACGTTATCCACGTCATTTCACCGGTGTCAGGATCCTTGCGAAGCAGCTTGTGCAGCGCCCCCGGAAAATTGCCGCCGGTGCGATAGTCCGGAAACGGCTTGCCGATATGCCAGGCCGCGTCGAACTGATTCCAGTCGCGAATGCGGGCATAGGCGCGCGCGCCCTTCTTGCTGGTTCCTGACGCAACGAACCTCGGTGCGCCTTTCCACCATTGCAGAAGCACGGCGCCCTGCCGCGACGTGACCGGCCCATGCCCCACGCCTGCCGGCATATAGCTGTAAGAGTATCTCGTGAGCTTCTCGTCGCCGATGCTCAGATCGCCATCGAGCACGACAATCTCGTTATCGACGTCATCATAGCCCGCCGGCTGGGTCCATCCCGCGGGAACATAGGTGATCTGCGCCACTGCTCCCATGCTCGGCGACTTGCTCAGGAGCCGCCGTTGCAAGCCCGCCGGGATACCGGGGGCCGCGAACGGCTCCCAGGAAATCAGATTTGGGTCATAGTGCAGGACGAACCCGGAGCCGGGATCCCCCGGCCGCCCTTCCACGGCATATCCGTCATCAGGCACCGGAAACGGTGGCGCCTGCTCGACTGATGGCGGACCGAAGGATTGGGCAAAAGCCGGGGTCGCGAGACAAGTGGAGCAGGCCGAAAGGGCGGCTGCCAGATACAGCTTCATGCAACGCGAAAACGCTTCGCATGACCCGTCCGCTCGGCCCGCGTCCCTCATTTGAAGGAGAAGCCGAGGCGGAACATGATCTGGCGGGGTTCCGCGACATACCCCACGACAGAGGGCTTGACCGCATTGGAACTCAGCAGGCCGGCGCTCAAATAATGTTTGTTCGCCAGGTTGCGTCCCTCGACAGAGGCCGTCCAGACGCCATCGTCACTGCGCCAGCCGATCGACGCATTGAACAGATCCAGCGTCCGCGTCTGCACCAGTTCCGGCTGATTGGAGATATTGTTGTAGACCTTCGACGTGTGGTCCCAATTGCCGTTGAGCGACAGCGCTCCGGGCAAGCCGTCCAGCGTCGGCGTGAACCGAAAGCCCAGGCTTACCTTCGCCTTGGGCAGGCCCTTGATCTCGTTGTTCGTGCAGTCGGTATAGACGCCGAACTGGTTCGCGCAGGTGAAGGACTTGGTATATTTGCCGTCGTTGAAGGCCATGTTGCCATATAGGTTCAGGCTGTCGACCACCTGCCAGCTCGGCTCCAGCTCGAGACCCCAGACCCGTGCGGCACCGGCGTTGAGCGTTGCCAGGAACGTCGAGTTGGGAATGATCGTCGTCAGCTGGAGGTCGCTGTAATTGGCGAGATAGGCGGTCGCGTTGATCCGGAATCGGTACTCCGGCAGGTTGATCTTGACGCCGAGCTCATAGCTGTCGACCCACTCGGCACCATAAGGCGTCGGCACCAGCGCCGCGGTGATCGGATCGCGCGAGTTGAATCCGCCGCTTCGCGTACCCTTGGTCCAGGAAAGATAGGTGAACAGGTCGCTGTTGATCTCCCAGTTCAGGCCCAGCTTGGGCGTCAGCGAGGAGAAGGTCGACTTGCCAACCTGCGAACCGGCCACGGACCCGACCGTCAGCGCGAAGTAATCGGTGGTCTCGCGAGTATAACGGAGCCCACCGAGAACGCTGAACCCGCCGCCGAGAGTATAGGTCGCCTGCGCAAACACTGCTGGCGCCTCGACCTTGTTGGACGCGTCGTCGGTCTGGCTGCCGCTGCGCGCACCCTGCTGCGTGCCCTTTTCGGTGAAGTAATACAGCCCGGCGACAGCCTTGAGGCGCTCGCCCGTGTAGATCAGGTTCAGTTCCTGCGTAAACCAGGTGCTCTTGAGTTGCACCTGGTCCGAATTCGCGACAACCAGCTTCCCGCCATTTGCCGCAATTTTCGCCGCTGACAGCGAGGTGTCATTGCCCAGGCTTTCCTGCCTCAGCTCACCATAGCCGCTGATCGAACCCAGTTCGAGTTCGTCCGTGAGGGAATAGGTGGCGTTGAGCGTCGCGCCCTTCTGAAGAATCTTCTGATCAAAGTTCGCGACCAGTTCGTTGATCGTCAGATCGCGGTTGGGCACCGCATACGGGTCCACCACGCCGCTCGGCGTGATCAGCGGGATCGGGACAATGCTGTCGGAATGATCCTGCATGGCATAGGCCGAAAACTCGAATGTCAGCTTTTCCGTCGGCTCGAACAGGATTTTGAGGCGCTCAGCGCTGCGTTCCAGATCGCCGACGCGCTGACCGGTCGGCAGATTGTAAACGAACCCGTCGCGCTTGCGGTAAAGACCGCTCAGCGAGAAGGCGAGCTTGTCCTCGATGATCGGGCCGCTGATATAGGCCTTCCCTTCGAGCGCCTGATAATTGCCCGCGGCGACCTGTCCTGCGCCGGTCCAGTGATAGGTCGGGCGCTTGGTCACCAGCTTGATGGCGCCCCCCGAGGTGTTACGCCCGTAGAGCGTGCCCTGCGGACCGCGAAGGAACTCGACGCGCTCGATGTCGAAGAAATCGAAGAAGGCGCCGTTGGGACGCGGCTGGATGACGTTATCGATATAGACGCCGACGGTGCCGTTGGCACGGATGCCGCCGGTCTCGGTGCCCGCGCCGCGGACCACGATCTTCATCTGGGACGACCCGGCCGTCGCCTGCGAAAGCGTGATGCCTGGAACCTGGTTGGCGAGGTCGCGGACGTCGCGGGTCTGCCGCTCCGTCAGCAGTTCCGCACTGAGGGCAGTCACCGAAATCGGCGTGGTCCGCACCGTGCCCCCGTAACGCTCGGCGGTGACGACGATTTCGCCGTTGTTGTCGCCGTTGCTGTCGGGCGAAGCATCCTGGACCGCCGTTTCGTCCACCGGCTTTTCAGTGGTCGCAGGTGCCGTCTGCGCCCAGGCGGGCGTTGCCAGGATTGCGGAGCTCAACAAGGTGGCGAGAAAGATTTTACGCGATGTCAGTCTGTATGCGAGCGTCATGATCAACCCCCTTTTTCCGGCCCGAAGCGAGCCAGCCCGTCCTCCGCCGCGCTTTTTGAGCGCCTTGTCGAGGTCTGATCAGGCGTTGTGAAAAAGCCCGTTCCCCAGCCCCATTTGTTATGCATCCATATCAAATCACGAGTCGCCGGGGTCCGCAAGCGATTTGTTATACATATATGGTAATTGGGTGACTGAAAGTGTCACAACCGTCACGGCCCGAGCAAGATTCCGCCAGGCGGCGGATGAATCGGTCAGGCAAGATCCGCCCTGTGGCGGACGAACGCAGCCAGTATCCCCGACAGCGCGAGCGGGATCGCGAAGCACAGGAACACCACCCATAGCGGCAGTTGCTGGCCGAGCAGGAAACCGCCCATCAACGGGCCGATCACCGATCCGCCGCGGCCAATGCCGATCGCCCAGCCGATGCCCGAACTGCGCACCTCGGAGGGGTACATCTGCGCCGCCAGCGTATAGAAGCCGCTGAAGCCGCCCTGCACCGTCAGGCCCATGCCGATCGCCACGATCAAGACCAGCATGAGCGGCATCGGAATGCTGAAGATAACGAGCAACACAGCGCCGAACAGCATGTAGGTGCGGATCAGCCAGCTGATATCGCGCCTGGTCGCCAGCCAGCCGATGCTCGTCGTGCCGATGATCCCGCCGACATTGAAGACCGATCCGGCCCAAAGCGAATTGGCGGCGCTCAACCCGGCCTCGGTAGCCAGTTTGGGGATCCAGCTCGTCACGAAATACAGCACCAGAAAGCCGAGAAAGGTCGATAGCCACAGCGTGACCGTCGATTTCCACAGGCCATTGGCGAACAGATGGCCAAGCTTCGGCGCGGCGCTCCGGCTACGCGGCGGCGGCAGGCGGTCGAGCGGCATCAGGTCGAGACGACGACGCAACTTGTTGATCTCGGCAAGCGCGCCGGCCGGCTGGCGGTTCATCAAAAAGTCCAGCGATTCCGGCAGCAGGAAGAAGGCGACCGGCAGGATCAGCGCGCTTACCACGCCGGCGCCAAGCAAGGTCGGCTGCCACCCAAACTGCGGAATAGCCCAGATCGCCGCCAGCCCGGTGAACACCGCCCCGACGGGATACCCCGCCTGGAACGCACCGATCGCGATGCTCCGTCTGCCAGCTGGCGCATATTCGCTGGCCAGGGTCGCGACGCTGGCGAGCAGCGTGCCGATGCCGATGCCGGTCACCAGTCGGAAACCGACGAATGCAGGGACAGCGCTGACGAGGCCGGTCCCGAATGCGCCAATCGTGATCAGCACCAGCGCCCCAAGCACGATCGGGCGGCGGCCGATGCCATCGGCCAGCGGCGCAATCAGCACGCAGCCGATCATCATGCCGACCAGCCCGGCGCTGAAGATCATGCCGAGCGCCTCGAAGCTGACGCCCCAATCCTTGGCCATCGCCGGGGCGACATAGGAAATGATCAGCACGTCCATGCCGTCGAGCGCGTTGATCACGGTGCAAATCGCGACCACGATGATCTGCAACCTGGTCCAACCGACCAGACCGGTCGAGGGCGCGTCGAATTCGCCTGGTATGCCTGCCGCCATTGCCACCCCCTGAGTCCGTGGAACGATATTACGCAGGTGTGACAGAGCGGCAAGGTATTTGTTATAATGTTATAACTTTTAATCAAATCACCACCACTTATGTGCTATGCGCTTCCCTCGGGTGGAATTCTCAAGTTATACGGACGACCCCGGCCTTCGACCGGCGGGTCGGCCCGGTCGTCAGGACTGGAGCTGCATCGTGCGGAGAGGGATTGGATGATCGGCGTCAATCGGGAAATATCCAGCGTCGATCGCAAGACGGCCGTACCGCTTTATCATCAGATCTTCCTGCAACTGCGCGACGACATAGTTTCGGGCGCACGCGCCTTTGGCTCGTCGGTGCCGACCGAGCAGGAATTGTCGGAAAGCTTCGGTGTTTCCCGGATCACCGCGCGGCGCGCGCTGGACGAACTGGCGCTGCAGCACCTGGTCGAGCGCAAGCGCCGGGTGGGAACCCGCGTGATCTACAATCTGCCGGTCCGTCCGATCGTGGCCGATATCGGCAAGGCCGTCGATTCGCTGGTAACGTTCGGGCGCAAGACGAAGGTCACCGTTCTCGAAATTACGCGCGAGGAAGTGCATGACCCGGTCGCGTCGCTGCTCGGGGTAAAGCCGGGCACCCGTGTTGTCCGCGCCGTGCGTTTGCGCTGGCTCGACGGCGAACCACTAGGCTGCACGATCGCCCATGTCCCCGAGAATCTCGGCTTCATGATCACCGAGAAGAGCCTGAAGGAAATCCCTATCGTCAGCCTCGTCCAGCAATCCGGCCGTAAGTTCGGCGGCGCGGCGCAGACGATCGCCGCGGTGTCGGCCGATTCGGCGATGGCAGCTGCGCTCAAGATCGATTCGATGGCACCGCTGCTGCGCATCACCCGAGCCTTTCACGATGAGGATGGCGGCCCGATGCTGCTGACCCAGGCCTATTACCGCGCCGATCGGTACCAGATGCGCTTCGATCTCCAGTCGAGCACGATCCAGGCGGAGGTCTGACTCTTTCTTTTTGCCGGCCCGCCGCAAAAACCATCGCGCGGCACTTCGAGGGCGGCGCCGGATCGATGAACCCATGGCGGCCCCGGAATCGATTGAGCAAAATGGTTTTCCGACACCCTCTCGAAGAGATGAACGGTAGCTTTGGTGGGCCCGGCAGGACTTGAACCCGCAACCTACCCGTTATGAGCGGGCAGCTCTAACCAGTTGAGCTACAGGCCCCACCAAGCCGCTCGTTAGCGGAGGGCGTGCTTGGGTGGCAAGGCCGCCGCGCCGATGAAGGCGCGGATTGACTTGCGATCAGCTAGAAGAAACCCGTCCTGCGCGATCGCCGGGCGCCGCAGGCAGCCGCAACGTCAAAATCTTGTCGCCAATGGTCAGGGTGCCACGCAACTCGATCGCGAGATTGCAGGCCAGCCGCAGCGCAAAGCCAGTGCCGAGCAGCGGCGCGCCCTCGCGGTCGTTATCGATTTCCGCGTCGATCGTCAGCAGCTCGTCACCGGCATAGTCGGCAAGCGCCCCCGGCCGATCGAACACGACCGCGACCACCGCATCGGCATCGCGCATCGCAGCGATGCCGATCCGCTCGCCCTGCCCGCTCGACGCCACCAGCGTCGCGGCGAGCCGGGAGATCAGCCGCCCAACCGCGCGGTCATCGCCGGCAAGGGCGAGGTCGCTGTCGCCGAGATGGAGATCGATCGTCGTGCCGCGCAGCGCCGCCAGCGGCTGGAGTTCGCCCACGACGCGCTCGAGCAACGGCACCAGCGGCACCTCGCCCGGGCGCAGATCGAGCGCCCTGGCGTCGATCCGCGCGGCCATGTCGATATCGTCGATCGCGGTCAGTAGCCTGCTCGCAAGGGCCCTTATCTCGGCCGCATGCGCGCGATAGGCCTCGGATACGGGACCAAGTGTCTGCGATTCGATCATTTCCGCAAAGCCCGCGATGGCGCTGGTCGGCGTGCGCAATTCATGGACGAGCTGGCGCAGCGCATCGGAAGCGGGGTTGGGATCCGGATAGCGCTCGGCCGTCTCGTCGGGGCGCGGACGGCGCGCGGTGCAGCGATAGCCGGTAAAGCGTCCGCTTTCGTGGTCGAACACCGGGATGCCGGTGATCCGCCATGGCCCGGCAGCTTCCGAGTCGCCGCCGATGACGAGCCGCGCATCGGTAAAGCCCGTGCGCTGGCGGAATGCGCCCGCAGCGGCCCCGTCCACCTGCGATTGGCCCTGGATCGCCATCGGATTCAGCGACAGGCCGATCAGCGGCGCGCGGGCGGCGCCTTCGATCCAGCGGACCACGCCCGCCGCGTCGGTCTCGAACCGGAAACCCTGCGCGCGCACCGAGCCGGGCGCGAACAGGTCGGTCTCGACCGGCAGACGAATCGGCGTGACGGGCGTCTGCTCGCGCCGCTGTCGATAGGCGTCGATACGGGCAACCATCTCGGCGATCTGGAACGTGCCGCTCGCCGCTTCCTTGGGTGCCGGCAGATAGGCGAACTCGATCACATCGGCGCCAGGTTCCGGCGCATCCGCAGCGTCCTTCGCTTCAGCCTCGTCATGGGCAGGCACTTCGGTGACGACCGGCAGACCAGGCGCGATGCTGGCGAATGAAAGCGGCGATTCGCCAACGGGCTCGGCGACCGGCTGATGCGGAACGGCCTCCCATGCGGAATCGACGCTGCCGAAGCTCTCCAGCAGACCCGCCAAGGCCGGCGACAGGTCGCCGCGATAGCGCAGGACCGCGCGCGCGTCGGGCGCCATGGCCGGCAGCATCGCAATCCATTCGTCGTCGCGCAGCCTTGCGCTGCGGAGCAATGGCGCGGCAATGGTCGGCTCGTCTTCGACGAAGAGATGGACGAGCGCGGCGGGCGGGTCTGCACCCTCCGCGCCCCGTGCGCTCGCCGCGCGAACAGAGGGCGGCACGAGCGGGCGAATCGCCTTGAGTCGTTCGATCACGCCAGTCTCGGGCGCGATGCGGCGGCGGGCGATCAGATCGACCAGCTGCCGCCAGCCCGATTGCGCGCCGAGCGAGCTTGACATGTCCGCCGAAAGAACCGTTTCGAGGCTGTCGTCGAAGCGCAAAGATCGAATTCCCACCGGTCGCGAGGGCCGCGCCGCGGGACGTGCTTAGACGCCCGGCATGGCCGGCGAAACACCTGTTTTTGGCGCGTAGCAATGTGGGACAATTGCGTTCGCCCGCAATTATCTTATGCTGAACGCCGGCCGCTCGCCACAAAGACAGAGCCGGCGGGGAGCTTTGCGTAATGGCGTTTGATTCGATCGACCGGCGGATTCTGGGATTGCTGCAGGATGATGGCCGGATGACGAATGTCGATCTGGCGGAACGAGTCGGTTTGACCGCCCCACCCTGCCTGCGCCGGGTCCGCACGCTGGAGGAAGCCGGCGCGATTCGCGGCTATCATGCCGAGCTCGACGCGGCCACCCTGGGCTATCCGATCACCGTTTTCGCGATGGTCAGCCTGCGCAGCCAGGCCGAGCATGATCTCGCTGCGTTCGAGGACCATGTCGCACAGATTCCCGAGATCCGCGAATGCCATATGCTGAACGGCGAGATCGACTTCATCCTCAAGATCGTGGCGACTGACCTGAAGAGCTTTCAGGAGATCCTCACCACGCATCTGACGCCGGCGCCGAACGTGGCGAGCGTGAAGACCTCGCTGACGATCCGCACCGCCAAGGCGCTGCCCGGCATCCCGGTGCGGCAGGACTGACGCGAAAAGGGGCGGCCACGCCGCCCCTTCCCGACCGCACCATCCGCCGGCCACCGCTATACGGCGGGTGGAGTATCCAGCCAGATCTTCCACAGCGTCGCCGTGTCGCTGTCGGGCGCGGTGGCGACCGTCGCCAGATCAGCGCGCGCGCGCTCCTTGTCGCCGGCGAGCGCCAGCGCGATCCCGCGGTGAAGGCGCACATCGTCAGCATCCTTGACGCTCTTTGCCAGCGCGAGATCGTACATCTCGACCGCCTTGGCATAGGCGCCCCTGCCGATGCTCATATTGCCGAGCTGTGCCGCCAGCTCGCCATTTGCCGCCTTGCGCGCGGCGGCTTCGGTCGGGCCAGCCGCCGGCGCCGCCTTGCCCTTGGCGGGCACGGTGCCGAGCAGGCGGATGCTCTCCGGGTCCTTGGGCGGGATCGCGCCCGAGGCGAGCCCTTCCTGGATCACCGATTTCGCTTCGTCCTTCAGGCCGAGATTGTTCGCCCGCCGGGCATATTCCAGATATTCCTTCTGGCCGGCCAGGCTCTTGGTCGCGCGCATCAGGCGGAACAGGTCGACGAACCGGGTGTCGCGATCCTTGCGCTCGGCCGCGCTCAGCTTGGTCTCGTCCTCGTCCTTGAAGCCGTTGATCGCGATCGCGTCATGCCAGTTCGCCTTGGTGCCATAGGCAGCGAGCCATTTGCCGGTCCAGGCCGCCGTCTCCGGCGCCTTTTTCAGCCGGAGTCGCTGCGTCGTGAAGCGATACCAGCTTTCCGGCGGCTTCTTGCCTGCCGCGAGCTGGGCAGCGATCAGCGCATCGACTTCGGCCGCGCCAGCGGAAACCTGCCCGCCTTCCATGTTCGCGCGCACGATCTGCAGGTTCAGTTCGTCGTCGCGCAGGCCATTCTCGCGCGCCTGACGATAGAATTGCACCGCTTTGGCATAATCCTTCCGCGCATAGGCGAAATCGCCGAGCGTGTAGTTGTACCGCGCCGCGTCGTCCTTCGACGTGCGCGGATCGGCGATCAGTTCGGTCAGCGGCTTGACCATCGCCGTCTGGGTCTGGACCGTCACCGGCGATGCGCTGAGCAGCCTCACCCGGAGGGTCCGCCCGACAAAGCGCTCGCTGTCATTGCTCGCGCTCCGCTCGATCGTCGAGATCGCGCCTTCGGCACCCGCCAGGTCATTGGCCTTCAGCGCCAGCGTCGCCGCCGCCGCCGAATCCCGCACCTGCTTGGACAGGACGAAGCTCGCCGGACCGTCGGACGCCGGCTGTTCCTTCTTGCCCGCAGCGGTCGCCGCGAACGGGATTGCGGCACTCGCCGTCAGCAGCGCCGCCAGCGCCATCGTCGAAATCGTCTTCATTACTGATACTCTCCAAAACCGGCGCTGGCGGTCGCGCTCTTAGCTCCTGTGAATCACGCCAGCGGCGGCGAGTCCAGCCAGATCGTCCACAGATGCGCGATCTGGCTCAGCGGCGCGGTGGCGACCTTGGCGAAAGCGGCCTTGGCTTCGTCCTTGCGGCCGAGATTGGCGAGCGCCATGCCGAGATGCATGTTCACCGTGCTCGCATCGGCACCGGCCTGACCGGCGGCCGCCGTGTAGCTTTCCACGGCCTTCGCATAATCGCCCGCGGCATAATAAATGTCGCCGGCGACGCTCGGCTTGGATTTGCCCGCGGCGCTTGCCGCCGACACTTCGGACTTTATCGCTGTCTGAGCCGCCGTATAGACGCGCGCGATATCGGCATCGCCCGCCGGGATCTTGCCGGCCGCGCGGCCCTCATCGATCACCGCGGCCGATTCCCATGGCAGGCCCGAATCCAGCGCTGCCTGCACATAGCCATAATAATCGTTCGGATCGCTCAACACCTTGGTGCTGCGCATCGTGCGGTACAGGTCGAGCTTCTGCGCCTTGGTGAACTTGGTGTTGGTCGGATCGGTCACCTTGCGGAAATTGCCGACCGCGGTGCGCCAGGTGGCGACCTTCGGATAGGCCTTGAGCTGACGCACGAGCCAGTCTTCGGCGGTCGGAACGTCGCGCGCGGCATAGCTGTTGCTCACGGCATAGGCGTACCAGGATTCAGGCGCCGTCCGGCCAGCCGCCGTCTCGGCGGCGACGGCCTTGTCGAGCTCCGCGATCGCGTCCTTTGTCCGGTTGGTCGAGCCGTAAGCCTGGGCCAGCGATACCGAGAGGTCCGACTTGGCATAGCCGAGTTCGCGCGCCTTCAGCAGGAAGGGAATGGCCTGCTCGTTCTGCTTCGCGTCGATCGCGATCGTGCCGCGCACGAAATTATAGGCGGGAAGATCGGCCGGCGGAGTCTTCGGGTTCACGATCAGCGCATCGAGCGCGGTGGCCAGCGTGGCGTTATCCTTCTTCTCGCTTGCGATGTTCAGCCGGAAGATATTGGCGAAATACCGGTCGTCGTCCGTCGTCGCGAGCGGATCGGCGATGGCGAGCTTGGCTTCGGCGGTGGCATAATCCTTGGCATCGAGCGCCTTCTTGACCTCCTGCGCGGCCTTGCCGAAGGCCGGGCTCGCGGACAGCTTGGGCACGCCCGCCTCCGCCTTGTCGTCCTTCTTGTTCTTCTGCGCGGTTGCGGGCGCGGCAACCATGGCGGTGGCACCAAGCGACAGCATCAGGGCCAGGGCGACGTTCGGAAGCAACTTCATCAAGAAAAACTCCTAAGCGGATGGACGTCCGGTCAATTCGCAGACGCCTCTAATGTGGGGGGCACCATGGTTCAAGCGCACGGATTACCCGTTTGGTTCGCATTCAGGCGCTGAACGCTGCTTTAACGCACCGGATCCCCTGGGCGACACGGCACCTTTGACTCGCGCGCGCCGCACCGACTAGGCGCAGCGGGTGATCGCCCTGCTCTCCCCCGCCAAGACTCTCGACTATGAACGGCCCTTGCCGCCGGTCGAGGCCACCGTGCCGCGTTTCGCCGCCGAGGCGAGCTCCCTCGCCGCATCGGCCGCCCATCTCAGCCAGAAGCGCCTGGCCGAGCTGATGCAAATCTCGAAGAAGCTCGCCAAGCTCAACGCCGACCGCTTCGCCGGATTCGACGCCCAGCCGGAGCGCCCGGCGCTCTACGCCTTTGCCGGCGACGTCTATCTCGGCTTCGAGGCGCGCACGCTCGACGAATCGGGCGTCGCCTTCGCGCAGGATCATGTGCGTATGCTGTCTGGTCTCTACGGCCTGCTCCGTCCGCTCGATGCGATGCGGCCCTATCGACTCGAAATGGGCACGCACTGGGCGCCGCGCCGCAAGAGCCTCTATGCCTGGTGGGGCGATCGCATCGCCCAGGCCTTGCGCGACGATGTCGCGGCGGAAGGGTCGGGCGTGGTGCTCAACCTCGCCAGCCAGGAATATTTCCACGCCGTCGCCGACAAGCTCGCCGGCCTGCGCGTCGTCCATGTCGATTTCCGCGAACCCGGCCCCGATGGTCCGCGCTTCGTCAGTTTCCACGCGAAAAAGGCGCGCGGGATGATGGCGCGCTGGCTGTGCGAGCACCGCATCACCGACATCGACTCGATGAAGGGCTTCGACAGCGCCGGCTATCGCTTCGATGCCGCCGCGAGCGCGCCCGACAGCTGGCGCTTCGTCCGCGCATGAGCAGCGCGGTCGTGTTCGGCGCGTCGGGCGGCATCGGCGGCGCACTCCGCGACGCGATCGAGGACGAAGGCGCCTTCGATACCGTCCACGCCTTTTCCCGCAGCGCGACCGGCACCGACCTGACCGACGAAGCGAGCATCGCCGCCGCGGCCGCCATCGTCGCCAAAGGCCCCGCCCCGACTCTCGTCATCGTCGCGACCGGCCTGTTGCACGAAAAGGGACAAGGCCCGGAAAAGGCCATGCAGGAACTCGATCCGGCCTGGCTCGCCCGCAACTTCGCGGTGAACGCGATCGGCCCGACGTTGGTCGCCAAGCATGTCCTGCCGCTGATGCCGCGCACCGGCCGCACCGTCTTCGCGGTCCTGTCGGCGCGGATCGGCAGCATCGCCGACAACAGGCTCGGCGGCTGGTACGGCTATCGCGCATCGAAAGCGGCGCTCAACATGATGGTCCGCACCCTCGCCATCGAGGAGAAGCGCCGCAACGACCGCTCGATCGTCGTCGCGCTGCATCCGGGCACCGTCGACACCGATCTGTCGCGCCCGTTCCGCGGCAATGCCGCGCCCGGCACCCTGTTCGATCCGGCCCGGGCCGCGATGCAGTTGCTGGATGTGATCGACGGCCTGAAGGCACCCGACAGCGGAAAGCATCTGGCCTGGGATGGCGCGGAAATCGCGCCGTAGCGTCCCTCGCGTACGCGCGCACGCGTGACGCACGCGCGTGACAAAGGCGGCAGGCTGGGCTAGACCGTCATCGAACAGACATACACACCATTTCCGAAAGCCTTGAAACTTGACCGACGAGACACTCCTCGCCGACCCTTCCGATATTTCACCGATCTCGATCGTCGACGAGATGCGTTCGAGCTATCTCGATTACGCGATGAGCGTGATCGTCAGCCGCGCGCTGCCGGATGTGCGCGACGGGCTGAAACCGGTGCATCGCCGCATCCTCTTCGCCAGCCAGGAAGGCGGCTTCGTCCCGGGCCGGCCGTATCGCAAATGCGCCAAGATCGTCGGCGACGTGATGGGCAATTACCATCCGCACGGCGACAGCTCGATCTACATGGCGCTCGCCCGCCTCGCCCAGGATTGGGCGATGCGCGTGATGCTGATGGACGGCCAGGGCAATTTCGGATCGATGGATCCGGATATGCCCGCGTCGATGCGCTACACCGAGGCGCGGCTGACCAAGGCGGCGATGGCCCTGCTCGAGGATATCGAGAAGGACACCGTCGATTTCGCGCCCAACTATGACGGCTCGCGCGAGGAGCCGACCGTGCTCCCGGCGCGCTTCCCCAACATCCTGGTCAACGGCGCCGGCGGCATCGCCGTCGGCATGGCGACCAACATCCCGCCGCACAATCTCGGCGAAGTGGTCGATGCCTGCCTTGCCTATATCGAGCGCTCGCTCGACGGCGGCGACGCGATCACGATCGACGAGCTGATGGAGATCGTGCCCGGTCCGGATTTCCCGACTGGCGGCATCATCCTCGGCCGCGCCGGCTGCAAGGGCGCCTATCATGAGGGCCGCGGCTCGATCATGGTGCGCTCGCGCCACGTCGTGGAGGAAGGCCGCAACGACAAGCGCTCGATCGTGCTCACCGAAATCCCGTACCAGACCGGCAAGAACGCTCTGGTCGAAAAGATCGCCGAGGCCGCCAAGGACAAGCGGATCGAAGGCATCAGCGACATCCGCGACGAATCCAATCGTCACGGCGTGCGCATCGTCATCGACCTGAAGCGCGACGCGACGGCCGAGGTCGTGCTCAACCAGCTCTGGCGCCACACGCCCGCCCAGTCGAGCTTCCCGGCCAACATGCTCGCGATCCGCGGCGGCCGGCCCGAAACGCTCAACCTGCGCGACATCATCGAGGCTTTCGTCAAGTTCCGCGAGGAGGTCATCACCCGCCGCTCGAAGTTCGAGCTGGCCAAGGCGCGCGAGCGCGCGCACATCTTGCTAGGCCTGGTCGTCGCGACGACCAATCTCGACGAGATGGTCAAGATCATCCGCGGTTCGTCCAGCCCGCCGGTCGCGCGCGCCGCATTGATGGCGCGCGAATGGCCGATCGCCGAGATTCTGCCCTATATCAAGCTGGTCGAAGCGGTCGAAAAAGAGGTCGAGGGCGACACCTATCGCCTGTCCGACATCCAGGTCCGCGCGATCCTCGACCTGCGCCTGCACCGCCTCACCGCGCTCGGCCGCGACGAGATCGGCGAGGAGCTGAAGACGCTCGCCGAATCGATCACCGAACTGCTCGCGATCCTGGGCGACCGGGTGAAGCTCTACGGCGTGATGAAGGACGAACTCGCCGCCGTGCGCCTCGCCTTCGCCACCCCGCGCAAGACCGAGATCGCCGCCGCCGCCGACGGCATCGACGACGAGGACCTGATCGAGCGCGAGGACATGGTCGTCACCGTGACCATGCAGGGCTATATCAAGCGCACCACGCTCGACACCTTCCGTGCCCAGCGCCGCGGCGGCAAGGGCCGTGCCGGCATGGCGACCAAGGACGAGGATATCGTCACCGAGCTGTTCGTCACCTCGACGCACACGCCGGTGCTGTTCTTCTCCACGCTCGGCAAGGTGTACCGCATGAAGGTCTGGCGCCTGCCCGAGGGCGGCGCCGCCACCCGCGGCCGCCCCATGATCAACCTGTTGCCCCTCGCCGAGGGCGAGACGATCTCGACCGTGCTGGCGCTGCCGGAAGACGAGGCGGAGTGGGGCAAGCTCCACGTCATGTTCGCCACCGCCAAGGGCAATGTGCGCCGCAACTCGATGGACGCGTTCACCAACGTGCCGTCGAACGGCAAGATCGCGATGAAGTTCGAAGGCGAGGACGAGGACGACCGGCTGATCGGCGTCGCGCTGCTGGACGAAGCCGATGATGTCCTGATGGCCACGCGCCAGGGCAAGGCGATCCGCTTTGCGGGCGACGAGGTGCGCGAGTTCCAGAGCCGCAACTCGACGGGTGTACGCGGCATCAGGCTGGCCGCGGGCGACGAGGTCATGTCGCTCTCGATCCTGCACAAGGTGGGTGTCCGCGATCAGGACGAACGTGACGATTATCTCCGCCACGCCCCCTGGAAGAATACCGAGGTTGCCGACCGCGCGCCGCGCCTGATGGACGACGCCCGCTTCGAAGAGCTGATGAGCCGCGAGCAATTCATCCTCACTGTCTGCTCGAACGGATACGGCAAGCTGTCGAGCGCCTTCGAATATCGCCGCACCGGTCGCGGCGGCCAGGGCATCACGAACATCGACAACATCGCCCGCAACGGCCCCGTCGTGGCAAGCTTCCCCGCCTCCAAGGGCCATCAGCTGATGCTGGTGACCGATCAGGCCAAGCTGATCCGCATGTCGCTCGGCGACCTGCGCGTCATCGGCCGCGGCTCGGCCGGCGTGAAGCTGTTCGATGTCGGCAAGGACGAACATGTCGTCTCCGCCGCCCGCATCGAGGAAACCGAGGAAGAGGCCGAGGTCGATCTGTCCGACGGCCCGGTCGCCGGCGCGCCGACGCCCGACGGTGACACGAGCGAGGATCTGGCCGACGGCGGCGAGGCCTGATGGGGTGACGTCCGCCGCGCATTGCGGCGGGCCGCCTCGCAAGACCGGTCTGGTCATGCTATATTTGGCCTATGAAGGCTGAACGCGCGATATTCGAGCAGACGGATCCTGATGCCGAGGCGGCAGCCGACGCGCGGGCGGACGCCGATATCAAGGTGGGGCGTACCGTCGATCACGCGGAGGTGGTCGCATGGTTGGCCAAATGGGGCACCCCTGAAGAGACGCCCGCGCCGCCCGAATGGCTCGCATAGTCTGGACGCGGGAAGCGCTCGCCAACCTCGAGCTGATCCGCTCCTACATTCACCAATTCGATCCACAGGCAGCGCGACGCATGGCGCGTCGCCTGATCGAGGCGGGCGACAGCCTGCAGACCTATCCGCATCGCGGTCGCCCGGCGTCGGGAGGAAGGCGGGAACTGGTCACGATCCAGCCCTATGTCATTCGGTATCTGGTTGACGGCGACCGGGTCTTTATCGTGGGAATTCGCCACAGCGCGCAGCTTCAAGACGACCAGGAAGCTTGACCGTTGTATGCGCGGTCCCTCGGGTGACTCACAATCCGTTAGTTTTGGAGAGGGAATCGCATGACGTCGTTAACCGCCTACAAGGTCCTGACCGCCGATCAGATGGCCGTGCTCGAAACCGGCAGCTTCGCCGGCGCGCCGATCGACCTGGCCGATGGTTATATCCACCTCTCCACCGCCCGGCAGCTCGACGAGACGGTCGACAAACATTTCGCCGGTCAGGCCGATCTCCACATCGCCGCGGTCGATCTCGAGGCGCAGGGCGAGACGCTGAAATGGGAGCCATCACGCGGCGGCCAGCTGTTTCCGCACATCTATGGCCCGCTGCTGCTGGAAACGGTGATCGCCTATGGCCCGATGGAACGGGACGACCAGGGCAAGGTCAGGCTGCCCGTCGCCGGCTGAACGCGACGGTTGCGATGTTCCTTTCGGCATCATGGCGCTCGTGCACGAGATGAAGGACCATTCGGCACTTTCCCCGGTCGATCCGTTGCTGGTGAAGGCCTGGCTGACGGCGCGATCGCTGGCGCGCGGCCTGCCCCCGCCGGTCGAGGATCATGGCGGCTGGCGGGTCGACACCAACCTCCCGGCCGAAACACAGCGCTTCGTCTTTGCGCAGGCCGGCGAGCCGATGCGGGCGCTGGCGGAATCGATCGTCGCGCCCCTGATTTTCCTCAAGCTCTGCGGACCGGCCGCGGCAATGCGCCCGCTGCTGCCCGCGCGGTGGCATATCCAGGGCGGCGGCTATCTGATGACCTGCGAGAAGCAGCCGAATGCGCCGGCACGGCCCGGACCGGGATATCGCGTGGACGTGTCCTGCACCGGCGCCGTGACTGCCGTGCGGATCGTTACCGATGACGGCGCGCTGGCAGCGAGCGGCTTTGCCGCGGAGGCAGGCGGCCTGTTCGTCTATGACCGCATCGCGACTGAACCGGCGCACCGCCGTCGGGGGCTTGGCAGCGCGGTGATGACGACCCTGGGCGCGGCACGGCGCCAAACCGGGTCGAAACAGGTGCTGGTCGCCACTGAAGACGGCAAGGCACTTTATTCCATGCTCGGTTGGGCCGTCCGCTCGCCCTATACGAGCGCGTTCATTCCGGCCCCCTGACGCCGCCGCCTATTCCGGCCGGTGGCAGACCGCCTCGACATTGATGCCGTCGGGGTCGAACACGAACGCACCGTAATAATTGGGGTGATAATGCGCTCGGATGCCCGGCGCGCCATTGTCCCGTCCGCCACTCGCCATCGCCGCTTCGTAGAAGGCGTCCACCTCGGCACGACTGTCAGCGGTGAAGGCGACATGCATACCCGCGCCCCGCGGCCCGCCATTGCCGACCCAGAAAGACGGCTTGCCCTGCTTGCCCAGCCCGAGCCCGTGATAGCCGCCGCTCTCCTCGGGCGTCACCTCCATCATCAGCCCGATCCCGAGCGGCGCGAGCGCTGCCTCGTAGAAGCGGCGGGAAGCATCGAAGTCCGACGCGGCGATGCCCATATGATCGATCATCGATTGTCCTTTCAGGGTTCAGGCGAACAAGTCCACGATTTCGGCGTCTCCGCCCACCGCGTCGAGCAGCAAGGTGCGGTGGCATACACAGGGATCACGCTCGAAACACAACAGGGCGCTCGGCTTCTCCGCGGCCAGATCCAGCATCTGCGCCGCCTGGGCCTGCGCTTCGGGCAGTTCGAGCTGCCCGGCATAGACTTCTTCCAGCGTCGCCCGGTCGCCCTTCTTCGCGGCATCCCGGCCCCGCTTCGGCGTGCCGAGTTGCTTGAGATGGACATAGCCGATCCCCGCTTCCAGCAGCGAGGCCGCGAGCGACGATTTGGAGAAACCCGGCCGCCGCGACAGCGGCAGCGCACGCACGTCGATCACCCGCTCCACCCCCGCCCCTTTCAGCGTAGCGAGGAAGTCGGCCATGGTCGTGCCTTCATAGCCGATGGTGAAGATCTTCATTCCGCTTCCTCGCTTCGAGGGTCCTGAGCACGCCGTACGCAATCAACGTCTGGCCGCCCAGATAGAGCGGCCAGATCGTCAGGACCGGCAGGATCGAGTCCTTCAACGGCCCGAGCTCAGCGAAGATCAGCAGGTCCGACGCAGCGAACATCAGGGCGCCGGCCGCGACCAGCGTCCGCGGGAAACGGCTGTACCAGGCAGCACCCGCCATCCCGCCCAGCCCGGTCGCATAGACCGTCGCGCCGGCATCGCGGGTAATGGCGAAGGCAGCGGCCGGTACCGCCACGGCAATCGCGATGGCCACCGCGCCGCCCTCCTTCCGACGGTTGGAGAGATAGAGCAGGATCGAGACGAGATGCCCCGCCAGAAAGGCCGCCCCGCCGACCACGATGCCGGAGGTTTCCAGCACCACATCGCCCAGCGTTCCCAGCGCCAGCAGCGCGGTGAGCAGCCAGCCATTGCGCTCGCGCGCGGCGAGACCGGCGCACAGCGTCAGCAGCCCGACACACACGCCCTTCCAGGCCACGAACAGCGCGCCGGACAGCCCCATATGGCTCGCCGCCCAGAAGGTCGCGCCCGCAAGGATCGCGGCCGGGAAGAGCCAGAAGTTCGGGAAGGGCGGTGTTCTGGTCTCGGTCATCGCAACGGTATCGCGCTCCGCGAGGGATCGCGCAATCCGTCCTCATGCGGGCAGATGGCAGACTGCCTCGACATTGATCCCGTCGGGATCGAACACGAACGCCGCATAATAATGCGGATGATAGTGCGCCCTGATGCCCGGCGCGCCCGGCACCGGGCCCGGTTGAGGCCCCTCAAACCCGCCTTGTGTGTCAGGCCGTGCAGGAATGGTCGCGCGGAGGCGCTGAGGGCATTGGCATGGTGGTCGCGTCATCATCGCGCATTCACAGGGCTCGCGATTTTGCGATGACGGTGCGACCGACCGGACACTCTCCGCGCCTCAGCGCCTCCGCGCGAACACCCCTTTTCTCGCCCCAGCGACCGGCCGGCAGCTGATTGCACGATCCGTTCGCCCAACTCTCCAGGAAGATTTTTCACGCGAAGACGCGAAGGCGCGAAGAGAGCGGCTCCACCATCTGTGCCAGCTTCCCCTTCTTCTCCTTCGCGTCTTCGCGTGAAACAATCGCCCATTCCCGCACGACGCCGCCCCGCATTCTCCACCGTACATCGATCCGCACCACAACGAAACCCACCGTTCGGAGACATGGTGGACACCCCCTTGACGCCCTCCTCGATATCTAATATTTCTGTCTTTACAGAAAAGAGAAATACATGACCCTCACCGATTATCCCGACGTCAAGGCCTTCATCCTCCATTGGGGGGAGATGGGCACGCAATGGGGCGTCAACCGGTCGGTCGCGCAGATCCATGCCCTGCTCTATCTGTCCGACAGGCCGATCGATGCCGAGGCAATCGTCGAGGCGCTTGGCCTCGCCCGGTCCAACGTCTCGACCGGCCTCAAGGAACTCCAGGGCTATGGCATCGTCCGCCGCGTCCATGTCGAGGGCGACCGGCGCGACCATTTCGTCGCGGAAACCGATCTGTGGGAAATGCTGATGCGCATCACCGCCGAGCGCAAGCGCCGCGAGATCGACCCCACGCTGGCCCTGCTCGCCGAGCTGTCCGAGCGCATGAAGAACGACAAGGCCGCGCCCGCTCATGTCCGCGAGCGGGTCACGCGGATGCATGAATTCATCTCGACCCTGGGCGGCTGGTACGACCAGGTCCGCACCCTGCCGAAACCGACCTTGGTCACCTTGATGAAACTCGGCAGCAAGGTCGCCCGCTTCATCCCTGGGGCGAAGGCCAAAGCGGATTAGGTCGATGGGCGGTCGGCACGTCACCCGCCCCGTCAGAAGAATTTTTCACGCGAAGCCGCGAAGACGCGGAGGAAATAGGCGAATGGCAGCGCGATTCAAACCTGCGAGACGTGCTCCTCGGCCCGAAGCCGGATTGCTCCCGCCCGACACGATTTCTCTTCGCGTCTCCGCGGCTTCGCGTGAATCAAATCGTCCACCAGCCCCGTTTGAAACCTCGCTTTCGATCACCTCCAACACCCGCCACTGAGGACTAAAAATCGTCGCAGAAGGGCAATTTCACGCCACTCTATTTCTCAAATTACAGAAAGAAAGGAAATAACCATGGTCGAGACCGTCTACATCCTATATCTCGCGATCACGCTGGCGATCACCATCTGGGTCGCGCGGACTCTGTCCGGCAACGGCGTCGTGTTCCTCATCCAGTGCTTCGGCCAGAACGAGACGCTGGCGCGTTCGACCAACCATCTGCTCGTGGTCGGCTTCTACCTCGTCAATATCGGCTTCATCACCCTCACCCTCAGCCTCGGCCAGGAACCGACCACCATCACCGGCGCAATGCGCTTCCTCAGCGGAAAGGTCGGCCTCGCGGTGATCGTGCTGGGCGCCATGCACTTCTTCAACATGGGCGCGATCGCGCAGTTCGGCCGCAAGGTGAATGGCTGGCTCGATGATCGCGACCACCGCCGGACGGTCGTCGCATGACCCGCGCGCAGGAAGAGCGGGCGGCATACGCACCGATCGACTGGTCGAGCATCACGCTGGCCTCGGTGGCTGCCGGACCGCTCTTCCTGCTGGGCATCGGCATCGGCCTGTTGGCTGATGATCCCGGGGCGGCGCGCACCATCGACCTGACCGGATCGATGATCCTCGGAGTACCCGTAATCATGCCGCTGACGGCAGTGTTCGGCGCGATCGTCGCGCTGCCGCTCAATCTCCTCGGTGCCTCGCTCATGACCTGGCTGGGCAATCGTAACGAGGCGGCGCAACTGCCGATGATGTGGGGATTGACCGGTGCCCTCGCCTGCGCTTTTTCCGTCGCGGCCGCCGGTGCCGAACCAGTCGGTGGGCACGCGGCCGTTCTTGTCGCCTTCACGTTCACCGGCGCCTGCTGCGCGCTGATCTGCCGCCGCCGGATCAAATGGGACGCTGAGCCGCAGCGGCACGAAACTATGTCGCACCGTCCGAACCCGGCTATCGTGCGCCAAAAGCGGGAGGACTAGCCTTGGCCACGCACGCGACAGACGCCTACCCGCCCGTCGGCATGCTGCTGCGCGAATGGCGCGCGGCGCGGCGGATGAGCCAGCTCGACCTCTCGCTGGAGGCGGGCATCTCGACCCGGCACCTGAGCTGCATCGAGACCGGCAAGGCCAAGGCCAGCCGCGAGACGATCTCGCGGCTCGCCGACACGCTCGCCATGCCGCTGCGCGAACGCAATGTCCTGCTCCGCGCGGCGGGCTATGCGGCGATGCACCCCGAACGCGATCTCGCCGCGCCCGCGCTCGACCGGGTCCGCCAGGCCGTCGAGCTGATCATCGCGCACCAGGAACCCTACCCCGCCTTCGTGATCAGCCGGCACTGGGACGTGCTGATGACCAACGCGGCGGCAGTCCGCCTCAACAATCTGCTCACCGGCGGACGCCAGAGTCCCCACGCCAATCTGCTCCACCAGCTGTTCGACCCCGCCGATTTCCGCTCGGTCATCGTCAACTGGCCCGAAGTGGCCGGCCGCTTCATCCGCCACCTGCACGACGATCTCGCCGTCAACCCGACCGATCGCCGGACCCGGCAGCTGCTCGACGAAATCTTCCACTATCCCGGCGTGCCGCAACGCTGGCGGCTGCGCGACCTCGGCGAGGAGCCCGCGCCGATCATCACCTTCACCTTCGCCAGCCCACGCGGCGAGCTCCGATTCTTCGAAACCTTCACGACCTTCGCCGCACCCCACGACGTGACGCTCGACGAAATCCGGATCGACTGCACCTTCCCCGCCGACGAGCATACTGCCCGGGTCTGTGCCGAGCTTGCGGAGGAGGAGAAGGCGACCGCGCCTGGAACGTGAGTTCATGATCGGGAATGGTCTTCGTCAAACGGATGCGACTGCAAGGCATCCTGGGGGCCGCTTCCTGCTCGCGAGACGTTCTGTCGATGCGCGCTTGTCAAGCAGCCGCTCAAGCTCGGGTTGCGCACGGACAAGGTCGGTCGCAAGACCTTCCCATGAATTGGCCGCCCCATTTTATATTGGATCTCAACAACCAGAATGCGCTGCCGCAAGATTGGGCGGCGCAGGTTCATGCCGCGACTGAGGCGCCCGAGCGCCTGATTGTCCGATCCGGCGCCGACATTGCCCCAGGCGACGAGAAATTCTCGATCCTCGGAGGCGCGGACGTGCGTGCGCGGTTCGATTGGCTCTGGCGTCTGTATCTCGGCCCAATCCGCACTTTCGTCGCTGATCGTTTCGGCCGCCCGGTTTATCCTGCCAACCGCATCAGTTCGGCGATTACCCTGAATATATTGGAGGGCGTTGGCGCGGAGAGCGATTGGCATACCGACGCGAACGCAGTGACCGGCGTGTTCTATGCCGCCGTGCCTGTGGGCGCCGGGGGCGAACTGGAGTTTCGCCACCCGGGGTGTCCGATCGCGCAAATCCACCCCTGCGCAGGTACGTTCATCTGCTTCCCTGGCTCGATCGAGCACCGCGTCGTGCCGCTTCGCTCTCCAGAACCGAGACTCGCGTTCGCGATGTTATTTTACGACAATGCCATAGACCAGCCATTCGCCAGCCTCGACGACCGCCACGAATTGAGCGTCGCATAAGGATTCGGCAGGGTGGCGACGTGCTCAATTGGTGGCGATAGCTTGACTGGAGCGGAACCGGGAATTGCCTATGATGCGTCTCTCTCGCACGGGAACAGTCGCCATCGCAGCGGCATTCTTTATCGCAGGTATCGCAATCGGGTTTGTAATCCCGCGCCCTGCTCCGGTTGCTCCGCTTAGTGCCGCCGGGCAGGACCGCCTCGGTCATGCCACCTCCCCACCAATCGCGAGAAACGTCTATTCTCCGGATATCCGACACGATGAATATGTTCTCGGGGAGCAACGCAAGGTTGTGGAAATGCTTGAGCGGCAATGTCGGGCGACCAGGAAAAACTGCGAGCTAGCCGGAGCTGCTCGCCAAGCGCTGACCAGAAATTTGAGATAGAGGCTCCATTCGCTGCCTGATCGAGGACGCCCCCGTCGGGGTTATCCGCGGCCGTACTGAGCCGCCTATTACGGCGCGAAACCGCCGTCGCTCGCCAGCTGGATCAACGGCCGGGAACGCAGAGGCTGCGCCTGAAAACCAGATCCCGCCTGCCGACCCTTCCGGATTTCCGATGAACCTTTCGTAGATTTACGGTGCAGATCGCCCCGAACTATCGGCCCTCCATGAAGCGCATGGTAGCGACACCGCATGCGCAGCACGTCCTCGATCCTCGCCGGCACCGTCGCGGCTTCGTTGCTGGCCGGTCCACTGTTCCTGTTATCCTGCATCGCCTCCCTCATGGCCCAGTATCCGGCAGAAATACCTACTCTTGACGCGTGCGATGTCGGCTTGATTATTCTCCTGTTGGCGGCATCGATCCCGATAGGTTTCTTCCTTGCCGGCCTGCCCATCTTCTTCGGCGCGACGGTGATGTCCTGGCTGGGGTGGCGCGCACCGGAGTCGCGCTCGCACGCGGTGTGGGCCGCCGCCGGCGCCGCGTTCGCCACGGTGCTTTCGATCCCCTTCATTGCCTGGCTGGCCGGGGGCTCAAGGGGAGACACGCTCGGTTGGATCCTGTCTTTCACGACCCCTGGGATTATCTGTGCTCTTGTCTGCCGGCACCTGACGGCCTGGCCGGACGAAAATTGGGGCCGCTGGCCCATCGCCGGACACGCTGCTATCTGCCCGCGCCATGACTCATGACATCCATATCATCGGCGGCGGCCTCGCCGGTTCCGAAGCTGCGTGGCAGCTTGCCGAGGCCGGCTTCAAGGTGAAGCTCTCCGAAATGCGCGGTTCGGGCGAGATGACGCCTGCCCACCACACCGACGGCCTGGCGGAGCTGGTCTGCTCGAACAGCTTCCGCTCCGACGACGCGGTCAGCAATGCGGTCGGCCTGCTTCACGCGGAGATGCGCGCGCTCGGCTCGCTGATCATGCGCGAAGGCGATATCCACAAGGTGCCCGCGGGCTCCGCGCTCGCCGTAGACCGCGACGGATTCTCGGCGGGCGTGACCGCTGCCATCACCACGCACCCCAACATCACCGTGGTGCGCGAACGGGTCGACGCCCTGCCCGATGACGGCCTCGCCATCATCGCAACCGGCCCCCTCACCGCTGCCGGCCTCGCCTCCAGCATCGGCACCGCGACCGGTGCCGATGCGCTCGCCTTTTTCGACGCCATCGCGCCGATCGTCCATTTCGACTCGATCGACATGGAGACCGCGTGGTTCCAGTCGCGCTGGAACAAGGGCGAGGGCAAGGACTACATCAACTGCGCGATGGACAAGGACCAGTACGCCGCCTTCCACGCCGGGCTGATCGCGGGCGAAAAGACCGACTTCAAGGAATGGGAGAAGGACACGCCCTATTTCGAGGGCTGCATGCCGATCGAAGTGATGGCGGAGCGCGGCTTCGATACCTTGCGTTTCGGTCCGATGAAGCCGGTCGGCCTCGACGATCCGCGCACCGGGCGCTGGCCGCATGCCGTGGTCCAGCTCCGCCAGGACAATGCCCAGGGCAGCTTGTGGAACATCGTCGGCTTCCAGACCAAGCTGAAGCATGCCGAGCAGGTCAGCCTGTTCCGCACCATCCCGGGCCTCGAGAATGCCGAGTTCGCGCGATTGGGCGGTCTTCACCGCAACACCTTCATCCGCTCGCCCGAGCTGCTCGACCCGACATTGCGGCTGAAGAACAAGCCCAATATCCGTTTCGCCGGCCAGATCACCGGCTGCGAGGGCTATATCGAGAGCGCCGCGATCGGCCTGCTCGCCGGCCGTTTCGCCGCGGCCGAGCTGGGCGGGCAGGCGCTCACCCCGCCGCCGGTCGAGACGGCGTTCGGAGCGCTGCTCCACCACATCACCGGCGCGGCGGTCGCCGAGACCTATCAGCCGATGAACGTCAATTTCGGCCTGATGCCGCCCATCCCCGGCCGCACGAAGAAAGCGGACCGCAAGAAGATGTATACCGATCGCGCGCGGGCGGCATTCGAGGGATGGATCGCGGCCTGATCGTCACCATCGATTCAATGGCCGATGGGATCGTGGCAGCACAAGCGCGTCGACGTCGCTTGCTTCATCGTCATGTCGGACTTGTTTATTGTGTCCCCGCGAAGGAGTGTCGGGTCGCCCCTGCCCCGCAGGGGGCAAGGATCGTCCGGGGGACGATCCGGCCCGACACTGACCCAGTCTGCGCTCCCGCCTTCGCGGGAGCACAAGGAGACTTTCAGCAATATCGCGTACCTGGCTAAAGGGGGACAATCACCGAACAAGGTCCGGGATCACGGCAGGATTCGACCTTTCAGGTCTCCTCGTCCTCGCGCGGCGCCTGAGCCGGCGGACAATTGGGCTGCCGTTTGACGGTGCGTTTCGGCGCCGTGGTCGCGAACTCGACCGGAGTCATCGCGCCCGATTTGTCCTTGTCGGCCTCCGCGAACTTGGTCGTCGTCTTCACCGCCCATTCGTCGAACGACAGCTGGCCGTCATGATTGGCGTCGAGCTTCGCATAGGCCTTGCGGCGCTGTGCGAGATATTCCTCGCGCGTCACCTGCGCGTTGCGGTCCTTGTCGTAGCGGTCGAATCGCTTCTGCTCGCGCGTGCGTTCGCTCGCCTCGGGCACGCCGGCGGGAAGCGGACCGTCCTGCGCGGCCGCCGCGACAGGTGCCGCCGCCAGCGGCGATGGCGGGCGGGCCTTGCCGGTCGACAGCATGATCCCTGCGGTTACCAGCAGCAGCGCCGACCCGGCGCCCGCGACATAACGCCACATCCCCACTCTCCTCCCGATCCGTGTTGGAAAGCTATCGTCTTCTAGCGGCCGGTCAATCGGTGGAGCAGCAAGCGCGCCACGCGCCGGGGAGCGCCCGTCGGTATCGGCTGATCGAACGGGATGTCGAGGTTGAGACGCGCGATGTGCGCCAGCGCACCAAGCGGCCTCGCCTGCCGGCTCCAATTCCGGCGAGTCGCCTGGGTCAGCGGCGCAGCGGCGCGCGCCAGGACATGATCGGCGGTGGGCCGGTCGCTCAGATGCCGCGCGAGATCGGCCAGTGCCCACCCCTCGCCCGCCGCGACCAGCGGATCGGTCTCCGCCGCGTCGAGCAGCAGCCCGGCCATCTCGAACAGCTTGCCGCCGCGCCGCGCGACGTGGCGGGCGATTGCGTCGTCATCCAGTTCCGGCTCGAGCAGTTCCTCCCAGCCCTCGATCATCCAGGCCAGCCGGGCGCCCGAGACGCCATTGGGCACGACATGCAGCGCCAGCGCCTGCAGCACCGGCTCGGCCGGTGGCGGCGCGGTGTCGAGGCGGGTCAGCGCCTCATGCCACCAGGTCAGCCGCATCTGCCCGACCATCGGTTCGCGGGTCGTGCGCAGGATCTGGGCAAGGCTCGAATCGAGCGCGAACAACGCCTCCAGCGCGGGCAACGCGGCACGCGGCGCATAAAGCAGGGCGAGCCGCAGTTCCGGGTCGCGCATCGGGCCGTCCGCACTCATGCCGCGCAAATACCGCGCAAAAAGCCGAAGATGCTGGCGATGACGCTCTGTTTCATGCGCCGGATGTACATCACTGGGATACCGCTGCAACGCCCCAGCCGCCCGGCGTTACGGGCCGTTTACGAAATCTGAACGTCGTTCCCGGAGAAGGGACTCAAGGAGGCCATGCGTGGCGATTTTGCGCAGTATCATTCGTGTACGTAGCCCGGGGCACCGATTCCGCACGAATCTGTGGAAAAACCAGGAGGGCATGGCCGTCCTGGAGTTCGCCATCGTCGGGCCGGCCTTTATCGCGCTGCTGCTCGCGGTCTTGTACACGATGCACATCTACCTCGCGCAACAGATGCTGGAAACGGCGGCCGAGAGCGCGGGACGCCTGCTGCTGACCGGCTCGGCTCAGACGGTGCAGCTGGCCAACGGCCATGTCGGCATGTCGGCGAGCGACTTCAAGAATGCCATCTGCAACGGCGTGTCCGGCACCGGCTCCAATGGCCAGGCCATCACCATTCGCCCGCTACTGCCCCCGACGCTCTCCTGCTCCCGACTTACGGTCAACGTTACCACCGCAAATGCCTATAATATCGCCAGCACCGCTTCACCGACATTCACCTATAACAGCAATGGCGTGCTGACCTCGACCGGCACCGGCTACAATTACCAGTCGAACGGCCAGGGCAAGAACCGCATCGTCGTCCTGCAGCTGATCTATCTGTGGCCAACGGGAAAAGGGCCGCTCGGTCTGAACCTGATCGATGAGCCCAATGCCAATCACAAGCTTGTGGCGACGTCGGTGTTCACGACGGAGGACTATTCATGCAGCGCGTCGCAGACTTCGTGCTGAAGCGCTTCGCCCGGGATTCGCGCGGCGCGGTGATCGTGGAATTCGCGTTCTGCGTGCCCGTGCTCCTGCTCATGTACACGGGCGGATGCTGTTTGTCGGACATGCTCTCCTGCAGTCGCAAGGTGACCGTCGCGACCCGGTCGCTGGTCGACCTCACCAGCCGGGCCATGTCCCCCGCGATCATCTATAACGACCCGCTGGGCGCCAGTGCGAGGTCCTATCTCAGCGCCAGCGCGGTCGTCCTGGCGCCCTACAAGCTCAATAACGCGACCGAGCAGATTTCGTTGATCAGGGTCTGCGACGCCACCCATGCCTATGTCGTCTGGACTCAGGCCCAGACGCAGAACGCCAATGGCAGCGTCGTCACGCCCACCACCTCGGGCCACATAGCGGGCACGCTGCCGACGAATGCGGCGCAGTCGGCCAACAACATCATCTCCATCCCGAGCGACATGATCACTTCCACGATGGTGCCGGCATCGCCCGACGGCTCGAACATATGTGGCAATCTTGCTCCCGGCACCAGCACGAAGACTCAGGTCGGCACGGCCGGGGGTTGGCTGTTCATGGGCAAGATTACCTACAATTTCACGCCGGTGGTCGGCTTTGTCGCCATCGAACCCACGGCACTGACTCACACCATCTATATGGTCCCTCGCCTTTACTAGGTGCTGACATGATGAAGAAACGCCTCTCCTTCAGGCCTTCGGCCCTATTGGCCGGACTTTTCGCTCGGCTGAAGGCCGATCGGAAAGGCGGGGTCATGATGATAACCGGCTTCGCGATCATCCCGGTGACCTTCGCGCTGGGTTTCGGCCTGGATTATTCTCGCGCCATGAGTCTGCAGACTCACCTGAACGCCGCCGCCGACGCTGCCGCGCTGGCGGCTGTCGGGCCCGCGATGATCCTCCAGCCGAACAGCACGTCGACCGACGCGGCAAGGCACATGTTCGACGCGCAAGCCGGCCTGCTGACCGGTTACGAGAATCTGGTGGTAACGCCCGTGGTGGTCGACGGCACCTCCGGGAGTAGCGGCGCGCTGGGCTACCTTCGAAAGGCTACCGTCAGCTACACGGCTGAGTCGATCAACGTGTTCGGTGGGATTCTTGGGGCCCACACGCTGACGATAAGGGGAACCTCAACGGCAAGCGCCGCTCAGCCGCCCAATGTCGATTTCTACCTGGCAATGGACAATTCACCCTCGATGCTGCTGCCCGCGACCTCCGATGGGATCAGCAAGATCATCGCGGCGACCAAAATATCCCAGAAGCCGGACGGCTGCGCCTTTGCATGTCATGCGCAAATGCCGAAAAGCGACAACATCTACATCAGGGATACGCAATCCCGCCATATATTGCTGTCGTTGGGCTATTATACCTCCGGCTCATCGACGCAGAATGTCT
This sequence comes from Sphingomonas sp. BL-S-30, assembly GCF_055521475.1. Taxonomy (NCBI): domain Bacteria; kingdom Pseudomonadati; phylum Pseudomonadota; class Alphaproteobacteria; order Sphingomonadales; family Sphingomonadaceae; genus Sphingomonas; species Sphingomonas sp. BL-S-30. Next base: position 1,718,213 of record NZ_CM145481.1, on the reverse strand, counting down.
ATTATCGGTGGAATTCGACGGCCAACCAGGTCTATGACAGCGCCGGCAATCTCATGACTTCCTCCTCGACATCGGTGTCGGGACCGACCAGGACGACGTCCGGAACCGGAACCACCAAGAAGAACATCGACACGACCGTGACCACCGTCGCGGTCACTACCTATACGGTCACCGACAGCACCACCGGTCCCGCGACCGTTTACAAGAAGGTGACGTCGACGCCGACCACGACAGTCGTGACCACCCCTGCCAGTGGCGGCACCTCGACCACCACCACGACCACGGGCAACGCCACCACGACCAATACCGTCTATGACACCGGCTACTGGGCCGACGGATATTGGCTGACCCACAATTACGGGCAGATCTACGGCACCCCTGCAAGCATCGTCCTGCGCAAGGACGAGGTCGTTTCGGCCGCGTCGCAGCTGATTCCCTTCGCTGCCAACCAGGCCTCGCAATATCATGTCACCTACCAGGCGCAGATGTTTTCCTTCGACTGGACGCGATCCGGCGGCTCTTCGCCCGTCAAGACGCTCAATACGCTGACCGATGTCGCGTCCTACGGCAGCGGCTTTTCGGCAGCCTCCCTGTTCCCGGTCGACGATTATTGGTGGAAGAATTCCCAGCCCACCAACGGCACCAGCAACGACGACCGGTCCACCGAAGTGACCAATATGCTCACCAAGATGAAAGACACGATCCCCAATGCCGGGACCGGCGCTCCCGGCGCCACGCCGCAAAAGGTGCTGTTCATCATCACTGACGGCATGCTGGACCAGCCGGATGGGGGCGGTCGCTATTTCGGGCCGATGCGGACGGCCGACCTGACTCAATGCACCGCCATCAAGGCCAAGGGCATCAAGATCGCCATCCTCTACACGCAATATCTGCCGGAATCACTCGCCGGCGACAGCTGGTCGCAGACGAACATCGCGCCGTTTCTGCCGGCTCCCCCTTCGCCCTATCCGGCAGGGAATGCGGGGACCTCCGATCGGGTCGTCACCGCGCTGCAGAGCTGCGCGTCGCCCGGCACCAACGGCTCGCCGCTGGTCCAGACGGTGACGGCAAACGAGAACATCACCACTGCCCTCCAGCAGCTGTTCTCCACGGTCCTCCAGTCAGCGCGACTGGTTCAGTAACAGGGAACGGTGGTCACCGAGTGACCGGGAGGCGAGGTACCGACCTCGCCTCCGTCATGGGTCAACCGCGATAGGTGACCTTCTTCACCGCCGCGACGATCTTGTCGGCGTTGATCAGCGCCAGCTTTTCGAGATTGGCGGCGTAGGGGAGCGGCACGTCCTCGTTGGTGACGCGCAGCACCGGCGCGTCGAGGTCGTCAAAGCCCTCTTCCATCGCGATCGCGACGATCTCCGAGCTGATCGAGCAGGTCGCCCAGCCCTCTTCGACCACCACCATGCGGTTGGTCTTTTTGAGGCTCTTGAGCACCGCTTCCTTGTCGAGCGGACGCAAGGTGCGCAGGTCGATCACTTCGGCCTCGATGCCTTCAGCCGCGAGTGCCTCGGCCGCGTCGAGCGACAGCCCGACACCGATCGAATAGCTGACGATGGTGACGTCCTTGCCCTCGCGCATGACCCGCGCCTTGCCGATCGGCAGGACGTAATCGTCAAGCGCCGGCACCTCGAACGTGCGCCCGTAAAGCAGTTCGTTCTCGAGGAACACGACTGGATCCTCGCTGCGGATCGCTGCCTTGAGCAGCCCCTTGGCATCGGCCGCGTCATAGGGCGCGATCACGATCAGGCCCGGCACGCTGGCATACCAGGGACCATAATTCTGCGAATGCTGCGCACCCACGCGGCTCGCCGCGCCGTTGGGACCACGGAACACGATCGGGCAGCGCATCTGGCCGCCCGACATGTAATTGGTCTTCGCGGCCGAGTTGATGATGTGGTCGATCGCCTGCATCGCGAAGTTGAAGGTCATGAACTCGACGATCGGGCGAAGCCCGCCCATCGCGGCGCCCGTGCCGACCCCGGCAAAACCATATTCGGTGATCGGCGTGTCGATCACGCGCTTGTCGCCGAACTCGTCGAGCAGCCCCTGGGTGACCTTGTAGGCACCCTGATATTGCGCGACTTCCTCGCCCATCACGAAGACGCGGTCGTCCTTGCGCATCTCCTCGGCCATCGCATCGCGCAGCGCTTCGCGCAGCGTGATCTTCACCAGCTCGGTACCTGCGGGCACTTCGGGCTCGGGCGTGCTGGTCTTGATCTCGAGCGGCTCGGGCGTCGCCGCGCCGTCTTCCTCTCCGTCGGAAGCGGCAGGCGCGGCTGCGGGTGCCGCCGGTGCCGGGGCCTCGGCGGCCTTGGCCGGCGCGGGAGCAGCAGGCGCCGCCTCTTCACCCTCGACGTTCAGCGTCGCGATGACGGTACCGACCTTCACGTTATCGGTACCCTCGGCGACGAGGATCTTGCCGATCGTGCCTTCGTCGACGGCTTCAAACTCCATCGTCGCCTTGTCGGTCTCGATCTCGGCCATGATGTCGCCGGACTTGACCATGTCGCCTTCCTTGACGAGCCATTTGGCGAGCGTGCCTTCCTCCATCGTCGGGGACAGCGCCGGCATCTTGATCTCGATCGCCATCAGTATTTCTCCACCAGCACGTCGGTGTAGAGCTCGGCTGGCTCCGGTTCAGGCGTCTGTTCGGCGAAATCGGCGGCTTCGTTCACGACCTTGCGGATCTCCTGATCGACCTTCTTGAACTCGTCTTCCTTCGCGCCGAGCTCCTCGAGCAGCTTCTTCACATGCTCGATCGGGTCGGACTTGTCGCGAACGGCCTGCACCTCCTCGCGGCTGCGATACTTTGCCGGGTCGGACATCGAATGCCCGCGATAGCGATAGGTCTTCATCTCGAGGATGATCGGGCCCTTGCCCGCGCGGACCCAGGCCAAAGCCTCTTCGGCCGCGCCGCGGCACGCCAGCACGTCCATGCCGTCGACCTGGATGCCGGGGATACGGAAGCTCTCACCGCGGCGATAGAGCTGGTCCTCGGACGAGGAGCGGTTGACGCTCGTGCCCATGGCGTACTGGTTGTTCTCGATGACGTAGATGACCGGCAGCTTCCACAGCTCGGCCATGTTGAAGCTCTCGTACACCTGGCCCTGATTCGAGGCGCCGTCGCCGAAATAGGCGAGGCACACGCCACCATCGCCCTTGTATTTATGGCTGAAGCCAAGCCCGGTGCCGAGCGAGACCTGCGCGCCGACGATGCCGTGGCCGCCATAGAATTTATGCTCGACGCTGAACATGTGCATCGAGCCGCCCTTGCCCTTCGAGATGCCGGCCTGGCGCCCCGTCAGCTCGGCCATCACGTCCTGCGGCGGGATCCCGCACAACAGCATATGACCATGGTCGCGATAACCGGTGATCACGCTGTCCTTGTCGGTCAGCGCCGATTGCAGGCCGACCGCGACGGCTTCCTGCCCGATATAGAGATGGCAGAAGCCGCCGATCAGGCCGAGGCCATAGAGCTGCCCCGCCTTCTCCTCGAAGCGGCGGATGAGCAGCATCTGCTTGTAGAAATCGAGCAGTTCTTCCTTGGACGCCTTGTAGGGCTTGGGTTCGTCGGGACGCTCGCGATTGGGCGTCAGGGGCTCGGCTTTCCGAGCAGCAGGGGCTTTGGCCACGTGAGGGAAACCTCGTTTCCGTAGGGGAGGACGGCGAGCCTATAGGCCCGTTTCCTCTCGGACATCAATCGTCTGAGCACAACAGAAGTTTCACCTACCAAAGCAATCGGAGATTGCCCCCTCAAGGATCGCGCGCCTAAAGCCGGCGCAATGGATTCGCCTCCTCACCCGTTCCGCATCGCCAACTTCCGCGCCTATTGGGCCGCCCGCTTCTGCATGACGCTTGCGCAGAACGGCATGATCATCGTGATCGGCTGGCAGACCTACACCATCGCGCGCGAGACCATGTCGCCCGCCGGCGCCGCGGCTCAGCTCGGGCTTATCGGCCTGTTGCAGTTCGTGCCGCTGTTCCTGTCGACTCCGGTCACGGGCTGGGTGGCGGATCGTTTCGACCGGCGCTGGATCACGCGCGTAACCGTCGCGCTGCAGATTCTCTGCGCCTTCATCCTCGCCATGGCGACCTATGAAGGCTGGATGTCGCTTCCCGTGCTGTTCTCGGTCGCGGTGCTGCTCGGCATCGGTCGCGCTTTTGCCGGCCCCGCCTTCTCTGCCCTCGCGCCGAATCTCGTGCCGCGCGAAGTGCTGCCGACCGCGATCGCGCTGAGCTCGATCTCGTGGCAGGTCGGCACGATCATCGGGCCGGCGATCGGCGGCTTCGCCTATTCACTCGCGCCGTCCGCCGCCTATTTCCTGGCGACCGCGCTGTTCAGCGGCGCGCTGATCTGCCTGCTGGCGATCGGTCCGGTCGCGCGCACCATCGCCGTCAGCACCGCGCACCCGCTGAAGCAGATCGCTGACGGACTCGCCTATGTCTGGCAGAACAAGATGATCCTGGGCACGATCACGCTCGATCTGTTCGCCGTGTTCCTCGCCGGCACGAGCGCTCTGCTGCCGATCTATGCCCATGATATCCTGAAAGTCGGGCCGCAGGGCCTGAGCGCCCTCGCCGCCGCGCCGGCAGTCGGCGCATCGCTGACCGCCTTGTTCTTCTCCTTCCGGCCCTTGAAGACCAATGTCGGGCCGAAGATGCTCGGCGCCGTGCTGGTCTATGGTTCCGCCACCGTGATATTCGGCCTGTCGACATCGATGCTGCTCAGCCTCATCGCCCTGTCCGTCGCCGGCGCAGCCGACATGTTCTCGGTCTATATCCGCCAGTCGCTGATTCAGCTCCACACACCCGACGACAAGCGCGGCCGGGTCGGCGCTGTCTCGCAGCTGACCATTTCCGCGTCCAATGAGTTGGGCGAGGCCGAATCCGGCTTCCTCGCATCGGCGCTCGGGCCGGTCGGGGCGGTGCTGGTGGGTGGCGGCGGCGCGATTGTCGTGACCATCCTGTGGACCTGGCTCTTCCCGAGCATCCGCAACGCCCGTACATTCGACCCACCCGCGACGCCCCAGGACGCCGCAGATATTGAGATGGAGGCCGCACGATGAAAGCCAACACGATCCTCGACACAATCGGCAACACCCCGCACATCCGCGTGCAGAAGCTGTTCCCCGGCGCCGAGGTATGGATCAAGTCCGAGCGCTCCAATCCTGGCGGCTCGATCAAGGACCGCATCGCGCTCAGCATGATCGAGGCGGCGGAGAAGTCGGGCGATCTCAAGCCCGGCGGCACGATCATCGAGCCGACCAGCGGCAATACCGGCGTCGGCCTGGCGATGGTCGCCGCGGTGAAGGGCTACAAGCTGGTCCTCGTCATGCCCGAGAGCATGTCGCTCGAACGCCGCCGCCTGATGCTCGCTTATGGCGCGACCTTCGATCTCACCCCGCGCGAAAAGGGCATGAAGGGCGCGATCGAGCGCGCGCTCGAGCTCGTGTCGCAGACGCCTGACAGCTGGATGCCGCAACAGTTCGAGAATCCCGCCAATATCGACGTGCATGTGCGCACCACCGCGCAGGAAATCCTCAATGATTTCCGCGATTCGCCGATCGACGTGATCATCACCGGCGTCGGCACCGGCGGCCACATCACCGGCGTCGCCGAGACGTTGAAGAAGGAATGGCCGCACCTCAAGGTCTATGCGGTCGAGCCCGAGGCGTCGCCCGTCATCTCGGGCGGCCAGCCTGGGCCGCACCCGATCCAGGGCATTGGCGCCGGTTTCGTGCCCGCCAATCTTCATACCCAGGCGATCGACGGCGCGATCAAGGTCGATGCGGCCGTCGCCAAGGACATGGCGCGCCGCGCCGCCCGCGAGGAAGGCATGTTGGTCGGCATCAGCTCGGGCGCGACCCTGGCCGCGATCCTGCAGAAGCTGCCCGATCTGCCCGACGGCGTCCGGGTGCTCGGCTTCAATTACGACACCGGCGAGCGCTACCTGTCCGTGCCGGACTTCCTGCCGGAAAGCTGATCTCGCGCGCACAGCCGGCCTCGACCATATTTCACTGGTCGGGGCAGGCGGGGCAATGCTCGGGAATGTCGTCGAGCGTCGCGGCTCGGGCGCAGCGTCCCACCGCGCCGCGTTCGCCTTGGGCCGCGAACCATTTCGTATCCGAAGCGTTCTGGGCTAAAGGCCCCTGCTTGTCGTCGCCAGGAGCCGCTCTTGCCCCCCTTTCGCGTCGCTCCCTTCATCGCTGAAACCCCTTCGCCCATGCCCCAGCCCTCCGCCCCGCCGGGCAATCCCGGTCCCGGCCTGAACCTCCTGCTGTCGCTGGTCGCGGTCATCGCGATCGCGGCTCCGGCGCTCATCGTCCGCAATGCGCCGCCGGTCGTGCCGCACCATGTGGTCAAGCGCCTGCCGCAACGCGTGGTGCCGAAGGCGGAATTGCCGCCGGTCGAGCCGGTCGCGTTCCAGAATCTGGACCCGGACGACGCCCGCGCCTTCAACGCCTCGGTCCCCTTCTCGACCGGCCCCAATCCCGCGGCCCGGCCCTTCAAATTCGTCGGCACCGACGAGCAGCGCGCCCGGGCGATCGACTGCATGGCCGCCGGCGTGCTCTACGAGGCCGGCGACGATACGCTGGGCCAGCGCTCGGTGGCACAGGTCGTGATCAACCGGGCGCGCCATCCTGCCTTCCCCAAGACGATCTGCGGCGTAGTGTTCCAGGGGTCCGAACGCGTGACCGGGTGCCAGTTCACCTTCACCTGCGATGGCGCGCTGGTGCGGCACCGCTGGTCCGACGCCGCCTGGGTGCGCGCGCGGGAAACCGCCACGCTCGCGCTGAACGGCGCGGTCTACAAGCCCGTCGGCTATGCGACTCATTACCATACCGACTGGGTCGTACCCTATTGGCAGTCCAGCCTCGACAAGATCGCCCGGGTCGAGACTCACCTGTTCTTTCGCTGGACCGGCTGGTGGGGCACCCCGCCCGCGTTCAACCGGCACGTCTCGTCCGACGAACCGGTCATCGCCCAGCTCGCGCTCTATTCCGATGCGCACAAGACAGGCGCCGCGCTGGTCGACGCCACCGCCGCGACCGTCGAGGCCGCCGCAGCGGGTGCGGCGCTGCCGCCCGCGCTGACGACCGACACCAACAGTTTCCTGCTGACGCTCGACCCGCGCATGCCAGCCGACGCCTTTGCCTTGCTGGCGGCGCGTACGTGCGGCGACCGTCCCTATTGCAAGGTCATGGGCTGGACCAGCAAGGCCAAGACGCCAGGTGCGCTACCGCTTCAGCCGACCCAGATCGCGGCGATGTCGTTCAGCTATCTGCGCGACAAGAGCCGCAACTACGACAAGGCGCTGTGGAACTGCACCGAGTTCAAGCGCGCCGATTTCAGCCAATGCATGAAGCTGCAGGTATTGGTGCCGGTTGCGCGCCAGGTCGACAATTTCAAGCTGGAGAGTCTGTCTGGCACCACGAAGGTCGCGCCGCCGCCGGTGACGACGACGATCAAGCCGGTACCGGAGCTGTCGGGCGTGCGGCGCAAAGCGGAGACCCCGTCACCGGCCAGGCCTGTCGCTGCACCGCAAGTGCCAGCAACACAACCGCCGGTGCGTTAGGGAGCGATCCCATCATCCAACGTCACCCCGGACTTGTTCCGGGGTCCATCGCGCCGCGTACGACACGCTTCGGTCCCTGTCGCGCGATGGATGCCGGAACAATTCCGGCATGACGGAATTGGCTAGCAACTACGACTATCGAACTCAGGCCGCGACGAACATCTCCGGCGGCAGCGTCATTAGCGCTTCCGCCCCGCCCTCGATCTTGCGGCGCAGCGCGCCCGCGTCCGGCATGATCCGCTCGGCGAAATAGCGCGCGGTCACCAGCTTGGCGTCGAGGAAGGCGGCATCACCCTCGCCCGCCGCCTTCAGTTTCGCGGCAGCAGTGGCCATGCGCAGCCACATCAGGCCGACTGCGACGATGCCCATCAGATGCAGATAGGGCTGCGCGCCCGCGCCGACATTGTCGGGGTTCTGCATGCCGTTCTGGAGGAACCACAGGGTCGCCTGCTGCAATTCGCCATTGGCCTTTTCGAGGCGCGCGGCGAAATCGGCGGTGGCCGGATCGGCCTTGCCGGCCGCGACGTCCTCGCCGACGACCTTGAAGAAGGCTTGCACCGCCCGGCCGCCGTTCATGGCGAGCTTGCGGCCGACCAGGTCCATCGCCTGGATGCCGTTGGTGCCTTCATAGATCATCGAGATGCGGGCATCGCGGACATATTGCTCCATGCCCCATTCGGCGATGTAGCCATGGCCGCCATAGACCTGCTGCGCGTTGGTCGCGATCTCATAGCCCTTGTCGGTGCCATACCCCTTGATCACCGGGGTGAGCAGGCCGACCAGATCCTCGGCGAGCTGACGCTCCTCCTCGCTTCCCGCGGCATGCTCGAGATCGACCTGGAGCGCACCCCAGAGGCACAGGGCGCGCAGACCCTCGGTCAGCGCCTTGGCATCCATCAGCATGCGACGGATGTCCGGATGCACGAACAGCGGATCGGCCTTTTCCTGCGGCTCCTTGGCGCCGGTCAGCGACCGGCCCTGGCGGCGGTCATGCGCATACTGCACGGCATTCTGATACGCCGTCTCCGCCACGCCGAGACCCTGGAGGCCGACGCCGAGGCGGGCGGCGTTCATCATGATGAACATCGCGGCGAGGCCCTTCATCTCCTCGCCGACCAGCCAGCCGGTCGCGCCGTCATAGTTCATCACGCAGGTCGAATTGGCGTGGATGCCCATCTTGTGTTCGATCGAGCCGCACGACACCGCGTTGCGCGCACCGAGCGATCCGTCGTCATTGACCATGAACTTCGGCACCACGAACAGCGAGATGCCCTTGGAGCTTTCCGGCGCACCCGGGGTCTTGGCCAGGACGAGGTGGATGATGTTCTCGGTCAGGTCATGCTCGCCCGACGAGATGAAGATCTTGGTGCCGGTGATCGTATAGGAGCCGTCGGCCTGCGGCTCGGCACGGGTACGGATCAAGCCGAGATCGGTGCCGCATTGCGGCTCGGTCAGATTCATCGTCCCGCCCCATTTGCCCGAGACCATATGGGGGACGTATTTCACTTTCTGCTCGTCGGTGCCCTTGACCAGCAGCGCGGCGATCGCGCCGTGAGTCAGGCCCGGATACATGGCGAACGCCATGTTCGCGGAGATCATATATTCCTGGAACGCGGTCGAGACGACGTGCGGCATCTCCTGTCCGCCGAACTCGGCTGGCGCCGACAGAGTGCCCCAACCCGATTCGACGAACTTGTCATAAGCTTCCTTGAAGCCCTTGGGCGTCGAAACCGAGCCATCCTCGTGTCGCGTGCAGCCCTCGAGGTCGCCCGACTGGTTGAGCGGGAACAGTATTTCGGCGACGAACTTGCCGCCCTCGTCGAGCACCGCGTCGACCACATCGGGGGTGGCGTTGGCGAAGCCGGGCAGGTTCGCATAGCGATCGAGGCCGACCACATGCTCCAGGATAAAGCGCGTGTCGCGGACGGGCGGGGTATATTGCGGCATGATATCAGTCCTTCAGGCGGCCTTGTGCGCCGTGCGTTTCGAGCAGGGTGATGAAGTCGTTGAGTTCGTCGATCGCGGCATCGATATCCTGCTTCTGTGACGTCAGCAGCGACACGCGCTCGCGACAGCGATCGATCGTGACGGCGCGCTGCACCTGACGGCCATCGCCGATATCGTAAAGGTCGATCATCTCGCGTATCTCGGCGAGGCTGAAGCCGACGCGCTTGCCGCGCAGGATCCAGGCGAGCCGCGCGCGGTCGCGCTGCGAATAGATGCGGGCGGTGCCGCGCCGTTCGGGCGCGATCAGTCCCTCGTCCTCATAGAATCGAAGCGCCCGTGCGGTCACGCCGAACTCGGCTGACAGGTCGGAGATCGAGAAGTGATCGCGATCGGGGTGGCGCTCGATCGCGGCATAGGCGGCGACTGTGGACATGACCCGAAAGCTAGATGCCGTTTACGTGAACGTCAAGCTCATCCACCGCTGCCGCAGAGCAGTTTGCCCTTGCCGTCGCGCAAGGTCGAGGCCTCTGACACCGACTCGCTCAACTGAGTCACGTCGAGCCCCGCCATCGACGCCCGCTGTGTGCAAAGCTTCTGGCAGGCACTGGGCAAGGTGCCCGGAAACTGGATCCTGTCTCCATCGAATTGCGCATCGAATCCGCACCCTTTTGCCCCGTCGAATGCGAGATGGAGCTTCTCTCCCGTCCGGGTGACGGTGCCCGCGCCACCGCAATTCATCTTGTCGCCATAGTCGACAAACACGCCGATCCGGAAGCCAGTGGCGCCGGGCACGATGCAGACTCGATCGGTATCATGTGCGTAGAGGCCGCTGATGTCGGTATTGTCGGGGTCGGGAATGACCCCCGCCTCGATCGCGGCGGCCTCGAGGCCCGTCGCCGCAACGGCATTGCTGGCGGCCTTCTGCTCATCGCCCCGGCAGCCGGTGACGAACAGCATCAATACCAGCGACAGCCCGAGTCTCATTCAACCGGCGCGAGTCGGTCGCCATCGATCCGGCGGTAGAAGCAGCTGCGCTCGCCCGTGTGACAGGCCGGGCCAGCGGCATCGACGATCAGCCACACCGCATCCTGATCGCAATCGATCCTGATATCGGCGACTCGCAGAACATGGCCCGAGGACTCGCCCTTCTTCCAGAGCCGCCCGCGGCTGCGCGACCAGAAATGGGCCTCCCGCGTCGCGACGGTGGCCGCCAGCGCCTCCGCATTCATGTGCGCGAGCATCAGCACCTCGCCCGTGGTGCGGTCAGTCGCCACGGCGGTAATGAGGCCGGTGGCGTCAAATTTCGGGTCGAGCACAAGGCCGGTATCGCGGGAATCGGGCATGGCGAGCACTTAGCGCGACGCACGCAAAACCGCCAATGCGACGGGTGGCGATTAATCCTTGTTACAAAAGCGCGACAAAGCCGAAAGCCGCCCCTATATGGCGGGCGACGCTACTCCCCCCGAAGGGCGCCATGCTTACTACGAATCCATTTGATGACGACAAGCTGCGCGAAGAGTGCGGCATTTTCGGCGTATCCGGCAGCGACGGCGCCGCGGCGCTGGTTGCGCTCGGCCTGCACGCGCTGCAGCACCGCGGCCAGGAGGCGGCCGGCATCACCAGCTTCGACGGTGCCGAGTTCCACACCCACCGCGCGATGGGCCATGTCGCCGGCAATTTCGACCGCGACGACATCATCGGCGCCCTGCGCGGCACCGTTGCCTGCGGCCATGTCCGCTATTCGACGACCGGCGAGACGGCGCTGCGCAACGTGCAGCCGCTCTACGCCGATCTCGCCTCGGGCGGCTTCGCCATCGCGCATAACGGCAATATCTCCAATGCGATGCGCCTGCGCCGCGATCTCGTCCAGCGCGGGTCGATCTTCCAGTCGACCTCGGATACCGAGACGATCATCCATCTCGTCGCGACCTCCAGCTATCGCACCTTCGTCGACAAGTTCATCGACGCGCTGAAGCGAGTCGAGGGCGCCTATTCGCTGATCGTGATGACGCCGGAGGGCATGATCGCCTGCCGCGATCCGCTCGGCATCCGCCCGCTGGTGATGGGCACGCTCGACGGCGCGGTGATCTTCGCCTCGGAGACGGTGGCGCTCGACGTGGTCGGCGCCGAGTTCGTCCGCTCGATCGAACCCGGCGAGCTGGTAATCGTGCGCGGGACGGAGATCAGCTCGCACCGCCCCTTCCCGCCGGCCTCGGCACGGCCGTGCATCTTCGAATATGTCTATTTCTCGCGGCCCGATTCGATCTCGGAGGACCGCAGCGTCTATACCGTGCGCAAGGAAATCGGCGCCCAGCTCGCGATCGAGAGCCCGGTCGATGCTGACATCGTCATCCCGGTGCCCGATTCGGGCACGCCCGCGGCGCTCGGCTATGCCCAGCAGTCCGGCATTCCGTTCGAACTCGGCATCATCCGCTCGCATTATGTCGGCCGCACCTTCATCCAGCCGGGCGACAAGGTCCGCCATCTCGGCGTGAAGCTGAAGCACAATGCCAATCGCGCGCTGATCAAGGGCAAGAAGATCGTGCTGATCGACGATTCGATCGTGCGCGGCACCACCAGCCTGAAGATCGTTCAGATGATGCGCGAAGCCGGCGCGGCCGAAGTGCATATGCGCATCGCCAGCCCGCCAACGCGGCACAGCTGCTTCTACGGCGTCGATACCCCGGAACGTGCCAAGCTGCTCGCGGCGACCAAGAATATCGAGGAAATGAACACCTATATCCAGGCCGACAGCCTGGCGTTCGTTTCGATCGACGGCCTGTACAAGGCGCTCGGCCAGCCGCGCCGCGCCGATATCCGGCCGAGCCATTGCGACGCCTGCTTCACCGGGGATTATCCGACGACCCTGACCGACCAGGACGAAGTCGCCTCGGTCGACCAGTTCGCGCTTCTGGCGGAACGGGTCATATAAATTTCCGTTCGTGCTGAACTTGTCGAAGCACCGTTCTTTCCTTTCCCACGGCGCGCGATAGAAGAGCGGCCCTTCGACAAGCTCAGGGCGAACGGAATTTATTGTGACTGACCTCCCCCTCGCCAACCAGATCGCCCTCGTGACCGGCGCCAGCCGCGGCATCGGCGCCGCGACTGCCAAGGCCCTGGCCGCGGCCGGGGCGCATGTCGTCATCACCGCGCGCACCGCCAAGGATCTGGAACAGGTCGAGAGCGATATCTTCGACGCCGGCGGCAGCGCGACCATCGCCCCGCTCGACCTGACCGAGACCGACAGCATCGCCCGCCTCGGCGCCGCGATCGGCGAGCGTTGGCCGCAGCTCGACATCATGGTGATGAATGCGGCAACTCTGGGCAGCCTCGCTGCCGTCCCCGCGATCGATCATAAGGAGCTGGCGACCGTCCTGACCCTCAATGTCAGCGCCCAGGCCGCGCTGATCACGGCGTTCGACCCGATGCTGCGCAAGTCGAAGCGCGCCCGGGTGATCGGCATCACCTCGAGCGTCGGCCGCACGCCCCGCGCCTATTGGGGCCTGTACGGCGCCTCCAAGGCAGCGTTCGAGACGCTGGTCGGCGCCTATGGCGACGAGATGGAGCATATCAGCAGCATCCGCACCGCCATCGTCGATCCCGGCGCGACGCGGACCAAGATGCGCGAGCGGGCTTATCCGGGCGAGGATCCGGCTTCGGTGAAGGCGCCGGAAGTGGTTGCGGACCGGCTCGTGGCGCTGATCGCCGGCGATTTTGAGAACGGCCATTTCGAGCGGATCGACTGACCCGTCTTGTCCCTTTTCCAGCCGGTCAGGCCCGAGTCGGTTCAAAGCTGACAAGCACGCCGGGTCATACGACGGAGCCACCGAGCGTGAGCTCGTCAGGCAGCGTCCAGGTCGAGCCGTGACGGGTCTTCGTGTTTGCGCTCGAGCTTCGCAACTGTCGCGGTGACTGTCAGATTGCCGCTGGCGCTGGCGACGGTGCGCGTCATATCCAGAAGACGGTCGAACGGCAGGATGAAGCCAACAACCAACGCGGTCTGCGCGCTGTCGACGCCGATCGTCGAAAGCACCGCGGCGAGCATGAACAGCGAGGCGGACGGTACCGGGGCCGTGCCGAACGCCGCCAGGCTGCCGGCGACCAGGATCACCATAAGGTTGGCCGCGGTCGGCTCGATCCCCAGCGCCTGAAGACTGAAGATGCTGATCAGGCCGACATAGGCGGCGGTGCCATCCTTGCCGACGCTGGCACCGAGCGGAAGGATGGTCGACGCGACTGGCCGCGGGACGTCGAGATTCTCGACGGCGCAACGCAGCGCGACCGGCATTGTCGCGGTTGATGACGCGGTGGAGAAGGCGATCGTCAGCGCCTCAGCGATACCGCCGTAGAATTTGACAACGGATCGCCGCGCGATCAGCGCGAGGACGGTCGCATGGACAATGACAATCTGCAGGATCACGCAGAGCACCGTACCGAGCGCCAGCCACTGGACATTCGCGATCACGGCGACGCCATTCGCCGCAACGGCATTCGCGACCAAGGCGAAAACGCCGAACGGCGTGAGTTCCATGACTAGCGAAACGACCTTGAGAAGCGCCGCCGAAGCCGATTGAAGGAACGCGGCAAGCGGCTTGCCGGCATCACCCGAAAGCAAGGCACCAACCCCGATCAGACCGGAAAACAGAATCAGCGCCAGCATATTGCCCGCTGCCATTGCCTCGAAGATGTTGGGTGGCACGATGTCGAGCGCCTGTTGCGCCAGGCTCTTGGCGACCCCGAGGTCGTGCGGGGGCAGATGATGGCCCAGCGGATTATTGGCGCCGGGCCGCAACAGCAGGCCGACGACCATGCCATTTGCCATTCCGATCACCATCAGCGCGGCGAAAAGGCCGATGGCGCGTCCGCCGACCGTGCCCAGTCGCCTGGGATCGCCTAACTCGGTGACACCGGCAGCGATCACGACTAGCAGCACCGGCAAGACCAGCAGCCGGATCAGTCGCAAGAACAGCTCGCCGATGAGCGATATCCACGGCGCGGCGGCGGGAAAAAAAGCCCCGAGCAGGATGCCGAGCACGAGCCCGGCGAGCACGCGCTGCCACAGGGGGAGAACGCTCCAGGCGCGAAAAATGGTCATCGGCTTCCCCCGCTGGCTAACGCGACGATGATCACATGTGGCGCGGGGTATCAAGAACGGGCTCCGGCGGGAGGCACGTGCCTACGCGGCTAAGCGCATGATGTTCACCATCATTCCCCGCCCGTTACCGGGAAGGAATAGACACCCGACTACTTCGCCGCCGCCATCAGCTTCTCGAAAAACGCCAGCCGCGCGAGCGTCAGCGACCGCTCGCTTGCCTTAGGCGCAGCGCTGACCATCGCGATCACCAGCTTCGACTTGGGATCGATCGTGATCATCTGCCCGAAAATCCCCTGCGCGCCATATCGGCCGCCCGGATAAGTCCACCATTGATAGCCATAGCCGAACCCGCCCGGCGCCACCTCGGCATGCGCCCTGGTCGCTTCGGCAAACCAGCCCGGCGCGACCACGCCCTTGCCGCCCTCCAGCGCGAACTGCCCGAACCGTGCATAATCGCGCAGCGACACCGACAGGCAGCAGCCGCTGACCTCCGCCCCGGTCTGGTCCTTCATCCAGAAGCCGTCGCGTTCCATGCCGGCGGGTTTCCAGATCTTCTCCTCGGCATAGGCCGCCAGCGTCTTGCCCGTCGCCCGGCGCACCAGCACGCCGATAAGATTGGTCTCGCCGGTCTTGTAGACCCATTTGGTGCCCGGCGCGGTCTCGCGCGGCAGCTTGCGCATGAAATAGACCGTGGGATCGACGCCCGCCGGCACCGGCTCCAGGAACATCCGCGCCACGTCGGATTTGGGATCGGTATAATCCTCGTTCCATTTGACGCCCGAGGTCATCGTCATCAGCTGCGCCACGGTCACATCGTCATAGCCGCTGCCAGCCAGATCGGGGATGTAACGCGTCACCGGATCGTCGAGCGATTTGATGAAGCCGTCCTTGATCGCCGCGCCGACCAGGGTCGAGGTGAAGGACTTGGCGACCGAGAAGCTTGTCCAGCGGCCTTCCGCGGAGAAGCCGCGCGCATAGCGTTCCAGCCGCACCTTTCCGTCCTGCAGCACGATCAGCCCCGCGACGTTCATCGACGTGATAAAGGCATCCACATCCGCCGCTGCCATCGGGAGCGGCTTGCCCGCGGGCAGCTTGCGTGCCTTCGCAGGATCGGCCTTGATGACATTGCCCGGGAAGATCTTCTCCATCGCCGGGAAGTTCGAATCGCGCTGCGCCTGCGACCAGAACAGCACTTCCGCGCCGACCTGACGCTGAGTCGCCTCGGCCGGCTGCGCCTGACCGAAGCCCTGCGCCGGAATCATCGCGGCGCCCGCCAGCGCGAGCGCACCCAACACCTGCCTCTTCATCTCATCCCCCCTTTATGAGCGTGACCTGCGCGACATGTATCCCGCCGCCTCTGAATCCGCCCTCGCAATACATCAGATAATATCGCCACAGATCGACGAAATGGCGATCGAATTCGGCGGGCAGCCTTCCCGCCGCCACAGCAAGGTCGAACGCCTTACGCCAGCGCTTCAGCGTCTCGGCATAATGAAGGCCGAAATCATGCTGGTCGTGCCAGCTCAGGCCATTTGCTTCGGCAATCGCACGGAATCGGCTTTCCGACAGCAGCATGCCGCCCGGAAAAACGAAGCGCTGGATGAAATCGACATTCGCGGCATAAGCCTCGAAGATCGCGTCATCGATCGCGATATACTGGATCGCGGCGCGCCCGCCCGGCTTCAGCGCCCGCGCGACCGCCTGCAGATAGGCCGGCCAATATTCCTCGCCGACCGCTTCGACCATCTCGATGCTGGCGACCGCGTCATACTGCCCCGCCACGTCGCGATAATCGGTCAGCGAGACCGTGACCCCGTCCAGCCCCGCCTCCGCCATGCGCGCCTCGACGGCGCGCTTCTGCTCGGCGGACAGGGTTATGCCATGCACCTTCACCCCCGCTCGCGCCGCGACCTCGGCGAAAGAGCCCCAGCCGCAGCCGATCTCCAGGATGGCATCACCGAGCTTTGTCGCGGTGCGATCGAGCACCGCGCGAAGCTTGGTCGCCTGCGCCTCCTCCAGCGATTGCGCCGCTGCAATCGGCTCCTCGAACAGCGCGCTCGAATAGGTCATGCCCGGGTCGAGCCACAGGCTGTAGAAGTCGTTGCCCAGATCGTAATGGAATTCGATGTTCCGCCGCGCCCCGCTGCGATGATTGCGGCGCAGCAGGTGCCAGAGCCGTCGCACTGCCCGCATCGGCCCGCGCGATCGCCCCGCCTCGCCCAGCGGGCGGCGGTTGCGCATGAACAGGTCGAACAAGGGCACCGGATCGGGGCTGCGCCATTCGCCGCGCGACCAGGCGACAAACCACCCGGCCGATCCACCCATCGCCAGCCGGATCAGCGCGCGCCAGCTCCTGATCTCGACGATCGCGACCGGCCCCTCGCCCCGCCCGCCAAGCACGCGATCAGTCCCGTCGGGCAGCGATGCCTCGATCGCGCCGGCCTCGAGGCCCCGGTCGATCCGGTCGAGCAGGCGGTGGAACATGCCGGCAAAAGGGGCCAGCAGCCGGTCGACGCGACCAGTCGCCGGTCTTGCGCGCGTGCCGAAGCGACGGCCCCTGTTCGGCGCTGGAACGTTCATCAGGCGGCTCTCATGCACCCGGAGCGAGTGCGGGAAAAGCGATTCGTCACCGCGCCCTTGCCGCCGCGGCGAGCGCTCGCTCGCGTGCCTCACGGTGCCCAATGATCTTCGCCGGATAGGCCTCGGGACGACTCCCTGCCGCATCCGGATCATGGATCGCCGCATCCGGGAGATGCGCGAGCTCCGGCACCCAATGCCGGATATAGTCGGCCGCATCGAATTTCTCGGACTGAGTCAGCGGCGCCATGATCCGCACGAACATGTTGGAATCGATCCCCGTCCCGGCGGTCCATTGCCAGTTGACGCTGTTGTTGCCGTAATCGGCATCGACCAGCGTGTCCCAGAACCACGCCTCGCCTTCGCGCCAGTCGACCAACAGATGCTTGATCAGGAAACTCGCCGCGATCATCCGCACCCGGTTGTGCATCCATCCGCTCGCCCAGAGCTGCCGCATGCCGGCATCGACGATCGGATACCCGGTCCGCCCCTCCTGCCAGGCACGCAGATCGGCGCGCGCTTCCTTGCCGCTACGCCAGGCCAGACGGTCGAGTGCCTCGCGCCCGTTCCTCGATCCATAATCCGGGAATTGCAGGATCACATTCTGCGCATAATCCCGCCAGGCAACCTCCTTGAGGAAAATCGTCGTGTCGCCTCGCGCCTTCTCGACATGGTGCCAGACCGTCGCCGGCGAGATCTCCCCGAAATGCAGATGCGGCGACAGGCGCGAGCTGCCTTCGTCCGACGGCAGGTTGCGATCCACATCATAGGCGGCCGCCTTGGGCAGGAAATCCTCCAGCCGCTCCGTCGCGCCCTGCTCGCCGGGCGTCCATTCGACGCGAAAGCCGCCGGCCCAATCGGGCTTCACCGACAACAGACCCCAATCTTCCAGCCGATCGCTCTCCGGCCAATGCGCGGGAACAGAGATGCTGTGCGGAACCCGCGCGGGGACAGGCGGTGGCATATGCTCGCGCAGCGCGCGCCAGAACGGCGTGTAGATTTTGTAGGGCTGCCCCGCCCCGGTAGTGACCGACCCGGGCGGCGCGAGGTAATTGCCGTCATGGCATATCAGATCGAGCATCTTCGCCACCGCCCGCTCGGCATTGCGCCACCACGGCTCGTAATGCCGCAGGCAATGCACCCGCCCTGCCTTCGTCGCCTCCGCCAGCTTCGCCAGTTCGACCGCCGCATTGCCCCGCCGCAGGATCAGCCGGGATCCCTTGTCGCGCAAATGCCGGTCGAGCGCCTGGAGGCTGTGATGCAGCCACCATCGCGACGCAGCCCCCATGCGCCGGTGCTTCGGCGTCTCGTCGTCGAGCACATAGACCGGGATCACCGGCCCCTCATCTGCCGCGGCAATCAGCGCGGCCTGGTCCGACAGCCGCAAGTCACGGCGAAACCAGAGAAGCGTCGGCGCGGTCAACGCCGCCGCCGGGTTGGAAAGCTGGACATGCCCCCGACATGCCCGCCGCCCGCCATACCCGCAAGCGCCGCGGGCGAAGCGCTTCCCAACGCGCCCGATACTGGTCTAGTCACGGACCACAGCAGCGGGAGTGGCCCCAGGACATGATAACCGACCTGCGCAGCCTGGTTGCGCCGCACCCGCTCGCCACGCTCACCGATGCGATGGTCGGCGAGCAGCGCCTTCACCTGCAAACGACTCACCAGGCCGATTTCGCGCGTCTGCTGCCATGGCCCGCCTTCAACGCCCTGATCACCTTCGACCGGCTCCAGCGCGGGCAGGTCCGCGCGATCCGCAACGGGCACGACGTGCCGCTCGGCATGTTCACCGCACGCGCCGGCCGGTTCGACAATCAGGAACTCGCCCCCGATTCGCTGCAATCCATGGCCGATATGGGTCTCAGCCTGGTGATCAACGACATCCACCGGCTGGTGCCCGGCATCGGCGCTATCGCCGCGATGGTCGAGCGCCATCTCCGCGCCCGCGTCGGCGTCAACGCCTATGTCAGCTTCCGCCAGGACAGCGCGTTCGGGGCGCATTGGGACGATCACGACGTGCTGGTGCTGCAGGTCCATGGGCGGAAACGCTGGTTCGGTTACGGCCAGCGCGACGCCTATCCGATGAAGGGCGCCCCGGCGGTCACCAAAATCGGCGATACCGAGGAACCGGTCTGGAGCGAAATGCTCGAACCCGGCGACCTGCTCTATATCCCGCGCGGCGAATTCCACCGCGCCGAGATCGAGGACGGTCATTCGCTCCATCTGACGATCGGCCTCGCCTTTCCCCGCGGCGACGATGTGGTGCGCTGGCTCGGCCGGCGCTGCCTCGAGGACGCGCTCTTCCGCCGCGACGTCTCGACCCTGGCCGGCCCCGAAGCGCTGGCGACGCGGCAGGAAGACCTGCGCGCGGCGCTCCACCGCGCGGTGGACGATCTCGACCTGAACCGCTTCCTCGCGACGGCGGATCGCCAGCGCGAGTCGCTGAAGGTCCTCAACCTCGGCCTGTCCGATCCGCTCGACCCGGCCGTGGTGATCCGACCGACGCTACGGCGTCGCCTGCCCCTTCCCGAGGGCATGACCCAACTGCGCCACGGCCCGGCGACGACGACGCTGAGCCCCACCGAACGCATAGTCCTGGCCAATCTGCTCGACCGCGACGCCTCCACCCTCACTGGATTGATCGAGGCCCTGCCGGACCTGCCCGCGCACGATATCAGTGCCGCCGTGTCCGGCCTCGCGCGCAAGTCACTGGTGCTGCTATCCGACGAGCCCGCCTGACGCCGGGTATCAGTCGCCCTTACCGGGCTCGGCCGAGAAATACTTCTCGAACTTGCCCACCACGCCGTTGAACGCCTCGGCGTCGTCCGGCGTCTGGTTGAGCTTGCGCGACACCAAAGGCCACAACGCCGCATAAGTCTTGTTCAGCTCGATCCAGGCCGTCGCACCGCTTTCGATATCGGGCATGATCGCGTCAGCGGGGCATTCCGGCAGGCAGAGATTGCAGTCGATGCACTCGTTCGGATCGATCACGAGCATGTTCTGCCCCTCGCGGAACGCCTCCACGGGACAGACCTGGACGCAGTCCATGAACTTGCACCGGATGCACGCATCCGTGACGACGAACGTCATTGCCGGCCTCCGCCCGCCTACATCGTGTGCGGCTGCTTCTCGACCTGCCAGGTCTGGCCTTGCGACAGGAGCTTTTGCAGGTTCGGCGTCTTGCCCGTGCTGGCCTGCGCATTCTGCGCGACGACCGCGCTCTCGAAGGTCGGGGCCGGATCGTCATAGAGTACGCCCAGCGCCATCGGGAATGCCCCGAACGGCATCTCGACCAGCATATGCGCGACAGCGCGGTTGGTCTGGTCGTGCACGATCACATGCGCCGCTTCCCAGTCGCCGTCCACGACATCGACCACCTTCAACGTCAGCCGCTCGGTATCGAGCGCCAGCCCCTTGGTGCCGCCCTCGAACAGCAGGGGCTTGCCCTGCTCGACCCAGAGCTGCCCGGTCGCGGCGTTCTTCTTCTCGGTGAAGGGCGCGAACACGTCGTCATTATAGACGATGCAGTTCTGGAAGATCTCGACGAACCCGGTGCCCTTATGGGCATAGGCAGCTTTCAGCACCGCCGGCAGGTTCTTGTTCACGTCGATCGCCCGCGCCACGAACCGCGCGCCGCTGCCGAGCACGAACGCGCACGGCGTCAGCGGCCGGTCGAGCGAGCCGAACGGCGTCGAAGGGCTGCGCGTGCCGACATGGCTGGTCGGCGAATACTGCCCCTTGGTCAGGCCGTAGATCTCGTTGTTGAACAGCAGCACCTGGCAATCGAGATTGCGGCGGATCAGGTGCATGGTGTGGTTGCCGCCAATCGACAGCGCATCGCCGTCGCCGGTGATGATCCACACGTCGAGCTCGGGATTGGCCAGCTTCACCCCCGTCGCCACCGCCGGCGCACGGCCATGGATGGTGTGGAAGCCATAGGTTTCCATATAATAAGGGAAGCGCGACGAGCAGCCGATGCCGCTGACGAACACGGTGTTCTCGGGCCGCGCGCCGATCTCCGGCATGGTCCGCTGCACCGCCTTCAGGATCGCATAATCGCCGCAACCCGGGCACCAGCGCACCTCCTGGTCGGTCTCCCAGTCCTTGGGGCTCGTTTTCGCGATTGGGGTCATGTCGTTCATGAGCGTGGTTCCGGATTGCGGTTGGCACCGATATGGATCGCGGCCGTATCGAGATCCTCGTCGCCCAGCGACGTTGGTAGTTGATGGGTATCCGCCGGCACTTCGCTGTGCGTCTGCCCGCCACCGAGCGCCTCGGCGATCGCCGCTTCGATCTCGGCGATCATGAAGGGCTGACCGGAAATCTTGTTGAGCGGCCTGGCGTCGACCAGATATTGGTCGCGCAGCACGGTCTTGAGCTGGCCGGTGTTCATCTCGGGTACGAGGATCTTCTCGTAACTCTTCAGAAGCGCACCGAGATTTGCCGGCATCGGCCAGATATGGCGGATATGGATATGGCTGACGTCGAGCCCGCGCGCACGGGCACGGCGCACCGCCTGATGGATCGGGCCATAGGTCGATCCCCAGCCGACGATCGCCAGCTTGCCGCTCTCCGTGCCCATCTCGACCTTCTGGTCGGGCACATCGATTCCGAGCACCTTGTCGCGACGAATGTCGGTCATCGCCTGGTGGTTGGCGGCGCCATAGTCGATATTGCCCGTGCCGATCTGCTTCTCGATGCCGCCGATGCGGTGGAGCAGGCCAGGCGTGCCCGGCTTCACCCAGGGCCGCGCCAGCTTCTCGTCACGCGCATAGGGCAGGAAACCACTCTCAGGCGCTTCCTCGAGATAGGTGACCGGGAACGGCGTGTAGCTGTCCATGTCCGGCACCAGCCACGGCTCGGCGGCATTGGCGATATAGCCGTCGGTCAGCAGCATCACCGGGGTCATATACTGGACCGCGATGCGCACCGCCTCGATCGCGCAATCGAAAGCATCGGCCGGCGAGCGCGCGGCGATCACCGGCATCGGCGAATCGCCGTTGCGGCCATAGACGGCCTGATACAGGTCCGACTGCTCGGTCTTGGTCGGCAGGCCGGTGGAGGGCCCGCCACGCTGCGAGTTGACGATGACCAGCGGCAGCTCGGTCATGATCGCCAGCCCCATCGCCTCGCCCTTGAGCGCGATGCCCGGCCCCGACGAGGAGGTGACGCCCAGTTGCCCCGCATAGGAAGCACCGATCGCGCTGGCGATCGCGGCGATCTCGTCCTCCGCCTGGAAGGTCGTGATGCCGAATTCCTTCAGCCGCGACAGATGATGCAGGATCGCCGAGGCGGGCGTGATCGGATAGCCGCCGAAGAACATCTTCACGCCGGCCAGCTGCACGCCCGCGACCAGCCCGAGCGAGATCGACTCGGCGCCGGTGACCGTGCGGTACAAACCCGGCTCGGCCGGCGCCGCCGCGACATGATGCTGCTTCATCGGCCCGGCCAGTTCGGCCGTCTCACCGTAAGCATGGCCGGCGTTCAGCGCGGCGACATTGGCCTCGACCAGCGTCGGGTTCTTCGCGAACTTGGCCTTCAGCCAGTCGATCAGCGGCTGCCGGTCACGATCGAACATCCAGAGCGCGAGCCCCAGCGTCCACATGTTCTTGCAGCGCAGCGCTTCCTTGTTGCCGAGGCCGAAGGGCTTCACCGCATCGAGCGTCAGCTGCGAGATGTTGAACGCCAGCACCTGCCATTTGGCCAGGCTGCCGTCGTGCAGCGGGTTCACCGCGTACTTCGCCTTGGCCAGGTTGCGCTCGCCGAACTCGCCCTCGTCGGCGATGATCAGGCCACCCGGCTTGAGCGCATCGACATTGGTCTTCAGCGCCGCCGGGTTCATCGCCACCAGCACGTCGGGCGCGTCGCCTGCCGTCTCGATTGCGGTCGACCCGAAATTGATCTGGAAAGCGGAGACGCCGAACAACGTGCCCTGCGGCGCCCGGATTTCCGCGGGGAAATCGGGGAAGGTCGCCAGGTCGTTGCCGGCCAGCGCCGTCGACAGGGTGAATTGGCCGCCGGTGAGCTGCATGCCGTCACCGGAGTCTCCGGCGAAACGTACAACGATCGATTCTGCGGCGGGATGTGCGGACGCCTCGGCGGGCGTCAATTCGTGAACGGCGGATGCCATCAATATGTGTCCTGCGGATTTATCCGACGCCCTCTATGCCCGGAGCGTTGACTGGCCAACCTAGTTTGATCGGAGGCGCCTGCAAATGGTTCTTTTAAGCAAGGGCCCCGTACCCGCCAGGCGCGAGCACTGATCCGAGCGCCAAAATCGCCGCGACATGGCGCCGCGCCACGGCATGAAGGTCTTCGTCATAACCCCCGCCCACCGTGCTGGCGAGCGGAATGCCATGCTCCCGCGCCAGTCGCGCGACCAGTCGGTCGCGGTCGATCAGGCCCTGATCGGTAAGCGACAGGCGCCCGAGTCGATCGCCGCCAAAGGGATCCACCCCGGCCTGATAAAGGATCAACCCCGGCCGCTGCTCGTCGATGAGTGGCGCGAGACTCGATTCCAGCGCTTCCAGATACGCCACGTCGCCGGTGCCGTCGGGCAGGCTCACATCGACCGAGGAGCGCGCCTTGCGCACCGGGAAGTTGCGCTCGGCATGGATCGAATAGGTGGCGATGCCCGGCCTGCCCGCGGTCAGCGCCGCGGTGCCGTCGCCCTGATGCACGTCGCCGTCGACGATCAGCACCCGCGCGACCGTGCCGTCCTCGACCAGCCGCACCGCCGCGATGGCAAGATCGTTGAGCACGCAATAGCCCGCCCCGGTGGTCGCCAGTGCATGATGGCTGCCGCCCGCACTGTTCGCCGCAAAACCACGCTCCAGCGCGATCCGCGCGGCCAGCCAGGTGCCGCCGGCGACCAGCTGCGACCGAAGCGCAACCGCTTCCGTCACCGGGAAACCGATCCGCCGCTCCATCTCGCGCGGCACCCGCGCGCTCAGCACTTCCTCGACATAATCGGGGTCATGGACTGCCTCGATCCATATCCGCGGCATCGGTTCGGGCTCGATCCACTCGATCCCATCGCCTTTTTCGAGGAGCAGGTCGCGGATCGCGGCGTTCTTCGTCAGCCGTCCCACCTGCCGGCCGGCGGTGAGATAGGCGGGGTGATGGACGACGGGGATCATCGCCTCTAGGTAGTCGGCCGACACCCGCAGCGCCAATGCGGGATATGGGAGAACGCCGTGACCGAACCCTTTGTCCGCCCGGATGTTCGTGGATTTCTCGCCTATCTCAACAACCTGCCCGGTCCGAAGATGCACGAGCTGGAGGCGCCGGCGGCGCGCGCGGTCTATGCCGCGATGAAGGATGTCGCCGATCTGCCCGTCGGTGATCTCGCCACCATTACCGACCTGTCCATCCCCGGCCCGGCCGGCCCGATTCCCGCGCGCCTGTTCGATGCGAAGGCCAGCCGGGAGCCCGGTCCGGCACTGCTGTTCTATCATGGCGGCGGCTTCGTCATCGGCAATGTCGAGACTCATGCCAGCTTCTGTGCGGAGATCGCCCGGACCCTCGATATCCCGGTCATCTCGGTCGATTACCGCCTCGCCCCCGAAAATCCCTGGCCCGCCGCCCCGGATGATTGCGAAGCGGCAGCGCGCTGGGTCGCGGGCAACCCGGCCGACCTCGGCCGCAAGGTCACCAGCCTCGTCGTCGCCGGCGACAGCGCGGGCGGCAATCTGGCGATCGTCACCGCCATGGCGCTGCGCGACGCGCCCGCCGCCGTGCCGGTGATCGCGCAATTCCCGATCTATCCGGCCACCGACGCCTCGAAGGACTATCCTTCCTACGCCATTTTCGCCGAAGGCTTCCTGCTCACCCGGGACAGCATGGACTGGTTCCAGGCCTCTTATGATGCCGAAGCCAGCCATATCCGCACCTCGCCATTGATCGGCAATCTCGCCGGCATGCCGCCCGCGGTGGTGATCACCGCCAGTCTCGACCCGATCGGCGACCAGGGCCGCGCCTATGCCGGCGCGCTCGCGGTGGCGGGCGTGCCCGTGATCTTTCGCGAAGCGAAGGGGAACGTCCACGGCTTCGTCACCTTGCGCAAGGCCATCCCCTCTTCGGCCGGCGACGTCGCCGGCGCGCTGGCGGCCCTGAAGACGGTGATCGTCGAGGCCGAGGGCGACCGCGTCATGGCGCAGGCGGCGGGATGATCGACCCGGCCACCCTTCCCTATCGCCCCTGCGCCGGTGTGATGCTGATCAACCGCGCCGGGCAGGTGTTCGTGGGCCAGCGCATCGATGCGACGGTCGAGGCGTGGCAGATGCCGCAAGGCGGGATCGATGACGGCGAGGATGCCGAGACTGCCGCGATCCGCGAGCTGGGCGAGGAAACCGGGGTTCAGCCCGACAAGGTCGAGTTGATCGCGGAGGCGCCGGAAGAACTCTATTACGACCTTCCGCCCGACCTGGTCGGCAAGGTCTGGAAAGGTAAATGGCGCGGCCAACGCCAGCGCTGGTTCCTCTATCGTTTCCTCGGCGAGGACAGCGACGTCGACATCGCGACGGAACACCAGGAATTCCGCGCCTGGCGCTGGGTCGATCCGGCCGAGCTTCCCGAAATCATCGTGCCCTTCAAGAAGGCGCTCTACGAGAACGTTCTGTCGGCCTTCGCCGATCAGCTCGGTTGATCGTGAAAGCGGACGCGCGCTATTCGCGGGCCATGCTGTGCCGCCCGCTCCTGCTCGCCATGCCGTTGCTGCTCGCCAATGCGGAGCCGGCGCAGATTCCGCAGCCCGTGAAGGCGATGCTCGACGCCGCCATGGCCTCGGGCAGCGAGACCGAGGTCGCGACTGTCTCCAAATACGCCCGCGCCGCCGCCCCCGAATCGGCGGATGCCATCGCTGCCCTGGTGACGGACTGGGCGAAGGAGCGGGCCGCCAGCCGCGAAGCGACCTTGCGCGATGCGGGCCTGCTCGATCTATGGAGCGGCCGCGCCGAGCTTGGCGGATATCTGACCACGGGCAACACTCAGGATGCCGGTGTGAGCGGCGCGATCGACCTGACGCGCGAATCCCTGCGCTGGCGTCATAAGCTGCATCTCGCCGCCGATTACAAACGCAGCGCCGGTGTGGTCAGCCGCGAACATTATCTCGCGGCCTATGAGCCGAACTTCAAATTCTCGCCGCGCGGATATGTCTACGGCGCCGCCCAATATGAGAGCGACCGTTTCCTTGGTTACACCAGCCGCTACTCGGCATCGCTCGGCGCCGGATACAGCGCGATCAAGCAGCCCGGCGTGACTCTCGACATGGAACTTGGCCCGGCTTATCGCGACACCTCCTACACGGATCGCACCCGCGAAAGCAGCCTGGCGGCCCGCGGATCGATCGATTTCGACTGGCGGCTGACGCGCGCGATTTCGATCAGCCAGGACGCCTCAGCCTATCTCCAGCATTACAACAGCACGGTGAGCAGCACGACGGCGCTCAATGCAAAACTCATCGGGCCGCTCGCCGGCAAGATTTCCTATGCCGTCCAGCATGAAAGCATGCCGCCGATCGGGCGGGTCGGCACCGACACGACAGGCCGCGCGTCAATCGTCTACAGCTTCTGATCGCCCGGCACACGCGCGCCCATGGTCCCGAAGGCGCCGTCGCTATCGATTCACATCTGCGAGCCGACATGGCAGCGATGATTCAGGGCATGAACCTCCGTGTCCGCGCGAACCAGGGAATGCTTTTTCCATGACCCCAGTGGTGCTGTTATGGTTTTCACCTGCCCTGTTTATCCGGCGCGAGTGCCCTGTTATTGCGGAACAGGGCAAATGACGTTCAAGCATATGAAAAGACACGAAATAATCTCCAACAAAGTTGGAACTAACAGGGCAGAAAAAATTTTATCCTGTTTTGCGGCGATAACAGGGCAGGCGCCGCGGTTCCCGCGCCGCTCGAATCGGACTAACACCGACTGATGACCGCGCTTTCCACCGTGGAGCGGGACGCCATCGCGGCCCTCTCCGACGCCCCGATGCTCGCCCAGGTGCAGGACTGGGCCATGATCAACAGCGGTACCCGCAACATGGCCGGCCTCGCTGCCATGGCCGGCAAGCTCAGCGACGCCTTCTCGGTCCTGCCCGGCGAGATCGATCTGGTCGAGCCGGCGCCGGTCACCAGCGTCGGCGCGGACGGCACCGTCTCCGATCTCGCCCATGGCCGGCACTTCCATCTCGCGGTGCGCCCCGACGCGCCGGTGCAGATGCTGTTCACCGGCCATATGGACACGGTCTATCCGGTCGATCATCCTTTCCAGGCGCTGACTTTCCTCGACGAAACGAGGCTCAACGGTCCAGGCGTCGCCGACATGAAGGGCGGCATCGCGACCATGCTCGCCGCGCTCGAGGCGGTCGAGGCATCGCCGCTCGCCGGCCGCATAGGCTATGAAATCGTGATCAATTCGGACGAGGAGACCGGCTCCTTCTCTTCCAGTGCCCTGCTTGCCCGGGCGGCGCGCGGCAAGGTCGCCGCGCTCACCTATGAGCCCGCCTTGCCCGACGGCACGCTCGCCGGTGCGCGCGGCGGCACGGGCAATTTCTCCATCGTGGTGCACGGCAAGAGCGCACATGCCGGCCGCAACCCGGACGAAGGCCGCAACGCGATCGTCGCCGCGGCCGATATCGCGCTCCGGCTGAGCAGGGCGCGTGGCCCCGGCCTCGCGGTGAATCCGGCGCGGATCGAGGGCGGCGGGCCGAACAATGTCGTGCCCGAGCTCGCTATATTGCGCATCAATTTCCGCCCCGCCGCGCAGGGGGAGATCGCCCGGGCGCAGGCGGCGATCGACTCGGTGGTCGCCGCGGTCGCCGCCGAGTATGACGTGACGATCCATGTCCATGGCGGGTTCAACCGCCCGCCCAAGCCGATCGACCCGGGCGCCGCGAAGCTGTTCGATCTGGTCAAGGCCGCCGGCGCCGATCTCGGGCTCGCCATCGCCTGGCGCGCGACGGGCGGCGTGTGCGACGGCAACAACATTGCCGCCTGCGGTGTGCCGGTGGTCGACACCATGGGCCCGTGCGGCGGCCTGATCCACTCGCCCGACGAGTTTCTCGTCATCGACAGCCTGGCCGAGCGTGCCGCCCTCTCCGCGCTGACCATCCTCCGCATCGCCGAAAAGGGTTCTTTATGAGCTTCCGTATCCGCTCCGCCCGCGACGAGGATCTGCAGCCGCTGTACGAGATGGCCAAGCTGACCGGCGGCGGCTTCACCAACCTCCCGGCCGATCGTACCGCGCTCAAGGCCAAGCTCGCCCGCAGCCATGAGGCATTCGACCGCACCGACGACACCTTGTCGGACGATCTGTTCGTGCTGGTGCTCGAAAATGTCGAGACCGGCGAAGTGCGCGGCACCTGCCAGATCTTCACCCAGGTCGGACAGCGCTACCCATTCTACAGCTACCGCCTCGGCACGCTGACTCAGCACAGCGCCGAGCTCGGCCGCACTTTCCGCGCCGACCAGCTCTCGCTCACCACCGATCTGGAAGGGTGCAGCGAGGTCGGCGGCCTGTTCCTCCATCCGGGCGAGCGCGCCGGCGGTCTCGGCATGCTGCTCGCGCGCAGCCGCTATCTGTTCATCGCCCGCCACCGCGCGCGCTTCGCCGACCGGATCCTGGCCGAACTGCGCGGGATCATCGACGAAGCCGGCGGATCGCCCTTCTGGGACGGCTTGGCCGGCCGCTTCTTCGGCATGAATTTCCAGGACGCCGACCAGTTCAATGCGGTGCGCGGCCACCAGTTCATCGCCGATCTTTTCCCGAAGCACCCGATCTATATCGCGATGCTGTCGGAACACGCCCGCGCCACGATCGGCCTGCCCCATCCCTCCGGTCGCGCCGCGATGCGCATGCTGGAGAATGAGGGCTTCGCCTTCGAGAATTATATCGACATCTTCGACGGCGGCCCGACCATGACGGCCAAGACCGATCAGGTCCGCACCATCCGCGAGGCGCAGTCGACGACGGTCACCGCGATCGACAATGACGGCGGCGAACCGGCGCTGATCGCGACCGGCCGCCTCGCCGATTTCCGCTGCGCTTATGGTCGCCTGCGCCCCTGCGGCGAGGGCGTCGCGATCGACCGCACCTGCGCGACCGCGCTGGCGGTGACCGAAGGTGCCGAGATCAGCCATGTCGGACGGGCCTGAGATGAAAAATTATCCGTTCGCCCCGAGTGCCATCGAGCTTGTCGAGATGGCGTATCGAGGGGCAATTGTGTCTCGATACGAGTTCTCGACAAGCTCGACCTCTACTCGACACGAACGGAAGTGTGGAGGCTCCTGTGTCGCTGGTTGAGATCAACTTCGACGGCCTGATCGGCCCGAGCCATAATTATGCCGGCCTCAGCCCCGGCAATCTCGCCGCCACCCGCAACGCGGGCAAGGTCGCCGCCCCGCGCCGCGCCGCGCTGGAAGGCATCGCCAAGATGCGCGCGAACCTCGCGCTCGGCCTGACCCAGGGCGTGCTGCTACCTCTCGTTCGCCCCGACCATGCCTGGCTCGACAGCCTCGCCACCAGCTATGCCGAGGCCGCGCCGCATCTCCAGGCCCAGGCACTGTCCGCCTCCGCGATGTGGGCCGCCAATGCCGCCACGGTCTCGCCGTCGCCCGACACCGCCGACGGGCGCTGCCATCTCTCGGTCGCCAATCTCGTGACCATGCCGCATCGCAGCCATGAATGGCCCGGTACGCTCGCCCAGTTGCGGCTCGCCTTCGCCGATCCGTTCTTCGCGGTGCACGGCCCCGTCCCCGCACCGTTCGGCGACGAAGGCGCGGCCAATCATATGCGGCTTTGCGCCGCGCATGGTGAGCCGGGCGTCGAGGTCTTCGTCTATGGCGTGTCGGGCGGTCCCTTCCCCGCGCGCCAGCACCGCGAGGCGAGCATGGCAGTCGCGCGGCGGCACCGGCTCGATGCGGATCGCACCCTGTTCGTCGAACAGTCGGAGGAGGCCATCGCCGCCGGAGCGTTCCACAATGACGTGGTCGCCGTCGCCAACGAACGCGTGCTGTTCGCGCACGAACTGGCCTTTGCCGACAGGGAAGCGTTCTACG
Organism: Sphingomonas sp. BL-S-30; assembly: GCF_055521475.1. Taxonomy (NCBI): domain Bacteria; kingdom Pseudomonadati; phylum Pseudomonadota; class Alphaproteobacteria; order Sphingomonadales; family Sphingomonadaceae; genus Sphingomonas; species Sphingomonas sp. BL-S-30. The sequence continues at coordinate 1,687,949 of NZ_CM145481.1, read as the reverse complement.
CCGATCTGCGCGACATGCTCCCCGAGGTCGAGATCGTCGAAGTGCCGGCCGCCCGTGTGAGCCTTGCCGACGCCGTCTCCTCCTATCTGTTCAACGCTCAGCTCGTTACCCTACCCGACGCCACCATGGCGCTGATCGTGCCCGAGGAAGCGCGCGAGAACGCCGCCGTCTGGACCTGGCTTCAGGAGATGATCGCCGGCAACGGCCCGATCCGGCGGCTGGAGGTGGTCGATGTCCGCCAGTCCATGGCCAATGGCGGCGGCCCGGCCTGCCTGCGCCTGCGCGTCGTGGCCGATCCCGCCGCGATCGACCCGCGCTTCCTGGTCGACAACGCCCGGCTCGATCTGATCGCCGGCGTGGTCGAGCAACATTGGCCCGAGGAAATCCCGTACGCCGCCATCGCCGATCCGACGCTGGTCAAGGCGGTCGAACGCGCCCGCACGGCGCTGCTCGAGGCGCTTGGCACTGTCGAGTTAATTGACAGGTAACCATCATCGTTAAGGCAGGAATCGCGCGAATCCGCGATTGGCCCGCTCATTGCTTAACGAATGGCATGTGGACGAAATTCACCCGGCTGTTCGTCATCAAGACCAAGTTCGAAGCCTTTGTGGTCATCTATGGCCTGGGCCTCGGCTCGGTCGAACGTGGCGTGCATTATCTCCAGCAATATCCCGGCGTCGGCGGCTGGATGCTCTTCTCGGTCTGCCCGATCGCGGTGTTCATGGCCGGCGCGCGCATCCTGGATTCGGTCGAGCGCTCGCACGCCGATTGAGCGAACTTTCGCGCCCAACAGGATAAGTTGATCGCTCTTGGCGCTTACGCCACTATCTGGGCGAGAATGAACGTCGCTCTGACCCATCTCCAACGCCTCGAGGCGGAGAGCATCCACATCATGCGCGAAGTGGTGGCCGAGGCGGAACGCCCGGTCATGCTCTATTCCGTGGGCAAGGATTCGGCCGTGATGCTGCACCTCGCGCGCAAGGCCTTTTTCCCGGCGCCCCCGCCCTTCCCGCTGCTCCATGTCGACACGACCTGGAAGTTCCGCGACATGTACGAGCTGCGCGATCGTGCGGCGGCCAGCGCCGGCATGGAGTTGCTGGTCCACCGCAACCCGGAGGCCGAGGCGCGCGGCATCAATCCCTTCGACCATGGCAGCCTCCACACCGATATGTGGAAGACCGAAGGGCTGAAGCAGGCGCTCGACAAATACGGTTTCGACGCGGCCTTTGGCGGCGCGCGGCGCGACGAAGAGAAGAGCCGCGCCAAGGAGCGCATCTTCAGCTTCCGCTCCGCCCGCCAGCGCTGGGATCCGAAGAACCAGCGCCCCGAGCTGTGGAAGCTCTACAATGCGCGCAAGAGCCGCGGCGAAAGCATTCGTGTCTTCCCGCTGTCCAACTGGACCGAGCTCGACATCTGGCAATACATCCTCGCTGAGGGCATCGAGATCGTCCCGCTCTATCTCTCCGCGCGGCGCCCGACCGTCGAGCGCGACGGCCTGTTGCTGATGGTCGATGACGACCGCTTCCGCCTCGAACCCGGCGAAGTGCCGGTCGAACGCTCGATCCGCTTCCGCACGCTCGGCTGCTATCCGCTCACCGGCGCGGTCGAGAGCGAAGCCGCAACCCTCTCCGAAGTGATCCAGGAGATGCTGCTGACCACGACAAGCGAACGCCAGGGCCGCGCGATCGACCATGATCAGACGGCGAGCATGGAGAAGAAGAAAGCGGAGGGGTATTTCTGATGGGCGTTTCGACCCCGGCAAGCACGCCTTCTTCTCCCCTCCCACTTGTGGGAGGGGTCGGGGGAGGGCCTGTCACAACATCAAGCCCCAGCCTTGCGGACATGCCCTCCCCCACCCCCTCCCGCGAGCGGGAGGGGAGTTATGAAACCGACGCCCTCATCGCCTCCGACATCGACGCGTACCTCACCCTCCACCAGAACAAATCCCTGCTCCGCTTCATCACCTGCGGCTCGGTCGACGACGGCAAGTCCACCCTGATCGGCCGCCTTCTCTACGATTCGAAGATGATCTTCGAGGATCAGCTCGCCGCGCTCGAGGCGGACAGCAAGCGTGTCGGCACCCAGGGCCAGAATATCGACTTCGCCCTGCTCGTCGACGGCCTCGCCGCCGAGCGCGAGCAGGGCATCACCATCGACGTCGCCTATCGCTTCTTCGCCACCGAGAAACGCAAGTTCATCGTCGCCGACACGCCCGGCCATGAGCAGTACACGCGCAACATGGTCACCGGCGCCTCGACCGCCGATCTCGCCGCGATCCTGATCGACGCGCGCAAGGGCGTGCTGACTCAGACGCGCCGCCACTCCTATCTGGTCAACCTGCTCGGTATCCGGCACATCGTGCTCGCGGTGAACAAGATGGACCTGGTCGGCTATGATCAGGCGACCTTCGACGCGATCGTCGAGGACTATCGCGCTTTTGCCGACTCGATCGGCATCGAAAGCTTCACCGCCATTCCGCTCTCCGGTCTCGCCGGCGACAATATCGCGTCGCGCTCCGACGCGATGGACTGGTACACCGGCCCTTCGCTGATCGAGCATCTCGAAACCGTGCCGCTCGGCACCGATGCGGCACAGGACCGCGCCTTCCGCCTGCCGGTGCAATGGGTCAATCGCCCCGACCTCGACTTCCGCGGCTTTGCCGGCATGATCGCCTCAGGCGTGGTGCGCCCCGGCGATGCCGTGCGCATCCTGCCCTCGGGCAAGACCAGCAAGGTCGCGCGGATCGTCACCATGGACGGCGACCTCGACCAGGCGGTCGCCGGCCAGTCGGTCACTCTGACCCTGACCGACGAAGTCGACTGTTCGCGCGGCGACGTGATCGCCACCGCCTCCTCCCCGCCCGAGGTTGCCGACCAGTTCAAGGCGACGATCGTCTGGATGGCCGAGGACCAGCTTCTGCCCGGCCGCACCTATTGGATGAAGATCGGCACCCAGACGGTCGGCGCGACCGTCCAGCCGCCCGAACATGCCGTCGACATCAACACCCTCGCCGAGCTGTCGGTGAAGACCTTGGGCCTCAACGATATCGGTGTCGCCCAGCTTTACACGGACCGGCCGATCGTCTTCGAGGCGTTCGATGAAAGCGCCGATCTGGGCGGCTTCATCCTGATCGACCGCGCGACCAACGCGACCGTCGCGGCGGGCATGCTGACCTATTCGCTCCGCCGCGCGCAGAACGTCCACTGGCAGGCGATCGACGTGACCCGCGAGGCGCATGCCGCGCAAAAGGGCCAGAATCCGAAGGTCCTGTGGTTCACCGGCCTGTCCGGCTCGGGCAAGTCGACCATCGCCAATCTGGTCGAGAAGAAGCTCCACGCGCTCGGCCGCCACAGCTTCCTGCTCGACGGCGACAATATACGGCATGGCCTCAACAAGGATCTCGGCTTCACCGATACCGATCGGATCGAGAATGTCCGCCGCATCGGCGAGGTCGCCAAGCTGATGGCCGATGCCGGGCTGATCGTGCTGACGGCGTTCATCTCGCCTTTCCGCGCCGAGCGCGAGCTGGTGCGATCGATGCTGCCGCATGGCGAGTTCGTCGAGATCTTCGTCGACACCCCGCTCGCCGAGGCGGAGAAGCGCGACGTGAAGGGCCTCTACGCCAAGGCACGGAGCGGCGAGATCGCGCATTTCACCGGCATCTCCAGCCCCTATGAGGCGCCCGAGCGGCCCGAGGTCCGAATCGACACGACGCGCGAAAGCCCCGAGGCGGCAGCGGAGCGGATCGTCGAGCACATCATGGGCGTCTGGAGCCCCGATCTGTGACCGACGCTGAAGTCGCCCGGTCGGTCGCGCTCCAGGCGGCCGCCCTGCTGCGCGAGCTGTGCGCCACCGGCAATTGCATTGATGCGGATCTCAAGCGGCGCGGCGATGCCGAAGCCAATGCCCTGATCCTCGACCTGCTCCATGCCGACCGTCCCGACGACTTCGTCCTGTCGGAAGAGGCCGCCGACGACCGCACCCGTTGCGCCGCCAGCCGCGTCTGGATCGTCGACCCCCTCGACGGCACCCGCGAGTTCGGCGAACGGCGGGAGGATTGGGCTGTCCATATCGGCCTGGCGATCGATGGGGCGCCGGTGACCGGCGCCGTCGCCCTGCCCGCGGCGCACCGCATCTTCGTCACCGACGACGCGCCGCCCGTCTGGCCCCCGCTCCCCGCCCGCCCGCGCATGGTGGTCAGCCGCACCCGCGCGCATGCAATCGTCCAGCAGGTAGCGGAGACGCTCGGCGCCGAGCTGGTGCCGATGGGCTCGGCGGGCGCGAAGGCGATGGCGGTGGTCGACGGCCAGGCCGAAATCTATCTCCATGCCGGCGGTCAATATGAATGGGACAATTGCGCGCCGGTCGCAGTCGCGCTGGCGGCCGGCCTGCATGCCTCGCGCATCGACGGCAGCCCGCTCGTCTATAATTGCGCCGATCCCCTTCTCCCCGATCTGCTGATCTGCCGCCCCGAATATGCCGAGGCGGTGCTGGCCGCGGTGGCCGCGACAGCTGCCTGAACCGCCGGCGGGCGGACAGATCGATTTAAATCTGGTCCGCGCATGTCACTATAGCCTTGCGGCGATTGTCTTGCCTCGACCGGCTCTTTCTCATGACTGGAGATATCGAAGGCCCGGGCCTGTTCCGCACCTTTTATCGAGGGAACAGGTGATAGTTGGATTTAGCTGCCGAACTTCACGCCGATCCACAGCGTGCGTGGCGTGCCGAGGTCCATCGATCCGCCTGCGTTGCGCGTGATGACCGTCTCGTCGAACAGATTCTCCGCGCGCGCCACGATGGTGAAATGCCGGCCGATCGGCAGTCGGGCGACGGCGTCTACCGTCGTCGCCGCCGGCAGCACGCCGGTCTGCAGATCGTCCTCATATTGCTTGCCGACATAACGGACGGTGGTCGAGAAGGAGGGACCGGCCTTGGGCTCCCATGCCAGGGTGGCGCTCGCCGCATGCTGCGGGCTCTGCGCCGGAATCAGGCCGTTGAGCGCAGCCGAGGCGCCCGACGCACGGACATGGCTGTCGCTGAGCGCATAGGAGCCGTCGAGCGACACCGCACCGTGGCGAAGACCGGCGGTGACCTCGATCCCCTTTGCGACGATCGCATCGACATTCTGGCGCTGGCGCAGGTTCGTGCCGATCGTCACATTGGCGATGGCATTGTCGAGCCGGTTGTAGAAGCCGGTCAGTCCGATCGAGATGCCCGGCGCCGGCGTCAGGTCGATGCCCCCCTCGACCCCTTTCAGCTTCTCCAGACCCAGATTTTCATTGGCCTGAGTCAGGATCGGAAAGACCTGGAAGGGGCGGTACAGTTCGTTGAGCGTCGGCAACCGGAAGCCGGTATACCCCGCCGCCCGCAGCGCGACCGCGCTGGTCACATGATAGAGCGCCCCGACCCGGCCGGTCGCCTCGAACCCGTCGCGATCGGCGAAGCGGTTGTCCTTGGTGGTCGCGCCGGCCCCGGAAAGCTCGCGGATGAAGCCGTTGGTCAAGGTCCAGCGGTCGCCGCGCACGCCACCGGTCAGCACGAGATGGCCGATCGTCCAGTCGTCCTCGATAAAGGCGCCGATGGTGCTGCTGTTACCGCCCGCGTTGCGGCGCGTGGTGACGGCACCGCTGGCGGCGTACGCGTCCTCATACAGCTCGCCATCCGCAAGCCGCGCATCGACACCGACGCGGAGCACATGGTCGGCGCCGATCGGGGGCCGCACCTCGATCTTGCCGCCCAGGCCGGTAGACGGCGTATTGCGCTGGTCGAGCGTCAGCTTGAAACTGGTCGCGCTGATCACCTTGTTGGTGAAGTTGCGCGCCTGGACATAGGCCAGCGCATCGATTGCCCAGTCGCCGCGATGGACCAGACGGATGCTGGCATCCTGCCCTTCCGAGCTGCTGTCGGCGCCCTTGAAGCGCAAGGTGCGGTTGTCGCGGAACACGAGGCCCCGCGCCTGGATCTCGGTCTCGGCATCGACCGGGACGACCGCGCGGACACCGCCCGACCAATCCTCGAACCGCGCGCGCGAATCGGCGGGCGTGCGCTGCGAATCGGGCGTGGTGCGATAGCCGTCGCTGCGTTCCCACTTGCCCGAGACGGACACGAACCCGCCGCCCAAATCGGGAGTCAGGCTGGCCGTGACGTTCTGCGAATCATAGCTGCCGTAAAAGGCGCTGCCCGCCAGGAGCGGCAGGTCGGCCCGCGTCGCGCTGGCCAGCTCGACCGTCCCGGCGACGGCGCCCGCGCCGAACGCGCCCGCGCCGCCGCCGCGCGTGATGCGCACGCCCGAGAAGCGATCGCCGACCAGCGCGTTGAACGGGATGTAACCGAAGAACGGATCGGCCAGTGGCACGCCGTCCAGCAACACCAGGGCACGGCTCGAGGCATTGCCGCCCAGCGCGCGCAACGTCACACCCTGTGCCGACGGATTGGCCGAGCGGCTGTCCGACCGGCGAAACTGCTGAAGCCCGGCGACATCGGCCAGCACGTCCTCGACCCGGCCCGAGGCGTCGTTGGTCAGCCGGTCGCGGTCGATCACCACGGAGCCATAAGCGGGCGTGCCAGGCGGGAGCGGCAGGCCGGAGCCGAGGACGACGATATCGACTGGGTTGGCGGCGTCAGGCGTTGCCTGCTGCGCGAGCGCCGGAACGGGGAGCAACAGGGCAACAAGAGGGAGACCGTAAAAGCGACGCACCGGCAACTATCCTCGTCCGTGAATGATCTTGGCGCATCCTATATGATTCGGAGGCGCAACGGCCCACCTAGGGGCTTTAGGCCGCGCGCGCTACATGATCGGCGGCGGCGCGGCGCGCAATGTCATTGATTTTCGGGAATGCGCGAACGCCTCGACTAGGCCGCGCCGGTCAACCGATACCCCACGCCGATCTCGTTGCGAATGATCGTCGGCTGCGCGGGGTCCGGCTCCAGTTTCTGGCGCAGGTTGCGGATGACGATGCGCAGATACTCGACCCGGCTCTCCTGCGCGGGTCCCCACACGTCACGGAGCAATTGCGCGTGGCCGACGATCCGGTCGGGCCGCCGCGCCAGTTCCGCCAGCACGCCATATTCCTTGGGCGAGAGATGGACCTCCTCCCCTGCCCGCAGCACGCGGCGGCTGTCGAGATCGATCGTCACCTCGCCGATCGTCACCACCGGCTGTGCCGTCTGGTCGGCGAGCCGGTGGCGCAGTGCCGTGCGGATGCGGGCAAGCAGTTCCTCGGTGTCGAACGGCTTGGTCAGATAATCGTCGGCGCCGAGATCGAGCGCCGCGACCTTCTCGGCGGTATCCTCGCGCGCCGAGACGACGATCAGGGTCGCGCCGCGCGCCTTGATCAACTGGATCAACTCGAGCCCGTCGCGGTCGGGCAGGCCGAGATCGAGCAGCACTATATCGGGCTTGTCGATATCGAGCAGCGACAGCCCTTCCCGGGCCGTCGCCGCCTCTCCGGCCTTGTAGCCGGCGCGTTCGGCGGCGACGCGCAGCAACCGGCGGATATGCGCGTCGTCCTCGACGATCAGGACCTTGGCGGCGATCGGCATGCCCCTTGTTACGGCCGCGACGCCGCGCGGTCGAGCGCCCGGTTGAGCGCCAGCACATTGACGCGCGGCTCGCCGAGGAAGCCGAGCAGCGGATGCTCGACCTGTGCCTCGACCAGCGCGCGCACGGCGTCGGGCGTTACGCCCCGCGCCTTCGCGACGCGATCCACCTGATAAAAAGCCGCCTCGGGGCTGATATGGGGGTCGAGCCCCGAGGCGGAGGACGTCACCAGATCGGGGGGGACCCTGTTGCTTCCTGGTGAAGGGGGATTGGCGGCGACATCCGCCTTGACGCGGTCGGCGAGTGCCTGGGACGCCGGGCCGAGGTTGGACCCCGACGAGGCGCTGGCGTCATAACCCTTGCCCGCGGCGGAGGGCCGGCCATGGAAATAGCGGTCGCTGGCAAAGCCCTGGCCGATCAGCTCCGAGCCGATGACCTTGCCCTTCTCGGTGATCAGGCTGCCATTCGCCTGGGCGGGGAACAGCGCCTGGCCGACGCCGGTCAGCGCGAGCGGATATGCGAGCCCGAGCAGTAGCGCGTACCCAATGGTGAGCGCGAAGGCGGGGCGTAGAGCGGATTTCAGGTCGATGAGCATGTCTTCAGTTCCTTATGTGCGCCTGCGAAGGCGGGAGCCCAGACTGGGTCCCCGCCTTCGCGGGGACACAAAAAGGGCTAGGCGAGGTGCAGGGCAGTTACGGCGAGATCGATCAGCTTGATCCCGACGAACGGCGCCAGCAGCCCGCCAAGTCCGTAAACGGCGAGGTTACGCGCCAGCAGCGGCCCAGCCGGCATCGGCCGATACGTCACGCCCTTCAGCGCCAGCGGCACCAGCATCGGGATGATCAGCGCGTTGAAGATGATCGCCGACAGGATCGCCGATTGCGGCGTCGCCAGCCCCATCACGTTGAGCACGCCAAGCCCCGGATAGAGCGCGACGAACATCGCCGGGATGATCGCGAAATATTTCGCTACATCGTTCGCCACCGAGAAGGTGGTCAGTGCGCCGCGGGTCATCAGCAGCTGCTTGCCGAGGCCGACGACCTCGATCAGCTTGGTCGGATCGCTGTCGAGATCGACCATGTTGCCGGCTTCGCGCGCCGCCTGGGTGCCGGTGTTCATCGCCACGCCGACATCCGCCTGGGCCAGCGCGGGCGCGTCGTTGGTGCCGTCGCCGCACATCGCGACCAGCCGCCCGCCCTGCTGCTCCTTGCGGATCAGCTCGAGCTTGTCCTCGGGCGTCGCCTCGGCGAGGAAATCGTCCACCCCCGCCTCGGCGGCGATGGCGGCAGCGGTCAGCGGGTTGTCGCCGGTGATCATCACCGTGCGGATGCCCATCTGGCGCAATTCCCCGAAGCGCTCGCGGATGCCGGCCTTGACCACGTCCTTCAGCGCGATCGCGCCGAGCAGCTTGCCGTCGCGCGACACGGCGAGGGGCGTCGCGCCGGAGCGGGCGATCTCCTCGGTCACGCGGCGCAGTTCGGCCGCGACGGGGGTGGTGCCGAGCCCAGGATCGGCCCGCAGGATCGCATCCACCGCGCCCTTGCGGATCGTGCTGCCGCCGGTGACGATGCCCGACACGCGCGTCTGCGCGGTGAAGGGGATGATTTCCGCATCGGCCGGCATGGTGCGGGTCGGGACGGCATGGCGCTCGCGAGCCAGCACGACGATCGAGCGGCCCTCGGGCGTTTCGTCGGCGAGGCTCGCCAGCGACGCAGCGCTCGCCAGCGTATCGATGTCGATCCCGCCCACGGGCACGAACTGGCTCGCCTGGCGGTCGCCGATGGTGATGGTGCCGGTCTTGTCGAGCAGCAGCACGTCGATATCGCCCGCCGCCTCGACCGCGCGACCCGATTTGGCGAGCAGGTTGAAGCGCACCAGCCGGTCCATGCCCGCAATGCCGATCGCCGAGAGCAGCGCGGCGATGGTCGTCGGGATGAGGGTGATCAGCAGCGCCGCGAGGATCGCCACCGGCACGCCGCCGCCCGCATAGGAAGCGAAGCCCGGAATGGTGGCGACCGCGATCAGGAAGATGATCGTCAGGCCGACGAGCAGGATGGTCAGCGCGATCTCGTTCGGCGTCTTCTGCCGCTCCGCACCCTCGACCAGCGCGATCATGCGATCGAGGAAGCCGTGCCCCGGCTCCTGGGTGATGCGGACCTTGATCCTGTCCGAGATGACGCGGGTACCCGCCGTCACGGCCGAACGGTCGCCACCTGCCTCGCGGATCACCGGCGCACTTTCGCCGGTGATCGCGGCTTCGTTGACCGAGGCGACGCCTTCGACGACTTCGCCGTCAGCGGGGATCAGGTCGCCGGTCTCGACCAGAACGAAGTCGCCCTTTTCGAGCTGGGTGGCGAAGGCGATCTCATAGGTATCCCCGACGCCGAGCAACCTCTTGGCCTTGAGATCGGCCTTGGTTGCGCGGAGCGAAGCAGCCTGGGCGCGGCCCCTGCCCTCGGCCAGCGCCTCGGCGAAGGTACCGAACAACACGGTCAGCCACAGCCAGACGATCAGCTGGATCTGGAAACTGAAACTGAGCGGCTCGCCGCCGATGACCAGCAGCACGGTTAGCAAGGTCGCCACCACGGCGGTGGTGAACATCACCGGGTTCCTGATCAGCTGGCGCGGATCGAGCTTCCGGAACGAGTCGCCGATCGCCGGGACGACCAGGCTCGCGGTGAAGATGGAGGTTGGTGCGGACATGGATCAGTCCCGATCGAGGATGAAGGAAAGGCGGATGCCGAAATCTCTGCCGTCACCCCGGACTTGTTCCGGGGTCCATCGCGCCTCAGGCGTTGCGGCGCGTGAGGAGGGATGGATGCCGGAACAAGTCCGGCATGACGGTTGGGATAGCGCGCTCATGACAGCGTGCCGTTGATCATCGCGAGATGGTCCGCGATGGGCCCCAAAGCGAGCGACGGCAGGAAGGTCAGGCCGCCCATGATCAGGATGACGCCGATGAGCAGCCCCACCCAGAGCGGTCCGGTCGTCGGGAAGGAACCCGAGGACGGCGGCGTGTATTTCTTGGCCGCGAGGCTGCCGGCGATCGCCAGCATCGGCACGATCATGAAGAACCTGCCGCCCCACATGCAGATGCCCAGCAGCGCATTGTAGAAGGGCGTGCCCGCGGTCAGACCGGCAAAGGCGGAGCCGTTGTTCGCGACCGCCGAGCTGAATGCGTAGAGGATCTCCGAGAAACCGTGCGGCCCCTTGTTGAGCGGCCCGGCCAGGCCGGCCGACATCACCGAGGCGATCATCGTGCCCCCCAGGATGAGCAACGGCAGCACGGCGATGGCGAGTACCGCGAACTTTACCTCGCGGCCCTCGATCTTCTTGCCGACATATTCAGGCGTGCGGCCGACCATCAGCCCGGCGACGAACACCGCAAGGATGGCGAAGAGCAGGAAGCCATAGATGCCCGCACCGACGCCGCCGACGACGATCTCGCCCAGTTCCATGTTGATCATCGGGATCATGCCGCCGAGCGCGGTGAAGCTGTCGTGCATGGCGTTGACCGCACCGCACGAGGCGGCCGTGGTGACGCTGGCGAACAGCGCCGAGGCGGCGATGCCGAAGCGGACTTCCTTGCCCTCCATATTGCCGCCGGCGACGTGGAGCGAATGCAGCACTGGGTTGCCGGCCGCTTCCTGCCAATAGGCGACACCGGTGCCGGCGACGAAGATGATCAGCATCGCGGCAAGGATCGCCCAGCCCTGACGCGTGTTGCCCACGGCCTTGCCGAAGGTCCAGGTGAGCCCGACGCCGATCAGGAAGATCGAGAGCATCTGGATCAGGTTGGTCATCGCGGTCGGGTTCTCGAACGGATGCGCGGAGTTGGCGTTGAAGAAGCCGCCGCCATTGGTGCCGAGCATCTTGATCGCTTCCTGGGAGGCGACCGGACCGAGCGCGATGGTCTGCTTCACGCCTTCCAGCGTGGTCGCATCGATGCTCTGCGCGAAGGTCTGGGGAACACCGCTCCAGATCAGATAGACGGCATAGACGATCGAGATCGGCAGCAGCAGATAGAGCGTGACGCGCGTGACGTCCGCCCAGAAATTGCCGATCGCCCTGGACTCGCGCCGCGCGAAGCCGCGGAACAGCGCGAAGGCGAGCGCGATGCCGGTGGCGGCGCTCAGGAAGTTATGGATGACCAGCCCGAACATCTGGCTGAAGTTCGAAAGCGCGACCTCGCCCGAATACCATTGCCAGTTGGTGTTGGTGGTGAAGCTGATCGCGATGTTCCACGCGCCATCGGGCGCAATGCCGGGATAGCCACGCGGGTTCATCGGCAGCAGGTCCTGGAAGCGGACCACGAAATAGGTGAGCAGCAGGAGCGCGAGGTTGAACGCGAGCATGTGCACCGCGTAGCGGCGCCAGCTTTGCTCGGCGTTCGGGTCGATCCCGCCGAGCTTGTAGAAACCCTTCTCCACCGGCCCGAAGACGTAATGGAGCGGCGTGCGGCGGCCCTCGTAGAGCGCGAACAGCCACATGCCCATGGGCTTGGCCAGCGCGACGAGGATGATGACGAAGAGGGCGATCAGCCCCCAGCCCTGAATATCCATGACGATACCGATCAGAATCGCTCGGGCCGCAGGAGCACGGCCACGAGGTAAAGGAGGAGGGCGGCGGCGGTGATCGCGGCCAGGGTGAGATGCAGCGTCATTGCGTCACGCCTCGTCGCACAGGCGGATATAGGCGAGCGTCAACGCGAACAGCCCGGCGAGCGCGCCGAGCCACAGGATATCGGTCATGGGGCTGTGCCTCCGATCGGCCGGCGCGGTGTGGCCGGGTCGGAAAGGCAGATAGGCGCGCGGTGCGTTAAGGTGCGACGGCGAATGGGACCGAAACGCGTTAAGTTCGCATATAGATTGGGGCGTGGGCGTGGCGTTTGCCGATGAGGAAGGTCATATCCCTCTTGGCCGGTTCTGCCTTCTCAACCCCTCCCCTTCAGGGGAGGGGCAAGGGGTGGGGCAGCGACGAGCGGGGCTCGATGCCCCGATCGGCGCTTCGGGCTTGGCGAAGAGTCTTTATGAGCGTGCAGACGCACGCCCCCACCCCCCAAACCCCTCCCCTGAAGGGGGTGGGGCTTAAGTGAGAAGGTTGGCGCGATAACCGACAAACGCCCCTCGCCCGACGCCTTGCTCCGCGCCGCGGAGCGGGAGGCGCGTGGGCAGCTCAAGATCTTCCTCGGGGCAGCCCCGGGCGTCGGCAAGACCTATGAGATGCTGAGCGAGGGCGCCGCCCGGCTGCGCGGCGGTACCGACGTGGTGGTCGGCGTGGTCGAAACGCATGGCCGGGCCGAGACGGAAGCGCTGGTTGCCCCTTTCGAGGTGATCCCCCGCCGCACCATCGACTATCGCGGCCAGACGCTGACCGAGATGGACCTGGACGCGATCCTCGCCCGCCGCCCCGCCCTGGTGCTGGTCGACGAGCTTGCCCACAGCAATGTCGAGGGCAGCCGGCACCCCAAGCGCTGGCAGGACATCCAGGAACTGCTCGATGCCGGGATCGACGTGTTCTCGACGGTCAATATCCAGCATGTCGAAAGCCTCAACGATCTGGTCGCGAGCTTCACCCGGGTCCGAGTCCGCGAGACGGTGCCGGACAGCGTGCTCGAGGACGCCGAGATCGAAGTCGTCGACATCCCGCCCGACGAGCTGATCGAGCGGCTGAAGGACGGCAAGGTCTATATCCCGGCCGAGGCGACACGGGCGCTCGGACATTTCTTCTCCAAGGCGAACCTGTCGGCGCTGCGCGAGATGGCGCTGCGCCGTGCGGCGATGAGTGTCGACCGGCAGATGCTCGAGCATCTCGACGCGAGCGCCCTGCCCGGCGCCTTTGCGGCCGGGGAACGGGTGCTGGTGGCGGTCAGCGAGCTGCCTGGAGCCGAGGCGTTGGTGCGAACGACCAAGCGCCTGGCCGATGCGCTGCGCGCACCCTGGACTGCCGTCTATATCGAGACGCCGCGGGCGGAAGGCTTCGGGACCGAGGAGAAGGCGCGGATCGCCGCCACCCTGCGCCTCGCCGCCAGCCTGGGCGCGACCATCGCGACCGTGCCGGCCGAGAGCGTGATCGACGGCCTGCAGGCTCAGGTCGAAGGCATGCGCGCGACTCAGCTGGTGATCGGCAAGTCCCGGCGGAGCTGGTGGTTCGAGATGCGCCACGGCTCGGTGGTCGAGAAGCTGCTGCGCAACGTCGAGGGGCTAGCGATTCATGTAATCCCGGCCGATGTCTCCGCGCCGGCTCGAAGTGCGCGAGCGGGTTTCCGTTGGGACGCGCGGCCGGCGGTCTATGCGGCAGTCGTCGCGCTCGTCGTGGGGACGACCCTGCTCGCCAAGCTGGTCGAGCCGTGGATCGGCACCGGCGCCATCGATCTGCTCTATCTGCTGCCGGTGGTCGCCGCGGCCAGCCGCTACGGGTTGAGACCAGGGCTGGCGGCAGGCGTGCTGGCCGCGCTTGCCTTCAACTTCTTCTTCCTGCCGCCGCTCTACTCCTTCACCATCACCGAGCCGCAGAGCGTGCTGACCGTACTCGTGCTGATCGGCATCGCTGCCTTCACCAGCCGGCTGACCGGCGGCATGCGCTCGCGCGCCGCGATCGGCGTGCGCAGCGCGCATGAGAATGCCGCGCTCGCGGCCTTCGCCCAGGCGCTGACGCGCGTGTCGGACGCGCAGTCGACCGCGGACACGGTATGCGTCGAGGTCTCGCGGCTGCTCGACGTGAACGCCGTGCTGCTGGCGGAGCGCGATGGCCAGCCGGCGATCGTCGCGGCGGCCCCGCCCGCCAGCGACCTGACCCCGATCGACGTCGCGGCGGCCGACTGGGCGTTCAAGCGCGGCGAGACCGCCGGATATGGCACGGTGACGCTCAATGCCTCGGACTGGCAGTTCCATCCGCTCAAGACGTCGATGGGCGTGCTGGCGGTGCTGGGCGTCGCGCGGAACGACGGGAGCGACCCGGTGCCGTCCGATCGGGCGGTGCTGCTCTCCACCCTGGTCGGGCAGGCGTCGCTGGCGCATGAGCGGCTGCGCCTCGACGACGAGATGCGCGAGTTGTCGGTACTGAAGGAGCGCGACCGCCTGCGCGCCGCGTTGCTTTCCTCAATCGGCCACGACCTGCGCACCCCGCTGACCGCTGTGACGACGGCGATCGAGACCGTGGCTACCGAGAACCCCGAGTCGGCGGCGATCCCCGTCGCCAGGGCCGAGATGCAGCGGCTGCGGCGCTTCCTCGACAATCTGCTCGACATGGTGCGGCTCGATACCGGCGCATTGAAGCTGTCGATCGAACCGATCGACCTGACCGACGCGGTCAGCGGCGCGATCCACGACCTGAAGGACCTGCTGCGCGGCAAACATATCGACTTCCAGGTGCCGGCGAACCTGCCGCTGGTCCGGGCTGATGCCACCCTGCTGCATCACATCCTGATCAACCTGCTGGTCAATTCGGCCCAGCATGGCGGCGCCACGGGCACGATCACGATCGAAGGGCGTCGGACCGCCGATGCGGTGACGATCGCGATTCGCGACGACGGGCCGGGGCTGACGGCGCCCGACCACGACCTGTTCCAGGTCTTCACACGCGGCACGGGCAGCGACCGTGAGGGCGGCAGCGGGCTTGGCCTCGCCATCGTGAAGGGATTCGCCGACGCAATGCAGGTCGGCGTGCGGGCCGGCAACCATGCCGAGGGCGGCGCCGTATTCACCCTCGCGTTCGTTCCGGTCGCCGCTGACTGACGGGCACGTCAACGTCTCAGCTCATACGCCCCTTGGGTACGCCTTGCGGCGAAGCACGCGATCAAGCGGGGACATAGGTCAACCGGATCACATCCTCGGCAATCCGGTCATGGGCGACGAGACGGAGCGGTGGCCGTGGTCCGGCGAAATATGGCTTGCCGTGACCAATCACGACTGGGTGCAGGTAGATTCGATATTCGTCGATCAGGCCGAGATCGGTGAGGCTTTGCGCGAGATCCGGACCGGCTACTTCAATTTCCCCCTCGCGCTCGGCCTTCAGCGCGCGGATGGCGTCCTCAAGGTCTTCCCCGACGAGCCTGGCGTTGGGCCCGACCGACGTCAACGAGCGCGAGACGACCCATTTCGGCTGCTTCCGCCACGCCGCGGCGAAGGCGCGTTCGTCCGCATTCCATTCAGGCTGCTCGTCATCCCAGTAGCGCATGATCTCGTACATCTGACGGCCATACACACTGCCCGCCTGCCCCTGAGCCTCCTGGACGAAATGGCGAAAGAGCGCAGGGCCGGGCGCGAACGCCATATGGTCGACATAGCCGTCCAGGGACTGGTTCATTCCGAACACGAGCTTGGCCATCACCCTTTCCTTTGATTACGCCGCAGATTCGCGCACTTCTGGTTGCGCTCTGCAATCAGTCTGAAGCTAGTGCGACCGATTTTGCGATGCAAGTGGCCGTCGGGGCCGCCGGCGGGGCCGTGCTCACGATCCAGTGTGGAGCGGTAGATCCGGCGCTGGCAGGCCGGAAAAACAAACCCCCGCCAAGTCAGTGACTGTGGCGGGGGATGTTGGCGCGCCCGGAACGATTCGAACGTCCGACCCTCAGATTCGTAGTCTGATGCTCTATCCAGCTGAGCTACGGGCGCTTGGGAAGTGGGCACATAGAGGCGTCTTTCGCGGGGCGCAAGTGCGTTGCGTGCGTTGCGTACCTCTTATTTGCCGCATAGAGCGAGGGGGCATGAAACGCGCCCTCCCCTTCACCTGCCTCGCCCTGCTCTGCGGTTGCGCCGAACAGTCGACCGGCCGCTATCCCTCCTTGCTGCCGCGGCCGATCGAGACGACCAGCCTTGCCGAGCCCGAATCGCCCCCACCCGCACCAGTGGTGGCCGATCCTGCCATCGATGCGAAGCTTGCGACGCTGAAGGCCACTCTCGGCGAATCGGCGACTGCCTTCGCCCCCGCCGCCGAGCGTGCCGAGCGGACCGCGGTGGCGGCCAAGGGCCAGGCTGCCGGCAGCGAGGGCTGGATCACCGCCCAGTCGGCACTGGCCGAGCTGGACGGCTATCGCGCCACGACATCGGCGACCCTGACCGATCTGGAGGATCTGGCGATCGAACGCGCCACCGCCGGCCAGCCGGATTATCCGGGAATCGAGGCGTTGCGGACCGAGGCCAATGCCCAGCTTCAGCTACAGTCGGCGCGAATCGCCGCGATCCAGGCGATGCTGCCTGAGGCCTGAGGCGGCCCGTCCGCGCGCGAGTCGAAGGCCTGATTCCGCGGTTCCGCGGGAAACAGCGGCGGGACATTTTTCTTTCCGCTGTTATGTTGGATTTCAGGGCCGGATTATACCCATGTTTCCAGCGGCTTAGGTAGCGATTTACCTGTTACGGGATAACAGCGGAAAAAACGCGGGATAATGCGGCGTTTTTCTGCTGTTTCGGAGCCGATTCGCCGCTGAATCGGCGAGGCAGTGCCTGCGTTATACAGACGATGAGAAACAGCGTGGCGAGAAGCAGTCAGTGCCCCGCCGGCCTGACTTTGAGATATCGCTTCGTCTTGTTGAATCGACCGCAAGCGAGGGTGCCTCAATACGAGCCCTAGATACGCGCCTGCGGCGCTACTCGGTCTCTACTCGGCACGAACGGGTGAACTCAAGTCATCGGACCTAAGGCTTGCGAAACAGCTTCACCAGCGGGACGATCGTCGAATAATCGTCGGTCCAGGGCGTGAACGCCGGATAGTCGTTCAGCGGCTGCCAGGTGGCATCGCGCGCCTTCAGCGCCTCGATCGTCGCCGGATCGTGCGACAGCGCCACCCAGAAGGAGACGGCGCGGGGCTGCTCGACATTCGGTCCCGGGAAATACAGCAGCTTCGCCGAGCTCCACCCTCCGGCCTTCGCCGCGGCCGACACGACCGGCTCCAGGTCGAGGAATTTGTTGGAGATATGGAAGAGCAGCACGCCGTCATGCGACAGCACCCGGCCATAAGTATCGAACGCTTCCCGCGTCATCAGATGCATCGGCACCGCATCGGACGAGAAAGCATCGAGCGTGAGCAGGTCGAGCGAGCCGGTCGCTTCGGCGGCGAGATTGAGCCGCGCGTCGCCCACCTCGATTGTCGGGTCGGGCAGGCAATTCTTCAGAAAGGTGAATTGCCCCGTGTCGCGGGCAATGCGCACGACGGCGGGATCGATCTCGTAGAAGCGCCAGCTCTGACCGGGCTTCGCATAACAGGCAAGCGTCCCCGCCCCGAGGCCGACGACACCGATCCGGGCATGATCGCCAAACAGCGCCGGCACCGCCTGCATTGCCTGCCCCACGCCGGAGCCAGTGACATAATAAGCAGTCGGCGTACGCTCGCGATCGGCGCTGCCGAGCAACTGCGTGCCGTGCACGGTGGTGCCGTGCTGGAGCTGGCGCACCTCCTTGTTGGCGCGAATCGTATAGACGCCGAAATAGCTGCGGGTCCGGGCGCCGGGTTCCATCGACAACAGGATCGAGCGGTAGCCGCCGAACACGATCAGCGCGCCGGCCAGCGCGCAGACGAATGCGCCGCGTGCGCCGATGGTGAACACCGCCACTGCAACCATCACCACGAAAACCATCGCTTGCAGCGGCCCCGGATCTTCCGATCCGGCGCTCGGGCTGTTCATCACCACGAGGATCAGCAGCCACATCAACAACCCGACGGCGACCGTGATGAACCCCCGGTACTGCGCATGTCGCGCCCACAGCGTGCCGATCACCGGGACAAGGAAGCTCTGGGGCGCGAGCACGCCGGCGGCAAGGACCAGCAGCGGATATTCATAGGTCCAGTCGAACACGAAGGGCGCGATCAGTGCGGCAAACACGCCGCCGAGCGCTCCGCCGACCGACATGGCGAGATAGAAGCCGGTCAACCGGTCGGCCTCAGGCCGGAGCCGGTACATCTTGGTGTGGAGCGCGACGGCGGCCATGAACAGCAGGATGAGGGCGAGCGCGGCGTTGAGCCAGGGCTTGCCCTGGAGTTCACCGACGAGCACCCCGCCGATCAGCAGGATGACAATGGGCGCGAGCCAGGTAAGCAAATCCGCCGGACCGCGCCGCGTCGCGAAGGCGACGGTGAAGCTCAATAGATAAAGCCCGAGCGGCAGCACCCAGAGCAGCGGCATCGCGACGACGTCAGTGGTGATATAGGTCGAGGTCGCGAGCATCAGGCCGGAGGGCACGAAGGCCAGCACAATCCAGTGCGCGACGCGCTTGAGGGTCGGCGCCGGACTTTCAGCAACCGGCCCCTCGACGATCTGCATCTTCATCCTGGGCAAGGTCATCGCACAGACCGCGACGAGCAGGCCTAGGATGATGTAACCAGCGGTCCACAGCCGGCTCTGGCCCGCCAGGGCAAGCCCCGGCTCGACGAAGATCGGATAAGCGATCAGGCCGGCAAAGCTGCCGAAATTGGAGGCGGCGTAGAGCGCATAAGGGTCCTGCCCCTTGCTCGACACGCTGAACCAGCGCTGGAGCAGCGGCGCCTGCGCCGAGATGACGAAGAACAGCGGCCCGATCGACGCGCCGAGCAGCCATGGCACCCAGATGGCGGGCTGCGCGTTGGCGGGGAAGCTGAGTCGCCATCAGCCCGATCGGCAGCCACAGCGCCGCGACCAGCAATAACGCGAGGTGGATCGCCGCCTGAAACCGCGGCGTCACCCGGCCGAGCCAGTGCGCATAGGCATAGCCGCCGAGCAGCAGCGCCTGATAGACCAGCATCGCCGAATTCCACACGGCGGGGGCGCCGCCGAGCCGGGGCAGCGCCATGCGCGCGACCATCGGCTGGACGAGGAACAGCAGGAACGAGCCGGCCAGGATGGTCGCCACGAACAGCGGCCGGGCGAACCGCGCCGGCACGGCGATGCGCGCCATCAGGCCGGGCGCGCGATTCGGTAAAGGATATGGCGCTTCAGCGGGCTGCCATCCGGCACCGCGGGATGATCGAAGTCTCCATCCACGACTCGGCTCATGCCGATGCGCTCCATTAGCCCCCAGCTTGGGCTGTTGTCCTGAACGGTGATGGCCGCCACCCGCGGCGCATCGGTATGCGCCCAGGCCCAGGCCAGGCTCGCCTCCGCAGCTTCGCGGGCATATCCCTTCCCCCAATAGGCAGGGGCGAAGCGCCAGCCAATCTCCATGTCCTGCGCGATCGGCGTGTCGGGTGCGCCCGGCTTCACGCCGCAAAAGCCCAGAAGCGCACCGTCCTCGCGGCGTTCGACCGCCCAGAAGCAATAGCCATGACTCTCGAGATACCCGTTCTGCCGATCGAGTGCGGCATCGGTCTCGGCCCGAGTCATCAAGGGCCCGAGATACCGCATGACCTCCGGATCGCTGCAATGCGCGTGGAAGACCGGGCGATCCTCGTCCCGCCAGTGTCGCAGGATCAGGCGTTCGGTATCAATCACGACACTGCTCCCGGCCGGTCTATCGCGAAAACCACACTGTTTCCCAAGGGGTCGCCCGGCGCGAACAGGGGGTGGAAAAAGTCGCTCTCCAACTGCCGCGCCATGCCGAGGCGCTCCATCAACATCCAGCTGCGCGTATTGCGCTCGGCGGTGATCGCGGTGACCCGCGGCGCCGCGCTATTCGCCCAGGCCCATTCCAGCCAGGCGGCGGCCGCCTCCCGCGCATAACCCCTGCCCCACCAGCCGCTGGCCAGGTTCCAGCCAATCTCGACTTCGCCCTCGATCGGCGTGCCCTCCGCTCCCGGCTTCAGCCCGCAAAAGCCGATCGCGTCATGGCCGTCGCGCAGTTCGATCATATGGAAACCAAATCCATGGCTGACTCCATAGCCCGCGTGACGCGCGATCGCCGCGTCGCTCTCTTCCGGCGATTTGACCGGACCGAGATTGGCCATGACGAGGGGATCGGCCCACATCGCGTGCAACATCGCGCGGTCGGACTCGGTCGGCCTTCGTAGAATCAGACGCGCCGTTTCGATCACGCGTTCAAGAGACGCGCCGCATGCGCCGCATGATAGGTGAGCACGCCCGAGCAGCCGGCGCGCTTGAACGCCATCAGCGTTTCCAGCACCACGCCGTCGCGTTCGGCGGCGCCGGCAGCGACGGCCGCCTCGATCATCGCATATTCGCCGGACACCTGATAGGCGAAGACCGGCACCTGGAACTCGCTCTTCACCCTGAGGATGATATCGAGATAGGGCAGACCCGGCTTGACCATCACGCTGTCGGCGCCCTCCGCCAGATCGAGCGCGACCTCGCGCAACGCCTCTTCGGCATTGGCCGAGTCCATCTGATAGGTCTTCTTGTCGCCCTTGAGCAGGCCGCGCGAGCCGACTGCGTCACGGAACGGCCCGTAAAAGCCGCTGGCGTACTTGGCCGAATAGGCCATGATCTGGACGTTGGCCCGGCCGTCACCTTCCAGCGCCGCGCGGATCAGGCCCACCCGGCCGTCCATCATGTCGCTCGGTGCAATGATGTCGGCGCCCGCCGCCGCCTGGTTGAGCGCCTGGCCGACAAGGACCTCGGCAGTCTCGTCGTTGAGCACATAGCCCGTCTCGTCGAGCAGCCCGTCATGACCATGGCTGGTATAGGGATCGAGCGCGACGTCGGTCAGCACGCCGATCTCGGGCACTGCGTCCTTCAGCGCGCGGATCGCGCGACACATCAGATTGTCGGGATTGAGCGCTTCCTCGCCGCGATCGGAGCGGCGATCGGGCTGGGTGTTGGGGAACAAGGCGATGCACGGAATGCCGAGATCGCGCGCTTCCTTCGCCCGGGCGACGATACCATCGACCGACCAGCGCGATACGCCGGGCAAGCTCGGGATCGGTTCCTCGACCCCCTGCCCTTCGGCGATGAACAGCGGCCAGATCAGGTCGGCGGGCGTGAGCACGGTCTCGGCGTGCATACGCCGGCTCCATGCCGAAGCGCGGGTGCGGCGGAGACGAAGCGCGGGGTATTGGGCGGACATGCGCGGCTTGTGCTGGATCAGCCGTCAGCGTGCAAGTGCAACGACTTTACGCCGGGGCTCAACCACGATATATAAGGTAACGTTATAACATTTAACAAGCGAGAAACTGAGATGCGCTGCACCAAAGCGTTCATGGTAGTGGCACTGATCCCAGCCCCGGTGTTGGCCCAGACCGGGCGAGAGGCGAAGCCGGCCACGATCATTGTTTCCGCGACCGGCAATGTGGAAACAATCCCCGACAAGGCTACTCTGTCGATCTCTCTACGTGGCGAAGGCAAAACTGCCGACGCAGCGTCCGCTGCGCTCGCGGCACGGCAGAGGGCCGTAATCTCAGGCCTGCGCTCGCTCGATCCGAAGGTCGAGTTGCGAACCGGCGCCGTATCGATCCGCGAGGCCTATGCCGGCAGCTGCGACAATGGCGATCACTTCTCGATGATGTCCGACGATCCGGAAACCATCGCCGACACTCTCGAGACCGTGGCGGTTTCAATGGCGGCAGATGACACGCTGGATGGCGCCCCACCGCAAGGCCGCAAGAAGGACTGTACGGTGGTCGGCCGGGTGGCGCAGATCGAGGCCTCCGTCATCATGAATTCGATAAAGGACGCCGGCACCGCTGTTGGGCTCGCTGGCCGGCTCGGAGCGAGCCGGGCCAGAATCGATGATTTCGGATTGCGTGACGATTCGACCGCCTCCAATCGCGCGATTGCAAGAGCGATGGAAAATGCGCGCGCCAAGGCCGAAGCGATCGCGGCAGCCTCAGGGGCGAAGCTCGGCGGTATCGTATCCGTGAATGACGGTAGCGAGCGAGACGCCATTGATGGGTACAGCATGGATGCGGCCCGGTCGCCTGTCATGGCGATGGTTCCGCCGGTCGTGATCGACGTCTCGCCAAAGCCGGTGGAGACCATCGCTCGCTTGACCGTCACCTTCGCGATCGAACGGTAACGGCCTCGTTCAGCCGGTCGGATGCTGCCGCCCGGCCGGTTCGCCCGTGGCATGGGCATGTTCCTCCGCCACTTCCGGCTCGGGCGGTACGATCAGCACCTGCTCGCGCCAATGGGCGCTGCGATAATAGAGGATCGCGAGCGACAGCGACACGAGCGAGCCGAGCGGAAAGGCATACCACAAGGCGTCCGGGCCGATGAGCCGCGGGCCGATCACCGCGAAGCCGATCCTGACCGGATAAAAGGCGATCGCCAGGATGATCAGCGGCGCCATCGTCGCGCCATTGGCGCGGACCGTGGAGAACAGCACCATCGTCGCGCCGAACATGACGAAGGTCCAGCTCGAGATCAGCTGGATGTGGCGTGCGATGGGGATTGCCGGGCTTTCGCTGCCGACGAACAGTGCCATGACCTGCCGGTCGAACAGGATGATCGCAATGATCACCACCAGGGTGATGACGGTATTGTAGATGATCCCGGCGCGGGTGATCGCGTTCACCCGTTCCCATTTGCCCGCCCCGATATTCTGCGCCGCCATGCTGCTGACGGCGACGCCGATCGCCATCGCGGGCATCTGGATATAGGTCCAGAGCTGCTGCGACACCGCATAGGCAGCGGCCGTGTCGACGCCGAGGCGGTTGACCAGCCCGACCATGGTGAGGCCCGCGCTCGACATCACCAGCATCTGCGCGCCCATCGGCAGGCCCTTGGCGACGATCGTCCTGACCAGCGCCGCTTCGGGCATCAGATAGCGCAGTTCGCGGCCGCGCAATCGGATCGGGAGGTCACGCCAATAGACATAGACGAGCAGGCCGGCCGAGGAGACGATTCCGGCCAACAGGGTCGCCGTCGCCGATCCGGCGATGCCCATGCGCGGGAATGGGCCGATGCCCTCGATCAGCAGCGGGTTGAAACTGCTGTCGATCACCACGCTGAGCAGCATGAACCAGAGGGGCGTCAGCGAATCGCCGGTGCCGCGCAGGCTCATCTGGATCAACACGCCGAGCATAGAGAAAGGCAGGCCGAGAAAGATCACGCGCAGATAGTCGCGCGCCATGTTCTGCGCCTCGCCCGGCGTGGCGAGCAGGCGGAGGATCTGCGGCGTGAACAGCCAGCCGAGGATCGAGATCGCCACCGCCCCGCCCACCACCAGCCCGACGGTCGAGCCGAAAGCGCGCCGGGCCGCTTCGATATCGCGGCGCCCGACCGACTGGCCGATCAGGATCGTCGCCGCCATGCCGAAGCCGAACACGGCTGAGAACATCAGGAACATGATGATGTTGGCGTTCGACGTCGCGGCGAGCGCGCTTTCGCCGAGAAAGCGCCCGACCCAGATCGAGTTAATCGACCCGTTGAGCGACTGAAGGATGTTCGAGCCCAATGTCGGCAGCGCAAAGGCGAGCAGAGTCGACGCGATCGGCCCCGTGGTGAGGTCGCGCTGGCCGGGACGGGTGGTTACCTTCTTCGTCATGCCGGGCTTGTTCCGGCATCCATGGTTCCACAAACACAATGACCGTGGCGCATGCGGGACGATGGCCCCCGGAACAAGTCCGGGGTGACGGGTTGGTTAGGGTCGCTCATCCCAACCGCGCCAGCGCCGCCGTCAGCCGTTCGGCTTCGGCTGACTTCTCGGCATGATCCGCACGGGTCTTCTCGACCGCTTCGGGTTTGCCCTTTTCCACGAAGTTGGCGTTCGCCAGCTTGCCGGCGAGCATGTCGCGGTTCTTCGCGGCCGCTTCGATCGCCTTGGTGAGGCGCGCCCGCTCGGCGTCCAGATCGATCACGCCTGCCAGCGGTAGGACGAAGGTCGCCTCGTCGATCACGACCTGGACCGCGCCACTCGTCGGTGCTTCACCCTCGGCCCGGTCGATCCGCGCCAGCCGCGCGATCGCCGGCGCCTGACGGCTCAGCCGGTCAAGGGTCGCGGCGTCGGCGTCGCGGACGTGGAAGGGCATGCGCGCACCGGGCGAGACATTGAGCTCGTTGCGGGCCGCGCGGACCTCGCCGACCAGGCGGATCAGCCAGTCGATTTCCTTGCTTGCCTCCGGATCGATCGCACGCGCATCGGCCATCGGCCACTTGGCGACGATCAGATCGGAGTCGCGATCACCAAGGGCGTGCCACAGCTCCTCCGTGATGAACGGCATGAACGGATGGAGCAGGACCAGCATCTGATCGAGCACCCAGCCCGCGACCTTGCGCGTCTCTTCCGCTTCGAGGCCAGTCGCCGGGCCATCGGCATTGCCGAGCAGCGGCTTGATCAGTTCCAGATACCAGTCGCAGAAGCGGCTCCAGACGAACTGATACACGGCGTTCGCGGCGCCGTCGAAGCGGTAATCGGCCAGCGCGAGATCGACCGCCTGCACCGTCCGGATCGTCTCGGCGATGATCCAGCGATTGACCGCGAGCGTCGCCTCGGGTGCTTCCAGCGTAGCGCTCGCGCCGATGCCGTTGGACTGGCAGAAGCGCGCCGCGTTCCACAGCTTGGTCGCGAAGTTGCGATAACCCTCGACCCGCTTCTCATCCATCTTGATGTCGCGGCCCTGGCTTTCCATCGCCGCCATGAAGAAGCGTAGCGCGTCGGCACCATATTTGTCGATCAGGCCGAGCGGATCGACGGTGTTGCCCTTGGACTTGGACATTTTCTGCCCGTCCGCCGCCCGGACCAGGCCGTGCAAATAGAGGGTGCGGAACGGCACGTCCTTCATGAAGTGCATGCCCTGCATCATCATGCGGGCATCCCAGAAGAACAGGATGTCGAAGCCGGAGATCAGCACGTCGTTTGGGTAGCGGCCGTGGAGGGTGGGGTTGCCGTCCTCGGGCCAGCCCATCGTGGCAAACGGCCAGAGCGCGGAGGAGAACCAGGTGTCGAGCACATCGCTGTCCTGGCGCAATTCGACGCCCTCGCCCGCCTGCGCCCGGGCACCTGCCTCATCCATGGCGACGAAGATGCGGCCGTCCTCGGCGAACCATGCCGGGATTCGGTGCCCCCACCAGAGCTGGCGCGACACGCACCAGGGCTGGATGTTCTCCATCCAGTTGAAATAGGTCTTTTCCCAGGTCTTGGGCACGACCTTGACCGCACCGGTTTTGACCGCCTCGATCGCCGGCTTCGCCAGGGTCGCCGCGTCGACATACCATTGGTCGGTCAGCCAGGGCTCGATCACCGCGCCCGAACGGTCGCCGAACGGAGTCTGGATCACGCGATCCTCGACGCGTTCGAGCAGGCCAGCCTCATCCAGCAGCGCCACGACCCGCTTGCGGGCGTCCGCGGTGGACAGACCGATCAGATCGTTCGGGATCAGTTCGTCGGCGGTCTGCTGTACCCACGCCCTGGCATCGAGCATGTTGAGCATGTCGGCGGCCTTGAACCCGGCGCGCTTGCCCACTTCGAAATCGTTGAAGTCGTGGCCCGGCGTGATCTTCACCGCGCCGGATCCGAGCTCGGGATCGGCATGCTCGTCAGCGACGATCGGGATCAGGCGGCCGGTGATCGGCAGGCGCACATTCTTGCCGATCAGCGCGGTGTAGCGCGCATCGGTGGGATTCACCGCGACCGCCATGTCGGCAAGCATTGTCTCGGGGCGCGTGGTGGCGACCGAGATGAAGCCGGAACCATCCTCCAGCGGATAGCGCAGATGCCAGAACTGCCCGTTGATCTCGCGCGTCTCGACCTCAAGATCCGAGATGGCGGTGCCGAGGCCCGGATCCCAGTTCACCAGCCGCTTGTCGCGGTAGAGCAGGCCCTGATTATAGAGGTCGACGAACACTTTCAGGACGGCCTTGCTGAAGCCTTCGTCCATGGTGAAGCGCTCGTTCGCCCAGTCCATCGAGCAACCGAGGCGGCGGAGCTGCTTGGTGATGATCCCGCCGCTCTCGGCCTTCCATTCCCACACCTTGGCGATGAATTCCTCGCGGGTGAAATCGGTGCGCTTCTGCTGGTGGAGCGCCATGTTGCGCTCGACCACCATCTGGGTGGCGATGCCCGCATGGTCAGTGCCGACCACCCACAAAGCGTCCTTGCCCTTCAGCCGCGCGTGCCGGACCAGAATGTCCTGCAGCGTGTTGTCGAGCGCATGGCCGATATGGAGGTTGCCCGTCACGTTCGGCGGCGGGTTGACGATCGTCCAGGGCTCGGCGCCCGGGCGATCGGGGTGAAACAGGCCCTCGCCTTCCCAATGGGCATACCAGCGGGATTCGATGTCGGCGGGGTCGAAGGTTTTCGGGAGTTCGGTCATGGTGCGACGCCTCTACAGAGGTTTTGCCCCGAAAATAAACCTTCGTTCGCCCTGAGCCTGTCGAAGGGCTGCACTTTCTTCGCCGGAAGAAGGGCCGTGCTTCGACAAGCTCAGCACGAACGGGAAGTTAATCGCCCTTCTTGCCCGTCCACTTGTCCATCCAGCCGAGCACCTCGCGGTACCATTGGCGGCTGTTCTTCGGCTTGAGCACCCAATGATTCTCGTTCGGGTTGACCAGCAGGCGCGACGGGATGGCGCGGCGCTGGAGCGCGGTGAAGGCAGCGAGGCCCTGAGTGTACGGAATCCGGAAGTCCTTCTCGCCGGTGATGACCAGCATCGGGGTCTTCCACTTGTCGACGAGATTGACCGGGTTCCATTTCTCGAACGCGGCGGGATCCTCATAATAGGTTTTCCCGCCATGCTCCCATTCGTCGAACCACAGTTCCTCGGTCTCATAAGCCATCGCGCGGGCGTCGAACACGCCGTCATGCTGGACGATGCACTTGAACCGGTCGGGCCATTTGCCCTCGAACCAGTTCATCATATAGCCGCCATAGGAGGCGCCGAGCGCGCAGGTATTGTCGCCGTCGAGCCAGGTGAATTGGGTCGTCGCGGCGGCGAGGCCCTTTTGCAGATCCTCGAGCGGCCAGCCGCCCCAATTGTCGCGGATCGCGTCGGTAAAGGCCTGGCCATAGCCGGTCGATCCGTGGAAATCGACCGCGACCAGCCCATAACCGGCGCCGGCGAACACCGCGGGGTTCCAGCGATAGGACCAGCTGTTGTTGCTCGATCCCTGCGGGCCGCCATGGACCATATAGGCGACCGGCACTTTCGCGCCCTCGGCGAGGCCGGCGGGTTTCACCGCATAGCCCCAGACGGTGTCGTTGTTCGCGCCCGCGAAGCTGAAGCGCGTGACGGTCGGCATCTCGATATCGGCGAGCTTCGAGGCGTTGACCGAGGTGAGCCGCGTCGTCTTCTTGCCCGCGAGCAGGTAGAAATCGTCGGGCGCGGTCAGGCTGTTCATCGCCAGCACCAGCCCCTTGGGCGTGACGGTGAGCGAGGAGACATGCCCCTGCTGAGTCAGTCGCGTGACCTTGCCGCTGGCGGTATCGATCGCAAAGGCGGGGGTTTCCTGCGTGTCGTCGGCGGTGACGTAGATGGTCTTGCCGTTGGCGGCCCAGGCGATCGACGCGACGGACCGGTCCCAGCCTTCGGTCAGCGCGCGAACCCGGCCGGTGGCGAGATCGCGCACCATCAGCACCTGGCGATCCGCTTCATAGCCGGGGCGCTTCATCGAGAAATAGGCGAGCCACTTGCCGTCGGGCGAGGCAGTCGGGAGATTTTCCATCCCGTCATTGTCGGGCGTCAGGTTGGTCGGGGCGGCGGAGCCGTCGGCGGGTGCCGCGAAAATATCGAGATTGGTCGAAGTCGCCTCGATCCGGCCTGCCTCGCGGAGTGCGAAGAAGATTGTCTTGCCGTCGGCCGACCAGTTGAGTTCCTCGCCGCCGCCCATCGGCTTTGACGGGGTGTCGCCGACGAGTCCGCCTTCGATCGCGACGCCGTTGCCGATGGCACCCTCGGCAGTCAGCGGCAGGACGAAGAGCTGCGAGCGGGTGCCGTCGCCCCATGTGTCCCAGTGACGGACGAAGAGCTGATCATAGGTGCGACCGGCACCCGCGTTCGGGTCCTTCTTGACCATGGCCGGCTCGAGGCTCGGCGCGCCGGGACGGCGATCGGCCCAGACGAGCAGCTTGTCGCCGGTCGGCGCCACCTTGAAGCCGCTGAAGCCGCCGGTGAAGCTGGTTACCTTTTTCGGCGCGCCACCGGCCGTGGCGACGACCCAGACGGCGTCATCGCCGCCCTTGTCCGACTGGAAATAGACCGCGCTGCCGTCGGGTGAGAATTGCGGGCTCGTTTCGTTGACATCGGCCTCGGCGGCGAGCTGTTCCGGGACGGCGCCCTTTTTCGTCAGGTCGAGCCGCCACAGGTCGAACCGGCCGCGATCGGCAGCCAGATCGGTCTCGCGCTGCTGCCAGACGAGCCAATGACCGTCCTTCGATACGGTGGGCGATGCGACGCGCGAGAGCATCGTCACATCGTCGATGGTGAGCTGGCGGGCATGAGCAGGCGCAGCGGCGGCGGCAAGCGCGAGGACACTCGCGGACAGGAGCATTTTCATGGCCGCCGATAGAGCAGAACGCCGCGCCGCCCGCAATCGCGCGGGCATCGGATCGATCAGCGCGCGCCGGTGATCCTGGCGATCTCGCGCGAGACCAGGGTCTCGACCATCGCCGGCAGATTCGCGTCGAGCCAGTCGCGCAACATCGGGCGAAGCATCTCGCGCACCAGCGACTCGAGCGTATCGCTGCCCTGTACGTCGGGCTTCACGATCACGCGGGACAGCGCGTCGAGCGAGCCGCGGCTCGCCTCGGCCGCGCGATAGGAGAGGATCGGGTCTGCCGGAGCGCCGGGCGCGGCCGATGCTTTCTGAGGAGAGGCCGTCGAAGCTGCAGCCGGCGCAGATTCCCCGTCAGCCCGGGGCGCGCCCGCTGCGGCGAACCGCACCGGGTCGCTGAGTTCCAATATTTCGTCATGCCCGAACGACCCGGGCCCGGCCTTCGACATGGCCGTCCCGGCCATCGCGCGGCGGGCGCGGATCGTCGCCGCGCTCTCGCCCTCTTCAGCGATGATGCGTTTGATCGACGAGAGGATATCCTCCATCGAAGGCTCGGCGCTGATATCTCCCATCGAACGAACCTCGTGACCGAAGACCGCTCGTCAGCGGCCCTTACCTGACGCCACCTGCGGGATTCGGCGTCCCTGTGTCAACCGCGGGATAGGCCGGCGCGTCGAGGATCGGATCGAGCGGACGCGTGACGACCGAGCCCTGAGCAGGCGTGCTGGCGGTGCTGGTGCTGGTCGAGACGGGATCGGGCTCGGAGCCGTAATCCCAGATCTTGCCGCGCACGCTCTTGTAATGCGCGACCGGATCATAGAGCGGGCCGCCTTCCAGTCCGAGATCCTTCGCCTCGGCATCGCCCATCGCGGCGAGCAGCGCGAAGCCGGCGACATAGGCGTCGCGCCGCGCCGTCACCAGCGTGACCTGCGAGTTGAGCAGTTCCTGCTCGGCGTTCAGGATATCGAGGATGGTGCGGTTGCCCACACTGTTTTCCGCGCGAACACCTTCCAGCGACAGCTTGTTGGCGTTCACCGCGACTTCCGACGACGCGATCACTTCGAGCGACGACCGCCAGACCGCATAGGCCGAGCGCGCCTGCGAGATCACGCCGCGCTCGGTTTCCGTCACCTGCTCGTTCGCCTGGGCCCGGCGCTCCTGCGCCTGACGGACCTGCGCCGCGGGACGACCACCCTGGAACAGCGGCACCGTCACGCCGAGGCCGACCGTGCCGGCCGACCCGGAATTGGGCAGGCCGACCGAAGTCCCGACCGAATCGAAGTAATTGTAATAATTGCCGCCGACATTGACGTTGACTCTCGGCAAGCGATTGGCGCGCGCAACATTGATGTCATAGCCCGCAGCGTCGCGGCTCTTTTGCGCGGCGAGCAGGGTCGGGTTGTTCTTCAACGCGACATCGACCGCGGTATCCGGGCTGGCGGGGAGATTGGGCAGTTCGGGCGGCACCTCCAGTTCGCCCGGAGGCGTACCGACCAGACGGATATAGCTTTCCCGGCTGGAGATCAGCCGCGCCTGCGCCGATTGAAGCTGGCTGCGCGCCACGGCCAGGCGGGCATCCGACTGGGCGACGTCAGTGCGAGTCAGGTCGCCGACCTGGAAGCGATCCTTGGATGCCTGCAGGTTGACGTCGAGGACCTTCACATTCTGCTCGTTGAGCGAGACGATCGCTTCGTCGCGGATCACGTCCATGTACGCGCCGACGACGTTGGTGAACAGGTTCGCCTCGGTACCGCGCAGGCCGAACTGGCCGGCATCGACACGAGTCTCGGCCGCGCGCACTGAATTGCGCACGGCGCCGCCGCTGAAAATCGGCACGGTGAGCGTGGTCGCGGCGGTGAGCTGGCGGTCCGGCGACGTGATGCTCGGCGAGGAATCAAGCGCATTCTCGGTATAGCCGCTGGTCAAATTGACGCCCGGCAATCCGGAAGAGCGCGCGATCGGTACATTCTCGTCGATGGCGCGCACATTGGCACGCTCGGCCGCAAGCGTCGGGTTGGTGTTATAGGCCTTCACCAGCGCACCGCGCAGCGTCTCCGCCGCCACTGGTGCCGTCGTTGTCAGCATCACCGCAACACCGGCTAGCAAATGGGTCCGTCGCATGGTTGGCGGCATCTTTCAGAAGGTGAAGGTCTTGGGCCGGGAAAATCCCGGAAGTGGAACGCAATCGATGTCGGCGAAGTCGAGCAGGCCGAAGCCCGCCTGCGACTTGCGGCCCGAGGCGAGCCGGGTAACGGCGCGGTCGGCAATGCCGGTCACGACGCGCCCGCCGGCGGCGAGCTGGGCGATCAGCGTATCGGGCACATGCTCGACGGCACCGTCGATCACCAGCACGTCATAGGGCGCCCCGCCCTCATGACCCGCGTCCAGTGCCCCCTCGATCAGCGTGACATTGGCCTGGCCCGCCAGCGCTTCGCGTGCCTCTGCGGCCAGCGCGGGATCGCTTTCCACCGCGACGACATGGGCGACCAGCTCGGCGAGCACGGCGGCGGTATAACCGCCCGCGGCGCCGATCAGCAGCACCCGGTCCGCCGGCAGCAGATAAGCTTCGGTCAACAGCCGCCCGGTCGCGATCGGCACGTTCTGGAAGCGGCCATGGCCGAGCGGAACCGCGGTATCGCGATAGGCGATCTCGCGCACCTCGGCCGGCAGGAACGCCTCGCGCGGCACGCGGGCCATCGCCGTCACGATGCGCGGATCGCTCACCGCATTGGTGCGCAACTGGCTCGCCACCATCGCGTGGCGCATCGTCTCGAAGCGAGCTGAAT
Organism: Sphingomonas sp. BL-S-30; assembly: GCF_055521475.1. NCBI lineage: Bacteria > Pseudomonadati > Pseudomonadota > Alphaproteobacteria > Sphingomonadales > Sphingomonadaceae > Sphingomonas > Sphingomonas sp. BL-S-30. The sequence continues at coordinate 1,656,334 of NZ_CM145481.1, read as the reverse complement.
CGATTCCGGTCATTTCCATCGGGTCACCCTGTCGCACAACTGTTTTAGTCATGCAATACACATGTTGTCGCTGCGCGGCTTGTATCGTGCGCTTGGCCCCGCGCCAAGCGCAGCCGCAGCGATATTATCGAAGCGCGCGAAGGCAGGACCAACGGTGGCGGAAAGAACGAATTCCGGCACGAGTTCATTCAATCGTCAGTCGCATGTCATTTCCATTGTGCTATGCAGCAAGAACGGGGTCGAGTCAGGTAGTGGGAGGGCTCCAGATGAACCTGATGCAGCTTCTTCGATGTGCGACGGGGCATCATGTGCGATCGACCAGGCACTCGCGTATCGTCGATGGTCGCCGGGAAAGCGTGTGCCGCGGTTGCGGGCGCCGCATGGTGAAGGACGACTTCGCGACTCGCCTCGTCATAACCGAAGACGGTGCACCCGCCCGGGGGGACGCGCTCTAGCCGAGTGCGCCCAGCCCGTCAGGTCGCTCCTATTCCGCCGGGTCCCCCTTCTCCGTGACGATCACCGGCGCGGCGCCGCCGAGCAGGCCATTGAGCGTGGCGCCGCCCATGCCGAGTTCCGCCATCAGTGCGTCGATCAGCGGGCCGCCGACCCGGTAGCGCATCGCCGCAGCCACGGCGGCGTCGGCCAGATTGCCGCCTCCTTCCCCGCCATCCGCGCCGCCGGGGTTGCCGTGCAGGCCCCGCGCGTCGAGGATGCTGATCTTGTCGATCTGCTCCATCGGCTTGCTCGCTGCGGCGATGATGCCGGGCAGCGCCTCGAGCATCGCCTTGCGGATCAGCAACGCGGTCTGCGCGTCGTTGAGCACATTGGTGGCCTCGTTGATCGCGGTCTGGCCGGCGGCATCGACCTTGAACGCGGCGGCGCGACCCTCGGCACGGGCCTTTTCGGCATCCGCATCCGCCGTCGCCTCGGTCCGCAGCGCGATCGCGCGCGCTTCGGCGGCTTCCTTCTCGGCACGGGCAGCGACGGTGATGCCGACCGCCTCTTCCTCGGCCTTCTGAGTCGCGGCGATGACGGCGACGTTCTTGGTACGGTTGGCGATTTCGGTCGCTTTTGCCGTCGCGACGCTTTCCTCGGCGCGGACGGCATGCGCGCGCGCCTCGTTGGCGGCGGCGGTAGCGGTCGATTCCTCTTCCGACTTTTGCGCGGTCTGCACCGCGGTGGTGATGCGGGCGAGTTCGATATTGCGGTCGCGCTCGATCGTCGCGGTCTGGACAGCGCCGTCACGGGCGATGGTCGCGGTCTGGATGACCTTGTCGGCTTCGGTCTGCGCCACTGTCTGCGCCTGTTCGGCGGTGATGCGCGCGATTTCGGCGAGGCGAGTCTGTTCGGCCTCCGCGGTGGCGATCGCGGTCGCCTGTTCGGCGCGGCGGGCGGCGAGCGTCTGTTCCTGGGTCAGCCGGGCCTGCTCCGCCGCCTGCGCGATCTCGAGCGACTGGTTATTGGCATCGAGGTTACGCTGCTCGATCTCGACACGGTTGGTCGCGACGATGTCGTTGCGGATCTTCTTGCGCTCCTCGATCGTGCGGGTGAGCACGGTCAGGCCCTCGGCGTCGAAGGCGTTGTTCTCGTTGAAATGCTCGAACGCGGTCTGGTCGAAATGGGTGATCGAGACCGATTCGAGCTGGAAGCCATTCATGTCCAGGTCGGTCATCAGCGCTTCCTGGACCTTCTGGATGAAGTCGGCGCGATTGGCGTGAAGATGCTCCATCGTCATCGTCGCCGCGACCGAGCGCAGCGCCGAGACGAGCTTGCCGTCCAGCAGCGCCTTCACCGCGTCCGGGCTGTTGACCGATTCGCCAAGGGTCTGGGCGGCGGCGGCGATCGACTGGGCGTCGGGCTTCACCTTGATGTGGAACAGGCCGACCACGTCGACGCGGAGCTTGTCCATCGTGATCAGCGCGTCCTTGTTGAGGCGCGACACTTCGAGCTTCACCGTGGTGAGGCGGACCTGCATCAGTTCGTGCAGCACCGGGAAAACCAGAATGCCGCCGTTGAGCACGACCTTCTCGCCGCCAAAGCCGGTGCGGATCAACGCCACGTCCTTGGTCGCGCGGCGATAGAGCCGCGTCAGGATGAGCATGATCACGATCAGGCCGACAATGGCGATGCCGGCGTAGATCAGGATGTTCAGCAGCGATGCGGGCACGGGATTCTCCTAGGGGCGATTTGTTATAGCAGCGGGCGCAGGGTCGGATGGTTTTCCGGCAATGCGTAGAAGATCACGCCTTCGCGGCGGACAAGCAGGACGGTTTCGCCCTGGGCGATGGTGTCGGCGTCTTCGTGAGGTTCGACCATGACGTAATGCGCCTGGTCGTGTTGGTCGACGACCCGGACCCGGGCGGGAAAACCGCGGCGTGCGGTGCCTTCCAGGATAGTGCCGCGACGGCGCAGCAGGTCCCCGGGATCGATGACGCTGGATTCATAGCCAGGCAGGATCCGCCCGAGCCCGCGTGCGGCAAAGATGTTGGCGAGACCGCCGGCACCAAGCGCGGCGACCGACGCGACACCCCAGTGAAGGGGTGCCCCGACAAGTGCAGTCGCGATCTGCTGGACAGCGATGCCCGCGATCGTGAAACAACACAGGAGCGAGGTGAGCCAGATCAGAAGCGGCAGCCCGCCGCCAAGGCCCAGCCACTCGAATACGCCGTGCGCATCCAGTTCGGCATGGCCGTCGATACCCGGATCGAGATCGAGATGGCCCAGCCCGAGACCGACTGCCTCGACCAGGCCGATCCCCAGCATGACGACGAAAGCGACCGCGAAGGGAAAATAGTCCGACGTCAGAAAGATCGAGAACATGGTGGGATCATCCAGTGCGCGGGCGGCCCGCGTCAAGCGGGATCGGCGCCATTTCCATGGCTTGATGGTGAATCGCCCCCGCCCGTACAAGCACGGTTGACCCCGCGACAAAAAGGAAGCATCTGCGCCCGCCTCTGGCCCGATGGCGGAGTGGTGACGCAGAGGACTGCAAATCCTTGCACCCGGGTTCGATTCCCGGTCGGGCCTCCACTTCCTTTGCAACCCCTGCTCCACACGGCGACGATCGTCGTTCGTGGCGGCGGGGTCGGCCGTACCGTCCCGCCGCTCTCAGACCACACCGAATGCGAGCATCGCGTCGGCGACCTTCTTGAAACCGGCGATGTTCGCGCCCTTCACATAATCGATATAGCCGTCGGGCTCGCGCCCATAAGCGACGCACCGATCATGGATGCCCTCCATGATGTCGAGCAGCAGCTGTTGCAGCTCGGCTTCCTTCCAGGCGCGGCGTTCGCTGTTCTGGCTCATCTCGAGGCCCGAAACGGCGACGCCGCCGGCATTGGCCGCCTTGCCCGGCGCGAACAGGATGCGCGCCTCCTTGAAAACGTGCACGCCCTCGAGATTGGTCGGCATGTTCGCGCCCTCCGCCACCGCGACGCAACCGTTCCCGACCAGCGTCCGCGCATCCATGCCGAGCAGCTCGTTCTGCGTGGCGCAGGGCAAGGCGGCGTCGCAGGGCACGCCCCACGGCGTCTTGCCCTCGTGGAAGCGCGCGCCGGTGAACTCCTTCGCATAATCCGAGATGCGGCCCCGCCGCTTCGTCTTGTGGGTCTTCACCCAGTCAATCTTCTCCTGATCGAACCCGTCGGGATCGTGGACGAAGCCTTCGCTGTCGGACAGGGTCAACACCTTGCCGCCGAGCTGGGCGATCTTTTCCGCCGCGTGCGTGGCGACATTGCCCGAGCCGGAAATGACCGCGGTCTTGCCCTCCAGATCGGTGGCGCGGGTCTTCAGCATGTTCTGCAGGAAATAGACCGCGCCATATCCGGTTGCCTCGGTCCGGATCAGCGAGCCGCCATATTCCAGGCCCTTGCCGGTCAGCACGCCGGTGAACTGGTTGGTGATGCGCTTGTACTGGCCGAACATATAGCCGATCTCGCGCGCGCCCACGCCGATATCGCCGGCGGGCACGTCCACATCGGCGCCGACATGGCGGTAGAGCTCGGTCATGAAGCTCTGACAGAAACGCATCACCTCGTGATCGCTCTTGCCCTTGGGATTGAAGTTCGCCCCGCCCTTGCCGCCACCCATGGGCAGGCCGGTCAGCGCGTTCTTGAAGGTCTGCTCGAAGGCGAGGAACTTGAGCACGCTCTCGGTGACCGAGGGGTGGAAGCGGATGCCGCCCTTGTACGGGCCGATCGAATTGTTGTTCTGCACCCGCCAGCCGCGCTGGACGCGGATATTGGCGTTGTCGTCCTCCCAGCAGACGCGGAACGACACGATCCGGTCGGGTTCCGCGATACGGCGGAGGATCTGGTAATGATGATATTCCTCCTTGTCGGCAATAAACTCATAGATATCCTGTGCTACTTCCTGAACCGCCTGAATGAATTCGCTTTGCCCGGGGTTGCGCTTCTTTACGCCCTCCATGAATGTCGACAGATCGACATGGTCGGTCATTGCCATTTCCGTCCTCCCCTTGTCGGCTGATCAGCCAAGGTTGACGCGACCGGCCGCTTCGAGTCGCGGCTTTCTATTGGTCGGAGAATACACTATTTCGAGCTGCCAAGTCGTCCGGCAGAGTCGACTCACGCTCAGGTCGTTTTGTTCGGTGACACCGCCACGGGGAAACGATCGATGAAAGCCTCCGACCTTTTCGTGAAATGCCTGGAGGAAGAGGGCGTCGAATACGTCTTCGGCGTGCCGGGCGAGGAGAATCTCGACTTCCTCGACAGCCTGTCGCGCTCCCCGATCAAGCTGATCCTGACGCGGCACGAACAGGGCGCGGGCTTCATGGCCGCGACCTATGGCCGGCATACCGGCAAGACCGGGGTGTGCCTCGCGACGCTCGGGCCAGGCGCGACCAACCTCGTCACCGCGGCGGCCTATGCCACGCTGGGCGGCATGCCGATCCTGATGATTACCGGGCAGAAGCCGATCAAGAAATCCAAGCAGGGCCGGTTCCAGATCCTCGACGTGGTGGCGATGATGGGTCCGATCACCAAATATACCCATCAACTCGCCAGCGCCGACAATATCCCGAGCCGGGTGCGCGAGAGCTTCCGCCTCGCCGAGGAAGAAAAGCCGGGCGCTACCCATCTCGAATTTCCGGAGGATGTCGCCGAGGAGGTGACCGAAAGCCGTCCGCTCAAGGCCAGCCTGTGCCGCCGCCCCTCGGCCGAGCCGAAAGCGGTACGCGCCGCGGTCAAGCGGCTCGAACAGGCGCGATCGCCGGTGCTGGTGATCGGCGCGGGCGCCAATCGCAAGATGACCGGGCGGATGCTGCTCCAGTTCGTCGAGAAGACGGGCATTCCCTTCGTCACCACGCAGCTCGGCAAGGGCGTGATCGATGAGATGCATCCCAGGTTCCTCGGCTGCGCGGCGCTGTCGGCGGGCGATTTCGTCCACCGCGCGATCGAGGCGGCCGACCTGATCGTCAATATCGGCCATGACGTCATCGAGAAGCCGCCCTTCTTCATGAAAGCGGGCGGGACCGAAGTGATCCATGTCTCCAGCCGGTCGGCCGAGGTGGATCCGGTCTATTTCCCACAGATCGAGGTACTGGGCGATATTGCCAATGCCATCTGGCAGATGAAGGAGGACATCGTTCCCTCCGCCGGCTGGTCGTTCGACGCGATGCATGCGGCGCGGGCGGCAGAACTGGCGCATACCGCCTCGCTCGACGGGGACGAGCGTTTCCCGATCTTCCCGGCGAGCCTGGTGCGTGCGGTGCGGGCGGCGATGCCGAGCGACGGGATCATCGCGCTCGACAATGGCGTGTACAAGATCTGGTTCGCCCGCAACTATCCGGCGCGCAAGCAGAATACCGTGCTGCTCGACAATGCGCTGGCGACGATGGGCGCCGGCCTGCCTTCCGCCATGGCGTCAGCGATGGTCTGTCCCGGGCGCAAGGTCATGGCGATCTGCGGCGATGGCGGTTTCATGATGAACAGCCAGGAGATGGAGACCGCGGTCCGGCTGAAGCTCGACCTGACCGTGCTGATCCTCAACGACGGCAGCTATGGCATGATCCGCTGGAAACAGGCCAATATGGGTTTTGCCGATTTCGGCCTGACCTATGGCAATCCCGATTTCGTCAAATATGCCGAGGCGTACGGCGCGATCGGGCACCGGGTGGAGAGCGCGGCGCATCTGCCCGAATTGCTGAAGCACACGCTGGCGACGCCCGGGGTGCATCTGATCGACTGCCCGGTCGATTATGCCGACAACGACCGGATACTGAACCATGACATCAAGGAGCTGAGCGCGAAAGTTTCGGCTTAATCGGAGCGCGGCGCGAACTGCTCCGGAGAGATATGGGACACCATCGTGTCCCATATCTATCTTCAACGAGCGATGCCATTCAGGAGCCAGTGATGATCCATCTTAAATCGGTTTATCCGCTATATCTCAATAACAAAGCGGCCCAACCTAATACTGACCTTGAAGTCACTGACAAATTTAGCGGCGAGGTAGCGTTCCGCGTTGCCCAAGCTGATACGGCTACCATCAACGAGGGAATCGCTGGCGCCGTCCGCGCGGCCGAGCCGATGGCGCGGATGGCGTCCTATGAGCGCCAGGCGGTGCTCCAGCACTGCGTCGACCGGTTCACGCAGCGGTTCGATGAACTCGCTTATGCGCTGTGCGTCGAGGCGGGCAAGCCGATCAAGGACAGCGAGGGCGAAGTCGGTCGGCTGATCGACACCTTCCGCATCGCCGCCGAGGAATCGGTGCGGATGACCGGTGAAGTCCAGCCGCTCGACATTTCTGCGCGGGCGAAGGGGTATCAGGGCATCTGGAAGCGGGTACCGATCGGCCCCTGCTCGTTCATCTCGCCCTTCAACTTCCCGCTCAACCTGGCCGCGCACAAGATCGCGCCGGCGCTGGCGGTGGGCTGTCCGTTCGTGATGAAGCCGGCGAGCCGCACGCCGCTCGGCGCGATCATCATCGGCGAAGTGCTGGCCGAGACCGACCTGCCCGAGGGCGCCTTCTCCATCCTGCCGGCGCACCGCGAGGGCGCCGAGCTGTTCACCGAGGACGAAAGGCTGAAGCTGCTGAGCTTCACCGGGTCACCCGCCGTCGGCTGGGACCTGAAGGCGAAGGCGGGCAAGAAGAAGATCGTGCTTGAGCTTGGCGGCAATGCCGCGGTGATCATCGACCAGGACGCCGATCTCGACGATGCGCTGGAGCGGGTGATCTTCGGCGCTTTCTACCAGTCGGGGCAGAGCTGCATCGGAGTGCAGCGGATCATCATCCATGAGGCGGTCTATGACCGGTTCCGGGACATGCTGGTCGCGAAGACGAAGACTTTGGTGGCGGGCGACCCCAAGGACCGGTCGACCTTTATCGGGCCGATGATCTCCGAGGGCGAGGCGCGGCGGCTCGACGAGTGGATTCAGCAGGCGGTGTCTGGTGGTGCCCGGCTGCTCTGTGGCGGCAAGCGTAAGGGCGCGATGCTCGAGGCGACGTTGCTGGAGGACGTCGACCGGGCGAGCGCGGTATATCGTGAAGAGGCGTTCGGGCCAGTTGCCTTGCTCAGCAAGTTCAGTGACTTCGGTTCCGCTCTTGCCGAAGTGAATGACAGCAAGTTCGGCCTGCAGGCGGGTATCTTTACCCGCGACCTGTTCAAGATGTTCGACGCCTGGGACCGGCTCGAGGTCGGCGGGATCGTGATCAACGACGTGCCGAGCTACCGCGTCGACAACATGCCTTATGGCGGGGTGAAAGACTCGGGGCTCGGCCGCGAAGGCGTGCGGTTCGCGATGGAGGACATGACCGAGATCCGTAATCTGGTCATCCGCAGACGCTGAACCGCCCTTCTCCGCGCTGATAGGCACGTTTTATGCTATTCTGAACAGGCCGTTTCGGGCAGAGACGAAACGGGTTGCACGCGTTTCGACACGCTGCCGAAGCGCAAAGCGCCGGCGGCCAAGGGGACTGAGCGCTGCATGGCGATCGGGGGCCAATTCGTCGGATTGCGGATCGGCGCGCTCGTGACGAGCGTCGCCGTTGCGGCCGTGCTTGGCCTGGCACTGATCATTGGCCCATCGGCCTCGCTGGCTGGGCAGACCGCACGCGAGACGAGCGGGCTGGAAGGCGTGGCGAGCTGCGCCGGCACGACCTGCCACGGTCGGATGGAAGCAGACGGCGTGATCGTCCGGCAGGATGAGCTGATGCGCTGGCAGGAGCCCTCCACGCCGGGCGGCGCGCATAGCCGGGCTTTCGCCGTGCTCTCCTATCCTCGCGCGCGCCAGATCACCGCGACGCTCGGCCTGGGCGAGCCAAGCGCGGCTCCTGCCTGTCTCGGCTGCCACACCACGCCGGTGAGCGGGGCGACGGGGCGGCGCTTCCTGAGCCGGGACGGCGTGGGCTGCGAGGCGTGCCATGGCCCGGCGGCGGGCTGGATCGCGTCGCATTACACCGTGGGAGCGAGCCATGCCGCCAATGTCTCGCGCGGCATGATGGCGCTCGACCGGCCGGCGATACGGGCGGCCGTGTGCCTCGATTGCCATTTCGGCAGCAGCAAGCCCGGCCAGTTCGTCTCGCACCGGATGATGGCGGCGGGGCATCCACGCGTCTCGTTCGAGCTCGACCTGTTCTCGACGCTGCAGCAGCATCACGACGAGGACGCCGATTATATCCAGCGCAAGGGCCGGACGGACAGCGTGCGCATGTGGGCGGTCGGCCAGGCGATGGCGGTCAACCGCGCGCTGACCCTGTACGCGACGCCGAAGGGGACCGAAGGCACGTTTCCGGAATTCTATTTCTTCGATTGCCATAGCTGCCATCGGCGGATCTATGACGGGGAGGAGCGAACCAGGACCTGGGAGGGTAACCCCGGGCGCCCGATCCCCGCGGGCATGCCGCCGTTCAACGACGAGAACACGATCCTGCTCGCCGCCGCGGCGAAGGTCGCGGCACCGGGCCTGGCGGCGCGGTTCGACAGCGACAGCCGGGCATTCCACGCGGCGTTGGCGAAGGACCGCGGCGCTGCCGTGGCGGCAGGTGGGCGGCTCGCCGCCACGGCCACCGCCCTCGCCTCGGCCCTGTCTTCGGCCGGCGGGGGCGATACTGCCTTTGCGATGGTGGATGCCATTGCCGGGCCGGGCATCGCGCCGCGCTTCACTGACTATGAGGGGTCGGTGCAGGGAGTGATGGCGATCGACACGTTGCTCAATGCCTTGGTCAAGGAGAAGCGGGTGACGATCGGCGCGGCGGCTGGCATCCGCGCCAATATCAACCGCGCCTATGCCGCGGTGAAGGACCCCAACGGCTATCGTCCTGCCGATTTCCGCGCATCGCTCGGCCAGGCGGTGCGCAGCATCCGGGCGTTGCGATGAAGCGCCGGCTCACCGGCCTGATGACGAGCGCCGCGCTGATCCTCTCGGCGTGCGGCGGCAGTGGTGGCGGTTCGGGTGGGGGATCGCCCGCGCCGACCCCAGCGCCCGCCCCTGCCCCGACCTCCACGCTCTACGCCGTGCCGGCCGCGGAGGCGCTGAGCGTCGCCGACGTACAGACGGTGATCGCCCGCGCCGCCGCCGAGGCCAATGCGCGGCATCTGCCCGCCGTCATCGCCGTGGTGGACCGGGTCGGCAACGTGCTCGCGGTGTTCCGCATGACCGGCGCGGCGGCGAATGCGACGACCAGCGCCGCGCCCAATGGCGTCAATATCGACGCGCAGAACCTGACCGTGCCTGCTGAGGCCGGCGCGATCGCCAAGGCCATCACGGGTGCCTATCTGTCGAGCGGCGGCAACGCCTTCTCCACGCGCACCGCCAGCCAGATCGTCCAGTCTCACTTCCCGCCTGCGCCGTCGACGGTCGGGCTGGAGAGCGGGCCATTGTTCGGGGTGCAGTTCAGCCAGTTGCCCTGCTCCGATCTTGCAGCACGCTACGGCGCGGGTGGCGCCATGGCGTCGATCGGGCCCAAGCGTTCGCCGCTGGGACTTTCCGCCGATCCGGGCGGCTTTCCGCTCTACAAGAACGGGGTGGTTGTCGGCGGCATCGGGGTGATGGCTGACGGGGTTTATGGCTTCGATCCGAACATCCTCGATGTGGACAATGACCCGGAGGAAGCGATCGCGCTGGCCGGCACGGTCGGGTTCGAGGCGCCAGTCACGATCCGCGCCGACCGAATCTATGTTGACGGGACACAGCTTCGTTTTTCCGATGCGAGCTATGCCGGACTGACCGCAACCGGCACGCCGAGCTACGCCGCCACCAATCCCGGCCTGGGGACGCTGGTAGCGGTACGAGGCTATTTCGGCATAACGACACCGGCAATCCTTACCGGAGCTACCTATGGAAGCGAGGTATCTGGCATAAGACCTTCCACTAATGCAGAATTTTCCAATCGTGATGCCTTTGTGCTGACGGACGGATCAGGCGTCGACCGTTTCCCGATCCGCGCCGGCACCGATGGGGCGGATATCGCCCAGCCGCTTACTGCCGCCGAGGTCCGGGCCGTGCTCGAAGAGGCGTTCGCGGTGATGAGCCGCGCCCGGGCGCAGATCCGCCAGCCGCTCGACAGCCGGGCGCAGGTCAGCATTTCGATGGTCGACACGCGCGGGGCGGTGCTGGGGCTGGTGCGATCGCCCGATGCGCCGATCTTCGGGACCGACGTATCGCTGCAAAAGGCGCGGACCGCGGCCTTCATGTCGAGCCCCCATGCCGGCGCGCAACTGCTCGGCGATCCGAGCGCGGACGTGCGCGGCTTCGTCGCGGCGACGCGGACGTTCCTCGGCGATCCCAATGCGCTGACGGGGACCATCGCCTTTGCCGACCGGTCGGGCGGGAACCTTGCCCGGCCCTATTTCCCCGACGGTGAGGTCGGCCGCCCTAATGGCCCGCTGTCGCGCCCGGTCGCGCAGTTCAATCCCTTCTCGACCGGGCTGCAATCGGCGCTGATATTGACCAATCTCGGCCAGCATCTGAGCTTCGTGACGGGCGCGAGCGGGACGGATACGCCGCAGCGCTGCAGCTTCATCCCCGATGCGGCGCTGGGCCAGAACCGGTTGCAGAACGGGCTGCAGATCTTCCCGGGATCGGTGCCGATCTATCGCGGCAATGTGCTGGTCGGCGGGATCGGCGTGTCGGGCGACGGGATCGACCAGGACGACATGATCAGCTTCCTGGGGCTGCACAATGGCGGGCTGCGTGTGGGGAGCATCGGCAACGCACCGGTGGCGATGCGAGCGGACCAGCTGGTGGTCGCTCCCTCGAATGTAAGGCTGCGCTACATCAATTGTCCGTTCGCGCCGTTCCTCGATAGCGCGACGCAGAATGTCTGTGCGGGGCTTTAGGCGTGAACCCGCCCCCTTCTTCCTTCCCCGGCGAAGGCCGGGGTCCAGTTGGAGAGGTCGCAGTAACGGCGCGCGGCGTTCGATCATTAGCGTCCCCCGACTGGACCCCGGCCTTCGCCGGGGAAGGCAAATGGGGTGACGGAGAGTGAGCCCGCTCCTGTCCCCTCTGCTGCTTCTCGTGCAGGCGGCCAATCCTCCGCCCGAACAGGTGCAGGAACCGCCCCGCAAGGAAGAGGCCTCCCCGGTCGAGACGATCGAAGGCCGGCGCCGCCCGGGATACGAGAAACCCCTCCCCGACCCTGTCACGCAGAACAATATCGGCGCGGTGCGACCGCCGCCGCCCGAGGCGTTTCCAACCGATCAGATTCCGGTGCCCGACCGCTGGCGGCTGATCCAGTCGCTCGGGCTGGTCAGGGAACGCTGGTTCGATCCCTACAACCAGAACACGCTGAAGGGCGACCGGCCGATCGACCCGCACAAGGTGCCGTGGTTGCCGATCCATGGCGAGGACTGGTTCTTCGCCGCGAGTGCCGTCAGCGACACCGTGCTGGAGCCGCGCACCTTCCCGATCCCTGTCGGGGTGCAGACGACCGAGCGGCCGCAGAGCCTAGATATCTTCGGCAAGGATGCGAGTTATGTCTTCTCGCAGACCTTCATCGTCGGGGCGTCGCTGTTCAAGGGATCGACCGCGTTCAAGCCGCCCGAGATCGAATATCGCATCGCGCTCGCCTTCAACCTCAACCATGTGAACGTGCCCGAACGCCGGGTGCTCAACGTCGCGCCGAGCAAGCCGAGCCACCGCACCGACGGCTTCGTCGGCGTGCAGGAATTGTTCGTCGATTACCATTTGCGCAATACCTCCGACCGCTATGACTTCGAATCGATCCGCGTCGGAATTCAGCCCTTTCAGAGCGACTTCCGTGGTTTTCTGTTCAACGATCAGCAACTCGGCGTGCGCTTCTTCGGCAACCGGGACAACAACCGCTTCCAGTTCAACCTCGCGGCGTTCTGGCGGCTGGAGAAGGACACCAATTCCGGCCTGAACAGCGTGATCGAGCGGCCGCGCGACGATGTCGTGTTCGTCGGTAATGTCTACCGCCAGGACTTCCTGATCCCCGGCCTGACCAGCCAGGTCACCGCGGTCTACAACCGCAACCGCGAGGCGGGCCGGATCGAGGTGGACGATAACGGCTTTCCGGTGCGGCCCGCCCTGCTCGGCGATCTGCGCGGGCGGGACTATGACGTGGTCTATCTCGGCTATAATGCCGATGGGCGGATCGGGCGGCTAAACCTGACCGCATCGCTCTATGGCGCGCTGGGGCAGGATCGGAACAGCTTCTTCACCAGCCGGCCGGCGCAGATCCGGGCCTATTTCGGCGCGGCGGAGCTGAGTTACGACAAGGACTGGATGCGCTTCCGGCTTTCCGGCCTCTATGCCAGCGGCGACAAGCACCCGTACGACAATGTCGAGAACGGGTTCGATGCGATCTTCGAGAATCCGATCTTTGCGGGCGCCGATACGAGCTACTGGATCCGCCAGTCCATCCCCTTTGCCGGCGGCGGGCGGGCCGTGGCAATCAGTGGGCGCAACGGCATTCTCAACTCGTTGCGCTCCTCCAAGGAACAGGGCCAGTCCAACTTCAACAATCCGGGGACGGCGCTGGTCGGTGTCGGCGGGGATTTCGACATCACGCCGACGACGCGGCTGTCGACCAATGTGAACCATCTCTGGTTCGCCGACACGGCCGTGCTGCAGACGCTGCGCAACGAGGGGAGCATCCCGAAGGGCATCGGCTGGGACCTGTCCGCCGCAGCGATCTGGCGGCCCAAGGCGTCGCAGAACATCGTGGCGCGGCTGTCGGCGGCGGTCCTGGTACCGGGTAGCGGCTTTCGCGACCTGTTCGCGGCGAGTGATCGGGACCGATCCTATTATTCGATCCTCGCCAATGTGATCCTGAGCTACTGATGCGCAGGCTCCTCTTCCTCCTGCCGATCGCGATGGCGCTGGTACCGGCGGCGATGCTGCGGGCGAGCGACGAGGAGAAGCCGGTCGCGCGGACCTATGTGCCGATGCTGACGGCGCCGATGAGCCAGACGGCGGAACAGGTCTCCGCCAAGTCCGAAGGATGCTATTCCTGCCATACCCGCACCGACGAGCCGTCGATGCATGCGAGCCCGGCGGTCCGGCTCGGCTGCACTGACTGCCATGGCGGCGATGCGGCAGTCCGGGGCAATCCCGATCTGGGCTTCGACGACCCCGCTTACGTCGCGGCGCGCGAGAAGGCGCATGTGCAGCCGCGCTATCCGCGCAGCTGGAACTATCCGGATTCGGCCAATCCCAAGGGGAGCTACACGCTGCTCAACAAGGAAGCGCCCGACTATGTCCGCTTCGTGAACCCCGGCGATTACCGGGTGGTGCGCAACAGCTGCGGGGCCTGCCATCTCGAGGTGATCGAGGCGGCCGAGCGGTCGCTGATGGCGTCGGGGGCGATGCTGTGGGGTGGGGCTGCGTACAATAACGGCATCGTGCCGTTCAAGAATTACGTGTTCGGCGAGGCCTATACCGACAAGGGCGAGCCGGCGAAGATCGTCTCGCCGGGATCGCCGCCGGGCACGGTGACCGAGGCGCAGGCGAAGCGCGGGGCGCTGGCGGCGATGTATCCGCTGCCGACCTGGCAGGTGACGCCGCCGGGTGACGTGTTCCGCGTGTTCGAGCGCGGCGGGCGCAACGTCAGCACGCAGTTCGCAGAAGTGGGGCTGCCCAACCCCACCGGATCGATCCAGCGGCTGGAGGAGCCGGGGCGGCCTGACCTGAAGCAGTCGAACCGCGGGCCGGGCACGGGGCTACGCGTCGCCATCCCGGTGCTCAATATCCACAAGACCCGGCTCAACGATCCGCTGATGTGGTTCATGGGGACCAACGAGCAGCCCGGTGACTATCGCGGATCGGGCTGCACCGGCTGCCATGTGATCTACGCCAATGACCGCGAGCCGCGGCACAGCCTGATCTATGCCGAATTCGGTCGCGACGGGCAGAGCGCGACGGTCGATCCGACCATTGCCGCGAAGACCGCTAACGTAGGCCATGGCGGCCTGATCGCGCCGGGCACGAAGGAGAGCGGCCACCCGATCCGCCACGCCTTCACCCGCGCTATCCCCACGGCACAATGCATGAGCTGCCACATGCACCAGCCCAACATCTTCCTGAACTCCTACCTTGGCTACACGATGTGGGATTATGAATCCGACGCCCCTTCGATGTGGCCGAAGGAGCAGAAATATCCGACCGCGGCCGAGGTGCGCGCGAGCAACGATCGCAACCCCGAGGCGGCCGCCGCGCTGGGGAGGTGGAGCGACCCGGATTTCCTGCGCAACGTCTATGATCTCAACCCGGGCCTGAAGGACACCCAGTTCGCCGATTATCACGGCCATGGCTGGAATTTCCGCGGGGTGTTCAAGCGCGACCGCGAGGGCAATCTGCTCGATGCCGAGGGCAAGATCGTCTGGCCGGACGATCCCGAGAAGTGGCGCAAGAAAGGCGAAGGCGCCTTCGTGCCGCCGGGCAGCAATCCCGGCAAGGCAGTGCACCTGATGGACATCCATGCCGAGAAGGGCATGCAGTGCGCCGACTGCCATTTCTCGCAGGATAGCCATGGCAACGGGCTGATCTATGGCGAGGTAGCCAATGCGGTCGAGATCGGCTGCAAGGACTGCCACGGCACCGCCGATGACTATCCGACCCTTAGAACGTCGGGGCCGGCGGCAAGGCCTCAAGGTAACGACCTGTCGATCCTGCGGAATCCCGACGGGCAGCGCCGTTTCGAATGGATCGGCAAGCCGCTCGGGCCGAGAGTGCTGATCCAGCGATCGATCGTCGATCCGAAGCTCAGCTGGGAGGTTCGGCTGGTCAAGGACAGCGTCGACCCGGCCAGCAGCCACTTCAACGCCAAGGCGGCGCGCGCGAAGCTGATGAGCCGCTATGGCGGGGAGGACGGGAAATTCTCGTTCGGGCCGGGCATCCCCGCCGTCGACCGGGCGCATGGCGAGGACAAGGTCACCTGCTACACCTGCCATCTGAGCTGGACGACGAGTTGTGGCGGCTGCCATCTGCCGATCGAGGCGAACTGGAAGAGCAGCACGCATCATTTCAAGGGCGAAGAGACGCGCAACTTCGCGACCTACAACCCGCAGGTGGCGCGGGACGACATGTTCCAGCTTGGGCGCGGCATGACGACCAAGGGCAAGGTGGTGACGCCGGTGCGCAGCTCCTCGGCGCTGGTGCTGTCCTCCACCAACGTCAATCGCGAGCGCATCTATATCCAGCAACCGCCGATCAGCGCGATCGGCTTTTCCAGCCAGGCCTTTGCCCCGCATTTCCCGCATACGGTGCGCACCACCGAGACCAAGACCTGCACCGACTGCCATTTGTCGGCGAAGGACGACAACAACGCGATCATGGCGCAGCTGCTGCTGCTCGGCACCAATACCGTCAATTTCGTCGGGCTGAACGCCTGGACCGGGCTCGATCGCGGGTTCGAGGCCGTGCGCGTCACCGAGTGGGAGGAGCCGCAGGCCGTGATCGGCTCCTATCTCCAGCGCTATGCCTATCCCGATTACTGGCGGATGCATGTCGAGGGGAACAAGCGCGAGCTGAAGAACTGGGTGCGCGGCAAGACCTTCGACAAACGTTTCTCCGGCGAGACCCGGCCGAAGGAGGAGTTCCGCAACGTGGTGCAGGGCACGTCCGACCGGGTCGGCTGCCTCCAGCTGCGCGGGGAGTACATGTACGTCGCCGAGGGGCGCGGCGGCTTTCGCGTCTATGACGTCGCCTCGATCGCCAACAAGGGCTTCTCCGAACCGATCGTCTCGGCGCCCTTCTCGAAGCTCGGGCAGAACACGCGTGTCGCGTCGACAAACGCGACCTGCATGGCGCTGCCGACCGATCAGCCGATCAACCCGCAACGCAACACGCCCGCCATGCGCGCAATGAACCAGGAACAGGCGTTCCTGCCGATCTACAGCTATGCCGCGGTCACCGACGCGGTCGAGGGGCTGATCCTGGTCAATATCGAGACCATGGCCGACGGCGAGTTCCGCAACAATTTCCTGAAGCGTGCGGTGACCTGGAACGAGGGCGGCGTGCTGAAGGGCGCGCGGCACATCGTGCTGGCGGGGTCGGTCGCGTACATCACCGCGGATGCCGGGCTGGTGGTGGTCGATCTGGCCGATCCGCTCCACCCGCGCCTCGCCGCCGTCCGCCCGCTCCGGGATGCGCGGGCGAGCGCGATCCAGTTCCGCTATCTCTGGGTGACCGATGCCGAGGGGGTGAAGCTGTTCGACGTGACCAGGCTGCTCGATCCGGTCGCGGTGCCATCGGGCACGATTCCGCTGGCCGACGCGCGGCGGCTCTATGTCGCGCGGACCTATGCCTATGTCGCGGCGGGGGCCGAGGGGCTGGTGATCGCCAATGTGACCAACCCGACACGGCCGGTTCTCTACAAGAAGGTCAGTTTCGACGGGCAGCTCAACGATGCGCAGGATGTGATCCTGGGCAGCACCAATGCCTCGCTGTTCG
Source organism: Sphingomonas sp. BL-S-30 (assembly GCF_055521475.1). Taxonomy (NCBI): domain Bacteria; kingdom Pseudomonadati; phylum Pseudomonadota; class Alphaproteobacteria; order Sphingomonadales; family Sphingomonadaceae; genus Sphingomonas; species Sphingomonas sp. BL-S-30. The sequence goes on along the minus strand of NZ_CM145481.1, from coordinate 1,639,460 downwards.
CTTATGTCGCCGACGGGCGGAACGGGCTGAAGGTGCTGCAACTGACCTCCCCCGACAGCCAGCGCAATTTCTACGGCTTCTCGCCGGCGCCGATGCCCGAGCTGATCGCCTGGGCGAAGACTCCCTCCCCTGCGCTCGCCCTGTCCAAGGGGCTCGACCGCGACCGGGCGGTGGATGAGACGGGCGGACAGATCGCAGTGTTCGGGCGGCTCGGCTCGCGGCCCTTCACCCGGCCGGAGATGGAGAAGCTGTTCCTGACGAGCAAGGGCGTGCCGTGGAAGGTGAGCGACACCGCGGACATGAAGGACTGGCGCCCGCCGATGCTCGCGCCGAAGCGATAGCGTCCAACAAAAGCGCGATTTTTCGCTTCGCTTTTTTCTTTCGCTGCTATGTTGGATTTTCAGCGGCATTTTGTCGTTGCGTACCAACGGCTTGGGGCGGGCTTTCCCTGTTATGGCATAACAGCGAAAAACCCGCCGGAATTGCGGGAAAAGGACGCAATTTTACCGCTGATCGGCGGGAAAACGCCTCCAACATTCGACCGACAATGAGAAGGAGCCGGGCGGTTGGCCGATGGCGCCGCCGAGCTGCATCCTGCATTGTTCGCGCAGGCGTTGAATCGGGCCTATTCCTCCCGACCCGAACGCATGGACCAGACGAAAGAGACGATGGCTTCACGACACCGCCTGTTGCTGATCCGACACTTCGGCGCACCCACCGGGGGCAACGTCAAGGTGCGCGACTATTATCTGCACGCAGCGGCGCACCCGTCGATCGACGCTGCGTTGTGGTTTTCGCCCGGGTCGCGTCACCGTGAAAGCGACATCTGGGAGGGCGTCGCGGAGGCGGCGATCGTCGGCGATCCTGGCGCCGATCTTGCCGACGCCCGGTTCGTCGCCCTGAACGGCAAGGACTGGTCGCTGCTGCCGGACCGCGCGTCGAAACCGGAAATTCTCCATTTCACGCAGCATCCCGGCTATCTCACCGATCCGGTGCTCCGCGCCTATCTGGCCCGGCCGGCGCGGCGCATCTGCACGACCCCTGCCCTGCTCGACGCGCTCGCGCCGGCTGCGGGCGGGCCGATGCATCTGGTCCCGATCGGCGCCGCCGACGGGTTCTTCGCGCGGCGATCGGACAGCAAATCGATCGGCGTGACGATCCTGTCCGGCAAGCAGCCTGCGCTCGCCGAGGCGCTCGCGGGGCGCCTCCGGCGTCGCGGGCTTGCGCCTGCCCTCGCCGGCGTCCCGCGCTTGCCGCAGGCGGCGTACGAGGCATTGATCGGGGCGACGGATGTGCTGGTCGCCTTGCCCAATGTCGTAGAGGGATTCTACCTCCCCGCACTCGAGGGAATGGCGGCGGGATCAGTGGTGGTCACCAACGATGCCGGCGGCAATCGCGGCCATTGCCGGCCCGAGGCGACCTGCCTGATCGCGCCGCGCGACGACCTCGATGCGCATGAGGCCGCGGTGATGCGCGCGCTGTCCGACGCGCCGCTTCGCGACAGGCTACGCGCGGGCGGAGACGCGGTCGCGAGCAGGCACACGATGGCGGAAGAGCGTCGCGCTTTTCACGCGGTGCTCGATATCGCACTCGCCGAACGCTGACGGCCGGCGGAAGCGGCATCAGGCATGGTGCGGAAGAAGGCGTGCTTGGATCCGGCACCGGGCGCGAGCCTGCGACCGAGCGGGCCGGCAACCAGCCACGCACCAAGTCGCGCAAGGTCATCGGCGACGGTCTGGACCGTCGGAAAGGGCGCGCCCGGCACCGTGCCGATAAATTCGATCTCGACCTGATCGAGCCGCCCCTGCCCCGCAGTGCAGCGGTCCAGGCTGACGAGGTAGGCACGCCCTTCCGGAAGAGCGAAGGGGATCTTGGTCTGCGCCTTTTCGAACATGGCTATTCGCGTCCAGCCAAGCTCGCTGGTGAACTCGGCGACCGGGCACAACGCGCCGTCGGCATCGGTGGTGCGCGACGCGATCGTGTCACGCAGCAAGGCCGACCCGAGCCGGCGTTCGCCGCGCTTCCGCTTGGCCGACAGGCGACCGGAGGCAGTCTCGACCACCGTGCACTCAGCGCCGGCGTCACCGTCATGGCAGACATGGTAGCGCCGCACGCGCTCGATCCGCGCCGGTGCCGGCAGCAGCGCCTCGAAGGTGTCGGCGATCGCTTCAGCCACCGCATCGGCGTCGTCGTCCGCAAGCCCGGCGGGAACGTCGAACTTGATCTCCATCTCCGGAAAGCCGGCGGGTGCCGGGTCGATCTTCTGCCGCAGCGCGTCCTGGAAAAGCAGGGCCAGCGAAGCGTTCGGCCGCACGCGAATGGCGCCGCCCGGATCGAGCGCCTGCCGCACGGCAGCGACCGCGGCGCGGGTCGGCGCCTTGATTTCGAGACGTGGGCCGAGATCGCCAAGAGACCTGATCGTCCCTGCCGCCGGGTCGATACGGAACAGCGCGCGCGTGCGATCGACCGTGATCCGGCGTAGTTCAGCGGCGGGCCCGAACGGCGCCGCCGCTCCGGGCGAGAAGCTTCGGTGTTCGCGCGCCGAAACCCGCACCGAATGGACGCGGTACACCCTGCCGCGCGACGTCAGAAGCGGCGCGCCGCCATCGGGCATCGTGCGGAGCAGAACCGGGCCCAGCTGCTCTATTTTGCCCAGGGATGATTTTGCCTGGAGCTTGCCCTCCACCCCGGACGACAGGACCGCCGCAACCGCGTCGGCCGACACTTCGGGCAAATTCCGGTAGGCGCGCATCCGGATCGCGGTCGCGACGTCCCAGTCGCCATCGACCGGATGCAGGAAGAAGGTCAGCGTGTGCTCGAACGGGCGCGGGATCAGCGGCCATGCCACCAGCCGCGCGGAAACCTCATCAAGGTCAGCGACGAACAGATCGCCGCGCCATTCCACACGGCGCATGCCGGCTTCAGTGCCAGACATGGTGCGCAGCGGGGTAGATCTTCATTTCCACCGGCCCGCCAGGCCGCGCAACCAGCTTGGCGTGATTGAGCGTCCGCACCACCCCGCTTCGCGCGTTCAGCAGCTGACCCGTCCACCGCGCCCAGTCCGGCAGATCGTCGACGACCGGGCCGGCCGCCTCGCCGGGCCAGGAGAGCCAGCGCGCCACGTCCGCGTCGCTGCACCAGCCGCGCCGGCGGCATAGCCCAAGGAAGCGCTCCCAATCCTTCACATAACATTCCAGGCCGACCCGATCGGATAGCGCACCGCGCGTCACATCGACGCTCCCCACACAATAACTGGTGACATCGGCCACGCTCGCCGCGAGTTGCTCCAACGGTGCAACACACAGGATTCCCGCGGCCAGAAGATTGAGACGGAGAAGAGAAGGTGAGCGCGCGGGCATTGCCGCCACATGCGAAACATAAGGCGCCAGGTCGTCGGGGACCTGCGTTCCCGGTACGACGAGGCTCGCGACCGCCCGCGCGCCAGTCTCGCGGGCCGGCAAGTCAGTGCGCAGCCCGACAAACACGCCCGGCGCATCGGTGTAGGGAGCGTCGAACTCAAGATACACGCTCTGCACGAACGCCGCGCAAGCCGCGTCCTCGTCGAGGCACGCGGCGAGGATTCGGGGGTGGAACCGGCGCCACTCCCCTTTGCGCGGCGGCACATGGGCGCACAGGCTAAGCGAGTCCGTGTTGCCGCTCCGTAGCTCGAGCGCGATGTAGGAGGAGAAAGGAAGCGCCGCCGCCATGCGCCGGAGTTCCGGCGCGTTGCGACCAAAGGGCAGAAGGTCGATCAGAGGGAGGAGCGAATCCGACACCTAGTCGAGGGCCAGCACGCAGGGCAGCGTGCCCGGACGGGCGCATCGCAACAGGCTGTAGCCGATCCCCGCCGAGCCGCGAAAGAAGCCCGGCTTGACGTCGTCCGCCGATGCATTCGCCAGCAGGCGGAACCCGCCATTCTTTTCCGCGCGCCGGCTCAGGAAGACACTCGCCGCCACGGCTTCGTCGACGATCGCGGCACGCCCCTGACGCACGCCCGCTTCGAGCAGCCAGTCGATCCGACCCATCGTGCCGCAGCAGACATAGTCGGGTCCCTGGATGCCGAACCGCCGCGTCTCGTCGATTGCCGCGTCGATCTCTCGGGCACTCGCGGCCTGCTCACCCCCCAGTCGCGACAAGCCGATACCGGGAGCACCGTGACACCAGGCAGTCGAGAAGGCAGGCGTATGGCCAACCCGGAAGGCATCCCGAAGATCGGGCCAATTACTCTGATCGGCGCTAAACAGGTCCCGCTCATAGGCGCGCGCTTCCGCCGCCGCCTCCGCCATCCGCGCGTCGCCGGTGACCTCCGACAGGCGAAGCAGCGCCATGGCGATTCCGGCCGCACCGTGGCCCATGCCGGTCAGCGGCACCGCGGCAAAGGTCCGCCACGCGCGCCGGCCAACTTCGCCCGTCCGGTGCCGCAGCAGATGGTCGCCGCACGCCACCGCGCGGTCCAGCAGCAGGGAGTCGGGATTCATCTTCCAGAGCGCCAGCAGCGCGCACAGGGTGCCGGCACTGCCGCTGGCGATGTCGTAATAACGGTCTTGCTCGATCCGCTCCGGCGTGATCAGCCGCGCCGCCTCGCATGCCGCGCTGACCAGGTCCGTATCGCCGAGGATGCTGCCGACCCGCGTAAGCGCATACACGACCGATCCGATGCCGCTCAGGCCGCCGGCGGGCACGCTGCGACCGAGCGCCTCCCGCAAGGTAGCGTCGTCGGAGGTCAGGGCACGGCGCAGCGGCTCGACCGTTTCCCGGGCGGCGGCGACATAGCGGTCGTCGCGCAGCACCATACCGGCGGCGGCGAGGAATATGGCGATGCCGGACGTGCCGCCATACAGGTCGAACCCGACCGGCTCGACCTGGAAGCACGGTGCCGGCGACCTGTCCTGCAGGGCAATCCAGCTTCGCCCACCATCGACCAGGAAGCTGGCCTGTACCAGCCGGTCGGCGATCGTTCGGGCCGCGCGCAGTAGCACGGCCTGGCCCGCCGATCCGTCATGCTCGGGAAAGGGCAGCGGCGGTTCGACGAACGGGACGGGTATGGCGGCCAGAGCACGGAGCGCGCCCCTGACGATCGCCTTTTGACGGCCAAAGGCCTCATCGTTCCAATGCCGGAGCCGTGCACCAACGTCGTTCCAGGCCGAATCGCGAAAAGGCAAGGACGAGGGCGCGAGGGTCGAGGCCCCGCACGCCACGGTGAACAGCGGGACGTCGCGCCGCCGCAGCGCCGCGCGTTCCTCTTCGGCGAGCTTCCGCTCCGCGACGGGATCGCAAAGGACCTCCATCGCCTTGTCCAGCACACCGAACGCCTGTTCCTGCGTTGCGGGCGACTGCAGGCTCTCGGGCTGGGACGCTTGCCAGAGCAGCTCGGCATAGAGCTGTGTCGGCCGATAGATGAAGCGCGTCGTCAGCGCGGCAAAGGCCTGCAAGGGCAGATCGTCCCTTGCACTTTCCAGGGCGCGCCACATCTCCTCGAACCCCGCCTCGACCTCGGCCTGCCAGTCGGCGGCGCTGGTCGCAGCGCCGTCGAGCCGGGCCAGGTTCGGCATCGGCCGCGTCGGCAGGTCTCCCCAGGTCAGCCGCATCGCGTCGGTGTTTGCCTCCAGCCACACGGGGCCACGAGCGGCGGTATCCGCGCCACCGCTCAGGCCGCTTATGTCGACCAGCCGGCCGGTATCGGTCAGTTCCCAGCGCGGCAGATAGCCTGACCGCGCGACCGTATCCCAGCCCAGCGGGTCGGCGATCTCGTAGAGGCCGGTTGTGGGCAATGGCGGCGTGTAGCGCGGCTGCAACAAGGTCTCCGCGTCGACGAGCACCGGATATGGGCCATGCGCGACGACATTCTCGCAATGGCAGTCGGTCGCCCCCAGCAGGTACAGCAACGCGGCGAGCCCGCCGGCACGTCGGTAGAAGTGCCGGACGTCGCGCACATCCGTGCAAGGGAGCGTCGCGACATATTCCATCCAGCCATAGCCGGCCTCGCTGCGGACCCATGGCACGTACCAGTCGAGACCCGGCATCCCCGGATTGCGGTTGCACCAGTCGAGCAAGCCGGAGAAGGCGTGTTCCATCGCCACGCTGCGCGGCTTGTAGATCATCGACTCGCCGCCGGTCATGAAGAGCCGCACGACTTCGCGGCCGCCATTGTGCGGATCGGAGCCGGCCATGCGCAGGCCCTCGACGGCCATCGCGGGGAAATCCGCCCGCACCCGCATCGCGAGTTCCGAACAGAAATGCGTCCAGTCCCGGATCAGCCCCGCCATGACCTCCGCGAGAACGGGATAGTCCGCATGGACCTTGCTCCAGCCATCGCCGAGCAGCCACGCCACGAAGGCGCGGTAGCGGAAATCGGCGGGTCGCGACGTTTCGGCCGAGACGAACAGCGATACCAGGCGCGCGCCCGGAGCGGAGAATTGCTCGAACGCGCGCTGCAAGACCGGCGCCGAGGCGGCCGACAGCCTGCGTAGGAGATGGTCGGCCAGCGCATCCCGCGCCGCGGGATGGAATGCCGTGAAATCTACCCCGGCGAGCGCCGCCTCCCGCAACGGCCGCAGCGCGTGGTGAAAAGGAATATCGGCACTCTCCGGGCTTTCACTCAGAGCGTGCAAAGGCAAGACTGCGTCGTGAACCCGCACTGCATCGAATAGCCCGAGGCCGTACTGGGCGAGCTGCACGGCGACGGCCCGGGGCTGGGCGAAGGACCGGGAGTGGGCGGCGGCCCAGGGGGTTCCGGCGACGGCGGAGGTGCTGGAGGCGGCGGTGGCAAGGGCGCCGGCGGCGGCGGAGGCGGCGGCCCCGGGGGCTCCGGCGACGGCGGAGGCGGCGGCGGTGACGGCGGCAGGGGCGCCGGCGGCGGGGGTGGAGGCGGCCCCGGGGGTTCCGGCGACGACTGCAGATACTGGATCGGATCGACCTGCGGCGCGGTATCGTCGCTCACGGCCTGTCGTTGCTCCAGCGTTGCGATGTGCGCCTGAAGCTCTTCCCTGGTGAAGGCGTAGCCGTGATCGTTGCCCAGCTGGACCGCCGCATCGAGGAACGCGTCGTGCGATTGCGCGCGCGCCAGCGTTTCCTGCAAGGCGGGATCCCGGAGCAATATGCGCTGGAACTGCTCGATGGGCGGGAGCGACTGGCTGACCGGTTCGGCGCCGGACGTCTCGCCCTGCCCCGTCAATGCCTGTCCGCCTGCGCGCGCGGCCCCGGCTGGATCGTTGGGTGACTTGGCACCCTGCTCGTCTTCAGCCATCGTCCCGCTCCCCGATTGGTAATTGAATACCACCCTATCATGGAAGGAAGCAGAGTCGAGATGCCGGGCGAGCCGATACCACCGCCTTGCCCCTTGTTTCGCGACAGCATGATTCCGCGCCGCATCGGCGACCTGGATGACGATGGCCTTCGACCCGACACCGCGCTGCCGCTCGCCGAGGCGCGCCTCGTCTTTGCCGATCATGCCTTGTTGCAGAACGACTTCCCCTCATTGCGGGACGATGCCCTGGCAGCGGGCGGTTACCCGCTAGGTGAATACGACGCCGTGCGCGAAGCGTGGCTGCTCGAGCACGCCGCGCTCATCTCGGTGACGCAAGCGGCGCAGGACATCACGAACACGCCGGTCGCCACCCGCGACGCGCCTCGCCGGGTGTGGCGGCCCACGCGCTATGGCCGTGCCTTTCTGTCGGACATCGGATGCGGACTGCTGGATCTGAAGGGCACCGGCCGGGAACCGAATTGTGCGCCCGCGCTCGACGTGCACAGCAACGGCCTGTTGCTGATGCGCGACGGATTGCGCGAGATCCTGTTCCAATGGATCATCGAGGCCGTCTTTCGGCATGCGGCGCCCCATTTCTCCACCGTGCCGGTCTATGGGTTCATCGACACGGGCTTCGGCGCGACCTCGCGGTCCGGGGCCGTCGAGCCCGCGGGGATCATGGTGCGACGCGCCCATCGTCGGGCACGGGGGAATGTCGATCTGCCTATCAGCGGCTCGCGCGACGAGGCGGTGAAGGTCGAGATCGAGCTGTTGCTGCGTCACTATGGGATCACCTCGGCGAACCGCGGCACGCGCTTCCTGTTTCACGACGAGGAAGAGCTGGTCGCGTCCTACGCCGGAACGCCCGTGCCGAGCCTTTCGCCCGACGATACGGCAACGGTGCGCGGCTGGATGCGCGGCGCCCGCCGGCTCGCCGGGGATGGCATGAACATCCAGACCGCGCGCGCGCCGGACGACCGGGCATCGTTCGACGCCCAGCTGGTCGATTTCGGCCAATATCAGGTCCGCGGGCGTTTCGACGATCCGCTGGTCAGCATGGGATATGGGCGCCTGCTGAACTGGAGCGCGGGATTATGGCCCGACGACCCGCATTTCGTGCAGCCGGTTCCGGCGCTTGCCCTGTCGGTCGAGCGATGGGGGTTCGGCGCACACAGCGCGACCAATCCCGACCGAGGCAAGCGCAAGGACGGCGAAGGAGCGACGCTGTTCACGGCGGCGCTCACGCGCGATTTCCGCGATGGTCGGCTTAGCGGCGGCGAGGTGCAGCGGGCGATGTGCGATTATATCGCGGATACGGTGCGCACTTGGCCCGGATTTGCGGCGTGAACATGGACGAACCGCGCGACGCCGGTCAGGCCGGACGCTCCCTCAACCCGACCGTTCCTCGAACATCTGCCGCACCAGCGGCTGCATGCCGTCGTCGAACGCCGCGAGGATGGCATGGTCCTGCACGGTATCGAAATGGCTTGCCAGGCGTCCCCCTTCCCAGCGGTGCAGCGTGTAGCCGGGCGGACCGTCGCTGACCATCGGGCGGCCGTCCGGACGGTCGGGGTCGATCGGCGAAAGGTCGAGGGACAGTTCCGCCCCGGTGGCGCCACCGATGGTGACGGCGATCCCGTTCCACAGGGTGACGATCGGCCGGTGGAGATGGCCGCACCAGATCGCGCGGATCTTGCGATGTCCGGCGATCGCGTCGGTGAAGCGCGCGATCCAGGGCTGGTCCGGGCCCGGATCCATCCATTCGATGCCGACATCGAGCGGCGGGTGGTGCATGACGATCACCGTCGGCGTGTCAGAATCCTCGGCGAGTTGGGCCCCGAGCCATGCCGCACGCACCTCGCAGAAGCCGCCGCCGTGCCGCCCAACCTCCAGCGTATCGAGGACGATGATGCGCAGCCCCGGCAGCATGATGCCGTACTGAACGAAGCCCGCGACCGACGGCACCTGCGGGAAGGCCCGGGCGAAATTGGCGCGGTCGTCGTGATTGCCGAGACAGGGATAGACCGGGAACCGACAGGCGCCGAGCGCTTCGGCGAGGCGGGCATAGCTTTCGGCATCGCCGCGATCGGCCAGGTCGCCGGTCGCGACCATCAGGTCAGGGCGATTCCGGCCTGTCGTCAGTTCGGCCAGCACCCGGTCGAGGCGCTGGCGGTTGGTCTCGTCCGGATTGCCCGGATCGAAACCGAGATGGATGTCGGTGATCTGCGCGATCAGCATGATCCCCTCTCCCTGGTTGTTATGGCGGACCCGACGCAGGTACGGCGACCGGCAGCGTGCGGATGCGGGCCCTGATTGTCGAGGGCATCCAGGGCGCGCCGGCTTTGGCGTGATAGCTGTGGCACATGGCGCAGCCCGACGGCACCTTGGCCGCGGCGCCCTCGCCGGCGTGGCAGGTGCGGCAGGTCCTGATGCCCGGCAGGAGCAGATCGTCGGCCGAGCTGGATTGCCGGGCGGTGTGGCAGCTCTCGCATTTTTCGGTGCGATGCGCGGCGTGATCGAACCAGCCGTGCATCATGTAGCGCATCGGCTGGTGCACCGGCAGCACCGTCCAGTCGGCCGCCCCGCTCGCCCCAGGCGGCGTGACGTCATGGCAATCGAAACAGGCGCCGTTCTTCGTGAACACCGCCCTGATCGCGGCGTCGGCATTGCTCGGCCGGCCGCCCGGGCCGAAATAGGCGTGATAGACCTGGCCCGGGGCATAGGCGCCGGGGCGGCGGCGATCGCCCGGGCCGGGCGCGCTGGGCGGGTTCGCGCGGTAGGTCGCGCGCAGATCGGCGATCATCTGCGGGACGTCGCCGTGGCGCAGGGTGCGTACCGTTCCGCCGATCCGGTCGAAGCCGAGGCTGTGGCACATCTGGCAGCTCTGCTCCATCCGGACGGGCAAGAAACGGACCCCGTCCGCGCTGGGCTTGTGGCAATCGGCGCAGACCAGCGCGTCGCCGAAGCCGTTCCGTGCCTTCATCGTCTGCGCCATGCGCGCGACGCCGCCGCGCGTGTCGAGGTGGAGATTGTGGGGGAATTTCAGGCCGTTGTGCTCGGTCGGCAGGCGATCGAGCGACGCACGCGCCAGCACGGGCGTGGCACCCGGCACGGTCGCGATCAGCGGCTGGAATTGCGGATGGCTGGTGCCGAAATCCCCGGCATCGCCGATTTTCGTGTCGGTCAACCGGGTCTTCAGCGAACCATGGCAGTCAGCGCAAAAGGCCTGAGGCGTCGGCGGCATCGGCCCGGCGCCTTCATGTTCGGTGTGGCAATCGACACAGGCGCCGGGGCCGGGCTTGCCGAAGGTCCGGGCGACCTTGGCGAGCATCCGTCCGGTGAAGTCAGGCGCGGCGCGGGCGCCGGCGAGGCGCGCGGGCGGCGCATGATCGTGCACGTCCTTGTGGCAGGCCATGCAGCTGTCGTCGCGCACCGAGACGAACGCCTTGACGTGGCAGGCCTCGCACTTGCCCTCCAGCGCATGATGCGCCTGACTGAGCGGGCCGCTCGACCAGCTATGGTCGGCCCTGAGCGCATAGATGCTGCGCGTGTCGCCGCGGTCGCGGTGGAGATAGCTCCAGACCGGCCAGGCGAGGAAGCCGAGCAACACCGCCGCGACGAGTAGCCAGGCGGTCGAGCGCTTGCCCGGGAGCAGGCCCTTGAGCGAATAGGCGTTCGCTTCCTCGCGCTCTTCCGCGGTGTCGGAAATCGCCCCGACCCGCGCGACGGTCAGCGCGATCTGCCCCCCGGCATCGCGCGTCACGGTGATGCGGTGGCCGCCGAAACCGAGCTCGGCGCCCCTGGCGGCGTTGATCTCGCCGCGCCGTACGGTGCGGCCGTCGATCTCGAAGCCCAGGGTGCCCAGCGCGACGACGGCAACATAACGGTCGTCGCGGCGCTCGATCCGGGCGTGGCGCGGGTCGACGGCGAGATCGGGCAGCGCAATGTCGTTCTCGGCGCCGCGGCCGATCGTCACGGCATCGCTGTCGATCTGGGTCGAGCGCACGATCTCGCGGTGATCCGCGGTGAAGCTGATCTGGCGGAGCAGGAAGGTCACGCCGCCGTCACCAGTAGAAGAACACGCTGACGATATGCGCGGTGAGCGCGGCGATCAGCGCGAAGGTGAAGGGCACATGCACATAGAGCCAGATCTCCAGCATCGCCTTCAACCGCAAATGCCGCCGGACTTGCGCCAGCATCGCCATTTTGCGGTCGAGCAGGGCATCGACCCGCTCGAGCGGGTCGTCGCCCATATCAGGGCGCGGGCCGGTGCGTTCGCGAATGGTATCGAAGGTGCGTTGCGTGGCGCAGCCCGGGTAACGGCCCGACAGGCGCGCGATCAGGCCGCCGCCGAACGGGTCCTGTTCGAGCGACGTGCGGACGAGGTCGGCCTGGCGCTGGCCGAGCGGCTGGGCGGCGTCGTGGAGCTGGCGGTCGATCGCACGGAGCGCGTCGAGCATTTGCGTCTGAGTCATCTCCTCCCGATTGGTGCTGAGATAGCGTGGAATCGCGGCATAGACGGTGATGCCGTAAAGGCCCGACAGGATCACCAGCAACATCAGCGCGTAAGCGAGGGTGTGCACGTTCCAGCCGAACTGGAAGCCGGTGTGCAGGGTCGCGATGACGATCAGGCTGAGCCCGAGATAGACATGCGCGCTGGTCCAGGCTTTTAACGACCATCGGCCGCTGGTCATCGCGCGTTTGCGCGCGCCGAGCAGGCTGAGCCACAGGATCAGCAGCACGCCGATCGTGCCGAGCGTATAGCCATAGGGCGAGCCGCCATTGGGGCGTGGCGTCACGTCGATCAGGGCATAGCCGAGGATCGCGATCAGGCTGATGGCGAGCGCGATCTTGAGCCAGCGGAAGCTTTTGTGGCGCAGGAATCCCTCGTGCAGCGCGACCTTGCCCGGGCGCGTCGCTCCACCGGAGGCGCGGCTGGCTATGACCGGGTTCCCTGTTCGAGCCGCGCGACGTCGAGGAATTCCTCGGGCGCGACGCGGATCGCGGCGCCGGTCGGGCAGGCACGGACGCAGGCCGGGCCGCCATCGATGCCCGAGCACATGTCGCACTTGATGGCTTTCTTCGGCTTCTCGACGCCCGGTTTGGCGTGTTTGCTGCGCCATTTCTTGGTCGGCTCGCCCGGGCCGGGGCCGATGCCGAGGAACATCCAGCTGAGCAGGCTCGGTTTCTTCGGCGGCACGCTGTCCATGCGGATCACGCCATAGGGGCAGTTGCGCTGGCAATTGCCGCAGCCGATGCAGGTGTCGTCGATCACCACCTCGCCATCGGGCCCGCGATGGATCGCGTTGGGCGGGCAATCGGCCATGCAATGCGGATGCTCGCAATGCCGGCAGCTGGTCGGCACGTGGAGATGGGCATAGGTGCGTCCCGCCTCGCGATCGAGCCGCGACAGGCCCTCATGACTATCGGCACAGGCCTTTTCGCAATTGTCGCAGCCGACGCACAGATTCTCGTCGATCAGCAGCACGTCGGTCGCCTCGCCGATGCCGTTCTCGACCAGGAAGGTCGCGGTCTGCGAATACATGTCGACCACGCCGGAGAAGCTGTCCTTGCGGCTCTCGACAAAGGCGTTGACGTTCTGGCGCTGCGCCATGTCGGCACGGGCCTTTTCGAGCAGGCGCGGCTTGGCCTCCATCAGCCGGCGGAAGGCAGCGCCGGGGAGCTTGATCACTTCGGACTTGATCGCCGCCTTGACCGTCGCGGTGCGCCTGCCGCCGCCGATCAGCGCCATTTCGCCGACATAGGAGCCGGCAGGCAGATAGGAGAGGAAGACCGGTTTGCCGCCGACATTCTTCTCGACGATCATGCTGCCGACACGGATGACGAAGATGTCCTCGCCCGCCTCGCCTTCGGTGATGATCGGCTCGCCAGCGCGCACCGTATGGATTTCCGACGAATCGAGCAGTTCGGCGAGGTCCGTTGAGGTGAGGCCCGAGCCGAACAGCTGAAGCAATTGGCGCTCGACCGAGATGCGCGTCACCGCGCGCTTGGCGGCAGGGACCGATGCCATCAGCTTGAGCGCGGCTGTGCGCGAGACCTCGACCGCGATCATGTCGCTGCCCGCGCGCACCGTGGCGCCGCGGCGGCGGCCGGAGATCAGCCCGACCTCTCCGAAGATCGAGCCCTGTTCGATCGGAACGGTGATCGAGGGATCGTCCCTGTCGACCTGGACCAGCGCGGTGCCCTCGGCGATCGCGAACAGCGAGGAGCCGGGATCGGCGCGTTCGACGATCACCTCGCCCGCCTTGTAGGAGCGCACTTCGGAATCGAGCATGAACTCGCGCATCTGCAGCGGCGACAGGTCGTGGAGGATGGTGATGTTGGCGCGCAGCATCTCCAGCCAGTCGTCGACCGAGCGCTTCGCCTTCAAGCGGGCGAACTTGGCCTGGAGGATCGGCTCGTCAGCGGGTTTCAGGCTGGTGTTGCCGTTGATGAACTCGACGACGTCATAGCCCTGGTTCATGCAATGCTTGATCAGCGGATAGCCGGCGAGCGCGCCGATCACGAAGATGCCGGGCTTGGTCGATTCGAACACGGGCGAGAGCCTGGGAAAAGCCTCGCGGTCGGCGCTGCTGAACTCGATGCCGCAGCTTTCGACAAAGGCGCGGGGTGCGGCCGACCCCATGCGGGCGATGATCCGGTCGCAGCGGATCGTCTCCTGCCCGTCGCGGGTCTCGAGCACCAGCTCGCCCGGGCGCACCTCGGCGGGGGTGGTCTCCAGCCGGATCGAGATGCGCCCCGCATCCGCCGCCTCGTTGAGCAGTTTGACGTTGGCGGCCTTGGACCGGGCGAAATCGGCGGAGCGGTTGAGGATGGTGACGACATTGCCCTGCGCCATATCGGCCGCGAGGCCGAGCGCATTCTCGATGCCCGCATCGCCCGAGCCGACTACGGTGATATGCTCGTCGACATATTCGCCGGGATCGTCGAGCTGATACTGGACGTGCGGCAGGGTAGATCCGGTGCAACGCATCAAATTGGGATTGCCCTGGGTGCCGATCGCCAGCACGATCGTCTCGGCATTGACGGTCGAGCCGTCGGTGAGCGCGATGCGGAAGTCGCCGCGCTCGCCTTCGATCGCCTTCACCTCGCTGCGGTAGCGGACATTGATGCCGAGGCTCGCCGCGAGCTGGTCCCAGATGCCAAGGACGGCCTCGCGCTTGCCCGCGTCGAACTGCATGTCGGAGCGGAGCACGAGCTGGCTGGGCGTCGCCATGACGTGCTTGCCCTTCTGGTATTTGAAGATCGTGTCCGACAGATGGTCGGTCTTTTCCAGCAGGACATGGCTGAGCTTGAGCTGGGCGGCGCGCGCGGCGGCGCTCAGCCCCGCGGGACCCGAGCCGATGATCGCGATGCGGACCCGGTCCGTCACGCACATTCCCCCAAAGCACCCGCCGCGGAGGATGCAGGCCCGTTCAGGATTGCATTTGCCGCTGGCCGGTACACACTAGCATGATGCGCGCTCGGCGCCAGCCTCAACAAGGTAAAGCCAAAGGATAGCGATGGAACCGGGCAAGCAAAAGTCGAGGACCGGACTGATCCTGCTGGTATTCGCGGGGGTGATTCTGGTCGTCGCGATAGGCTGGTCGGTGTTGGGCAGCGGCGGTCTCGAGAAAAAAGGCCCTTCTTCCGTGGCTTCGCCTGCGCTCGGCGGGCCGCCAACACTTGCCGCGATCGAGGAACGGACACGAACGACGCCGAATGATCCTGAGGCATGGCTCGCGCTCGGGCAGGCGCAGACCGATCTCGGCCGCCATGCCGAGGCGGCACAGGCCTATGAGCGCGGCACCCGGATCGCCGCAGGACGCGCCGATCTGTGGTCGGCGCTGGGCGAAGCGCGAGTGATGGCCAGCGCCGACAGCCCGATGCCGGCGCCGGCGCTCGACGCGTTCCGCAAGGCAGCGGCGATCGACCCGAAGGACCCGCGCGCGCGTTATTTCCTGGCGGTGGCGCGCGACCTGGCGGGCGACCACAAAGGCGCGATCAATGACTGGTTCGCCCTGTTGCAGGACACGCCGCCGGGCGCGCCCTGGGAGCGCGACCTGCGCCGGACGATCGAGCAGGTCGGCAAGATCAACGGGATCGACGTGGCCGGCCGGCTGGCGGCAGTGAAGCAGCCGGCGCCGCATCCGCTGGTGCCGGGCAGCGCGACCGCTACGGCGCCGATCCCCGGGCCGAACGCCGAGCAGATGCGCGCCGCCGCCGCGCTGCCGCCGCACGAGCAGGATGCGATGGTGCAGAACATGGTCGCGGGGCTGGAGGCAAAGCTCCAGGCCAATCCGGACAATGTCGATGGCTGGATCATGCTGATGCGCAGCCGGATGACCCTGGGCGAACCGGCCAGGGCAAGCGCGGCGCTGAAGGCGGCGGTGGCGGCCAATCCGGGGGCGACGGCGCGGTTGCAGGCCGAAGCGACGGCGCTCGGGGTACCGGGCGCTTGAAGCGCGGAGATGGGAAAAGGGGTCAGAGGGGAAAAAGGGGTCAGAGTGATTTATCGGTTGCGGGCGGCCGGAAATTCACTCCGACCCCTTTTTTGCGCCCCTATTTCTCGGTCGCCGAGAACACCCCATCCCAAGCCTCACCCGGCGGATTGGCCGCGAAATGGGCGATCCGATCGCGGATCAGCAGATAGAATTTGCGCAGGCCATAGCTGGTCGCGGACCCCTGCCCCGTTTCGGCCAGCGCGTCGGCCTTTGCCCAGTCCTGCGCTCGATAGGCTTCGAGCATGGCCTGATGGCGTAGCGCGAAGTTGCGGAAGCTTGCCTCCTGCTCCAGGCTTTCGTCGCCGAGCAGGGCGAAGATCTCCTCGGGCGCGTCACGGCCGACGACGCGGACATGATCGAGTGCGACGATGGCGAACTGGGGCAGATGGCGACGCAGGTCCTCGCCGATCGCGATCTGCACGCCGTAATATTTGGTCAGCCCCTCGATGCGCGAGGCGAGATTCACCGTGTCGCCGATCAGCGAATAATTGAGCCGCTGCGCCGAGCCCATATTGCCGACGCAGCAGGGCCCGGCGTTGAGGCCGATGCCGATGCAAACCTCGCCCGGCCATACGCCCCCGGTCTGGCCGCGCATCGCGAGATTGATCTCGCGCAGCCGCCTGGTCATGCCGAGCGCGCCGCGGGCGGCATTGGCATATTGATCGGGGTCGTCGAGCGGGGCGTTCCAGAAAGCCAGCACCGCATCGCCGATGAACTTGTCGATCGTCGCCTTGCGGGCGAGCAGGATGTCGCACATCGGCGTCAGGAACGCGATCAGGAACTGGATGATCTCCTGCGGAGTCAGCTTCTCCGACAGCCTGGAGAAGCCGCGGATGTCGCAGAACAGCACGGTCATCTCGCGCTCCTCGCCGCCAAGCTCGAGGCTGCCGGGATCGGCGACGATGCGCTTCACCATGTCGGGCGAGAGATAGCGGTCGAACGCCTGGTGAATGTACGCGCGCTGCCGTTCCTCCCGGTAATAGGTCAGCGCCGTCTCGATGACATAGACCAGGGTAAGGCCGAGCACCGGCCAGGTCGGATCGAGCAGCAGCTGGTCGCGGCTGAACGCCATCCAGCTGCCGCCGGCCAGGCCTCCCACCATCACCATGCCGAGGACCGCGCCGCGCGTCGCGCCCAGCCAGGGCAACGAGAAAGCCATGACCAGGCCGAGGACGAGCAGTGCCGCGCGCTCGGCACCCCGCGCCCAGTCGGGCTGGCGCAGGAAGCTCTTCGTGATGATCTGCTCGAGCGCCTGGGCATGGATCACCACGCCCAGCTCCGTCTCGGCGAGCGGAGTCGATTTCAGGTCGTAGAGGCCCTGCGCGCTGGTACCGACAAAGACCACCTGCCCCGCGAAGTTGCGCTGCATCTCGGCCGCCGACATCCGGCCCGTCATGACCTTCCACGCCGGCACGATCCGTTCGGGATGCGGCGCCGTGTAATACATTACGAGCTGGCCTGACCGAGTCGTCGGCACCTCCGAATCGCCGACCTTGAGCGACACGACGTTCGGGCCGCCGCTTCCCAATTCGCCGCTGGCATCGCTGGATTTCACGATCACCGACTGAGTCCGATAGGCAGTGCGGAGCGCCTCGAGCGAGAGCGCGGGCAGCAGCTGGCCGTTCTGAGTCGAGATCAACGGCGCCTTGCGCACGATGCCGTCGCTATCGGGTGGCAGGCTGACGAAACCCAGGCCGGCGGCCGCGTCGCGCAGCACGGGCAATGGCTGGATCGCGCCCGTATAGGTCGCCTTGCCAGTGCTCGGCGGCGAGCCGGCAACCGCGAAGCCCATCTTCGGCTCGACCTGACCGCCCTTCTTCTCGCCGGTCAGGAAAAAGGCCAGCGCGACGGTCGACTTCCTGAAGGTATCGGCGAGCACGGCATCATTGTCGGGCAGCGTGTCGAGCGCCGCGACGACTCGCGCATCGCCGCCCTGCCGCTTCACGCGCTCGGCCAGCTGAGTCGGCGAGGTGCGGTCGGGTTCCGAAAAGACGATGTCGAAGGCCACCGTGGCGGCGCCGGCATCGGTCAGGCGCCTGGTCAGCTCAGCAATGTCAGTGCGGGGCCAAGGCCATTGGCCCAGCCGGCGCAGGGTCTCGTCATCGATATCGACGATACGGACGCCGGCATCCTGCCAGGGTCGCGGCTTGGCGCGCTGATAACTGTCGAACAGCAAGGACCCGATTCGGTCGATCGCCGGCACCCCGACCATCTGCAGGCCCAGCATGACCGCGAGCACGGCAAGCCCGGGCAGAATCACCCAGGCCTTTGCCCGCAGGCCCTTGAGCAAAGGCCGTCCCGCCATTCTCCCTCCCCCGGGGGTTCGCCCGCCTGTGTGTATCACAGAATACGGATCGGCCCCAGTTTCGGACGCCTTGCTCAGACCAGCGCCATCAGCCGCCCAATCAGCGGCAGGTCAGCGGGCGGCATGTCGAGATCGTGCAATGCCTCCGGCAAGCACCATAAAAGTTCCTCCGCATGCAGCGCGCGCGGCGTGCCGTGCCAGGCGCGGCAGATATAGAGCAGCAGCAGCAGATGACGGCCGGCAAGGGGCTCGCTGGCGAAGGCGGCGGGTTCGAGCTGAGCCGGGTTCACGACGATGCCCAGTTCCTCGGCGAGTTCGCGGATGAGTGCCGCTTCCGGCGTCTCGTTCGGCTCGACCTTGCCGCCGGGGAACTCCCAAAGGCCCGCCATCATCTTGCCCATGGGCCGCTTCTGCACCAGCACCCGGCCTTCACGATCGATCAGCGCCACCGCGACGACCGGAAAAAGCCCTGCCATGACAACATCTTCCATGGCCTTCGCCATTCATTAACGCTCCTACATTAACGTTCGGGGGATTTTTCCAGCCGGGACCAACCATCAATGGCGCGCAACATGATCAGGAAGCTGGTGAAGAACCGCAAGGGCGCCACCGCAATCGAATATGGCCTGATCGCGGCGCTCGTCGTCATCACCATGATCGCGTCCTTCACCCAGGTCGCGCGGACCACGACCGACATGTGGGGCAACGTCAACACGAAAATGGAAAACGCGCGCTCGGGCCGCTGACCGGCCCCGTAAAATTTCCTGGAGCGGCTTAAATGTTTCTCAACCTTGCGATTCTAGTTTGAGCTTGCTGGCCCGGTTCACCGGATCAGCCGGGTACTGAAGCTTTAGACCATTGGAGACCGGAATCATGCAGACCATCCGCAAGTTCATCAAGAACAGCAAGGGCGCCACCGCAATCGAATACGGCCTGATCGCCGCACTGATCGCCGTCGCCGCGATCGCCGCGATGCAGGGCCTGGGCAACCAGCTGCGCACCACCTTCGAGAACGTCTCGTCGAACATGAAGGCTTCGTAAGCTCTTACCAGCTTGACGAAATGGGGGCGGCGGAACTTCGGTTCCGCCGCCCTTTTCGTGGTGCCATCGAAAATATACTTCTTTCCTTCAGCTCCCGCTCGCGGAAAGAGGGGGGGATTTTAGAGCCTGCCGATCGCCAGGAATTTGTCGCGTCGCCCACGGCGCAGCTGATCGGCACCCTGATTGCCCAATTCAGCCAACGCGCCATCGAGCGCATCGCCCAGGCTGGCGATGGCAAGCGCGGGATCGCGGTGCGCGCCGCCCAGCGGCTCGGGCACGATCGTGTCGATCACGCCCAGTTCCTTCAGGTCCTGCGCCGTCACCTTCATCGCCTCGGCCGCCTCGGCCGCCTTGTCGGCGGTGCGCCACAGGATCGAGGCACAGCCCTCGGGCGAGATCACTGAATAGACCGCGTGCTCGAACATCAGCACCTTGTTGCCGGCGGCGAGCGCGATCGCGCCGCCCGAGCCGCCCTCCCCCACCACCGCCGAGATCAGCGGCACACCGAGCGCGAGGCATTGTTCGGTCGAGCGGGCGATGGCTTCGGCCTGGCCGCGTTCCTCGGCCTGGACGCCGGGAAAGGCACCCGAGGTATCGACCAGAGTCAGCACGGGCAGGCCGAACCGGTCAGCGAGCTGCATCAGGCGAATCGCCTTGCGATAGCCCTCGGGCTTGCCCATGCCGAAATTGTGGCGGAGGCGGCTGGCGGTGTCGTCGCCCTTTTCATGGCCGATCACCATGACCTTGCGCCCGCGGAAGTTCGCGAAGCCGCCGAGGATCGCCTGATCGTCGCCGAACGCGCGGTCTCCGGCGAGCAGCATGAAATCGTCGAACAGCCCGGCGACATAGTCCTTGAAGTGCGGGCGCTCGCCGTGACGAGCGACCAGCGTCTTCTGCCAGGGCGTCAGCCGGGAATAGGTGTCGCGCAGGAGCTTGTCGGATTTCGCCTGGAGCCGGGCGACCTCCGAATCGATATCGACCGCGCCATCGGCTGCGGTCTCACGGAGTTGGTCGATCCGGCCCTGGAGCTCGGCGATCGGTTTCTCGAAATCGAGGAAGCTTGCCATCGGCCGCGTCGGTTAGGCCCCGCGCCTCTTCACGTCAACGAGGGGATGGCGGGTGTTAACCAACTCTACCAGCCGACTGGCATCGACATGGGTATAGATTTCCGTCGTGGCGATATCGGCATGGCCCAGCATCGACTGAAGCGCGCGCAGATCGGCGCCGCCCGCGAGCAGATGAGTCGCAAAGGCATGGCGCAGGACGTGAGGGCTGACCCGGTCGGGCGGGATGCCCGCCTCCGCCGCGAGCCCCTTGAGCAGCTGGTAGAGCCGAACGCGCGACAGGAAGCTCTTGCCCGAGGGGAAGAGCCACGGGCGATCGGTCGCGACATGAGCGCGCCACGCCGCCACCGCGGCACGGGCGCGATCCGAGATCGGCACCAGCCGTTCGCGACCGCCCTTGCCGCGCAGGATGAGATAGGGGCGATCGGGCGCTATCGCGTTGCGCGGGAGCGAGACCAGTTCCGTGGCGCGCAGGCCCGAGCCGTAGAGCAGCTCGACCAGCGCGGAGAGCCGGAGATCGTTGGGATCGGGCGGCACGCGCTCGATCCGCTCAGCGATCGCCGCGAACAGCCGGTCGACATCGTCATGACCGAGCACCTTGGGCAAAGCGCGCTGCGCCCCCGGCCGGGGCAAGGCGGCGCCGGGATCGTCGGTGCGGTGGCCTTCATCGGCAAGAAAGGCGAAGAAACGGCGAAGCGCGGCCGATTTGCGCGCGACGCTCGATCGGGACAGATCGAGCCACTGATCACCGAGACGGGCGAGATCGGCCGCCGAGGCGGCCGCGAGACCGCCCGCCAGGAAGGAGGACGCAAGCGCCAGGTCGCTGCGATAGGCAGCGATGGTGTTCTTCGCGGCCCCGGCCTCGGCGGCCATCATCTCGAGGAAGCGCTCGATCAGCGCTCGGTCGCTGCCCGGGCCGGGCGTGCCGGTCAAAGCCGCGCCAGCGCCTCGGCGGCGATCATCCGTGCCTCCGCCTCGAGCCCCACCACCCTCAGCGCGGTGACGATATGATAGAGCGCCTCGGGCGGCACGCCCCGCCACAGCCGGGTCTGCATGCCGACCGCGGCCAGCAGCAGCACCGTTCCGGGCTCACGCCCGCGCGCGGCACGGCTGAGCGCGCGAGTCCAGGCATTGTCGACCCCGATCGCCACATCGAGCGAGCGCGCACCGCGCTCCACGTCGTCCGCCGACAGGCGGCCCAGCCCCGCCATGCCGGCGAAGAACAGGCGCTTCTTCAGGCCGCTCGACTCGCCAGCACCCGCGTAGCGGTTGACGTCCGACCAGCTCGACGAGGCCGATGCCGGATCGGCCAGGGCAAGCATCGCCCAGGCATCGCCGCCGGCAGGCACGCTCGCCCGCCAGCGCATCGCACCACGATCGATTCCGGCCGTGAGCATCGAGGCGACGATACGGTCGGCGTCAGCGCCCTGCGTGCCGGCGGGGATCCGCGCCGCGGCGCGCGCGGTCAGGATCAGGCGAGCGAAACGCGCGTCCGCCGTCTTCGGCTGATCCCAGAGCTGCTTCAGCGCGTCGAGCCGGCCCTGCATGTCGGCCGCGGAATAGGCGCTGCGCAGATCCCGGGCGACGCCATTCTCGGCTGAGGACTGATCGTCCTCGTCGATCTCGCCGTAGAGGTCGACCAGCGCCGCATTCGAGAAGACGCCGCGCACCGCGGCCTGCTCGGCGGGCGCCGCGCGCATGCGGGCCACCAGCACAGGGGATTGCGCGCGCCACGCCTGGACGTTGGGGGAGACGGTGGCGAACAAGGCTTCGGGGATCTCGACCGCCGTCGCGCTGGCGAGGCCGTAGCGCCACGCGGTAAGGCGATCGACACTGTCCCATTCGATCGTCACCGCCTGCTGCCCGCGCGCGCCGGTGCCGGCGACCTTCTGGGCCAGGAACAGGTCGATTCCGTTGACGAGACCGTTGTTGCGCGCCGCCTTCATCAGTGCCTCGGCCTTGCGCGGTTCGCCAGCGAGACCGGCACAGATTGCCTGCGCCACGACCCAGGCGCGCTCGCGGCGCAGCTGGGCGCCGCCGTCAGCGACTGGACACAGGGCGCCGGGATCGCCCGTCGCCAGCGCGGCCTGCATCGCGATTTCGTAGAGTTTGGGCGTGAAGTTGTCGCCATCGACGCTCTGCACCACGCCGCGTGCCGCGACCGATTCGCCCATGCGCAGCAACAGCCAGGCGCGCTCGGCGGCGAAATCGGCGCCGTTGATGCCGCGCGGCGTGTCGACGCGCGAGACCAGCGCGCGCCTGAGGGCAATCGACAGCCAGCGCGACGCGATCGGCACATCGAGACGGCGCATCAGCGTTTCGAGATAAGGACCATCGGCATTGCCGAAGGCGCGCGGCGTCAGGCCCCCGCCATCGGGACCGACCGGGCCGACCGATGCCAGCGACCGGCGCGCATAATCGGGCATGTCGTAGCGCGCGAGCAATGCCGGATCGACCGGCGCGGGAACACCCGGCGTGGCGGACGGTGTCGGACTTGGTGTGACACCGTCCTCCGGCGTCAGCGTCGTCGCCGCAGGGCGCGGCGTGGCAGACCCCGAAGGCGTGGCCGCGGGGGTCGGCGCGGGCGCCGCGACGGGATCGCCGAAGCCGGGCGGCAACAGCGATTCGGGCTTGTCCTGACCCAGCGCGGGAAGCCCCACGCCGACAAGTACCGCGGCGATCGCGCCGAGCGCGACGCTAGTTCGAGAGATTCGCAAGCGGCACTACCTTCTCGACGCGGGTCAGCGGCTTTTCGTTCGTACGCCCGGCCAGGAAAAACAGGCCCCCGACCACGACGACCAGGATGACGATGAGCGCTATCAGCGAACGGGACATGAGCTAACCTTGTACAGACGCGTTATGACGGACGTGAGAAAATCTACTGCGCGCGGCCTTTTGCCCGAGACGCGGGCTCGCTGTATAGCCCCCGCTTCCATGTTGCAAAGACACACCCCTCTCCCGGACTGGACCGGCCAGCCGATTGTCCTCGTCGGGCTGATGGGTGCCGGCAAGTCTACCGTCGGCCGTCGCCTGGCGGCGCGCCTGCGCCTGCCCTTTGTCGACGCCGATTCGGAGATCGAGGCCGCCGCCGGCATGTCGATCACCGAGATCTTCGAGCGATTCGGCGAAGCGCATTTCCGCGACGGCGAACGGCGCGTGATCGCCCGGCTGATCGACGGCACACCGAAGGTGATCGCGACGGGCGGCGGCGCGTTCATCAACGACGACACCCGCACCCTGATCCTGAACCAGGCGCTGGCGATCTGGCTCGACGCGAATCCCGCCGTGCTGGCCGACCGGGTGGGGCGCCGCGACACGCGGCCATTGCTGCGCAATCGGGATCCGCGCCAGGTGCTCGATGAACTGGCCAAGATCCGCAATCCGATCTACGCGCTCGCCCATATCCGCGTGCCGAGCCATCACGCGCCGCACGAATCGACCGTGAACTCGATCCTGAAAGCCCTGCGCTTATGACCAGCATCACCGTTTCCCTCGGCGCGCGCAGCTATGAGGTGGTGATCGAGGACGGGGTGCTGGCACGGTCGGGAGAGCGCCTCGCGCCTTTGTCGCGCGGACGGACCATGGCGATCGTCACCGACGAAAATGTCCTGCCGCATCTCGCCACGCTGCAAACGTCCCTGACCAAAGCGGGCGTGGCGAGCGAGGCGATCGTGCTGGCGCCGGGCGAAGGCTCGAAGAGCTGGGCGACGCTCGAGCAGCTTACGGACCGGCTGCTCGACCTTGGCGTGGAGCGGGGCGACCATGTGATCGCGCTGGGCGGCGGCGTGATCGGCGATCTGGTCGGCTTCGCCACCGCGATCGTCAAGCGTGGCTGCGGTTTCGTGCAGATCCCGACCACCTTGCTGGCGCAGGTCGATTCCTCGGTCGGCGGCAAGACGGCGATCAATGCGCGCGCCGGCAAGAACCTGGTCGGGGCCTTCCATCAGCCGGCCGTGGTGCTGATCGACCCGCAGGTGCTCGATACGCTGCCGCTGCGCCAGGTCCGCGCGGGATATGCCGAAGTGGTGAAATATGGGCTGATCGACGATTTCGCCTTTTTCGAATGGTGCGAGGCCAATGCGGCGGCGCTGCTCGCCGGCGACCCGGCGGCGCGCGAACATGCCATTGCTCATTCGGTCGCGGCCAAGGCGCGCATCGTCGCCGCCGACGAGCGCGAGACGACCGGCGTCCGCGCGTTGCTCAATCTCGGCCACACCTTCGGCCATGCGCTCGAAGCGGAGGCCGGTTTCTCGGACCGGCTGCTGCATGGCGAGGCAGTCGCGGCGGGCATGGCGCTGGCGTTCGACTATTCGGCGGCAAGGGGCCTCGCGCCGGGCCAGGACGCGGAACGGGTAGCGGCGCATCTTCGCGCGGTCGGCCTGCCCGACAGCGTCGCGGCGGCCGGCATTAGCGCCGACAGCGACACGCTGGTCGGGCACATGCTCCACGACAAGAAGATGGATGCGGGCACCCTGCCCTTCCTGCTCGCGCGCGGGATCGGCCGGACTTTTCTCGACAAATCGGTGGACCTGAAGGACGTCGCTGCGTTCCTCGATGCGGACGCGGGCCGGGCCGGATGAGCACGAAAGTGCGATGCCGGCCATGATGATGATCCTGGCGCTGGCGCTTGCGGCCCAGGAGGGTTCACCCTCCTGCTCGACCCGGGCGGGATGCGATGCGGCAATAACCGCCGTCATCCGCGCGTCCGACTCCGATCGCGACGGCCGGCTGAGCCGGGCCGAATGGACCGCCATGGGCGAGCGTGCGCTGGCGCCGCTGCCGGCCGTTCCGGGTGAGATCGCGCGTCTGAGAGGCGATATCGCGGCGGATTTCCGCGCGGAGGATGCGAATAGCGACGGCTATCTCACGCATGACGAGATGCTGACCGTGCGGCTGGCGGCCTTTGCCTGCATCGACGCCGATGGCGACGGAACCCTTTCGAACGAAGAACGAGAGCGCGTTTCGCTATGCGCGCCCGAAGCGCGCCGCTAGCCGGCTCGCGACGGTGCTGCCGAATCGGCGCGGCGATGGATCGCGAAACAAGGGAGATATGGGACACCAGCTTGTCCCATATCCCTTGTCCCACCGATGTAGATGATTCAAAATACCTTTATAAATCAAATACTTGAAGAAATACCGGCAACCCAAATTGGGTCGGCTGGCGGGACACGCGAGACGGGCGTGAGCCTCAGACCCTGCGCGTGGCCAGCCAGGCGAGCCATAGCCAGCCGGCGATCAGCAGGGCGCCGCCGATCGGGGTGATCGCGCCAAGCCAGCGCGGCAGGCCGAGCGCCATCAGGTAGAGCGTGCCGGCAAAAATTGCCCCGCCGGCGAGGAAAAGGACTGCCGGCCCCTTTGCGTCGAGACGGAGGATCGCGAGTGCGGCGATGGCGTGAAGCAGCTGATATTGCGCGCCGGTCTTCAGCCAGTCGGCCGCCGCCCCGCTTGCACCATGGGCGCCGAACGCCCCCGCGGCGACGGCGAGCGCTCCGGACAGCGCCGCGAAAAGGACGATCGGGTTCATGGCATTTCCTTCAACTTTCCAGCGCGAGCAAATGCGCCCAGACATAGGCGGCTCCAAGCACGATCGCCCCGAATAGCGCGGCGCAGCTGACCGTCAGCACGGCACCCGCCAGCATGTCCTTGATGATCTTGATCTCCGGATGGACCCCGGGATGGAGCAGGTCGATCAGCGCCTCGACCGCGCTGTTGATCAGTTCGAGCGCGAGCACGAGGGCACAGGCGAGCATGACGAACGCCCACCAGATCGGCGGCGGCTGAAGCAGGAACAGGGCGAGCAGGGCGAGCAGCGCGCACCATGACTGAGTCCGGAAGCTCCGCTCGCGCGCCCAGGCCGCCTTCCAGCCCGCCAGGGCGAAACCGACGCGCGCGGCGAGCGACCGGTTCTTCATCCGGCGTCTTCCGCGCCGCGCAGCGGCTGAGTGATGACCTTCTCGACCGCGGCGCGAAGATCGCCGGCCTCGACCTGGGCCTTCAACCGCTCCTTGTCGCGCGCCCGGTACATGTCCTCGGTGCGGGAAATCTCCTCATCCTCGATGCCGAGGCTGGACAGCGCCATGCGCGCCATCTTGATCGCGGATTCGAGCACTTCGCGCACCACGCCGCGCACCGGCGCACCCTTGAGCTTGATCAGCGAGCGCCGATCATAGGCGCGCACGAAGATCGCCGCCTGGGGGAAAGCCTCATGCACGGCCTCGATCATCTCGGGCGTGATCTGGTCGCCGTCCGTGCAGAACAGGATCAGTTCCGCATCGGCGCCGCCTGCCTGGCGCAGCATGTCCAGCCTGGTGCCGTCGCCATAATAGACCTTGGCGCCGAAGCTGCCGGCGATATCGATCATCTCGATATCGGTATCGATCAGGGTCACGGGCACGCCCTGCGCGATCAGCATCTGGCCGACCGTCTGGCCGAAACGGCCGTAACCGACGATCAACGCATTCGCGCCGTCCGACATCGGGCCTTCGCGGGTGCCGCCGTCGGTCTGCGGCTCGGTGCGGATCCGCTCGGTCGCCTTCATCAGGAACGGCGTGGTCGCCATGGACAGCGTAACGATCGCGCCGAACAGGCTGGCGGCCTCGGGCGCGATCAGCATCGCATTCTGCGCCTGGGCGAACAGCACGAAGCCGAATTCCCCGCCCTGGCTGAGCAGCAGGCCGAGCGCGAGCGCACCGCGCCAGGTCATCTTGAAGATCAGGCCGATGCCCATGATGATCACGAGCTTGGTGACGATCAGCGCCACCGCCATGCCGAGCACGAAGAGGGGCCGCTCCGCAATGGCATGAAGATCGAGCATCATGCCGACCGCGAGGAAGAACAGGCCGAGCAGGATCGAGCGGAACGGCTCGACATCCGCCTCCAGCTCGTGCCGGTACGGGCTGTCCGCGAGCATCACGCCCGCCACGAACGCACCGAGCGCGGTCGACAGATGCAGCGCCTCCATGAGCGCGGCGGCGGCGATGACGGTGAACAGGCCGGCGAACACGAACATCTCGCGCTCACCGAGATTGCCGATGGTCCGGAACAGCGGGCGGAGCGCATAGCGGCCGATCAGCACCAGTCCCACCACCGCGAGCACGGTGTAGAGAAACAGCTGCCAGCCGGGAGGCCCCGCGGCGTCGGCCGGGTTGCGCGACATCACCGCGACGATGGTGATCAGCGGGACGATCGACAGATCCTGGAACAGCAGGATCGAGAAGGCGCGCTCGCCGAAGGGCGTGCGCAGGCGGCCGGCCGATTGCAGCATCGGCAGCACCTGCGCGGTCGAGGACAAAGCGAGCGGCAGACCGAGCGCGAGCGCGGCGGCGGGCGAGAATTGAGTGATGACCCACACCACACCCGACACCGCGATACCGCACAGCACGACCTGCATCAGGCCGAGCCCGAAAATCTCCTTCTTCAGCTGCCATAGCCGCTGCGGATTGAGCTCGAGCCCGACGATGAACAGGAGGAGGGTGATGCCGAGCTCGGCGACGCCGATCTTCGACTCGGCGCCGCCGACCAGGCCGAGCGCCTGCGGCCCGACCACCGCACCCGCGACGAGATAGCCAAGGGTCGCGCCGAGCCCGAAGCGGCGGAAGATCAACACGAAGACGAGCCCGAAGCCGAGCAGGACGACCGCGTCGAACAGCAGCGATTCGCTCATGCGTGGAGCCTTGCGCGCGCGGCCTCGGCGGCGTCGGCGGCGGCCTCGAACGCCAGGCGGATCGAGGCGTGGCGCGCGCTGTGCGGCAGCGCGGGGGTGAACAGCTCGAAACCGGGCCAATCGGGCAAGGGCCCCTCCCCCGCGAGCCAGGCGGCCAGCGCGTCGCGGGCGGTGGCCAGTTCCTCGGGTGTCTTGCCGATCACGCTGGCACCCATCAGCGACGAGGATGCCTGGCCGAGCGCGCAGGCGCGCACCAGCAGGCCGACCTCGCTGACTCGGCCGGACTCGTCGACATTGACGTCCACGGTCACGCGGCTGCCGCACACCGGCGAGCGCTTCTCCGCGCTGCCCATCGGATCGGACAGGCGATCATGATGCGGGATGGTCGCGGCGAGGCGCAGGATCTCGGCATTGTAGAGTGGCGCGTTCATGGCCGCTCCTCGCTGCTATTGGTGGGTGTGGCGGCATTGTCCGCCGGGCCGAACACCGGTTTTCCCTTGCGCCTGCGGTCGACGAAGTCGGCGATGCTCGCGCTGGTCGTGTTGAGCAGCGGGTAGGTTCGGGCGGCGGTCAGCCACTCGGGCCGATGACTCGGGCCGCCGCTCATCGTGTCGGTCACCAGCGCGACGAGCAGGAAGCCGAGGCTGGCAAGGATCAGGCCTTTCACCGCGCCGAAGCCGAAGCCCAGCGCGCGATCGACCGGGCCGAGGATCGAATCGCGCGTGCGCGAGCCCAGCGCATTGGCCACCGCGCGTCCGGCGAAATAGGTGATGCCGGCGATGAGCGCGAAGGACAGCACCGCAGCGCCGGTGACCGTCCCGACCGACCCCGACAGGAGCAGGGTGAGCGGCGCGTGGAACAGCTTGATCGCGAAGACGATCGCGACCCAGGCGAACAGCGACAGGATCTCGGTCACGAAGCCGCGCATCAGGCCGAGGATGGCGGCGCCGCCGACCGCGATCAGTACGAGGATGTCGAGTGCGGTCAGTCCCATCAGCGTCCGTTACCTGCCCATTCCGTTCGTCCTGAGTAGCCGTTGAGCTTGTCGAAATGGCGTATCGAAGGACAATGCCCCAAGCGAGGGCGCTTCGATACGGGTCTTCGACAAGCTCAGCCCCTACTCAGCACGAACGGGGTTTTGGTTGGCCGCCTATGTGGCGACGATTTGCACCGTCGCTAGCCGCGCCCCAGCATATGGTCAACGAACTGACCGAGCGTGCGGAATCCCGACAGCTTGAGCGGGGTCTTCTCGCTGGTGATCGCGGCCGGCACCAGCGCGCGTTCGAAGCCGAGCTTGCCTGATTCCTTGAGCCTGAGCGCGCCGTGCGCCACCGGCCTGATTTCGCCCGACAGCGCGATCTCGCCGAATGCCACCGCATCGGGCGGCACCGGACGCTCGGACAACGCGGAGACGAGCGCCGCCGCCACGGCCAGGTCGGCCGCGGGATCCTGCACCCGGTAGCCCCCGGCGATGTTGAGATAGACTTCGCAGGACGAGAAGCTGAGGCCACAGCGCGCCTCCAGCACTGCGAGCACCATCGCCAGCCGGCCCGAATCCCAGCCGACCACCGCGCGCCGCGGCGTGGCGCCGCTCGCGAGGCGGACGACCAGCGCCTGGATCTCGACCAGCACCGGACGGGTGCCCTCCAGCGCGGGGAAGACCGTCGTGCCGGTCACGCCCTCGTCGCGCTGGGTGAGGAATAGCGCGCTGGGGTTGGAGATTTCGGCCAGCCCTTCCGCCACCATCGCGAACACGCCGATCTCGTCCGTGCCGCCGAAGCGGTTCTTGATCGCGCGGAGGATGCGGTATTGGTGGCTGCGCTCGCCTTCGAAGCTGAGCACCGTATCGACCATATGTTCGAGCACGCGCGGGCCGGCGATGCTGCCGTCCTTGGTGACATGGCCGACCAGCACCACCGCGGTGCCGCGTTCCTTGGCGAAGCGGATCAGTTCCTGCGCCGACGCGCGGACCTGGCTGACGGTGCCGGGGGCGCCCTCGATCAGGTCGGAATGCATGGTCTGGATCGAATCGATCACCAGCAGCGCCGGCGCCGGCCCCTGACGCATGGTCGTCAGGATATCCCGAGTAGAGGTGGCAGCGGCCAGCTGCACGGGCGCATGGCCGAGACCGAGGCGCCGTGCGCGCAGGCGCACCTGATCGGCCGCCTCTTCGCCGGAGACATAGGCGACCGAAAGACCGGCCAGCGCCATCTTGGCCGCCGCCTGGAGCAGCAGGGTGGACTTGCCGATGCCGGGATCGCCGCCGATCAGTGTCGCCGACCCCTCGACGAAACCGCCGCCCAACGCCCGATCGAATTCAGCGATGCCGCTCGGCAGGCGTTCGGGCAAGGCGACTTCGGCGTCGAGGCCGACCATCGTCATCGCACGACCGCCCGACTGGAGGTTATGCTTGGCCTGGAAGGGCGTGACGGTCCCGCCGACTTCCTCGACCAAGGTGTTCCATTCCGCGCAATCGGCGCACTGCCCCGCCCAGCGGTTCGCAACCGATCCGCAGGCCTGGCAGACATAGCGTTTCTGGGGTTTCGCCATGGATAGAGCCTTAGCGGGAAAAGAACGGGAGGGGAACAAACTTTTCTTTTTTCCGACCGCCGGCGACGCTGGTGGTGGAGGGGCATGCCACGACCGCCAACGCCTGTGGCTTTCCCCTCCACCACTCGCTGAAGAAGCGAGTGGTCCCCCTCCCCATGTTCCATGGGGAGGAAAAGAGGGTCAGGCCGGTTTTGCCGGAATAGTCAGTCCGCGTTGCACCGCGGGGCGGGCGAGGCCGCGCTCGAGCCAGGCAGCGACGTTCCTGAAATCGTCGAACCCGACCAGATCGCGCGCTTCGTAGAAGCCGATCAGGTTGCGGACCCAGCCGAGCATCGAGATATCGGCGATGGTATAGTCATCGCCCAGGAACCAGTCCTTGCCCGCCAGGGCCGCGTCCATCACGCCGAGCAAGCGCTTCGATTCGTCAACGTAGCGGCCGAGCGGGCGCTTGTCCTCCCAGTCCTTGCCGGCGAATTTGTTGAAGAAGCCGAGCTGGCCGAACATCGGCCCGACGCCGCCCATCTGGAACATAACCCACTGCGTCGCCTCCCAGCGGCCGGTGGGATTGTTGGGGATGAACTTGCCCGTCTTGCCGGCGAGATAGAGCAGGATCGCCCCGCTTTCGAACAGGCCGAGCGGCTTGCCGCCCGGCCCGTTGGGATCGATCATCGCCGGAATCTTGCCATTGGGATTGAGCGATACGAATTCCGGCGATTTCTGATCATTGGTGGCGAAATCGACGAAGTGCGGCTCATAGGCCAGTCCGGTTTCCTCGAGCATGATCGATGCCTTCACGCCATTGGGCGTTGGCAGCGAATAAAGCTGGATGCGGTCGGGATGCTGCGCAGGCCAGCGTTTGGTGATCGGGAAATCGGACAGATCGGTCATGAAGGTCTCCTTTGCGGATGAACGTAGGGGCCTGCGGCCACGATGCACCTCTCGCCATGAACTGAATTTAACGCGAATGCGACCAGAGCAGAGATTGGCGTTTGGCTCCGGGGGGTCTATGCGCCCGCCATGCAAGCGAAAGACCTCCGCGTCGCGCTGTTCAGCGGCAACTACAATTATACGCGCGATGGCGCGAACCAGGCGCTCAATCTCCTCGTCGGCCACCTCCTGAAACAGGGGACGACGGTGCGCGTCTACTCCCCGACCAGCCGCCGCCCAGCCTTTGCCCCGACCGGCGATCTGGTCAGCGTACCCTCGATCAAGCTTCCCGCCGGGCGCGCCGAGTACAAGCTCGCGCGCGGCATGCCGGCGAAGACCCGGGCCGATGTCGACGCCTTCGCACCGAACCTGATCCATGTCTCGGCGCCCGACTTGCTGGGGCATGCCGCCGTGCGTTATGCCGAGCGGAATAATATCGCCTCGGTCGCGTCGTACCATACGCGGTTCGAGACCTATGTCCGTTATTACGGCATCGGTTTCCTCGAACCGATCATCATCAACGCCCAGCGCAAATTCTATTCGCGCGTGGACGAGGTGCTGGCGCCGAGCCAGATGATGGGTGAGATCCTGCGCGACTGGGGCGTGACGGCGCATATCTCGCGCTGGTCACGCGGGGTGAACCACGACCGATTCAATCCCGGTCGCCGCGACATGCAATGGCGACGCGGCCTGGGCATCGCGGACGACGAGATCGCGGTCGGCTTCCTCGGTCGGCTGGTGAAGGAAAAAGGCCTCGACGTATTCGCCCAGGCGATGCACGCGCTTGATGCGCGGGGTGTGCGGCACAAGACTTTGGTGGTGGGCGAAGGCCCGGCGCGCGACTGGTTCGCGCAGGAAATCCCGGATGCGGTGTTCGCCGGATTCCAGTCGGGCGACGATCTGGGCCGGGCGGTCGCTTCGATGGACGTGTTCTTCAATCCCAGCGTGACCGAAACGTTCGGCAACGTCACGCTGGAGGCAATGGCGGCAAAGGTGCCGGTG
This sequence comes from Sphingomonas sp. BL-S-30, assembly GCF_055521475.1. NCBI lineage: Bacteria > Pseudomonadati > Pseudomonadota > Alphaproteobacteria > Sphingomonadales > Sphingomonadaceae > Sphingomonas > Sphingomonas sp. BL-S-30. The sequence continues at coordinate 1,607,158 of NZ_CM145481.1, read as the reverse complement.
GTCGCGGCGCGAGCATCGGGCGCGGTCGGGCTGATCGATGACGGCGTGACCGGGCTGATCGTCGATCCAACCGATATCCAGGGTTATGCCGATGCCCTGCAGCGTTTCTGCGAGGATGATGATTTCCGCCATTCAGCCGGGGAAGCCGGACACGCCAAGGCCGCCGGTTATCGTTGGGAGACGATCAACCAGGCGGTGCTGGATACGTATCTGGCGGTGCTGGAGCGGCGGGGGAAATAGCCCCAGCCCGGGTTACTTCCAGTCGAACGTGAGAGGCGCTTCGCGGAAGGCGAAGCGATCGAGGTGCCGGGCGACGGCGCCCTTCAGGCCTTCGAGCTGTTCCGGCGAGGTTGCATCGATCCGGACGTCGAGTGCCTCGGCACGCGCATCGAAGGTGACCAGCCCGTCGCCGGGATGATCGGCACCGCGCGCGTCTTTCGGGAACACGACGGTGCCGTGTTCGGGCGTAAACTCGACGGTCAGGTTGTGCTGCCAGTGCTTGCACAGCTGCTGGAGATATTTGCTGCCGCTTGTGGTGGGCACGCTGGCGGTTGCGCTGTCCATGAGCGCTGTCCTTTCTTCATTCGGTCGTCGGTGCCGGCGGCCGGGTCGATGCCCAGCCGCCGACGCAGAAGTTGCAAACGCGTCACGCGTTATTTCAGCCGCTCGATCTTCTGCGCGGCTTCGTCGATCAGCGCCGCGATATGGTGCAGCGTGTCGCCATCGACCTCGCCTGCGCCGAGCTTCTGCTGGAGCACTGCCTTGAGGTTGCCCATGGCGCGGCGGACCGGACCGCCGCTGGTGCGCTCGCGCATCGAGCCGAGGTCCTCGAGCCGGGCGAACAATGCCTCGACCTCTTCCTCGCGCTCGGTGAGTAGCGCCTGGCCCGCATTGGTGATGGCGAAGAGCTTCTTCGCGCCTTCGGACTTCTGCTCCTCGATCAGGCCCATATCGTCGAGCATGGTCAGGGTCGGGTAGATCACGCCCGGGCTCGGCGCATAGGCGCCACCGGTACGCTCCTCGATGTCGCGGATCAGGTCGTAGCCGTGACGCGGCTGCTCCTCGATCAGCTTGAGCAGGACGAGCCGCAGCTCGCTGCCGTCGAACATCCGGCGGCTCCGGCCGCCGCGTTCGCCATGGCCGTGCACTTCCCATTGGAAGGAGAAGGGACCGCGCGTGAAGCGTCCGCCCCGGGGACCGCAATCGCGGCCGCGCATATGATGAAACATGAGTCTTCCTTTTTGTGTATCACGATGCGTCTAAGATATATCTTGAGTCGGTTTTGACAAGAGGGAATTTTTCACGGGGTGCAGCGCGCCATGGCGGGGTGGCACGTTTCGGCCGTCCACCCTATGTTCCGGGCATGGCCGACCTTTTTGCTACCTATGATCCCCCTGCCCGCGAAGCGGTTTCCGAGAATGCGCCGCTGGCCGACCGGCTGCGGCCGCAACGGCTGGAGGAGGTCGTCGGGCAGGAGCATCTGACCGGGCCCGAAGGCGCGATCGGGCGGATGGTCGCGGCGGGGCGGCTCTCCTCGATGATCCTGTGGGGGCCGCCGGGCACGGGCAAGACGACCATCGCGCGGTTGCTGGCCGATGCGGTGGACCTGAGGTTCGTGGCGATCTCGGCGGTGTTCTCGGGTGTGGCGGACCTCAAAAAGGCGTTCGCCGAGGCGCGCGAGCATGCCCGGATCGGCAAGCGCACCCTGTTGTTCGTGGACGAGATCCACCGCTTCAACCGCGCGCAGCAGGACGGTTTCCTGCCTTATGTCGAGGACGGCACGGTGACGCTGGTCGGCGCGACGACGGAGAATCCGAGCTTCGAACTCAACGCCGCGGTGCTCAGCCGGGCGCAGGTGCTCATCCTCCATCGCCTCGACGCGGCAGCGCTCGGCAAACTGCTCGACCGTGCCGAGGAGACGATGGGGCACCCCCTGCCCCTCACCCCCGAAGCGCGCGACGCGATGATCGCCAGCGCGGACGGCGACGGCCGTTTCCTGCTCAACCAGGCCGAGACGCTGTTTTCGGTGAACCTGCCCGAACTGCTCGACCCGGCCGGTCTCTCGGCGTTCCTGCAACGGCGGGTCGCCGTCTACGACAAGGATCGCGAGGGGCATTACAATCTCATCTCCGCGCTGCACAAATCGATGCGCGGATCCGACCCGCAGGCCTCGCTTTATTATCTCGCGCGCATGCTGACCGCTGGCGAGGAGCCGCTCTATGTGCTCCGCCGGATCACGCGCTTCGCCAGCGAGGATATCGGGCTGGCGGACCCCAATGCGCTGGTACAGTGCCTCGCCGCCAAGGATGCCTATGATTTCCTGGGGTCGCCCGAGGGCGAGCTCGCGATCGCGCAGGCGTGCCTCTATTGCGCCGTCGCGCCCAAGTCCAACGCGGCCTATGCGGCACAAAAGGCCGCCTGGCGCAGCGCGAAGGAAACCGGATCGCTGATGCCGCCGCAGAACATCCTCAACGCGCCGACCAAGCTGATGAAGGATATCGGGTACGGCAAGGGCTATGCCTATGACCACGACACGTCGGAAGGGTTCTCCGGGTCCAATTACTGGCCGGCCGAGATGAGCCCCCAGACCTTCTACACCCCGACCGAGCGTGGCGTTGAGAAAAGGATCGCGGAACGCATGGCGTATTGGCAGGAGCTGAAGGAGCGCGGCGAATGAGTTTCGACTGGAACAGCATCACCGCGTTCGCGCTTGGCCTGCCCGACACGGAAATGTCGACCAGTTATGGCAGCCCGGCGGTCAAGATCGTGTCGAACGGCCGTGCCTTTCTCCATCCCAGCCGGGAAGCGGATTCCTTCGTGCTCGCGATCGACCAGGACACCAAGGAAATGCTGATGGAGACCGATCCGGAGACCTTCTGGCAGACGCCGCATTACCAGGGCTGGCCCGGAGTGCTGGTGCGTTATGACAGCGCCGATCCCGAGCGAGTCCAGGCGATGATCGAACGATCCCGCGACTGGAGCGCCGCGCGGCCGCGATCGAAGCCGCGCAAAGCCAAGGCATGAGCTTCAGCTGGGACGAGGCGGTGGCCTTCGCCCTGACCTTGCCGGGCGTGTCGATGGGTGCGGGCGCGCGGGGATCGGCCTCGCCACAGGTGCGCGGGCGACAGATCGTCTCGCAGGGACGGACACCGGGTGATTTCGTGCTGCGCGCGACGCGCGAGGAAATCGGGGTGCTGATCGGGACCGACCCCGAATGCTTCTGGCAGACGCCGCAATATGAGGGCTGGCCTTGCGTGCTGGTGCGATCGGCGGCGGCCGACCCGGAGCGACTGTGCTTGCTGATCGAGCGCGCCTGGTGGGACCGCGCTTCCGGTGCGCAGCGAGCGAGGCGTGGTGGCGCGCGCCCCTGACCATTTCACCCGTTTCGCCGCGATCGACTGGTCGGGTGCCAAAGGCCAGTCCCATCCCGGCATCGCGCTGGCGCTGTGCGAGGCGGGCGACGCCGCGCCAGTGATCGTCGATCCGCCGGGCAAGGCCTGGTCGCGCACCGAAATCCTCGAATGGCTGCGCGCGCGTGCCGACGAACCGTTGCTGGCCGGCTTCGATTTCAGCTTCTCGCCGCCGATCATCGAACGCGGCGCCTATCTGCCCGGCGAGGAAACGCCGGTCACCTCCCGCGCCTTCTGGGGTTATGTCGACGCCTCCAGCCCCGACATGGACCTGGGCGCCGCCTCGTTCCTGGAGAGCCGGCGGGGACGGCATTTCTATCTCGGCGCGGCGGACGGGGCGAAGGCGGGCTTCATCCATCTGCGCCGCAGCGAGATGCACTACAAGGCCGGGGGCGGACACAAACCCTCGTCGCTCTATGACGCGATCGGGGCGGCGCAGGTGGCGAAGGCGAGCTTCGCCGGCATGCGATTGCTGCACCATCTCGGCACGGCAATTCCCGTCTGGCCGTTCGATCCTGTGCCCGACAAGGGCGCGATGATCGTCGAGATCTACACCTCGATCGCCGCGCGCGCGGCGGGCAAGCGCAAGGGCCTGAGCAAGTTCCGCGATGGCGAGACGCTGGATGTGGCGCTCGCCACCATGGGCTCGAAGCCGCATGCGCCACTCGCGCGCTATACCGATCATGCGACCGACGCGATCCTCACCGCGGCCTGGCTGCGCGCCAATGCAGGACGCGCCGATCTGTGGAATCCGCCTGATCTGACGCCCGATATCGCACGGCGCGAGGGCTGGACGTTCGGTGTGGTTTGACGCATGGAGCGCCCGGACGCCGGTTTAGCTCAGCTGGTAGAGCAGCGGTTTTGTAAACCGAAGGTCGCGGGTTCGATTCCTGCAACCGGCACCACATACGAGTCCTCGTGTTCTCATGACCGATCGACCACTGGCGCTCTCGAACGGTTGCAGCAATGCGACGAGCGCCAGTTCACGGTCGCCTGTCTCACACCACCATGAGGACGTCGGTCGCCAGTTGGCAGCCTGAAGAGCAATTATATGCGACTAAAGGTGCTTGCATTAAATCAGAGCCACCACCACCCGTTCGTCCTGAGTAGCCATCGAGTAGCCGCGCAGCGGCGTATCGAGAGGGCGTATCGAAGGACAGGTTCCGCGTGACAACCTGTCCTTCGATACGGGCTCTCGATACGCCTTCGGCTACTCGATCCCTACTCAGGACGAACGGATCAGATTTAACGATCGCCGCTCTAAGGGCCACGAGCCTACCACGCCGCCCCCATAGACTTCGAAGCCCGTACCGGCGGCGTCTTTTGCCGCCAGCAATGTTGCCGATCGATGACAGCACCGCTCACCCAATATGAGTCACAAACGGCCGCGGATACCGAAGAAGAAGGAACGACCCGAATATTCGTAGAAATTCGGTACGTTGCTATAGGTGTTGAAGCGCTTGATTGCCGAACCGAGCAGGTTCGACCCTTGGACATAAACCGACACATTGTCGGTCAGGTCATAGGACAGGCTGGCCGACATCTCGTGATAGCCGTCTTCCTTGACCGGCAAATAGCCCAGATTGCCCGACTGGGCGTAGGTGTAACGCGACTGAAAGCTGTACGAGACCTGTGCGCTGATGCCGTTCTTCTCATAGAAGAGCTTGGTGTTGGCCGAGAAAGGAATCGCGCCGGGCAGGCCGGTCGTCACCGCCCCGGATGTCGCGCGTGAGTGGTTGTAAGTCAGGTTCGCCTGGACGCCGAAACCATTGTCGAGGAAATATTGACCGCCAACCTCCAGGCCATACACCTTGGCGCTGTCGCCGTTGATCACCTGATATTCGACGAAGTCGAAATTCTGCTGCTGGTTTGCGGGCTGCGCCGTCGGCGTGATCACGACATCGACCGGAACGGTCGAGACGAAACTGGTGATGTGCTTGTAGAACGCCGCCGCGGTAAGCGCGAGGCGGTTGGACGGGTAATATTCGAACGACACGTCGAACTGATCGGCGCTGGTCGGCTTCAGATTGGGATTGCCGGCATCGTAGATGATGAAGGTGCCCGACTGCGCCGAGGTCGCGTCCTTGGCTGGGGACAGTTCGCCGAAGCTCGGCCGCGAGATCGCCCTCGATGCGGCAAGCCGGACACGGAAGCCGTCCGCGATGTCATAGGCGAAATTGACCGCCGGAAGGAGGCGCAGATAGTCGCCGCCGCCATTGATCGCATCGACCGGATTGAAATTCACGTCATTGTCCTGCGTGCCGACGCGCGGGATGATGCTGGCGATGCTGGCGCCATAGCCCGTCGACGACACTTTGGTCGACACGAGGCGCAAGCCGATGTCGCCGCGCCAGCGCTGTCCGGCCAGGTTGAACTGCACATAGCCCGCCCAGGTCCGTTCCTTGATCAGATAGGATGCGGGAAGGTCGGGCTCGACCAGCTGAGTCGAATAGCCGGCGGGATAAGGCGACAACGCGCAGCCCGGGATGGGCGTGCCGGTCGCATCGAGGCAGCTGTTGGGGTCGAGGATCGCCGGGTTGTTGTCCGCGCGCGGAAGCGCCGCCAGGTACGTATCGATGTCGAAATAGGGAAAGTTGCGCGGGAAATCGCCCTGCAGCTTGGTCAGGATCGTGCCGTTGCCCGGCCGCACCACTGACGCGCCCAGCTGGCCGAAGGTGAAGGGATAGCCGCAATAATTGCAGGAAGTGGTATATTGGTTGTCGATCGTCTCGACGTTCTTGCGGCGATCGGTCCAGGCACCGCCGAAGGTGATCGACTTGAACGTGTCATTGTCCACCTCATAGGTGACATCCAGCTTCACGCCCTGCGTGCGATCCTCGATATTCTGGCCCTGGATTCCGATATAATGCGCCCGGAAATCGTCATTGGTCGCCTGATCGAGCGTGCGTCCGCCGGGAATCGTGATGTCGAGGTCCGGGATGCCGCCCGCACGTGTCGCGAAAACCGCTGACGCGCCGGGAATGCCGGCCACGACGAACCGGTTCTGCCCGCCCGTATTGTCGCGCGCCTTTCCGTAATAGCCGTCGATCGCGACCTTCAACCGGTCCGCGGCCTGCCAGTCGACATGGCCGCCGATCTGATAGGTCTGGCTGTTGCGCGGCTCGTCAGTGGTCAGCACCTCGCTGACGAGATCATTGATCGCAAAGCCGGTGACGACATTGTGGGCATCGATCTTGATCGATGCCGGATCCCAGCGCAGCGACCCGTCATCGCCCAGCGGATTGAGATAGTTGGACGAGCGATAATTGTGCTGCGTGACATTATACCGGCTGTAGATACCGTCGATCGTCAGCTCGAATGCGCTGGACGGCTTCCACTGGAACGCGCCCGCCGCGCCAATCCGTTCGCGCTCGCCCTGCACGGTGCCGACGCTGTAATAGTCGGGCCAGATATAGGCTGGACCATCGGCGTCGGGATTGATCTTGCCGTCCCGGTTGAAGTCGACGCCATAGGCGGCCTCCGTCCCGTCCGTGATCGAATATTCGCCCAGATTGTCGGTGCGGAACTTGTACCTGTTGTAGCTCGCGCCGGCGATGATGCCCATCGTGTCGTTGGCGAAGGTCGCGCTGACGACGCCAGTGACCTTGTAGCCGCCCTTCTCGACGAAATCATTATACTGGCCTTCCACCGAGCCGGTGGCGTGAACCCCTGGGCGGTCGAGCGGACGCGCGGTGCGCAAGTTGATGTTGCCGCCGATGCTGCCCTCCAGCTCCGACGATCGCACCGCCTTCTGCACTTCGGCGCCCGAAATGATTTCCGATGGCAGCACGTCGAAGGCGAAGGATCGATCGGTGCCGTCGGTCGGGAGAATGCGGCCGTTGAGCGTGGTAATGGCGAAATTCTCGCCAAGCCCGCGGATCGTGACCGAGCGTCCTTCGCCGCGGCCGTCGCGGCCGACGGTCACGCCCGGAATGTTGGCGAGTGCTTCGGCGACGTTGCGGTTGGGAAACTTGCCCAGTTCCTCGGCGGAAATGGCGTCCACGATCGTATCCGCGCTGCGCTTGGCCTGGATCGAGCGCAGCAAGCTGCCGCGGACACCGCGCACGACGATATCGGGGGCGTTGTCCGACGCGTCGGTATCGCCGGCCTGCTGTGCCGGATCCGGTTCGGCCGTTACGGATGTGGCTTCCTGAGCATAGGCCGATGCAGTGGGAACGGTCAGCAAGGCCGCTGCGCTGACCCCGGTAAGCACCACATTCCGCAAAATGCGTCGTTGCGTCATCGCCATTCCCCTTATCAGCTGCACGATCCTTGGAGCCTGAATGGATTCGCGCGATTTATTGCGATTTGGTATCCCCACCGTAGCGAAACTGTCAAATAGAAAAGAAACGAAACTTCCGCTTTGTTGTGCGAGCAATTTTAGGCTGATATGCAGGGCCGGAACGGGAGGAAGCCAATATGTCCGTCACGCGGGACACCAGTGGTAGGAGACAGCAGATCAGTGCCTTGGTGCGGGAGCGCGGCAGCGTGCAGGTCGTGCCACTCGCCGAACGCTTCGGCGTATCGATGCAGACGATCCGAAAGGACCTTCATTACCTGGCGAAGCGCGGCATCGCCGAGCGATCCTATGGCGGCGCGATCGCGACCGATGCCGTCAACGTCGCGGCGGAGCCTCCGGTCGAGGCCAAGCGCGCGATCAACGTCGACGAAAAGGCGCGCATCGGGGCGCTGGCGGCGGCCATGGTGATGCCGGGCGATTCGATCGTGCTCGATTCAGGCACCACCGCGCTGCAGATCGCGCTGCACCTGGCTGACAGCGACGAGGTTACCGTGCTGACCAACGATCTGGATATTCTCTGCGCGCTGGCGAGCAAGGAGCGCATCAACGTCGTGATGCTGGGCGGCACGTTGCGGCGGCGCAACCGCGCCTTTTACGGGGCACAGACCGAGAGCGCGTTCGACGACCTGCATGTCGACAAGCTGTTCCTCGGCGTGGACGGGTTCGATATCGAGCGTGGCATCACCACGCATTTCGAGCCGGAGGCCGTGCTCAACCGAAAGATGGTCAAGGCGGCGGGACAGGTCATCGCGGTCACCGACCGGTCCAAGTTCGGCCGAGTCTGCCTGCACCGAATCATGAACGTGGCCGAGATCGACGATCTCGTTACCGATACCGCCGATGCCGGAATGCAGGCAGCCGCCGACCGCCTGGGCTTTCGCCTTCACATCGCCTGAGCTTAGCCCCCGGTTCAGCTCTTGAGCTTGAAGAAGCGCTGGGCGTTTTTCCAATAGATCTTGTCGATCACCGCGCGGGGGAGGTCCAGCCCCCTGGCGTCGGCGCTGATCGCATCGACCCGCTGGCTGAGCGGGGTAGCCAGATAGCGCCAGTCGGCGCGCCACACCTGGTCCGCCTCCTTGGGAAAATCGCTGGTGGCGGGCGGATTCTGGGCGCGTGCGGCAGGATCGGGCGGGCTGTCGGTCAGGTCGGTGCCATACAGGATGCGGTCCTGATATTTGACGAAGAAGGCGCGCACCTTGCCGATATCGGCATTGGACTGGACCTGCAGGTTGGACATTCGTGCCGCGAGATCCACGACCGTGTTGGGATAGCGATCGAAGAACCGCGCCAGTTCGTCCACGCTCCATTCGAGGCTCGCCATATGCGCGCCGTCAAAGGCCAGCCCGGGATGGCGGGCGACGAACCGGTCGCGCGCCGCCATCAACGCCTCGTAGCGTGGCTCCTCGGGGTGGAGAAACATGTAATATTCGGGATGCTCCCTGAAATAGGAGCGATCATTCTCGGTCGTCATCTGCTCGAGCGGCAGCCAGCAATTCTTCGGCTCGGCCTGGTGCGCGATCAGCGGCACGCCGCGCTTTTCGATGTGCGCCATCACGCCATCGAAGCGCGGATCGTCCAAGAAGACGCGCTTTCCCTGCGCATCGGTCGCGACCATGCCGATATTTTTCCACACCTTCACGGCCACCGCGCCCCGCGCGAACGCCTCGTCGAGCGCGCGGTTGGTGCGCTCGGTCCAGCCCGGCGTTCCGAAACCCCGCATGGAAAATGTCGTCGCAAAGTGGAAGCGCCGGGCATCGATCGCCTGCATCTGATGCGCGGCCACCGCCTGCATCGGCAACGGCGGGAAGTCGGGATAGTCGACATTGATCGACAGCAACGCCATCCCGTCGCGCCGCGCCACGTCCAGGAACCGCGGATCCGTCACATTGGCATGGACATGGGCGTCGAACTTGGCGACGCGCGCGAAATCCGCCTCGCCATAGCCCGGCGCAGGCGCAGCCGCGCCGGCCAGCAGTGCCGAGGTCAGCGCCATCATGGCCTTCAGTGAACGCATCTCGACCCTCCAAAACAAATGAAACGAAAGAAAACGATCAATAAAATTGCGAATATGGTTTGCGCCGCCGCTGCGGTTCGTGCAACATCTTTCTCCAAGGCTGCGCGTTTGCGATGCCAGCCGATATCAGGGGAGCCCTTCGTCATGCTGTCCAACCTCGTCGATCGCCGCGGCCTGCTCGGCCGCCTGATGGCCGGCGCTGCCCTGGTGTCCGCCCCGGCGCTGACGGGGCGCACATGGGCCGCCACACCCGCAGGCGTGACGCTGTCGGACGGCACGCTGACGATCGAGTTCGATGCCGCGATGCGGTCGCGCCTATCCTATGGCGGCAAGCCGGTGACGCCGATGGCAGCCGGCGAGGCATTGTTCCTCGCCGGTCATCGCCCGCTGGATCGCTTCCTGCTGCTCGACCATGAAGAGACGTCGATATCCGGCCCGCACGGCCCGGGCCGGCGGCATCGACTGCGCGCGACCGCCAGCGGCGCGGTGGAGCAGTTGCTCGATATCATTTTCCTCGATCATTATCCCGGCCTCGCCCTGTACGAGCTGCGCTATCGCAACACCGGAGACCTGCCGCTGGCGGCCGTCGGCTGGCGCGTCGCCACGCATGACCTGCTGGCGGACCCGGCGGGCGCATGGACCTTCGCCGGCGCTTCCTATCCCGATCGCCGCGACTGGGTGCAGAAGGTCGCGCCCGGGTTCGAACAGCGCAACTTCATGGGCATGAACGGTTCCGACTATGGCGGCGGCACCCCGGTCGCGGTGGTGTGGCGGCGCGATGTCGGCCTCGCGGTCGGCCATATCGAACCGGTGCCGCGGCTGATCTCGCTGCCCGTCGCGGCGCAACCGGATGGGACGCGCATCGGGCTCTCGGGCGACGAACCAGCCTTGCTTGCGCCCGGCGCCACGCTGGCCCTGCCGACCGCCTTTCTGATGGCGCATGGCGGTGACCATTTTCGCCCTCTCGACGCCTATCGCCGCATCATGGCCGAGCGCGGCCTCGCCGCCCCCGCCATCCCCGAATCGAGCTATGGTCCGATCTGGTGCGCTTGGGGCTATGAGCGCAATTTCACCCCCGAACAGGTGTACGGCACACTGCCCAAAGCCAGGGAATTGGGCTTCGAATGGGCGGTCCTCGACGACGGCTGGCAGACATCGGAGGGTGACTGGAAACTGGATCGCCGGAAATTCCCGCGCGGCGACGCGGACATGAAGGCGTTCGCTGACCGTATCAAGGCCGACGGCATGCGTCCGCGCCTGTGGCTGGCCCCGCTCGCGGTCGATCCCGGCACTGATCTTCTGCGCGACCATCCTGACATGCTGATTCTCGACCGCGACGGCGCCGCGCAGAATGTCAGCTGGTGGAGCGCTTTCACCATGTGTCCGGCCTATCCGCCGACGGTCGAGTTCTTCCGCGCGCAGGTACGCCGCATCATCGGCGACTGGGGCTTTGAGGGGCTGAAGCTCGACGGGCAGCACCTGAACGGTGTCGCGCCCTGTTACAACCCCGCGCACAACCATGCGCGACCCGAGGAATCGTTCGAGAAACTGCAGGATTTCTGGAAGGCGGTTTATGACGAGGCGATCGCCATCAACCCGCAAGCGGTGATCGAGATATGTCCGTGCGGCGACAGCTTCGCCTTCCACAACATTCCGGCGATGAACAACACGCCGGCGTCCGACCCCACCTCATCATGGCAGGTCCGGCTGAAGGGCAAGACGTTCAAGGCGCTGATGGGACCGTCCGCGCCCTTTTCCGGCGACCATGTCGAATTGAGCGACGGGCGCGACGATTTCGCCTCCACCTACGGGATCGGCGCGATCCCTTCGACCAAATTTACCTGGCCGAAGGACGTGCCCAATCCCACTGATCCTCTGCCGCCCGGCGGCTATCTGCTCACCGCGGAGAAGGAAGCGCTGTGGCGCAAGTGGATCGATCTGTACCGCGCCAACATGCTCTCCAAAGGCCGCTATCTCGGCGATCTCTACGATATCGGTTTCGACAAGCCGGAAGCGCACGCGATCGAACGTGACGGCGTGATGCATTACGCCTTCTATGCCGAGAAATGGGATGGCCCGCTCACGCTGCGTGGCCTCGGCACCGGGCGCTATGTCCTCACGGACGGTTTTACCGGCAGCCCGCTCGGGACCGCCACCGCGGCACGCAACAGCCTCCAGGCGAGCTTCCGGCACTTCCTGCTCGTTCGGGCCAGCCCGGCGCGGGAAGACAAGGCATGAGTGGGGCGGTTGTGCCGTCGGGTCGCGCCTGGCTGATCAACGCGTTGGCAACCGTCATCCTCTGGGGAATATGGGGCGCATTTTCCGGTCTTTCCGCTCAGCACGGCTTTCCGGAGACCCTGGTCTATTGCGTCTGGGCACTGACGATGATTCCGCCCGCGCTGGTGGTGCTGGGGCTGGCCGGCTGGCGGCTCGACGCCTCGCCACGCGCGATCGGCTATGGTCTGGCGATCGGGCTGCTCGGCGCCGGCGGCCAGATGGTGTTGTTCTACGCCGTCGCGCGCGGGCCGGCCTATCTCATCTTTCCGATCATTTCACTGTCGCCGATCGTGACGATCGCCTTGTCGTTCGTGCTGATGCGCGAACGCACCGGGCGACTGGGCGCGTTCGGTATCCTGCTCGCGCTGCTCGCGCTGCCGACCTTCGATTTCGCGCCGGGCAGCGGAGGCGGCGCATCGGCCGCCTGGCTCATACCGGCGATGATCGTGATGCTGTGCTGGGGCGTCCAGGCCTATTTCATGAAGGCAGCCAATCACGTCATGTCGGGCGAAAGCATCTTCGTCTACATGACGCTCTCCGGGCTGGTGCTGATCCCGGTGGCCTGGGCGATGACGGACTGGGGCCAGCCGATCAACTGGGGACTGGATGGTCCGTGGCTCGCCGCGCTGATCCAGGTGCTCAACGCGATCGGCGCGCTGACGCTCGTCTTCGCGTTTCGCTACGGCAAGGCAATCATCGTCGCCCCGCTCGCCAATGCCGGCGCGCCGCTGGCCACTGCCTTGCTGTCGCTGGTGATTCTCGGCGTGGTGCCTGGCCCCCTCAAGACGATCGGCATCCTGCTCGCGCTCGTCGCCTCGCTGCTGCTGGCGATCGAGCCCGACGCGAAGGATCCGGACGCCATTGTCGAAACAAATTAGTTTCGTTATATTTCGTTTCGTTGCTTTTATCCGGACGCCGCGATAAAGGCCTTCCGAAGGAGCCGATGTGCAGGCGATTCTAGAGATGGTGCTTCGGCACAAGGCCGGCGAGCGGATCGGCGTGACCTCGGTCTGTTCGGCGCACCCATTGGTGATCGAGGCAACGTTGCGCCACGCGCTCGTCACCGGCCAGCCGATCGCATTGATCGAAGCCACCTCGAACCAGGTCAACCAGGACGGCGGCTACACCGGCATGGTCCCGGCCGACTACCGCGATTTCGTCCGGGCAATCGCAACCGCGGTCGGATTCCCGACGGATCGCCTCGTGCTCGGCGGCGACCATCTCGGCCCCAATGCATGGGTAGCCGCGCCGGCCGCCGAGGCGCTGGACAAGGCAGAAGTGATGGTTGCGGATTATGTCCGCGCGGGATTCCGCAAGATCCATCTCGACTGCTCGATGAGTTGCGCCGACGATCCCGTGCCGCTGCCCGAAAGAACCATTGCCGAGCGCGCGGCACGGCTGTGCCGCGCTGCCGAGGACGCGTTCGACGGCGATCCGGCCGACGCGCCGGTCTATGTTATCGGCACCGAAGTACCGGTTCCGGGCGGTGCCGCGGAGGATCTCGGCGACCTGGCCGTCACCGCCCCTGAAGCGGCGATCGCGACGATCGGCATGCATCAGGACTTGTTTCGCGCATCCGGCCTGGAGAGCGCCTGGGACCGCGTCATTGCCACAGTCGTGCAGCCCGGTGTCGAGTTCGACCACGACAAGGTGGTCGATTACCGGCCTGAGCGCGCCACCGCGCTGAGCCATGCGATCGAGCAGTTCGACCATATCGTGTTCGAGGCGCATTCCACCGATTACCAGACACCCGACGCGCTCGCCGCCCTGGTACGCGATCATTATGCGATCCTGAAGGTTGGTCCCGGGGTTACTTTCGCGTTGCGCGAGGCGCTCTGGGCGCTCGACGCGATCGAGGCGGAGACGATTCCCGCCGGCGACCGCGCTGCGTTGCGCGCCGTTACCGTGTCCCGCATGCACGCAGCGCCGAAGCATTGGCGGAAATATTACCATGCCACCGACGCGGCGCTCGATCTCCAGCTGCAATACAGCCTGTCCGACCGGATCCGCTATTACTGGCCCGATCCGGAGATCGCCGCGGCGCAGGAGGCGCTGTTCGCCAATCTGCGCCGGACACCGCCCCCGCTGGCGCTGGTCAGCCAGTATCTGCCGCTCGCCTACGCCGCGGTACGCGCCGGCCATACGACACTCGACCCGGCGGCGCTGACCATGGCGCATATCGCCGCCACGCTCGACGCCTATCATGGAGCTTGCTTTCCCAATGCCTGATACCCTGCTCGCCCCCGAGGCCGACGGCCTCGGCACGTCCTGGACTCGTCGCGAAATCGACCAGCAGCCTGAGACGCTCCGCGCCACCCAGGCGCTGCTGCGCGACCGGAAGGCCGAGATCGAAGCGTTCGTCACCCCTTTGCTTGCCCGGCCCGATCTCCGCATCGTGCTGACCGGCGCGGGAACCTCGGCGTTCATCGGAGAGTGCCTCGCGCCCTGGCTCTCGGGCGTGCTCGATCGCCCGGTCGAGGCGATCGCCACCACCGACATCGTCAGCGCGCCATCGCTGTACTTGCGCCCAGAAGCGCCGACGCTGCTGGTGTCGTTCGGCCGCTCGGGCAGCAGCCCGGAGAGCGTCGCCGCGGTCGACCTGGTCGAGGCGATAGTGGCCGAAACCTATCATCTCATCGTGACCTGCAATGTCGAAGGCGATCTGGCCAGGCGCGCCGAGAACAACACCTGCGTCGTGGTATTGCCGGAGGCGACGCACGATCGCGGTTTCGCCATGACCTCGAGCTTCAGCGCGATGATGCTGGCGGCGTTGTCCATCCTCGGCGGGATCGAGGCGGTCGATGCGCGCGGACCCGCGATCGCGGCGGCGGTGGAGGACGTGCTCACGCGGTGCGAGCCCCTTGTCGCCGACCTTGCAACGCGTGGGTTCAAGCGCGTCGTCTATCTCGGCAGCGGCGTATTCAAGGGCCTCGCCCGCGAGGCCGCGCTCAAATTGATGGAACTGAGTGACGGCGCGGTCGTCACCGCGTTCGACACCGCGCTCGGCTTCCGCCACGGGCCCAAGACGATCGTCGATGCCGACACGCTCGCCGTGGTGTTCGTCTCCAACGATCCGCTCACGCGCCGCTACGATCTCGACATCGTCGAGGAACTGCGCAGCGACGGCCATTGCGGCGCGCTTGCGGTGATCTCCGCTCAGCCCGGCGACGGCGCGGACATCACGGTCGCCGGCATGGCCGATGCGGTCGATGCCGATCTGCTCTTTCCGTTCATCGTGCCGGCGCAAATGTTCGGCCTGCACGTCTCGCTCGCGCAGGGCCTCGCTCCCGACCGTCCCAATGCCAGCGGCACCGTCAACCGCGTCGTACAGGGCGTGCGGATCTACGCCGCGCAAGCATGACCGACGCCGCATATTTTCTGGGCGTGGACGGCGGCGGGACCAAGACCGAATTCGTCTGCATTGACGCCGCCGGCGCGATGGTCGCGCGCGCGGTGACCGGTACGACCTATCATATCGAGGTCGGGATGGACGAGGCGCTGGCACGGCTCAAACAAGGCATCGCCGCGATTTGCGGTCAGCTCGAGATTCTACCCGACGCGCTCAGCTTCGTTTTTTTTGGCCTGCCTGCCTATGGCGAAGACAAGGTCGTCGACCCACAGCTTCATGCGGCCTGTGGCCGCCTGCTCGGCCATGAGCGCTACGCCTGCGGGAACGACATGGTGTGCGGCTGGGCGGGCTCGCTCGGCTGCCAGGATGGGATCAACATCGTCGCGGGCACGGGCTCGATCGCCTATGGGGAACGGCAGGGCAAAGCGGCGCGCGCGGGCGGTTGGGGCGAAGTATTCGGCGACGAAGGTTCGGCCTATTGGATCGCGGTTCAAGGCCTCGCGCTATTTTCGCGCATGAGCGACGGCCGCGCGGCGAAGGACCTGTTGTACGGCCGGATCGTCGAGGCGCTGGCGCTCGACGACGATCTTGACCTTTGCCAGCGTATCATGGGGCCGGCGGCGATGAGCCGTGGCGAGGTGGCCGGTCTGGCGGGTTTGGTGTCGGGCGCGGCCGCCGACGGCGATAGCGGCGCCAACGCAATCCTGGTGGCAGCCGCCCATGAACTCGCGGCGCTGGCGATTGCCTTGCGCGATGTGCTGGGTTTTCCGCCCGATGTCAGGGTGCCGCTGTCCTGGTCGGGCGGCGTCTTGTCGCGGGAGCCCCTGGTCCGGAACGCGTTCATACGGATCGTCAGCGAAACCGGCCGCTTCGCGCTGGCTGACCCACTTCACGCACCGGGCTATGGCGCCGCCCTGTATGCCGAACGGTTGGCGCATAGCCGAGGCGTAGGAAGACTCGGGAACCGCCCGTAGGGGTAGTTAAATAGCGGGATATAGACACGACGGCGCCTGATCGATGGAAACCTTTGTGTCCAGATTTGTGACCTAGTTCCCTCTTTGACGTCGCTTGGACAAGATTAGATAGTTGCGAAAGCCGCAGATTTCTGCGGGTCTCGAATATGTGCCGGTTTAGGCCCTTCATCCTCCCGTCGCCCGCCGGGTGGGCGGGGTCCCACGCTCCGGTGGGATCGATT
This sequence comes from Sphingomonas sp. BL-S-30, assembly GCF_055521475.1. NCBI lineage: Bacteria > Pseudomonadati > Pseudomonadota > Alphaproteobacteria > Sphingomonadales > Sphingomonadaceae > Sphingomonas > Sphingomonas sp. BL-S-30. The sequence goes on along the minus strand of NZ_CM145481.1, from coordinate 1,590,613 downwards.
GTGGTTTACGGCAGCCACCGCTCCGGAACATCTCGCCCCTCAGATGGCCCGGCTGGCACAGAACTGGCCCGCCATAAGGAATGAGGCGATGGCGATGAAAAGCGACGACCTGCAGCGCACCGACGAGATCGCTGACGCAACAACGACCGCGGAAAGCTCGCAAGAGCCGAATTTCCGCTTCTACGACAACCGACAGAAATATCTGATGTTCGTGAACACCTGCTCTGAAAAGTGGGTAGTGGCTGAACGCGTCGCCCGTGAGCTCAAGAAGCTGAAGCCCGTCCCGCCGGCCGTGCGCTTCTTCGATGCCGGTATGGGCGACGGTACGGTCCTCGCCCGGGTGATGCGCTCGATGCACGAGGCTTTCCCGCGTTTTCCATTCCTGATCGCCGGCAAGGAGATCAGCCTTGAGGACGTCCGCCTGACCCTGGACAAGATGCCGGACCGCTTCTTCGAGCATCCGGAGACCGTTCTGGCGCTCACCAATATTTCCTATGCTGAGGCGCCGCACCTGGTACCAGCGAAGCCTGAAGTGCGGGAACGCATGACCTGGCAGGCAGTAGCCCTCAAGGGCACCACCACGGCCGAGTTCGAGCGCCAGATCCTGGAACTGCAGCCGTTCCTCGCTCAGAACTGGCGCACCCGCGTTTCGGAAAAGACAGGCAGTCTCATCCCGGAAACACCAGCGACATTGATCCTCTACCGCGAGGATTGCGCCTTCATGCTGGAGGATGTGATCCCCAAACGGGACGAGCCGGTCGCCAGCTACGACCTGGTCGTGGCGAGCCAGCCCTTCCGTCTCAGCGCCTCCACCGAATTCAAGGCGAAGCGAGTGCTGGCCCCGCTCGCCCGCGCCCTTCGGCAGGACGGCAGACTTCTTGGCATCCATTCCGCCGGCAATGATCCGGGACTGGACATCATTCAGCTCGTCTGGCCCGCCGAAGATCCCTTTACCATGTCCCGCCACGCCTTGCTCGATGCGACGCGCAAGGCGATGGGCGATGAAGCGCGCGACTTTCGGTTCGATGCCCTGCCGACGTCGGAAGCGCTCTTCAGATACGAGATGCACACCTTGCCCGACGAACTCGATAGCGAGCGAGCGTCGATCGGCACCTCGACTCTGCTCGCCGCCTGGAATGCCGCAACCTATGTCGCCCAGATCGACGATGAACGCCTGTCAGAGGCGATGAGCAACTCCGCCTATCTCGAGGCGACGCGGAAAGTGCTCCGGAAGAATGGCGAGCTTTGGTTCAACGACGAAAGCTACGTCATCGTCCGCAATCCGCGCGCGGCCTGACGCCGCCACCTGCGATTTTATCGAAAGAAGGGGAGCCACATGGCCCGCAATGATTTCCTGTTCACGTCCGAATCCGTTTCCGAAGGCCATCCCGACAAGGTCTCCGACCAGATCAGCGACGCGATCGTCGATCTGTTCCTGTCCAAGGATCCCGAAGCGCGGATCGGGTGCGAGACGCTGACGACCACCCAATTGATCGTGCTGGCGGGCGAGATCCGCTGCAAGGGCGTCTATGAGGACGGCCAATGGGCACCCGGCGCGCTCGAGGAGATCGAGCAGACGGTGCGCAATACGGTTCGCGAGATCGGCTATGAGCAGGAAGGTTTCCACTGGGAGACGCTGACCTTCTACAACAAGCTGCACGGTCAGTCGGCGCACATCGCCCAGGGCGTGGATGCGAGCGGCAACAAGGATGAAGGCGCGGGCGACCAGGGCATAATGTTCGGCTTCGCCTGCGACGAGACGCCCGATCTGATGCCGGCGACACTCTATTACAGCCACAAGATCCTCGAGCGCATGGCAGCCGACCGCCATGCCGGCACGGCGGCGTTCCTCGAGCCGGATGCCAAGAGCCAGGTGACGCTGCGGTTCGACGAGAACGGCAAGCCCCTGGCCGCGACCGCGATCGTCGTGTCGACCCAGCACGCACCGGGTTATGACAGCGGCGCGAAGGAAGCGGAGCTCAAGAGCTATGTCCGCTCGGTCGTGGCCGAGATATTGCCCGCCGCCTTGTTGTCCGATGCGACCGAATATCACATCAACCCGACCGGCAGCTTCGAGATCGGCGGGCCGGACGGCGATGCCGGGCTTACCGGCCGCAAGATCATCGTCGACACCTATGGCGGTGCGGCGCCACATGGCGGCGGCGCGTTCAGCGGCAAGGATCCGACCAAGGTCGATCGGTCCGCCGCCTATATCACGCGTTATCTCGCCAAGAACATCGTTGCCGCCGGTCTCGCCACGCGCTGCACGATCCAGCTCGCTTACGCGATCGGCGTGTCGAAGCCGCTGTCGCTTTATGTCGACACGCATGGCACCGGCACCGTCAGCGACCGGGCGCTCGAAGCGGCGATCGGCGGCATCGCGAAGCTCGGCGGGCTCACCCCGCGCGGCATCCGCACCTATCTGAGCCTGAACAAGCCGATCTATCGCAAGACCGCTGCCTATGGCCATTTCGGCCGCGCGCCGGAGGGCGATCTGTTCCCCTGGGAACGCACCGACCTGATCGACGACCTCAAGGCTGCCATCGCCTGACCGGCTTCCTCCCCTTCATGTCACGGACCTCATCATGACCCTCACGCTCGATACCGCCCCCACGCCTGTCACCCAAGACTATGTCGTTGCCGACATCGATCTCGCCGATTTCGGCCGCAAGGAGATCAACATCGCCGAGACCGAAATGCCCGGTCTCATGTCGCTGCGCGAGGAGTTCGGTGCATCGCAGCCGCTGAAGGGCGCGCGCATCACGGGCTCGCTGCACATGACGATCCAGACCGCGGTGCTGATCGAGACGCTGACCGCGCTCGGCGCCGATGTCCGCTGGGCGACCTGCAACATCTTCTCCACCCAGGACCATGCCGCCGCCGCGATCGCCGCGACCGGCGTGCCGGTGTTCGCCGTGAAGGGCGAGAGCCTGGCCGACTATTGGGACTATGTCGGCGACATCTTCAACTGGGGCGCCGGCACCGCCAAAGAAAATGGGGGCGCCACCACCGCCAACATCATCCTCGACGATGGCGGCGACGCCACCATGTTCGCACTCTGGGGTGCGAAGATCGAGGCCGGCCACACGCTGGGCGAGCCCGAGAATGAGGAGGAAGTCGAGTTCCAGCGCGCGCTGAAGGCGTTCCTTGCCAAATATCCCGGTTACCTGACCGAGACGGTCAAGAACCTGAAGGGCGTCTCGGAAGAGACCACCACCGGCGTTCACCGCCTGTACGAGATCGCGAAGAAGGGTGAACTGCCCTTCCCGGCGATCAACGTGAACGACAGCGTGACCAAGTCGAAGTTCGACAACCTCTATGGCTGCAAGGAATCGCTGGTCGACGCGATCCGCCGTGCCACCGACGTGATGCTCGCCGGCAAGGTCGCGACCGTCGCCGGCTTCGGTGACGTCGGCAAGGGCTCGGCCCAGTCGCTCCGCAACGGCGGCGCGCGCGTGATGGTGACTGAAGTCGACCCGATCTGCGCGCTGCAGGCAGCGATGGAGGGCTTCGAGGTCGTGACGATGGAAGAGGCTGTCACCCGCTCGGACATCTTCGTGACCGCGACCGGCAATGCCGACGTCATCACCGCCGATCACATGAAGGCGATGAAGCCGATGTCGATCGTGTGCAACATCGGCCATTTCGACAGCGAGATCCAGATCGCGGCGCTCAGCAATTACGAGTGGACCGAAGTGAAGCCGGGCACCGACCTGGTGAAGTTCCCGGACGGCAAGCAGATCATCGTGCTGGCCAAGGGCCGCCTGGTGAATCTGGGCTGCGCGACCGGCCACCCGTCGTTCGTCATGTCGGCCAGCTTCACCAACCAGACGCTGGCGCAGATCGAGCTCTTCACCAAGGGCGAGAACTACAAGAACGACGTGTACGTCCTGCCGAAGCATCTCGACGAGAAGGTCGCGGCGCTGCACCTCGAAAAGCTCGGCGTGAAGCTGTCGACGCTCACCGCAAAGCAGGCCGGCTATATCGGCGTGCCCGTCGAGGGCCCGTTCAAACCCGATCATTACCGCTACTGAACCGAAACGATGGAAAGCTCGCTCACGGTGCCCAGCGCCGGCCTGCCCAGTGATCCGGCGACGATCGTGCGCGAACGCATTATCGATCTCGCGCGCGAGGCCTCCTATGAGGTCTCCGCGCGCGATGCCAAGGGTGTAGATGCGGCGATCGCGCTACTGCCACCCGGAACGCAGATATCGGTCACGTGGCTGCCGCAGGACAGCGACGACGATCGGGTCGGAACCGCCCGCCGTCTGCGCGACGCCGGCTTCGATCCCATCCCGCACATCGCCGCGCGGATGATCAACGACACAGCGCAGCTTGAGCGGCTCCTGGGTCGGCTGTGCGCCGCCGGCGTCGCCCAATTGCTGGTAATCAGCGGCGATGTGAAGCAGGCGGTGGGCCCCTTCGGGGATAGCACCGCGCTGATCCGCAGCCCGGCCTTCGCGCAGCCCGGACTGCGCCATATCTGGCTCGGAGGTTATCCCGAAGGTCATCCAAAGGTGGAACACGCGGTGTTGCGCGCGACTCTGGATGCCAAGATCGCGGCGATCCACGGGCTCGGGATGACTGCCGGCGTCATTACCCAGTTCTGCTTCGACGCCCGTCCGATTTTGACCTGGATGGACGATTTTCGCGCACGCCATGCCGAAACTACCGTTCGGGTCGGGCTCGCCGGACCAGCGGGCGTTCGTACACTGCTTCGTTACGCCGCGATCTGCGGGGTAGGCACCTCTACCAAGGCGATCGTCTCGCGGGGGGCTTCGATAGCACGGCTGCTCAGCGACGCCGCGCCCGATCCCATCATCCGCGATCTGGCGGAGACCGCGGCGTTCCACGATCTCCAGCCGCTGGGTTTCCATCTATTCCCCTTTGGCGGGCTGGACCGCACCGCGCGTTGGATGGGGGCGATCGCCGCGGGGCGCTTCCGGCTGCGCGATTCCGAATGGGGCTTTCAGGCGCTGGACCAGTGATGACCGACTCCTATCTCCTCACGCTCTCCTGCACTGACAGGCCCGGGATCGTTGCCGCGATCTCGACCTATCTCACCGAGTGCGGCGGCAATATCCTCGAGGCTCAGCAGTTCGAGGACGCCGAGACCGGACGTTTCTTCATGCGCGTCGAATTTGCGCTGGACGGGCGAGCACCGTTCGAACAGGTGCGCGAGCGATTCCAGCCCCTCGCCGCCAGGTTCGCGATCGACTGGCAGATGCGCGCTCGGGCTGAGCGTCGGCGCGTCCTTATCCTCGTTTCCCGGCCCGACCATTGTCTGGTCGATCTGCTGTATCGCCTGCGAACCGGCGATCTCGCGATGACAGTGGTCGGCGTGGCTTCCAATCATCCACGCGAGGCGTTGGCGACACCCCTTCTCGATGACCTGCCCTTTTACCATCTGCCGGTCACGACCGCGACGAAATCGGACCAGGAAGCCCAACTCCAGGCCCTTATCGAGAAAACCGGTGCCGAACTGATCATCTTGGCGCGCTACATGCAGATCCTGTCGAACCGGATGGCGGCTTATCTCTCCGGTCGTTGCATCAACATCCACCACAGCTTCCTGCCGGGCTTCAAGGGGGCCAAACCCTATCATCAGGCCTATGCCCGGGGCGTGAAGATGATCGGTGCCACTGCGCACTATGTCACTTCGGACCTCGATGAAGGGCCGATTATCGCTCAGGATGTAGAGACGATCACGCATGCGGACCGGCCCGACGACCTGGTGGCAAAGGGGCGCGACATCGAACGCCGCGTGCTCTCCAGGGCGGTAAAGCTGCACCTCGAGGATCGCGTGCTCCTCAACGGCGCGAAAACCGTCGTGTTCCGCAATTGAGCCGGGGCTTGTCGCGAATGACCGGACCTCGCGCCCCTGCCGAGCGCATCGACGGACGTGCGATCGCCGACAGGCTCGATGCGGACACTCAAGCCGCGGTGCAAGCCATCGTCGCGCGCCACCGGCACCCGCCAGGACTCGCCGTGGTTCTCGTCGGAAGCGACCCCGCGAGCGAGGTTTATGTCGCTCGCAAGGTGGAGGCTTGCCGACGCGTCGGCATCGCCTCAACCGAACATCGCCTCCCCGCTGATACGCCACAGGACCGGCTTCTTGAACTGATCACACAACTCAACGCCGATCCCACGCTGCACGGTGTCCTGGTTCAGGTGCCGCTCCCCGCGCATATCGACGAAGGCGCGATCCTTGATGCGATCGATCCAGCCAAGGACGTGGACGGCTTCCACCCGGTCAATGTCGGGCGTCTCTCGACGGGGACTGGCGGACTCGTCCCCTGTACGCCGCTCGGCGTGATGATGCTGCTCGACAGTGTACTCGACGATTTGACCGGGCTTCACGCCGTGGTGATCGGCAAGTCGAACATCGTCGGAAAGCCGATCGCGATGCTGCTGCTCGAACGCGAAGCGACCGTGACGATCACGCATATCGAGACACGTGGCCTTCCCGACATCGTCCGCAAGGCCGACATCGTCATTGCAGCGGCGGGCGCCCCGCGGCTCGTACGCGGCTTCTGGATCAAGGAAGGTGCCGTCATTATCGACGTCGGCATCACGCGAATTATCCAGCGTGACGGCAAGACGAAGCTCGTTGGCGACGTCGCGTTTGACGAAGTCCAGCATGCTCGCGCGGTCTCGCCGGTGCCGGGCGGTGTGGGGCCGATGACGATCGCGTGCCTATTGACCAATACGGTCAAGGCAGCGAACCGGAAGGAATGGGCCTGAACATGCAGAGCGCGCAATGGAGCATCCATTGGCCTCAAATGCTGTTCGGGCGCGGCCGGCTTCATGCCCTCCCTCTCACCCCCGCAGGCACGAAGATCGATAGATCAACCTGAGGCGATTATAGCAAACGTCGTTTGTCACTGTCGAATTTTGTGCTTGCCGGTCTGTCCATATGTGTCATAAGCAACTACCATTCGTCATTTCAGGATGATGATTCAGGGGACTGCGTAACACGCGGACGCCGGCAGAAGATGACCGAAGCGCCAGCGTGAAATGATGAACGGCCATAAGGTCGCATCGATAAGGGGAGGCAGAATGCAGAACTCATCGTCGGTTCCCGGTCGCCGCCGGGTTGCAGCGCGGCTCAGTGGATCCAGCCTTGCGACCATGGCGCTGATGCTCACGGCCGTCGCCGCTCCGGCCTTCGCCCAGAGCGGTCCCACGCCGGTGCCCGCCCCCCAGGCGGAGGCGGACCCAGCTGCACAGGACGTGCCAGCCGAGGGTGAGGTTGTCGTCACCGGCTCACGCCTTGGCGCGGGGTTCACCGCCCCCACACCGGTCACTTCTATCGGCCAGGCTCAGATCGAGGATCGCGCACTGACCAGCGTCGCCGAACTGGCTTATGATATCCCGCAATTGCGCATCAATCAGAACGTCGGCAAGTCGAGCGAGCCGGTTGGCCAGAGCGTCGCGGATCTTCGCGCGCTTGGCGGTGCGCGTACGTTGCTCCTGCTCGACGGACGTCGCCTTGCGGCAACCAGCCCGTTCGGCGGAATAGACACCAATATTTTCCCATTGTCGCTGATCAAGGGCGTCGAAGTGGTGACGGGCGGCGCCTCCGCGGCTTACGGCTCCGACGCGGTTGCCGGCGTGGTCAACTTTTCGCTCGAAAAGCGGCTGGAGGGAGTCAAGATCGACGCGTCCTACGGCATTTCGGGATATAATGACTTCAAGCGCCCCGTGATTTCAGGCGCTGCGGGCCATTCGTTCCTCGACGGCCGGCTCAACGTCACGGTGGCCGGTGACTTCTATCGCAACACCGGCCAGACCACGGTGGCGACACGCCCGTGGGGCCGCGGCAACCCGATCCTGTTCAACAACCCGACCTATACTGCCACCAACGGCCAGACGAAGAATTACGTCGCCTATAACGGCCTTTACTCGCGCATGACCTTCGGCGGTCTTATCGTAATGCCGGCAACGAGTCCGCTGTACGGCACTCAATTCGGCATCAACGGCACCCCGCAGCCCTTCGTCTATGGCACGCCCGTCAACACCACCTTCATGCTGGGCGGTGGGGGTGTCTCGATCGAGGACGAGGGCAATCTCCTTCCCTCGATTACGCGCTATTCGGGCTATGGGCGGGTCAGTTTCGACGTCTCCGACAACATCACACTCTGGTCCGACATGCTATGGTCGCACGTCGAGGTGAAGTCGGATCTCGCGCCGAACTACGATCTCGGCACGCTGACGATCCAGCGCGATAACGCGTTCCTGCCTGCCTCAATCCGTACGACGATGATCGCCAATGGGATCAACTCGTTTGCCTTCGGCCGCATGAACCTCGAGGATGGCTATTCGCAGAACAACAGTAAAGCGCGAGCGATGCGTTACGCCGCCGGTGCCGAAGGCAAGATCGGCACCTGGTCCTGGGACCTGCACGTCCAGCGCTCGGAGAACACGTTCCGCCAGGAAAGCCAGAACAACCGCATCCAGTCGCGCTGGTTCCAGGGTGTCGATTCGGTGATCAGCCCGACGACACAGCAGCCGGTATGCCGAATCAATGCCAATGCCAGCACCGCTGACGACAACCCGGCCTGCGTGCCGATCAACGTGTTCGGCGCGGGCTCGATCAGCCAGCAGGCACTCGCCTGGTATCGCGGCACCTCCTTCTATGACGCGAAGATGAGCCAGGATTCGGTCGGTCTGAACTTTTCGGGGTCGCCCCTGAAGACCTGGGCCGGCGACATCAAGCTCGCGGTCGGGGGCGAATATCGCAACGAGAGCATCAAGAGCATCTCCGATGCAGTCTCGATGGTCTCGGGCTGGCGCTCCATCAACCAGCAGCCCTTCGCGGGCAAGCTCCATGTCGCGGAAGTCTATGCCGAGACCGCCGTGCCGCTGGCCAAGGACACACCGTTTCTCCAGGATCTCGAGGTGAGCGGCGCGGTGCGCTACGCGGACTATAGCTCGAGCGGCGGCGTCACCACCTGGAAGGTCGGCCTCAACTATTCCCCGATCAAGGACATCAGGTTCCGCGGAACATTATCTCGCGACATCCGCGCCGCGAACATCAACGAACTGTTCTCGGGCCAGAACCAGGTGATCAACACGATCAACGACCCGCGTACGAACGTCGCGGCTTTCGCCACGCAGCTTACCGGCGGCAACCGCGATCTCAATCCCGAAAAGGCGGACACCAAGGCATTCGGCGTGGTGCTGCAACCGACGTTCATTCCCGGCTTCAACGCCTCGATCGACTATTATTCGATCAAGATCGACAACGCGATCACCGCGGTCCCGCCTCAGACGATCGTCAACAACTGCTTCATCGCGAAGATTGCGTCGTTCTGCCCGCTCATCACTCAGAACGCCTCGAACCAGATCGTGACGATCCAGGCGACACTGATCAACGCACAGACGGTCGAAACCAGCGGGATCGATTTTGAGCTCTCCTATCGCCGTCCGGTCGACTGGTTTTCGACGACCGGCTCAATCGGCTCGCGCCTGCTCATCAACTATGTCGACAAGCTCTCTCTCACCACATCTGGCGTCACGACCAGTTCACTCGGCGACCTCGCCACCGATCCGGGCGGTCAGCCGCGCTGGAAGGCGAATTTCGACCTGACTTATACTGGCGGACCGATCCGTCTGGGCGCGTATGTCCGCTACATTGGCGGCGGCAAGTTCCGCACGATCTACGTCGACGACGTCGATCTGCCAGCCGACCAGAACAATGTGAAAGGTCGCGCCTATCTCGACCTGTCCGCCTCCTACAAGATCACCGAGAATGTCGAAGTCTATGGCAAGATCGACAATCTGCTGGATACGGCGCCACCGATCATCCCGAACAACATCGTCCAGCCGACCGTGTCCAACTCGCAGATGTACGACAAGATCGGCCGTTATTTTGTCGGCGGCGTGAGGTTGCGCTTCTGATCCGCCGTTTCGCCCCAAAAAGAGTGGAAACCCGGCGTCCGCAATGCGCCGGGCTTTCAATCGGGGCGCCAAAAAGTGAAGCCGTCCAGTGTCGTTGGAACATTGCAGCGGGCGTTCGTAACTACTGAATTGGGCTGACATTATTCGAGGGTTTGCATGCCGAGACGACAGATCGCCAGATTGCAATATCGCCTCGCAGGCGAAGGGCCCTCAGCATGAGCCAGGACGGGACGCCCAACGACCTCATCAAGCAATCGCCGATGGGATGGTATCAATATGCCATCGTGGCGATCTGCGTGCTGACCTATGCCGCGGACGGTCTCGACGTCGTTACGCTGTCCTATGCCGCGCCGTCGCTCATCAAGGAATGGGGGATTTCGACCGAGGCGTTCGGCTGGGCCTCCACAGCAACCCCGATCGGCATCGCCATCGGCTCGATCTTCATTTCGCCCTTTGCCGATCGCATCGGCCGTCGCGTGCTGACGTTGTGGCTGCTCGGCATCCTGATCGGATTACTCGTCGCCACCGCCCTCAGCCACTCGATCGTTGCCTTGATGAGCTTTCGATTGCTGACCGGCATGTGCCTGGGGGCGCTGGTGGTCTGCCTCAACGTCACCGTTTCCGAATTCAGCAACGCCCAGCGTTCGAATTTCTTCATCGGAATCCTCCATACAGGCTATTCCGCGGGGGGCATGCTGTGCGGCGCGCTCGCGGCCTTGCTGATCGAACCCCATGGCTGGCGCTCGATCTTCATGGCCGCCGCTGTGCTGAACATGCTCAGCTTCGTGCTCGCGCTCTTCCTGCTCGCCGAATCGCCGACCTTCCTCGCGGGCCAGCGCAAGCCCGGCGCTCTCGACCGGCTGAACACATTGATGCGCCGGCTCGGCAAGCCCGTTCTGACAAGCCTGCCCGAGGTCGCGGCGACCGCCAGGACGAAGCGCACTGGCGTGTCGATCATCCCGCGCGCCATGTGGTTCGGCACCGGGCTGCTGTGCCTGGCGGGATTCGTCTTCACCATCTCGGGTGGCTTCATGGCCGGATGGCGACCGCAGATCCTCGCCATCGGCGGGCTCACCATGACCTGGAACGGCATTGCGGGGATGACGACGTACGGCGCGGGCATCATCGCACATCTGACCGTGGGCAGCCTGGCGCGACGGGTCGGTGAAGTCCGCATCGCGGTCATCTTCCTGCTTGCCATGAGCGCCGCGTTCATGCTGCTCGGCGCGGTCCCGACTGGAGCCACATGGGCATTGATCGGCGCATCGACGCTGTGCGGCTTCTTCAACGTCGGCAGCTATACCTCGCTGGTTCTGGTCACGCTCAATTATCACGACGTGACGACGCGCAATGCCGGGCTCGGCATCATGATGGGCTTTTCACGCGTCGGAGGCATCATCGGGCCGTTGCTGGGCGGCTATGCGATCGGGGCCGGGCTCGGTCGATTCTGGGTGATGCTGTTGTTCGGTGGCCTGATGCTGATCCCGGCAGCCGCCGCCTTCCTCGCGCAGCGGCGCTCCGGCACGGGATCGGCGGGTCAGGGCGCCGAAGCGCTTCACTGAGCTACGAAAGCGCGGCCGGTCAGTCACCTGACCGGCCGCCCAGGCTCATTTCCAGAGTTGCGTCGACGCCAGCGCCGCGCCCTCGACCAGCGCGCTCAGCTTGGCCCATTGCACCTCGGGGTGGACACGCGCCATGTTCCAGCCCTGGGAGAAGCCACAATCGGTCCCGGCAATCACATTCTCGCGGCCCACTATCCCGGCATAGTTGGCGATGCGCCACGCGACGAGCTCGGGATGTTCGACGACATTGGTCTGATGGCTGATGACACCCGGAACCAGGATCTTGCCGTCCGGCAGCTTGACGTCCTTCCAGACCATCCATTCATGCTCGTGCCGCGGATTGGCACCCTCGATCACATAAGCCTGTGCCTTGATCTTGAGAATGAGGTCGACGACCTCCCGCAGGGGCACGTCGGTCGTGTGCGGCGTGTTCATGCTGCCCCAGCACATGTGATAGCGCACGCGATCCTCCGGGATGCCGCGTAATGCGTGGTTATAGGCCTCGACCTGCATTTCCGAGGCGCGACGAAGATCTTCCAGGGTCGGATTGGGATTGCCCGGCAGTACCTGATTTCGCGACGGCAGACCAAGGTCCAGCTGCACCACGAAGCCAGCATCGACGATCGCCTGATATTCGACATGCATCGCGTCGGCGAGTGCATAGAGATAGGCCGACACAGTGGGATAAACCGTGCCTGCATCGGCATCGTCGCGCGCTGGCGTGGCAGACGGCATGAAGGCCTCGACAAAGTCCTTGCCCGCGAGCGCTGCCTTGTAATTCTCGATGTCGGTCTGGAGCGCGCCCTGGCCGATATAGGTGATCGGCGCGGCGACGCGAACGCGCGCGGGAGGCGTGTCGCCCGCCTTCCTTACCTTGTCCGCGTCGAGTTCCGGCGGCATCCACATGGTTTTGTACATGGCATTGTACTGTTTCATGAAGCCGGGAAATTTTTCAGTGAGCTGGGTGTAATAGGCGCCGCGGGTTTCCGGAGGTATTTTCTCCAGGCCACCCAGGCGCTCCACGACGTAATTGTGGAAACTGGGCTTGGAGATTTCGCCGTCGCTTGGAATATCGATCCCGATTTCGGCCTGTTTTGCTACAACGTCGATGACGCCCTGCCTGACGCTCTGCTGAAACTGCGCCTCGTCGACCGGCTCGCCCAGCACCTTGGCCATCATGCCCTGAAGCACATCGAGCGGACGGATCAGGCTACCGACATGCGTTGTCAGAATGCGGTCTGTGCTGCGTTTCATATCCTGTCCTATCTCGTTGAGCGAAGGGTAGAAATTCTGGCGATCGGGCTATGTGGCCCGTGTGCGCGGCAATATTGGCGGCATGCTCTAACCGGATGTCGGGACAATAGCGCCGCGCGGGACGGGAACGCCGGGTATTTCGAGGCGGATGCGGTTGAGCGATCGGGCGCCGGTGAAATAAAGCGTGCACCAGTCCTGATCGCCCCAGTTCATGTTGGAGACGCGGCCCTCCATCGCGATCGTGCCGAGATGCTTGCCCGCGACATCGAGGATCCAGATGCCGCCAGGGCCGGTGCAATAGACATTGCCCAGGACATCCACTTTCATCCCGTCCGGGCCACCTACGCGGGTGTCCGCGCGCATGTCGCAGAACAGCCGCGCGCTGCCGAGGTCCAGCATGCCGTCGGCCTCGACATCATACGCCATGATCAGCTTGCGGTGCTGGTTGCTGTCGTTGACGTAGAGGATTTTCTCATCGGGCGAGAAGCACAGCCCGTTGGGATTGACGAGGTCACGCACGACCATGTTGATCCGCGCTCCGTCCGGCGAGACTCGGTAGACGCCGGCACAATCGATTTCGGGTGGATGGTCGGCCGGTGTAAACGGAACCTTGGGCGGCGGATCGGTAAAATAGATCGCACCATCGGATTTCACCACCACGTCGTTCGGCCGGTTCAGCTTCATGCCGCGATAGCGATCGGCGATCACCGTGATGCTGCCATCGGCTTCCTCGCGATCGACGCAACGGCTGAAATGATGGCATACGACCAGCCTGCCCTCGCGATCGAGCGTCTGGCCGTTGCCGTTCTCGGTGCCTTCCTTGTCGGTCGTGATGCCATCCCGGGGATGCCAACGCATCCGGCGGCTGTTGTGGATGTCGCTGAACAGCAGATACCCCCCGCCGGAGTCGGTGGCGGCGATCCATACCGGGCCCTCGGCCGGTCCCGTGGGTCCGCCGAAGCCGCTGCCGAGTTCCTCCCATTCGGCATCGCGTGCCACGATAAGGTCGAGCCGCGGATCGAGTCGTTCGACAGGCATCGCCCTTTTTCCTCTCCCCGCTTCACGGTCTGGCGCCGTGAACACGATTTATTATGACAGCCTGTCTTATAACAGCGTCACTGATAGCATGAAAGAGGTTTGAACCGTTGACAGACAGCCAGGCTTATATTCTTATGATTGCCAAAGGTCGCCCGTCGAGGCCGGCCGGATAAAGCATGAGGGGGCCGCGCGTGGACCGACCGACGATTGGAATCGACGCGTTCCTCGATGGCGTAAAGTTCCGTCCCTTCCACGTGCGCGTGATGGTAATCGGCGCGCTCGCGATGCTGGTCGACGGCTTCGATCTCGGCGTGCTGAGTTGGGTGCTTCCCAAGATATCCGACCAGTTCGGCGTCGCGCGGACGGCGCTCACCTGGGTGTTGTCGATGCAGCAGGTCGGCATGGTGCTCGGCGCCTTTCTGATCGCGCCGTTCGCTGATCAGATCGGGCGCCGACGGCTGCTGATGCTGTGTCTCCTCGCCGTGGCGGCAAGCTGCTTCGTGACGATCTTCACCGACAGTATTTGGGCACTTGCCGTTTGCCGGCTGTTGACCGGCATGTTCGCGAGCTCGGTGATTGCCAATATGGTCGCCCTCGCCTCGGAGCTGGCGCCGGCGCGCCAACGCGCGACGATGGTGACCGTCGTGCTCGCCGGCTCGATGCCGGGCGCGCTGCTAGGCTCAGCGATGCAGGCATTCCTGCTGGAGCCCTATGGTTGGCATATCGCTTTCTGGATCGGCACCGGGATGCCGCTGTTGCTGCTCCCGCTGATCTATCTGTACCTGCCCGAATCGCCCAAGTTTCTCGCGGCGCGCAATCCGGACGACCCCCGACTGCAGGCAATCGTCACTGCCCTGATGCCGGAGAACGAAGGCGAACCGGTGATATTGGCGCGGCCCGCCGCGCAGGAAAGGCGCGCGAGCAGCTTGAGATTGGTCCGTGACCTGTTCAAGCCGGGCCTCGCGCTGCCCACGGTGCTGCTCTGGCTGAGCTTCGTGAGCAGCTTCGGCTTCATCAGCGCAGCCGTCTGGAAGACCACAGTGTTCCACGACATCATTGGCCTGGGCTGGGGCCAGGTCGGCCTCACCACCGCGATCGGCACCGGCTTCGGCGCGGCCGGCATGCTGACGATCGGCCTCATGATCGACAGGTTCGGTTTCAAGGCGATCGTCCCATCCTATTTCATCGTCGCGGCCGGTGCAGCGATCGGCATGGGATTGTTCGCGCCAGGCTGGGGCATGTTCGCAGCCTTGGCCCTCAACGCGCTCGCCCAGCACGCCGCGCATGCCGGCCTCGCCTCGATTGCGTCGACACTCTATCCCACCCGCAATCGTGCCACCGGCGTCGGCTGGGCCTATGGCGCGGGTCGCGCCGCCTCGATTGTCGGGCCGATGTACGGCGCGCTGGCGCTGGAGCATGAGCTCGGCGCCATTGGATATTTCTTCCTCCTGGCCGCGCCGCTGGCTCTGGCTGGAGTGGTCATCTGGATTCTGCTGACGATCTACCCGCTCAGCCCGGGCAGGCATGCCGCTGCGCACTAGGTTCGTTGCTCACCTCGGACGGGGCGCGCTGGCCAGCGCCTCGAAGGCGGCGATCTGCATCTCGACGTCAAGTGCGTCGTCCAGCCCGAGCGCCTGCGCCAACCGATAGCGGTCGCGACCGCGCTCGACGATCTTTTCCTCCAGCACGTCGCCGCGCGCCCATAAGGCATCGCGCTTGGCGCGCGACATGCGCCCGAGTGCCTTGAATGTCCGGGCACAATGGAAGCGCCGGCAAATCGCAGGGGCGCGGTCATGAATCGCGCAGCCCTGGGCCTGCAGATAGACGCAATTCCCGGTGCGCGGATCGCGTTTGAGCGCGGGCACCCGCTGCCCGGGATAGAGCGCGCTGCCGATATATTCGAAGTCGAATGTCGAAAGATCATCGCCTGCTTCGGGGCGCAAGATCACCTGCTCGGTCTTGCAGCACTCCGTGCAGCCGTCGCAAGGAATGGCGTTCTGATCACGCGCCTCGCTCATGACCCCTCCCCGACAACCGCGCATGCGCCGGCCGCCCTGGCACGCGCATGGGGCAATTGCGCGGCATCACTCGGCTGCCGGATGCCATCCCAGCACGCGCTTGACTGTGCCACCGAAGATCGCGGCCTTCGCTTCTCGATCGATCTCGCCGCTGTGGAGCAGCATGTCCCGGCTCTCGCTGTACAGGCAACCACGGTTACGCAACGGACCGCCGGCCCTTGCCATGCGCAGTCGCGTGTAATCGCTCGCCCACATCAGCCGCTCGGGGCCGAACGCGGAGATCACCCGGTGGAGATTTTGCCACACATCGGCGAATGGATAGGCCTGGTCCGACAGCAACGGCAGGCCGCACAGTTTCACCGATACGTTGTCGAACTCGGCAAGGGCAAGGAGATCATCGATGCGGTCCCAGGGATCGTCCCTGGGGGGCGACACCGGATGCTGACTGAGGCCAAGGTGATCGATGATGATCGTCAAATCGGGATGCCGCTCGATCACCGGGCGCATCGCCGCGGACTGGCCGTGCGTGGACAGGAAAAGCGGCAACCCCACCGCTTCGGCCGCCGCGAAGCCCGGATCCATGGCGCCGCTGGCGAAGGCGCCGGACAAGTCGGTCGTCCGGAAATCCGAAACGAGCAGTCGGCCCGCCGCCAGCCTCTTGTCGCCGCGTGCGCGCTCGACGGCGGCAGCCAGATCCGAACCCGTCGCGCTGAACGTCTCCACCCCGATGAATCGCCCGGGGTAGCGTGCCACGCAGGCTTGGATATAGGGCAGGGCCGCGACCACCAATGTCGCGTCGACGCCCGTGCTGTCCATCGCCTCGCGCGCCAATTCGACATTGACGGCCAGCTTCGCTCCCTCGGGCATATCGTCGCCGAACGGCACCGGGGGCGCGGGCTGGTGGATCTGGGCATCGATGATGTCGAAGTCTGCGCTTTTCAAGAAACGGACCCTTCATTGGCGGCGAACCCGCGGTAGATCGCCCGGCCGCATGCCGTGCAGCACAGGTCTTCGACAGGCAGTGGGACGGAGGTGGAATGAAGCGCGGGCGCACCGCCGCAGCACGCGCAGCTCGACGGAATGGAGAAGCGGTCGAACTGGGCCAGCATCGCATCGCTCCACGCGGCGCCACAGAACGGGCACGATGCGCCCTCCCCTTGTGATCCGCTCAAACCAGTCATCGCCCTCCCCGTCTCCACATGCGCCTTGTTGAACGCCGTTCGTCTTTATATAACGATCATCGACTTTATCCAGCGCCTTCATGCCCTGTTTCGTCTGTCCAGGAGACAAGAATGCAGCCTCCCCAATATCACGTCCTCGCCATCGGCAACGCGATCGTCGACGTCATTGCAAATGCCCGCGATGCGTTCCTCGACCAGCAAGGGATGGCGAAGGGCAGCATGGCGCTCATCGACGAAGACAGTGCTGAACGCCTCTACGCAGCGATGGGCCCGGGCATCGAAATCTCGGGTGGCTCGGGGGGCAATACCATTGCCGGCGTGGCAGCGTTTGGCGGAACCGGTGCCTTTATCGGCAAGGTGCGCGACGATGCGCTCGGCGACATTTACCGCCACGATCTTGGTGCGCTCGGCGTACGGTTTGCCACTCCAGCAACCACCAGCGGTCCTGCGACGGCGCGGTGCCTGGTTCTGGTGACGCCCGACGCCGAGCGGACGATGAACACCTTTCTCGGCGCCTGTGTCGGGCTGGACGAAGACGATATCGACCCGGTGCTCGTCACCTCGGCTGGGATAATCTATCTGGAAGGCTATCTGTTCGATCAGCCGCCGGCCAAGGCCGCGTTCCGCAAGGCGGCATCGCTCGCCCGCGCTGCGGGCCGCAAGGTAGCGCTGACCATCTCCGACAGCTTCTGCGTCCATCGCCACCGCGACGAGTTTCTCGACCTGATCGATGGCCATATCGACATCCTGTTCGCCAATGAGGATGAAATTCGCGCGCTTTATGGCGTCGACGACGTCGTCTCGGCTGCGCGCATTGCCGCGCGGCATGTCGAGATCGTCACGGTAACCCGGGGCGCTGCCGGGGCATTGCTGATCGATGGGAACGGCATGGTCGAGGTCCCGGCAGCGGGCGTGGCCACCGTCGTGGACACGACCGGCGCGGGCGATCTCTATGCGGCAGGCGTCCTGTACGGCCTCAGCCACGGACTGGCGCTTGAAGAATGCGGGCGCCTCGGCTGTGCGGCCGCCGCTGAAGTCATCGGGCATGTCGGCGCGAGGCCGCAGGCCGACCTGAAGGCGTTCCTGTCGGCCAACACCGCCTAGTTGAGCCGCGCGCGGCGCGAGATCAGATAGATCTCGTCGTTGAACCACAGTCCCTGGTGGCGCTGCAGCACTTCACGCGTCGCCTCGAGATACTGGTCGTTGGAGATCGCCTTGGCGAACCGCCCGTCCTCGATCTGAGCAACGTAACTGGCCGCGTTCCACGCCGCGAACAAGGTCGAGCTGCCGATCGGCGTGTGCTCGTCGATCTCGGTCGGCAGCGTCCGGATGTCGTAGCGAAATAGCGCCTCCTCATCGGACAATGCCTGGAAATGATAGTCGCGCGCCGAAGAACCCAATTCGCTTCTGACCGCATCCATGATCGCCTGGCGGCTGGTCTGGAACGGATTCTCGTTCGGCCAGATCGCGCGGATGATCTCCAGCCCGGGATCGTTGCCGTGGCTATGGACTCCCATCAGTCTACCATTCGCGCGAAGCGCCTTGACCAGGGGCGTCACCACCCGCGAGGTCTTGAATTCAAGCGGCGCGTGGGCGCGATAGGGCTGCGACAGGAGCACGAAATCGAAATCGGCCTGGGCATAGCCGCGGCGCGGGATGATCGGATCGAGCATGAAATGATGATCGCTCCGATACAGCACGAGCACCGTCGGCGTCTTGTACATCGGATTGCCGCTCGGCGCGATGCTCGCCTGCCAGTGCCTGGCGAGAAACGGATCGAGCTGCTGGATCTGCTCTTCGAACTGGCCCGCCGACGTTCCATCCAGGCCGACTTCGTGCCACACCATCGCGCTCGCGCCGGCAGGCGTGTCGGGCTGGAGCGTCGGCGCTTCGGCATATTTTAGGTTGGTGAGCACCAGGACGGTGCCGGGATGCTCGCGCAGCCGATCGGGCATCTTCTCGAGAGTCAGACGGATATTCTCCATGCTGATCTCCTTGGCGACGACATAAAAGGGTACCCAGGGATGACGGCGATGAAGCCCGCGCAGCATGCGCGCCAGGGCGGTGCCGTCGCCCGCGCCACCGTCGAACAGGCGGATGGCGGGTGGAACGGGCTGGGTATCCGAAAGCTCGCGGACCGCGCGATCCGCGATGATCTGTTTCTCGTTCGTCGTGTTGACGAACATCAGATATTTCTGGCGGTTGTCATAGAAACGAAAATTGTGCTCGGGCCGGACCTCGGCGCGAAGGCCCTTGATCCCCGCGCGCAACGCGCTTGCCGAAGCGCCGTTCTGATTTTCGATGAAACGATGCACGCGCTCCACCGTCTGGACGGTTACGCGGCCACCCTCCTGCAGCCGGGAGACCAGTTTGCCGTCGTTGACGGCCAGCCGACCGAAAGTCGACTGCGCCATCTTCAGGCGCCGGCAGGCGTGCTCGATTTGCACGAGAAGGGCTTGGGTATCGTCCATTATATTCTGTGCTGCCCGATCAAAACCTGACCACGCCTGCATAGTCGCCATCGACATAAATCAGCGGATCAGGCTCGCCCCACGAGTCCGCTTCTCGCACCGCGCCGATGACGACGGCGTGGCTGCCAAAATCGAAATGGGTTTCGTATTCGCAGAAGAAATTGGCCTGCGCCTCGCGCAGATAAGGCGACCCGCACGCTCCCGAGCCCCATTGCCCCTCGCTGAACCGCGCCTCGCCTTCAGCGTCGCCACCGCATGCCAGCGACACGCTGCGTTGATCGGCACGCAGGATGTTGACGCAGAAATTAAGTCCCGCCACGAGCGGCGCACAAAGGCCAGCACTTCTGTCGACGCAAATGAGCAGCAACGGCGGATCCATGCTGAGTTCGCTCACCGCGGTCGCGCTCACCGCCCAGCGCTTCCCCTCGTGCCAGCATGTCACCACCGCGGCGGCTTTACCCAGCCTGCGAAGCCCGTTTCGCAGCTGCTCAACGGCATTCAGCGGTGCCGACGCGGCCATTCCCAGCTCGATCATGCGCGCTGCCCTCTCCCGCCGACAATGCACGGCGCGGATGGCTCATGCGACATTGCGCACAGCACCTCCCGCGACCGGGGTGCAGCCTTGGCGAGACGCTGCGCCGCACCTCTGGCGTGAATCAGGGCAGGTCGGCCTATCGCGGCGCGACCAAAGCTTGCGACCTGCATCGCTCTCCATTCATCGTTTTTGACTATGATTTGACTAGCAGAGTGTTGCCCTGGACACCCTGCGTCCAATTCTTTGTGCTCGAACGATTGATACCGCCGAAGCATGAAAAGTGACGAAACTTCACTAACTTGGCTGGCTTATGCCATGTGCCGGCGAGATGCCGACACATGATTGCGCAATGGCCAAAGCCCTTCACGGGATGGCCGGCCCCCTCCACGACCGCGGATATGCCGCCGAGCAAGGCCATCTCTATCTTGTCAGTCTCGTGCGTGAGAACATGGCGTATCGGATTTGATTCGGCCTGATTTCAGGCCGAAACGTCGTCGCATCCGGCGTGCGGTTCTCCCGCCTGGGGTCGGGCGGTGCGGCAAGCCCTGCCGCACCGTGATTGTCTCAACCCTTGAGCTTCTTTGTCGCGATCGCAGCGCCCTCGGCCATCGCGGACAGCTTCGCCCACACGACCTCGGGATGCCCGACGCGCGAGCCGATTCCGCAGTCGGTGCCGCCCTGAATATTCTCCATGCCGACGAGCTTGGCGACATTGACCAGCCGCTCGGCGACGAGTTCGGGATGCTCGACGAGATCGGTCATATGACCGACCACGCCGGGGCAGATGATCTTGCCCGTGGGAAGTTTGACATCCTCCCAGACGCGCCATTCATGCGCATGTCGGACGTTGCTGGCTTCGAAGGTGTAACACTGGGCGTTCACCTTGAGCATGAGATCGACGATATTCTTGAATTCGATGTCATGGACATGTGGGCGATGACCACTGCCCCAGCACATATGAAAGCGAACCTGCTCCTCCGGCAGACCTTCGAGCGCGTGGTTGATCACTTCAACCGCGAATTCGAGATAGTCGCGATACTGCTCGACCGACCATTCCGGGTAGAACATCCAGCTTGTCGCGAATTCCGGCTCATCGATCTGGACGATCAGCCCTGCATCGGTGACTGCCTTATACTCCTGGCGCATCGCTTCGGCGACCGCCATCATATAGTCACGCTCATCGCGGTAATGGGCGTTTCGCGCGCCGGCGCCGGCGCTGAGCGGCCCCAATGCCGCGATGAAGCCATCGACATCGCTTTTGCCTGCGAGTCCGCTCTTGAGCGCGTCGATGTCCTTCGCGATCTCGGCATGGCCGATATAAGTCAGGGGGCCGGTGCAGACCTTTTCCTTGGTCGGTTTTTGCGGCTTGTTGCCGGGCGTCATGAAACCGGGACGGACCGGCCCGCCGGCGCCGGCGAACCACAGGCCGGACTCGTAGAAACCCGGAAAGTCGAGCCGGTCACGCTCGCCCGGGCCGGCGCGCTTCGAGGGCGTATCAGCGTCGCGCGGGAGTGTCTCCCAGCCGGTCACGCGCGCGGCGATGTAGCTGGTGTAGCTGCCCATGTTGGCGGCCTTCACATATTCACCGTCATTGATGATATCGACGCCGCATTCGATCTGCTTCTCGACGACTTCGCGCACGGCCACCGGCAGCCGTGTCTGGATCGCGGCCCGATTGGCGTCGGCATCTGCGAGCAAGGCGTCCAGGTCAGCCGGGCGCGGCAGATTGCCGCCATGAGTCGTCAGGATATGATCGGTGGAACGCCGCATTTTACATCTCTCCTTTGGCGGTCTCGCCGGATCATTTCCGGCGGACGAATTTCTGGATCTGGTGGTCGCCATAAGCCTCTGGAATCCAGCCTGGACGGATGGCGAAACTATAGGGCACTTCCGCGACATAGACGTCGCCGTGGCTATCGACGGCAATGCCGTGCGGCGCGATGAAATTGCCCGGCGTGTGACGCGCCTGGGACGAACCACCCCAGCGATCAAGGACGCGACCATCGGGGGCAAGGACGCTCACGCGGCCCGGATGATCTTCCTGCATTTCGCCGTGAACGAAGCTTTTTTTCCCCTTGGGCCGCCAGAGTTCGGCGACATAGACGAGACCCTCGGAATCGATGGCGAGGTCGCACGGCCGCTGGATATCGGTCCACTGATCGAGATACGCGCCGTCGGGCGAAAAGATCTGGATTCGGTCGTTCTCGCGGTCGCAGACCAGCACGCGACCATCTGCGTCGCAAGCAATGCCATGCGGCAGATGGAATTCGCCGGGACCCGTACCGATCTCGCCCCAGGACTGAATAAGGTCGCCGCCCGAAGTGAAGCGGTGCACCCGGCAATTGCCGTATCCGTCCGCGACGAAAAGCTCTCCACTCGGGGAGACCGCCAGGTTGGTGCAACGATTGAACGGTCCGCCCGGGTAGCGGATGCATTCGCAGGCATGGACCTCATAGGGTGGCTTGGGGTCGTATCCTGTATCGGAAGCACGACCGGGCACGCCCAACGTCATGATCGGCGTGCCGCCGAGCGTGAAGACCCGGATGCTGTGGTCGCCATTGTCGACGCAATAGACCCGATCATCCGGGCCGATCGTCAGGCCATGCGCCATCGAAAAGATGTCGTCACCCCAGCTGCGAATGAAGGTGCCGTCGCGTTCGCATACGATGATACGGTGCGGAAAGCGCGCAAACAGATAGACGCGGTCCCGCGAATCCACCGCGACCCCAGTGACATCGCGATGCGACATGCCCTGAGGTAGCTTTTCCCAATCCGCGACCACGTCGAAGGCGGGTGCTGCCATGGTGGCCACTAAAGGCATTTCGCTCCCCATCGGATATCCAACCGGACCTAGACGCCCGTTCGCCCCTAAGCCAGGCTGACATATATCGCTGAGAGGCCGTTTGTATATAGCGAATGCCATATGACAAGAGCAATCGGGGCTTGCAGACCCGGTATCGCGTTCGAAGAATCAATGCACAGCATGAGCGTGGCTATCCGCCGCGACACGCCCACGCTATTCGACAAGGGTTCGCCCCCCGATCAGCAAAGAAGACCGCCGTGCAGTATTTCAGGATTGCGGGGCTGACGGTTGGCAGCGATCTTCCGTTACCGCAAATGACACCCGTGACGGCAAGCGCGTCCGCGGCGGATATTCATATCCGGCGCGGATCGGTACCGCAGACATTGCCGCATGCCGACGCTGTCGGTCCTACCTGGGAGATCGCCGGGGATCATTTCCTGTTGCGCGTACCCGGCGTCGCGCGCTTCCTGCTGCTGGAGGGACGCGACATCATGTTCGAACCCTGCGATCAGGAACGGACTTCCGACATCGCCGTTTTCGTGACCGGGACGGTGTTCGGCATTCTGCTGCACCAGCGCCGGCAGACCGTGCTGCATGCCAGCGCGGTCAATGTCGGCGGAAAGGCCGTGCTGTTTTGCGGGGCGTCCGGGGCGGGCAAGTCCACCATGGCGGCGGCACTCGGCACTATCGGCTATCCGCTGCTCAACGACGATATCAGCGTCATCGGGCGCGATGGCGAGGACGTGCCGGTCACCCACAGCGACGGCCGGCAGCTGAAGCTCTGGCAAGAGGCCGCCGATGCGCTGGGGTTGGCCGACCGCCTTGGGGCTCCGGTGCGTAACGGCCTGTCCAAACATTATGTCACGCCGCGATCCTCGATCGGCGAAACCCTGCCGATCGGCGCCGTTTACATGCTCCGTGAAGCGGAACCGTCGCGGCAGAGCGGTATCGCAAGACTCAACATCGCGGACGCCGCGCACGCTATCATCGCGAATGCCTATCGCCCCTTCCTGGTCGCGGCGATGAATCAGAAATCGCTTTATCTCCAGTCCGCGATGGCAATCTCCAAAAGTGCGGGCGTCTTCCTGCTTACCCGCCAGAAAGACTTTGCGGGCATCTCGGACATTGTCGGCGGACTGGAGCGGCATTGGCGCGAACACGGGCTGCTCGCGTGACCAACCGGGTCTGGCTGGCGTCCTATCCCAAGTCCGGCAACACCTGGTTTCGGGTCCTCATCCACTGCCTCGATCTCGAACCCGGCGATATGCTCGACATCAATCGCCTGGGCACACCGATCGCCAGCGCACGCGCGCCGTTCGAGGACGCGACCTTGATCGATTCCGGTATCCTGACCCGTGCCGAAATCGAATATCTGCGGCCGCGGATTCACGAGCGCCCCGATCCTGACATGGGCGATCACGACACCCCGCTCGCGACGCACTTCGTCAAGACGCACGACGCCTATTCGCTCACACCGCAGGGCGAGCCACTGCTCGCTGGCGCGCGCGGGGCGAAGGGTGCCATTCTCATCGTCCGCGATCCACGCGACGTGGTATCGTCGCTGGCGGATCACAAGCAGATCAGCCTTGACGAGGCCATCGCGTTTCTCGACAGTCCGGACGCCGCCTTCGGCGACAGGCCCGTGGGTCTGGCGCGCCACCTGTATCAGCAATTGGGTCGCTGGAGCGATCATGTCGCTGGCTGGCTGGGCCAGCGCGACATCGCGCTGCACCTGGTCCGGTTCGAAGATCTTCGGCAGGACACCGCGCGCATTCTGCGCGACGCAATGGCGTTCGCCGGACGTGCGGTCACACAAGACCAGGTGGAGCGCGCCGTCCGGATGGCGAATTTCGCCTCGCTGCAGGCGCTGGAGGCGCGAACCGGGTTTCGCGAGACGGCACGCAACGCCACCGCCTTCTTCAGACGCGGCCAGGCTGGCGCGTGGCGGGACGAATTGACCCCTCACCAGACGCGCGATATCGAATTGGCGCACGGGCCGATGATGGCGACCATCGGCTATGACCTGACCTACTCTCCTCCGCCACACCGGAAGGTCGGGCAATCCTGATGATGATGACACGCGAGCCAGGCGAATGGATCTGCGCCGAGGCGAACGGCGAAACCGTGATGATGAGCGTGGAGACCGGCACCTATGTGGGTCTCAATGCGATGGGCGCGCGAATCTGGGACCTGCTGGCCGAGCCGCATGAGCTGGAAACGCTGTGTGCGATACTGGTCCGGGATTTCGACGTGACGCCCGAAATCTGCCGTGCCGAGACTCAGGCTTTTCTCGACACCCTGATCCGGCAGGGCGCGGTGTTGCGTAGCTGACTACTCGGTTGTTCAGGCCGGATGTGCATGGTACGAAGATGGCACGACAAAAGGCAGGCGATGGCGGTTCGTCTGGCCGATCTGTTTCAGCCCGCTGGATCTGATTGCGTGAACACGCGATATAAGGAGCATTATGCAGGCTGTTGAAAAAGAAGAAGCAGGCAGGATCGAAGTTCCCGCCCGCGCGCCATGGGAAACGCCATATGCTGTCACCACCGAGTTCGTGGAGACGCAGGGGATATTCAATAGCGGCGGTGATATTTACGCCTCTTCCGGCTCCTAGGGTCGCCGCAATACTGCTCTGTCGGGCTTTTCGAATCTGACCAGGTCGTGCGAGGCCCGGCATACGCACTTCAGGCTCTTCACCATGGTCGCCGCGGTGGGTGTCGTTGCGGGTCAGCGCTAGGGGCTTGCCGGAACCTGCATGACCAACTTTGCCGGCCTGATTCGATTTGACGGCGCATCCATCTCCGACCGGCAGGAAGCGACGCTCGCCTCTGCCCTGGTCCAGCGACAGCGCGGGCGAGTGCAGTTCCAGCGCGCGGCGCATGCCGTTTTCGCTCAGGTCGCATCAGCGGGTGAGCCGTGGACAGGAGCGCTGTTCGCGGCGGACAGCCGGCTCGACAATCTTGGCGATATCGCCGCTACCGCCGGCGTGTCGTCGCGCGGCGGCGAAGCGGCCTGCATGCGCGCGATCTTCGAGCAGCGCGGCGACGCCGGGCTCGCGCTGCTGCTCGGCGTGTTTGCCATGGCGCACTGGGATGAAGCCGACCGAACGCTGACCCTTGCCCGCGACTGCACCGGCGGGCGCGCCCTTTTCTACCATGCGGGCAAGGGCTTCGTGGCCTTTGCCTCGCATCTGGGGACGCTGCTGGCCTTGCCCGATGTGCCATGCGACCTCGACGAGCGGCTGCTGGCAAACTTCCTGGCGCTCAATCACCGCGAGCGCGAGGCGACATTCTATCGCGGCGTCAACCGGGTGCCGTCGCGCACCGTGGTGAGCATCACGCCCGGGGGCATTGCCCAGCGGCAGTACTGGAGTCCACGGCTTGACGCAGCGCCGCCCTTCACGCGCGACGAAGACTATGTCGCGCGCGGGCGCGAATTGATGGACCGTGCGGTGACGCGCGTTCTGCGCGACACCCCGCGCGTGGCGATCTGCGTCAGCGGCGGCTTCGACTCCAGCGCGGTGGCCGCCACCGCCGCCCGCCTCGGGTCGGCGGAGCTCGATTGCTATTGCGGGGTTCCATCGCCGGGGCTCGACCGGTCGGTGCGCGACCACCGGTACCTCGACGAAAGCGACAAGGTCAGGGCGCTGGAGCGCCTGCATCCGGCGCTGCGCCTGACGCTGGTAGCGCCGCAGGCCGCCCATCCGATGCAGGCCGATCCCACGCGCTTCTTCCAGACCGTCATGCCCATGCCCTGCCGCAACGTGGACAATCTCGGTTGGTTCAGCGGCATCCAGGACACGCTCGTCCGGCACGGCCACCGTGTGGCGCTGACGGGGACCATGGGCAATCTGACGTTCAGCTGGGATGGACGGTTTTGCCTGTCGTCACTGGCGCGGCAAGGGCGCTGGCTGGAATTGGCGCGACAGGCGCGCGCGCTGGCGCGAGGCGCCGGTGACAACCTGCCGCGCACCGTGGTGCGGCAGGGGCTGGTCCCGCTGCTGCCGCCCGGCCTGCACCGCGTCTTCCAGCGCCTGCGCGGGCGCGAGCCGGAGGATGTCAGCCGGTTCAGCCTGCTCAACCCCGATGTCGCCCAGTCGCTCGACCTGCCCCGACAATGGCGGGACGACGGGTTCGATCCCACCTACAGCACGCGCGGCACCAGCGCCCAGCTGCGCGCGCATCAGATCTTCGACCAGCTGCAGATTTCCCGCGATCACCTCGCGATGCAGGGCAACAGCCTCGAAACGCGCGATCCCTATGGCGATCGCGAGCTGATAGAATTTTCCCTCACCATTCCCGAAACCCTGTTCCTGCGCGACGGCGTGCCCCGCTGGTATGCGCGCCAGCTGTTTGCCGATCGCCTGCCGCGCGAGATTCTCGAGGAAACCAGGAAGGGCGAGCAATCACCCAACTGGTTCGAATCACTGAATGCGCGCCGGCCGCTGATCGAAGCGGCCGTCGAGCGGCTCGAGGCCTCCCCGCTGGCCAGCCGGCTGGTGGACATGCCGCGCCTGAAGCAGCTGATCGCCGGCTGGCCCGGCGACACGCGCGCGGCGGAGGAGCATATGCCGGCCTACCGCCTGGCGCTGGATCGCGCCGTCCATGTCGGGCAGTTCATCCGCTGGGTCGAACGCGGAAACGAATAACCGCCGTCGCTACGGCCGATCGATCCAGATCGCGAGATTGTGACGGTCGTGCGATCCGGCGATCGTCATCGCCTGCCCAGGCGCGGTGTCGATCATCGGCAAGGCATGGAACATCATGTCCCAGCAGGAGGTAGCGCCAGGCATGGGCCGGTTCTCGTACTGCGTGTCGTCGTCCATATCGAGCGCGATCCATTGCGCGACGCCGTTGACGCGCCCGCCCGCCGCGCGAACATTTGTCGTGGCTCTCGCCGGCGTACAGAAGCTCCCGGAACCGAGATCGAAGTCGAAAAGATCGCTGGGCTCGCTGCGCAATTCTATCCGGTCGCTGCCGACCGAACGCGCCCGAGCAGGCGCACGCAGATCGTTGAAGAGCGACAGGTCGAAGCCGTCGACCATGTGCATCCGCCCGGTCTCGCCACGAACATCCTCCGTCAGCGCCACGCGCACCCGGCCGCGCGCGGGGATCGCCTGCGCCCCGGGCCTCATCAGGTCGCGCATCGCCTTTTCATGCGCTGGCAGCACATCCTCGCCCAGCAGATTGTTGCTGACGATCTCCGACACCAGAAGGTCAGCGTGCCCGCCCAGCTCCTCCAGGGTGAGCTTGTCCGAATGGCCGGAAAAGATGCGCACCACATCCCCATAGCCATTGGCGTCGACGATGCCGCGCGCGGCATGGGCGACCATGGGATTCATTTCGCAGCTGACCACTTCGGCGGCACCGGCGCGCGCCGCCATCATCGCGAGAATGCCGGTGCCGGTGCCGATTTCCAGCACGCGCATGCCGGGTCTGATCGCCCGGCGCAGCGCGGCGTCATACGCCGCGTTGCGCGCCGCATCCGCCACGATCGTGAAGTGCCAGTTCGGCACGTCTCCACTCAGCAGGGCGCGCGCGCGTGCCGCCAGCTCCGCGTCGTCCGGCACCAGCGCCAATGTCCTGCGGCACAAGGCAACCGCCTGCTCGACCTGACCGGTTTTGCGCATCAGGTTCGCCAGCTGCATCATCGCCGCCGGGTTGCCCTCCGCCTTGGACAGCAATGCCGCCAGCCCGTCCTCGCGATTTCCCATCGCCTGACCTTGCCGCGATTCATCGCGCGCGTCGAGCGGATCGATGTCTTCCGCCCGGGCTATCTCGCCGATCTCACGGTGCTCGACGCCGATCTCTTCGCCATCGCGCCCGACGCAATCCCCAAGGTGAAGACGTTGCGCACGATCGTCGGCGGGCGCGAGCGGTTCGGGCCCGACAAGGCATAACAGGGCGGAACAGGGAGGCGATTTTTTTCTCTCCCTGTTATCTCCAACTTTGTTGGAGATATTTCCGGGAGATTTCAGGTCTTTATTGGGCGTTTGCCCTGTTCCTGCGGAACAGGGCGGGCAGGCGGCGATAACAGGGCGCCGCCCATTGCCAAGCAGGGCGCGTCGATTCAGTCGACTCAACTGTCCGGCGGAAGCTGGTTGCATGCTGCGATCCTGCATCCGGGAACGGTGGCATGACGGGATGGAACTTTGAATCGAACACGTCGCTACGCGGCTCCTCGAGGGCTACGCAGGACGAACGGGTGTTGGTGGCTCTGATGTACTGCAAGCTGCTCCAATCGCCACGGCCGACACGATCGCCCCGAGCAGGGCGCCATATAGCGTCTTGGCGATGGCCACGGTGCCGAACGGCCAGACCGACGGGCCGATCGACAGAAAAGCGGCATTGATCAGGAACGACAGCGATGCAGCCGCGCCGGCGATCAGCAGCGCACGGCGCAGGCCGTTGCGGCGTGAGGGTGGCTCGTCGACAAGGCCCGGCAAGCCACCCCGCGCCAGGCGCCTGTGCGTGATCAGCGTCGGCACGACCGCTGACATCAGCGCGATCATCACGCCTTGCGGCACGGCGTCGAGGATCAAGCCGCCGGTGCCGCCCACCGGCACATGGCTCTGGCCACCGAAAAGCAGGAAGCAGAAGGCCAGGCTGAGCAGCCCGTTGATCACGGCGCCGACCGCTGCCTCGACCGCAACATAGCGTCGGACCGCCTGGTTCATCGTTGCGTGCCGAGCAGCCCGCGTGCCTGAAGCCAGGTCACGAATTCCGGAAGGACCTGCACGGTGGTCGTCCCGGGCCGCCCGGCACCGAAGCCATGGTCGCCGCGCTCATAGGCGTGAAGCTCCACCGGCACGCGCGCAGAGCGCCATGCCTCGACGATGCCGAAGCCCTGGCGTGAGAACAGTCCGTCGTCCATCGCGATCGCGGCGAACATCGGCGGCGCGCCGGCCGGCACCGCGATGGTCGACATCGGGCCATAGATATAACCGATGAACGCCGGGCGATCGGCCGGGGTACCGGTCAATACCGCTTGCAGCGCGGTCATCGCGCCGGCGGAAAAGCCGATCATGCCGACCCGGGCGGGGTCGATATGCCATTCAGCGGCGCGGCTGCGGATCAACCGCAGCGCCTGTAGTGCATCGGCGGGCGCGAAGGGGTCGCTGATCGATTGCGTTCCACCGGGCCGGGCTGCCTCGCCCATCACCTGGCCGACGGTCTGCATGAAGGCCTGCTCGTCGTCCGGGACCGGATTGGTGCGATATTTGAGCACGAACGCCGCGATGCCGCGATCGGCCAAGCGTTGCGCAACCTGATAGCCCTCCGTGTCCATCGACAACGACAGGAACGCCCCGCCAGGTGCGACGATCACGGCGGCACCCGTTGCCTTGCCCGGCGCGGGCAACACCGGGACGATCGTCGGCACGGTGACGTTCCGGGCGATCCGCCCGTCCATCCGCGTGGCAGGATCGATCTGGGCGGTGAGGCGGCCCCAGCGCTCGGTCGTGGTTCCGGCGGGCAGCGATCCGGCAGGATAAAGCGGGATCGCACCCGGCTGGTCGGGCGTCGCGATCCGCGCAAGCTCGAAGCGCGGCTGAGCACCAGCGGCAAGCGGCACGATAGCGAGAAGGACGGCGACGGCCTTGGCGAGAAAGTTCATGGCGTTCCCTTCGTTTCGGTCAGGATGGTGACGGGCCCGATCAACCCGGATGGCCGCAGCGGCGCGTCGGGCTGATAGGTCGGCGCGGCGGTGAAGGTTACCTTGGTGGCGCCCGGCTGGACGTCACCGATCAGGCGATTCACCCAAAGGTTGGCGACGCGAATCTCGAGTTGATTCCTGCCCGGACGGGCGGCTGCGGTGACGTCGACCCGGTAGGGTGCCTGCCAGACGGTGCCGACCGGTGTTCCGTTGACCCGCACCTCAGCGACGTCCCCCAGCTTGCCGAGGTCGACCCACAACCGGCCGTTTCCGACGGTACGCGGCAGGACGACGCTGCTCTCATAGGTCACCACGCCGGAAAAATAGCGGATGCCGGGATCGGCCTGCTTATTGAGCGGCGCCAGTTTCTCGAGGACGGTACCGGCGGGCGCGCCGCGCTTCGTCTGGAAAGCGACCTTCCATGGATCGGTCGCAGTCGCGATGGTGCGCAGGACCGGTGGCGCGATCGTCGCACCGCCGCCTGATGCAGGGCGGCGGAATACCACGAACAGCGATTCCTCCGGCGCGATGGTCAGCGGCACGATCGTCTGGTTGCCACTGGTCCGGAAGGACAAAGGTTCGGCCTTGCCAGTGTCGGCGTGCCAGATATCGGGCGCCTTGCCGGTCACGCGAAACCGGGCGTCGATCCGCATCTCGCGCTGCGTGCGGTTGTCGAGGAAATAGATCTCCCCATCGGGAAGCGCGCGATGCTGGAACAGCAGGTCGGTGCCGTTGGCGCCGGCATAGGTGAAATCGGAGCCGATCCCCGCCCGGTCGAGCGCCGCGCCGGGATCTCGGCCGGTGATGACGCGGCCCTGCCCCACTCGCGCCTCGCCGCCGCCGGGCCAGAGCCGCTTGATCAATGCGGCCGTTTCAGCCTTATCGTCATCGAGCGACGGCGAGCCTGTCGGCGCGTCGCCGACCAGTGTCGCGCCGGCTTCGACCAGCGCCGCGATGCGTCGCAGCGTCGCCAGGGTCATGCGCTGGCTGCTGCCGCCGAGATAGAGCGCCCGATAGCGCGCCCCGCGCGCCGCGACGAGGTCGCCGCCCTCGACCCGCAACTTGCCGGCAAGAACATCGGCATTGACGAAATCCACCCCGCGACCGACCGGCAGATCGGCGGGCGCGCGATCCGCGAACAGCGCGGTCAGCGGCGCCTCCTCGCCGTAGAAATAGGCGATATCGGCGACATGCCGGCCCTGCTGCAGCAGGAAACTCGACCGCGCGAGGTAATCGACCCAGGGCCGCGCCATCTCGGCCCAGCTTTCGTGGCGATTGAAATATTGTCCGAAGATCGCGAGGCTCAGCCCCGGCTCCTTGTCGTCCATCGGCGACATCACCGAGGTATGGATCACCGGCCGGTTGACGCCCAGTGCGAATTCCAGATCGGCCACGCGGCGCAGATCGGCCGGGGCGAACGCCCAGGGCGAGAAGGAGGCGGTGAAGGATTCCGCCGCGACCAGATTCTGGCCATAGACATGCGCGACCGAGGCCGCGCCCAATATGTCGCCGACCAGGGTCGGGCGCGGGGCACCGTCCTTTCCGAACGCCCACATCGCCGCCATCGGCACATCGGTATGCGCGCGCATCGCCATGTCGTCGCCAAGCTGCGGCCGGCCATTTTCGAGCGCCTCGCCATAGAGCTTCAGGCCGCGTTCGTGCGCCACCGTGGCGATGGTGCCGTAATGCTCGCTGGCGAGCAGGTCGGCGAGCGTGCGGCGATAGTCGTAGAGGAAGGCATCGCTCTTCGCGCGCGACCCGATCACCGCGCCGGTCAGCGCGGGAAGCCAGGGCCGGGGATCATAGCCGCGCAGCGCCTTGAAGCGATCGAGCAGCTGCGGCGTCCAGTTCGCATCGCCGGATTCGATGCTGTCGGTCAGCAGCGCGTCGACGCCCTTGCCATCCGGCCCGATCGCCGCGCCATAGGTGTCGAGATAGGTGGTGATGTAGCGGCGCACCGCCGCCCCGTCATATTTGTCGACCTCGAGCCCGGTCGCTTCGGGCGAGGCGGGGTGATTGGTCGTGCCGAGCAGCGACCAGCCAAGCCGCGCCACGCGCCAGCGGCCCGGCGGCGGCGTCCAGTCGAGCGTGCCGTCCGGCCGCATCCGGCCGGTCAGGTCGACCACCTTGTCGGGCGCGACGCCGTCCAGCTCCGGCGCGTCGCCGCCGAGCGCATAATAATCGGGCACCGTGGCGAAGCCCGCCTTGGCCTCGAACCGGTTGATCCGCGCGTCGCCGGTCAGCCGCAAGGTACCGATCTGCACGGTCTGCGGCGCCGGGCCGGTCGGGAAAACTCCGCCCACCACCGCGCCCGGCGCTGGGGCGGCGAGGCCGACCTGTTTCGGGCCGTCATTGGGCGCGAAGACGACGCGGAAACGTGTCGCCGTCACCGGCGCGAACGCCGATGTCGTCGGGACATTCCCGAGCGGGAGCTTCGCCACCGGGCGCCACCCCGCCCTGGTCTCCGCTTCCAGCACCGGCAGGAATTCCGGGTCGCCGAACGGCGGAACGGCATTGGGCAAGAACAACGTCACCGAGCGAACCGTCTGAGCCGCCGGATAGGCGAAGGTGATCGTCGGAACGGCACCGGCTGCGCCGCGCGGAATCGCGACGGTCGTTTCCTCGCGTGCGTCGGAAAGCGCCGCTACGTCGAGCGTATCGCCGGCTTGGCTGGTGGCGCGGGGAAGTGCGGCACCAGGTGCCGCGACCGGCCAGGCAAGCACCGCGATTTCACCCGATGCCTGGGGTACAGCGCTCGCCTTCTCGCCGGTAAAGGCCGCGAGCGGATCGAAGAAGGGTGTCGACCCATAAGGTCCGGTGACGCCGGGTGGCGCGGACAGGCGCCCGCGAAACGGTTTGCCGCCGACGATCTCGGTCTCGCTCCACACCAGCTTCTTCATCGCGTCGGCGGGCGGCACCCATGGCCCGCCGGTTTCGCTCCAGCCGGGCGAAGCGGCAATCGCCAGTTCCAGGCCCAGCCGGTCCGCCGTGGTTGCGGCATGCGCGAAAGCCGCCTTCCACGCCGGGGTCATATAGGCGATGCGGTCTTTCACCACCTGCGGCGTGCCGAGCGAGGCATCGAAGGTCTGCACGCCGCCCAGGCCGACGCGCTTCATCCATTCGAGGTCGCGCGTGATCCCGTCCTCGGTGATGTTGCCGTTCAGCCAGTGCCACCAGACGCGCGGACGGGCGCTGACCGGCGGATCGCGAAAGCCCTCCGCCAGCGCGTCGCCCGTCGGGGCGGGTGCGTCCTGCGCCGAAGCGGCGCCGGCAATGGCCAGCGCAGCGAGCGAAACGGCCAGCAGGCCGCGTTTCACAGCGCGTTCCAGCGAGCGATGGCGGCGAGCACGCCAGCGCTCGGCTTCGGCGTGCGCTTGAAGGTCGTGCGGTCGACCGCCACCAGACCGAGATGCTGCTTATAGCCCGAGATCCATTCGAAATTGTCGAGCAGCGACCAGTGGATATAGCCCAGCACCGGCACGCCCTCGCCCATCGCCTTGTGCAGTTCGGCCAGCGCGGAGGGGATCAGGCGGGCGCGGATCGTGTCGTCGTCAGTCGACACGCCATGCTCGGTGACGATGATCGGCTTGCCGATCTGCGAAGAGGCATAACGCACCGCGTTGGCGAGCGAGGGCGCGTAGATCTCGCCGCCCATCGCGTTGACCGTCGCGTCCCTGGCCGGCGGCAGGCGGCCCTCCGGCCCCCACAGCACGCGCTCGTAATTCTGCACGCCCATGAAGTCGTCCTCGCGCGCCACCTCTAGCCAGGCGGCATAGAGTTCCTTGCGGGCAGCATCGCGTTTGGCGACGGGGCCAACCGCCTCGTCATCGAACATCGACAGGGTGAAGCCGACAGGCAGATCGGGACGGACCGCCTTGATCGCGGCGCGCGCCTGCCGGTGTCCGGCGATCAGATTGACCGTCATCGCATCGACATCCTCGGCGTTCACCGCATTGCCGGCGATGAACCTGGCGACATTCGCCTTTTTCGCGGCGGCATCGAGCATCCCCCGCTGCAGGTCGAGCACGAAGGGCGGCAGGACGTAGCGCAGGATTCGCATGATATTGGGCTCGTTGAGCGTCATCGCATGGCTGATGCCGGCACCGAGATGGCGCGTGGCACGCTCGCAGAAGCGGGCAAAGAGCTGCGGCGAGTCGGGGTGAAGCCACCCGCCCTGCTTCGCGAACCACGAGGGGGTGGTGTAGTGGTTGTACGTCACCATCGGCCGGATGCCGCGCGCCCGGCATCCCTCGATGATCCTCTTGTAGTGATCGAGCATGGCGATCGAGAACAGGCCCGGCTCCGGCTCGATCCGCGCCCATTCGAGGCTGAAGCG
The DNA here is from genome assembly GCF_055521475.1 of Sphingomonas sp. BL-S-30. NCBI lineage: Bacteria > Pseudomonadati > Pseudomonadota > Alphaproteobacteria > Sphingomonadales > Sphingomonadaceae > Sphingomonas > Sphingomonas sp. BL-S-30. The sequence continues at coordinate 1,555,859 of NZ_CM145481.1, read as the reverse complement.
ATAGGCGCCCAGATTCAGCACCTTCACCAGATCGAGATCGGCCTGCCACAGCTCGAGGCTGTTGACCGCGTCCCCCGACGGTTCGGAGAAGACGCTCGGCTTCACATTCTCCAGAAACCACACGTCGCTGTTGACGTTGTTGCCCTCGACCTGATGACCCGCGGTCGCGGCGCCCCAGAAAAAGTCTTTTGGAAAGGTCTTTGCCGGCGCGCGCTGCGCCAGCGCGGGCGAGGCCAGGGTCGCCCCGGCCGCAGCGATGAAGGAACGGCGGTCGATCGTCATGCGAGGTCTCCGATGAAGGCGCAGATCTCGTCGGACAGCCGGGTGTCCGTGGTGCCGAGATGATAAGCGAGGCTGAAGTGGTTGTGGCCCGAGCCGACAAAGGCGCGCGGCATGATGCCGTGGCGCTCCAGCCGGGCGGCGAGCAGCGATAGGAATTCCGCCTGGAATCGCGGCGGATCATATTCGGCGCCGGCAACCAGCAGTGGCAGCGTCGTCGCCACCACTGCATCGAGCGGTCGGCGTTCCGGGTAAAGATCGGGCGCGCCATAATAGAGGGAGTCTCGTTCATCCAGCGGCGTGAACCCGTAAAGGCCGGAAAGCAGCACCGCCGCCGCCAGCCCTGCGCCGCCGCGCAATTGCAGGTGCGTGGCGACATGCACCGCGCCGGCCGAAGTACCGACCGCGACGATGCGCGCGGGATCGCCGCCATGCCCGGCGATATGCGCGCGCAGCCAGTCGACCGCGTGCCCGACATCCTCGCCGCCCGCCGGCCATCCATGGTCGGGCGCGAGCCGGTAATTCATCACCGCCCCGACCATGCCGTTCTGCGCCGCCCAGCGCCCGGCATGGGCGTTGAACGGATGATCGGCGCTGCGTTTCTCCCCGCGCAGGAAACCGCCGCCATGCACCCACAGAAGTACGGGCGCGGCGGCGCCCCCTCCTGGCGGTGCGTAGAGGTCGAGCGTCTGGCGCGGATCGTCGCCATAGGACAGGTCGGCCACCGAGACGGGGTGCGCCGCGGCATGCCGGTCCTGCTCTTCGCGATAGAGCGCGTGGACCCGGGCCAGGATATCCGGCCCCAGCACGCGCCCCATCGCCGCCAGCGCGGCGCGGTCCGAAGCCGGTTGCATCGCCATCTCTTCCTCTCCCGAGACTCTCGCGATCAGAATTTGCCGTCGAGGCTCAGTCCGACCTGCCGGAACGACTGGGGACCATAGATCGCCCCGATGTTCGCGGTGCCGTTATAGGGGAAGTCGCTCTGCAGCAGCGAGGGCTCGTGGACGTCGAACAGGTTGCGCGCGAAGATTGCGACCTGGAAGCGATCGTCCTCGGTCCGCACGCCGATCCGGCCGCCCGTCATCCAGTGCGGGCGGAAGGTCGTCTCGATCCGCGAATTCGCCTCGTAGCGCAGGCGCGATTTCCAGACGGTGTCGGCGGCGATGAAGCCCTTGAAGTCGCCGGTCAGCGCATGCTCATATTCGCCCGACAGGGTGAACTTGTACTTCGGCGCATAGGCCAGCTGAGTCCCGCCGAGATTGGTACCGTCAGTGCCGAGGAACCCGGTCGGATAGGTCGCCTTGGCGTAGATGAACCCGGTGTTGAGCGACATGCCGTCGAACGGCCTGCCGAAGAAATTGATCTCCGCGCCGCGCGATTTCACGCCGTCGATATTGGTCTGAACGCAGGAGATGACCGCGTTCGCATCGACGGTGCATTGCTGCGCCTGGAAGTCGCGGATCTTCTGGTAGAAGATGTTGATGTCGGCCACCCAGCCGCCGAACAACGTGGTCTTCAGGCCGCCTTCATAGACCATCGGGATCTCAGGGCGCACGACATAAGGCGTCAGCGGGGCCGACGGCGTCGCGATCTGGCCGCCCTTGAAGCCGCGAGAAACCGTTGCATAGACCATGGTCGCCGGGGTCAGGTTATATTGCGCGCCGAAACGGTACGACACGACCGCGCTGCTGAGCCGCTGGGCCTGGTTGGGGCTGGCCGGCACGTCGAAATTATACCGGTCGAGCGACAGCTTCGCGCTGGTGTAGCGACCGCCCGCGATCAGGCGGAGTTCCGGCGTAAGGTGGATTGTCCCCTGCCCGAACACCGCCAGCGATTCATCCACGATACTGTCATTGGCACCCAGCGAGCGCACGATCGGGATGGCGACGCCGGGCGCCGGGATCAGCGTGACGCTCAGCGTTTCCGGCGTGCGCGTCTGCTTCTGGCGCGAATAAAAGGCGCCGACGGTATATTCGAGGACCTGGTCCGCCGGCGAGGCAGCGCGGAATTCCTGCGTGAACAGGCTGAGATTGCGGTGTACGTCGCCATTATTGACCTGGAGCTCGAGCGGATCGGCCCGGAACACGTTGCCCGCCGCGCCGGCGCCGCGCTCGCGGCTTTCACGATAGGCCGTGATCGAGGTCAGCGTGAACGGGCCGGCGTCATAATCGACCTGCCCCGAGCCGCCATAATTGGAGCTGCGACCGACGACCGACTGGTTCGTGCAATAGTTCCGATTGCCTTCGCCCGGCGTCACGCCGCAGCTTGCGAGGCGGGCGGTGATGCCCAGCGGATCGAAGCCCGCGCCGCCCAGGAAGGGCCCTGGCCCGCCGGTCTTGACGAAGGTGAAGAAATCGCCGGCGCCGTTGAAATGACTCTCGCTGTAATCGCCGATCAGATTGACCGTCAGATCGGCGGTCGGCTTCCACAGGAAGCGCGCGCGGCCGCCATAGCGATTGCTGTCATTCAACCGGCCGGTCAGGGCGTTGCGATTGACGCCCTGGCGCAGATTGGCGAGGCCGGACACGCGCAACGCCGCATTCTCGCTGAGCGGCACGTTGACGAGGCCCTGGATGATCTGATTGCCGAACTGCGATCCGGCAAAGCCGGCGCTCGACAATTCGGTGCGGAGCCGCGCGCTGAAGTGAGTCGGGTCGGGCGCGTTGGTCGAGATGTTGATGACGCCGGCCGAGGTGGTGAGGCCGAACAACGTGCCCTGCGGGCCCTTCAGCACCTCGACCCGCGCAACGTCGAACAGGTCGCTGATATTGGCATTGCCCTGGCTGACCTGGTCGACGACCACGCCGACCGACGCGACTGCGCCGGCGGAAAAGGTCTGGGTGCCGATGCCGCGGATCGTGCCGCCGCCGCCGGTGTTCTGGCCCGGCGCCGCCTGGATCTCCAACGAGGGCGCAATCCGGTTCAGATCGTTGACCGTATTGACCTGCTGCCGCTCGAGCTGCGCCTGATTGGCGACGGTGATCGAGATCGGAACCTTGGTGACGTTTTCCTGCCGGCGCTGCGCAGTGACGATGATGTCGGACATCGCGCTGCTATCGGCTTCGGCAGCCTGGTCGGTACCGTCCTGTTCCGCCGGCGCAGGCGCCTGCTGGGCCACGGCGGGCGTGGCGAGTGCCATCAGGCTGGTGGTGGTCAGTGCTGCGGCAATGAATCGTGTCATGGTGCCTCTCCTGTTGTCGTGATGCGTCTTGTGACGCTTAGTTTTCGTCGGCGATCGGGTTGGTGAGCGTGCCGATCGGGCCGATCGTCACGGTGATGAGGTCCCCTGGCTTCATCCACAGCGGCGGCGTGCGCTTGGCGCCGACCCCACCGGGCGTACCGGTCGCAATCACGTCGCCGGGCGACAGCGGGGTGAAGGCCGAAATGTAAGCGATGATCTTCGCGATCGGGAAAACCATGTCGCCGATCGGCTGGTCCTGGACGACCTGGCCGTTGAGCCGGGTGACGACACGGACTTCGGTCAGGTCGCCGGCTTCTTCGGGCGTGACCAGCCGGGGTCCGAGCGCGCCCGTGGAGGGGAAGTTCTTGCCGGGGATGAACTGGCTGGTGTGCCATTGCCAGTCGCGCACCGAGGCGTCGTTGAAGCAGGCATAGCCGGCGACATGGCGCAGAGCGTCCTCCTCGCGGATGGCGCGGCCGCCGCGGCCGATCACCACCGCCAGCTCACCCTCGAAATCGAGATCGGTCGAGGCGCGCGGCCGGACGATCGGCTGACCGTCGGCGACCAGGGTATCGGCGAAACGCGTGAAGATCGACGGATGGTCGGCCTTGGCGCGGCCGGTCTCCTGGCGATGGCTTTCGTAATTATGGCCGACGCACAGGATCTTGCCCGGGTTGGGGATCACCGGCAGCAGCGTCACGTCGGACAATGCCAGCGACGCGTCCGATACGAGACTGTCGAGCAATCCCGCCGCAATCGCTGCCTTGAGGTCGGCCGGGGCGCCGGGCGCCGCGGCAAGATCGATCACGCGATCGCCCTCGACCCGGCCGAAACCGGCGGTGCCGTCAGGGCGAAGGAAGCTCAGAAATGCCAAGGATCGTCTCCTGAAGTGAGGATGGCGGAGGTCATGACGCGATCGCCTCGGCCCGCGACGCCAGCGCGCGGCGCAGCTTCTCGATCAGCACGGCCGGATCGCCGGCCGAGGTACCGAACACGTAGAAATCGGGGCGGACCAGCACCGAACGAACGCCGCGATGGTCGAGCCAGGCCGCGACTCCGTCGCTATCGCCGAGCGTGCTCGCATCGATGACGCTGGCCGGGACCGGCGAGGCCTTGAGCGCTCGCTGTCCGGCCGGGAGCAGATCGGCGTCGCGCACGAACAACCGCCAGCCATGGCCGGTCACATTGTCGAGCAGCGCACCATCCGCGACGCGCGGCTGGATGAAGCGCTCGCCGACGCCCGGCGTGCCCGGTGCGACCACGCCCTTGCGGATCGGCGGGATGAGATCGGCGGCGGTACCGCTCGATACGGCACGCGCGCGCTGGCGCATCGTCGCATCGCGCTCACCGGCACGGTCGGGGTCGAGCTCGCAGATATAGCGCCCCGCCTCGACCGCCGCCGCGATCACCGCGCGCACATGCGGATCGCGTTCCGGCTGATAGGTGTCGAGCAGCCCGGCATTCGCTTCGCCGCGGTCCACCGCCGCCAGCTTCCAGGCGAGATTGGCGACGTCGCGCATGCCGTGACACATGCCCTGGCCGAAAAAGGGCGGCGTCTGATGCGCGGCATCGCCGGCCAGGAACACCCGGCCCTGCTGCCAGCGCGACGCGACCAGGCCATGGAAGCGATAGGTCGCCGCGCGGACGATCCGGTGCGGTACGCCGTCGAGATAGGGCGCCAGCAGCGCCGCGACCTTTTCGGGCCGCATCATCTCTTCATCGTCCTCGCCGGGGAGGAGCATGAACTCCCAGCGGCGCATCGACCCGCGACCGGGCACCAACGTCGCCGGGCGCGCGGGATCGCACATCATCACTGACAGGCGCTGCAGATCGGCCGCCTCGGGTACACCCCACAGATCGGGGAAACGCACCGGCCCATCGACATCGACATCGACCACCAGCCAGGGTTCCTCGAAATCGAGATCGTCGAGATCGATATCGAGGAGCTTGCGCACCGTGCTGCGCGCGCCGTCACAGGCGATCACATAATCGGCCCGCACCTGCGACAATGTCTCGCCCGAGCGCAGGGTGAGCGTCACGCCGCCCTTATCCTGTTCCATGCCGACGAGTTCAGCATCCAGGCGCAGTTCGGCATTGGCGAAGCGCCCTATGCCGGCGCGGAGCGCATCCTCCAGCTCAGGCTGATAGAAGAAATAGTCATTGGCCCAGCCGAACGGCTTGTCGCGGCCGGCGGTCCCCATGTAGCGGATCACGCCGTGATCCGCGCCGATATGGAGATGCCCCTCCGTCTCGTTCATGCCCGGACGAATGGTGTCGATCAACCCGGCCGACTGGAACAGCCGCATCATCTCGTGGTCGAGATGGACCGCGCGGGGCAGTGGATGCGGCTCGACCTCGCGGTCGACGACCAACGTCCGGAAACCAGCCGCCGCGACCAGATTCGCGGCGAGTGCACCGACCGGTCCGCACCCGATGATCGCGACATGCACCGTATCGCTCACCGACGACCACCGCAGGGCGCCATGCGCCAGCCGGTACCGCGTCCGTCATTTCCGGGGCTCGTCGAGCCGTGATGCATGGTGCAATCCCCTCTGGCCGCGCTGCTGGCGGCTGGGGATCATGTGCTCGCTCACGACGTCAAAAGTAAAATATTGGATTTTGGTAAATGCATAGTTGCAGTTTATAGGTCGCTGCCTGCCTCGATCGCTTCGACGAAGCGCGCGCCGAGTTCGGACAGTGGCTGATCGGCGAGGATGCGAATGCCGACATTGCGCACGATCGCGGCGTCGCTGATCGGCACTGCGCGCAACACGCCGATCGACAGTTCGGCCGCGACCACGCCGCGCGGCAGCATCGTCACGCGGGCACTTTGCTGCACGATCGCCTTGGAGGTCAGCAGGGAATCGCAGCGGATCACATCGGCCGGGACCGCGACCTCGGCGGCGAGGAACAGTGCCTCGATCTGGCGGTGGAAGGCGCCAGCCGCCTGCGGCAACACCCAGCCCCAGTCCACCGTGTCGCGCAGCGAGACCGTCGGGCCGAGCCCGTCATGCGCGCGTCCGACGATCAGCGCGAAGGGATCACGGGCGATGCTGCGTTCCTCGATATCCGGCGGCGGTGCCTCGATCCCGGTGGTCGCGACCGCGACTTCGATCTCGCCCTTGCGCAGCAGCTCGGTCAGTTCGAAATCCGGCCGTTCGAGGATGTGGAGCGACAGCCGCTCGGATGGATGCAGCCGCGCGACCGCATCGGGCACCAGGCTGACCAGCGCGCCGGGCGTGCCGCCGATCCGCAAGGGTCCCTGCACGCCCAGCTTGGTCAGCGCGACTTCCTCCACCGCATCGCGCAGCAGCGCCTCCATCGCCTCGGCGCGCCGGTACAGCGCCGTGCCCGCCGGCGTCAGCGCGATGCCGAGCCGGCTGCGCCCGAACAGGCTGGTGCCGAGCACATGTTCGAGTTGCGCGATCGCCACGGAGACGGAGGGCTGGGATATGTTGAGCCGCCGCGCCGCGCCGCTGATCGAGCGCTCTCGGCAGACCGCGAGATAGGTGCGCATCAATCGGGGATCGATCATGGCAAGCTCCGGAAGTTCGATGGTCGATCTATAGATGCAAACTATGATTGCCTAGCAATCGCGTATTGGACAACTATGCCAGATCGGTCCAGATCGATGCTCGAGCCGGCGGCGAACGGCGCGAGAGGACCGTTACCCCTTTCCGCGCATTCCGCCGTCAGCAGTGGCGGGAGTGATCAGGCGCACATGAACCGGTTTCCGCTGGAAGGCATCCGCAGCGTCGATTTCGTCGTGCCCGATCTCGGCGCGGCGACCGATTTCTACTCTGCCGTATGGGGGCTGGAGCTGGTCCGCCGGACCGACGCGACGAGCTGGCTGCGCGGCACCGGCAGTGATGCCCAACTGCTAGCCCTGCACGGCGGCACCGCGCCCTCGATCCGGTCGATGACCTTCCGCGCCCAGCCGGACAGCGACCTCGATGCCCTCGCCGCCGCGCTGGCAGGTCAGGACTGCACTTTGATTCATGGCGTGCAGGCGCTCGACGAACCGGGCGGCGGAGAGGCTGTTACCGTTCGCGATCCGCAGGGCCGCGCCATCCGCATCGTCCGCGAGGACGACCGGGTCGGCCCCCTGCCCTTCGATCCTGACCGGCCGGAACGGCTGGCGCATGTCAACATCAACAGCGACGATGTCGCCCGCGATACGCGGCTGTTCACCGAGGGGCTCGGCTTCACGCTCACTGACCGGTCGAAGATGATGGCGTTCGTGCGCACCAATGACGACCATCATTCAGTGGTGATCGCGGATGCGCCGGTGAACACGCTCAACCATGTCGCCTTTCAGCTGCCCGATTGGGAAAGCGTGATGCGCGCGTCCGGCAGGATGGTCGATCACCTTTTCCCGATCGGCTGGGGGCCGGGGCGTCACGGGCCGGGCAACAATGTCTTTGCCTATTTCGTCGACCCGTTCGGCTTCGTCATCGAATATACTGCCGATGTGCTTCAGGTGGACGACAGCTACCGCGTCGGCGGCCCCCAGGATTGGGTCTGGCCCGAGGGGCGGACGGACCAATGGGGCATCGCCCCGCCCAAAAGCGCTGCGTGCAAGGGCGCGCAGCTCGCCATCCCCTTTTCCTGATCTCGATTTCGAAGGAACCGACATGTCCGACACGGCCACCCAGACCCGAACCGCCCCTTATGTCGTGCGTGCCGGCGAAGGGGCCTGTCATCTCGTCGCGGGCCAGATGATCCGGACCCTGGCGGGCGTGGACGAGACGGCGGGCGGCTTCGGCGCGGTGGTCTGCGACGCGCCGCTCGATCGCGGGCCGATCCCGATGCACTGGCATGAGCGCGAACACGACACCTGGTTCTGCACCCGCGGCAAGCTCCAGGTCTGGTGCGGCGACCAGAGCCGCGTGCTGACGCCGGGCGATTTCGCCTATGTCCGTCCGGGCGACACGCATTCCTATCAGAGCGTCGCGCCGCGCACCCAGTTCTTCGGTGTCGTCGCGCCGGGCGGCTGGGAGCAGTTCTTCGCCGATGCCGGCGAAGTGTGGGGCATGACCGGCCTGCCCCCGGCAGGCCATCCGTTCGATTTCTCGCGGATGGGCCCGGCAATGGGCAAGCATCGCATCATGCGCGTCGAAAACCCGGTCTTTGCCGAGGCGAGCCCGATCGGCGCGGCCGACCAGCAGTTGCCCGGCGCGCACCAGTCCTATTTCCTCGAGGCGGGGTTCGGCCCGCGGCGCAGCCTGTTCGGCCATCTCTCGACGGCGTTGCTGACCGCGTCCGAAAGCAAGGCGATGGTCGACATGCGCCAGATCGAAGGCGGGCGCGGCGCGGCCATTCCAGCGCTCCGCCACGCCGAAACGCACCAGTTCCTCTATCTGGTCGACGGCATGCTGGAAGTCACGCTCGACGGCGTCGAGCATGTCCTGTCGAGCGGCGACGCCGTCAATATTCCCGCGGGCACGATCTATGCGACGATGGTGACGAGCGGTGCCGCGCGGTGGATCGCGTCCAGCTCGGGCGGCAATGGCGGGGCCTTCTGGGACACAGCCGGCACCCCGACCCCCGAATTCAGCTTCCCGCTGGCGGCGGACCGGGACGATGCGCCGCGCCTGCAGGCGCAATCGGGCATCGATGTCGCTCTGGCCTGACGGCGCGAGGTCGCGCAGGATAGGCGGATGAGCGACAAGGATCCGGCAAATCTGTCCCGAAAGCGCAGTGGCGCCGACGCCGACGCGCCCGACGCGTCGGCGGACCCGCGCAAGGGAAGCCAGACGATGATGCGCGGCCTCGATCTGATCGAGGCCGTCGCCAACGGCATGGCGAGCTATGGCGAACTGGCCGACAAGCTCGGGCTGAGCAGGAGCACGGCCCACCGCCTGGCACATGGCCTGGTCGAGCGCGGTTATCTCGCCGCGACGCCGCGCCTCGGCTATCGTCTGGGTCCCAAGCTGCTCGAGCTCGGCTTCGTCGCCCAGTCCCAGACTGATCTCGTCCAGGTCGCGCACCCGCATCTCGAAATGCTCTCTATGACGACCGAGGACACCGTCCGCCTGGGCGTGCTGCAGAATGAACATGTCGTCTATATCGACGTGGTCTCGGGCACCCGCCGCATCACCATCGCCAACCGGCCAGGCGACGCCCAGCCGCTGACCACGACCAGCGCCGGCAAGGCGCTGATGCTTGACGACCCGGAAGCCAGCTGGAAATCCCGCCTCGCCGCCGACCTCGCGGCGGGCCGGCCGGCAGTCGACCCGGAGCTGTGGCTTGAGCGAATGAAGACCTTTGCCGGGGCCGGCTATGCCTATGGCCTTGCCGAGAATGACGACGATGTTCGCGGCGTCGCTGCTCCTGTACGAAGCGCGTCCGGCGCGATCGTCGCGGCGGTCAGCGTGTCGAGCGTGACGCATTATATGAACGAACAGCGCATGAGCGATTTGTCGATCGTTGTGAGAAAGACTGCCCAGACGATCAGCCGTGAGTTGGGCAATGCGCGTTAGGATTGATCGCATCTCGGTTCGGAGCCGCACGCGCGCCAGCGTCCACCCGCGGTCTCGATAACCGGGGCGGTGCGCTCTCAGTGCACCAAGCCCGAACAGACCGATCCGCATCCCGTGATCGAGCCGAGAGCCGTCGTGCCCGCACCTCCGCAGGTCGCTTCAATCCACCTCCAGGTCCAGCAACCGCACGAATTGCGGGCCGCAATGCAGGTCGCGCTCGATCACGCCTCCTGGGGTGGCATCAATGAACCGCGGTCAGTTTGCCCGATCGAGAAAAAGATCGGCGACGGCGTCGATCATCGCGTCGGTATCGAGCCTGTAGCGGCGGTACAGATCCGGCAGGTCGCCCGTCTGGCCGAAGCTGTCGGTTCCCAGCGGGCTCACCCGCATCCCCCGGACGCTGCCGAGCCATGACAAGGTCGACGGCGATCCGTCGATGATCGTCACCAGCCCGGCTCCTGGCGCAAGATCGTCGAGCAGAGTCTCGACGTGCGAGGCCCCTCGCCTCTTTCCCGTCCAGCGGCTCGCGCACTGCGCGGACCAGCCCCGGTGGAGCAGATCGGGCGAGGTCGCCATCAGGAGTCCGAGCCCCGGCAGGTCATCGGCCAGTTCCTCATACGCCCTGAGCACCTCCGGTGCGACGGCGCCGGTGAAGACGATGGCGGCATCGCGGTCGCCGCCGGGCCGCTTCAGCCAGTAACCGCCTTTCAGCGCCCCTTCCTGCCAGCCATTGTCGGGGCGTTCGATCTGGTCGATCGCCCGCGTCGTCAGGCGCAGATAGACCGAGCCCCCGTCCGCCGCCTGGAGATGCTCGAACGACCAGCCCATGATGAGCGCGAGTTCGTCGACAAAGGCCGGCTCGAAATAGGTGAGACCCGGCTGGCCGATGCCGATCAGCGGGGAGTTGATCGACTGATGCGCCCCGCCCTCCGGTCCGAGCGTCAGGCCCGACGGCGTCGCCACCAGCAGGAAACGCGCATCCTGGTAGCAGGCATAGTTGAGCGCATCGAGGCCGCGCGCAATGAACGGATCATAGACCGTGCCGATCGGGATCAGCCGCGTGCCGAACAGGGGCGCCGACAGGCCAAGCGCCGCGAGCATGAGGAACAGGTTGTTCTCGGCAATCCCCAGTTCGATATGCTGGCCAGCCCCATGCCCCGCCCATTTCTGCGCCGAGGGAATGCGCGCGGCGGAGAAGACGTCCTTCAGTTCCTGGCGGCGGAACAGCCCGCGCTGGTTCACGAAGGCGCCGAGATTGGTCGACACCGTGACGTCGGGCGAGGTGGTGACGATGCGGTCGGCCAGCGGATGGCCCGACTTGGCGAGATCGAGCAGGATCCGGCCGAACGCCGCCTGAGTCGACAGCTCGGCACCGTCCGGCACTGGCAATGCGACGGGGACTGGAACGGGCGCCGCGGCGACAGTCTCGCGCGGTCGCGCCAGCGCGCTCGCCTCGACGAAAGATCGGACGGTCGCGGCAGCGTTGTCACCGAGGCCGCCATAAGGCGCCCATTCCTCGCCCGGCGCGATGCCGAGATCGCCGCGCAACCCCTCGATCTGGGTCGGGTTCATCAGCCCGGCATGATTGTCCTTGTGCCCCGCGAACGGCAGGCCATAGCCCTTGACGGTATAGGCGATGAACAGGGTCGGCCGATCGTCGTCGCAGCGCGCAAAGGCATCGAGCAACGTCTCGATGCAATGCCCGCCGAGATTGGTCATCAGCGCCGCCAGCGCCGCATCGTCATGCGCCTCGATCAGCGCCCGTGCGTCGCCATCCGCGCCGAGATCTGCCAGCAGGCGTTCCCGCCAGGCCGGTCCGCCCTGGTAGGTGAGCGCGGCGAATTCGGCATTGGGGCAGGCATCGATCCAGTCGGCGATCGCCTGGCCGCCTGGCCGCGCGAACACCTCCCGCTGCTTCTTGCCGTGCTTCAACGTTTCGACCCGCCAGCCACAGGTTTCGAAGATGTCGTCGAAGCGGCGGAACATGCGGTCCGCGGTGGTGCTGTCGAGCGACTGGCGGTTGTAGTCGACGATCCACCAGCAATTGCGGATATCGTGCTTGTACGCCTCGATCAGGCATTCGTAGATATTGCCTTCGTCGAGCTCGGCATCGCCCATCAGCGCGATCATCCTGCCGGTATCCGCCTCCGCCATCTCGCCATGCGCGACGAGATAATCCTGGATCAGGCTGGCAAAGGCGGTGATCGCCACGCCCAGCCCGACCGACCCGGTCGAGAAATCGACCGGGATCTTGTCCTTGGTGCGGCTGGGATAGCTTTGCGCCCCGCCCAGGCCGCGATAGCGCTGCAGCGCGTCGAGGCTCTGCTGGCCGAGCAGATAATGGATAGCATGGAGCACCGGGCCGGCATGCGGCTTCACCGCAACCTTGTCCTGCGGCCGGAGCGCGCCGAAATAGAGCGCGGTCATGATCGCGGTGATCGACGCGCAGCTCGCCTGGTGCCCGCCGACCTTCAGTCCATCCCGGCTCTCGCGCAGGTGATTGGCATTGTGGATCGTCCAGGACGACAGCCAGCGCAGCCGCGTCTCGATCGTCTCGAGTATGGCGATGGTGGCCGGATCGGCCCGGCGTTCGGGGGGAATCGTGGTCATGTCCATGATTCCCCGAATAGCCAATCGGCGGCCGCGCGCGATGCCAATCTTGTCATGGGGCGAAAACCCCAGGGCATCACGCGGCGGCCTGATCCAATTGCCGCGCCGCGAACCGGGCGATCAGCCAGCTTCGCACCAGGCTGATCGTCGGGTCGGCCAGGTCCTCCGGGCGCAGCTTCAGATAATAGCCGAACCCGTCGTCGATCACGCAATCATGCGGCACGACCAGCCGCCCCGCGGCGATCTCGGCTGCGAACATGTCGATATCGGTCAGCGCGACCCCCGCTTTCATCGCATAACCCACCGCCAGCAACGCCGTGTCGAAGGCAAGCCCGCGATCGACGTCGAGATCGATCCGGCACTGGCGCGCAAAGATGCTCCAGAGCAGCCCGCGCGGTTCTCCATCGAGCTTGACGTGCAGCAGGTCGTTGTCGGCGAGGAATTGCGCCAGCGGCTTGCCCGCATGGGCGGCAGCGGTTTGCGGCGAACAGACGGGCGCGACGCGCACCATCCACAACAGGTCGGTCACCCGGTCGTCGATATTGGGCCGATCGAACACGATCGCCATGTCGGTTTCGTTGCTCGGCAGCCCGGTGACGCCCGAGCTGGAGATATCGATGCGGATGTCGGGATGCTCGGCATGGAATGCCTGGATCATCGGCATCACGACCTGATGCAGCAGGGATGGCGGGATATGGATGCGGATCGGCCGGCTCGCATTCGGATTGGCGCAGATCGCGTTCATCGTCTGCTCGAGCCGATCGAACGACTTGCTGACTTCGGGCAGCAGCGCCTTGCCCGCGGCGGTCAGCACCAGTGTCTGGCCGGAGCGATCGAACAGCTTGTGCCCGAGCAATTCCTCCAGGCTGATGACGTGACGGCTCACGGCACTTTGCGAGACGTTCAGCGCCTGCGCGCCCGCCGTGAAACTCAGTCGCTGACCAACCGCATCGAACGCCCGAAGGGCGTTCAGGGGCAGCCAGCGCCGATTGACCGTTGATGTGCGTGCTATGGCTATCTCCCTGGTCGCTACGGCTATGCCCTTTTTCGATACCAAGCGCGTTTTTTGGGCTGATGCAACGGCGTCAGGCGCGCAGGTCCGATGCTTGCAGCTTTTGGCATGCGGCCATGCGCAAATGCGATTTCTGCTTGGCCCCGGCGTCATGCCACTCACCCCATGGGGTAAGTTGGAGAATTCGCTTTGGACCTGGGGGATATTTCGGCGCTGCTGCGCGCGCGCCCGGCGGGCCATTCGCTACCACAGGCTTTCTATACCGACGCGGCCGCCTTCGAATTCGATCTCGCCGCGATCTTCGGCAAGTCATGGCTGTTCGCCGGTTTCGAGGCCGAGATCAGGAAACCCGGCGACTATCTGTCCTTCATGGTCGGGCGCTGGCCGGTCATCATCCTTCACGGCCGCGACGGCGAGCTGCGCGCCTTCCACAACAGCTGCCGCCATCGCGGCTCGATCCTGTGCAAGCCCGGACAGGGCAATACCGCGCGCCTCACCTGTCCCTATCATCGCTGGACCTATGGTCTCGACGGCCGCCTGCTCGCGGCGGGCCGCATGCCCGAGGATTTCCAGAAGAGCGACCATGGCCTGAAGCAGGTCCATCTCGAACGGGTCGCCGGCGCGATCTTCATCTGCCTTGCCGAAACCCCGCCCGATATCGACACCATGCGCCGCGACCTGACGCCGTTGCTCGCGCCGCACAATCTGCAGCACGCCAAGCTCGCCTATCAATCGACCCTGGTCGAATATGCGAACTGGAAGCTGGTGATGGAGAATGGCCGCGAATGCTATCATTGCGCGACCGGCCATCCGGAACTGTCGCTGACCTTCCCGGTCAACGCCTCGGCCTATTTCGACCTGGAGGACGAGCCCGCGCTCGCCTTCGGCCGTCGCATGGCCGAGATCGGCCTGCCGATGGGGCCGGTCGGCGAGGATTGGTGGCAGGCGGTGCGCTTCCCGCTCAACCCCGGCACCGTCGCGATGACCACCAACGGCCAGTTCAATGTCAAGAAGCTGATGTGCGAGGCGGGCGGCGGCGATACCGGATCGTTGCGCTGGGCGATCGAGCCCAATAATTTCTGCCATTCGACCAGCGAATATACCTTCGCCTTCACCGCGATCCCGGTTTCGCCGACCGAGACTCATGTCGTCTCCCGGTGGCTGGTGCATGAAGATGCCGTCGAAGGCGTCGATTACGATATCGAGACGCTGACCGACCTGTGGACGCGCACCAATCTACAGGACAAGGAATTCGCCGAGAACAACCAGCTCGGCGTCAACTCGCCTGGTTACACGCCCGGCCCCTACAGCCCCGACGCGGAATCGCTGACCCTGCGCTTCGTCGACTGGTATTGCGCCAAGGCGGCCGATTATCTGGAGCGCGCGGCGGCATGAGCGCGGGCGACGATCTCGTCTGGCGCCCGGAGACGCTGGCGGTCCGCGCCGGCTATGATCCGGCCGGCGCGGCCAACGCCGCCAAGCCGCCGATCTACATGACCTCGACTTTCGCCTATGCCTCGGCGCGCCAGGCAAAGGACATTCACGAGGCCTATTTCGACGGCACCGGGCCCGAAGTAGGCCGTGGCGGGCATATCTATTCGCGGCTCGGCCACCCCAATCTCGACATGGTCGAGACGCGCCTCGCAGCACTCGATGGCGCCGAGGCCGCCGCGGTCTTCAACAGCGGCATGGCGACTCACAGCGCGATCGCCCTCGCCCATTTGCGGCCCGGCGACAGCGTCCTGTTCAGCCGGCCGATCTATGGCGGGACCAACGGTCTCTACACTGGGCTGATGCCCGGCTTCGGCGTCGGCCATGCCGAATTCACCGATGGCTGCGACCGGGCGAGCGTCGAGGCAGCGGTCGAGGACGCGCTTGCCCAGGGTCCGCTCAAGCTGATCGTGGTCGAGAGCCCGGCCAATCCCACCGCCGCGATCGTCGATATCGCGATGGTCGTCGCCGTCGCCGATGCGGTCGGCGCGCGCACCGGAACGCGACCGATCGTGATGGTCGACAACACATTGCTCGGCCCGCTGATGCAGCGCCCGATCGAGCTCGGCGCCGATCTGTGCATGACCTCGCTCACCAAATATTGCGGCGGGCATAGCGATCTGCTGGCGGGCGGCGTGTCGGGCAAGGCGACGCTGATCGCGCCATTGCGGCTGCTGCGCACCACGCTCGGCAGCCATCTCGATCCCTATACGAGCTGGCTGATGCTGCGATCGATGGAAACCGTGCACCTGCGGGTCGAACGCGCGATGGACAATGCCCGCATCGTCGCCGAATACCTGCGCGACCATCCCAAGATCGCCGGAATCACCTATCTCGGCTTCCTCGCAGCGGGCACGCCCGCACGGGCCGTATATGACCGCCAGTGCCGGGCCGCGGGATCGACCTTTTCCTTCGCGGTCACCGGCGGCGAGGCGGAAGCGTTCCGCTTCCTCGACCGGTTGAGGCTGCTCCGCTTCGCGGTCAGCCTGGGCGGCTCGGAAACGCTGATCACGCATCCGGCGACGACGACGCACTATGCGCTGTCGCCCGAGGAACGCGCGGCCGGCGGCATCACCGATGCCACACTGCGCCTGTCGGTCGGCATCGAGCATGTCGACGATCTGCTGACCGACCTCGCCCAGGCGCTGGAGGCCGTGTGACGGCCCGGGACGTCCACGCGATCGACGGCAAGCTGCCCGCCCCCGACGCCCGGTTCGACGTCGTGGTCGTCGGTGCCGGATCGGCAGGCACCGCCGCCGCCATCGCCGCGGCGACCGACGGCGCATCCGTGCTGCTGGTCGACGAGAATCCGGTCCCGGGCGGCCTGATGGGCACTGACGTGCCGCTCTTCTATGGCGGTCGCATGACCGCCGCGGTGCAGCAGCCCGGCCGCATGCTGGAACAGGTCTTCACCAGCAATCCAGCGCTCGAAGCAGCGTTCGAGGCAGGCGTCGATGTCCGCCTCGGCACCGCTGCCTGGGGACTCTATGTCAACGGCCCGGCAATGCGGGCGATGCCCGAGCCGATGCTGGGCATTGCCGATGGCGAAGCCGCATCGATGATCGGTTTCGACCGGCTCATCCTCGCCACCGGCGCGCGCGATCTGGTGCTTGGTTTTGCGGGCTGGAATCAGCCCGGCGTGATGGGCGCGCAGGGCTTTGCAGCGCTGCTGACCCGCTATGACGCGCTGGCCAGCCGCCGGGTGCTGGTAGTCGGATCGGACAGGCTCGGGCTGGAGACGGCGCTGCTCGCTCAGTCGAACGGGATCGACGTCGCCGGCATCGTCGAGATCGCGGCCAGCGTGCAGGGCCCTCCCGACCTCGCGGAGCGCCTGTCGGCATCGGGCGTCCCGATCCATCTCGGCCACACGCTGGTTTCGGCGGCAGGCGGGATCGACGGCGTCGAGGCCGCGCGGATCGCCCCCATGGATGGCGGTGTGCCCTTCGAGATCGCCTGCGACACGATCTGCCTCGCGATCGGCACCCGGCCCGCCACCGAATTGCTCGACGCCGCCGGAACTCAGGCCAGCGACCGGATCACGCTGGTCGGCGACTGCGCCACGACCTGCCCCCCTGCGCCCGAGCGGATCGATGCCTGGAGCCGCGCGCTCGGCCGCCATGCCCCATCCGACACGATCGTCTGCCAGTGCGAGGACGTGACCCGCGCCGACCTGATCGGCGTCCAGCCGCCCCAGTATCTCGACCGGCCGGAGCGCATGGCGGCGCGGTCGCTCTCGTCGCTGCTCAACGACGGCCCGGCCCATCCCGACCAGATCAAGCGGCTGACCCGCGCCGGCATGGGCCAGTGCCAGGGCCGCCGCTGCCGCGATCAGGTCGCGTGCCTGCTGGCGCAGGAACAAGGCGTCCCGCTGGCATCGGTACCCGTCGCCAGTTTCCGCGCGCCGGTTCGCCCGGTGCCGCTCGGTATCCTCGCCGACTGGCAGGAAAGCGCGGAGATGGCAAAGGGCTGGGACGTGTGGTTCGGCATCCCGACGCAGTGGACGCCCTATGCCGTGATCGGCACACCCGAAGAGGCCGATCATGTAGCGGGCCTTGGCGGCAACATGCATGTCTGAACCGGCAGCACCGAAGGGCGCCTCGGTCGTGGTCATCGGCGCCGGCGTTACGGGGCTGAGCGCCGCCTGGTGGCTGGCGCGCTCCGGCCTCGACGTGGTCGTGCTCGACAAGGGCATTGTCGGCTGGGAGGCCTCGGGCCGCAACGGCGGCGGGGCTTCGCATTATCAGAGCCCGCTCTTCGCCGAAGAGCAGCGTATGTGGCCGATGATGGACGAACTGCTCGGCTATCCGACCGAATATCGCCGCGAGCGGATCATCATCCAGCGCGACCCCGAGCTGCTCGATCATTACCGCGCCGTCGGGCGGATGTGCACCGCGATGGGCTATCCGGTCGACGATCTCGATGCGCGCCAGGCGCAGGAAATGGTGCCGCTGACCGACGAGACCTGTCTCGGCGGTATCCATCTGCGTTTCGGCGGCCATGCCAATCCGCAGCGGACGGTGCAGGCTTATGCCTGGGCGCTGCAGGACCTTGGCGGCCAGATCCTGCAGCATTGCCCGGCTTTGTCGATCGGCACCACGGGCGGCAAGGTCACCGCGGTAAAGACGCCGCGCGGCTGGATCGGCTGCGATGCGCTCGTGGTGGCGGCAGGGCCGCAATCGGGCATGCTGCTGGCGCCGCTCGGCGTGAATTTCCCGCTCGCCTCGGCCCGGGCGGAAATGATCGTGACCGAGCCCGCACCGCTGATGGCGATCGGCGGCGTCGACGGCAACGGCCTGTACGGACGCCAGACGCTGCGCGGCAATCTCGCCTTTGGCGGCGGCCCGCACGAATGGATCGCCATGGAGCCGAACGGGCCGGCAGCGCGGCCGACCTCGCCGCTGGTCCGCAACCTCGCCCGCCGCGTGGCCGAGATGTTTCCCCGGGCGGCGGGGCTGAACGTCATCCGCTCCTGGGCGGGCGTGATCGAAAATACCCCCGATGGCCGCCCGATCATCGACCGGCTAACCGATCCCGGCAACGTCACCGTCGCGACCATGTCCGGGGTCGGCTTCGGCCTGTCGCCGGCGAGCGGCCACGCGATCCGCGACCTGGTGATCGACGGCGCCTGCTCCTTCGCGGACATCGCCAAGCTCGGCCTCGCCCGCTTCGCGACGCTCGAGCCCGACTGGCGCGAGCAGCGCGGCTGGGCGGCATGACGCGCTATTCGGCGCTCGCGCTGCTGCGGGCCGGCTTTACCGGCCAGCGCCACTGGCCCCGTGCCTGGCGCGATCCGGAGCCGAAGAAGAGCTATGACGTGATCGTCATCGGCGGCGGCGGGCACGGGCTCTCCACCGCCTATTATCTCGCCAGAAAGCACGGCGTGAAATCGGTCGCCGTGCTGGAAAAGGGCTGGATCGGCGGCGGCAATACCGGGCGCAACACCACGATCGTCCGGTCGAACTATCGCCAGCCCGCGCTCCACAATCTCTTCGATTTCGCGCTGAACCTGTGGGAGGGAATGAGCGACGAACTCAACTACAATGTCATGTTCAGCCCGCGCGGCGCGCTGTTCCTCGGCCATTCGGATTCGGACATGACTCGCCTCGCCGAACGCGGCGACGCGCTGCGCTGCGCCGGGATCGACGCCGACCTGCTGACGCGCGACCAGGTGCGCAAACTCGTCCCGCTGCTCGACATGTCGTCCGGCGCGCGCTTCCCGGTCCATGGCGGTATGATCCAGCGGCGCGGCGGCACCGCCCGGCATGACGCGGTCGCCTGGGGCTATGCCCGCGCTGCCGACGCGCTGGGCGTGGACGTGATCCAGAATTGCGAAGTGACTGGCTTCACCCTGGCTGGCGGGCGCATCACCGGTGTCGAGACCAGCCGCGGCGCGATCGGCGCCGGGCGTGTCGGCATCTGCGTGGCGGGCAATAGCGGGCCGGTCGCGGCGCTGGCCGGCATCAAGCTGCCGATCGAAGCCCAGACGCTCCAGGCCTTCGTCACCGAGCCGGTCAAGCCGATGATCGACACGGTGATCATGTCGCAGTCGCTGCACTGCTATATCAGCCAGTCGGACAAGGGCGGCATCGTGCTCGGCGGCGATCCCGATCAATTCCCCAGCTATGCCCAGCGCGGCCTGCCTGCCCGGATCGAGAAGGCGGCGGCGGAAGCGATCGCCCTGGTCCCGGCCCTGTCGCGGCTGCGCATGGTGCGCTGCTGGTCGGGCACGACCGATATGAGCTTCGATGGATCGCCGATCATCTCGACCCTGCCGGTCGACGGCCTCTATCTCAACGGCGGCTGGTGCTATGGCGGGTTCAAAGCGACGCCCGGATCGGGCTGGTGCTACGCCCATCTGCTCGCCACCGGCACGGCGCATCCGCTCGCGGCGCCCTTTTCTTTCGACCGGTTCGCACGTGGTGCGACGATCGACGAAGCGGGGGTCGGCTTCATGCCGCAGCTTCGCTGATGATGCTGGTCCACTGCCCCCATTGCGGCCCCCGCGCGCAGATCGAGTTCAGCTATGAACGCACGCTCGATTCGATCGTGACGCTCGACATGCCGGCCGATGAGGCCGTCGCCCGGCTTTATGCCCGCGCCAATCCGCGCGGGCTCGATGACGAACTGTGGCGGCATGGCATGGGTTGTCGGCAATGGCTCGTGTTGCGGCGTCACCGCCAGACGCATGAGATCGTCTCGGCCGCGAACTATGATCCGGCGGTGCACCGGTGAGCGGCCCCTCGCGCATCCCGGGCGGCGCCGAAGCCACGCTGCACTTCACCTTCGATGGTGTCGCGATGCGCGCCCGGCCGGGCGACACGCTGGCGGCCGCCCTGCTCGCCAACGGCGTGGGACTGGTGGCACGGAGCTTCAAATATCATCGCCCGCGCGGGATCATGGCCGCCGGGGTCGAGGAGCCGAACGCGTTGGTGACGGTCGGCGAAGGCGGCCGCACCGAGCCCAACACCCGCGCTACCGATCTGTTCGTTTATGACGGGCTGGTTGCGCAAAGCCAGAATCGCTGGCCGAGCCTTCGCTTCGACCTGGGGGCGGTCAACGGCCTGGCCGCGCCCTTCCTTACCGCCGGCTTCTACTACAAGACCTTTTTCGGCCCGCCCTCGCGCTGGATGCTTTACGAAAAGCTGATCCGCCGCGCCGCCGGGCTGGGCAAGGCACCGACCCACGCCGATCCGGATCGGCACGAGCATCGCGCCGCCTTTTGCGACGTACTGGTAATCGGCGGCGGCCCCGCCGGGATCGCCGCCGCGCGCGAGGCGGCACGGACCGGCGCACGCGTCATGCTGGTCGAGCAGGACCGAATCCTTGGCGGCGAGGCACCGCCCGGCGTCCGCGTCCTCACCCGCACCACCGCATCGGGGCTATGGGATCATTGCTTCGCGACGCTCGCCGAACGGCTGGTCGAGCCCGGCCAGGCGCCCGCGGACGGCATGCCGGTCCAGCGCCTCTGGCATGTCCGCGCCGGACGGATCGTGCTCGCCACCGGCGCCTTCGAACGGCCGCTTACCTTCGCTGGCAATGACCGACCCGGCGTGATGCTGTCACAGGCGGTACGAACCTGCATCACCCGCTTCGGCGTACTGCCCGGCCGCCGCGTGGTGATCGCGACCAATAATGACGATGCCTATGCCACTGCCGACGCGATCCTGGCTGCCGGCGGCGAGGTGGTCGCGATCCTCGACGCCCGCAGCGGGTTCAGTCCCTTGGCAAGCGAAGCGAAGACGCGCCTTCCGGTCCATACCAACGCCTGGCCCTTGATCGCCAAGGGCGGAACGGGCGGTATCGTGGCGGTGCGCGCGGACATCTGGACCGAGCAGGTGACATTCGCCGCGGATCTGCTCGCCATGTCGGGTGGCTTCACGCCAGTCGTCCATCTGCATAGCCAGGCCGGCGGCGCGCTCGACTGGCGCGCCGACATTCAGGCATTCGTGCCAGGCGCGTCGCGACAGGCCGTCACCAGCGTGGGCGCCGCCGCAGGCGAGGTCGCCCCGATCGCGCCTGCGGCGGCGGAGCTGCCCGACCCCAAACACAGCTTCATCGATTTCCAGAACGACGTGACCGCCGCCGATGTCGATCTGGCCTGGCAGGAGGGCTATCGCTCGGTCGAGCATCTCAAGCGCTACACCACCCTGGGCATGGCAACCGATCAGGGCAAGACCAGCAACATGGCCGCGCTCGCGCGCCTCGCCGGTGCGGCCGGGGTCGAGATTCCCCAGGCCGGATTGACGACCTTTCGCCCGCCCTTCACCCCGCTCACCCTCGGCACGCTGGCCGGTGCCGATGGCGGCGGCCATGCCGCGCCGAGCCGCCGCCTTGCCCTGTATGATCGTCACCAGCGGCTCGATCCGCTCTGGCAACCGCTCGGCTATTGGTACCGCCCGCGGGCCTATCCGCTTCCCTGCGAAACGCTGCACCAGGCCGCCATGCGCGAGGCATGCGCGGTGCGCACCGCTGCCGGCATCGTCGACGTCTCCACCCTCGCCAAGTTCGCCGTGTCGGGGCCGGATGCGGCGGCCCTGCTCGAGATCGTCTGCGCCACCGGCGTGAAGCTCGCGGTCGGGCGCGGGCGCTACACCATCATGCTGCGCGAAGACGGCATGGTGATGGACGACGGCACCTTCTGGCGGCTGGACGAGAACCGCTATCTGCTCACCAGCTCGACGGGCGGTGCCGACCGGATGGAAGCGCATCTGAGCTATGCGCACCGCGTGCTGGCCCCGTATCTGCGCGTGTCGGTGGTGGCGCAACAGGAGCATTTCGCCGGCATCGCGCTGGCCGGGCCGCTCGCCCGCGACATCCTCGCGACGCTCGCCGGCATCGATCCACCGGCGCATATGGGTGTCGCCGAGGCGATAATCGCCGGCGTCCCGGTGCTGATCCTCGCGGCGAGCTATAGCGGCGAACGCGCCTTCGAAATCTATGCCGCCGGCAGCGAGGCGGCACCGGTATGGGACGCGCTGGAGACCGAGACGCGGGCGCGCGGCGGTTGTCCCTATGGCCTGGAGGCGCTGGAATTCCTGCGCATCGAAAAGGGCCATATCGTGATCGGCGCCGAGGCCGATGGCCGCACGACGCCGCACGACCTCGGACTCGGCCGGATGCTGCGCAAGAGCGGCGGCTTTATCGGCGCCGCGGGCCTCACGCGACCGGCGCTGTCGTCGGATGGTCGCCTGCAACTGGTCGGCCTCGAAGCGCAGGACGGCCCGATTCCCGAAGGATCGATGCTGGTCGCGGCAACGGGTGCTCCGGTGCAGGGCCATGTCACCTCCGCGGCAGGGCGAGTCCTCGGCGACGGCGCGATCGCGCTCGGCTTGCTGACCGACGGCCATGCGCGCAAGGGCGACGTCCTGCTCGCCACCTCGCCGACTCGCAACCAGCATGTCCACGTCACCGTGACGGACCCGCTCTTCTACGACGGCGAGGGAGCGCGCTATCGTGATTGACGCCTCCGTCACCATCGCGCCGGCAGGCGATGTGCTCGTGCTCGATCTCTGGGGTGCGGACGGCCCGCCCGCCGATACCGCGATCCGGATGCTGCAGGTCGAGCCGCGCCGCTGGTGGTTGATCGGCGCGGGCGACCGCGCCGCCGAAGTCGCCGCCCGCATTGCCGATGCCGGCACCCTGACGCCGATCGGCGGCGGCCTCGTCCGCGCGACGCTCGACGGACCCGAGTGGCGCACCTTGCTGATGGTCAGCGGCTGTTTCGACGCCGAGGACCCGGGCTTCGGCATCGGCCGGGTCGCAGCGACCGTTATCCATCACATACAAGTCTGGATCGCCGTGACCGGCGACACGGCGTGTGACGTCTATATGGCAAGCAGCTACGCATCCGCCCTGACCGATCTATGGGCAGGCGCGATCGGCCCGGGATCGAACCATGGACGGTAAGGCGGCGACGATGCGCCTTATCCTTTTTCCTTCCCCGGCGAAGGCCGGGGCCCAGTCGGGGGACATCGCGGAACTGGCGCTGCGCGTCGTCACTACAGCCTTCCCTACTGCGCCCCGGCCTTCGCCGGGGAAGGAAGAGGGGAACGGCACTACGGAGGCGTTGCGACGCCACAAACCCGGCGCCAATGAGTATCGACCGCGGACCAGGGGGAATACACAATGACACCGACCACGCCGCGTCTCGAGTCCGTCCGCTGGTATGTCGTGCTGGTCCTCGGCCTCGTCTATGCCCTGAACATTGCCGACCGTTACGTCGTCTCGACCGTGCTCGAGCCGATCAGGGTCGAATTCAACCTCACCGATACCGGCGTCGGCTGGCTGACCGGCGTGTCGCTCGCTTTGTTCTACATTTCTATCGGCATCCCGATCTCGCAGCTCGCCGATCGATCGAACCGGCGCAACATCGTCGCGGTCGCGATGGGGCTGTGGTCGCTGATGACCGCGTTGCTCGGTCTCACCCACAATTTCTGGCAATTCCTGCTGGTGCGTATCGGCGTCGGCATCGGCGAGGCCGGCGGCACCCCGCCATCGACCTCGATCATCGCCGATTATTTCCCGCGCGATCGCCGCGCCTTTGCGCTGACCGTCTATGCGCTCGGCCTACCGCTCGGCGCCTGGCTCGGATCGACCGTCGCCGGCCAGATCGTCGAGCATTTCCATAGCTGGCGCGCCGCGTTCATTGCGCTCGGCGCGCCTGGCGTGATCTTCGGCCTCATCATCTTCCTCACCGTGCGCGAGCCCGTGCGCGGCCGGTTCGAATGCGTCGATCCGATCACCGAGCAAAAGACGCCGCTCGGCGAGACTTTGCGCTTCCTCTGGTCGCAGCGCTCGGCGTGGCACATCAACGCGGCGGGTACGGTGATCTGCCTGTGGGGCTGGGGCCTGATGTACTGGACCCAGACCTTTCTGGAGCGCAGCTACGGCCTGACCACCGCCGAGGCTGGCGCCCGGCTCGGCACCATCTATCTCTGGGCCGGGATCGCCGCGACCCTTGCGACCAGCGCGATCTGCGCCATGCCACAGATGCGCGAGCCCCGGCGCATCGCGTGGTTCCTCGCCGGCATCACGCTGTGTTCGACCATCCCGTCCTTCGTGATCTACTGGACTCATTCGCTCTGGGTCGCGACCCTGATGCTGTGGATCGTGGTGCCGGCCATCTATCTCTATGTCGGGCCGACCATGGCACTGCTGCTCAATTTCCTGCCCTGCTCGATGCGCGCGCAGGGCATGGCGATAAGCCTGCTGACCGCGAACGTGGCCAATCTGATCGTCGCGCCGCTGGCGGTCGGCTGGATCAGCGACACACTCTCCGGTCCGCTGCACAGCAACGCCGAATCGCTACGCTATGCCCTGATGGCGCTGTCGCTGACCGGTTTCTGGGCAGCCTATCATTACTGGACCAGCGTCCGTACCTATGCTGCGGACGGCCAGCGGATTCAGATGGCCGCCGCTGCCGCCTGATCTCTTTTTTTCCCACGGAGCCCTGATGTCAGCGCAGCATTTCGTCCTTGCCTTATCCTGCCCGGACCGGCCGGGAATCGTCGCCGCCGTCTCGGCGCATATCTTCGCGTGCGGCGGCAACATCACCGATTCCAGCCAGTATAACGATGCCGAGCTGGGCGGTTTCTTCATGCGCACGGCCTTCGCCCTTCCGGCTGGTACCGACCTCGCGGTCGTTCAGCGCGGTTTCGACAATCTGGCGGACCGGTACGGCATGACCCTGACCTTGCGCCCGGCGGCGGAACGGCAGAAAGTGCTGATCCTGGTGTCGAAATTCGATCATTGTCTGGTCGACCTGCTCTATCGGCGGCGCATCGGCGAGCTCGACATGGACGTGGTCGGCATCATCTCCAATCATCCGGCCGAAGCCTTCGCCACGCTCGATCTAAACGGGATTCCCTTCCACTATCTCCCGGTCACTGCGGCGACGAAGCACGAGCAGGAAGCGCGGATCTGGGAGATCCATCAGGCTACGGGTACCGATCTGGTAGTGCTCGCCCGCTACATGCAGATCCTGTCGGACGATCTGTCGGCGAAGTTCGCCGATCGCTGCATCAACATCCATCACAGCTTCCTGCCCGGCTTCAAGGGCGCCAAGCCTTATCACCAGGCCCATGCCCGCGGGGTGAAGGTGATCGGTGCGACGGCGCATTATGTCACCGGCGATCTCGACGAGGGGCCGATCATCGAACAGGACGTCGAACGCATCAGCCATGCCGACACCGCCGAGGATCTGGTGCGCAAGGGCCGCGACATCGAGCGGCGCGTGCTTTCGCGCGCGGTCGGTCTGCATCTGAGCGGGCGCGTGCTGGCTAATGGCGCGCGTACCGTGGTCTTCCGGGATTGAAGGAGACATCATGAGCCTGTTTCTCCTTCTCGCTGCAGCGGCCGCCCAGGCACCGGCCCCCAACGACTATCGCCAACCCGACACCTGGCTGTGCCGGCCGGGCCGGACGGATGTCTGCACCGGCGACATGGCCACGACCGTCATCGGCCCGGAGGGCATGATGAAGGCCGATCCGTCACCACGGGCAGGCGCGCCCAAAGCGGATTGTTTCTACGTCTATCCGACCACCTCGATGGACGAGCTGCCGCACAGCGACATGACTCCGGATCGCCAGGAACAGGGTTTGGTCGCCTCTCAGGCCGGCCCGCTGCGTGCCATGTGCCGCCTCTTCGCGCCGATCTACCGCCAGGTGACCCTCCCGGCGCTGCGCGCGGCGATGCGCACGGGCGTCAGGCCATCGGACGACGAGTTCGCCCTGCCCTATGCCGATGTGCTCGCGGCGTGGCGCGACTATCTGGCGCACGACAATGACGGGCGGCCCTTTGTGCTGGTCGGCCACAGCCAGGGCTCGGCGATGCTCAAGCGCCTGCTGGTCGAGGAGATCGACGGCAAGCCGATCCAGCAACGCCTGCTCTCCGCGATCCTGCCCGGCGTCTCGGTGATGGTGCCGCACGCCAAGCAGGTCGGCGGCGATCTGAAAACCGTGCCGCTCTGCCGGTCCGCCACCCAGACCGGGTGTGTCGTCACCTGGGCGAGCTATCGCGACACCAATCCGCCGCCGACGAACGGCCTGTTCGGCCGCGCACCGCTGATCGGCACCGCCGCCGCGGGACTGGAGGCCGGATGCACCAATCCGGCGAAGCTCGAGGGCGGCAAGGCGCCGCTCGATCCGATCCTCGGCTTTCCCTGGTGGCGCGGCGGCGTCGCGCAGTTCGAACAGCCCGCCATCTGGTCCGCACTGGGCAAGCCGGTGCCGACCCGCTTCGTGCGTACCCCCGGCCTGCTCTCGGCCGAATGCACCGTCCGGAACGGCTTTTCCTATCTGTCGGTCCATGTCGAACCCGGCGCTGCGACCGACCTGACCGACGCCGTCATCGGCCCGGTGGCGATCGGAGATACCGACTATCCCGAGTGGGGCTTCCATGTGGTCGATATGGCGATCGTCGAGGGCGATCTCGCCCGCCTGATCGGCAACCAGAGCGCCGCATGGCATCGGCGCCATCGCTGAAGCGGCACGGTTTCGGACTGAGTCGCCGCGATCCGGTGCACGATTAATGTCACACTCTCCAACAAAAATCCTGTTGAAATGTCCGATTAAGGCATTGATTTGTAACTATATTATTTCAGGCGATTTTTAGTGTTATCCTATAGGGGTGTGACATTAATCGCCAACTGCCTTGCTCCATTTCCATCTGGCACAGACAAAAAAGGGGCGGCACGGGCCGCCCCTCCTAATCTCCGGCGAAGCCTCAGAACTTCACTTTCGCCCGGAAACCGATCGTCCGCGGGCGGGCATAGGTGACCCGGTCGCCGGCCTGGTAGACCTTGTAATAAGTGGCACGGGCGACGTTGGTGATCTTGACGCCGTTGAACAGGTTGTTGCCGAACAGGCCGAATTCGAACTGCCCGATGTCATAGGTCAGCGCCGCGCTGACGTTATGTGTTTCCGGGATGACGGCATAGCTCGAGCTTGGGCCGTTCCTGGTCAGCACGCCGCCGACGATCTTGGTCGCGAAGTTGTTGAACGTCGTATATTGCTGCGACTGATACTGATAGCTGGCCTGCAGATGGACACTGCCGGGTCCGACGTCCTTGTCGTAGAAGAACGATCCCGCTGCGGTCCAGGCGGGGTAATAGGGCGTCTGGTCGCCGTCGAACGCGCCGACCGTCGGGATATCGCCCTTGGCCTTGGAGCTGTTGTACGAGGCGCTGCCGACAAGCGTGATCTCCGGGCTGGCCTTGACCATCGTCTCCACCTCGACACCCTTGCTGGTGATCTTGCCCTTGTTGTCAGTGAAGAAATAGGAGCAATCGAGCCGAAGGCGCGTCTGCACGTCCGTCCAGTTGATATAATAGGCGCTCGTGTTGAGGGTCACGCGTCCACCCGCCAGCTTGGCTTTCTGGCCGATCGTGTAGTTCCATAATTTGTCCGGGCCGAAGGTGAGCGGCGCGGCGGAATAGCCGAAGGCGGCAAGGTTCTGCGTGCACTGCCCCGCGACGCCCGACGAGCCGAGCGGCACCGGCTGGTTGCCGCCGCCATAACGGAAGCCCTTGGCGACCTCGCCATAGACCATGAAATTGTCATTGACCTTGTAGGAGATGTTCCCGCGCGGATTGACCCCGTTCGACTTGAGCGTCGCATTGGTCGTCAACGGTTTATGGTCGATCACGCCATACACCCCGCCTTCGAACAGGTAATATTTCTCCTTGAAGTTGAAATAGCGCAAGCCGGCGGTCAGATCGAGCTTGTCGGTGGCGTGCCAGGTTCCGTCGGCATAGGCCGCGAACTGGTGCTCATCGACATCCTGCAGGCCGGAGAAGATGTCGTTCGACTGGAACGCCCCGTCGACCAGCTTGGAATCATATTTGCCGTTCGGCGTGTTGAACGGCCCGTAGAAGTAATTCATGTAGGACAGCGTATCGAAACCGGGCGTCGGAATGTCCTGGCGGAGATGGCGGGTCTGCTTTTCATAGAACGCGCCGACGGTCCATTTAACTGGGCCGGTGTCCTTCGAAACCAGGCGGATTTCGCCCATATAGTCCTTGAGCTTCTGATCGATCTGATACAGCTCGGCCGGAATCTTGTTGGTGATCGACTGGTCGTATGTGGTCGGCGCCTTGAACAGCGGATAGGTCGTCGAACTGATCGGCAGGCCGCTGCCATAATCCTCGAAGAAATAGCCGATCTGCGGACCGGGCTCCGCATCGAAGCCGATCGCGCGATCGGTATAGGCGCCGGTCATGACAAGGCTGGCGAAGCCGACATCATAGTCCGCGCTGAGCGAGTAGAGCCGGAAGCGATCGTCGGTACCCTCGGGCCCGTTGGTCGAAACCTTGTAGGGGGCCAGCCCGCTCAGCCCGGTGCTCAGGCCCTTCGCGATGCTGCGCTCATAGGTGATGCTCGCATCGACCGTCAGTTCGGGCGTCGGTACCCAGCGTAGCGCGACACGCCCCTGATAGGTGTTGTTGCTGTTCGCGTTCTGCTTGTTGTAGGTGCCGATATTGTCGATATAGCCGCCGTCGCGCCCGACATAGAAATTCGCGCGCACCGAAAGCTGGTCGGAGACGATCGGCAGGTTGACCATGCCGCGGAAATTATAGCTCTCGGCGCCGTGCTGGGTCGTCGCGACACCAGCTTCCGCCGTTCCGAACATCGTATTGAGATCCGGCTTGGCCGTCACGAACCGGATGGTGCCGGCCATCGAGCCCGCGCCGTACAGCGTTCCCTGCGGGCCGCGCAGCACTTCGACGCGCTCCAGGTCATAGACCTTGAGGTCGGGCGTCTGCCCCTGCACCGAGATCGGCGTATCGTCGAGATACACCGCGACCAGCGAGCGATCGGACGTGTCCGACGAGGCATAGCCGCCGGTCGAAAGACCACGCATGTTGAATTTCTGATAGCCCGGCGCGCCCTCCGTGATCGACAGGGACGGCGTGAACTTGGCGATATCGGAAAGATTGCCCTGTCCGGCCTTGGTGATCTGGTCGACGTTCACCACCGACACGGCCATCGCGACCTTCTGCAGCGATTCGGCGCCGGACCGGTTGGCCGTGACGACGATGTCACCGAGCTCGTCGCTCTTTTCCGGTGCCGCCTGTGCTTCCTGGACCGGCGGCGCTGCTGCCGGGACTGGATCCTCGGCAGCGAAGGCCAAGCCGGGTGTGAGTGCGGCAAGGCTCGCGCCGGACGCCATCAGGACCGCCAGCAACCGCGCACGACGGCCGAAGCGAACCGATTTATCATGTGACTTTGTCATTAGCCCCCCATTTTGACGAAAATACTCTATCAGGCCTTTTGCGTCGCCGCGTCGAGCATGCATGTGCTCCAGCTTGCGACTATTGGGGCCTGACCCCCGATTTGATGGTGAAGGTCACCTGATTCGGCTGGAGCGGGAAGCAAAATAATCGGATGGGGGCATCCAATATAGGCATCATCGCCGCGTCATCCCGTCATGGGCGAGCGGACCCAGCGTTTCGACCAGTGGGCCGAGCCAGGGTTCGAAGCGCCGCCACTGGTCGAGTCCGTCGCGAAAGATCGGCTGTCGCACCTGTTCCGAACTCGGCGTGCGGACGGCCCGGTCCGTCTCGAAGAAACTGAGGCACCCATTTTCGAACTCCAGGCCGCAATGGTCGAGCAGGCGTTGCACCTCCCGCTCCGGCTCCTCGACGATCGCCTCATAGGAAAGATGCAGCACACGACCGGGCAGGACCGTATCGAAATGCCGCATCAGAGCCTCATATTCCACGAAATAGTGGCCAAGGTCGCCCAGATCGTAGCTATAGGCCTGGCCCCGCGCGAAATTCTGCTTGAACAGCGACAGGCAGCAGGCAAGCGGATGGCGCCGGATATCGATGATCCGCGCCTTGGGCAGGATCAGATGGATCAGCCCGACATGCAGGAAATTGCCGGGAAACTTGTCGACGAAATGCGCCCGTTCGAGGGGGCGATGTCCGCGCGTCCGTTCCAGATATTCGTCACCCAGCGCGGAAAAGGCATCGCGCGGCAGGTCAGCCAGCGATGCTGGATACGCCTCGCCGTCGCGCGCCGCGAGGTTCGAAAGCCGTCGCGCCAGAGCGGTAATGTCCGGCAGTTCCGACGCGCCCTCGACCTTGCTGTGGCTGGCGAGGATCTGCTCGACCAGGGTCGATCCCGATCGCGGCATGCCGAGCACGAAGATCGGGTCTTCAGCCGCCAGCCCGACATTCGCCCGCTTGGCGAAAAAGTCCGGTTGAAAGGTCGCAATCGTGCGCCTGACAAAAGCTGCATGGCCGTCCGCATCATGCGGTGTCACCGCGCGCCGCGCGGCATTGGCCTGGCGATAATGGTCGAACGAGTCGGCATAGCGCCCCTCATCCTCCCGCGCCTTGCCGAGCGCGAAATGAACATGCGCGACGCTGTCGGCGTTGAGCTCGCCGCCCGCCAGCAGCCCAAGCATGCGGTCGATATCGCCCGGCTCGAAACGCCAGGTCTTGAGATTGGCCAGGCTCCACCAGGGTTCGCCGAACGCCGGGTCGAGCGCGATCGCGCGGCGATAGGCGCTTACAGCCTCGGCCTGCTGGCCCAGCGCGCGCAAGGCATGCCCCTTGCCGTGCCACAACCGCGCATCTTCCGGCGCGGTCGCGATGGCTGCGGCGAACTCCTCGACTGCCTCGCGCTCCCGGCCGAGCTGCATCAGGATCGCTGCCTTCAACGCCCGGAAGGCAGTGATACCGGACTCCGCGATCTCCTCCAGCGCCTCCCGGTTGCGTTCGAGCCGGTGGAGCAGGATGGCCCGATGATAGCGCGCCGGCGGATAATCGGGCGCGGTCGCGAGCAAGGCTGCGGCAGCCTCGTCGCACCCGAGCCGCACGGCGACATCGGCAAGCAGCCGCCTCGCCGCCGGATCGTTGAGATCCAGGCCGAAACGAATGCGCAGTTTCTCGGCGGCAGCGGGATCGCGCCCATCGAACAATCCCATAGCCACCTCGCCCAGCGCCGCGTCGCTCGCGCTGCCGGGGACCAGTCGCGCTTGCGCCGCCGACGCCGCGTCGATCCGGCCAAGCATCGCG
Organism: Sphingomonas sp. BL-S-30; assembly: GCF_055521475.1. NCBI lineage: Bacteria > Pseudomonadati > Pseudomonadota > Alphaproteobacteria > Sphingomonadales > Sphingomonadaceae > Sphingomonas > Sphingomonas sp. BL-S-30. Next base: position 1,524,282 of record NZ_CM145481.1, on the reverse strand, counting down.
AGTTGATCGCCTAGCGCATGCCATGCGAGCGAGGATTGTGGGTTGACCCGGGTGGCGCGCTCCAGTCCCGCCGCGGCTGCCTCGCATTGGCCAAGCGCCGCGAGGGCCATGCCATGCTCATATTGCAGGCCCCACGCGCCCGGCCGGGCGGCGGCCAGCGGTGCCAGCACCCTCAGTGCACCGCTGGGATCGCCACTACGACGCAAGGCGGCCCCCAGCACGAACTGCGCCTCGACCGAATGCGGCGTCGCCAGCAAAACCTGCCGCGCTGCGTCCGTCGCAGCAGCCGGATCGGTGCCGAGTAGGTCTCTTGCCCGTTTCACGGCCGCCGCCGCGTCGCGATGATCGCCAGTCATGGGCAGTGCCTGAATCCCCGACATCGACATCGGGCACCGCAGTGCCGCAACGGCAGAAAGACTAGGCGCATCGTCTACCGGCCGGGCTTTCTAAAATCTATGACGGCATTGCAAAAAGGCATTGGAAGGGGTGGACGGCATGAACGCACTACCGGCACGCAACGGCATTTGCCGGGCCAGCGCGGGGGGCGCACGATAATGCCGGGTTCGCGCCGTGAGTTTCTCGCCGCCTCGCTCACCGGCCTTGCGCTGGGCCGCAGCAGCCTCGCCCGCGCGGCGGAGCCCAAGCCATGGGCGCTGCCACCCAAGGGAACGGTCAAGCATATCGACGCGGCGCGCATTCCGATGCGCGATGGCGTGACGCTCCGCGGCCGGATCTGGCTGCCCGCCGATGCCGATACCAAACCCGCCCCCGTCGTCCTCGAATATATCCCCTATCGAACCCGCGACGCCTATAGCGCCGCCGACGATTATTGGGGCGAGACGCTGGCCGGCTACGGCATCGGTTTCGCGCGGATCGACATTCGTGGCTCCGGCGATTCGGATGGCATCCTCCACGACGAATATCTGGCGAGCGAACAGGATGACGGCGCCCAGATCATCGCCTGGCTTGCCGGACAGCCCTGGTCGAACGGTGCCGTCGGCATGCGAGGCATTTCCTGGGGCGGGTTTTCGACGCTGCAGACGGCGATGCTCAACCCACCAGCGCTCAAGGCGATCATGCCGATGGCCTGTTCGGATCGCCGCTATACCGACGACGCGCATTATGTCGGCGGTTGCCTCGGTCTGACCAACTTCAAATGGGGCGCCAATTTCAAGGGTGTCATGGCCGCGCCGCCCGATCCGCTCATCGCCGGCCCGGCCTGGGAATCGATGTGGCGCGAACGGCTCCAGGCATCTCCGCCGATCATCGCGCGCTGGACTGAGCATCAGCACGAAGACGGCTATTGGCGGCATGGGTCGCTCCACTTCGATTACGCCGCGATCAAATGCCCGACCTATGTCGTCGGTGGCTGGGCCGATGCCTATGTCCATTCGGTGCCGCGGCTGCTCGAAGGATTGAGCTGCCCGCGCAAGGCGCTGGTCGGGCCTTGGGGCCATACCTATGCCTGGGTCGGTGGCCCGGGCCCGGCGCTGGACTGGGCCTATGAGGAAATCCGCTGGTGGTCGCACTGGCTGCGCGGCGAACGTACCGGCATCATGGATGAGCCGATGCTGCGCTTCTATTGCCCGAGCGCAACGCCCGCCCAGTCCGCCCCGGGCGAAATGCCCGGCCATTGGGCCGCTGAACCAGTGTGGCCGTCAAAGGCCGTACATCGGCAGCGCCTGTATCTCACCGACACCGGCCTCGCGCCGCGCCCCGGCCCGGCGAAGACGCGTCGTCACAAATCCAGCAATGCCGTGGGGCTCAAGACGCCCGAATGGGTGCCGTTCGGCCAGGCGGAAATGCCGGGCGACCAGCGTACCGACGATGCCCTTTCGATCACCTATGACATGGCGCCCCTGCCCGCTGACGTGGAACTGCTCGGCGTGCCGAAAGTCCGTCTGCGCGTCGCGGCCGACAAGCCGGTCGCCCAGGTTGCGGTGCGGCTGTGCAAGGTTATGCCGGACGGCACCTCATGGCGACTGGCCTATGGCCTGCTCAACCTCACCCATCGCGACGGGCATGACACGCCCCGACCGCTGACGCCTGGCAAGGCCGTCGATGTGGAGATCGCACTCGGCTTCGTCGCGCAACAGCTCAAGGCTGGGGAACGCCTCCGGCTCGCCATCTCGGAAGGGCTATGGCCGCTCGTCTGGCCCTCACCCGAAGGCCCGACGCTGACGCTGGATCCGGTCGCCAGCAGCCTGGAGCTGCCGATCCGAACCCCGCCGCTCGCCGAACCGGCCATGCCTATCCAGATCGTGCCGATCCCGCCCGACAAGGGCGAGGTCGTGGTAAGCACGACGATCGACCAGGGCCGCCTGACCGTGACCGGCGTCTGGCCCGACAAGAAACGAACCTGCGCCAACGGAACCGAGCTCTCGGGCTATGGCCCGAACACGGTTGCGTCGATCATGACGGGCGATCCCAATAGCGGGGTCTGGTCGGGCAACCGCATCAGCCGCTATCGCCGTGAAGGCTGGAATTGCGAGCTCCGAATTGCCTTCGAGGTGAGGTCGACAGCGGCGACGTTCGACGTCGTCGAATCGATCGAGGCCTTCAACAACGGCACATCCATCTTTTCACGCGAAGCGAAGCAGTCGATCAAGCGCCGCCTCGTTTAGACGGTCCTCGCATCATTGCCGACCGTGCGTGCCCCGCCGGGGCACGCACGGTCGGTTATTCCGGCAATCAGAACTTTGCGCGGACGCCGACGCGATACACGCGGCCCAGCGTGTCGTAGAGCGCCGGGTTCACGTCGAGGCCGGTATTGGTCTGCGGCGACGGTGCGGGATAATGGTCGAAGATATTGTCGACCTTGAAGAAGGTTTCGATCCCCTGGGTGATCTTCACCGAGCCGCCGAGGTCGAGATAGAAGGCGCCCTTCATCTTGTTGAAGTCGATCGTCGGATGATTGGCGGTCGAGGCCGGGCAGCCGGTGGTGCACACGACATATTGATTGCCGAACACGCCATTGCTGAACCAACGCTCCTGAACGAGGAGGCTGAACCGGTCGTTGCTGTAGCTCTGCGTCGCCAGCCACTTCCAATGGGGCGTGTTGCCGGTGTTGGCGCCGGCCTGGTCGACCACGTCGACGCCGGCGATGCCGGCATCGACCAGGAACTCACGGATATGCGTTCCAAGGGCGCGGATGGTGAAGTTGCCCGGCAGGCCAAGCGGCTGCTGCCACTGATAGCTCGCCTCGATATCGAACCCGCTGGTCTTCCAGGAAGCGAGATTGAACGGCTTGACGTTGATGAAGTTGTCGGCCTGGTTCGCATTGTCCAGTTTGAAGGCGCTGCAAAAGCTCTTGAGACCATCGGCGCAGAATTGCACGATCTGCGCTGCCGACAAGGTCGAGATCACGCCCTTCAGCTCGATGTTGTAATAGTCGAACGACAGGCTCAAGCCCGGGAGCCAGGACGGACGCGACAGAACGATGCCGAGTTCGGTGTTGCGTGCGATTTCCGGTTTCAGGTCGGGATTACCAACTGTGTTCTGGAACGCCTGCACCGGTGGGCCGAACGGATTGGTGAAGCTTGGCTGCGTCGTGACGGTAGGCGCGGCGAACAGCTCCGACAGGTTTGGCGCGCGCACGTCGCGCGACGTCACGGCCCGCAGCCGGATGCCGTCGAGCGGGGTTTCCCAGGTGCCGCCGATCTTCCATGCCCAAACCGTGCCCGACGTGCTGTAATGCGTGACTCGACCGGCGCCGTTCAGGTTCGCCTTGCCGATCCCGTCGCCATCGAACAACGGCACGTCGAGTTCGAGGAACCCTTCATAGACATCATATTTGCCGCTGCCATTCTTGTAATTGCCGGCCGCCCAGTTGCTCCCCTGGGAAGCATTGAGCAGCGGATCCGCCGGATAGGCAGCACTGCTCGGGCTGATGCTCGAAACGCCGGCACCATAAGGATCGGCGTTCACACGATAGAATTCGTGCCGATATTCGCCACCGAACGCGACCGATAGCGGGCCTGCCCACAGATCGAGCGGCTGGCCCGAGAAGTTGAGGCTGACGACATCCTGAGTCAGCTTGGTATGCTGGAACGGCCCGTTGGCCGGCGTGATATAGGCAAGCGCGGCCGACGACGGGACACCGCCAAAGATATTGATCGGCTGACAACCGGCGGCTCGCGCACCCGCGTCGGCGCATACGATGGCGCCGTTCAGCGTGATGGCATTGGCCGCGGCGACGTAACGGTTCTGAATGACGATGTCGTGAACTTTGATGTCGGAAATGGTCGTGCCGTGCTCGTAATAGGCATCATATTTCCAGTCGGAACCGCCCAGGTCGAACGCTCCCTTCAGGCCACCGACGAAGCGATATTGACGCCGATCGGTGAAGACCTTGGGATCCGGGAAATAGCCGTTGCTCGAGCCGAAGTTGAACTTGGTGATGCCGGCGGTGACGCACCGATCCTTTACCAGCTGCGGCAGGAACGCGTTTGAGCATTGGACGTCCGCCAGATTCTGTCGATTATAGCCTGGGCTCGGCTGATTGCTGGTCGTCACCTTTGCAACGTTGACAGTCAGATAGGCTTCGTTGTTTTCAGCGAAGTCGAAGCCGATCCGGCCAAAGCCGTTGAGGCGCTCCAGCGCCGACTTCAGCGACGCGCCGGAGCCGGGCGCACCGGACAGGTCGCCGCCGACGCAGAAGCCATTGCCGGGGTAGCAGCCCGTAACAGTGCCGGTGCCCGTCGGCTTGCCACCCGACCCGTAGTTGAAATTATACGGCGCGCCGTTCTGATCGAACGCGATTCCCTGCAGCGGGCCGTTGTTGATCAGGCCGTACCGCGCATACTGATAGGGCTGCGCATAATCGCGATAATTGAACCGCGGCAGGCCGTTATTGGCCTGTCCTGTATCGACCAGCGTGGTCGCGCGATACCAGTCGCGCCCGCCCGCAAGGTCCGTGCCGAAATCGCCCGGGCCGACACCGTCTTCATGGTCGAATTCGCCGCTTACGATCAGGTGCAGCCGGTTGTCCAACAGCGCCGTGCCCCAGGCCGCCTGGACCAGCGCCTGCTCGTCATCACCGTAATTGGTGATGCCGCCCTGGACGTTCGCCTTGAAACCCGTGAAGCGCGTGTCGGTGATGAAGTTGACCACGCCGCCGACTGCGTCCGACCCATAGGATGCGGATGCGCCGCCGTTCACCACGTCGACCCGCTTCACCAGCAGCTGCGGGAACATGCTAATGTCGGGAACGCCGGTCACGTTCGCGCCGACGACACGCTGGCCATCAAGCAGGGTCAGCGTGCGGATCGTACCGAGGCCGCGCAGCGAGAAGGAGCTCAGGCCCTGCTGGCCGCTCGACGTGCTGAACGTGCCCGTGGCCGCACCGGTCGACCCCTGCAGCGACGGCAGCTGGGCGATGGTGTTGAAGATGTTCGGCTGCGCGTTGCGGGCGATCGACTCCTCGTTGATGACGGTCGTCGGCGTCGGCGCATTGAAGCCGCTCGACATGATGCGGCTGCCGGTGACGATGATATCGCCCTCCGGCTTTTCCGCCTCTGGCGCCGACTGCAACGGCGCCGGCGTGGCTGCCTCGAGCTGAGCGGGTGCGGTTTGGGCGGATGCAGGGGCGAACGCGAGGCCGGCAGCGAGTGCGGCAAGGCTGGTAACGGTACCACGAAGGCCCGTCAGAGCGCGGCGGTCAAACGAATTTTTTCCCATCATCCATCCCCTGTTTGTCATTCTTGGACGCGCCGCCTTGGCTGACGAATCGCGTACTTGTGAGATACACTTACCGGATCACGATCCGCCCATCATCTACGACCATGGTCGCATAGCATCGCCCCGATGGGAGCGTTCACGGCCGCGCGGAATACAGTGCATGATGCGTGAGGATGAACAGCGTGCGCCCGTCCGGGCCACCGAACAGCAGCTGCAGCGGCCGCTCGGGCACGTCGATCCGCCCCAGTTCGCCGCCATCGGCACCATAGATGAATATCTGGCCGTTCGCGACATAGACGCGGCCGTCCGGCCCCGCCGCCACGCTCTCCCCGCCGCGCGGCGCGAAGGGCTTGAGATCGGTCACCGCGCCGCGCGGGCCGAGCAGGCCCGAATAGGTCCGGTCCTCCGAACCATTGGCGACATAGACCCGCTCGCCGATCTTGCCGGTGACCCAGCCATAGGTGTCGAGTGTATCGGAGAAGCGCCAGCCCAGATGATTGGCCGGCCCCTGCTGCCACACACGATAGGCCGGCAGGACCAGGCTGCCATCGGGCGAGACATAGTCGCGAGCCTTCGGTGTCGCCATGTCGCGCGCGAACATCTCGGCCAGCGTGGTGAAATGGTCGGTCGCGGGATCATATTGATCGCGGAACTCGCCATTGTTCCAGAAACTGCCGGGCAGCGCGATCCGGGCGCCCGACCGGTCGCCGGCGGGCGTCGGGGCGATCACCCGCACTGCCTGGGCCTCGCCGGGTTTGATGCTGTAAACGGTCGCCTCGGGGCCGTCTGAGGACAATATCATCAGATTGCCCGACCGATCGACCGCGAGGTTTATAGGATCGACCGGGGCATCGGCGACGATCGAAAGTCCCTCCCTGTCCGACCAGCCATGGATGCGGTGGAACTGCCGGTCGACGAAATAGAGTTTGCCGGCCGAATCCACCGCGCCGCCGCCAAGCGCGTAAAAGTCACCGGCGAGCCGCGTCACCGGCACGAGCGGCGGCACTGCGGCAACGGGCGCCGCGTCAGTCACGTCCAGCACCGCGAACTCGCGCTCGCGCACCTCCGTACCGCGCGTCAGGTCCTGGATCGCATTCGCATAAGGGTATTTGCTCGCGCGCAGATAGGTGCCGCAACCATTGGCGTCGCAGGTCGAAAAGCCGCTCTCCGCATTGACATGGACATTGCGGAAACGGATGCCGGTCGAGCCGTAAAGCTTGACCGCCGCCGGTGCCGGCTGGAGCGAACGGGTGACGCGGTAGCCATGGAAATTGGCGAACAGGATGTCGCGCGAATTGCGCACCTCCAGCGCGACCGTATTGCGCCCCTCGCCCGCCTCTTCCTCGGTCTGCGGCGCCAGGAATTCCCAGTTGCGCACGCCGTCAAGCACGATCTCGGCGCGCACATGATGCTCGGCTGACATCTGATAGACATAGCCGGGCGTCGCCGTATCCGACACATGAAGCCCGGACTGGGCATAGGTGTTCGGCGTCCACAGGCCGTTGAAAGTGCCGCCACCGCCATCCGTCACCCACAGGCTGGAATATTGCGCGTCCCAGCGCTTCTTCGGGTCGGCATCCGATGTGTGGTTGGCGTTATAGGGATCGAAGCGGCTGCCATCGGCGAGATTGGTGCCGTGCCCGCCCTGGAACTTGACGTCGTCGACCAGCGACTTTTCGCCCGCGCGCCACAGCAGCGCCGTCGCGCGCGGGTTGATGCCGCCGGTGGCGAGGCCGAGACCCGAGACGATCGCGTCGCCGCCTTTGGCGCTTTCCATCAACGCCCTGGCCGGGCCGACCCCGCGATAGGCGGGCGTGTCGTCGGCCAGCACGATCTGGGTCAGGCTGGGATGCAGGCCGATCAGCACGCTGTCGGGGCGCAGCTTCAGCGTATCGGTGACGCGGTAGAAGCCCGAGGGGAAATAGAGAATCTGATGGGTGTCGATCGCGCGCTGGAGCGCGGCGGTATCGTCAGTTGCATTGTCACCCTTCGCACCGAGATCGTGGACATTGGACCACCCAGCGGTACCGGGGAACGCGCGGATCGCCGGATCGCGGCGGCGCGGCAGCGATGACAGCGGGGCGGCATCCATGCGTGTCGCAAAGCTGCCCGCCTGGCCGAGCGCCGCCAGGGTCAGCCCATAAGTGAACTCCTTGACCCGGTAACGCGGCGCCGGCCCCGCGACCGTCTTGCCGCTCTCACGGAACCGGGCGAACACCGGCGTGCCGCTGGCCACGGCATTGTCGAACCCGATCTGGGTATAGGCATTGCCTTCGTTGCTGATGATGATCCCGGCTCGCGAGACATTCTCGAAGCGGACGTCCTTGCCCCACAACCAGTCGCCATAGCCGCGGTCGATCTCGATCCCGACGGGTACGTTGCGGAGCACGGTATTCACCAAGGTCAGCCCGGCCTCATGCTCGCGGATCGCGGCATCGCGCTGGCCGTCGAACACGGAATCCAGCAACGTGTACTGCCAGGCGGGCGAGGTCTTCTCGGCCAGGATGCCATAGCGCCCGCCATAAAATCGCAAGTCCATGCCGAGATTGCCGACCTGGTAGATGCCGGCGAGCGCCGAGCCTAGATGGAAGTCGATATGGCTGAGATAGGTGTGCTGCGCGGTGTGGAAGCGCACCGCCGTCGCCGCCGGATTGCCATTGCCGATCTCGAAATTCACATTGGCCATCGCCGAATAGAAAGTGCCCGAATTGGCGTCCGCAATGTCCGGATCGAACGGCACGCTGGTCGGCGGCGGCACCGGTACCTTGCCGCGCAGCGGTACGCCGGCCGGCCCCGGCGCGGTGCCGCTCGGCTGGTTGCCGGTGAAGAAGACCATGCTGCCGACGCCGCGCTGGAAGCCGGGCGTCGCCGCGGCGAGCAGGAGCACCGGGCGAGTCCTGCCCACGCCGAACAGGCGCACGCCGGGCCACATATAGAGGGTGCGGGTGAGCCGATGACGTCCCGAGGGCAGAAACACGATGCCGCCGCCGGGACGCGCAGCCGCCGCATCGATCGCCGCCTGGATCGCGGCGGTATCGTCAGCCAGGCCGTCGCCCCGCGCCTTGACGGTGACCGCAGCGGGATCGTTCGGGGCGACGGAGAAGGCCGAAACCGCGGGCTGCTGCGCGCCGGCGACCGCACCGATCGGCATCGCCGCGACAATCAAACACCGCGCGATCATGCTCGCCTTCATGCGTCTTCACCTTTCGCGACAAACCCGCATTTTCGCGGTTAGCGCGCAGGGTACGCGGTCGCAGCCATGTCTGCGACCGCGACAAAGGTCGCAATAGTCAAAACCGCCACGTGCCCAATAAGGTCGCCCTGGATGCGTCGCTCGAATTCGCGCGAACGGTGACGAAAGCTGAGGACGCGAGGTGAAGGCACAGGGTAACATGACTGGATTGCCCCCCTGCGCGATCATCGCGATGGGCGTGAGCGGTTGCGGGAAGTCGACCCTGATCGCACATCTCGGCGCGTCTCTGTCCTGCCCCGCCCTCGAAGGCGACGATTTCCATGCCGAGGCGAGCGTCGCCAAGATGCGGGCCGGGCAACCCCTCGACGATGCCGACCGCTGGCCATGGCTCGACCGGCTGGGCGCCGCGATCGGATCGGCGGTACATGAACATGGAATCGCCGTCGCCGCCTGTTCCGCACTCAAGCGACGCTATCGCGAGCGGCTCGAACGCGCGGCGGGCGTACCGTTGCTATGGGTATTGCTCGACGGCGAGCGGGACGAAATCGCCGCGCGGCTGGCCGCGCGAAAGAGCCATTACATGCCGACCAGCCTGCTCGACAGCCAGTTTGCCGCGCTGGAGCGGCCTATGCCCGACGAGCGCGCACTGATCCTGCATTGCTATGCGCCGATCGAGAATCTCAGCCGGGAGGTCCTCGCCTGGGCACAGGCCGGCATCCTCTCCACAGCGCGTTAGAGTAGCTTGCATTAAATCGGAGCCACCCGTTCGTCCTGAGTAGCCATCGAGTAGCCGCGTAGCGGCGTATCGAGATGGCGTATCGAAGGACAGGTTCCGCGCGATAACCTGTCCTTCGATACGGGCTCTCGATACGCCTTCGGCTACTCGATCCCTACTCAGGACGAACGGAGCGAATTAGGCACGCGCTGCTCTAGGTTTCCGGCATCAGCCGCTTGCGGCCCTGCGACAGATGCCAGCGCATCGCCAGTGCGGCGCCATCGGCATCCTGGGCGCGGATCGCATCGACGATCGCGTCATGTTCTTCCATCATCGTGGCGATCACGTCGGGTGGACGCGAACGCGAGATATCGACCCCGGCGCGCAGGATCAGCATCACGTCTTCCTGGAGGCGATCGAGCGTGTCGGCAAAGGCGCTGTTGCCGGTCGCCTCCGCGATGGTCCGGTGCAGCACCCAGTCCTCGGTATGGGCCGGGTCGCTGGACAACAGCGCTCGGCGCAACCCCTCAAGCGCCGCGTCGATCGCCTCCATCTGCTGGTGCGAGCGTCGCTGCGCGGCAAGCCGGGCGGCTTCGGCCTCGAGCACGAAACGCACTTCATAGGTGCCGAGCGTCGCCGCCAGGCCGTGCATCGGCATGTGCGAGCCGAGCCGTTCCGATGGACGGCGCTTCACATAGGAGCCCGCGCCGCGCCGCGCCTCGGTGATGCCGTCGGCGGCGAGCCGGACCAGTGCCTCGCGCACGATCGAGCGCGACATGCCGAAGACTTCGGCAAGCCGCGCCTCGGATGGGAGCCGGTCGCCGGTCACCAGGCCCTCATCGTTGATGATCTGAACGATGCCGGTATAGGCGCGCCCCGCCAGCGTCCCTTCCCGCACCACCGGGCCGTCCTTGCCGATGCGGGCGCCGCCGCCAGTCATATGACGTAGCTGAGCGCCACGACCGCGGCGAGCCCGGCCACCGAGATGACCGTCTCCAGCATCGACCAGGTACGGAAGGTGTCGGCCGTACTGGTGCCGACATAGCCCTTCACCAGCCAGAAGCCCGGATCGTTGACATGGCTGAAGAACACCGAGCCGGCGCCGATCGCCAGCACCACGAGTTCGGGCGACACGCCCGACGCGGCGACGACGCCTGGCATGACCCCGACCGCCGTGATCGTCGCGACCGTCGCTGACCCGGCGGCGAGCCGGATGCCGACCGCAACCAGCCAGCCGAGCAGCAAGGGCGAGATCGCATACATCATCACCACCCGCGCGAGCAGGTCGGACAGGCCGGCAGTGACCAGCACCTGCTTCAGCGCACCGCCGGCACCGATCGCCAGCAGGATCGCCCCCGCCGCGCCCATCGTCTCAAACCACACGGCATCCTGGATCGCCGCCTCACTGAGCCGGCGCCCGAACAACAGGGGCAGCGCGATGAGATTGGTGACGAGCAGCGCCAGCACCGGGTTGCTGGCGGCGGCCAGCCAGACGGCGTCCTTGAGCCCCGGCACCAGCTTGCCGAGCTCGCCCGCCGCGATCAGCACGATCGGCAGCAGCACGATGAACAGCGACACCGCGCGTGGCGGGGGCGTGAGGTCCAGGGAATGATCGCTGAGGACCGGTTCGACCAACTTCACGCCCCGCGTCGTAAACCTGGCGAGCACCGGGCCGGCGAGAATGGCGATCGGGATCGCGATGATGATGCCGTAAAGCATGGTGAGGCCAAGGCTGGCCCCGAGCGCCTCGACTGCGAGCAACGGACCCGGATGCGGCGGTACCAACGCATGGACCACGCCCAGGCCGGCCAGCGCGGGCATGATCAGCCGCAGCTTGGCGGCATCCCGGTCGCCATCGTCGGGCATCGCTTTCGCCGCCGCCACCACGATCGGCAACAACAGCACCAGCCCGGTTTCGAAGAAGAGCGGAAGCCCGATGATGATGGCGATGCCGAGCGTTGCCCAAGGCGCTGCCTTGGGCCCGGTCAGGCGCAGCGCGCCGGTGGCGAGCGACGCCGCAGCCCCCGACAAATGCAGCATGGCGCCGAGCGACAGGCCCAGCGCGACCACCAGCCCGGTGCCGCCGACGATATCGCCGACTCCCTTCTGCACGGCCTTGGCCGTATCGGCGAGCGGCAGGCCGGCCAGCAGGCCGACCGCGAAGGCGCCGCACAACAGTCCGATGAACGGGTGGAGACGCCCGCGAACGATCAACAGGATCGCAAGGGTGATGCCGGCGATGGCGGCCATCACCAGCCTGATATCGGCACCGGTCACCAGCACCGCTCCAGCCGTGGCACGCGACTTTCAATCGCTACGGACATCGCCCCTCCTATCCCGGCGGCGTTTTCACCTCCGGATCCCTATATCATATCTGTAGGACAGGTTTCCGCGTCGTAGCAACGAAAAAAGACTTGATCCACCGTACGTTTCAAGAACATAAATAAAGCTGTCCAACTGATTCCGCGTAAACAGGAACCCGGACAGGGGTTGCGCGACGGTGCGGATGCGCGACACGGCAGGCCGAAGAGCCAAAGGAGCGAGGATGATATGACGGGGAATCGCCAACAAGCTCATCAGATCGGCGCGGGTGTGATGCCATGCGCGATGGATGGCATCGGCGCACCGGTGCGGCTCACGCCGACTCAGGTCAAGGTGATGCGAGGCGTCCGTTCGGGTCAGCTCAACAAGCAGATCGCGTTCGAGCTGGGGATCGCGGAAGCAACGGTCAAGGCGCACATGACGGCGCTGATGCGCAAGCTCAATGTCAGCAACCGCACGCAGGTCGCCATCGCGGCGCAGACTCTCACTCTCTACGCGTCCTGACCTGACCGCTAGAGTAGCTTGCATTAAATCAGAGCCACCACCACCCGTTCGTCCTGAGTAGCCATCGAGGTGCCGCGCAGCGGCGTATCGAGAGGGCGTATCGAAGGACAGGTTCCGCGCGACAACCTGTCCTTCGATACGGGCTCTCGATACGCCTTCGGCACCTCGATCCCTACTCAGGACGAACGGATCAGATTTAACGCTCGCCGCTCTAATATGGGCGCCTTACTGCGACGCCCGTCGCGCTCGCCGAACGGTGACGCAGAAGAGCGGAAGGTCACGCTCGGACGGTGATTCGCCGATATTTCGGGACTCGATCCAGGCGAGGTTTATGCCCTGGTTCGCATCCTGAAAATCTCAATTCAGTGCGCCATGTCTTGCTTAACGCGCTCCGCCGCCCGCATTACTCTCAGGACATTTTCGCCGGCGACCTTGGCGATATCGGCGTCGCTCCAGCCCCGGCGCATCAATTCCGCGAGCAGTGCCGGATAGGTCGCGACGTCCTCGAGACCGACCGGGAGCGCATCGCCGACGCCGTCGAAATCGGAACCTAGCCCGACATGGTCGACACCGGCCACCCTAGCGATGTGCACGATGTGATCCGCCACTTCCGACAAGGTCACGCGCGGCGCGGGGTGGTCCTTGAGCCAAAGCGCATAATCGGCCTTCGCCTTTTCGGGTTGCCCGATGTCGAGCCCGCCGAACGGCGGCGAATTCAGCCGGCTTTTTTCGGCCACCGAGTCCGCCGACCAGCGGCGATAGGCGTCCGACACATAGGCCGGCGCATAATTGACCATCACGACGCCACCATTCGCGCCGACCAGCTTGAGAACCGCGTCCGGCACGTTGCGCGGATGATCGTCGATCGCCCGCGCGCTCGAATGCGAGAAGATGATCGGCGCCTTTGACAGGGCGAGCGCGTCGCGCATCGTCGCCTCGCTGACATGGCTGAGATCGACGAGCATGCCGAGCCGGTTGAGCTCGAGCACGATCGACCGGCCAAAGTCGGTCAGGCCATCATGCCTGGGATCGTCCGTCGCCGAATCCGCCCACTCGATCGTGCGCGAATGGGTGAGCGTCAGATAACCGGCACCGAGGGCTGCATAGCTGCGCAATACCGACAGATTGTTATCGATCTGTCCCCCTCCCTCGACGCCGATCAGGCATGCGATCCGGCCTGCGGCATGAGCACGGACGACATCGTCGGCGGTCCGGACCATGGCGAAGGTCTGGGGATAGCGCGCGGCGATCGACTTCACGAGGTCGATCTGTTCCAGCGTCTGCTCGACCTGCTCCTTGCCCTCGAGCGCGGACGATACCCAGACCGACCAGAACTGGCCACCGACAAGGCCCTTGCGCAGCCGCAAGATGTCAGTGTTGTAGCGGACGGGGCGCCCCGACAGATCCGTCAGATCCGCAGTCCAGCGCGCATCGCCCTCGCGTTCACGCAGGGCCTCCGGCCAGTCATTGTGCCCGTCGATCAACGGCGTCGCCTTCAGGATGCGTGCGACGCGGGCATTGTAATCCTGTGCCGGCGATGCCGTCGGCGCCGCGAGCATCGCGACCGCGGACAGCAGCAGCAGAGAGCGCCTCAACGGCTCTTCCTGACACGACGCGGTACGCCCGGCGCATCGCCGCCATCGCTCGCGGCGGTGGCGCCCTGGCGCGGCTCCTCATGCAGGGTCAGCAATGATTCCATCAATTCCTCTTCAGCGCTCGACATCACCGCCAGTACCTCCGCCTCATCGCAATCCTCCACTACGAGACACGCATGGCCCATGCTTGAATCGATATACAATGCCTCTCCCGGGCCCAATGTGACCGGATCGTAGAATTCGGTGTGCGCCAACGATCTTCCCGCTGAGGACGTAGAGGAACTCCTCGCCGGTGTGCCGGACGAGATCGCCGCTCCGCGGACCGGGCACGGATCTTGGGGACCGGGATCATGCGTTGGCAAGCGAACGCGTGGCAGGTTCATCGCAGGGTGAAATTCATCGCGCCGGCGAACCAGCGTGCGCCTTCCGCCTCCGGCTCGATATCGCCGCGTTTCGAGCGCGCGAATATGGTCAGCCCCACCAGCGTGTTGAGCGCGGTGCATCCTGTGTCCGATACGACAACCTGAGTGGCGCGGCCGCCCGGCGCGACGCGCACGGCAAAGCGCGCCTCGATATCGAAAGCCTTTTCGGTCTGGCCGGCAAACTTGCACTCGCCCTTCTTCAGCAGATCTTCCACGGCGAGGACAAGCTGGACATAAGGGAGGCGACCATGAAGCTTCAGGGCGGACAGCTTCTCCCAATTCGCCGTGCCGATGGAGATGCTCTGATCGGGCGCCAACTGGCCGGCCTGCAACGCCTCTTCGTATGAATAATCATCCTCTGCACGCCGCTCCACGCCCGAGCTATTCCAGGAAGCTTGCGTCTTGCAGAGGATGCGCTGCTTCAGGATGGAACCGGTTTCCACCGACCTGCGGCACACCACCCTGCCGGAATCATGACGTGGCCTCTCCGCCCGATCCGCGGCCTGGGCTGGCAAGGGCATCATGACGAGGACGGCAAGCGCCGTAGCAACTGCAAACACGTGAATCTCCGTCGCGCATCCGCAAGCCTGCCCGTGAAACGGAACAGGAAACATGCGGCCAACGCGCCGTTGCCACAATATGGGCTGCACGGTCTCGCGCAATCGCTCGCGTCGAAAATCGCGATGTCCGCCGATATGGTAAAAGCTGTCCTGCAGGACCGGCAGGGCCAACCGCGATCGGCTATGGCGATCTTCTGCCCTTGGCGGCGTGGAAAGCAGGGCGCCCCGGTCGGCGGGCTGCCCGCTTTGGATGCGTGGCGCCAACCACGATGGGAGCGGCCATTCGTCGACCGCCCCCTCTCGTTGGTTCGACAGCTATTACTGGAAGTACTTCTTTCTGGCCAACCGAACCGCCGAAACTTGAGGCGGCGGCAGTCCGGCCGTCTCGGGCGTAAAGCCGCCACCGTTCACGCCGAAGAACAGGAAGCTGAAGTCGAACCCGTTCTGAGTCTGCGCGACACCATGGCACCCCTGGCAACCACCGCTCGACGTGAGCGACCCCCCGCTATGATAGTCGATGACGTTGACCTGATTGCGGATATTGGTGAGCACACCGTTCGTAATCGGCGGGAAGCCCCGGAACAGCTGAATGCCCGGCTGGCTGCTTTCGACGACGATGTTGGCGAGATAGAAATCCCGGGTGCTTTCATTGTTCGTCGGGACCGCCTGGACGCCGGTGAGCTTGTAATATTGCCAGGTGAAATTCTGGTTGAAACCGGGAATTCCCTTCATCGCGGCGAGCGCCTGGGCGTTCACCGAGGCGACTTCCGGTACGGTCGGGACCGGTGAGGTGACCGGGATGGCGACCCCGCCAGGCACGGGCTTCGCCCCGGGGAAGGTGCTCGTATTGCCCTGGGGCAAGCTCACGCTGCCATTCACACCATAAGGTTTCGCCGTCGGCTGAGCTGGGTTGAAGCCGATATTCGGGTTGGGCACCACCTGACCGGTAGGCGGAAAGGTCGTGGTCGCCGGCGTCGTATACCCGACCGAATTGTAGGACGGGACATAATAGACGCCCGACGGTTGCCCGGTGACCTGGTTCTTGAAGTCGTCCACCTGTTCGAACGTCGCGAAGATGAAGGCGGGATAGTTGGGGGTCTTGTGGATGATGTGAAGCGCGATGAGCGCATAGGGCACGACATTGGTAACGGGCGCGGTGTCGGTGCCGGAATAAGTGAGCACGTTCGCGATGTGATAGCGATAGCGCTGGTTGGCCGGGATCGACGATACCGGGCGCCAGGCGGCCTTCACCTCGACGGTCGTGGTCGGAAGATTGACCACCGGGAAGAGGCGGAACGGTTTGAACTGCGGAATGAAGCTCTTGTAATTCTGCGTCACATAATTGGATTCATACTGGTTCACCTTCGCCTCGAACAATATCTGGGCATCGGTGGCCGGTTGCGGATTTCCCGGCTGGGCCGGATAGAACAGGATGTTCTGTCCGATCTGGTTCGCTTCATCGAGGTTGTTGAACGGCACTGGCCCGCCGCCCGGCACCGTGATGGTGCTACACAGGTTGTTACTCGCGGCGGTCGTGACATATTTGGGAGCCGCACCCCAGGGCTGTGGCGGTATCGGCGACGTCACCGGCCCGGTCGAAGAACTGGTGGCATTGCACGGAAACAATTCGGTCCGATGCTGATAGGTCTCCCAGACCAGCGGGCCCTTATTGGCACCGGTGCCCGAGGCCGCAAAACTGCCGCCAGGCACGCCGCGCATGCCCGATTTGTTGGGTGATACGGCCGAGATGAACTCGAGCCAGGCAAAGGTCGCCAGATCCTGATGCGCGACAGAGCTGTTGCGATAGATGTCGCTGGGGATCAGCGGATTGGTGTTGGTCATATCCGCTGTCTGCACCGTCCGTCCCGGCCCGACGACTGGCCCGAATGGCGGCGCCAGCGGTACGGCGGAAGAAGAAGACGAAGAGGTTTGCGCCACGGCGGCGGCAGCCACCAGCGAGCCTGCGCACAGCAGCAAAGTAAGTTTCTTCATAGCGGCCCCATTTCAGAGAGATCGGCAAGCAGCTTTAAATTCTGCAAATCTCTATATTGCCACAGCCTATAATGGGGCCCGACGGGCAGCAATCGAAGAAGAGGCCAGAATGGCTACATCGGAGGAGGAAACTCTTGGCCGATGCGGTACGGACCCGGGATCACTTGATCCGAATGCCATCCACGGCGGCGATCCATCGATCCGGCGCGATCAGCCATGCATCCACATGGTGCATGCCCTTGCCGTTCCACCCTTCACCCGCCGGGCCGAGGATCGGGCTTTCGGCGGATTCGCGCTCGGCATAGAGATCGGGCGTCAGGCGCGTTATCTCGAAAGCCCGCACGCCGCTGCCATAGCGCGGCCCGCAATCCTGCGCGAAGCGGTACAGGCGACCGTCCCATACCACCACCCGCCCACCGGGCCGCGACCTGCTCTTGTCTTCGGTCTTCAGCGGACTGGCCGGATGTTCGCGCCAGGGGCCATGGAGTGAATCGGCATAAAATAGCGCGAGCGCGTCATGCGTGGACGGCGCCGGACAGGCGAACATCCACCACCGCCCCTCGAACCTGAACAGGGTGGGATCGGCCAGCCGACCCGAAATAAGGTCGGCGACCGGAACCCAGCGCGTTGGAAACGGATCGGCGCGGTAAAGCCGGACAGCGTTGGCATCGAGCGTCTCCGGAACCATGAAGACCTCGCCCTCATGTTCGAACACATAAGGGTAAGACAGATGGAACGGCTCGCTCAGCACGATCCCGCGATAGGACCAGGCAGTCATATCCGCGCTGCTTGCCCAGCCGATCTCGCCCGTCTGCCGGCCATGGTTCAGCACTTCGAAGAACAAATGCCATTCGTCCCGCCAGGGCAGGAGGAACGGGTCGGCGACAAAGGCCGCCGGCACATCGGTCACCTGCTCGCGCGTCATGATCGGATTGGCGATGCCGGCGGGCGGTGCGAGATGAAGCGGATCGGGCCCGGCATAGAGGCCGATCGACCACGGGTCGCCGGGGAGCGGGTCAGTCATGGTAGCCGGCCGATCTCGCGCTGCCCGGAGCACCAGCGCAGCTTGTAGGTCTCCACGCCGCGAAGATAGTCGAACTCGGCCAGGCCAAGCGCGCACGCCTCGCGCACCGCGGCATTCGCCATCAGCATGCCGGGAGAGAAAGTCGCGAAGTCCGCGACGAACCCGGCGTTCCAGTTGCCGAGGCTGTCGGCACCCAGCATGCAGATGTCCAGTCCGATCAGCCGCTCCCCGGCCCACAGCCCGAACAGCGGTACACTGCCTTCGCGCCACAGCGCCGGGAGCATCGCGGTCGCAAAGGCCCGTGCCGCCGGATCGCGCAGGAACAGGCTGCGCTCGCCGAAGCGCGCGCGCTGCATGTCGACGAAGAAGATGCCCGGGTCGACCGCCGTGTCGCGCTCGGGATCAAGCCGGCGCACGACAAGGCCGTTGCGCGCCGCGCGGCGCACGACAAGGCCAAGCTCGCGCTGGAAGCCGGGGCTGCGTGTGGCGAACCAGCCGTCATAGCCGCCGGAAAGATCGGCGGTCGGGCAGATGAATGTCTTCTCGACGAGCATCGGTGCCGTGCCCTCGGCCGTCGCGCAGTTCGCGTCGGGACGGATGCAGGTCAGGTCGAGCCGGGGAAAGCGACTGCGCGCAAAGATCATCAGCCGCCGCGCGGCCGCGACGTCGCCATCCGCCACGATCAGGTCGTTATAATCGCTCAGCAGCGTGGCGAAACGCGCCGTTTCGTCGCGCGAGTGCTGGACCAGCGGAAAGACGCCGACGAGCTGTTCGCCGCGGCGCGCGGCGATCACACAGGGCAGGTGCTCGGGCCAGGCATCGAGCGCCGCCAGATACCAGCTCGGTCCACTGAAGGCGCGGTTGCAGCGAGAGCGTTCGAGCAGCGCACGCCACGCTCCCGCGATCGTCTCGACCGCCTCGCGATCCTCGAGCAGGTCGCAGGCGATCCCTCCGGTGACGATCTCCAGGTCAGCCGCGACCGTGTCCCGATCCGCATGGATCAGCGTGGCGACACCCGCCACCGGTGGCTGGGGTTGCCCGGCCGGCGCGTTCCAGGCGATGCGCTGGGCGGAAGGCAGCTTTTCGATCTGCCCCCTGAGGCTGTCGTCGCGCAGCAGTGCCATCGCGGTGCCGCTGGCCAGCGTATAGCGCCGCGAGACCTGGTCGAGAAAGCCGGCTGGATCGAGGCAGGATTGCACCACCAGATCGAGCTGACTGGTCCCCGTGGCCGCGCGGCACATCAGATGGGCCGGCGGGCCGCCATGGAGGCGAGCGCCGATCTCCACCAGCACCGGGCCGTGCTCATCGACGATCACCTCGCAATGCCCGGCACCGTGACGGATCTCCAGCGCATCCAGAACGCGCACGGCGAAGGCGAAGAGCAGATCGGCCAGCGGCCCCTCGGGCGGCAGCAGTTGCTTGGTGGACAGAAGCCCGATCGAGTCGAAACCCGGCGCCGGCTTGCCATAGGCCCACAACGCCGCCAGCCGATGGTGTCCATCATGGCTGACGGTGTCCACGACATATTCCGGCCCGCTCAGGAATTCCTGCACCAGCACGGTCTCGTTGCTGAACCCGAGCCGGTCGACCTGGCCGTGAACGGCATGGAAGGCGCGCGCCACCTCGTCCCGCGACGCGCACAGATGGACGCCTTCCGATCCCTTTGCGAGGCGGGGCTTCAACACCGCCGGCCAGTGACCCCCGGCATCCAGCCAGTCCATGATCTGGTCGAGCCGCCCGGATTCGATCTGCCGCGGCACCCGGATACCGTGGCGACCGACCTCCTCGATCATGCGGGCCTTGTCACGGCGTGCCTGGCTGAGACGGGTGCCGTTGCCCGCCAGGCCCAGCGCCTCGCCCAACCGATCGGCCAGCATCACGCCCCGTTCCGATCCGGCAATGACGCGATCCACCTTATGGCCACGCAACGAGGCGACGGTTTCAGTGATATCGTCATGCCAGAAGATCAGATCCCGGAAGGCCGCTGGATCGAAGGACGATGCCGCCTCCCGCGGAACTGCTGCCGTGCTTCCCACCATCACCGCCGCCACCCCATGCTCGGCAAAGGCGGGCGCCAGCATCGAACCGGCATCATAGGGATCGACGATGGCAATCGTGCGCGGCGTCACGGCTTGCGAAAGGCTCCGCGCCAGACCTGCTTGATCGGGTTTCCGTCCGGATCGAAGCTCGTCACCGGCTCCAGCACGAGCTGTTCCCAGCCGGCGAGCACGGCCTGGCAATAATCGCGGCTGAAGAAATGCATCGTCTGGCCGCCGGCGAGGATATAGGATCGAGGCCCGAGCTGGCGCTCCGGGGGCTGGAAGGCGAGCCTGCGCTCGAGATCCGCCATGGAATTGGCGTGAAACAGGAACAGCCCGCCGGGCCGGAGGCAGCGGCCGACCTCGCCGACGATGCGCCTCAGGACGATATCGTCGAAGCTGTGCAGCACCAGATTGCTGACCACCGCGTCGAACGCCTCGTCCGCATAGTCGAGCGGCAGACCGACATCGCCCTGGCGGAAATCGATCGCGAGCCCCTCCCCATCGGCGAGCTGTCGCGCCTGGTCGATCGCGACCTGCGCAAAATCCATGCCCTCGACCTGGAATCCCCGCCGCGCGAGCGCCAGCGCATCATAGCCGGTACCGCATCCGAGATCGAACACGCGGCGGCAATCATGCTCGTTCAACAACGGCAGGAACGGTTCCATCCACTGGCTCGACCGGTCCGGCTCGCCCATGGCGAGGATCGAGCGGAAGCGCGTATCCCAGACGCTCGCCCCGGCATAATGCTCTTCAGTCGCCATGACAGGAAGAAGGCCCTTTCTCCGGCACCGCGAGCGAGGCTAGACTTGCCGCCCGAACAGTTCATGTCTTGTTGGCCCAGTCCTTCCCGGAGCGAAAGATGACGAAACCACCGGAAGCGGTTCGATTCATCATCTTGAATGCCACCAGAACCGGCAGCAATTTCCTGTGCACGGTGCTGAATTCCCACCCGGGCATCCTGTGCCATCACGAAATCTTCAACCCTCATGTGATCGGGGTGGCGCGACACCTGCAGGACAGCGATTTCCGGCTGGGCAGCATGGAGGAGCGGGAACGCGATCCGGTCGAATTCGTCGATCGCGTATGGCGCACCGATCTCGGGCGCGCCGCGGTGGGGTTCAAGATGTGCCTGTGGCAGCACCAGCCGGCCTATGACGCCGTCGTGCCGGACGTGTCGGTGCGCAAAATCATCCTGAAGCGGCGCAACCGGGTGAAGAGCTTCGTGTCGCTGCTGCTGGCGCGGCAGACCGGCGAATGGGTGGTCTATGACGATCGCGGCGCGCCGGCGCCCCGCCCCCAGGTGCATGTCGATCGCGACGCCCTGCTGGAGAATATCGCGCTGCACGAGCGCTTCTATGCCGAGACCGAGCGCGCGCTGTGCGAGTCAGCGCAGGACCATGTGCTGCTCTGGTACGAGGATCTGTTCTCGCCAGACGGGATAGAGCCGGCGCTTGTCTTTCTTGGCGCCCAAGGGCGGCCGGCCCAGCCGGAAGGCCAGACCTGGAAGCTGACGCCGGTTGCGCTGCGGGAAACCATCGCGAATTTCGACGCGCTCAGCGAGGCATTGCGCGGAAGCGATCTCGAAGCGGAACTGCACGAGACGGGACGTTGAGCATCACTCCCCGTTCGTTTCGAGCGAAGTCGAGAAACACTGACGAAGCGCCAAGCCCTGTTTCTCGACTTCGCTCGAAACGAACGGAGGGGGTGATACGGGTGAGTAGTTTCAGAGCGATTCCAGATAGCGCAGGACATGGCCCGCATCGGTTTCCGGCAGGAAGCGTAGCGCCGCCTCGCGGGACGCGTTCGCGCAGCGGCGATATGCGTTGCCGTCCGACAACAGGCTGTCCAGCGCGGCCTGCCACGGCGCGATGTCCTGCGGCGGCGCGACATGGCCCATATCCGTTCGCCGGGCAGGCGCGACCGGCAGAATGAAATCCACCCCGAGCTTGGCCTCGGGCTGCCCGCCGAGATTGCCCGCGAGGACCGGAATGCCGCGCAGCATCGCGTCCAGCGCGACATAGCCGAAGGTTTCCGGCACCAGCGACGGCGCGACCAGAATGCGGGTGGTGCGCAGGACGGCACCGACATCGTCGGCTGGCTCGAGAACCGTCATGTTCGGCAGGCGCAAGAGCTGGTCGCGGACCGCCGCGTCGCCACCCCAGGTCGGCACTGCGGCAAACGGCGTATCCGGAAACAATCCCGCCAGTTCGAGGAAGATCGGAAGCCCCTTGACCAGACAGGGGTTGATCATCGTCACGGTGCCGGAATCCGGTCGCCCGACCGGGTCGAACGGGCCGTCGCCGAATACCGGAAAGTGCAGGACGACCGAGTCCAGGCCACCGAATTCCCGGAGATAGGCCCGGCTATGCTCGCTCACCACGACGATGCTCCGCGCACGGCGCAATCGTTCGTGCTGCGCCGGATCATGGGCCTCGGCCTCGGGACCGAACGGCAGGTGAAAATGGGTATGCACCAGCGCTACCACCCGGTCGGGCGCGCAGGCCAGGGCGAGGTCGAGCAGCATCGCCGGGCGATCATCGGAGACGAGGATCCAGTCGGGCCCGATCCTGCGGATGGTCTCGGCGATGCGCGCCGGCGCCTCGGGACTGCCGAGATCGAGCGCCTCGACGCTCACTCCCTCATGGCGATAGGCCATGCCGCGCGCGCCGGTTTCGACCGCAATGCCGCGTGCCTCCAGCGCTTGCGCGCTGAACCGGTCGGCCAGGACCCGGCGCCCGGCGGGCAGGCGCGACACGGCGTGACAATCGAAGCCGCGCGCCGCGAGCGCCGTCAGCAAGAGACGGTTGGCCTTGTTGCCCCCGCCATAGGACGGGAAATACGCCGCATCCTGCAGCAGGAGTATCGTGGCGCCCATCGCCGCCACTAGGCCTTTCGGCACGCGTCGCGGTCAAGCCGGTTACCTGTCAAAATGGGGGCATCGACTATGCGCCTCGTCCGATCCGCCCGGTAGAGTCGTGCATCGACCTGGGGAGAGACATGTGCGCGACCTGATCTGCGGATTGCTCGGTTCACCGGAAAGCGCTGGTACCGGGACCCCGGCGGGGCGTGCGCGCGACCTCACCGTATCGTGGCTGCGCTGGCATTATTTCGGCGCGATCATCGAGGGTGCCGATCTCGACACGATCCTCACCCGTGCCCGCGAAACGGGCGCCCGCTATTGCCTCGTTCAGGGTTACGGTCATGTCGTCGCCGAGCATGCCGGCCCGAACGGCGGCAAGGCCCGCAGCTTTTTCGACGCGCTGGAGGAATGGACCGGCGACCACGACTTCGTCTTCGCCGGCCTTCCCGGTCGCTGCCTGCTGGTCGACCTCGCCGCCTGGGCGCGGGACGGCGAGCCGGACCTCGACACGGTTGCGGTGCTGCCGTTCGGCCCAGGGCTGGATGGACATCTGATCGACCTGCGGCCCGACCTCGCCAATGCGTCGGGCTTTCTCGGTTTTCTCGACGAGATGTCCGAAAAGGCCGGGCGCGGCGTATTCGTGCTGAATTACGAATCCTATGACGATGTCGCTGAGCCCCCGCCCGGTTTCGCCACGCCCGTGTCGACCCTTTATTGCGTCGCCGCCGGGCTGAAGCCCAACCGAATCCTCGCGACGCACGGCGTGGACGCGGACAGCCAGGTGGTGTTCTTCGATTACAGCAACCAGGCACTGGAGTTCCGGCGCACGCTCGACAGCGAATGGGACGGGCGCGACTATCCGCTTTTCCTGCGCGGCCTGTTCGAGCGGCAGAACGGGGCCCATTATTATCTCTGGCCCGGCGCCTCGCCCGACAACATGGATTGGGCGGAACTCGACCGGCTATGGGCGGCCGAACTGGCGCGCTGGGGCGGCGCGGTCGCTTTCGAGGATCATTGGCGGCAGTTCCGCATATTGAAGCGCGAGTATCTGCTCTGCAACATCCTCGAGGCCGACGTCCTGCTCGCGCGCATCCGCAACGAGCCCGGCGCGCTGATCTGGTGGAGCAATGCCTTTTGCACGATCTTCAGCGCTACTCATTACAGCCTGGACCAGAAGCGCCGCATCTATGAGGACTGGATCGTCCGCCTCGCCGAGACGGCACCGGACATCTTCCTCTACGGTTCGGACCACAGCAACAGCAGCGTCAACGCGATCACCGCGCACGACTATCGCGAGCGCTATTTCGCGCATGGCGGGGATCCGCTCCTGGCGCGCGCCTTCCACCGCCATTCGATCCGGTTCTGAGGCACAAAAAACCCCGCCGCGAACCGAGGGTCGCGGCGGGGCGGATCATTCAGGCGGAGATCAGCGGAACGTCACCGTGTTCGGGAAGACGTGGCTGACGCTGGTGCCTTGCGTGCCGTTGAAGTCGCCATGGCAGCTGAAGCAGTTGGCGGCCGTGGCCTCCGGATCGGGATTGCCCGGTCGGACCTGCTGGAACGTCTCCATCGTCGTGTTCGCGACGAACTGCGACCCGATCAGCTGGTAGCCCGGCTGCGGCGGGATGATGCGGTTGCTCCAGATCGCGCCGACCAGGAAATAATTGGCCAGCGCCTTGCCGGTCGTGCCCGACGCGGCCAGCTTCGGTTGAAGCGATTGCATCAGCGATACCAGCAAGGTGTTGTTGAGCACGGCCGGGTCGGTCGGTGTCGGTGTGGCCGGCTGCTGACTGCCCCAGGGATTGAGGCGTGCGACGCTGGCCGGCGTCAATTTCGCCCCGGCCGAGACGATGCTGACGATGTTGGGGTCTTTGCCGGACGATGCCGTTTCGACGATCACATCGGGCGCGGTGGGAGCCCCTTTCGTGCCGTTGTAGAAAATCGAGGACTGGCTGCTCGTCTGGCTGAAGGTGACGGTGTTGAGGCAGCTCGTGCTCGCCTTGCACGCCTTGGTGGCGGGATCGTAATTCTGGTTGAGATAGGAATAGGTCGCATCGGGGCTGTTGAAGTTCGATTCGAACGTCGCCCAGACCATTTCCGGATGAGAGTTGACCGACCCCACGACGTGCATGCCGACCATCGCCAGGGTCCGCGTGACCATGGTCTCGCCATCCCAGGTCAGCACCAGTTGCCCCTGGGTATTGGTCGATTGGGTAAAGGCCGGGACGTCCGACTTGATCCGGATGAGGCTGCCGGCCTGAGCGGTGGTGAGATAGGCGACATCGACCCAGGCGGTCTTCACTTCGATCGCGAGCTGCTCGAGATTGGGCAGAGTCTTGCCGGAGGCTTTCTGGATCTCCTTCGCCTGGTCGAGCGTGATCGGGAAATTCGTCTTGTTCGGGCCGACCCGATAATAAGGCACCTTGCGCCAATGCTCCTTGAGCGCTGTGAAGACGTCATTTTCCTGGATCGCATAATAGACGACCGGATAGGTCGACATGCCGGGCGCGCTGGGCGCCGCGATCGGCTGTCCATTGACGATCAGCACGCCGCCGCCCGCCTGGCCGGTCGAGTCCGTATCGCCCGCCGGGCCGCCGACCACGTTATTGGTGCTGTTGGCCGATTTGAGCAGCAGCGTCCTGGGCTTGTTGACGCGGACGCGGAACGAGACGTTCGACTTACCCTGGGCATCCACGCCGGTGCTGTTGACCAGCTGGAAAGCACCAGTCGCGGTGTCCTCGACGGCATTATCGAACTTCGGCGAGAACATCAGCAGGTTGCCGCGCGCGTCCTTGGTGGTCAGCCAGAGGAACATCTGCGACGACCATTTGTAGAAAGCGCAATCCGATGAGGGCTGGAAGCTGGAACTGCTCGGCGGGGCGAAATTATTGCCGACCTTCCAGGTGGCGAACTCGGCGCTGCTGACGGCGCATAGCGGCGCCGGGCCGGCGGGCGTCTGGGACTGGACGGATGATTTGGCGGCGATGCCGACAAACAGAAACAGGCCGGCCGATAATAGCCATTTGCTCGGTTTCATTTCGCATGCTCCTTCAGAAATTCAGTGAAATCGGGAACGCTGACAACATCGGTAGATTGCGGTCGAGTCAGGTGGCGCCGACCCGCTGGGTCATCGCGCGATAGACGTTGCGGACGGCGAGATCGGGGACGGACACGAGATAGATTCCCCCGTCATAGGAGGAGGCGATCAGCCCATCGCCGCTGCGCGACAGCGAGCTAATGCCGTTGGCCGCGATGGTCCGGCGGCTGACGCGGCCCGTGCGCAGATCGGCCTTGACCAGCGCGCCCCAATAATCGCCGACGATCACCGTCTCGGCATCCCAGAAGCAGAGCGATTTGGGGGAACGGCGCCCAAGCTCGATCGAATGAGTCAGCCGCGCGTCGGCCAGGTCATAGACGTTCAGCGTGAAATCGCGCGACGCGCTGGCGATCCGGTCGCCCGTGGGAGAGATGTCGACATCGTCGACGATCGCGGTGTGGCCCGGGAAGTGATTGAGGATCTCCCCGTCGAGCGTCCAGGACAGCAGCCCGCCATCGGCGCTGCAGCTCACCCCGATCGCTTCGCTCGGGTGCAGGCGCAGCGCCTTCACCGCGCCGTCGTGCAGCGCATGGGCCTGAACGTCCCGCCCGTCCGGCGAGACCCGAACGATCGCGCCGCTGTAGCAGGCAGCGAACAGCGCGCCTTCATGGCCCGGACACTGCGCCACCCGGATCGAATTGATCGGCCCCTGCCCCAGCGCCACCGCGGCCACGCTTTCCAGCCCGGCACCGAAGATGTGCAGCTTGTGGTCGTGCGAGCCTGCGATCACCCGGTCAGCGCCGGGATCGCGGGTCACCGCGTTCATCAGCCGGCGCCCGCCGGGCGGGGCGGTACGCGCAACGAGGCTGGCCTCCCGATCGGTCAGGCGGATCAGCCGCACCATCCCGTCATCGGCGACCAGCGCAATACTTCCGTCCGATGTCGCGGAAGCTTCGTTGAAACAGGCATTGCCCTGGTCACCCGGCGCGCCGCCGATTTCGCACAGGATCCGGCCTGACGCCGCATCCCATTGCACGACGGTGCCGTCGAAGGTGCCGGCAAGGATCGTGCTGCCGTCCGGCGACCAGCCGAAGGACCGTTCCCATTTCGCCGCATGATTTTCCAGATCGACTCGCGGCGTAAAGGACGCCGCATCCCAGACCCTGATCACCTGATCATAGGCGCAGGACAGGATGTCGCCATTGACCGGCGAGACCGCGACTTTCTTGATCCCCGATCCGTGCGCCTCGATCGAGGCCAGGGCCGTGCCCTCACGGGCATCGAAGACGCGGATGACGCCGTCGTCGCAGCCCAGCACCACGCGGCCGTTGAGCATGTCGATGGCGCAGGTGTCGGTTTCGGTCTCGAACGGGCCCCAGGTGCGGATGAGCGCGCCGGTGGCGAGATCCCATTGGCGCAGCGTCATGTCGTCGCCCGACGAATAGATCAGCCCGTCGCGGCAGGCGACCGACAGCACGTCCTTCTCATGCCCCTCGATCGTCCGGCGGATGGCGCCAGTGACGAGATCCCACACGATGATCCGCCGGTCGCGCGAGGCGGAAACGCCGGTCGACTCATCGACAAAGGCAAAACCTTCCACATCGTCGCTATGCCCGCGCAGCACGAGCGCCAGTTTCCGCGCCGCCAGGTCCCAGATATAGATATCGTAATCCGAGGAGGACGAAGCCGCCCAGGCGCCGTCCTCGCTCACCGTCACATGATTGGCGAGATGGCGGTGATAGCCGAGCAGCTCGGCCGTTCCGGCTTCGAGATCGAACAGGCTGACCGCGCCGTCATAGGCGACGGCGATCGCGGCAGCGCGGCCCGGAATGGCGGCAACCGAGGTGACCGGCCCGCGGTGGCGGGTGAAGCCATCGGCTGCGATCGGGGCGATGTTGGCGTTGAGCATCGGCGGCGTTCCTACGGCGTGAAATCGTGGTGATGGAGTTCGGGCATGTCGCGCCGGTAGAGATCGTCGAGCAGCGTGGTTCCGCGCAGGGCGCCGGCGAGGTCGTCGAAATTCTCCACCACGGCGCCCAGATCGGCGGGGCCGCGTTTGTGGCTGGCGGCCGACAGCGGCGACGGTGCCGCTATCCCGAGAAAGGAAAGCACGCCGGCCATTTCGCCGGGATCGCCCAGCGCCTCATAATGCGTCTCGCGCCATGTCTGTCCGGACGCGCGGAGCGAATCCACGATCGCGGCATAATAGGCCGCGTTCAGGGCGCTATGCCGGATCAGGTCGCCCGGCTCGACATGCACCACCGGCAGCGCCGGGTCGGCCGGCGCGTCATAGCTCTCCCAGATTCCGGTCAGCTTCGCGATCTCTTCGGACACATAGGTCCGCACCCGGTTGCGCCGCCTGAGCAGGATCTTGCGCACCGACGGGTCGCGCAGGAGGATGTCCACCGCATCGCCATTCTCGTCCCGGTTCATCTTGAAGCCGATCGCCCGGGCATCCCCGCCCGAGGCCCAGACCGACGCGATGAAACCCGCCGGGTCGCGATCCCGCGCCGCCACGCCGCCCGGAAAAGCGCCGTCCAGCTGCCAGTCCCGCGCCCAGTGAAGCCCGCCCGGATTGAACAGGCCGTGATGACACAGGACATCGGGATGGGCGTTCAACAGGCTGCACAGCAGGTTGCTGCCCGTCCGGGGCGCGGCGAAGATGACGAACCGGACCGGCTGGCCGGGCATCACCGCGCCGCCCCCGCCGCGAGCGCAACCTCCACCACCCCGGATTCGAGCAGGAAACCTTCGCCAAAGGCGCTCGCCCGAAACTCGACGGGCAACACGCCAAGCGTGTCACGAGCACCGCGATCGGCGCCCTCCGCCGTGCCCGCGCGGACATAGATCGTCACCCGGTCGGCAAATCCCTGATTGAAGAAGGACCGCAACAATGTCGGCCCGCCCTCGACCAGCAGGCTTTCGATGCCGTGATCATAAAGCGAGGTCAGCGGCCCATGCAGATCATGACCGTTCATCGCCAGCGCGACCGCGCTTGGATCGACATGGTCGTGCGAGCTGACCACGAAAGCCGGGGCGCCGGGATGCGACATTGCACAGGGTTGCGACCCGGCGAAGATGACCCGGTTCGGTTGCCGGCGCGGCTCTCGTCCCAGCTTTTCCGGTCGCACCGTCAGGCGGGGCCGATCGATGTTCCAGGTCCTGCCACCGACCGCAATGGCATCGTAGCGCTCGCGCAGGATGTGCACGCGGTGCCAGTCGGCGCCACAGGAAATATTCCCGGAGATTCCCTGTGGCTGACGAACGCTGCGCACGTCCTCCGTGGCGAAGTTGATATGGATGAAGGGCCGCCGCATTCACTTCTCCAGCGCCTCTCCCCCCTGACCATCGTTGTCCACGACAATTGCATGTCGCAGAAACCAGGGCATCGCGCCGGCGCTGAATAGCATGGGAAGAACAGTGAGAAAGAAGTGTTACAACCATTTATAGTGGAACTTGCCGCACTGCACACAGAACATTGATTTCGCAGCTTCTCGGTGTTTACCACCATTCATGTGACATCTTGTCTGGACTTTTTATTTCACGTTTTGCAGTAGCCATATCCTATCATAATAGTATGGATTAGACTATCGCGCCTTGCATGGAGTCACACGTCAGCAGAGGCGCTGATCCGATCGCACGAACGCGGTTTGGCCGTTTTGCGGCCGAATTTTTCTGCACCTGTTATGTTTGATTCGGCGCGCGGATTTATCGTTCCGATCGAACACTTTAGGCACCGCCACCTGTTATTCGCCGAACAGGTGGGAACAGGTGGGATTGCCGGCGAAACAGGCAGCGCTTGATTCAAATCATCGGCGCGATCGGGTTTGAAGGTGGTGGGATCAACCATGGCTGGAACGATGACATGACCAGGCAGAGATTTGAATCGAGGGTCGAGACGAGGGACGACAGCGACGCGCGGCCAACGCAGCGTGTTCGGGGGCGGTTCGCCAAGGGCAGTTCCGGCAACCCCGCTGGGCGTCCTTCCGGACGGCGCGCGACCGGCGCGCCAGGCGACCGCCTGCCCGGATCGGATCAGCCGACGCGTGCGATGATCCTCGAGGAGGCCTATCGCCTGGTGAGACTCGGCGAAGGAGACGCCGCAATCGAGCTGCCGGCGCATCGGGCGGTCTTCCGATCGCTCACCGAGGCGGTGATGAAAGGCAACCAGGCGGCATTGCGGCGCTGGACTCAAATGGTGCAGCAGGCCGAGAACGACCAGATGCGACCAGCTCGCGCTCTACAATCTGATGGAGCGGGCGCCTTATGGGCGTGAGCCCGAGGCTTCCTATGAGGACGACATCCTGGTCGATTCGCGCTCCGGGCGGGTGATAATCAGAGGCGGGTATGGTGAGGAGGGAGGTGGCGTGAAATAGCGGCGATCAGCCTTGGCTCCGGCCACTAATCCAGGTCGCCAGCGTACGGCCCTCCGAATCGAGCGCGACGAGATCGGCGGCATATCCCGCCGCGATCCGGCCATGGGTTCGATCGAGGCGCAGGAACCGCGCAGGATTGCGCCCGGCCATGGTCAGCGCCTGGGCCTGGGATACGCCCAGCATCGTCTCCGCATTGCGCACGGCCTGGGCCATATCGAGGTCCGAACCGGCAAGCGTGCCGTCCTCATTGACGCAGACTCCGTCGACCACCTCGACCCGGTGCCCCTGCAGCACGAAGCTCTTGTCGGTCTGGCCGACGCTCGGCATCGCATCGGTGACGAGCATGATGCGGTCGCGCTTCGCATTCACCGCCACGCGCATCGTCGCGGGATGGACGTGCCGCCCGTCGACGATCAGCCCGCACCAGCTTTCCCGATCCTCGAGCGCCGCGCCGACCGCGCCGGGCTCACGCGAGGCGAGCGGCGACATCGCGTTGAACAGATGGGTGAAGCCGGTCATCCCTGCGTCCAGGGCCCCGCGGATCGCGTCATAGCTGCCGTCGGTATGGCCTGCCGCGACGATCACGCCCGCCTGCGCAAGCCGCGCGATCATCGCCGGATTGGTCTTTTCCGGCGCGAGCGTGACGAGGGTGACACCGTTCTTCAGGCCAGTGACCGCGGCAAAGCCGTTATCGTCCAGGGTGATGATCTTGTCGGGATCATGGATGCCCTTGCGCTCCACATTGAGGAACGGCCCCTCGATATGAATGCCGAGCACGCCCGGCACGCCGCGCGCGATCGCGTCGTCCACCGCGGCCACGCCAGCGCGCACCGTAGCGAGATCGTCGCTGATCAGGGTCGGCAGGAAACCCGTCGTGCCGAAACGCCGGTGCGCTGCGCCGATCGTCGCGATCGTCTCGACCGTCGGCGCATCGTTGAACAGCACGCCCCCGCCGCCATTGACCTGCGTGTCGATCAGCCCCGGTGCCAACACCGCGCCGTTCAGGTCGCGCCGTTCGGCCGACGCGGGGATATCGCGATCCGCGATGACCGCCGCGATCAGGCCGTCTTCGATGAGCACGGCCATGCCGCCGACCAGCGCGTCGTCGATCAACATGCGGCAGTTGAAAAGGGCAGTGGCCATCAGACGGTTTCGGTCACTTTGCGCAGATGGGGCGGCGAATCGGGATCGAACCCCCGGCGCACCGATAGCGCGTTGACCGCGCGGTAGAAGGACTGGATCTGCAGCATCGGCTGGATCGCGGGTGCCGCGTCAAGCGTCGGCAGCGCGACCGCGCCTGGAATGCTGCCGCCCGCACAATAGACCGTACCGCCCTGCCCCAGCGCCGCGCGCACCAGATCGTCGACGCCCGGCGCGGTCTCGTCGTCCTGGCGGAACACCAGCACGGGAAAGTCGGGGCCGATCAGTGCCATCGGTCCATGGCGCACTTCGGCAGCACTGAACGCCTCGGCATGAAGCCCGCAGGTCTCCTTGAACTTCAGCGCCGCTTCCTGCGCGACCCCAAGACCGAGGCCGCGCCCGATCACATACAGACCCCGCGCATCGGCCAGCCCGTCGACCAGCGGCGTCCAGTGCGCCTGCCAGGACTCGGCGAGCACGGCCGGCGCTGCGTCGAGCGCCTCTGACAGTGCAGCGTCTTCAGCCCATGCCGCGACCAGCCCGACGATCGCCGCCAGCGAGGCGATATAGCTCTTGGTCGCCGCCACGCTCTTCTCCGCCCCGGCGTGGAGCGGCAGCGGCGCATCGGCCAGCGCCGCGAGTGGCGAGGTGGCGTCGTTGACCATCGCCGCCAGATAAGCGCCGCCGGCCTTGCCTGCCTCGACCATGCTCAGCAGGTCGGGGCTGCGGCCGGATTGCGAAATCGCCAGCAGCAAGGTGCCGTCGAGCTGCGCCGCGGCATGATAGACCGAGGACACCGACGGCGCGGCCGAGCTGACGGGCACGCCGATCACCGTCTCGATCAGATATTTGGCGAAGGTCGCGGCGTGATCCGAAGAGCCGCGCGCGCAGGTCGATACCGCGCGCGGCGGCGCGGCGCGCAGCCGCGCGGCAAGCGCGTCGACTGCTCCACGATTGGCTGCGCGCTGGCGCATAACCACCGCCGCCGCATCGGCCGCCTCGGCGAACATCAAGGTCGATTCGGGCGCGATGCTCATGCCAGCGCGTTCAGCTCAGCAACGAAGTCATAGGCGTCACCCCGGTACCAGCTATGCGTCATCTCGATCGCGCGGCCGTCCTCCAGGAAACCGCGACGCTCGATGAACAGTCCCGGCGCGCCGGCCTCGATACCGAGTAGCGCCGCCTGGTCCTTGTCGAACAGCACCGCCCGCAAGCGCTGCAGCGCGCGCACAGGACGGTGCCCCGCCCCTTCGAGCGCTTCGTAAAGCGACACGCCGACCACATCGAGCCCGGGCAGGCCGAAACCCGGCACGGTCGAATATTCCAGCGCCATGGGCTGGTCGTCGGCGTAGCGGATGCGGTGGAAGCGGAACACGCGCGATCCGGGGCTGAGACCCAGGGTCAGCGACTCGTCCGAATTCACCGTGCTCTCGGTCTGCATGATCCATTCGCTGCGCGCGGTGCGGCCGCGCGCCGCCATGTCCTCGGAAAAGGAGGTGAGCTTCGAGAATTGCTTCTCGACTCGTCCGCCGACGAAGGTGCCCGCGCCCTGGCGCCGGGTGAGCATGCCGTCCGCGACCAGCCCGTCGACCGCCTTGCGCACCGTGATGCGCGAGATGCCGAATTCCTTGGCGATATCGCGCTCGGGCGGCAGCGCTTCCTGCGGCCGCAGCGACCCGGTCTCGATCCCGCGGCGCAGGGCATCCTGCATCTGCTGGTACAGCGGCGCCCGCGCATTGCCGTCAAGCGACCCGATCTTGTCGGCCAGATTGGTCATTCGCGCATCCCCGCTCCTGCTCGCCAGCCGTTGCCGACCCAACCTCTATAAGACCAATCAAATACCATTTTCCACAACAAAATTGCACCAACGTGACTGGACTTGCAAAAATCCTGCTTGACGCTGTCATTGGTATGACACATGTTTCACAAATTGGTATGTGATTGGTAATCAATTGGCATGCCAACAGGGACAAGAAGGGGAGAACGGCAATGACCGCAATACGACTTCTGGCTGCATCCGTGAGTTCGTTAGCATTGGCCGCCACCGCGCAGGCCCAGAGCACCGTCGCCGCCAACAACGTGCCATCCGGCCCGGCCCAGTCCGCGGAGGGAGATTCGGGCGAAAGCGACATCGTCGTCACCGGCATCCGCCAGTCGCTCCGCCTCTCGATCGACGCGAAGCGCGACTCGAGCGTCATCGCCGACGTGCTGTCGGCCGAGGACATCGGCAAATTCCCCGACAAGAACGTCGCCGAGGCGCTGCAGCGCGTGCCCGGCGTGGTGATCAACCGCGAATTCGGCGAAGGCGAACGCGTCTCGCTGCGCGGCACCGCGCCGAACCTGACCAAGACGCTGGTCAACGGCCATGCCATCGCCACCGCCGACTGGTTCATCCTCGAACAGCTCGCGGCGACGCGCAGCTTCAACTACCTCACCTTGCCCGCCGAGATCGTCGGCCAGCTCGACGTCTACAAATCGGGCCAGGCGGACGTCGAGGAAGGCGGCATCGGCGGCACGATCAATGTGCATACCCGCAACCCGCTCGACCTGAAGGCCTTCACCGTTTCCGCGTCGGTCCAGGGCGTCTATTCGGACAAGCGCGGTTCGTTCGATCCGCAGGTCTCCGGCCTGTTCAGCTGGAAGAACGACGCGGATACCTTCGGCATCCTGATCGGCGGCGTCTATCAGAAGCGCGACATCCGCCGCGACGGCATCGAAGTGCTCGGCTATCAGCCGGTCACCGTCGGCGGCCAGACCGCGCAGATCCCGTCGCTGATCGGCTCGGCGCTGTTCCAGCAGGAGCGCGAGCGCTACGGCGGCAACATCGCTCTGCAGTTCCGCCCGTCGGACGATCTCGAGCTCAACATCACCGGGCTCTATTCGAAGTTCAACGCCAACAATTTCAACCAGAATTACCTCGCCTGGGGCTCCAAGGCACTGGGCGACGGCGGCACGCTGAGCAATGCGACCGTACGCAACGGCACCGTCGTGTCGGGCACCGTCACGTCGCTGCCGGGCAGCCGCGCGGCGGTCTATGACGCGATCGACCGCCAGGCCTTCGCCAAGACCTATTCGGCCGATGCCGACCTGGTGTGGCATCCGACCGATGCGTCCACGCTGCACCTCAAGGCCGGCTACACCAAGGCGAACGGCAACACGGAATCGCAGCCCTTCTACGAGGGCGCGGCGCCCGGCGCCTTCACCTTCGACATCGGCGGCAAGGTGCCGCAGGTCAAGTTCACCGGCATCGACCCGACCCAGCCGAGCAATCTCATCCTGGACTTCGCCTCGCTCCACAAGATCACCAACACCGACGAAGAGAAGTATTTCTACGTCGATTACGAGCATGAGGTGGACTGGGGCCCGCTCCACGCGCTGAAATTCGGCGGCAAGTTCACTGACCATGACCGCGTTACCCGCTTCCTCGCGACGACCTACGGCGCCTTCTATCTCAATCTGGTCGGCGCGAACGGATGCGGCAGCCACGCCTGCAGCTCGGTCGATTTCGCCGGTGGCCCGACGCCCGACGATTTCCTCGACGGCGTCGCCCTGCCCGGCACGCTCACCAACTTCTTCCAGGTCGATCGCAAGAAGCTGCAGACCATCCTCAACAACCTGCCGGCCTCGGCACGCGAGCGCATCCTCAACCCGCCGGAGAATTACTCGATCAACGAGAAGACCTATGGCGGCTATGCCATGGCGAAGCTGGGCGGCAAGGAAGACGGCTGGAGCGCCAATTTCGGCCTGCGCATCGTGCGCACGGACCAGGATTCGCTCGGCAACCTGCTCGGCGTGCCGGCCTCGACGCCGGGTGCGGTGACCACCAATGCGTTCGGCGTCTATGTGCCGGTAGAGGTCAAGCGCAGCTATACCGACTTCCTGCCCAGCGCGAATTTGAGCGTCAACGTCACCCCCGACGTCATCGTGCGCTTCGCCGCGAGCCGCAGCGTCGCCCGGCCCGACTACACCGACATCGTCCCGCGCGTGTCGCTCAACCCCGGCTCGCTGACCGGCGACGGCGGCGATCCTCGCGTCGATCCGTACCGCTCGAACAATTACGACCTGTCGATCGAATGGTATCCGGATCACGACACGATCGTGGCGGCCGCGCTCTACTATAAGGACATCCAGTCCTACATCGTGAACCGCACGGTGCAGGAAGTGTATCCGGTGCAGAACGCGACCAACCCGAACGCCTCGCGCTGCACGGTCGCGTCCAACTCGACGCCCGCCAATCCGCTGTTCAACTGCGCGTTCGACATCAACCGTCGATCGAACGGCGCGGGCGGCACCAACAAGGGCGCCGAGTTCCAGATCTCGCGGCCGATCGCCTATGGCTTCGGGGCAATCATCAACTACACCTATTCCGATGCGAAATCGGAAACGGGCGATCCGATCCCCGGCAATTCGAAGCACGCGCTGAACCTGACCGGCTATTACGAGAACGACTTCGCCTCGTTCCGCCTGTCCTACAACTACCGGTCGTCCTTCTTCATCAACATCGACCGGGCAGCGCCGCTCAACCAGAAGGCGACTCAGTCGCTCGACGCCTCGGCGAGCTTCAAGGTGACCGAGAACATCTCGCTCACCGCCGATGCGGTCAATCTGACCAACAGCAAGATCGAGCAATATTCCGGCACCGAAGACCGGTTCCGCGCGATCTACGACAATGGCCGGCAGTTCTACGTCGGCGCGCGCCTGCGCTTCTGATAGGCATTGCGGGCCGGGGGATTCTCCGGCCCGCGTCCCTTTGTACAAGGACCTGTCCGTGCCGCGCATGATCCAGTTCCTCGGCAAGTCACTCCCGGCGCTCGCCGGGAGTTTCTTATGGGCGACGCCGCTTTCGGCTCAGGCGCTGCTCCCCGCCCCGCAATCGATGAAAGTCGCCGAGGGCGGCTTCACCCTGACCCCGGCAACGGGCATCGCTGTTCCTCCCGGCGATGCCGGCGCCCGCAACGCCGCGGCGCGGCTCGGCGAATTGCTCCTCCGCACCGGCGGGCCGAAGCTCGCGGTGGCCGCCGGCGGCAAGATCCGCTTCGAACGCGTGACCGGTCTTCCCGCCGAGGGCTATCGCCTGACCACATCCGCCTCGGGCGCCACGATCAGCGCGAGCGACGATGCCGGCCTGCTCTATGGCGCCGTCACGCTGTGGCAACTCGCTCGCGCCGGGGAGACCAGCCCCTTCATTCCCGCCGTCTCGATCGACGATGCGCCGCGCTTCAAATGGCGTGGGCTGATGCTCGACAGCGCGCGGCATTTCCAGTCGCCCGCGTTCGTGAAGCGGCTGATCGACGCGATGGCGGCGAACAAGCTCAACACGCTTCACTGGCATCTGGTCGACGATCAGGGCTGGCGAATCCCGATCCCCAAATATCCGCGCCTGACCAGCGTCAGTGCGTGGCGCCGCCCGGCCACCGCGCCCGGTGCGCCTGCCCTGCCCGTCATCGGCGGTTTCTACACGCACGAGCAAATCCGCGATATCGTCGCCTATGCCGCCGCGCGCGGCATCACCATCGTGCCCGAGATCGAGATGCCGGGCCATGCGCTGAGCGCGATCCGCGCTTATCCGCGGCTCGGCATGGGCGTTCCCATCCCGGCCGGCACGGAAAGCGACTGGGGCGTGTTCCCCTGGCTCTACAACAGCGACGAGGCGACCTTCACCTTCCTGCAGGACGTGCTCGACGACGTGATGGCGCTGTTCCCGTCGCGCTACATCCATGTCGGCGGCGACGAGGCGGTGAAGCAGCAATGGGCCGCTTCGCCCGCGATCCAGGCGAAGATGAAGGCGCTCGGCATCACCTCCGAGGACAAATTGCAAAGCTGGTTCATCCAGCGCATCGGCCGCTATCTCGCCGCGCATGACCGGCGGCTGATCGGCTGGGACGAAATCCTCGACGGCGGCATCATGCCGAATGCGACGGTGATGTCGTGGCGCGGGCTCGACGGCGCGGTCGCCGCGGCCAAGGCTGGGCATGATGCCGTGCTGAGCCCGGCGCCGACGCTCTATCTCGACAATCGCCAGGGCGTCAGCGCCGCGGAGGGCACCGGGCGCGGCAATCTCATCACGCTCGCGACCGTCTATGGGTTCGATCCGGCCCCCGCCTCGATCCCGGCGGAGCAGCAGCGCCATATCCTTGGCCTGCAGGGTAATATCTGGGCCGAGCATCTGCGCAACGAGTCCCTGGTCGCGGCGGCCGCCTTCCCGCGCGGGGCGGCGATCGCCGAACTGGGCTGGTCGAGCGGGAAGCGCGATTTCGGCGATTTCGTCCGCCGCCTCGCGCCGCAGATGCAGCGCCTGAGCAGGCTCGGCATCGAGCCGAGTGCGGCGGTGTATCGCCCGGTGGCGCGGCTCGCGCCGGACGGCGATGGCGCGAAGGTGATCCTCACCGGTCAGTCGGACCTGCCGGTTCGCTATACCATCGACGGCACTCTCCCCGGCCCCGCATCGCCGCTTTATGCCGGACCGGTGACGCTGAAGATGCCAGCCCGCCTGCGCGCCGCGACCATGCTGGGCGGTGCAGCGCTGCCGGGTGCGATCGACCTGAACCTCACCGCCGCATCGGTCCGCCGGCGCGACGACACGCAGCTCAAGCTCTGCTCGCAGGGCATTGCGTTGCGGCTGGCCGACGACGCGCCGGCCAGGGAGCCACGCGCCGCGCTGATGATCGATGTCGCCAATCCGTGCTGGATCTACGACGCCGCGCCGATGGATGGCGTGCGATCGATCGCCGTCTCGGTCGGGCAGGTGCCGTTCAATTTCCAGATCGGCGCGGACAAGGACAAGATCACATTTCGCCCGCCCGCGACCCCCGCCGGCGAGATCGAGATACGCGACGGCTGCGACGGCCCGCGTGTCGCGACCCTGCCGCTGGCGCCCGCCGCGCACCGACCTGGGATCACGCTGCTGACCACCCCGATCGCGCCGCTCAGGGGCAATCACGACCTGTGCATCACCTATACCGCCAGGGGCGTGAACCCGCTCTGGGCGGTGAGCGCCGTGCAGCTGGTGACCGCTCCGTGATCGTCCGCCTGCACGCGCCCATGGCCGGCTGGGCGCTCGATCTGGCGCAGGTGCCCGATCCGGTCTTTGCCGAGCGCATGATGGGCGAAGGCTTTGCGATCGATCCGCTCGAAGGCGTGATCCGCGCGCCCTGCGACGCGACCGTCATCGCGGTCGCCCCGACCCGCCATTCCGTCACCCTGAAGCTCGCCAATGGCGCCGAACTGCTCATCCATGTCGGGCTGGAAACCGTCGCGCTGGCGGGAGACGGCTTCACCGCCAGAGTCCGCGACGGCGAGACGGTGACGCTCGGCCAGGTGCTGCTGGAGGTCGATCTCGACCCGGTCGCCGCCCGCGCCAAAAGTCTGATCACGCCGATCACCATCATCAGCGAGGGCTTTGCCGTCACGCTCCACGGCCTCGACGCTCGCGTAAAGGCCGGCGATCCTCTCGCCGATATCGCACCGCTCGCTACCGACAAGGTCGCAACCGACCTCGGCGAGGATACCGCCCGCTGCACGATCCGCGTGCTGCTTCCCAACGGCATCCATGCCCGCCCCGCAGCCCGCATCGTCGCGGCACTCAAGCCGTTCACGGCCGAGGTAACGCTCTCCGCGCACGGCAAGACCGCCAATGCGCGCAGCATCGTTGCGCTGCTGTCGGCGGGCATCCGCCATGACGACGACATCGAGATCGCCGGACGCGGCCCCGATGCCCGCGCCGCCATCGCCGCCGTCGCCACCCTGATCGAGCAGGGCATAAGCGAGGAAGCGCACCAGCCCGTCACCCCCGTCGCAGCGCCTGCAGCCGATGGCCTGATCCACGGCGTCCGCGCCGCGCCCGGCCTTGCCATTGGCCCGATTTTCCAGTTCCGTCCTGCCGATATCACCGTGCCCGAGCAGGGTGACGGCGCGGCTGTCGAGGGTGCTGCGCTTACCGCCGCTCGAACACGGTTGCTGGCCACCGCCGCGAATGGCCATGGTGCCGGCGCGGACATCGCCGCCGCGCACCGCGCCCTGATCGAGGACCCCGAACTGCTCGCCGCCGCGCAGGGCCTGATCGCGCAAGGCAAGAGCGCGGCGTTCGCCTGGCGCGGGGCGATCCGCGGCCATGCCGAGGCGATCCGCGCGACCGGCGACCGCTTGCTGATCGAACGCATCGCCGACCTGAAGGATATCGAGCGCCAGATGATCGCGCTGCTCGTCGGCGCCGATACCGCGATGCCGACGCCACCGCGCGGCGCGATCTTGGTCACTGACGAACTGCTCCCCTCGCATTTCGCCGCGCTGACCGATGCGGGCGTTGCCGGCATCTGCACCGCTTATGGTGGGCCAACCGCGCACGCCGCGATCCTCGCCGCCTCTGCGGGCATTCCGATGATCGTCGCAGCCGGATCAGCCGTCCTCGATCTCGATGACGGCCGCGAGGTCGTGCTCGATGCCGACTGCGCCACCCTCGATCCAGCACCGGAACCTGCCGCTCGCGATGCAGCCACCACTCGGCTGCTCCGCCAGCGCGACCGTGCTGCCACCGAAACCGCAACGGCGCGGGAATTATGCGTCATGACCGACGGGACCCGCATCGAGATCTTCGCCAACCTCGCGACCAGCGCTGAGGCGGCCCCGGCGGTAGCGCTCGGCGCTGAGGGCTGCGGTCTGCTACGCACGGAATTCCTCTTCCATGACCGCAGTTCAGCCCCTGGGGAAGAGGAGCAGCGGGTCGCCTATGCTGCCGTCGCTGAAGGGCTCGCCGGCAGGCCGTTGATCGTGCGCACGCTCGACATCGGTGGCGACAAGCCGGTCGCCTATCTGCCCCTTCTCCACGAGGAGAATCCGGCGCTCGGCGCGCGCGGTATTCGTTTCTCCCTCGCCAATCCCGGCCTGCTCGCGGTCCAGTTTCGCGCGATCCTGCGCGGCGTGCCGGCGGCGCAATGCCGCATCATGCTGCCGATGGTGGTCGATGCGGGCGAGCTCGCCGCTGCCCGTGTGATCCTCGATCAGGTGCGCGCCGATCTCGGGATCGACGAACCCGTCCCGCTCGGCGTGATGGTCGAAACACCCGCCGCCGCTTTGCTCGCCGACAGCCTGGCCCGCGATGCCGACT
This sequence comes from Sphingomonas sp. BL-S-30, assembly GCF_055521475.1. NCBI lineage: Bacteria > Pseudomonadati > Pseudomonadota > Alphaproteobacteria > Sphingomonadales > Sphingomonadaceae > Sphingomonas > Sphingomonas sp. BL-S-30. The sequence continues at coordinate 1,483,718 of NZ_CM145481.1, read as the reverse complement.
TCCTCTCGATCGGCAGCAACGACCTGACTCAATATGCGCTGGCCGCCGATCGCGGCAATCCGGCGGTGGCGGCGATGGTCGATGCGCTTCACCCCGCCGTGCTGCACCTCATCGCCCGCGCCGCCGAAGGCGCGAGCAAGCACGGCCGCTGGCTCGGTGTCTGCGGCGGCATCGCTTCCGATCCGGCCGCCGCGCCGATCCTGATCGGCCTCGGCGTCACCGAGCTTTCGGCAACGCCCGCCGCCATCCCCGCACTGAAGGCGGCGGTCCGCACGCTCGACATGCCCACCTGCCGAGCGCTCGCGGCAAAGGCCCTGTCGATGTCTACCGCCGGCGCGGTGCGCACGCTGCTGGAAGGAGCCGAATGATGCGCCTGCGGATCGACGCCCTCCAGCCGCTCGGCCGTGCGCTGATGCTGCCGATCGCGGTGCTGCCGGTGGCAGGCCTGTTGCTGCGTCTCGGCCAGCCTGACATGTTCGACATCGCCTTCATCGCCGCCGCGGGCGAGGCGATCTTCTCCAATCTCGGGCTGATCTTCGCGATCGGCGTCGCGGTCGGCCTGGCGCGCGAGAACAACGGCGCGGCGGGCCTTGCCGGCGCGGTCGCCTTCCTCGTCACCGTCGAGGGCGGGAAGGCGCTGCTTTTCGTCCCACCCGACGTCACCGCCGCCTTTGCCGATCAGGCCGCACGCGATCTTGCTACCGCCGCTTGGAAGGCGAAGGAACTGGGCAAGCTCAGCGTGCCCGCCGGCATCCTTTCCGGGCTGGTCTCGGGCTGGCTGTACAACCGCTATTCCGGGATCCGGCTGCCCGACTATCTCGCCTTTTTCGGCGGCCGGCGTTTCGTGCCGATCGCGGCAGGCTTTGCCGGGCTGATCGGCGCAGCGCTGTTCGGCCTCGGCTTCCCCGCGCTCGAAACCGCGATCGACACGCTCAGCCGCTGGGTGGTCAACGCCGGGCCCATCGGCCTGTTCATCTACGGCACACTGAACAGGCTCCTCATCGTCACCGGCCTCCACCATATCCTCAACAACATCGCCTGGTTCATCCTCGGCGATTTCCATGGCGCGACCGGCGACCTGAAACGCTATTTCGCGGGCGATCCGAGCGCGGGCGCCTTCATGAGCGGCTTTTTCCCGGTGATGATGTTCGGCCTGCCCGCCGCCTGCCTCGCCATGTACCGCTCTGCCCTGCCCGAGCGGCGCAAGGCGGTTGGCGGCATGCTGCTCAGCCTCGCGCTCACCTCGCTGCTGACCGGCGTCACCGAGCCGATCGAGTTCACCTTCATGTTCCTCGCGCCGCTGCTTTACGCGGTGCATGCGGTGCTGACCGGCCTGTCGATGGTCATCATGGACGCGCTGGGCGTCAGGCTCGGCTTCGGCTTTTCGGCGGGGCTGTTCGACTATGTGCTCAACTATGGCCTGGCGACCCGGCCGCTGCTGCTGCTGCCGGTCGGCGCGGCCTATTTCGCCATCTATTATTTCGCTTTCCGCTTCTGCATCGTCCGCTTCGACCTGAAGACACCCGGGCGTGAGGTGGAGACGGACAAACCCGCCGGTTCCGGCGCCACGGGCGATCAGGCGGCCGGGCTGGTGCTTGCCTTGGGCGGGGCCGCCAACCTCCAGTCGATCGATGCCTGCACGACGCGCCTGCGGCTGATCCTCATCGACCCGGCCAAAGTCGACGAAGCCGCGCTCAAGGCACTCGGCGCGCGCGGTGTGGTGCGTCCTGGCGGCAATGCGCTTCAGGTGGTGCTCGGCCCGATCGCCGACCGCGTTGCCGGGGAGATGCGCGCACTGGGCAAGACCACCCCCGTCCCCGAGGCAAAGGACGACATCTGGCTGGCCGCACTAGGTGGCCGGCAGAATGTGCTGGAGATCGCGGTGAACACCGGACGGATGCGGGCGCGCCTGGCCGACATGGCGGCGATCGATTCCGCGGCGCTCGACAAGGCCGCGCCGCGGGGCTGGAGCGAGGTCTCGCCCGGCATCGTCCACGCCCTCATCTGAGCGCTCGCGAAAAAAGTTGCGGATTTTTCATTACCGCCCGTCTATCACGGTGCCGGCGATGAAGAATCGCACGTCGAAACGAGGAACCACCGGACCGTGCAGGGCATGTCGGCAGTGACGAAGAAAGCAGCGGCCTCCGCCCTGTCTTCGCACGCCCGAATGCCTGGCGTCCCCGCTCGCGCCTCGATCCGACTTATTATCCGGACCCGAATTACGACCGGGCAGATCTCCGCGATCTGACCCCAAAGGTCACAGGCGCTGGCGCGGGACGCATCCGCCACGCCGACTTACATAATTCAGTGTTTTCCGAAAGCTTCATCATGGACTTTTCCCATGCGCGCGACGCGCATCCGCCCGAGCAGGTCGTTCGCCTGCAGGATTCCGCCAGCGGCCTTGACGGTGTCATCGCCCTTCATTCCACGCATCTCGGCCCAGCCGCCGGTGGCTGCCGTTTATGGACCTATCCCGACTTCAACCACGCCACCCAGGACGCGCTCCGCCTCGCCGAGGGCATGAGCTACAAGAACGCGCTGGCCGGCCTGCCGCTCGGTGGCGGCAAGGCAGTGCTGCGTCGCCCCGAGGGCGATTTCGATCGCGCCGCGCTGTTCCGTGCCTTTGGCGAAGCAGTCGAGGAACTTGGCGGCCGCTATGTCACCGCCGAGGATGTCGGCACCACCGTCGGCGACATGGCCGAAGTAGCGCGGCAGACGCGCCATGTTGCGGGCCTGCCGCCGCAGGGCGGACGACCCGGCGGCGACCCATCGCCATGGACGGCGCTCGGCGTGTTCCGTGCGATGCAGGCGGCGGCGGAGCATCGGCTCGAACGCCCGATCGGCGACTGCACCGTCGCGATCCAGGGACTCGGATCGGTCGGCGCGGCGCTCGCCTATCTGCTCCATGATGCGGGGGCGAAGCTGATCGTGGCCGAACCGCGCTCCGCCGTGGTCGCCGAAGTCGCGACGCGTACCGGCGCCGATGTCGCCTCGCTGAGTGGCGTGCTGGAGGCGCGGTGCGACATCTTCGCGCCCTGTGCTCTTGGCGGCGTGCTCAATGCGCGCAGCATCCCGAAGCTGCGCGCCGCCGTGGTCTGCGGCGCCGCCAACAACCAGCTTGGGAGCGAGGAAGACGGCGCGGCTTTGGCCGAGCGCGGCGTGCTCTACGCCCCGGATTATGTCGTCAACGCCGGCGGGATCATCAATGTCTGCGCCGAATATCTCGGCTGGGACAGCGACGAGGTCGCGGCGCGGATCGATGCGATCCCGGGCCGCCTCCACCAGGTCTGGGCCGATGCCGAGCACGGCGGCATCGCCGTCAACCTCGCCGCCGACCGCCTGGCGCGCGCGACGATCGCGCGCGGCCGCACCCCGGCGATGGCGCTATTATGAGGGAGCTCAAGCGCCCCGTCGCGCGCTATCGGGTTCATGGCACCGATGATCCCGAGCTGGTCCCGCGCGTCTTCGGCCAGTTCGCGCGGCGCGGGCTCGTGCCCGCCTTCGCGCTGATTCGCCGTTCCGCCGGACTGGTCAGGATGCAGATCGAGGCCGATGTCGCCGATCCCCATCTCGCGCGCATTCTGGAGGAGACCTTGCGCTCCCAGTTCCTGATCAGGGAAGTAACGCTCGATTATGGGGATTCGGGATAGCGGCATGATCAGGAACGCGATCGAAGCGGATATAGGCACCCTCGCCCGCTTGTGGTTCCACGGCTGGCAGGACGGCCATGCCGCCGTGGTGCCGGCCGACCTGGCGCGGCTGCGTACGCTCGAGAGCTTCCACGAACGGCTCGTGGAAGCGCTCGACCGCGTACGGGTCTGCGTGCGCGACGGGACGCTGCTCGGCTTCTCGATGCTGAAGGACGGCGAGCTCTATCAATTCTATGTCTCGGCCGAGGCGCGCGGCAGCGATGTCGCGCCCTCGCTGATGGCGGATGCGGTGGAGCGACTGCGCGCGAACGGTGTCGCAGTCGCGTGGCTCGCCTGTGCGATCGGCAATGATAGGGCGGCGCGCTTCTACGAGAAATCGGGCTGGCATCGCGCCTGCGTCTTCACCAGCGAGTTGTCCACGCCGGACGGCATCTTCCGCCTCGATGTCTGGCGCTACGAAATCCGCCTCTGACCGGACTGGCGAAAAACCGCGTCAGACGGCAGAAAGACTTCATGTCCTTCTCTCCTGCCGATGCGCCCCGCATCGAAACCTTCGCCGGCACCGCGACCGAGGCGGTCGCCCTCCTCCTGCCGCTGTGTGACGCCGTGTTTCCAGGCTTCGATCCCGCCTATCTCGCGGGCCGGCTGCCGCACGTCGCCGATCCGCATCTGCTGCTTGCCCGGCGGGAGGATGGCGTGCCGGTCGGATTCAAGCTCGGCTATCGCCGCGGCGATAGCCTGTTCTACAGCTGGCTGGGCGGCGTCGCGCCCGAGGCACGCCGCATCGGCCTCGCCGCGCTCATGATGGAGCGCCAGCACGCCGAAGTACGGGCGCTCGGCTATCGTCATGTGGAGACGCGCACGCGGGCCGCGAACAACCCGATGATCCTGCTCAACCTGCGCCACGGCTTCCATGTCGCGGGCTTCGAGGTCGATGCGCGCGGCAATGCGGTGGTCACCCAGCGCAAGGCCTTCGAAGAGTAGCGCGGAGCCCGGCCGCCCCGCGCATCCCGAACGCCGGGTTCAACGCGCGGCGGTGATGATGATCTCGACCTTATAGTCGGGCGTCGCCAGCCTGGCCTCGCCGGTGGCGCGGGTCGGCGCGTCCTGGCCGCCGATCCAGGCATCCCACACGGCATTCATCTCGCCGAAATCGGCCATGTCGGCCAGCCAGATCGTCGCCGACAACAGCTTCGACTTGTCGCTCCCGGTGCGCGACAGGAGATCCTCGATCTGTGCGAGGATCGACTTTGTCTGCGCCGTTACGCTCTCGCCCGGCGCGCCGACCTGTCCTGCCAGATACACTGTGTCGCCGTGGACCACGGCCTGGCTCATGCGCGGGCCGGCGTCGATACGAGTGATGGTCATGCTTCAAATCTCCCGGCGCTTGCGCGCGCTTTTCAGGTGCAATCGACGATCCCCGGTCGCCCGAGTCGATCGCGCGCTGCCTGCCGGAGATGGCTCCCGCGCGCAACCGACGGGGAATCGGCGCGAATCGGACACCCGGCACGACTGATCTGAAAGCGGGTTGGCCCGTCCGAAAATATGGCGGCGTTGTTGCGCCGCTGCCACACTGGCATCCATCCGGCACGCCTGAGCCGGCAATGCCGCGCCGCGTCGTCGGAGACCCGAATCGCGCGGTGAATCGCACGCCAACCCGCGCATTTGTGCGGGATCTATACGAGCTGAACCATCGGCGCGACCTTGCTGCGCGCGCTAACATCCGGCACCGCCGAATCCATCACCCGGAAAAACATCGTCATTATGGTTTTATTCTCCTCGTCAAACTCGTCTCGTCGTCGTTGACAACGTCAGACATTTTGGTACCGTTACCATCAAGCAGCGCGAATCCTGCTTGCAGAAAACAACGGCCCGGGCGCCTCGCGGCGCGCCGGATAGGAGGGGTGATTTATGAAAAGCTTTGGGCGTTCGTCGGCGTTTGCGCGGTCCACATCCGCAATCGCGGTCGCGGTGTGTCTGATGATGCCGGCCGCAGCGCTGGCGCAAGCTGCGCCGGCCACGGCTGCCGATGGACAGTCGGGCGATACCGATCAGGACATCGTTGTCACTGGTATCCGCGCCAGCCTCGAGCGGTCGATCGCGATCAAGCGCGATTCTGCCGGTGTCGTCGACGCGATTTCGGCGGAAGATATCGGCAAATTCCCCGATACCAACCTGGCCGAGTCGCTTCAGCGCATCACCGGCGTGTCGATCAACCGCACCAATGGCGAGGGCGCGCTGGTCACCGTGCGCGGTTTCGGCCCTACCTATAACCTCGTCACGCTGAACGGCCGCACGCTCGCGACTTCGGTCGTCTCGGTCGTCGGCGGCGACCAGAACTCGGACGGCGCGCAGGGTACCAGCCGCTCGTTCGACTTCTCCAACCTCGCTTCCGAAGGCGTGAAGACGCTCGAAGTCTACAAGACCGGCCGCGCCGCCATCCCCTCGGGCGGTATCGGCGCGACGATCAACGTGGTCTCGCGTCATCCCCTCGACGGCAAGTCGGGGCTGTCGGGCAGCATCGGGGCGAAGGCCGTCTACGACACCAGCGTGAACGGCTGCCTGGACTGCGGCTCCAAGGTGACGCCGGAAGTTTCGGGCGTGCTCAACTGGGCGAATGACGCCGAAACGTTCGGCGTGTCCGTGTTCGGCAGCTACCAGAAGCGCAACTATACCTCGATCGCCGCGACGTCGAACAACTGGAACATCATTCCGTACAGCACCTTCCTCTCCGGCGGCTTCGCCCGGTCGGGCGGCGCCTGCCCCTCGTCCACGCCGGGGCCGAATTGCACGGTCGTCAACAATGCGCCGACCAATGCCAGCCAGCTGGTCGCGATCCCGAACGACAGCCGTTACCATTATGCCGAGGGCACGCGCGAGCGCTTCAACGGCCAGGGCGTCCTGCAATTCCGTCCCACCGAGTCGCTGACCCTCACGGCCGACGCGCTCTATGCGGAAAACAAGCAGCGTGAGGTCCGCTCGGATCTGTCCAACTGGTTCAGCCGGCCGTTCGACGTCGTCACCTTCGACGGCAACCCGACCGTCGCGACCGCGACCTATCTGCACGAGACCCTGGGCGGCCCCAAAGACGAAGGCTTCGAAGCGCAGAATCGCGCGCAGCGGAGCAAGCTGCAGGATTATGGCCTGAACGCGAAATGGGACTTTGCCGAGAATTTCTCGCTGAACCTCGACGGCCATATCAGCAAGTCGTCGAGCCGGCCTGACAATCCCAACGGCAAGAGTTCGACCCTGGTCGGCATGGGCGCGAACGTGGTGGCGGCGCACTCGGTCGACTACACCGGCGGCATCCCGAAACAGGCGATCACGATCAGCAGCAACGGCAACGGGCAACTCGACATCAACGATGTCGGATCGCAGGTCGGCCGCACCTTCGCCTCGACTCAGGACCAGACGGTCAAGGAAGTCCGCGCCGACTTCGGCTGGGATCTCGGCGGCGGAAGCCGGTTCGATTTCGGCGGCAATTACCGCACCGCCGACATGCACCAGACCTTCCTCGCGACTCAGCAGACGCTGGGCGACTGGGGCATCACCAGCCCCGGCGACGTGAACAAGCTGGCACCGGGCGCGCTTCAGGCCTTCTGCCTCGAATGCAAGTTCAACCAGTATAACCCCGGCGGCGATGCGCCGTCGCAGCTCGCCTTCCGCGGCAATGCGGCCAATATCTATTCGATCCTCTCGCCTTATTATGTCGGCCTGGATGCGAACTCGGCCACGAAGCCGCACGCTGTCGGCATCACGTCCAACCAGGACAACCGGGTGAAGGAAACCATCTGGGCAGCCTATGGCCAGATCACCTGGGACGGCGAGATCGCCGGCCGCAAGGCGAGCATGGTCGCCGGCGTGCGCTACGAGAACACCAAGACGACCTCCACCTCGCTGGTCGCGGTTCCGGCGGCGATCAACTGGGTTTCGGACAACGACTTCACCGTCGTCATCTCCAACCAGAACAGCTTCCTTACCGACAAGGGCAGCTACAACAATCTGCTGCCGTCCTTCGATTTCAAGATCGAGGCACTGCAGAATTTGGTCGCACGTTTCTCCTTCAGCCGGACGATCGGCCGGCCGAACTATAGCGACCTCTACACCGCAACCACGGTGGGCGGACCGCCGCGGCCGATCAGCAATGGCGGCGTCCCCAGCGGCAATACCGGCAACGCCCGGCTGGCGCCGCTGACGTCCGACAATTTCGACATCTCGCTGGAATATTATTTCAAGCCGGACAGCTATGTGTCGATCGGCCTGTTCGACAAGCGCGTGCATAACTTCATCGGCCGGGGCCAGTTCACCAGTGACCTGTTCGGTCTTCGCGACCCCAGCTCGGGTGCTGCCGGCTCGCGGTCGGGCTCGGCAAAGACCGCGCTCCAGGGGCTCGGCGTCGATACCAGCGACGAGAATCTGTTCGCCATGACCGCGCTGATCCAGCAGACCGGCTCGGTGGCGGCCGCGACGGCGCAGTTCAGCGCGAACTATGATACGGCCAATCGCCGGTTGAACACCGCCTATCTCCAGAACATCAACAATACGCTCGACGTGACCGCCAATGCGAGCGATCCGCTCTATCAGTTCCAAGTCTCGCGCCCGATCAACAACAAGGACGCGAAAATCTGGGGCATCGAGATCGCCGGGCAATATTTCCTCGGCAATACCGGCCTCGGCGTCGCCGCGGCCTATACGATGGTCCGGGGCGATGTCGGCTTCAACCTCGGCGCGAGCCCCAGCGAGGATCAGTTCGCGCTGCTCGGGTTGAGCGACACGTTCAACGCGACGCTGATCTACGACAAGAACGGCCTCTCGGCCCGGCTTGCCTATAACTGGCGCGACAAGTTCCTCTCGGGGATCAACCGCCAGGATTCACGTAATCCGGAATTCACGGCACCGTTCGGCCAGCTCGACATGAACATCAGCTACGATGTCACGTCGAATGTTTCGGTCACGCTGGAAGCTCTCAACCTGCTGGAAGAAAGCGTCCGCACCTATGCTCGCGCCGAAACCGAGCTGTGGTACGCGCAGGAACTCGACCGGCGCTTCATGCTGGGTGCGCGGTTCAAATTCTGATCCGCCCCATCGATCGACTAAGGGGGAAGGCCGCTGTTCGCAGCGGCCTTTTTCCCGTTTGGAATTGAGCTTGGCCGGGCTTTGTCCCATCATCATCGCCAACCCCCGTATCGGCGGTTGGAGAGCCGCCCGGTCGAAAGGCCGCACATTCCAGGGGCTGGATATCATCGCATGACCAACCGTGTGCCGCTGAACAATGTCGACCATCCCGATCTGCGCGTGATCGCGCATCACCGGGCCGAGTTCGGCGACAGCGTCAACCAGGTGCTGGTCTTCCCGACCGAGTTCGAGGAGATTCAGCGCGAATATCCGATCTTCTTCCGCCGCGAGGAAAGCGGCGCGTTCCAGGCCGTCGCGCTGCTCGGGCTGGACCGGGACGAGAATCTCTTTCTCGGCGAGGATGGCTGGCAGGGCCGCTACATTCCGGCGGTGCTGCAGCGCGGCCCCTTCCTGATCGGCTTCAAGGATGGCGGGACGGAGGGCGAGCCGATGATCCATATCGATCTCGACCATCCCCGCGTCAGCCATATCGACGGGCTTCCCCTGTTCCTGCCGCATGGCGGGAACGCGCCCTATCTCGACCATATCGCCGGTGTCCTGCGCACGATCTATACCGGGCTGGAGGCGAACCAGCCGATGTTCGAGGCGTTCGAAGAGGCTGGCCTGATCGAGCCGGTCGCCGTCGAGATCGAGCTGGACGAAACGCGCAAATATGTCCTGCCCGATCTCTTCACCATCTCCCGCACCGCGCTGGCGCAACTCGACGGCGTCCGGCTCGAGCGGCTGAACGCCAGCGGTTTCCTGCCCCTCGCCTTTTTCGTGATCGCCTCCATGGGCAATATAAGCCGCCTGATCGACCTCAAGAACCGAAAGGCCGGCGCCGCCTGACCGGCGCGAACCGATGATGACCAGCCTCCGCAAAACCAGGGTGATCGAAGGCGTCGCAGCGGACGCGGTCCCGCTCGATGCGCTGATGGAGGCGCAGCAGCCGACCATCCTGCGGGGTGTCGCACGCGACTGGCCGCTGGTGCGAGCCGGGCTGGACTCGCCCGAAGCCGCGATCGCCTATCTGAAATCCTTCTACCGCGGAAAGCCGGTCGTCGGCTTTGTCGGCAAGCCCGAGATCGAAGGGCGCTTCTTTTACGACGAGGGAGCGACGGCGATGAATTTCGAAGCCGGTCGGATGCTGCTCGACGAGCTGCTCGACCGGCTCCAGGCTGAATGGCATCTGGATCGGCCGCCCTCCTATTATGTCGGCTCCACCGATCTCGACACCTATCTGCCGGGCCTTCGGCACGAGAACGACCTCGGGCTCGATCAGGCGATGCTCGGCGACAGTCCGCCGATCGTCAGCATCTGGATCGGCAACCGCACGACCGCGTCGGCGCACTACGACATGTCGAACAACATCGCCTGCTGCATGGTCGGCAAGCGCCGCTTCACGCTTTTCCCGCCCGAACAGGTGCCCAATCTCTATCCCGGCCCGCTCGAGCCGACACCCGGCGGCCAGGTCGTCTCGATGGTCGACTTCCGCGATCCCGATCTGGATCGCTTCCCACGTTTCGCCGAGGCGCTCGCCGAGGGCCAGGTGGCCGACCTGGAACCGGGTGACGTCCTCTTCTATCCGGCGCTCTGGTGGCATCATGTCGAAGCGCTCGACCGCTTCAACGTCCTGATCAACTATTGGTGGAACGCCTCCCCCGCCTTCATGGATACGCCGCAGAACACGCTGCTGCACGCCCTGCTCAGCCTGCGCGATCGTCCGGAGCCGGAAAAGCGCGCCTGGCAGGCACTGTTCGACTATTATGTCTTCGGCCCCGCCGACCAGGCTGGCGCTCATCTGCCCGAGGCGGCGCGCGGCAATCTCGCGCCGCTCGACGAGACCAGGGCGCGCCGCTTGCGCGCCATGCTGCTCAATCGCCTGAATCGCTGACATGGGAGGCCCCGGCATGGACGGACAGGTCGTACGCAAGGTCGTCATCGCCGGCGGCGGCACCGCCGGCTGGCTCGCCGCCGCGGCCCTTTCGAAGCAGCTGGGCGGGCTGCTCGACATCACCCTGGTCGAATCCGACGAGATCGGCACGATCGGCGTGGGCGAATCCACCATCCCCACGGTGCGCGCCTTCCACACGCTGCTCGGCATCGACGAGCAGGAATTCATGCGCGCCACCCAGTCGAGCTTCAAGCTGGGCATCGCCTTCGAGAATTGGGGCCAGATCGGCGATCGGTACCTCCACTCGTTCGGCGTGCTCGGCAAATCGACCTGGATGGCGGATTTCCACCATTTCTGGCTTCACGCCCGCGCCGAAGGCCATGCCGGCCCGATCGGCGACTATTGCTTCGAATTGCAGGCCGCCGAGGCAAGCAAGTTCGCGACGGGCGAGAATGCCCAGATCAACTATGCCTATCATCTCGATGCGACGCTCTATGCTCGCTTCCTTCGCACCCGGAGCGAGGCCAGTGGGGTCAAGCGCGTCGAAGGCAAGATCGCGAAGGTCGAGCAGGACGCCGAAACCGGCTTCATCCAGTCGCTCGTGCTGGAGTCGGGACAGACGGTTTCGGGCGACCTGTTCATCGACTGCACCGGCTTTCGCGCCCTGCTGATCGAGCAGACGCTGCAGACGGGTTATGAGGATTGGGGTCAGTGGCTCACCACCAACGGCGCCTATGCGGTCCAGACTGAATCGGTCGGCCCCGCCGTCCCCTATACCCGGGCGATCGCGCACAAGGCCGGCTGGCGCTGGCGCATCCCGCTCCAGCACCGCGTCGGCAACGGCCTGGTCTTCTCCAGCGAGCATATGGCGGATGAGGAAGCCAAGGCGCTGCTCCTCGACCAGATCGAGGGCGAGCCGTTGTTCGATCCGCGCCTGATCCGCTATCGCACCGGCACGCGGCGCAAGGTCTGGAACCGGAACTGCATCGCCCTGGGTCTCGCCAGCGGCTTTATCGAGCCGCTCGAATCCACCAGCATTCACCTCATCATGATCGCGGTGACGCGGCTGATGCAGTCCTTCCCGTTCAATGGCTTCGATGAGGCGCTGATCGATCGCTACAACCAGTTGTCGCGCACTGAGCTGGAGGGCGTCCGCGACTTCGTCATTCTCCATTATTGTCTTACCGAACGCGACGACAGCGCCTTCTGGCAGCGCTGCCGCACCATGGAACTCCCCGAAACGCTCGTCCGCCGCATCGCTCTGTTCCGCGAAAATGCCCAGGCCTATCAGGCATCGGACGAGCTGTTCCGCGTGGATTCCTGGGTCCAGGTCATGCTCGGCCAGCGGATTCAGCCCCGCGGCTATCATCATCTCGCCCGCCTGATGCCGCCGGGCCAGCTGCGCCAGGCGCTTGTCGATCTGAAGACCGGCATCGCCGGCGCCGTGGCGAGGATGCCCGCCCACCAGGATTTCCTTCAGCGCTACGGTGCCGCGCCCTTATGAGGCCTCCGCGCGATTTTCGCGCTGGCTTGGCGCGAAACTGGGCATATACGGCAGGAAAGCCGGGCGTATCGTAGCGTGCGGCGAACCAATTTTACCGATCGGCGTTCCATCACGCACATGATCAAGGTCGCCAGCTACAATATCCACAAGGGCATCGGCCTCGATCGCCGCCGCGATCCCAACCGGATCCTCGAGGTCCTGCGCGAGGTCGATGCCGACATCATCGCCTTGCAGGAGGCGGATCGCCGCTTCGGCACCAAGGCGGGCGTCATCCCGCTCCACACGCTGGAAGAACATAGCCCGTGGAAGGCCGTGCCGCTCGGCGCGCGCACCGGCAGCATGGGCTGGCACGGCAATGTCCTGCTGATCCGCAAGGATTCGGTGGTGATGGATTGCGAGGCGATCCACCTCCCCGCGCTCGAGCCGCGCGGCGCGGTGATGGCCGATGTCCGTGCCGATGGCGTGCCGATCCGCATCGTCGGCATGCATCTCGACCTGTCGGGTCTGTGGCGCCGTCGCCAGGCGCACGCGATCCTCGCTCATGTCGATGCGAGCACCAAGCGCCGCCCGACCGTGCTGATGGGCGACCTCAACGAGTGGAGCGCCCAGGCCGGCTGCCTGCGCGATTTCGGCCGCGATTACAGCTTCGCCGCGACCGGCCCGAGCTTCCATGTCCGCCGCCCGGTCGCCCGGCTCGACCGGATCATGGTCTCGTCCGATCTGCGCGTCACCGATTGCGGGGTCCATCACAGCGCCACCGCGCGCAAGGCATCGGATCATTTCCCGATCTGGGCGACGGTGGAACTCGCCTGATGCGTCAGAAGGAGCTCCGTCTCGCCCTGGTCTGCTATGGCGGCATCAGCCTTGCCGTCTACATGCACGGCATCACCAAGGAGATCTGGCGCCTGGCGCGCGCGAGCCAGGCCTTCCACAAGGGCGTGACACCGGCGGGCGGCAGCCAGGGTGTCTACCGCGACCTGCTCCAGGAGATCGAGGAAGAAACCGGCCTGCGTATGCGCGTGCTGGTCGATATCGTCGCCGGGGCCAGCGCCGGGGGCATCAACGGCGTGTTCCTCGCCCAGGCCATCTCGACCGGCCAGTCGCTCGAACCACTGACCAAGCTGTGGCTCGATTCGGCTGACATCGAGGCGCTGATCGACGATCATCAGGCCCCGTCCTCGCGCTTCTCCAAGATATGGGCGCTGCCGATCGCCTGGTACGCCGAGAGGCGCAGCGGCGACAATATCGACGAACTGGTCGAGGCCGGCGCGCGCGACGAGGTCCGCACCAAGCTGTCGCATTTCATCCGCTCACGCTGGTTCGAGCCGCCCTTTGGCGGTGCGCTGTTCACCGGGCTGATCCTCGATGCACTCAATGCCATGGCCTCGGCCCCGCGTGGCGCCCGCCTGTTGCCGGAAGGCCAGCCGCTCGACCTGTTCGTCACCGTCACCGATTTCCGCGGCCATCCCGAGCGCCTGATGCTCAATTCGCCGCCCGAAGTGCTGGAGACCGAGCACCGTCTCGTCGTCCCCTTCACCGATCACGGCACGTCCGGCGACACGCTTGCGCACGCGGCCGAACTCGCTTTCGCCGCACGATCGACCTCGAGCTTCCCGGGCGCCTTCCCGCCGTTCATGGTCGGCGAACTCGACAAGGTGCTGAAGCACCGCAAGGTCGAATGGCCTGGACGCGCCGACTTCCTGAAGCGAGTCCTGCCGCGCCAGTTCGCCGCCAATGCGGCTGACCAGGCAGTGTTGATCGACGGCTCGGTCCTGGCCAACGCGCCCTTCCGCCCGGCTATCGAGGCGCTGCGCGAACGGCCCGCCCGACGGGAGATCGACCGACGTTTCGTCTATATCGACCCATCGCCCAATGTGAAGCTGCGCTTCGGCCCGCACAATCCCAACGCGCCCGGCTTCTTCCAGACGATCATCGGCGCCGTGTCCGAGCTGCCGCGCCAGCAGCCGATCCGCGACAATCTGGAGGATATCGCCGAGCGCTCCCGCACGATCGAGCGCATGCGCGGTATCGTCGCGAGCATCCGGCCCGAGGTCGAGACTCGGGTGGAGGCGCTGTTCGGCTATACCCTGTTCCTCGATTCCCCGACCGTCTCGCGCCTCGCCACCTGGCGCGCCCGGGCGCAGTCCGCCGCGGCCAAGGCCGCCGGCTATGGCTATGCCGCGTACGGCCATCTCAAGATCGCCGGCGTGGTCGAGGCACTGACCTCCTTGCTCTACCATGCCGGCGGCGAACCGGGGCCGCAGCGCTGGGAGCGCATCCGCGGCCATATCGCCGAGGCGGTCCGCGAACGCGGCTTCGACGAGGTGAAGCCCAGCTTCTCCGGCGGCGCCAGCCAGACGACGATCGGCTTTCTGCGCTCCTATGATCTCGGCTTCCGCATTCGTCGCCTTCGCCTGCTCGCCCGCCGCCTGACCGAGCTCGAAGGCGATCATGACGAAGTCGATCTGGAGCCTGTTCGGGACGCGGTCTATGCCTCGCTCGCCGATTATCTGGAGTGCAAGCGTACCGACCGGCACGCCCATCTGCGCAAGGACGTCCGGCTGTTACGCGGCGACGCTGGGCCGCTGCTCGACAAGCTTGCCGAATCGCTCGACCTCAAGCAGCTCGATACCGATACCGAGAAACGCCTTGCCGCTGCCTTCACTGGCCTGCCGCGCGCGTTGAAGCGGCCGATCCTGCTGACCTATCTCGGCTTTCCCTATTTCGACGTCGCCACCCTGCCGTTGCTCCAGGGCGAGGGGCTAGACGAGTTCGACCCGATCAAGGTCGACCGCATCGCCCCCGACGACGCCAAATCGATCCGCGCCGGTGGCGCCGAGGCGACGCTCAAGGGCATCCAGTTCAACAGCTTCGGCGCGTTTTTCAGCCGCGCCTATCGCGAGAACGACTATCTCTGGGGCCGCCTCCACGGCGCCGAGCGGATGATCGACATCGTCCTCTCTTCGCTTCCCGCCACGGCGAACCTGAAGCCAGGCCGCGTCGCCGCGATCAAGCGCGCCGCCTTCTGCGCCATCCTCGACGAGGAGGAACCCAAGCTGGAGGCGATCCCGGGGCTGATCGCATCGCTGCGCAAGGAAATCGGTTAGCTGCGGCCTCTCTTCCCGTCACCCCGGGCTTGTCCCGGGGTCCATTTCTCCACTCGCGG
This sequence comes from Sphingomonas sp. BL-S-30, assembly GCF_055521475.1. Taxonomy (NCBI): domain Bacteria; kingdom Pseudomonadati; phylum Pseudomonadota; class Alphaproteobacteria; order Sphingomonadales; family Sphingomonadaceae; genus Sphingomonas; species Sphingomonas sp. BL-S-30. The sequence continues at coordinate 1,468,389 of NZ_CM145481.1, read as the reverse complement.
CGACAGCGCTTGTTGCACAATGGATGCCGGAACAAGTCCGGCATGACGAACTTGGGGTGCGAGGCTGGTCAAAGCGGCACCGGAGACGTAAGAATTACCCAATATGGGAAATCTCAAAGGCCACAGCGCTCGATGCAGTTCCTGAAGATCCTGTTCTGGTGCCTGCTCGCCTTCATTGCCGCGGTGTTCACCCTGGGCAACTGGACCACGGTGCCGATCAAGCTGTGGGGCGGGCTGATCGCCGAGGTGAACCTGCCCCTGCTGCTGTTCGTCACCTTCCTGATCGGCCTGGTGCCGACCATGCTCTATTACAACGCGATCCGCTGGCGGCTGCGCAACCGGCTATCCACCTCGGAGCGCACCCTCGCTGATCTGCGCGGTGTGCTCGCGCCGGTCGCGACCACGCCGCTCGAACCCGATGCGCCGGCCATCCCGCCGGCCGCCGTGCCCACCGCCGTTCCGCCGGGGGGCGCATGAGCAGCCGCATCTTCGTCGCGCTCGACACGCCTGACCTGGAAAAGGCCAGGGCGATCGCGCAGCGCGTCCATCACCATGTCGGCGGCATCAAGCTCGGCCTCGAATTCTTCATGGCCAATGGCCGCGCCGGCGTGCGCGAGATGGCCGAGCTCGGCCTGCCGATCTTCCTCGACCTGAAATTCCACGACATCCCCAATACCGTGGCCAAGGCGATCATGGCGCTGCGTCCGCTCGAGCCCGCGATCCTGACCGTGCACGCAGCCGGCGGCCGCTCGATGCTCGAAGACGCCAAGGCCGCCGCCCCGACCGGCACCAAGGTGGTCGCGGTGACGACGCTCACCAGCCTCGACGCACGCGATCTCGCCTCGATCGGCTGCCCGGACGATCCGCACACCCAGGTCGTCCGCCTGACCGAGCTGGCGATGAAAGCCGGCGTGGACGGCGTGGTCTGTTCGGGCGAGGAAGTCGCGGCGGCCAAGGCGATCTGGCCCAAGGGTTTCTTCGTCGTCCCGGGCGTGCGCCCCGCCAACGGCGCGGCCGGTGACCAGAAACGCGTGGTGACGCCGCGCCAGGCGCTCGACGCGGGCGCCTCGATCCTGGTGGTCGGTCGCCCGATCACGCAGGCCGAGGATCCCGATACCGCCGCGCGCGAAATCGGCGCCACGCTCTAACCCATGTCCGACCCCGTGATTCGCCTTGCAACACCGGACGATTTGCCGCGCCTGCATCCTGTGATCGAGCGCGCCTATCGCGGCGACAGTGCCCGCGCCGGCTGGACTCATGAAGCTGACCTGCTCGACGGCACCCGCACCGATCTCGCCACGCTTCGGGCCGCGCTCGCCAACCCGGCCGAACGCCTGCTGATCGCGCTCGACAGCGATACCCCGATCGGCTGCGTCGAAATCACTGATCGCGGCGACGGCCTCGCCTATCTCGGCCTGCTGTGTATCGAACCCACCTTGCAGGCCGCCGGCCTCGGCAAGCGGCTGATCGCGACAGCGGAAGCGCTCGCTCGTGACGTCTTTGGCGTCTCGATGATGGAAATGACCGTCATCGAGAACCGGGCCGAGCTGATCGCTTATTATGAGCGCCGCGGTTACACCCGTACGCCGGAACGTCGCGACTTCCCCGTCGCGGTGGAGCCGCCGCTCTACATGACGGTACTGGCCAAGCCCCTCGCCTGACGGCTATGGCGGCGCCGTGCCCGTCACCGCCAAGATCTGTGGCCTTTCGACGCCCGAGACCCTCGACGCCGCGATCCGCGGCGGGGCGAGCCATGTCGGCTTCGTCTTCTTCCCGCCCTCGCCCCGCAGCCTGAGTCGCGAGCGCGCCGCGCAACTCGCCGCGCGCGTACCGGAGCATGTCAGTCGCGTCGGCGTGTTCGTCGATCCCGACGACGCGCTGCTCGAAGCCTCGATCGGCGCCGGCCAGCTCCAGGCGCTCCAGCTTCACAACACCAGCCCGGCCCGCACCGCCGCGATCAGGGCGCGTACGGGCCTCGCCATCTGGGCCGCCGTCGCGGTGAAGGCCCGCGCCGACCTGGCCGCCGCCGAAAGCTTCGCCGGCGCCGCCGATCGCATCCTCTACGACGCGAAGACTCCACCCGGCGCGACCTTGCCCGGCGGCATGGGCGTGCGCTTCGACTGGACCCTGCTTCAGGGTTTCCGCCACCCGCTGCCCTGGACTCTGTCCGGCGGACTCGATCCGCTTAACCTCGCGGAAGCCGTGGCGGTCACCGGCGCGCCGATGGTCGACGTGTCCTCCGGCGTCGAATCCGCGCCCGGCATCAAGGACGTGACCAAGATCGCGACCTTCCTGGAAACCGTCAAAGCCCTCTGACGTCGCGCGGCTTCACCCGCGAACAGCTTTACTCAACTCGACACCGTCATCCGAGGTGCTAAAGCGCGCGCATCATGAACGTCCCCAATTCCTTCCGCGCCCAGCCCGACGATCGCGGGCATTTCGGCGAGTTCGGCGGCCGCTACGTCGCCGAGACGCTGATGCCGCTGATCCTCGAGCTGGATGAGGCCTATCGTGCCGCCAAGGCCGATCCCGCCTTCACCGCCGAGTTCGAGGATCTGCTCGAACATTATGTCGGTCGGCCCAGTCCGCTTTATTATGCCGAGCGGCTGACCGAGGCGCTCCGCGAGTCCGCCCCGCAAGGCAAGGGTGCCCAGGTCTGGTTCAAGCGCGACGAGCTGAATCACACCGGCGCGCACAAGATCAACAATTGCATCGGCCAGATCCTGCTTGCCATGCGCATGGGCAAGACGCGGATCATCGCCGAGACCGGCGCCGGCCAGCACGGCGTCGCCACCGCGACCGTCTGCGCGCGCTTCGGCCTGCCCTGCGTCATCTATATGGGCGCGCGCGATATCGAGCGGCAGCAGCCGAACGTGTTCCGCATGAAGCTGCTCGGCGCCGAAGTCCGCCCGGTCACCTCGGGCGCGATGACGCTGAAGGATGCGATGAACGAGGGCCTGCGCGACTGGGTCGCGAACGTCCACGACACCTTCTACATCATCGGCACCGCCGCCGGCCCGCATCCCTATCCGGAGCTGGTGCGTGATTTCCAGAGCGTGATCGGCAAGGAAGCACGCGCGCAGATGCTGAGCCGCATCGATCGCCTGCCCGACCTGCTCGTCGCCGCGATCGGCGGCGGATCGAACGCGATCGGTCTGTTCCACCCGTTCCTCGATGACGCCGGTGTCGCGATGCTCGGCGTGGAAGCGGCCGGCCACGGCCTCGACAAGCAGCATGCCGCCAGCCTCGCCGGCGGATCGCCCGGCGTGCTCCACGGCAACAAGACCTATCTGCTGCAGGACGAGGACGGCCAGATCGCCGAGGCGCATTCGATCTCGGCCGGTCTCGACTATCCCGGCATCGGCCCGGAGCATTCATGGCTCCACTCGACCGGTCGCGTCCAATATACCAGCGCGACCGATACCGAGGCGCTGGACGCCTTCCAGCTGCTCTGCCGGACCGAGGGCATCATCCCCGCGCTTGAGCCGAGCCACGCCATCGCCGCCGTTGCCCGCGTCGCGCGCGAGATGGACCGCGACCAGATCATCCTGTGCAATCTGTGCGGGCGGGGCGACAAGGACATCTTCACCGTCGCCGAGGCGCTGGGGGTCGAGATATGAACATCCCCAATCTGTTGACGGGCGCCGTGGTGGGCGCCGCGGCTGCGCTGATCGTGCGCGAGCTGAACCAATATGGCCTCGCTTTTTCCGACTGGCGCTTGCCGCTTCCCCATGGCCTCGAAGCCGTGGAAATGGGCGCCCTGGTCGGCGTCCTGTCCCAGCTCTTCAGCCAATGGCGCTCCGCTCGATGACTCGTCTCTCCGCTGCCTTCGATCGTGCCCGCGAACAGCACCGCGCCGCGCTCGTCACGTTCGTCACCGCCGGCGATCCGACGCCCTGGGCCACCGGCTCCATCCTCGACGCGCTGGTTGCCGGTGGTGCCGATGTGATCGAGCTGGGTATGCCCTTCACTGACCCGATGGCCGACGGCCCCGCGATCCAGGCCGCCAATCTGCGCAGCCTCGGCGCCGGCACCACCACCGCCGACATCCTCGCCATCGCCAAGGCCTTTCGCGAACGCCATCCCGGCGTACCGGTCGTGCTGATGGGCTATGCCAACCCGATGCTCCGCCGCGGCGCCGACTGGTTCGCCAGTGCCGCGCGCGATGCAGGCGTCGACGGCGTGATCTGCGTCGACCTGCCGCCCGAGGAAGATGACGAGCTCGGCCCGAACCTGCGCGCCGCCGGCATCGACCTGATCCGCCTCGCGACGCCCACGACCCATGCGGCGCGCCTGCCCGCGGTGCTCGGCGGGGCGAGCGGCTTCGTCTATTATGTCTCGGTCGCGGGCATCACCGGCCTGCAACAGGCAGCGCAGGATTCGATCGAGAGCGCCGTCGCCCGGCTCAAGGCAGCGACTGACCTGCCCGTCGCCGTCGGCTTCGGCGTTCGCACGCCCGATCAGGCGGCCGCCATTGCCCGCGTCGCCGATGGCGTCGTGGTCGGCTCGGCGATCGTCGAGCTGGTCGGCCAGCACGCCGAGGGTGCAAGCGGGCCGGTCGAAGCCTATATCCGCTCCCTGTCCACGGCGATCGCCGCGGCCCGAAAGGAAACAGTATGAGCTGGCTCACCAGCGTCCGGAACGCGCTGTCGTTCGTCGTCCCGAAAAAGGATACGCCCGACAATCTCTGGCACAAGTGCAAGGGATGCGGGCAGATGGTGTTCCTGAAGGAACTGGAGGAGAATCTCCATGTCTGCCCGAACTGCCAGCATCATGAGCGCATCGGCCCGGTCCTGCGCTTTCAGTATGTCTTCGACGCGGGCAGCTACACGATCATCCCGCTCCCGCGGGTGCAGGACGATCCGCTCAAGTTTCGCGACACCAAGCGCTATGTCGACCGCATCAAGGCAGCCCGCGCCGCGACGTCGGAAGGTGACGCGCTGATCAACGCGCGCGGCACGATCGAAGGCCGCAAGGCGGTGGTCGGCGTGCAGGATTTCGCCTTCATGGGCGGATCGATGGGCCTGGCGGTCGGCGAGGCGTTCGTGCGCGGCGTCGAGAACGCGATCGAGGACAATTGCCCCTATATCATCTTCACCGCCGCCGGCGGTGCACGCATGCAGGAGGGAATTCTCAGCCTGATGCAGATGCCCCGCGCGACGGTGGCGATCCAGATGCTGCACGATGCCGGCCTGCCCTATATCGTCGTGCTGACCGACCCGACCACCGGCGGCGTCACTGCAAGCTATGCGATGCTCGGCGACGTGCAGATCGCCGAGCCAGGCGCGCTGATCGGCTTCGCTGGCCAGCGCGTGATCGAGCAGACCATCCGAGAGAAACTCCCCGAGGGCTTCCAGCGGGCCGAATATCTGCTTGAGCACGGCATGCTCGACATGGTGAAGCACCGCCGCGACCTGCGCGCGACCCTCGCCAGCCTGATCGATTATCTGTGCGCGAAGAAAGCGGCGTGACCATAAAGCCCTCTCCCCTCCGGGGAGAGGGTTGGGAGAGGGGCAGTGCCGAAGACTGACGAAGCCCTTCTCGCCCGTGCGAAATCCATGCGTAGCGACATGACGCAGCCCGAGCGCGAGTTGTGGATTGCGTTACGGGCCAAGCGCTTCGACGGTGTCAAATTCTCCCGGCAAGTTGTGATAGGCCCGTTCATCGCCGACTTCGTGGCGAGGTCTCGCAAACTGATTATCGAAATCGATGGCGACACGCATGCCGATGCCGCGAGAGACGACCGGCGTAGCGAGTGGCTGAACCAGCAAGGATATCGCGTGATCAGATTTGGCAATTCAGACGTGATGCGGAATTTAGAGAGCGTTCTCACAGCTATAAGCGCTGCGCTCGCGACTGCCCCTCTCCCAACCCTCTCCCCAGAGGGGAGAGGGCTTTAGATGCCCGACTTCGCCACCTCCACCTCCGCCGCGGTCCAGCAGCAGCTCGACCGCCTCTGGTCGCTGTCGCCCGGCGCCGACATCCTCGGCCTCGAGCGCATCACCGAATTGCTCGGCCGTCTCGGCAACCCGCAGGACAGCCTCCCGCCGGTGCTGCATGTCGCCGGCACCAACGGCAAGGGCTCGACCTGCGCTTTCCTGCGCTCGGCGATCGAGGCGGCCGGGCTGACGGCTCATGTCTATACCAGCCCCCATCTGGTCCGCTTCAACGAGCGCATCCGCATCGCCGGCACGCTGATCGGGGACGACGCCCTCGCCGCCCTCCTCGAGGAAGTGCTCGATGTCGCGGGTGATATCGGCGCCAGTTTCTTCGAGGTGACGACCGCCGCTGCCTTTCTCGCTTTCTCGCGCACGCCGGCGGACGCGTGCATCATCGAGGTCGGCCTGGGCGGCCGGCTCGACGCGACCAATGTCATTGCCCGTCCGCTCGTCACCGGCATCGCCCAGCTCGGCATCGATCATCAGAGCTTTCTAGGCGAGACCGCGGAAGAGATCGCCGGCGAGAAAGCCGGCATCGCCAAGCCGGGCATACCGCTGGTTACGATGCGCTACCCCATCCCTATCGCGCAGCGCGTCGAGGCGGTCGCCCGCGCGGCACGCGCGCCGGTGTCGGCGGCCGGAGATGGCTGGTTCTTCGCCGCCGATGACGGCAAGCTCGGCTATCGCGACGCCGCCGGCCGGATCGAGACTCCGCTGCCCGCCCTTGCCGGTCCGCACCAGCCCGAGAACCTCGCTCTCGCCATTGCGATGCTCCGTCACCAGACCTCGTTGATCATCCCGCCCGAGGCTTATCGCACCGCCGCCGAGACGACCCGTTGGCCCGCGCGCATGCAGCGCTTGGGCACCGGCCCGCTCGCCGAGCTGCTTCCGCCGGGCAGCGAGCTCTGGCTCGACGGCGGCCACAACCCCGCCGCCGCCGCCACCGTCGCCGCGACGCTTCGCCAGATCGCCTTTCCGGGCACCGGTCGCAGCGAAGTCCACCTCATCCTCGGCATGCTGGCCAACAAGGACCCCGCCGGCCTGCTCGCGCCCTTCGTCGGCTTGGCCACCACGCTTCACGCCGTCCCGGTGCCCGACCATGAACACCATGCGCCCGAGGCACTGGTCGCCATCGCCCGCGGCCTCGGCATGATCGCCAACCCCGCCACCGACGTGCGCACCGCGCTCGCCGACATCACCGCGGCCGCCGATCCGGCCGAGCCGCCGATCGTCCTGATCCTCGGCTCCCTCTATCTGGCCGGCGACGTGCTCGCCGCAAACGACGAACCACCGACCTGATCCTTATTGCTATTGACTTGCAATAACCAAATCGCGACGCTGCCATTCCAGCAGATGGAGTCGCGTATCATGACGGTCACCCCAGCCCCGGCCCCTACCCAGATGTTGCCGCACGCCATGCCGACCTGCCCCAATGGGCGGCTCGCCTTGTTCGCGATCCGGCGGATCGGAGCGCATGGCCTCGCCGATGCTCATGCAGCGCATGCCATGCTCAACGGTTTCGGCGAGGGTTTCCGTCGCCCGCTCGTGCTGATGCGCGCGCTGATGGCCGATCTCGCGACCACGGCGAACGGCCCCATTTCGATCGCGCCCTGTTGCTGCATGCGCATGACCGCAGCTGAAAGTGCAGTACTGACCGTGCTCGCCCGCGCCGAGACGGCGCCGGAGACGGCCCGGCTGTTGCTCGCCGACCTGCTCGGCATCCGCCGCATCGACGGCGTGCTCGCCAGCGCGATGGCCCTCGCCGCCGCCTTTGCCGATGCGGGTCGGCCGATTACGATCTAGCGCGAAGCTCGCCCAGCCGATCCATCGCCCAGCGATACATGTCGGCCTCGGCCGCGCGCTGCTGCCGGTCGAGCCGCTTCATCCGCGCCTCGACTTCCTCCAGCACGGTCCGCGCCTTTTTCTCCCAGCCCTGGTCGAGCAGCAGCGCGGCATAGCGGCACCGCCCTTCCTCGCCCGGCAGGCGCGTGACGAGATCGGCATACATCGCCAGCGCCTCCTCCTTGCGCCCGAGCGCTTCGAGGATTCGCGCCCGGAGCAACCCCTGGCGGTCGCGATCGCTCTGCGCGCTCGCCGGATCGTTGGCGTCGAGCACCGTCAGCGCCTCGGCCGGATCGCCCGTCTCGAACAGCGCCCGCGCCAGCTTTTCGCCCGTCCGCATATCGGCCGGCCCCCGCTCGATCGCCTCGCGCAGCAGGGGCAGCGCCTCGCCATATCGGCCCAATGCCGCCAGCGCGTCCGCCAGCCGGATGCGATTGGCCGCGGTATCCGCCAGGTCCAGCGCATCGCGCGCCGCCCGGACTTCCCGCTCCGGATCGAGCGCCGCCACTGCTTTGGCACGTGCGGTGCGGACATGACGATTGCCCTGCAGCCGCGGATAGACCTCGATCACCAGATAGGCGATCGTGCTGGGGCCCGGCAGGAACATCAGCGCCATGATCCACAACTGATTGCGCCCGTTGCGGATCACGTCGATCACCAGCATCACCTGGATTGCCAGGATCGCGAGATAGAGGATCATGTCGCGGGCGGCTCCGATGCCCCCGCAACGACGGGAGCCGCGCCAGGCACGGGCGGTTCATCGCCCCCGCCCGCGCTGCCGATCGACCGGTCGACCAGTCCCGACCGGATCATCCACCAGAACAGGAGCACCCCGGGAAAGGCGATCACGGTGGTGAGCAGATAGAAATTCACATAGCCCATGGCCTCTATCAACCCACCAGCCGTGGTGCCCGTCACGAACCGCCCGACGATGCTCGCGGCGGCGGAGATCAGCGCATATTGCGCGGCGGTGAAGCGCAGGTCGGTCAGCGCCGAGAAATAGGCGACCACCGCGACACCGCCGAACCCGCTCGCGAAATTCTCGAAGCCGATCGCGCCCGCCATGCCGATATTCGAATGCCCCGCCGCGGCGAGCACGGCGAAGCTCAGATTGGACACTGCCATCAGCACCAGGGACAGCAGCACCGACCGCTTCATCCCCATTTTCGCGTAGAGCACGCCGCCGACGAAGATGCCGATCAGATAAGCCCAGAAGCCGATCCCGACATCGTAAAAGGCGATCTCGTCATTGGTGAATTTCAGATCGTCGAACAACAGGCGGAAGGTCAGGTTGGCGAGCGTGTCCCCGACCTTGTGGATCAGGATGAAGGCCAGCACGATCGCCGCGCCCTCGCGGGTGAAGAATTGCGCGAAGGGGCCCCAGATCGAGGCGAGCATGGCGCCGATGCCACGCCGCACCGCAATCTCCCGGTGCCGCGCCGGCTCGCCGACGATCAGGCCTGCCAGCATCGCCGGCAGCGCCAGCATCGCGCAGGCGAGATAAGCCCATTCCCAGCCGCCCCGCGCGGCGATCACCAGCGCCAGCGCCCCGGCGCCGGCCGACCCGATCCGCCAGCCATATTGCGACATGCCGGAGCCGACGCCGAGCTGGCGCGGTTCGAGGATCTCGATGCGATAGGCGTCGATCACGATGTCGAAGGTCGCGCCCGCCGCCCCCACCAGGATCGCGGCAATCGCCGCCGCCATGATATCCGCCTTGGGATCGATCAGCGCGAGGTTGGCGACCGCCGCCATCACCAGCACGCCCGCGAGCAGCAGCCACGACACGCGCTGCCCCAGCCGGCCGATGATCGGCAGCTTCACGCCGTCGACCGCCCAGGCCCATATCCATTTGAGATTATAGACCAGGAAGGCGAGGCTGAACGCGGTGACGGTCTTCTTGTCGATCCCGTCCTGCGCCAGCCGCGTCGTCAGGGTCGCGCCGATCATCGCATAGGGAAAGCCCGAGGAGATGCCGAGCGCCAGCGCCGCCAGCGGGGCCTTTTCGAAATAGGGGCGGACGCCGTCCATCCAGCCGCCCGGCCGCTCGATTTCCAGCTCGCTCATCCCGCTCTTGCTCCCCGGCCTTATCCGGCAGACACTAGCGTCAAAAATCGGGAGAGGAAGCGAGATGAACGCGCCCACCAAGATTACCGTGCCGACCCTGGGCCAGCTCGCGCTGGCCGCGCAGCTTGCCGCCGGCGGGACCCGGCCGACTCTCGGCATCACCCATGTCGATGCCCGCGCCTATACGGCGCCGGAACGCCATGCCGCGGAACAGGCACGCATCTTTGCCAAGGTGCCGCTGGTCATCGGGCCTTCCGCGCTGCTGCCGCAGAACAATATGGCGGTGCCGCATGACGGCTTCGGCAAACCCCTGCTCGTCGCCCGCGGCAGGCAGGGCAAGGCGCAGGTGTTCCTCAATGTCTGCCAGCATCGCGGCACCCGCCTGGTCGAAGGCAGCGAGCCGGTCTGCGCGCCGCGGCTGATCTGCCCTTATCATGCCTGGAGCTACACGCTCGACGGCGCGCTTGCCGGCCTGCCCCGGCCGGACAGCTTCCCCGGCCTCGACAAGAGCGGCTTCGGCCTCAAGCGCCTGCCGACGCGCGAGGCCGGCGGCCTGATCTGGTTCGCTTTCGACGACCATGCCGATTTCGCCGAGGCCGAGGCGCTGGGCCATGATTTCGACGCCTTCGATCTCGCCGGCCAGCATCTCTTCCGCCGGCGGACGCACGACGTGGCCGCCAACTGGAAGCTGATCATGGACGCTTTCCTTGAGAGCTATCATGTCCAGCGGCTGCACGCGCAGACGATCGGCCCCTTCTTCAAGGACGGCGTCTCCACCGGCGACCATATCGGCCCGCACCAGCGCTCCGCGGTGGGCCGCGAGGCAGCGCTCGCTGCCTGCTCGGCCGAGGACTGGCCGACGCTGAGGGCGGCGATCACCTATACCTATCAGATGTTCCCCGGCACCGTGCTGATCGTCAGCCCGGACTATATGAACCTGATGGTGCTGATGCCCCAGTCCGAAGGCCGGGTGCTGGTCGAGGACTTCATGCTGATCCCCGAAGCCCCCACGACCGAAAAGGCGCTGGCGCATTGGGAGAAGAGCTGGAACCTGCTCGATGGCGGCGTCTTCGCCTCCGAGGATTTCCGTGCCGCCGCGCTGGGTCAGGAGGGGCTGGCCTCGGGCGCGATCGATCGGGTCACGCTCGGCACGCTGGAAACCGGCATCCGCGCCTTTCACGACCAGGTCGAAGCGAGACTCTGAGCGCCGGAGCTAGTGCAGACGCACGATGCGTGACAGCAAGGTCTCGGTGATCGCGACGAAGCGCTCCGGCTCCCCGAATGCCCGGGCGGAGAGCATCGCACCGTAGATCGCCGACATGAACGCATCCGCCTCTTCCGCCGGCGAGCGGACAAGCGACACGCTTCCCTGCCGCACGCCCAGTGCGAGGATATGCGCGAGCCATCCCGACAGCTCGGCGAAATGTGCGCGCACCGAGTGCGCGAGATCGTCCGGCAGGCTAGGCAGTTCGGCGGCGAGGATCGCGGCGACGCAGAAGGGCGCCGAATCGTCCAGGATGCAGCGCTCCCAATAACCCGCATAGGCGCGAAGCTGGACGCCGGCCTCGGGCTCGGTCTCCGCCAACTGGGCGACCTGCGCGCGGATGATCGCGCGCGATTGCTCCACCACGGCGACCGCCAGGTCGCTCTTGCCGGTGAAATGATGGTGGATGCTCGGTTTGCGGATGCCGATCGCCGCCGAGATATCGGCATAGCTGAACCCGTTATAGCCACGTGTCATGATCAGCTGACGCGCCGTCTCCACAATCTGCTGTGCCGTACTTCCCGCCATATGCCTACCTTCCAATAGGTAGGTATTTGCTTGCAAGCCGATGAGCAAGGGCCTAGTCGCCTACCTACTAGAAGGTAGAGAGAGAATCACTCATGTCGAGCATCGAACAACGCCATTCCCTGAGCACCGTCACGCCGGATGCCGCCGGGCTGCGAAACTATTATTTCCTGCGCGCCGTGGTCGCCGCCATCTGGGTCGCGGCGGCCTTTACGATCGGGGCGGCTTCCGCCGCGATCGGCGCTGCGCTGCTCGTTGCCTATCCGGCCTGGGACGCGCTGGCGAACCTGATCGACGCGACGCGCAATGGCGGACTGGCGCGCAATCGCACCCAGGCGCTCAACATGGTCCTCAGCACCCTAACCGCGGTCGCGGTGGCGGTGATGATCGGAAACCTGCATGCGGTGCTCGCGATCTTCGGCCTGTGGGCGATCTTTGCTGGCCTGTTGCAGCTCGCCACGGGGGTGCGGCGCTGGCAAACCTATGGCGCGCAATGGGCCATGATCCTGAGCGGTGCCCAGTCCGCGCTCGCCGGCGGGTTCTTCATCAAACAATCGCTGGGCAGCGCTACCCCGGGAATCACTGATGTGGCGCCCTATGCCGCGTTCGGCGCCTTCTACTTCCTCGTATCGGCGCTCTGGCTCACCTTCCGGCCAGGAGCCAAAGGCTAGGGTCCTAGGCCGCCTTGTCGAACAGGCTGAACCCGCTGGGCAGCCGTTTCGGCTTCCGGCCTTCGATCACCGCTTCGATCGCGTTGATCGCCGCCAGCAGGTCGCGTTGCGCATAGGGTTTGGACAGGCACCCCGCAGCCACGTCGCGTGCCCCCTCGGGGCACGCGCCGGTCACGAACAGCACCGGGATGCCGGCACCATGGGCCTCGTGCGCCACGTCGATTCCGCTGCCATCGGCCAGGCTGATGTCGACCAGCACCAGATCGATGTCCTCCTCGCCGCGAATCACTTCCACGGCCGTGGCGACGCGGTCCACCGTCGCGACGATCTCGAATTCCGCCTCGCGCAGGAAATGTTCCGTGTCGAACGCGACGAGAGGCTCGTCCTCGACAATCAACACCCTGCAAATGCGCCGTTTCTTTTTGCCGAACAACATCGTCCGGTGCCCGCCTTTGTACTGGGCCCGGGCAAGCAACTTCCCCCGACCTTGTTACGCATCCGTCTCTTAACGCGCGGCTTCGGGATCGGGCGCAATATTTTTTTCATGTCGACACGAAGAAAAGCGGTATCAGCGCCCTTGTGTCCATTTTCAGAGAATCCAAGGAGCAGCAGCGCATCGCCAAGCTGCTCGCCCGTGCCGGCATCGCCTCGCGCCGTGAAATCGAACGCATGATCGCCGAAGGGCGCGTCGCGCTCAACGGCACCGTCATCGATACGCCTGCGACGATCCTCACCTCGCTCCACGGCGTTACCGTCGACGGTAACCCGGTCCAGGCCGCGGCCCCCGCGCGGCTGTTCCTTTACCACAAGCCGAGCGGCCTGCTCGTCACCGAGCGCGATCCCGGCGGGCGCCCGACGATCTACGACAAGCTGCCGAACGATCTGCCGCGCGTGGTCCCGGTCGGCCGGCTCGATCTCAATACCGAAGGGTTGCTCCTCCTCACCACCGACGGCGAGCTGAAGCGCCAGCTCGAACTGCCGGCGACCGGCGTCGAGCGCGCGTACCGTGCCCGTGCCTATGGTCCCGTCACTCAGGCGCAGCTCGAGGAGTTGATCCACGGCGTCGAGATCGAGGGCGTGCGCTACGGATCGATCAACGCCAATCTCGAACGCCGCACCGGGGCGAATGTGTGGATCGAAATGATCCTGACCGAGGGCAAGAACCGCGAAGTCCGCCGCGTGCTCGAACATCTGGGTCTTCGCGTCTCGCGCCTGATCCGCACGCGCTACGGCCCGTTCGTGCTGGGCGACCTGCCGGTGGGCGAGGTCGGCGAAGTGCGCCAGGTCGATGTGATCGCCTTCCGCAAGAACCCCACGAAGAACATCACACCGGAGAGTTCGCCCCCCGAGATCAAGCGTCGCGCCCCAGCGCCGTCGCCTGTCCGGCTCGGCGCGCAGACGCCGCAGCGGACGACGCGCGCGCCGCGCCATGACGAGCGCCCCGCCGCCGCCCGCGACGCGCGGATCGCGCAGGAAGCGCCCAAGCGTGCCGTCCGCCCCGCCGCCCGCATCACCCGCGAGGACGCGGCCAAGGCAGATCGCGCCGCCTTCGACGTCCGTCCGGCACGTCGCGCACCCCGCGAAGACAAGCCGGCGACATGGTCGCCGCGCGACAGCCGCCCGGCCGAGGAACGCGCTGCCCGTCCGGCGCCGTCTTCCGCGGGCGTGAAGCCCAAGCGCTTCTACGACGCCAAGCCGAAGGGCGGCGGCAAGGCCGCGCATCCGGGCGAAACCCGCCCCGCCCGCGTGTTCAACCCGGAGCTCGGCCGCAACGTCCGCGCCAAGCCGCCGCGTCCGCCCCGCGACGAGGCGCCGTCGGACACCCGCGCCGCCAAGCCCGCTGGCAAACCCACCGGCAAGCCGCGCCCCAAGGCCGGCTGGGCCAAACCCAAGCCCAAACCCCGTACCCGGAAATAAGTCATGCGTATCATCTCCGGCCTGTGGCGCGGCCGCGCCATTATCGCCCCCAAAGGCGACGCCACCCGCCCCACCGCCGACCGCACGCGCGAGGCGCTGTTCTCGATGCTCACCAGCCGCCTCGGTAGCTTCGAGGGGCTGGCGGTGGCCGATCTCTTCGCCGGATCGGGCGCCCTCGGGCTCGAGGCGCTGTCGCGCGGAGCCGGATCGTGCATCTTCGTCGAGCAGGACCGCGCCGCGATCGACGCGCTCAAGGCCAATATCGCCAAGCTCGGCACGAAAGCCGATGTCCGTGCGCAATCGGTGCTGGCCCTGCCACCCGCCACCCAGCCGCTCGACGTGATCCTGATGGACCCGCCATACGGCACCGGTGCCGGCATGGTCGCGCTCGACCGGCTCAACCGGCTCGGCTGGGTGAGCGATGCGACCTGGATCAGCATCGAGACCGCCAAGACCGAGACGGTCGAGGTCGATGGTTTCACGAGCGATGCCGAACGCACGCACGGCAAGATGAAGATCACCCTGCTGCGCCGCGCCGGCTAGCCCTACTCACTACGTCACCCCGGACCTGTTCCGGGGTCCATCGTGCCGCACACCCATCAGTTGAGGCTCTTGCGCAGACATGGATGCCGGAACCAGTCCGGCATGACGGTTACACCAAAGGCACGCGCGGCTTGCGCAGCAGCGCCAGCCCGCCAAAGCTGAGCAGGCCCGCCACCAGTAGATAGACCCCAACCAGCCCCAGCCCGCCCTTGGCCGCCAGCCAGGACGCCACGATCGGCGCCATCGCGCCGCCCAGGATGCCGCCGACATTGAAGGTCATCGACACGCCGGTATAGCGCACCTCGGCCGGGAACAGCTCGGGCAGCCAGCCGCCGAGCGGGCCATAGGCAAAGCCCATCACGAACAGCGCAAAGGCCAGCCACAGGAACACGACAAACAGCGACGCCGCGCCGAGCATCGGCCCCATCAGCAGCCCCGCCACCGCGGCGCCGGCAAAGCCCCAGCGCAGCATCGCGGTCGCGCTGTGCCGGTCCGCCAGCACGCTCGCGACGATCACGCCAAGCGCGAGGAACAGGATCGCGGCGAGTTCGACCGCGAGAAACGCCTGGCGGTTATGGCCGAGCGTCGTCGTGCCGTATCCGAGCGCAAAGGCGGTCGCGAGGTAGAAGAGCGCGAAGCA
Source organism: Sphingomonas sp. BL-S-30 (assembly GCF_055521475.1). Lineage (NCBI taxonomy): Bacteria > Pseudomonadati > Pseudomonadota > Alphaproteobacteria > Sphingomonadales > Sphingomonadaceae > Sphingomonas > Sphingomonas sp. BL-S-30. The sequence goes on along the minus strand of NZ_CM145481.1, from coordinate 1,452,981 downwards.
GGCTACCACGCCGAAGATGCCGGCCATGGTCGGGCGGAGATGATCGCGGAACAAGGTGACGATCGGCACCTTGGGCAGCTTCTCCTCTTTTGCTGCCTCGAGGAAGGCCGGAGTCTCGGTCAGCTTCAGCCGCACCCACAGCCCCAGTGCGACCAGCACCGCGCTGGCGAGGAAGGGCAGCCGCCAGCCCCAGTCGCGGAATTGCGCATCGGTCAGGGTGGCGCCGAGGATCAGGAAGAAACCGTTCGCCGCGATGAACCCCACCGGCGCGCCGAGCGGCGGAAACATGCCGTAGCGGTTGCGCCAGCCCGGCGGCGCATTCTCCACCGCGAGCAGCGCCGCCCCGCCCCATTCGCCGCCGAGCCCGAGCCCCTGGCCAAAGCGCAGAATGCACAGGATCAGCGGGGCGACCCAGCCGATCTGGGCATAGGTCGGCAGGAACGCGATCGCGACGGTCGATCCGCCCATCAGCATCAGCGAAGCGACCAGCGTCGACTTGCGCCCGATCCGGTCCCCGAAATGCCCGAAGATCGCCGCGCCCACTGGCCGCGCGATGAAGGCGAGGCCGAAACTGGCATAGGACAGCAGCAATTGCGCCGACTGGTCCTCGGCCGGGAAGAATAGCGGCCCGAACACCAAGGCGGCGGCGGTCGCGTAAATGTAGAAATCGTAGAACTCGACCGAGGTGCCGATCAGGCTGGCGAGCAGCACGCGCTTGTGCGCGGTCATGGGGAGTGAGTTCATGACCACTGGTTCGCGCGGCCAATCCTTTCGGTCAAGAAACTATTCCCTCTTCCGGCAGAGCCGGCGAAATGGCCTGCACTACCTTTCCGGTCCGTCACCCCGGACTTGTTCCGGGGTCCATCGTGCCGGAGAAACAATGCTCGTTGCGCTTGCGGGACGATGGATGCCGGAACAGGTCCGGCATGACGTATGAGGTGAAGGCGGTCGCCCCACCCTTTTTCGTCGCTTCGCTCCTCCCTTCGCTCTCCCGTTGAGAAAGGGACTCCTCAACGCGTCGCGAACGTATCCAGCAAGGTCAGCATCAGCCAGTAGAGCCCGCCCGCCAGCAGCATCGCCGCCGGCAGCGTCATCACCCAGGCCAGCGCCATGCTGCCGATCGTCCGTGCGCGCAGCCCGGCGCCGTTCGCGACCGAGGCGCCGGCCACGCCGCTGGTCAGGATATGCGTGGTCGATACCGGCAGGCCGTAATGTTCGGCCGCGAAGATCGTGCCCGCCGCGACCAGCTCGGCCGAGGCGCCCATGCCATAGGTCAGGTGAGTCTTGCCGATCCGCTCGCCCACGGTGACGACGATCCGCTTCCAGCCGACCATCGTGCCCAGCCCCAGCGCGATCGCGACGGTGATCTTCACCCAGAGCGGGATGAAGCGCGTGCCCTCTTCGAGATGCTTCTGATAGCCGTCGATCGTCTTCAGCTCGGGTCCGGAGAAGGTCTTCGCCGCCGCCGGATCCTTGGTCACCAGCCGCGTGGTGTCGAGCACCAGATACATGTCGTTGCGCAGGTTCGGCGTCGCCGCCGCCGGCACCTTGTCGAGCGAGCCGAAGCCGCTGATCCGCTGGCTCACGTCGCGCGACAGCGTATCGACCGCGGCATAGACCTGCGGGCTCGCCGCCTGCTTGGTCTGGAGCGCGCGCGTCAGGGTGTCCCGCGCCACGCCCACGTCGTTGCTCGCGGCGCCCGCGGCATGGCCGCTGAACGCCGAGGCCGCGCTGGTCGCACTCGCCACGAAGGCCGGCATCGCGCTTTCCGGCATGGTGCGGTTGAGCGCATAGGCGGTCGGCGCGCAGCCGATCAGGATCAGCATGATAAGGCCCATGCCCTTCTGCCCGTCATTGCCGCCATGGGCGAAGGAGACGGCGGTGCAGGTCGCGATCAGCAGCGCGCGGATGCCCCGCGGCGGCGGCGCATTGGCCTCAGGCTCGCGGTAGAGCTTGGGGTTGCGCAGCACCATCTTCATCACGAACAGCAGCGCCATCGCGGCGAAGAAGCCGATCAGCGGCGCCATCCACAGCCCGGTCAGGATCTTGTAGGCCTGGCTCCAGTCGACGCCCGAGGTGCCGCCCTTGCTCGCCGACAGCAGCTGGTTGGCGAAGCCGACGCCGAGGATCGAGCCGATCAGCGCATGGCTGGAGGAATTGGGCAGGCCGACATACCAGGTCGCGAGGTTCCAGATCACCGCCGCGAGCAGCAGCGCGAAGATCATCGCGAAGCCGGCATTGCTGCCGACATGCAGGATCAGATCGACCGGGAGCAAGGTGATGATCGAATAGGCGACCGCCCCGCTAGAGAACATCACGCCGAGGAAGTTGAAGAAACCGGACCACACCACCGCGACATGCGCCGGCATGGAGTTGGTGTAGATCACTGTCGCGACGGCGTTGGCGGTGTCGTGGAAGCCGTTCACGAACTCGAAGCCGAGCGCGATCACCAGCGCGAGACCGAGGAACAGGAACACGCCCGTCGCCATCTGCTCACCGACCTGGGCGGTGTCGAGGAAGATGCTGAACCCGGCATAGGCCAGGCCGCCGAGCAGCACCGCGAGGAACAGCCAGCGGCCGGCAGGATGCATCGACTGATCGAGCCGGGGCCCACCAGAGGATCGCTCGTCCGAATCGGCGAGCGCTGAGAATGTCGTTGCCATGGTGAAACCGCTTTGCGCGCTTGTGTGACAAGTTGATGACAAGGCCCGTCCCCTCCCGGGGCCGTCGGCTTCGCAGCCCTTGTCGTTCGTCCTGGGCGGCGTCTTTACCGATGACGAGGCAGGTCCGCCACCCTTTTCATCTCAAAGATAGGGCGCCGGCGTCACCGTCACCTGCAGCGCCCGGCCGCCGCGCCGGAGCGACAACGGCACCGACGCAGCGCCGCCGCGCCGCCCGTCGAGCTTGCCGATCAGCGGGCCGAACCGCTCGCCGACGATCTCGTCGCCGACCTGCACGCCCGCCTTCTCGCCCGGGCTGCCGCGGCCCACCTGCCCCACCACGATGCCCTCGCCCTTCCGGTCGATCCAGATGCCGGACATGGCGTAACGGTCCGGGATGGGCGGAAGCCGGTTGGGCTGGACCCACATGATGCCTGCCTTGACGTCGCTCGCCAGGTTCAGGCGGCGCAGCAGGGGCAGGCCGATATAGCCGTCCGCGATCTCGTAGCGGCCGGCCGAACCGCTTTCGACCACGACCAGCGGCGCATCGAACCTCGTGTCGCCGATCTGCAGGCTGCCGGCGCGCACCAGGCGGCTCGCATGCTCCCCGCGCGCCGCGAGCGGCACCCAGGGCTTCGCATCGTCCCACAACCCGCTCTTGCGCGAGGCAGGGCCATAAAGCCGCGCGGCGACCGGCGCGCCGGTATCGAGCAGGAAGCGATAGGTCTGCCCGTCGAGCATCACGTCGGCGAAGATATAGGCGGACCCGTTGACCAGATTGTGATGACGGATCTCGGACGCGAGCCGGACATAGCCGGTGCGATTCGTGATGCCGTCGCGATAGATCCGCCACTCGCCCTTGCCGAAATCGAGCTCGCTGTCGAAGGCGGTCATCGCCCCCGCCGCCAGCGATCCCGACACGTCGTCGCCGAACGACACCCGGTCGGTTCCCGCCAGCGCCACATCCTCGTCGCGCAGGCTGCCGCCGATGATGAAGTCGCGCGCATCGTAGATCGGGTAGATGCGCTTCTCCCCGCCGATGCCGAGCGACGCTGTCGTCTTCTTCACCAGCCCCAGCCGCTTCGCGAGATCGTCCCGGATCAGGCCGACCACGCCACCGGTATCCATCGCGAAGAAGAACGGCCCCTGCCCCGCCACGCCGCACGCCACCAGCACGCGGCCTTCCTCCAGCGCGATCGGGATGGTCACCGGCGGCCGCGCCGCTGCGGCGCGCAGTCCACCGACGGGCAGGATCGTTGCGGCGGCCATTCCTCCGAGCAGGTTTCGGCGTGAAATCATGATGATGCGACTCCAGGTGGCGGTCACTTTGTAGCCGAGGAAAAATGACGGCGTGAAGACTCGCTATTCTCCCTCTCCCGGCGGGCAGGGTGATCACATATCGAGCGCACCGCGTTTGTTTCTGGCCTGGTGAAACGGAAGAATTGGTTCACGCGAAGGCGCGAAGCCGCGAAGTTTTGGATAGACGCTCCGTGATACGCGGTCCGTTCGATCGCCTCCAAACATCTTCGCGGCTTCGCGCCTTCGCGTGAACCCCCTTCTCCGGCGCCTCCCTTGTCGCGCCGCTCTAAATGCGATCACGCTCACCCTTCCGTCTTTCCGCTCCTCCTTCCCGCAAGGGCAGAGGGAGCAGAAGCAAGCTTGCCCCAAACCGCCGCGTTCCCTACCTGTTCACCGATGAGTCTCCCCGCGCCCACACCTCAAGACCCGCCTTACCTGTCAGGCCTGAACGCCCCGCAGCGCGAGGCCGTGCTCACCACCGAGGGCCCGGTGCTCGTCCTTGCCGGCGCCGGCACGGGCAAGACGGCGGCGCTCACCGCGCGCCTCGCCCATCTGCTCTTCACCAAAAAGGCCTGGCCGTCCGAGATCCTGTCGGTCACCTTCACCAACAAGGCCGCGCGCGAGATGCGCGACCGGGTCGGCCGGCTCGTCGGCGATGTGGTGGAGGGCATGCCCTGGCTCGGCACCTTCCACGCGATCGGCGCGAAGATGCTGCGCCGCCATGCCGAGCTGGTCGGGCTGCAGAGCAATTTCACCATCCTCGACACCGACGATCAGCTGCGCCTGCTGAAACAGCTCATCCTCGCCGCCGATCTCGACGAGAAACGCTGGCCCGCGCGCCAGCTCGCCGGGCTGATCGACCAGTGGAAGAACAAGGGCCTGACGCCGTCCGACATCGATGCCGGCGAAAGCGAGCTCTACGCCAATGGCCGCGGGCGGGAGATGTACGCGCAATACCAGGCCCGGCTGAAGGCGCTCAACGCCTGCGATTTCGGCGACCTGCTACTCCACATGCTGACCATATTGAAGCGCGATCGCGGCGTGCTCGCCGACTATCAGCGCCGCTTCAAATATATCATGGTCGACGAATATCAGGACACCAACAGCGTCCAGTATCTCTGGCTCCGCCTGCTCGCGCAGGAGAGCAAGAACCTCTGCTGCGTCGGCGACGACGACCAGTCGATCTATTCGTGGCGCGGCGCGCAGGTGGAGAATATCCTGAAGTTCGAAAAGGACTTCCCCGGCGCCAGGGTGATCCGGCTCGAGCAGAATTACCGCTCCACCCCGCACATCCTCGCCGCGGCCTCGGGCGTGATCGCCAATAACAGCGGCCGGCTCGGCAAGTCGCTATGGACCGATGCGAGCGAGGGCGAGAAGGTCAAGGTGCTCGGCGTGTGGGACGGCCCCGAGGAAGCGCGCCGCGTCGGCGAGGAGATCGAGTCCTGCCAGCGGGCGGGCAAGAGCCTCGACGACATCGCCATCCTGGTCCGCGCGCAGCACCAGACGCGCGAGTTCGAGGAACGCTTCATCACTATCGGCCTGCCGCACAAGATCCTCGGCGGGCAGCGCTTCTACGAACGGCTCGAGATCCGCGACGCGATCGCCTATCTGCGCGTCGTCGCGCAGCCGGCCGACGACCTGGCCTTCGAACGCATCGTCAACACGCCGAAGCGCGGCCTTGGCGACAAGGCAGTGCAGAAGGTCCACCAGCTCGCCCGCGCCGAGGATGTGCCGCTGACCGTCGCCGCCGTGCGCATCCTCGACACCGACGAGCTGACCGGCGCCGCGCGCCGCGCACTGGGCAATCTCGTCGGCGACATGGCGCGCTGGCGCGGCATGGCGGGCGAGATCCCGCATCCCGAGCTGGCCCGGCAGATCCTCGACGAGAGCGGCTATACCGGCATGTGGCAGGCCGAGAAATCGGCCGAGGCCGCCGGCCGGCTGGAGAACCTGACCGAGCTGATCCGCGCGATGGAGGAGTATGAGACTCTCGGCGCCTTTCTCGAGCATGTCAGCCTGGTGATGGACAACGAGGCACAGGCGGGCGAAGCGCGGGTGACGATCATGACGATCCATGCCGCCAAGGGCCTGGAATATGACACCGTCTTCCTGGTCGGCTGGGAGGAAGGCCTGTTCCCCTCGCAGCGCGCGCTCGACGAGGGCGGCATTGCCTCGCTGGAGGAGGAACGCCGCCTCGCCTATGTCGCGATCACCCGCGCGCGGCGCCGCGCGATCATCCTCCATGCCGCCAATCGCCGCATCTACGGCCAATGGACCTCGAGCATCCCGAGCCGCTTCGTGAACGAGCTGCCCGATGCGCATATCGAGCAGGAAAATTCGATGAGCGGCGGCGAAAGCCTGTGGCGCGCCAACTGGTCCGAACGCGCCGATCCCTTCGCGGACGTGGCGCGCGGGACCGGGCGCGGGCCGGGCTGGCAACGCGCGGCCGGCGTGGCGCCCAATGGCGGCGGATTCACCAGCCGCACCTTTACGCGCGAGCCTTCACGGGTGGTGGAGGCGCGGGCCAGCGCGGTGAGCATCGGCAACAAGGGGCGCGACGACCTGTCCGTGGGGATGCGGGTGTTTCACCAGAAGTTCGGATACGGCTCGATCGCCGAGATCGAGGGGAACAAGCTCGAGATCGATTTCGAGAGCGCCGGGCGGAAGCGGGTGATGGATAGTTTTGTGAGTTTGGGGTGAACCGCATCGGGCGCCGGCTTGAAATCTATAGCTCCAGGGACTACACTATGCGCCATGATGGGCTTGTCCGGCCATGAGCGTCTACATGACCAAGCAGTTTGCGCGCTTTGCCCGCAAGGCTCGGTTGGAAGACTCCGGTCTGATGGAAGCGGCGGCCGATATTGCCGAGGGCCATTATGATGCGGATCTCGGCGGAGGCGTGTTCAAGCAGCGTGTTGCCCGCCCGGGCGGCGGCAAATCCGGCGGCTTCCGCACCATCATATTGTTCAGGGTCGGCGGGCACAGCTTCTTCGCACACGGTTTTGCGAAGAACGACAAGGCGAATGTTACGCCCGTGGAGTTGAAGGCGCTGAAGCGTCTGGCGGAGATATTTCTAGCCTTCTCCACGGACGAGATAGGCGTGGCGATGGACGCCGGGCAATTGATCGAGGTGACGGACGGTGACGACGAAGAACAAGGCTGAAAACGACATCCTGGCCTCGGTCCACAAGACTGCTGCCGGGCTGCATCAGATCGGACTGGTCGACAAGGCGACGATGCGCGAGTTCGACGCACTGTGCCTCACCCCTGTCGAGCCCCTGAGCCCGGTGGAAATCCGCGCCCTGCGCGAACGCGAGCAGGTCTCCCAGCCGGTCTTCGCGCGATATCTGAATGTGCGGAAGGACGCCGTCAGCAAATGGGAACGGGGCGAGAAGCGACCAGATGGTCCATCGCTCAAGCTGCTCAACCTGGTAAAGGCCAAGGGGCTACAGGCTATCGCGTGAGGCCCTTGCGTTCAGGGGTAATTGCACGCTTCCCGGTTATACGGTGCTGCGGAGGCAAAGAATTACGGTGCCAGTTTACTAATTATCGCCGCGCTGTTCGGAAAATCGTAAGCCAGTCGCAACCGATAGAGCCGCAAGATCGCGGGCAAGATCGCCCTGGGGACTCACTACATTATTCTGCGACAATTCGAGCAACGCCCCTTCGAATCGGCGCCTGACAAGGGGATCGGCGGCCAGATATGAAGCGCCCGCCTCGCTCGCCGCGTCGGGCCCGGCGGCGACGAGAAGATATTCTACGAGCGACTTTGGCCAAAGCGCCACATTCTTCACCAGGGGCAAGACCGTCTCGGTCCGCCCGAACGCGGCGAAAAAGGGGAAGATGATCTCCCGGATCGCGTTGGCGGCAGCTGCTCGACTGGAAGCCGGTCAAGGCGGGGGACTTCATCAGGCCGGTCGAAACCGCCCAATGCCTCCGATCTCGAAATCCCGGTGACGTTGCACTTTCAGCCAGCGGAAAGCCGCCATCGGCCCGGCAGGGCGTCAGGGCCCAACGTCCGGGCAGACGATACCGAACGAGCCCGCCGTGAGCGCCCGTACCGGCTCACCCCGGCGACCCCGACGAGGCTGACCGGTGCGCGGATCCGGAGCCAGATCGAATCCGATATCGTAGAGCTGCTCCCCCGGGCCCAGGAGGAGATCGGCGCGGATCGTGACCTTTGGTTTCTGGCCCGCGGGAATACCCGACCAATCGCCCCCGAACGTCATCGCGCAGGTAAGGCGCGTGCTCCATTGCGGCGAGATGTCGAGATCGGCCCACGCATGGGTGAAATTGTTGGCGTTCGTGCTGGTGTCGCGATGGCCGAGCACCTGACCGTTCAGCGGCGTTCCCGATGAAATGGTGTAGCTGCTGCCCTTGGGGATGTTCTCGAATATCACCGAGAAGTCGACCCGGGCTTGCTCGTCGCCCTGATTATAACCCGATTCAAACGCGACCTGAGGCACGTCTCCGCGGATCGAATGGACATTGCGCTGGGCGATGTTCGCGTTGCGCGACAGTGCCGCAGCGAGGCTCGATATATCGCGGACGCCCCTCAGCGGATCGCGATGTTCGCGCGTTTCGGCGATCGCGATGAGGCAATAATACTCCGCGATATCGCTCGGTACCCAGGTGAAGGGATCGGTGGTGGCGCCGATCGCCCCGGGGCCGATCGCGAAGCGCGGGTTCTGGTCCCCCGACGAGGTGGCAAGCTTGTTTTGTTCCCACAGCCAGGGATAGAGCAGGATGTTCGGCCTCGCCCAGAAGAGGTTCCACCAGCCCGACTGCGCATCCGGCGCGCAGTTCTTTCCCCGCACATAAAGATAGTTCGGCCAGCCGACATGAAGGCCGTTGTCATAAACCTTGCCATAGTTGCCGGGATCGAGGAGCAAGCCGGGATCCTGAAATGGGACCGGGCCGGCGAGAATAATGTCCGGCGACGTCGCCAGCGCGGAGCGCGGGACCGTGCCCCGCTCGTTCAGCGTGGCCCGGGCGACGATCCCGTCCCATTGCTCGTCCATCGCAATTCTCCTTCCACGCCGATTGCTTCACTCGGCCGAGTGAATTGCGGTGTCAGGTCGCTTAGCCCTTAAGCGATCCGGTGGCGACAGAGATAGAACAGCTCCCGCTGTTTATCCTCGGTCCGGCCTTACGCGCCCCGCCCGGCTATGGCATCCCGCGCCCGGCTCCCCGGCCCCAGCGCCACACCGACGCTCCCGCGAGCCGCCGCCGCCCTGCCGGGAACCCGTCACTCCTGTTTCTTCTGAAACTTCTTGCCTGGGCCTTCCCCCGCATCGATCATCAGGGTGGCCCAGGCCTGCATGTCGATCCCGGCCAGCAGCCCGACCATCGATTTCTCGACGGCCGGATCGCTCATCAAGCCCGTCATCGCGGTCTCGCCCAGGACCCGGAAACCCTTTTCCAGGGCGTCCGTCCCGCCGGCCTTGATGCTGCCGATCGCCTCGGCGCGACAGTCGACCGTCAGCACCCGGGTGAAAATGATGCCGGCGGCCTTGGACAAGGCGTCACGCTGCGCCGGCGTGATCGAGGACATGGACGATACTTCCGGGCTGGCCGCCATCACCGAGAAGATCCATTTGACGAGGGCGCTGCGGTCACTGGGGCTGGTATGGGAAACGAGGCACTGCGCCAGCGGATCTTCGGCCTGCGCGTTCGCTGAGGCCGGCACGCCCGCGACGACAAGCAGGCCGCAAGCAAGTGCCGTGATTTTCCGTAGCATCGTCTTCCCCCCGGTTTGAAATCGCAGCATGGAAGAATTTAGGGCGCGATGCCAGTCGGATATCGGGCTGCGCGGCCGAAGCCTGCCGGGCCCGCGCGCGACGTCCCCGGCGGTCGGTATCACCCTTCGCCACCCCATTCACACCACCGTCGCAAACCGACGCTACCGGGCGCGCATCCAGTGCGGATGAACCGAAAGCCGGGAGCGACACGATATGCCGCGCAAGACGATACGGACCGCCCTGACCGCCCTCTCCCTCGTCCTGCTGAGCCTGACCGCTGCGGTCGCGCAGCAGGAGAGCAGCGACCCGATCCAGAACGCGCAACTCGTCGGCACCCTGCCGCTCGACGGGGAGCTGTTCCACGTCCAGGGCGTCGATCTCGACAGCCGGCACATCTGGGTCACCTCGGTCGATCTCGCCGGCCACAAGGGCTATCTCCATCAGTTCGACCGGCGCAGCGGCCAGTTGTTGCGGCGCCTGGAGCTGACCGACGGCCCGCGCTATCATCCCGGCGGGCTGTCGCTGCATGACGGATCGATCTGGGTGGCCGTCGCGGAAATGACCGCGAACAGCTCCGCCACGCTGATGGAGATCGACACGAACTCCCTGGCGGTCCGCCGCAGGATCCCGGTCGCGGATCACCTCGGGTGCGTCGCGGTCTCGGGCGACACGCTCGTCGCGGGCAATTGGGACAGCCAGTTGCTGCGCATCTTCGACCTGACCAGCGGGAAGCAGGTCCGGGTCGTGCCCAACCCCTTCCCCACGCGCTATCAGGACATCAAGTTCGTCGACGGCCAGCTCGTCGCGGGCGGCGTGGTGACGCCGTTCAGCGGCACGATCGACTGGATCGACTGGCCGTCGATGAAGCTCGTCCGGACGACCCGCACCGGCGTCACCGATCGCGCCAGGCCCTATACCGGCGAAGGCATGGCAGTGAAGGGCCGCGACCTGTTCCTCGTGCCCGAAGACGGGCCGAGCCGGCTGTTCCATTTCAGGATGAGGGACGCGGCGGTTTAGAAGTAGCTTGCATTACATCGGAGCCACCAACACCCGTTCGTCCTGAGTAGCCATCGAGTAGCCGCGCAGCGGCGTATCGAGAGGGCGTATCGAAGGACGGGTTCCGCGCGACAACCTGTCCTTCGATACGGGCTCTCGATACGCCTTCGGCTACTCGATCCCTACTCAGGACGAATGGATCAGATTTAACGCTCGCCGCTCTATCCCGCAGGCGACGAAATAGAACCGGATCCCGCTGTTTAACCAAGATCCGGGTTTACAGGCTCCGCCCGGCCATGGCCTTTTGCGGCCCGGCCCGCGACCTGTCGCCACGCCGGCGCCATGGCGAGCCCTGGAGGTGCTTATGAGCGATACGCCCCCGACCGACCAGCCCAGCGGCATTGGCGCGGATTTCACGTCCATTACCTGCGCGGACCCCGATGGCGGCTCCGCGCTCGGCGCGACGCCGTTGCTGCCTGAGGCCGGCTGGCTCGCGATCAACGGCAACAGCGATCTGCAGGGCTGCGTGGTCGGGCCGTCCGGCGCCGTGGTCACCTGCGCCTATGTCACCAACCAGCCGCCAAAGGCGTATGAACGCTACGCCTATGGCATCTGGGTGTTCGGCCAGGGGCCATCGGGTTTCGGGTCCGGCACGTTCCAGCTCGACTTCACCGACCAGGGCGGGTCAGGTTACAGCCTGAAGCTCTATTCCCCCACGCCGGCCTGGCATTACGTCAATTACAATTCGGATTCGCCCGGCATCATCGAGATGCGCTGGGCACCCAACAACCTCCCCGCGGAATAGCGCTCATCCCCGATCGGGCCGCGCGGATCGGCCGCTACGCCGCCCCGATCCGCCGCAGCTTGGCCAGCAGCGCCTGCTCGTCGAACGGCTTGGTGATATATTCGTCGGCGCCGGCGGCGATGCCCTGATAGATGTCGGGCGTCTGCGTCTTGGAGGTGCAGAACACGACTTTCGGCGCGGCGCCGCCCGCAATCCGGCGCAGCGCGGCGACGAACTCGACCCCGCTCATCACCGGCATTTCCCAGTCGAGCAGGATCAGGTCGGGCATCGCCGCCCGGCACCGGGCGAGCGCCTCCTCGCCATTTTCGGCCTCGGTCACCTGATAGCCGATGCCGGCGATGATGCGGTGCGCGACCTTGCGCATCACCCGCGAATCATCGACCAGCAGGCAATGCGGCTGGCGCGGCGCCGCGGCCGGCACGGGCGCCGGCGCTACCTCGGGCGGCTGCGGGTCCGCGGGAAGGGGCGCGGCGCGGCCGATGGCTGCGGCGCTCCCCAGGCGCTTGATCAGACCGTGAATGGCTGTGGCTCCCTCTGGCTCAGAATCTGGCTTGCCGCGGCGGCGACCACGGCCTGGTCCGCTTCGGTCATGCGGACATGGATATAGGGCACCCAGATCTCGCCGAACTCGGCCTTCTGGTACCACACGTCGATGATGTCATAGGACGCCCAGAAGCCGTCCGGCTGGCGCAGGCGCAGCCCCTCCCCGATCCGCGGGACCGCAGCGAAGCGCAGCCCGACCTGCGTCTGATTCGTCTCGTTCTGGACTTCGATCTCGATCAAGGACGGCAACCTCCAGTGCGCCGGGTCACCCTAGCCTGCAATTCTTGCCGAAAAGCGAACGAGCGGCGGGGAAAGTCATGAGGCCTGCCCGCCCGGGGCAAGCCTCCCGGCTCAGCAATCCAACGCTCGACAGGTCCGTGACCGGCGGTCGATTCAACTTTCCGGGAAATCGCCACAAGGTGCCGGCGAACGCAGCATTCGACGCCGCTGCCGCTCTTTGAAATCGTTGGCACGACAGACAGGTCGCTCATCGTCGAGAGACCGCCGAAACCGGCTCGCCGTTCGGGACAGTCTATCCCTGTTCCGCGCCGCTCGCTTCCCTGTTATCCCAATAACAGGGATAAGCCATGAATCCGATTGATATAACACGGAAAATCCAGACAATTTCGCCCTTGAACGTCCCGATAACAGCGAAGAAAAAAACCCTTCCCTGTTCCGTCGCTGTTATCCGCCCTGGAACAGGGAAAGCCGCGCCGTTCAACCGGCCAGGTCGATCGGGATCGCCAAGGCTGCGTTTGCCGGCGCCGAGCGCGACGTCCGTGGTGAATCGGCGCACATTGGGATCGTCGGCGATCCGCCGGCTCATGAACGCGTCATAGGCCTCGTTGTCCCGTGCGGTCACGACCAGGATGAAATCCGCCGTGCCGGTGACGTAGAAGATCTCCCAGGCCAGGCAGGCTTTATTCCTTTGTGAGATCATCTTAAGGAATAGGTACTGCCTTGGGTGAAACAGTCCTACCGGTGCGCATGTCGAATCATCGTTACTAAGACGCACTTGAGCGCGCTCGCCGCTTTGTTCCGTCATATCTTCGTGATATCGGTGACCGGTCGTCTCTTCCGAGGGGCGATGAACCACTGGCGCGAGCGAAATCCTATGAGGATGATCCGGGCGCTTCTCGGTTCAGGTTTGCCTGCCGACAATCGGCCAACGACAAGTCGAAGCAATTTCGGGTCTGCGCAACACAAATCTGAGATGGAGCATGAGATGCATAAAATCTGGATGAAGTTAGCGATGGCCCTGGCTGTCCTGTTCACTCTTTCCGCGACTCCGGCCCTGGCCCAGGCGACTCGTACCTGGGTCTCCGGCGTTGGCGACGACGTCAATCCCTGCTCGCGCACGGCGCCCTGCAAGACCTTCGCTGGCGCGATCTCCAAGACCGCGGCGGGTGGCGAGATCAACATCATCGACAACGGCGCCTACGGTACCTTGACGATCACCAAGGCGATCACGATCCGTGCCGGTGGGGGGCAAGCGGGCGTTCTCGCCAGCGGCACCACTGGCTTCAATATCAATGCGGGCGCGAACGATGTGATCGTGCTCGACGGCATCGATATCGAAGGAGGTACTACGGGCGTCACCGGGATCAATTTCATTGCCGGAAAGGCACTTTTGGTCATCGATTGCACTATTCGTAATTTTACCAACAACGGGATCAACATGACGGCGTCGGGCGGTGCGGCGCTTCATGTGAGCGATACGATCATCAGCAGGGCCGGACAGAGCGGCACCTTTGCAGGGATCAATATCCGCCCGGCGGGCGCCGCAACGACCGACGTCACAATCACGCGCACTCAGATCACCGGCGGGACCTTTGGCATCATTGCTGATGGGTCCGCCACGACCGGCAAAATCAACGGTGTCGTCCGCGACAGCGTCGTCAGCCGCAATACTCAAAATGGCATCACGACCAGCAACGGCACCGCGGCTAACGTGACGTTACTGCTCGACAATGTTGCCGTTTCCGCCAACGGCAACAAAGGCTTGGCGGTAAGCGGTGCCAATGCAGGCATGCTTGTTGGCAATTCGACGATCTTCGGCAATGTCGCCGGGCTGTTTCCCACTGCCGGTGGGGTCCTAGCTTCCTACGGGAATAATCGCGTCAACGGTAACAATGGCGCCGACGGCGCCTTCTCGGCAACCATCCCGGTGAAATAACCACCGCGATCCGAACAACGTTTTGCGCGACCATCATATGGGCCTGACCCAAATGATGGTCGCTGCGTTGTCGAGCTGGATGCCCCGCATCCTCGAGATCTTGCTACGAACCGGCCATCGCTCTTTTCTCGAGCTGCGGCCCGCGATAGGCATCGGCGCCTTCTCCTTGCCACAACGGGACACGTCGCCGCATGCACGCCTCCTCCATGGAAAATATGCGCAGATGCTATGCGCGCCACGTTGTTGGAAACGCGCTGGAGACGCAGGACTGCGTACGCGTGCTCGATATTGGCGGCTCCGATGTCAACGGAAGCTACCGCGAAATCTTCGCGCATCCCCGTTACGCCTATACCGCGGCCGATATAGCTGCCGGACCGGGCGTACGCCTGGTTCTGGAGGACCCATATCGACTACCGCTCGACGACGCCTCGATCGACATCGTCATTTCCGGACAGATGCTGGAACATTGCGAATTTTTCTGGCTGACCTTTGCCGAAATGGTGCGCGTCCTCCGCCCTGGAGGTTTCATATTCCTGATCGCGCCCTCTGCAGGGCCGGAGCATCGCTATCCAGTCGATTGCTATCGTTTCTATCCAGATGCCTATCGTGCCTTGGCACGCTACACCCATTGCGAGCTGGTCGACCTTTGGCTGGACGAACGGGGCCCCTGGAAGGATTTGGTCGGTGTCTTCGCACGCCACGGTCCGCCGCCGGCGTCCGCACCGTTGGCGGAACCTGTTGCCATCGACCCGGCGAGCATCCCCCCCGGCACCGATGAGGAAGAGCGGACGCAAGGGCAGCGCGACTATATTCATGTCTTGGCAGATCTGCACCAGATACTGGCACCACGTTCCTATCTCGAGATCGGAATACGTTTCGGACGCAGCCTTGCCTTGGCGCAAGGAGCGGCGATCGGTGTCGATCCAGCACCGGAGATTCGGGTAGAGTTGCCGAGCTCCACACGTGTCTTCACTCAAATGAGTGATGATTTCTTTGCCGACCATGCCAGTACGATCTTTGTGGAGCCGGTGGACCTCGCCTTTATCGATGGGCTACATCTATTTGAAGCGGCTCTGCGTGATTTCATGAATATTGAACGCGTCGTCGGGCCGAATGCTATCCTCGTCGTCGACGACGTCCTGCCCAATCACCCGGCGCAAGCCGAACGACTGCGCCGCACTCGCGTATGGACCGGGGATGTGTGGCGATTGGTGCCCATATTGCAACGCTGGCGCCCCGATCTCACCCTGATATTGCTTGATACGTCACCGTCGGGCTTGCTGTTGGTAACCGGCCTCGATCCTGCCAATCGCGTTCTTTGGGAAAACTACAATCCCATTGTCCGCGAAGCGCTTGCGATGGGTGATCCACCGTCGTCGATAGTGATGCGGAGCGACGCGATATCGCCATCGACACCCGCGTATGACATTTTCCGTACCGATCTCGCGAGCGCGTCTCGAGAAGCCCGGATCGAGGCCTTGCGTCATTTCGCCGCCACGGGCAGCCCGTCGAAAGCCATGGCAGGAGATTTATGAACGGGTCTCTTTCGCTATCGGTGATTGTCGTTAGCTACGAGATGGGCCGGGAATTGCCCCGGACAATCCGCAGCCTGTCTCCCGCGCTTCAGCGTGATATCGGCGAAGGCGACTATGAGATATTGGTCGTCGATAACGGCTCCACGGATCCGCCGACGGCAGAACAAGTAGCGGAATGGTCGCCCAACGCTCGTCTCGTCGCGATAGCGGAGCCTACCGTGTCGCCGGTCCCTGCGATTAACCTCGCGATAGAGCAAGCGCGCGGTGATCTGGTCGGTGTCTGGATCGACGGTGCCCGCATGGCTTCGCCGCGCCTGCTGGCAACCGCGCGCGAAGCGTCACGACTGCACGATCGTGCGGTGGTCGGCACGCTTGCCTTTCATCTTGGTCCGGATGTGCAGATGCGAAGCGTGCTCGCGGGATATGATCAAGGGGTCGAAGATCGACTGCTCGCCTCCAGCGACTGGGAGGAAGACCCCTACAGGCTTTTCAACATTTCCACCTTCGCCGGATCCTCGGAAAATGGATGGTTCGTGACGCCCGCCGAGACCAACGCCCTGTTCCTCACGCGGACGCATTGGCAGGAGTTGGGCGGCTATGATCCGCGTTTCGCTACGCCCGGCGGCGGCCTGGCCAATCTCGATATCTGGGAGCGGCTCTGCGCCGATCCGCTTAACCGCATCATTCTACTGATCGGGGAGGCGACGTTCCATCAGGTGCATGGCGGCGTTGCCACTAATGCCGCGCAATCCCCTTGGGACCGTTTCCATGACGAATATGTCGCCATTCGCGGCAAGCCGTACGCACCGCCCGAAGTGGAACCGTTACTCGTCGGGCGCCCTCATCCCGCGAGCCTGCCGTCTCTACGCGAGTCTTTGGACCGACTTGCAGCCCCTCCCCGCCAGCCGCGACTGTCCGCTATGCCGGTGATTGCCGGCAGCAGCCCACGCGATTTCTCGACCAATGTACCGAGCCTGGTTCTCGACGGGATCCAGGAAGGTGTAATGCGCTCGGTCTATCGAGGAGTGCCGTTCCTCAAAAGCCCGTTCGACATTGGGCTCTATCTCCAATTGCTCTCGAGATTGCGCCCGCGGACGATTGTGGAGATCGGGTGCCGTTTCGGAGGATCGGCCCTGTGGTTTGCTGATATGATGGCCGCTCACGGTGTCACGCCTCGGGTCGTCACCGTCGATCTGGATCCTCAAACACCATATGAGGATCCACGGATACACGTAGTTGTCGGCGATGCGGCAGACTTGGGGGCCTGCCTTCCCCCAGAATTGCTTGCCGCAGCGCCCAGGCCCTGGCTGGTGATCGAAGACAGCAGCCACTTCTACCGTCATTCACTGGCCGTCCTCGAATTCTTCCATCCATTGTTACAGACGGGCGATTATATCGTCGTCGAGGATGGCGTGGTCGCTCACCTCCCCGGCGAGCAGTATATTCAGTACGAAAATGGTCCCAATCGCGCCGTCGCGGACTTCCTTGCGCGAGAAGGCGCGGGATACCGTCTCGACACCGGACTTTGCGACTTTTACGGGCGCAACGCCACATACAATCCGAATGGGTGGCTACAGCGGCTCTAGTTTAGTGGACAAGCTTGACGTTGTGACTCCTGGTTGATCAAAGGTTGCTTGTTGCGGCAGCTTTGGCGACGGATTGGTCTTCGGACGAAAAATGAGACCTGATCATGAGCTCCGGTCCTGCCGGCGATGGACCATATCGGAAACAAGCAGGCAGATATTAAGTCAGGGAGTAGAGCCGCAACTAGGCGCCGGTCACCGCCGCAGCTTCGGCGCAAGCATGCCGACCTCGCCCTGATACCGGACATAAGGGTCGCCGAACATGTCGATCAGATCGCGCTCCTCGTGCCGGATCGCGATCAGGATATAGACGAACATCGCGGCGGCGAGCAGCAGATGCCCCGCGGTCATCACTGGGATCGCCCAGAAGGCCAGGATGAAGCCGCTATAAAGCGGATGCCGGACCAGCTTGTAGAAGAAGGGCTTGCGGAACACCGGGGCGCCCGCGGGCGCGTTTCGCGCATGGCCCCACACCTGCTTCAGGCCGAACAGCTCGAAATGGCTGATCAGGAAGGTGCTGAGCAGCACGATCCCCCAGCCCGCGACGAACAGGGCGTAGATCGCGATCACGGCGGCGCGGTTCTCGACCGACCAGATCACCGCCGGGATCGGCCGCCAGAACAGGAACAGGAGGATCAGCGCGATGCTGGCCAGCAGCACGTAGATGCTGCGCTCGATCGGCTCGGGCACGATGCGGGTCCACCACCGCTTGAAGCCCGGTCGCGCCATCACGCTGTGCTGCACGCCGAACAGCGCCACCAGCGCGAGATCGATAATCGCGGCAAGCGCCGTACCGCCTACCGGCCCGCCGCGATCGACCGTCAGCGGCAGCCAGGGCAGATTTCCGACAAAGCCTACGAGATAGAGGAAGGTCAGGAAGAAGATCAGATAGGCGGCAATGCCGAATAGCAGGAACAGACCCCGAGTCATCATCGCCCTCCGATGGCAGTAACATGATATCAGCGACGGGCGCGACGCTGCGGCTGGCGGGCGCGATCGTCTAGGCGATAATCGACCATGGCGACGGCGCTGCGACGGATCAGCGACGGATCGCCGCACCCGACGAGATGGCAGTCGCGATATCGCGTCGATTGGGTCCGCGCGCGTCTGGAACAACCGGCCCTCCCACCCCATATACCGCCCCGAAACGGAGGTACCCAATGACCGAGTATCGCAAGACGGCCGAGGCCGTTGCCGCCCTCACCCCCGAAGAGTTCTACGTCACGCAGAAAAGCGGCACGGAACGTCCCGGCACGGGCAAATATCTGAACAACAAGGAGCCCGGTATCTATGTCGATATCGTCTCCGGTGAGCCGCTGTTCGCCAGCAGCGACAAATATGAATCCGGCTGCGGCTGGCCCAGCTTCACCAAGCCGATCGAGCCCGCCAATGTGAACGAGCTGCGCGACGCCAGTCTGGGCATGGTGCGGACGGAAGTGCGCTCGGCGGGTGGCGACAGCCATCTCGGCCATGTCTTCGACGATGGCCCGCGCGATCGCGGTGGCCTGCGCTATTGCATCAATTCCGCCTCGCTCCGCTTCGTCCATCGCGACGACATGGAAGCACAAGGCTATGGTGCCTATCTCAACCAGGTGGAGGAAGTGGCATGAGTCAGGAAACCGCAATTCTCGCCGGCGGCTGCTTCTGGGGCGTGCAGGATCTGGTCCGCCGTCAGCCCGGCGTCATCTCGACCCGCGTCGGCTATTCCGGCGGCGAGGTCCCGAACGCGACCTATCGCAACCATGGCAATCATGCCGAGGCGATCGAGATCGTCTTCGATCCCGAGGTGACGAGCTTTCGCAACCTGCTGGAATTCTTCTTCCAGATCCACGACCCGAGCACCAGGAACCGCCAGGGCAATGATGTCGGCGCGAGCTACCGCTCGGCGATCTTCTACACCAGCCCGGAGCAGAAGGCCGTCGCCGAGGACACCATCGCCGATGTCGACGCCTCGGGCCTGTGGCCCGGCAAGGTGGTGACCGAAGTCACCCCCGCCGGCGATTTCTGGGAGGCCGAGCCCGAGCATCAGGATTATCTCGAGCGCATCCCGAACGGCTATACCTGCCACTTCGTGCGGCCGGGCTGGAAGCTCCCGCACCGCGCCGACGCGGCGTGACATTGTCGCGGGGAGGTTCGCCCTCCCCGCTTCATTCCGCAACGATCAGCGGCAGCGGCGCTTCTTGGTGATCGTCCGGTCGATCGCGCGACCGGCCAGGGCACCGCCCACGGCGCCCCCCGCCGTGCCGAGCAGCCCGTGGCCGAAGATCGACCGGCCGACCAGTGCACCGCCGACACCGCCTGCGACCAGGCCCGTGGTGCCCTTGGAATAGCGGCAGCCATGATGGCGGTATGTGCCATGGTTGTAATGGTGCCGCGTGCGCGCTTCCGCCGACCCGGTCGGGAAGGCCATGCTGGTGGGGATGGCGAGGGAAAAGGCGCTGAGCGCGAAGATGGCTGTACGCATCGGATGCTCCGGATTGAAAGAACGATGCGGGCAGAACTGACGCAGCGCCCCGAAGGTTGCGTGACAACCGTCGTATTGGGGTTCTTCAATCCAGCGCCAATGGTTGCCCATATGGATTGACGCTGAGCCCGCCTCCGCTGATGGCAGCGCCCTCGCGCGAGGATAAGTCATGCTTTTCGGATATCTCGGGGCCGCTGCGTTCGTCACGGCACTCGTCGCGACGCCCGATACGGCATCGGCGCAAACGCGCGACGGCATCCGCTATGATTGCGACACCGCCGCGAACCATTTCTCCGAACTCGTACTGCCTGCCGGTCCGGCTCCTTTCATTGTGACGGGGAAGGTCAAGCTGATGAGCCTGTCCACCAGCAAGAACTATGTGCCGATGACTCAGGTCGCGATCAGCACCGCGAGCGACAAGCCCGGACCTGCGGATGAAGACTTGGCTGGCTTCAGATATATCGTCGCACCGACCGCGCAGGGCAAACCGCCCAGCCTCCCGTTCCTGGCCTTCGTGACGCAAAAGGCCGGCGGCAAGGACAAGGGCACGCAGATCGTGGCCAAGCCGAGCGATGCAGAAGTCGGCTTCACGGTCCTGTATGACGGCGCGGATGTAACCGTGATTGTCGACGGCCATCAGATGAGATTCGAGCTCAGGGCACCACGGCCGGTCGTGCGGATCACCTGCTCGACTGGCGAGTTCCTCTATTCCGACCTGCGGATCCGCCCGAACGACTGAACGCGCGGGAGTGGGCGAGTCCGCCGACGCCATCAAATGCCGACGCCATCAAATACAGCGCGTCTCCGATACATGTGCCGCCGCAGCCTGGCGCGGACGGAACCGTCGCCAGGCCAGCCCGCCGAGCAGCACGACAATTCCGGGCGGCCCGAAAGAACCAGCAGTGTCGGGGTCAATGGCGGTTGTACCCTGGAAGGCCGGTGTTTACGTTCGTCCGGACGACGGTTGGGGTGCATTCAGCGGCAGCCCGGCAACCCGGACAGGATGCGGATCCGGCAGCCCGTCGCCTGCGTTTATCGGGCGGACCGCAACGCCAAGGAGGCACTTATGTCCATCCACGGAGCCCAATGGGACAAGGAACTCAGCGCCCTGCTCGACCAGATCCAGGCCCATCCCTCGCGGGACTGGAGCGCCGAGCGCGAGCGCATCGCCGTCCTGAAGAACCTGATCGCGGCGCGCGACAAGGCACACGCCTGACACCGGCGCCGCGGGCGGTCACCCCGAGAACATGTCGTTCAGCTGCTTGCTCGCGACCCCTCGCGTCAGGCCTTCGAAGCTTCCCGATGCCAGCGCCTGCGCGGCATCGATCGCCGCTGCCCAGGCGACGCGCGCGAGCCCGCCGCCGACGCTGATCCGGCGCACGCCCAGATCGGCCAGCGCGGCGACTGAAAGGCCGGGCACCGCCACCACGTTCAGCGGCAGCGGCGCGACCGCCCGCACCATCGCCGCGATATGTTCGGGGTGCTTGACGCCCGGCGCGAACAGGCAATTGGCGCCCGCCGCGGCGAAGGCGACCAGCGCGTCGGTCACCGGTCCGGTCGCTTCGGGATCGATCAGCAGGCCTTCCGCGCGCGCCACCAGCACCACGTCCTCGCCCGACCGGTCGATCGCCCGCCTTGCCGCGGTGATGCGCTCGACCGCGAACGCCCGGTCGTGGAGCCGCCCTGGCGCGCCGAGCACGCGATCCTCGATCGACAGCCCGGCAATGCCCGTCGCGATCGCCATCCGCACATTCTCCGCCACCGCTTCGGGCGCATCGGCGAAGCCCGTCTCGAAATCGGCGTTCACCGGGATGTCGACGGCTGCGGTCAGGGCGGTCAGATGGGCCAGCACATCGTCCCGCTCGCAGCCATAATCGGGGCGCCCGATCGTCCAGGCGAAGCCGGCGCTGCTCGATGCCACTGCCTTGAAGCCCAGCGCCTCCAGCATCCGCGCGCTACCTGCGTCCCATGGATTGGGGATGACGAAGCATCCCTCCTGATGGAGCGCACGAAACCTGCGTCTCTTCTCCGCTATGCTCGTCATGCGGGTCTTCCTTGTTACTGCCTCTGGCCGCGACCTGATAGCACGATCGCGGCGCGACATTCACGCCGCGCGCGCAGCATGACCGGTATAAACTCCGGTTGACCGCGCCGCGCCGGCGCGCGACCAAGGCGACGCGACCAGCGCCCCGAACGAAGGATCTCAGGTGCGGATTCCGATCACTCTCGCCGCGCTGGGGGCCGTCTTGCTCTCCGTCCCAGCCGCCGCCGAAACCAAATGCTCCGTCGGCCAGATGCTCGAACTGCCCATCACCATGATGGGTCTCCGGCCGACCGCGCCGGCAAGGATCAACGGCCATGAGGTCAGGTTCCTGGTGGACAGCGGCGCCTTCTACAGTTCCATCTCCCCCGGATCGGCCGCCGAACTTCAGCTGCGACTTACCGCGGCGCCGCCCAATTTTCGAGTCAGGGGTATCGGCGGCGAAGCGCGCATGTCAGTCGCCAAGGTCAAGGATTTCGGGCTCGGGACGGCGACCCTGCACAATATCGAGTTCCTCGTCGGGGGCAGCGAGATGGGCAGCATCGGCCTGCTCGGCCAGAACGTTCTCGGCATCGGCGACACCGAATATGATCTTAATGGCGGCGCGATCCGGCTGATGAAATCCAAGGATTGCCGGGACATGAACCTGGCGTATTGGGCCACGGAAAAGGGACTCGCCGTCTCGACGCTCGACATCGAGGCGCCGACGCCGCTCACGTCGCACACCATCGGCACCGTGCTGCTCAACGGCGTCAAGATCCGCGCGGTGTTCGACACCGGGGCGCCGACCACGATCCTCACCAGGGCGGCCGCGGCGCGCGCGGGGATCAAGCCCGACATGCCCGACGTGGTCGAAGCCGGATCGGTCGGCGGCCTTGGCCGGCGCTTCTCGGAAAGCTGGATCGGTCCATTCCAGAGCCTCAAGATCGGCGACGAGGAGGTCCGCAAGATCCGCCTGCGCTTCGCGGAGATGGGCGATCTCTCCGCCGACATGCTGATCGGCGCCGATTTCTTCCTGTCGCACCGGGTCTATGTCTCGAACGCGCAGAAGCGGATGTTCTTCACCTATAATGGCGGGCCGGTCTTCGACCTCAGCGTAAGGCACGCCGAAGCGCTGGCCGCCGCGCAGGAGAAACAGGCGCCGGCGAGCGGCACGGGCGAGGGCAATGCCCCGGGCCCCGTCACCGCACAGGAATTCTTCCAGCGCGCCAATGCGCGCGCGGCACGAAGCGACAACAAGGGCGCCCTTGTCGACCTGAATCGCGCGGTGGAGCTCGCACCCGACAATGCCGAATATCGCTTTCATCGCGCGCTCGCTCTTCTGATCACCGGCAAACCGGCGGACGCCCGCACCGACCTGGATCGCGCGCTGAACCTGAAGCCGGACTATGCCGACGCGCTGTTGCTGCGCGCGTCGGCCCGGCTGCGAACCGGCGACAGGCCGGGCGCCAGAGCGGATCTCGCGACCCTCGATCGCCTGCTGCCGGATGCCTCCAATCTGCGCCTGACGGTCGGCGCCTATTATCAGGACATGGAAGATCCTGAGGCATCCATTCCCCAATATGATCGGTGGATCGCCGCGCATCCCGACGACAATCGCATGCCCACCGCGCTCAACAGCCGCTGCTGGGCACGTGCCCTTCTCGGGCGCGATCTCGACAAGGCAATCTCCGACTGCGACCGGGCGCTCAGGCTGCGTCCGAAAACGGCGGCCTATCTCGATAGTCGCGGCCTGGCGCGTTTGCGCAACGGCGATCTCGACAAGGCGCTGGCGGATTACAACGCCGCGCTGGCGCTCGAACCGAAAATGGCCTGGTCGCTATACGGGCGCGGCCTTGTCGAGCATCGCAAGGGCATGGCGGCGCAGGCCAAGGCGGACATGGACGCCGCTATCGCCCTGCAAAAAACCCTGCCGGAAAGGGCGAAGAAGATTGGGCTGGACGTTCCGCAGTGAAAAGGCGTTCGGACACGCCCGAGCGATAATCGACCAGTGGCTTGGCGTTCCCGTCAGCCCCTTTTGGGCTGACCAGGCAACGGCACCGGGCCGTCACCGGCGGCACTGTCACTGTCGTAATCCTCGCCGGAGCTGCCGCCGCCCGCGCCGACGCCGCTGCCGTGAACTTCTCCTGTCGCAGAATCGATCGAGGCGCGGCGACCATTTTCAGGCGGAATCTCGGGTATGTGGGGGACTGTGTCGGCCATGGCTGTTCTCCTTGGAGCTTGAACGGACCGGATGCCGACGCGTTCCGATCTCGCCCCGACAGGTCTCAACAAAACGCCCGCCACAATCGGTCATTTGGCAACAGCCGGCTTCAGCGCCTTCGCCAGGAAGGCATCGGCCTGCGCGAGCATATCCGCCCGGACCGTGCTGTCGTAAAGCTGATGGTCCAGCCCGGGATAGACGACCAGCCGGGTCGTCTTGCCAGCTGCCCGCAGCGCCGAATCCATCTTCCGAGAATCCTTGATGTCGACATTCAGGTCCTGGTCGCCATGGAACATCAGTACCGGCGCCTTGAACATCTCTGCATGGCGCGTCGGCGACCCCTCGCTCGCATTGGCACCCGATCCGACAAATTTCGAAACCAGGACGGCGTTCTGTGACTCGCGCGATTCGTTGCGCAACGCCTGCAGATCGGTCACCGGCGCTACCGCGACGACAGCCTTGAACAGCGCCGGGTCTAGGTAATTGACCTGCAATGCCGCATAGCCGCCATAGGACCAGCCGAAGATGCCCAGCCGGTCGGGGTCCGCAACACCCTGTTTGATCAGCCAGCGCCCGGCGTCGGTCACGTCGCCGATCGCGGTGCGCCAGGTCTTGAATCCGCTTTCGTTGAGGAACGCGTCACCATAGCCGGTCGATCCGCGAAACTGCGGCTGCAGCACGGCATAGCCGCGCGCCGCGAAGAACTGGGCCAGCCAGTCGAATCCCCAGACGTCGCGCGACGCCGGGCCGCCATGCGGCATCACGATCGCCGGCAACCCCTTCCCGGTCGATCCGACCGGCAGGGTCAGATAGGCCGGGATGATCGTACCATCGGCCGCGGGATAGGAAATGGCGCGCTGCTCCGCTAGCGTGCGGCCGTCGAGTTGCGGACGCGCGCGCAGCACCTCGGTCAGACGCTTGGTGTCGCGGTTGAAGATATAATAATGCCCCGCATCGACGTCGCTCGCCGCGAAGATGAGCAGCTTGCGCTCGTCCGAACTCGCGCCTTCGAAGACGATCGTCGGC
The DNA here is from genome assembly GCF_055521475.1 of Sphingomonas sp. BL-S-30. NCBI lineage: Bacteria > Pseudomonadati > Pseudomonadota > Alphaproteobacteria > Sphingomonadales > Sphingomonadaceae > Sphingomonas > Sphingomonas sp. BL-S-30. The sequence goes on along the minus strand of NZ_CM145481.1, from coordinate 1,427,909 downwards.
AGGTTGGGGAGCACCTTGGTAAGGCTGGCCGCCAGAGCGCGATATTCCGGGTCGAAATAAACGACATATTTCTTGTCGGTGATGTAGCTGTAGCCGATCGGCCGTTCGTGACGACCGATCGTCTCGACGGAATCCACATCGACCTGGGCATGCGCAAAGACCAGGTCGGTCTTCATCGATCCGTCGAGCGCGACGCGGTATAGCGCGTCACGTCCGTCCAGTTTCTGAAATGCGTAGACGACATTAGTGCGCTCATCGACGATTGCGGGCCTCAGGCCCTTTTCGTCAGCATCGATCTTGCTGAAAATCTGCCAGTCGCCATCGTCCCCCGGACGATAACGATACGTCACCTTGCCGGTGTAATTGTACATGTTGTTGAAATTATAGTCCGCGGTGATGCGGACCGTGCCGTTACCATCAGTGATATAGCTTCCGGCATCGGGCGCCTTCACACGAACGCCATCGGCCGTGCGTGTGTCGACTCGCTCCAGCCCCAGCGCCCCGTCCTTGCGAAATCGCACCATCAGGATCTGCGCGTCGGCACCGGAAAGCCAGTCGACCACGCGCCCGTCATAAGTCTTGGGGCCATAATACATGGAGCGGTTCGGCTTTCCCATCGCCAGCGCCTTGGTGCCGTCGGCATTGACCGCAACGATCCGGTTCCATCCAAGCTTGCGGTTCTCGAGTACCGAGACACCGTAGAGCTGGCACACCAGGCGGTCGTTGGCCGACCAGCCGCAATAAGTGAGGCGCAGCGGCTTGCCGTCCGCATAGGTGATCGTCTTCATCTCGCCCGTCGCGACGTTTTCGACCATCGCGACATTCATCGGCCCGGCACCGGGCGAAATGAACACGACGTGTTTTCCATCCGGGGACAGGCTGGCGCTCTGCACCCAGGGCTGCGCCCCAAACGCCTCTGCGGTCTTTGCCGGGTCTTCCGAAGCGCGGGCCACACCGCTTCCGGCGGTGGACAGCATAACAAGGATCGCAAGTGGTCTGGTCATCTTCACGCGTGTCGCCCTCAATCGGGCAACTTTATCCTCGGGCGATGGAGGACGACAAGCGTGCGTGACATGAATTCGGTGTCACGACCGAGTGAATTTGTTCAGCAATATCCGTCGAGAGCGTGATCTGCGGCGCTCCGCCTGGCTCGGCCCGACGAATGCAGCGCGACACATGGTCGCGCCGCTCAGTGCCAGAAGATCAGCAGAAGGATGATGATCGGGAGCGGAATGCCGATCAGCCACAACAAGATGCCTTTACCCACGACATGTTCCTCTCGATTGTTACGTTGGTGATAGAACCATTTTGCCGCGTGCCCGTTCCACTTGCCCCTGCCTCTTTCGGATTATTTAACTAGCCGATCAGGACTAATGCCGGTGCTCGGAAAGCGGCCAGCGTCAGAGCGTCACCGTTTCCAGCGTCACCGTCTCCGGCTTGGGAAGTCCGGACGCCTTGTAGGTCGCGATCAGTTCTTCCTTGCGCGCGCGGAGCTGGTCGCCCAGCGCGTCCATGTCGAGCCCGGCATGCCGCGCCTGGGAGAACATGCCCTCCATGCGCTTCTCTTCCTCTTCGACATGATGCTCGATCTGCTCGGAGAGCACCTTCACCTTGGCGTCGTAATAGTCGTCGTCGGGGCTGCCCGCCTCGATCTCGGCGATCAGCACCTTGGCGCCGTCATGCTCGACATAGGCTTCCTTGAGCAGGTCTTCCTCGATCTTGCCCTCACAGGCCGGATAGAAGATTTCCTCCTCGATCGTCGCATGCACGGTCAGCTCCAGGCAGATCTGCATCGCGATCTTCTGCTTCTTCGCGGGGCTGCTCGCACCCTCGAACTGCTCGAACAATTGCTCGACCGTGCGGTGATCCGCCTTGAGCAGAGCGACCGCGTCCTGTTTCGTTTCAGCCATGAAAACCTCCTGTTTGTCGCTGGATCAACCGCAACGCGGAAGGTTCGTTCCGCGCGCTCAGCCTGTTGCGAGTCGTTAGCGGCCGGGCTTGATTCAGATCAGGCCGCTTGCCGCTGAACGACAAGTCATGCAGACGTCACGGCCCGTTCACGCAATCGACGGCAGATCGCGACGGACGTGAACCCAGATCACCAGGCCCGCCGCCCGCGGCGGCCATTAAGGCACGCGCTTGCTCCATTTCCCCCGATCGACTTTCCGGACCACCCGCCTCCAGAACACCTCACCATCCAGCGCCGCCGCCCATGCTATTCCAGGTACATGGGTGACCGCCGGCACGCTGCTCAGCCTCACCGCGCTGATCGTGCTGATGGCGTGGCAGGGACTCCGGATCGACCCCTGGGCGCGCAGCACGCTCGTCTTCTCCGCTCTGGGTGTCGTTGCCGCTGCCATCCGTTATGCCCTGCGCCACTCGCCCACCAGGGGCCGCCGCATCGCGCGCGACATGGCCGAGTATTTTGGCCTGTTCACCCTGATCTCGCTGATGGGCGCGACCGCGACCTATCCGCTGTCCGCTGGCAGCCATGGCTTCATCGATCCCACCCTGCAACGGATCGACGCAATGCTGCGCTTCAACTGGATCGCCTGGTATGATCTGGTGGCCGCGCACCGTTCTCTGCAGTTGCTCGGCATCGCCGCCTATCAGAGCATCTTCGTCACGCCCGTCATCCTGCTCGGTTATTTCGCCTGGTTTGACCGCCGCCGTGCGGCTCGATCGTTCATCGCCGCCTTTTGGCTAGCCGCGGTCATCTCGCTGATCCTGTTCCGCTTCATCCCGGCGGAAGGACCGCTCGCCTTTCTGTGGCGCGGACCGATCCCCTATATGCCGGTCAGCCAGCTTTCCGAGGCGACGATCATCCCCGCGCTGCGCCTGCACGCCGTCAGCCATGTCGATCTGGGCGATCTGCGTGGGCTGGTATCGGCGCCCAGCTTCCATACCGCGAGCGCGGTGCTCTATATCGCCGCCGCCTGGCCGTTTCGCCGGCTGCGCTGGCCGCTCATCCTGCTCAATGTCGCGATGCTGCTGTCCACCCCGGTCGAGGGCACGCACTATCTGTCCGACATGATCGCCGGTGCGCTGGTGGCGCTGGTGGCGATCGTCGCCGTCCGGCAACTGGAAATACGGCGCTCATCCTTTGGGATGATGGATAGTGTCATCATCGCGACCTAGATCGAGCCCATCGCGAACGGATCATCCCGCTCGCGATTGCTTTACCCCCCCGAGGAGACACCGCGATGAGCACGATCACGACCAAGGACGGCACCGAAATCTTCTACAAGGACTGGGGTACCGGACAGCCGATCGTGTTCCATCACGGCTGGCCGCTGAGCTCGGACGATTGGGACGCGCAGATGCTGTTCTTCCTCGCCCAGGGCTACCGCGTGATCGCGCATGACCGCCGCGGCCATGGCCGGTCGAGCCAGCCGTCCTTCGGCAACGAGATGGACACCTATGCCGACGACGTCGCCGAGCTGACCGCCGCGCTCGATCTGAAGGACGCGGTCCATATCGGCCATTCGACCGGCGGCGGCGAAGTCGCGCGCTATCTCGGTCGTCACGGCACGTCGCGGGTCGCCAAGGCAGTGCTGGTCAGCGCGGTGCCGCCAGTCATGATCAAGAAGGAATCGAACCCGGGCGGAACCCCGATCGAGGCGTTCGACGATCTGCGCAATCAGCTCGCAGCGAACCGCGCGCAATTCTACAAGGATGTGCCCTTCCCCTTTTACGGGTTCAACCGTGAAGGCGCGACGATCTCGCAGGGCGTCATGGACCATTGGTGGCTGCAGGGCATGATGGGGTCGGCCCAGGCGCATTACGAATGCATCAAGGCCTTTTCGGAAACCGATTTCACCGAAGACCTGAAGAAGATCGACGTGCCCGTGCTGATCCTGCACGGCGATGACGACCAGATCGTGCCCTACAAGGACGCGGCATTGCTCTCGGCCGAACTGGTCCAGCAGCCGACCCTGAAAATCTATCCCGGCTATCCGCACGGCATGCTGACGGTGCATGCCGATGTGCTGAACGCCGATCTTCTGGCCTTTATCAAGGCATGAGCGACGCCGCCGCCCTCATCGCCCGGCTGGGGCTCGAGCCCCATCCCGAGGGCGGCTGGTACCGCGAGACGTTCCGCCAGCCCGCGCCTGCCAACGGGCGTGAGCCCGCGTCTGGCTCTGGCCGCGGGCTGGCGACGGCGATCCTGTTCCTGCTCGACCTGGGCCAGAGGTCGCACTGGCACCGGGTCGACGCGGCGGAGATGTGGCTGTGGCACGCCGGTAGCCCGTTGCGGCTGCTGATCGACGACGGCACCCCGCAGGAGCATCTGCTCGGCGGCGACGTGCTGGCGGGCCAGCTCCCCCAGGCGATCGTCCCGGCCAATGCCTGGCAGGCGGCGGAAGCGCAGCTCGGCTGGGCGCTGGTGAGTTGTATCGTCACCCCCGCCTTCGAATTCTCCGGCTTCGAGCTCGCCGCGCCGGGCTGGTCGCCCCGCTGACGCAATGCTCGGGTAGCTGGTCTCACTTGTCTCCGTTCGGGCTGAGCTTGTCGAAGCCCTGCTCTTTCTTTCCGATATCGCAAGAAGAACAGCCCTTCGACACGCTCAGGGCGAATGGGGGTAGACCGCAGTCAGCCCGCGCCGTTGATCTGCTGGATCAGCGCACGGTGCGGCGGCAGGTCGAGCGTGGCGCGCTCGCCGAAATTGCGGATGCGGGCAAAGGTCTTCTCCGCCGCGCCGACATTGGGGAAATCGCTCCGGCTCGGCGCCAGGTCCGTCCTGAACTCCATGCCGTACAAGATGTACTGGTAATTGAAGAAGGCGAAGGATTCGAGGTCGAGCGTGAAGTCGAACCGGCCCGGGGGCCGGTGCCGCCACTGGTCGAGCATCTCTGCGAGGCGCTCGGGGATCGAGGCGGGGTCGGCATTGTCGCGCCAGAACGGTTCGCTGCGCTGGCTCAGGCAATAATGCAGCTTCAGGAAATTGACGATATTGTCGTAGCGCGCGGCCATCAACTCGTTGAAGCGCCGCGCCGGCGCATCGATCGGGCCGTTGTGCGGGAACATCTCGGCGATCATGCCGATCGCTGCCTCGATCACCAGCACCCCGGTCGATTCGAGCGGCTCGAGGAAACCGCCCGACAGGCCGACGGCGACGCAGTTCTTCACCCATTGCCGCTCGCGATAGCCGGGCTCGAACAGGATGCGGCGCGGCACGACCTCCTCCGCGCCCGGCCCGATATAGTCGCGCAGGATCTCGGCGGCGCGATCGTCGGACATATGGTCGCTCGAATAGACGCAGCCGATGCCGCGCGCACCATTCAGCCCGATATCCCAGGTCCAGCCGGCCTCATGCGCCGCGGCGATGGTATAGCTCTCGATCGGTGCGTCGGGCCGTTCATAGGGAATCTTGCAGGCGAGCGCCCGGTCGGTGAACAGGATCGACCGGACCGATTTGAACGGGACCTTCAGCGCCCGTCCGATCAGCTCGGCACGGAACCCCGTACAATCGATATAGAGATCGGCGTCGAGCCGGCCCTGTTCGGCGGTGACGACATGGTCGATCGCGCCGGCCGCATCGATCTCGACATGGTTGAGCAGGCCCTGGAGGTGCACCACGCCAAGCTCGCGCGCCCGTTCGGCCAGGATCTTCGCCAGCATCGTCGCGTCGAAATGATAGGCATAGCTGAGCGGCCCCGAGAAATCGCCCTCGCCCGGCCCCTTGGGCCCGCGCTTGGCCTCGGCCACGCGATTCTGGATCGTCATCGCCTCGGCGAAGGGCCGGCGCGTCTTTTCGTCCTGCAACAGCCAGTAAGGCACGAGGCTCACGCCCTCGACATGGAAGGGCGCCTCGAACGGGTGGAAGAAATGGCTGTGCTCGCCGTCCCGGGGCGTGCGCACCCAGTCGACGAAACGGATGCCCTGTTTGAAGGTCGCCGAGGTCTCGCGGATGAAGCGGCTTTCGTCGATGCCGATGAACTGGAGCGTGCTGCGGATGGTGGGGAAGGTCCCCTCGCCCACGCCGATGATGCCGATCTCGGGCGATTCGAGCAGCCTTATCTCGAGCCGTTCATTGCCGGACAGCTCCAGGAACTTGGCGAGATAGGCCGCCGTCATCCATCCGGCCGTACCGCCGCCGACGATCAGGATACTGCGTTTCCGGTTCATGCCGCCTTCCTGCCCCATGATCATGCCCTGACGAACAGGTTTTTGAGCCAGAGCGGCCCAGACTTCGCTGCCTGGCGCCAGTCACCATCCTCCTCCGCCGCCTCCGCGGTATAGGCCCAGGGATTGAGCAGCTTGACCCGGCCCGCCTTGAACGCGCCCGGATGGCGCGTCGCCAGGGTCAGACCATGTTCGATGGCGGTCGCGGCGAGCAGGCCGTCACGCGCATCGGCATAAGGCAGTTGCGCGCGCCGCCGCACCACGGCGGTATCGACCGGCAGGATCCGCCCGTCGAACGCGCCAAGCACCTGGTTGTTGATCCACTGGCGGAGCGCCGCTCCGGCGACCTTGTCCCGCTGCGCCGTGCGCGCGACGCCGCTATCCAACTCGAGCAGGGTCAGCGCCGAGATGAACAGACTCTGTCGGGCGAGCCCCGTTGCCCAGCTTGCGAAGCGCGGGTCGCTCTGGCCGGCGCGCGCGTTGCGCAGCTCGAAGACCACGCCGGTGTCGAGCAGATACATCAGCCGATCCCCTCATGCCGGCTCCACGCGTCATGCGCGCTGCCCGCCAGGTCGATGTCGGGCAGGCCCGGCATCGCCAGCAGGTCGACGATCGTCTCGGTCTGGCCGGTAAGCTGGCGAAACGCGTCGATGCTCATCAGCACATGGGTCGGCTTACCGCGATCGGTGACGAACACCGGTTCGAGTCGCGCGGCCCGCTTCGCAGCGGTCACATCCTGGTTGAAATCTCGGCTTGAGACGAGCTTCATCGTGCCGATTCCTGTATCTACATCGCTACAATGTTCACGCTAACTTGTAGGCACATTACTACTCTGTGGCGACTTCGCAACAACTGGGACGCTCCGACCGGAAAAATGACAGCGTGAGGCATGGCGGACGCATTTTCCGGTTGCGCACCGTACCGGATTTCGCCCCCATCATGAGCAGGCAACAGGAATTGCCGCGGGGACGAGCCCGGATTTAGGAGGGGAAGTACATGGCTGACGGAGTCATCGACAGCATCTGGTCTACTGTGGGCGGCATCTTGTCAGCCCATGGCCCGGCAACGCCGGCCGCGGCCGCAAGCTATACACCAGGCGATTTCAGCGTTCACTTCTTCCTGCAGCTGGCGGTCATCCTGCTGGCCTGCCGCGTGGTCGGCTGGGCCGGCAAGAAGTTCCTCGGCCAACCCCAGGTCGTCGGCGAGATGATCGCCGGCGTGATTCTCGGGCCGTCACTGATCGGCCTGCTTTTCCCGGGCCTGCAAGGCGCGATCTTCCCCAAGGAAACCCGCAACGTCCTCTATGCCGGGTCGCAGCTCGGCGTCGGGCTCTACATGTTCCTGGTCGGCACCACGCTGCAGCTCGACAAGTTCAAATCCAAGGCGAAGAGCGCCATGGGCGTATCCTTCGCCGGGATCGGCGCACCATTCCTGATCGCGTTCCTGATCACGCCCTTCCTGCTCACCGTGCCCGGCCTGTTCGCGAAGGACATCTCGACCTTCAACGCCACGCTGTTCATGGGCGCCTGCATTGCGCTGACTGCCTTTCCGATGCTGGCGCGGATCATCAACGAACGCGGCCTCGCCGACACCTCGCTCGGCACGCTGTCGCTGACCGCCGGCGCGTTCGACGATGCCTGTTCCTGGTGCGTGCTGGCGATCGTACTGGCGACCTTCGGCGGCGGGCCGGGCGTGGCCGTGCTCGCGATCGGCGGGGGTCTCGCCTATGCCGCCTTCATCATCCTGTTCGGCCAGCGCCTGCTGGCGCCGCTCGGCCGCGCGGTCGAACGCGCCGGGGAGATGAGCGTGACCGTGCTCGCCATCACCCTGATGCTGTTCTGCCTCTCCGCCTTCCTGATGGATGCGATCGGCATCCATGCGATCTTCGGCGGCTTCATCCTCGGCGTCGTCATGCCGCGCGGATTGTTCGTCGAGGAGCTCAAGAAGAAGGTGGAGCCGCTCGCCGTCGTGCTGCTGCTGCCGATGTTCTTCACCTATTCGGGCCTCAACACCCGGCTGGACATGGTCAACTCCCCTACCCTGCTGCTGATCGCACTCGGCATCCTGATCGCCTCGATCCTCGCCAAGGGCGGCGCCTGCTATCTCGCGGCGCGGCTGGCCGGGGAAGACAACCGGACTTCGCTCGGCATTGGCGCGCTGATGAACTCGCGCGGGCTGATGGAACTGATCATCATCAATATCGGCCTGCAAAAGGGCATTATCGGCCCGACGCTGTTCTCGATGCTGGTGCTGATGGCGATCGTCACGACGATGATGGCCGGCCCCCTGTTCGAGCTGGTCTATGGCCGCCAGGCGCGCGCCTCCGGTGAGCTCGGCGCGATAGACGGCGGGCTCGTCGCCAAGCCGGCCTGACCCTTGCCTCCCCTGGAGCGGGCGGCCCACCCCGCCCGCTCCATTTTTTCGAGTTCAAGGATTTGCTCATGAGCAAGACGATGGCGCGGGTCCTCGGACTCGCGGCGCTGGGAACATGCGCTCAGGCCGCCCATGCCCAGGATGTGACGCTGAAGCCGCTGATCGACGCGCGCCTCCGCTACGAACATGTCGACCAGGACGGCATCGCCGATACAGCCGACGCCGCCACCTTGCGCGTTCGCAGCGGCGTCCAGGCGAGCACCGGCCCCTGGTCGGCCTTGGTCGAGAGCGAAGCGACGATCGGGATTTCCAACCGCTATAATGACGGACTGAACGGCCGGCCGCTGCCGCTGGTCGCCGATCCGCAGAATATCGAGATCAATCGCGCCCAGCTCCGCTACGCCGCGCACAAGGCGAGCATCACCGCCGGACGCCAGGTGCTCGACCTCGCCGACCAGCGCTTCGTCGGACCCGCGCCATGGCGCCAGAACGAGCAGACCTTCGACGCGGTGCGGGTGACCTGGGCGGGCATTGCCCGGCTCAGCGTCGACGCCAGCTATGCCTGGAGCGTGCGCACCGTGAACGGGATCGACGGCACGGGCGCTCGTCCCACGGCGGTTCCCGGCAGCAACTGGTTCGGCCTGGTCAGTTACACGGCGCCGATCGGCACGCTCACCGGGTTCGCCTATCTCGTCGATCAGGATCTGGCGGCGGTGCAGGGCTTCCGCCTGTCGAGCCAGAGCTACGGCGTGCGCTTCGCCGGCAGCCGGCCGATCGGCGCGGGATGGAAGATCGGCTATATCGCCAGCGCCGCGCGGCAAAGCGACTATCGCCGCAACCCGAACAACTATGCCGCCAGCTATTATCTCGCCGAGGCCAATCTCAGCGGCAAGGTGATCGCAGCAACGGCGGGCTATGAAGTGCTGGGCGCCGATCATGGTACCGCACTGACCAGCTTCCAGACGCCGCTCGCCTCGCTGTTCCGTTTCCAGGGCTGGGCCGGCAAGTTCGGCACCACGCCGCCCAACGGCATCCGCGATCTCTACGGGACGCTCGGCGCCAACTGGAAGACAAAAGGCCCGATCAGCGGCGTCGGTCTCGGCGCGACCTGGCACCATTTCGACAGCGACCGGCTGTCGCAACATTATGGCGACGAGCTCGACCTGCTTGCCCAGGCAAGGCTGAAACGCTTCACCGTCGCGGCGCGACTCGCCCGCTACAAGGCCGACCGGTTCCAGACCGACACGACCAAAGGCTTTCTGTCGGTGGAGTGGGTGCTTTAAGCCGCTTCGACCGCGATCAGCGCCTCGACATATTTCGCGTCATTGGCGTGGAACAGCGTGCTCGCGGGGAATTCGCGCTCGATCAGCTTCAGCTCGTTGAGCCCGGCGAGCTTGAACGTGCCGATCTTCTCCTCGCGCGGCGGCTTGCCGTCCTTTTCGACCGCCACGGCGTCGATGAACAGGTCGCCGTGCTTCGTGTAGATCACGTGCGGCGCAAGCGTCATGGTGACGCGGTTGTAGGTCGCGACCACGCAACGCTTGCGCACGATCGCCTCGAAAATGGTCGGGACCGGGCCTGCGGGGGCCGCCTTGTCGCTTTCGATGGGTAGCTTCATGACATAGCCATACAATAATATGCTGCATCGCAGCAAGCACAGATCGATGAACTGAGTGTTTCCATTTTTTGGAACCCCGGCAATCGCCCACCCGTTCGGACGCGGCAACATCAAGGAAATCGCCATGCCCGATACGCAGGACATCACCGCCAAGTTCTGGAAAGCGCTCCGCTCCGACATGACCCTGATGCTGGGTCTCGACGGCGTCGAGGACGGCCATGCCCAGCCGATGACCGCGCAGCTGGACGGTAACGAGGATCACGGCCCGATCTGGTTCTTCACCTCGAAGGAGGCCGATCTGACCAAGGAACTGCGCGAGGGCCAGGGCAGTCGCGCGCTCGCTCATTTCGCCTCCAAGGGGCATGATCTGTTCGCCAGCATCCATGGCAGCCTGTCGCTGTCCGACGACCGCGCCGTGATCGACCGGTTGTGGAATCCGTTCGTCGCCGCCTGGTTCGAAGGCGGCAAGGACGATCCCAAGCTCCAGCTTCTGCGCCTCGACCCCGAGCGCGCGCAGATCTGGCTCAACGGCTCCAGCCTGTTCGCCGGGGTGAAGATGCTGCTCGGCCGGGATCCGAAGCAGGATTATAAGGACAAGGTCGCCGAAGTCTCGCTGGCCTGAGAAACGCGTTACCGGGGCGGCGCACCGGCACCGCCCCGGTTCCAAAAAATTTCCCACACCTGCCGATTTTGTCGCATAGGCCGCGTGTGACGACTCCGCCCTCACCTCCCGCGGACACCGGCGGCACCGGTGTGTTGGGCCTGTTTCGCCGCAAACAGGAACCCGACAAGCACAATAGCGGCGACGGCCTTCCCCTGCCGCGCCGCTACGTCGCCATTGCCGCCATGTCGTTCGGCTCCGCGCTGGTCATCATCGATGGCGGCGTCGCCAATGTCGCGCTGCCGACCATCGCTCGCGACCTCGGCGTCGGGCAAAGCGCGATCGTCTCGGTCGTCACCGTCTATCAGGTGATGCTGGTGATGCTGCTGCTGCCCTTTGCGGGTCTCGGCGAACGCATCGGGCTGAAGACCGCCTATCAGGCCGGGCAGGCGATCTTCACCATTGCCACGATCCTCTGTTTCTTCGCCAAGAGCCTGCCCTTCCTGCTCATCGTGCGCGCCGCCCAGGCGATCGGCGCGGCGGGCGTGCTGAGCGTCTCCTCGGCGCTGATCCGCCAGATCTACCCGTCGAACCAGCTTGGTCGCGGGCTCGGCATCAACTCGGTGGTCGTGACCAGTTCGGCGGCGATCGCGCCCACGATCGGCGGCCTGATCCTGTCGGTCGCGCCCTGGCCCTGGGTATTCGCCAGTGCCGTGCCCTTCGCGCTCGCCAGCCTTGCGCTCGGCCGCGCCATCCCCAATCCGCGCGCGCGCCACGCGACGTTCGACATATTCGGCGCGGTGCTCTGCGCGGCAATGTTCGGGCTGATCATCGGCGGGCTGGAAAGCATGGTGCATGGCGACAGCCCGGTCGTCTCGGCGGCGATCGTCCTGGTCGGCGTGCTGGTCGGCATCTATTTCGTCCGGCGCGAACGCGGCGAGCCCAACCCGATCCTGCCGATCGACCTGCTGGTCCGCCCGGTGCTTGCTTTGTCGGCGATCGGCGGCTTCATTGCTTTCACCGCCTCGATGACCCTGCTCATCTCGACGCCCTTCCGCCTCCACGCGCTCGGCTTCAGCGCAGCGGCGATCGGCGCCGCGATCGCGCCCTGGCCGCTGACCAACATGATCGTCGCACCGGCTTCGGGCTTCCTGTCGGACCGTGTGCCCGCGGGCATCCTGGGCGGCATCGGCATGAGTATCTCGATCGTCGCATTGCTGCTCCTCGCCTTCATGCCGGCGGACCCGAGCCTGTTCGATGTCGCATGGCGGATGGCGCTGTGCGGGTCCGGCTTCGGCACCTATCTGCCGCCCAACGCCAGACTGCTGGTCGGCTCGGCCCCGCGCGAGCGCGCTGCCGCTGCCGGCGGCCTGGTGTCGACCGTACGCCTTGCCGGCCAGACCACGGGCGCGACACTGGTCGCGGCACTGCTTGCGCTCGGCATCGGCGAGGGCCGCATCCCGCCGATGGTGTCCGCCGGCCTCGCGATCATCGCCGGCCTGTGCAGCATCGCCCGCCTCCGCCCCTCGATCCGCAACCCGCGCCCCGAAGAGGCCGAAAACGTCCAGCCCGAGGCGCAGAACCGCTAGGGGCTGGCCAGCACCACACCCTCTCCGTTCGTTTCGAGCGAAGTCGAGAAACGTGGCTTGGCGCTCGATCGATGTTTCTCGATTTCGCTCGAAACGAACGGGGTAGTGGTGGCGATCTACGGCTTAGCCGCAGTCTTCTCGTTCGCGAGATAGTTGGCGCTGATCGTCGCATGCGCCGTCGCGACGGGTAGCAGCGTCGGGTAGAATTGCACGAAGGTCGAATCGACCGCCGCATTGGCCTGATGGCAGGCATAGCAGCTCGCATCATAGCCGATCATCGCTGCGGGCTTGGTGCCGTCGAAGCCGAAAAAGCCCCAGCCGCCCTTGAAGCGCTTGCGGTCATGGACATGCACTTCCACCGCCAGCGGCGCGCCCGACTGAAAGGCGCCGCTCCTGTTGATCGATCCTTTCGAGGTGCTGCCGCGAATCTCCAGCACCAGCACCGTTCCCTCGGGCCAGTGCCCGGTCTTCAGGAATGCGGCATGCGCCTCCGGATTGACGAAGACATTGTCGAACGGCCCCTCGGGCGAGGCGGCATTGGCCGAGGCGTTGTAACTCATCGCATGGCCCGAAGTGACAAAGGTCCAGCTGCGATATTCGGCCGGAAACAGCATCTCGCCCTTGTCGTTATAGTGCGCCGCCGCCGCTGCCTCGGGCGCCTTGGCCGGCGCTACCGACATGGCGAACAGCGCCGCCGCGCCCGCTGGAACCAGATATCGCCCGAACCCCATAAAACCCCTCGCTTTCAGACGGGAAGCCATAGGGCGCGGCCGGCCCCGCGAGGATGTCGACTATCCTGCCGTTCCGGACATGCGCCGCCGGTCGCGCGTCACCTCGGGCGGCTCGCCATGCGCGCGGGCATAAGCGCGGCCGAACGCGTCGGGACTGCGATAGCCGGCGAGCCGCGCGACCTCTCCCACCGGCACCGCATCGGCGCTGAGCATGTCGCGCGCCGCCGCGAGGCGCAGCCGTGTCACCAGCGCGCCGGGGCTCTCGCCCAACCCCTCGCGGAACATGCGCGACAATTGCCGCTCTCCGATTGCCGCGCGTTCCGCCAGCGCCGGCAACGACAGGTCGGCCTCCAGATTGGCGCCGATCCACGCTATCAGATCGGCCAGCCGGCGCGGGGCGCGCGCCTGGGCGCGGAGCGGCTCGGAGAATTGCGCCTGCGGACCGGCGCGCATGCTCGGCACGACCATCTCGTGCCCGACCGACAGCGCCAGGGTCGGCCCCAGGTCAGCGCGGACCATCGCCAGCGCAAGATCGATGCCGGCACAGACTCCGCCCGAGGTGAAGCAGGGTCCGTCCTCCACATAGATGCAGTCGCTCTGCATCCGGATCGCGGGAAAGCGCCGCTGCACGTCAGCGATGAAGCGCCAATGCGTCGTCGCCCGCCGCCCGTCGAGCACGCCGGTCGCCGCCAGCCCATAGACTCCAGTGCAGACCGACGCGATCCGGCGGGTCGTTTGGAGCCGCGGCCTGAGCCATCCGGCGACGGCGGCGCTGATCTCCGGTTCCCGCAGGCCGACCCCGCCCGGGACGATGATCGTGTCGTACGCGCCGCCTTCCGCGAAGCCGCGATCGGGCAGGATGCGCATGCCCGCCTCCGTCGTGACCGGATCGAGCGTGGCGGCGACGATCTCGACGCCATAGGCCGCGCGGGCCGGATCAATGGCCGTCGCGGTGGCGAACACTTCCAGCGGCCCGGCAATGTCGAAGCCGTTGACCCGGTCATAGGCGAGCAGGCCTACCCGCCAGCGAACGGGCGAGCCCGCCCCGCTCAAAACACCGCTTTCCCGTCGCCGCCCATCATCGCCTTGCGCACCAGCGGGATCGGCGGGCCGCCAAAGCTCAGGAACTGGTCGTGGAACGCCTTCCACCCCTGCCGCCCGCCATGCGTCGCGGTCCAGTCGTCGCGCAGCTTGCGGATCATCAGCTTGCCCATCGTATAGTTGAGATAGGCCGGGTCATAGGTGCCGCGCGCCGCCTGCTGCCTCGCATTGCCCTCGTCCTGATAGCATTCGTCGCGGAACATCCGGTATGACTGTTCCTGCGTCATGCCGCGCGCGTGCAATCCGATCGCCGAGAGATAACGGCAATTGCGCAGCAACGCGTTGGACAGCTGGCCGACATGCGTTTCCGGGTCGCCATCATTGAGGCCCGCGTCCCACATCATTTCCTCGGCATAATGCGCCCAGCCCTCGGCATAGGCATAGCCGACGAACAGCCGCCCGAAGAGCGAGGGCGATTTGTTGGCATGGCGGAACTGCAGGAAATGCCCGGGCATCACTTCGTGCACCGAGGTGAACAGCAGGTCCATCTTGCCCGGCACGAACGAGTCCTGCACGGCCTTGGCCCAGGCCGGATCAGGCGGAGAGATGTAATAGACCGAGGGGATGCCCTTTTCGAACGGTCCCGGCGGATCGATATAGGCGGAATTCTGCCGGTTATAGGGCGGGCTTTCCTCGACCAGTGCCTGTTCCGCGTCGGGGATCGAGACAATGTCCTTGGCGATCACGAATGCCTTGAGCTCGGGTATCTGCCGCCGCGCCTCGGCGACCGGGCCGCCCTCGGGCTTGTTGGCGTTCATCTTCGCCATGCAAGCCGGGATCGTCGCGCCTGGCGCGAACTTCGCGCAGGCGGCCGTGAGCGCGTCCTGGTTGCGCTTCAGGTCCGCCTTCCCCGCCGCCTCGAGCTGGTCGAGCGGCACGTCCACGCCCTCGGTCATCTTGACCATGCGGGAGAATTTGTCGGCGCCGAGCGCAAAGCCCTGCGTCGCGGTGGCGCGCTGCCCGTCGAGATAGCCGGCAAGGTCATGCATCGATTTGGCCGCGGCACCCGCCGCCTGGTCGAACTGGCCCTGCAGCTCGGGGCTCTGCACCCCGGCAAAGGCCTTTTTCGCGTCGCCCGTGTAATAATCGGCGAAACCGTTGAAGCCCGCCACGCCATAATCGATGAAGCTCAGCGGCATCGGCGTCTTCAGGTTCGCCTTGATGTTCGCCGCCGCGCCGGGAATCTGGCGCAGGAACTTGATCATCGCCTTCATGCGTGTCGGCGCATCGGCATAGTTGCGGGCGATATAGACGTTCGGGTCGAGCCCGGCGCCGATATACCAGGCCGGGTTGGTGTGCGGCTGGTCCGCATCGGTCAGCCAGAACAGCTTGCCCTCGGCGACATTCACCAGATAGTCGCGCTCGAACGCGTCCTGCTTGCTCAACTTGGCCGCGTCGAAGGCCGATGCCTTGATGATCGAGGCGCGCAGGAAATCGGCCTGGCGCTTCAGCCCGACCTCGCTCCAGTCGCCCAGCCCACCGTCGAAATCATGCCGCCCCTGATAGACCGCATTGGCCGGATCGAGCTTGAACCAGCCCTCAATGAACGCGTCGCGGAACGCCGGCCATTCGGTCGTCGGCAGCGCCAGTTCGGCATCGTTGGTGATGGGCTTGGTTTCAGACGGCCCGCATGCCGTGACCGCCAGCAAGGCCGCCCCGGCGAGCAATATCCTGCGCATACCCGTTCCTCTTGATTCGTCTTGTCGCGCGATGCTGGCAGGTTGAATCGAGGGGCGCCAGCCCGGCGCAAGGCCGCCCACAGCGCGGTGGGGCTATTTGTCCAGGTCGACGATCATGTCGTCGGGATGCACCACGTTGAGCTTCTTGCGCGCCAGCTCGTCGACCATGTCCGGATCGGCATGGCGTGGATCGAGCAAGGCGACGCGGTTCTTCAGCTCGGCGCGCTGCTTCTCCAACACGGCGAGGTCGCTCTGGCGCTTGTCGAGCTGGCGCTGGATGTCGCCGTACGCGAGCGCGCCGTTCGGACCCATGATCGCATAGCCACCGAAAAACGCGCCCACGATCAGCAACGCAGCCGGCGGACCGGCGCGGTGGAGCATGGTGCGGAAGGTGGAACGCTTGGCCATCCCGCGATTCTCGCAGGTCGCGACTCGTGGATCAAGCAGGAATTTTACCTGTTCAAGATAAATCGAGCACGACATCGCGCCGACGAGTCAGCTGCGCAGAATCGAGCGCCCCGCATAGACCGCCGCCTCGTCCAGTTCCTCCTCGATGCGGATGAGCTGGTTGTACTTGGCGAGCCGGTCCGACCGCGCGAGGCTGCCGGTCTTGATCTGCCCGCAATTGGTTGCGACGGCCAGGTCGGCGATCGTCGCATCCTCGGTCTCGCCCGAACGATGCGACATGACCGCGGTGTAGCCGGCACGCTGGGCCATCGACACGGCCTCGAGAGTCTCGGTCAGGGTACCAATCTGGTTGACCTTCACCAGCAGCGAATTGGCGAGGCCGTCCTTGATGCCCTGCTTCAGCCGCTTTGGGTTGGTCACGAACAGATCGTCGCCGACCAGCTGGACCTTGTCGCCGATCAGGTCGGTCAGCGCCTTCCAACCCACGAAATCATCCTCGGCCATGCCGTCTTCGATCGAGAAGATCGGATAACGGCGCGTCAGGTCGGCGAGATATTCGGCCATCTCGTGGCTGGACAGGATCTTGCCCTCGCCCGAGATGTCGTACTTGCCGTTCTTGAAGAACTCGGTCGCGGCGCAGTCGAGCGCCAGCATCACGTCGTCGCCCGGCTTGTAGCCCGCCTTCTCGATCGAGCTCATGATGAAATCGAGCGCGTCGCTGGTCGAGGCGATGTTCGGAGCGAAACCGCCCTCGTCGCCGACCGAGGTCGCCAGGCCCTTGTCGTGCAGGCCCTTCTTCAGCGTGTGGAAGATTTCCGAACCGCAGCGCACCGCTTCGGCGATCGACGAAGCGCCGACCGGCACGACCATGAATTCCTGGAAATCGATCGGGTTGTCGGCATGCTCGCCGCCATTGATGATGTTCATCATCGGCACCGGCAGCACATGCGAGGAAACGCCGCCGACGTAGCGGTACAACGGCAGGCCCCGCGCATCGGCCGCCGCCTTGGCCACCGCGAGGCTGACGCCCAGGATCGCGTTCGCGCCGATCCGGCTCTTGTTCTCGGTGCCGTCGAGATCGATCATCACCCGGTCGACATCGGCCTGATCCTCAGCCTCGAGGCCGAGCACCGCGTCGGCGATCTCGGTGTTGACCGCTTCGACCGCCTTCAGCACGCCCTTGCCGAGATAGACGCTTTTGTCGCCGTCGCGCAGTTCGACCGCTTCATGCGCGCCGGTCGACGCGCCCGAGGGAACGGCGGCGCGACCGAAGGAACCGTCATCGAGCAACACGTCGACTTCCACGGTCGGGTTGCCCCGGCTGTCGAGGATTTGGCGCGCGTGGATGTCGATGATTGCGGTCACGTTATGATCCTTCTAACGATTGATGCCCCAGACAGACGGGCGTGCCTCTATCGGCTATCATCGGCGGCGGCAATTCGTCTCGTTCGATGGAACCGCGGACTGCGCTGGCCGGTTGACGATGGACAAGCGAGGAAAGGGCGACAGCATGGCTGACGAAACTCCCAAGGCCCCCAAACCGGCCAAACCGGTGAAGAAGGCCGCGACCACCGCGACACCGCGGAAAGCGGCTGCCGCCACGACCTCGCCTGCCGCGACAACCGCAAAGCCGGCCCCCAAGCCGGCCAAGCCGAAGAAAGGCCCGACCGTGGAAACCACCGCAGACACCGCCACCCCACGCTTCAAGGCCGAGACCAAGGCCGCGACGCAGACGCTGAAGGACAGCGCCTCCAAGCTCACCAAGGACGCCGGCGACAAGGCCCGCGCCTATGCCGAGGACGGCAAGGCCCGTGCGGGCGGCGTGCTCGACGAACTGGCCAAGATGATGACCGAGGCCGCCGGCACCGTCGACGAGAAGGTTGGCCCGCAATATGGCCAATATGCCCGCAGCGCCGCCGACGCCGTCTCGGGCTTTTCGGAATCGATCAAGCAGAAGAATCTCGACGACCTGATCGACGATGCGCGCGGCTTCGTGAAGAAGAGCCCGGCCGTGGCGATCGGCACCGCCGCGGCGATCGGTTTCGTGCTGGTGCGCTTGATCAAGTCGGGCCTCGACGCGGCCGACCGCGACGACGCCTGATCCGACAGGAACCGGGGGGAACATGGCCGAGCAACCGCCGGAAGAGCATGACAGCAACAGCATTGCGGCCCTGTTCTCGCGCCTGATCGACGACGCCGAACGCTTCGTGCGCGCGGAGATCAGGCTGTATCGCGCCCAGTTCCTCAGCCGCGTCGGCGAGGCGCGCACCGCGATCATCCTCGGCGTGGTAGCGTTGCTGCTGGCCCAGTCGGCGATGATCGCGACGGTGCTCGGCCTGTTGCTGATCCTGCGGCGTCCGCTGGGCGAGGTCGGGGCGACGATCCTGGTCGTGCTGCTCTCGCTCGGGGTCGCCGCCCTGCTTGTCCGCCTCGCCATCGCCAAGGTTCGCAAGATCACCGATATGTCGGACAAGCCCGAATGAGCCCGCCTAAAAACCTGCCCGAGGCAATCGACGACGCTACCGACCTGCCAGCGGCGAAGCGGCGGGCCGAGGCGGCGCGCGCTCGCCTGGCCGGGACGCTCGTCGACCTCCAGGCCCGGCTCAACCCGAAGGCGCTTGCCCGCGAGGCCATGGGAGAGTTGAAGGAGGCGGCGCAGGAAATCGGGCGGGACGGTCTGGAAAGCCTCAAGCGCCACCCCCTCACCCTCGCGGGGGGCGCCGCGGCGGTCGGCCTGCTCCTTGCCCGCGGGCCGATCAAGCATCTCATCGAGGTCTATCTCGATGAAACTCCCGAGCGTCCCGCGAGTTTGAAACCCAAACGGGCGCCTGCCCGACGGAAAGGATCCTCCGAATGAACGCCCCCACCACCGAAAAGCCCGCAACCCCGAAGGCCACGCCGCGCAGCACCGCCGAAAAGGCGCTGGAGACCACGCGTGACACCGCGCGCGAGGCCGTGCGCCGCACCGCCGAGGGGATCGAAGCCAATCCGCTCGCCGTTCTGGTCGGCGGCGTCGCGATCGGCGTGCTCGCCGGCGCGGTGATCCCGCGCACCGAGCAGGAGGGCAAGCTGCTCGGCCCGGTCGGCAAGCGCATCACCGACACGGCTGCCGGCGCGGCTCAGGCAGCGAAGGAAGCGGGCAAGGCGGAACTCGACGCGCTCGGCCTCAACAAGGCGGCAGCGCGCGACCAGGTCGGCAAGCTGCTCGACGGCGTGGTCAAGGCGCTGTCCAGCGCCGGTTCGGCCGCCGCCGCCAAAGCGTCCAGCAAGTAACAAAAAGCCGCGCTGGATGGTTCACCTCGCGGAATTCACGCTCTAAGGACGGGTGACTCCTCCCTTGGGAAGCCCGATCCATGAGCAAACTCCACCTGGTCTTCGGCGGCCGCGTCAAGGACCCCCGCCATCTCGATTTCGACGATCTCGATTCGATCGAGGTCGTCGGCATCTATCCCGATTATGCCAGCGCCGAGAAAGCCTGGCGCTCCGCCGCGCAGCGCACGGTCGACGATGCCGAGATGAAGTTCGTGGTGGTGCATCTCCACCGCCTGCTCCAGCCTGACGTGCTGGAAACGCCCAAGGCCTAATCCTTCGCCGCGAAAACGCCGTAGCGCTCGCGCCACGCCCCCACTTCGTCTTCAAGATGCGCGGGCGCGGCTTCTCCCGATAGCACGAGGCTGGCGACGTCGTTGTCCGGGTGCATCAGCATCTTCCTCGACCCGTCGCTGAACCAGACCGGGACCAGTTGATCGCACAGGCTGTCGAGGATCGTCGCCGCCATGCCGGTCTCGATCGCTTCACTGCCGGCGAGCGCGCGGACGTTGATCGATACGCCTTCGAAGCAGTTGCGCGGCTTCTTCTCGAAATTGAGCGACACGAGAACGCCTGACCGGTCCGGCCGGGCCTCGTCGGGCATCGCCGCGACCCGGCGCCAGGCGCAGAACCAAGTCCGGCAGATAGGCGGCCGCACCGCATGGATGCCGCATCCGCGCGCCGTCAGATAAGTGCAGGGCGTTCCCGCCGGCTTGCTGAAATCGGGCGTATCGACGGTGAGCACGGTGCAGCACGCCGTGCACGCCCCGCATACGCGATCGGCGAGGACCGGCCCCAGCAACATGGTCTCCAAGTCTGTCTCGCTGTCCATCCGGGGCCAATACAGGCGTCGCGGTCGCCGCGCCATCGGCCTCGGTTCGTCGCACGCCGCGCTCGAACCGACCGCCGGGACAGAGACTCTCCCGGCCCTGTTCATCTGGGAGACAGCTTCACCCGAACACGCAAGGGCCGTCGGGGGGCAAAGTAGAGGAGATTGCTCAATGCGTGTCATTCCCCAAAGGGCAGGCGTGCCTTTCCTGGCTGCCGCTCTGGCCGTGTCCGTGTCGGGCGCCGTGTCCGCGCAGGATCAGCAGCCGCAGCAGGACCAGCAGCAGCAGAGCGCGCCCGAGTCTAACGTCGTCGTCTATGGCACCCCGCCCGCGATGACCGCCGGGCCCGAGGTCAAGGGCGTCATCACCGCGCGCAATGGCGACAAGATGAAAGTCAGGACCGCCGACGGTAGCGCCGTGGTCATCGCCGTCACCGATTCCACCCGCATCAAGGGCGGCGGCGGGCTGTTCGGCGGTGGCGGCAAGCTCGGCGCAGATGCGCTGCTCAACGGCATGCCGGTCACCGTCAAGACCTTGCAGGCGGACGGCCAGCCAGGCGCCGAGCTGGTCGCGAGCCAGGTCAGCTTCCGCAAGAACGACCTCAAGACCGCGACGATGATCCGCAACGCGACGGACCAGCGCTTCGATGAACAGACCGCAGCAACCGAGTCGCTGCGCGGCCGCCTCGGCGATATCGACAAATATAACATCAAGGGCACCACCAACGTGCACTTCGATACCGGCAAGTCGGAACTCTCCGCTGAGGACAGGGCTCAGCTCTGCTCGACGGCCACCACGGCCGAGGCAACCGAAAACGCCCTGATCCTGGTGGTCGGCTACACCGATTCGACCGGCAGCGACGATATCAACCAGGCACTCAGCGAAAAGCGCGCCAACCGGGTCATCAATTACCTCCAGCAGAAATGCGGCTGGAAACCCTATCGCATGCTCACCCCCACCGGCATGGCCACGGCCGACCCGCTGGCGAGCAACGACACCGAAGAAGGCAAGGCGCAGAACCGCCGCGTCGCGGTCAATATCCTGGTCAGCAAAAGCGTCGACGTGATGTGAAGGGCGCGGGAGCAGCTCCGGAACGTGCCCAATGGCGCTTTCTAAGCTGAATTGATCCACCTCCCCGTTCCGGCTGAGCGGCGAACGGGGAGGTTATCCATCAGGCCGGGAGCGGCACCCCGCTCCCGGCCTGATGTCCGATCAGGTGAGCCGTCATTCCCGCGCCAGTGGCGCAAGGAACACCCGCTCATAGCTCCTTAACGGCGGCTCGGCGAAGCGTTCGATGACGGACGCAGCCTCGGGATCGAGCGGAACCTGTGTGCGATAGTTGTTGTAGCTTTCCTCATCGGGAAACCCGTACAGCGCGATCGCCACATCCTCGGCGCCGGGCTGTCCCTTGCCCGGAAAACTGATCGTCGCATCGCCCGGCGCCGCCCGCGGCATGAAAAAGCCGTAATGGACCCCGCCATGCCGTTCGATCAACCGGGTCCAGGCCCGGCCATAGTCCTCGAACGCCTCCAGCCTGTCCGGATCGAGCCGGTACCGGATCTCGCAAAACACCGGCTTGGCCTTCATCTTAATCCCCTTACGCAGCGTCACGCATAGGGCGTACCCGCCATCGCCGCGACCAGCCCCACACTCCCCCGGTCGACGACCGAGAGAAAGGCGTCATTCGCTGCCCCCCCATCCCCCGTCCGGCGATAGGTCCCATGCGCCTCGAGAAATGCCACCGTCCAGGTCGCCAGCAACAGGCCGGCCGCCAGACGCGCGTCGCCATCGGCCTCCCGTCCGACGCTCTCGGCCAGCGCCGCCGCGACCACGCCGGCCAGCTCGTCGCGGATCGCCCGCGCCCTCGCCTTCAGCGTGTCGCTCGCCTCGATCGTCGCGATGAAGCGCTGGCTGATCGCGGAGAACTCCACGAACGGCCGCCCTTCCGCCACCAGCCGATGCGCGAGCAGGCGCAGGCTCTCGATCGGCGGAACCCCCGGATCGCGATCCCGCAACGCCTCGCGCAGGACCGCGCGGCCCTCATCGTCGCGGTCGAAGAACATGTCCTCCTTGCGCGGAAAATGATTGAACACGGTCATGCGCCCGACATCCGCGGCGCCGGCGATCTCGTCGATCGTCACCGCGTCGAAGCCGCGCTCCAGGAACAGGCAGGTGGCGGCGTCCGAGATCGCCTGCCGCGTGGCGAGGCGCTTGCGCGATCGGCGGTCGGTCGGCGTTGACAGGTCGCTCATTCACTCCCACCTATTATGTATCGAGTATATATTGGGATTGAGTATATGGAAACGCCCTATGATGTCGTCGTGGTCGGCGCGGGTCCGGTCGGCCTCCTTGCCGCGATCGAGCTGACCCTTGGCGGCGCCAGCGTGCTTGTATTGGAACGGCTGACCGAACCGAGCAAGGTGCTGAAGGCCGGCGGCATCGGCGCGCTCGGCATCGAGGCACTCCGGCGGCGCGGCATGGCCTCGGCGATCGACGCCGCGCAGGCCCGCGCCTTCGCCGCGATGGCGCGGCCGACGGGCCATGGCCAGGCGGCGCCGCGCGGTCCCGGGGGCCGCTATAGCGGCCATTTCGCCGGCCTGATGCTGATCCGACGCAATGCGCAGGTCGAGCCGGACCGGCTCGGCAGCCCGATCGACCAGCAAAATATCGAAGCGATGCTGAGTGAGCGCGCCGGCGCGCTCGGGATCGAGGTCCGCCGCGGATGCGAGGTCCACCGCCTGACGCAGCGGCCCGACGGGATCGATGTCGACTGGAGCTCGGAGACCGGTAACGGCCAGGTCCGCTGCTCATGGCTCCTCGGCTGCGACGGCGGCCGCAGCGCCGTCCGCAAGCTGTCGGGCTTCGCCTTTCCCGGCTGCGACCCGACGATGACGATGTACCAGGCCATCGCCGCGGTGGATCATCCCGAACGGCTTGCCGCCCATGGCTTCCACTACACGTCCGGCGGCATGTACATGTCCTTCGCCGGCCGCCTGGTCATGCTGGATTTCAGCGGCCCGCCCGAAGCCCGCGACGCGCCGATCACCCGCGACGCGTTCGAACAGGTGCTGCGCCGGGTCAGCGGCGCGGACGTGCGCGTGACGGCGTTCGAAAATGCCAGCCGCTGGACCGACAATACGCGCCTCGTCGACACCTACCGCGACGGCCGGATACTGCTCGCCGGCGACGCCGCGCATATTCATTCGCCCTTTGGCGGCCAGGGCCTGAGCCTCGGGCTCGCCGATGCCGCGAACCTCGGCTGGAAGCTGGCCGCGGTGGTTCGCGGGACGATGCCGGAAAGCCTGATCGACACCTATCAGGCCGAGCGGCGGCCGGTCGCCGAAGCCGTGCTGGCCAACACCCTCGCCCAGGCCGCGATCATGCGGCCCGACCCGCAAGCGGCCGCGATGCGCGCCATCGTCGCGACGCTGATGGAGGGCGACGAGGCCAACCGCTTCATCGGCGGGATGATGAGCGGGCTGGCCAACCGCTACGATCTCGGCTCGGAGCATGACGCGGTCGGGCGGCTCATCGGCGACCGGCCAGTCGGCGGCGGGTCGCTCTACGACCTCATGCAGGACGGAATGGGCGTGTTCCTCGACGCCTCGCCGGACGGGTCGGCCTCCAGGCTCGTTTCAGCCGCCACGCAACGGGTGTGCTGTGCGACGGTCGATACGGGGCCCTCGATGCTGATCCGCCCCGATGCGTGCGTCGCCTGGGCCGGCGAGAAGGATAGCGTGCTCGGCCTGGAACAGGCGCTGGATCGTTGGTGCGTGCCGGCATAGGCTGGGTGCATGGCAGCCGTTGGGCTTAGCCCGTCAGACTCTTGGCGAATGCCTGCCATGCGGGCATCGCGTTCAGCGCGATGCGGATCAGCTGAGTCGCCAGGAAGAACCCGCCGCCCCAGATCGTCGCGGGATGCAAGGTGCCGCGCGTCCTGACATCATAGACCACCAGCGCCGCCAGCAGGATGTCGGTAAGGATCATCCCGCCGAACGCCGGGCTCAGCCCGATATGCGTGAAGCGCGTCACCCGGGCGAGCGGCGTGGTCAGGATCGCCAATGTACCCAGGAGCATCAACCGCTTGTGCCAGGTAGATCGCTTGCGCATCGTCACGCCCGCGCCGACCAGCACCGCGAAGGTGAGGATCGCCCCCAGGGGAAAGACCAGAGGCGGCCCCTGCGGCGGCAGGTGATGAACCGCCGCGACGTGCTTGGTGATGATCGCGGTCGCGATACCCAACGGGACCATGACGACGGCGAGCACGACCGCAACCGGCCCGACGAGCCGATGCATGTCGGTGCGCCCCGCCGAGATCAGCGCGGTCTGCGCGACATAGAGCAATATCCATGCGGTGAAGACGAGACCGTGAAGATGCAGCAGGGCCGATAGCGGCTTGGCATGGAACGCCGGCGCGAGATAATAGCTTGGCGCGAAGCCAACGAACGTGGCTACGGCGATAACGATCGCCATGGCTGCGAAGAATCGACGCTCGCCCACCGGCTTCCCGCGTCCCACCTTTGTTGGTGTAGCCACACTTGCTCCTATTGAGGGACGGCGACCCTTCATCCGGTCGTTGCGTGAACCATGCCGCGGCGGCACCGTGTGGGGCGCTCTTCATCTGGGTAGGAAATGGGAAAATCGCCATGCGGTCCGCGGTTGCCAAGCCCACAGCGATGAGTTTGAAGATGCACATCTTGCGCAATGTTGCCGAGGCCGGTCGACGCGCTTCAGCCCGGTCGCGGCAAAGAAAATTGGCGCCGTTCCCAAATGCGACCAGTCGTCATCCGTATCAAAAATTTACGAGACGATGTCGAATATCGATCCGCTCATTCGTCGTTCCGATGCCACTCGATGGGAGCGGTGGTCCGACGGCACGCCGGCAGCGACGGCGGCAATGCAGTCGTCACGTGGGAGAAACGAGGCTGTGCGGAGGTTATGCGCGTCGCGCCAAAAAGCCCCGCCCAGCAATCAGGTGCCGAAACTCGGCCGACAGCGAAAGGACATCGCATGACAAAAGTTTCGGGCAATCAGCCTGCCACCACAAGAGAGTCAGAACTCCTCGTTGCCATGACGGGCAAAGCCAGTTCGGCCAAGGCCGCAGAAGGGGACAAGCCGGTGTTCGCCTATATCGCCAGTCTACCGCAGCCGCACCGCGCTATCGCCGAGCGTGTCGACGAACTCGCCATGCAGGCAGTGCCTGACCTCAAGCGCGCGGTGAAATGGGGCATGGCCTATTATGGTGTGCCTGACGGCTGGTGCTTCTCGTCCGGCGCCTTTGTCGGCCATGTGAAGCTGATGTTCATTCGGGGCACCGAGCTAAGCCCCGAGCCTCCGGTAACGCCTGTCGGAATGGGCAAGGCCACGCGCGGCGTCGAGCTGGCATCGACGGATGAGCTGGACGAAGCCCAGCTACTGTCATGGATGTCGCAAGCTGCGCTGAAGCCGCTTGCTACGGGGAAAAAGCCGAAATCAGGCTGACGGCCCGTGGCTGGGCGTTTGGTGATGTTGTGAAGGCGCTCAGACCGGCGATTTGCGATCGACATGGTCGCGGGCGGCAATCGCGACGCCATCATCGCTCCCGACTTCAGTGCGTTTTACGAGCGGATTGGGGTTGAGGCAGAGGGCAGTCTAACGTCCTCCCTTAAGCCTTACGATAAGCCCAGGCCAGCATCGGCCGTGCCAGCGCCACGCCCGCCAGCAGCCCCCCGATCGGCTCGACGATCGTCACCGATACCGCGAAGCTTTGCGACAGCACGGCAAAGGCGATCTGGATCGCCATCCAGATGCCGGCAAGGATCGCGATCTGGGTCAGCCGGCTATGGTGCCGCGCGATCGGGATGGCGCTCGGCACGCCGTACAGCATGAAATAGGCGCCGATCACCGCGAACACCGATGCGTCGGCCCCGGCGCTGGCCAGCGCCGATCCGGGCGTCAGGATCAGCCGCGCGAGCGCGCCGCCATAGGCGCCCGCGACGAAGATAACGCCCAGCCCGACCGGCCGGATCGCCTTTTCGACATAGCGACCGGCGATCAGCAGGAAGACCAGGTTGAAGATCGCCGAGATGAAATCGCGCGCCAGAAAGGCGGAGGCGAGCGGCGACAGCCAGGACCGGATAGGGTCGTTGCTCCACCCGCCCGCCAGGAAATCACCCGGGGTGAAGCCGAACCAGATCGCGGCGGCGTCCAGGCCGAACACCGCCGTGGCGAGCAAGACGGTAAAGACCGACAGCGCAACCAGCGCGTCGGTGAACCGGCCCCGCGGAAGATCGATTCCGTTCAGATGAATTCGATCTTCGAGACGACGTAATAACGGTCGCCCGACGGCACCGTCACTTCGACCTCGTCGTCGACCTTGCGCCCGATCAGCGCCCGACCCAGCGGCGAATTGTACGAGATGCGACCGCCCTTGGCATCGGCCTCGGTCTGGCCAACGATCTGATAGCGGATCGGCTTGTCGTCCTCGTCGAGCAGGGTGACGGTCGCGCCGAACACCACCTTGTCGCCCGACAGGTCGCGCGGATCGATCACCTGCGCGCGGCTCAGCTTGTCCTCGATATCGGAGATCGACGCTTCGATCTGCCCCTGCCGCTCCTTGGCGGCATGATATTCGGCGTTTTCCGAAAGGTCGCCGTGCGCGCGCGCTTCCTCGATCGCGTCGACGATGGTCGGGCGCTCCGCTTTCAGCCGCTTCAGGTCCGCATTGAGCTTCTCATAGCCCTCTTGCAGCATCGGCATCTTGTCGACGGTCGCCATCCCTTTAGGTCCTTCGTCAAAAAATCTTCTTCAAGCCGGCCCTTCACGGACCCGCCCGCACGTCACTCTCATGTGGGAAATTATTTGTGCGAGTGCGAATAATAGGATTGCAGGGGCCGTACTTCAAGGCTGCGTGTCGCAAGCGCCACGATCGCCTGTGCCGCAGCCACGCTGGCGGGGGCCGTGGTGAAGTACGGGATCTTCTGATTCAGCGCCGACGCGCGGATCG
Source organism: Sphingomonas sp. BL-S-30 (assembly GCF_055521475.1). Classification (NCBI taxonomy): domain Bacteria; kingdom Pseudomonadati; phylum Pseudomonadota; class Alphaproteobacteria; order Sphingomonadales; family Sphingomonadaceae; genus Sphingomonas; species Sphingomonas sp. BL-S-30. The sequence goes on along the minus strand of NZ_CM145481.1, from coordinate 1,400,559 downwards.
GCTGCGAGTCCTTCAGCGACTGCCAGCCTTCCGTCGTGTTGAAGATCAGGCCGATCTGACCGTCCTTGATCCGGTCCACGATATGCGGCCTGCCCTGCGCCACCTTGTTCACGCGCTCGACCGGCACGCCGTGCGCGAGCAGATAATCCGCCGTGCCGCCGGTGGCGACGATGGCGAAGCCATTCTCGGCGAGCAGCTTCACGCCCGGCAGGACCACCGGCTTGTCGCTGTCCTTCACGCTGACGAACAGGGTGCCGCTTTTGGGCAGCACATTGCTCGCGCCGAGTTGCGACTTGGCAAAGGCCATGACGAAATCGCTATCGATCCCCATCACTTCGCCGGTGGACTTCATTTCCGGTGAGAGCACTGGATCGACCCCCGGGAAGCGATTGAACGGGAACACCGCTTCCTTCACCGCGACATAGTCGATCGCCCGGTCGATCGCCGGCAGCGCCGCGAGCTTCTCGCCCGCCATCACCCGCGCCGCGATCTTGGCGATCGGCGCGCCGATCGCCTTGGCGACGAACGGCACCGTCCGGCTGGCGCGCGGGTTGACCTCGATGAGATAGACAAGGCCGTCCTTCACCGCGAACTGGATATTCATCAGGCCGACGACCGACAGCGCCTTGGCCAGCGCCTTGGTCTGGCGCTCGATCTCGGCGATGATCTCGTCCGACAGGCTGTAGGGCGGGATCGAGCAGGCGCTGTCGCCGGAATGGACTCCCGCTTCCTCGATATGCTGCAGCACGCCCGCGACCGTCACGTCGGTCCCGTCGGAGATCGCGTCGACATCCACCTCGATCGCGTCGCGCAGATACTGGTCGATCAGCACCGGCGAGTCGCCCGACACCTGCACGGCGGTCTGGATATAATCGTCGAGCTGCGCCGGGCCGTCGACGATCTCCATCGCCCGGCCGCCCAGCACATAGCTCGGCCGCATCAGCACCGGATAGCCGATCCGCTCGGCGACCTTGATCGCTTCGTCGCGGCTGCGCGCGATGCCGTTGGCCGGCTGGCGCAGGCCGAGCCGGGTGATCAGCGCGGCGAACCGCTCGCGGTCCTCGGCCAGGTCGATCGCGTCCGGGCTGGTGCCCAGGATCGGAATCCCCGCCTGTTCCAGCGCATTGGCCAGATTCAGTGGGGTCTGACCGCCGAACTGCACGATCACGCCGACCAGCGTGCCGTTCTGCTGCTCGACATGCAGGATCTCGAGCACGTCCTCGGCGGTCAGCGGCTCGAAATAGAGCCGGTCCGACGTGTCGTAATCGGTCGACACCGTCTCCGGGTTGCAGTTGACCATGATCGTCTCATAGCCGGCCTCGGCCAGCGCGAAGCAGGCATGGCAGCAGCAATAATCGAACTCGATGCCCTGCCCGATCCGGTTCGGCCCGCCGCCCAGGATGACGATCTTCCGCCGATCCGACGGCATCGACTCATTCTCGGGCTCGCCGAAGCTCGGCGCCTCATAGGTCGAGTACATGTACGGCGTCTTCGCCTCGAACTCGGCCGCGCAGGTGTCGATCCGCTTGAACACCGGCCGCACGCCGAGCTTGTGGCGGAGCTTGCGCACCTCGTCTTCGGTGATGCCGCCGGTCATCGCCACCACCGCCTCATGGATCAGGCCCGATCCGCGCGCGATGCCGCGGTCCATGCCGCCATGGAGATTGGCCGATTTGAGCGCGAGCCAGGCAAGCCGCTTGTCGCTGAAGCCCATCGACTTGAGCCGGCGCATGCCCGCCGCATCGCGCGGCAGGCCGCCGCGGCACACCTCTTCCTCGGCCGCGATGATCTCGGCGATCCGCTCCAGGAACCAGGGATCGTATTTCGCGATCGCATGCACCTCGGCGACGGTGAAGCCCTCGCGCAGCGCCTGCGCCGCGACCAGCAGCCGGTCGGGCGTGGCGCGCGCCAGTGCCGCCTCGATCTCGTCGCGCGGCGCGCCGACCAGCGCATCGACCTGGTTGAAGCCGCTCAGCCCCGTCTCCAGGCCGCGCAGGGCCTTCTGCATCGATTCATGGATGTTGCGGCCGATCGCCATCACTTCGCCGACCGACTTCATCGCGGTCGACAGGATCGGCTCCGCGCCCTTGAACTTCTCGAAGGCGAAGCGCGGGATCTTGGTGACGACATAGTCGATCGTCGGCTCGAACGAGGCCGGGGTCGCGCCGGTGATGTCGTTGATGATCTCGTCGAGCGTGTAACCGACCGCCAGCTTGGCCGCGACCTTGGCGATCGGGAAGCCGGTCGCCTTGGACGCCAGCGCCGACGAGCGCGACACGCGCGGGTTCATCTCGATCACGACGAGGCGCCCGTCCTTCGGATTCACCGCGAACTGGACGTTGGAACCACCTGTTTCCACACCGATTTCACGCAGCACCGCGATGCTCGCGTTGCGCATGATCTGATATTCCTTGTCGGTCAGCGTCAGCGCCGGCGCGACGGTGATGGAATCGCCGGTATGGACGCCCATCGGATCGACATTCTCAATGGAGCAGATGATGATGCAATTGTCGTTGCGGTCGCGCACGACCTCCATCTCATATTCTTTCCAGCCGAGCAGCGATTCCTCGATCAGCACTTCGGTGGTGGGCGACGCATCGAGCCCCTTGCGCACGATCTCCTCGAACTCGGTCCGGTTATAGGCAATGCCCCCGCCCGATCCGCCCATGGTGAAGCTGGGGCGGATGATCGCCGGCAGCCCGGTCGTCTCGAGCCCGGCAACCGCTTCTTCCAGCGTATGCGCTATGGCGGAGCGGGCGGATTCCAGCCCGATCTTGTCCATCGCGTCGCGGAACTTCAGCCGGTCCTCGGCCTTGTCGATCGCCTCGGCATCGGCGCCGATCATCTGGACGCCGTATTTCTCCAAGGTGCCGTCGTTGAACAGCGCCAGCGCGGTGTTGAGCGCGGTTTGCCCGCCCATCGTCGGCAGGACGGCGTCGGGCCGTTCCTTCTCGATGATCTTGGCGACGATCTCGGGCGTGATCGGCTCGACATAGGTCGCGTCGGCCAGTTCGGGATCGGTCATGATCGTCGCCGGGTTCGAATTGACCAGGACGATGCGATAGCCTTCCTCGCGCAGCGCCTTGATCGCCTGCGTGCCGGAATAATCGAACTCGCACGCCTGGCCGATGACGATCGGGCCGGCGCCGATGACGAGGATCGAGGAGATGTCAGTGCGTTTTGGCATTAGTGGCTCGATCCCGTTTCGGCCATGCAGCCCCAACCTTCATATTCCACGTCGTACAATATCTCGATCTGCAGGCATTGCAGCGTCAGCGCCTTGATCGACGCCGCGTCCGCCTTCTGGTGTCTCGCGAGGAACAGCGATTCGCCGCCATCCTCATTCTCTTCGCGCTCGATCATCGAGAAGCCGAACTTGCCGGCCTCCTCGGAGAGCTGGTCCAGCGCATCCTCGTCGCCGGTGAAGCTGACATCGACCAGTCGCTCGAGCTCGGGCCGGTCGCCGCTCTCGGCCAGCCGCGCGAGCACGTCCTGGTCGCCGAGCCATTCCTGCTCGAACCTGGTCTGGTCTACCTCGGGCAGGCTCATGCCGCCTTCTCCAGCGATCCGACGAACTTTTCGAACAGATACAGGCTGTCCTGCGGCCCCGGGCTCGCCTCGGGGTGATATTGCACGCTGAAGGCCGGCCGGTCGGTCAGCTCGAACCCGGCGTTCGACCCGTCGAACAGCGACACATGAGTCTCGCGCGCGGTGGCGGGCAGCGTTTCGCTGACGACGGCGAAGCCATGGTTCATGCTGGTGATCTCGACGGCGCCATCGCTCAGCCGCTTGACCGGATGGTTCGCGCCGCGATGGCCCTGGAACATCTTGGTGGTCTCGGCCCCGACCGCAAGGCCGAGCAGCTGATGGCCAAGGCAGATGCCGAACAGCGGAATGCGCGTCTCGAGCAGGCCCTGGATCACCGGCACGGCATACTCACCGGTCGCGGCGGGGTCGCCCGGGCCGTTCGACAGGAAGATGCCGTCGGGCTTCAGCGCCATGACCTGTTCATAGGTCGCGGTCGCCGGCAGCACGCTGACCTTGGCGCCGGCCTTGACCAGGTTGCGGTAGATGTTGCGCTTGGCGCCGTAATCGATCGCGACGACATGCGGCCGCGCATCCTCGGCCCCGCCCGCGCCATAACCGAAGCCGAGCCGCCAGATGCCGCCCTCCCAGCCATAATGCGTCTCGGTGGTGACCGAGATGGCGAGGTCCATGCCCTCCAGCCCCGGCCAAGCCTTCGCCATCTCCAGCAATAGAGGGATGTCGAACTTGCCGTCCGCCCGGTGCGAGATGACGCCGTTGGGCGCGCCGCCGGTGCGGATGCGACGGGTCAGCGCGCGCGTATCGATGCCGGAAAGGCCGATTCGGTCATGCCGCTTCATCCAGTCGTCGAGCCGCTCGACCGAGCGGAAATTGGACGGCGCGGTCACGTCCTCGCGCACGATGATACCCAGCGCATGCGGGTCGTTCGCCTCGATATCCTCGGGGTTCGCGCCGACATTGCCGATATGCGGGAAGGTGAAGGTGATGATCTGCCCGGCAAAGGACGGATCGGTCATCACTTCCTGATAACCGGTCATCGCGGTGTGGAAACACACCTCGCCCACCGCCTCGCCTTCAGCGCCGAATCCGCGCCCCCACGCAATGTCCCCATTGGCAAGGACGAGGACTCCCGTCGCTCCTTCGGGCGCAGTTACGGGTTTGGCGTCGGCCATCGTGGCGGGCACTCCTTCGGGTTTCGATGTCGCTAAGCGGCGGTCGCTAAGCCTCGCGGGGCGGAGCGTCAATCTGTTAAAGATGGGGCCGCCGCGCTATCTGTACGGATTACCGAAAAGGACCGACAATGATTCGCGACGACATCAAGGCCGCGCTCATCACCGCCATGAAGGGCGGAGACAAGCAAGGCACCGCCGCCCTCCGCCTGATCCAGTCAGCGATCAAGAACCGCGACATCGAAGCACGCATCGGCAAGGCGCCGGAGGACGACGACACCCTGGTGGTCGAAGTGCTGCAGAGGATGGTCAAGCAGCGCCGCGAATCGATCGACATGTTCGTGAAGGGCGGCCGCCAGGAACTGGCCGACGCCGAATCCGCCGAGGTCGCGGTGATCGAACGCTTCCTGCCGCAGCAGATGAGCGAGGCGGAAACCACGGCGGCGATCGAGGCGATCAAGGTCGAGCTCGGCGCGAGCGGCATGAAGGACATGGGCCGGGTGATGGCGGAACTGAAGGCGCGCCATGCGCAGAGCCTGGACATGAGCAAGGCGAGCGGGCTGGTGAAGTCGGCTTTGGCGTAAGGTCCTTACGACCGAACATCACCCCTCCGTTCGTTTCGAGCGAAGTCGAGAAACCTGGCTGGCAATGCCCTTGTTGGGTCTCGACGACGCTCGACACGAATGGGGAGCGTGGGGCACAATGCCCCATGGCTTTCTGGGCATACATGTTGCGGTGCGCGGACGGCAAATTCTACACCGGCCACACTGACGATCTCGATCGGCGCATCGGCGAGCATCAGACCGGCGGGTATTGCGACTACACCTCGCGCCGCCTCCCGATCGAGTTGGCTTGGTCAGAGAATTTCGGATCGCGGATCGAGGCACTGGAGGCCGAGCGAATCGTAAGCGGCTGGTCCAGAGGCAAGAAAGAAGCGCTGATCGCTGGCGACTGGTCGATGGTCTCGCATCTCGCGAAGCCACCCAAGGAAAGAAACATACGTCCCGTGCCACAAGGTTTCTCGACTTCGCTCGAAACGAACGGTGGGGTGGGTGAATCTGCAAAAAACAAGCGGGGGAACAAAGGCGCGCGCCCGGAGGAGGCGCCACAATGAGCCTCTCCCCCCAATTCCTCGACGAACTCCGCAGCCGCACCCTCCTCTCGGCACTGATCGGCCGCACCACCAAGCTGCAAAAGGCCGGCCGGGAATTCCGCGCCTGCTGCCCGTTCCACAACGAGAAGTCGCCCAGCTTCTACGTCAACGACGACAAGGCCTTTTACCATTGCTTCGGCTGCGGCGCGCATGGCGATGCGATCCGCTGGATGACCGATCAGCGCGGCCTGCCCTTCATGGATGCGGTAAAGGAACTGGCCCAGGCCGCCGGCATGGAACTGCCGGCGATGGACCCGCGCTCGGCCGAAAAGGCGGAGCAAGCCAAGGGCCTGCATGACGCGATGAAAGCCGCGGCCGACTGGTTCGAAGGCCAGCTCGGCGGTCTCGATGGCGGCGAGGCGGTGGCGCTGCTCAAGCGCCGGGGGATTACGGACCAGGCGCGGCGGGATTTCGGTCTCGGCTTTGCCCCCGATTCGCGCGGCAAGCTGCGCACCGCGCTGCGCGATTTCGGCGATCCGATGCTGGTCGAGACCGGGCTGCTGATCTCGGTGGAAGGCAAGGACCCGTACGACCGCTTCCGCGGCCGGCTGATGATCCCGATCCGCGATCCGCGCGGGCGCACCATCGCCTTTGGCGGGCGCATCATCGGCGATGGCGAGCCCAAATATCTGAACTCGCCCGAGACGCCGCTCTTCGACAAGGGCCGCACGCTCTACAATCTCGACCGCGCCGCGCCCGCATCGCGCAAGTCCGGCCGGGTGCTGGTGGTCGAGGGCTATATGGACGTCATCGCCCTAGCCCAGGCTGGTTTTGGCGAGGCGGTCGCCCCGCTCGGCACCGCGCTGACCGAGGCGCAGCTCGAACGCCTCTGGCGCCTCTCCGACATCCCGATCCTCTGCTTCGACGGCGATTCGGCCGGACAGAAAGCCGCGATGCGTGCCGCCCACCGTGCGCTACCGATGCTTGCCCCCGGCCGCAGCCTCGCCTTCGTCACCCTGCCCGAGGGCATTGACCCCGACGATCTGGTCCGCATGAAGGGCCCTGCCGCGTTCGAGGAACTGCTCCGCGCGCCCGAACCCCTGGTCGACCGGCTCTGGGCGCATGAGCTCGCCGCCGAGCCGCTGAACACGCCCGAACAAAAGGCCGGGCTGAAGATGCGCCTCAACGAGATCGCCCAGTCGATCGCCGACAAGAATGTCAGCATCGAATATCAGGCCGAATTCCGCCGGCGCTTCGACCATCTGTACGCTCGGGTCCGCGAGCCCTTCCGCGCCTTCCAGCCGGGGCCGAAGCGCAAGCCCGGCCAGAAGTGGAAAGCGCCCGATCCACCCGTGGGCGACGTCGCCAAGGGCGTGCGTGCCACCGGAATCGACCGGATCCTCGCCAAGGCCGTGCTCGCCGGCCTGATCCGCCACCCGGCCGAAATCGCCCGTCACATGGAGGTTCTCGGCTCGCTGAAACTTGCCGACGGCGCGCTGGGAAGGCTGTTCGAGGCGGTCGTCGATCTCGCCGTTGAAGATCAGGCGCTTGATAGCGACGGCTTGCTCACCATATTGGCGAAATCAGGATTCGATAACATCGCCAGCAATCTGCTACGGGCCGACCAATTATCGTGGTCGTTCACGCTGAAAGGCGCCGAACCCGTGCGAGCGAGGGAGGATCTGGACGAAGCCATCGCCATTCTGGTGGCACGGCCGGAAGTGGATGCGGCACTGGCGGAAGCAACGGCGGCGCTCATGGCGCGTTATTCGGACGAAGCCTTTGAACGGCAGGTTTCGCTGGTGAAGGAACAACAGGCGCTCGACGCACGACTTGCAAATCTGGTGCAAGCGAACGAAGACGCCAGAGCTTTAGGTACCGAGGGCAATTAATGGCGAAGACGGAAATGGCGGACGTCGCTGACACGACCGAAAACAGCGATGCGCCGCTGATCGACTTGAACGATGCGTCGATCAAGAAGCTGGTCGCCCGCGCGAAAAAGCGTGGCTACATCACCTATGAGCAGCTCAACGAAGCGCTGCCACAGGACCAGATGTCGTCCGACCAGCTCGAGGACGTGATGTCCGCGCTGAACGAGATGGGCATCAACATCGTCGAGAACGACGAAGCCGGCGAGGACGGCGAAGAGGCGGATCAGCCCGAGGACGAGGTCGAATCGGTCGATTCGTCCGAGGAAAGCGCACCCGCGCTCGACGTGAAGAAAAAAGAGGTCATCGATCGCACCGACGATCCGGTGCGCATGTACCTGCGCGAGATGGGCGCGGTCGAGCTGCTGAGCCGCGAGGGCGAGATCGCCATCGCCAAGCGCATCGAGGCCGGCCGCGACACGATGATCCTCGGCCTGTGCGAAAGCCCGATCACCTTCAACGCGATCATCGACTGGTCGACCGCGCTCAATGAAGGCACGATGCAGCTGCGCGAGATCCTCGATCTCGATGCGATGCTGTCCAAGGACCCTGCCCCCGAGTCGCTGACCGACGACGACGCCGAAGGTTCGGGCGAAATCTCGGAAAAGACCGCCGGCCCCTCGTTCAAGGAAGAGGAAGAGCCGGAAGAGGCCGCCGCCGACGAGGACGAGGATTCGATGACCGAGCGGCGCACGCCGCGGCCGTCGGATGACGAGGAAGAGGACAACACCCTCAGCCTCGCCCAGATGGAAGAGCAGCTCAAGCCGCAGGCGCTCGAGCGGTTCGCCAACATCACGGCGATCTACAAGAAATTCTCGAAGATGCAGCAGCAGCGGCTCGAGGCGATGGCCGCGGGCGGCGAGCTGTCGGGTGCCGAGGAGCGCAAGTACCAGAAGCTGCGCGAGGACCTCACCGCCGAAGTCGAGAGCGTCCAGTTCCACAATGCGAAGATCGAATATCTCGTCGATCAGCTCTATGCCTTCAACCGGCGCCTGACCGCGCTGGGCGGCCAGATGCTGCGCCTTGCCGAGCGCCACAAGGTGCCGCGCAAGGATTTCCTCGACCGCTATATCGGCCATGAGCTGGACGAGCAGTTCCTCCCCAGCGTGTCGAAGCTCGACAAGAAATGGACGGCGTTCGTCGCGAACGAGAGCGATGCGGTCGACCGGATCCGCATCGAGATTTCGGAGATCAGCCAGGCGACCGGCATGTCGCTCGGCGAGTTCCGCCGCATCGTCAACATGGTCCAGAAGGGCGAGCGCGAAGCGCGCATCGCCAAGAAGGAAATGGTCGAGGCGAACCTGCGGCTCGTGATCTCGATCGCGAAGAAATACACCAATCGCGGCCTGCAGTTCCTGGATCTCATCCAGGAGGGCAATATCGGCCTGATGAAGGCGGTGGATAAGTTCGAATATCGCCGCGGCTACAAGTTCAGCACCTATGCCACCTGGTGGATCCGCCAGGCGATCACCCGCTCGATCGCCGACCAGGCGCGCACCATCCGTATTCCGGTGCACATGATCGAGACGATCAACAAGCTGGTGCGGACCAGCCGCCAGTTCCTGCACGAGCAGGGCCGCGAGCCCACGCCCGAGGAAATGGCCGAGCGGCTGTCCATGCCGCTCGAAAAGGTCCGCAAGGTGATGAAGATCGCCAAGGAGCCGATCAGCCTCGAAACGCCGATCGGCGACGAGGAGGATTCGCATCTCGGCGATTTCATCGAGGACAAGAACGCGGTCATCCCGGTCGACGCCGCGATTCAGGCCAATCTCAAGGAAACGGTCACCCGCGTCCTTGCCTCGCTCACCCCGCGCGAGGAGCGCGTGCTGCGCATGCGCTTCGGCATCGGCATGAACACCGATCACACGCTGGAAGAGGTCGGCCAGCAATTCTCGGTGACGCGCGAGCGTATTCGGCAAATCGAAGCGAAGGCATTGCGCAAGCTCAAGCATCCGTCACGATCGCGCAAGATGCGCAGCTTTCTCGATCAGTAAGAACCGCAATATCTATTTTGCGCAAAAAGCGCCCCGGATTTGTTTCCGGGGCGCTTTTTCGTACACTAAAGCCTGAGTGAATCCGGCTGACGAAGAAAATACGACTGATCCGGGGCGCAAGGCCGAGAAAATGGGTGCGATTTGGAAACGCCTAACGGGGTTTTAACCAAGTCTTTACGCCCTTCGGTATACTCCGTGAGCCCATTGATGAACCGCACCGGGATTCGCCGGCGCGTTCACGAAAACCCCGGGGGGTCATGGCTTTCGATTCGGCACTTGGTCAGCGTATCGGCGGCAGCTGGGGCACCATCGCCACGCTGGCGTCCGTCGACGGAACCGCGACTCATGCCGTGCCGCGCTCGCTGTCGGGCGCGAACGTCGCGGTAAGGGACCTGGCCGACGCGGTGCACGCCCTGTGCTGGCTGCATGGCCGCCACCCGGGCGTGGTCGATCGCGCCGCTGCCCATAATCACCAGCCCGCCGCGCAGGACTGGTTCGAGTCGGCCGCCGCGGCGTTCGTCGGCGAGCGTACCTATCTCGCGCGGCTCACCGCGGTGGCCGGCCCCCTGCCCTCGACTCCCGGCCAGGCCGAGTCCGAGGCCGCCGTCGCGGGTCAACGCCACGCGCTCGAGATGCTGGCCCAGTCCGACCGTACCGGCTGCGCGACCGGTGCGGCGATCGCCTTCGTGCTCGACTGGGCGGCGATACGAGTCATGCTCGATGCCGCCGCCCGCCGCTTCGGCATCGAGCCGCCCGCCGCCGACCTGCCCGACGAGATGGAGACGGCCTCCCTCGTCTCGGCGCTTGCCGAAACGCCGGCGATCGAACGCGCCATGGCGTTCGGCGCGCAGCAGATTCTCGCGCAGCATCGCGGCCTGTGGGATCTGCTCGAAGCCCGTGCGAGCGCGCGCAATCACCCGTAACGCCGGCTTGCGTCAGGCGTAGTATTCCCTCTATCCCCAAACCCGATATTCGAAACGGGATTGGACGGCTGAATGAAGCGCTTCGAGGGCACGCAAAGCTATGTGGCGACGGACGACCTGAAGGTCGCGGTCAACGCGGCCGTCACCCTGCGCCGCCCGCTGCTCGTCAAGGGCGAGCCCGGCACCGGCAAGACCGTGCTCGCCTATGAGATCGCCAAGGCCGTCGGCGCCCCGCTGATCGAATGGAACGTCAAATCGACCACCAAGGCGCAGCAGGGGCTGTACGAATATGATGCGGTCGCCCGGCTGCGCGACGGTCAGCTCGGCGACGAGCGGGTCCATGACATCTCCAACTATATCCGCCGTGGCAAATTGTGGGAGGCCTTCACCGCGCCCGAGGTGCCCGTTCTGCTGATCGACGAGATCGACAAGGCCGATATCGAATTCCCCAACGATCTTCTCCAGGAACTCGATCGCATGGAATTCCATGTCTACGAGACCAAGGAGACGGTCCGTGCGGTCGAGCGCCCGATCGTCGTCATCACCTCCAACAACGAGAAGGAACTGCCCGACGCCTTTCTGCGCCGCTGTTTCTTTCACTACATCAAATTCCCCGATCGCGAGACGATGCAGGCGATCGTCGACGTGCACTTCCCCGGCATCCAGAAGATCCTCGTCTCGAAGGCGATGGACATCTTCTACGACGTGCGCGACGTGCCGGGCCTGAAGAAAAAGCCCTCGACCAGCGAGCTGCTCGACTGGCTCAAGCTGCTCCTGCACGAAGACATGCCGCTCGAGGTCCTGCAGAACCGCGATCCGACCAAGGCGATCCCGCCGCTGCACGGCGCGCTGCTCAAGAACGAGCAGGATGTCATGCTGTTCGAACGGCTCGCCTTCATGGCAAAAAGGCAGGCGAACAAGAACTGATCATCGCGCGCGAAGCGAACGTCACGCGCAACTGGCGCGAAACAGGGTTTACGTGCTAGTAATCATCGCCGATCAGGCAGATGCGGAACCATCGGGACGACGGCGCTTATGCGTATCCTTTCCTCGAACGCCCTTTTGTCAGCGGCCGCCTGCGCCATGTCGTGCGCGGTAATGTCGCCCGCCGGCGCGGCATCCCTGCTCGATTATGTCGGCGAATGCGTGCCCTTCGCCCGCGCCGCCTCGGGCATCCAGATCTATGGCGATGCCTGGACCTGGTGGGACCAGGCCGATGGCAAATACAAACGCGGCGACAAGCCCAGGATCGGATCGGTCATCGTCTTTGCCAGGACCGCGCGCCTGCCGCTCGGCCATGTCGCGGTGATCAGCCGGGTCATCACGCCGCGCGTGGTGATGGTCACGCATGCCAACTGGTCGCGCCAGAATGGCGAACGCGGCCATGCCGAGCAGGACGTGACCCTGACTGACATGTCGCGCGACAATGACTGGAGCGAAGTGCAGGTCTGGTACCGCGACCGCGACGGCCTCGGCACCACGACCTATCCCGTCTACGGGTTCATCTATGGCACGCCGGAGTCGAAGCAGGTCGCCAAAGCCCGCCCGGCATCCGAACTGACCGGCGACGATCCCGACTATGTCGGCGCGATGATCGATGTCTACGCGCGCTGAGCATAAAAGCATCGACTTGACCGGGATGCAGCGCCTACTCTCCCGACGATGTTCCTGAACTTTCTCGACGAGCTCCGCGCCGCCGGCATTCCGGCGAGCATGAAGGAGCATCTGATCCTGCTCGAGGCGCTCGACCGCGACGTGATCGAGCATACGCCCGAGGATTTCTACTATCTCTCGCGCGCCGTGTACGTGAAGGACGAAGGCCTGCTCGACCGGTTCGACCAGGTCTTCTCCAAGGTGTTCAAGGGCGTCGCCACCAGCTTCGGCACGCAGCATGCAGACATCCCCGAGGAATGGCTCCGCGCCGTCGCCGAGAAATACCTGACGCCCGAGGAAATGGAGGCGATCAAGTCGCTCGGCTCCTGGGAAGAGATTATGGAAACGTTGCAGAAACGGCTCGAGGAGCAGCAGGGCCGGCACCAGGGCGGCAACAAATGGATCGGCACTGGCGGCACCAGCCCTTATGGCAATTCGGGCTATAACCCTGAAGGCGTCCGCATCGGTGGCGATAGCAAAAACAAGCGCGCGCTAAAGGTCTGGGACCAGCGCGACTTCAAGAATCTCGACAACACCAGGGAACTCGGCACCCGCAACATCAAGATCGCGCTGCGCCGCCTGCGCCGCTTCGCGCGCGAAGGCGCCGCCGACGAGCTCGATATCGACGCGACGATCGACGGCACCGCCCGCCAGGGCTGGCTCGACGTGGTGATGCGGCCCGAGCGGCACAATGCGGTCAAGCTGCTGCTGTTCCTCGACGTCGGCGGATCGATGGATCCCTGGGTGAAGCTGTGCGAGGAGCTGTTCTCGGCCGCGACCAGCGAGTTCAAGAATCTCGAATTCTTCTATTTCCACAATTGCCCGTACGAGGGGGTGTGGAAGGACAATCGCCGCCGCTTCACCGAGCGCACCCCGTTATGGGACGTGCTGCACAAATACGGTCATGACTATAAGCTGGTGCTGGTCGGCGACGCCTCGATCAGCCCCTATGAGATCACCCATCCCGGCGGCTCGGTCGAGCATTTCAATGAGGAATCGGGCGCGGTGTGGATGCACCGCCTGACCACCACCTATCCCGCGGCGATCTGGCTCAATCCGGTGCCTGAACAGCAATGGGGCTATTCGCAATCGGTCCGCATCATCCGCGAGCTGATGAACGACCGCATGTACCCGCTGAGCCTGGCCGGGCTCGACGACGCGATGCGGGAATTGACGCGGAAGCGGTGACGGATCAGGCAATTCAACGACCGACCGCAGTCCTTGTCTCCGAAGCGCTGAATATCACGACCATCGGGATGGCGGCTATGGTTCGCCCGGCGTGATCCATCTCGAATCGCTGGTTGACCTCACTTTCGTGCCGCGGCTTCGACCGCCCTTGCGATCGCGCTGATCTGATACCCCACTCGCCGGTTACCGGGCATCGCGTAGAGCGCCTTCAGATAGGCGACATCCACGTCGGTCACGGATTGCGGCGGGCTCGCCTCGGGATCGAACAGGGTGAGGATCGTACCGACCTTCGCCCCGCCTTCCACCGGCCTGGTTTTCGCCAGCGCGCGCATCGCGACATAGTCGGCAAGCTGGATCACCGTCTTGCCGGCCATGACCGGGGAGTCGATCACCACCGTCGAGGTGTCGATGATCCGCTTGCTCGATGGATTGAGGATCGATGCGGTCTTCACGTTGAGCGAGGAGGGGCCCATCGGGTTGCTGCTCGACGGCGCGGACAGGCGCTGGCCATCCTCGTTCACCGTGGCGGTCGCGCTCCATGCGCGTACCGGGCCGCCGCCGTCGATGAGCCGGCGGATCTGCGTGGTCTCCAGCCCGGCGAGCAATTCGGGATTGGTCGCCCGCATGCCCTTCACCAGCGCACCGCCATCGGGAGTCGCGACCAGCGCGACATTGCCCGTGCAGTCCTCCGGCGCCACCTCTGCGCCGACCGCCTTTGCGACCTTGCGGATGCGCGCCACGATCTGGCGCGATATCTCGGGCGTGAACCCGATCACCATCGGGCACACCGGCGCCTCGAACCGGGCCACCTGGCCGTCGCTCTTGCCGGCGGTGATGCTGCTGACGAAACGGGCCGCCTCTTCGCGATCCAGCGGCTTGCGCGCGGTCACGACGACATCGTCCTGCGACGAATCCTGGGCGGCGGCCTGTACTGCCCCCATCAGGCCGATCGCCATGGCGACACTCAATCCGATCTTACGCATCCCACGCTCTTTCCAAGGAAAATCGTGACTTCCCCCTGAACGTCCCGACGCCCGATGGCCAGCCGTTACGCCGCGGCCCTAGCCAATAATGCTTCAGCCAGCATCGGCTGTGCTGCGAACGCCCCGTCCTGCCAGCCCGGGACCAGCCGATCGACCACCAGCATCAGCGCCAACCCTTCATCCTGCGACCATTGCTTGCGCCCGCGTCGCACTGCCTTCACCGCCACCGCCGGCGCGTAGACCTTGTTCGGCCCATCGACATAATATTTGTAGATCAGCCATTGGCCGAGCCCTTCCATCTGCAGGAAGATATCGTCGAGCGGCTTCCACTTCTCCTCCGGCCCGACGAACCACATCGCGTGCCGCACGCGCACCGCCGTCAGCGCCTTGCGCGCCAGCCGGCGCGCCTCGGCATCGGTCGGTGCAGCCGCGGCGGCGTAGAGCAGGTCGGTCTCCGCCTGCCAGGCGCTCACATAGGCGGGATCGTCCTTGAATGCGGCCTGGATCGAATCGTCGTTGATGTCCTCGGGCAGACCATAGCGCTTGCTCAGCGCGGCCATTGCTGGGTTGGCGAAGGCGAATTGCCGCGTGTGCATCATCTCGTGCAGCAGCACCCCGTCCATCAGTGTTTCAAGGCCGAGCTCGCTCGTCACCCCGCCTTTCCGCCACACCGACGGCATACTCATCACGAAGAAGCCGCGCGGGTCTTTCGGATTCGGGCCCGCAAAGGACATCACGCCGACGCGCGCGCCGTTGCCGTCGGGCATCGTCACCTTGCCGTGATGCAGCCGCCCGCGCCACCGGATCGGCGCGCCGGTGTGCGGCACGGCATTCGCCTGGCAGGTCGCATCGACCGCCACCACTTCCGGCATCGGCACAGCCGGCAGGTGAAGCAGGTTCGCCTCGGCCCAGCGCCAATTCCCCAGCGCCCGTTCGATCCATAACCGGTCGGCCGGTTGCAGATGGCAAGCGCGTCCGTCACCTGCCGCGACCGATACCGGCCCCATGGCTAGGCAAGCCAGAAGGCCAAGGTGCCGCATCCACATCATCGGTCGCATGCTCGCCTCCCCCGGTCCCGCGGCGCATCAATACAGCAGATAGGGCTTCCGCTCTTCCACCCAGGCGCTCTCGTCCGGGCGCGCTACAGCATCCAGGTCGCCCGCGACCGCCGCCGCGTCGTCGACCCATTCGCGCAGGCCGGGCCCGCCATTGATCACATCGATCGCCAGCTTGCCGAATTCATATTCGTACGGAAAATCGCGCCACAGGTCATAGTCGGGGTATAGCAGCCGGATCGCCTTGAACCCGAGCGCCTGTACCCGCCACGGCTGGAAGGCGTGATGGTCGTAGAACGGCCCCTCGGCATGGATATGCACGCCATTGCAGAGCTTACCGACATGCTTGTGAAAGGTCGGCTGGAACCAGATGTCGCGCAGCGCGCAGCCCTTCAGCCAGTCGGGTGCGAGCCGCCGCATCTCGGCGATCACCGCGCGCGCATCCACATCAGGCGCGCCGAACAGTTCCAGGGGCCGCGTGGTGCCGCGCCCTTCCGACACATTGGTGCCCTCCAGCATCACGGTACCGGCATAGGCCCGCGCCATGTTGACATTGGGCGCGTTCGGACTCGGGTTGATCCAGATCCGGTCGTCCGGCCAGCCGAACCCCGGCGCAACCTCGGGCACCCAGCCCTCCATCTCGATCACCCGGTAATCGACATCGAGCCCCTTCAGCGCGACGAACCAGTGGCCGAGTTCGCCGAGCGTCATCCCGTGCCGCATCGGCATCGGCCCGGCGCCGACGAAACTCTCCCAGCCCGGCAACAGCGTCAGCCCCTCTACCGGACGCCCGGCCGGGTTGGGCCTATCGAGCACTACGACGGTTTTGCCATGCTCGGCCGCCGCCTCGAGCACATAGAGCAAGGTCGTGATGAAGGTGTAGATGCGGCAACCCAGGTCCTGCAGGTCGAACAGCATCACGTCGAAGGTGCCCATCGACTGGCCGGTCGGCCGGCGCACTTCGCCGTACAGGCTGAACACCGGCATACCATAAGTCGGATCGGTGAAGTCGGGCGACTCCATCATGTTGTCCTGCAGGTCGCCGCGCACCCCGTGCTGCGGCCCGAACACTGCGGTAACGTTCAGCCCGCTCGCCACCAGGGCGTCGAGCGAATGCGTGAGATCCGCCGTCACCGAGGCCGGATGAGCAAGCAAGGCGATACGCTTCCCCTCCAGCGGCGCACGCAGGGCGGGGTCGGCGAGCAGGCGATCGATACCGAATTTCATGGGGCGGTGGGTGCCGCGAGCCGTGCCGTAAAGCAATCCCGATCGTGGAAATCCTCCGGCCCCGCCGGATGCGCCAACGCCCAGAAGGACTTGGTCCCGTCGCGTTCCTCGATCACCGTGGTCAGCGCGACATCCCAGTCGACACCCGCCAGCCCTGGCAAGTCGGCGGCCGCCCGCAATTCCGCGACCTCCGCCTCCGGCTGCCACATCACGTCACTCACCGCCGCACCGGCCGCGCGGCGCATCCCGGTACGATGATCGTCGAAATCATAGGCCGCCCATTGCGCCGACGGCGCGATATTGAGCTCCACATAGCGCGACGTCCCTTCGTCCCCGACAAAGGCCTCGAAGCAGCTATGCCGCCACAGCTCGTCCCTGAAGCCGGGCTCCGCCGGCTCGGGCCACAGCACATCGCCGATCGCGCCGGTAACGCGATAGGTCAGGCTCAGCCGGTTCCCATCCCGCCGCGCCGTGACCGCGATCGATCGTACCGCATTGCTCGGACAATCGGGGTGCGGGACGAGCGAAAACGATTCCCCCTGCCCTTCTTCCTTCCCCGGCGAAGGCCGGGGTCCAGTCGGGATGTCGGTCATGGTTGCGCGATCCGGTCGTAAAGGTCTTCCCAATCGGGATTGAGCCCCTCGATCTCACGCACCTTCCACGCCCGCTTCCATTCCTTCATCCGAACCTCTCGCACCCTCGCAGACTCAAGATCGCCGTGCATCTCGTACCAGACCAGCAACCGGCAATCGTATTTCTTCGTGAAGCCCGCAATAACGCCGTTACGATGCTCCCACGCACGCCGGATCAGATGGTTGGTCGAGCCAATGTAGATCGCGCCGTTTCGCCGGTTCGTCATGATGTAAACGTAGAATTGCTCTTCCATTCCAGCGTCCCCCAACTGGACCCCGGCCTTCGCCGGGGAGGGCTATGGTGGCAAGAGCGACATCCTCAAATGCCCCTTATAGCAGCGCGAAAACCACGCCCATCACCGCATAAATCACCAGCCAATACCCCGCATCGATCAGGAACAGCCGCAGCGACTGGCGCGAGAACAGATAGTTCACCCCGATCGACGGCACGATGAAACCAAGCGCGATGCCGCCCGAGATCATCACCGACAGGCTCAGATCCGGCGCGCCGTAGGTGGTCAGCGTGTGATCGAGGATGAAGGCCGAGAACAGGTTGAGCAGGAAGGTCAGGCCGAAGATCATCGGCATGTTGGCGTTCTTCATCGCGTCGTCGCTCAGGCCGCGCGCTGCCTGCCACGCCTTGCCGAAGATCGGGCCGTACCACAGCCCGCCGACAAGAAACCCCGAAACCGCGGCGACCAGGATCGCCAGCCAGTGCACTTCCGTTCCCATCGTGCTTCTCCCCTCGTTTCGCCCACGGCACGATATGCCCGTTCTGGCCCGACTGGAAGTCGACTCTCCGGCCCATGAAGGCGATGACTGGAAAATCCCGCGCGATGCGCCTATGTGGCCCGTTCCCCATGGCAACGATTCTCCCCACCCCGCCGAAAATCGGCATGGTTTCGCTCGGCTGTCCGAAGAACCTGGTCGACAGCGAACGCATCCTGACCAAGCTCCGCTCGGACGGTTATGCGATGTCGCCCGACTATGCCGGTGCCGACGTCGTGCTCGTCAACACCTGCGGCTTCCTCGATTCCGCCAAGGAAGAGAGCCTCGAAGCGATCGGCGAAGCCATCGCCGAAAATGGCCGGGTCATCGTCACCGGCTGCATGGGCAAGGAAGCCGAGACGATCCGCGCCCGCTTCCCCAATGTCCTCGCGGTCACCGGGGCGCATCAATATGAGGAAGTGGTCGGCGCGGTGCACGAGGCAGCGCCGATGCCGCCCAGCGCCTTTCTCAACCTGGTGCCCGAAAGCGGGCTGAAGCTCACCCCGCGCCATTACAGCTATCTGAAGATCTCGGAGGGCTGCAACCATCGCTGCTCTTTCTGCATCATCCCCAGCCTGCGCGGCGACCTGGTCAGCCGCCGCCCCGACGCGATCCTGCGCGAAGCCGAGAAACTGATCGAGGCCGGCACGAAGGAACTTCTGGTCATCAGCCAGGACACCTCGGCTTATGGCGTCGACATCAAACACCACCCACGCATGTGGCACGGCCATGAAGTCCGCGCGCACATGACCGACCTGTCGCGCGAGCTCGGCAAGCTCGGCGCCTGGGTGCGGCTACACTATGTCTACCCTTACCCGCATGTCGACCAGGTCATCCCGCTGATGGCCGAGGGGCTGGTGCTGCCCTATCTCGACATCCCGTTCCAGCATGCCTCGCGCGCCGTGCTGAAGGCGATGCGCCGCCCGGCCAACGAGGCGAAGGTGTTGGAGCGCATCAGGAACTGGCGCGCGATCGAACCCGATATCGCGATCCGCTCGACCTTCGTCGTCGGCTTCCCCGGCGAGACCGAGGATGATTTCCGCTATCTGATGGACTGGCTGGAAGAAGCCCGGCTCGACCGCGTCGGCGCCTTCCGCTTCGAACCCGTCGAGGGCGCCGCAGCGAACGACCTGCCCGATCCGGTGCCCGAAGAGATCAAGGAAGAGCGCTACGCCCGGCTGATGGAGCTGACCGCGCGCATCTCGGCGGAAAAGCTGGAAGCCAAGATCGGCCGCACGCTCGACGTGATCGTCGACGCGGTCGAGGGAGACGGCGCGACCGGCCGGTCCAAGGCGGATGCGCCGGAGATCGACGGCGAGGTTCATCTTCGCGACGCCGGCCATCTCCGCCAGGGCGATATCGCCCAGGTCGAGATCGAGGATGCCGACGAGCACGACCTGTTCGGCGTGCCTGTCGCGTAACCAAAAAGGGAGGCGGCGCCCTGACGGTCGCCACCTCCCCCTCCGATCGCGGTCAACCCCTGTTGGTTACGCCGCCGATACCATCGACGATGCTGCCGACCAGCACACCGCCGGCAAAGCCGGTCAGGGCGCTGGCGAAGATCCCCGCCTCGCCGATCACCGGTGCGAAGACGGTGCCCGCGAGTACGCCGCCGATGGCCCCGGCAAGACCGACGATCCACCACCAGGGATCCGGCTGCGGCGGCCGTGGACCGCGCCACCAGCCGGGCCATTTAGTCCCGCACCACCCCATCATCGCCAAGAATGCATATCCCATGGACAACCTCTCCTGCGTCTCAAATGGCGGACATCGGTCCGACTGGCCGGTGTCTCGCGGGGAGCATCCTCTCATTTCGGGCGTATTCAAGTCATGTTGGCACCGATCTGAGGATTTTCGGGATGCAACTGGCATTCAACATGGCGCTTACTTGCTCACGACATGATATGGTCTTTCACCGTAACCAGTGTTTCCGTCGCTGCCGCATATTGACAGTGTATTGCTTAAACAATACACTTTCGCGACGATGACGAAGGGGTGACAATGGTCAAGACAGCGGTCCTGATGTCGGTGCTCGCGGCGACCCTCGCCGCCTGCGGCCCGGCGCATTTCGACGAGCTGGCCTATTCGGCCGATGTCGATGCGAATCAGAGCGTCGCTCTTTTCACCTGCCGCATATCGTCGAGCGGCAAGTGCGTCTTCCGCTTCGACGGCAATGCCAGCCCCTCCACCGCGACCGTCGCGGTGAACGAGACCGGGGCCGTCAGCGGAATCGGCCCCGGCACCAGCTATTGCGCGACGTCAGGCGCGGACGGCGCGACATGCCATCCCCAGACGCTCCAGGCAGGCAAGCAGACGATCCGCCACGTCAAGCGCAGCTCCTAGGCTTCGGCCCGCTCGCTGCGATAATAAGCGAAGGTCAGCCAGGTCGCGACGGCGCCGAGCAGGTGCCAGATCGCGTGCCCCTGGATCAAGCTGGACGGCGCACAGGCCAGCCCGTGCTGGTCGAGGTTCCAGATCGCGAAGGCGATCGCGTTGACCAGGATGCCGGCCAGATAGAAACGCAGCCGCACCCCCTGCCGACGGGGACGCGCAAGGCCGAGTTCGAGGACGATCGCCGCGATCAGCACCACCGCGAACAGCCAGCGCCGGACCTCGGGCGCGACGATCAACACCCCGACAAGAACGAGGCACAACAGCAGGTAGAGCGCGATCGCCTGCCCGTCCGCCATACGCCGCCAGCGAGCCAGCGCGCTCACCAGCAGGAACGACCCCACCAGATACATGCCGAGCACATCGAGGAACTGCCCCCACAAGGTCAGCGTCGCATGGAGCAGCACGGAGCCAAGCCCGACGATGATCGCGGTGATCCCGAAGGCGACCGCGGAAACCGGCGTCATCGCCGAATGCCAGGCCGGCGCGCGGGCCAGCACGATCATCAGGCACCCGGCAAACACGAAGCCCAGCGACGACCAGCTATTGGCCCGCTGGAGGATCAGCGCGCCGATGCGCGGCATCTCGCAGAAACATCGCGTCGCGGTGCAACTCGCCGGAGCATAGACGCTCCAGTCGGGGCCGAGCGCCAAAAGCAGCAAGACGATGCCGATCCCGGCAAGGGCAGTCGCCGCCAGGGCGATCGCCAATGGGCGCAGTCCTGTCTCCTGCATCGCTCTCCCCCTTTGGGGGAGGCTAGCGCGCGCGAGGCAGGTCGCCAAGCGCGCGCCGATCCGTCAGGCCAGGTTTGCCTTGTACAGCTTGAGCAACTCGCCCCACGCCTTTTCCGCGGCCGCCTCATTATAGGTCTGGCTGCCCGGCACGCACCAGCCATGGTCGGCGGGATAGACCTCGACCGTCGCGGGGCGCCCGGCGGCCTCGAACGCTTTTTTCAGTACGTCCTTCGCCTCGGGCTGGCGCGCATCGTCATTCTGGGCGACCGCGACCAGATAGGCCGCCTTGGTCTTCGGAATCAGCAGATGCGGGCTGGACGGCTCGGCGGTGACGAGCCCGCCGCCATGAAAGCTGCCGACCGCGCCGATCCGCCCCGGTACCGCAGCCGCCGTGCGGAACGACAATGGCCCGCCCATGCAATAGCCCTGCACGCCGACCTTCTTCTTTTTATTGGTCTGCGGTTGCTGGTCGAGAAAGGCGAGATAGGCGGCGGCATCCGTGTCGACGCCGGCGTCGGTCATCGCCTGGCGGAAGCCCATGACCTTGGCGCGGTCGTCCGGCTTGCTGAAATCGAACGCCCCGTCGACCACGGGCGCGCGCTTGCTGCGGTAAAAGGGGTTGGGCACGAGCACGACATAGCCTTCGTTCGACAGGCGCCGGCCCAGTTCGCGGAACACCGGGCGCAGGCCGAGAATGTCGGGCCAGACCACCACCGCCGGCCAGGGCCCCTTGCCCTTGGGGTAGAAGAGCGCGGCGTCGGCTTCGCCGTCGGCGGTCTTCACCGTCACGTCGGTCTCGACGACATTGTCCGCGAGCGCCGTCGTCGCCAGCCCGGCCACCGCCACGCCAGCGATCACGAACGCCCGGCGGGACAATGCGGACGTCTCTACCAGCCCTTGATGGATGTCGCTGTCACACATGCCGTCTCTCCCGGTTTTTGCGTGGCATCATTCGACGGGCGGCGTCGGCGCCTGTCAAGGGCTGTGGCGGCCCTATCGGCCCTAACTCCGCTGCGGCAGGGCATAGGCGATCACCTGGTCGCCGATCGGCGTCTCCATGAAATGATGCCCGCCGGTCACGATCACCAGATATTCGCGCCCGCCCTGTTCATAGACCATCGGCGTTGCCTGCCCGCCCGCCGGCAGCACGTCGGACCAGAGCGTCTTGCCCGTGCGCAGGTCGATCGCGCGGATCAGATTGTCGGTCGCCGCCGCGACGAACACCAGGCCGCCCGCCGTCACCACCGCACCGCCATTGTTCGGCGTGCCGATATGGAAGGGCAGCATCGAGGGGATGCCGAACGGCCCGTTGGTCCGCGCGGTGCCGAGCGGCCGGTCCCACAGGGTCTTGCCCGTGGCGATCTCGATCGCCCTGATCCCGCCATAAGGCGGCTGCTTGCAGAGGAGGCCGGTGAAGGGCATCCGCCAGCCGGCATTGACGTTGATCGCATAGGGCGTGTTCGCCTGCGGGTCGCCCGCGCCCTCGATGCCGCCGATCTTGCCGCGTGCCTGGTCGCGCGGCGTCCAGCCGCGCTTGTTCGCCTCGGCGCGCGGCACCAGCCGGACATAATTAGGCATGTCGTTGTAATTGGCGACGATCACCCCGCGCTGCGGATCGACCGCGATACCGCCCCAGTCGCTGCCGCCATTATAGCCGGGATATTCGATCGAGGGCCGATCAGCCTCGGGCGGCGTGAAGAAGCCCTTGTAGCTCGCCCGGTGGAACTGGATGCGGCAGATCATCTGGTCGATCGGCGACATGCCCCACATGTCGCGCTCGGTCAGCGCCGGCTTGCGCAGCGTCTGCCACAGCGAGACGATCTGGGTCGGCGCGCGCTGCTCGGGTTCGACCCCGCCGCCCGGCGCCCTGATCGTGCCCACCGGCGTCAGCGGCCGCCCGGTGCGACGGTCGAGCACATAGAGATCGCCCTGCTTCGACGGCAGCACCAGCGCCGGCGTGCCCTTGTAATCGATCAGCGTCGCCTGGCTGCCGAAGTCGTAATCCCACACATCCTTGTTCACCGCCTGGAAGCGCCAGCGCGGTTTGCCCGTCGTCACGTCGATCGCGACCAGCGAGGTGGCGAAGAAATTCTCCGCCGGGCGGCGCAGGCTCGAATAATAATCCGCCGTCGAATTGCCCATCGGCAGATAGACCAGGCCCAGCTGCTCGTCGCCCGACGCCGTGGTCCACATGTTCGGCGTGCCGCGCGTATAGGTCTGGCCCGCCGGCGGCATGCCGGTGATGTCGGGGCGCATCATGTCCCACGCCCAGCGCAGCTTGCCGGTCACCGCGTCATAGGCCTGGATCACGCCCGACGGCTCCCAGCGATCCTGTCCGTCGAGCACCTGGTGCCCGGTCACGATCACCCCGCGCACGATGGTCGGCGCTGAATTGATCGAGACATAGCCCGGCGGCACCGCGCCCATGCCGGCCTTGATGTCGACCTGCCCGCCCGTGCCGAAATCGGCACAGGGCTTGCCCGTCGCCGCGTCCAGCTCGAAAATCCGGCCGTCGAGCGTTCCCTCGACGATCCGCGCCGCGCAGGCCGTTCCGGCGGCGGCGCCCGGCACCGCATAATAGCTCACCCCGCGGCAGGCCGCGGTATAGGGGATCGCGTCGTCCGCCACCTTGGGGTCGAAGCGCCAGCGCTCCTTGCCGGTCGCCCCATCGAGCGCGATGGCGAGGTTCTTCGGGGTGCAGAGATACAGGCTGTCGCCGATCTTGAGCGGCGTGGTCTCCGCGCCATAGGTCCCGGCGATCGCCTTGCTCGACGGCATGTCGCCGGTGTGGACCAGCCAGGCACGCTTCAGCCCGCCGACATTGCCGTTGTTGATCTGCGCCAGCGGCGAGAAGCGCCGCGCGCTATAGGTGCCGCCATAGGCCGGCCAGTCGGGCCCGGTCGCCTGGCCCGAGGGGTCGGCGAACCCGGGCGATTGCGGCGCGGGCAGCGCGGCCACCGCCACATCGTCGCGCGTGCCGAGCATGCCGAACAGCACCACCGTCGCGACCAGCAGCACCGCGATCGCGCCCTGCGCGATGCGCCAGCGCTTCGGCGCGCTCGACAGGGTCGGCATCACCGCCAGCACCGCCACCAGCAGCACGATCGGCGCGACGATGCGCGGTACCAGCGCCCAGACATTGGTCCCGACCTCGGCAAAGGCCCATAACAGGGTGAGCGCAACCACCGCGACATAGATCCAGCCGCCCAGCAGCCGCTGGCGCACCAGCAGTACCCCGGCGGCGACCATCGCCACGCCCGTCACCAGATAATAAAGCGACCCGCCCAGCACGGCGAGCCAGACCCCGCCGATGCTCAGCACCGCCCCGATCAGCGCGACGACGAGGCCGATGATGGCGGCGATCCAGCTGTGACGGACCGGCATGACGATTTCCCTGTTGCCCCGCTTCACCCAAACCAGCGAAGGCACTGGTTGTTTCCATGACAAAATCGTCATCGCCGCCCCCTTCCCTTTGCGGCGCTAAGGTGAAAAGACGGGCTCCCCCGCCGCTGGCAAGGTGACTGATTGACAATGCTGCTCCGCTCGACGCTGACCCTGGTCGCGCTGTTCGCCGCGACCCCCGCTTTCGCCCAGGCCCTCACCGCCGAGGAACGCGCCCAGGTCGACCGGATCGTTACGGACTCGCTGAAGGCGACCGACGTCCCCTCGGCCTCGATCGCGGTGGTGCGCGGCGGCGAGATCGTCTTCGCCAAGGCCTATGGCAAGCAGGCCGAGAACCAGCCCGTTCCGCGCGACGAGGCGCCCTACCAGATCGCGTCGGTCTCCAAGCAGTTCACCGCCGCCGCGCTGCTGCTGCTCCAGAAGGACGGCACGCTCAGCCTCGACGACAGCGTCGCCAGATATGTCCCGGACATCACTGACGGCGACCGGATCAGCATCCGCCAGCTGCTCAGCCACACTTCGGGCCTGCAGGATTACTGGCCGCAGGATTACAGCTTCAAGGCCATGGCCACCCCGGTCACGCCGCAGGGCATCGTCGATCGCTGGGCGAAGAAACCGCTCGATTTCGCGCCGGGCACGCAGTGGCAATATTCCAATACCGGCTATGTCGTCGCCGGCATGATCGTCGAGAAGGTCGCCGGCATGCCGCTGCTCGACTTTCTCGAGCTGCGCATCTTCAAGCCGCTCGGCATCACCGCCTACGATCAGGATCTCGCAATCGGCAAGGGCTTCCCCCAGGGCTATGGCCGCGCCGCGATGGGCCCGGTGCGCGTCGCTACTCCCGCCGCGCATGGCTGGCTGTTCGCGGCGGGCGAGCTGGCGATGAGCGCGCGCGACCTCGCGAAATGGGACGTCGCCCGGCTCGACCGCAAGATCCTCGCCCCCGACGACTGGATGCTCCAGGAAACCCCGGTCAAGCTCACGGACGGCAGCTCGACCGGCTATGGCCTCGGCGTCTCGATCGGCAGCGCCAATGGCCGGCGCTTCATCGAGCATAGCGGCGAGGCGGTCGGCTTCCTCTCCGAGAATATCGTCTATCCGGACGAGAAGGCGGCGATCGTCGTGCTGACCAACACCTGGTCGAGCGACGCCTTCATCTCGATCAGCCAGGCGCTCGCCCGGACCCTGCTCCCGCCCCTGCCCCCGGCCCCGGCCGATACCGCGGACGCCGCCGCGCTCGGCACCGCGCGGCGCGTGTTCGATCAGCTCCGCACCGGCGCGCTCGACCGCGCGCTGCTGACCGACAATGCCAATTATTATTTCACCCCCGTCACGCTTGACGATTACCGTACCAGCCTGGTCCCGCTCGGCGATCCGGTCACCTTCGTCCAGACCGGCCGCGCCCGGCTGCGCGGCGGTTTCGTCGGCCGCTCCTACCGCGTCACCTATGCCAGTCGCGCGCTGACCATCAGCAGCTATGCCGACCAGAGCGGCAAGATCGAACAATTCCTCATCACCCCGGTGCAACGCTGATGCCGACGAAATTGCTCCAGCCCGATCGCGGCCAGCCCGCGCAGGCGATCGAGATCGTCGAGGCCGACGGCTTCGAGGCCTGGCTCAAGGCGCAGCCGCCCCGTATCCGCGCGGCGGTCGCGGCGCAGAAGCTCAGCAGCAAGACCGGCGCCAAAGCGGGCGCCAGCGCGATCCTGCCCGGCGAGGCCGACGACTGGTCGGTCATACTGGTGGTGAAGCACGCCGCGCTCGGCGCCTGGGACCTCGCCAGGCTGGCCGAGACGCTCCCGGAGGGAAGCTACCGCCCCTCGCGCGACGCGGGCGCCGCGATGCTCGGCTGGGTGCTCGGCCAATACCGGTTCGACCGCTACCGCAAGCCCGAGGGCGAGGGCCCGCGGATCCTGTTGTCGGGCGAGCCGGCGCGGTTCGAGGAGATCGTCCGCATCGCCGCCGCCACCAACAAGGTGCGCGACCTGGTCAATATCGGCGCGTCCGATCTCGGCCCGGCCGAGCTCGAGGCCGAAGTCGCGACTCTCGCCGAGGCGCATGGCGCGACGCTCCACGTCACCCGGGGCGAGGCGCTGGCCAAGGGCTATCCGATGGTCCACACCGTCGGCCAGGCCGCCGCCAAGGGCCGCGAGCCGCGGCTGATCGAGCTCGAATGGGGCGATCCGAAACACCCGCGCATCGCGATCATCGGCAAGGGCGTGTGCTTCGATTCCGGCGGGCTCGACATCAAGCCCTCGTCGGGCATGCGGCTGATGAAGAAGGACATGGGCGGCGCGGCGCACGCGCTGGCGCTGGCCGGGCTGGTCATGGCGGGGCGGCTCAAGGTCCGGCTTCACCTGCTGATCCCCGCGGTCGAGAACGCCATTGCCGGCAATGCCTTCCGCCCCGGCGACGTGCTCAAAACGCGCAAGGGCCTGACCGTCGAGAACACCAATACCGATGCCGAAGGCCGGCTGATCCTCGGCGACGCGCTCACCCGCGCCGGCGAGGACAAGCCCGCGCTGATCCTCGATTTCGCGACCTTGACCGGGGCCGCGCGCGTCGCGGTCGGGCCCGATCTCCCGGCGACCTTCGTCAATGACGAGCCGCTGGCCGACGCGCTGTTCGCCGCCTCGCGCGAAGTGGACGATCCGCTGTGGCGCCTGCCGTTATGGGACGGTTATGACGAAATGCTCAAATCCGACATCGCCGACATGGTGAACGCGCCCGATGGCGGCTATGCCGGCGCGGTGACGGCGGCGTTGTTCCTCCGACGCTTCGTGCCCGAGGGCACGCCCTGGGCGCATCTCGACACCTTCGCCTGGCGCCCCGCCGCCAAGCCAGGCCGCCCCAAGGGCGGCGACGCCCTCGGCCTGCGCGCCGCCTGGGCGATGCTGAAGGCGAAATATAGCTGAGGCGCCACACATCCCCCGTTCGCCCTGAGCTTGTCGAAGCCTGTCCTGAGCGCCTGCCTTGGCAGGCAGTCGAAGGGGGCTGCTCTTCTAAGTCGCCAGCCATGAAGAAGGTTAGTCGACGGGCTCGGCACGAACGGGTGAAGATGTAGGACCGGGCCCTACTGCACCACGATCGTCCCGGTCATCCCGAAGGTCGAATGCATGAAATGCGTGCAATGCGCCTCGTAGCGGCCGGCCACAGGCGCGGTCAGGTGCACATCGGCCGACTGGCCGCCGTCCAGCGCGATCTTGCCCCTGGCGACCACCGCCCGATCCTCCGATGCGACGCGCGCCGCGTCGAAGAACGCCTTGGCCTCGAAATCATGCCCGCCCTTCGCCTGGTTGACGACGTGCAGCACATAGGGCTGCCCGTGCTGCAGGGTGATCGTGTCGGGCGTGAACTTGAAATTGGACAGGTCGATCTCGACCCGCTGGGCGTTGCCCTGCGCGGGCGCCTGCGCCCCTACGAGGCCGAGCAGCGCGACGGCGGACAGAAAAAGCGGTTTCATGTGGCGATACTCCGAACGGGCACCCCTGCCGATACCTCAATAGGAGCGCGCTGCCGGTGCGTTCAACCATATCTTGGTTGGGGGCATTCTCGCCCTGCCCCCGCGGCGCAACGGATGTCACTGAATACCGTGCCGGCCGGCGACGTCGCCATCATGGATAAACTGAGCAGTCACAAACGGCCCGCCATCCGTAAGGCGATCCGCAGCGCCGACGCCAGGCTGTTGTTCCTGCCGCCCTACAACCCCGATCTCGATCCGATCGAGCAGGTCTTCGCCAAGCTCACGCACCTGATGCTCAAAGCCGCTGCAGCGGATCAGCCATCCCGGCGAAGGTTGGTTCGAGAAGGATCTGGCGTCGCTGTTCCTCGACCTTGCGCAACGGCTATCCGAAATAGAAGTCGTCGGGTGTCAGCGCCTCGAGAATCCCGCCCCACAGGGTGATCGTGTTGCCTTGCGATATCGTAATGACAACATCGCCGCCAACCTGGGCACTCGCGGCCATCACCGTATCGTAATCGGTGAAGACCGATGGATCGAACACCAGCAGGTCGTGTGCCGGTCCACGTCCGACCTCGGCGGAGAAATCGTAGATGATGTCGTTGCCGGTCGCCCGATCGCCGAAGTAGAAATGATCCTCGCCCGCCTCGCCGCGCATCTGGTCGTTCCCGGCACCGCCCATGAGGCCGTCATTGCCGGCACCGCCGTAGAGAATATCGTTCCCGGTGCCGCCGACCACCTGATCGTTGCCGTCGCCGCCCCAGAGCTGGTCGTCGCCCGCATCGCCATAGATGAAGGCACCGGTGTTGGTCCCGCTCACCTGGATCAGGTCGTTGCCGTCCTCGCCATAGAGCAGGTCGCCGCCGCCGGCCTTATCGAAGATGAGATCGTCGCCCGCGCCGCCGGCCAGCTCGTCCCGGCCCTCGCCGCCTTCGAGACTGTCATTGCCAGCCTCGCCAAAGAGGTGGTCGTCATTGCCATAACCCTCGAGCGTATCTTTTCCGTCGCCGCCGTAGAACCAGTCGGCAACGCCCCCCCCGAGCCCCGAGCCAACCGACGAGCCAGCGATGTGGTCGTTGCCCCCATAACCGAACACCGTCTCGGTAGCGCCACCACGACTCATATTAATGGAGTCGGCATACGGCGTTCCATAAACAAGATTACTTTCCGCGTTATCAACGAACGAGGCGCCTCTATTATTAGAGCGCGCGAGAAACCCATCTGTAACAAACAGATAAATACGTTCTACGTTCTCGACGCCACCCGTACTTTCGCTATCAAGCAACATGACAGTGTCATAGCCACCCCCCACTTCCTCCCGAACGCTATCATCGTTTCCTTGAGCCCCGACTATCCAATAGGTGTCGTCGCCGGCGCCGCCATAAAGCGTGTCCCTGATGGTGCCAGAGTTGTTGTTATAGACACCCGTGTAATTATACCCCCAGCTGTACAGGATATCGTTGCCGTCGCCGCCATAGAGCGCGTTGCTGCCCCAGCCGCCGTTCAGGAGATCGTCGCCGGCGCCGCCGTAGAGCGTGTCGTCCCCTGAAAGATTGACGAATTCGTCATCGCCGAACAGGCGGTCATTGCCGTCCCCGCCGTATAAGGTATCAGTGCCTTGCCCGCCTGCGACGAAATCGTCGCCCTCGTCACCATAGACGATGTCGTCGCCGCCGCTGCCGCGGCTCGGATCGAACGCCGATCCGCCGTACAGCGTGTCATTCCCCAGCCCGCCATGAATGAGGTCATAGCCCTCCTTGCCGTCCACCTGGTCGTCACCGGCACCCGCGTCGATATCGTCCTGGAGGTTGGTGCCCACCAGGACGTCGTTGCCCGGCGTGCCGGTGATCGTCGCCATGGCGACTATTCCAGGATCGTTCTCGGGCAGGATCGTCGCCACATAGCGTCCCCCGAAAGGATATCCGACGCCACCGATGGTCGAGACATCGACCCTGCCGCGATCATTTGCCAGAAAACTGCTAATGGCTGCCATGGAATCTCTCCGGATCAGCCACCTGAGCGCGTGACCGGGGCCATGAATAACTCTCTAACAGGCCGATGCAAATCGGTTTTTGGCGCCACTGTCCTTTAGGCTGGCTCGTTGGGAGGCGTTGACAAATTGTCGCATCCACAGGCGGATTGAGACGAGATGTACGAAGCCGAAATAGCTATCGATGGGTTGCGAGACGCCCGGCGTTCTTGACCTTGTCGAAGCAGCGCTCGACCATGTTGCGCAAGGCATAGATGTCGGCATCGACGGGTAGTTGCACCTATTTCGGCCCGCCATCCGTAAGGCGATCCGCAGCGCCGACGCCAGGCTGTTGTTCCTGCCGCCCTACAACCCCGATCTCGATCCGATCGAGCAGGTCTTCGCCAAGCTCACGCACCTGATGCTCAAAGCCGCTGCAGCGGATCAGCCATCCTGGCGAAGGTTGGTTCGAGAAGGATCTGGCGTCTCTGTTCCTCGACCTTGCGCAACGGCTATCCGAAATAAAAGTCGTCGGGTGTCAGCGCCTCGAGAATCCCGCCCCACAGGGTGATCGTGTTGCCTTGCGATATCGTAATGACAACATCGCCGCCAACCTGGGCACTCGCGGCCATCACCGTATCGTAATCGGTGAAGACCGATGGATCGAACACCAGCAGGTCGTGTGCCGGTCCACGTCCGACCTCGGCGGAGAAATCGTAGATGATGTCGTTGCCGGTCGCCCGATCGCCGAAGTAGAAATGATCCTCGCCCGCCTCGCCGCGCATCTGGTCGTTCCCGGCACCGCCCATGAGGCCGTCATTGCCGGCACCGCCGTAGAGAATATCGTTCCCGGTGCCGCCGACCACCTGATCGTTGCCGCCGCCGCCCCAGAGCTGGTCGTCGCCCGCATCGCCATAGATGAAGGCACCGGTGTTGGTCCCGCTCACCTGGATCAGGTCGTTGCCGTCCTCGCCATAGAGCAGGTCGCCGCCGCCGGCCTTATCGAAGATGAGATCGTCGCCCGCGCCGCCGGCCAGCTCGTCCCGGCCCTCGCCGCCTTCGAGACTGTCATTGCCAGCCTCGCCAAAGAGGTGGTCGTCGTTTCGATTGCCTTCAATCCGGTCGTTTCCTTCGCCGCCGTAGAGCCAGTCCGCCGCGGGATCGCCCCGGAAATAGTCATTGCCAGCGCCGCCATATACAAGCTCGGTGGTGTCGCCCTGATCCACATAAAAACGGTCGTCGCCCGGTGTTCCATAGACAACGTTGCTTAGCTTATTATCGTTAAAGGTCACGCCGCTAAAGGGCTGGATTGCTGCGAATCCGGGAGAAATGAATAGATAGAATCGCTCGATGTTCTCTCCAGGAAACATCCCGTCATTATTCAAGATCATGGCCGTATCGTAGCCACCGTTGGGGTCCTCACGCATGATATCCCGGAAACCGTTGGCGCCAATTACCCAATAGGTGTCGTCGCCGGCGCCGCCATAAAGCGTGTCCTTGATGTTGGCAGAGTTGTCATAGACATCCGGGTTGTAGTCATACCCCCAGCTGTACAGGATATCGTTGCCGTCGCCGCCATAGAGCGTGTTGCTGCCCCAGCCGCCGTTCAGGAGATCGTCGCCGGCGCCGCCGTAGAGCGTGTCGTCCCCTGAAAGATTGACGAATTCGTCATCGCCGAACAGGCGGTCATTGCCGTCCCCGCCGTATAAGGTATCAGTGCCTTGCCCGCCTGCGACGAAATCGTCGCCCTCGTCACCATAGACGATGTCGTCGCCGCCGCTGCCGCGGCTCGGATCGAACGCCGATCCGCCGTACAGCGTGTCATTCCCCAGCCCGCCATGAATGAGGTCATAGCCCTCCTTGCCGTCCACCTGGTCGTCACCGGCACCCGCGTCGATATCGTCCTGGAGGTTGGTGCCCACCAGGACGTCGTTGCCCGGCGTGCCGGTGATCGTCGCCATGGCGACTATTCCAGGATCGTTCTCGGGCAGGATCGTCGCCACATAGCGTCCCCCGAAAGGATATCCGACGCCGCCGATGGTCGAGATATCGACCCTGCCGCGATCATTTGCCAGAAAACTGCTAATGGCTGCCATGGAATCTCTCCGGAGATCAGCCACCTGAGCGCGTGACCAAGGTTATGAATAACTCTCTAACAAACCAGTGCAAATCGGTTTTTGCAGCCGCTGTCCTTTAGGCTGGAATTACGGTGACAGGAATTGCGGTGACATGACCATATCTCCACGCCTGCAGCCGCGCAGTGCCGGCCCAGCAGGTCGCGGTACAGCGCATAATCCTCATCGCCGAAGAAGGTCTGCGCGCGACCGCTGCCGCGCTGCGTCACATGGTGGGCGTGACCCGTGAAAACCGCGCGAGCACGGCGACCCATGCGGTAAACTATCGCGACATCGCCGACCGGTCAATTGAATGGACTGTCGCTGGAACTACGGTCAAATTGAGTGGACTGTCACCGGTACCATCCGTCGCCCCCGCCTTGACCTCGTGCTTCGAGATCTTCTGGCGGCCCGGCTGGATAGAACTCACTACCCATTTTACCGTCGACAGTTCCAATGAAACGAAAATGGCGCCAAGATCGGTGCGGATAGTGGTCTGTTCGATCGGGCAGTCCAAAAGCTTCACGGTCGCGTCCAGGGTTGGTGTTAGCAACCGCATCCTGCCAAAGGCCGGGCCGCCATCCACCCCACATGGAATCTGTCACCGGTACCTTCTCGCTCCAGGCCGATCATGGCGACGCGCGTGGACGCGGCACCGCGACCTCAAGGGCGGCGCGAACGTCCCTTACTGCACCACGATCGTCCCGGTCATCCCGAAGGTCGAATGCATGAAATGCGTGCAATGCGCCTCATAGCGGCCGGCCGCCGGCGCGGTCAGGTGCACATCGACCGACTGGCCGCCGTCCAGCGCGATCTTGCCCTTGGCGACCACCGCACGGTCCTCCGGCGCGACGCGCGCGGCATCGAAGAACGCCTTGGCCTCGAAATCATGCCCGCCCTTCGCCTGGTTGACGAAATGCAGCACATAGGGCTGGCCGTGCTGCAGGGTGATCGTGTCGGGCGTGAACTTGAAGTTGGACAGGTCGATCTCGACCCGCTGCGCGCTGCCCTGCGCAGGCGCCTGCGCCCCGGCTAGGGCGAGCAGCGCGACGGCGGACAGAATGAGCGGTTTCATGTGGCGATACTCCGGACTGACAACCCCCAGGCGCTACATGGGGGGGAGCGTTCGGGCCGTTCAATCATATTCAGGTATGAACGCCGACCACTCATAGCGCCCGCCGCCCTCGCACGCTCAATCTAGCAGAAGCGGGCCCGACTACGGGCGACCGGCACTCGCCTAGATGAAGATTTCGCGCCTCAACTAATGCCATCCGAACGCACAGGGTGCTATCGTGCCATTCCGTCATCATTCACATACGCTCTTGCGCCGAAGAACGGCTTTCTCATCGTCGCCATAGCCATGATAGGTAATGTCAACGCAAATCTTCTTCGAAGAAGTCCTGTCAGCAAATCCCTTGTCTAGAATATTGAATTCAACGTTCGTTTCTCCAGGCAACACCTCAATTTCGCACTCACCCGCTATATCTATCCCAGTCCGGTTCTCATAATTTCTGGTAACGCCGAATCTATTATAATACATCTTGTAGGTAACGATGCAGATTTTTTCGGACGCCGTTATACGCCCGACTAAGCCGCCCTCTCCTCTTACGACATTGACGTCAAAACCCGGACCGACATCGCGACATCCGCAGAGAAGGAAGATCAGCAATAAATATAGCGATCTCATTTTAATGCCCCACCACCAACGCCGCATAGCTGTCGGCGTTATTCAACCCGTCATTCCAATGCCATGGCAGATAGCTGGACCAGCTGTGCGTCAGCGCGGCGTCCGCGGTCATCCTGTAGGCGTTGTCCACGGCCCCGAATATATGTGTCGGTTCATGGATCAGTGTGCCTTCGCGATGCCACGCCGGCTCCGTGTAATAACTCGGTAGGATATTTATCTTTTGAGAGCCCAGGCTGGTGTAGGCCACGGCGTTGCCCGGCGCGCGCGCTGCGGTGACTTCACGGGCCGACGGCGTATGGTAATTATATTTCGCCCCGCTGTCCGCCAACACGCGCTCCGAATTGCCAAGCATGGCATCGACTTTCTTGAGCGTCGAATTGCTCGTCGAACCGAAGACTTTCGAAATAGCGGCTTTCACGGCCGCATCGCCGGCGGAGAGCTTACCGCCGCCCTCGATTCGACCGATCGCGCTCCTGACGGACCGCACATCTGTGAGCGCCTTGGCCTGTTCCTGCATGAGAACCGCACAATCGCTCTTCGAAACCGTGCCATCGCAGCCTGCAAGGCCTCTGGGATCGCTGCGATTGATCGGATCGTTTCCGACATAGGAATACAGATCCATTTGATCCTTGTATCCGATCGGGTCGGTCTGCAGAAATCGGCCCAGCTTTGCCGAGTAGATCCGCGCCTTGTAATGATACATCCCAAGGTCCGGCAGCCATGCCTGCCCGGTATATTGAAAGCGGCCGACATTGCCCGATCCAGGCACGCCATATTCGTCATAGCGATTGATCGCGGTCGGATTGCCCCAGCAATCTGCCTGCGCCACGATCGAGCCCTGGTGATCGCTGTGGAGGAACCGCGTCTGCGAACAGTCCAGCGCGCTGCCGGTATCCGCCAGGATCGGCTCATCCTGGCCGGCGCCATGAACATAACGTGCCAGCATCGCACCCGCGCCGTCATATTCGGCGACCAGCGCATCGCCATCGTACAGAAAGCGGGTGGTGCCCGACGCTCCGCCGGAGGTCTGGAACAGGCGGCCGAGGGGGTCATAGACCATGGTCGTCGTGAGCGTGCCCACCGCCGAGACCAGGCGGTTTTCCACGTCATAGGTGAAGCTGCTTCCGCCGGTCGATGCCAGGTTGCCGTTTGAATCATATCCAAGCGACCCCGCGCCGACCACGGTATATTGGTTCAGCCCGTTCACCGCATAGCCGGTCGTCCCGGCCACATATCCGGCGAACGCATAGGCGTCGTTCGATAGGTTCTGGCTGACGATCTGGCTCGCCGGATTATAGCTGAACGTCGTCGCGCCGTTCGACGCGCCCGAGGTGAAGGACTGAATCTCCGAAGCCAGACGCGACACTGGATCATAGCCATAGCTCGTCCCGCTGCTGGCGCGCAGCGTCGCCACTCGTCGCCCCTGCGCATCATAGGGGATGGTCAGGAACGGAACCGTGCCGGAACTCGCCGTATGCCAGGCCGCACTCGTCATCCGGTCGAGACCATCATAGCCATAGTCGACATAAACGCCGTCCGGATGGGTCAGGCGGATACGGTTGCCGTCGGCATCATATTGATAGCCGAGCGTGCGGCTGAGGCCGGCCATGCTGGTGTTGCTCGAGGTGAGCCGACCCGCGGAGTCATAGGACTGGGTGACCCCTTCGCTGCCCGCCGCGCTACTGTCGAACCGCGCGCTGAGCTGAAGCCCGCGTATGTCGTAATCATAATAGACGCTACGCACCGCCCAGGACGGCGGCGTCGTGCAGGCATAGCCGGCCACGCAGGCGCCGCTCACCAGTTTGGAGGTCATCCGGTTCAGCGCGTCGTAACCATAGGTCAGCATGCGCCCGTCACGCTTTCTCACGCTGGTCCGGTTGCCGTTCGCGTCATAGCCATATTCCTCATAGTCGGTTGCGCTGACGGCGCCGACCGCCGTCGCGGAGGGGAAACGCCAGCGATTTTGGCGATCCTGGCCGTCATATTCATATTGCGCCACATTGCCGTCGGCGTCGGTGACATATTGCTGCTTGCCATTGGGCGTATAGCTGTAGCCCGCATAGACCTGCTCCAGCGGCGTCCCCACCGCCTTCCTCGTCTGGGCGAGATGCCCGGCCGCGTCGTAGAGCAATTTGGTGATGCGGTCGGTCCCGAAGCTTCCCTGCGCGCCGAGGGAGCAGGCGCTTGCCGGCAAGGACGCGAAAGCGGCTGGATTCATCCGGATCGCAGTGCATTCGAGCCGCCCCATCGCATCGTAGCTGTACTGAGTCAGGATATGGATAATGTCTTCGCCCGACGTGCCTTTGGTGATGACGCTTTCCGTTACCTTTCGGTCCATCGCGTCATAGGCGGTCCTGACGATCTTGAAGACGGTGAAGCCGGCCCAGTCGGCCGGCCTGACGGTCTCCGCCTGCCATGCGGCGAGTTCTCCCGTCTCGACCTCCACCAGCCGTCCTGACGCGTCATAGCTGTTGCGCGTCGCGGCATGATGCAGCCCCCCCGCACCATCGGGATCCGCGGAAATATCCCCCGTCAGGCGCTGCATCAGGTCATAGCGGTGCCCGCTGGTAAAGGGCGACGCCGCGGATTGCGCCACGGCCTGTCCCGCCCCCATCATCATGGGCAGCGCGGCGATGGCGCCGATCGACTTGCTGTTCATCGAACGGATTCTCCCGAAGCCACTCATGGGCAACTCGTCAGCCCCGCACGGGGCGAGGTTTCGGACATGACATTGCCGTAGTCGTCATAGCCGTAGCACGAGCGCAGATTGAGCTTTCCGGCGCCCTGATCGACTACCTTGCCCCGGGGCAGCAGCGTATTGGCTGATCCGGCCGCGCCATATTCGTAGGTCGTCACGACCTTCACCGCACCGGCTGCGGTCGAACAGGCGGCCGCGCTGCTGCCGGCCGCGCCTTCGCATAGCGTCTCGCTCGTCAGCATCGACACGGGGCTGGCCGCCTGGACCAGCGAACCGGCACTGTTCTTCACATAGGCATAGAGGTCGGCATAGGTGAATAGCTTCACCTGCCTGACATTATGGGCATCCGCAGGGCCGACTTCCGAGACCGGCTGACCGTGCCCGTTGTACGCGATCGCCGTCACGCCGCCCGCGGGGTCAGTGACGGTTCTGGGCTTGTCGCAGGTCATCGAACTCCATGTGCAGGGATCGAATGTCTGGTGACGCGCCAGGGTCGGCCCGCCTGATGGCTTGGGATAGGCGATCTCGTCGACCGCATTGCCGGCGGCGTCGCGGACCGAACTCACATAGTTGAGCTCAGGCCATTGCGCCTTCGTCTCCATGCCATCCTGGTTGGTCTGGAATGTATAGACACGGTTGAGCGGGTCGACCCACTGAACCAGAGCGGATTCGCCATCGCGCAGTGTGTTTTGAGAGTAATATTTGTTGATCACTCCGCCCGGCTCGGTGGACGTGACCAGACCGGCAGACACATTATAGGCGTAGCTGGTCGTCTTTCCCGGCAGGATCGCGCTTACCACCCGGGAATCCGACCCCATCGAACAGGCGGACGGCGGGCTGGCGGGAACGGGGACGCACTGCGGCACATAGTTGAAGACATATTTTATGTTTTCCACCGTGCTGCCGGGATTGGTGATCGACAAGGTCGAGGAGGGGCCGCTCACGCTGCGATAGACGGTCACGCCCCCCATCGCGTCCGTGACGGAGGTGGTGCCGATGACCGGCGGGGAAGTGGGGGAACCGGTCGATGTATAGGAATAGGTCGCCGTCGGCCACGGATGGGACAATACGCAGGAATCCGCGTCCGGATCGCAATATTCGACGGCGTTGTTGATCGCCTTCGCCGATGTCCGGGTGCCCCACCCCGCACCTGTCACGATGTTGCTCTGATAGGTGAACTTTATCTGATAGCCGGTGTTCGTGGTCACCGATTGAATGCGCACGGCGGGGAAATATGTCTGGGGAATAACCTTGTAATGGATCGTCCAGACTACCCCGCTGCCGTAGACGACCGAATCCGCGAGACGATATACGTCCTCTGATCCGTCCCCATATGATCCGTAATGATCCCAGATGCTAAGGCCGAATATTACCTTGGTGCCGTTCCTCTGCTTGTAGACCGGGACCGCGCTAGTTTGGGAGCTGATAGTGGCGCCCGGCCCCACGCCCCAACTCCCGAAACTGTCGCCGGCCGGGCCGAAGGATGCGGTAATGGACTGATACGGCGCATCCATCGTGTCGACTTCGTAATAGGTATTGTCGAACGAATCGCGGAAGATGCCGCCGCCGAGATATCGCGCGAAGTGCA
Source organism: Sphingomonas sp. BL-S-30 (assembly GCF_055521475.1). NCBI lineage: Bacteria > Pseudomonadati > Pseudomonadota > Alphaproteobacteria > Sphingomonadales > Sphingomonadaceae > Sphingomonas > Sphingomonas sp. BL-S-30. Next base: position 1,362,357 of record NZ_CM145481.1, on the reverse strand, counting down.
ACCCGTTTTCTCCGGGCGGCCCGATGTCGAGCTCCGCGCGGAAATAGACCGGGTTGCCGGTCCGCACGTCGACTCCGTTCGAATCGATGCGCGGGCTCTTGGGCGGTGGCGGGAGCTGGGCGGAAGCCTGGGCACCGATCGACGCCAGTATCGCCATGGCGATATAACCTGGTCCACCGGCAAGCGACGAAAAACGTCTGGACGACGTGGATCTTCCGATAATGCGCGACATCTGGAATGGGCTCATTACAGTTCACCCCGATAAATATACGCCATTCAGTCAGTAATTTGATGCCGCCCGGCCGGGCGGGCCCGCGATCATGCGTGTCTGCCGGTCGGTCATTGGAGTCCCCCTCCGCTGCACGCAAGGACCGGCCCAGTGACTTGCACCGAGAGCGTGCCGGTGGATGACGCGCCCAGGCTGTCCCGCACCAAATAATTGAAGGTCGTGCTGCCCCTGTCGCCGGCATCGACCTGTACCGAGCTGCTGCTGACTATTGTCGCGACCGTGTCCGATCCGCCGCTGACGGAAAGCAGCACGAGCGGCAAGTTGTTCTCCGGATCGCTGTCATTGGCGGTGAGGTTCACCGTGGCGCTGGTCCAGCAGCGCAGGCTCAGCGAATCCGCGACGGCAACCGGCGGAAGGTTTGTCGGGGTGGGGGTAGGTGTTGGTGTGGGTGTGGGCGTTGGCACGGGGGTAGGTGTTGGTGTTGGCGTTGGTGTTGGTGTTGGCGTCGTCGCGCAGGAGGGCGCGCCGCTCGTCCCCACGAAATACTGAGTCCGGTTGCCCGCCGGATCGAAGCATGTCGCCATGGTTACGCCGCTGCTCGGCCCGCCGGTCCTCGTCGTCGTGACCAAACGGCCGAGCGAATCGTACGTGTAGCTCGTCGTTTCGGAGGCGTGCGCAGGGGTTCCGGCGACGAGCACCGCGGGCGCAACCCCACAAAGCAGCAACCGACGCGCCGGCATATGGCGATCCCTCCTCCGCCGTCCGGATCCTGCCCGAACCGCACGCCGAAACTCCGTTATCCCGCCCGAGTCGTCAATCGCGCGGGCGGCAGATGGATCGGATTTGGTTGCTTTAACCGACTCATTTTGCAGGGTTTATCCTGCGCGCTGGCGCCAAGCCCGTCGAATGGCGCTTCGAAAACGGATATGCCGGCGTCACGCCGATAACCGGTTGAAGCGAACAACACAGGATGCGACCACAGTGGACTTTCGGCGACCTTCCGCCGCGCCTGGCTGGCGCAAACGTCCGGCCGCTTTCCCGCTCCAATGCGGCAAGAAACGCGGCATCGCCCACCGGACGGCCGATCGTCTCGGCTTTCCGCAGTCTCGCAAACCGCGCCTCCTCCTCCCCGGCCGAAAGCAAGGCGTGGAAGTCGGGCTGGCGCTCCCGCACCGGCGCGACCGCCGTCACCCGGTCGTCCGCGACTTGGCCAGATGCGCATGAACGCTCGACCGAGAGACCGCCCCTGCCACATTCCCCCCGAATCGTAATCATCGATCAGACATCGCCAGACTACGTGCCAATCCTAAGATCAGGCACAGGAGATGCTTCGAAAATGGCGGTTATTTTACTCGCCGGGGATTGAGGTTACCTCGAAACGCAGGGGCTTGCCTTTACCCTGCCGGAGCCAGTAGCGCTGGCACGCGCGACCGATTTTCTCAAGCGTCGCAGGCGACTGCGTCACCCTCGCGATTCGTGCGGCGACGTCGCGAGCCAGGCGCCGGCCGGCTTGGGCGCATGCCGATAGCTGGCCCGATTATCTCCATTATCGCGCGAATTGCGCCAGCGGATGGCACGCCCCCGGCCACAGCACAGGTCAATTCAATCGCCCCGCGCACCCGCCTAAGCTGCGCCCGCCGCCGGCATCGCCACCGCCGCCGAAGGGATGCGCCATGACAGTAAACCCGACCCGCCCCACCTATTCGCAACTACAGCCCCAAGAACAACCGATAGGGGTCGCGAAATTCGGAAAGAACCCGCCCAATCCACATCCCGCACTTTATCACCGCGCGTTTCTTGCCGCACCCGCATCAATAGTAACGACTACGCAACCCCCGCCGCAAACCGCTAATACCGCCCGATTCCGCCCCTCTCGCAAGTGGGTCGCGAAATTCCGCGAATACTGTCCGATTCGCCCCCGCTTCCAACACCAATACTTCACGCGAGGCGGCGCGCCCTCACCCCAGCGCCGCGCCTGCCTCGATGATCGGCACGAACTTCGCCGCGGTCAGGCTCGCCCCGCCGACCAGCGCGCCGTCGACATCGCCTGCCCCCAGCAGTTCCGCCGCATTGTCGCCCGTCACCGATCCGCCGTACAGGATGCGCACCGCATCGGCCTCCACGCCGATCAGGTCGCGCAGCCGCGCGCGGATCGCGCCGTGCATCGCGGCCACGTCGTCGACGGTCGGCGTGCGCCCGGTGCCGATCGCCCAGACCGGCTCGTACGCGATCGACAGCCAGTCGGCCGCCGCGCCCTCGGGCAGCGATGCCGCGAGCTGCCCGGTCACCACGTCTTCCGCCCGGCCCGCATCGCGCTCGTCGAGCGTCTCGCCGACGCACAGGATCGCGCTCAGCCCGCCGCGGCGCAACGCCTCGGCCTTGGCCTTCACCTCGGCGTCGGTCTCATGGCAATCCGCCCGGCGCTCGCTATGCCCGACGATCGAGAAGACGGCCCCCGCCTCCTTCACCAGCGCGACCGAGATGCAGCCGGTATGCGCGCCCTTGTCGACCGGGTGCACGTCCTGCGCGCCGATCGCGAGACCAGGCACGCGCGCCGCAGCGCCGGCGATCAGGGTTGCCGGCACCGCGATCGCGACATCGACGCCGGGCGCCGCCACCGCCGCCGCGGCGATGCCGTCCAGCTCGGCCAGGGCAGCCAGGCTGCCGTTCATCTTCCAGTTCCCTGCAATCAGCCTGCGTCGTGCCAAAGCCGCGTCTCCCCGTTTGATGCGTCAGCCGATAGCGCCCCCTTTCCGGATCGCACAAGCTTGAAGGAGCGTGCCGGTCCCCGTAAAGCGTCGCAGTTCGTTACCTTTCAGCCCCAATAGATCGGCTCTTCTCGACCATGCTCAGTCTCATCCGCCGCGCCGTCAATTCGAAGGTGGGGGTCTTCATCACCCTCGGCGTGCTCGCGCTGATCGCGCTCCTGTTCGGCATGGAAGGCACCGGCATGGGCGGCTCCGGCCGTATATCGGGCGATTCGGTCGTGAAGGTCGGCGGCACCCAGCTCAGCGAGGTGGATCTGCGCGAGCGCGTGCAGAACCAGCTCGACGGCGCCCGCCGCGAGCAGCCGACGCTCGACATGGTCCAGTTCGTCAACCAGGGCGGCGTCGAGTCGACGCTGGAAGGCACGATCAACACCTTCGCGCTGACCGAGTTCGCGCAGGACCAGGGTCTGGTCGCGTCGAAGCGGCTGGTCGACGGCCGCATCGCCAGCCTGCCCGCGGTCCAGGGGCTCGACGGCAAGTTCAGCCAGAGCGCCTATGAGCAGTTCCTCGGCCGCGCCCGCCTGACCGACCGGCAGCTCCGCGCCGAGATCCTCAACGACACGCTCACCCAGCATCTGCTGGTGCCGACCTCCGGCGCGTCGCAGGTGCCGGTCAAGATGGCCCTGCCCTTCGCCTCGCTGCTGCTCGAAAAGCGCGACGGCCTGGTCGGCTTCATCCCCACCCCCGCCATGGGCAAGGGCGCGCCGCCCACCGATGCGGAACTCGCCACCTTCTACAAGCGCAACCTCGCCCGCTACACCGTGCCGGAACGCCGCGTGATCCGCTACGCGACCGTCACGCTGGACGGCATCAAGGCGATCGCGATCCCGACTGAGGCCGAGATCGCCAGGGGCTATGCGGCGCTGCAAAAGGCGAAGTTCCAGGCGACCGAGAAGCGCGACATCGTCCAGGTCGTCGTGCCGACCCAGGCGGCGGCGGCCACGCTCGTCGCCGCGGCCAAGGCCGGCTCGCTGGAGGCGGCGGCCCGCGCCGCCGGGCTCGAGCCCAACACGGTGAAGGCCGCGGAGAAGCCCGCTTACACCACTGCCAACTCGCCCGAGATCGCCAATGCCGCCTTCGCCGCCGCCAAGGGCGCGGTGCTCGGGCCGTTCCGCACGCCGCTCGGCTTCACCGTGCTGCGCGTCGACGGAATCGAGAAGGTCGAGGCCAAATCGCTCGAACAGGCCCGGCCAGAGCTGGTCACGCAGCTGAGCGCCGAAAAGGCGACCGCCATGCTGCAGCAGAAGCGCGACGCGATCGACACGGCGATCGGCAACCACGCGACCTTCGACGAGATCGTCGCCGACCAGAAACTGGCGGCCGCCAACACCGCGCCGCTCACCGCCAACGGCCTCAACCCCGACGATCTCGCCGCGAAGGCCGATCCCGCCTTCGACCAGGCGCTGCTCGCCGCCTTCGCCGCCGAGCAGGGCGACGATCCGCAGCTGGTGCCGGTCGGCCAGGACGGCAGCTTCTCGCTCGTGTCGCTGGCGCGCATCGTGCCCTCGGCGGCCCGTCCGCTCGCGCAGATCCGCGAGAAGGTGGCCAGCGACTTCGTCATCGACCGGGCCCAGCGCGCCGCGCGCCAGGCGGCGGTCGACGTCACCGCGCGCGTCAACAAGGGCATGACGCTCGCCCAGTCCATGGCCGAGACCAAATTGGCCATTCCCGGCCCGCAAACCGTCCCCGCGATCGCGCGCGGCCAGATCGAGAATACGCGCGAGCCGGTGCCGCCGGCGATCACGCTGATGTTCAGCATGGCGGAGAAAAAGGCGCGCATGATCGAGGCGCCGAACAAGGCCGGCTGGCTCATCGTCTATCTGAACCATATCGAGCACGGCAACGCCGCCGGCCAGAAGCCGGTGATCGACCGCGCCCGCGCGCAGATCGGCCAGGTGATCGGCCGCGAATATCTGCAGCAGTTCACGGAGGCGGTGCGCCGCTCGGTCGGCGTGAAGAAGAATGAAAAGGCGATCGGCGTGGTCCGCGCAGCGCTCACCGGCCAGGGCGGCTCCAATTAATCCTGGGGCGTCCGGAATGACCGAAGCCGCTATCGCCGCCCTCGCGGCGGGGCGGCCGGCCCTGGTGTGGCGCCGCCAGATCGCCGACACCGAGACTCCGGTCGCGGCGGCGCTCAAGCTGATCGAGCCGGGCCGCGGCGACTTCCTGCTCGAATCCGTCGAGGGCGGCGCGACACGCGGGCGGCACAGCCTGATCGGCCTCGCCCCCGATCTGCTGTTCCGTGCCGCCGGCCCCCGCGCCGAGATCAACCGCCACTGGCTGACCGACAGGGCAGCGTTCGAGCCGTGCGACGCGCCGACGCTGGAGGCCTTGCGCGCGCTCGTCGCCACCTGCCGCATGGACGTGCCGGCGGAGCTGCCCCCGGCGCTTGCCTGTCTTGTCGGCTATTTCGGCTATGAGACGGTCGGGCTGGTCGAAAAGCTCGATCGCCCGGCGAACGATCCGCTCGGCCTGCCCGACATGATGTTCGTCCGCCCGACGGTCGTGCTGATCTTCGACCGGCTGGCCGACGCGCTGTTCCTCGTCGCCCCGGTCTGGCCCGATACGGCGCGCGAGCCGGGCGCGATCGTCGTCGAGGCCCAGGACCGCATCGACGCCGTCGCCGCCCGCCTCGCCACCGCTGCGCTGCCGGCGCCGGTGCGCGCGGTCGATACGGCCGAGATCGCGCTCACGCCCGTCCTGGCCGAGGGCCGCTATGGCGAGATGGTCGCGCGCGCCAAGGACTATATCGTCGCCGGCGACATCTTCCAGGTCGTGCTCGCCCAGCGCTTCACCGCGCCCTTCGCGCTGCCCGCGTTCGAGCTCTACCGCGCGCTGCGCCGGATCAATCCGTCGCCCTTCCTCTATCATCTCGACCTGCCCGGCTTCGCGCTGACCGGCTCGAGTCCCGAGATCCTGGTGCGCGTGCGCGACGGCGAAGTCACCATCCGCCCGATCGCCGGCACCCGCCCGCGTGGACGTACGGCAGTCGAGGACGAGGCCAACCGCCAGAGCCTGCTCGCCGACCCCAAGGAGCGCGCCGAGCATCTCATGCTGCTCGACCTCGGCCGCAACGATGTCGGCCGGGTGGCGGAGGCAGGCTCGGTCAAGGTGACGGCGAGCTACACCACCGAGCTGTACAGCCATGTCATGCACATCGTGTCGAACGTGGTTGGGCGGCTCGACCAGAGCCACGACGCGCTCGACGCACTGTTCGCCGGCTTCCCCGCGGGCACGGTCAGCGGCGCGCCCAAGGTGCGCGCCTGCGGCGTGATCGCCGAACTGGAGCAGGAAGTGCGCGGCGCCTATGCCGGCGGCGTCGGCTATTTCTCGCCTGATGGATCGATGGACAGCTGCATCGTGCTGCGCACCGCGGTGGTCAAGGACGGCGTCATGCACGTCCAGGCCGGCGCCGGCATCGTCGCCGACAGCGACCCGGCCTATGAACAAAGGGAGTGCGAGGCCAAGGCCGGCGCGCTACTCGCGGCGGCACGCGAAGCGGTCGCGCAGGCATCGTCAGTGGGGTTCGGCCAATAACTCTTTTCATCCCTCCCCTTCAGGGGAGGGGCAAGGGGTGGGGCAGCCTTGATCGGGGCTCGACGCCCCGATCAAGGCTTCGGGCTTGGCGGGACGAGTTTTTCGGAGCGCGCAGACACGCGCACCTACCCCTTAACCCCTCCTTTTCGGCGAGGGGGAGGCTCAGGGAATTACGCTCTCCTGGCGCTTCTTCTCCGCGCGCTCGGCGGCGAATTGCTGATTCATCTTCAGCGCGCAGCCGGTCTGGCCACCCGATCCGACTGGCGAGCAGGTGTCGGGCAGACCGCCCGCCTCGCGCCCGACCTCATCGAGCGTCGCCGCGCGGTTGACCCAGCTGTTGGTCGCGGCGCTCTTCTTGGTCTCGCGCAGCGCCTTGGGGATTCGGTACGGCTCCTCCAGCGTGCTGCACACCACGACTTCGCCATCGACCGGCTTGGGGCAGGATTCGGCGCCGGTCAGCGTCACGTTGCGGATGCGCTCGGGCGGCTTGCCGGATTCGGCCTGCTGGTCCTGCGCATGCGCAACGCCCGAGAGCGACAGCAGAGCGGCGACGGCAATCATACGAAACATAAACGCGACCTCCTGGGCGGGCATCACTTCCACGCCTCGCTATTGCTCCGCCCTGAATGAAGCGGGAGCCGGCCCAAACCATGTCGGTATCGTGGCGTGGTTGCGCAAGCGCGCGCATCCTATATGGCGACGCGCATGATCCTCGTCATCGACAATTACGACAGCTTCACCTGGAACCTGGTCCATTATCTGATGGAGCTTGGCGCCGAAGTGAAAGTCGTGCGCAACGATTCCCTCACCGCCCGCGAGGCGATCGAGAGCAACGCGCAGGGCTTCCTGATCTCGCCCGGGCCCTGCACGCCGAACGAGGCGGGCATCAGCCTGGAACTCGTCGCGGCCTGCGCACAGGCCGAAAAGCCGTTGCTCGGCGTCTGCCTCGGCCATCAGGCGATCGGCCAGCATTTCGGCGGCCAGGTCGTGCGCGGCGGATTGATGCACGGCAAGACCTCGCCGGTGGTGCATGACGGCACTGGCCTGTTCGAAGGCCTGCCCTCGCCCTTCACCGCGACGCGCTATCACTCGCTGATCGTCGAGGACATTCCCGCCGACCTGATCGTCAACGCGACCGCCGACGACGGATCGGTGATGGGCTTCCGCCACGCGACCCTGCCGATCCACGGTGTGCAGTTCCACCCGGAAAGCATCGCGACCGAGCACGGCCATGCGCTGCTGGCGAATTTCGTGCGGCTCGCCGGTATCGATGTGAAGGCGCTGGCGTGAAGGCTGGAGGCGCTATCGCTCGCGGCGAAACTCTCCCCTCCCGCTTGCGGGAGGGGTCGGGGGAGAGCCTGTCCAATTCAGGGCGGCTTTCGGGGACATGCCCTCCCCTAACCCCTCCCGCAAGCGGGAGGGGAATATGACCCCTCTCCCCGATCCCACCACCCCTCTCTCCCACGAAAGCGCGGCACAAGCGTTCGCCGACATTCTCGACGCGAAGACCTCGGAAGAGGCCATCGCCGAATTCCTCATCGCGCTCAGCGACCGGGGCGAGACCAGTATTGAGATCGCCGAGGCCGCCAGGGCGCTCCGCGCCCGCATGATCCCGATCGACGCGCCGCACGGGGCGATCGACGTGTGCGGCACCGGCGGCGACGGCCACCACACGCTCAACGTCTCCACCGCCGTCTCGATCATCGTCGCGGCCTGCGGCGTACCCGTCGCCAAGCACGGCAACCGCGCCGCCTCGAGCAAGGCCGGCGCCGCCGATACGCTCGAGGCGCTTGGCCTCGACATGGAGCGCGCCGGCCTGAACGCCGAGGCGAGCTTGCGCGATATCGGTATCGCTTTCCTGTTCGCGGCGAACCATCATCCGGTGATGAAGCGCATCACCCCGATCCGTCGCCATATCGGCCGCCGCACCATCTTCAACCTGATGGGCCCGCTCTCCAATCCGGCACGCGTCACCCGCCAGCTGATCGGCATCGCCCGCCCCGATTACGCCGCGCCCTATGCCCAGGCGCTCGAACAGCTCGGTATCGAAGCTGCTCTGGTCGTCTCGGGCGAGGAAGGGCTGGACGAAGTCTCGGGCGCCGGTCCGACCGTCACGGTCAGCATCGGCAGCCTCTCGATGCCGGCCCGCATCGCCCCCGAGGACGCCGGCCTGCCCCGCCATGCCATCGCGGCGATCCGCGGCGGCGATCCCGAATACAACGCCGCGGCGCTGCGCCGCCTGCTCACCGGCGAGCAGGGCGGATATCGCGACGCCGTCCTCCTCAACGCGGCCGCCGCGCTGATGGTCGCGGACAAGGCCGCCGACCTGACCGAAGGCGCCGGCCTGGCCGCCGAAGCGATCGATTCCGGCGCGGCCCGGACCCTGCTCGATCGCTGGATCGCTTACCCATGACTGACATCCTCGAACGCATTCTCGAAACCAAGCGCGCCGAAGTCGCCGCGCGCAAGGCGACCATGCCGCTGTCGGAAATCGACGCGTGCATCGAGCGCCAGACCAAGCCGCGCGGCTTCCGCGCCGCGCTCGACGCCAGGGCGAAGACCGGCCACGCGCTGATCGCCGAAGTCAAGAAGGCCAGCCCCTCGAAAGGCCTGATCCGCGCCGATTTCGATCCTCCCGCCCATGCCCGTGCCTATGAGGCCGGTGGCGCGGTCTGCCTGTCGGTGCTGACCGACGAACCCTGGTTCCAGGGCGCGGATTCCTATCTTACCGCCGCGCGCGATGCGTGCAGCCTGCCGGTGCTGCGCAAGGACTTCATGGTCGATCCCTGGCAGGTCCCCGAATCCCGCGCGATCGGCGCGGACGCGATCTTGCTGATCATGGCCGCGCTCGACGACAGCCTGCTCGCCGAGATCGAGGCGAGCGCGCTCGAATGCGGCATGGACGTGCTGATCGAGGTGCACGATGCGAAAGAGCTCGAACGCGCGCTGAAACTCAAGTCGCGGCTGATCGGGGTCAACAACCGCAACCTGCGCGATTTCAGCGTTGATTTCGACAACACCTATCGCCTGATCGGCAAGGCGCCCGCCGACTGCACCTTCGTCGCCGAAAGCGGCCTCACCATCCGCGCCGATCTCGACCAGATGGCGGAGCACGGCGTGCACTGCTTCCTGATCGGCGAGGCGCTGATGCGCCAGCATGACGTCGAGGCAGCGACACGGGCGCTGGTGGGGTAACCTTACCTCCGTCATGCCGGACTTGTTCCGGCATCCATGTCTCCGCAAGAGCTGCGTTCGGTGCGTGTGCGGCACGATGGACCCCGGAACAAGTCCGGGGTGACGGTCAGTTTATAGGGCGAAGTGGGTGCATCAGGGCGAAAAGACCCGATTTTCCTTCCGTTCGTTTCGAGCGTAGTCGAGAAACAGGCGCTAGAAGGATTGGGACAGACAATCCCTCCCCCGTTCGGGCTGAGCTTGTCGAAGCCCTGTCCTTCCTTCCGTGGAAGAGAAGAGCAGCCCTTCGACAGGCTCAGGGCGAACGGGGAAGTGGGGCGCTCGCACGAAAAACGAAGGCCGGCCGTATGACGCTCACCCATCTCGATGAAACCGGCGCCGCCCATATGGTCGATGTCTCAGGCAAGCCCATCACCGCCCGCGAAGCCAGGGCCACCGGCCGCATCGACATGTCCCAGGAAGCCGCCAGCGCGATCCGCGACGGCACCGCGCTGAAGGGCGACGTCCTCGCTGTCGCCCGCGTCGCCGGTATCATGGCCGCCAAGCGCACCAGCGAGTTGATCCCGCTCTGCCACCCCCTGCCCCTCACCCGCGTCGCCATCGACCTCGCCGTGGACGAAACCGGCGTGACCGCCACCGCCACCGCCGCGACCGAAGGCAAGACCGGGGTGGAGATGGAAGCGCTCACCGCCGTCTCGGTCACGCTGCTGACGGTCTACGACATGGCCAAGGCGATCGACAAAGGCATGACGATCGGCGGCGTCCGCCTGCTGACCAAGACCGGCGGCAAATCGGGCGAGTGGAAAGCCTGACCTCTCCATCCGCGGCAAACACTAAAGCAATTGCCTAACTATCGACGCCGCGTTAGTTAGGCATATGCTTAACCAACACGATTCGCTCGATCTCGCCTTCAGCGCGCTCGCCGACCGCACCCGCCGGTCGATCGTCGAGCGGCTGTCGCGCGGTGAGGCCTCGGTCAGTGAGCTGGCCCGCCCGCTCGCCATGTCGCTGCCCGCGGTCATGCAGCATATCGCCCTGCTCGAAAGCTCTGGGCTGGTCAGGTCGGAGAAGATCGGCCGGGTGCGCACCTGCAGCCTCGATACCGCCGCGCTCGGCCACGCGGAGCAGTGGATCCAGCAGCGTCGCGCCGAATGGGATCACCGTCTCGATCGGCTTGGCGACTATCTCGGCACGCTCATGAACAAAGGAGAAGACCATGGCACAAAAGGCTGAAACGCTTGAGCCCCTGCGAATCTCGCGCGTCTATCCGGTGCCGCGCGCGCTCGCCTTCGAGGCGTGGAGCACGGCCGAGCATGTGAAGCAATGGTTCGCGCCGGCGGTGTTCATGGTCCCCGAGGCGACCGTCGACATGCGGGTCGGCGGCACCTTCGATGTCTGCATGCGCGGCCCCGACGGCACGGAGCATTGGTCGCGCGGCAGCGTTGCCGAACTCGTGCCAAACGAGCGGCTGGTGCTCGACATGCGCGCCGAGGGCGGGGACGGGAAGCTGCTGTTCAACGCCTGGACCGAGGTGACTTTCTCGGACGAGGCCGGCGGCACGCGGATCGACGTCGTGCAGACCTATGTCTTCGCCGACATGACCTTGGCGCCGATGATGGTCCAGGGCGCGCCGATGGGCTGGAGCCAGACGCTCGACAAGCTGGGCGAGGAACTCGCCCGCATGGCCGGCTGAGTAATTCCTGAGCCGCTGCCCGTCAGCCAAGGCCTGACGGCAGCTATTGGCCACCCTCCGTTCGTCCTGAGTAGGGGCTGAGTAGCCGAAGGCGTAGCGAAGACCCGTATCGAAGGACATGGCGTGAGGCCTGTCCTTCGATACGCCATTTCGACAAGCTCAATGGTTACTCAGGACGAACGGAAGATATAAAGGTGCTTAGCGGAACTTGCCGCTCACCGAGATACCGATGACGCGCGGTTCGTTGAACACCGCCGCCATATAATTCTCGATCACACCCTTCAGGTTCTTCTCGTTGGTGATGTTGCGCCCGAACAGCGCAACCTCATAGGCACCGCCCGGCGCGGAGTATCCGAGCTTCAGGCCGCCCTCGAACGTGCCGTCCGAATAGAACTCCTTGGTCTTGTAGAGCACGAAGTTCGTATAGCCCTGCAGGTTCCAGTCGGTCGCCACGAACACCTTGCCGCCATTGCCCAGCGGCACGTCGTAACGGCCGTTGAAGTTGACGGTATATTCCGGCGCGTTCGGCAGCGGCTGGCCGTCGATCTGGGCGAACACCGCCGGCGATCCGAACACCGGCACCGTGATCGTCGGGTTCTGCACGGTGCAGACCACCACGCCGTTCAGCGCGCAGACCTGCGCATAGACGCGCTTGTCCTTGATCTCGCTGTGCAGCAGGCTGAGGCCCAGGCCGAGGCTCAGGTTGGACGTGGGGCGGAACTCCGCCTCGGCTTCCAGGCCGTACGCCTTGGCCTTGTCCGCGTTGAACAGCACGCCATTGCCGTTGGAGTCGTTGCCGTTCAGCTGGATGTCGTCGACGGTGTAGGTGAAGGCCGTCGCGTTCAGGCTCAGCATGTTGTTGAACAGCCGGCTCTTGAAGCCAGCTTCCCAGGACAGGATCGTCTCGGAATTCGCCGTGGTGAAGTCCGAATTGAACACCGCCGAACGACCCTGGATGGTCGGGCCGCGGAAACCGCGCGCGACGCGGGCATAGAGGCTCACGTCCGGATTGACCTGGTAGAGCGCGCTGAAATCCCAGCTCGGCTGCGTGTCCTTCAACTCGACGAAGCGGCGGCCGGTATAGGTCACCGCGTTCGTCGCGCTGTTGGCGGTCTTCAGCAGCTGGGTGGTCTTCTTGTCCTCCGTCACGCGGCCGCCGGCGGTGAGGGTGAGGCTCGGCAGGATCTCGTAGCTGAGCTGGCCGAACGCCGCCCAGGAGGTGTTCACGTCATGCAACCGCACCCAGTTGTTCGGGTTGCGCGCGGCAGTGGTGAGGAAATAGGCGCGCTGGTAGAAATCGGTGATGTCGCGAGAATCGAAATACATGCCGCCGATCTGCCACTTGAAGCGGCTGTCGCCGTCGCTGGCGAGCCGGACTTCCTGGGTGAACTGATCGAGATTGCGCACATTGCCCTGCGACTCGCCGAAGCCGGTGCCGCCGAAATTGGCCGCTGCGCCGCCGTCCGTGTCGCCGCGGCTGAAGCCGGAGGTCGTCTCGTACGCGCTGATCGAGGTCAGCACGACGCCGCCGAAATCATAGGCGGCGCGAACCGACTCGCCATAGGTGGTGTAGGCTTGCGGATTGTTCATCGCTTCGTCGAACGCGACCTTGTCGCGCGGCTCGGCGTCGACGCTGTTCGAACCCTTCTTCAGCGCGGCGCGGTGGAACAGGGTGGAGGTGCCGTCATAATCGCGGGCATGCGCGGAGACGTTGACCGAGAAGCGGTCGCCCGGCGTGAACAGCAGCTGGAAACGAATGTCGCGCTCGTCGAAGCCGCCCATCGCGTCCTTCTTCGGCGAGACGGTGCCGTCGGCGCTGGTGCCGGTGAATGTGTTGTCGACCCAGTCGTCACGGTGCTGGTACAGCGCCGAGACACGGAACGCGAGCAGGTCCTTGACGATCGGGCCGCCAACGCCGGCGTCAGCGGTGATCGTGTTGTAGCTGCCATAGGAGAACTGACCGCGGCCCTCGAACTCCTGGGTCGGCTTGATCGTGTCGAACTTGATGATGCCCGCCGTGGTGTTGCGGCCGAACAGCGATCCCTGCGGCCCGCGCAGCACTTCGGTCTGCGCCACGTCGAACACCGGGTTCGACTTCAGCACGACATGCTCGAGCACGACATCGTCCTGGATGATCGATACCGGCTGCGACGCGCCGAGATAGAAATCGATATTGCCGAGGCCGCGGATGTAGAAGCGCGGGAAGATGCGGCCGGTCGTCGTCTCGGCATACAGGCCGGGCACGCGGCCGGAGAGCGAGAGGATGTCGTCGCCGCCGGTCTGGAAGGAGCGCAGCGAGTCACCGGTGAGCGCCGTGACCGACAGCGGCGTGTTCAGCAAGGTCTCGGGGCGCCGTTCCGCCGTCACCACGATGTCGTTCAGCCCGACCTCCGCCGACTCCTGCGCCACCGGCGCGGCGGCCTCCTGGGCGGAGGCCCCGGTCGAACAGAGCAGCGCGCTGATAGCGGCACCGAACAGGAGGGAAGATTTGGCAACGGTGGATCTGGACACGGGAAACCCCTTTTAATCTGAACAAGACGCGCGGCTTTTTCCGAACCGAGACGAACGTCACGGTCCCCCGAATCGTTATCGATTTCGCTGGACGAGCCCCACGGACCGGGCCCCTAGGCGCGGAATAAGACCGTGGAATGACAGAGTCATTTCCTAGATGGAACGATCTGGTCGATTCAATCCGGAAGTGATCCGTGCGAGCGCGGCGCCCCGGGCAGCCGGCGTTCTTTCTCATCGTAACCATGAATGGTGGCGGCTCGGCCTGCGCGGTACAGCGGAAAGCAACCGCTATTTCCCGCGTTTTTTCCGTCAAAATCGACCGATTTTCCGCTGTTATGCCGTAACAGGGAAACGCGACCTAACGCGCTGCGAACAGAGCGAAAAATCGCGCCGAAAATCCAACATTACAGCGGAAGAAAAAAGAAGATCGGAAACGGCGCTAAAATCGCGCGTCGTCGTGGGAATCAGTCGAGCTTGCGACCGGCGATCCAGACCTGCTCCAGGCTGTGCGTGTTGCGGATATCGGCCAGCGGATTGGCCCCGAGCACCAGCAGGTCGGCCTGGCGCCCGGGCCGCAAGGTGCCAACCATGTCGTCGATGTGCATCACCTTGGCCGCCCCGCCTGTCGCGGCGACCAGCACCTTCATCGGCGTCAGGCCGGCCTCGACCATCATCTGCATTTCAAGATGCTCGAAATAGCCCTGCCAGCGGCCGGTGGGGGCGCCGGTATCGGTGCCCATCGCGATCTGCACGCCGGCATCGGACAGCAGCTTGAGGTTGCGCTTGGCCTGTTCCAGCGCCGGCTTGATCGCCTGCGCGCTGGCGCTTGCCTTCACCTTGGCCTGGGCCTCGGGATCGAGCAGCGGGGCGAGCGGCGCGCGATAGGCCGCTTCCTTCGTGAAGAACGGATCGCTCGTGAAATCGGGAGTGGATTCATAGACGAACACGGAGAGGTCGCGCGTCAGGGTCGGGATATAGCCCACGCCGTTCGCCTTGATCGCGGCGATCAGCGCCGGGTCGGCATCGCGGTCGCGGATGCTGTGCGCGAGCAGGTCGGCGCCGGCATCGACCACGCCCTTGGTCTCGTCGGCAGTGAACATATGGACGGCGATGCGCAGCTTCTCTAGATGGGCCTGGTCGATCATCGCGCCATAGACGGCCGGGGTGCGGATCGGCGCATCGGGCGGCCCTTCCAGGCGGATCTTGATGATGTCGACACCGCGCGCGGCATTGGCCGTGACGGTCGCGCGCCCTTCCTCGGGCGTCTTCGCGGTGAGCACCGGCCCGGAGACGTAGAGCCGGGCCATGCCGGGGCCGTACGGCGCCGTGCGCAGCTCGTCGCGCAGCTTCACCGTCTCCACCCCGTCATCGCCCAGGCTGTAGACGGTGGTGACGCCGTAGCGGGCGTAGAGCGCCAACTGGTCGGTGAGCTGGGTGCGCGGCGGCACCGCCGACTTCGCATCGAAGAACAGATGGCCATGCGCGTTGACGATGCCGGGCATGATCGTCTTGCCCGTCACGTCGATCACCGTGGCGCCGGCGGGGACGCGGGTCCCCGCTTTGGTGCCGACCGCGACGATCTTGCCGTCGGTCACCACCACCACGCCGTTCGCGATCGGCGCCTTGCCGGTGCCGTCGATCACCCGGGCACCGGTAAAGGCGATCGTCTCGGCCTGGGCCGGCGCCAGTGCGACCAGCGACAAAACCCAGAGACCAAGCCCGCTCAACAACCGCATGCTCTTACCTCTTCGCAGCCAAAGCCGGAGCATAGCAGCGCGACCGCGCTTGGGTAGCGCGGTTCAGCCCTCCCCGCCGCCGAGCCGGCGTTTCCGCTCGAGGATGCGCACCACGCCGAAGATCATGAACAGCACGACCGGGATCAGCGCCACGACCTGGAAGGACCGCGTCGCCGCATAGGCCAGCACGTCGTTCAGCACCGGCCCCGGCTGAAGCGCGGCGAACGCCGCCTCGCCCCCTGCCCGCTCAAGCTTGGCCTTGTCGTAGATCGCACCGAGCTTGGGCAGCACCAGCTGGATCGCCATCGCGCCGGCAAAACCGACCAGCCCGATCGTCCAGGCCCCGCCGCGCGGATAACGATAGGCCACCGCCGCGATCATCGTCGGCCACATGAAGGCCACACCCACCGCCCATACCGTCGCCGCAACCAGCGCCGTCACCGGCGAGGACGCGACGCTCAGCAGGTACAGGCCCAGGCCGGCCGGTATGGTGCACAGCCACAACAGCCCCATGTCGGACACGCGGTGCGACAGGACGCCAGCGAAATGCCGCATCACGAACATGATCGCCGAGACATAGACGAGTAGCAGGATGCCCTTCATGCCCACCGTGTGCGTGAGCGCGACGTCCACCCAGGAACCCGGCGCCAGCTCGGCCGACGCCGTCAGGAACATGATCGCGAAGAATATCCAGAAGGTCGGGCGCTTGAACGGCACCGCGATCATCTCGCCGAACCCGACACCCAGCGCCGCGCTTTCGGTCGGCGGGAATTTCTGGGTGAGCGTCCACAGGCCGAAGGCGATGCCCGGCACCATGATCAGCGCGATGTCCCAGCGCCAGTCGAGCCCGATCTGCCCCACGCCGATGCTCGCCAGCCCGCCGACGACGATGCCCGCCGGCCACCAGGCGTGCAGCACGTTCAGCCGGTGAGTCTTGTCCGCCGGATAGAGCGCCGCGGTCATCGGGTTGATCGACGCCTCGGTGCAGCCCCAGCCCACGCCCGTCAGCGCCATGCCGAGCGTCACCAGCGTCCCGATGCCCGCGCCGCTGCCCATGCCGGGGGCGAGCACCATCAGCAGCGATCCGGCGACGAAGCTGCACGCCGCCAGCAACAGCACCCGCTTCGCCCCGATCACGTCGAGGAACGGGCTCAGCACCAGCAGCGAAAAGGCGAACCCGCTGAACGCCGCGCCGAGCGCGCCGCCGATCATCCGGCCCGAATTCGCTGGGTCGATCGGATCGAACACGGCCTGGCGGATCGCATCCGACGCGGCGGTGCGCATCGAAAAGGCGACCGCGGCGGTGAACAGCGCCAGCACGCAGATCCAGAACAGGGCAGTACGATTATAGGCGTCAGGCGCCGGTGCTTGCGTCATGCATCTTCCCCCGTGACATGGCCCATGGCCATGCGAAGCACCCCGCCGACTTGATCGCGGCCAGTCTGCTACCGAAGCGATTGCTATAACACTCGTTTGCAAGATGGTAGCGGTAACTGACACGCCTGCCGTCTCGACCCATGGCGCCCCGCCGGATAGGGATGCGGGATGATCTCCGTCACCGAAGCCCAGGCCCGCCTGTTCGCACTTGCCCCTCCCGTCGAGATGGAGACCGTGCCCCTGCGTGAGGCAGCCGGACGCTGGACCGCCCGCAACATACTCGCCCTGCGCACTCAACCTGCCAGCGACCTTTCGGCGATGGACGGCTATGCGATCCGCTTCGCCGACTTGCCCGGCCCCTTCACCCTGGCCGGCGAGAGCGCGGCCGGCCGGCCCTTCGCCGGCGAGGTCGGCACGATGGAGGCGGCGCGTATCTTCACTGGCGCCGCGATGCCCGCCGGCGCTGACACCGTGCTGGTGCAGGAGGAGGCAAGGCAGGAGGGCGACCTGATCCTCCTCACCGGCGAAGGGCCCGGCGCCTGGGGCAAGAACACGCGCCGCAAGGGCCTCGACTTCTCCACCGGCGACCTGCTCATCCCTCAGGGCGCGCGCCTCACCCCGGCCCGGATCGCGGTGGCGGCAACCGGCGGGCACGGCGCTCTCCCCGTCACCCGCCGCCTTCGTGTCGCGATCGTCGCGACCGGCGACGAGCTGGTCGTACCGGGCAGCGCGCTGACGGACGAAGTGCTGCCCGAGTCCAACGGCGCCATGCTGGCCGCGCTGCTCGCCGACCTGCCCGTCGAGGTGATCGACCTCGGCATCCTGCCCGACCGGCTCGATGTAACCACCGCTGCCTTTGCCGCGGTCGATGCCGACATCCTCGTCACCACCGGCGGCGCCTCGGTCGGCGACCACGATCTGGTCCGCCCGGCGCTCGCTGCCGCGGGCGGCAGCATCGATTTCTGGCGGATCGCGCTCCGCCCGGGCAAGCCGATGATGGCGGGCCGGCTCGGCGGCGCGGTGGTGCTCGGCCTGCCGGGCAACCCGGTTTCGGCCTTCGTCACCGCCTTCCTGTTCCTCCGCCCGCTGATCGCTATCATGGCGGGCGCGCCCGATCCGTTCCCGCGCACCGCCACCGCGATCCTCGGCGAGGACCTGCCGGCGAACGACCACCGCCAGGATTATCTGCGCGCCGCGATCCGCGACGGCCATGTCTTCGCCGCCGGCATTCAGGACAGTTCGATGCTGCTGACGCTCGCCCGCGCCGACTGCCTGATCGTCCGCGCGCCCAATGCACCGGCGCTCGGCGCCGGCGAGGTGGTGGAAATCCTTCCATTCGCTTGACACGGCACCGGAACATTGCATAAACGTTCCCAGTCTGTTCCGACGGAGGAATTGGGATGCTTACCCGCAAGCAGCACGAGCTGATCTGCTTCATCAACGACCGGCTCGAGGCGAGCGGCGTTTCGCCCTCGTTCGAGGAAATGAAGGAGGCGCTCGACCTCAAGTCCAAATCGGGCGTCCACCGCCTGATCAGCGCGCTGGAGGAACGCAAGTTCATCCGCCGCCTGCCCAACCGCGCCCGCGCGCTCGAAGTGCTGCGCATGCCGGAACGGCCCGAGGCAGTGCGCAAGGGCGCCGCTGCGGCCGCCGCGCCGACCGGCAATGTGAAGAAGCTCCCCGAGCCGGCGAACGACGTGATCGAGATTCCGCTGCACGGCCGGATCGCGGCCGGCGTGCCGATCGAGGCGTTCGAGGGCCAGTCGATGCTCGCGGTGCCCGCCGCATTGCTCGGCGGCGGCGAACATTATGCGCTCGAGGTCTCGGGTGACTCGATGGTCGATGCCGGCATCCTCGACGGCGATTATGCCCTGATCCGTCGCGCCGACACGGCGCGCGACGGCGAGATCGTCGTGGCGCTGATCGACGACAGCGAAGCGACGCTCAAATATTTCCGGAAGGAAGGCGCGATGATCCGCCTCGATCCGGCGAACCGCGCCTATGATCCGCAGCGTTATTCTCCACATCAGGTGCGCGTGCAGGGTAAGCTCGCCGGCCTGCTCCGCCGCTACGTCTGACCGGGACGGGCGCCGCCACCCGCCAGGGGTGGCGGTCGCCCGGCTGCAACACGGTGGTGACATGGCCGGTACGCAGCGTCACCGCGACACCACCGGTCTTGGCCAGCATGTCGCGGTCTAGCTTTAGCCAGCGCGGGCGGCAGCCATCGGGCAGCCAGCGCTCGCTGACCACGATATCGGCGGTGGCGCATGCCGCGATCAGCTCGCCCGCCGGCACCAGATAGGCGCTCCGCGTCGCGAGGATCCGCCAGCTCCGGCCGCCCGCCTTCTGCTCGACCAGACAGAGATCGCGGCTGCACCGCGCCTCTGGTTGATCGGCGAGGAACAGGGGCTCGCCGTCCACCCCGCTATTCTCCGCCAGCATGTCCGACGTGTAGTCGCCGACCCGATCACGCAGCAGCGCCAGCCCGCCCCGCGCCGTCCGGATCGCGACATGCCGTCCGTCGCCGGTGACGAGCAGGTCGGGCGTCGGCGTCGTCAGCGCCCAGGCAGCGCCCATCGCGAACGGCACGCCGCCGAGCCGCCGCCATCGCGTCCGCCACAAGGCGACCCACAGTCCGCCGAACGCCATCAGCCCGAAAGCCCCACCCGGCATCGCCGGTAGCGCCGCAACCGATCCGGGGATGCTCGCGGTGGCATGCGCGATCCACAGCAGCAGATCGAGCGACCGCGCCGTCAGCCACCACAAGGGCGCGCCAATCCCCGCCAGGTCGAACAATAGCGCCAGCGCTTCGAGCGGCATGACGATGAAGGTGGTCAGCGGGATCGCGACGATATTGGCGACCGCGCCGTAAATGCCCGCCTTGTGAAAATGGAACAGCGCGATCGGGATCAGCGACAGCTCGACCACCACGCCGGTCAGTAGCAGCGACAGAAGCGTGCGCCCGAGCTTCTGCCACCACGCCTGCTCGCGCGGCGCGAACCATGCCTTCACTCGCGGATGCTCGTGCAGCGCGACGATCGCCGCGACCGCCGCGAAGGAGAGCTGGAAACTCGGCCCGGCCAGCGCGTCGGGGAAGAGCAGCAGCACGATGAAGGCGCCGGCCGCGACCAGCCGCAGCGTAATCGCCTCGCGCCCCATCGCCATCGCGATCAGTACCAGCAGCGCCGCGACGCAGGATCGGACCGTCGGCACCTCGGCACCGGTCAGCCAGGTATAACCGATCGCCGCCACTGCACCCGCCCCGGCAGCGATCAGCGGCAGGCGGAAACGCAGCGCCAGCCACGGGCTGAGCGCGAGCAACCGCAACACCAATAGCATCACTGCGCCGACCACCGCAGTGATGTGCAGCCCGCTGACCGATAGGAGATGCGCCAGCCCCGACCGGCGCATCGCTTCGGCATCCTCCTCGGAGATGCCGCCCTGGTCCCCGGTCGCCAGCGCCGCCGCAATCGCCCCGCCGCCGCCCGGCGCGCTCGCCTGGATGTGTTTCGACAGCCTTTCGCGCAGGCCCGCACCGCTGGACGCACCCGGGCCGACGATGCTGACCGGCCCGAAGCCACGCCCGGTAGCGCCTATCCCATCGAACCAGGCGACACGCGCATAATCATACGCCCCCGGCACCGCAGGCTGGGGTGGCGGCATCAGCCGCGCGCCGAGCCGGATCGTCGCGCCCCGCGACAGCCCGGCCGGCACATCCGCCTCGGCGAGGTTGACGCGGACATGCTGCGGCAAGGTCGGCAGCGGCCGCGTGTCCTTGTGTCCGGGACGCGCCGGAACGGCCACGACACGAACCGGCGTCAACCGCAACCGCACCAGATCGCGCGACGGCAGCGGCTCGGCTCGTTCCACCCGCGCTTCGAAGGTCGCGATCACCGGACGGGCCAGCACCTGTCCGTCCGACCTCTCCGCCCGCCACCAGATCAGCGCCAGCCCCGCCGCCGCGAGCAGCGACCCCACCGCCACCACGCGCCCGGCCCGCCCGCCGCGCCCGATGGCGATCGCGAACAACGCCACGCCGGCCAGCGCGAGCAACAGCGTCCACCACCATGCCGGATCAGGCAACACGAGCCACGCGGCGATCCCCGCGCCGAACGACACCGGCACCCACAGGAAAAGCTGGTCGCGCTCGGCTTCGAGCCACAGCTCCAGACCTGCCTTGACCTTGCGCAACCGCTCGCCAGCCCCGATTTGAAGGAGCCGGGGTCGCGTGCTAGGGGCCTCGGCGGCTGTACTGGCCATCGATTTTCAAGTCTGGGAGCAAGCGCGTTTGGGCGCAAGGTCTGATACCGCGGCGGCCGATACCGGCACGCCCGACACATCCGCAGTGGTGACGCGCTTCGCGCCGTCGCCCACCGGCTATCTGCACATTGGCGGCGCGCGCACCGCGTTGTTCAACTGGCTGTTTGCGCGCCATCATGGCGGTAAGTTCCTGTTGCGCATCGAGGACACCGATCGCGCCCGCTCGACCCAGCCGGCGATCGACGCGATCCTCAGCTCGATGACATGGCTCGGTCTCGACTGGGACGGCGACACCGTCTTCCAGTTCGAGCGCGCCAAGCGTCACGCCGAGGTCGCCTATCAGATGGTCGAGCAGGGCAATGCCTATCGCTGCTACGCGACCGCCGACGAACTGACCGCACTGCGCGAGAGCCAGAAGGCCGCCGGCAAGCCGATGCGCTATGACGGCCGCTGGCGCGACCGTGATCCATCCAAGGCACCCGAGGGCGCGCCCTTCGTCGTGCGGCTGAAGGCACCCAAGGAAGGCGCGACGACGATCGTCGACCAGGTCCAGGGATCGGTCACCGTGCAGAATGAGGAGATCGACGATCTCGTCCTGCTGCGGTCCGACGGCACACCGACCTATATGCTCGCGGTCGTGGTCGACGATCACGACATGGGCGTGACTCACGTCATCCGCGGCGACGACCATCTCAACAATGCCTTCCGGCAGCTGCCGATCATCAAGGCGATGGGCTGGCCCGTGCCGGTCTACGCCCATATCCCGATGATCCACGGCAGCGACGGCGGAAAGATGTCGAAGCGCCACGGCGCGGTCGGGGTGGAATATTACCGCGACGAACTCGGCATCCTCCCCGAGGCGCTGAGCAACTACCTGCTCCGGCTCGGCTGGGGGCACGGCGACGACGAGATCATCAGCCGCGAGCAGGCGACCGAGTGGTTCGACCTGGCGGATGTCGGGAAATCACCAAGTCGGTTCGATTTGAAGAAACTCGAGAACCTGAACGGTCATTACATCCGCAGCGCCGACAATGCGCGACTGGCTGAGCTGGTGATCCCGCGACTCGGTTTCGAAATCAGCGAATCGCAGGCCGAATTGCTACAGCGCAGCATGGAGTCGTTGAAGCCCCGCGCGGCCAATCTCAATGAGCTTACGACCGGCACGGCCTTTCTTTTTCGCACGCGCCCACTGGAAATGGACGCGGATGCAGCATCGCTCGTCTCCGGCGACGCACCGGCGCTGCTGGCGCGTCTGCATGCCGCTCTTGACGCGGTTGCCAACTGGGATGCAGAGGCTCTCGAAGACGCGGTCCGCCGGGTCGCGGACGATGCGGGGGTGAAACTTGGGCAGGTCGCGCAGCCGTTGCGGGCAGTGCTGACCGGGCGCAAGACATCACCCGGGATTTTCGACGTGCTCGAGTTGCTCGGGCGCGACGAAAGCCTGGGCCGCATCGCCGACCGGATGACTGCCTGACGGGTCGAGAAAGGACATATCGATGAGCAACACCGCGAAGCTGGACGTGGCAGGAACTGCGCACGACTATGCGGTGATGTCTGGCAGTACCGGGCCCGACGTCATCGATATCCGCCGGCTCTATGCCGATACGGGCATGTTCACTTACGATCCCGGCTTCACCTCGACGGCGAGCTGCGATTCGGCGATCACCTATATCGACGGTGACGAGGGCGTGCTCCTCCACCGCGGTTATCCGATCGGCCAACTCGCCGAGCAGTCGAGCTTCATGGAAGTGTCCTATCTCCTCCTGAACGGCGAACTGCCGAACGCGAAGGAGCTCGAAGGCTTCAGCTATACGATCTCGCGCCACACCATGCTGCACGAACAGCTCGCGACCTTCTATCGCGGCTTCCGTCGCGACGCGCATCCGATGGCGATCATGTGCGGCATCGTCGGCGCGCTGTCCGCCTTCTATCACGATTCGGCCGACATCACCGATCCGCACCAGCGCATAATCGCCAGCCACCGGCTGATCGCGAAGATGCCGACGATCGCGGCGATGGCGTATAAATATTCGGTCGGCCAGCCCTTCCTCTACCCGGACAACAGCCTGTCCTACACCGGCAACTTTCTGCGCATGACCTTCGGCGTCCCGGCCGAGCCCTATGTGGTGAACCCGGTGGTGGAAAAGGCGCTCGACCGCATCTTCATCCTGCACGCCGATCATGAGCAGAACGCGTCGACCTCGACCGTCCGCCTCGCCGGCTCGTCGGGCGCGAACCCGTTCGCCTGCATCGCGGCCGGCATCGCCTGCCTGTGGGGCCCGGCGCATGGCGGCGCCAACGAGGCGGCGCTCAACATGCTGCGCGAGATCGGCACGGTCGATCGCATCCCGCATTATATCGAGCGCGCCAAGGACAAGAACGATCCGTTCCGCCTGATGGGCTTCGGCCACCGCGTCTACAAGAACTACGATCCGCGCGCGACGGTGATGCAGCAGACCGTACGCGAAGTGCTCGGCGCGCTGGGCGTCAACGATCCGGTGTTCGACGTGGCGCTCCACCTCGAGGAAATGGCGCTCAACGATCCATACTTCATCGAGAAGAAGCTGTTCCCGAACGTCGATTTCTATTCGGGCGTGATCCTGTCGGCGATCGGCTTCCCGACGACGATGTTCACCGCGCTCTTCGCCCTTGCCCGCACCGTCGGCTGGGTCGCGCAGTGGAACGAGATGATCTCCGATCCCGCGCAGAAGATCGGTCGCCCGCGTCAGCTCTATACCGGCCCGACGCAGCGCGATTACACGCCGGTCGCGAGCCGGTGATGCGCACCGCAGTCACCATCGGCGGCATCCTCGTGCTGCTGATGGGGCTGCTGTGGATCGGCCAGGGCACCGGCTACATCCAGTGGCCGGCGTCCAGCTTCATGATCGATCAGCGCATCTGGGCGCTGTGGGGCGCGTTGCTGGCGGTTGTCGGCATCGTGCTGATCCGGATCGGGCGGCGGTAGCAGCGACGCCCGATCATTCCCGATAGGGTAGCGTGAAGACGAACCGGGCGCCCTGCCCCGGCGCGCTGTCGACCGTCACGTCACCCCTCATGGCGCGCGCCAGCTTGCGGGCGATGTAGAGCCCCAGCCCGCTACCACCAGCCTCGCGTGAATCGACCCGTTCGAACTTCTCGAAGATGCGGGCCTGGTCCGCGACTGCGATACCCTTGCCCTGGTCCGCCACGCTCACGGCGGCGATGCCGTTCTCGTGCTCGACACGAATCCGCACCATGCCGTCGCGCGGCGAATAGCGCACCGCATTGCCGATAAGGTTGACCAGCACCTGCACCGCCCGGCGGAACTCGCCCGTCGCCGGCAGCATGTCCTGCGGAGCCGGCTTGTCGATGCGCACCTGCGCCGCGGACGCGCGCCCATCGAGCAGGGCCGCCGCCCGACGCGCGACGTCGGCAAGATCGAGGGCTTCCTTCGCGACGGTAAAATCGGGATGTTCGATCGCCCGCAGATCGACCAGGTCGTCGACCAGGCCCATCAGATGTCGGCCCGCGCTCGCGATATCCGCCGCATAAGTCGCATAATCCTGATGCAGCGGCCCATCCGACCGGGCGTTGATGCTGTCGGCATTGGCGATGATGCGGTCAAGCGGACCGCGCAGCGCCCGGTCAAGCCTCGCGGCAAGGGCTTCAGTCAGATCCTCTAATTGCGCGGAGTGCGGGACGGCAGCCGGTGCATCCTTGATCATGTGCGCGGCGCCGACGAAGCCGGCAAAGGCGCCGGCAACGTCCGTGCGCGCCGCCGCCAACAGCCGGACCGGCCGGCCAGTCGCGCGGATCGTCGCACGCTGATCATCGAGACGGCGGCGCATCGCCGGACCGTCCAGAATCGGGAACGCTTCCGCCCGATCATCGTCGAACGCGAACAGGCGGCTCAACGACTGGCCGAGCATCGACGCCGAATCGAAACCGTGCCTTACCCCGGCGCTGACTGGAAGGGAGGTGATGCGCAGCGCCGAATCCGTTTCCCATGTCCACTCGCCCGAACTGCGCAGGAAATCGCCATCGCGCTCGACCTGCATCGTGTCGGGACGCCAGGCGGCCCGGCTGCGCCAGCCAGTGATCCTCAGGCGCATGCCGGCCGCCTCGGGCTCAGCGCGGACCCATAGCTCGACATCGTCGTCACCGTCCGCGACGATTAGGCCACGCGAGACGAGGATGCCGAGACGCTGCGCGAGCCGCGCCAGCGTCGCGATCTGGGGGATCGCGACTGGCTGGCCGATCCCGCCGCCCGCGCGGCTGTTGAGGTCGATCAGCCGCTGGTCGGCCTCGACCAGCCGGCCGGCTCGATCGACCATCCCAAGCACGGGCGCCAGCACCGGATCGCTCACATGCAGGGCCGTGCCCTCCCCGCCGCCAGCGCACGCTGCGCGGCACGATAATCGGGCGGCAGCAACAACGGCGCGAGCGCCGCCAGCGCATGTGCCGATGATGTGGCAGCGATCGCGTCGAGCTGTTCGGCGAAGCGCTCGATATCGCGGCGGGGATCGGCTTCGCTCAGCGCGAGCCCGATCCGCGCAATCGATTCCCGATCGAGCTCCAAGGCACGCAACACCAGCCACAGGCGGTCGGCGCCTGGGTCGAGCAGTATCTCTCGCGCATCGGTGTAATTCAGGCCGAGCGCGTGGCCGATCAGCGCCACGACCAATGACAGGCGGCGGTCCAGCAGGGCGTCGATCAGCAGCCGGGCGCGTTCGTCGGCGCGTGTATCGAGGGCCGCGGCAAGGCGCATTGCCGCCACTTCGAGCCGACCGCCTTCATCATGAGAGGAGATGCTGCGTGTGGCAGCATCCACCAGCGCGCGGTCGAGTATCGCGAGATCGTCACCCGCCGCTTCGGCGAAATGCGCGCGGAGCGCGGCCGCCGTCCACCATGTCAGGCGATGGTGCAGCCCGGCGGGAAGGTCAGCACGCGCCGACGTCGTAACGGCGTCGCCATGACGGCGGTTCTCCGCGGCAAACAGTGCCATGGCCGCGGCGGCGACCACGCCGTCGGGATCCTGGGCCAAGCGGGCGAGCACGCTGAGGCCACCGTGGTTCTCCGGCGCGGTGACGGGCAAGCCGGCGGCAAGCACGTCCTGTCGCGCCCGGCCGACCAGCTCACGCATCAGCTCGGCATCGCGCAACAGGCCCGATGCGCTGAGCCTCTCCAGAACGAACGGATCGCCATGGGCCAACGCCTTGGAAAGCACCGGCGCCCCACGCGCGGCGAGCAGGCGGGCGGCATGATGGCCCACCAATTTCTCGACAGTGGTAACGAGCGCGCCGAGCATACCCGCCAGGGCCGAGCGCAATCGTTCGTCGAGCCGCGCTTCAGCGGGGAGGAAGAAATCGTTGATTGCGACCGCCAATCTTTCATCGGCGCAAAGCTCCACTGCCGCCTCGCGCGCGGCCGGCTGGCCAGCCCCCCAACGGGCGCCATCATCCATGTCGCCAACATCGCTCGACATGCGCCCCTGCTACGAAAACATCCTTAATATGACACTAAGGTTTTTCGCGAAGACCCTCAATGGCGGCGCCCAGTGTCGCAACGGCACAGATTCCCGCGACTAGGAGGGCAGCGAGCGGTTGCCCGATCGCGACCAGGGGAAGCATCAGCATCGGATAAGCGGCCGGGCTCGCCCACCAGCGGCGGCGAAGTCGCGCATTGCCGGCCCGTTCGGCCAGCCCCGCCGCCACGATCGCGCTGCTCGCCGCGATCAGACCGGCGGTCGAGCCCCGGCCCAGCAGCAGGGCAGACAGTGCCGGCACCGCCAGCATCGCGCCTTGCTGAACGCGTAGCTGGATCGCCTCGTCCCGCAAGGCCGAAGCGGTCATCCCCACCGCCAACGCGACCAGGGCGACGATCGACAGCCCCAAACCGGCGATCGACCATCCGAAAAAGAGCGCCGCGAATCCGGCGACCGCCAGAGTTAACGCCAGAGCAGTAACGGCGATGCTGGAAATATTCCGCGCTACCATATGCGGCAGGGCGAAGCGCGCCAGCGGTGCCAGCACGAACCGGTCGGCCCAGCGCGTCGGAGCGGGCGTCAGCGCCGACAGGATCACCTTGCCGCGTTCCGCCAACCGGCGCGAATCGCGTTCGATGCCATGCGCTTCACCTGCGGCACCGGCCGGCAGGCGAATCTGTGCCGGACCAGCCTGTGCCGCGACACGGAGCAGGGTCGACTGGAAATCATAGTCCTTCGGCATCGCCGCGACCTCGGCGATCCGTTTCGCATCGAGCAGCGCCATGCCGGCCCAGGCGGTCAGCGCGCCGACCCGTTCGAACGGTGCGCCACTACCCTGGTCGTCGATGACGAGCAACGCGTCCCCATGTTCGGCAGCCAGCGAAGCCACGACCTCTCCGGTCGTCATCACGCCATCGGCGACGACCAGCACCCGTGACAGAGGGTGCAGCTTCTCCGCCGCCTCGGTGGCGGTGCGAACGGCATCGACCGATGCGCCGCGCCGTCCGATCCGGTTGATCGCACCGAGCAGCTCGGGCGTAAGCCGGGCGATGACGAGGACGAGCTGCGACGCGCCCGCCGCGACGAGCAACCGCGCCTGGAATTCGATCAGGGTCAACCCGCCGAACGGCAAGGTCGCGGCAAGCGTACCGGGCCGGTCAACGGCATCCTCGGTCGCGAAAATCAGCCCGGCCAACATGCTGAGCTGTTAGGCTGAACCATCGCCATTGGCAAAGGTGACGATATTCAGAGGCATTTCGCCGCCTGGCGCAGGCGACGAAGCAGGCCTTCGTCCGGCGCGCGCGCCTCGGTCGCCTCGGACGCGATGTCCATCAGGGCAATGGCGCCGAAGCTCGCGGCGAGGCCCTTGAGACGTGCCGCAGCACGCCGCCATTCGTCATCACCTTCGGCGCTCTGGAGGGTGTCGAGACCGCGCCGGACACCGTCGAGAAAGGCTTCGCGAAGCTCAGCGATCAGCTGGGGCTCGTCGCCCACCGCGGCCGCCAGAGTCGCATCGATTGCACCAGGATCGTACGCCATGCCTGTGTTTCTACGCAGAAGCGCTTAAGACAAGGTTTCGCTATTCTCTTTCCGCAGGCAGAAATCGTGATAAACAGCTGATATGAACGGGGGTTCGCGCATCATCGATCTTCGACCAGGTACCGGTCCCAAAGCGCCTGCTGAAGCTGCGGCGTCACCGGACCCTGCCACGGTCGAAACGGTCGAGCCGCACCAGTATATCGATGACTATGACGACGAGCCGGCGCCGCAGCGCGTACGGTGGATCGTTCCCACGCTCGGCATTCTCGTCTCGCTCGGCTGGATCGCAGGCATGCTGTGGCTGGCGTGGCCGAGCCTGCAGCGCGCATTGCCGATCGAGCTGACCGGTTTCATCGCGGCCTTGTGCGTGCCCCCGGCGCTGATCGGCATCCTGATGTTGCTGGCGCTCCGGACCAGCACCGCCGAGGCGCGGCGCTTCGGCCGTACCGCCGAAGCCATGCGCGCCGAGGCGGCCAGCCTGGAACGCACGGTCGCGGCCTTGTGCAACGCGATCGACGCGAACCGGACCAGGCTCGCCGAGCAATCCTCCAGCCTGATGGCGATCGGCGACGGCGCGGCCGCAAAGCTGACCGGCATCGGGACCGGCATTGCCGAGCAGGTCGATCTGGCTGACGCTCAGGCGCGCAAGCTGGCCGCCGCCGCCGCCGCCGCGGAAAAAAGCCTCGCCATCTTGCTCGCCACCCTGCCCAAGGCGCATGACGAAACCGAGGACCTGACCAGGCTGCTCGAGCAGACGGGAATCTCCGCGGGCCGCCATGCCAGTGCGCTCGACGCCCAACTGGTCGCCCTGGCCGAACGGGGGCGGGAAGCAGACGCCGTCGCGGGCGGCGCGGCGCAGAGGCTTGGCGCACACATCACTCGCATGGAAGCGACCAGCGAGACGGCTGGCGCGCGCCTCGAGGCAGTCACCGGTGACATGTCAGCTGCGGTCGACGGGCTACTCGGCCGCACCGCGGGAGCGGTGGACGAAGCGCGCAAGGGTATTGCCGCGCAGGGCGAGGCGATGCTGGCGATGCTCGGCACCAACCAGGCAGCGCTTGACCGTGCCAGCCGGGACAGTGTCGAGGCGCTCGCGGCGCGCATCGGCACGATCGAACAGATCATCGACCGGATCGCGGCCCGTCTGGGCGAGCAGCGCGTCGCCAGCGAGATGGTGATTGGCGAACTCGACACCGGGCTGACGCGGGTCTCCCGCCAGCTCGACGCGCTTCACGCGCAGGGCGTCGACCGGACCGAGCATCTTTCCGCCTCGATCGGCGCGCTCGGCGGATCGGCCGATGCGATGACCGCTGCGCTGAAGACTGGCGATGCGATCGCGACCACGGCGATCGGCACGACCGAGCGGTTGCTGACGGCGCTCGATGCGGCGGCGCGCGAGATCGACGAGACATTGCCCGGCGCCCTGGCGCGGCTCGATGCGCGGATTTCCGACAGCCGGCGCATGGTCGGCGATGCGACGCCGGAATTGCTGGCGCTCGTCACCGCCGCCGAAAACACGCATGAAGCGGTCGCGGCAATTGCCCAGGCCATCGCCACGCAGCGCGACACGATCGACACGCTGTCCAACACGCTGATCGAGACGCTCGCCAGCGGCCGCGCCAGGGCGAATGCGCTCGGCGAAATGGTCGAGGAGACGATCGGCCAGACCCATCGCTTCGCCGACGAGGCCGCGCCGCGCCTGGTCGAAGCGCTGCTGCGAGTCCGCGACACCGCCAGCGCCGCGGCGGATCGCGCCCGCGAGACGCTCGCTTCGGTCATTCCCGAAGCGGCGATGGCGCTGGAAAATGCCAGCGTCGAGGCAATGCGGCGCGCATCCTCCATGGCCCTGGATCAGCAGATCGCCGCGATCATCGACGCCGGCGACGCGGCAGCCGAGTCGGCCCAACGCACGTCCGAGCGACTGACTCGCCAGATGCTGGCGATCGCCGAGTCGACTGCCACGGTGGAAAGCCGGATCGAGGAAGCTCGGATCGAACGCGAGGATGCCGACAAGGACAGCTTCGCCCGCCGGGTGTCGCTGCTGATCGAATCGCTCAACTCCGCGTCGATAGACATCACCAAGGCCTTCTCCGCCGAAGTGTCGGACAGCGCATGGTCGGCCTATCTCAAGGGCGATCGCGGTATCTTCACGCGGCGGGCGGTGCGGCTGCTCGATAGCGGCGAGACGCGGGAGATCAGCCGTCTCTATGAGGCGGACATGGCCTTTCGCGAGCAGGTGAACCGCTACATTCATGATTTCGAGGCGATGCTGCGCGCGATCCTGGTCCAGCGCGATGGGTCCCCGCTGGGTGTGACCTTGCTGTCGTCCGATATGGGCAAGCTCTATGTCGCCCTTGCCCAGGCGATCGAACGACTGAGAACCTAAGCCGTTACAGCGCGCGGCGGCCGAAGACCGGCCGGCGTGCGACAAGCGGGTTCGATTCGCGCTCGAGCAGTTCGAGGGTCTTGTCGAACAGCGGCCGGAGTTCGACCACCGACTGCAGCGCCTCATCGGGCGTATCGCGATTCTCGACGCAATCGCGCGCGATCGTCTCGATCCTCTCCGCCAGCGCGCCGAGCGGCTCTGCGCCGAACTGCCGGGACTCGCCCTTCAGCGTGTGGGCGGGCAGGACCATCGCGGCGGCGTTGCGAGACCGCATGGCAGTCTCGATCGCTCCGACCGACTTCACGCCGTCTTCCCGAAAATAGCCCAAAATCCGCACGAAGCCGGCACCAAGCTCGTTCCGAGCCCGCGAAAACACCATCCAGTCGACCAGGCGAGGATCGTCGAGCGACACCGCAATCTCCCACTTCGGGCCGCAAGGCCGCGAAGACATGCCCCGCTCTTATGCAAACGGGGTAAAGGATGCGTTGACGGGCGTGCCGGCAGTCGCACCGACACCGTTCAAACGGCCTTTACCGGTCGAACGGATTCTTGGGCGCGCGCAGCGTCAGCCGGACCGGCACCGCACCGAATCCGAGGTCGCGCCGGATGCCGTTGATCAGATACCGCTGATAGCTCGTCGGCAATTGATCGACGCGGGTACCGAACAGGACAAAACCGGGCGGGCGCGTCTTGGCCTGGGTCAGGTAGCGTAGTTTGATGCGCTTGCCGCCCGGCGCGGGCGGCGGATTGGCCTCGATCGCCTTTTCGAACCAGCGGTTGAGCTCGCCCGTGCCGATACGGCGCGACCAGGCTTCCCGCGTCTCGAACGCCACCTTGAGCAAGGTATCGATGCCCTTGCCGGTCGCCGCAGACACCGTCAGCACCGGGATGCCCTTCACCTGCGAAAGCCCTTCCTCCAGGGCGCCGCGGATGCCGTTGAACAGGCTGCTGGCATTTTCCGCCACGTCCCATTTGTTGATCGCGACGACCAGCGCACGCCCCTCCTGCAGCGCCGCGTCGGCGATGCGCAGGTCCTGCGCCTCGAGCCCGCGAGTCGCATCGAGCAGCAGCACGACCACTTCGGCGAAGTCGATCGCGTGAAGCGCGTCGGCGACCGACAGTTTTTCCAGCTTGTCCTGCACATTGGCGCGCTTGCGCATGCCCGCCGTGTCGATCAACCGAACGGCCCGGGCCTCGCCTTCCGGATCGTGCCAGGTCCAGTCGATCGCGATCGAATCGCGGGTGATCCCGGCCTCGGGACCAGTAATCAGCCGCTCCTCGCCGAGCATGCGGTTGATCAGCGTCGATTTGCCGGCATTGGGGCGGCCGATAATGGCGAGCTTCAGCGGCGCGTCGAGGCTCTCCTCATCAATCTCCTCGGCTACCGCTTCCGCGTCCTCCTCGGGCTCGACGTGCGGCAGCAGTGCCTCGAACAACTCGACCATGCCCTCACCATGCTCGGCGGAGAGCGCGACCGGATCCCCGAAGCCGAGCGACAGCGATTCGAGGATACCGTTTTCGCCGGCGCGGCCTTCGGCCTTGTTCGCGACCAGGATGACCGGGGTTTTCGATCCGCGCAGCCAGCGGGCGATCTCTTCGTCGAGCGGGACAAGGCCGACACGGGCGTCGATCAGGAACAGAGCAACATCGGCCTGGGCGACGGCGGCTTCGGTCTGCGCGCGCATGCGGCCGGGCAGCGAAGCGGCGTCCTGGTCCTCATAGCCAGCGGTGTCGATGACACGGAATTCCATGCCGACGAGGGTTGCATCACCCTCCCGGCGGTCGCGGGTCACGCCTGGGCGGTCGTCGACGAGCGCAAGCTTCTTGCCGACGAGACGGTTGAACAGAGTCGATTTGCCGACGTTGGGCCGGCCGATGATCGCGACCACGGGAAGATTGGGCATGGCGCGCCTTAGCGTGCCGCGCCGCATTCGTCACCCCGGAGTCGTACCGGGGTCACGAAGCGGTCGCCGTCGATCAGCGATACGCCGAGATCCGGCCCTTCTGATCGAGCACATAGAGCGTGGAATTCGCCACGATCGGCGGCAGGCTGTAGGATTTGCCGCCCTCGATTACCGCGCCGGGTTCGCCCGTGTCGGGCGAGGCCGACAGGATTTCGCCGCGCGAGTTGGTCAGGATCAGGCGGTTGCCGGCGAGAACCGGGCCATACCAGGTGACCGGATTCTTCTTTTTCTTCTCGCTGCCATAATGGCGGAGCTGCTGGATCCAGCGGACCTTGCCGGTCGCGCGGGCGAGGCAGACCAGCCGGGCATCGTCCGTGACGATGAACAGCCATTCACCCGCGACCCAGGGGGTCGAGATGCCGGCGAAATTCTGTTCCCAGATGCGCTGGCCCGAGACGATTTCCAGCGCGACCATGCGCCCACCCTGGCCGACGGCGAAGACGAGGCCGCGGTCGATGACCGGCGACGCGTCGATATCGGCAAGCGACGACACCGAGGTGGAGATGGTCGAACGCGACAGCGCGTCCTGCCACAGGGTGCGGCCATTCTCGTAGCGATAGGCGTTCAGTTCGCCGGAGGAGAAACCGGCAATGACCGTGCCCTGCCCCATCGCGGGCGCCGCGACGCCGAACACGCCCTGAGTCTCAAGCGAGCCGGACTGAGTCCAGACGACCTTGCCGTCGGTCTTGGTCAGCGCGAACAGCTGATTGTCCTGGCTCAGCACATAGAGATTGTCGTTGTCGATGGTCGGTGAGCCGCGCAGCGGGCCGCCCGGCTTGGCGCGCCACAGCTCGGCGCCGGTCGCGGCGTCGAGTGCCACCACGTCGCCGAGACCATCCGTCGCATAGACCTTGCCGTCATCGAAGCTGACACCGCCGCCGAAACGCGCGCTTTGGGTCTTCTTGTCGGTCTTGGCGATATTGGTGGTCCAGACCTTTGCGCCGGTATCCGCGGTGAAGGCATGGACATTGGCGTCCACGTCCATCGCATAAAGCCGGCCGCCGGCAACGACCGGTGGCGCGGCGAGCCGCTGGCGGTTGGAACCGCCATCGATCGAAGCGCTCCATGCACGCGACAGCGTGGCGCCGAGCGCAAGCTGCCCCATCGACTTGGAGGCATTGCCGCCTGGCTGCGCCCAGCTGTCATTGGCCTCTGGCGCGGGGAGAAGCACCTGCACGTCCGCCAGGCTCTTGTCGGAGGTGACTTCGCTCTCGGACATGAGGATCGGCACGCGATCACCCAGCACCGGAGTCTTCTTGCCGCCGCCCTTGAAAATGCCGCAGCCACTGAGCGCGAGGAGCGCGGCGCCGGCCAGCAGCACCCGGTTCTTGTACATCATTGCGCTTTCTTTTCCTCAACCGGGCCGACCGCGTCGACGCCCATGGTGCCCGCGAGCTGAACCGCGCGTTGACGGATCGTATCTGGCACCGTCTCGTCCCGGGCGATCTGCCCGAAGAGCGGTGCCGCGAGATCGGGCTTGTTCATTTGGAGATAGGCGGCACCGACGAGCTCGCCCGCGCTGCCGAACCAGGGATTACCCTTCACCGCAAGCGGCTTCAGCCGGTTGACGACGACATCGGGCTTCAACGTATCGAATTCAGCGGAGGTCTGGCGGATCAGCGCCAGGTCGCGCAGCGGCTGGCCGATCGAACTGTCGCCCGCGACCGCGGCGAACTTGGCGGCGGCACCCTTCAGGTCTTCCTTCTGCAGCAGCAGGTCGGCCTGGGTGAACAGCGCCATCGCGCGGTAGCCGGCGATCTTCGACCCGGCGAGCTCGACCAGGCCCTTCTCGGCGGTGCCGATCTTCTGCACGGCCAGATCGTCATAGACGGCCTGAAGCTTCTCGCCCTGCTCGCCCGCGACCTCGCCGCTGTGATGCTGCCAATAGAGGAAGCCGCCGAACGCCGCGAGGCCGGCGATGATCGCGACGATCAGCCAGCGGCCAAAGCGCGTCCACATGCTCGCGAGCTGATCGCGGCGAAGTTCCTCATCGACCTCACGCAGGAATGCTTCGTCGGTATTCGGCGTAACGGCCAAGGGATGCTCCATGTGGCGAAGGCTGGAAAGGCGCGGACCTTAGCGATGGCCGCGCACAAACGGAAGGGATCAATCCTTGGGGGCGTAGGTCTGCTCCGGACCCGGAAACGCGCGGGATCGGACGTCCGCCGCATAGGTTTCAACCGCGGCGGAAATACGGCCAGCCATGTCGTCGAACTTCTTCACGAAGCGTGCCGTGCGCTCGAACAGGCCGAGCATGTCCTCCGCCACGAGCACCTGCCCGTCGCATTCGGCCGAGGCGCCGATGCCGATGGTCGGGCAGGCGATTTTCCGGGTGATCTCGATCGCGATCGGCTCGACCACGCCCTCGATGACGATCGAGAAAGCGCCGGCATCGGCCACCGCGACGGCATCGGCAACGATCTTCGCCGCTTCCTCGGGCGTGCGGCCGCGCGCGCCATAGCCGCCGAGCACGTTGACCGCCTGCGGTGTGAGGCCGACATGACCCATCACCGGGATGCCGCGCTCGACGAG
This sequence comes from Sphingomonas sp. BL-S-30, assembly GCF_055521475.1. Classification (NCBI taxonomy): domain Bacteria; kingdom Pseudomonadati; phylum Pseudomonadota; class Alphaproteobacteria; order Sphingomonadales; family Sphingomonadaceae; genus Sphingomonas; species Sphingomonas sp. BL-S-30. Next base: position 1,327,169 of record NZ_CM145481.1, on the reverse strand, counting down.
GAAGCGGACGGTCGGTGCCATCGCCTCGCCGCCTTCCATCTTCACACCGGCCGCGCCGGTCTGCTTGAGCAGCCAGGCCGCGCTCTCGAACGCCTTTTCGGGCGAGGCCTCATAGCTGCCGAACGGCATGTCGATGATCACGACCGCATGATAGCTGCCCCGCACCACCGCGGCGCCGTGCGCAGCCATCATCTCCAGCGTGACCGGCACCGTCGAGGGCAGGCCGTAGACGACCTGGCCGAGGCTGTCTCCGACCAGCAGCAGATCGCAATGCGGATCGAGCAGCTGCGCGGTGCGGACGGTATAGGCCGTCAGCATCACCAGCGGCGTGCCGCCCTTGGCCTTGCGCAGGGCCGGAATGGTGAGCCGCTTCATCGGCGCCGGCGTGGGATTCGCGCGGCTGGTCGAGGTGTCGATCGTGAAGGTCGTGGACATGGCCCCGCTGTTAGCGCCGCCGCCGATGGGACGCCAGCCACAGCGGGCATCCAGAATGCGGCAATGTTCCCATCACTTGACTCAATGTTAGATATATTTTACATTGAGTCGCATAAAGTTGACGTTGGAGGCCGTTATGGCGTTTCGGGAAAAGATGATGTGGGGGTCGGTCGCGGCGACGATCGTGATCTGGGGCTGGTATTTCCTGGGGTTCGTCCGGGCACTGGAGGGACCGAGTTTCGATGTCGGCGAGGAGGTGGGCCATTTCATCTTCGCGGTGGTCGCGCTGACCGTCGTGCAGATCGTGGCCGCGATCATACTCGCCATCCTGTCGCCAAAGGAAGCGAGCGCGCCGGCGGACGACCGCGAGCGGGAATTCGCGCTGCTCGCCTATCGCCCGGCCTTCGTCACGCTAAGCGCGCTGGTCGCGACACTCACCGTGGTCGCGCCGCTGACCATGGCGACCGCACCGGCCTGGCTGAACGGCAAGCCCGTCACGCTGGTGCCGATCGTGATCAGCAACGCGCTGCTCCTGGCGCTAGTCCTCGCCGAACTGGTGCGCGCCGGCACGCTATTGTTCCTGTATCGCCGGGGGAGCTGAGGCATGGCCAGCACCCCGATCGTGAACCAGATCCGCACGTTGCGCTTCATGGCCGGCGAGATGACTCAGGCCGATCTCGGCGCGCGGATCGGGATGACGCGGCAGACGATCGCCGCGATCGAAGCGGGCAAATATTCTCCGTCGCTCGAGGCGGCGTTCCGCATCGCGCGGGTGTTCGGCAAGCCGCTCGACGAGGTGTTCCAGTGGGAGGAGTGACGTCCTCCCACCGATATTGCCCTCAGGGGCGCAGATATTCCCGCTTCTTCGCGACGCCGGCGAACCAGATCGAGAAGATTCCGATGACGATGATCAGGATCGGGAAGGGCAGCACCGTCCCCGCGCCCTTCACCGCGATGATGTCCGTCGCGAGGAAGAGATAGCCGAACTGGATGACCGCCGCGACGAGCGAGACGATGAAGAGAATGCGCACCGCGCGCGAGCGCATCAGCAGGCCGATCGCGCCGAGCAGGCCGGTGAGCACCGCAAGCGCGAACACGACATTGTACCAGGCGGGCAGGCTTGCGTAGAGCTTGAGATCATAGTCAGTCGCGGGGCCCATCGCTTCAGCCCCGTGAATGAACTGCATATAGCAGGCATAGCAGCCGAGCGCGCTCCACAGCGCCAGCGCGCCGCCAACGACATAGTACCAAACAGGTGGCTGGTCGCCGTCCTCTGTCATGACCTTCTCCCCTCCAATGGTGAGAGGGAGAATCTGCGCCTTTCGAGGGAGAAAGGCAATGTTTAGCGCCGAATCGGACCTAGCTTTTCAGCGGATCTGGACGCCCTTCCAAAAGGCGAAGCGGCCCTTGATTTCAGCGGCGGCGGGCAACGGATCGGGATAGAACCAGACCGCGTCCGGATTGCGCTTTCCGTCCACCACGATCGACTTGTAATGCGCCTGTCCCTTCCATGGGCAGGTGGTGTGCGAAGGGCTGGCCTCGAGCAGATCGGCGTTGACGCTATCGGGCGGGAAATAGTGATTGCCCTCGACCACCACCGTGTCGTCGGATTCAGCGATGACGGCCCCGTTCCAGCATGCGGTCGGCATTGAGTGTCTCCCGGATTATCCAAGCCCTGCCGCATCATAGAGGTCCGGCTTGAAGCCGACCAGGAGCTTGCCACCGGTATCGAGCACGGGCCGCTTGATCATCGAAGGACTGGCCAGCATCAGCGCGATCGCCTTGTTCTCGCCGATATCGGCCTTGTCGGCATCGGGCAGCGCGCGGAAGGTCGTGCCGGCGCGGTTGAGCAGCACTTCCCACCCGACCTGCCCTGCCCAGCCGCGCAGCGTGGCCTCATCGATGCCGGCCTTTTTGTAATCATGGAAGTCATAGGCGATGCCGTGCGCGTCGAGCCAGGTCCAGGCCTTCTTCATCGTGTCACACGCACGGATGCCATAAATGGTTACAGTCATCTTGATCCTTCAGCTCTTGCGCCAATCAAGCGCCAATCGCACTCATCTACGCGCAATGATCGTATAGATGGGCCGAATACGATCTCCGTATTTGAAATTGCTCCACGACACCGAGCAATTCTTAAAACCCAGGATGCCCAGATATTCCTGCACAAGCAGGGGAGGCAACCGGAACCAGCCGTCGCTTATACCCTTTGGCTTCAGGCTGCGCGGCATAAACCGCGGATTTCTTTTGAAGTTGCTGGCGAACCTCCCAAAGGGAGAGAGATCGGCAACTATAATAGTCTCGCGGGTCAGGCTTGCAGCATTCTGCAACGCGAGAAACGGGTCTCTCAAATGGAGAAGTATGCTGCCGAAGACCGACACATCCACAGAGCCGATCGACGCGGGAATATCATAGACGACGCCATTTACCATCCGTGCCTTCGACTCAAAGGCTTCATGGCACAACCAATAGCCATTATTGATTTTACGAAGATGGTTCCGACGCTCGCTACGCGCCGCATCATTGTCATTTTCCGCAAATGGAACAATGTCCCAATCATAATTTTCGGAGAGATCGAACGACACGACCTCAGCACCCTGCTTCTCGATGTGAAAGCTCAGAATGCCCGAAGCGGCACCCACATCCAGGACACGCTTTCCCGAGAAATCAAAATGCCCAAGATAGTCGTCGATCGATCCACGCAGATCCCATTCACCGTTGATGGTGCCATAGCCCGGCACATCCATCGTATGATAAAAATAGCATTCATCCAGGGACTTTATCGATCGAGCATGGGCGTACGGGCCCGCGCCTGCCAGCCCCTCGCCGTGAGCGTTATCGTCAATCATCACACCCCCAAAGGACATCATCTTCATTCCGCCCGGCGGCCAAAGCGAGCACGCACCGCACTCGCCCCGCCCGCCCGTCATCCGAAAGCCGTCCGCCACCTATCCGCCAGAACCGGCATATGCCAGCGGCTCACGACCCTCATGCTCTCGAAAGACCTCAGGGATCGCTCCCGGTCCTCGACCGCGTGGAGCGACGCAACATGTTCAATCCTTCAGGAATTTGCCGAGCGTCACGACCTTTTGCCGTTCGAGCCCGAGCGCTTCGTAGAAACCGAGCGCGTCCTGATTGTCGTCGCGTACCATGAGCTGGATCTTGGGGGCGCCGCGGGCACGAAGCCAGGCCTCTGCGGCACCCATCAGAATGCGGCCGAGACCGTGGCGGCGATGGTCGGGCCCGACCGCGAGATAATAGACCCAGCCGCGATGTCCGTCGAAGCCGATCATCACCGAGCCGGAGAGAGGCCCCTGCCCCGTCACCAGCACGGTAGAGGTGGAACCGCCAAGCGCCTGAGTGAAATCGGCGTGAGGGTCGTTCCAGGGGCGGGTAAGACCACAGGCTTCCCATAAAGCGACGACGGCGGCGGCATCGTCGGGCATGGCCTCGCGCGGCGCGGTTTCGGGCAGATCGGGCATGGACGCGCTCTCGCCCAGCCGCGCGCGCTGCGCAAGATCGGTGGGGCAAGAACCCCGGTGCAACAATGAGAAACAAGCGATGCCCGTACACCGCCACGCCCTGTCTATGAGACTTTGCGCACCGTTTGAATCGAGGAAAACGACGCTCGCGGGCTGCAAAGTAATGGTGTTGGAGTCGGCGCCGGACCGGCAAGTCATCTCCGATTTATGCGACCCACCTGCGAAGGGGTCGGAATCGGACGGTACTTCGGCCCTGCGCGGCGCCGCAACTATAGGATAGAATCGGTGTTGGAGGACCAAGAAACACCCGACGAACATGCCGGCGCGATCATCCTGACGAATTCTCGCCGAATTCCGCGAGGGGTATCGGATTTTGTTGGAGCTGTAGTTGCGAGTACTCACGGTGCGAATCCTGTTCTTTCGTCTCGGTTTCCCGCGGATCGAGGGGTGAACCGTTTGAGTCGACCTCGGTGCGGAGAATCGCGCTGCCTTGAGTCGCTGCCCCTTTTGCCGGGTTCGCCGCGCGCGGGTTTCCGGGATGCCTTTGGCCTTGGTGTCGTATCTCTAAGCCATTCCGCGTTGGATTGAATCGGGGGCCGGACGTTGGAAATGTCAGCAGGGTCGCTGACATTTTCGGGTTGCGGTCATAGTATAAATATTATGTTATTATAGATAGTTAGACTCATGCAGAGTGCCGACCCGCGCGACGCCCGGCACGCTATGCGTGTTCGCCGGTTCCCTGATCTGCTGGCCGCGCCGCTGCTGCGGGAAAAGAAGAACGGATCACGCGAAGGCGCGAAGACGCGAAGCGTATGTCGGGGCGGATCGACATTCTGGAACGCGCCGCTGGAGGCGCGCCTATTTGTTCGCGCGGAGGCGCGGAGGCGCAGAGATCGTCTGACTGGGGCGCACGGGCGGGTAGTGACCACCAGCCTGTCCACGATATCTCCGCGCCTCTCTGCGCGAATCCTCCTTACTGTGCCCCTGCCGATGTGGGCGACGGCCCGCCCAAGTCTACTTCTCTCTTTGCGCCTTCGCGCCTTCGCGTCTTCGCGTCTTCGCGTGAATCCACCTTCGCGGTGTCGGATCGCGACGGCGCCCAGACGCGGAGCCAATCCACCGCTGGATGGTTCAGCAGGTGGCGGGACATCCCGACAGCCTAATTCCCGCCGCCAACCAGCGGTGCGATCTTCGGAGAAACATGGTGGACCTGACCGAGCGACGGGATCTTCGCGGCGGCCGCGCGTGCTGGGCGGCGGACGCCGGCAACACGCTGATTTCCGATGAGCTTCCCTCGGGCGAGATCGATATCGCAATCGTCGGCGCGGGCGTGATGGGGGCGATGCTGGCGGAACGGCTGTCCGGCGAGGGCCGGCGTGTGCTGCTGCTCGATCGCCGCCCGCCAGCGCATGGCAGCACGGCCGCCTCCACCGCGCTGGTGATGTGGGCCGCCGATGTGCCGCTGATCCGGCTGGCCGGGACCATCGGTGCGGCGGAAGCAGCGCGGCGCTGGCGGCGGGTGTTCGCGGCGGTGGAGCGGCTGGCAGCGCATATCGATGATGCGGGGATCGAGTGCGGGCGGATCGACCGGCCGGAGCTGTATCTGGCGGGGACCTTGCTCGACGAAGAAGCACTGAAGGCCGAGGGTGTGGCGCGGCGCGAAGCGGGCTTGCCGTCCGAGTATCTGGACGCAGCGGCGGTGGCGGCCCGGTTCGATATCGCGCCGCGGGCGGCGCTGATTTCGGCGGGGAGCTATGAGGTCGATCCGGTTCGGCTGACGCTCGGGTTGCTCGCGCGAGCCCGGACGCAAGGCGCTATGGCCTGTTTTCCGTTCGACGTGACGCGCATCGAGCAGGCAGGCAACGGATCCGTGTTGCATGAAGCGGACGGGCGGCGGATCGAAGCGCGGCAGGTTATCCTGGCGCCGGGCTATGAACGTGCGAGCTGGTTCCTGCCCGCTGCCTTCACGGTCGGGTCGAGCTACGCCATCGCGACCCCGCCGGGGCATGCACCGCTATGGCGGGAGAATGCGATGATCTGGGAAGCGTCCTCGCCCTATCTCTACACGCGGGCAACGGCCGATGGGCGGGTGATCGCCGGCGGCGAGGACGAGGATTTCGACGATGCGCGCCAACGCGATGCTCTGATCGAGGCCAAGGGCGGTACGATCCGCGCGAAACTGGCGGCGATGATCGCGGTCGAGGACGTAACGGTGGATTGCGTGTGGTCGGCAGCGTTCGGGTCGTCGCCGGACGGGCTGCCGGCGATCGGCGCCGCGCGCAACCATGACGGCCTGTGGCTGGCGAGCGGGTTCGGCGGAAACGGGGTGAGCTTTGCCGCGCTGGGGGCGGAGCTGATCGCGGCGGCGCTTGGCGGGACGGCCGATGCGGATGCCGGGTGTTTTGATCCCTATCGGTTTGGGTAATCGGCAAGATGCACCGCGGTTCGCTGTTTCGCATGTAGCCTTCCCCGGCGGAGGCCGGGGTCCAGTTGGGAATGGAAGAGAACGGGCGAAGCGCCCATTTTAACGGTCCCCCAACTGGACCCCGGCCTCCGCCGGGGAAGAACCATGGTGGGGCCGCCATCTAACCAAGCAATCCCTTCCGAAGGGCTTTCAGCGCTCGCCCGGCTTCGGCGGCATCCCGGCAAACGCCACAAGCGCCGGATCGAGCAGGTCCCAGGCAAGAGCGCGCGCTGCATAGGTCACGGCCTGGGGTTGGAAGCGGCCCGGATCGTCCAGGCCGGTGGCATGGATAGTGAACAGATCGGGCATGGCGCTGAAGGTCAGATACACCGGCGATCCGCAGGTAGCGCAGAAACCGTGCGTCTTCGCATTGCCGCTGTCGGCGACGATGCCCCAATGCGTGGCATCGCCCTTCAAGGCCACGTCAGCGCGCTGCGGGAAGGTGAGATAGGAACCGTGGCCGGTGCCGCTCTTGTGCTGGCAATCCCGGCATTGGCAATGGTTCTGGAAGATCGGTTCGGCGGCGATCTCGTAACGGATGGCGCCGCACGCGCATCCCCCGGTATAGGGCTCGCTCATTTTCTCTCTCTCTCTCTCTCTCTCTCTCTCTCTCTCTCTCGTTCTGCAGAGGGTTGGGGGCGTGATCGCGCCTTTTACGAGTCGAGCTCACCGGCGACCTGAACCATGTTGGGCACGACCTTCTTCCAGCCCTGGCTCATCTTGGAGAAGGCGCTTTCGTTCGTCGGCAGCACGAAGCCCGAATGGACCATGCGGACGCGGGTGCCGCCTTCGGCTGGCGAGAGCGTCCAGGTGACGACCGTGTCGAGCGGCGAACCATAGCCCGTGTTACCTTCGTGCCCGCCCTTCCAGGCGAAGGCGAGGCGCCGGTTCTCCACTACCTCCAGCACCTGACAGCGGATCACGCCGTCCCATTCGCCGGCGGGCGTGGTCTGGAAGGTGAAGCTGGTGCCCTCCACAGGCTGAAACCCGGTCGGCGCCATCAGCCAGCGTCCCATGACCGGGCCGTCGGTCAGCGTCTTCCAGATCGTTTCGGGGGCATGAGGAAACACCTCGTCGACGACGATGTCGCAGGTTTCGGCTGTCGATTCCGGGTTCGTCTGGGCAAGCTGGTTCATGGATCGATTTCCTTGAGCAGGGAGCGGAGGTCGGCGAAGCGGTCGCGCCAGAAGACGCCGTAATGGTCCATCCAGTCGACCAACGGCGCGAGGCCATCGGGTGTGGCGCGGTAATGGACGTTGCGCCCCTCGGGCCGCTCGGCGACGAGACCCGCCTGTTTGAGCGACTTGAGGTGCTGGGAAATGGCGCCCTGGGTGACGCCGCTTCCCCTGGTCAGTTCGGCAACGGTGATCTCTTTGGCGTTGACGACGCGCTCGAAGATGCCGCGCCTTGTGGGGTCGGCAAGGGTACGCATGACGGTGGTGATGGCGGCGGCTTCGAGCATGGGAAAATCATTAGCTTGCACTAATTGATTAGTCAATGCTAATGCATTAGCGCTCAGGGCGCTGGTGTCACCGGGGCGGTTCTCAGCGCCTTGAGCACGCCGTTCGTCACGGCGGCGGCAGGGCCGTCTCCGGTCAGCGCGACAGCGACGATCGTCTTGTCCGCGGGCGACCAGGCGAGCATCGCGCTGACGCCCGGAGCGCCGCCGGCATGGCCGAGCCACATGTCGGCACGGCCGCCATCGGTAACGTCGAGCACCATGACGCCGAGGCCGTACCAGGTGCCGGGATCGAACATCGGATAAAGCTCGCCGAACATCTGCTGCACCGTATCGGCGCGAAGCAGCCTGCCTTGCAGCAGCGCGCTCCAGAAGCGGACCATGTCGGCCGGGTCGCCGGCGATCGGACCACCCGCGCCAGCGCTTGAGGGATCGATCGGATCGCCGCTTGACAGCATCGGCGGGGCGACGTTCGGCGCAGGCTGGCCGGGGCGCAGGGCGATGATCGAGGCGAGACCGAGCGGCTTCACGATGCGTGCATCGATCGCATCAGGCAGTGGGCGGTGATCGACCGCTTCGACGATAACCGCGAGCAGATCATAGCCGCTGTTGGAATAGCGCCAGTTGGCGCCCGGGCAGAACATCGCGCCGTGGCGGCGGAGGATCGTCAGCATTTCTTCCGGCGGCAGATAATGCGGTCTGGCGTGGACGCGCAGATCCTCATTGGCGCTGAACAGGCCGCCGGTGTGAGCGAGCAGGTCGCGCACGGTGACGACATCACCGTTCGGCACGCCCTTGATCCAGCGCGAGGCGGGATCGTCGAGCGAGAGCTTGCCCTCCTCGACAAGCTGGAGGACGACCACCGCGACAAAGGCCTTGCCGGTACTGGCCCACCAGAGTCGCTTTCCGGCGGGCGCCTCGATGCGGGTCCAGAGCCCCTCCCCTGTGCGCCCGACCGCGATGCCGAGCGCCTGGGCCCTGGCGGCGGTGCGCATGGTATCGAACAGGCGGTCGAGTTGCGCGGTGGTGGCGGGCGCGAGCGGGGTTTCGGGAACGGTGCCTTCGAATGCGGGCGTGACAGCCGCGTGAAGAGGGCGGCCCTGCCAGACCTGGTGCGCGGCGCAGGTGACGGGCTCGTAATCCTTGGCGAGCGCGGGGCTCGCTATGATCGCCGCGGCCAGGACGCCCGCACCCCACCACATCAAACGCGCCATCAATCCGCCCCGTGATTCGACCCGGACGCGGGGTATCGGGCCGCTTCTGAACGGCGCCGAAACGGTTAGCGGACCAGTCTGCCGCCCTTCATGACGTGATCGACCTTTTCGAGCGCGCCGATATCGGCGAGCGGATCGGCTGCCACCGCGATCAGATCGGCATAATGGCCGGGCGAGACCGCGCCGACATCGGCCGACTTGCCCATCAGCGCGGCGGCGCTGGTCGTCGCGGACTGGATCGCCTGCATCGGGGTCATGCCGAAGCGGACCATGTAGCGGAATTGCCGTGCGTTCAGGCCGTGCGGATAGACGCCGGCGTCCGTGCCATAGGCGATCTTCACACCGGCGCGGACTGCCTTGCGGAAACCCTCGCGCTGGGCGTCGGTGGTCTCGGTGTTCTTGCGCAAGATCTCGGCGGGCCAGCCGTCGCGCTTGCCGACCTGATCGATAAAGTCGCCATTATAGATGTCCATCACCAGCCAGACGCCCTTCGCCTTGGCCAGCGCGATGCCTTCGTCGTCGATCAGCGAGGCATGTTCGATCGAGCGGACACCGGCGCGGATCGCCAGCTTGATGCCCTCGGCGCCGTGCGCGTGCGCGGTGGCGTAGCTATGGTTGCGGGCGGCCTCGGCGACGGCGGCGCGCATTTCCTCCTCGGTCAGTTCGGGCGCACCGGGCTCGGTACCGGCGGCGAGCACCGCGCCGGTCGCGATCAGCTTCAGGAAATCGGCTCCACCCTGGAACAGGCGGCGGGCCTTGACCGTCATGTCGGCAGGACCGGTGACCACGCCCATGCGCATGATCGCGGGAACCTCGACATCCGGCGCCATGCCGGTGACTTCGCCGCCGCCGCCCGGCACGGTGAGATAGGCGCCGGCCACACTCATGCGCGGGCCGTCCACCAGCCCGGTATCGATCGCGTTGCGCAGCGACACGTCGCCGAACGCGCGGAAAGTGCCGACGTCACGGACGCTGGTGAAGCCGGCGCCGAGCGTGTCGCGCGCATGTTTCGCGCCGAGCAGCGCGATGTCGGCGCCCGAATGGAGCAGCGGCTCGGCGACATTGGCCGATTGTTCGGTGTCGACGAGATGCGTGTGCATGTCGATCAGGCCGGGGAGAACGGTGAACGCGCTCCAGTCAGTCAATGGCGTGCCCGGCGGCGGCGGCGCCCAGGGCGTCACGGCGGTGACGCGGCCATCGTCGATGCGGATCAGCCGGTCAGTGAGGACCACGCTCTTTTCGGTGTCGACCAGTTTTCCGGCGCGAACGTAGAGGGTTTCCGCCAATAGGGGTGACGATGCCGTTATCAGGGCCGCCATCCCTAGGATGCGCGCGATCAGCCTGTACGCCATCATTCCCTCCCGCTCGTCGCCGGCAATTGTCTCTAGTTGTTGGACGCTCGTCAAACAGGAAATGACGAGATGAGCATGGAACTATCGGAGGCTAAACGCTATATGACCATCTAGTTGGTCAGGAGCGACATATGGACTCGATTAGTCTGGCGGATGCCAAGGCGCATTTGAGCGAACTCGTCGATCGCGTCGAAGCGGGGGATTCAATCGATATTACCCGGCGCGGCAGGCCGGTCGCGCGACTTACGGCCATTGTCAGATCGCGCAAACCGATCGACGCCGCGTTGCTGAACGCACTCACGGCGACCATGTCGCCACAGGCCGGGAGTGCGGTCGATCTGGTGCGGTCGATGCGCGACGGCGATCGCTATTGATGCTCTATATCGATACATCGCTGATCGTCGCGGCGCTTTCCAATGAGGCGATGACGCCGCCGGCGCAACGCTGGCTGGCGGAGCAGGATCCAGCGCTGCTCTCGATCAGCGACTGGACCATCACGGAAATATCCTCGGCCATGGCGATCAAACTGCGTACCAGGCAGATCGACCTGGAAGAGCGCGCGGCCGCGATGGCCATGTTCAACAAACTAAGCGCCGAGAGCTTCACGATTCTCGCGGTGACGGGCGGTCATTTCCGCGCGGCAGCCAGATTCGTCGACCAGTACCTGCTTGGCCTTCGCGCGGGTGACGCGCTCCACCTTGCGATTGCGGCGGAGCACGGCGCCACCATGCACACGCTCGACCAGCGGCTCGCCGAGGCTGGCCCCATGCTCGGCGTGCCCACGCAGCTGCTCGACGCCTGACGTCCGGCCTAATGTTTCGCCGGTTTGAGCGAGGCGAGCCCGGCGGCGAGATTCAGCATGTCGGTCTGAGTCATCGGCGCAACGACCGCCTTCATTGGTTCGGCCAGGGGGCCTGAGCGCGCACCGGAATGGAAGTCGTACAGCTGGCGCGCGATATAGCTGGGCGACTTGCCGGCGAGCGACGGGACCGCGTCGGTGCCGCCGAGATCGTCGCCATGACAGGCCGCACAGGCGGGAATGCCCCTGGCCTCGTCGCCCCGCGCCAGCGCCCTGCCGCGGGCGATGCTGCCGGGCGGTACATAAGCGAGGATCGGGACATGGGCATCGCGTTGCTCGAACCGATCGAGATCGGCGGGCGTTTCGACGATGCGGTCGCCCAGCGGCTCGGTGCCGCCACCGGGCACCAGGGTGAACAGCCAGCCCCTGGCGACGGTGCGCGGTACGGTGGCGGTTTCGATGACCGACACATGGGATCGCAAGGGCAGCTTCGCGAAATAGGCGGCGGCGCTGCGCACTTCCTCATCCGTCGCGGCCTTGCCGATATCCGCCATCCAGTCGGTGGGAAGACGATGCGGAACCGAGGACGTGCGTGCGCCACTTTTGAAATCGGCCATCTGCTGGACGATGTAGGATTCGGGCAAGCCGGCAAGCGGGGCGTTTTCGGGCCGGCCGTCGCCGCTCGGCAAGTGACAGAAACCGCAGGCACGCACGCCCGGCGCGCGGCCGTGCACGACCACTTCCGGCATCGCCGGATGATCGCCGGGATGCCAGTCCGGCACGGCGAACAGGTTGCGCAGATCCTTGCGCGCGAACGATATGGCGCTGCCGGGCACGCGCAGTTGCTCGTTCGCATCCTGTGGCGCCCGCGCGGTGGCCGGGACATTGCCGGGATAGGCCCAGTCGGGTGGTCCTTCCGGCGTATCGCTGGCCCCGGAGGTCGCCAGGGCGCAGGCGACCAACGCAAGGAGCAGCAAGACGTCGCGGCTCATATTCTGCATCGAAAGCCCCCTGCCCCAAGGGGACGGAATTAGGGCAAAGCGAGCCCGGCGGCAATCTCAGGTCAGCGCGGCGGCGGGAAGCATGTGCCCCGGTTCGCGGCTGATCCTCGCGAGCCGCGCGGTCCTCCGTGCGATCCTCACTCCTGCAATGAGGCACGCTGGTTTCACGGCCTGCATTTGACGACGAAAAAGATAGCACCGAAGTCCGATGCAATTCAACCGCTCAAAGTAACAATGTTTTATCGATATCCTTAAATTCGGTTGTAATGATTTTTCCAGATTCTCTCCGTCATCAATCGCATGTCATTGCTATTCAAATTGAGAAAATCGCCAATAACTGCTCAAAAGTCCCAAAACCGGAACATTTTGCAATATTGACTCCGAAAGATCGGCAATATTATCTGAAGAAAACTTGAGGAGCGATCCATGATCAGAAACGGCAAGGATATCGCCGACGGCACCGTCGTCTCGACCGAGGTGTGCATCGTCGGAACCGGCCCCGCCGGAATCACGGCGGCGTGGCACCTGCAACAGGCCGGGGTGAAGGTCACCCTGATCGAGGGAAGCCGCGATTATCGCACCGCCGGCATGAAGGCGAGCTGGCCGGACAAGACGCTGCTCTACCAGGGGCTGGCCGACGGCCTGTTCGCGACCAACGAACCCGAATTCCTGATCCAGCCCTATTTCGGGCAGACCAACAGCGCCTGGGAGCGCGAGCGTATCTATGGCGGTACGTCGGCGCATTGGGGCGGCCAGTCCCGCCCGCTCGATCCGATCGACTTCGAGAAGCGTCCCGGTTTCCCCGGCTGGCCGATCAGCCGCGCTGACCTCGATCCTTATTATGCGGAGGCGGCCGCCTTCTGCAAACTGCACAGCGCCGATTTCACGGCCAATTATTGGGCGAAGGTCCTGGGGGCCGATGTTCCCCTGCTCGCCGGTTTCGATACCGACATGTACCAGTTCATCGGCGCGAATTACCTGAATTTCGCGACAAGGACGTTCGACGGAATCACCATCGGGGAGAGCCCGGTCGACGTGATCCTCAACGCGAGCCTGCTCGACATCGATCACGCGCAAGGCAGCGTCAGCGCGCTGAGCGTGGCCAGCATGGACGATCAGATACCGCCGCAAAAGGCGACTCAGTTCACCATCAAGGCCGATGTCTTCGTGCTGGCGTGCGGTGCGGTCGACAATGCCCGCCGGCTGCTGCTTTCCAATGCTGGCAACGAGCATGATCAGGTCGGCCGTTATTTCCTGTGCCACCCGCTATCGGCCAGCAACGTCATCACCATCACCAAGCCCTATCTGACCGAAGCCCAGACCAGGCTGATGAACGGCGATACACTTTCCGGCGCCCGCCCGGTCCGGTGGCAGGACGAGAATGGCGTGACGGTCAATGGGCGATTTTCGCCAAGCGCGGACGAGCAGCGCGCACGGGGAATCGGCAGTTGCTGGTTCTGGGCCGGCAGCAGTCGTTATTATTTCGAAATGGCGCCGAACCCGGACAGCCGGGTCACGCTGGCCGATACCGTCGACCCGGTCTTCGGCCAGCAGCAGACTCATATCACCTGGCTGCTCAGCGACACGGACGAGGCGACCTACACCCAGTCGACCCAGATGTTCAAAGCCGCCGTCAACAGCCTGAACGGCGACGTCTATTTCCCGTCATGGCAAAGCGTGAAGAACCAGCTGATCGTCAACGGGCACCATATCGGCACGACACGCATGTCGTCCGACCCGACCCAGGGTGTGGTCGATGCCAATCTCAAGGTGCATTCGCTCGACAATCTGTATGTCGCCGGGTCGTCGGTGTTCGCATCGTCCGGAATCTCCAATCCCACCTTCTCGATCATCACCTTTTCGATCCGCCTGGCCGAGCATTTGTCCGGCGTGTTGGGCAAATAGGGACGCGACGTCGCGATCGTCAGCCTGTTCCGCCCACCGTCCTGCACGGTATGGCGGTTAAGGCAAAAGCGGTTCAGCCGGGAGACTCCGGAGGCTGTGGCGGAACAGGCGCTCTCCGCCCGGCCTACTCCTCGCACCGCCCGGACCGTCATCAGTCCCTTGCGCGATAGGCCTCCGGGATGACAAAGACCTCGTCGGCACGGGCATAGCCGCCGTCCCTGACCTCCTCGATCAGCACCATGGTGTGCGGCCGCGCTGCCTCGGAGAAATATTCGACGAGCATGGCAGTGGTGCGGTGGACGATCTCCTCCTTCTGCGCGCGGTTGAGCGCGGCTTCGGGTACCTTGAAATTGGCGAAGGGCATGGAATTTCTCCTGGTGATTATTCTCAGATCACGCCGCCATTGGCGCGGAGGATCTGGCCGTTGACCCAGCCGCCATCGGGGCCGGCAAGGAAAGCGACGACATGGGCGATGTCCTCGGGGGTGCCGAGCCGGCCGAATGGATTCGCCCGCGCGATCGTCGCGACCAGCTCGTCCGACTTGCCGGTCAGGAAAAGGTCAGTCGCCACCGGGCCGGGCGCGACGGCGTTCACCGAGATGCCGCGCGGCCCCAATTCCTTGGCGAGGATATGAGTCATCGCCTCGACCGCTGCCTTGGTCGCGGCATAGACGCCGTAGCCGGGCTGATAGAGACCGACCACGCTCGATGAGAAACTGATGATGCGCCCGCCGTCGCGAAGGCGCCGGGCGGCTTCGCGCATGCCGCGAAAGACGCCGGCGAGATTGGTCGCGACATGCCGGTCGAACACATCGTCTCCGGTATCAGCGATCGGCAGCACATCCATCGTGCCGGCATTGTTGACCAAGATATCGACGCCGCCGAATGCCTCGGTGGCGGCGTCGAACAGGGCGCGCGCTGCGGTGGAGTCGGAAATGTCGGCTCTGACGGCGATTGCACGCCCGCCCGCCTGCTCGATGGCGCTGACGACGTCGTCAGCGGCCGCAGCGTTGCTTGCATAATTCACGACGACAGCGGCGCCGTCAGCCGCCAGGCGTCTTGCGATGGCCGCGCCGATGCCTTTGGAGGCGCCGGTCACGATAGCGATCTTGTCCGATTGAGGCATGGAATTTCTCCTTCGGGCGAGAGATAGCGCTCGACATATCGTCGGATAATCCAGCAAATTGCGGAAACACTATCCGCTGAGGACGTACAAACATCATGGACCATCTCGACAGCCTCCGCCTGTTCATGCGCGTGGTCGAACGCGGCAGCTTCAGCGCCGCCGCGGCCGATCTCGGCGTCAAGCGCTCGACCGCGACCGATATGATCCGGCGCCTGGAGACCCGGTTGAACGCGCGGCTGCTCGACCGCACCACCCGGCACGTCGCGCCGACGCATGACGGGCAGGAATTCTACCAGCGCTGCGTCACCATCATCGCCGATATCGAGGATGCCGAGGCCGTGCTGCGCGACGCCGAGCCGCATGGCCTATTGAGGATCGAGGCACCCGCCCTGCTGACGCGCACCTTCCTGTTGCCCGGGCTCCCCGCCTTCCTGGATCGCCATCCGCGGATCGACCTGCAATTCGGCCAGACGGACCGGCTGGTCGACCTTATCCGCGAGGGTGTGGACTGTGCGATCCGCGTGGGAGACCTGGCCGATAGCGGGCTGGTGCGGCGTCGGCTCGGCGCGCTCGAGGAGGTGACGGTCGCCAGCCCCGGCTATCTCGCCCGACACGGCACGCCGCGCACGCTGGAAGATCTGGACGGCCACCAGATGGTCGGCTTCGTCTCGTCGCGAACGGGCGAGGTGATGCCGCTCGAATTCACCAGCGAAGGGCGGGTAAGAACGGTCCTGCTGCCCACTCGCGTGGCGGCCAACCATTCCGACACGACGGCCGACCTCGCGCGCCTGGGGTTCGGCCTGATCCAGGCGCCCCGTTACCGCTTCGCCAGCGACCTGGCGTCGGGAGCGCTCATCGAAGTCCTGCCCGACCATCCGCCGACGCCGACCGCCGTGTCCGCGCTCTTCGCGCAAAACCGGCAACTGTCACCGCGTCTCAGGGTATTTCTCGACTGGATAAGCGGAATCTTCCGCAGCGAGGATTTCCCGAATCACGCTCACTCAACGGTATCTTGACGCTCAATGGCTCGATGAACGAACCTAGAGTAGCTTGCATTAAATCAGAGCCACCACCACCCGTTCGTCCTGAGTAGCCATCGAGTAGCCGCGCAGCGGCGTATCGAGAGGGCGTATCGAAGGACAGGTTCCGCGCGACAACCTGTCCTTCGATACGGGCTCTCGATACGCCTTCGGCTACTCGATCCCTACTCAGGACGAACGGATCAGATTTAACAATCGCCGCTCTATTTTGATCGGTACGGCCCAAACCGCGTCGTGATCTCACGACGCCGATCAGTGTCGCTGAGGACATAGACCTCATATTGCTCGCCACCGGGTGCAACCCGGATCACGACATGGCCGCCATAGCTCTTGTAGATGCTGTCCATGACGGGGCCGATCACCAGGCGACTTTCCGCGCTCATCCCGGTGGAGAAGACATCCCGATCGCCCGGATAGAGGCCCTTCGACGCCATTCTGGTGACCACTTCCTCGCCCGGCTGCGGCGAGAGCCAGTTCTCCTGCACGATAACGCGTGGCGCCAGGTTTCGGAGGATATTCTCGTTCGTCGAATCCCGGTTCCCGTGGTGATCGAGCAACATCACGTCGACCGGTCCGACAACCGCGGATACCGGCGTCTCGATGTCGCGCCACCAGGGTTGGGTGTAGTTCGGTACGCCGGGGATATCGCCGCCCGAATAATAGGTGAACCGGCCATAGGAAAATCTCAGCACGTTGCTGAACGGATTCTCGTCGAAATGGCAATCCGAGACCGCGCCCTTGGGTATATAATGTTGCGTCTCGTCGCGTGCGCCAGTCCAGATAATGCCGTTGGACGCGATATTGCGGATGTGAAAGCTCGGGAATACCGACGCCTGCGCAAGCCGGATCTGGTCGAGCGCGCCCGGTTTCAGACCCGTCACCGCCTGGCCGTGGTCCATCCGATACCCGGTGAAGCTGAGGTAGTTCGCCAGCGACCGCTGATCGGAATCCTGAACGCCATCCACGCCCTTGACGCACTGCCGCAGGTCGACCGGATAGTCATAGGCCGGCGCGGCCCGATCGATGAGCGTGCCGATCGGAATCAGGTCGGCGACCTCGGTAATGCCAGCGAGCCGATAGGCGCCGGTCTTCGACATGGGCTTGCCGGGTGTGATCGTACCCAGATGATCCGTATGGAAATGCGTGATGAGTGCATAATCGAGCTTTGCCGCCTGTCCGGCCGGCGCGAACTGACGAATATAATCCGCGATCCAATAGGCAGCGGAATGTTCCCCGTCCGGGCGGGGCGGGAAGGCTTTCAGCGGGCGTACGCGCTCAACGAACGCCGGATCGGCTTCGCCTGCGTCGATCAGCAATGTCGTCCCGTCCGGGAAGACGAAATAGGTGGCATTGCCTCGCCCGGTGCTGATGTGATGAATGTCGAAATAGCCTTTCGACCACGCCGGAAGCATGTCTACCGCCGCACTGACGGCCGCGGATTTGCTCGACTGAGCGACAGCCGGCAAAGGTGTCAGGCACCCGAGGACAGTCGCCGCCAGCGCAGCGGACGTGCCGCATTCCGCGCCCGGTCGCTTCAGCTGTGCGGCAATGCGACCGAGCGACTTGCGAAGGCTTCGCGACTTCCTCATCCGATCATTCTCCCATCATCGCCTTGCTGTTGACGAAGCGTTCGGCAGCCGTCCTAGGCGAGATCAGCGCCCGCGCTCGCCGGCATCCGACCGCTCGAGCAATTCCAGCGTGACGCCATTGGTCCATCCAAACCCGATCTCGGTGCCGTATTCGCCCCCGCCCCCGGCGGTGCCGCGTTCGACATCGTATTTTTCGAGCAACTGACCGGTCTCGCGGTAATAAGCGTCGATCAGGCGCAGCCACCGCTCTGCGATGGTCCCGGCAAGCGCATCCAGGCCATAGGCGCGGAGGCCGGTTATCGCGACCCATTGCAGCGGCGCCCAGCCGTTCGGGGCATCCCATTGCTGACCTGTCCGTGTATCCGTCGTCACTAAACCGCCTGCCCGCAGCAACCGCCCGAGGGCATCGGCAATCGACGCCGCCCTCGCGGAAGGAGCGACACCGGTGAAGAGCGCGAACCCCAAGGCGGCGGTCAACATGTCATTGCAGGCGCCGAGGTCGAGGTCATAGTCGGCGTAGAAGCCGGTCCGGTCGTTCCAAAGGTGCCGGTCGAATGCGGTGGCGCGGTCGACCGCACGCTCTGCGAACGCTCGTGCGGTCGGAGCATCCCCAAGCGCTTCGGCCTCCGCGGCAATGGCGCGCTCGAGCCCGTAGATCAGGGCGTTCAGGTCGACCGGCAGCAGTCGCGTCGTGCGGATCGTTGCGAGCGTCGCGCGGTCGCCGAGCCAGCGCGAGCTGAAGTCCCACCCGCTTTCGGCCGCGGCGCGCAGATCGCGCCAGAGCTCTGCGGCGTCGCGATCGGGCGCCGCGCGCGCCAGTTCGACATCCTCGCGCCAGGACTCGTCGCGCGGCGCGGCGCGATCGTCCCAATAGCGATTGAGCAGCGCGCCATCGGCGAGCCGGACGATGCGGCGATGCGCGCCGGGTCCCTCCAGCATATCCTCGCCCGCCAGCCAGAAGGAGTGCTCGATCCGCATCCAGCCGAGGCGCTGGCGCCGCCCCTCCTCGCTCCTGTCCTTCGACAGGGCCGCCATCAGGTAGAAGACGGGCGGATGCGAGCGGCTGAGATAATAGCTGCGCGTGCCATTGGGGATGTGGCCGTAGCGGGTGAGCAGATCGCCAAAGATGGCGATCATGTCCTCGACCAGATCCTGGCGGCCCGACCGGGCGAGGCCGAGCATCGTGAAATAGCTGTCCCAATAATAGAGTTCGCGGAATCGCCCCCCTGGCACGACATGACGACGCGGCAGCGGGAGCAGCGATCCACCTTCGTCCGGCCGGTCAGCTTCGCGGGTCAGGCTAGGCCACAGCGCGACGATATGCTCGGCGAGGGGCAGGTCATCGGGAGGCTGCACGCAAGCCTCGATTCCCGGCAGGACGAAATTCGCGCGGACGAATGCGTCGAGCGCCGCATCATCCGGCTGGATTCGCGCCCAGTCCTCCAGGATTGCCTCCGCCGGGCGACGCGGAACCGCGTCGGCGAAGGTCTTGGAGTCGGGGAACAGCCCGCGCTCCTGTACGGCGGCGAACAAGGGTCCCCAGATTTCGGAAGGCGACGGCGTCACGCAGCGACTCCGCTATCCTGTCGGCGGCGGATGATGGGCAGGATCAGCGCGATCAGCCCCAGCGGCACGAGCGTGAAGTAGAAGGCGAGCGTGCCCGGCAGATGCTGGAACACCATACCGGTGATGAACGAGCCGATCGTCCCGCCCAGCGCGGAGAAGATCACGATCAGCCCCATCATCGCGGCGTGCCGGTGGCGAGGAAGCGCACTCAGCGCGACCGAGCAGAGCGTCGGGTAGATCGGCGCCAGGAAAAGGCCCAGCAGCGGAAAGAGATAGGCCGCGAGTGGCGCGTGGAACCAGTCGGTCGCGCCATTCGGGTGCCCGCCATGGGCAAGCGGCAGCGACAGCAGCACGAGCGCCGCAACGCAGGCGAGACATCCCAGCAGCGCAGGCAACCATGCGACACGCCGCAACACCACGCCTGAGGCCAGCCGTCCCACCGCCGAGGCGCCGACGAAGATACTCGCCAGCTGCACGCTCATCGCCGGCGGCAGGTGCAGCACTTCGTTGTTGAAGGTCGGCAGCCAGGTGCCGACGCTTTGTTCGACAAGCACGTAGAAGAACAGCCCGGCGAGGACCGCCACACTGGCGGGCAGGACGGCGAGCCGCGCCATTTCGCCCCAATGCGCACTTTCCGCGCCGGCGGGCGCGGCGGCGGCGCGTTCGTCGATCGGCGTCGCGATCCACACCAGCGACATCACCGCAAACGCCGCGCCCAGCGCCCAATAGATGCGCAGCCAGCCATTGCCGGTGTCGTCGAGCGCAATGAACCAGCCGAACAGCCATACGCCGGCCAGGATTCCGACCATGAACACGCCTTCGATGATGCCGGTGATGCTGGCATGGTCGTTGGAATCGCGCGCGAGCAGGCCGATCGTCGCATAGGTCGCGACCTTGGCGATCGCGAAGCTGAAGCCGATCGCCACGAACAGCGCCTGCATCATGAAGAAGCTGCCCGCGAACGAGACCACGAAGCATGTCAGCGCCATCAGCACCATCATGGCGGTCAGCGCGCGGCGGAAGCCGAACAGCGGCACCCGGGTCGCGACGAGGAAGGAGGCCGCCACCACGGTCAGATCCTTGCACGCCTCCAGCGTGGAGCCCATCGGCTTGGTCGCGTCGAAGTGCCGGATCGATTGCAGGATGACGATGCCCACGCTGTTCATCATCACGCCGAGCAGCGCGTAAGTGAGAGCGAGCGCGACGATGACACGGATGCGGTTCATTTCGGGCTTCCCTGGGCGAGGTGGCGATCGAAGAAGCCGGCGATCAGGCGGAACGCCTCGATGGATTCGGGCATGTCGGGCCACATGAAGAAGGCGTGCGGCAGGCCATCGAAGAGATAAAGCTCGGAGGGCACGCCGGCGGCCGCAAGACGACGATGCGCCAGGGTCAGCGTGCTCGCGGCGAAATCGCGGCCGCCGGCCAGCAGCAGAGTGGGCGGCATGGCGCGGGTCTCTGCATCGGACAGCAGCGGATAGGCGCGCGCGTCGCTCGGCGAAACGCCGGCCAGATAGGGGCTGACCGGCGGCACCATCACTGGCGCCTTGCCGGCAAATGGCCCTGAGAGGACGACGCTGTCGCCCGTATAAGGCGCCCCGGTGCTGCAGAAGGTGCCGATCGCGCCCGGGACGGGAAGCTTCGCCAGATGAAGGGAGGCGGTGGTCTGCGCGACCAGCGCACCGCCGGCCGAGCAGCCATAAAGGCCGATAGCCCCAGGTTGGTAGGTCTTCAGAAGCGCGCGATAGACCGACATCATGTCGTCCGACGCGGCCGGATAAGGATGTTCGGGCGCAAGGCGGTAGTCCACCGTCACCACGCGCACCCGCATCGTCGCCGCGATCGGGATCGCTTCGACCAGCGCGCCGCTGCCCGCGCCCCACAGGAACGCGCCGCCATGCGCATTGACCAGAACGCGGTCGCGATTGGCCGGGCTGATGCCTTCTGCCGGCTCGACCACGTCGACGGCGACGCCGCCGATCGTCTCTTGGCGGACAATCGTCCTGAAGCGCCGCCGCATCTCGGCAAGACGGTCGTCGTTGAAACGCTGGTAGAAAGCGCGCTGCTTCGGGATGTTTCCGGCGATGTCGGCGGGTGCCGTCGCCGCGTCCATGCGCTTGAGGACTGCCAGCGCTTCCGGGCTAAGCTGGTTCGACGGCGGCATGGTAAAGGCGGGCATCGCCACCTGCGCATCGACGATCGATGGTGCCGCGCCGGACGCGGCAACGGCGAACATCAGTCCCAGCCGGACACCTATCATCGACAACCCCTCCCCAGCCTGCGGGAGCGGATGCTCCTCGCGCCTTTCTTCACGCCTAGGTCGCCATGAAATGCATTTCAAGAAAATAGCTGTTCAGGTCTCGCGGATCACCATTTCCGTCGGGAGCAGGGTCGAACGCGCGCGCGCTCCATCGAGCTGCTGCATCAGTTTCTCGACCAGCAGGGCGCCTGCCACATCGGTCTTCTGATTGATCGTCGTTAGCGCCGGCGTGAAATGTGCGGCCGGCGGTATGTCATTGTAACCAACGAGAGAAAAATCGCGCGGCGCGGTCAGGCCGTGCTCGCGAAAGGCACCAATGGCCGCCATGGCCGCGGTGTCCGAAAAGGCGAAGACCGCGTCGGGGCGCGCGCCGCCAACGAGATAGGAGGAGACGGTCTGCGCGGTGGCGGTGAACGCCATCGACACGATCGGCAGGAACTCGACCGTAATGCCCTCGGCCGCGTCCGCCTCCTGGCAAAGTCCCTCATAGCGCAGCCGTAGTTCTTCATGACGAATGTCACCGAGAAACAGCCACCGCTTGCGGGCCCGCTCGCGGAAATATTTGCCCGCCAGCCGGCCGCCACGAATGTTGTCGCTCCCCACCGCGCAATAGCCCGAATCCTTACGCACCGCCCCCCATACGACCATCGGCACGCCACGCTGCGCCATCGTCCGTAGCATGGCGTCGCGCGTTCCCTGACCGAGGATGATGAAGCCGTCGGCGCCGCGGGCGCGGAAAAAATCTTCGAAGGCGCGTGCGTCATCGAGGCCGGGCGGCGACAGCAGCAATTCCTGGTCGCGGATCGACAGCGCCTCGGAAACGCCCGCAAGTAGCTCGAAGATAAAGGGATCGCCGATCGCGCCGTGCCGGTGCGAGGCGAAATCGAGCATCACCGCGACGGTGCCGGTACGCGCGTGGCGCAGCTTCTGCGCGTTGCGGTTGACGACATACCCCTGCTCTCGCGCTACCTGGAGCACGCGCGCGCGGGTTTCTTCGGTGACGAGCGGGCTGTCGCTGAGGACGCGCGAGACGGTCGGCATCGACACATTGGCGAGTCGTGCAATGTCCTGCATCGTCGGGCGTGCGGCGCGCGCGGCGCGCCCCGGCATTCTCGGCAGATCATCACTCATGGGGTAAGACCGTAGGCGAGCGCAGGAGGGTGTGGCAAGCCTGCAACATCTCCTTGCACTGCGCTCTTGAAATGCATTTCATAACGATTTAGCAAGCACCCCTGCCAAGGCAATCATGCCGGTTTATCCGCAAGGGGAGGATTCATGATCCGCACCGCTCTCTATATGCTCAGCGCAGCACCGCTCGCGCTTTCCGCCCAAATCGCTTACGCTCAGTCGGCGCCCGCCGTGCCCGCGGACACGGCAGCGCAGCCGGCGGATGAACCGGAACAGCAGGACATCGTCGTCGTCGGTACCGCCGGCGCCGGGACGCGGCGCCAGGACGCTGCCTTTGCCGTCACCACGCTTAGCAACGCTGCGATCACGCGCGCCGCGCCGACGAGCACGGCGGACCTGCTGCGCACCGTTCCGGGCGTGATGACCGAGAGCTCGGGTGGCCAGAATGGCGCGAACATCTTCGTCCGCGGCTATCCGGCGGGCGGCGACGCGCAGTTCGTGACGTTCCAGGTGGCGGGCGTGCCGATCTTCCCGCCAGCGACATTGTCGTTCCTCGAAAACTCGCAGCTCATCCGCCTCGACGAAACGGTCGAGCGCGTCGAGGCCGTGCGGGGCGGCACCGGGTCGCTCTTCTCGGCGGGACAGCCGGGTCTGACCGTCAACGTCGTGCCGCGCATCGGCGGCGATACGCTGAAGGGCTTCGCGAAATTCTCCATCACGGATTACGGCGACAAGCGCGGCGACGCCTGGGTCTCGGGACCGCTCGGCGGCGACACCAGCTTCATGGTGGGGGGCTATTATGCGCAGGGCCACGGCATCCGCGATCCGCGCTTCGATGCGGAAAAAGGCGGTCAGATCACCGCCAATATCCATCATGATTTCGATGGCCGCGGCTCGGTCGAGATCTATGGCCGTTATCTCAACGATCACGGCCAGTGGCTGCTGACGATCCCGGTCGTGCAGAACGGGAGCGAGATCAGCCAGTATCCGGGCTTCACCGGCAACAGCAACAGCCTGATCGGCCCGGAGACGAAGGTCGTCACCAACGTGGCAGGCCGCCGCATCGATCTGTCGCAGGGCCGCGGCGCCAAGGTTTTCAACACCGGCATCAATTTCGAATATGAGATCGCGGACGGACTGCGCGTGCGCGAGCGTACCGCCTATCTTGGCGGCAACGCCGACACCAACGGCCTCGTTCCCGTGGCGGCGCCTACGACCGCGGCGGCAATGGCGGCGACGTTGGGCGGCACTGGCTCGACTGTCGGCTCGCTGACCTACGCCAACGGTGGCGGCACAGTCTCGACCGGCGCCAGCACGCAGGTGATGCAGGCCGGCGTGTGGAGCGTCAAGAAGAAGATCTCGTCGTTCGTCACCGATTCCGCGCTCGAATGGAAGAGCGGGGGCAACACGCTGACCGGCGGGTTCTACTACGCCAACTACACGACGCGCGATAATTGGGCGCTTGGCAACAATGTCCTGCTGACGGCCACGCCCAATGCCCGCCTGCTCAGCCTGACGCTCGCCGACGGTCGGGTCGCGTCGAGCGCTACCGGCCTCAGCGGTGGCCAGGGCTTTCTCGTGGACGGCAGCTACACCGGCAACGATTACGCCTTCTACGCGGTGGACGAGTTCCAGATCACGCCGGAATTGCGCGTCGATGGCGGCCTCCGCTGGCAGCGCCACGAGGTGAGCGGTCAGGTCCGTACGCCCGGCGGCACCGTCAATGTCGATGGCAATCTGAACACGCTGTACGACAACGCCTCGAACGTGCTGGCGGTGGCGCCGCAGATCATCGACTATAGCGACTCGCAATGGTCCTGGACGGCAGGCGCCAATTACGATTTCTCCCGCAGTCTCGGCGTGTTCGCGCGGTACAGCCGCGGGCACAGCTTCCCCCAGTTCGACAATCTTCGCGGGCTGTCGGCGGCCCAGATCGCCAATCACACCGCCACGGCCGTCACGGCCAAGGTCGACACCTATGAGGGCGGCATCAAATTCTCCAGCCAGATGCTCAACCTGTACCTGACGGTGTTCCACAACAAGTTCGATGGGCTGGCCACCACGGGGATCGTCAACAACGTGCCGACCAGCTCAATCGGTGGCGCCAAGGCCACCGGCGTCGAGCTCGAAGGCATCGTGCGTCCGGTACAATGGTTCAGCGTTTCCGCATCCGGCACCTATCTGGACGGCACCTATCAGGACTTTTTCTCCAACAACGGTCTCAACGACGACACCGGCAACATGGTGCAGCGCCAGCCGCGCTGGGCCTGGCGCGTGACGCCGGCGGTCGACGTGAACGTCGCCGGGCTGAAGCCGTCGCTGTATGCGACGGTGCAATATACCGGCGACCGCTTCTCGGATCCCGACAACAAGCAGTTGCTGCCGCATTATTATCAGCTCGATGCCGGTGTGTCGGTCGAGGTGATGAACCGGGTGACCTTGCAGGTGACGGCCAACAACCTCACCAACGAGTTCGGCCTGACCGAGGGCAACCCGCGCGTCATCGGCTCGCAGGGCTCCGGCGTGGTGCTGGCGCGTCCGATCCTTGGCCGCTCGTTCCGCTTCAGCGCGGCGGTGAAATTCTGACCTGACCGGGCCCGCCTCCGGCCCCGCGCCGGAAGCGGGCTCAGCTCTCGCTTCCTCCTCGAGACGGAGACGCTGATGGACCGTCGCAATGTCCTGAAGGTGATCGCAGGCGCCGCCGCGGTTTCCGCGACACCGCTGCGCGCGACGGTTGCCGCGCCCTCCAGGCGCAACGTGTTGCTGCTGATCTCCGACGACCAGGGGCTGGACGCCGGCTGCTTCGGCGTCGATATCAAGACGCCGCGCATCGACCGGCTCGCGCGCGAAGGGACACGCTTTTCACAGGGCTATGCCACGGTATCGTCCTGCAGCCCCAGCCGGGCGTCGATCTATACCGGCCTCTATACGCATCAGAACGGCATGTACGGTCTGGAGCATGATGTGCATCACCAGTCGCTGTTGCCGGGCATCGAGACGCTGCCGGCGATGCTGAGCCGTGCCGGCTATGCAACCGCCCTGGTCGGCAAGAAGCATGTCGGCCCGGACGCCGCCTTCCCCTATGAGGCGGAACTGGTTCCGGAACGCGGCGGCATCCGCGACGTACACGAATTGTCGGTCGCCGCGGCGAGCTTCATCCGCTCGAGCGACGACCGGCCGTTCTTCGTGACCATCGGCTATAGCGACCCGCATCGTGCCGCGGTGGATTACGGCAACGATCGTCCCTGGCCGGATGTGAAGCCGGTCAGATACGATCCGGGCCGGGTTCCGATCCCGTCACATCTGCCCGATCTTCCCGCGGTCCGGCAGGATCTGGCGGCCTATTACGAGTCGGTCAGCCGTCTCGACAGCGGCATCGGCATGCTGCTCGACGATCTCGCCGCGATGGGCCGCGCCGACGATACGCTGGTGATCTTTCTGAGCGACAATGGCCGCCCCTTCCCTGGCGCCAAGACCAATCTTTACGATCCGGGCCTCCATCTGCCGCTGATCGTCCGCGCACCCGGCACGGACGCTTCGGTCAACGATGCGATGGTGAGCTGGGTCGATATCGCGCCGACCATCCTCGCCTGGACCGGTGCGCAAGGGCCCGGCTACGAACTCTCCGGCCAGTCGCTGCTGCCGCTGCTCGGCAAGTCGGGCGATGCGGCGCGCGACGCGGTGTTCGCCAGCCATGATTTTCACGAGATCAATCAATATTATCCCATGCGCGCGATCCGCACGCGCGATCACAGCTATATCCTCAATCTCGCGCACCCGCTCGATTACCCGATCGCGGGCGATGTCGCCGGATCGCCGAGCTGGCGCGCGATCATTGCCGACCCGTCGATCAGGCTGGGTAAGCGTACCCAGGCGTCGTATCTGAAAAGGCCGGCCGAAGAACTGTACGATCTGAAGCGTGATCCGGACGAACTGACGAACGTCGCGAACGATCCTGGCTACGCCTCGGTGCGGGCACAGCTCGCCGAGCGCCTGCGGGCGCGCCGGGCGGCGACCAAGGACCCCTGGCTCGCCGGCCAGACCGACCCGTACAGCCATGTCGGCAAGCCCGAATGAGCGAAGCGCCAGATCGTCGCGACCCCCCTGCTTTCGGGTAGCCTCGGGACGTTCGGACTCAATAGCTGGGCCGCGACCGCTCGCGACGCTCAAGCGCCAGGCGGGGTAAAGCCCGGACACCGACTATGGTCGCGGTTGGAATGAGCGCTAAAATCTGGAGGCTGGGTCGCAATGCGAGCCGCATGCGCTGCTCGGGAGAGTCCACCATGCTCGTCAGTGCCGTCTCCGTCTTTGCGCTGTTGATTGCCGTGCCGTCCACGGCCCCGGCAGAAACGCCGTCCGCAGTGGCCAGCGGGCCGGCGACGGTTTCGTTATGGCCAGGCGGCGCGCCAGGCTCCGAGCAGCGGTCGAGCGACCCGGAGATCGTCGAGAACACCTATGTGCGAAGCGTCCACAGCCCGTCCCTGACCGTGTTCCCCGCTGACCCGCGTCACGCCAATGGCGCGGCGGTCATCGTCGTGCCCGGCGGCGGGCATCGCATGCTGGTCTTCGTCAATGAGGGTGTCGGGCCGGCCAGGGCTCTCAACCGCTACGGCGTCACGACCTTCGTCCTGAAGTACCGCCTCGCGCGTGAGGCGGGATCGACCTATGCGATCGAGCGCGACGCCGCCGCCGACCTGCGCCGGGCGGTCCGCTGGGTCCGCGCCAACGCCGCTCAGTACGGCGTGGATCCCCGCCGCATCGGGGTGATGGGCTTTTCGGCCGGCGGCGAACTCGTCTCGCTGGTCGCCGACAATCCGGAGCCGCTCCAGCCGCCCTCGGCCGATCCGCTCGACGCGGTCAGCGCCCGACCCGATTTCCAGGTGCTGGTCTATCCGGGACCCTTGGGCATCCCCGCCCGCGCCGCGACCGGCGCCCCGCCAGCGTTCATCACGGCCGGCTCGCTCGACCAATGCTGCGCCGAGCCGGCCATGACGCTCTACGGCCAGCTTCGCAAAGCCGGCGTGTCCGCAGAACTGCATATGTTTGCCGACATGGACCACGGTTTCAACATCGCCGCCCATTCCGAGAGCCTGTCGATCCTGCACTGGCCCGACCGCTTGGCCGATTGGCTGAGTGACGGCGGCTGGCTGCACGAGCGCCCTCTGAAAGACCCGAAACCCTTCAGTCCCTGAATGAAATCATTCCCACTCGATTATTCCGTTCGGCGTAATGCATTGAAATGCCGAAAGAAAATTAATATCGTGCACATCACCGCCGCGAACAAGACCGACAAAATACTTTGGCTTTGATTTTATTGAATAATTTAGCCGAAAAAAATTTTTTGGCCTTCAGCCACATTCGCACGCCGCTTGGCGCCTTAGGAAGTGATCAACCTTGATCCGCTGACCGCTGGACGGAGCCTGAAACAGCGGTCCCCATCGAATATTGCATTGCGCAGAAAGATATCGTCACATTCCTCAGGGTGATGGGCGAGCGCGGCCGTATGCGCCCTCGCGATGGCGCGGCACTGGGCATTGCTGCGTGATCTCGGCGATCCGCTTTTATGGGTCGAGCGCTATCATGTAGCGACCTGGCTCGACTATGTCCGGCACAACCAGCGGTGCACCCACGCCGATGCGGACAACATCGCCCAACTGGCGACGCCGCACGAGGGACCAGTGCCTCCAGTCGTCCACCCCATTATCAAACGGCAAGCCGGATCACTGCCCTTCAGCCGAACGCCCGGATCGAGAGAGATGTCCTGATATGAATTAAGAACCTACTCTTTTTTGGGGACGGGCAACCTGAGCTTTGACGGAACCCGGTGTGGCGCCCAGGGCTGCCCGGAATAAAGACGTTATGCGCCCATCGCGACGATCGGGACGACCGCGCGGGCGATCTAGTTTTGACCGATGGTGACCAACACGGCAAAACCTTCTTCGTCCGGTGGCGGCGCCTAGAGACTGAAGATTTTGCCTGGATTCATCAGGTTTTTCGGATCAAGGGCGCGTTTCAACACACGCATCAGATCGACGGCGTCGCCAAGCTCCGCCACGAGCCAATCCTGCTTGCCGAGCCCTATCCCGTGCTCGCCGGTGCATGTGCCGTCCATGACCAGGGCGCGCTCGACGAGACGTCGATTGACGGCTTCGACCTCCGCGAACTCTCCCGGCTCATTCGGGTCGATCGAGAAGATGACGTGGAAATTGCCATCTCCCACATGACCCAGGATCGTCGCCGGCACAGGGCAGGCGTCGAGATCGGCCCGTGTCGCCAGGATGCAGTCGGGCAGCCGGCTGATCGGCACGCATACATCCGTCGTCCATCCCACGGCGTTGGACCGGACGTTGATCGCCGCATAATAGGCCTCGTGACGCGCCTTCCAGAGCCGGGCGCGCTCTTGCGGCCGGTCGGAGAATGCGAATGCGCCGCCGCCATTCGCTGCAGCGAGGCCGCGCACGATCTCGACCTGCTCGGCCACGCCGCCCGGCGAGCCGTGGAACTCGAAGAACAACGTCGTGACTTCGGGCAACCCGAGCTTCGACCAGGCGTTCACCGCCGCGATCTGCCGATCGTCCAGCAGTTCGACGCGAGCAAGCGGCACGCCGCTCTGGATCGACTGGACCACGGTATCGACCGCGCCCTGCAACGTGGCGAAACCGCACACCGCCGCCGAGATGGTCTCCGGGACGGGATGAAGCCTCAGCGTCACTTCCGTGATGATGCCGAGCGTACCTTCCGACCCCACGAAGAGACGGGTGAGGTCATATCCCGCCGCGGACTTGCGGGCACGACGCGCGGTCCGGATGACCTTGCCGTCCGCGGTGACGACGGTGAGCGACAGCACTGCCTCGCGCATGGTGCCATAACGGACAGCGTTGGTGCCGCTGGCCCGCGTAGCGGCCATTCCCCCGATCGTCGCATTGGCCCCGGGATCGATCGGGAAGAACAGACCGGTGTCACGCAGGTGGGCGTTAAGCTCCTCGCGGCGCACGCCGGCTTCGACCGTGCAGTCGAAATCCTCCGCGTTAACGGCGACGATGCGGTTCATCCGCGACAGGTCGATCGAAACACCGCCGTGGACGGGAAGCGCGTTGCCCTCGATCGAGGTGCCCGCGCCGAACGCGGTTACCGGCACGGCATGCTCAGCGCAGAGCTTTACGCAGTCGACGACATCCCCGGTGGTCCGCGCCACAATGACGACGTCGGGCAGCGCCTCCGCGAAATGCGCCTCGCTCCGCCCATACTGACGGCGCACGCTCTCGGAGAGAAGCGCGTCCTCCCCGAACCGCACCGCAATCGCGGCCAGAAATGACGAAGAAGGCGGCATGCGCGTTGCAACCGGGCTTATCGCGGGCAGCGTCATGGCCGATAATCCGTCGCTACGCTTTTGGCGTCGTGAGCCAGGGCGAAATTCAGGGCCGCGCATATCGCCGCGACCTGCGCCTCCACACACGTCTCAGCTGTCATGCCCGGGGCATCCGGGTAAACTTCGGTCGTCGACGTGAAGCGGGCTTCGGTGATGGATGTGCAAAGACAGAGTTCAGCCAGGGGATAGGCGATTACACCGTGCGCAATGACGGGCGAGCCGATGATCTTCCCTTCCCCATCCGGTGGCGCTATCCGCGTGATCTCCTCGACGGCGGCAATGATCGCGTGTTGAAAGGCGAGTTGCGGTTCGGCGGTGTCGGCGACCAGATAGAATCCATCGGGTATCGCCTCGGCTTCGAACGTCTTGCCGTCGCGCGCACTCAGCGCGGGTCGGAACTCGCTTTCATCGCTATCCGTCGTTTCGTGCAGATCGATGTGCAGAAGATAGTGGTCCGCCGTCGCGTTCACGAGCTTGATCAACGCCGTCGCTTCCCGCGATGGTCCTCCCCTTCGAAAGTTCCGGTTCGGATCGACAGCATCATAGTTCCAGCGGTTGATGCGTTCATAGCCCCAGGGACTGACGCAGGGGATCACCAGCAGATTGACCAAGCCGGAATACGCGCTGGCGTGATGCTCGAGAAATTCGAGTGCGCCCAGAACGCCGCTGGTTTCGTAACCATGGACCCCGCCCGTTACCAAAGCAGTGGGTAACGCGGGGTCGATCGGCTGGCTACGCAGCGCATACAGGTTGTACCTGTCCTCCGCGTAGTCGATCTTCCCATAGGCAATCTTCTTGAAGCGGTCCGCAAGCGCGTCGATGCGCGCCACGACATCTTCGTCATAGCTGCGCCGACGCGTTTGCCGAGCCCGCCACTGGGCACGTTCCTGCTCGCCCCAGGGCCGCCCGGCCGTGCCGATGGGATAGAAATCATTGGCCTTCATGCAGCCACCGCGACCTTCGCGTGAGCAATCCAGTCGTCGATCAGGATCTCAAGCACCGGCAGCGTCACGGCACCGGCCGCCATCAACGCGTCGTGAAAATCGCGGATCCGGAAATCGTCACCGAGAGCCGTCTCGGCGCGAGCCCGAAGTTCGCGAAACTTGAGATTGCCGAGTTGATAGGCGAGCGCCTGCCCGGGCAAACCAATATAACGATCGACCTCGGCCGTCAGCGTCTCCAGCGGCATCGCCATATTCTCCCGGAAGAAGGAAATCGCCTGATCGCGGCCCCATCCCCTGGAATGAATACCAGTGTCCAGCACCAACCGCACCGCGCGCCACATCTCCATCTCGAGACGGCCGTACCGCTTCTCCGGCGTGTCGTAGAAACCCATCTCTTCGCCCAATGCTTCGCAATATAGCGCCCAGCCTTCGAGACAGGCGGCATATTTCATCGCGCCGTAGCGGCGAAAGTCGGGGAGCTGATCCATCTCCTGGATCAGCGCGAGATGCATCAGATGGCCGGGCCAGGCCTCGTGCAGCGCCAATGGCAGATGCATGTAGCGCGGGCACTTGCCGGGAATCGAGGTGATCCAGTGGACACCCGCCGCGCTGCCATCGGCCGGATTGGGTTGGGCATAGGCCGGCGGCATGCGTTCGGCGACGGCGAGCGGAATGCTGCTCACGCCATAGCTGATGCGGGGTATCCGCCCGAAGAATTCGGGAATCCGCGCATCGATGCGTTTCGACAGGATCTCGATCTGCTCGCGCAATGCTTCCGCGCTTTCGGCAAATTGCCGGTTGTCGGTCTGCAGACGGTGACGAAAACCTTCGAGGTCGTCGGCAAAACCTGCATCGGTCGCGACGGCCAGCATCTCGTCTTTGAGACGCTCGACTTCCGCAAGCCCGGTCGCGTGGATGTCCGCCGGCGGCAGATCGATCGTGGTATATTGGTTGATATTGTACCGATAGAAGCGCTCTCCATCCACGTCGTCAGCGCCTGAAATGCTGTCGCGTGACGCCGGCAGCAGCGTCTCTTCGAGAAAGTCGGCATAGTCGAGGAATGCCGGGCGGACCACGTCCTCCACCAATGCACGCCCCTCGCCTGCCAGATCTGCCATCACGCCACCCCTGCCCGCGATGCGTCCGAGCGGACCATAAAAGGGATTCGCCTCCAGGTCGGCCGCCATCTGGCCGCGGACCTGCGCGATGGCGCGCTCCACCACGAGACGGGGATAGGACATTCCTTGCGCTACGCCCCGGGCCAGCGCGACCTGCACGGTCGCGAACGACGCCGGTGTTGCGACAAGCCGCGCCAGATACAGCCGCGCATCGGCTGCGGTGGCCAAGGCAGTGGCGTTGGCCCAGTAGATCAGCGTGAACTCCGGACCGAGCGGATAGATGGCCGGGCGCAGATGCGCCCCGCTTTCGACCAGCTCGACCAGAAGGCGAAGCTCATGGCCGAGCAGCAGATGCGTCGCCCGATCCTCGACTCCCAGCGATGCCGTCTCGATCGCCGCGAGCTCGACAAGGGCTTTCCGCGCCCAGTCGGCGCGCCGTTCATGGTCGATCGGCGCCTCGCGCATCAACTGCGTGGCTTCGGTCGCCACGCCCGCCGCGATCGCGTTGATCGGGAGCTCCTCGCATTGAAACGTCCAATAGCGCGCGGCCAGTCCGGCCAGGGCGGCGTTGATACCCATCTTCACTCTCCTATAAACGGCTAGCATTGCGGCGTGGCATGCGGTTCAAGCCGCCAGGGCAACCCCGGTGCGGCGCGGATCCGCACAGGCGCTGGCGAGCCCGTCCGCGGCGAGATGGACGCCTTCGTAGCTGCCGCTGTGATAATTCCAGGGGTTGACCAGCTCGGTCTTCAGCCCGCGTTTCCTGACCTCCGCCTGGATTTCCGGGGTGCCGCAATCCAGCTCCAGGAAGAACGCGTCCGGTGCCAGGCTGTCGCTGGTGTAGGTCGGTCCGCCGATGCGGGGTTGATGGACCGAGGTTTCGATGTCCATGCCGAAATCCAGGATATTGAGCGCGTTGGTGACGCAGTTCTGGATCAGGCCGACACTTGGCGACCCTGCCGCCAGGACCGGCCTGTCGTCCGCGTCGAAGATGATGTGCGGCGCGACATAGCATGTCCCGCGATCGCCTGGCTTGGGCATGTTGCGGAAGAAATGCACGCCCCCGGCCCACAGGTTCATGCCGTCCACGATCAGCCCGTTCGACCAGCCGTGCGACATCACCGAATGCAGTACCGTGGCGATATTACCCTCGCGATCGACCACGGTCAGATGGTTCGAACCCGGATACGCCTTCTTCGCCGGATCCACGCCCTTGGGATCGCGCATCTTCATCAGCTCGAAGCGCATCGCGGCATAGTCCTTGGAAAGGATGGTCTCCATTGGGAGCGGCCAGCTGTTTGGATCACCTTGCGCTGCGCCCTCGGAGAACACTTCCAGGCAGAAGCGCGCCAGCCAGTACATGGAGTCCGCGCTCTCGGTGGGCATGCCCCACTCCCTGAGCGGAATCTGCTCCACCAGATTCAGGATCTCGATGATGTGCGTGCCGCCCGTGTCGGGCGGAGGCGAGCCGGCGATCTTGTACCCGTGGTAGCGGCCCCAGGCAGGTTCCATCCAGCGCGTCTCGTAGCGATCGAAATCCTCCATCGTCAGGACGCCGCCGGCGCGCCTGACCGTCTCGACCACCTTCTCGGTGAAGGCCGAGCGGTAGAAATAGTCGACGCCGTCCGCGGCCATCCGCTCCAGCGTGTCGGCAAGCGCGTGGTTGACCAGCGGCTCGCCGGGGCCGCGGATCACCTTGTCGCGGAAATAGATATTCCGGCCTTCGTCGCTCAGCCCGATCTTGGGCGCCGCCTCGAACATCATGCCGTACAGGACCGGATAGATCGGGAACCCGTTGCGGGCGAGTTCGATCGCGGGCGCGGCCAACGCCTCCCGCGACTTGTTGGCAAAGCGCGCGCGCGACGCTTCCCAGGCCGACCAGAAGCCGGGGACCGCAACGCTCCGTCCGGTGCCCACGTCGGCAGCCGAGAAGCCGGGCAAGCCCGCGAGCGGCGCGTTCATGGAGCCGTTGACATATTGGGTCGCGCCCGTCGCCGCGTCGTAGTGCATCATGCTCAGCACCCCGAACGCCGTCGTCATATGCGGCTCGACGACGGTCTGGGCGAGCGCAGCCGCGAGAGCCGCATCGACGGCGTTCCCCCCGTCCCCGAGAATGTTCAGCGCGACCTGCGAGACGATCGGGTGCGACGAGACCACGATCCCGTTCCGGCCCGATGCCTTTTGCTTCCGGCCGGCCACCGCGGCCTTGCAAAGCCGCGCAATTTCATCCTGGTCGAACATGATCCTTAACTCCTTTGGGACAGGCCCAGATACTCGGCGAAAAACGCGAGAACTTCGGCGGATTGACGCGTCTGATCCTCCCTGCCGATGGCGCCGTGCCCGGCGCCGCTGCGCACCCGCAACAGGACCGGGAGCGCGCCCGCGCTCGCCTGCTGCATCCGCGCCGCGAGCTTGCGTCCATGCCATGGGGGACAGCGCGGATCGTTCGCGCCGCAATCGATCAGCATCGCGGGATAGCGTGTGCCATCCTCCACATTCTGATAGGGCGACCAGCCGTAGAGGATCTGCGCCATTCCAGGGTCCGACGGGGCGCCATAGTCGAGCGTCGCGGCCATCGAGAACGGATCGCGACACCGCGCCAGCGCGTCGGTGATCGGCGCCTCGGGGGAGCTGGCGCGGAACAGATCCGGCCGCTGGACAGCGGCCACCGCAGCCATCACCCCGCCATTGGATCCGCCGGTGACGCCGAGCTGCGACGGCGTCGTGATGCCCTGGGCGATCAGATCCTCCGCTATGGCATACAGATCGTTGAAACTGTTCTGCTTGTGCTGGAGGCGGCCCTGCTCCCACCAGGCCGATCCGAACTCGCCGCCGCCGCGCAAATGGCTGAGGACGAATATGCCGCCAGCCTCGACCCAGGCGGCCCACCGGTTCCCGAACCAGCCTGGGAGTACGGCCACGTTATAGCCGCCATAGCCAGTGACGATCGTCGGATGCGGCTTCGACAGGTCGAGGTCGCTGCGCGCGATGACGTGGTAGATGACCTCGGCGCCGTCCTGGCTGACCGCCTTGCGATCGACCACCTGCGCGTCGATCGTTCGTTCCGGCTTGCTGATCTGGGTGAGCTCGCGGGTCCTGACATTCGCCGAATACAGCGCCGGCGCCACGGACGGCGTCGCGAACAGGAAATCGATCCGCTCGCCTTGGCCGCGCAAGATCGTGTTGGTGACGTTGAAGAAGGAGAAATAGCTGCCCGTGCAATTGACGAGCCCTTTGCCCGGAAGCGCGATCTCGCCTTCCAGTTCGCCATGCCTGTCGAAGACGCGAAGACGCGAATAGGTATCGACATAATCGAGCACGACCGCGCGATCACCGACTGCGAGCACATTCGCCAGGACATCGGCGGATGGTGGAATGATCTCCTTCCACATCTCACGCTGGGCAGGCGCGGCAAGCGGGATCGACAGCATCCGTCCGCGCGGTGCGCCGTCATCGGTGATCGCGAAAAAGCGATCTCCCACGATATCGCCGCGAAAAATGCCCGGCACATCCTTCAGGAAAGGACGCCATTTACCGTCGCCATGCGTATCGAGGATGAACTCGGGTTTCGGGGCGAGATGGTTGACGAAAAGCAGGACATGACGCTTGTCGGCGGCGACGACGGGCCGGACGTAGAAATGGCTGGGTTCGACAGGTTCCAGCATCGCGTGCTTTGGATTGTCGACCATCACGCGATACAGCGTCTTTCCGGCTGCGATGTCCGCCGGATCCATGCTCATGTAGAAGAAACCGCTGTCGTCCGGCAGCCAGACGAAGGTGCTGAGTCGCTCGCTCGGCAGGCCTTCTGAAACTATCCTCCCGGTTTCGACCTCGACAAGTTGAACGATGGGCTTCTCGCGCCCGCCGGCAGTATGCGCGAAGACCGCCATCCTGCCGTCGTTCGACAGCGCATATCCCGCCATCTGCAGCGGTTCGTCCGCACGCATCGCGTTCAGGTCGACGACGCGCCGACCCGGGCCGACCGGCGAGTCCGAAAGCTCGACGACGGTAAGATCCTGCCCCTCGGGCACGAACCTGCGAACATAGTGACCGCCGGCAAAGGGAAAAATGACGATGTCCTCGCTGTCACCCATTGCATGAAGCGTTTCGAGGAACGCCTGGTAGCTTGGCAGACCCGAGAGATGCGAGCGGGCAAGCGCGTCCTGGGCGCTTTGCCAGTCGAGCACGTCGCGATCCGATTCTTCCAGCCAGCGAAACGGATCGGCATACCGGACCGTCCCCATGCCGAATTCGACCCCTTCCGGACGCGCCTCGGCGGGTGGGTAAACAAGTGTCTCCAAGGTCACTTCGCGGGATTCAGCGTATCCGCCCACACGGCGCGGACGCCTTCGGCGATGATGTCGGCGATCACGGAACTATGGTCCTTGCCGGGAAAGATCCGCGTCGTGACCTTGAGCGACGGATACTGACGCAGCAGCAGCGTCTCGGCCATCAGGACCGGCGCGCTGACGATCCCCCAGGCGGCGAGGCTGAGCTTCCCGATCTCCAGTTCCCCTGCGCCGAAAAAAACGTCTGCCTTCAGGTCCTCGTTGGCGGCGGCATAGTCGGTCTCGAGCCGGAAAGCCGCCCGGTCCGCAGCGTTGCTGGACGGACTGCCAATGATGTAGCGGCGAAACGCGCCGGGCCGCGCGAACAGGGCATAGCTGGCGAACATACCCCCGCCGGAATGGCCCAACAGGCCGTGATCGTCGCTCATGCGGTATGTCTGCGACAAGGAAGGCCTGACCTCGTCGACGAGGAAGGCCAGGAAATCGTCGGCCTGTTGCGCCCCACCTTCGGGCACGCCAAGCTTACGGAAATAGTCGCCACCCGGCCCATCGAACAGGATGGACTTTCCGGGAGGCGCAAAGTCGATCGAGCGCCGGCGGCCGAACTCGCTCGCGCCTGCGTCGCTGGTGCAGCCGACCCCGACAATGATCATCTCGGGGGCCAACCCACCGACCACGAGGGTGTTGAGCAAGCCTACCGCCAGATGGAGCAGGAACGGCCCGTCGGTCAGCCAGAGCACGGGATAGCTTTTTTCAGGCATGACACCATAGCTGGTGGGCAACGCGACCTGGACCTCATAGTCCCAATCGAACGCAGCCGTGCGCATCGCCACCGCGGGTTCGATCGACATGGTGCATCGGGCGCCGGGCCGTTGCCAATCGGGTACGGACACTTCCATGACTATGCCTCCGTTCGAGCGGCCGGTGCTGAAACGTCGAGCGGGTGATTCATTCCCGTGCTCTCACGAGCGGTACTCTCGAAGGGCTTCTCGACAAGCCGCATTAGCACGATGCAGGCAATCCACGCCGGCACGGTTATGCAGAGGCCACCCCAGAACAGGCTCCTTGGTCCAGCGTTGATGACGTCTCCCAAGAACGCGGATCCCGCGATGCCCAGCCCGACCGCTGGCCCGTTCGTCATTGCGCGAAGCGCCATGATCCGCGCCCTAACTTCGGGCGGCGCCAAATCCTGCAACAGGGTAACGCTCGAGGCCCCGGCGATCGTCGAAACGACGACCTGAATGCCGACGCACGCAAAGACTTGCCAAGGCGACGTCGCAAAGGGAACCAGGCTGATCAAGGGAAGCGAAACGAGCAGCGACACCCAGATGGCCCGTGGGGCCGCACGATAGCCAAGTCGCCGCTGCAGCAGACGCAACACGAAGTTGCCGGCGACGACCCCAATGATGCTCGCCACTGCGATGACCGAACCCAGCACCATGCCGATATGAGCGGGACCGAGTCCGAAGATTCGCGTGAGCGATACCGGTGTCCATGCCAGAATGCTCGTCACCCCGAGCGCGAAGAAGGTCATTCCGGCGAAGACGAAGCCAACCGATTTCATGTTGGCCTTCAGAAAAGGCAGGATGGGCGCCGCGACCAGCCTTGTGCGCGCGCTGACACCCTGCACCGGCCCAATCGGCAACAGGAACACCATCGCCACGAAGACCGGGAAAGGCGCCGCGGCCACCAGGAAGGCCAGGCGCCAGTCTTCTAGCCCGCCCAATGGCGCGGGGAGAGGCTTCAGCGCCTCAAGCAGCGCAAGCATTGCGCCGATCAGGATGAGGCCGCCCGCCATGCTCAGCGACACGGCGATATAGTAGATCATCGTCGCGGTTATTCGCGCCTTGCCGCGAAACAATTCCGGCAACATCGACATGAAGATCGGCGCAATGCCAGCCTCGGACACCGCCACCGCCGCGGAGGCGACGAACAAGCCCAAAAATCCTCCGGCGAGGCCGCAGGCGGCCGTTCCAAGGGCCCAACTGAGGATACAGGCCGCGAGTATCCAGCGCCGGTCATACCGGTCGGCCAACCAGGCGATGGGATAGGCGGCGATGACGGTAAACGCCGCGAAGCCAAGGCCCTGGATGAGACCGAGCTGCGTATTGCTGAGGCGCAGCGTGCCGCTCATCTCGGCGGCGACCAGTCCGAATACCTGACGGTCCACGATCGCATACAGCATCGTTGCAACCATGACCGCGAGGGCCAGCCATGCGCGAATATCCGATACTTGCCGAAGGGATGATCGTTGCATTGGCCAGTCCTTACTTCATCAGCAGTCGGTGGTGCGCAATCGCGCGAGCGCGCGCCACCGCTCGCTCCCTATCAGAACCCGGCCTTGAACCGCGCGCCGATGATCTGCGGCGCCGGCTCGATATCCTGGCGGATCGCGCCGACCGGACCCGGGATGATCGGGGTTTTCACGTCCAGCAGATTGCTGGCGAACACCGAGACCTCGAACTTCCCGAAATCCACCCCGAGTTGCGCATTGAGCAGGTCGCGCGAGCCGATCGCCACGTTTAATGCCGAACTGCGATTGATCAACGCGGAGCGTCCCGCATGCTGATAGTCCAGGCGGGCGAAACCCTGCGCGTCTCCGATCACCGGACGGCGATAGTCGATCGATCCCGACCAGCTCTCCCGCACCGCATAATCGACGGGGTCGCCGGGCCGATGCTCAGCGGTCGTGCCCTTATATTCAAGGTTGTTCCAACCATAGGTTGCGCTGAGCGTCAGCCCGGTCGCAGGACGCGCGCTCATCGAGATATCCGCACCCCAACCGTTCACGTCGCCGCCGTTCGTGATGTAACCGAAGGCAGCGCCGGTGGGGACGAACGAGCTCTGAACGTCCGTCCAGTCGGTATAGTAGACCGCCCCTTCCAGCGTCAGGCGACCGTCCAGCAATTGATGCTTGGTGCCGAACTCATAGGTCCACAGCTTGTCGGGATCATAGCTGGGCGGCCCGCCCGTGACCGACAGGTTGAAGCCGCCACTGCGGAAGCCCTTGGCGCCGCTGAGATAGACCATCGATGTGGGCGAGAGATGGTAGCTGATGTTCAGGCGCGGGTTTAAGCTGGAAAAGTCGCCGCTATTGAAGAGCTTCGTATTGGCACCGAAGCTGCGGTTTACGGTATCGAGCGTCCGCGTCTCATGGAAATAGCGAAGGCCGCCGGTGATCGTCAGCGTATCGGTTGCGTTGAAGGTCAATTCGCCGAACGTTGCCCAGGCCTTGGATTTGAAGATCGCGGTGATCGAGGTAATGTCGAGGGGTAGCGTGCCAGGCGTCGTGACGGTTCGCGACGTTCCCGTTCGGTCGAGTTGCCGGCCGTAGACCCCGACCGTCCAGTCGAACCTGCCGCCCGGCGCGGACGTCAGCCGAAGCTCGTCGCTCACCACGTCGATATTCGAGATCGATCCCAGACCGATGCCGGTAACATTGCAGGTGGCACACAAAATCGGCACGAACGGCACATAGGTGAAAGACTGATCCGTCACCGCATTGTTCTGGGCGTTCTGATACCCGAAGCTGTTGGTAAGAGAAGCCACTCCGAGATCCCAGTGGATCACGGCATTCACGAGATCGTAGTTCGGATTGTTCCGTTCCGCGACACGGGAGGAGGTTTTCCTGGCTTTACCGAAATTCTGGTAATCCTGCGTCTGGTCCTGATGGAGCGCCAGGATCGACAGCTCCAGATTGTCGGCGAATTTGGCCAGGAGCTTGCCACGCAGGGTGAAGATCGTGGCGTCGTTCACGTCCTTCCTGCCGGTGAGCGTGCTGTCGATCCAGCCGCCGGTATGTTCATAGCCCGCGACGAGGCGCACACCGAGCTGGTCCTTGGCCAGCGGCAGGTTGAGGACGCCGTTGACCCGCCAGGCGGTGTTGCCATCCTTCACCGATCCAATCTGGCTTTCAACACTTCCGCCGATCTGGTTCAGGTCCGGATCCGCGGTCAGGTAGCGGATCGTTCCGCCCATCGAGCCTTCGCCATAGAGCGTGCCCTGCGGACCGCGCAGCACCTCGACCTGCTTCATGTCGATGAGGCGCAGGTCGAGCGCCTGCGTCTGATCGTCGATGCTGATCGGCATCTCGTCGATATATTGGCCGAACGTCGGCAACCCGTTGGAGTTGGCCACGCCGCGTATCTGGATGCGCTGCTGTCCGGGACCCTGCTCGACGATCGACAGACCGGGGATGGAATATTGAAGGTCCTGCAAGCTGGCGGCCCCGCGCCGCGCGATTTCTTCGCCAGTAACGGCCGAGATCGCCAGCGGAACGTCGAGCAGGCGCTCTTCCCGCTTCTGCGCCGTCACGATGATATCATCCGCCTGGTCGACGCCTGGCGCTTCCTGCGCCTGCGCGCCAGCGGGAAGGAGCATTACTACCGCCGCTCCGAGGAGGAGCCGACTGCGCATCCGCGATAGATATTCGCAACCCCTTGTCATTTGCGTCCCTCCCAATATGAGCGCCGATGTCTGAGCGTATGATCCCCGATTACCGTGTCCGTGTTCGGTTGGTGCCGAGGCCGGTGGATCATGGATACATTCGCAAAGAGCGCCGGAGTGACTGCGGGCGACAGAAGTGCGCCCATAAGCGACATCGAGGGTTAGTCTATACTCGCCGCTAGCGCAGGGTGCGTATTTTGCCGGGCGATATCGCGAAACGCTTCCGGAAGCTGCGCGAGAAATGGCTGGTGCTGGTAAATCCGCAGGCAATGGCGATCATCACTCTCGACAAATCCGTCTCCCGCAGAAGCCGCATCGCCTTGTCGAGCCTGATCCGCAGATAATGCTCCCGGATGGAGGTGCGCATGTGGGTTTTGAACAACCTCTCGAGTTGACGCAGCGAAAGGCCCGCGACCGACGCCAGCGCATCGCGTTCAAGCGGCTCTTCGATATGGGCTTCCATCGCTTCGAGGGCAGTGACCAGTCCTGGATGCGACACCCGATAGCGCTGGCTGATGGCTGCCCTTTGCGCGCCCTCGGCAGGTCGTTTCTGAGTTCGAATGAACCAGTCGCTGACAAGCTGGGCCAGTTCCGGGCCGTGCGCGTCGGCAATCAATTCCGTGACAAGATCGAGGCCGGCGGTTCCGCCGGCACAGGTGATGCGGGTCCTGTCGATGACGAACAAACCACGCTCGAACGCGAGGTTCGGGAATTCTTCGACGAATGCCGGCTCATGTTCCCAATGGATCGTGCAGCGATGCCCGCCCAATATCCCCGCTCGAGCAAGCAGATAGCCCCCCCCAGAGACACCGCCGACGACGACTCCGCGCGCGGCGAGCCGGCGAAGAACGGCAAAGGTAGGGCGATGGTCGAACAACGCCGGATTGCCGCCGGCACAGACGAGCAGCATGTCGACATTCAGAGTGCCGTCGACGATCCCGTCGACCTGCATGGCGACGTCCGTCGAAGGCCGGACGGGCTGGCCGTCGATCGAATAATGCGACCACTCATATAGCGCGCGTCCCGACAGGCGATTTGCTGCGCGAAACGGCTCGATGAGCGACGCATAGGACATCAGCGCGAAGTCCTCGATCAAGAGAAACCCCACACGCATCGGACGATCTCGCTGACCCAAAGTGTCGCCGCTGGACCCGGCTTTGTCGCTGCTGTGCATCACCGGTTCGTCGATAAGATCAAAGATGGGTCAGAAGCAACCAGCGGGGATGAGGAGGGAAATGCGCTATTCTTGGTCGAGCCTGATAACGCAGTCCCTCGGCAGGCATCGTGGCTGGACCCGAGTCTGGGCCGACCGCCCCGTCCAATCCGAGTATGACATCGTCGTGGTGGGTGGCGGCGGGCACGGTCTCGCCACTGCTTATTATCTGGCGAAGAACCACGGCATCAAGCGTATCGCGGTGCTCGAAAAAGGCTGGATCGGCGGCGGCAATGTTGGCCGAAACACGACGATTATCCGGTCCAACTATCTGTTGGATGGCAATATCCCGTTTTACGAATGGTCGCTCCGGCTTTGGGAAAAGCTCGAGCAGGACCTTAACTATAACGTCATGGTAAGCCAGCGCGGCGTCCTGAACCTCTTCCATAATGACTCCCAGCGGGACGAGGCCGTCCGGCGCGGCAATGCGATGCGGTTGCACGGCGTGGATGCGGAATTGCTCGATCGCGATCGGGTCCGCCGAATGGCGCCGTTCCTGGATTTCGAAAATGCGCGTTTTCCCATCATGGGCGGCCTGTTGCAGCCTCGCGGCGGAACGGTCCGCCACGACGCGGTCGCCTGGGGCTATGCCAGGGCTGCTTCGGCGCTCGGAGTCGATATCATCCAGGAGTGCGAAGTGCTCGGGGTCGAACGCGACGCGTCGGGCGCGGCAGTTGCACTGGAAACGAGCCGCGGCCGGATCGGGGCCGGACGCATCGGCCTTGCCGTTGCCGGCAACAGCTCGAGGGTAGCCGCACTGGCCGGCCTGAAGCTCCCGATCGAAAGCCATGTGCTGCAGGCTTTCGTCTCCGAAGGCCTCAAACCCGTCATTCCGGGTGTCATCACCTATGGAGCTGGGCACTTCTATATCAGCCAGTCGGACAAGGGCGGGCTGGTATTCGGCGGCAATCTCGACGGCTATAACAGCTATGCCCAGCGCGGGCAGATGACCACCGTGGAAGATGTCTGCGAGAGCGGCATGGCGCTCATGCCGATGATCGGACGCGCACGCATTCTGCGCAGCTGGGGCGGAATCATGGACATGTCGATGGACGGTTCGCCGATCATCGATACGACGCCGGTGTCCAATCTCTTCCTGAATGCCGGCTGGTGCTATGGCGGGTTCAAGGCGACGCCCGCGAGCGGGTGGTGCTTCGCCCATCTTCTCGCGACCGGTTCGTCCCACGCGCTGGCGTCGGCCTATCGCCTCGACCGCTTCGCGACCGGCGCGCTCATCAACGAAAAGGGCGAAGGCGCCCAACCCAACCTTCACTGAGACGGGCGAAGATATGCGTATCGATTGTCCTTATTGCGGCCCGCGCGATTCCGGCGAGTTCGTCTATCGAGGGGATGCCAGGCCAAGCCGACCCCTCTCGTCGGATACCGAAGCGTTCGTGGATTATGTCTATCTGCGCGACAACGTCGCAGGGTCGATGGACGAGCATTGGTATCATCTCCACGGCTGCCGCCAGTGGCTGAGGGTGCGGCGCAATACGCTCTCGCACGAGATCGAATCGTCCGTTCTTGCACGGGAATGCGGCTGGTGAGCCGTCTTCCCAATGGCGGGCAGCTGGATCGGTCGCGTGCCCTGAACTTCACCTTTGACGGACGCGACCTTTCCGGTTTCGCGGGCGACACGCTGGCTTCGGCATTGGTGGCCAATGGCGTGAAACTGGTAGGCCGGTCTTTCAAATATCACCGGCCGAGAGGATTGCTGTCCGCCGGCTCGGAAGAGCCCAACGCGCTGGTGACCCTGCGTGAAGGGGCGTTCGCCGAGCCCAACACCCGGGCGACGCTGGTCGAATTGTTCGATGGCCTGCAGGCGAAAAGCCAGAACCGCTGGCCCAGCCTCCGCTTCGATATGCTGGCGCTCAACCAGGCGATCGCGCCGCTGCTGGTCGCCGGATTCTACTACAAGACCTTCATGTGGCCGGCCGCCTTCTGGGAGCGTGTCTACGAACCGTTGATCCGACGCGCGGCTGGCCTTGGGCAACTTTCCGCGCTTCCGGATCCCGATCATTATGATCGCGAGCATGGCTTTTGCGATCTGCTGGTTATTGGCGGCGGACCGGCAGGACTGGCCGCCGCGCTGGCCGCGGCGCGATCCGGCATACGCGTGATCCTCGCAAACGAGGACTTTCAGCTTGGCGGCCGCCTGCTGTCGGAGCAGCATCTGATCGCCGACATGCCAGGCAGCTTATGGGCTGGTGAGACTGCCCGTGAACTCGAAGCGATGCCGAACGTCCGGATCCTCAATCGCACCACGATAGTGGGCGCCTATGACGGCCGGGAATATATCGCGGTCGAACGGCTGGCC
This sequence comes from Sphingomonas sp. BL-S-30, assembly GCF_055521475.1. NCBI lineage: Bacteria > Pseudomonadati > Pseudomonadota > Alphaproteobacteria > Sphingomonadales > Sphingomonadaceae > Sphingomonas > Sphingomonas sp. BL-S-30. The sequence continues at coordinate 1,282,654 of NZ_CM145481.1, read as the reverse complement.
GATCACCGCGCGCGGCCGGAAGCCGGTCAGCCCCGGCAGCGACTGTGGAAGATCGTCACGCGCGAAGCGGTTCTCGCGTCGGGTGCCATCGAACGGCCGCTCGTCTTCGGGGGAAATGATCGGCCAGGCGTTATGCTGGCCTCCGCGGTATCGACCTATATCAACCGCTTCGCGGCGCTTCCGGGCAAGCGCGCGGTGGTTTTCACGACCGGGGACAGCGGCTGGCGCACGGCTGCCGACCTGATCGCCGCCGGCGCCGAGATCGCGGCGATCGCGGATGCCCGCGACGCGGTTCCGGCGGCAGCGCGCGCGCCGGTGTCCCGACAGGTTCCCACCTATCTCGGGGCACGCATCGGCGATGCCCATGGCGCACCGCTTCGTTCGGTCGATCTGTACGCCGGTAACACGCGGCATCGAATCCGCACCGATCTCCTGGCGATGGCGGGCGGCTGGAATCCGGCCATCGGGCTTGGTTCGAACCTGGGCTCGCGGCCGGTCTGGTCGGAAGCGCTGGACACGTTCGTGCTGGAAAAGGGGCCGCCGGGGCTCCGGGTAGCCGGCGCCGCGAACGGGCGATATTCGCTCGGCGAGGCCGTGCGCGACGGCTGGTCGAGCGGCATCGAAGCAGCCCGTGCGCTGGGCCGCACAATTCCCGCAATGCCCAATCTGGCGGCGAGCGACGATCCATGCTCCGCCCGGCCGCTATGGTACATCCCCGAGCGCCGCGGAAAGGCGTTCGTCGATTTTCAGAACGACGTGACCGACAAGGATCTCGACCTTGCCGTCCAGGAAGGCTTCACCTCCGTCGAGCATCTGAAGCGGTACACCACGCTTGGCATGGCCACCGATCAGGGAAAGACCAGCGGCGTCAACGGCCATGCGCTTCTCGCCCGGGCGACCGGCAGATCGCTGGCCGAGACCGGCACGATCTTGTCCCGCCCTCCGTGGCAGCCGGTCGCCATCGGTGTGCTCGCGGGCCATCACCGCGGTCGCGATTTCAGGCCGGAGCGCCTTACCCCCAGCCATCACTGGGCGACCGAACAAGGCGCCGTCTTCACGGATGCGGCTTTGTGGAAGCGCGCGCAGTGGTTTCCGAAGCCTGGTGACAAGAACTGGCGCGAGACGGTCGATCGCGAGGTACGGCTGACCAGGACCGGCGTTGGGGTTTGCGACGTCTCGACCCTTGGCAAGATCGACATCCACGGACCCGATGCAGGAACGCTTCTCGACCGGCTGTACACCGGCACCTTCTCGACCCTGGCCATCGGGCGCGCGCGTTACGGCCTGATGCTGCGCGAGGACGGGTTCGTCTTCGACGATGGTACGACGACCCGCTTTGCGACGGACCGCTATTATCTGACGACGACGACCGTGAATGCCGGCCGGGTCATGCAGCATATCGACTATGCGCGGCAGGTGCTGTGGCCGGAGCTCGACGTCCAGGTGATCTCGGTGACCGAGCAATGGGCGAGCTTCTCCATCGCCGGGCCCGCGTCACGCGCGCTGGTAGCGGATATGTTGCCCGGGTTCGACGTCTCCAACCAGTCATTCCCGCCGATGGCAGCCGCGGAACTCCTATGGGAAGGAATGGCGGCGCGACTGTTCCGGCTCTCTTTTTCCGGCGAGCTTGCCTACGAACTCTGCGTGCCGGCAAACGCGGGCGATGCCTTGATACGCCGGCTTTTCGAGTTGGGGGAGCGACATGGCATCACGCCCTACGGCACCGAGGCGCTCGGTGTGATGCGGATCGAGAAAGGACATGTGGCGGGCCCCGAGCTGAACGGGCAAACCACGGCCAAGGATCTGGGCGTGGCTCGGATGATGTCCACCAGGAAGGACTATATCGGCCGCCCCCTTTCGGGCCGCCCTGCCCTTGTGGACCCCGAACGCCCCGCGCTGGTCGGACTGATGCCTGTCGATCGAAGCCAGGCTTTCGTCAGTGGCGCGCGCCTGATCCCAGCCGGGCACCTCGCGACGGCTGCGAATGTCGAGGGGCATGTCACCTCAGTCGCCCATTCGCCGACGCTCGGCCACGGCATCGCCCTTGCGCTTCTCGCACGCGGACGGGACCGACATGGCGAACGGATCGTCGCGCACGATCCCTTGCGCAGCATGACCGTGGAAGCGGAGGTCTGCGATCCCGTGTTCTTCGATGCCGGGGGAGCGCGTGCCCGTGGGTGATGCCGTACGAATTACGGAGAAGCGGGACTTCTCCATGGCGGCGATCCTTGCGCGTCGTGGCGCAAGCGCGGCGATGATAAGCGACGTGCTGGCAGCCGATCTGCCGCTCGGCTCGAAGTGGATCGACTGCGGATCGCTGGTGATGATCGGCAGCGGGCCGGGAACCTGGCTGGCGCACCGGGAGCGCGATGGGGAAACTACTGGTTGGGTCGGTGACTTGCAGACGCGTCTCGCCGGCGTCGCCAGCGTATCCGATCAAAGCAGCGCCTATCGCATCTTCCGGATCGAGGGGCCCGGTGCGCGCACATTGTTGCAGCGCGGGGCGTCCGTCGATCTGGATGACTCGGCATTCCCGGCCGGCTCCGTCGCGTTCACCGCCATCGCGTATCTGGACGTCGTCATCCGGCGCCTCGACGAGGCGGATTGCTATGAACTGGCGGTCTTTCGCAGCTCCGCGGAGGGGTTTGTCCGTTGGCTCGAAGCTGCCGTCGACAGGCTCTGAAGGAAGCACTCGTGACGCAGATCGTCCTTGAGAACGCGCGGATTTTCGATGGCGCCTCGGCGGATTGTGCCGAGGGGATGTCCGTCGTGATCGAAAACGACATGATCCGCGAAATAACCGATCGTCCCGTCAAGTCTGAGGACGCGCATCGCATCGACATCGACGGCAAGACCCTGATGCCCGGGCTGATCGACCTGCATATCCATGCCTATTTTTCCGATCTCAACACGCAGGTGGTCGATCGGCGGGACGCGCCCTACCGCACCGCGCATGCTGCCAGGATGCTCGGCCATGCGCTCGACTGCGGCTTCACGACCGTGCGGGATATCGGCGGCGGAGATTACAGCCTCGCGTCCGCGATTGCCGACGGCCTGATCCGGAGCCCGAGATTCTTCTACGCTGGCAAGGTCCTGTCGATGACCGGCGGCCATGCCGACATGCGTTTGCCCGGCGAATCCCGGCACACGCATGGCTATTGCTCATGCGGATCGATGAACTTTGCCGGCGTGATCGTTGACGGCGTCGACGAGTGCCTGAAGGCGACGCGCGAGGAACTGCGCCGCGGCGCCCATTGCATCAAGATCATGGGATCGGGCGGCGTGATGTCCCCCACCGATCCGATCTGGATGAACCAGTTCTGCGAGGACGAAATCCGCACGATCGTCAGGGAATGCACGGAACGGCGCACCTATGTCGCCTCGCACTGCCACCCCGTCAGCGCGATCCGTCGTTCAATCGACTATGGCGTCCGCTGTATCGAGCATGCCACGCTGATCGACGCCGGAACCGCCGACTATGTCGCAACAAAGGGCGCCTATGTCGTGCCGACGATGGCGGTGATCTTCGCGACGATGGAGGTCGGCGCTCGCCTCGGCACGCCGCCGGAGAATCTGGAGAAGTTCAAGGTCGCGCATGAAATGGCCATCGCCGGGCTCGACCACATGCGCAACGCCGGCGTGAAAATGGGATACGGCACCGATCTGATGGGCCCCACCTACGACCAGCAGTGCCGCGAGTTCGAGTTGCGCGCCGAGGTGTTCACGCCGCTCGAAATGCTGCGCCAGGCTACGTCGGTGGGGGCGGAGATTCTCATGGAGGAAGGCAAACTCGGCTGTGTTCGACCCGGCGCGTACGCTGACCTGATCGTGGTCGACGGCGATCCATTGACCGACATAGGCCTCCTCACCGCCAATGGTCGCAACCTGGACCTGATCATGCGCAGCGGCGAGATCATCAAAAACAGGCTAGGCTAACGCACCAGCGGTACACCGGCGCCCAAGGAGCGGGATGCTCGGCCTCGGTCACAGGACGATGGTCTTGTTCCCGTCCTGGAAAGTCCGATGCTTGGTGTGCCGGCGGACCGCGCGCGAGAGGGGCTGTCGTACCCCTGACGGTATCGGCGGTTTTGGGGAGGACTAGCAGGTGGCACCGTCAGCGCGCCCGTCAATGCCGAGCGCTACTCTCGGATTGTCGTCGAATGTCTCTGTGCAGAACTGATTTTTAATCAGGTGCTTAGGTCGCATTCTGGCGTAGTCCCAGGCCCCTCTGGAGGGGCCTAAATCATTCCCACTCGATCGTGCCCGGCGGCTTCGACGTGTAGTCATAGGTCACGCGGTTGATGCCCTTCACTTCGTTCACGATGCGCGTCGCGACACGGGGGAGGAAGTCACCGGGGAACTGGAAGGCGACCGCGGTCATGCCGTCGGTCGAGGTGACCGCCCTGAGCGCCAGCACATTGTCATAGGTGCGGCCGTCGCCCATCACGCCGACGCTGCGCACCGGCAGCAGCACCGCAAAGGCCTGCCAGATCGCGTCATAGAGGCCCGCGTTGCGGATTTCCTCGAGATAGATGGCGTCGGCCTTGCGCAAGATGTCGCAGCGTTCCTTGGTGACCTCGCCGGGGATGCGGATGGCGAGGCCGGGGCCGGGGAACGGGTGCCGCCCGACGAAGATCTCCGGCAGGCCGAGCTCGCGGCCGAGCGCGCGGACTTCGTCCTTGAACAGTTCGCGCAGCGGCTCGACCAGCTTCATGTTCATGCGTTCGGGCAGGCCGCCGACATTGTGGTGGCTCTTGATCGTCACGGAAGGGCCGCCGGTAAAGCTGACGCTTTCGATCACATCGGGATAGAGCGTGCCCTGGGCGAGGAAATCCGCGCCGCCGATCTTGCGCGCTTCCTCCTCGAACAGGTCGATGAACGCGCCGCCGATGAACTTGCGCTTCTTTTCCGGATCAGTGAGGCCGGCAAGACCGCCCAGGAACTGCGCCTCCGCGTTCACATGGACCAGCGGGATGTTGTAATGGTTGCGGAACAGGGTGACGACCTGGTCCGCCTCGCCCGAGCGCATCAGGCCGTGATCGACGAACACGCAGGTCAGCTGCTCGCCGATCGCCTCGTGGATCAGCACCGCGGCGACCGCCGAATCGACGCCGCCGGACAGGCCGCAGATCACCTTGCCCTTGCCGACCTGCGCGCGGATATCGGCGATCTTGGCAGCGCGGAATTCCGCCATGGTCCATTCGCCGGACAGGCCGCAGACATGGCGGGCGAAGTTCGCGATCAGCTTCGCGCCGTCGGGGGTGTGCACCACCTCGGGGTGGAACTGCATCGCGTAATAGTGACGCTCGTCATCGGCGATGATCGCATAGGGCGCGCCCTTGCTGGCGGCGACGGGACGGAAGCCCGGGGCGAGCGCGGTGACCTTGTCGCCATGGCTCATCCAGACCTGGTGGTTCTCGCCCTCGCTCCACAGGCCGTCGAACAGCGCGCAAGCGTCGGTCACCTCGATCACGGCGCTACCGAACTCACCGCTGTCGCCCAGGGTGACGGTGCCGCCGAGCTGCGCCATCAGGACCTGCTGGCCGTAGCAGATGCCCATGATCGGCAAGCCGCTGTCGAGGATCTCCTGCGGGATACGCGGGCTGCCCTCTTCCAGCACGGAGGCCGGGCTGCCCGACAGGATCACGCCCTTGGGCTGCATCCGGGCAAAGGCCTCGGCGGCGGAATTGAAGGGGGCAATCTCGCTATAGACCCCCGCTTCACGCACGCGGCGCGCGATGAGCTGAGTCACCTGGCTGCCGAAATCGACGATGAGGATCGAGTCGCTGGGCTGTGTCATGCGGCCAGATAGCAGATGCGGCCCGGGGGGGAAGCCCCGCCGAGGCAGTAGCGCGGCGTTTAGTTCGCCGCGACCGCCGGGCCGTCGATCGTGACCTGCTCCACGCCGCGCTCGCCGACGCGGCAGGTGAAGTCGCGGTGCTCGGACGCAGTGTCGCGATAATCCTCGCGCAGGCCGAGCGTGCCGCGGATGATCCAGTCGGACGCGACCGCATCGACGATCGTCACCTTGTCGATCTTGGCGACGCGGGCGTAGCGGCGCCCTTCCGATTCGGCCGAGGAGACGCAGGCGTCGACCGCGGCTTCCTCGTCGGAGCGCGCGACCGAGACGGTGCGGTTGCCTTCCTCCGGCCCGATGACGGGCGTCGGCTCGACTTCCTCGGCCGCCTTCTTCTTGCCGACGCCCGACAGGATCGCGAACAGGCCGCCGGCGAGAACCGCGCCGAGCAGCACGTCGCCACCGTCGATCTTGTCGTGATCGCCACGATGCCGCGAACCATGGTGCTCCGCCTGGGCGGGAACTGAAGTGAGGCTCATCGCCACCAGCGCGGTGGCCGCGACTGCCTTGCCGAAAATCGTCATGTCCCGTCCCTTTCGATTCGATGACGTATCGATAGGTGAGTCGTGCTGTCCCGTCGATGAACCGCTTGTTTGGACAGCGGCCCCGCAACGTGCGAGGGGCCGCGGATGACGGATGACGGCAAGCTGGACGATATGGCGCGAGCCGGGTTCGAAGATCGAGTGGCGGCGGCGCAGGGCGACGGGCGGCAACTCGCCGATCTGGCGATGACCGCGAGCCGGATCGGCCTGGGTCCGCGCGTCTATGCACTGGCGCGCGAGGCGCAGGCGCTCGCGCCCGACGATGCCGATGTCGCGAGCAGCACCGGCGAGCTGATCGCGGGCGGCGTGCCCGGATGGCATTTCTACATGGTGCTCGACGAGGCCCGCAACAGAGCGTTCGAGGCAGCGATCAAGCGTGCGGTGACGCCGGAGAGCCGCGTGCTGGATATCGGCGCCGGGACCGGACTGCTCGCCATGATGGCCGCGCGGGCCGGAGCAGCCTCCGTGACGAGCTGCGAGATGAACCCGGCGATCGCCGACGCCGCAACCGAGATCGTGGCGCTGAACGGCTATGCCGACCGGGTGCGCGTCCTGTCGGCGCCATCGACCGCGATCGGACCCGAGGATCTCGGCGGCAAGGCGACGCTGATCGTCTCCGAAATCGTCTCCAACAATCTGCTGTCCGAGGACGTGCTGCCGACCATGGCGGACGCTGTCGAGCGGCTGCTGGCGCCGGGCGGCAAGATGATCCCCGAGGCCGGGCAGATCGTCGTCTCGCTGGCCGACTGGGACGGCTATGGGCGCGACGGGATGGAGGATGTCGCCGGGTTCGACATGCGGCCGTTCAACCGGCTGGAGCAGCGCCCCCTGCGGCTGAAGGTCGGCGATCGCGGAATCGAACTGCGCGGCGAACCCGCCGATCTGTTCGATTTCGATTTCACCACCGGCGGCCCCTGGCCGCACGAGCAGCGCAGCATCGACCTGGTCGCCGACGGCAATTACATCAACGGCGTGATCCAGTGGATCCGCCTGAAGGTGGACGCGAAGAGCAGCTATGAGAACCGGCCGAAGCCGGAGACCATGTCGAACTGGGCCGCGCTGTTCGTGCCGTTCGGCCGCGAGATCGTGCCGCCGGCGGGCACCATCATCCGCGTTTACGGCGCGCACGACCGGCACAGCGTGCGCATCTGGGTCGACGAGCAGATGATCGGAGCGGATCGCTAGAGCGGCGAGCGGTAAATCTGATCCTTTGGGATGGAGCAGCCGAAGGCGTATCGAGAGCCCGTATTGAAGGACAGGTGGTCGCGCGGAGCCTGTCCTTCGATACGCCCTCTCGATACGCCGCTACGCGGCACCTCGATGGCTACTCAGGACGAACGGGTGTTGGTGGCCGCGATTTAATGCAAGCTACTCTAGCCGCTCTCGTCATCTCCAAGCTGCAGCCTGGCAATGGTTCGACAATCGGAAAGAGCGCGCCGATCCAGGTCCGGCGAGGCGTGACATGCCAGATGCTGGATCATGGTTGAATCACTGCCGACGAGAAATGCGGGAGATATGGGACACCTAGGATGTCCCATATCTCCTGCCTGATGGCGTTAGATTTGATAATAATCGTTGTATATCAATAGATTATGGAATAGCCCTCGACGCCGACCAGCGCCTAATATGGGACACGCGAAAGCCGTCGAACGACTGGAAGGTGGCGCAAATGCAACTCCGCGTCCTCCTTTTGCTTCGCCGGTGAAGCGCTCTGCTGTGCTGTGGGAGAGAGGTCGCGCTTCCCGCTTTAGCGCGGCGAGCGTTAAATCTGATCCGTTCGTCCTGAGTAGGGATCGAGTAGCCGAAGGCGTATCGAGAGCCCGTATCGAAGGACAGGTTGTCGCGCGAAACCTGTCCTTCGATACGCCCTCTCGATACGCCGCTGCGCGGCTACTCGATGGCTACTCAGGACGAACGGGTGGTGGTGGCTCTGATTTAATGCAAGCTACTCTAGCGCGTCGCCTTCACCGTCATGCCGGTCCAGGCCGCGGCGAAGGCCCAGCTGTCGGCGGCCTCGGCGATCACCTTGTCGGTCGGTTTGCCGGAACCATGGCCGGCGCGCGTCTCGATGCGGATTAGATGGGGCTTGGGCCCGATCCGCGCGGCCTGGAGCGCGGCGGTGTATTTGAAGCTGTGCCCGGGAACGACGCGGTCGTCGGTGTCGGCGGTCGTCACCATGATCGCCGGGTAATCCTGCCCTTCCCCGATATTGTGATAGGGCGAATAAGCGCGGAGCACGCGGAAATCGGCTTCCTTCGAGGGGTAGCCATAATCGTCGACCCAGTAACGGCCCGCCGTGAAGCGATCGAAGCGCAGCATGTCCATCACGCCGACCTGCGGCAGCGCCGCGGCGAAGAGATCGGGGCGCTGATTGACCACCGCGCCGACCAGCAGGCCACCGTTCGAGCCGCCCTGGATGGCAAGCTTGTCCTTCGAGGTCAGGCCTTGCGCGATCAGGTCCTCGCCGGCCGCAATGAAGTCGTCGAACACATTCTGCTTGTGCGCGAGGCGTCCGCCATCGTGCCATGCCTTGCCGTACTCGCCGCCGCCGCGGATATTGGCGACCGCGAGCACCCCGCCCTGCTCGAGCCAGGCGATCCGGGTCGCGGAAAAGGCCGGGTTCATCGACACGTTGAAGCCGCCATAGGCGTAGAGCAACGTCGGCGCCGGGCCGGCCGGCGAATCCTTGCGGCGGACGATGAACATCGGGACCTTCGTGCCGTCCTTCGATGCGTAGAAGCGCTGTGACACGTCATACAGGCCGGGATCGAACGCCACCTTGGGTTTGGCCCAGGGCGTCGCGGCACCTGTCTTCAGGTCGTAGCGATAGATGGTGGTGGGCGTCGCGAAACTGGTGAAGGCGTAGAACAGCTCGTCATCGTCCGCAGCACCACTGGTGCCGGCAACGCTGCCGATGCCGGGGAGCGCGACGACGCCGTCAGGCGTGCCGTCCAGGGCGTAGCGCCGCAGCTCCGACTTCACATCGACCAGATAGGAGGCGACCAGCTTGCCGCCGACGATCCCGGCACCCTCCAGCACTGCCTTGTCCTCCGGCACCACTTCATGGATCGCGGGCGCGGCCTGGCGCACGTCCATCGAGACGATGCGCAGGCGCGGCGCATTCTTGTCTGTCGTCCAGTAGAAGGTCGCGCCCACATTGCCGGCGAGCGACCATTCATTCTCCAGCCCCTTTACGATCGTGCGCGGCGTCGCTGCCGGATCGGTCAGGTCGAGGATGGTGATCTCGTAACGATTGTCAGTGCCTTCGGTGGTGGTGATGACCAGCCATTTGCCGTCCTCGGTCACCTGGGCACCATGCCCGCGCTTCGGCGCATCGGGCGTGGCGTAGATCAGCCGGTCCGCCGACTGGGCAGCGCCGAGCTTGTGGAAATAGACCTGCTGGTTCTCGTTCAACGCCTGGAACTTGGCGCCCTCCGCCGGCGCGGCGAAGCGCGAATAATAGAAGCCGGAGCCGTCCTTCGCCCAGGACAGGTTGGAGAATTTGACCCATTCGACCGTGTCGACGGCAATGGCGCCGGTCGCGACGTCGAGGATCTTCACCGTGCGCCAGTCGGTCCCGCCGTCCTGCACCGAATAAAGGATGTGCGTGCCATCCTCGGACGGGACCCATTCGCCGAGCGCGGTCGCGCCGTCCTTTGCCCAGGCATTCGGGTCGATCAGGACCCGGCCGGCACCATCGAGGGAGTCGCGGACGTACAGCACCGCCTGGTTCTGCAGGCCGCTGTTGCGCATGTAGAAATAGCGCCCACCCTTCTTCACCGGCACGCCGAACCGCTCATAATCGAGCAGCTGCTTCATGCGTGCAGCGAAGATGTCGCGCCCCGGCAGGCTTGCGAGATAGGCGTTGGTCACCGCATTCTCGTCGGCGACCCATTTGGCCACCGCCGTATCGGTGCGCACGTCATTCTCGAGCCAGCGATAGGGATCGGCGACCTTCACGCCGAACTGCTCGTCCACCGTGTCGCCACGGGTCGTCTGGGGATAGATCATGCTGGGGGCCTTGGTCTGAGCGGCGGCGGGAGTGGCGAGAAGGGACAAGATCAGCGGCAAGGCGCGACGCATCAAGGGCTTCCGGACAAGAAAAAAGGAGCCGCACCGTATCAGGTGCGACTCCTTTCTCAACTGATCCTCCCCGAGCAAGCTCGGGGAGGAATTAAATTTACGCGGCCTGATCGTAATCCTCGTCGGTCTGCACCGGGCCCGAATCCTGGCCCTTGGCGCTGACGTCGCGATCGACGAACTCGATGATCGCCATCGGCGATGCGTCCGAGGCGCGGATGCCGGCCTTGATGATGCGGGTATAGCCACCGTTGCGATCGGCGTAGCGCGACGCCAGGACGTCGAACAGCTTCACCAGCTGCGCATCGTCGAGCAGACGGGCATGCGCCAGGCGGCGGTTCGAAAGGCCGCCCTTCTTGGCGAGCGTGATCAGCTTCTCGACATAGGGGCGAAGTTCCTTCGCCTTGGCGGTCGTGGTCAGGATCTGCTCATGCTTGATGAGCGACGCCGACATGTTGCGGAACAGGGCGGTGCGGTGGGCCGAGGTCCGCTGAAGCTTACGGCCGCCTACGCGATGGCGCATGATATCTTTCCTTCGTTCGTTAAGGGGCCGTTTGACGGAACCCCAGACCAGGCGAGGACGGTACGCTCGCCGATTAAACCGTCTCCCCGGCGAAGGCCGGGGCCGCTGTGTAACAAGGGAACCGGGTGCCACAAACCCAGCGGCCCCGGCCTCCGCCGGGGCGACGCCAGGTTTGTGGCGCGCCGCTTACCCCATGATTTCCTGCTCAAGCTTCTTGGCCATCTCTTCGATGTTCTCGGGCGGCCAGCCCGGGATTTCCATGCCGAGACGGAGACCCATGGACGACAGCACTTCCTTGATTTCGTTCAGCGACTTGCGGCCGAAATTCGGGGTGCGCAGCATCTCTGCTTCGGTCTTCTGGACCAGATCGCCGATATAGATGATGTTGTCGTTCTTGAGGCAGTTGGCCGAACGCACCGACAGTTCGAGCTCGTCGACCTTCTTGAGAAGGTAACGATTGATCTGCTGGGTATCGCCCGAAACCTCGCCGGCCGAAGACGGCGCGGCATGGCCGATCGGGGCCGACGGACGGACCGACGAATCGTCGAAATGGACGAACAGCGCGAGCTGGTCCTGCAGGATGCGGCCGGCATAGCCGACGGCGTCCTCAGGCGTGATCGTGCCGTCGGTCTCGATGGTGAGCGTCAGCTTGTCGTAATCGAGCTCCTGCCCGACGCGGGTGTTCTCGACCTTGTACGACACCTGGCGGACCGGCGAGTAGAGCGCATCGACCGGGATCAGGCCGATCGGGGCATCGGCCGGACGGTTCGCAACCGCCGCGACATAGCCCTTACCCACGTCAGCGGTCAGCTCCATGTTGAGCGTCGCGCCTTCGTCGAGATGGCAGATCACGAGATCGGGGTTCATCACTTCGATATCGCCCGACACCGCGATGTCGCCGGCCTTCACGTCGGCCGGGCCGGTCGCGGAGAGCTGGAGACGCTTCGGGCCTTCGCCCTGCATGCGCAGCGCGATCTGCTTCACGTTCAGGACGATGTCGGTCACGTCTTCACGCACGCCGGCGAGCGACGAGAATTCGTGGAGAACGTTCTCGATCTTGATCGAGGTAACGGCAGCACCCTGAAGCGACGACAGCAGCACGCGGCGCAGCGCGTTGCCGAGCGTCAGGCCGAAGCCACGCTCGAGCGGTTCGGCCACGAAGGTCGCCTTGCGCTTGGGATCGCCACCCGGCTTCTTCTCGAGGCCATTGGGCTTCTTCAGTTCCTGCCAGTTCTTAGCATTGACGGACACGGGCTTCCCCTTGGTTTTGGGCCTGAGCGGGGTAACTCAGACCATGTGGGAATCGTCCGCGCGGCGCGATCAACCGCGCGCGGACGAGACGAAATCAGACGCGGCGGCGCTTGGAGGGCCGGACGCCATTGTGCGGGATCGAGGTCACGTCGCGGATCGAAGTGATCTGGAAGCCGACCGCCTGCAGCGCGCGAAGCGCCGACTCGCGGCCCGAACCCGGACCCTTTACTTCCACTTCGAGCGTGCGGACGCCGTGCTCGGCGGCCTTCTTGCCGGCATCCTCGGCTGCGACCTGGGCCGCATACGGGGTCGACTTGCGGCTTCCCTTGAAGCCCATCATGCCGGCCGACGACCACGAGATCGCGTTGCCCTGGGCATCGGTGATCGTGATCATGGTGTTGTTGAAGCTGGCGTTCACGTGCGCGACGCCAGAGGTGATGTTCTTGCGCTCACGCCGCTTAATGCGCTGAGGTTCGCGTGCCATGTTGAAATCCTAACCCTGTAGCTGGAAGGCGAGCCGCCCCGAAAGGAACGGCTCAGCGCATCACTTCTTCTTGCCGGCGATCGGCTTGGCCTTGCCCTTGCGGGTGCGCGCATTGGTATGCGTGCGCTGGCCGCGGACCGGAAGGCCCTTGCGATGGCGAAGGCCGCGATAGCAGGCCAGATCCATCAGGCGCTTGATGTTCATCGCCGTCTGGCGACGAAGATCACCCTCGACCGTATAGTCGGCGTCGATCGCTTCGCGGATGTGCAGCACTTCCTGATCGGTCAGGTCCTGCACGCGGCGCTCAGGGGCGATGCCCAGCTTGGTGGTGATTTCCTTGGCCTTGGTATCGCCAATGCCGTGAATGTAGGTCAGCGCGATAACAACGCGCTTGTTGGTCGGGATGTTGACACCCGCAATACGAGCCATGAAATTTATTCTCCTGCTCCACAGGGCGTGCATGGCTGCAGCCGCCCCATCTCAACGCGTTAACATCCGAACGCAAGATAACGGCGTGCGCAAACATGCGCCGCCGGGACCCGGTGTTTCGGAATGATCGCCAAATAGGAGAGCGAGTCGCCCATGTCAAGCGCGACGCCCCCGATTCCCCGACTATCGACCGGTTCGTCGCGCGTCCTCCGCGGATCCTTTACGCCGGCAGAACGATCGCCGCAATCAGCCCTGGCGCATTATCGCCCAGCTCGAGCCGCCCGCCATGCAAGCGGGCGACCGCCTCGATCAGCGACAGACCAAGTCCGGCGCCGGGCGTGCTGCGCGCATTGTCCAGCCGGCCGAAGCGGCGCAGCGCCTGCTCGCGGTCCTCCGCGGCGATGCCGGGCCCACGATCCTCGACCTGGATTCGGACCTCACCCCCCTGCCCCGTCAGCCGCAAGGTCACCTCGCCACCCTGGGCGCCGTGGCGCAGCGCATTGTCGACCAGGTTGGCGATCGCCTGGGTCATCAACTCGCGGTGGAGGATCAGGCGCGGCGGATGAGTGTCGAGCACCGTCGCGAAGCGCAGGCCGGCATCCTCGGCCACGGGTGCGTAGAGTTCGGCGATCTCCTCGATCAACGCCGCGGGATCGATGCTGGCGAACCGATCGCGCGACACCGATTCCGACCGGCTGATCTCGATCAGCATGCTCAGCATGCGCATCACCAGATCGGTCTCGGTCAGGAGTCCGCCGAGCGCTGCCTCGCGCTGTGCCGGGTCGGCGAGCAGGACCGCGTTCTCGGTCTTGGTCCTGAGCCTGGCCAGCGGCGAGCGCAGATCATGCGCGAGGCTGTCGGTGACCAGCCGCAATTCGACCATCAGCCGCTCGACCTTGTCGAGCATCGCGTTGAGGCGGGTGGCAAGCCGGTCGAACGCATCCCCGCCGCCCGAGGCGCTGGCGACGCGGCGTGACAGGTCACCGCCGGCCACGCCCTCGATCACGTCGGCGACCCGGTTCAGGCGGCGTCCGACATAACGGGTCACGACCAGGCCACCGACGATGCCGAGCCCAAGCGACAACAGCATCGCAAGCAGCAATGCTCGTTCGATCCCGCGCTGCACCTGTTCCCAGTCGTCGAGCATCCGCCCGCTGATGAGGCGCAGGGCGCCGATCCGCCGCACCGAATAGCCGGCATCGCGCAACGACCAGGGCGGCGACGCGCCGATCCGGCCAATGCGGAAGTCGACCGACTCGGATGGAACGATCGTCGCGATTTCCGGGCCAATGCCCGCCACGCGCTTCCCCCGTCCGTCGATCACCGCGATGATCAGCGAGAGGTCGCCAGGGGCCCGCGCTTCCTCGATCGTCTGGTCGAGCGCGCGCAGCCCGCCCGCCCGCCAGACCGAGACGAGCGCATCGGCCTGTTCGGCGGTATCACGACGCAGCGAATCGATCGCGTCGTCATGTACCTGCCGCCAGATGAAGGTCACCAGGACGAGATTTGAAACAAGGGCCAGCGCGATCGCGAGCAACGCAATGCGCGCCGTGACCGACAGACGCCACATCAGGTGTCGGCCGAGAGCCGGTATCCCGCGCCGCGCACCGTGTGGAGAATCGGGGCGGCGAACCCTTCCTCGATCTTGCGGCGCAGCCGCCCGATATGGACGTCGACCACGTTCGATCCGGGATCGAAATGATAGTTCCAGATCTTTTCGAGCATCATCGTGCGCGTCACCACTTGCCCGGCATGGCGGGCGAGGAATTCGAGCAGGTTGAATTCGCGCGCGCCGAGCGCGATCGGCCGGCCGTCGCGCGCGACCGTGCGGGCGAGCAGGTCGATCTCCAGATCGCCGACGACAAGGCGAGTCGTCTGGTTTTCGCTGGCGACGCGATCGGCGCGGCGGAGCAGCGCCTCGATCCGCGCGGAAAGCTCCGCGAAGGAAAAGGGTTTGACGAGATAATCGTCAGCGCCGGCATGAAGCCCATCGACCCGGTCGTCGACCGTCGCCAGCGCGGACAGGATCAGGACGGGAGTACGGATGCCGGCCGCGCGGATCGCGCCGATCATCGCCAGGCCGTTCAGCCCGGGCAACATGCGGTCGGCAACGATCAGATCGAAAATGCCCTCGCTGGCGAGAAACAGGCCGTCGCGGCCGTCCCCACAGGTTTCGACGGCAAAACCGGCCTCTCCCAGCCCCTTGGCGAGATAGCCGGCCGTCGCGGCGTCGTCTTCGACGATCAGGATCTTGCGGGTCATCGGCGGCATTCCGGTCGGTGCCTTTCTGCCTTTACAGCAAAATTGGCCGGCGGAAAGCGAACCTTCCGCCGGCCACGACGCCCCCGGGAGTGCGGACGCCGATTCAAGGAGTTTGGTGCCCGGCGCGCTGGGCACGGACCCTGAGTAGCGGCCCGCCCCGCACCTGCCGATGACGGCGATGTGAAGAATTCGTCATGAAGCGCCGGCGAAGCGGCAAAGGCGCAAATCGCCCCTCCGTTCGTCCTGAGTAGACATTGAGCTTGTCGAAATGGCGTATCGAAGGAGAAGCCTCTCGCCATGTCCCTCGATACGGGTCTTCGATACGCCTTCGGCTACTCAGCCCCTACTCAGGACGAACGGAAGGGTTCAGCTTTGTCCGGCCCTAGCGCTGCGGGGCCGGCGCGGGCGGCGGTGGGGCCTCGGCGGCGGATTTCAGGTTCAGCACCTGCAGCGCCAGGACCTCGTCGACCTTGGGCGCAAGCGTATCGGCGCCGGCGCGGACATAGCCGCTGACGATATAGCTGAGCGTCAAGCGCGTGGCGTTCGCGCCTTCAGGGGCAAGCTTGAAGGTCAACGTACCGACCACCGCTTCGGCCTGGAGCGGCCCCAGCGCGCCCGACAGGCGGATCATCTGGGGCGGCTGGATATAGAGGATCCGGGCATGTTCGACGCTGCCCCGACGATCGGGGAAACGTTCGCAGAAGCAGCCGGTCGCCTGGCCGTCCATGTAGAGATTGGCCGCATTGTCGCTGTAGGTGTGTTCCTTGCTCCACCAGCGCTGGGGCGAGCGCAGCGTATCCCAGGCCCTGGCAATCGGCGCGTCGATCGTGACGACCTGGCTGATCTCCATCGTGGTCGGGGTGGCGGACACGACTTCGGCCGCGGCCGGGCCGGCAAACGACAGCGCGATGACGACGCCCAAAGGACCGAAAGGCTTCATCGACGCTCTCCCCCTGACCCGGCGCATCATATGCCCTGCGCCGGGAACGGCAAGCGACGCGGGCCTATTTCCCGTCGAGGATGGCCTCGATCGCCTGAGTCACCTGGTCGATATCCCCCATGCCGTCGACGCGCGACACCAGGCCGCGGGCCTCGTAGATCGGCAGGATCGGCGCGGTCTTGGCGCGATATTCGGCCATGCGGGTGCGCACGGTTTCCGCATTGTCGTCGGGACGGCGCTTGAACTCGGTCGAGCCGCACACATCGCAGACGCCCGGAACCCTGGGCTGCTTGTAATGATCGTGATAGCCCTCGCCGCACTTGGCGCAGGTGTAGCGACCGACGATGCGGTCGACGAGCGCCTCCTCATCGACGCTCAGCTCGATCACATGGTCGAGGGTCCGGCCGCGCTCACTCAGCAACGCGTCGAGCTGCTCGGCCTGGGCGGCGGTGCGGGGATAGCCGTCGAAGATCACGCCATTGGCCGTGTCGGGCATGTCGAGCCGTTCACCGATGATGCCCGAGACGATCTCGTCCGAGACGAGTTCCCCCGCCTCCATCACCGATTTGGCCTTGAGGCCAACCGGGCTGCCGGACTTCACCGCGGCGCGCAGCATGTCGCCGGTGGAAAGCTGGACCATGCCCCGATCGGCCATCAACCGGCTCGCCTGGGTGCCCTTGCCCGCGCCCGGCGGACCCAGGAGAATGATATTCAAGGCCGTTCCCCTCATTTCGATGTCACCCCTCTCAACGGAGGCGGCCACCCTTCAACTTGGCCTTCTTGATCAGATCGCCATATTGATGCGCGAGCAAGTGGCTCTGGATCTGAGTCACCGTATCCATCGTCACGTTGACGACGATCAGCAGGCTGGTGCCGCCGAGATAGAACGGGATGCTCAGCGCCGACACCAGATATTCGGGCAACAGGCAGATGATCGTCAGATAGGCAGCGCCGATCACGGTGATGCGCGTCAGCACATAATCGAAATAGGCCTCGGTGTTCTTGCCGGGACGGATGCCCGGAATGAAGCCGCCATAGCGCTTCAGATTGTCGGCGGTCTCCTCGGGATTGAACACCACGGCGGTGTAGAAGAACGAGAAGAAGATGATGCCGGCGCCGTAGAGCAGCATGTACACCAGCGATCCGTGCTGGAGATACTGGTTGAGGGTGATGACGATATCGCCCCAGGCGCTCTCGCCAGCGACGCGATTACCCGCGAACTGGGTGATGGTCAGCGGCATCAGCAGCAGCGACGAGGCGAAGATCGGAGGGATCACGCCCGCGGTGTTGATCTTCAGCGGCAGATGGCTGCGATCGGCCTGCATGCCGCGCTGGGTCTGGCGCTTGGGATACTGGATCAGGATGCGGCGCTGGGCGCGCTCCATGAAGCAGATGAACAGGATGAGCAGCACGACGGCAATGATGATGCCGATCAGGCGCACGGGATCGAGCGAGCCGGTACGACCGCCCTCGACCAGGTTGTAAAGCGTGGTCGGCAGGTTCGCGACGATGCCGGCCATGATGATCAGCGACATGCCGTTGCCGATGCCGCGGCTGGTGATCTGCTCACCGATCCACATCAGGAACATGGTGCCGCCGATCAGGCTGATCACCGCGCCGACCTGGAACATCAGGCCAGGATCGACCACCGCACCGCCGGCCTCGAAGCCGCGCGCGATGAAATAGCCCTGCACCGCGGTCAGACCGACCGTGCCGTAGCGGGTATATTGGTTGAGCCGCTTGCGCCCGCTCTCGCCTTCCTTCTTGATCGCGGCCAGCGTCGGCGACAGCGAGGTCGCGAGCTGAACGACGATCGATGCCGTGATATACGGCATGACGCCCAGCGCGATCAGGCTGGCGCGCTTCAGCGAGCCACCCGAAAAGGCATTGAAGAAGTCGAGCACGCCGCCATTGGTACGCTCGGCGAGCGCGACCAGCGCGGTCGGATCCATGCCCGGCAACGGGACATAGCTGAGCAGGCGAAAGATGATCAGCGCGCCGATCGTGAACCAGAGGCGCTTCTTGAGATCGGTCGCCTGGGAGAATTTCGACAGGCTGATGCCGGAGGCCATCGAATCGGCTGCGGATGCCATATTTATGATCGTCCCAAAAAAACATCGGGGGAAACAAAAGCGGCGGGAAACGTTTAACCGCCCCGCCGCTCATATAGGGGCCCGATCGGGCTTGTCTAAGGGCCTTTTGGTCCAATCGTCGCAATCGACGATCCGTGTTAGCCCGCCGCCGTGACGGCGGGCCAGAACCCTCAGGCCTTGCGCGCCTCGATCTTGGCGGCGCGAACCTTGCCCTTCTTGGCAGCGGCCTTCTCGGCTGCGGGCACGACGACGATGACATCGACCTTGCCGCCGGCCTTTTCGACCGCCTCGATCGCCCCCTTCGACGCGCCGGCAACGGTGAAGGTCAGCTTGGCCGAGAACTCGCCCTTGCCGAGCAGACGGACGCCGTCCTTGCCGCCACGCGCCAGGCCAGCGGCCTTGAGCGCTGCGTGGTCGAGCGAAGCACCGGCTTCGATCTTGCCTGCGTCGACCGCCTTCTGGATCGCGCCGAGGTTCACCTCGGCATAGTCCTTGGCGAAGATGTTGTTGAAGCCGCGCTTCGGCAGACGCATGTGGAGCGGCATCTGGCCGCCTTCGAAGCCGGCGATGGACACGCCCTCACGGCTCTTCTGGCCCTTGATGCCGCGGCCGCCGGTCTTGCCCTTGCCGGAACCGATACCACGGCCGACCCGCATACGGGACTTGCGGGCACCTGCATTGTCGCGGAGTTCGTTCAGTTTCATGTCGTGCACTCGCTTTCGCTTTTGTCGCGCTGATTAAAAAGGCTGAGGGCGGAACAGGTCGAACCTGCGTTCGAGCCGTTCCGCCCCTCACCCTCCCCTGACGGGGAGGATCATTGAGGTCAACCCTCGACCGATACCATGTGCGCGACCTTGCGGATCATGCCCCGAACCTCGGGGCTGTCCTGCAATTCGCGCGTCTTGTGCATCTTGTTGAGGCCGAGACCGATCAGCGTCGCGCGCTGATCCTTCTCGCGGCGGATCGGCGAACCCGTCTGGGTCACCTTGATCGTGCCGCCGGCGGCTTCTTTCTTCTTCGCCATCTGTCTTACTCCGCGATCGCTGCGGCGTCAGCCTCGGCGGCCTGCGAGCCACCACGGCCGAGCAGGTCGGCGATCTTCTTGCCGCGACGCTGCGCGACCGACTTCGGGCTGACCTGAGTGGTCAGCGCCTCGAAGGTCGCACGGATCATGTTGTACGGGTTCGACGTGCCGACCGACTTGGTCACCACATCGGCCACGCCCAGGCTCTCGAAGACGGCGCGCATCGGGCCGCCCGCGATGATGCCGGTGCCCTGCGGCGCCGAACGCACGGTCACGAGGCCGGCGCCGAAATGGCCCTTGCCGTCATGATGCAGCGTGCGACCCTCGCGGAGGGGAACGCGGACCATTGCCTTCTTGGCAGCAGCCGTCGCCTTGGAAATGGCTTCCGGCACTTCGCGCGCCTTGCCATGACCGAAGCCAACCCGGCCCTTGCCGTCGCCCACGACGACGAGCGCCGCGAAGCCGAAGCGCTTGCCGCCCTTCACCGTCTTCGAGACGCGGTTGATGTGGACCAGCTTCTCGATCAGCTCTTCGCCGCCATCGTCGGTCGCGCCGCGACGATCGTCGCGACGGCCACGATTGCCGTCACGGCCGCCACGGCCGCGATTGTCGCCCCCGCCCGGGCCGCCACGGCCACGGCCGCCACGCGGACCACGGCCCTGCGGCGCGTCCTGCGGAGCAGCTTCGCCGCCGGCAACGACGTCCGTCGTGTTGATTTCGTCGGCCATTCTTAGAACTCCAATCCGGCTTCACGCGCGGCTTCCGCCAGCGCCTTCACGCGACCGTGGAACAGGAAGCCCCCACGGTCGAACACGACCTTGGTGACGCCTGCCTGCTTCGCCGCTTCGGCGACGCGCTTGCCGACCAGGACGGCAGCATCGATGTTCGCGCCGGACGTGCCGCGCACGTCCTTCTCCAGGGTGGAGGCGGAAGCGACCGTCTTGCCCTGGGCGTCGTCGATCACCTGAGCATAGATGTGCTTGCCCGACCGGTGCACCGACAGCCGCGGACGGCCGGCAGCACGACCGCGGAGCGCGGTGCGATTGCGAAGACGGCGCTTCGCAAAGAGGGAGAGACCTTTGGTGCTCATTACTTCTTTTTCCCTTCCTTGCGGAAGATGAACTCACCGTCGTACTTGATGCCCTTGCCCTTATAGGGCTCCGGCTTACGCCACTGACGGATCTCCGCGGCCAGCTGACCGACCTTCTGCTTGTCGGTTCCCGAAATCTCGACGGTCGTGTTGTCCGGCGTCTTCACCTCGAGGCCTTCCGGCACGTCGATGTTGACGTCGTGGCTGTAGCCGAGCTTCAGGTTCAGCACCCGGCCCTTGGCGTCCGCACGATAACCCACGCCGTTGATCAGCAGCTTCTTGGTGAAGCCGTCCGACACGCCGGTGATCAGGTTCTGCACCAGGGTACGCTGCATGCCCCAAAAGGCGCGGGCGCGCTTGGTGTCGTTCGCCGGGTTCACCGAGATGCCGTCGTCCTCGAGGACGTAGCTGATCTCTTCGCGCAGCGGCATGGACAGGGTGCCCTTGGGGCCCTTGACGCTCAGCTGCTGGCCTTCGATCGTCGCGGTCGTACCGCTCGGGATCGCGACCGGCTTTTTACCGATGCGGCTCATCAGAATACCTCCGCCAGCACTTCGCCGCCGACATTCTGCTCGCGCGCTTCCGCGTCGGACAGAACGCCGCGAGGCGTCGAGACGATCGTGATGCCCAGGCCGTTCATGACGCGGGGCAGCTCGGTTGCGCCCGAATAGACGCGGCGACCGGGCTTCGAGACGCGCGCGACATGCTTGATCGCAGGCTGGCCCTCGAAATATTTCAGCTCGATGCGGATGCCCTTTGCGGGACCCATCTCTTCTTCGCTGTAGCCACGGATATAGCCCTCGCGCTGAAGCACGTCGAGCACACGGGCCCGCAGCTTGGACGCGGGCGACAGGACGGAGTCCTTGCGCGCGCGCTGGCCGTTGCGGATGCGGGTGAGCATATCACCCAGGGGATCGGTCAATGCCATCTCGTGATCCTTACCAGCTCGACTTCGTAACGCCCGGGATCAGGCCCTTGTTGGCCAGATCGCGCAGCTGAATACGGCAGAGGCGGAACTTGCGGTAATAAGCGCGGGGACGACCCGTCACCTCGCACCGGTTGCGGATGCGCGTCGGGTTACCGTTGCGCGGGATTTCCGCCATCTTCAGGCGAGCGATCAGGCGATCGCCGTCATCGAGCGAATTGTCCGCCGCGATCGCCTTCAGCTTCGCATAGGCGCCGGCGTATTTCTTCACCAGCAGCTTGCGACGCTCGTTCTTGTTCACAGAACTCTTCTTAGCCATCTTACGCTGCCTTCTTTTCTTCGTCGGCTTCGATCGGGAACGGGAAGCCGAACAGGCGGAGCAGCTCGCGCGCTTCGTCGTCGGTCTTCGCCGTGGTCGTCACGATCACGTCCATGCCGCGGATCTTGTCGACCTTGTCGTAGCTGATTTCCGGGAAGATCAGCTGCTCCTTCAGACCGCAGGCATAGTTGCCGCGACCATCGAAGCTCTTCGGGTTCAGCCCGCGGAAATCGCGAACGCGCGGCAGCGCGATCGTGATGAAGCGGTCGAGGAACTCGTACATGCGCTCGCGGCGAAGAGTGACCTTCACGCCGATCGGCATGCCTTCACGCAGCTTGAACTGCGCGATCGACTTCTTCGCCTTGGTGACGACGGGCTTCTGACCTGCGATCAGCTCCATCTCGCCAGCGGCCTGATCGACCTTCTTCTTGTCCTGCGTCGCTTCGCCAACGCCCATGTTCAGGACGATCTTGTCGAGGCGCGGAACCTCCATCACGTTCTTGTAACCGAACTTCTCGGTCATCGCCTTGACAATGCGATCCTCGTAGATCGCCTTCATCCGCGGCTTGTGCGCCGCCTTCTGATTTGCATCAGCCACTGATCGTCTCCCCGGACTTCACGGCCACGCGGACCTTCTTGCCGTCCTTGGTTTCAAAACGAACGCGCGTCGGCTTGCCGTCGGCGGTCACATGAGCGACCTTCGAGACGTGCAGCGGCGCTTCGGCGCGCTTCAGGCCGCCCTGGGGGTCGCCCTGGCTCGGCTTGGTGTGACGGATCGCGATGTTCACGCCCGACACGATGACCTTGCCGTCCTTGGGCAGGGCCTGGGTGACTTCACCGGTCTTGCCCTTGTCCTTGCCGGACAGGACGATGACGCGGTCACCCTTCTTGATCTTCGCAGCGGCCATTACAGAACCTCCGGCGCCAGGCTGATGATCTTCATGTGCTTGCGCGCACGCAGCTCGCGCACCACCGGGCCAAAGATACGGGTGCCGATCGGCTCCTCGTTCTTGTTGACCAGCACGGCCGCGTTCGAATCGAAGCGGATCACGGTGCCATCGGCGCGGCGAATGTCCTTCGCCGTACGCACGATGACGGCACGGTGCACGTCGCCCTTCTTCACGCGGGCACGGGGTGCCGCTTCCTTGATGCTGACGACGATGATGTCGCCAACGCCTGCCGTCCGGCGCTTGGACCCGCCAAGCACCTTGATGCACTGCACCCGCTTCGCGCCGCTGTTGTCAGCGACCTCGAGATTGGACTGCATCTGGATCATCGATCCGGTTCCTTCTCACATGGGGTCCGATTCCGACCGGACCCCGCCTAAAACTCGGCCTTAGCCGTCGATGGTTGCCCGCTCGGGGGTCGCGTGGGTGTTGACCCGCTCGATCACCTTCCAGGTCTTCAGCTTGGAGATCGGCGCGGTCTCTTCGATCCGCACGGTTTCGCCCTGCTTGAACTCGTTGCCCTCGTCATGGGCATGATACTTCTTCGTACGGCGGATGATCTTGCCGTAGAGCGGGTGCTTCACCTTACGCTCGACGTTCACCACCACCGTCTTGTCGGTCTTGTCCGAGACGATCACCCCGGTCAGCACGCGCTTCGGCATGTCTGTCTTCCTTACTTGGCTTCGGCCGAGCGCACGCGCTGGCTCTGCAGGGTCTTGATGCGAGCGATGTCGCGGCGGACCTCACGCACCCGGCTCGGCTTTTCGAGCTGGTTCGTGGCTGCCTGGAAACGGAGGTTGAACGCCTCGCGCTTCAGGTTGCCCAGCTCCTCGTCGAGCTGGTCCTCGGTCTTCGCCTTGAGGTCGGAGCGACGGGTGTCGATCTTGCTCATCTTATGCAACTCCCAGATGCGAGGTGTCGCCGAGACGGGCAACCACCTTCACCTTGATCGGCAGCTTCATCGCGGCGCGGCTGAACGCCACGGCTGCGATATCGCCAGGGACACCGTCCAGCTCGAACAGAATCCGGCCGGGCTTGACCCGGGCGGCCCAATATTCGGGCGAACCCTTGCCCTTGCCCATGCGGACTTCGGCGGGCTTCGACGTGACCGGAACGTCCGGGAACACGCGGATCCACAAACGCCCCTGGCGCTTGATGTGACGCGTGATCGCGCGGCGGGCCGCCTCGATCTGGCGTGCGGTGATCCGCTCCGGCTCCATCGCCTTCAGCCCGTAAGAGCCGAAGTTGAGGGTCGTGCCGCCCTTGGCATCGCCATGGATCCGGCCCTTGAAGGCCTTGCGGAACTTGGTTTTTTTCGGTTGCAGCATTGCTCTTGTTCCTTAGCGCGCCGGACGGACGCCGGAGGTTTGAGCCTCCATCATGATCCGGTCCTGCGCCATCGGGTCATGGCCCAGGATTTCGCCCTTGAAGATCCAGACCTTCACGCCGCACACGCCATAAGCGGTGTGTGCCTGCGCTTCGGCATAGTCGACGTTCGCGCGCAGCGTGTGCAGCGGAACCCGGCCTTCGCGGTACCATTCGGACCGGGCGATCTCCGCGCCGCCGAGACGGCCGCCGCAATTGATCCGGATACCCTCTGCGCCAAGGCGCATCGCCGACTGCACCGCGCGCTTCATCGCGCGGCGGAAAGCGATACGACGCTCGAGCTGATCGGCGATGCCCTGGGCGACGAGCTTGGCGTCGACTTCAGGCTTGCGGATCTCGACGATGTTCAGCGACACGTCGGACGAGGTCATCTTGCCGAGGAGACGGCGCAGCTTCTCGATGTCCGCACCCTTCTTGCCGATGATCACGCCGGGGCGCGCGGCATAGATGGAGACGCGGCACAGCTTGGCCGGACGCTCGATCACCACCTTGGAGATCGCGGCCTGGGGCAGCGTCTTCATGATGAAGGTGCGGATCTTCAGATCCTCGAGCAGGAGGCGGCCATAATCGGCGCCTTCCGCATACCAGCGGCTGTCCCAGGTACGGTTGATCTGGAGACGCAGACCGATCGGATTGCTCTTTTGACCCATTATGCTTCTTCCTGCTCGCGCACGACGATCCGTAGCCGCGAGAACGGCTTGAGGATGCGCGTCGACTTGCCACGACCGCGGGTCGCGAAACGCTTCATGACGATCGACTTGCCAACCGAGGCCTCCGAGACGACGAGCGCGTCGACGTCGAGATTGTGGTTGTTCTCCGCATTGGCGATCGCCGAGGCGAGAACCTTGCGGGCATCGACGGCCATCGCCTTGGTCGAGAAAGCGAGGATGTTCATCGCATCGCCGGCCTTCTTGTTGCGGATCAGCGCCGCGACGAGACCGAGCTTCTGAGCCGAGCCGCGAATCTGCGTACCGACCGAGAGAGCTTCCTTCTCACCGACCTTGCGGGGGGATTTTGCCTTCGACATCAGCGCTTGCCCTTCTTGTCGGCGGCATGGCCGGGGAAGTAGCGGGTCGGCGCGAACTCGCCGAGCTTCATCCCAACCATGTCCTCGTTGACGGACACGGGCACGAACTTGCGACCGTTATAAACGGTGAAGGTCAGGCCAACGAACTGCGGCAGGATCGTGGAGCGACGCGACCAGGTCTTGATCGGCGCACGCGCGTTGGTTTCCTGCGCGGTCTCTGCCTTCTTGAGCAGATGGAGGTCCACAAAGGGACCCTTCCAGACGGAACGAGCCATTGCGGTTAGCCCTTCTTCTTCGCGTGA
The DNA here is from genome assembly GCF_055521475.1 of Sphingomonas sp. BL-S-30. NCBI lineage: Bacteria > Pseudomonadati > Pseudomonadota > Alphaproteobacteria > Sphingomonadales > Sphingomonadaceae > Sphingomonas > Sphingomonas sp. BL-S-30. The sequence continues at coordinate 1,257,173 of NZ_CM145481.1, read as the reverse complement.
CGCGACCGGATGATCATCTTGTCGGTCGCCTTGTTGTGACGGGTGCGAGCACCCTTGGTCGGCTTGCCCCACGGGGTGACCGGATGACGGCCGCCCGAGGTCCGGCCTTCACCACCGCCGTGCGGATGGTCGACCGGGTTCTTGGCGACGCCGCGGGTCAGCGGGCGCTTGCCCAGCCAACGGTTGCGGCCGGCCTTGGCGAGGTTGGTGTTGCCGTTGTCCGGGTTGGACACCGCACCAACGGTCGCCATGCAGTTCGAGTGGATATAGCGCTGCTCGCCCGAGTTGAGGCGAACCATCACCATGCCCTTGTCGCGACCCACGACCTGCACATAGGTGCCGGCCGAACGTGCGAGCTGGCCACCCTTGCCGGGCTTCATCTCCACATTGTGGACGATCGTGCCGACCGGCATCTGGCCGAGTTCCATGGCATTGCCAGGCTTCACGTCGGTCTTCTTGCCGGCAACCACCTTGTCGCCGACGGCGAGGCGCTGCGGCGCGATGATGTAGGCAAGTTCCTCGTCCGGATACTTGATCAGGGCGATGAAGGCGGTGCGGTTGGGATCATATTCGATCCGCTCGACCGTGCCGTCCACGTCCCACTTGCGACGCTTGAAGTCGATCAGACGATAGCGCTGCTTGTGGCCGCCGGCGATGCCGCGCGAGGTCACATGGCCCTTGTTGTTGCGGCCGCCAGTCTTGCGCTTGCCTTCGGTCAGCGCCTTGATCGGGCCGCCCTTATGCAGACCGCTGCGGTCGACGAGGATAAGTCCGCGTCGTGCCGGGCTGGTCGGGTTGTAATGCTTGAGTGCCATTACTGGATTCCCGTCGTCACATCGATCGACTGACCATCAGCCAGCGTCACGATCGCCTTCTTCATGTCGGAGCGCGTGTAGGGCGTGCCCTTCCACTTCTTCGTCTTGCCCTTCTGGACGATCGTGTTGACCCCCAGGACCTTGACGTTGAACAGCGCCTCGACGGCCGCCTTGATCTCAGGCTTGGTCGCGTCGTTCGAAACCTTGAACACGACCGCGTTCTGCTCGCTGAGCAGGGTCGCCTTCTCGGTGATGTGCGGAGCGACGATCACGTCATAATGACGAATGTCGATCTCGGCTTTCTGCTTCTTAGCCATTGAAGCGCGCCTCCAGCTTTTCGACAGCGGAGCGCGTCAGCACCAGCGTGTCATGCTTCAGGATGTCGTAGACGTTCGCACCAGCGGCGGGCAGAACGTTGATCTGACGGAGGTTGCCGGCGGCGAGCGCGAAACTCGTCTCGACTGCATCACCGTCGATCACCAGCGCGGTCTTGCCGAAGCCGAGCTTCGCCAGGTCCGCGGTCAGCGCCTTGGTCTTGTTGTCCTTGACGGTCAGGCTGTCCATGACGATCAGCGAGCCGGCCTTGGCGTGGCTGCTGAGAGCCATGCGCAGACCAAGAGCGCGGATCTTCTTGTTCAGCGACGGATTGAAATCGCGAACCCGGGCGCCGTGCGCCTTACCGCCGCCGACGAAGGTCGGAGCGCGGCGATCGCCGTGACGCGCGGTACCGCCGCCCTTCTGGCGACCGAACTTCTTGCCGGTGCGGGCAACATCGGCGCGCTCACGCGTGCCGCGTGCGGTCGCACGACGCTTTTCGAGCTGCCAGGTGACGACGCGGTGCAGGATGTCGGCGCGCGGATCGAGGCCGAAGACCTCGTCGTTGAGCTCGATATCGCCGGCCTTCGCGGCAGCGTCGAAGGACTGAATAGTGACCTTCATGTTCAGCCCTCCTGGCCTTCGGTCGCTTCCACGGCCTGGACGTCTTCTGCAGGCGTCTCGGCGGGAGCGGTGTTGCTGTTCGCGGCGGCCTTCAGGCCGGCCGGGTACGGCGCATCGGCGTGACGGGCGACCTTGACGGCGTCCTTGACGAGCAGCCAGCCGCCCTTCGAGCCAGGCACGGAGCCCTTCACGAAGATCAGGCCGCGCTCGACGTCGGTCGATACGATTTCGAGATTCTGCTGGGTGCGGTTCTTGTCACCCATCTGACCGGCCATCTTCTTGTTCTTGAAGACCTTGCCCGGATCCTGGCGCTGACCGGTCGAACCGAGCGAACGGTGCGAGACGGACACGCCGTGAGTGGCGCGCAGACCGCCGAAGCCCCAACGCTTCATGCCGCCCGCGAAACCCTTACCCTGGGTGACGCCCTGGATGTCGACGATCTGGCCGGCAACATAATGGTCGGCCGAAATCTCGGCGCCCACTTCGAGCACAGCGTCGTCGGAGACGCGGAATTCGGCAACCTTCGCCTTCGGCTCGACTTCGGCCTTGCCGAAGTGGCCGCGCTGCGGCTTGGCGACATTCTTCGCCTTGGCGGTGCCAGCACCAAGCTGGACAGCGGTATAACCATCACGGTCGGCCTCGCGAACGGCCACTACCTGCAGATTTTCCAGTGCCAGGACGGTGACGGGCACATGGCGCCCATCGTCCTGGAACAAGCGGGTCATCCCCATTTTCTTCGCGATCACGCCAGTGCGCATGATCAATGCTCCTATTACAGAGGCCCGCCGGAACGATTTCCGACGGGCGTGTCAGCCCAAAATATAATGCGTGCCCCGTCCCGGGCTGGTGTTCCCGCGAGAGCGGGAACGTGACGGGGGACGCAAACCCCGGCAAGCCGGGCGGTATCCCTGTATTTGATCTCGCCAGTGGCGAAACCGAATCTCTTTTGGAGCGCGGCCTTTAGGCCAGCTTGATCTCCACGTCTACACCCGCGGCGAGATCGAGCTTCATCAGCGCGTCCACCGTCTGCGGGGTCGGCTGAACGATGTCCAGCATCCGCTTGTAGGTACGGACCTCGAACTGCTCACGCGACTTCTTGTCGATGTGCGGTCCGCGGTTCACCGTGAACTTCTCGATGCGCGTCGGGAGGGGAATGGGGCCGCGGATGAGTGCGCCAGTGCGGCGCGCCGTGTCGGCGATGTCGCCGGTGGCCTGATCGAGCACACGATGATCGAATGCCTTCAGACGAATCCGAATATTCTGCGTTTCCATAACCCTACCGATGCGAAAGAGCGGGTTGCCCGAGAGCAACCGAACCATTGTTCACTGAAATAGCAACCGCCCGACTCGCCACCGAAGAGGCGGCGAATCGGGCGGAGGCGCGTCTATATTACTTCGAGATGCCGCTGACAATCCCCGAACCAACGGTACGGCCACCCTCGCGGATGGTGAAGCGCTGGCCGACGTCCATGGCGATCGGCGCAATGAGCTTGACGCCCAGAGCGATGTTGTCGCCAGGCATGACCATCTCGGTGCCCTCGGGCAGCTCGACGGTGCCGGTCACGTCCGTGGTGCGGAAGTAGAACTGCGGACGATAGTTGGCGAAGAACGGCGTGTGACGGCCACCCTCGTCCTTCGACAGCACATACACTTCCGACTGGAAGTCGGTGTGCGGCTTGATCGAGCCCGGCTTGCAGAGAACCTGGCCACGCTCGACCTCTTCACGGCCGACGCCGCGGATCAGCGCACCGATGTTGTCGCCGGCCTGGCCCTGGTCGAGCAGCTTGCGGAACATTTCGACGCCCGTGACGGTGGTCTTGCGGACTGCCGGGTGGATGCCGACGATCTCGACTTCCTCGCCGACCTTCACAACGCCGGTCTCGACGCGGCCGGTGACGACGGTGCCGCGACCCGAGATCGAGAACACGTCCTCGATCGGCATCATGAACGGCTTGTCGAGCGGACGCTCGGGCTGCGGGAGGTACTCGTCGACTGCCTGCATCAGCTTGAGCACGGCATCATGGCCGATCTCGGGCTGCTTGTCGTCGAGCGCGCACACTGCCGAACCACGGATGACCGGGATGTTGTCGCCGTCGAAATCATACTTCGAGAGCAGCTCGCGGATTTCCATCTCGACCAGCTCGAGGATTTCCTCGTCGTCGACCAGATCGACCTTGTTCATGAACACGACCATCGTCGGCACGCCGACCTGACGGGCGAGCAGGATGTGCTCGCGGGTCTGCGGCATCGGGCCGTCGGTGGCGGACACGACCAGGATCGCGCCGTCCATCTGGGCGGCACCGGTGATCATGTTCTTCACATAATCGGCGTGGCCCGGGCAATCGACGTGCGCATAGTGGCGCGCGGTCGTCTCATACTCGACGTGAGCGGTCGAGATGGTGATGCCGCGCTCGCGCTCTTCGGGAGCCTTGTCGATGTTCGCGTAGCTCGTGAAGGTGGCGCCGCCGGTCTCGGCGAGCACCTTGGTGATCGCGGCCGTCAGCGACGTCTTGCCATGGTCGACGTGACCGATGGTGCCGATGTTGAGATGCGGCTTCGTCCGCTCAAACTTTGCTTTTGCCATTTTCGCCTCTTCTTATTCAAATTCCGGGGTCGCTGCGGAGCCGCGCGGACGCGGCCCTTTAGCGACTGATTTCAGATTATGCCAGCTTCGCCTTCACTTCTTCGGCGACGTTGGCAGGAACCTCGTCGTAATGCGAGAACTGCATCGTGTACTGCGCGCGGCCCTGGCTGAACGAGCGGAGCTGGTTCACGTAACCGAACATGTTCGCCAGCGGGACGATCGCCTCCACCGCAGTCGCGTTGCCGCGGCTGTCGGTGCCCTGGATCTGGCCACGACGGCTGTTCAGATCGCCGATCACGTCGCCGAGATAATCCTCCGGCGTCACGACCTCGACCTTCATGATCGGCTCGAGCAGCTTGATGCCCGACTTCTGGGCCGCTTCGCGCATGGCGCCACGGGCACAGATTTCGAACGCCAGCGCCGACGAGTCGACGTCATGATATTTGCCGTCGATCAGCTGAACCTCGAAATCGATGATCGGGAAGCCGATCAGCGATCCGGTCTCGGCCGTCTCGCGCATGCCCTTCTCGACCGACGGGATATATTCCTTCGGAACGTTACCGCCCTTGATCTGGTCGGAGAAGACGAAGCCAGAACCGCGCTCGCCGGGAATGACCTTGATCTTGATCTCGGCGAACTGACCCGAACCACCCGACTGCTTCTTGTGGGTGTAGCTCATCTCGATCGGCTTCGCGAGATATTCGCGATACGCCACCTGCGGCGCGCCGACATTTGCCTCGACCTTGAACTCGCGCTTCATGCGATCGACCAGGATCTCGAGATGGAGCTCGCCCATGCCCTTGATGATGGTCTGGCCGCTCTCGACATCGGACGTAACGCGGAACGAAGGATCCTCGCGAGCGAGACGATTGAGCGCGATGCCCATCTTCTCCTGGTCGGCCTTCGTCTTCGGCTCCACCGCGACCTCGATGACGGGGTCCGGGAATTCCATGCGCTCGAGGATGATCGGAGCGTTCTGCGCGCAGAGCGTGTCACCGGTCGTGGTATCCTTGAGGCCCGCGAGAGCGACGATGTCGCCTGCGAACGCTTCCTGGATGTCCTCGCGGCTGTTCGCATGCATCAGCAGCATGCGGCCAACCTTTTCCTTCTTGTCCTTCACCGAGTTGGTGACGATCGAAGCGGCGTCGAGCTTGCCCGAATAGATGCGCGCAAAGGTCAGCGTACCGACGAACGGATCGTTCATGATCTTGAACGCCAGCGCCGAGAACGGGGCATCGTCGGCCGGCGGACGCGTATCCGGCGTCACGCCGTCGAGCTTCAGACCCTCGACGTCCTTGATGTCCAGCGGCGACGGCAGATAGTCGACCACTGCGTCGAGCAGCGGCTGAACGCCCTTGTTCTTGAACGCGGAGCCGCAGAGCACCGGCACGAACGAGAAGTTCAGCGTGCCCTTGCGGATCAGCTTCTTCAAGGTCGCGACGTCAGGCTCGTTGCCCTCGAGATACTGCTCCATGATGTCGTCGTCCTGCTCGACGGCCATCTCGATCAGCTCGGAACGCGCGTTTGCAGCCAGGTCGGCCAGGTCGGCCGGGATGTCCTGATATTCGAACTTCGCGCCGAGCGACTCTTCGAGCCAGATGATCGCGCGGTTCTCGACCAGGTCGACCAGGCCCTTGAAGTCGCCTTCGAGGCCGATCGGCAGATAGAGGACGGCCGGACGCGCGCCGAGGCGGTCCTTGATCATCTGCACGCACATGTTGAAGTTCGCGCCGGTGCGGTCGAGCTTGTTGATGAAGCACATCCGCGGGACGTGATACTTCTCGGCCTGACGCCACACGGTCTCGGACTGCGGCTCGACACCGGCAACGCCGTCGAAGCATGCAACCGCGCCATCGAGCACGCGCAGCGAACGCTCGACTTCAATGGTGAAGTCGACGTGGCCGGGGGTGTCGATGATGTTGATGCGGTGATCGTTCCAGAAGCACGTCGTTGCGGCCGACGTGATCGTGATCCCGCGCTCCTGCTCCTGCTCCATCCAGTCCATCGTGGCGGTGCCCTCATGGACCTCGCCGATCTTGTAGGACTTGCCGGTGTAATAGAGGATGCGCTCGGTCGTCGTCGTCTTGCCGGCGTCGATGTGCGCCATGATGCCGATGTTGCGGTACATGTCGAGCGGATGGCTGCGGGCCATGATCGGATTTTCCTTAGCGATGTAGGAGGCCGGGGAACTCCCGGCCTCTCGACATATAGGTAGTGGAGATTACCAGCGGTAGTGGCTGAAGGCGCGGTTCGCTTCGGCCATACGATGGGTGTCTTCGCGCTTCTTCACCGCGTTGCCGCGGTTGTTGGCGGCATCCATCAGCTCGCCCGACAGGCGGGCCGACATGGTGTTCTCCGACCGCGCGCGCGCAGCGGAGATCAGCCAGCGGATGGCCAGCGCCTGGGCGCGCTCGGGGCGCACTTCGACGGGGACCTGATAGGTCGCACCACCGACGCGGCGCGAACGGACTTCGATGCCCGGCTTCACATTGGCGAGCGCCTCGTGAAACACGCCGATCGGATCCTTCTTCGCGCGCTGCTCGACGGTTGCGAGAGCACCATAGACGATCAGTTCGGCGACGGACTTCTTGCCGTCCAGCATGACGCTGTTCATGAACTTGGAGAGAACCTCATCCCCATACTGGGGATCAGGCAGGATGACCCGCTTTTCGGGACGACGACGACGTGCCATTTCAATTTCCTTCTAAACTTCAGCCCTGGGGGTCGGAAGCTCCAGCACCGGCTTTCGCAGGGTGGAGCCGACCGGCTTACTTCGGACGCTTAGCGCCGTACTTGGAACGCGACTGGCGGCGATCCTTCACACCCTGCGTATCGAGCACACCGCGGAGAACGTGATAGCGGACGCCGGGAAGGTCGCGAACGCGGCCGCCACGGATCAGCACCACGGAGTGCTCCTGGAGGTTGTGCCCCTCGCCGGGGATGTAGCTGATGACTTCGCGCTGGTTGGTCAGGCGGACCTTGGCAACCTTACGCAGAGCCGAGTTCGGCTTCTTCGGAGTCGTCGTATAGACGCGGGTGCAGACGCCGCGCTTCTGCGGGTTCTGCTCCATTGCAGGGACCTTGGACTTGGCCTTCTGCGGATCGCGGCCCTTGCGGACCAGCTGGTTGATCGTCGGCATGAATCTCTTCACCTTAGACTGTGGTTACTTTGCTGGAGCCATGACGCTCGGGAATACAAAAAGGACCGCTGGGTGGACTTTCGACCCCCCGGGCCCTGGAATGCATCCAGCAATGTTCAAGCTTGTCCCGACAGGTACGGTCCCGTCGGAGCAGCGGCGCCTATACAAGCCGACTCGGGGGTGGTCAATGGCGTGCGCCGGAACTCTTCCGATCGCGGTTCCCGCCGGGCGCGCGGTCGCCCGCAATATGACATTTCGAGAAGGCCGGATAGAATATTGAGCGGGCGCCGCGGCTATCCAGCGGCGGCGGCTGTGGTAACAGCGGCAGATGACTTACGACCTTCTCATCATCGGCGGCGGCATCAACGGCTGCGCGATCGCGCGCGAGGCATCGCTGCTCGGCCTCAAGGTGCTGCTGGTCGAGCGCGACGATCTGGCCGGGCATACCTCCTCCGCCTCGACCAAGCTGATTCATGGCGGGCTGCGCTATCTCGAATATTACGAATTCAAGCTGGTCGCCGAGGCGCTGCGCGAGCGCGAGCGGCTGATCCATGCCGCACCGCACATCATCCGCCCGCTGCTGTTTGTCCTGCCGCAGGAGAATTCGGTGCGGCCCTGGTGGATGATCCGGCTTGGCCTTTATCTCTACGACATGCTGGGCGGGAAGATGTCCCTGCCCCGCTCGCGCGGCCTGCGTGCCGGCGACACCGCCTATTCGGCACCGCTCAAGGGCGGCAACCATGGTTTCGTCTATTCCGACGCGTTCGTCGACGATGCCCGGCTCACCGTGCTCAACGCGGTCGATGCGGCCGACAATGGCGCGGAGATCGCTGTCGGCGTGGCGCTCGATTCGGCACGGCGCGCCGGCAATGTCTGGCGGGCGACCTTGTCCGACGGCCGCACTGTGGAGGCGCGGGCGATCGTCAACGCAGCCGGGCCCTGGGTCCACCGCATGCTCGACGATCTCGGCGTCAGCGCGAAGAGCGGGGTGCGGCTGGTCAAGGGCAGCCATATCGTGGTGCCGAAACTCTATGAGGGCGAGCACGCCTATATCCTGCAGCTGCGCGACCGCCGCATCGTCTTCGCCATTCCCTATCAGGGCGACTTCACCGAGATCGGCACGACCGACATCCCGGTCGACCGTCCCGAGGACGCGACGATCAGCGCGGAGGAAATCGCCTATCTGTGCGACGCGGCCAATACCCATTTCGTGAAGCAGATCGCGCCCGCCGATGTGACATCGACCTGGTCCGGCGTCCGGCCGCTCTATGACGACGGCGCCAGCGAAGCGAAGGCCGTCACGCGCGACTATGTGCTCGAGCTCGACACTGAAGGCCCTGCCCTGCTCAGCGTGTTCGGCGGCAAGATCACCACGGCGCGGCACCTTGCCGAGGAAGCGATGGGCAAGCTGGCCAAGCCGCTCGGCCTGACCGTTCATCCGGCGACACGGGCACGTGTCTTTCCGGGCGGCGCCATTCCCGACTTCGCGCTGTTCCTCGCGCAGGTCCGCACGACCTGGCCTTTCCTCGGCGAAGCGCGCTCCGAGCGCATGGCGCATGCCTATGGCACGATGCTGGCCGAGATGCTGGACGGCGTGACTGACGAAGCCGGCATGGGCGCGGATCTCGGCGGCGGCCTGACCGAGATCGAGGCGCGCTGGATGAAGACCCGCGAATGGGCGCGTACGCCCGAGGATGCGCTGACGCGCCGGAGCAAGATCGGCCTGCACCTGACCGATGCCGAGCGCGCCACCTTCGCCGACCGCTGGAACGCGCTCAGCTGAGAAAGCTCGCCAGCGCGTTCGGGTGGATCGCCCAGCCCGCGAAGCCGGCAACGCCCATCAGCAACCCGAACCCGCCAAAGCCCCAGGCCGCGACCAGCAGCCACCGCGTCTCGGCCAGCGCGGCGACCGCCGCCAGCGACACCGCGATCGAGATGAGCGCGTCGCACATGTCGAACTGGTCGTCATGCAGGTTGAGCGCATCATATTGCGCGTCGTCCGCTTCGGCCTTCGCCTTGAGCCGCGGCGTCTCCGCGGCATATTTCGCTGCCTCGGCATCCATCGAGACCAGGGCCGTGCGCGCCGCGACGGAGGGCGTCGCTCCGGCGATCACCGCGATCTCGGCCTTGGCCGTCTCGACGATATGCGCCTTGGTCTTCGTCGCCTGATATTCCGACCAGGTATCGATCGCATCGCTCTTCGCGAGCTGCATCGCCTGGACCAGATTGTCGTCCTTGATGTTCGCCACCGCCATGAACACCGAGAGGATGACCACCGTCATCGCCACCAGTCGATTCAGCGTGCGGTCACGGCCGCCCTCGGGGAGATCATCCTCCATGCACTATCCTTCGTCATGAACATTCTCCCGGGAGCGCGAGAGTGGTGAGCGTGCCGGCCGCGCGCAATAGGGGCCCGGCCATTTTTGACGTAAGGGGCCGGGATACTCTAGCGGAGCCGGCATGGCCCCTCTTCGCGTTACCGCCCTATATCGTTTCGCCCGCTTTCCGGACCCGTCCGCGCTGCGCGATCCGCTCGCGCGCCTGTGCGACGAGAACGGCATCAAGGGCACGATCCTGCTGGCGAAGGAAGGCATCAACGGCACCATCGCCGGCGCGCCCGATGCGATCGAGCGCGTGCTCGACCATATCCGCGCCCTGCCCGGCTGCGCGGATATCGAGGTGAAGGACAGCCATGCGGAGAAGATGCCGTTCCACCGCATGAAAGTGCGCCTCAAGCGCGAGATCGTGACGATGGGCGAGCCCGATATCGATCCGCTGGAAGAGGTCGGCCATTATGTCCCGCCGGCGGAATGGAACGCGCTGATCGAGGCGCCCGGCACGATCCTGATCGATACCCGCAACGATTATGAGGTCGCGATCGGCACCTTCTCCGGCGCGATCGATCCGAAGACTCACAGCTTTCGCGATTTCCCCGCCTGGTTCCGCGCGCACCGCGACGAGTTCGCCGCCGCGCCGAAGATCGCGATGTTCTGCACCGGCGGCATCCGCTGCGAAAAGGCCACTGCCTTTCTCAAGGCGGAGGGACTCGAGGAGGTCTATCACCTCGAAGGCGGGATCCTGAAATATCTCGAAGAGGTGCCGGCCGAGCAGAGCCGCTGGGAAGGGGAATGTTTCGTGTTCGACCAGCGCGTCGCGGTGAAGCACGGGTTGGAGCTCGGCACGCACGCGCTCTGCCACGCCTGCCGCATGCCGGTGAGCCCGGAGGACCAGGCTTCCCCGCTTTATGTCGAGGGCGTCAGCTGCCCCGCCTGCCACGATTCCCGCAACGACGAACAGCGCGCGAGCTATGCCGAACGCCACCGCCAGGAACGCCTCGCCGAGGCGCGCGGCGAAGTCCATGTCGGCCGGCGCTTCCCGGACGACGGCGGCGCAAAATAAATTTCCGGACGCTGTCGAATCCGCTGCCCGTCGCCCGTCTCCGCTATACGATCGCAGGCCGCGATCGCTGATGGAGGACAAACCGATGCAGTACATACTCCTGGTCTATGAGGACGAGACGGTTTACGGCGACGAGCGTGACAACCCGGCCATGACGGAGATCATGCAGCGTCACATGGCGTTCGGCACCGAGCTCGGGGCGCGGCGCAAGGGTGGCGCCGGCCTGATGCCGACCAGCATGGCGACCACCGTGGTCACCCGCTCGGGCACGCAGACCATCCATGACGGCCCCTTCGCCGAGACCAAGGAGCAACTCGGCGGCTTCTACATCGTCGACGCGCCCGATCTGGATGCAGCGATCGCGATGGCGAAGAAACTCCCGGTCTATACGGACGGGTCGATCGAGATCCGGCCGGTGCTCGGCGGGAGCGATTGACCAGGGCGCTGGACCGGGCCGCGCGCGATCACGGCGCGCGCGTTCGCGCCGCGCTCGCGGCCCGGTTCCGCGATCTCGATATCGCCGAGGAAGCCTTTGCCGAGGCCTGCGCCCGGGCGGTGACGGCCTGGGCGACCGAGACTCCGCGCGATCCGGCCGCATGGCTCTACCGCGTCGCCGAGCGCGCCGCGCTCGATATGGTGCGGCGGCGCGCGGTGCGATCGGGCGCCACGCCGCCCGATCCCGAACCGCCGCCCAGCCCGGAGGAGGACATGATGGCCGACACCAGGCTGATCCCGGACGAGCGGCTCAAGCTGATCTTCGTCTGCTGCCATCCGGCGATCCACCCCGAGGCGCGCGCGGCCCTGACGCTCAAGCTGGTCTGCGGCCTGTCGACGCCCGAGATCGCCCGCGCCTTCCTCCTGCCCGAATCGACCTTGGCGCAGCGGCTGGTGCGCGCGAAGAACAAGATCGCCGGCGCTGGCGTACCCTTCGAGGTGCCCGGTCCCGATGCGTGGCCGGACCGGCTCGACGCAGTGCTGAGCACGATCGAGATCGCTTATGCCAAGGCACATGAGGATGGCGGCGGCAGCGGCCGCCACGCGGGCTATGCGCAGGAGATGCTGGGCATCACCGCCACGCTCGCCGCGCTGGCGCCGAACGAGCCCGAGGTGCTGGCGCTGGCGGCGACGGTCCGCTTCGCCGAGGCGCGCCGGCCGGCGCGGGTGGACGCCGCTGGAACGATGGTACCGCTCGACCGGCAGGATCCGGCGGCATGGGACAAGGCGCTGATCGCCGAGGCCCGGCCCTATCTCGCCCGCGCGCTTTCCGCCGGGCCACCGGGCAGGCGTACCCTGCAGGCGCTGATCCATGCGGAATGGTGCGCGCGGCTGTCGCTGGACCAGCGGGCGCCGTGGCGATCAGTGCTCGTCCTCTACGACGCGCTGCTCGCCCTGCGCGACGATGCGATCACCCGGCTCAACCGCGCCGTGGCGCTTGCCGAGATCGCCGGGCCGGAAACCGCGCTGGAGGAAGTCGATGCGCTGGACGCGCCGGGGCTGGCGGATTTCCTGCCCTATCACGCGGTGCGCGCCGATCTGCTTGCGAAGCTCGGGCTGACCGACGCGGCGCGAGAGGCTTATGACGCGGCCCTGAAGCTGGGTCCGGAACGCGCCGAGCGGCTGTGGCTGGAAGGTCGGCGCGCCGCGCTGTGAGGCCCTACCCCTTCATCTGCCGCGCGACCGCCTTCATCGTCGCCTTGCCATAAGGCGGCTTGAGCCCGGCGATCTTCGCCACGTCGAGCTTGACCTGCTTGTAGACGCTCTTGGCGTGGCTGAACGTGCGGAATCCATCGAGCCCGTGATAGGCGCCCATGCCCGATGGCCCGACCCCGCCGAACGGCAGATCCTCCATGCTGATATGGAAGATCACGTCGTCGAGCGTCACGCCGCCCGCGATCGTGCGGTCGAGCACCTGCCGCCGCTCCGCCTCGTCGCTGCCGAAATAATAGAGACCGAGCGGCCGGTCGCGACGATTCACCTGGGCGATCGCGTCGCCGATCCCGTCATAGCGGCGCACCGGCAGGATCGGTCCGAAAATCTCCTCCTGCATCACCGCCATGTCGTCGGTCACGTCGGTCACGATGTGCAGCGGCATCTTCCGCGCATTGGAGGCGCCGAAATCCTCGTTCGCCGGGTTGATCGCCTCGACCTTCGCGCCCTTCGCCCGCGCATCGTCGAGCAACCCCTCGAGCCGCGCAAAATGCCGGTCGTTGATCACCGAGGTATAATCCGGATTGGCGAGCAGAGTCGGATACATCGCCGAGGCCGAGGCCTTCAGCCCGCGCACTACCTCAGCCTCCTGTGCTGCCTCGACCAGCATGTAATCCGGCGCGAGGCAGATCTGGCCGGCGTTCAGCATCTTGCCCAGCGCCACCCGCTCGGTCGCCTTGGCGAGGTCGGCCGACTTGCCGATGATCACCGGCGATTTGCCGCCTAGTTCCAGCGTCACTGGCGTCAGATTGTCCGCCGCGGCATGGAGGATATGCTTGCCCACTGCGGTCGCGCCGGTGAAGATCAGGTGATCGAACGGGAGTTCCGCAAACGCCTTGCCGACATCCGGCCCGCCCGACACGAAGGCGAGTTCGTCAGCCGCGAAATAATCGCCCACCACTTCCTCGAACAGCTCGGCGACGCGCGGGGTATATTCGCTCGTCTTCACCATCGCCCGGTTGCCCGCCGCGAGCACCCCGGCGAGCGGCGACATGACGAGATTGACCGGGAAATTCCACGGCGCGATCACCCCGACCACGCCCTTGGGCTGATATTCGATCCACGCTTTCGCGCCGAGCAGGCCAAGCGGGAACAGCACCGGGCGCTTTTCCGGGCGCGCCCATTTCTCAACCGATTTGAGCGCATGGTTGATTGGCGCGATCGAACTGGCGATGTCGGTCAGCATCGATTGCTCGCGGCTGCGATGGCCGAAATCCTCGCTCAGCGCGTCGCAGAACTTCGCGGCATTGTCGCTGATCATTGCCGCGGCGCGCTTCAGCCGGTCCTTGCGGACGGCGATCGACACCGGCAGTTCGGCCATGAACGCCGCGCGCTGCTGCGTGAGGATTTCCTGCATTGTCGCCATCGTCTCTCTCCCCTGCCCGCCCTTCGGCGTGGCGTTATGCAGCGCAGCCGATCAGGCCGGCCACCGGCACCACCACGCTGTCCTGTCCCGTCCGGTCGATCCTGAGCGTCGCCTCCGGCACCGAGGCGCCGTCCTTCAAATCGCCGCGCGTCACGATCGACATGGTCACCACCGCGGTCACGTCGCCCGCCTGGTACTGAGTCGTGCCGGCAAAGCCGAATCCGCCGGGATCATGCTGCTCGGTGCGCGGCAGATCGGTCACCGTGCCGCCGATCGACAGGCGGAGCTGCGCCGGATCGGCGCCCGCCATCGCGACCAGCGCGCGGCTGCCGGTCGCAGTCCACAGGAACGCGGCGCAACCGGTCTTGGGCAGTGCCTGAGTCGGGATCGCACCGATCGGCAGGCCGTCGATCGCGGCCGGCGGCGGAGTCTGGGCGGAAGCGGCGCCGGCGAGAAACAGCGGCAGGATCGCGAAAAACCTCATCCCGCCGATCCTAACAGGAACAGCCAGGCCGGGTAAGCGGCGATCGCAAGCAGCGCGCCGAACGGCATCCGGTCGTCGAGTTTCGCTGCCCGCCCGCGCACCATCCCGACCAGCACAAAGGCAAGCCCGGTCAGCGCCGCGAGCAGCAACACCGCCGGCAACATGCGCCAGCCGAGCCACAATCCGATCGCACCGAGCAGCTTGGGATCGCCCCCGCCCAGCCCCTCCCGGCCGCGGAGCCGCTTGTAGGAAAAGCCGATCAGCCACAACGATCCGAACCCCGCAACCCCACCGATCAGCCGTTCGGTCAGCACCGGCTCGACCCCGGCGACTCCCGCCGCCAGCCCGGCCAGCGCCAATGTGAGGGTCAACCGATCGGGCAACCAGAAATCGGTCACGTCCAGCGCCGCCAGCGTCAGCAACAGCCAGCCGAACACCGCTCCGGCCAAGGCGACAGGCCCCGGCACGACCAGCCCGGCGATCGCGCCGATGCCGAGCGCGGCAAGCTCGATCTGCCAGTGCAGCGGATCGATCGGCGCGCCGCAATGCCGGCACCGCCCCCGCGCCAGCGCGGCGCTGACCAGCGGAATCAGGTCGCGCGGCCCCAGCACCGCGTCGCACCCGTCGCAATGCGAGCGCCCTTTCAGCACTGACCGGTCCTGTGGCCAGCGAATCACGATCGTGGCGAGGAAGCTGCCGATCACTGCGCCCAGCACCCCGAGCGCGACCGGCCACAGCCAGGACTCAGCCATTGGGCTTCTTGCGGATCAGGTACCGATACACGCCGACCATGTTGATCCCGAACAGCACGACATTCTGCGTGCCGAGCGCGAAGTCCTTGGTCAGCACCGATCCGGAAATCCACGCTATCGACGAGGCGAGGAACAGGACGAACCCCCAGCCCGTCACCTTCCGCCCCAGATCCAGCGAGACCATGGCCGCGGCGATCATCCCGCTGCCCGAAGCGAACCATTTGAGCGCGGTGGTGAGCGTGTCTTCCATCGTCCGGCGATACCCGCCCGCGCCTCCCGCGTCATGCCCAAGTTGGTACGTCGAATCTTTACGACGAATCCTTCTGCTTCGCTCTCGCCAAAACTTGCCGTTTACGATAAGGTAAGCCCATGCCCGACCCCCAATATGCCTCGCATAGCTATGCCATCGCGATCGATGCCGCCGACATCGATTTCATGGGGCATGTGAACAATGCGAGCTATCTGAAATGGGTTCAGGAAGCCGTGATCAACCATTGGCAGCGTTTCGCGCCTGCCGATGCCGTCGCCGCGCATCTCTGGGTCGCGCTCAAGCATGAGATCACTTATCGCCGGCCGACCTTTCTCGACGACGACGTCATCGCCACCGTTCTGCTCGAAAAGGTGCACGGCGCGCGCGCCTTTTACGAGACGGTGATCAAGCGCGGCGAGGAAGTGCTCGCCGAGGTCAAGTCGAGCTGGTGCTGCATCGATGCCGAGACGCTGCGTCCGGCACGCATCGCGCAGAATGTGATCGAGCGCTTCTTCAAGGACTGACGCGGGCACTTTGGCGCTAAAACCTTGTCCTTCCCCGGCGCAGGCCGGGTCCAGGTGAAAAGGTGGATGTAGCAGCGCGAGACGGCCATCATCATCGTCTCCCAACTGGACCCCGGCCTTCGCCGGGGAAGGCGCTAAACTTTGTCGAACACCGTAACCGCCGCCCTGCAAAACTGCAGTGCCGGGCTGCCTCACGGCGGTTTGTATTCGATCGCCCAGGCGCCTAGATCGCGGCCACCCCTCCCAACCGGAGCTCAAGCATGTCCGCCGATCCGATCGTCATCCTGTCCTATGCCCGCACGCCGATGGGCAGCTTCCAGGGATCGCTCTCCGGCGCGACTGCGACCGAGCTGGGCGCGACCGCGGTCGGCGGCGCGGTCGAGCGTGCGGGGCTTTCGGGCGAGGCGATCGAGCGCATCTATATGGGCTGCGTGCTGTCCGCCGGCCTCGGCCAGGCACCGGCGCGCCAGGCGGCGCTGAAGGCCGGCCTGCCGAACCATATCGAGGCGACGACGGTCAACAAGATGTGCGGATCGGGCATGCAGGCGGCGATCATGGCGTCCGACGCGCTGGCGGCGGGCTCCGCCGACCTGATCGTCGCGGGCGGCATGGAGAGCATGACCAATGCGCCTTATCTCTCGATGCGGCACCGCGGCGGGGCGCGCATCGGCCATGACCGGCTGATGGACCATATGTATCTCGATGGCCTCGAGGATGCCTATGAGCCCGGCAAGCTGATGGGCAATTTCGCCGAGGATAGCGCCGCCGAATATCAGTTCACGCGCGCCCAGATGGACGATTTCGCCATCGCCTCGCTCGAGCGCGCGCAGAAGGCGCAGCAGTCGGGCGCGTTCGACCGGGAGATCGTGCCGATCGAGATCGCCGGTCGCAAGGGCCCGACCCAGGTCACGCTCGACGAGCAGCCAGCCAAGGGCGACGCCTCGAAGATCCCGACGCTCAAACCCGCCTTCTCGAAGGATGGCACGATCACCGCCGCCAATGCTTCCTCGATCTCGGACGGCGCGGCCGCCCTGGTGCTGACCCGTGCCTCGATCGCGGAGAAGCTCGGCCTCGACCCGATCGCCCGCATCGTCGCGCACGGCGCCCATGCGCATGCTCCGGCGCTGTTCACAACCGCCCCGGTCTTCGCGATGCGCAAGACGCTGGAAAAGGCCGGCTGGTCGGCGGAAGAGGTCGACCTGTTCGAGGTCAACGAGGCCTTTGCCGTCGTGGCGATGATCGCGATGCGCGACCTCGGCATCAGCCATGACCGCCTCAACATTCACGGCGGCGCCTGCGCGCTCGGCCACCCGATCGGCGCTTCGGGCGCACGCGTCCTCGCGACTCTGCTTTCGGCCCTGCAGACGACCGGCGGCAAGCGCGGCATGGCCTCGCTCTGCATCGGCGGCGGCGAGGCCACGGCGATGGCCGTGGAGCTGATGAACTAGGGTCTGAGAACTACAGCTTCTCCCGTTCGTGCCGAGTAGCTCCGCAGGAGCGTATCGAGGCACCGATTCGGGCGGCAGCGCCTGTTGGAGAATCCGCGGCCGCGCGGCGCCCTAAAGCTCCAGCCGATAATAGCGGCTGAAATCCGTATCGGTATAATCCGCGAACGGCCCGCAGGCCATGAACCCCGCCCGTTCGTACAACGCCCTGGCCGGCGCGAAGGGCGCGTTCGATCCGGTCTCCAGGCTCAGCCACTTGTAACCGCGCGCCCTGCCCTCCGCGATCAGATGGTCGAGCATCGCCGCCGCCACGCCCTTGCGCAGGTGCGCGGGGGTGGTCCGCATCGACTTCAGCTCGCCATGATCGGCATCGAGCGCCTTCAGCGCACCGAGGCCGAGCAGATGCTCGCCCTCCCAGGCCGACCACAGCGAGACCGCCGGATCGCGCAACCCCGTCAGGTCCAGCGCGAAGACGCTTCCAGGCGGCGAATTCTCGAAGGCGGCGCGCAGATGGAATTCGAGCAGGGCGATGACGTCCGGATGAGTCAGGTCGTCGCGAACGATCCGCATGTCCCGAATCAGCCCAGCGTCTCGTCCGGCGTCACGCCCCAGAGATGGTTCGCCTCGACATACCCCCCCTGCCCGCGCACGTCGAAATAGCACCAGCCCCGCGCGCATTTGCTGACCCGGCCGACCACGCCGGGCTCGGCCCGCCACACCACCCGGCCACCATAGCGCGGCGTGTCGCGCAATTCGGCGATGGTGCCGGTAACCAGCCCGGTGCGGGTGTCGCTGATCAGCGTGCCCATCATCCAGCCCTGGGTACCGCTCGGATCCTCGATCTTCACCCAGGCGCCGCGATCATAGCGGTCGATCACCTTCACCGGCAGGTCGGCACGCTGATAGAGCCAGCTGGCCGGATAGGTCTTGCCCGGACCGGTGCGCATCCGCGCCTTGCTGGCGGAGATGGAAGCGAAATAGGGCGTCTTCTTCTCCACCGACGCGGCGAGGGCAGGCGCAATGGCAGCTACGGCGACGCTTGCCGCGGCTGCTGCGAGCACGATGGTCGGTCCGAAACGCATAACTGGCCTTCTCTTGACGAGATTTCGTTTACCCCGTTCGGCACGCACGCTTCAACCACCGTTGACGGAGACAAAAGCCTTCGCCAAGCGAGTCTCATGGCCGAAACAAGACGCGTCCCGAACCCGAAGGTAATCGTCACCCGCGAACTCGCCGATCTGGTGATGGAGCGGATGGAGCAGTTGTTCGACACGACGCACAACCGCGGCGACGTTCCGATGAACCGTGCGCGGCTGGCCGAGGCGATGGCCGATTGCGACGTCTTCGTGCCGACCGTGACCGATACGATCGACGCCGCGCTGATCGAAGGCGCGGGCGACCGGCTCAAGCTGATCGCCAATTTCGGCGCCGGCGTGAATCATATCGATCTGAAAGCGGCGCGCGCGCGCGGCATCGTCGTCACCAACACACCAGGCGTGCTGACCGAGGATACCGCCGACATCACCATGGCACTGATCCTCTCGGTGCCGCGCCGCCTCGCCGAGGGCGAGCGGCTGGTACGCGACGGCCATTGGAAGGGCTGGGCGCCGAGCGGGATGCTGGGGCACCGGATCGGCGGCAAGGCGCTGGGCATCGCCGGCATGGGCCGCATCGGCCGGGCGGTCGCCAGGCGGGCCCAGGCCTTCGGCCTGTCGATCCACTATCACAACCGCCACCGCCTGCCCGAAGCGGTCGAGGCGGAATTCGGCGCGACCTGGCACGATTCGCTCGATGGCATGCTCGGGGCGATCGATATCCTGACGATCCACACGCCGCGCAATGCCGATAGCGAGAACATGATCGACGCACGGCGGCTCGCCCTGATGCGGCCGACCGCCTGCATCGTGAACACCGCGCGCGGCGGCATCGTCGACGAGGACGCGCTGATCGACGCGCTGGAGCATGGCCGGCTCGCCGGTGCCGGTCTCGACGTGTGGAAATTCGAGCCACAGATCGATCCGCGCATGCTGGCACTGCCCAATGTCATGCTGATCCCGCATATGGGTTCCGCCACCTATGAAGGCCGGATGGCGATGGGCGAGAAAGTGATCGCCAATATCCGCATGTGGGCCGACGGCCACCGGCCGCCCGACCAGGTGCTCGAGGGCTGGGTATAACGGAGCGACAATGAGGCGGGCACTTGCGCTCACCGCCGGCGTACTGGCTGCGGCGATCCTGCTCTTCGTCGCATTCGAGGGATATGCGCTGATCCGCGCCAATGCTCGCACCCCGACGATCATCGCCGAGAATGCGCAGCGAGAGGTGAAACTCGGCGATATCGGCAAGCGCCGCCTGACGATGCTGTTGCGAGTGGAGGACCCAGGCTTCTTCCACCATCGCGGCGTCGATTTCTCGACGCCTGGCCAGGGCGCGACTACGATGACCCAATCGCTGGTCAAGCGCCTCTACTTCGACGGCGGCTTCAAGCCGGGCTTCGCCAAGATCGAGCAGAGCCTCATCGCCCGCTTCGTGTTCGATCCGACGGTGAGCAAGCGCGACCAACTCGAGATATTCCTGAACAAGGCAAGTTTCGGCAGCGTTCACGGCCGCCCGGTGATCGGCTTTGCCGATGCGGCCCGCACTTTCTACCCAAGCACTTTCCATCAGACCGACGGCGCGTTGAGCGATCGACAGTATCTGGCGTTGGTCGCGATGCTGATGGCGCCAAACGCCCTAGATCCGGTACGTCACCCACATGAGAATGCGGAGCGGGTCGACCGGATCATGGCGATGCTTGCGGGAAAGTGCCGGCCGCGCGACCTACGTGACGTCAGTTATCGGGATTGCGCGGCGATCAGTTCTTGAGCTTCCAGCCGCTCCGCAGCAGGCGGTAGCAGAGGATCGCGAGCGCCACGTCGAGCGCCAGGATGATGATGCTGCCCAGCATCACCGGCGAGTCGGCCGTGCCGAGAAAGCCGTAGCGAAAGCCCGAGATGACATAGAAGAACGGGTTCACATGGCTGAACACCCGGAACGCGGGCGCGAGGTGATCGACCGAGTAGAAGGTGCCGGAGAGCAGGGTCAGCGGCGCGATGAAGAAATTCTGCACCGCGGCGGCATGATCGAACTTCTCCGCCCAGATCGAGGTGAGGATGCCGATCAGCGCGAGGAACACCGATCCGAGCAGCCCGAACCACAGGATCGCGACGGGATGGCTCGGCGTGACATGCACGCCCGGCCACAGCGCCATCGCCAGCCACACCGTCAATCCAACGCAAAAGGCGCGGGTCACCGCGCCGCCGATCATCGCGACCAGCAATTCGGCGGTCGACAGCGGCGGCATCAGGTAATCGACGATCGTCCCCTGGATCTTGCCGACCAGCAGCGAGAAGCTCGCATTGGCGAAGCTGTTCTGCAGCATGCCCATCACGATCAGCCCCGGCGCGATGAAATCGGCGAAGGGAACATCGACTCCGCCGACATGAACCGGGCGCTTTCCGCCCGTCGCGACGGTGAAAATGATCAAAAACAGCAGGGTCGTGATCGCCGGCGCCCATACCGTTTGAAGCTGCACCTTGAAGAAACGGCGCACCTCCTTGATATAGAGCGTTCGAAGACCGCCCCAATTGACGTTTCTGATCACGGGAACGCCGGGGGCGTTCATCACCGCCGACTGGATTTCGCCGATTGGGGGCTGGCTGCTCATCGCGGACGCGCTAATAGCTGCCGCCGCCGCCCGCAACCCGGCAATGCGATTTGAGGAATAAAGATGGCCTGGACCGACGAGCGAATCGATACGCTGAGGAAGATGTGGGAAGCTGGCCAGACCGCCAGCCAGATTGCGGAAGAACTGGGTGGCGTCAGCCGCAACGCCGTGATCGGCAAGGCGCATCGCCTTGGCCTGCAGTCACGCCCCTCGCCGGTGAAGCCGAACGAGCCCGACAAGGCGACCGCGGCTGCATCGACCGCCGCCGCCGCGCCGCAGGCCAAGCCAGCGCCGCCCAAGGCGCCCGAGCGCGCGCCTCAGCCGGCCCCCGCTCCCGCGCCGATCGCCGCCAAGGTCGAGATCGACGAAGAGGATGAGGACGACGACGGCGACACCGACGCCCCCGTCGTCGCGGCGCCCGCCGCGCCGCAGCCGATCATGCGCTCGGTGGGCCCCGGCGGCTTCCTCCGCCAGGCACCGGGCGAGCAGCAAGCACCCATTACCCCGGCCCCGCCGCGCCGCCTCGTGCCGGCCAAGCCGTCGGCCGACATGGCGGGCAAGACCACCCTGCTCGATCTCAATGACAAGATCTGCAAATGGCCGCTCGGCCATCCGGGCGAGCCCGACTTCCATTTCTGCGGCGACAAGGTGAACCCGGGCTTCCCTTATTGCGTCGCGCATTGCGGCCATGCCTATCAGGCGCAACTCCCGCGCCGCGATCGCCGCCCGCCGCCGCCCCTTCCCTTCGGCGGCCCGCGGGTCCGCTGATTCAAACCCCTCTCCTCTCGTGGGAGAGGGGACAGGACCACCCTTCTCCCGGCGGGAGAAGCATTCTTGCGCTCCTGACTCACCGGACCCTATAGCTCTTCCATGGCCGAAGACCTTTTCGCTTCCTCATCCAAAGCAACCGCCGATTACAACGCCTCCTCGATCGAGGTGCTGGAGGGGCTCGAGCCCGTCCGGCGGCGGCCCGGCATGTATGTCGGCGGCACCGACGAACGCGCGCTGCACCATCTCGCCGCGGAGGTGCTCGACAATGCCATGGACGAGGCGGTCGCGGGCCATGCGACGCGGATCGAGGTCACGCTCGAGCCCGGCAACCGGCTGACCATCGTCGACAATGGCCGCGGCATGCCGGTCGATCCGCATCCGAAATTCCCGGACAAGTCGGCGCTCGAAGTGATCATGTCGATGCTGCATTCCGGCGGCAAGTTCGAGGGCAAGGCGTACAGCACGGCAGGCGGCCTCCACGGCGTCGGCGTCAGCGTGGTCAACGCGCTCTCGTCGGACACGGTTATCGAGGTCGCGCGGAACAAGGAGCTGTACCGCCAGCGTTTCTCGCGCGGCATCACGCTCGGCCCGCTCGAATCGCTGGGCGGCACGCCCAACCGGCGCGGCACCTCGGTCAGCTTCGTGCCCGACGAGCAGATCTTCGGGCCCGAACTGCACTTCAAGCCGGCTCGCCTCTACAAGCTCGCCCGTTCCAAGGCCTATCTCTTCGCCGGGGTCGAGATCCGCTGGAAATGTGCGCCGGAGCTGATCGGCGACGATACCCCGCCCGAGGCGGTGTTCCAGTTTCCCGGCGGACTGGCCGATCATCTGCGTGAGCAGATCAACGGGCGCGAATGCGCGACCGCGGATTTCTTCACTGGCAGCCAGGAATTCGCAGAGGGCAAGGGTCGCGTCGAATGGGCGGTCGCCTGGCCGTTATGGAGCGACGGCAGCTATAGCTGGTACTGTAACACCATCCCGACTCCCGATGGCGGCACGCACGAGGCGGGCCTGCGCGCGGCGCTGGTGAAGGGCATTCGCGGCTTCGGCGAGCTGGTCGGACAGAAGAAGGCCAAGGAGATCGCGGCCGAGGATGTGATGACCGGCAGCGAGCTGATGCTCTCGGTCTTCATCCGCGATCCGCAATTCCAGAGCCAGACCAAGGACCGGCTGACCTCGCCCGAAGCCGCCCTGCTCGTCGAAAAGGCGATGCGCGACCATTTCGATCATTTCCTCGGCAACAATATGGAGCGCGGCAAGGCGCTGCTCGGTTATGTGCTGGAGCGGATGGACGAGCGCCTGCGTCGCAAGCAGGAGCGCGAGGTCAAGCGCAAGACCGCGACCTCGGCGCGCAAACTGCGACTTCCGGGAAAGCTCACCGACTGCTCCGCGGATGATCCGACGGGCACCGAGATTTTCATCGTCGAGGGCGATTCGGCCGGCGGTTCGGCCAAGCAGGCGCGCGACCGCAAGACCCAGGCGATCCTGCCGATCCGCGGCAAGATCCTGAACGTCGCCTCCGCCACCTCGGCCAAGATCCTCGCCAATCAGGAAATTGCCGACCTGATCCAGGCGCTGGGCTGCGGTACGCGCAAGGACTGCATCCCCGACAATCTGCGCTATGAGCGCATCGTCATCATGACCGACGCCGACGTGGACGGGGCGCATATCGCGACCCTGCTGATGACCTTCTTCTTCCAGGAGATGCCGGAACTGGTCCGGCGCGGGCACCTCTATCTCGCCCAGCCGCCGCTCTACCGCCTGACCGCCGGCACGAAGAGCCTCTACGCGATGGACGACGCCCACCGCGCATCGATCGAGGCGAACGAGTTCAAGGGCAAGAAGGTCGATGTCGCGCGCTTCAAGGGCCTTGGCGAGATGAACCCGATGCAGCTCCGCGAGACGACGATGGACCCCAAGACCCGCGGCATGCTGCGCATCACCCTACCCCAGGAATATGAGGAGCGCGCGGTGGTGAAGGATCTGGTCGACCGGCTGATGGGCAACAACCCGGCGCACCGCTTCGCCTTCATCCAGGAAAATGCCGCGCGCATGGACGAGGACGCGATCGACGCCTGATCCAGACAGTCCTCCCTTTGTATCCACCCGGATCGGGCGTAACAGTCCGGCGACACAGTTAGGATCCGCCAATGCATCGATTGCTCGCCGTCGCCTTTCTCCTGATCATGGCCCCTGCCGCCGCACAGACCGTGCCGCCCGCGACCACGGTCGTCGCAGACCCCGCGCTCGATACCCGCGCGAAGGATGTGGTCGCGATCCTCGGCGGCAAGGGCGACTATGACGCGGTATTCACGGCCGCCTTCCGGACCGCCGTGCCCAAGGACCAGTTCGATACGGTGACCGCACAGCTCGTCGCCGCCTCGGGCCCGGTGACGGGCGTCGAGAAGCTGACCCCGGTCACGCCGCTGAGTGGAACGCTGCTGATCGGCTTCGAACGTGGAATCGCTACGATGCAGATCGCGCTGGACCCCGCCGCGCCGCACCAGATCGCGGGACTGCGCGTAACCGGCGTCACTGCCCGCTAGCCCCCAATCCAGCTCGTCCGGCCTCGCCCGTGGGCGATGCGCGATCAGTCCTTCATGCGTTGCTGATGATAGCGCGTGCGCAGCGCTATCGCCGCGAGCATGTTGAGCACGCCCAGCGCGAGCGCCGCCATGGGGATGGCCGACGGCATCTGCGGCGCCCATTTGCTGCGGGCGATGGCCAGCAGCGCGCCTAGCAGTGCAAAGGCCACGCCGGTGTAGCGCAACGGACTGGCGACATTCCGCAACTCGCGCCGATA
Source organism: Sphingomonas sp. BL-S-30 (assembly GCF_055521475.1). Lineage (NCBI taxonomy): Bacteria > Pseudomonadati > Pseudomonadota > Alphaproteobacteria > Sphingomonadales > Sphingomonadaceae > Sphingomonas > Sphingomonas sp. BL-S-30. Next base: position 1,232,488 of record NZ_CM145481.1, on the reverse strand, counting down.
GGCGGCGCGCTGAACGGGGTCGGTCAGGTCGGGCTTGCTCATCTGTTTGTCCACTCCTCGGCGAGCATGCCCCAGATGAAGCTGTCGCGGACGCCGATATGCGTCTCCCATTCGCCGCGCAGCCGCCCTTCCAACGTGAAGCCGAGCCGGATCAGCAAGCCGTTGGAGCCGGCATTGTCCGGATCCGTGTCAGCCATCACGCGGCGATGCCCTTCCTCCACGAACAGCAGGTCGAGCAGCCGGCTGACGGCTTCGCGCGCATAGCCATGGCCCCAGTGGCGACGCAGGATCATATAGCCGATCTCGCTGACCCCGGCACGCCTGGCGCCGGCGGCGAGCGTGCCGGTCACCTCGCCGGTCCCGGCCAGAGTGATCGTCCAGCCGCGCCAGTCGGCTTTGTCATCGCGTGGCGCGAGATAGGCGCGCGTCTCTTCCAGATCGGCGTGCGGCGCGCTGGACCAGTATCGCATGACCGTCTCGTCACGATAGGCCTCGTGCAGCGCCTCGGCGTCCCCGGCGCCTTGCGGGCGCATCGCCAGACGGTCGCTCGAGAACGTCTCGCTCACGCCGTCAGCGCGTCGACCAGCGAGCGCACCTTCTTCTGGCGCCATTGCGGCAGGGGCGCGACGATCCAGTAGCCGAGCGCGGATGGCCGGGCATCGCCGATGATGACCACCCGCCCCGAAGCCAGGTCCGCCGCCGCCAGCAGCTCGGGCACGGTCGCCCGGCCCAGCCCCTGCGCCGCGGCGTCGATCGCGAGGCCGGCATCGCCGACTCGCACGAGCGAGACGTCGGGGTCGTTGAGACAGCCCGGCCAGGAGATGCGCGTATCGATGCCGCCGCCGGGCCGCTCGATCGTGACCATGCCCTCGGATTCGAGCGCTTCGCCCTCATGCTCGCCCGGGCCGTCGCCCCAGCGGATCGCCAGATCGAGATTCGCCTCGGTGAAGTCGACATCGTCGTCGGCGGAGACCAGCACGAAGCGAAGCTCACCATCGGCGCGCGCTATCTCGGCGAGGCGCGGCATCAGCCATTTCTCGGTCAGGTCGCGCGGGGCGGCGATGGTCAGCGACTTGGAGGTCTGCCCGGCCTGCATGGCGCGGACGGCTTCCTCGAACTGGAGGAAGCCGTGGCGGAGCGCGGCAAGGCCCGCCTCACCCTCGGGCGTGAGTTCCAGGCCCTTGGTGGTGCGGCGGAACAGGACGACGCCGAGCGTGTCCTCCAGCGCGCGGATCTGCTGGCCGACCGCCGCCGGCGTGACGGCAAGCTCATCGGCGGCGCGGGTGAAGGACAGATGCCGCGCGGCGGCGTCGAGCACGCGCAGGCCGTTGAGGGGAAGATGAGTCCGCTTCACGCGCCCACCGCCGGCGCGAGGAGCGCGAATTTGGGGATATCGACCTCGAACGCCGATCCGTCCTCGCCGATCATGTGATAGCTGCCCTGCATCGATCCGGTCGGCGTCGCCAGCGGGCAACCCGAGACATAGTCGAAGCTGCCGCCCGGCGCGATCAGCGGCTGCTCGCCGACCACGCCCTCGCCCTCGACGGTGTGGCGCGCGCCGCGGCCGTCCGTGATGATCCAGTGGCGGGTCAGCAGTTGCACCGCCATCGGCCCCTCATTCTCCAGCCGGACATGATAGGCCCAGAACCAGCGGCCGCGGCCCGGCTCCGATTGCTCGGGCAGATAACTGACCGAGACGCGCACGATCACGCCGCGCGTTTCCGCCACATTGGGGAAAAGCGCCTTCACAGCCCCACCGCCCGCAGCGCGCCATCGAGATCCTCGATCACGTCCTGCGGATCCTCCAGGCCGACATTGAGGCGCAGCATGCCCTCGGTGACGCCCATCTCCAGTCTCTTCTCCTCCGCCACGCCCGAATGAGTGGTCGAGGCAGGATGAGTCATCAGCGAGCGCGAGTCGCCGATATTGTTAGAGATATCCACCAGGGTGAGCGCATCTAGCAGGCCGTGCGCCTGTTCGCGCCCCTCGACCTCGAACGCGAAGATCGGGCCGCACGCGTCCATCTGCGCCATGGCGAGATTGTGCTGCGGATGGCTCGGCAATCCGGGATGGAGGATGCGCGGCACCCGCGCCTCCAGGAATTGCCCCACCTTCAGGCTGTTCTCGCTCTGGCGGCGGATGCGCAGGTCGAGCGTCTCCAGGCCCTTCAGCACCACCCAGGCATTGAACGCGCTTAGCGTCGGCCCCGTGTTGCGGGTGAAGGGCAGCAGCGTGTTGTTGATGAAATCCTCGCTCCCGCAGACGGCGCCGGCAAGCACACGGCCCTGCCCGTCCATCATCTTGGTCGCCGAATAGGCAGTGACGTCCGCGCCGAATTCCATCGGCCGCTGCAGCGCGGGCGTGGCGAAGGCATTGTCGACGACGCTGACGATGCCGTGCGCGCGGGCAATGTCGCAGACCGCCTTCAGGTCGACGACGTCCATCGTCGGATTGGCCGGCGTTTCGAAGAAGAAGACCTTGGTCTCGGCCCGGACCGCGTCGGCGAATTGCTGCGGATCGCGTGCGTCGACAATGGTTACCCCGATGCCGAACTTCGGCAGCAAGGTGTCGGTGAGCCAGCGGCACGAGCCGAACGCGGCGCGACCCGCGACGATATGGTCGCCGGTCTGGAGCTGGCAGAGCAGCACCGCGGTCATCGCTGCCATGCCGGTCGTCATCGACCGGCACGCCTCGGCGCCTTCGAGCAACGCGATGCGCTCCTCGAGCATCTGCACCGTGGGGTTCTGCAACCTCGAATAGGTCATGCCGACCTGTTCGCCCGCGAAGCGCGCCGCGGCGTCGCCGGCGCAGTCATAGGCATAGCCCGAGGTCAGGAAGAGCGCTTCCGAGGTCTCGCCCCATTCGGAGCGCGCGGTCCCGCCGCGCACGGCCTGGGTGGCGGGGCGCCAGTTGCTGGTGATCGAGCGGTCTTGTCCGGTACGGCGTTTCATGCGGGACGCTTTGCCGGGACGGATTGCCCTGCGTCAATGGGCGACTCTTGAAAGGACGCTGCCGAAGTGGGAATGGCACGGTAATGACCACCGAGTCGCAGCCCCGCCCGTACCGCGCCGCCGCGATCATCGGCTTTGTCGCGCAGTTGCTGTTCAGCTTCCGACTCACCACGCCGCACAAGCTGGTGTTCGACGAAACGCATTATGTCGCGGCCGCTCGCGTCCTGCTGCAGTTGAGCGGCCCGTCGAACATCGAACATCCCTTGCTGGGCAAGGAACTGATCGCGCTCGGCATGCTGATCTTCGGCGACAACAGCCTGGGCTGGCGGATCATGTCGACCTATGCGGCGACCGCGGTGGTGCTCGGCATCTTCGCGATCCTGTGGATGCTGTTCGGCCGGGTGCGTACGGCGACGATGGGCGCGCTGTTCGTACTGCTCAACATCACCGTGTTCATCCAGGCGCGGATCGGGATGCTGGACGGCTTCATGGCCGCGTTCGTCGTCACGGGCATCGCCGCCCTGCTCTGGGCGATGCGGGCACCGCCCGGAAAGACCTGGCCGCGCTGGATTCTCGGATCGGTGCTGCTTGGCCTGGCGGTGGGCACCAAATGGGCGGCGGTGCCCTATATCGCCTATGCGGCGGTCGCGCTTGTCGCGATCAGGCTGCGCGACGCGCGCGCGCGCAGGCGATCGATCTATGCCGCGCTCAATCCGGGCGACCAGACCTATTGGCCCGGCCTGCCCGTTGTGCCCGCGCTGTTCGCGCTCGGTGTGGTGAGTGTCGCGGTCTACAGCCTCACCTTCCTCCCGGCCTTCTTCTATTCGCAGTTCCCCCTGACGGCCGATGGCTTCATCAAGTTCCAGATGCAGATGTACGCCTCGCAGACCCAGGTCCTGCCGCCGCACACCTATCAGTCCAGCTGGCCGACCTGGCCGCTGATGATCCGGCCGATCTGGTATCTGTACGAGTCGGTCGACGGGGCGGTGCGCGGCATCCTGCTGGTCGGCAACCCGGCGATCCTGTGGGGCGGCCTGATCGCCGTGGGCGCCTGCCTCTACGCATGGCAGCGCGACGGATCGGCGAGGATGCTCGCCGTCGCGGCGCTGTGGATCACTTCCTACGCCATCTGGTCCATCATCCCCAAGTCCTTGGGTTTCTTCTATTATTATTACCTGTCGAGCATCTTCCTGGCGCTGCCGCTGGCTGCTGCGTTCGACCGGTTCGGCAAAGGGCGTTATGCGCATTGGGATGAGGGCTTTCTCCTGCTCGCCTTTTGCCTGTTCGTCTATTTCTACCCGATCATCGCGGCGATGCCGTTGAGTGATCCGCAGGATTTCAGGTACTGGATGTGGTTCCCGACATGGCCTTGAGGCCGGCGGAGCAGTAGTCGGCACCCGCCCGATATAGGCGACATTCAGACTCTTTGCCCGCGCTGCATTGGGCGACCGTAAACTATCAGGGCGACGTTAGAATCGACCCGGTCAGCGACCGTTCAGCGGCATATTGCCAGGTTCGACCCGGATGCCGAGGGGGAAGTATCATGCGGGTGGTGCTGATCGTAGCGGGTGTGGTGATGATAAGCGCCTGTTCGACATACCGACGTCCCAGCCCCGGTGATCCACCCCATCCGCGAACCGAGGCATCGACGCGCAAAGAACCGCGCCAGTCAAAGCTGGAGCGCTGGACCGATCGACAGCGCGACTGCGAAGTCGGCAATCGAAAGAAGCAGCGGCGCTGCATCATGCGCTATCCCGACGAATAGAGAGCGCGGCCTCAATAGCGCCCCCAGGTGAAGCGCGAGGACAGCGCATAGTTCCACACCGCGCCGACCAGGATACCGGCCAGCGCGGAGAAGGCCCAGGTATCCGACCGCGCGTCGTAGAGGAAGGCCGCGACGCCGACATTGGCGATCGCGCCGACCGAGCAGACCGCGCAGAACGACACCCAGCCCTCGAACAGCTGCTTGGCGCCCTTCAGGCGGCTGTCGCGATAGGTCAGCGCGTTGTTGAGGAAGAAGTTGAAAGTCATCGCCACGCTGGTTGCAATGATCGTCGACACCAGGAAGCCGACATGCAGCTCCTTGAACAGCGGCCCGAGCACCAGGAAATGCACGCCCGCGCCGAGCGCCCCGATCGCCGCGAACATGGCGAAGCGCACCGGCACGACCCGCCCGAACATGCGGTCGTAGATCGCGATCAGATATTCCATCGCGACGACGTGATCGAGCTTGCTCTCCCCCTCGGTGCGCAGGCGGAAGGTGTAGGGCAGCTCGACGAACTTCAGCGGCCGCGGATTGGCGGTCATGATGTCGAGCAGGATCTTGAAGCCGATCGCCGACAGATGCGGTGACGCCTCGCGCACGATCTGCGTGCGGATCATGAAGAAGCCGCTCATCGGATCGTTGAGATCGGCCTTCAACACCTGGCGCGAGAGCTTCGTGGCGAAGGCCGATTTGGCGACCCGGTCATGATCCCAGTCGCCGGTGCCGCCACCCTCGACGAAGCGCGAGCCGATTACGAGATCGAGGGTTTCGTCCTGCAGCAGGCGGTCGAGCATGGCCGGCAGGATCGTCTCGTCATGCTGCATGTCGCCGTCGATCACCGCGACGATCGGCGCGGCGGTGGCCGACATGCCCTCGATACAGGCCGAGGAAAGCCCGCGCCGGCCGATCCGCTGGATCACGCGGACGCGCCGATCGAGCCGGGCGATCTGGCGCGCGACGCCGGCCGTGCCGTCCGGACTGTTGTCGTCGACGAAGATCGCCTCCCACTCGCGGCCCCGGAGCGCGGCGTCGAGCCTGGCGATGAGCAGCGGCACGTTGCCCGCCTCGTTGAAGGTCGGGATGACGATCGCGAGATCGAGCAACGGACCGGTCATGCAAGCGCCGCCAGCACTGCGTCGGCCATGCCGCGGGTCGACAGCGTTCCGCCGAGATCAGCGGTGCGCGCGCCGTTCGCCAAGGCCGTGGCGACGGCGGCCTCGATCCGGTCGGCGGGCTCGGGCATGTTGAGCGAGAAGCGCAGCATCATCGCCGCCGAGAGGATCGCCGCGGCCGGGTTGGCCTTGCCCTGCCCCGCAATGTCCGGCGCGCTGCCATGGATCGGCTCGTACAGGCCCTTGCCCTGCGCATCGAGCGCGGCGGAGGGCAGCAGGCCGATCGAGCCGACACACATGCTCGCCAGATCGGAGAGGATGTCGCCGAACAGATTGCCCGTCACGATCACGTCGAACTGGCCCGGATCGCGCACCAGCTGCATTGCCGCATTGTCCACCAACATGTGAGTCAGCGTGACGTCCGGATATTGCGCCGATGTTTCGATCACGACATCGCGCCACAATTGCGACGTTTCCAGCACATTGGCCTTGTCGATCGAGCAGAGCTTGCCGCGCCGGCGCTGGGCGGCCTGGAAACCGGAATGGGCGATGCGCGAGACCTCGCTCTCGTCATAGCTCATGATGTCATAGCCTTCGCGCAGCCCGGCCGCGGTGGTGCGCATGGCCTTTTCGCCGAAATAGACGTCGCCGTTGAGCTCGCGCAGGATCAGCAGGTCGATCCGGCGGGCGATCTCCGGGCGGAGCGAGGACGCGTCCTCGAGCCCCGGGAAGAGCTTGGCGGGGCGCAGATTGGCGAACAGCGTCAGTTCCTTGCGCAGGCCGAGGATCGCCTGTTCCGGACGCAGGCCCCGTTCGAGATTGTCGCAGGTCGGATCGCCGACCGAGCCGAACAGGATGGCGTCGGCGCGCTTCGCGAGATCGAGCGTCTCGGGCGGGAGCGGATGGCCGGTGCTGTGATAGGCGATGCCGCCGACCAGCCCTTCCTCGAACGACAGGCCGAGATCGAGCGCCTCCAGCACGCGACGTGCCTCCGCGGTGACTTCGGGGCCGATGCCGTCTCCGGGCAGGATCGCGATCAAGGGCATTCAGACGTCCTCCAATAGTTCCGTTCGTGTCGGGTAGCGACCGATGCTTCGGCGCGAGCGCGCCCTTGCCTCAGGCGCGGGGACTCACGCAACCGCCCTTTTCAACCGGTCGATCAGCCGCGCGCGCGCCGCGAGGGTCTCGGCGCGGCGATCGGTCAGGACATCGCTCTCCAGCGCCTCCCCGGTGACGCGCAGCGCGGTGAGGATGTCGGGCCAGGCCGCCTCGCCGCCGGTGCGCAGGATGTCGGGCAGGTCATCGGGCTCGAGCCCATAGCCGAGCTCGGCGAGGAGCAGCAGCTCGTAGCGGGCGAGCGCGACCGCCCAGCCGCGCGCGGCGGGCGCCGCCTCGATCGCGCCGATCACCCCGCCCAGCGCCGCGTGGAGCCGCGGATAGGGCTGCGCCTCGGGCAAGGCCGTCGCGGTCAGCGCCGTCACCCATTCGAGCGCGGCGGCCGGCAGCGGCTCGGCGAACAGCGGCGCGCGGCTGCGGATGAGCTCGACCGTGAGGCCGGCGAGCTGATCCTCGGTGCGGGCGCGCCATTCGCCCAGGATGAGGTTCGCCGGCTGCAGGATGGGGCGAATGGCGCGCGAGCGGCCGCCGCGGACATAACCTGCTTGCAGTCCGTGCGCCGCGGTGAGCGCACGGACGATCGCGCCGTGCTCGCCATGCTGGCGGATCGCGAGGACCAGGGCTTCGGCGCGCAGATGCATCGCAGCGCTGTAGGCGTCCGGGCCCGGTCAGGGGAGGACCAAATCACGGCACGATGCCGTATTTGGCATAGGTGCGGTCGATCTGCGGCGTCATCATGCGCGCGGCGGCGAGATCGCCCTCGCTGGCCTTGGCATCGCCCATGCGCTTGCGCACCACGCCGCGCATATACATGCTAGCCGGCAGGCCCGGTTCGAGATCGAGCGCGGCGTTGAGATCGCTCAGCGCATCCTCGAAGCGGTTCATGCGGAAATAGACCATCGCCCGGCTGTCCAGGATCGATTCGGGCGCGTCGCTCAGCTCGATCGCCTTGGTGCAGTCCTTCAGCGCCGTATCCAACATCACATTCAGCGTGCCCTTCACCCAGCAGCGCGCGTTGAGCAGCACCGGGCTGCCCGGAGTCGCGGCGATCGCGGCGTCGATCGTGGCGATGGCGCCGTCCTTGTCGCCGCTGTCGCCCAGGATCTCGGCCTTGGCGGCCATGAAATTGGGCTTGTCCTTGCCGCCTTCGTCGATGCGCTGATCGAGCAGGGTCAGTGCCTGATCCTTCTTGCCATTGTCGGCGAGCAGGGAGGCGAGCTGGTTGATCGCAGCACCCGAGGCTGGATCGACCTTGCGCGCTGCGGTGACGTCGTCGAGCGCCTTCGCCTTGTCGCCGGTCGCTTCGTAGAGGCGCGCGCGCCACAGATAGAAATCGACGCTGGGATCGATCGCGATGGCGCGGGTCAGGTCCTCGATCGCCGCGCCGCGATCATAGATGCGCTCCAGGAACCAGGCGCGGTTGCGATAAGGCTCGGCCTTGTCGGGCTCGTCGGCGATGCCCTGCTTGTACTGCGCCAGGATCGGATCGAAGCGCTTGGCCTTCTTGCCCTCGGCGACGATCTGCCAGGGGGCGGCATAATTGGCGGGGGCGACGACGCGCAGCAGATGCTGCTTCGCCTGGTCGAGCCGCTGGCGTTCGGCGCCGATGTCGGCGACCGCGATCTCCGCGCCGGTCGACATCAGATCGTCCTCGGTGGTGACCCAGCCATTGGCCAGCGTCGTCGTGCGTTGCAGCTTGTTGCCGGCCAGCGTCGCGGACAGGGTCTGGTTGCCTTCGAGCGTGAAGCCAGTGCCGCCATCGGGCAGGCGGATCTTCGTGCGGATCACGAAATGATGCGGATCCTCGGTCGCGACCGGGATGTCGCGCCAGGCCGGGCGAGTCCGGTCGGGCTGGAAATTGAGCTGGGTGACGGCGCGATCGAGCGCGTCGCGATAGCGTTCATTCTCCTTGCTCCAGTCGGGATAGGCGACGCCCGCCGCGTTGAGCGTGGCGGTGCCGGCGGCATCGTCGAAACTGATGCTACGCGACATGACGGTGGGATTGTCGAGATAGGGCCCGATCATCTTGCCGGCCATCTCGGTCAGCTGATCCTTGCTCGCCTGGAGCGAGCCGGCGCGGAACAGCTCGGCGAGCTGGCCGCGCACGGTGATCGCGGCGCGGAACGGCGCGGGGAAATTGACCCCGGCGGTCTCGTCCAGCTCGATCTCGGCGCGCAGCTCGGGCCGGGCGCCGGGACGGAGCGGCACCGGGATCAGCCCCGAGCCCGCCACACGTACGGGCAGGACGAAGCGGAAGGGCGGCGCGTCGTGCAGATCCTCCAGCCGCGCGCCGCCATCGGTGCCGTCGAGCCACAAGGCCTCGCCCGCCACGGTCGCGCGGACAAAGACATGGTCGAAGGCGCCGGGGGTCGGCAGGCGATCCTGCAGCAGATCGCCGAGCTGGCTGCTCGCCAGCACCGGCTCCGCCTCGATGCCCAGTTCGTGCAGGATGGTCAGCAGCAGCAAGGTCTTGGCCTTGCAGTCGCCATAACGCAGGTTCCAGGTCTGGGTCGGCGTCTGGGGCACGTAATTGCCGCCATCCATGCCCTTGAACAGATAGCGCACCTTGCCCTGCACCAGCTGGAGCGCGAGCGCGGTGCGCTTGAGCGGATCGGTCTCGGCGGCCTTGATCTTCGCGATCTCGGCGGCGAGCGGGCTGCCCGCCGCGACGAGGCCGTCAGTCGCGTAGAGCGGCGCCATTACCTTCGAGATGGTGTTCCAGCTGTCGAAGCTGGTCGCCTCGAGCATCGGCGGGCGGCGGAAGCGCGCGGGCGCGTCCGCGGGCATCTCGGCCTGCTTGGCCAAAGGCAGCGCGATGGTCAGCTCGCGATAGCCGCCGGCGGTGGTCAGCACGGGCTGGGCGGCGCCGATATTGGCCTTCCAGTGGATGTCGACATCCTGCGGCCAGATCAGCCGGCTGCGGGCGAACTGGATGCGCAGCGGCTCGGTGGGGAGCAGGGCGAAGGCCTGGACATTGCCCTTGAGCGTCGCGTCCTTCTCGGTGATCGAATAGCTCAGGTGCAGCACGTCGCCAACGCGCAGGCCTTCGACCGCCATGGTCGCGGTCAAGGTGCCGCTCAGCATGCGCTGCTCGAGCTGCTCCTCGCGGCGCAGCACCGAGAACCGCTCCCCGGCGGCGAGCAGATCGATATGCTCGGTGCCGCGGATGATCTCGGCGCGGTGGACGATCAGGTCGCCCTTGTCCGGCGACCATTGCAGCTTCACCGTGCCGAGCGAATCCAGAATCTGGGTCGAGCCGACACGCGCCGCGGTTTCGACATAGGCAGTGACCTGCCCGTCCTTCAGCCGCTGCTGATTGTCGAGGATGAGATAGACGGGGGAATCGTCCTTGACGGCGGCCGGGTCGATCGACGGGGCGGGCTTCACCCAATCCGGCATCGGGGCGTAAAGCGGCTTGTCGCCCGCATGCGCGACGGAGCCGGCTGCGAGCAGCGTGGCGAAGAAGATAGGCCGAACCATGATATTACCCCTTGTGCCCCGCGACTCTAGCGCGGCGCGCCGAGGCGACAAGCGGGGGCGAAAAGGATTTTTGGCGCGGGGATTCGGTGCCGGGCGGCTCGTCGCCGGGGAGCGGCGGGGCCTGTGCGACTGGCCGATGGCGGGAAGCATGAAGAGCGCCGCCTGAACGACGGGGGACGATGGCGCCCTTCCCTGTGGCTCAAGAACAGCGACAGTAAAAGCGGGCGGTGCGGCCGGAAAGGCGGCAGTAAAACACCTATTATGCCAGGACACGTCGACCCCGATTTTTTCGGATGCCTGCCTGATGGCGCAAGACAAGCAGCAGAAGAGCCGGTGCGCCGGCGCGGTGCGTGGGAAATCTGGCAGTCCTCGGCGCGCAGAACCCGGATCGAGTAGGTCACCTATAGTTGCCGATTTATGAGAACCGGTCACAGGGACTCGCGGTGGTCGCGCGGCGCTGGACGCGAGGTACATGAATTGCGATGGTGTCTTGCGCGCGCCGTGTTTCGGCGGGATGGCGCCGGCGCGCGGGGCCGCCATGACGCTGCGGGACGATCGGGCATAGTGCAGCGCGGCTTCGATGGGCGGCAATGGCGGCTTCATGCGACGGTCCTCCTCGGCGGTGACGCTGGCATCGCTGGCGAGAATATTGAATCGACCTCGCGTCCCCGGGGGCCAGGCAGGGCCTTGAAGGCGAGGCGCAGGCGGGAGCTCATGCGCCTGCGGCGCCATTATCGCCGCCCTTCTCGAAACATTTGTGAAGAAAGCCGGATTCGCCTAGCGGGATGGCGCAAGAAACATCGTCGACTGAGCAACATCTATGTCGAACCTGAAGATGGATTTCCGCCAGCCCCCTGCCCGGCTGGCCGATCATTTCTCGTTCTTCTACCATTTCGAGCAGGACGATGATCGTTTCGAGGGCGTCGACCGCGCCGATTATGCGCAGTTCCGCTTCATCCTGCGCGGCGACAACGCACGCTATCGCTTTATCGACGGCACCGAGCAGGCGATGCCGGACATCTATGTGCTGGGCCCCACCACCGGATCCTCGAGCCTGAGCTGCGACGGCGCGGCCGAGGCGATCGGCGTCGGGCTGATGCCGCTTGGCTGGGCGGCGCTGGTGCCGATGGACGCCTCGGCGGCGGCGAACCGGTTGTTCGACGCGAAGGACCTGTTCGGCCCCATCGTGACCGAGGTGTATGGGAAACTGCGCGCCACGCAGGATTTCGATGCGCGCGTCGCGATCCTGGAGGAGATGCTGGTCACGCTGATGACGCGGCAGAAACCGGGATATCAGGCATTCGTGGGCAAGGTGAACGCATGGCTCGCCAGCGCCATCGCGCCCGACATCGACGATCTGGTCGACCTGACCGGCCTGTCGCTGCGGCAGGTCCAGCGCGGCTGCAAACGCTATTTCGGATCGCCGCCCAAGGTGCTGGCCCGCAAATACCGGGCGCTACGCGCGGCGGTGGCGATGACGCACCGCGACCCCGATCTGGACGAGCTGCTGGTCGACGGGTTCTACGACCAGTCGCATGTGACGCGGGAAATCAAGCATTTCACGGGGATGACGCCGCGGGCCTTTGCGGAGAATCCGACGGAGCTGAACCGGGAGATTGCCAAGCGGATTGCGCTGGAGCGGGGGAATCCGATCCGGCGGAGTGGGGTGATTACTTGAGGTGGGTTGGGTGCTCAATCTGCGGGCGGAATTACATGGGTAATCGCGGGAGCGAGACGCCCATGTAATTCCACTCAACTTCTCCTCGGTCCTGTGCTTCTAGCATTGCAATGGGCTATGGTCATGCCGACAGCGGTAGGGCAGCGGCAATGACGGAACGACGTTCACCGGCGAAGCAATGGCAATTCTATGAACGCCGCACGGGCGCTTCAAAAGAACGTGCGCTGGAGCGCCTGAACACCCTCGACCAGATCGAAGCGCTAGTCGATGCGGGCATGACCAAGTCCAGCGCGGTCAACGAGATCGCGAACGCCACCGGTACAGGCGCATCGACGATCTGGAGTTGGTTAGCTGCTGTCCAGGGGATCAGCCGGCATGACCGGCTTGCCTATCTTGTGCCCGCATTCCGGGGTGGCGGGCGTCGCGCCGAGATTGACCAAGACCTTTATCGTGCGGTTGCCCGAGAGTATCTGCGTCCTGAACAGCCGAGCTGGGCCGCCTGTGTACTACGGGTCAGAGACCAGGCCGCCGCACGCGGCGTCGCCTTGCCGCACGCGCGGACGCTTTGGCGGCGTCTGCACTGCCAGTATGGTACGGCAAAGATCGCGATGCTGCGCGGAGAGCACATGCCCCTCGGGCCAAGCTCTCGGTTGCCCGCGAATGACTAGTGGGCATATGTTGAACACGAACGATTACCACATCCCAGAATTTCTGCGGCTTGCTTAGGCGTGAGGCGAAAGGGCCGGCAGCCGACGAAATCAGAAATATAGCGACTGCGCATTCACGCCCGAAAGACGGAAGATCGGTTTTTTCGTTTGGATAGGCAATTAAGTACACCTTTGCCGTGGCGCCTTGCGCAGGCCAAACAATTGAATCAGCGCGACGAGCGGCGGTTCGGCTTCAGAAACGGTCCAGCCGAGTGATGACCTTCTCGCAACTTCGTCGGCTAAATTCCGGCGGCTCGGAGTTTTGTGAGCAATGAAACGGGATCGCAGTCGAACAATATCAACGGGAACATGTCGTCAGCCAACTTATAGCGGCGCTCGGTTTTTGCTTTTTTAACCGCCGAGTTGCTGCCACCGGGAATCGCGCCGAGGATGTCGACGTGATGCTGCTTACCTCTGTCGTCAGTTGCGTAAACACCGAACCACCTCGCAATATCGTCAGAATATCCCCGAAGAGCGGCAACGCCGATTACCACCGCCCCTACGAGGGTTCGGCTTTCACTTCCCTTTGTTAAAAGATCTTCGATCGTGCTCAGAACCTCGATGTCGGATGCTCCTTGGCGCACCACGCTTAACCCCATCGAATATATCGCGGTCAGGCGACCGGTAAGGATTGTTGACGTCGCTTCCGAATAATCATCAGGCGAGGTCAAAATTCTCGCAACGATTTCATCGTCCCGTACACCCGGTCCTTCCACCTCGGTTAAAGACCATGGTTCACACGCGAACGCTGGGAAAGCGCTATCTAAGCGGTGCGCGCGCTCAATTGCCGGCTCCGCCTCTAGGACAGCCCGACACTGTTCGGCAGACATTATGCGGTGCGAGCGGCGATGTAGCTGATAAGCTCCTCAGGCAGCGTCGAGCCGTCAAATGACACGTCCTCATCTGATGGGCCGCCCTCGCCAATAAAAAAGTAGTCGATCGCGTCGACCGCAGTCACCACCACTTCGCCTTTAAGGGGCGAACCATAGGCAAACATGGGGTGCCCGTCTGCGGTGAGGGTCACCTGCGGCACGCGGTGTACCGACAGTAGGCTAAAAATTTTACTCGCCACGTCGATCACGGCGGGATCAGGGGCGGAGCCGCCTTCTGCATCCCAATTGTCTTCCCAGCCCTTGAAAACCCGAAGCCGATCAAGGCCGGCCAACTCGGGCGAGTCAATCAAGAAGAACGTCAGGGGCTGCTTTAACGACGAGTATCCCGACTTTCGGACCTCTGCGGGTCGCGCAAACCATAGCAGCGTCTGGGTCCCGCTGATCGTGCGCCATGGCTCATCGAGCGCCGGCGAACTCATCGGTGCCGTCAGACTTTGATGAAGGGGAACATATGCGTCCATATCAGGCACCCAATGATATCGTTGCTGCGGCGTCTCGCGTCAAGATGCTGCGTAATCGTTTTTTTAGAGCGATGTGTAGAGCGTCCAAACCCGCCATGACGCCTGATGGGTCGGAAAGCTCCGCTGCTCTCGCCGACTCGAGATTAATAAGCTGCTCTGCCTCATGAGTTCGGATTGTGATCGTCCTACGAACGCCGACAGGCCCAGTAGAATCACCAACGGTCACATCAACATTCACTAGTCGCCGCGCGGTCTCAGTTTCATTTTCGAACCAACCTGAATGGCAGTGGAAAGGAGATCGTCGGCTAAATGCCTTACGAGTAATAAAATCCGATCCTCGATCTAGAACCTGCTGCACGTCGGAAGGCCCTTCGTTAACAGCAAAAAAGAAATCTATATAATCAAGCGCAATTGACTGGACCTGTGAGGCCTGAGCCAAAATAGGAAGCGATTTATTTAACAGAAGCGAAAACTGCTCTCTAAAGGCTGCCCAGCGCGTGTAGATGCTCGTTTCGAACCGGATGGCCTCGGTGCTGATGGTAAGAGATTGGACGATATTAGCACCCTGTACCTTCTGAAAAGCCGTGCCCACTTGAGCGACGTTCTCCCCAGGTACGACTCCTCCGGGTTGAATCTGAAACGAGATCGTGTTCACCGCTTCTTCTTTCACAAGCCCGAAGCCCATCGCGTCTGCGCGAACGGCCTCAACCAAACGCTTCACGACGAAAGATGGGACTGACTCGGAGAACGTCACGATAGCGGCGGCGCTTTGGATAGCGTGAGCCGGGTTATTTGTACGCCATTGAAAGAGATTTGCGTGCGCTGCCTGAGCGCTGCTGGGAGGCGTGCTCACGGATGCGTCTCCCATACAAATGAATGGCCGATCATTGTCTCTTTCTACCCCCGCGCCCCTTTGACATCCGCCGCCAGAGCACGCAACACCTCGTTAACCGGCAGAAGTTTCCGGATACCTAAAGACGGCGGGTGTTAGACAGGAATACGCGACGCGAAACACCTGCCAACCCCTACCAACGCAGTCCCCCCCTTGATGGGCTCGTCCAATGAGCGGGCCGCAGATGGATATGCAGCGCACCGGCGAACATTTGAATCGAGCTCACCGTTGACCATAGTCGGCTTCGGAAAAGGCGGGACGCCGGACTAGCCGAGCGCATTGAAACCTCAAACCGATCGCAGGACGCCTCCCCCTTTCACTCCGGGATAACGGTGACAGCGCATTCAGCCCAGCAGGCAGGCCGGAGCGGCGGCGCCTGGCCGAGTAATTAAAGGCGCCGTCACCGCAATCCCGCCCACAGCCAAGAGCCCTGTTTCGCCTTCTAAACAATCCTCGATAACCGTTGGATCGACTTCCGAATTCCAATTTCGTGTGCGAAACAATCCGCACTGGCGAGAGGATAAGATCATGGTCGCGAAGGGTATCGATTATTATCTTTATTCGGCTTCGGAAGATCTCCGTACCGATCTGGCCGTGCCGAAGGTTCATCGCTCACACGGCCCCGAGGCGAATTTCAAGCACAACAACTTCCACGTCCAGTCGGGCAACATCCCCGATCCGCTCAACTATACCGGCAGGCTGGAATGGGTCACGACCGATCGCGGCAAGGAGATGATCAGGCATTGGCAGAACATCAGCTCGCTCGACGGCAATCTCTACACCGGCACGATGCACAATATGTTCAACTCGCCGCCGCGGATCGGCAATCCGACCGTGTGCTGGGGCCTCTACGACGCGGGAGCGGGCGTGATCTCGGGGATGACCAACCAGCATCAGTTCTACGTCTATGCGACGCGCGATCAGCGCCGCTGGATGGGCGATCTCGCGAAGCGCAATCCGCGCGTCGCGCGCGGGCCCTTCGCCCGGTTCGCGCTGCCCGGTTCGCATGATGCCGGCATGTTCGACATGCGCGCGGTGCGGAAGGTGGTGCACAATCCCGCGTTCGTCCTCGCGCTCGGCGCGGCGATGGGCGTGGCCGCCGCCGCGCTCGGGCCGCGCGCCATCGCCAATCTCGCGATGACGCAGAAGGACAATATCCGCACGCAGCTGGACATCGGTACCCGTTATTTCGATTTTCGCCCCGGCTGGATGCATCCCGCGATCCGCCCGTTCTTCGGGAACACGCTCTACCACCAGCACGGACTGGTCCCCGGCTATCCCTATGTGGATTTCCTGGTGGATGTGCTGCGCTGGCTCGACGCCAATCCCGGCGAGATCGTGGTGGTCAACCCGAACACCCAGGGCTTCGCCGCCGATGCGATGGCGCCGACTGCCCAGGCCGTGCGGGACGCGCTCACTACCGCGATCGACAGGATCAACCCGGCCCCGCGGATCGCCATCGGCAGGTCCGCCGATCTCGTCAGGAGCTACGATGCGCTGATCCGCGACAATACCCGCCTGATCTTCGCAAACGAGATCGAGAACGGGTCGCGCTTCTACAACAGCTGGAGCGGGGCCTATGCCACGTTGAAGCCCGCCCCGATCATCAAGGCGTTTGAAGGCATGAGGCGCGACATGCCGGCGGGTGCCAACCATGTCGTGATGCAGATGCAGGCGACGGCGACCAAGATCGGTGCGGTCGTCGCGGCGTCGGTCGTCACGTCGAGCGACGCCTCCTCGCCCCTGCTCGCGACCAAGGCGGTGATGGATACGGCGACCAATCCCTGGCTGCGCGAGCATGCCGCCAAGCGGCTGTCGCCGGATCACCTGCTGGTGTTCCTCAACGACTTCGTCGACAATTGCATGGTCGAGACCGCGATCATGGTAACGGAGCAGCGCGCGCGCGATTGAGCGCGGCGGCCGGGCGTGCGCTTCTGCTCGGGTCGGGCGTCTCCTCATGGGCGGGGCAATCGCCTATGAGCGCACGGCCTTTCGTTCGGCTCCTGGCGGAGAGGAAGAGATGTTCACGCGAAGACGCGAAGACGCGAAGGTTTAGAGTAGCTTGCATTACCTCAGAGCCACCAGCACCCGTTCGTCCTGAGTAGCCATCGATACGCGCCTGCGGCGCTAATCGGGCTCACTCGGCACGAACGGGTGAAGGTAACGTCATCTCGCTCCAGTAGCCTGTCCGAGATACGCAGTTCGCTCGATCGCGTTCAACCATCTTCGCGCCTTCGCGCCTTCGCGTGAACTCGTTCTTCCGCGCCTTTCCACCTCGCATCGCTTCAACTGCGATCGCCCTGCCTCATGGGAGGGATTTTGCCGGTCCTCGACCACGTACTGGCCAAGCGCCTCATCTTCGCCGTCTGCTTTCCTGGCGGGGCGCAGTGGGTGGGGTCTTACCTGCATTTGCTACACGGTTTTCTCGCACGACGAGACGCAGCGGACGCGGCCCGATGGACCCCGGAACAAGTCCGGGGTGACGCTAAGGGGTGGTGCGACGCGCACTCACACCGATCGCCTTCTACCCCCAGTAAAAAACACTCACTCACGCGAGAACGAGTATTGCATTCCGCCCTGCCCGGGTTCATGATCCTGCCATAGCGCCGATAAGTGCGTATTCATGGGGGGATGTCGGAATGATCCGGTCAATTCTGTTGGGCAGTGTTGCGTCTCTGGCATGGATGTCCGCGGCGGCGGCGCAGACGGCGCCTCCCGCGCCGAGCCAGGAGCCCAGCGGCGGTGACAGGGACAGCGTCGATCGGGACATCGTCGTCACCGGATCGCGCATCGCCAATAACGGTTTCCAGCAGCCGACCCCCGTCACCGTGCTGGGCCAGGCGGAGATCGGGCGGCAGGCGCCCGTCACGATCGCCGATTATCTCAACAAGATGCCGTCGTTCGGCGGCACCACCTCCGCCAAGAACCCGGCGATCAACGTCGCGGGCGGCGGCATCGAATTCGTCAATCTGCGCAACCTGGGCGTGACGCGCACGCTCGTCCTGCTCGACAATCGCCGCGTGGTCGAGGCGACCACGACGGGCGGGGTGGACACCGTCACCCTGCCGCTCAACCTGATCAAGCGAGTCGAAGTGGTGACGGGCGGCGCCTCCGCCGCCTGGGGATCGGACGCGGTCGCCGGCGTGGTGAACTTCGTGCTCGACCGCGACTATCAGGGCCTCGGCGTCAACATCGACAGCGGCGTGACGGAGCGGGGGGACAGTGGCTATGTCAAGGCGACCGTCACCGCGGGAACGAGTTTCGCGGACGGCAAGGGGCATGTCGTCGCCGAGTTCGATTATGCCAACACGCCGCGCGGCGTCGACCTGAAGGATCGCAGCTTCTTCCGCAGCCGGGCGGTGGTGAACAACCCGGCCTATACCGCGACCAACGGCCAGCCGAGGCAGATCACCGTCAGCGGCACCGCGCCGTCCAACGTGTCGCCGGGGGGCGTCATCACCTCGGGTCCGCTCAGGGGAATCCAGTTCGTCGGGCCGAGCGGCACACCGGTGCCATATAATTTCGGGACCCAGTCCGGCCTGGTGCAATATGGCGGGGATATCGACAACACCGTCGGGCAGAACCGCGCGATTTCAACCGCGCTGAACTATGCGAATGCCTTTGCGCATGTCGATTACGAGATCACGCCCAACATCACGGCCTATGTCGAGGGGTTCTACGGCAAGTCCAATTACAACGAGAATGGCTATCTCTATTATCTGCGGCAGGGGAATCTGCCGATCAGCGTGGACAATGCCTATCTCGACCCGACGATCCGGTCGCGGCTGCTCGCGCAGGGACAGACGGGCTTCAACCTGGGCAAGGACACGGTCGATTTCGGCCCCCCGACATCGCACAACACGCGCGACGTGTGGCGGGGCGTGGTCGGCCTGAACGGCACGATCGGCGACAGCTGGAAATGGCATGGCTATTACACGCATGGCGACGTCACCGCGAAGCTCTATGCCTATAACGACACGATCATTGCCAAATTCATCGAGGCGGTGGATGCGGTGCGCAACCCGGCCACGGGCGCGATCGTCTGCCGGTCGACGCTGACCAACCCGAACAATGGCTGCGCGCCGCTCAACGTGTTCGGGGTCGGCGTCGCCTCGCCCGCCGCGATCGCCTATACGCACGGCACGGCGTATCAGCGCTCGAACGTGCAGCTCGACGTGGCCTCGTTCGACGCGACGGGCACACTGTTCAGCCTGCCCGCCGGCGACGTCTCGATCGCGTTCGGCGGCGATTACATCAAGAACAAGGCCTCCTCCACGCAGGACGCGCTGGCGCTGGCGCGGCAATATGCGGTGCAGAATTTCCAGCCCTTTTCCGGCCAGCGGGACGTGAAGGAAGGGTTTTTCGAGACGGTGATCCCGCTGCTCAAGGACCTGCCGCTCGCCCAGAAGCTGGAGTTCAACGGCGCAGTGCGGCTGACCGATTACAGCACCAGCGGCAATGTGGTGACGTGGAAGGTCGGGCTGTCCGACCAGCTGACCGACGATCTGCGCGTTCGCGGCACCATCTCCCGCGACATCCGCGCGCCGACGCTGAACGATCTGTTCTCGGGCGGCATCCTCACGCAGCAGCCAGTGCTCGACCCGTTCACGCAGAAGACCTATCCGCAATATACCAATGCGCGCGGCAACCCCGCGCTGCGGCCGGAACAGGGCAGCACGCTGACCGCCGGGGTGATCTACAGCCCCAGCTTCCTCAGGGGGCTCACGCTGTCGGTCGATTATTACCGGATCTCGCTGAAGGGCGCGATCACGTCGATCAGCGCGGCGCAGGAGCTGCAATATTGCTTCAGCGGGCAGGACCAATATTGCCAATATATCCACCGCGACAGCACCCAGGCGATCACCTCGATCGACACGGTGCCGATCAACGCCGCGAGCCTCAGGACGCAAGGGTGGGACTTCGAGGTGGATTACCGGCACGCCGTGGGCGCCGGCCGGTTCGAGCTGCGCGCGCTGGCGAATTACGTGCCCGTCTTCCGCCAGGTCGACGCGCTGGGCAACGTGACCAATTTCGCGGGGCAGATCGGCGATCTCAACCCGGGCGAGCCGAAGCTTCGGGCCAATATCACCACGATGTACGAGCAGGGGCCGTACTCGCTGGCGCTCAACGCGCACATCCTGGGCGCGGCGAAGCTCCAGAACAACTGGGTGAGCGGCGTCGATGTGGATGACAATTCAGTGCCGAGCTACGCGACGTTCGACCTGACCGGCATGGTGACCGTCAATGTCGGCAGCCGGTCGTTCAAGCTGACCCTGGGCATCGACAATCTGTTCGACCGGGACCCGATCGACATTCCGGTGATTCCGGCGACGGTGCAATATTCGGCGCCGGGGCTTGGCGGGCGGTTCGACCTGTACGACCCGCTCGGGCGGCGGTTCCGGGTCGGGGTGCGGACCAAATTCTAGGGGGTTTTCGCGTGCCCCCTCCCCGTTCGCCCTGAGCTTGTCGAAGGGCTGTTCTTTCTTCCGCGGAAGGGAAGAGCAGGGCTTCGACAACCCCGGATCAAGTCCGGGGCCGAACGGGAAAGGGTGAATCCGCCCAGCCAAATCTCGCCCCCAACTGGACCCCGGCCTTCGCCGGGGAAGCAGGAAGAAGGGCAGGCGCTATTCCGGCCTGCCGCCCTCGCAGATCGCGATGAAGCCGGCGGCCATGAACTTCGCCATGCGCTGTTTCACCGCGGCGAAATCGTCCGAGCGGTTGAGGCCGTTGGAGAGCTTGTCGATGCGGCCGGTGCGCGCGAGCGTGAGCATCAGCGCGCCGGTGACGAAATGATAGCCCCAGAAGATGTCGGTATCCGCGCAGCCCGGCAGCGCGCGGCGCAGCAGGCCGATCAGGCGGAGCACGACCGGATCGAAATGCGCATCCATCAGCTCGGCGCCCCAGTGCGGCGTGTTGGCGACCTGGGCGCCGAGCTTGGCATAGTTGCGCCAGCCCTCGTCGCCCTGGATGTACAGGTCGAGATCGGTGTCGAGAAAGGCGTGCAGCGCGCCCTCGACGGTGGGGGCATCGCCTGCCGCCTGCTCATAGGCATCGAGCGCCTGCATCCGCCGCTCGCTGGTGACGACCGCACGGCGGGCGAAGACCGCGTCGAACAGCGCCTTCTTGTCGGCATAATAGTAATTGAGCAACGTGTTGTGGACGCCGACCTGCTTCGCCACGTCCTTGAGCGTGACGCCATACAGGCCGTGCTCCGCGAACAGCGCCTCGGCCGCGTCGAGGATCTGTTCGGTCGTCGCGGCGCGCTGTTCCGCCTTGCGCGACTGGCGACGGGGTTCGGCTGCCTTGTTCACATCGTCCGCCTTCCAGCTTGCCCGGGGGGACGTCAAGGCAAAGATGACCGCAGGCCATAGCCCCGACGCGCCCTTCCGCCTGGGCAAGGAGACCCCAGGACCCCCGGAAAGAATATTCGCTATCGTTATAGTGAGTGTTTGACATCGCAAAGCGGGAAGTGCCAGATCCGCGCAATCGACGGGAATGGTCGGCAAAAAGGAGAGGTTCATGCGGATCGCCATGCCATGCGCGGGATCGGGCTCTGACGGAACGATGCGCGGCTGGTCCGCATGGGGGATCGCGGCGATCGCGGCGACCCTGATGAGCGCCACCCCCGCCGGTGCGGCGCCGCTGCCGGCGACCGACACGCCCGATTATGCCAGTCCCGCGGCATGGCTGTGCCGCCCCGATCAGGCCGGCGACGCGTGCAGCCGCTCCGATCAGGACGCCGTGGTCCTGCAGGCCGACGGGTCGACCAAGATCGAGCGCTTTCGCGCCGACCCGCGGGCGCCGGTCGACTGCTTCTATGTCTATCCCACCGTCTCGCGCGACCCGGGCGGCAACGCGACGATGAAGGTCGCGCCGGAATATGTCGCGGTGGTGAATCAGCAATTCGCCCGGTTCGGCGCGGTGTGCCGGCGCTATGCGCCGCTGTACCGGCAGGTGACGCTCGCGGCGCTCCACGCCAATATCCGCGGCGCGCCGATCCCGACCGACCGGCAGATGGGCTATGACGATGTGAAGCGCGCCTGGGACCATTATCTCGCCAACGACAATCATGGCCGGCCCGTGGTGCTGATCGGCCACTCGCAGGGATCGAGCGTGCTGGCCCAGCTGGTCAGGAACGAGATCGACGGCAAGCCGGTGCAGGCCCGGATCCTGTCGGTGATCCTGGCCGGATACCGGTTGCAGGTGCCGGTGGGCAAGGATGTCGGCGGCGATTTCAAGGCGATCCCGCTATGCCGCGCCATGGGGCAGACGGGCTGCGCGATCAATTTCGCCTCGTTCCGCGCCGACAGCCCGCCACCGGCCGAGGCCCGGACGTTCGGCGCCTCGGCGGGTCCCGGCCTGGAGGCGGCATGCGTTAACCCGGCGGCGCTGGCCGGCGGTTCGGCGCCGCTGCATGCCTATCTCGGCGCAGGGGCCGAGATGGTGACCGCCAGCGGCGAGCAGCAGGGCCCATGGACCACCCCGCCCAAGCCGATCACCGAACCGTTCGTCGAAGTGCCGGGCCTGCTCAGTGCGGAGTGCCGCAACGACGGGACCCACAATTATCTCGCGGTCGCCATCCATCCCGATCCGGCGGGCAAGCGCACGAACGTGATCGTGGGGGACGTCGTGATCGACGGGCGCAAGCTGCCGGACTGGGGGTTGCACCGGATCGACGTCAACCTGACCATGGGCAATCTGGTCGACGTCGTCCGCGCGCAGGCCAAGAGCTATCTTGCCGGGAAGCGATAGAGCAAAACCTGGTTGGCTGGAGTCACCTCTCCCCGTTCGCCCTGAGCTTGCCGGGCCGAAGGCGAGCGAAGCTCAACGGCTGTTCTTTCTTCCCAGGAAGAGAAGAGCAGGGCTTCGACAGGCTCAGCCCGAACGGAGGTAGTGGATCAATTCCGGCCGGGAAAGCCAATCCTACCGTCCGTGGTAGAAATCATAGACCTGCCGCGCCACCAGCGCCGAGACGCCGGGCGCCTTTTGCAGATCCTCCAGGCTCGCATTGCGCACCGCCCGGCCCGTGCCGAAATGCATCAGCAGCGCCTTTTTCCGCGCCGGGCCGATGCCGGGGACTTCGTCGAGCGGGCTCGCGCCGATGGCCTTGGCGCGTTTCGCGCGGTGGGCGCCGATCGCGAAGCGGTGGACTTCGTCGCGCAGGCGCTGGAGGTAGAACAGAACCGGCGCGTTGGTGGGCAGGGTCAGCTCGCGGCCGTCCATCAGGTGGAACACCTCGCGGCCCTCGCGCCCATGGTCCGGCCCCTTGGCGACGCCGACCAGGCAGACATCCTCGATGCCGAGTTCCTCCAGCACGCCCTTCGCCGCGTTGAGCTGGCCGCGGCCGCCGTCGATCAGCACCAGATCGGGCCATTCGCCTGAATCCCGATCCGGATCCTCGGCCTGGGCGCGGGCGAAGCGGCGGGCGAAGACTTCGCGCATCATGCCGAAATCGTCGCCGGGGATGGTCTTTGCATCCTTGATGTTGAACTTGCGATACTGGCCCTTGCGGAAACCCTCCGGCCCGGCGACGACCATCGCGCCAAGCGCGTTGGTGCCCTGGATATGGCTGTTATCGTAGATCTCGATCCGATCGGGCGGCTCGGCCAGGTCGAACAGGTCGGCGACCTCGCGCAGCAGCTTGGCCTGAGTGGTGCTTTCGGCGAGGCGGCGGTCGAGCGCTTCCTCGGCGTTGCGCTTCGCCTGGTCGAGCAGGCGGCGGCGGGTACCGCGCTGGGGGATGGAGATGGCGACCTTCGCCCCTGCCCGCTCGGCGAACGCCTCCTGCAGCAGCTCGGTCTCTTCCAGCTCG
The DNA here is from genome assembly GCF_055521475.1 of Sphingomonas sp. BL-S-30. Classification (NCBI taxonomy): domain Bacteria; kingdom Pseudomonadati; phylum Pseudomonadota; class Alphaproteobacteria; order Sphingomonadales; family Sphingomonadaceae; genus Sphingomonas; species Sphingomonas sp. BL-S-30. The sequence continues at coordinate 1,208,621 of NZ_CM145481.1, read as the reverse complement.
CGATCGACGAAGATAATGCGCGGCGGCGGGACCTCCTCGTAGAATTGGGTGAGGAAGCTCGCCAGCACCTCCGCCTCCGGCACGTCGTTGGTGTGGGCGGGGAAGAAGCTGCGATGGCCCCAGTTCTGCCCGCCGCGGATGAAGAAGGCCTGGATGCCCATCACGCCGTTCTTGTTGGCGAGCGCGAAGATGTCGGCGTCCCCCACCCCTTCCGCGTTGATCGCCTGGCTGCCCTGGATGAAGGTGAGCGCCTTCAGCCGATCGCGGATGATCGCGGCCAGCTCGAAATCCATATTTTCCGCGGCTGCCTGCATCTGGCCGCCGAGCTTGGTCTGCACCTGAGTCGATTTGCCGGCGAGGAAGGCCTTGGCGTCGCCGATCAGATCGCCATAGTCCTCCTGCGAGATGCGGCCGACGCACGGCGCCGAGCAGCGCTTGATCTGGTAGAGCAGGCAGGGCCGGTCGCGCGTGCGGAAGAAGCTGTCGGTGCAGGAGCGGAGCAGGAACAGCTTCTGCAGCGCGTTGAGCGTGTTGTTGACGCTGCCGGCGCTGGCGAAGGGGCCGTAATAATTGCCCTTGGCCCGCCTGGCGCCGCGGTGCTTCTGGATGCGCGGAAAATCATGATCGGCGCGCAGCAGGATGAAGGGGAAGCTTTTGTCGTCGCGCAGCAGGACATTGTAGGCCGGGCGATAGCGCTTGATCAGCTGCGCCTCGAGCAGCAGCGCCTCCGCCTCGTTGTTGGTGGTGACGATGGTCATCGAGCGCGTCTGCGCGACCATGCGCTGGAGGCGTTTGGGCAGGCGATCGACCTGGGTGTAGTTGTTGACGCGGCTCTTCAGCGCGCGGGCCTTGCCGATATAGAGCACGTCGCCCTTGGCATCCTGCATGCGGTAGACGCCGGGGCGGGCGGGGAGCGTCTGCAGCACGTTGCGGATCGCGGCCACGCCAGCTTCAAGATCGGGCGCGTCCGATCCGCGCACGGTGAAGGTGGATTTCTCTTCGTTGAAGCGATCGGGGGCATTGGGGGTCGACATCGTTCCCCCAGTTAGGACTCCGGGGCGCGCGCAACAACGGGTATATCGTGCGGGGAAACACATAGCCCCTCCCCTTCAGGGGAGGGGTTGGGGTGGGGCTTATCCGGAAGTGCTTGTCTCGGTGAGACTCCCCACCCCCAACCCCTCCCCTGAAGGGGAGGGGCTTAGACAAGGAGGACCTGGACATGCAGATCAGGGGCAAGACGGCGGTGGTGACCGGGGGCAGCGATGGGATCGGGCTGGAGATCGCGAGGCACCTGAAGGAAGCGGGTGCCGAGGTGATCGTGGTCGGGCGTGACCGCGGGCGGCTGGCGTCCGCGCTGGCGGAAGGGTTCGACACGATCACCGCCGACCTGTCGGATGCCGCGGGGTGCGATGCTTTGGTGGCAGAACTGGCCAAGCGGCCGGTCGATATAGTGGTCAACAATGCCGGCATGGGCGCGACCTTTCAGGTCGGGGTGCCGTTCGACCTGGCTGAGATCGACCGCTGCATCTTCCTCAATCTCAATGCGCCGATCCGACTGATCGCGGGCCTGCTCGACGGGCTGCGGGCGCGGCCGGAGGCGATGATCGTCAACGTCACCTCGGGGCTGGCGATTGCGCCCAGTGGGAAAGGCCCGGTCTATTGCGGGACCAAGGCGGGGTTGCGGAGCTTCACCATGGCGTTGCGGGCGCAATTGGCGGGCACGCGGGTGCATGTGATGGAGGCGCTGCCGCCGGTGGTCGAAACGCGCATGACCGAGGAGAACAGGCACCGGAAGATGCCGGCGCCGGAATGCGGGCGGCAGATCGTGGCGGCGATGGCGCGCGGGCGGGAGCAGGCGAATGTCGGCATGACCGCGGTGCTGAACGCGGTGTACAATGTGTCACCCGCCATCGCACGGCGGGTGATGATCCGGTATTGACGCTTATTTGATCGCAGCGAGATCGGCCTTGGCCTTGGCCATCATCTCATCGGTGATAGCGCCCTGAGCCAGCGGCTGAAGTGCGTTGAGCGACAGAGCCTTGAACTGATCATAGGCGGGATGGGAAAGCATCTCGGGAAAATCGGCGGCCAGCACGGCCTTGCCGGCGGGGTCGGCGGCAATGGTCTCCACCGGGGTATCGAGCGTGAATTTCGCGGCGGGCGCGGCATCCGCGGTCGCTGCCGGCGCGGCGGCCGGGGCAGCCGGTGCCGCAGGGGCGTTCTGCGCCAGGGCAGGCGCCGCCGTCATCACGAACAGGGCGGCGGTAAAGGCGGCAAGCTTCATGGGGCGGTCTCTCCAAGGATGCAGGCACGCGACTCGGTGCCACACACCCGGTGTAGCCGGGATCGATAAGGCGTGAAATGACGGCGGCACTGCCCAAGACGGAAATTCGGCCGGCGATACCCGGCGCCGATCAATCCTCCTTGTCGTCCGGCGTGAGCGCATCGTTGATCTGCGCGAGCAAGCCGCCGCTACGCGCCTTGCTCGATGCACGCGCCAATGCGCGATCGACCTTGTCCTGATCGGCCGGCGACAGCTCAGCCATCTTCTTCTGCTGGGTGTCGTTCAGCATCGCCGCGCGGCAGCTTTGCTCAAGACCCTGATCGGCGACATCGAAGCATCGGTTCAGCGTGACGACGAGCATCTCGGCCTGTTTGGTCGCCATATAGATGGCGATATATTGCGGCAGAAACGCCTCGTCATCGTTGAAGCGGCGCTTTGCCTCGGCGATGACCGCCAGCGCCTTGGGATAATTGGCCATCCGCACGAGCAGATCGACATGGGCCTGGAAGCCCTGCAAATTCTGCTCGAGATAAGGATCGCGCAATATGATCGGCGCGGGCGCCGGCGCGGCCGGTTTGGGTGCGGGTTTCCTGCCCTTGCGGGGCGGCGCCTTTACCGGGACGGCGGCGTTGCCCGGCAAGCGTTCGGCAGTGGTATAGGCCTGGTCCGCACCGCGAAGATCGCCCTGAATCATCAGGATCTTCGCGCTGAGATTGCTGATCAGGGGTGTCGGGCCGTACCGCGTCGTGAGTGCGGGCTGCAAATCCAGCCTGGCCTGCGCAGCATTGCCCTTGATGACGCTGGCAAGCGCCCGTGTATAGGCCCCGACGGCTATGTCGGCATCCCGATATTCGGGCGTCGCGCGCAGCGACTTCAAAAAGGCCAGCGACGGCGGTTTTTCCGCCGCGTCGCCATAGGCGAGCTTGTAATATTTGCGGAGGCCGTCGATCCGTTTCTCCGACGGGCGGTGCTGTGCCAGGTATTTCTTCTTGGTCTCCTTCAGCGCCACGACCATCGCGTTGCTGGCGAGATCCTTGACCCAGGATGTCAGCGTGTCGCCGACATTCTTCGACCCGCCGAGCGAGCCCAGCGTCTGCAGGCCCGTTTTCTTGGCATAATCGCCGGTCGTGGCGGCGATCGTGTCGAACATCGTGATCGACTCCTTGTCGTCGTTTCCGATGATCTCGAGGGCATCGAGCGCGCCGCTATAAGGATAACCGGCTGCGACCGCGAAATCGACGCCGGCGACGTCGGCCTTGTCCTCGTCGCCGCGGCTGAAAAACGCGTCGGTCAGCGACAAGGCGCCTTCAAGCTGGCGGCTGCGCGCCCAGATGGAGTCGCTCATCGCAACGGCTTCCTTGTCGGTCACCTCGTAGAGCCGCAGCTTGTTGCCGCTGGTATCGACCCGCTGTTGCGACAGCGTCGTTGCCATATCGACGGCACCGACGATCTGGCCGATCCCCCTCGACCGCTTCTTGGCGCGCGCCTCACGGGCGAAATGCGCCATGGCGAGATGGCTGAATTCGTGCGCCAGCAACCACACCACCTGCCCGTCGCTCCTGGCGCGGGACAGGACGCCGAACGGGACGACGATGACATTGTCGGCGAAGCTTTGCGGAACGAAACTGTTGGTGCCGACGATGCGCACCTTCACCGGCCCGACCGGCCGATACGGCCAGAATGGACGAAACGTGTCGATCAGCGCCGCGAGTTGCGCTTCGGTCGCCGGCATCGACAGGCCGGTGCCATATAGCTGGCCGCGATTGACCGATTGCGCCGCGAGCAACCCCTCCTTGCTGCCGGACGTCGCAATCGCTGCGTCGTTCTTCGCGAGATCGTCGGCGTCGACCCTGGTCTTCAGGAACGGGCCCTTCTTGCCGCTCTCGGTGAAGCCGCACATGCCCGGCAGACATTGCGGCATGGCCCGGGTCTCCGCGACCGGTGACAGCACGAGGCCAAGCGCCGCGGCAGCGGCAGAGATGCGGCACGATGTCCGCCCGACGTTTCGCAGCATCGCGTTCATTGCTGGATGCAGAGCCCGTCATCCTCTCCGGCACCCTTTCGCACGCCGCCCGGTTTGGCGCCGCCGAGGCGATCCCCGGTCTCGCGCCTGGTGACATCTCCGTCCGCGCAATATTTCATGGTGTGTCGCACGTCCGCCGGACGAAGATAGACGGCACGCCCGTTGATCATCACCTTGAGATAGCCGAATTCATTCGTACCGCTGATGTCGAGTGGCGGCGGCGGCAGTTCCGCAGCGGTCAACCTGCCCGTCGACGCCCCCTGTTCGTCAAACGTCGTCAGCGGGTTTACCTTGTACGCCGTCACCTGGGGTCCGCCGCCGGCGGCGGCGAGGAGTGCGATCAGGATCAACGACATTGCTATCCCCCACCTTCGCCGGCCCCGCAGCAGCAGAACCGGATGATTTCAGCCCCGGAAACAAGAGAATCACCGCACGGGAAACATCCAGCCTGTTCCAAATCGGCGCAAGCAAAATCCCCATGATGTTGAAGAATTCCAATACTATCACGATAGACAATGCCGCCAGATTGAACCTGTCCGGAAGAACGCTGACCTGGCGTGTCAAAATATAGAGTATCAGGACCATGTAGACGATCGCCGCGGCGAGGAAGGTCGCCCCCTCGACCATCAGCCGGACCGACCCTTCGGCGTCGTCAGGCTTGCCGAACAGACGCTGCCGCGCGACGACCGCGCCGCCGAACAACAGCATCAGGAACGCGCCGATGGCGTTGGTGACATCCTGATCCGAAAGCGTGAATGGCGGAAACATCTGGCGCGCCACGCGCGGATAGGCGGCGCCTCGTTCGATCAGATTGTCGAGCGCCATCGCGTGGTAAAAGACGCCCGGCAACTGGCCGTGCGGGCCCGCCGAGACATAGTCGTTGCTGTCCCTGGTCGACATGCCGATCAGCACGATCTTCCCGGCCAGTGCCGATTGCCGGAAGGCAGCGAGTTGCGCTGGATCGTCCTTGCCGAGCCGCAGCAGGCCATAGCTCACGCTATGCTGATAGGCGCAGGCAGCCTGAGGTTCGATCCTGAGACCAGAGAACAAGGCCTGCATGAAGGCGCGGAAGGTCCCCCCGCGACTGGGATCGGCGACACGGCAGCGACTGCCGGTGGTACCGTGCGCAAGCGAATCGACCTGGTTGGTGAACCGGTCCTGCTTGCCGACACCCCAGATCACCTCGACGGGCGTCTCGAACGCGGTCGACCAGCGCCAATCGTCCAGCCACGCGGCCCCGGTCCGTTTCGCTTCCTCCGGTGCCGGCGCGATCGAGGGGTCGTCCTTGCACCCATTCGTCGCGCAATAGGCGGCGTACAGCATCGCGGCGGGGTGCAAGGTGAAAGGCCGGTTTTCTCGCTGGGCGGCTTCGACCGGAAACACCAGCGGATAGCGCCGGTCATTGACCATGATCGGCACCGAGATCGCGATCGTCGCCAGCGCCGCCGCGCCCGGTTTCTCGACCGCGGCACGCTTGTCTTTCGGATCGACCGCGCTGGCGATCATGACGGGTGTGCCGCCTCGTTTCAGGATGCAATGGAGCTTGGCGAGCTCGCTCTTCAGGCAGCCCTTGTCATCCTTCCAGCCCTTTGGCCCATCATAGCGGGTGATGTCGGCAATGCCGCGCAGCATGCAGCGGAAGGGCGATGCGACCTGAGCATATTCCAGCGTGGCGCCGAGCCGGCCGGGGCAGGTGACAGGCGCCCCGGCAAAATCGAGCAGCTCGGCCTGGGTCATCCCGTCCGGGGCGAAATCGCCGAGTAGAAGGTCGATGAACATCGCCTCCGGTTTGCCATGCGCCCTCAGGCGCCCATCCGGCCCGTTATCGCCTTCCGCAACGGTGCGAAATATCTCGAGCAGGTGGATCGAATCCGGCGAGGCGTCCGACGGCGCCGCTGCCTGCATTCCCTGTTCGTCAAGCTCGACCACCGTGATGGCATTCCGCCCGACCTCCGAGCGGTCGCCATAATGATCCGCATAGATACGCTGCCAGACGTCGTGACTGCGCAGGTCGCCCCATTCGGCGATGCCGAACGGGTTGATCAGGAGGATCAGCAGAAACAGGAGCGCGCGCGTGACCGCATGCCGCGCGGCGATCGCGGCGAAACGCCCCCATTTAACCCAATCGATTCGCATGAGCCCCCCGGCAATCCGGAGAGGCTAATCACGGCAGCCAGCCTTGTCGAATCGGTTACCGCACCGAAATGGAGCTAGTTGAGGCGCCCGAGCCCGGCGATGGTCTGATCGATCAGCGGCTTGTCGGCGCTGGCGTCATGCTTCTCCGCGATGATCGCGGCGGCGGCGCGAGTGGCGGCATCGGCCGCCGTGGCGCGAACCTCGGCGATCGCGGCGCGCTCGGCCGCGGCGATCTTGTCCTCGGCCATCTTGCGGCGGCGGGCGACGAGATCGGCGGAGTCGCTTTCCGCCTTGGCGATCATCTGCTTCGCTTCGGCTTCGGCGTGCGCGATGATCGCGGCGGCATCGCCGGCGCTCGCCGCGTTGCGCGCCTTGGCTTCGGCAAGCTGCGCCTCGGCTTCGGTGCGGAGGCGCGTGGCCTCTTCGAGCTGCGTGCGGATCGTGGCGATCCGCGCGTCCAGCATGCCGGCGATCATCGCCGGCACCTTCTTCCAGAGGATCAGGCCGATGACGACCAGCATCGACAGTGCGACGAAGCCGGGCGCCGAAATGCCCAGCGCCGTGGGCTCGTGATGCAGCTCGGTCGTGCCGGTCGCTGCCGTCATGCTCTGATGATGCGCGTCAGCCATGCGCCAGTTCCGCCTTCACTTGCTGTTCGATCGCCGAACGATCGACCGCCACGCCCGAAAGCTTGGCGACGATGGCCTGCACCGCATCCACGGTCGCCGTCTCGATTTCGGCCATGGCCGTGGTCTTGGCGGTGCCGATGCGGGCGGTGGCGGTGACGAGTTCTTCGGCCATGGCCGTATCGCCCGCCTTCACCTTGGTCTCGGCCGTGGCCGACGCCTTGGCCTTGGCCTCCGTCACCGCGCGCAGGGCCTGGGACCGGGCCGAGTCCAGCCCAGTCTGATACTCAAGCTCCGACGCGCGGGCGGCGGCATTCGCGGCCTCCGCCGCGGCGAGGTCTCCGCCGATACGGGCGTTACGATCGTCGATCGTGCGCTCGATCTTAGGGACCATCGCCTTGCCGATCCCGAAATAGATCAGGGCAAATACGATCGCGAGCCAGAACAGCTGCGACGCGTAGATCTCTGGAATTTGGGATAGCTGCGGCATTGAGGTCGCTCTTCGCTTACTTGACGACGAAGAGGATGAGGATCGCGACGACGAACGCGATCAGGCCGAGCAGCTCGGATGCCGCGAAGCCGATGAACAGGCGGCCCTGCTGGCCGTCTGCTGCGCCCGGATTGCGCAGCGCGCCTTCGAGGAACGAGCCGAACACGTTGCCCACGCCGAGCGCGGCCATGCCGACGCCGATCGCCGCGAGGCCGGCACCGATGTACATTGCACCAAGATCAGTCATGATAAGCTCCCTAAAAATACGGTATTAAACGATAAAGTCGAATGACTTAGTGCAGGTGCACCGCGTCGTTGAGGTAAAGCGAGGTCAGCAGCGCGAAGACATAGGCCTGGATCGCGCACACCAGCAACTCGAGCGCGCTGACGCCGACGATCATCAGAAAGCTGAGCACGGTGACGATGAAGCCGATCGGGCTGCCGTCGAGGCTCGCGTTCAAGCCCTGCACCACGAAGCTGCCGAACACTTCGAGCAGGATGTGGCCGGCGGTCATCGCGACGAACAGTCGCAGACCAAGGCTGAACGGGCGCACCATGAACGACACGAACTCGACCGGGATGATGACGGGCATCAGCCAGCCGGGCGCGCCGTGCGGCACGAACAGCGAGAAGAAGTGGAGGCCATGCTTCCAGAAACCGACCGCGAGCACGATGCCGAACGACAGGAACGCCAGCACCGCGGTGACGGTGATGTGGCTGGTCACGGCGAAGGTGTGCAGCCCCGGCACGATCGCCAGCGGCAGCACGCCGACCAGGTTCGCGAACAGGATGAACATGAAGATCGAGAAGATATAGGGCGCGAACTTCTTGCCTTCCGGCCCGATGTTCACCTGCATCATGTTGTCGATGAAGCCGACGACCGATTCAGCCGCGACCTGCCAGCGGGTCGGAACCAGCTGACGCTTCATGCCGCCCCACATGAACAGGAACAGCAGCGCGAACACGACGACCATGAACAGCGCCGAGTTGGTGAAGGACACGTCATATCCGAACAGCTCGAGATGCCGGCCGAGCACAGGCTCGACCAGGAACTGTTCCATCGGGTCAATTTTACCGGCCACGATCGCCTTACCCTTGTGCGTTGCTGTCGGAAGCGACGGTCATTCCGCGCGCTCCTTCGAGATCTTGAAGATGTTGCGGAACGCCGCGACGACGGCCAGCACGAGCAGGATCAGCAACAGCCAGGGGCTGGTGCCGAGCCACTTGTCGAGCAGCCAGCCGATGAGGCCGCCACCGATCGGCGCGCCGATCAGCTCGGCCAGCACGCGCGAGCCCTGCGAATAGCCCTTGGCGGGCTTCGCCGCAGGGTTCCCGGCAGTACGCGCCTCTTCGACCGCTCGCGCATTGGCGATACGGCTTTCAAGGTCATCGTTCTGGCGGTCGTCGGCCAACGCGAAAGCATCCTGATAAGAAAACGCCGCCGGGCTTGCGCACGGCGACGGAAAACATGGGGCGAGCCCCCGTTGCGGCGCCCGTTTAGAAAAGGGGTCGGCTTGAGTCAACCTTAACCGGGCGTTGCCCGACGGTGACATTGCGGTGCCTTTGACGGGCAGGTTCCGGCCGCCATTCCGGGGCCTTGCGCGGAGCCGAATCACGCTCACCGGATCGGCCGCTTCTCCAGCTTGCGCGCCAGCGTCCGCCGATGCATGCCGAGCCGGCGCGCGGTCTCCGAGATGTTGAACCCGGTCTCGGCGAGCATCTCGTTGATCCGTTCCCATTCGAGCGTCTTGATCGAGGTCGGCCGGTTGGTGAGCGGCGCCTCCGCGTCCCCATCCCCCCTGGCGAACGCCGCCTCGATATCGTCGGTGTTCGACGGCTTCACCAGATAATGGCAGGCGCCCAGCTTGATCGCCTCCACCGCGGTCGCGATGCTGGCGAAGCCGGTCAGCACGACGATCAGCATCGCCGGATCGTGCGCGTGCAGCCGGGCGACACAGGGCAGGCCCGATGCGGTGCCGAGCTTGAGGTCGACCACCGCATAGCCCGGACGTTCGGTCTCGAGCAGTGCGTCGAGCTCGGTGGGGCTGGTCGCGACGCTGACATGGTAGCCGCGCCGCTCGAAGGATCGCTGCAGGGTGCGGGCGAAGGTGGCGTCGTCCTCCACGATGACGAGGGTGCGGGCCTGGTCCATCTAGCCTCCTGCAGGTGCCGACGAGATCATCGGAAGAACGAGCCGCACTTCCGCCCCACCCGCGATGTTACGCGCCTCCAGCCGGCCACCGAGGCGGCGCGCGACATTGGCGGCGAGGAACAGGCCGAGCCCGTGCCCTGCCCCCTTGGTCGACTGGTAGAGCTTACCCAATGTGGCCAGATCCCGAGGCGCGAAGCCGGGGCCGTGATCGCGCACCACGATCGCGAGCATGTCGCCCTCCACCTCGGCTTCGAGCACCACGCCACGGGACGATGCCTCGGCCGCATTGTCGAGCAGGTTCCATACTGCCTGGCGCAGCGCAGGCTCGACCACGATCACGGCGCCGCCGGCCGTGGCTGGATCGCACACAAAGGGAACCTCGGCATGGATCTCGGCCCAGGCATCGCCCACGCGGGCGATGAAGGCGCCTGCCGCCATGCTCTCCAGCGGCTCGCTGCGTGGCTGGCCGGCGGAATGGAGGATATCCGAGACGATCGACTTGCAGCGCTGCACCTCGGCCTGCATCTCGGCGACTTCCGCGGCGAGCGCCGGGCTGCGCGCGATCGCCGGCATACGGCGCCAGTCGGCCAGGATGACCGACAGCGAGCCAAGCGGCGTCCCCAGTTCATGCGCGGCGCCCGACGCGAACAGGCCCATGCGCACGATGCCCTCCTCTTCCGCGGCGCGGTGGCGCAGATCGGCGAGATAGGCCTCGCGCGCCCGGAGGTTCCGGCTGATCCGGGTGATCAGCTGCACGAGCAGTGCGGCGACGAGCACGAAGCTGATCCAGCGGCCGATCGCGAACAGATCGGCGCTTTCGGCGATCAGCCCGCCGGGGAGCGCCAGCGGCACGAAGCGCAGGGTCAGCAGCCCGTAGCTCAGGCCGGTGGCCACGACGAGGATCGCCGCCAGCATGGGCGTCAGCAGGATCGCGCCAAGCACTACCTGGAGCAGATAGAGCGAGATGAAGGGATTGGCCGCGCCCCCGCTGAGATAGAGCTGGAAGGTGAGCGTGCCCATGTCGAGCAGCAGCGCCAGCATGATCTCGATGTCGCGCACGCGGTGCCGCCGCAGCGCGACCGAGGCGACGAGATTCGCCAGCCCGAGCGCCAGCGCAGCACCGAGCATCCAGCCGAGCGGGAGCGCCACGCCGAAGCCGAAATGCACGACCAGGATGGTCACGGTCTGGCCCGCCACCGCGATCCAGCGCAGCTGAGTGAGCTGGCGCATATTGTCCGCGGTGGCGTTCTCGGGCGAGGTGCCGCCGGGCACGGCGGACCGGCCGACCATCAGGGCGAGGAGCGGCGTGTCCATCACGCGGCCTCACGCCCGCGCAACAGAAGGCGGATCGCGGCGATGCACAGCCCGGCCAGGGCGAACCAGGTCAGCGCATAGACGAGATGGCTGTTGCGGAACCGGACGACGGTCAACCCGCCAACGGGATAGCCGCCGGGATTGAGGGCGGCATCTGCATCGATGAAGAAGGGCGCGACTGGCCCGAGGTGCCGCGCCCCGGCGATCGCCGCCACGTCACGCGAATACCAGCGGTTTCCCGCCGGATCGTTGCTGCGCAGGAAAGCGCCGCGCGGCTCGGTCATGCGCAGCAGGCCGGTGACGGTCACCGGCCCCTGCACCTGCCCGGCGGCGCGACGGGACGGATGGCGCACGCTCTCCGGGACGAACCCGCGATTGACCAGCACGATGCCCTGCGCCGTACGCAAGGGTGTGAGCACCCAGAAGCCGGCGCCGCGTTCGGTCACTGCCTGCACCAGCGCCTCGGCGCCGTGGTCGAAGACGCCGCGCGCGCGGACATGGCGATAGGCATCGGTCCCCTCGGCCACCCTGCCCCATTCGCCCGGCAGTGGCAGGCCCGCGGGCGGCGCGTGGACGCGCGCCTCGACGCGCGCGATCAGGTCGAGCTTCCAGCTGCGCCGCTCGATCTGCCATATGCCGAGGGCCGCGAAACCGATCGCCCCGAACAGGGCGAGACCGAGGAGGAGCAGGCGGCTCAGGGCTGGTTGCTCATCTCCGGCCCGTTCATCGGCATCATGTTCGCGTTGAGATGATGCATGATCCACAGCGACCCGCTGATGCAGATGAGGATCAGCACGGCCGTGAAGATATAGGCCATCAGGGTCCAGCCGCCCTCGACGCGCGGATTGACGTGGAGGAAGCAGACGGTGTGCACCAGGATCTGCGCGAAGGCGGCGACGATGATCACCGCCGCGGTCGCCTGGGGATTGCCGAGCGCGCCGGTCATCACCAGCCAGAAGGGCAAGGCCGTCAGCACCACCGACAGCAGGAAGCCGACCAGATAGGCACGGCGCGAACCGTGCGCGTGGGAAGCGTCAGCACTCATTGCACGGCCCCGAGCAGATAGACGAAGGTGAAGACGCCGATCCAGACGACGTCGAGGAAGTGCCAGAACATGCTGAGGCACATCAGCCGCTTCTGGTTTTCCGGATGCAGGCCGCGCTGGCCGAGCTGGAACAGCATCACGCCGATCCACAGGATGCCGAAGCTGACATGCAGGCCGTGAGTCGAGACCAGGGTGAAGAAGGCCGACAGGAAGGCGCTGCGTTGCGGCGTGGCGCCCTCGGCGATCAGATTGCCGAACTCGTAGAGCTCGACGCCGACAAAGGACGCGCCGAGCAGCGCGGTGACGATCAGCCACAGCCGGGTGCCGCCGAGCTTGCCCTGCTGCATCGCGATCATCGCGAAGCCATAGGTGATCGACGAGACGAGCAGGATCGCAGTGTTGAGCGCGACCAGCGGCAGCTCGAACAGCTCGCGCTGAGTCGGTCCGCCGGCATAGCTGGTGCTCAGCACGCCATAGGTCGCGAACAGCGTCGCGAAGATGAGCGCGTCGCTCATCAGGTAGATCCAGAAACCCAGCAGCGTGCTGCCCGCGGCAGGCTCATGGCCATGGTCACCGTCATGGCCGTGGCCGTCTTCCTCGATCAGGTAGAAGGTCGGGGTGCGGCCATCGGCATCGGCAAGCGTCGTCGTGCTCATGATCAGGCTCCCGCCGCGAGCAGCGCGGTGCGCTCGCCCTCGGTTTGCGCGACCTCATCGGCGGGGATGTAATAATCGCGGTTGTAGTTGAAGGTATGGCCGATCGCGACGACGAACAGGCCGACCAGGCTGACCGCGGCCAGCCACCAGATATACCACACCATCGCAAAGCCGAGCACGAGCGCCAAGCCGGACAGGATGACCCCGGCCCCGGTGTTGCGCGGCATGTGGATCGGGCGGAAACCACTCACCGGGCGCTCCGCGCCGCGTTCCTTCATGTCGTACCAGGCGTCGAGATCGTGCGCGATCGGGGTGAAGGCGTAATTATAGGCCGGCGGCGGCGACGAGGTCGACCATTCCAGGGTGCGGCCGTCCCAGGGATCGCCCGTGAAGTCGCGCAGCTTGTCGCGGTTCTTGATGCTCACCGCGATCTGGATGACGAAGGCGAGGATGCCGATCAGGATGATGACCGCGCCGATCGCGGCGATGACGAACCAGATCTGCAGGCTCGCATCATCGAAGTGGCGCACGCGGCGCGTCGTGCCCATCAGGCCGACGATGTAGATCGGCGTCCACGCGACCCAATAGCCGATCACCCAGCCCCAGAAGGTCACCTTGCCCCAGAAGCGGTCGAGCCGGAACCCGAAGGCCTTGGGAAACCAATATTCCATGCCGGCGAACAGGCCGAACACCACGCCGCCGATGATGACGTTGTGGAAGTGCGCGACCAGGAACAACGAGTTGTGCAGCACGAAGTCGGCGGGCGGCACGGCGAGCAGCACGCCGGTCATGCCGCCGACCACGAAGGTCAGCATGAAGGCGACCACCCACATCATCGGCAGCTCGAAGCGGATCCGGCCGCGATACATGGTGAAGAGCCAGTTGAAGATCTTCGCGCCCGTCGGGATCGAGATCACCATGGTGGCGATGCCGAAGAAGCTGTTGACGCTGGCGCCCGAGCCCATGGTGAAGAAGTGGTGGAGCCACACCAGATAGCTCAGGATGGTGATCACCACCGTGGCATAGACCATCGACGAATAGCCGAAGAGGCGCTTGCCGGTGAAGGTCGAGGTGATTTCGGAATAGATGCCGAACACCGGCAGGACCAGGACGTACACCTCGGGGTGGCCCCAGATCCACACCAGGTTCCAGTACATCATCGGGTTGCCGCCGAGATCGTTGGTGAAGAAATTGGTGCCGGCATAGCGATCGAGCATCAGCAGCGCGAAGGCGCCGGTCAGCACCGGGAAGATCGCGATGGCGAGCACGTTGCTGCACAGAGCGGTCCAGCAGAACACCGGCATCTTCATCATCGTCATGCCCGGCGCGCGCATCTTGATGATCGTGGTGACCATGTTGATCGCGGACAGAGTCGTGCCGACGCCCGCTATCTGCAATGCCCAGAGATAATAATCCGGCCCCGTATCGGGACTGTTCTGCAGGTTGGTCACGGGCACGTAATTGAGCCAGCCGCCGCGCGAGAATTCGCCGACGAACAGCGAGACCATGACGAGCAGCGCGCCCGCGACGGTGAGCCAGAAGCTGAGATTGTTGAGGAAGGGAAAGGACACGTCGCGTGCGCCGATCTGGAGCGGCATGACGAAATTGACCAGGCCGACGATCAGCGGGATCGCCACGAAGAAGATCATGATCGTCCCGTGCGCGGAGAAGATCTGGTCGTAATGATGCGCGGGCAAATAGCCCTGGTTCGCACCGAAGGCGACGGCCTGCTGCGCGCGCATCATCAGTGCATCGGCGAAGCCGCGCAGCAGCATGATGATGCCGAGGATCATGTACATGACCCCGATCTTCTTGTGGTCGACGCTGGTCAGCCATTCGCGCCACAGCCAGCCCCACAGGCGGTATTTCGTCACCGCCGCCAGGATGCCGACGCCGATCAGAACGACGGCGATGAAGGTCACGAGCAGGATCGGCTCGTGGAGCGGGAAGGATTCGAGGGTGAGGCGGCCAAAGATCGTGCGCGCCAGGCTTTCGGTGAACATTTAACGCTCCTGGTGCGAATGCGGGGCGGGGCTGGCCTGCGCGCCGGGCGGCGGGGTGAGGCTCTCGCCGCTGCCCTTCTCGCCGTCCTGCTTGAACAGCGCGCCTTCGGCCTTGCCCTGGTCAGTGCGCGGCGCGGCGTGGCCGCCCTTTCCGGCAAGCCGCATCATGTCGCTCATGCACGGCGTGCCCGGCTTGACGCAGCGATTGTAGATGCGGTCGAACAAAGTCGCGTCGACGCCACCGAAATAGAGTGGCGGCACCTTTTCGCTCGGGCGCTCCAGCAAAAGAAAGCTGCTGGTGTCGAGCGTGCGGCCGCTCGCCTTGACCCGCGCGACCCAGGCGTCGAACCTGCCCTTGTCGACGCCGTAGAGCTTGAAGCGCATGTCGGAAAAGCCGGCGCCGCTGTAATTGGCGGACATGCCCTCATAGCTGCCCGGCTTGTTGAGCACCGCGTGGAGCGTGCTGCGCATGCCCGGCATGGTGTAGATCATGCCGGCCAGCGTCGGCGCGTAGAAGGTGTTCATCATGTTGGTCGACGTCATGTCGAACCGCACCTGGCGATCGACCGGCAGCGCCAGCTCGTTGACCGTCGCGATGCCCTGTTCCGGATAGATGAACAGCCATTTCCAGTCGAGCGAGACGACCTGGATGACCAGCGGCTTTTCCTTCGGATCGACCGGCCTGCCCACCGTCACCCGGTCGAGCGGCCGGAACGGATCGAGCAGGTGCGTGCTCCACCAGGTCAGCGCGCCGAGGCAGATGATGATGAGCAGCGGCGCCGACCAGATGACCAGTTCCAGCGAGGTTGAATGGTCGAAATGCGGATCATAAGTCGCGTCCTTGTTGGACGCGCGGTAGCGCCAGGCGAACACGATGATCAGCGCGATCACGGGAATGATGATGACCAGCATCAGCGCCGTCGAGATATAGATGATGTCGCGCTGCTGCAGGGCGATGTCGCCCGCAGGGTTGAGCACGGCGCGGTCGCAGGCCGAAACCAGCGCGACGAGCGGCATCAGGATGAGCGTTGGCACGAGTCGTCGACTCGCCGGCGTTGGGTGTTCGCGCATGGTCATCGCCTATCCCGACAGGTCTGGATGCCGACATTGGACATTTTGTCCGATACCCTCGCGAGCTTTTTATCGTGCAAGGCGTGTTGTAAAGTGGAATCCTGCCATCAGGCTGTGGAGCGAAGCGCCATGACTGCACCGATCGCTGCGTCGACCTCGACGCCCCTCGAGCGCGACGCGCGCCTGATCACGGCACGCGAACGCAAGATCGCGCCCGGCGAGATCGCGATCGGCGTGATCGTCGGCCGCACCAGCGAGTTCTTCGACTTCTTCGTCTATGCCATCGCTTCGGTCCTGGTGTTCCCCTCGCTGGTCTTCCCCTTTGTCGATGCGCTGACCGGCACGATGTATTCCTTCGCGCTGTTCGCGCTGGCGTTCATCGCCCGGCCGATCGGCTCGCTGATCTTCATGGCGATCGACCGCAACTACGGTCGCGGGGTGAAGCTGACGATCGCGCTGTTCCTGCTCGGCGGCTCGACCATGTCGATCGCCTTCCTGCCCAGCTATAATGACGTCGGCATCGTCGCGGTCTGGCTGCTCGCGCTGTTCCGGCTCGGCCAGGGCGCGGCACTGGGTGGCGCGTGGGATGGGCTGCCGTCCCTGCTGTCGCTCAACGCGCCCCGGGATCGCCGCGGCTGGTATGCGATGATCCCGCAGCTAGGCGCGCCGCTCGGCCTGATCGTCGCGGCCGGCCTGTTCGCCTTTTTCCTCGCGACCCTGACCACCGCCGACTTTCTGAGCTGGGGCTGGCGTTATCCCTTCTTCGTCGCCTTCGCGATCAACGTGGTCGCGCTGTTCGCCCGCCTGCGCATCGTCGCCACGCCGGACTTCGAGCATCTGTTCGAGAGCCGCGAACTGCAGCCCGCGCCGATCGGCGAGACGCTGCGCGAGGAAGGCCGCACCGTCCTGCTAGGCGCCTTCGCGCCGCTGGCGAGCTTCGCGCTGTTCCACCTGGTGACGGTGTTCCCCCTGTCCTGGGTCGTGCTCTACACCGGCGAGGGCACGGTTCGCTTCCTGCTGATCGAGATGATCGGCGCGGGCGTCGGCGTGTTGTCGATGCTCGCCTCGGGCATCATCGCCGACCGGGTGGGGCGCCGCGCGGTGCTGGGCGTCTCCGCGGTGCTGATCGGCGCCTATAGCGGCTTCGCCCCGCAACTGCTCAACGCGGGCGGCTTTGGCGAGACGCTGTACATGCTGGGCGGGTTCGTGCTGCTCGGCCTTGCCTTCGGCCAGTCCTCGGGCGTGGTAAACGGCAGCTTCTCGCGCGAGCGCCGCTATACCGGCGCGGCGCTCACCGCCAATCTCGCCTGGCTGATCGGCGCCGGCTTCGCGCCGCTGGTCGCGCTGACCCTGGCGAGCCGGTTCGGCCTGTGGTCAGTGGGCGTGTACCTGCTGTCCGGCGCGGTCTGCACGCTGGCCGCGCTCGGCATCAACAAGGAATGGGCGCGTCCGGGAGACTGATCGGCGACGCCGGAGATCAGACGCAGCGGGAATCGCGTTCCGGCGGGCCGGCGCCGCGGGTCGCCCAGATACCGCCCGGCGTCTTGTACTTCTCGCCCGGCGCGGTCTTCAGGATCAGGTTGCAGCCGCTGACGAACGCCATCTGCTCCACCGTCGCGCCCGACGCGGCGCTCTCGGTATATTTCGCCTTGCGCTGGATGTTGATGCTGTTGACCAGAGTGCGCAGATCCGGGGTGCCGGCACCGACGATGCCGAGATAGCCGTCGGGCTGCTCACCCACCTGGCCGGCCGCGCGCGCCGCCTGATAGGCGGGGTCGCGCTGCGCATAGGCCGCCGTGGCAAGGCCCGCGACCCCAACGGCCGCCGCGATCGTCATCAGCTTCATCATCTTCTTCATCAGAAAATTCCCGGATTCTGCTGGATCAACGCCTTCGCCTCGCCGTCGAGCCGATAGACGACTTCCTGAGTCACGTTGATGTTGAGGTTGATCTCGATCGGCTTGTCCGGCGCGGTCACGTTGACGCAACCGGTGGTTGCGGCGGTGGCGCCCAGGGCCATGATCGAAAGCATTCTCTTCATCCCGTACCTCGTCGGTCTCCACTCTCGTTTCGTCAATCCTGTTTCGGTCATGGCAGTTTCTCGCTTTCGGCAGGCTGAATGGGCTGGATCGCGGGCGGAGTTTCCTCGGGCGGCTTGCCGCGCTTGCGCTGCTCCTCGAGCAGGGCGGGCAGGTTGCGCTGCACCAGGCGTTTCGGGTCGTAGAAGGACGCGGTCGCATCGATCAGGCCGCGAAAGGGTGCCTTGATCCGCACGTTGAAGATGAACGGCAGCTTCTGCAGCCGGTCGAGGATGAAGTTGCGCTTCGCCCCTTCGCCCTGGCCGACGCCTTCGAAGCGCACCTCAGTGATCATCTCGCCCGCGAGCGGACCGTTCATCACCAGCTCGAGGCTGCGATAGCGCAGCGATTTGAGCGCCTGGAAGGCGAGATTGCCCCAGAAACCGACATCCTTCTGGCTGACCTCGCCGACATAAGCGATCGTGCCGCCGCCGGGGCGCACCGTCAGCCGGCCATGCTCTATCCGCCCACCCTGTTCGTCGAAGACCATCGGCAAGGTGCCGTCGAACACGCCGGTCGCGTTGAGGTTCTTGAAATCGAACTGCTGGAGGAACTGGCCGGCATCCATGCCGGTGACGGTGAAGGTCATGCGGCGCTCGATGCTCTGGCCGAAATCGAGCATGGTCGGCTCGAGCACCAGCGACCCGCCGGCAAAGGGCCAGCGCCCTTCCTCGATCTGGACTCGCGTGCCGGCGAGCAGCCGGTAGCGGATGGTGCCGTCATTGACCGCGATGCCGGGATTGATCGTCTTGATCGTCGCGATCTGGCCCGGCGCGCTCTCCAGGTTGAGCAGATCGGTGAAGCGGATCTCGCCGGCGATGCTGGTGACCGGTCCCACGGCGGCGGCGAGATCGGTGCCGGGGGTGCGGAACACGCCGTCACTCGTCACCCCGGCCTGGTTCCAGCGAATATGGCCTTCGCCCGAGACGGTGCCGACCACATTCTGGATCACGCCCTTGGTCAGCGACGTCAGCTGTTCGGGCCGAAACGCCTCGCCAAAGGTGATACCGGGGACGGTCAGGTCGGCATGGCCGCTGCCGTTCGACAGATCATGCTCGATCGCGACGCCGCTGACGAAGACCTGTTTTTCGGGCGTGCTCAGCCGACCGGTGGCGGTGATCCGGTTGTCGGCGAGACGGAGCGCCACGTCGCTGCCGGCGAGCGGCTCGAAGCGCGGCTGCGGATCGGCATCGGCAACCTTGAGCGTACCGCCGGTCAGGTCGAGCACGCCCTTGGCGAAGGTCCAGCGCCCCTGCGCTTCCGACATCAGCAGCGGCACATTGGCGATGCGCCCCGAACCGCCCTCGATCGTGCCGGCCATGGTGCCCCCGGACAAGCCGCCCTCGACTCGCGCGAAGGAGAGTTGGGTGACGCGGTCGGGCGCGCCGATCCGGACATCGACATGGCGAAGATCGGCGCGGGTATCGTGCAGCCGGAGCAGGAGGCTGGCGGCGGACAGCGTAAGCGGCGAACTGCCGATCGCGCCCGACAAGCGCAGCGCGCCGGACTGGACACCGCCGCCGATGCGACCGCCGTCGAGACGCAACATTGCGCCGTCGACCGGGCATAAAGTCGCGGATGTCTGCCCCAGCCTGAAACTCGACAGGGCAAGCGCACCGACCGACAGCGGCGCGCAGGTGCGATTGATCTGGAGCCGGTCGCGCCCGTCCCACAGGCCGTTCACCGGCAGGACGAGATTGTCGATGCGCCCGTCGGCGAGCGGCCCCGACAGAGTGACGCGCGTCGCGATACGGGTCGTGCCGCTTGGCGTCGCGGCGAAGCTGACCGGCGTCAGCGCGAGGCGGGCATTGCCGGCAGCATAGGGCTGCATGGTCGCGGTGCCGCTCACTGGCCCGCCCGCCACCGCCTGCGCGACGCGGATCGTGGCGGTCGGGAGGTTCCCGCCGCCCAGATCGACCGAGCCGTCGAACCGTACGCCCCCACCCGGCCAGGCATAGCCAATGCCTTCTCCACCGGCGATCGTCGCCCAGGCGCCGGAGGCGCTTGCGAGCTGGAGACGCGAGACCCTGGCCTGGCCGCGTCCGCCGTCGAGCGAAACGGCGATATCGGCATCGAGATCGGCGGACTGCGCCGCGGCCACCGCGGCGTCGACTGCCTTGTGGACCAGCGGCCCCACCGGCGTGCCCGCGCCCTTGTCGCGATAGGTGGCCAGCCGGGCCCGCATCAGCTTGCCCAGCAGGGCATGGCGGGCACCGGCCTTGCCCTCGAACGCGATGCCCGCCGTGCCGAACCGGTAGGTCCCGGTGAGCGTGGTCGAATCGGCGGCAATACCCCGAGACGCGGCAATGCCCGACACAAGGTCGAGCTTGCCGGCCGTGCCGTCCGCCTTGCCGGCGAAATCGATCGTGCCGGTGAGGGTGTGGAGCTCGGCGGACGGATGGCGAATCTTCGCCACAGAGAGCTTCGCGTCCCCGCGCCAGCCGTCCAGCGCCTGCTCCAGCGTCACCGAGATGTCGGCGCCGGCATCGCTCAGCACGGCACCCGCGCAATCGAGCTTCCCGGCATGGACCGGCCCGCGCAAGGTCGGGCGCGCCGAGGCGATACGCACCGCCAGCACCGCCGTCGCGGGGCCGCTGACGCAGCCGCCGAGATCGAGCCGTTCGGTGATGGCCGCGACCTGACCGGCAAAACCGTCATTCAGCTTGCCCTGCCCGCTCAGCTTGATGCCGATCACGCCCTGCGGCGCGACCAGCCTGATCCGTGCATCCTGCACATCGGCAAAGAGCGCGGGCAGCGCGAAAGGCTTGCCCGAAGGCGCTGGCATCAGCTTGTCGAGCGCGCCGAGCGACAGCTTGCCGTCGATCAGCCGCGCGTTCATCCGGACATGGCCCGCACGGATCGCGGTGACGGTGGCGCCGGACAGGCCGACGCTGGTGCGCAGCTCGATCCAGTCAGCGACGAGATCGGGATGCGCCGGATCCCCGATCGATACGTTGGTCAGGCGCTGGCGGTTGAGGCCGAGATCGGCGATCTTGTAGCGCGCAGGCACGCCATAGCCCGTGAGCGCCTTGTCGATATAGCTCGAGGCGATCGGCTTGCGCTGATTCCAGAGCGCGATCAGCCCGCCGAGCAGGACCAGCGCCACGACAAGCACGACCCGGCGCACCCGCCGCCAGCGGGGCTTATCCTCGATCGCTTCGTCCAGACTCAGCTCGCCACTCCCGGTTGCGGCACAAGGGCACGCGCTCTTCAGCATAGGGCACGCCCAGGCACGTGCAATTGCGCGTGGCCACCCGGTCTCCAATTCCCGAACCCCGATGAGCGTTCCCGAAAGGGAAAATGGCAGCCGTGCCCGACCGTATCCTACCCCCGACGGCGCTACCGGTGTCCGCTCGAAACGACCCTGTAGACGGCGGAGCGGCCGTCCGACCAGACCGGTGCCAGATCGGCGGCCTGAACCCGTCCGACCGGAAAGCCGATCGTCCAGACATAGCCAAACGTCCCTCGATCGAAATCGCGGATCGCACGACCCAGGCCAGGGCTCCCCGGCACCGTCGGCGGATAGACG
The DNA here is from genome assembly GCF_055521475.1 of Sphingomonas sp. BL-S-30. Lineage (NCBI taxonomy): Bacteria > Pseudomonadati > Pseudomonadota > Alphaproteobacteria > Sphingomonadales > Sphingomonadaceae > Sphingomonas > Sphingomonas sp. BL-S-30. Next base: position 1,187,215 of record NZ_CM145481.1, on the reverse strand, counting down.
AGCTGAGACGGATCCCGATCATAAGGGGCCGCGGCCGGGTGCAGGGGACGGACAAGTTGTTGCCCCGCCAGCGACCATTGTTCGTTGGTGAAGACGCGTCGGCGCGCAATCGCGATCCCGGCAATATGGCTCAGTCGCGGATTGTTCCAATTGTCCGCCGCCGGCTCGTCGACCAGCACCAGCACCGCCGCCCCTTCCGGAAACAACGGCACCGCGCGCAACGCCTCTTCCTGGCGCTGGGCGAAAAGATCGAGCGCGATCGTCGAGGTGGCGGTCCTCACCAGAAAGAAGGCCGCCGCCGCGAGCGCCAGCCGGCCCGCAAGCCGGTCTGCCCTTGGGCCTATCCTGATCGCGAGGACGGCCACCGCCACGGTGGCGGGCAGCACGCGCATATCGACGCAGGATGCCCCTGCATAGAAAGCGGGCAACAGAATGAAGGCGACTCCGCCAAGCAGGGCGGGCGCCGCCAACACCGGCGAGAAGGACAGAGCGCGCGAGCGAAGGGCAAGCGCCAGGAGAAGATAAAGCAAACCGGCGCCGAGAATATCGTAGAGCTGCCACCGTTCGCGAAGCAGCGACATTGCCCAGAACAGCTTCAACGGCCAATCGAACCAGTCGCCGGTCGCCCCGGTCAGCCGGTTTTCGCCAGCCGCGACCGTCAACAGCACAGGCAGCGCCATCGGAACACACATCAACGCCGCATGGGAACCGGCACGCCATGGGTTGAGGCCCGCGCGCCGTCGCAACGCCCATTCCGCCCCGAACACGAACAAGCCCAGCATTGCCCAACCAAAGGAATGGCTGACCCAGACCAGCGCGGAAATAGGCACGAACAGGACCAGCCGCGTCCAAGGCCGCGCCCTGTGCGCCAGCCTGATCCAGAGGGCGAGACCAGCCAGCGCCAGCGCTGAAGCGAGCGAGAAGTTCACAAAGCCCGACTGGAACGGAAAGGCATAAGCGAGCGGGAACGCAAAGGCAGCCGTCGGCGGCGGCCTGCCATGTACCTCCCGCGCAAGCCACAGCATCGCGGCGACCGTCAGCATCGGGATGGTCAGCACGACCAGCTTCGTCGCTGGCTCAAGCCCCATGACGGGGGCCAAAGCGAGCACTATTCCGTCCACACCGAGATTGCCGACCAGGGCCCAATGAACCGCATAATGCTGCGCAAGCGGCAATGACCCAGCCTCCGCCATGATCCGGAAACGACCGATATGGCCGGGCAGATCGGTCAAAGGCGGGATGGCCGGCATCAGCAACGGCAATGCCGTGAGCAGAATAGCGAAGGTCGCCGCTGTGCGACTCTCCCACCAGCGCCGGTCCCGGTCGGTAAGCTGCGTCGGAGAATCTTCCGATACGGAACGCCGATCAATCGCGAGGTTCATTCCACGGACCTGAACCGACCGGCATCAAATACTCGCTTCATGGGATTTTCGCTCGCAGGCCGTGCAGGACGCAGGAACCACGGTTGCAGCCCGACTATAAGGGAACACGTAACAGGCGTCGCGGGATGCGCAATTGCGCGTGCCCATCGCTGCCCCTAGTCTCGGACAAAGGATGAGCGTTCCCGACAATGACAATAGCGGCCACCGTGCCCGCCTGCGCCAGCGGCTGAGCGAGGGCGGATCGGACGCGCTGCTCGATCATGAGCTGATCGAATATCTGCTCGCGCTGGCTATTCCGAGACGCGACACCAAGCCGCTGGCCAAGGCCTTGCTCGCCGAATTCGGCGGGATGGGCGGGCTGCTGACGGCCGACCATGAAGCGCTCGGGCGCGTGAAGGGCATGGGCGAAACGTCGGTCGCGGCGGTCAAGGTAGCGCATGCCATCGCGCTTCGCCTGCTGCGCGCCGAGGTGGCGGCGCGGCCGGTGCTGTCCAACTGGCAGGCGCTGCTCGATTATCTTCGCGCCGACATGGCCCACCATATCCATGAGCGGGTGCGGGTGCTTCACCTCAACACCAGGAACATGCTGATCCGCGACGAGCTGATGAGCGAGGGGTCGATCGACGAAGCGGCGGTCTATGTCCGCGAAGTGATCAAGCGGGCGATGGACCTGGGATCGGCGGCGCTTATCCTGGTCCACAACCATCCAAGCGGCGATCCTACGCCGAGCCGGGCCGATATCGAGATCACGCGCAACATGGTGGAGGGCGGGAAGCGCATGGGCATTACCGTGCACGACCATATCATCATGGGCACGAGCGGTCATTCCAGCCTGCGGGCGCTGGGGTTGATGTAGGGCGAAGGGACAAAGTCGACCGGCGTCACCCCCTCACTCCCGTCACCCCGGGCTTGTCCCCGGGGTCCATCGTTCCGGAAAACGCAACGCCGGGTGCGTACGAGGAAACATGGATGCCGGAACAAGTCCGGCATGACGGTGGAACGGGTCGCTCTCTGCTTCCCTCTCAGCTTTTGAGGAACGCCAAGGGGCGGTCGATTGACGTCGCGATTCCTGCCCGGATAGCCTTGCCTGTCTGAAATCATGGGCCACATGCCATGCGCCGTCGCGATCTCCTGAAAGCGCTCGGCGCTGTCGCCCTTGCGCCGCTGTTCGGGACGCTCGACGCCCTTGCGGCGCCTGCACGCGGGCTGGTGAAGATCACCGCGATCAAGGCGATGCGGCTGAAGGAGGGGCAGACCCTCATCAGGATCGAGACCGATGCCGGGATCAGCGGCTATGGCGAGTGCGGCGCGGACGGGCCGACGGCGCGGTCAGTGATCGCGGCCTATAATGGCGGGGGCCGCCTTCCGCATCTCGGGCTGATCGGCAAGGACCCGCTGGCCATCCAGGTCCATTTCCACAACATGTTCTATGCCTATGAGCAGCGCGGTCGGGCGATCCGCGTGCTGAGCGGCATCGACATGGCCTTGTGGGACCTGGCGGGCAAGATCCTGAACCAGCCCGTATCGAAGCTGCTCGGTGGCAATTTCCGCGAGGAGATCGATCTTTATTCGCACTGCCCGGGCGGCAATTATCTCGACAAGGCAGAATGGCGCGACCGGGTGCAGCAACTCGCGGCCGACCCATGGGGGTTCCAGGCGTACAAGGTCGACACGCATCACGTGCTCGGCGTGCCGATGCAGCAATATACGCCGTCGCTGGGCCCGCAGGATTTCCGCAGGATGGAGCGCGCCTATGCGTTGGCGCGCGAGGCGTTCGGCGACGACATCGACATCCTGGTCCATTGCCATTGCGAGTTCGACGTGCCGAGCGCCATCGGCATCGCGCGGGCGGTGGAGCCGATCCGTCCGCTCTATTTCGAGGATCCGCTCGCCCCGGCCTGGTCGGAAGGGTGGAACGCGCTGCGCCGCGCGACCAAGGTGCCGATCATGACCGGCGAGAATATGGAGCTGGCGGAATTTGCCGTGCCGTTCCTGGAGAATCAGGCCGTCGACATCTTCCAGCCCGACATCATCAATTCGGGCGGCATCACCGGTACGAGGATGATCGCGGAGATGGCGGCGCGCTACCGCATCCCGGTCGCGCTGCACAATGTCAGCGGGCTGCTGCTCAACATGGCGTCGCAGCAATTGGCAGCGGCCTTGTTCAACTGCCCGCGGATCGAATGCTCGCGCCGCGCGGTCGATTTCAAATGGGCGAAGGCGAACCCGCTGGTCATTAAGGGCGGGCACATGGCGGTGTCGCACGAGCCTGGGCTCGGGCTCGATATGGACGAGGCGTATCTGCGCGCGAACCTTGCGCCGGGCGAGCCGTGGTGGGGATGATCGGCCGAAACGGCGAACGGCCGCCGGGCCCGAAGGTCCGACGGCCGCCCCGGAGGGACTGCGCGTCCCGCTAGGTAGCTTTACGAGCCCTTGGTCAGGAACCCGGTGAGCTCGGTTTTCGACAGCGACTTGCTCTTGTCGGTGTCGGCGCTGGCAAAGGCCTGGTTGACCCAGGTCTTGGTCGCAGCGCTCTCCGCCTTGGTCGTCGGATCGCTCGCCGTCTTCAGCGCGACCATCCACGAACTGAACTCGGTCTCGTTGAGCGACCCGTTCGAGTCCTTGTCATAGGTCGGGAACTCGGTGCTCACCACCTGAGCGATCTGGGCGGCGCTGGTGGCCGGCTGGGACGCGGTCTGGACCGGCGCCGCGGCAGGTTCAGCAGGGGCCGGCGTAGCCTGGGCGGTCTGAGCGGGCGCCGCCGCCGGATCGACCGGGGTCTGTTGCGGCGTGGTCTGCGCGGTCTGGTCCGTCACCGGCGCAACCGGGCTCATCGCCTGGTCGACGGGCGAGGCCGTCTCGGGTGCCGTAGCATCGGGTGCGGCCGGAGTCGCCTCAGGCGCAGTCTGCACCGGTGCGGTCTGAGTAGTCGGCGCCGTCTGGGTATCGGCAGGCTTATCCTGTGCCAGAACAGGGACAGAAATCGTCATGGCGCTGGCAAGAAGAATATATTTCAACATGTGCTCTCTCCGTTGGTGTTACTTCAAGATACATAAGCCGGTCAATTTCCCGTTGACCAAGACTTGAAGATAAAACCCCTCAGCGACCGAGATAGTTCATTTTTTCTCGATTTGAAGCTTCGCCTCGTCCCTGCTAACGCGCGGCTCATCGCGAGTCCGTTCAGGATTCGCGACGAACAGAAACCGGAATTTCAGGAACCGTTGCCATGGTGCCACGCTACTCACGCCCCGACATGGTCGCCATCTGGACGCCCGAAGCCCGATTCCGCATCTGGTTCGAGATCGAAGCGCACGCGACGGACGCGCTCGCCGAATTGGGCGTAGTCCCCAAGGAAGCCGCGAAGGCGATCTGGGAGAAGGGCGCGTTCGAGGTAGACCGGATCGACGAGATCGAGCGTGAGACCAAGCATGACGTGATCGCCTTCCTGACCAACGTCGCCGAGCATGTCGGGCCCGAGGCGCGCTTCATGCATCAGGGCATGACCTCGTCCGACGTGCTCGACACCTGCCTCGCAGTGCAGCTGGCGCGCGCGAGCGACATATTGATCGCCGATATCGACGCGCTGCTGGTGGTGCTGAAGCGCCGCGCGATCGAGCACAAGATGACCCCGACGATCGGGCGCAGCCACGGCATCCATGCCGAGCCGGTGACGTTCGGCCTCAAGCTCGCCCAGGCTTATGCCGAGTTCGACCGCAACCGCGCGCGGCTCGTCGCGGCGCGCGCCGATATCGCGACCTGCGCGATTTCGGGCGCGGTCGGGACCTTCGCCAATATCGATCCGTTCGTGGAAAGCTATGTCGCCGAGAAGCTGGGGCTGAGCGTCGAGCCGGTCTCGACTCAGGTCATCCCGCGCGACCGGCATGCGATGTTCTTCGCGACCTTGGGCGTGATCGCCAGTTCGATCGAGCGGCTCGCGACCGAGATCCGCCATCTGCAGCGCACCGAAGTGCTGGAGGCGGAGGAATATTTCTCGCCAGGACAGAAGGGCTCGTCGGCGATGCCGCACAAGCGCAATCCGGTGCTGACCGAGAACCTCACCGGCCTGGCGCGCATGGTGCGCGGTTATGTGACGCCGGCGCTGGAGAATGTCGCGCTGTGGCACGAGCGCGACATCAGCCATTCGTCGGTCGAGCGCTATATCGGGCCCGACGCGACGATCACGCTCGACTTTGCACTGGCCCGGCTCACCGGCGTGATGGACAAGCTCCTCGTCTACCCGGCGCGGATGGAGAAGAACCTCAACAAGATGGGCGGGCTCGTCCATTCGCAGCGCGTGCTGCTGGCGCTGACTCAGGCGGGGGTGAGCCGCGAGGACGCCTATCGCCTGGTCCAGCGCAATGCGATGAAGGTGTGGGAATCGGATGGCGAGCTCTCGCTGCTCGAGCTGCTCAAGGCCGATCCCGAGGTGACCGCGGCGCTCTCGCCCGCGGAGATCGAGGACAAGTTCGACCTCGGCTATCATCTGAAGCATGTCGACACGATCTTCGCCCGGGTGTTCGGGACTGGTGGTTAAAGCCCGATTTTCACTGATCGGGCGGCGAAGCGTGTCGATTCGTCGATGAAGCGATTGCAAATGCTGCAACTGCGAAGGCGCGTAACAATATTGCGAGAGTCCGCAACAATCTCCACATAGGGCCTAGCCGGACTTTTCCGGCATCGGAGACCCTACCATGCGCTTCTTTGAAACCGTGGTCAGCACCATGCTGACGTTCACGGCTCTTGCGCTGGTGGTCGAGGTCGTAAGCCTCTGATCCATCGGCCCGCCCACCCCTTGTCTAAAGGGGTGGCTAGGCCGGCGGGATGGCCGACCAGCTCAATCCTTCCATGATATAGGTGGCGTAGTGGAAGTCGCGGATCACCGCGATCCGATCCCCGCGCCAATCGAGCAGCACGACAAAAATGGGTGGACCTGACTCGTCCCCACGCTTCCGGATCAGCAATGCCGGACGCCCCTCCGCGATGCCCACACTTGCCCGCCAGTCCGGCAGCGCAGCGTAGCGCGTGAAATAAATCGACACGTCGCGCGCACCGGACAGCGTCGTCCGATTGGCGAGATCCAGCTTCACATCCTCGGCCAGCAAGGCGCGCAGGGCATCCCAGTCATGGGCGTTGAAGCGGTCGGCATAGGCGCGAAGGCGCGCGCGCTCGGCAGGCGCGATGACCGCCGATATTTCCGCTTGTTGCGCAAGCGCGCGCAGCCTGACCCGCCCGCGATGAAGCGCTGCTTTGACCGCTGGGACCGTCATGCCGAGAATCGCCGCGGTTTCGGCGAGCGAGTGACCCAGCACATCGACGAGCGCCACGGCCGATCGCTGTGCCGGCACGAGATGGAGGAAGCTGCCCAGCCCGGCCTCCACCGCGATCCGCCGGTCGGCCTCTTCGGTCGACGCATCGTCCGAGACGGCAAGAGCATCGCGCGCCTCCTGCCGCCGCCTGCGGCGTAGCGCATCGAGCGCGGTATTGTGGACGATGCGGAAGATCCAGGCGTCGGGCTCGGCCACCTGCGCGCCGGCGCCGAGTGCTTCGGCTGCCTTGGCGAGCGCATCCTGGACGACGTCCTCGCCATCAAAGGCCGACCCCATCATACGCGCGGCATAACGGTGCAGCCGCGGCCGCATCTCACCCAGCCAGTCGTTCAACCGGTCCGTCACACGCACCTCCACTTTTCCTCTAGCCCAGGGACGCCGCGGGAGACGCAAAGGATTCGGGTGAGGATTCTTTTTCGACCGCCGAATCCTTTGCGGGGTCGGCACCGTCTCATCCTCCGACGCGATGCCGCGTCGATAAGGAACCCACATCATGCAGAGAGTGACGCTGGTACGCTATGCGACCAAAGCCGAGACGTCGGACGAGAATGAACGGCTGGCGCGCGCCGTGTTCGACGAGGTACGCGCCAACGCGCCCGATAAGGTGGGCTATGCCCTGTTCCGCGACGGGGACGAATTTATCCACCTGTTCGTCAATCTGGCCGACGAGAGCGCCGATGCGGTGACCGGACTGCCGTCTTTCCAGGCCTATCAGACCGATCTGGCGTCGCGCTGCGCCACGCCGGTCGTGCCGGTGCGGTTGGCGGTCGAACTGGTCGACAGTTTCGGGATTGGTTGATCGCACAGGCCCTCCCCTGACCCCTCCCGCAAGCGGGAGGGGTATTCATAGGGTCAGCCGAGCGCGCTCTTCACTTTCTTGAAGAAGCTCGTGGTCTGCGGGTTTTCCTCGCCGGTTTCGGTGGCGCGGAACTGTTCGAGGAGTTCGCGCTGCCTGGCCGACAGCTTGGTCGGTGTCTCGACCTCGACCCTGATCACCAGGTCGCCACGCCCGCGGCCCTGCAGCACGGGCATGCCCGCGCCGCGCTGGCGCAGCTCGCGGCCGCTCTGGGTGCCGGCCGGGATCTTGATCGTGTGGCGCTCGCCGTCCGGCCCGGGGATGCGGATCTCGCCGCCCAGCGAGGCGGTGGTGAAGCTGATCGGCGCGCGGGCGAACAGGGTCGTGCCCTCGCGCTCGAACAGCGCGTGCCGCTGCACGTGCAGGAAGATGTAGAGATCGCCCGGAGGCGCCCCGCGCGCGCCGGCCTCGCCCTCGCCGGTCAGGCGCACACGCGTGCCCTCGTCGACGCCAGGCGGGATATTGACGGTGAGCGTCTTGGTCTTTTCGACCCGGCCCTCGCCGCGACAGGCGCTGCACGGGTCGGAGATGACCTGGCCCGCGCCGTGACAGCTCGGGCAGGTCCGCTCGACCACGAAGAAACCCTGCTGGGCGCGCACCTTGCCGTGCCCGGCACAGGTGCCGCAGGCCTTGGCGCTGGTGCCGGGATTGGCGCCGGTGCCCTTGCACGAATCGCAGGACGCCGACACGTCGACGGTGATATCGGTCGACTTACCGCGGAACGCGTCCTCGAGCGTGATCTCCATGTCGTAGCGCAGATCGGCGCCGCGCCGCGCGCCGCGCGGGGCGCGCCCGCCACCGCCCATGAACTCGCCGAAGATATTTTCGAAGATGTCGCTGAACGCGCCGAAATCCTGCGCGCCCGCACCGGCGCCGCCACCGCCATTGCGGAACGCGGCATGGCCGAAACGATCATAGGCCGCGCGTTTCTGCGGGTCCTTGAGGCAATCATAAGCCTCGCTGATCGCCTTGAACCTGGACTCGCTGTCCTTGCACCCGTCATTCTTGTCGGGGTGATATTTCATGGCGAGCTTGCGATAGGATGCCTTCAGCGTGGCATCGTCCGCTGTGCGCTCGCATTCGAGCAATTCGTAGAAATCGACTTCGGTGGTCATCTTGGGCCCCCGCCCTCCCCGCTATCCCTGCTCATCGCAGGAATAACGGGGGGAACGCAACAAGTTACGCCTTGGTATCGTCGACTTCCGAGAATTCGGCGTCGACCACGTCCTCGGCAGGAGCTTCCTGCGCCGCATCGGCGGCAGGCGAAGCTTCGGACTGGGCCTGCTTCTCGTAGATCGCCTGGCCGAGCTTCATCGCAACCTGCTGCAGGGCATTGGCCTGCTCGCGCATCGCTTCGGGATCGCCGCCCTCGACCGCCGTCTTGGCCGTGGCCACCGCCGCCTCGATCTCGGCCTTGAGCGACGCGTCGACCTTGTCGCCATTGTCGGCGAGCTGGCGCTCGGTGGTGTGGATAAGGCTGTCGAGCGTGTTCTTAGCCTCGGCTGCCTCACGGCGCTTCTTGTCCTCCTCGGCGAACTGCTCGGCATCGCGGACCATCTGGTCGATGTCGCGATCCGACAGGCCACCCGAGGCCTGGATGCGGATCTGCTGCTCCTTGCCGGTGCCCTTGTCCTTGGCGGACACGTTGACGATGCCGTTGGCGTCGATGTCGAAGGTGACCTCGATCTGCGGCACGCCGCGCGGCGCCGGCGGGATACCGACCAGGTCGAACTGGCCGAGGATCTTGTTGTCGGCGGCCATCTCGCGCTCACCCTGGAAGACGCGGATCGTCACGGCCTGCTGATTGTCGTCAGCGGTCGAATAGGTCTGCGACTTCTTGGTCGGGATGGTGGTGTTGCGGTCGATCATGCGAGTGAACACGCCACCCAGCGTCTCGATGCCCAGCGACAGCGGAGTCACGTCGAGCAGCAGCACGTCCTTGACGTCGCCCTGCAGCACGCCGGCCTGGATCGCGGCGCCCATGGCGACAACCTCGTCCGGGTTGACGCCCGAATGCGGTTCCTTGCCGAAGAAATCCTTCACGACCTGGCGCACCTTGGGCATGCGGGTCATGCCGCCCACCAGGACGACCTCCGCAATATCGGCCGCCTTGAGGCCGGCATCGGCCAGCGCCTTGCGGCACGGCTCGAGCGTGCGCTGGATCAGATCCTCGACCAGCCGCTCCAGATCGGCGCGGGTGATCGTCTTCACCAGATGCTTCGGACCATTCTGGTCAGCAGTGATGAAGGGCAGGTTGACCTCGGTCGTCGCGGCGGACGACAGCTCGATTTTCGCCTTCTCGGCCGCTTCCTTCAGCCGCTGCAGCGCCAGCTTGTCCTTGGTCAGGTCAATGCCTTCGGCCTTTTTGAAGTCTTCGGCCAGGAAGCGCAGGATCTTGTCGTCGAAATCCTCGCCGCCGAGGAAGGTGTCGCCGTTCGTGGCCTTCACCTCGAACACGCCGTCGCCGATCTCGAGCACCGAGATGTCGAAGGTGCCGCCACCAAGGTCATACACCGCGATGGTCTTGCCGTCCTGCTTGTCGAGGCCATAGGCCAGCGCCGCTGCGGTCGGCTCGTTGATGATGCGCAGCACTTCGAGGCCGGCGATCTGGCCGGCGTCCTTGGTCGCCTGGCGCTGCGCGTCGTTGAAATACGCAGGAACGGTCACGACCGCCTGAGTCACCGTCTCGCCGAGATAGGCCTCGGCGGTTTCCTTCATCTTCTGCAACGTGAAGGCGGAGATCTGCGCCGGCGAATAATCCTTGCCGCCGGCCTTGACCCACGCGTCGCCATTCGGGCCCTTGACGATGTGGTACGGAACCAGCTCGGTGTCCTTCTTGGTCACCGGATCGTCGAAGCGGCGGCCGATCAGGCGCTTCACCGCGAAAATCGTATTCTCGGGATTGGTCACCGCCTGGCGCTTGGCCGGCTGACCGATCAGCCGCTCGCCATCCTTGGCGAACGCGACGATCGAGGGCGTGGTGCGCGCCCCTTCCGCATTCTCAATGACCTTGGGCTTGCCGCCTTCCATCACGGAAACGCAGCTGTTGGTCGTGCCCAGATCGATACCGATTACTTTAGCCATGGTCCTCTTCGGCCCCCGTCTTCAAAAAAAATTGCCTCTCGACCGCGCCCCCTGACTGGGCGACGCGGCACTTACTGCTGGCGATATAGGGGGGCTTTCGCTTGCCGCAAGATTTTCGACTCCCTAGAGGCCGGACAACATTCCCGAAGCGGGAGAATATGATGCGTATCCCTGCCCTCCTTGGTGTCCTGCTGGCGCTTGCCGGCTGCGAGAGTCCCAACGAAATCCATGTTACCAAGGCCTGGGTGAGGCTCGCCGCGGTGCCGCGCGGTCCGGCGGCGGCGTATTTCACGCTGCACGGCGGCCCGGCCGACGCGACTCTGGTCAGCGTGACCAGCGACGTCTCGATCCGCGCCGAGATGCATGAATCGATGCAGACCGGGTCGATGGCCTCGATGAAGCCGATCCAGCAGGTCGCGCTGCCCGCGGGCGGCGAGGTCGCCTTCGCGCCGGGCGGCAAGCATGTGATGCTGTTCGATCTGAACCCCGGTATCAGGCCGGGCGCGCCGGTGCCCTTGCTGTTCACCTTCGCCGACGGCCAGCGCGTCACCTACAAGGCCACCGCGGTCGGTGCCGGCGAGGCTTCGCCGGGGAGTTGAGCGCCGACCGCTCCGGCCGCCCGCTGACCGCGGGCGAGATCGCGCTGGCGCGAAGCGTGTTCGGCGACGCGATCGATTATGCCCAAGTGCGAATCACCCGGCGCAAATGGGCGTTCTTCCAGCCGCGCGAAACGGTGATGGCCCCGACCGGATCGATCCATTTCCACCCCGGGGGCAGCCGCTACCGCGACGATTTCGCCGCCGGGTCGCTCGACGACCAGGGGCTGTTCATCCATGAGATGACTCATGTCTGGCAACACCAGAAGGGCATCAGCCTGCCGATCAGGCGACACCCCTTTTGCCGGTACGACTATGCGATCCGGCCCGGCCTGCCGCTGCGCCGTTACGGCATCGAGCAACAGGCGGAAATCGTTCGCCACGCCTTCCTGTTGCGCCGGGGAGCGCGGGTGATCGGCGCCCCGGCACTGGCGCGGTACGAGGAGATATTGCCGTTCGGCACCGCGCTGGAGCGGGCCTGACCTATTTTTTCCCGGGCGCAGCGGGGCGAAGCGCCCGGATGCCGAGTTCGATCGCGCCGAGCGGCCCGGCATGGTTGCCGAGCGCGGCGGGCACGACATAAGCCTCGATCGGGTCGAGACCGGGGGCCGCGACATAGCCGCCCAGGCTCGCGACCAGTTTCTCGCGGATGCGCGGGAAAAGATGGGGCGTGCCGACCATCACGCCGCCCCCCATCACGATCCGGCGCGGGATGCCGGTGAGCACGAGCGTGTGCGCGAGCTGGGCCAGCGCATGGGCGACGCCGTCCCATACCGGATCGTCCGCGGCGAGCTGCTCCGCGGCCTTCCCTGCCCGCGCCCGGATCGCCGGTCCCGATGCGAGACCCTCGAGACAGTCGCCGTGAAAGGGACAGATGCCGGGCCAGCCATCACCGGACAACCGTACCGGACGGATATGGCCGAGCTCGGGATGAAACAGGCCGTTCGTGGTTTCGCCGCCCATCACCAGCCCGATGCCGATCCCGGTGCCGACGGTGACATAGGCATGGTCGGCGACGTCCCGCGCGGCACCCCAGCGCCCCTCGGCCAGTGCCGCCCCGGCTACGTCGCTGTTGAAACCCAGCGGTACGTCCGCGTGGCGCGCGAGGCGCCGGCCGACATCAGTGTTCGACCAGCCGGCCTTGGTCGTCGCGGTGATGAAGCCGTAGTTCGCCGCCAACGGATCGATCGAGACCGGGCCGAAGCTGGCGATGCCCAGTGCCCGATAGCCCGACCAGCGGCCAAGCACTGCCTCGACCGCCGCGAGCGTTTCGTCCGGCGTGGTCGTGGAGATGCGGACCTCGTCGCGGATATCGTCCGGGCCGGAGCCGAGCACGCAGATACATTTGGTGCCGCCAAGTTCGATGCCGGCGATCAGGGGACTGGTCATGCCGATGCTATCCGCTGAGCGCCCGAATACTGTCAATCGTACGTCAATGCGCTGACCGGCACATTCTTGCGACAAATGGAGTCTAGGGCTCCGACAGTGATTCGAGTTGGAGTGACCATGCGGCGTATCGGCATCCTGTTCCTGTTGGCCTCGGCCAGTGTCCCGGCCCTGGCGACAGCGCAGGAGACGACGAACCCGACGCCTGCCGCCCCGGCGGCGGCGCAGAGCGACGACCAGGGCGACCCCGACGAGCCCGACATCATCGTGCGGGGGCAGCGCAACCTGCCCGGCGCGGTGATCGGCGACATCCAGCCCGAGGAACAGCTCAGCCCGGCCGACATCCGATCCTATGGGGTGAGCTCGCTTTCCGACCTGCTCAACGAGCTGACCCCACAGACGACTAGCGGACGCGGCAGCGGCGGGGCGCCCGTGGTGTTACTGAACGGCAAGCGGATCTCCGGCTTCTCCGAGATCCGCGACATCCCGACCGAGGCGATCGCGCGCGTCGACATCCTGCCCGAGGAAGTCGCACTCAAATATGGCTATCGCGCCGACCAGAAGGTGGTGAACATCGTGCTGCGCCGCCGCTTTCGCGCGACCACGGTGGAACTGGCCGACCGGGTGCCGACGGCGGGCGGTCGCAACGATGCGCAAGGCGAGCTCGACCTGCTCCACATCCGCGGCGACGGCCGCTTCAACATGCATCTCGAATATGAGGCGCAGTCGGGGCTGACCGAGAATGAGCGCGATATCATCGATCCTGACCCCTATCGTAGCCTGCTTGCCTCGAGCCGCGATTTCAGTGCGAACACCATTTATGCGCGGCCGATCGGCAAGGTCTCGGCGACGATCAACGGGCGGCTGGAATATACCGACAGCCTGCGCGCCAACGGCCTGCCCGATGGCGTGACCGACCCGACGCTCGACGGAGTCCTGCCGCTGCAACAGCGTAACTCCACGCTGACTGCGCATCTTGGCACCACGTGGAATGGCTCGATCAGTCCCAAATGGCGCTGGTCCGTCACCGGCAATTACGATCGCAGCGAGACCAAGACCTTCAGCGAGACGGGCGTCGACATTTCCGGCTCCGAGGTCGGCGCGCGCCCAGCCAACCGGGCTTATGGCGTCTCCAACGAGGCGGGCGTCGACGCGCTGCTCAACGGCCCGCTGTTCAAACTGCCGGCGGGCGATGTCTCGACCAGCATCAAGCTCGGCGCGGATACCAGCGGCTTCGATTCGCGATCGTATCGCGCAACCGGAAACCAGACCGGCTCCGTCTCGCGCGATACCGTCAACGGCCAGGTCAACATCGATATCCCGATCGCGAGCAAGACCAACGGCTTCCTGCCGTTCCTCGGCAGGCTTTCGGCCAATTTCAACCTGGCCGAGGACCATCTTTCCGACTTCGGCACGCTGCAGACGCTCGGTTATGGCGCGAACTGGATTCCGGTCGAGGCGGTGCGCTTCATCGTCTCGCACACCGACCAGGAACAGGCACCGAGCGCCCAGCAGCTCGGCAATCCAGTGATCACCACGCCGAACGTGCGCGTGTTCGACTATGTGCAGGGCACGACCGTCGACATCACCTCGCTGACCGGCGGCAACGCCAATCTGCTCGCCAGCAACAATCATGTGACCAAGATCGGCCTGACCCTGAAGCCGTGGTCGCAAACCGACCTGAGCCTCACCGCCAACTACGTGACCAGCCGCACCGACGATCCGATCGCGGCCTTCCCGAGCGCGACGGCCGCCATCGAGGCGGCGTTCCCGAGCCGCTTCACCCGCGACGCATCGGGTCAGCTCACCCGGATCGACATGCGGCCGATCAACTTCGCCGAGAGCAGCCGGTCACAGCTGCGCTGGGGCATCAACTTCTCCAAACCGATCAAATCGAAGGTGCAGAAGGAGCTCGAGGCATTCCGCGCGGGCACCGGGCCGAACCCGTTCGCCGGACTTCAGCCGCCAGGCGGATTCAGGCGACGGAATCAGGATGGTGCGAACACCACGCCCGACGGCAGCGCGCGCAACGGCGGCACGCCGGCGGGCGAGGCCCCGGCCGGGCAGCAGGGCGGCAACCCGCCCGGAGCACCCGGCGCTGGCCCCGGGGGCGGCGACGGCGGCCCACGCGCGGGCGGTTTCGGCGGGCGCGGCCCCGGCGGCGGCGGTTTTGGCGGGCGTGGCGGCGGATTCGCCGGCGGCGGCCAGGGCGGCGGGCGGCTGAACTTCGCGCTCTACCACACCTGGCATTTCAAGGAGGAAGTGCTGGTCCAGAATGGCGGGCCGCGGCTCGACCTGCTCAATGGCGATGCGACTGGCGGCAGCGGCGGCCAGTCGCGGCACGAGTTCGAGGCGCAGGCGGGCTACACCAACAACGGCATCGGTTTCCGCCTGTCGGGCAATTACCGCACCGGTACCGAGGTCAATGGCGGTACGGCGGCCGCGCCGGAACGACTGAACTTTTCGGGACTCGGCACGCTTGACCTGAGGCTGTTCGCCGATTTCGGCCAGCGGCTCGACCTGATCAAGAAGCATCCCTGGCTGCGCGGCACCCGCCTGACGATCGGGGTGACCAACATCTTCGACGGCAAGCAGCGCGTGACCGATGCCGCCGGGATCACGCCGGTCAGCTATCAGCCCGATTATCTCGATCCGCTGGGGCGGAGCGTGCGGGTCAGCATCCGGAAGCTGTTCTTCTGAGGGTTTGACGTGGCCGGGGGAGACTTCCCGGCCACGTCCCCTCCCTGTCTCAGAAATCCTGTCTCAGAAATTGACCCGGAAGGTCGCCCCTGCCGTGCGGGGCGTGCCGAGCTGGCCGGCATAGGCAAAGGGCGAAGTGCCGACGATCGCGGTGGTCGACAGGTTCTGGAAGTATTTCTTGTCGAACGCGTTGTTGACCCAGGCCGACACGTCGAACTGCCCATCGCGGAAGGACGTACCGACGCGGAAGTTGAACAGGGCATAGGGGTCGATCCGGCTATAGGGCCCGGCATCGGCGGTGCCGAACGTGCTGGAGCGATAGCTGAACTGGCCGATCGCATAGGGTCGCACGCCGTTCGCGAGCTGGACATGATAGTCGATCGACGCATTGGCGACCCATTCCGGCGCCTGGAACAGAGGCTTGCCGGTGAGATCGCACACGCCGGTGACTCCGACCGGGCACGGCGCATTGGCGTAGCTCTTGTACTTGGCGTCGTTGTACGAGCCATTGGCGTCGATCGTCAGATTGTTGGTCACCTTCAGCGACGCATCCACTTCGACGCCACGCGCCCGCACGTCGCCGACATTGGCGAGATAGGAGCGGTTGCCGTTGGTGGGCACGATGTTCGCCTGAAGCCCGGACAGATCGGTCGAGAAGGCGCTGAGGTTGAAGGTCAGGCGCCGGTCGAAGAACTGGGTCTTCAGGCCGATCTCCCAATTCTTCACGTCCTCGGGCTCCAGGACCAGCGGCGTTCCCGCCGAGACGGCGGCGTTGAGGTTCAGGCCCGACCCCTTGTAGCCGGTCGAATAGGACCCATAGACCAGCACATCGGGCGCGATCTTGTAGGCGATGCTGGCGAGGTACGAGACATTGTCGCCCGTCACCGACGTATTGTAGTGGAAGGGGATCGAGGTCGCCGGATTGGGGGTGCCCACGGTCGAGGTATCAGACCGGCCCCAACGCTTGTCGTGCGTGTAGCGGATGCCGGCGGTGAGCGTCAGCCGATCCGTGACCGAGTAGTTCGCCTGGCCGAACACCGCGACGCTGTCGACCGTGGTGCGGACGTCGTCGAGATATTGCGAGCCGGGGGCGATGTTGATCGCCGCCGCCGCCGGGTTCGCGAGCCGGGCATAGGTGGTGTAGAAATTGCTCGCGTCCGTGCCGAACTGGTTGAGGATGAAATGATCGCGCAGCACCTGGTGGAACAGGTAACCGCCGACCTGCCAGGTGAATCGCCCGGGTTGTGAGGCAAGGCGGATTTCCTGCGAGAACTGATCGTCCTTGGTCTGGGCGACATTGACCTGGATGACGTCGAGCGGCGTGCCGTCGCTGTCCTGCAGCGGCGCGAAGTGCCAATAGCGCCACGCGCTGATCGACGTCAGCGTGACCGGGCCGAGATCCCAATCGGCCTGCAGCGACACGCCCTTCTGGTCGGTCTTCATGTTCTGAAGCGAATTGTTCTGGGTGTAGTCGAGGCTCCGCTTCGGCACGTACCCGAGCGCGGCGAGCGCCTGGAGCGTGCGGCCGGTGGTCGCGCTGAGGCTTGCGGGCAGGACCAGCTTGGTCGCGCTGACGCAGCAGGTATCGTCCTCGATAGAATAATCGCCGATCAGCCGCAGGGTGAAGTTGCTGGCGGGCGTGGCGAGAAGCTGGACGCGCGCACCGCTGCGCCCGACGCTGTTCGCGTTCACCCCGGTCTTGATATTGTCGAGCACGCCGTCGCGGTGAGTGTTGAATCCCGTGACGCGGAAAGCGAGCAGTCCATCGATGATCGGGCCGGTCACGCTCACGCGCTCCTGGTTGTAATTATACGTGCCGCCGGAGATTTCCGCCGTGCCCTTGAACTCGAACTCAGGTCCGCGCGTGGTGATGTTGAGCACGCCGGCCGAATTGTTGCGCCCGAACAACGTCCCCTGCGGGCCGCGCAGCACCTCGACCCGGTCGACATCGATCAGGTCCGACAGCGCCATGCCGGGACGGCCGAGATAGACCCCGTCGATATAGACGCCGACCGAAGTATCGAGCCCGTCCGACGCGGAGGAAACGCCGATGCCGCGAATACCGATCGAGGAATTGCGCGGATTGGAATTATAGGCGGTCAGGCTGGGCGTCTGGAACTGGACGTCCGTCAGCGTATAGCCGCCCTTGCGCTCCAGCGTCTCGCCCGAGACCACCGACAGGGCGATCGGCACGTCCTGCGCGCGCTCCGAGGTGCGGCGCGCCGTGACCACCACATCGGCGCCCTCATCGGGGATGGTGGAGGGATCGGGCGCAGCCGCAGCGGCCACCGCTGCCCCTGCCTTCGCGACGGCATCCTCCCCCTCCGGCCCCGCGCCGTGCGCGAAGGCCGGCTGGGCGAGCCCCATGCCCGCGATGATCGATGACAGCAGAAGTGACTGGCGGAACGTGTTCATGATGGCCTCCCTTGCCCCGGTAAATCGTCGATCGACGGGTCGCGGCCGCCCCTCTCCGGACGGCTCTGAACGAGGCCGGCCATCTCTCGACGCCATGCTTCGCTGCATGCCGCGGGACGGCCCGATCCGCCCCAGATCGAAGGCGCAAGGCTGATTCTTAATTCCTACTGAGTCAATGGGAATTGATTCTTCTGTGGCTCGAAGTTTTTCTAAAGGCGCCCCGCTTCACCAGTCGCCCCGGCGATTTTCTGTCGATCATATCCATTATGTATCAGCATCTTATCCTGGTATTCTGCCCTAACAGACGGCGCGCGCGAACGCGCGAACCATCGAGCGGTTCCCCACTTTAATTCCCATCAATAAGATATGGATTCTACGACGAAGGAAAGATATCCTACGTTCGCCGATCGGCCGCCCGCAGGCAGTCTTCGGTTTCAACTCTTCGTTCGGGAACCCGCAGATGCCGACCATTGGAAATCTAGACGTCAGCCGTCAGGGCTTTGGAGCGATGGGGCTGTCGCATGTCTACGGGCAGGCCGACGACGCCAGTTCGATCAAGACGCTGCACCGCGCGATCGACCTTGGGGTCACTTTTTTCGACACCGCCACGGGCTATGGCCCGGGGCATAATGAAGAGTTGCTGGGCAAGGCGATCAGGGATCGGCGCGACGGCCTCGTCATCGCCAGCAAGTTCGTGCCCCGCCCGAATGGCGGCGGCGTCGCGGTGCCGGCGGTCAAGGCGCGCGACGCGGTCGAGGCGAGCCTGACCCGGCTGGGCCTCGACCATATCGACCTGTATTACTTGCACCGCGTCGACCCCGACATCCCCATCGAGGAATCGATCGGCGACCTCGCCCGGCTGGTCGATGAGGGCAAGATCGGCGGCGTCGGCGTGTCGGAGGCATCGGCCGACGGCGTGCGCCGCGCACATGCGACTCATTCCCTGACCGCCTTGCAGAGCGAATATTCGCTATGGACCCGCGACGTCGAGGTCGAGATCCTGCCGACCGTCCGCGAACTGGGGATCGGTTTCGTCGCCTATAGCCCGCTGGGGCGCGGCTTCCTGGCGGGCGCGGAGATCAGCGATCCCGACGATCGACGCCGGCACCATCCCCGATTCCAGCCCGACGCGGTCGCCGCGAACAGCCTGCGCCGCGCGACGATCGAGCAGGTCGCCAAGCGCGTCGGGGCGACGGTGGCGCAGGTGAGCCTGGCCTGGGTGCTGTCCAAGGACGTCGTGCCGATCCCCGGCACGCGGCACATCAACCATCTCGAGGCCAATTGGGCGGCCAATCATCTCGAGCTCGATCCCGAATCGCTCGTCGCGCTCGAAGCGGCGTTCCCCCGGGGCGCGACCACCGGCGCCCGCTACCCGGCCGAGGCGCTCCGACTTGTCCCGCCCGAGCCCGTTGCCGCCTGAACGAACAGCTGAAGGAGCCGCCATGAACGCCGTCACCGCACTTCGCCCCGAAACCAACCGCGACCGCTTCACCTATGACCATATCACCGTGGAGGCGGTGACGCCGACGATCGGCGCCGAGATTTCCGGCGTCGACCTGCGCGAGCCGATCACGCCCGAGATCGCCGCCGACATCCAGCGCGCGCTGCACGACTGGCGCGTCGTGTTCTTCCGCGAGCAGGACATCAGCAACGACCAGATGAAGGCGTTCGGCCGGGCGTTCGGCCCGCTGACGCCGGCACATCCGATCGCGGAAGGGCTGCTCGACCATCCGGAAATCTGGGAACGATCGGTCGCCGAATATCGCGCCCGGCACGAACGCAACACCACCCTGCCCCCCGGCCGCGAGCCGCCGCGCGATTACAAGGGATGGCATATCGACATCACCTTCGTCGCGAACCCGAACCGCTATTCGATCCTGCACGGCGTCGAAATCCCGCCTTATGGGGGCGACACGCTCTTCGCCAATCTGGTGGCCGCCTATGAAGGCCTGTCGGCGCCGATCCGTACGTTGATCGACGGATTGCAGGCAGTCCACCGCACCACGGATTATGATGGCGGCACCCGCGAGCCACGCCGTGATGGCCGCACCAAGGGCCCGTTCGTCGCGCTCCACCCACTGGTCCGGATTCATCCCGAGACGGGCGAGAAGCTGCTGTTCCTCAACCCGGGCACGATCAGCCATATCGTCGGATTGAAGGAGCCGGAGAGCAAGGCGCTGCTCGACCTGCTCTTCTATGAGGTCACCCGACCCGAATATCAGGTCCGGTTCCACTGGCGGCCCAAATCGCTCGTGGTGTGGGACAATCAGGCGACGGCCCATGCCGGGCCGATCGACTATGCCCATTTCGACCTGGCGCGCGCGGTGCGCCGCATCACCGTCGCGGGCGAACTGACCCGCGGGCCCGACGGCTTCGTCTCGCAGCAGCTCGAGGGCGCGCTGTTCAACGTGCTCGGCTGATGCCGGTCGCGGCCAGATCGAAGCCATGGGGCTTTATCGCTCTGGCCGCGTTCGTCGCGGTCACGATCGGCCTGCTGGTGCTGTTCGCACCCAACCGACAGGCCAAGGCGGCGGGTGGACTGGCGCTGTCGGCGCCCCTGCCCGACACCGTGCCGGACGGCACGCTGCTGACGGTCGGCGATCCCGTGACGGAATGGGTGGTCCACCATAATGGCTGGGACAAGGACCTGCCGTTCCGGATCAAATGGGTGCAGATCACCGGCGGGCCCGACGTGACCGAGGCGTTCCACGCCAAGGCGCTCGATGTCGGCCTGGGCGCGAACGTGCCGCCGATCCATGCGACCTGGGTCGGCCTGCCGGTCAAGATCATTGCCACCGCCTATCGACACGACCCGCTGAACCACCCCGCCTTCGTGCTGGGGATCGCGCCAAAGGCCAATATCCGCACGATCGCCGATCTGCGCGGCAAGAGGATCGCGATCAGCCCGAGCCAGGTGCAGGGGCAGATCGTCCTCCAGACCTTGAAGAGCGCGGGCATCGCCAAGAGCGAAGTCACTCTGGTCGAGCTGCCGTCCAATATCGGCGGCGACGTCTATACCAGTGCGCTGGCCAGCGACGCGGTCGACATGGCGCCGATCGGCGGCGGGATCGTCGCGGAGCGCTATCTGCGCAAATATGGCGATGACGGCGCCACTGTCCTGAAGCATCCCGATTTCCGCGACGATCCCGTCTTCGCCTATGTACCGGTCGAGGTCCTGGAACACCCGGCCAAGGCCGCCGCGCTCAAGCAGTTCGTTGTCTTGTGGGGCCGGGCATGGGCGTGGCGCCAGACTCATCCGGAGGAGCTGGCGCGCGGCTATTATGTCGGCGAGCAGGGGCTGAAGCTGGAGGATGCGCGGCTGATCGTCACTGCGGCGGGCAGGCCCGACATCCCGGCCGAATGGACCGACGCGATCCGGTATCAGCAGGCCTCGATCGACATCCTGGCGCCTGAGCTGGGCAATCCACGCTTCGAGGCCGGCACGCTGTTCGACCGCCGTTTCGAAAAGCTCGCCGCTGACGGCTTCTCCGCAGCCAGTTCCAAATGACCGGAGGTGTCATGAACGCTCCCTTCCCCCAATTGGTGGTCGCGCCGCCCAAGCATTTCGCCCCGGCGCAGGTCGCGCGAAGCCAGCAATCGGGGGTGCGCCGGCTGGGCCTCGGCGCACCGCTCGCCTGGGGCTGGATCCTCGGGCCCGGGCTGCTGCTGCTCTACTGGTCCGTGCTGTCGGCGACCGGATGGCTTGACCCTCGGGTGCTGCCGGCGCCCTGGACCGCGGTCGAGACGGCGATCGAGCTGATCCGCGACGGGCGTCTTCAGGATAATCTCGCCGTGTCGGCCTGGCGCGCGGGACAGGGGCTGGTGTTCGGCACGACCGTCGGGGTCGTGCTTGCCCTGCTGTCCGGCCTGACCCTACTCGGCGGCTATGTGATTGATGGGCTGGTGCAGCTGAAACGCGGCATCCCGGTGCTCGCGCTGATCCCGTTCATGGTGCTGTGGTTCGGCGTCGGCGAAGGCATGAAGGTGACGGTCATTGCCGTCACGGTGTTCGCGCCGGTCTATATCCAGACGCACACTGCATTGCGGGCCATCGACCTGAAGCAGGTCGAGCTGGCCGAGACGCTTGAACTGAGCCGATGGGGCTTCATCCGCCATGTCGTGCTGCCCGGCGCGCTGCCGGGCCTGCTGACCGGCCTGCGCTTCGGCGTGACCGCGTCATGGCTGGCGCTGGTTGTCGTCGAGCAGCTCAATGCGACGAGCGGGATCGGCTATATGATCACGCTCGCGCGCAACTATGCGCAGACCGACATCATGCTGGTCGGGCTGGTCGTCTACGCGCTGCTCGGCCTGACCTCGGACGCCGCGGTGCGGCTGATCCAGCAGCGCGCGCTGCGCTGGCGCCGGACGCTCGCGTCGTGAGCGCCGTCGTGCAGGTCCGCGGGCTCGTTCGCCGCTTCACCCGGAAAGGCGTGCTCGAAGGCATCGATCTCGACATCGCCGCCGGCGAGTTCGTCGCGCTGCTCGGCCGCAGCGGATCGGGCAAGAGCACCCTGCTGCGCGCGCTCGCCGGGCTGGATCACGAAGCGGAAGGAACGGGCACGATCCTGGTGCCGGAACGCTTGTCGGTCGTGTTCCAGGACGCGCGGCTGCTGCCGTGGAAGCGCGTGCTCGACAATGTCCTGCTTGGGTTGACGGGCGCGGACCGGCGCGCGCGCGGGCTGAAGGCGCTCGACGAAGTCGGGCTGGCCGGGCGCGAGAATAGCTGGCCGTACGAGCTTTCCGGTGGCGAACAGCAGCGCGTGGCGCTGGCGCGGTCGCTGGTGCGCGGACCGGCGTTGCTGCTGGCCGACGAGCCGTTCGGCGCGCTCGATGCGCTGACGCGAATCCGCATGCACGCGCTGCTCCGGCGCCTGTCCGAAGTCTATAATCCCGCGGTCCTGCTCGTCACGCATGACGTCGACGAGGCGATCGAACTGTCCGACCGGGTGGTCGTGCTCGACGATGGCAAGATCGTCGCCGACATCCGCGTCGCCCTCCCACTCGATGGCGTGGCCCGGCGCGAACGGACCGCCGCGCTTCAGCACGAGCTGCTCGGCCTGCTCGGCGTCGCGGTCGATGCCGCCACCTCTCCCTATGCCCGCAGCGAAAGGATTCCCGCATGAGCACCGATCGGAAACTTCGTCTCGGCGCCTTTCTCCAGGCGACCGGCCATCACGTCTCCGCCTGGCTGCATCCCGACACCGATGCGGATGCGGGGCACAATCTGGAGCATTACAGGAATCTCGCGCGCACCGCGGAGCGCGGCAAGTTCGACCTGGTGTTCGTGGCCGACAGCCCTGGCGGCTATGCCGATTTCACCGACGAGGCGACCTTTCGCCAGAACGCCAAGGCAGCGCATTTCGAGCCGGTAACGCTCTGGGCGGCATTGTCGCAGGTGACCGAGCGCGTCGGTTTCGTCGCCACCTCCACCACCACATATGAAGACCCCTATACCACGGCGCGGAAATTCGCCTCGCTCGACTGGATCACCGGCGGACGCGCGGCATGGAACGTCGTCACCACCGGCGCCGACGTGTCGGCCAATTTCAGCCGCACCGAGCATCTCGAGCATTCGAAGCGCTACGAACGCGCCGAGGAATATATCGATGTCGTGAAGGGCCTGTGGGACAGTTACGAGGACGATGCGTTCGTGCGCGATCGCGCGTCCGGCGTCTTCCTCGATACGGAGAAATTCCATGTGCTCGGCCATCAGGGCGAGCATTTCCAGGTCCGCGGGCCGCTCAATATCGGGCGTCCGCCGCAGGGCTATCCGGTGATCGTCCAGGCCGGCGCGTCCGAGCCGGGCCGGGAACTGGCGGCGCGGACGGCCGAAGTGATTTTTACCGCCAATCTGCTGCTGGAGGATGCACAGGAATTTTACGGCGATGTGAAGGCGCGGCTCGGCAAATATGGCCGACGGCGCGAGGATCTGCTGGTGATGCCGGGCATCTTCGCGGTGCTGGGCGGTACCGAGACCGAGGCGCAGGCAAAGTACGAAGAGCTGCAGTCGCTGGTACACCCGGCGATCGCCTGGGGCATTTTGAACCGGCATTATCAGGGCGTCGACCTGTCGAGCTATACGCTCGACGATGTCGCGCCGCCGCTGCCCAACGACACCAATGGCAGCAAGAGCCGGCTGAAGCTGGTCTCGGACCTAGTCGAGCGCGAGCGGCCGACCTTGCGCCAGCTCTATCGCCAGGTCTCGACCGCGCGCGGCCATCTGACCACGGTCGGCACGCCCGAGCAGGTCGCCGACCTGATCCAGACCTGGTTCGAGACCGGCGCGGCTGACGGCTTCAACGTGATGCCGCCGATCCTGCCGACCGGGCTAACCGATTTCGTCGATCAGGTCGTGCCGATCCTTCAGCGCCGCGGGCTGTTCCGCGAGGAGTATGAGGGCAAGACGTTGCGTGAGAATCTCGGGCTCAGGCGGCCGGTGAACAGCTTCGCAGGGCGCGCGGCTGCCGTGGCGGAGGCATCGTGAGCGAGGCACTTCAGGCGCGCTATCGCCATGACGGCGGCGCAGCGATCCACCGCAACCCCGCGATCGACCTGCTGATTGGGCATCGATCGGTGCGAGCCTATCTGCCCGACCCGCTGCCCGAGGGCACGATCGAGACCCTGGTTGCCGCAGCGCAATCGGCCGCATCCTCCTCCAACCTTCAGGTGTGGAGCGTGGTCGCGGTGCAGGACCCCGAACGCAAGGCGCGGCTGGCGGCGCTGGCCGGATCGCAGAAGCATATCGTCGAGGCGCCCTTGCTGCTCGTGTGGCTGATCGATTTCGACCGGCTGACTCAATTGGCGACCGCGCGCGGCGTGCCGGCCGAGGCGCTCGACTATACCGAAACCTTCCTGCTCGGATCGGTGGACACGTCGCTGGCGGCGCAGAATGCGGTGGTCGCGCTGGAATCGCTGGGGCTGGGATCGGTCTATATCGGCGGGATCCGCAACCGGCCTGCCGAGGTCGCGGCGGAACTCGACCTGCCGCCGCGGATGTTCCCGCTGTTCGGCCTGGTGGTCGGCGTGCCGGATCCGGCACGCCCGGCCTCGATCAAACCGCGCCTGCCGCAATCGTCCGTGCTGTTCCATGAGACCTATGCCTGGACCGACCGGCAGCATGACGGCGCGCATGCCTATGACGAGCGCCTGCGCAGCTTTCAGCGCGAGCAGGGCATGGCGGAGCGCGGCTGGACCGAATTGGCCGGGGAACGGACGCGCGGGCCGGACTCGATGGCGGGGCGGCATGTACTGCGGACGGTGCTGGGTGAGCTGGGTTTCGCGCTGCGATAACACTCGAGCAAGGCGATCGCGCTTTCGCCTGCTCTCCATCTGTGTTAGCCGAATAACACAGATGGAGGCAATTCTTGGCCATTCGACGCGCGCGGCATGAATTCTGGGGTTCCGGGCCGGCCTATCGCGAAGCCGCCGGTTTCACCTTCCACCGCCTCGACGCGACGGCGCCCGAGGAAGAGGTGGAAACCCATAGTCATGACGAAGCACATTTCGTGCTCGTGCTGGGCGGGCGGTACATGTCCTCCGCCAAAGGGGCGCCGATAGCGTCGTCCACGCCGCTGCTGCTGTTCAATCCGGCGGGCACCACGCACCGCGACCGCTTCTATCGCGGCCAGGGCAGTTTCCTCGCGGTGTCGGGCGGCCCGGCGAACGACGAGGGACAGGCGATCACGGTGCTCGATCCCTATGCGATCTGGACCGCGCATCGCCTTGCGCGGGAGCTGGAGGACGCCACGCTGCCGGCACTCGGCCTCGACGGGCGGGCGCATCAGCTTGTCGCGAGCGTTATGCCATCGACTTCGGACGAAGCGCCCGACTCCGCGGAACCGCCATCCTGGCTGCGCCGGGCGTTCGAGATGAGTTTCACCGCCAACGATAGCGAGCTGAGCGTCGCCGACATGGCGACCGAGGCGGGTGTGCATCCGGTGCATCTCGCCCGGGTGTTCAAACGCTATCTCGGCTGCTCGCCCGGCGAATATCTGCGCGGACGGCGGCTGGAGCGCGCGGCGGCGATGCTCGGGGCACCGCACGCGTCGCTAGCCGATGTCGCCTGCGCCACCGGTTTTGCCGACCAGGCACATTTCAGCCGCGCCTTCCGGTCGGCCTTTCGCAGCACGCCGCTGGCTTGGCGTCGCGAGCGCGATGTTGCGCGGATACAAGACTGAGGTGCTGCGATCCATGCAGGGATCGGCGACCCTTTCTGTCCGGAACCCGTCATGCGTATCATCAAGACCATTGCCTCGACCATGATCCTCACCGCCCTGCTGGCCACCCCGGCGCTCGCCGACCCCGCCGATTCCGGCAAGGCGAGCGCGCTGGCCGGCCTGTGGCAAGCGAAGAAGCAGTTCGGCCCGGACGTGCGCGGCGAACTCACTCTTGTCCGCGACGGCACGACATGGCGTGCGCAGATCGCCGGCCGCGATGCGATCGCCACCCTGGACGGAAATACCCTCACCTTCTCGCTGGCGAACGGCGAAGGCAGTTTCCGGGGCAGGCTGATTGACGGCGGCAAGCGCATTCGCGGCCATTGGCTCCAGCAACGCACCGTGACGAGCGGCACCGCCTATCTGACCCCGGTCGAGCTGGTCGCACGGGGAGCGGGCCAGTGGCGTGGTGAGGTCCGACCGCTGGACGACAGCTTCACGCTATATCTCAAGATCGATGCCCATCCCGATGGCAGCGCGCGCGTCTTCCTGCGCAATCCGGATCGCAATATCGGCCGGTCCGTCGACCTGCAGCACATCACGCGGGACGGGGACAAGATTACGCTACTCGGCAAGCCCGGCGGCGCGGACAAGGAAGTGCAGATCTCCAGCGGCAGCTACGACGCCGAGAATGAGATACTCTTGGTCTTCATCCCGGGGCGCGGTGGTACCTATGATTTCGAGCGGGCGGGCGAGGAGAGCGATTTCCATCCCCGGCCGGGCAAGGCGCCCTATGCCTATCGCCCGCCGCTGGTCCGGGACGATGGCTGGCCGGTGGCGACGCTCGGCGCCGTGGGCATGTCGGTGCCGACGATCGAGCGCTTCGTGCAGATGGTGATCGATACGCCGATCGATTCGGTCCACGCGCAGGACATCCACAGCGTGCTGATCGCGCGGCACGGCAAGCTCGTGCTCGAAGAATATTTCCACGGGCAGGATGGCAGCCAGCTGCACGACACGAGATCGGCGGCGAAGAGCCTGATCGCGGTGATGATCGGCGCGGCGATTCAGGATGGTGCGAAACTGAGTCCTGCCACGCCGGTCTACAGCCTGATGAACGGGGGCACCTTCCCCACTGGCCTGGAGCCGCGCAAACGCGCGATGACGCTCGAGCATCTGCTGACCATGTCGTCGGGTCTGCATTGCGACGATCGCGATCCGAAGGCGCCGGGCAACGAGGATGTGATGCAGAACCAGGACGCGCAGCCCGACTGGTATCGCTATGCGCTCGACCTGCCCATGGCCTCGGCGCCGGGCGAGGCCGCGATCTATTGCAGCACCAACCCGAACCTTACGGGCGGCGTTCTGGCCAGGGCGACCGGCGTGCGGCTGGAGGACAGTTTCGACCGGCTGATCGCCCGGCCGCTGCAGTTCGGCCGCTACGCCCTCAACGTCCAGCCGACCGGCGAGCCCTATATGGGCGGCGGCGCGCAGTTCATGCCACGCGACTTCATGAAGCTCGGCCAGATGATGCTCGACGGCGGGACCTGGCACGGAAAGCGCATCGTGAGCGCTGACTGGGCGAAGCGTTCCACTGCCCCGATCCGCGAGATGCGCGGGCTTCATTACGGCTATTTCTGGTGGGGCATCGACCTTCCTTACAAGGGCAGGACGCTGCCGGCGTATTATGCCGCGGGCAATGGCGGGCAGGTGGTGATGGTCGTGCCCGCGCTCGATCTCGTCGTCGCGATCTTCGGTGGCAATTACAGCGACAAGGTGATGTACCTGCCGCAGGAGATCTACACGCCCCGATATATCCTGCCGGCAATCGAATAAGCGCCCGATTTCACGTCATTTCCCGTTCGCTTTCGCGCGCTCTTCACGGCAGGATAGGACAATCGCTGCCGGGAGGATGTGATGGATCGAGTACGCAAGATCGCATGGGGCTATTTCGCCGGCTTCATCGCGGTGGTCGCGATCGGCTATGTGCCGGGCTTCCATGACGCGGACGGCAATCTCTTCGGGCTGTTCAAGCTCGATCTCTACGACGACAGCCTGCACCTTGCCTCCGGCATCTGGGCCGGTGTTGCCGCATGGCTCTCCTACCGGGCGTCGCGCGGCTATTTCCGGCTGTTCGGGCCGCTCTATTTTCTCGACGGCGTGCTCGGCCTGATCACCGGCAGCGGTTATCTCGACGGGGGCATCTTCCTCTACGGGCCGCTCGACCTGTCGCTGACGATCCGGTTCTTCGCCAACCTGCCGCATCTGCTGATCGGCGGATTCGCGATCTATACGGGCTATGTCCTCGCGCGGCGGCCTGCCGCGGCGGCATGAAACGGCGCTGGAAGATCGCGATCGGTATCGGCGGCGTGGTGGCCGCGACGATCCTGATTCCGATGGCCTATATCGAGGTCGGTTGCCGGTCGCCGATCGCCGGGTTCGACCCGGGCGCCCCGTACAAGCCGATCCTGTCGCCCGCCGAGCGGCGGCCCGAGGCGCGGACCTTCCTGACCTATCCCGAATGGCACATCGTCTATTCGGCGGAGAGCTATGGCCGGCATCTGACCGCGGGCCAGCGACCGAGCAGCTATGCGTTCGGCAGCGATATCGGCGGTTTCTGGTCGAGCTATTGCGCGCTCAACCGCGCGACGGCGGACGGCGATGCGGGCGACGCCAAGATGATGATCTACACGATCGGCATCAGCTATACCGTCGAGATGCTGGTCAAGGCGGCCTATGAGCGGCTGATCGGACAATTCTTCGAATGGACCGGCGGCTGGCGCAGTGCCGACGACCGTTACGCGGCCGGCGTTCAGCGCGAATATGGCTGGTTCATGCACGAGACGCCCTGGTACAAATTCCCGTTCGGCAGGGCGTTGAGCGGGGAATGGCGGACGGCGGACAGCAGGAACCGGCTCCGGCATTATGAGCGCCGCTTTGCGCTCAGCGCCGAATATGGCGTGAAGGCGGGCTATGCGAAACTGATCGGATCGGCGGCGGGCGCGACGATGGACCCGGCGGCGCCCACGCTGCGGTTCGTGGCGACGGGCACGCCGGCGGCGATCCGGGCGATCGACCCGCGCCTCAAGCCGATCCGCGCGGCGGGCGGAATGACGGTGGTCGAGGCGCCGCGTTATGCGCAATTCACCGATCTGCTGGGCAAGCTCGCCGCCTCGCGGATCGGGATCGTCGAGATTTCCGGCAATGACGACGTCCTGGTCACTATCCTTGCTCCCGCCTCGGCCGGGCCGAAGCCGGAGGAAGGTACCGTGCTCATTTCCCAACCGCTGGCCGATCGGCCCGGCTGGAGCCGCTATGGCATCTCGACCAGGGTCCCGAAGCTGCTCGCGCTGCTGCGCGCGATCAAGGCGCGCGGCGGGACGGTCGAGCATGTGTATGATTATTAGGGCTGAAGCGAACCGGATATTTCGGGGCCCCGTTAAACAAAGCCTCCTTGTGTCCCCGCGAAGGCGGGGACCCAGTCTGGGCTCCCGCCTTCGCGGGAGCACAACGGGTAGCTTCGCGCGGCCATGACACCGTGGCTGTAAGCACTCCCAGAAACCTGCTCCGCATCGCGGCGAAGGTCGCGCTGGTGCTGGGCGGCTGGACGGTGATCATGCTCGCCATGCCCTTTGTCGGGCCGGCGCGGCAGGTCGCGGTGGTCGGGGACCGGGCGCGGGCACTCCGCGCCATCGCCGCCGCGGGCGGGAGGGTGGTGGAGGTGCGCGACGGGGCCATCCTGGCCCGGTCCGACAGGCCCGGTTTCGTCGCCGCGCTCTATCGCAACGGCGCGCGGCTGGTGATCGAGGGGCGGATCGGCGCGGGCTGCTTCAGCCCCGCGACAAAGGCGGGCTGAACGCCGGCGCGTAGCGCGCATACCAGCTGTTGCTGAACAGCCCGTCCGGATCCCAGCGCCGCTTCTCCGCGAAAAAGGCGCCGATCTGCGGATAGGAGCGCTGGAGCTGCGCCGGCGTATAGTGAAGCTGATAGGGCAGGAAGAAGCGCCCGCCCTGCTTCACCGTCAGGTCGATCAGGTCGCTGGTCAGCTTCGCCATCGCCTTCGTGCCCTCGGCATCGGTCTTCTGGTTGAGATACAGCACAACCGAGAAGGCGGGCGCGGGCGCATAGCTCAGCGCATTGCTTTCGGTGTCGACCGCGCGGATCGAAGCATTGACCAGGTTCGCATGCTGTTGCTGGAATAGTGTGCGCATCGCATCGATGAACGGGACGATCCGGTCGCGCGGGATGAAATATTCGTGGAGGATGTCGGTCTCGGCCGGCAAGGCGTTGCGCAGATAGGCGACGCTGTCGTGCATCGGATCGTTGCGCGAGACGAGGCACGCCTCCCCATCCCCCATCGCCTGGGCGCGAGTGATGGTGCAGGTCTCCAGCCGGTGCTCGATATGTTTTTCGGACCACCATTTGGCCGAGGCGAAGAAGCTGCTGCGCTTGGCGAGATTGACGGTGAGGCGGCGCAACCTGGTCGAGCTCACCTCGGTCAGCGGCGCGCGGGTGAGGTTCTGGTCTTCCGATACCTTGCGGTAGCTATACACCAAAGCCTCGCGCAGCAGCGAGCCGGGCGCGGTCGAGAGATGGGTGTAGGTCAGTCCGACCGCCGGATCGGCCTCGAGCGTTGTGAAGGTCTTTGGAAACGCGCGATAGTCGATCATCGCGCGTTCGGAGCGGTAGACATCGTTGGGCACGACATCGAGCACCGCCGAGAGCAGCACGCCGAACAGGCCATAACCGCCGACGATATGGCTGAACAGATCGGGATTCTCGGCGCGGGACGCGGTGACGATCCGGCCGTCCGCCAGCATCACGCGCAGGCTGCGGATCGAGCGCATCACTGCCCCCGCCCGGTGGTCCATGCCGTGCGCGTTGACGGAGATCGAGCCGCCGACGGTGAAGATGTCGGTCGATTGCATCGCCTTGACCGCGAAGCGCGGATGGATCGCCTTCTGGATATCGTGCCAGGTCGCGCCGGCCCCCACCGTGACCGTCTGCGTCGCCGGGTCGAGCGCGATGCGGTTCAGGCCCTTCATGTCGAGCACCACTCCGCCACGGCGAAAGGCATGGCCGCCCATGCTGTGCTTCATGCCTGCGGGCGAAACGGTTAGGCCATGCGCGCGGGCATAGGCGATCGCGCCGGCCACGTCCTGCTCGCGCCGTACCGCGACCACGCCCGCCACCGGGGTGCGGCTGAGGCAGCTCGCGTCGTTGACAGTGCCGCCGCGCTGCGCCCAGGTCGGCTCGGGGACGTTGGCCGCATTGCCCTTCAGCGCGGGAAGCGGTGGCAGGATATCCCCGCAATCCTTGGCGCCGACCGGGTCGGCGGCAAGCGGCAGCGCGTAGAAGGTCGCGCTCGCCGCGATCAACGCGATCACCGAAACACCGATCAACAACTTTTTGCGTTTCATGGTGATTCCTCGATGCGGCGTGCCGGAGGATAGCGGTTCGGATGGCGCCTGCAACGCGCTTCGCAGCCAGGACAAGATCGGGAAATCCGGCTAGCGGCGGTTTCATCGACAGCGACGAACGGGATTCCCCATGGCGGACTACGACTATTGCACCGTGGACGTGTTCACGGACCGGCGTTTCGGCGGCAATCCGCTCGCGGTGTTCCCCGCCGCCGCCGGACTCGACACCGCCACCATGCAGGCGCTCGCGGCCGAGATGAATTACAGCGAGACTTCGTTCGTCTTGCCGCCGGCCGACCCGGCCAATACGGCGCAGGTCCGCATCTTCAACCGGACGGCGGAGATGCCCTTTGCCGGCCACCCCAATGTCGGGACGGCCTATGTCCTGGCGCAACTCGGGCTGGCGACGGGGCCGATCTTGCGGTTCGAGGAGATTGCCGGACTGGTCGAGGTTCGCCTGACGGGCGACAGCGGCACGGAGATCGATGCGCCGCAGCCGCTGAGCCTGAAGGGCGACTTGCCGACGGCGGAGATCGCCGCGTGTCTTTCCCTGCCCAGGGAAGCGATCGTGCTGACGGAGCATCCGCCGACCCGCGCGACCGTCGGCGTCGATTTCGTGATCGTCGCGGCCGAGCCGGAAGCGCTGGCCAAAGCCATACCCGATATCGCCGCCTATCGGCGCCTGGCCGATGCACGGCCCGAGCTTGAGGGTCGGCTGTCCATCTTCCTCTATGCGCTGTCCGGTGCGGGGGTGCGCGCGCGGATGTTCGCGCCCCTCGCCGGCACCTGGGAGGACCCGGCGACGGGCAGCGCCAATGCCACGCTGGCGGCGCTCCGCCTGTCGCTCTCCGGCGAGGAGACGCTTGCCTATGAGGCGGTGCAGGGCGTCGAGATGGGGCGGGAAAGCCGGCTGTCGCTGCGCGCCTGGCGTGCCGACGACGGCATACGCGCCAGCGTCTGCGGGCGCTGCGTCAGTGTGTTCCGCGGGAAGGTGTCGTTGTAGCGCGATAGGCCGGCGCCCTCCCCTTCTGCCTCCCCGGCGGAGGCCGGGGCCCAGTTGGAACGGTTGATGTAACGGCGCGCAACGCCAACCATAATCGTCCCCCAACTGGACCCCGGCCTTCGCCGGGGAAGCAGTGGGTTGGCGGACGAGTCCCTCTATTCGACGGTCACCGATTTCGCGAGATTACGCGGCTGGTCGACATCCGTGCCCTTGGCCACCGCCACATGATAGGCGAGCAATTGCACCGGCACCGCATAGACCAACGGCGCGATCAGCGGGTGGACCTTGGGCATGGTGATGGTTGCCATGCACCCCTCGCCGGCCGCGGCGACACCGTCATAGTCCGAGATCAGCACGACCTTGCCACCGCGCGCCTGTACTTCCTGCATGTTCGACACGGTCTTCTCGAACAACGGGCCCGACGGGGCGATCACGATCACCGGTACATTTTCGTCGATCAGCGCGATCGGGCCGTGCTTCATCTCGCCTGCGGCATAGCCTTCGGCATGGATGTAGCTGATTTCCTTGAGCTTCAGCGCGCCTTCCAGCGCGAGTGGATAATCCGTGCCGCGCCCCAGATAGAGCACGTCGCGCGCACCAGCGATGACATGCGCCATGGCCTCGATCGACTCGTCATAGGCGAGCGCCCCATTCAGCGCAGCGGGCGCTTCGGCAAGATGCTTGACGATCGCCTTCTCGGCCGCCGCATCGAGCTTGCCCTTTGCGCGCGCCAGATTGGCGGCGAACGCGGCAAGCACCGCGAGCTGGCAGGTAAAGGCCTTGGTCGAGGCCACGCCGATCTCCGGCCCGGCGTGAGTCGGCAGCAACAGGTCGGCCTCGCGCGCCATCGAACTGGTCGGCACGTTGACGACCACCGCGATCGTCTGCCCTTCGGCCCGGGCGTGACGCAGCGCCGCGAGCGTATCCGCCGTCTCGCCCGACTGGCTGATGAAGAGGGCAAGGCCGCCCTCCTCCATCACCGGTTCGCGGTAGCGGAATTCCGATGCGACATCGAGATCGACCGGCACGCGCGCGAACTGCTCGAACCAGTATTTGGCGACCATGCCGGCGTAGAAGCTGGTGCCGCAGGCGACGATGGTGACTCGCTTGATCGTGCTCAGGTCGAATTCCGGGATCGGCAGCGTGACCCGCTCCTCCATGCGCTGGAGATAGGAGCGCAGGGTCTGGGCGACGACGATCGGCTGCTCGTAAATCTCCTTGAGCATGTAATGCCGGTGGTTGCCCTTGGACACGAGCTCGCCGGTGACGCCCGAAATGGTGATGGGCCGCTCCACCGCCTCATTGTCGCGGTCGTAGATTTGCGCGCCCTCGCGCGTGATGACGACCCAGTCGCCTTCCTCGAGATAGGAGATGCGCTGCGTGAGCGGCGCGAGCGCGAGCGCGTCGGACCCAAGATAGGTCTCCCCGTCGCCATAGCCCACGACGAGCGGCGAGCCGAGGCGCGCGCCGATCAGCAGTTCGGGATGCTGGCGGAACAGGATGGCGAGCGCAAAGGCGCCGTGCAGCCGCGGCAGCACTTCGGCGACCGCCTCGGCCGGCTTCATCCCGTTTTCGACCTTCTCGCTGACCAGATGGGCGACGACTTCGGTATCCGTCTCGCTGTCGAAATGGCGGCCCCGCGCGATCAGCTCGTCGCGCAGCGCCTTGAAATTCTCGATGATGCCGTTGTGGACCAGCGCAACTTCGTTCGTCGCGTGTGGATGCGCGTTGTTGGTGGTCGGCCCGCCATGCGTCGCCCAGCGGGTATGCGCGATGCCGGTCCGGCCCGGCAGCGGTTCCTCGGCCAGTACATTCACGAGATTGACCAGCTTGCCCGAGGCGCGGCGGCGATCGATCACGCCGTCATGCACGGTCGCGATGCCGGCTGAATCATAGCCGCGATATTCGAGCCGCTTGAGCCCGTCGAGGAGCCGGTCCGTGACCGCGTCCTTGCCGACGATTCCGACGATTCCGCACATAGAGAGTACCTTTAGACAGAGCTCAGTTCGCGAAGTTGGTGTCGACGAACGTCCATGTAAATATCAGCGGGTCGGGCTCGCTGCCGTTCGCCGCGACAAAAGCAGGCCGCCCCTTTTCCCAGATCCGGTGGATTTCATCCGGCATCGTCTCGGGGAACTCCATTTCCGCCTCGACGATCTCCAGCCAGGTGCCGGGCCGCTGGTAGATTTCCTGCAGCTTCGGCTCCATCGCCGTCATCATGGATTGCGATGCGGGGTCGAGCGCGCCGATCGCCTCGAGCACATAGCAATCGAGCAGCTTCAGAAAGGGTTTGCCGGCATAACGATCGCTCATGTCTTCGCGGCTTTGCGCGCGGCCATCGCCTCGCGGAATCGCTTCGCCCGGCCCGGCCGGGCCTCCTGTTTCGCGCGCGCGACCACCAGCGCATCGGCCTCGACATCCGCGGTGATGACCGATCCGGCACCGACCATCGCGCCGGCGCCGATCGTCACCGGGGCGACCAGCGCGCTGTTCGATCCGATGAACGCGCCCTCGCCGATGATGGTCTTGTACTTGAAATAGCCGTCATAATTGCAAGTGATCGTGCCCGCCCCGATGTTCGCGCCCGCGCCGATCTCGGCATCGCCGAGATAGGTCAGGTGGCTGGCCTTCGCGCCGGCGCCGAGCACCGCCTTCTTCATCTCGACGAAATTGCCGACCTTCGACTTCTCGCCCATCACCGCACCGGGGCGCAGGCGGGCGAACGGGCCGACCTCGGCTTTGGGCCCTACGGTCGCGCCCTCGATATGGCTGAAGCCGTGGATCGTGGCGCCATCGGCGATGCTGGTGCCGGGGCCGAAAAACACATTGGGTTCGATCACCACATCGCGGCCGATCCGCGTGTCATAGGCGAACCATACCGTCTCGGGCGCGATCAGGGTCGCGCCTTCGGCCATGGCGCGCGCGCGGCGGCTATGCTGCCAGCTCGCCTCGACCGCGGCCAGCTCGCCCCGGCTGTTGACGCCGGCCACCTCGGCCGCATCCGTCTCGATTACCGCCGAGGCGCGCCCATCCTCGGCTGCGAGCATCACGATATCGGGCAGATAGAATTCGCCCGCGGCATTGTCGTTGCCGACCAGAGCGAGCAGCGCGAACAGATCCTCCCCGCGCACGGCCATCAGCCCGGAATTGCACAAGGTCTCGGCGCGCTCCACGGGGGTCGCGTCCTTATACTCGACCATCTTCTCGATGCGGCCATCGCCATCGGCGATCACCCGGCCATAAGCGGCCGGATCGGCGGGGCGGAAGCCGAGCACCACCGTCGCCGGCTGATCGGCGCCGTGCAGGCGTTCGAGCATCCGCGCCATCGTCGCAGTGGTGACGAGCGGCACGTCGCCATAGAGGATCAGGATATCGCCGGCGAAACCCCCTATCGCTTCCTCGGCCTGATGCACGGCATGGCCGGTGCCGAGCTGCTCGCCCTGCACCACGGTCATCACGCCGAGCGGCGAAACCGCTGCCTCGACCTGCTCGCGGCCGGCACCGGTCACCACCACGGTGCGGCCGGGCTTCAGCGCCGACACGCTGTCGATCAGGTGCAGCAGCATGGGCCGCCCGGCGATCGGATGGAGCACCTTGTGCAGGTCGGATTTCATGCGCGTGCCCTTGCCGGCGGCAAGGATGATGGCAGCGATGGGTCGATTGGTCACGGTACCTGAACCCTATTCCGTCGAGCCGGAACGAAAAAACGGCATTACCCGGCCGGCCCTGCCATGATTGTCTTGCCAATTCCATAGTGCCGCTGGCAGGCGCGGCTGCCATGACGAAGTTTTCATTCGATATCGTCGGTTTCGACCTGGACGGAACCTTCCTGGACACGATCGGCGATCTGCGCGCGGCGGTGAACCATACGCTGGCCGCGGCCGGGCGAGAGCCGCTGACCATCGAACAGGTCAAGCCGATGATCGGCGCCGGCGCGAAGATCATGCTGGAGCGAACGCTGGCGGCAACCGGCGGGTGCAGCGAGGAGGAGTTCCGCCACCTCTACAAGCTGCTGCTCGCTTATTACGAAGCGCATATCGCGGTGGAGAGCCGCCCCTTCCCCGGTGCGGTCGAGGCGATCGAGGCATTGCGGGCGATGGGCGTGAAGACCGCCATCGTCACCAACAAGTTCGAAGGCTTAGCGGAAAAGCTGCTGAGCGAACTCGGCCTGCGCGACCGCTTCGATACGCTGATCGGCGGCGACACCATGGGCAAGGGCTTCGCCAAGCCACACCGCGCTCCGATCGACGAGATGATCCGGCGCCACGGCGGCGGCCGTGCGGCGTTTGTCGGCGATACGAGCTACGACATCCAGGCAGCGAAAAATGCCGGGGTGCCGGGCATTGCGGTCAGCTTCGGTTTCCTGCTGGGACCTGTGGAGGATCTGGGTGCGGATGCGATCATCGACAGCTATGCGGACCTGATTCCCACGCTTGAAAGGATGGCTCGTTGATCGATCGCGAAATGCTGGCCCGGCTGGCCTTTTGGGGGGCGTTGCTGTTCGCGGTGGTCATGGCGGTATTGCCCAAACCGCCGCACACACCGATCGATCAGTTCGGCGACAAGTTCGAACATATGCTGGCCTTCGGCACGCTCGCCGCGCTCGCCGCTGCCGGCTATCTCCAGACGCCGCTGTTGCGGATCGCCGAACGCCTGTCCTTCTTCGGCGCGATGATCGAGCTGGTGCAATCGATCCCGGCGCTGCACCGCGATTGCGACATCAAGGACTGGATCGCGGATACCATGATCGTCATCCTGGTGCTCCTTCTCGCAGCACCCGTCCGACGCGCCATCGCCAAGCGGAATCACCAGATTTTTCCGCTATAGCCCGAGACATTTCCTCGAGCCGCTTCGCGTTTTCAAACCGGCTTCCGCCTGCCCAATCGTGGCTCCGTGCCCGCCAGAAGGCGGCCGATATTCGCCCGGTGACGCCAGATGACGTACGCCGCGCCTGTCGCCACCAGAAGAATATAGGCCACCGGCTGGTGAAACACCTGCATGAGGACGAATGCGGCAAGTGCCGCCAGGATTGAGCTCAGCGACACAATCCGCGACAGCGCCAGCACGACGGCGAAGACGATCGCCGCACCAAGCCCTACTTGCCATGAAATGGCCAGCAGCACGCCAAGGCCAGTCGCCGCCGACTTGCCACCGGTAAAGCGGATGAAGATTGACCGGCTGTGTCCGACAATGGCGAACAGCGCCACGGCCATGATCGCCCAGGGCAGCCACGCGCTCATGTCGATAACGGGCGGCTTGGCGGCCATGACCGCCGACAACGAATAGAACCAATAGCCAAAGGCGACGGCGGCGAAGCCCTTGAGCAGGTCGATCACCAACGCGGCCAGGGCCGGCGCTTTGCCCAGGGTTCGCAGGACATTCGTGGCACCCGTCGATCCGGAACCATGTTCTCGAATATCGATGCCCCGAAGCAGCTTCCCCAGCCAATATCCCGTAGGAATCGCGCCGCACAAATAGGCGACCACGCCTGCGAGAAGATTGTAGGCGATCCAGGCTGCCATGCAGAGTCCTCCGTGTCCCAACCGGTTTATACCAGCTTCGTACCCTACGATACGGCATCCGGGCCGGCCGATTCCACACCGTCCACGCTTTCCCGACAGGATTGAGTCACGCCGGTATTGCGCCCACATCTCTCAGCTGGCCGCCAAGAGCACAGGGGAGTTTGAGATGACGGATCGAAGCCTGCGCCTCGCGCTGGAGCGCCATTGGGAGGCTTCGGACGCCGGCGATTTCGAGGCCGAGCACGATATCTATCACGAAGACGCGGTGCTGCATTATCCCCAATCGGGCGAGCGCATTCGCGGTCGGCGCAATATCCGGGAGAGCCGGTATCTTCAGCCGAACAGGAAACGATTCACCGTCAACCGGATCGTCGGCGACGGGGATCTATGGGTTACGGAATTCATGCTCAGCTATGATGGCATTCCCTCCTATGCCGTCAGTATCATGGAGTTCGACAAGGGCCTGGTCGCCCGGGAAACGCAATATTTCGCCGACCCCTTCGAACCCGCGGCGTCGCGTGCCCATCTCGTCGATCCGGCTGCTCCGGCACACCTTCCTGATCGCCGCAGTGACGCATGACCCGGACTATCAGCCCGGCCTTCGCATCAAGCCGAGGCCCGTTGGAACTACGAGCCTTGTCCGATGTGTCCCGCCGGTTTCGCCTCCAGCGGTATCGATGCCCGAATACGGAATTTACTGTCGTCGATCTCGTCCATCCGAACCGGCCCGAGCATCCTGTATCCATCGGCACTGAGGGTGGCCGCGAGCCCGCCGAGCAACAGCTCCTCCCGCTTTTTCACATCGTCATCGCCGGTCGGAGGCGGAATCGTTGCCGTCAGCGCGCACTCGTCGACGCTGCATCCCAGCGCCACATCCAAAAGCCTGGGATAGGCCTGGCGCACATGCGCGACCGCTATCTCGCGCGCCGCGGGAAGATCTGGCCCATGCGCCTGAACTGCCCTTGATGACGGCGCGGCAATGCCGGGCGCCGGAGTCGGCGCCTGGACCACGACGACACCTTCGGGCGCCGGCGCCCGGCTGGTCTCGAAAGCCTGTCGGACGCACCAGAAGACCGCAACCGCGAGCACGGCCGCGATCAGCCCATATCCAGGCAACCATCCCCGCTTCGACTTCTCGTTGTCCTGTGGCATGCGAACTCCGGTG
Organism: Sphingomonas sp. BL-S-30; assembly: GCF_055521475.1. Classification (NCBI taxonomy): domain Bacteria; kingdom Pseudomonadati; phylum Pseudomonadota; class Alphaproteobacteria; order Sphingomonadales; family Sphingomonadaceae; genus Sphingomonas; species Sphingomonas sp. BL-S-30. The sequence continues at coordinate 1,148,203 of NZ_CM145481.1, read as the reverse complement.
GAGCCTGGACGGATCCGCCCCGCGCCGGATCCAGCGCGGGGCGAACCAGGTTAGCAGATGGTCGATCCGGACGGGCAGCCCGGGGAATCGGTGCCGGAATCGAGGTTGGGATTGAACCCCGGCGTGATGCTCGTGTTTAACGCAGCCGCCAGGACGCCTGAGAAGCGGGACTCCTTGTTGTCGAAATTCGTGCCGGCGAAATTAAAGTTCGACACGGTGTCGCGGACGCTGATCGAGGGATAGCCCTTCCAGCTCACCAGCGGCTGGATCACCCAGCTGCCCGTGCCGTTCTCGGGCGGCTCGTCGCCATTATCGGTCTTGGAGAAGCGCCAGAGATGGGAAAAGCCCCAGGTCTCGTAATGATAGACCATCTTGACGTGCTGGCCGCTGGAATCGCTGACGAAGCGCAGCTGGCCGCCGCTCGTGGCGCGGGTGTCCCACCCGCCATGATCGCCGCGCGTGACACCCACCACGGTGCTGCCGGTGCCCTGGTCGGTGGTCCAGACGATAACCGATTCCCAATCATAGGCGTGCGAAAAGTCCGACTGCCAGAAATAGCTGTAGACACGCGCGCAAAAGCCGTTGTTGCAGCGGCTTCGCGAATACACGTTGCTCTGGCTGAGGTAATTGGCGTTGCGGCACGACGCCGGCGGCCGGGTGGCGTAGGTGGAAGCGCCCGCGCTGATGCCGCCCGAACTGTTGACGGCCGAAACGTTGAAGCAGACGTCCGTATCGAAATCGACCGCGGGCTGAAACCGCTTGTCCAGCGCCGTTGCCAGTGCCGGCAGCGGCGCGACCGGCGCCGGCCATCCCTGCGCCAGTGCCGATCCGGCGTTCAGCAGCATGAAAGCCCCGATGGCTGCGCCCAACCAGGCCCGAACCGGCGAGGCAGCGATGCGCCCTCGCGACCTTTTGTCATGCGATCCGCATGCCGTTTGAAATAGGCTTCCCATACAATCTCCCGTTGCAGAAAGGTGATACGCACACCGCACGCACTCACTTCCGCGGTCGAAAATGTCGCGGAAGGCGAGTCTGGAAATTCTCATGGTCGCTGGGCACCGGCACCGCGCGTCCTCACAGGAGAAGACGGAAAAGCGCGACGATCCGGACAGAGATTTCTCGCGCGGCGCGGCATGTCGCGCCGCCGGCGAGTCAGGTTACGGCCGCGCCCCGGCCGGCAGGCCCCGCTGTTCTAGCGCGAAACGCAGATCGGCAACCGCGCGCGTGCAATGCTTCTCGATCGCGGCGCGACTCATCTCCAGGTCGGCGGCGATGATCGCGATCGGCATGTCGTCCAACCGGCGGCGCAGAAAGATTTCGCGGCGCAGCGGCGGCATCGCGCGCAACGCCTGGACGAGAATCGTCACCCGCTGCCGGTAATCGAGCACCGAATCCGCGCGCGGATAGTCGCAAGCAATCGTATCGCACAGCGCCGCCGAGGGCGGTGCCGCGCGCATGCGGCGAAAATGATCATGCATCAGGTTGCGCGCGATCGCGTAACACAGCGCCGCCACGTTCGCGACCGATCGGCGCTCGGCATAGACATAATAGCGCAGATAGGTTTCCTGGACGATGTCCTCGCGCGCATCCTGGTCGCGCAGGCGATTTCCGATGAAGCGGCTCAGCCCCTCGCGCAGCGCGATCTCTTCACTGAGCGCGACGTTACGGCGTCGAAAGGAGGGGATCTCGTTCATCGGATCGCGTCTCGCGCAAAGCGCGGCTTGGGCGGCATCGCTGATAGCTGCATTGCCGCGTCCCTCCGGGCGCGAGTCGTCGCCGCGCCGTGAGTGAGGTAAGCCTGCCCGGTGAAAGCTGGATGACGCCAACATGACCGCGCCGCCATCGCGCATGACCGAATGACGCGGCGAGCAAGGCTGGCCGGGCCGGAGAGGAATGGGTAGAGGAGCGACAATGCTCACCGGGTTCGGCCATCGTACAGTCACTGCCATCGTCATCGCCATCGTCGCGGCGGGCGCGGTGTTGTTGATCTCGTCGGACGTCCCGGCGACGCTCGTCACCCTGGTCGGCGGCATCGCCGCCGCATTGCTCGCGGCCGGCGCGGGCGACGAAACGACCGAGGCATCGAACGCCAAGACCGACCCGACGGCCCCCGCAGTGCCGGAGATCATCGAGGTGATCGAGGCGGTCGTCGAGCCGGTGCTGATCATCAACCAGGGCCGCGTCACTCATGCGAACATGTCGGCGCGTGCGCTGCTTGGCGGACATATCGTGGGCGAGGATGTACGCCTTGCGATCCGTCATCCTGCCGCCGCGGAACGGCTTGCCGGCCCGGCCGGCAGCGTGCCGCAGGGACCGATCGACCTGGTCGGGCTCGGCACGCTCGATCAGCGTTGGCAAATGCATGTCGGGCGCGCCGCGGGCGGCCAGCGCATCGTCCATCTGATCGACCAGACGGGAAATTATGCCGCCGAGCGCATGCGCGTCGATTTCGTCGCCAATGCCAGCCACGAACTTCGCACGCCACTCGCCTCGATCCTCGGCTATATCGAAACCCTCGAGGAAGAGGCCGGCGCCGACAGGGCCGTGCGCAGCCGCTTCCTGAAGATCATGTTCGACGAATCGCGGCGGATGCAGCGGCTGGTCGAGGATCTGATCTCGCTCAGCCGGATCGAGGCGGAGAAATACCGGCTGCCGGACAGCGCGGTCGACCTGCGCGATCTGATCGGCGAAGTGCGGACTGAACTGCTCGACGCGCGCGATGCGCGCGGCAACGAGATCGTGGCGGATATCGCCGCGGACGTGCCGGCCGTCGCCGGCGACCGCGCGCAGCTGAGCCAGGTGCTCCACAATCTGATCGGCAATGCGATCAAATATGGCCGGCCCGGCGCACCGGTGTCGGTCCGGCTGTGGCGCGACCAGACGGGCATGGTGCGGATCAGCGTGGCCGATGAAGGCGACGGCATCGCGCCCGAGCATATCCCCCGGCTGACCGAACGATTCTACCGGGTCGACGCCGGGCGCAGCCGCGCGGCGGGCGGCACCGGCCTGGGTCTGGCGATCGTCAAGCATATCGTCGAGCGGCATCGCGGACGCCTCGATATCGCCAGTATCGTCGGCAAGGGCACTACCGTGACCGTGCTGCTTCCCGCTCACGGAGCGGGTGTCATCAAACGGTAACGCAACTGTCACACAGGCGCGTTGATCGCGCTGCTAGCGCGACTCAGGAATTGCTCCCGAGGAAACGCTCCACGTGACACGGACCACCCTGATTCTCGCTCTCAGCGCGCTCGCCCTCTCGGCCTGTGAGGACCAGGCGAATGGCGGCGGCGCGGGTTCGCGCGATCAGATCAGGGCGGTGGGATCGTCGACCGTCTTTCCCTTCACCACCCTGGTGGCCGAGCAATTCATCAACTCGAGCCCCAACGCCCGGACGCCGGTGATCGAATCGACCGGCACGGGCGCGGGCATGAAGCTGTTCTGCGCCGGCATCGGCGCCGCGCATCCCGATATCGAGGCGGCATCACGCCGCATGAAGGCGTCCGAATATGCGACCTGCAAGGCGAACGGTGCCGGCGACCTGCTGGAAATCCAGGTCGGGCTCGACGGCATCGCCTTTGCCGAGGCAAACAATGGCCCCAAATTCCAGCTGACCCCGGTCGACCTGTTCAAGGCGATGGCGGCCAGCCCGATGGGAGCGAAGAACAGCGCGCGCACCTGGCGCGAGGTGAATCCGGCGCTGCCGGCGACGCCGATCCAGATCTACGGTCCGCCCGCAACCAGCGGCACGCGCGATGCGCTGACCGAGCTGATCCTCAACAAGGGCTGCGAAACCGCGATACCCGCGATGAAGCCGCTGAAAGAGACGGACAAGGACGCTTACGACAAGGTCTGCAGCCGGGTGCGCGAGGACGGCGCCTATATCGATGCCGGCGAGAACGACAATCTGATCGTCCAGAAGCTGCAGTCCAACCCGAGCGCGATCGGCATCTTCGGCTATTCCTATCTCGAGGAAAATCGCGACGAGGTGAACGGCGTGCCGCTGAACGGCATCGAACCGACCTATGAGACGATCGCGCAGGATCGCTATCCCGGATCGCGTCCGTTGTTCCTGTACGTCAAGAAGGCGCACCTCAACGCGATCCCCGGCCTGCGCCGCTTCCTCGTCGAATATTCGAAGCTGTGGAACCCGAGCGGACCACTGGTGAGGCGCGGGCTGATTGCCTCCCCGCCAGAGGTTCGCGCGCAATCGGTATCGATCATCAAGCACGAGACTCTGCTCGACCCGAGCAAGCTCCACTAGATGTCGGCCCTTGCCCTTCTTTTCCTGATCGCCGGGCTGGGGCTGATCGGCTGGCTGACCGCGCGCGTCCGCGCCGTGAGCTTCCGGCGCGACAGCAGCGCGCGGTTCAGTTCGCTGCCGTCGCATCATGGCACCTATGTCGCGATGTGGACGGTGCTGCCGGCCGCCCTGTTTCTCGCGATCTGGTCGTCGGTGTCCCCGGCGCTCGTCACTGACGCGGTGCTGGAAACGCCCGCCGCGGCGCAATTGCCGGCCAACCGGTTCGAGCGCGCGTCGGTCCTGTCCGAGGCGCGCAATCTCGCCGCCGGGCGGAGCTTCGGTACCTTCAACCCGCTCTCGCAAACGCTCGCGCCGGCCTATGCCTCGGCGCAGAAGCGTTATGACTGGATCGGCAGCGCCGCCGCCCTGCTGCTGGCGTTCGCGGCAGGCGCCTGGGCCTTTACGCGCATTCGCCCGGCCTTTCGCGCGCGGACCCAGATCGAGCGGGTGGTGATGGTGCTGCTGCTCGCCGCATCGCTGATCGCGATCCTGACGACGCTCGGCATCGTCGCGTCGCTGCTGTTCGAATCGGCGCGCTTCTTCCGCATGGTGCCGATCGGCGATTTCCTGTTCGGCACGCACTGGAGCCCGCAGGTGATCCCGGCCAACGATCCCGGCTCGGCGCTCGGCGCGGTGCCCTTGTTCTGGGGCACTTTCTTCATCGGCGCGGTGATCGCGATGATCGTTGCGATCCCGTTCGGGCTGATGAGCGCGATCTATCTGACTCAATATGCCGCGCCGCGCGTGCGCGCCTGGATGAAGCCGACCCTCGAGATCCTGGCGGGCGTGCCGACCGTCGTTTACGGCTATTTCGCCGCGTTGACCGTGGCGCCCGCGGTGCGCGATCTCGCCGTGTCGCTCGGCGTGACCTGGGCGTCGTCGGAAAGCGCGCTCGCTGCCGGTCTGGTGATGGGGGTGATGATCATCCCCTTCGTCTCCTCCATGGCCGACGATTCGATCGCGGCCGTGCCCTCCTCGATGCGCGACGGCAGCCTCGCCATGGGCGCGACCTCGTCCGAGACGATCCGCCGGGTGCTGTTGCCCGCCGCGCTGCCCGGCGTTGTCGGCGGCGTCCTGCTTGCGGTCAGCCGGGCGATCGGCGAGACGATGATCGTGGTGATGGCCGCCTCGGGCGTCGCCACCATGACGCTCAACCCCTTCGCCAGCGCGACGACCGTGACCAAGCAGATCGTCGACCTGCTGACCGGCGAGGCCGAGTTCGACAGCCCCAAGACGCTCGCCGCCTTTGCGCTGGGACTGACGCTATTCATCGTGACGCTGTTGCTCAACATCGTCGCGCTCACGGTCGTGAAACGGTATCGGGAGGCCTATGAATGAATAGTCTCCAGCCCGAAAAGGCACCGACCGACTGGCGTGCCGAGGCAATGCAGCGCCGCATCCGCCGCCGCTATCGGTCCGAACGCCGGTTCAAGCTGCTCGGGCTCGCGGCCGTGCTGCTGTCGGCGGGCTTCCTCGTCTTCCTGCTCGCCACGATGCTGGCGAATGGCATTGGCGGCTTCAGCCGCACCGAGATCAAGCTGCCGGTCGACTTTCCCAAAGCCGGCCTGACGCTTGATGCGACGCGGCTGTCGGGTCCGGGTGCCGACCTGGCGCTGGCCGGGGCCGGCATTCAGGGCGCGACCGATGGCGCGGCGATCGCCGCCTTCGGCAAGGACGGCGACCGGCTGATCTCCGACGGCGCATGGTTGAGTGTCCGCGCCGCAGTGAAGGCCGATCCGACGCTGCTGCGCGGCCGGGCGACGATCGCGGTGCCCGCCTCGGACGCGATCGACATCGCCGCCAAGGGTGAAGGATTCCCCGAGGCCGAGGCGCAGGTGGCGAAGCTGAAGGCGGCCGGTGTGCTGACCACCGGCTTCAACCTGTCCTTCCTGCGCGAAGCGGATTCGACCGACCCGACCATGGTCGGCATCTGGGGCGCGCTGAAGGGATCGATCTACACGATGATCGTCACCCTGTTGCTGGCCTTCCCGATCGGCGTGCTCTCCGCGCTCTATCTCGAGGAATATGCGCCGCAGAATCGCTGGACCGACCTGATCGAAGTCTCGATCAACAACCTTGCGGCGGTGCCGTCGATCATCTTCGGCCTGCTTAGCCTGGCAGTGTTCCTCAACACCTTCCATCTGCCGCGCTCGGCGGCGATGGTCGGGGGCCTCACGCTTGCGCTGATGACGATGCCGGTGATCGTCATCGCCGGGCGCAACGCGATCAAGAGCGTGCCGCCCTCGATCCGCGATGCCGCGCTCGCGGTCGGCGCCTCGCCGGTGCAGGTGGTGTTCCACCATGTGCTGCCGCTCGCTTTGCCCGGCATCCTGACCGGCACGATCATCGGCATGGCGCGCGCGCTCGGCGAGACCGCGCCGCTGCTGATGATCGGCATGCGCGCCTTCATCGCTTCCCCGCCCGACCGGCTGACCGATCCCGCGACGGTGCTGCCGGTGCAGATCTTCCTCTGGTCCGATCAGGTCAATCGCGGTTTCGTCGAGAAGACCAGCGCGGCGATCATCGTGCTGCTCGTCTTCCTGCTCGCGATGAACGGCGTCGCGATCTACCTCCGCAACAAATTCGAGACCCGCTGGTAATGACTCAACATCTCAAGATGACGGCCAACCACGTCAACGTCTTCTACGGCAAGAAGCAGGCGATCAACGACGTGTCGATCGACATCGACCAGGATCTCGTGACGGCGTTCATCGGCCCGTCGGGCTGCGGCAAATCGACCTTCCTGCGCACGCTCAACCGGATGAATGACACCGTCGCCAGCGCGAAGGTGACCGGCGACATCCGGCTTGACGGCGAGGACATCTATGCGCCCGAAATGGACGTGGTGCAGCTTCGCGCCCGGGTCGGCATGGTGTTCCAGAAACCCAACCCCTTCCCCAAGTCGATCTTCGAGAATGTGGCCTATGGCCCGCGCATCCACGGCCTCGCATCGAACAAGAGCCAGCTTACCGGCATCGTCGAGCAGTCGCTGAAGCGCGCCGGCCTGTGGGAGGAAGTGAAGGACCGGCTGCAGGACAGCGGCACGGCGCTATCGGGCGGCCAGCAGCAGCGGCTGTGCATCGCCCGCGCCATCGCCGTCGACCCAGAAGTGATCCTGATGGACGAGCCCTGCTCGGCGCTCGATCCGATCGCCACCGCCAAGATCGAGGAGCTGATCCACGAATTGAAGGGCCGCTACGCCATCGTGATCGTGACGCACAACATGCAGCAGGCGGCGCGCGTGTCGCAGCGCACGGCGTTTTTCCATCTCGGCACGCTGATCGAATATGGTGCGACGTCCGACATCTTCACCAACCCGCGCGAGGAGCGCACCAGGGACTATATCACCGGCCGGTACGGCTGAGCCACGGGACATATTCAGTGAGCGAACATACGGTAAAGGCTTTCGACGACGATATCGGGCAGCTCCGCGGCCTGATCGCGGAGATGGGCGGGCTCGCCGAACAGGCGATCGGCTCGGCGATCGAGGCGCTGCAGCGGCACGACCTGGAAGGCGCCGCGAAGATCGTCGCCGACGACAAGAAGATCGACGCGCTGGAAATGCAGGTCGAGCAGCTTGCCGTGCGCATCATTGCGCTGCGCGCGCCGATGGCGGTCGACCTGCGCGAGGTAGTCGCGGCGCTGAAGATTGCCGGCGTGGTCGAGCGGATCGGCGATTACGCCAAGAACATCGCCAAGCGCGTGCCGCTGATCGACAGCCATGGCGAGATCGAGCCGCTATCGGTGCTGCCGGCGATGGCCACGCTCGCCGCCGCCCTCGTCCATGACGTGCTCGACGCCTTTGCCGCGCGCGATGCCGAGGCTGCGGTCTCGGTGTGCGAGCGCGACAAGGCAGTCGACGATTTCTACAACAGTCTCTTCCGGGTGCTCGTGACGCACATGATGGAGAACCCGAAGACGATCGGCCAGGTCGCCCACCTGCTGTTCATTGCCAAGAATCTGGAGCGTGTCGGCGACCACGCGACCAATGTTGCCGAAATGGTATATTATGCCGCAACGGGCACGCACATGGCCGAGCGTGACCGCGCGACGATCGAAACGATCTGAAGGAGCAAGACCGATGGCCCGAGCGAAAATGCTGCTGGTAGAGGATGATGCGGCGCTTGCCGAACTCCTGATCTATCATTTCAAGCGCGAGGATTTCGAGGTCAAGCAGACCCCGGATGGCGAGGAAGCCCTGCTGCTCGCCAAGGAACAGACCCCCGATATCGTGCTGCTCGACTGGATGGTCGAGGGGCTTTCGGGGATCGAAGTGTGCCGCCGCCTGCGCCGCATGCCCGAGACGGCGAACGTGCCGATCATCATGCTCACCGCACGCGGCGAGGAAGAGGATCGTGTGCGCGGGCTCGAGACCGGCGCCGACGATTATGTGACCAAGCCCTTCTCGCCGCGCGAGCTGGTGGCGCGGGTCGGCGCGGTGCTGCGCCGCGTGCGGCCGGCGCTGGCGGGCGAGCAGCTCACCTATGGTGATGTCGAGATGGACACGGTCGGCCACAAGGTCCGCCGCGCGGGCGAAGTCGTGCCGCTCGGCCCGACCGAGTTCCGCCTGCTCAAGCATTTCCTCGAGCATCCGGGCTGGGTCTTCTCGCGCGAGCGCCTGCTCGATGCGGTGTGGGGGCATGATTCGGACATCGAATCGCGCACTGTCGACGTGCACATCCGCCGCCTGCGCAAGGCGATTAATGGGACGAACCGTCCGGATATTATCCGGACCGTCCGGTCTGCCGGCTACGCACTGGATTCGGGGGCCTAGGCCAGCGTCGAATCGGGTGCGAAACAGTGGAGCCATGCGCCCGCCCGCGCGTTTGGGGCGGGCGTGGGCGACAGCCTGCGCTTGAAAATGCAGGAGACAGTGATGAAACTCATGCTCTTGGCCGCTCTTGCGGTCGCAATGCCGGCGGTGGCGCAGGAAACGCCCGCCCCGCAGACGGCAGCCACCACCGATGCGGCGACGACACCCGATCCGGTCGGCGGCTATCAGCCCAGCCAGCCGGCATTGTCGGGCACGCCGCAGCCGGGCGTGAAGCCGACCTTCGTCCAGGCGCCTTCGCCCGACCAGGCCTTCCCCGCGCCCCCGCCGCTGGCGAAATACCCGATCTGCAAGCGCGGCCAGTTCGACAAGTGCATGCAGCGCGGCGGACGCTGATATGTCGGGCGGGCGCTAGGAAGCGCCCGCCACCACTTGCCTTGACGGTGCGATAGAATAGGAAGCGCTCCATCATCTTTGGGAGCGCCCGCATGACCATCAGTTTCAAGGACCGTGTCGCGATCGTCACCGGCGCAGGCGGCGGCCTGGGCCGCGCCTATGCGCTCGAACTGGCGAAGCGCGGCGCAAAGGTCGTCGTCAACGATCTGGGCGGGTCGCGCGACGGCACCGGCCATTCCGACGCAGCGCTGAAGGTCGTCGCCGAGATCGAGGCGGCCGGCGGCGAAGCCATGTCCGATGGCGGCAGCGTCACCGAATATGATCACATGGTCGAACTCGTCGCCAAGACGAAGGAGAAATGGGGCGGCGTCCACGTCCTGCTCAACAATGCCGGCGTGCTGCGCGACAAGAGCTTCGCGAAGATGGAGCCGGCCGATTTCAAGTTCGTCGTCGACGTCCACCTGATCGGTTCCGCCAATGTCACCAAGGCCGTGTGGGAGACGATGCGCGAGCAGAATTACGGCCGCATCCTGATGACCGCCTCGTCAACCGGACTGTACGGCAATTTCGGCCAGACCAATTACGGCGCCGCCAAGCTCGGCCTCGCCGGCTTCGCCAAGACGCTTTATCTCGAAGGCGCCAAGAACAACATCAAGGTCAACACGATCGCCCCGACCGCAGGCACGCGCATGACCGAGGACCTGTTTCCGCCCGAGGCCTTCCAGGCCTTCGCCCCGGAAAAGGTCGTTCCCGCCGCGCTCTATCTCGTGTCCGAGGATGCGCCGACCAACATGATCGTCGGCGCGGGCGCGGGCGTGTTCCAGGCGGCCTATGTCACCCTGACCCAGGGCAAGCTGCTGACCGGCGACGAGCTCAGCCCCGAAGGCATCGCGGCGCACTGGAGCGAGATCGTCGATCGCACCGGCGAGATGACCCCGCAATCCGGTGGCGAACAGGCCATGTCGATCCTGAGGAAGCTTCAGGGCGGCTGAGCTGTAGCACTGTATTGCCATGGCAATACACTCGTGATATTCCTCCCGCAACAACAGGAGGAATGCCATGTACAGCGAGAGCGATCTTGATGACGCGGTAGCGGCGGGGGCCATCTCCCGCGAAGCTGCCGCGGCCCTGCGCAGCCATGTCGCCCGGAGCCATTCGGCACCGGCGGTGGACGAGGAGCATTTCAAGCTTCTCAGCGGGTTCAACGACATCTTCGTCGCCATCGCGGTCGGGCTCGTGCTCGTCGCGCTGGCCTGGATCGGTCAGTCGGTCTTCAAGCCGCTCGCCGGCGCACTCGTTGCCATCGCCGCGTGGGGGCTCGCGGAATATTTCACCCGGCAGCGCCGCATGGCCCTGCCCAGCATCCTGCTGCTGATCGCCTTTGTCGGCGGCGTCGCCGCGACCCTGATCGGCGTCATGGTGGAAATCGACCCGGACCTCTCGGACCGTACCAATGCAGTGATCGGCGCCGGCATCGGCCTGGTCGCCGCCGGCGCGGCATGGGTGCACTGGAAGCGCTTCATGGTGCCGATCACCGTCGCGGCCGGCGCGGCCGCCCTGGTCGCGGTCGCGGTGGCGCTGACACTCGCGGCGATTCCGGCGGCGAAGGACGCGATCTATCCGATCCTGCTCGCCGGCGGCCTTGCCGTGTTCGCGCTCGCAATGTGGTGGGACATGTCGGACCGGGAGCGCCGCACGCGCCGCTCGGACGTCGCCTTCTGGCTGCATCTCGCCGCTGCACCGCTGATCGCGCATCCGGTGTTCCACATGCTCGGCGTGTTCAACGAGACCATCACGCTCGACATCGCGGCGATCGTGCTCGTGCTCTACCTCGTCTTCGCCTTCGTCGCGCTCGCGGTCGACCGTCGCGCGCTGCTGGTCTCCAGCCTCGCCTATGTCCTGTACGCGATGTACTCGCTGTTCCTTACGGCGGGCGCGGTAGAACTGGCCTGGGCCTTCACCGCGCTGGTGATCGGCTCGGCGCTGCTGACGCTCTCCGCCTTCTGGCACCCGATGCGCCGGCTCGTCGTCGGCACGCTGGGCAGCCTGAGTGAAAAACTTCCGCCAGTCGGGGCAATGGCCACCGCCTGACGCAAGAACCTGCCAAGCCAAACTGCCCCCGGCAGCCCTTGGGCCGCCGGGGTTCTTTTTTACAGATCCACGAGCTTCATCAGCCGGCGCTCCAGCGGTGCCAGCACGGGCGCGAGTTCGTGCCCGCGCTTCAAGACGACACCCGCTTCGTTGACCAGCGACCACATGCCCTGGCGGTTGCGCTGGGCGGGATGTTTCTGGATGCGGTATTCCGGCCGCTCGGCCGCGCGGCGGAAGGCAGCGAAGATCGCGGCGTCGCTGCCCAGTTCGATCGCATAGTCGCGCCAATGGCCGGCGGCGACCATCCGGCCATAGAGATCGAGGATACGAGTGAGTTCGAGGCGTTCGAAGCCGACCTGGCCGGCGCGTCCCTGCGGCAGCGGAAAAGGGGTTACCGTCCCCATCAGGCCTTTGCGCCCTGCCCGTCAGGCACGATCGCGCACGTTCTTGCGCTTGGGTTCGGACTCGGCGAGCAGCGCATCGAGCCGCTTGCGCATGGTCTCCAGTTCGCAGCGCAGCAGTTCCAGCTTTTGGGTCTGCGGATCGAACATGTCCTTGCACGGCGTGCCGTAAGCGAGGAATTCCTGCGGTTTCTGCCCGCCCTCGATCATCGTCGCGCGCGCGGGGATCCCGACCATGACCGCGCCTTCGGCCACGTCGCGCGTGACCACCGCGTTCGCGCCGATGCGCGAGCCGCGGCCAACGGTGATCGGCCCGAGCACCTGAGCGCCAGATCCGATGATCGCGCCCTCCATGATGGTCGGATGGCGCTTGCCCGCAACGCCATTGTCGGGGCTGGTGCCGCCCAGCGTGACGCATTGATAGATGGTGACGTTGTCGCCGATCTCCGCCGTCTCGCCGATCACGACGAAGCCGTGATCGATGAAGAAATTGCGCCCGATCTTCGCGCCTGGATGGATGTCGATCGCGGTGAAGGCGCGCGAGAAATGATTCACCAGCCGGGCGAGGAAATAGAATCGCGCGCCATACAGGCGATGCGCGACGCGGTGCCAGGCAAGCGCCCACACGCCCGGATAGGTCAGAATTTCCAGTCGAGACCGAGGCGCGGGATCGCGCGCCTTGATCGAATCGAGATAGGCGATCAATCGCTCCATCATCTCGCGTCCCCTTTGCAGCGCCCGTATCTAGGCGCTCAATACGGCGAATTAAAGGACCGGACTGCCGCTAACTTTCGAGGCATAAACCCTATCTTGCTTGTAGGATTTGGCAGGAACGGCGAATTCGGCGCAAATCGGTCGGAGAGTTTGCCCTGATGTTCGACGTAACGCTCGCGACCGTGGAAACCGTGCTGCCCTATATCGCGGTCGGCTTTGCCGCGCAGATGGTCGACGGGGCATTGGGCATGGCCTTTGGCGTGATCAACAACACGCTGCTGGTGAGCTTTCTCGGCGTACCCCCCGCGCTCGCCTCCGCCAGCGTGCATGCGGTGGAGACCTTCACCACCGCGGCATCGGGCGCGAGCCATATCTTCCACAAGAACGTCAACTGGAAGCTGTTCCGCCGCCTCGTCATCCCCGGCGTCATCGGCGGGGCGCTCGGCGCCTATGTGCTGAGCAATGTCGATGCCGCGGTCGCGAAGCCGTTCGTGATGGCCTATCTCGCCTCGATCGGCCTGTACCTGCTCTTTCGTGCCTGGCGTGGCCGGGTCGAGCCGCGCGAGCCGAAGATCATCGAGCCGCTCGGCCTGGTCGGCGGCTTCCTCGATGCGGCGGGCGGCGGCGGCTGGGGGCCGGTGGTGACGTCCAACCTGCTGGTTCAGGGCGCGAGCCCGCGCAGCACGATCGGCACGGTCAACACATCGGAATTCTTCCTGACCGCGACCATCTCCGCGACGTTCATCGCGACCATGGGGTTCGCGGCCTTCACCTTGCAGACGGTGGGCCTGCTGATCGGCGGGCTGATCGCGGCGCCGTTCGGCGGGCTGCTGGCGAAGCGGGTACCGGCACGGCTGCTGATGGCAATGGTCGGCGGACTGCTGACGGTGACCAGCGCCTATACGATCTGGGCGGCGGTGATGAAGTAACTTCTTGCTCCCCTCCCCTTCAGGGGAGGGGCTTTATAGGGAAGTCAGTTCACTGCTGCATGCACGGTCGCGACCGCCGTCATCACCGCGCCGATACGCACGGCGGTCTGGATCGCCTCGGCGGTGGCGCCAGCTTTCTTCAGCACATTCTCATGCGCGTCGATACACATGCCGCAGCCATTCATCGCCGAGACGGCGAGGCTGAACAGCTCGAAATCGACCTTGTCGATGCCCGGCGCGCCGATCACGTTCATGCGCAGCTTGGCCGGCATGGTGAGATATTCCTTGTTCCCGGCGAGATGCGTGAACCGGTAATAGACATTGTTCATCGCCATCACCGCCGCCGCCGCGCGGGCCGCATTGGCTGCCTCGGGCGAAAGCTTGTCGGCCACTTCGGCCTCCGTCGCATCGACCAAAGGCTTGTAGCCCGAGCCGTGCGCGCAGGTGAGCAGCAGGCCGTATTTCTGCTGGTCGGGCAGATGCGCTTCGTTGAGCAGCGAGCCGACATTCAGCCGGATATCCTTGGCGAAATCGGGCAGCGTGGCGGCGAATTCCTTGAGCGACATGATGTACTCCAATCAAGCGAAGGGGCGCGGAGCCGCTGGCCCCGCGCCCCTTCAACGTTCGTCAATTACGCGGCAACCTGGAGGACGTCGTCGCCCTTGTTCCAGTTGCACGGGCAGAGCTCGTCGGTCTGCAGCGCGTCGAGCACGCGGAGCGTCTCGGCGGGGTTGCGGCCGACGTTCAGGCCGTTGACCTGCACCGCCTGGATGACATTGTCCGGGTCGATGATGAAGGTCGCACGATACGCGACATGCTCATTGGCATCGAGGATGCCGAGCTTCGACGCGAGGACAGCGCCATTGTCCGCCAGCCAGGGGAAGTCGGCAGCGGCCAGATCCGGATCCGACTTGCGCCAGGCCAGGTGGACGTGCGCGGTGTCGGTCGAGGCGCCGATCAGCACGGCGTCGCGATCGGCGAAATCGTCCTTGAGCGCGGCATAACCCACGATTTCGGTCGGGCAGACGAAGGTGAAGTCCTTCGGCCAGTAGAACAGGATCTTCCAGCGGCCCGGAAACGCATCCTGGCTGAGCGTCTCGCCGGCGGGGAGCGCGTCGATGCCCTGCTGGACGGGAACGGTGAATTCGGGGAGCTTGTCACCGACAGTAAGCATATTGGCCTCCTCAAGAAATGGGTCGGCCTTCGGCATCCTCGCGACGCGGCGATTGATTCGCCGTCTGTGCTGAAGTGCATATAAGGCTGGCGTTTGATCGATCCAACAGGTTATTTAGGCCGTGTTGATCGATTGAGGCGATTATGGCCACTTACCTGCCGACCTTGAAACAGCTGCAATATCTCGTGGCGCTGAAGGACCATGGTCATTTCGGCCGGGCGGCGGATGCGTGCTTCGTTACCCAGTCGACCCTGTCCGCCGGCATCCGCGAGCTGGAGACGCTGATCGGCGTGACCCTGGTCGAGCGCACCCGCCGCGTGGTGCGCTTCACGCCGCTGGGCGACCGGATCGCCGACAAGGCGCGCCGGGTGCTGCGCGAGGCGGAGGAACTGGGCGACCTGGCCCGCGCCGCCGGGCGGCCGCTGTCGGGCGAGATGCGGATGAGCGTGATCCCGACCATCGCGCCCTTCATGCTGCCGCGTATCCTGCCGCGGCTCCGCCGCGACTATCCCGACCTGAAGCTGTTCCTGCGCGAGGAGCCGAGCGGGGCGGCGTGCGAGGGGCTACACAATGGCCGCACCGACTGCGTGCTGCTGGCCCTGCCCTATGCGTGCGGCGAGGTGGCGTCGCAATTCCTGTTCGACGACCGCCTGTTCGTCGCCGGCCCCGAAGGCGAGATCGGCAGCGCGACCGGGGCAATGCATGCCGATGACATCAATGAGGACCGGCTGTTGCTGCTCGAGGACGGGCATTGCCTGAAGGACCATGCCCTCGCGGCCTGCAACCGGCCAGAGCTGCGCGCGGAGGCGACGATGATGGGCACCTCGCTGCACACCATCGTCCAGATGGTCGACAACGGGCTTGGCGTGACGTTGCTGCCCGAGATGGCGCTGAAGGCGGGCATCCTCGACCATACGGGACTCACCGCACGGCCACTGGATGCCGCAAATCCTGCACGCCGTATCGCGCTGGTGTGGCGCCGTGCCTCCCCCCGCGAAAAGGATTTCCACCTGCTCGCGGAGGTACTTGCCGAGGCGCAGTAGCCTGCGGTTTGTGAAACCAATCAGCCGCCGGACCGTATCTTGTCCTGTGCGTCACCTCTGCGCGCATTCGATTAGCTGGAGAGACTGATGAAATTTTCCACCAAGCTTCCGGTTGTGGCGATATCCGGCCTGTTGATGGTCGCGTCCGCTGGAGCGCGTCCCCCTCAGGCGGCCCCTGCCCCCGCCGCGCCGGCAGCTCCCGCGGCCGAGGCGGCTCCGAACCCCGCCGTCGGCGGCGCCGCGATGGACGCGGCCAAGCCGATCCCGGAAAACGCCGCCGCCGCGCCGAACCTGACCACCCTGGTCAGCGCCGCGAAGGCAGCTGGCCTCGACGCGACTCTGGCTGGCCCTGGCCCCTTCACCGTGTTCGCGCCGACCAATGACGCATTCGGCCGGCTCGCGCCCGGCACCGTCGACACGCTGATGAAGCCCGAGAACAAGGCCACGCTGGTCAAGGTGCTCAGCTATCATGTCGTGCCCGGCGCGATCACGCTCGAGCAGCTCAAGCAGCAGATGACCGCCGGCGGCGGCACCGCGAAGCTGACCACCGTCGAGGGCGAGCCCCTGACCGTCACCGATCTCAATGGCGCGATCCAGATCACCGACGTCAACGGCAACAAGAGCTATGTCGAAGTGCCCGATGTCCGCCAGTCGAACGGCGTGGTGCATGTCGTCAACGGCGTGCTGCTGCCCAAGCTGGGCTGAGCTGGGCTAGGGCTTGTCCCATCGCGCGGCGGCATGCGTGTCGCCGTCGCGCGGTTCCACCCAACGCGCTTCGTCACCGCGCGTCTCGCGCTTCCAGAAGGGCGCCTCGGTCTTCAGGCGATCGATCAGGAAGGCGCAGGATTCGAGCGCCGCGCCGCGATGCGCCGCCGCCGTGCCGACGAACACCACCAGCTCGCCCGGTCGCATCACGCCCACCCGGTGCACCACGCTTGCCGCGGCAAGGCCCCATCGGCCGGCCGCTTCCTCCGCGAGACTGCGCAGCGCGGCTTCGGTCGCCCCGGGATAATGTTCGAGCTCCAGCGTGGTGACGCCGTCATCGGCGCGCACCACGCCGGCAAAGGTGGCGATCCCGCCGACGCCCGCCGCGGTGATCGCAGCGAATTCGGCGGACTGGTCGATCGGCTCGTGCTGGACGGCGACGCGGATCATCCCCCGGTCACCGGCGGGAAGATCGCCACTTCGCGCGGAGTCCCGAGCGGGGAATCGAGGCCGACAAAAACCTGGTCCACGGCGGCGCGCAGCCGGCCGCGATCGGCCAGGGCTTGGGCATGGCCGTCGCTGCGCGTCGCCAGCCAGTCGATCAGATCCGTGACCCGCGCCAGTCCTTCGGGTGGGTCCACCGTTTCACTGCCGGTGCCGATCGCTTCGCGCACCCAGGAGAAATAAAGCAGGTCGATCGCCATGACGGCGTTCAGTCCATGTGCTTCAGGCCGACCCGCAGATAGTCCCAGCCAGTGACCAGGGTCAGTACCGCGGCGCCCCAGAGGGCAGCGATGCTGAAGGTCTGGATCCAGGGAAAGGCGGGCAAGGCACCGGCAAGGATCAGCCCGCCGAGCGAGACGAGCTGCAAGGTCGTCTTCCATTTGGCCAGCTTCGACACCGGCACCGAGACCTGTAGCTGGGCCAGGAACTCCCGCAGGCCCGAAATGGCGATCTCGCGCAGCAGGATGATGATGCCGGCGATCAGCGACCAGCCCGCGATGTCGCGCGTCGCGACCAGCATCAGCACCACCGACGCGATCATGATCTTGTCGGCGATCGGATCGAGAAAGATGCCGAGCTTCGAGACGGTGCCCTTCGACCGGGCGAGATAGCCGTCGAAATAATCGGTGATGCCCATCAGGCAATAGAGCGCGAAGGCGATCGCATAGCCCGCCGGCCAGGCCGGCCACCACAGGAAGCCGACGAGCAGCGGCACCGCGAGAATCCGCGAGAGGGTGAGGATATTGGGCAGGGTCAGCATCGCCACCGACCCTAGGAGCCGGCGCCCTCCCCCGCAAGCTGGAGTCGGGCCTCGAGAAAGGGCCACAGCGAGGGGCTGGCAGGGCGGGTACCGACTATTCGGTTGCCGCCTTGTCTCCCGGTCGGCTATGCGATGCCCCTATTTCGCCACATGTGAGGCCGTTTCCCATCATGCTCAATGCGCTCGGCTTGCTGAAAGAGCGCCGGTTCATGCCGCTTTTCGTCACCCAGTTCCTCGGTGCCTTCAACGACAATCTCTTCAAGACTTCGATGGTGCTGTTCGCGACCTACCAGGTCTTCAACGACCCCAAGGTCGAACAGAGCTTCAATGCGCTCGCCACCGGGCTGGCGATCCTGCCCTTCTTCATATTGTCCGCCCTGGCGGGGCAGCTCGCCGACACGACCGACAAGGCGAAGATCATCCGGATCGTGAAGACCGCGGAAATCGCCATCATGCTCCTCGGCGCGGCCGGGTTGATGGTGGCGCGGGCCGGATTCTGGACACTCGGACTCGGGCTGATGCTTGGTGCCGTGCTCTGCCTCGGCGCGCACTCGACCTTTTTCGGGCCGATCAAATACGCGATCCTGCCGCAGCATCTGAAGTCGGACGAAGTGCTGGGCGGTACCGGCCTGGTCGAGGCGGCCACCTATCTCGCCATCCTGCTGGGCACGATCTTCGCCGGCGTGCTGTCCGTCGAGGGCGCGGCGATCATGGGCATCTGCGTCGCGCTGGTCGGCTGGTTCACGGCGCGAATGATCCCCGCGGCACCGCGCGCGGGCGCGGTCCTCTCGATCAACTACAATCCCTTCACTGCCTCCTGGCGGCTGATCAACGCCACAATGCACATCCCGCGCCTGTTCCTCGCGATCTGCGCGATCAGTTTCTTCTGGACGATCGGTGCGGTGCTGATCGTCACTTTCCCGCCGCTGGTGAAGAACGTCCTTACCGCCGATCCGCAGGTCTCCAGCATCGTCATCGCGCTGTTCTCGATCGGGATCGCGATCGGATCGATCGTCATCAATACCCTGCTCAAGGGGCGGGTATCGGCAAAATACGCCCCGGCCTCCGTGATCGCGATGGGGGGAATGGTGGTCGTCTTCTCGCTGATGATCCGCGCCTGGCCGGCCGCGCCGGCGGGCACGCTGTACGACTGGGTCGCCTTCTTCCAGATCCCCCGCGCGATCCCGCTCGTACTGGTGTTGATGGGCATCGCGATCACTGGTGGCATGTTCGTGGTTCCGCTCTACACCTTCCTCACCACCACGGTGACCAAGGACCAGACGGCGCGCACCGTCGCTGCCAACAATGTCGTCAATTCAGGCGCGATGGTGGTCGGGACGCTGCTGGTGCTGGGCGCGTCGGCGCTCGGCGTCACGCCCGACAACATGTTGTTCGTGGTCGCTGGCATGTGCCTGATCTCGGCCTGGCTGGCGCAGAAGCTCCATCTGGCCTGCGACTAGGTCGGTCGTCCCGGGATCGCGGAAATTCCCTGTTCCTGCCCCGTAACAGGGAATTAACAGGGAATTTTCATTTTTCTCGACCGTTTTTAGCCGATTTTCTCTGATTTTTTCTATTTTTTCAAGGTGTTAATGCCAATTCCCTGTTACCCGATAACAGGGAATTCATCCGCGCATAACAGGGAAATCCGTCTTCGCCCGCGATGAGAAACAGCGGGTTGGCGCCACGAGCGCCATCCGCCATCATCCTGCGACGATCGCCGTCTTCTTTGAATCGATGCGTGATCGTGCCGCGCCGGCCTTCAGAAGATGAAGGTGTAGATACAGATGAAGAAGGCCGTGAAGCTCAGCGCGAACAGCTTCAGATCCTGATCGTCGTTGCGCGGTCGCGACGGACTCGCCGGCTGTGCCGAGACGAGCCGGCGGCGGAACGGGTGACGGGCGGCGGTAGCCGCAAGGGCGAGATGCTGGGCCATGCGGAACAGTTAACGCCGCGTTTACGATTCGCGCCAGCCCCGAATTTGGTGAACCCGAGTCCGATATCGGGACAGCGCAGACAAGGATTTTCCCACACCCGAACTGGAACCAATCCAGGGTTGGACGATAGCGCCTCGAGCGGGTTAGGATTGCGCCGTGACCTTTTTCGAAAGCCTGATCGCGCTGCTGCTGATGGCGATCCTGCTCCTGCAGGTGGCGCGGCGCACCTGGATTCCCTATCCGACCATGCTGGCCGCCGCGGGGGTGATCGTCGCGCTGATTCCGGGCAGCCCGGTGATTCGCCTCGACGGACATACCGCGCTGGCGCTGTTCATCGCGCCGGTGCTGGTCGACGCCGCGTTCGATTTTCCGCTCGCCGCGATCCGCACCTTGTGGCGCCCGCTGCTCGCGCTGGCGGTCGGCGCGGTGCTGTTGACCACCGCGGTGGTCGCCTGGATCGGCTGGACCTTCGCCGGATTGCCGATCGCGGCGGCGATCACGCTGGGCGCGATCGTCGCGCCGCCCGATGCCGCGGCCGCGACCACGGTGCTGCGATCCGCCAAGCTGCCGCGCCGCACGGTCGAGGTGCTGACCGGCGAAAGCCTGCTCAACGATGCGACCGCGCTGCTGCTGTTCAGTGCCGCGCTCGCGGTCCAGAGCCATGGCGGGATCGACGGCGGCGTGGCGCTGCGCCTGGGCCTGGCGGTGCCGGGCGGCATCGCGCTCGGCATCGCCTGCGGCTGGGTCCATCGCTTTGTCGTGCCGTACACGCGCGGAACGCTCGGCGGAAACCTGCTCGAGTTCGTCAACACCTTCCTGGTGTGGATCATCGCCGACCGGCTCGGCCTGTCCGCCGTGCTGTGCGTGGTCGCGATGGCGATGTACCTCGCCAGTTCCCCGATCGTGCGCGCCAGCGCGCGCAACCGCATCCAGTCCTTCGCGGTGTGGGGCGGCGTGGTGTTCCTGCTCAACGTGCTCGCCTTCCTGCTGATGGGCATGCAGGTCCGCGAGATCGTCGGCGACATGCGGCCGGAGCGATTGCAGGAGGCGCTGAAGTTCGCGGGGCTGGTCGTCGCGGGCGTCGTCGTGACCCGTATCGCGTGGGTAGTGCTCTACAACCGGCTCGCGCGACATTTTGCGGCGATCCGCGGCCCCCTGAAGGCGCCGAGCCTGGCGCAGAGCATCGTGATCGGCTGGTGCGGCATGCGTGGGCTGGTGACGATGGCGACCGCCTTCGCCCTGCCCGCCGATTTTCCGGCGCGCGACATGATCCTGCTCGCCGCCTTCGGCGTGGTGCTGGCGACGCTGGTCGTGCAGGGCCTGACCCTGACGCCGCTGATCCGGCTGCTCAAGCTGCACGACGGCGGCGCCGAGGAGCGCGAGATGGCCAATGCCCGGAAATCCCTCGCCGACGTGGCCCTGGAGGCGATCGCCGATGCCAGGGGCAAGGTCGCCGAGGAAACGCGCCGCCAGCTCGAGATCGACCGGGATGCGTTGATCGATGCCGACGCCTGCACCGTCTTCGAGGAGCGCCAGAAGTTGAAGCGGACCGCCATCACCGCGCAGCGCGACCGGCTGCTCGCCCTCCGCGACGAGGAGAAGATCGGCGAAGATGCCTATGAGGTGCTTCAGGAAGAACTCGACTGGCGCGAGCTGGCGGTCGGACCTGAAGATATCCGCACGATCGAGGAAGGCTGACCTTGCCGACGAAACCCCTCCCCCATCGGCAGATCGGCGGTGTGATCGCACACGGCGTGCGGCGCGGACTCGTCCGGCAGGTGCGGGCCGTGTTCAACGATACGAAGAAGGGCGAGCGCCCGGTGGTGCGCAGCGACGACGCGCTGTTCGATCCCGGAACAATCGTGTGGCGCGTGCACGGCGACGTGACGACGATGATGGTCGGCGGGGTCGCCGCCTTGCTGCTGCAGATGCTTCATCCCGCGGTGCTGGCGGGCGTGTGGGACCATTCCAATTTCCGCACCGACATGCTCGGCCGCCTGCGGCGCACCGCGCGGTTCATCGCGATGACCACCTATGGCGCGCGGGACGAAGCGGAAGCCGCGATCGCCCGGGTCCGCGGCATTCACGACAAGGTGGGCGGGGTGCTGCCCGACGGCACGCCCTATCGCGCTGGCGATCCGAAACTGCTCGCCTGGGTGCATGTCAGCGAGGCGACGAGCTTCCTCGACGCCTGGATCCGCTACAGCGAACCGGACATGTCGGCCGCTGACCAGGACCGGTATTTCGCCGAGTTCGCGCGCATTCCCGAGGCGCTGGGTGCCGATCCGGTGCCGCGCAGCCGGGCGGAGGCGACTGCGCTGATCGCCGCGATGCGGCCCGAACTGACCGTCGATGCGCGCACGCAGGAAGTTGCCGCGCTGGTGCTGAACCAGCCCGCCCGAACCCTGTCGGCGGGGCCGGTACAGGCGATCACCTTTCAGGCGGCGGTCGATCTGTTGCCGGATTGGGCACGGCACATGCACGGCCTTGCCGCGCCGCGCCTGACCCGGCCGCTGGTGCGCGCGGGCACGTTCGGGATTGCGCGCACTTTACGCTGGGCGTTCGGTTAGCCCCACTCCCCCGTTCGTTTCGAGCGACGTCGAGAAACATTAATGGAGCGCCTGACCCGGTTTCTCGACTTCGCTCGAAACGAACGGAAAAAGAGGAAAAACAGACTTGGACGTAGAAGTTAGTCGGCCGCCGGCGCGACGATCCGCAACGCCCCTGCCCTGATCCGGAACTCCAGCGGGAATTCGAGCTCGCGCACTTCGCCGTCGAGACCGACATCGACACCCTTGCGATGCGCATGGACGGTCAGCGTCTCGCACTCGCCATATTCGACGAAATCCTTGTGGTGGTCGGCCCGGCCCGCCACCGCGCGAAGGGCGAACCACAGCAGGGCGAACCGCCCCGGCGCGGCCAGCGCGAAGACCGACAGCTTGCCCTGGCTGAGCGACGCCCGCTCGCCGATCTGCCCGCGTTCGAGCGAATAGAGATTGTTGCCGACGAAGAGCAGCGACGTGACCAGCGGCTTCTGCCCCTCGCCCATGTCGAGGCTGAGCTGATAGCGCCGCAACCGCCTCCAGGCGTTCCAGGAAGCGGGAATGGACGCGAGCCATTTCGGCATGCCCAGCCTTTCGCGATAGGCGTCGCGTTGCCGAACCATCATCGGGTAAAGGCCGATCGACGCGTTGTTGGCGAAGACATGGCCGTTGACCTCGGCAAGGTCGATCGAGGTCGCGGTGCCGTGAACGGCCAGCGCCGCCGCCTCTTCGAGCGTCGCGGGGATACCGAGGTCGCGCGCGAGGTGGTTCAGCGTGCCGAGCGGCAACAGGCCCATTTCGACATCGCCATCCGCCAGCACGGCGGCGGCGCACGCCGCGGTGCCGTCTCCGCCACCGACGACCACGCGCTTGCTGGTGGCCGCGGCATCGCGCACCGCGTCCGCCGTATCTGGTCCATCGAGCAGGCGGACCGCGATATCGGCACCCGCAAAGGCATCGACCAGATGCTGTTCGAGATCCTCGCCGGCCGATGCGGCGGTGCCTCCCTTGCGGTTGACCAGGACGGGAAGCGGCAAATTCGACACAGACCCGTAACGATCGAGTGTCGCGCTTGTTCAGATCGAAATCGCGGGCGTCTGAAAGATATCGTCCGCCACCTCGCGCGACGTCCAGCTGTCGCCGTCGCGGGCGAAGCGGACATGGTTGCCGCGATTGAACGCGGCCCCGTCCCAGGCGATCACCTGCAGTTCGATATCGTCGTTGCGATGGACATGGATCCAGTTGAAGCTCTGCAGCTCGTCATTGCGGAGCCGCGTCGAGGTCGCGGTGCCCGCCTGGATGACGAGCGACCCGCCGGCGGTTTCCACCATGCGGCGTGCCGCCTCGGCATAGGTCCGGTGAAAATGCCCGGCCAGCGCGATATGTACGCCCGCGCGGCACATCGCGACCACCGCGTCGCGGTGGCGGCCGACCGCCTCGCTCAGTTCGCCACCCTCGCCGATCGGCATGGCGAACAGCGGGTGATGCGTGACGAGGATGCGCGTCTTCTGCGGCGCCACCGGGCCGAAGCGGTCGTGAACCATCGCGAGCTGGTCGCGATTGATCCGGCCATCCTTGAAGGTGAGCGAGCGTGCCGTGTTGATGCCGAGGATCGCGACCTCGTCATTCTCGAACCAGGGACAGAGATTGTCGTCGACATAGCGCTTGTAGCGATCGAGCGGCGCGAGGAAACGCCGGGCCACGTCATAAAGCGGCACGTCGTGATTGCCGGGAATGAGCAGCAGTTTCAGGCCCGCCGCGCGCAGCCGATCGAGCCAGGCCGCCGCCTCGCGGAACTGGGCAACACGCGCACGCTGCGTAAAATCGCCGCTGACGATGACGAGATCGGGGCGATGCTCGGCCAGCCAGGCCTCGGTCGCCGCGACGATCCGGGGATCATGCGCACCGAAGTGAATATCCGAGAGGTGCGCGATCCGGGCCACGGCCGTCCAACGAGCGACGGCACGCCCGGTTTCATAATCGCCCTGCCGCATTTTTTCCTATTAAAAGCGTAGGAATTGATCCATGCAGACGGCGGACACAACGCCAGGACGGAGCGGGTGACGATCGCGTCTCCCCGTGACGTCCTGAAACAACTACGGAGAAACCGTCCATGAAGAAGTTCGTTATCCTGCCGCTCATCGCCGTCGCCTCGCTCGGCCTCGCCGCCTGCGACCCCAAGACGCCCGTCGACAACAGCGCGAACGCGACCGACGTCACGCTGAACAGCGAAGACACGCTGGACGTGAACGCGACCGACGAAGCCGCGCTGAACCTGACGGACAACGCGACCGCGGTGGACAATGCGATTGCCCCGCTGGACAGCGCCGGGAACGTCACGACCAACTGATTCCGACCCGGCGCTCCCTAGGCGTCGAACAGGCCGCGCGACCGGATGGTCGCGCGGCCTTTTTAATGCGCGACGCGCCGCCTGGATTTCATCCGATGGCCAAGGCGGACTATCGCAAAGCAAAGCAGCTCTGTATTTCCCAGTCATCCGATAGGGATTAGAGAGAAGCTGCGTTGATGCTCCCTAGCAGAACGTAACCTAAGGCCCGGCGCCCCTGGGTGCCGGGCCGCTACTTTAGGCCGTTAACCCATTGACGGCAGGCACGATGCCCGGCGTCCATCCGAGTTGGTCGAGGAAGGTCACGAGCTGAGCTGGGGCAGCATCCGCCGGCACAGCCCGTTGCCATTGTCGGTCTGCGATTGCGGTGTCGATGTAACGGAAGTCCACCATTCCCGACGGTAGCGGTGACATCCGGAGGTAGGGTCCAGCGTAGGGAGCCGTGTCGGTTTGCTGCACGCACAGATCGTGCATCGAGGTCCACCCGAATAGCGACCGGTTCAGGGGGCCTTCAGCGATCAGAATGGCGAGCTGTTCTACACCAGCTATTGCTGATCGAAACGTTTCGTCCCCAAGTGTTCGCTTCTGCCCGAAGATGGCAATGATGTTGGCCCACGGCTCACTCATGGAGGAAACCTGCGGCGAGAAGTACCGCCTGTCAAACGGCTGAAATGGCACTTCCGCCGGTCCAACAATTTGATGGACGCGCACCATGAGCCGATATGATCTGACCGACTTCGAGTGGCGCGTGATCGAGAGCGCTTCTTCAGCAGGTTCAAGCACTTTTGTCATATCGCCATCCGATACGGCAAGCCGCCGAGAAATTCCTCGCGATGGTCCAACTCGCCTCAGCGCACCTGGGGCTCCGCGAATGAGTCTACGGCCGCATTCGGGTCTGCCCCTGTCTGGCCGTGGCCGCGTCCTCGATCAGCGCGCTGACCTCGGCAGGGTGCGACATCATCAGCGCGTGCGACGCGCCGTCCACCACCACCGTCTTTTTCGCGTGCGCGCGTTCCGCCATGAACTTCATCACGGCGGCTGGAATATTCCGGTCCGCGGTGCCGTAGATCACGAACGACGGCAGAGTCTTCCAGCTGGCGTTCCGGGACGGCTCGCCCAGCGCCGACAGGGTGACCGGCCGCTGGGTAGCCGCCATCGTCGCGGCCTGCGCGTCAGGGACATCGGCGGCGAACTGAGCGTGGAACGTCTCCGCGCGGATATAGAGATCCTCGTCGCCATCGGGCAAGGCGATCGCCGTCAGGCTGTCCCCAAGGGTGCTGCCGGGGAATTTCGAGGAGAGCGAGAGGCTCGATTCGCCCGTCTCCGGCGCGAAGCCGGCCACATAGACCAATGCTCTGACGTTGACGTTGCCGGTGGCCGCTTCGGTGATGACCGGCCCGCCATAGGAATGGCCGACCAGCACCACCGGCCCCTTGATCGACCGGACGATCGTGGAAACGGCGGCCGCGTCGTTCGCGACGCCGCGCAGCGGGTTGGCGGCGGCGATGGCGGTATAGCCATGCTGCTCGAGCAGCGTGATCACCGGAGCCCAGCTCGAGGAGTCGGCGAAGGCGCCATGGACCAGCACGATCACCGGCTTTTCCGGCGCGGGCGCCGTCTGCGCCGCGGCGGGGCCGGAAAGGATGAGTGCCGCGGAAAACAGCGCGGGAAAAAGACGCATGACGATAGCTCCTACTTCTCAGCCGGCGCGGATCGAGAAGCGGCGCGGCTGCAGGCTGTCGCGCAGCCAGTCTTCGAATTTCAGCGACGCGATAAGCGCGTCCGGCCCGGCGAGCAGCGAACGCTCGCCCAGTTCGGCACCGAAATAACGGGCATGGACATCGGGCACGACGCGGCGCCCATCCTCATGCGCGGTCGCGATCTCGGTCGCCACCTCGTCGAGCCTGAAGCATTCCGGCCCGGCGACTTCGAGGATTGCGTCGGACGGCTCGCTGAACACCGCGTCCGCCAGCGCATCGGCGACGTCCTCGCCGGCGATCGGTTGCACCAGCGCGGGCGAGATCGGAATCTCGCTCGCCGTGCCTTCCTGCACGACGTCGCTGATGAATTCGAAGAACTGAGTCGACCGCAATATGGTGAACGGGATGCCCGAGCTCGCAACCAGATCCTCCTGGATCTTTTTCGCGCGGAAATAGTCGCTGGCGATCAGGCCATCGAGACCGACGATCGACAAGGCGATGTGGTGGCGCACCCCGGCGGCCCGCCCCGCGGCAAGCAGGTTGCGGCCCGACGCCTCGAAGAAGCGCAGTGCCGTGGGACCATCCAGCGACGGCGAATTCGACACGTCGACGACGATCTCCGCCCCGTCGAGCGCCGCCGCCAACCCGATGCCGGTAACGGTGTCGACGCCGAAAGTGGGGGATGCCTCGAAGACGCGCAGATCCTCCTGGCGCAAATTGCGGACCAGCTTCTCGCCGATGCGGCCACTGCCGCCGATCACGACGATTTTCATGTCAGCGCATCGAAGGAGGAGGAGTCGATCAGGGGGCGCGGGTCGAACAGGCCCTCCTCGGCGAGCGCGCGGCGTACGGTCTCGCGTTCCGCGACACGCTCGAAATACCCCAGCATCTCGGGCGACATCGGCACCCCGAATGCCCGGGCCCATCGCAGCATGACGAACAGATAGGCGTCGGCCACGGTGAAGCGCGCGCCGAACAGATAGAGTTCGTTGATATGCTCCGAAATCAGATCCAGCCGCTGCGCCACCGCCGCGCTCGCGGCCGCCCTCTCCTTTTCATCGTCGGAATGCCAGAAGGGTTTGAAGGCGATGTGAAGCTCGGTGGAAAGCCAGGACAGCATCTCGATCAGCCGCGTACGGCCGAGCGGGCCGCCGGGCGCGAGATTGGGATCGAGTCCGGAAATGAAGTCCAGAACGGCGGTGTTCTCGGTAACGGCATTGCCGTCGTCGAGCACCAGCATGGGCACATAGCCCCGGGGGTTGATCGCCGTGTAATCATAACCGTGCTCGGTGGTCTTGGTCTTGATGTCGACCCGCTCGAAATCGGCGGAAATCCCCGCTTCGTGCAGCGATATCCGGCCGGAGAGACTGCAAGCGCCAGGCGCGTAATAAAGCTTCATGCGATGAACTCCGTTGGAGAAATGGCCATCATGCCGGCGTCGCTGCGGGGCGGCGGTCGAGGACCGACCAGATGGTCAGTCCCCCACCGAGGAGCGCCGGCAGCGTGACCGCGGCGAAGTCGCGGAGGAGCGCCGAGGGCCCGCAAATGCCGACGGCTACCTCCCAGAAATGGAAGGTCGCGTGCGCGCCCAGCCATAGTGACGCCGCCGCCCAGAGCGTGGTTCGATAGGCAGGCCGCGCCGCGCCGAGCAGGAAGGCCGCGCCGATGAAGAGGAAGATCAGGCCGATATCCCGCAGGAAATGCTGATTGAACGGGCCGGTGGTGGTCACACCGGGCACCGCGAAATACCAGTTGGCCGGCGAGACGAGCATGAAGCAGCCATTCGCCAGCGCACCGAAACCCAGCACGACGGCCGTTGCGAGACAGAATTGCCTGAGCATCGCGCGATCTCCGCGCTTATCGGCGCGCCGGCGGCGGCACATTGGCCAGCCACCAGTCGAGCGTGGTCTTGCCGAGGCGGGCGCCCGGATCGGGCACCAGCGTCCGGTCGCTGACGGCGACGCCGAAATAGGGCGCGGCCGGATCGACGATCACCGCGCGCGGATCGCCGTCGAAGGCGAGCACCCGACGGACCGGCTCGTCGAGCGTGAACGCCTCCGGTCCGGCGATCTCGATCGTATCGTTCGCCGGCTCTCCCAGCGCGACCTCGACGATCGCGCTCGCCACGTCCGCCGCCGCCATCGGCTGGAATTGCACGGCCGGCAGCCGGACCGCGCCGTCGACGGTGGAGAATTGGGCGATCTGGCGCAGGAATTCGAAGAACTGGGTGGCGTGGAGCAGCGTGTACGGCACCGGCGAGGCCTTGATCTGCTCCTCCTGCGCCAGCTTGGCGCGGAAATAGCCGCTGTCCTGCAGCCGGTCCGTGCCGACGACCGACAGCGCGACATGATGGCGGACGCCAGCGCCCAGCTCCGCCGCGGTCAGATTGCGGCCGGCGGTCTGGAAGAACTCCATCGCCGCCGCTTCCTCGAACGACGGCGAGTTGGACACGTCGACGACGACCTCGGCCCCTGCCAGCGCGTCGGCGAGTCCTTCGCCGGTGATGGTGTTGACGCCCGTGTTCGGGGCGGCGGCGATCGCATCATGACCGCGCTCCTTCAGCTTCTCGACGACCTTGGAGCCGATCAGGCCGGTCCCGCCGATGACGACGATCTTCATGTTTTCCATCCCTTGCTGGCGTTTCGCTACGAGGGGGAAACTGGGCGGATCGGCAGACTCTCGCCATCGTGCGGACGGCTGCATCGGCCACGCCAAAGGTCAGGCGAACCCCACCCTTGGGGCAGGTCCGGCGCCAGACTTCCCGGCATCGGCGAGCACCCATCGATGCCAGGCTCTCCCGACATGCCACGATCTGGCGAAGGTGCCTTCTACCGGGGGGATGGGGCCGCCTCTTCTCCCGCCCGATCGATCGTCGGCCGTCCCCCGAATAGGCGAGGCGGGTGCCGCAAGGGCGTCCGCGTCGGACCGCCCGAGCACGAAGAGGAGGCGTATCGTGCCGCTATTCACCACCAAGGACGGTCATGACATCTTCTACAAGGATTGGGGCCAGGGGCCCGTGGTCACATTCTCGCATGGCTGGCCGCTCAGCTCGGACGCCTGGAGCATCCAGATGCAGTTTTTGGCGGAGAGGGGCTTTCGCTGCATCGCGCACGACCGGCGCGGGCATGGAAAATCGGCCCAGACCAGCACGCGCAACGACATGGACGGTTATGCCGACGATCTCGCGGAACTGATCGAGGCGCTCGACCTGAAGGATATCGCGATGGTCGGTCATTCGACCGGCGGCGGCGAAGTGGCACGCTATATCGGCCGGCATGGGACCGCGCGGGTCGCCAGGGTGGTATTGCTCGGCGCCGTGCCGCCCGTGATGCTCAGGAGCGAGGCCAATCCCGAGGGTCTGCCGATCGAGGTGTTCGATGGCCTGCGCCGCGACATCCTCGCCAACCGCTCGAAATTCTACCAGGACTTCGCCATCCCCTTCTACGGCGCCAACCGGCCGGGGGCGACCGTGCCGCAGAGCCTGCTCGACGAGTTCTGGCTCATCAGCATGCAGGCCGGGCTCAAAAACGCCCATGACAGCATCAAGGCGTTCGGCGAGACCGACTTCACCGCGGACCTCGCCAGGTTCGACGTGCCGACATTGGTGGTGCACGGCGAGGATGACCAGATCGTGCCGATCGCGGATTCGGGTCACAAATCGTCCAGGCTCATCGCGGGCGCCAGGACGATCTTCTATCCCGGCCTGCCGCATGGCCTGACGGCGACGCATGCGGACCAGTTCAACGCCGACCTGCTCGCCTTCCTGCGCAGCTGAGCATTCGCTGTCCGGCGGCTCCGCGAAAGGGGCCGCCGGACGACATCATCCGGGCGCGATAGCGGGCAGCGTGACCTGGAAGATCGCCCCGCCGCCGGGATCGTTCGACGCCGTCAGGGTGCCGCCATGCGCGGCGATGATCGACTGGCAAATGGCAAGGCCGATTCCCATGCCGTCGTCCTTGGTCGTGAAGAAGCTGTCGAAGATCAGGTCGAGATTCTCGGTCGGGATGCCGGGGCCATTGTCGCGAATGGAAAAGATGACGCGCCCCTCCCCATCCATGCCGGTTTGCAGAGATATCCTGCCCTTCCGGCCGCTATCCGGCGTCATGGCCTGAAGGGCATTCAGCACCAGGTTGACGAAGACCTGCTGCAACTGAACCCGATCGCCGAGCACGCGAGGAATCTCGCGGGCGTGCAGGACCGACAGGTCGATCGACCTGGAGGCGATCTCATAGCCCAGGAACAGCAAGGTCTCGTCGACGACGTCGTTGAGGTCGAGCGGAACCCGTTCCGGGGGGTGACGGGTCGTCATGGCGCGAATGCGCCGCACGATGTCGCTGGCGTGCCGCGCGCTCTGCGCGATCCGGGTGGTGAGCTGGGTTACCTTCGCCAGGTTGGGGTCCTCGCGCGCCATCCAGCGCAGGCTGGTTTCGGCATTGGTGACGATCGCGGAGAGCGGCTGGTTGACCTCGTGCGCGATCGAGGTCGCAAGTTCACCCAGCGTCGAGATTCTGGCAGCATGAGTCAGATCGGTCTGAAGCTGGCGGAGCTGCGCTTCGGTTCGCAGGCGATCGGTAACGTCCTCCAGCGTTGCGAGGTGCACGTCCACATTTTCCCTGGGCGCGGGAAAGGTGATCGAAAGCCGTACGTCACGGACGCGACCATCGAAGGTGACCAGCTTCACGACCTCGGAATAATGCCGTTTTCCGGCGAAACGGGCGACGATGATGCGCTGCTGGCTGTCGTGCGACACCGTGAACATGAAGGCGACCGGCCCGATGACTTCGGCCGGCGTGGCGCACCCCAACAGCCGCGCCGCGCTCAAGTTCGCCTGCACCACGCGCACTTCGCCGTCCGCCAGTTCGACCAGCTCGGGATGATCGTTCAGATACTGGTTCAGGCCCAGCTCGCTGATG
The DNA here is from genome assembly GCF_055521475.1 of Sphingomonas sp. BL-S-30. Lineage (NCBI taxonomy): Bacteria > Pseudomonadati > Pseudomonadota > Alphaproteobacteria > Sphingomonadales > Sphingomonadaceae > Sphingomonas > Sphingomonas sp. BL-S-30. Next base: position 1,116,978 of record NZ_CM145481.1, on the reverse strand, counting down.
CCTTCCGACTGGAGCTTGTCGTAGATCGGGCTCATGCAACTGGCATCGACCTGCAGCATGGCGGTCTGGGCGTGATGAATCAGGTCGAGATAACGGGCCTCGCTCCCGCGCGAATAACCGGGACGCTCGCTCTTCGGGGCATCGGTAATGGTGAGGAACACCAGGTCGCCGCGCCGCGGCTCGACCGATCTCCAGATCGTGAGGACCGGGTCCTGCAATCGCCCCTCCGGCGCGATCCTGCGCACGCGGGTGTTCGAGGCGGCATTGTCGCTCGCCACGGCGACGATCAACTGGGCAAGCACATCCCTGCTCCCAGGCGGCCAGAATGCCGACAGACGCTGTCCCAGAACATGCTCGCGCCCTGCCGGCCAACGGATCAGATTCTCCACATCCTCGGCGACTTCCGCAGCATGCGTGTCGCTCAGGATGGCATGCATCCAGTCCGGCGATGCCTCGCCCCGCGCCACCGAATCGATGATCGACCGCACTCGGGAGATGTCGAGCGCCCAACGCATTTCGTCGTGATAATGCAGGCCGCCGTCTCGAGGCGCGGCGGCTGCCTCCGGCATGGTCTCGCCGCTGCGCCCCGGCGGGGCGATGGAGGGGAAAGCTTCCCCCATGTCAGCTTTTCGGATGCTCCCCGCCCGCGACCATGCTTCCGCCAAGCGCCCGGCGCACATGACCGAGAAAGACCTCATCGGCCACGGGCTTGGTCAGACAGGCCAACGCGCCGGCGTCCATGGCGCGCGCATAGGACCCCTCATCCGTCGCGGAGGTAATGACGATCACCGGAAGGTTCGAACGCAGCGCGCGCAATTGCTGTTGCAGCTCGAACCCGTCGATACCGGGCATCCTGATATCGGTGACGAGGCAATTGAACCTGTCCGGCGCATAGTCCTTCAGAAACGCTGCCGCGCTGTCGAAGCCGCGGCACGGCAGGCTTTCAACCTGAAGGAGATCGCAAAGCGCCTCGCGCACGGCCTCGTCGTCATCCACGATGGCAATCACAGGCGGGTTCGACAAGCGCAGGCCTCTCATTGACAAGGCCCTTCTGGCCCCCCGTCGATGTCGCTGAATTCCGGGAAGATTGTAACCATACCATGGTCTAGGTCGCCCGGTCGCGCAGCACGGCGGGGAGCATGTCCCAGGCGCGGACGAGTTCGCCGATCGATGCCGCCTGCATCTTCTTCATCACGCTGCTGCGGTGGAGCTTGACCGTTACCTCGCTGATGCCGAGCTCGAAGGCGATCTGCTTGTTGAGCCGCCCCTGCGCAACCAGCCGCAACACCTGCCGTTCGCGTGCCGTGAGCGTGGCGTAGCGGTCCGCCTGTTGCCGCACCGCCCTGGAATCCGCCCGCTGGGCAAGATCGCGCTTGATGCCGGCCGTCACGGCATCGAGCAACGACTGGTCCCGGAACGGCTTGGTCAGGAAGTCCACGGCGCCGGCCTTCATCGCCTGGACCGTCATCGGGATGTCGCCATGCCCGGTCAGGAAGATGATCGGCTTGGCGTTGCCATTGGCGGCGAGATGCTGCTGGAGATCGAGACCGCTCGATCCGGGCATGCGGACGTCGAGCACCATGCAGCCCGGGCGTTCGGGCAGTTCCGCGTCGAGCAGTTCGCGCGTCGAAGCGAATCCGGTCGCGTCAATCCCCACCGACAGCATGAGTTCCTCGAGCGAGGCGCGAACCGCGGCATCGTCGTCGACGATGACGACCAGCGGACGCTCGCTGTCAGCGGAGAGCGCAGTCATGACGGTACCTCCTGATGCGAAGATGATGCGACGTGCGACGTGCGGGTGCGGCCCGCGATCCGGTTGCCGACCCACGCGTCCACCTTGGCCGGGAAGTCGGCGGGGGCCTTGCCGCTGACCGTTCGCCCCAGATCGCGCAGCGACGTGCGGGCAAGCGTGTCGCGCATCGATTTCTCGGCCTGCAACATCACGGCGTGGATCGCGCAGACTCCGTGCGTCGCCCAGCCCGGCGCCGCTTCGCCGAACACGGCGCAGCGCCCCCGGATCTCCTGGCAGTCGAACAACGGCTTTCGCCCTTCGATCGCGTCGACGATCTGGAGAACGCTGACCTCCTCGGGCGCGCGCGCGAGCCGATAGCCGCCGCGGACGCCCTCCGAAGCGCGGACTATCCCGGCCTTTTCGAGCTTGGGAAAAATCTTGGCGAGGAAGCTGTGCGAGATGCCCTGCAGGTCGGCGAGATCCCGGCTGCTCAGCGGCGCATCGCCCGAATCCGCCAGCCAGAGCAGGCAGTGAACCCCATATTCGACGCTGACGGTGAGATGAGCCATAACGCGGACAATATCACTCTGCGTTTGAGTCGGCAATTCGAAACGCGAACTGCTCGCACCACGCTTCACCCCAGCCGGCGCGGTCCGCGATCTAGTCGCTCCTCCCGAAATCCATGGCGCGGGACCTATCGGAATCATCGAGGCAGGCGACCCATCCGCTGGTCGAGCGCTGCCCAGACCAAGGTTCAGCCGAGGCCAGGTTTTGCGCCCACCCCCGGCCCGCGATCAGGTCGGCCGGCAGGACATCATCGTCGATCGTGGTGGCGAGCCCGGCCGATCGGCCGGCGCGGCACGTCCCCGGGTCCAGGCATGGCCATGCCGGCGTTCAGATGCAGCCGCGCGCTCGAACCGGCAGTGCAAACGGCGGTGGCTCCGCACCAGTAAGCCGGGGCGACCCTGGAGGGCCGTGTCAATCGGACGTGACAGGGATGATGAACGCAGGGGTTTTTCCGATTTCACCCTGCGGCCAACGAAATGGCAGTCGAGCGTCCAACCTGTCCGGCTCTTCGGGACACGATCAGGCCCCGGAACCGGCGGCCGGCCGCTTCCGCGATCAGCGCCGGAGCTGACGCGCCGCGTCTGGCGGGAGGCGGAGCTATCCCCGCACCGTCCAATTATACCAACAAAATCAATTTATAGGGAAATGGTGGAGCCGTGGGGGATCGAACCCCAGACCTCTGCAATGCCATCGCAGCGCTCTCCCAGCTGAGCTACGGCCCCATCGTCGCGGGTCTGGAATTTCCCGCGAAGGCGTCGCCCCTACCGAGGCGAGACGACCTTGGCAAGCGGTGTGATCACCATGCCGGTCGATTTTTAAGACAAACCTCGAAGCGACACCCCGGCCGAAGCCGGGGCGCCCCTTTTCATTGGATCAATGCTCGTCGTCGTCCGTCGGCGCTTCCACGCCGAGATCGTCGTCGCCGCCGAGATCGACCTCGTCGTCGGGCGAGGGCTCCTCGTCTTCACCGGTGTCGATATCCTCATCGTCGCCGACCAGATCGGCGTCCTTCTTGACGAGTTCCGGCTTCGGCGCGTCGAACGGCAGAGGCTGTTTGGATTTCAGAATCGGCTCGGGCACCCAGGTCGACCCGCATTCGATGCAGGTGACGGGATCGTCCTTGCCGAGATCGTAGAAGCGCGTTGCGCATTTCGGACACGACCGTTTCGTGCCCCATTCCGGCTTGATCATGCCGATTCGACCTTTCGAAGAAATGGGAGTTTTGCGAGTTGACCCGCAAAGTGGGGCGCGCCTTGCCATAGCGCAAGCGCACTGTCAAAAGCCCGCGCCAATGCCCCACCCCCTGCCCCGCCCGCTCCAGATCGCCCCTTCCGGCCCGCTGCACGGCACCGCCGTCGTGCCCGGCGACAAGTCGATCAGCCATCGCTCGCTGATGCTGTCGGCGCTCGCCGTCGGCGAAAGCCGGATCGAAGGGTTGCTGGAGGGCGAGGACGTGCTCGCCACCGCCGCGGCGATGCGGGCGATGGGCGCCGACATCCGGCGTGGCGAGGACGGCATCTGGACCGTCAACGGCGTCGGCGTCGGCGGACTGCTGCAGCCGGAAGCGGCGTTCGACATGGGCAATTCGGGCACATCGACTCGACTGCTGATGGGCCTTGTCGCCTCGCACGCCATCACCGCGACGTTCATCGGCGACGCTTCCCTGTCGAAACGGCCGATGGGCCGCGTCATCGAGCCGCTGTCGCGCATGGGCGCCGACTTCACCGCAAGTCCGGGCGGGCGCCTGCCGCTGATGGTGCGCGGGCTGAACCCGGCGGTGCCGATCGAATACACGCTGCCGGTCGCCTCCGCCCAGGTTAAGTCGGCGATCCTGCTCGCCGGGCTCAACACCCCGGGCATCACCCGGGTGATCGAGCCGGTCGCGACGCGCGACCATAGCGAGCGCATGCTGCGCGGCTTCGGTGCCGAACTGAGCGTCGAGGAAACGAATCAAGGCAGGATCATCTCGCTCGTCGGCGAGGCCGAGCTGAAGCCGCAATCGATCGTGGTGCCCGGCGATCCCTCGTCGGCTGCCTTCCTCGTCGTCGCGGCCTCGATCGTGCCGGGGTCGGACGTGCTCGTCATGAATGTCGGGCTGAACCCGACGCGCGCCGGCCTGTTCGAGGCATTGCGCATGATGGGCGCCGACATCGTCGAGGAAAATCCGCGACTCGTCGGCGGCGAGCCGGTCGCCGATCTGCGCGTACGCCATGCGACGCTGCGCGCGATCGAGGTGCCGGCCTATCTCGCGCCGAGCATGATCGACGAATATCCCGTGCTGTTCGTCGCCGCGGCCTTTGCCGAGGGGCGGACCGTCGCCCGCGGCGCGCACGAGCTGCGCGTCAAGGAATCGGACCGGATCACCGCGATGGCCGATGCGCTGGGCGCGTGCGGCGTGCTGGTCGAGGAGTATGAGGACGGTGCCGCGATCCAGGGCACTGGCGGCGGGCCGATCGCCGGCGGCGCGACCATTGCCTCGCAACTCGACCATCGCATCGCGATGAGCATGGCGGTGGCCGGCCTCGCCGCGAAATCCGCGCTGACCATCGACGACGTCTCGCCCATCGCAACATCCTACCCTATGTTCCTCGAAACGCTGGAGGGGTTGAAGGGTAAAGAAGTGGTTGCAGGGTCATGATCATCGCCGTCGACGGGCCCGCCGCATCGGGCAAGGGCACCATCGCCCGCGCGCTCGCGAAACGCTATGGCCTGCCCCATCTCGACACGGGGCTGCTCTACCGCGCGGTCGCGGCGAATGTGCAGCGGCTCGAGCTTGACCCGACGATCGAGGCCGATGCCGTCGCCGCCACCGATTTCGACGATCACCTGCTCGATGACCCTGAGCTGCGCAGCGACGAGATCGGCAAGAACGCCTCGGTGGTCTCCGCGCACCCGCTGGTGCGGGCGGCGCTGTTCCACCGCCAGCGCCGCTTCGCGCATCAGCCGGGCGGGGCGGTGCTCGACGGGCGCGACATCGGTACGGTCATCGCGCCCGACGCCGACGCCAAGCTGTTCATCCGCGCGACGCCGATGATCCGCGCCAAGCGCCGCCATGCCGAGCTGCGCGAGCGTGGGTCGCAGGTCAGTCTGGACCGGGTGCTGGCCGACATCCGTGCCCGCGACCTGCGCGATTCGACACGGGGCATCGCGCCCATGACACCGGCCGACGATGCCGCCTTGCTGGACACCAGCTTTCTCTCTATAGACGCCGCCATCCAGCGGGCGATTGCGCTCGTGGAGGCTCGGACAGCGGCGCAGGTGGCAACACCCTAGCCGGGCGAGGCGCGAAGCGGAAACGGCGCTCATCCTTGTCGGATGGTATCTGCCGATCCTGCTTACGCGCCCTTTTTCGCTTTGTCGGTGATCTTCACAAGGGCGATGGACGCTGGGCGTCGCGACCGGCAACCGGCCGCCGCGACATTTAGGCCAAGACCGCCGGAGACAACCGGCTGGCCGGAAACATAGTACTTAGGAATCAAAGATTTATGGCCACTTCGGCATCCCCCACGCGCGATGATTTCGCGGCACTTCTCGAAGCCACGCTCGGCGACGCAGACGGCTTTGAAGGCCGGGTCGTCAAGGGCACCGTCACCGCGATCGAGAATGATCTCGCGGTCATCGACGTCGGCCTCAAGTCGGAAGGCCGCGTGCCGCTCCGCGAATTCGCCATGCCCGGCCAGAAGGCCGATCTGAAGGTCGGCGACGAAGTCGAAGTCTATGTCGACCGAGTCGAGAATGTGCATGGCGAAGCGATGCTGTCGCGCGATCGCGCCCGCCGCGAAGCCGCCTGGGACAAGCTGGAAACCGAATTCGCCAAGACCGCCCGCGTCGAGGGCGTCATCTTCGGCCGCGTGAAGGGTGGCTTCACCGTCGACCTGAACGGCGCCGTGGCATTCCTGCCGGGCTCGCAGGTCGATATCCGCCCGGTCCGCGACGTGACCCCGCTGATGGACATCCCGCAGCCGTTCCAGATCCTGAAGATGGACCGCAAGCGCGGCAATATCGTCGTCTCGCGCCGCGCCATCCTGGAAGAGACCCGCGCCGAGCAGCGTTCGGGCCTGATCCTGTCGCTGGCCGAGGGCCAGGTGATCGACGGCGTCGTCAAGAACATCACCGATTATGGTGCGTTCGTTGACCTCGGCGGCATCGACGGCCTGCTGCACGTCACCGACCTGAGCTACAAGCGCGTCGGCCATCCGAGCGAAGTGCTGAACATCGGCGACACCGTCCGCGTTCAGATCATCCGCATCAACAAGGACACGCAGCGCATCTCGCTCGGCATGAAGCAGCTCGAGAGCGATCCGTGGGAAGGTGCAGCCGCCAAGTATCCGATCGGCGCCAAGCTGTCGGGCCGCGTGACCAACATCACCGAATATGGTGCGTTCGTCGAGCTGGAGCCGGGCATCGAGGGTCTCGTCCACGTCTCCGAAATGAGCTGGACCAAGAAGAACGTCCATCCGGGCAAGATCGTCTCGACCTCGCAGGAAGTCGATGTCGTCGTGCTCGAGGTCGATCCCGACAAGCGCCGCATCAGCCTTGGCCTCAAGCAGGCCCAGTCGAACCCGTGGGAGGCCTTCGCCGAAGCGCATCCCGTCGGCTCGACCGTCGAGGGTGAAGTCAAGAACGCCACCGAGTTCGGCCTGTTCATCGGCCTCGACAACGATGTCGACGGCATGGTCCACATGTCCGACATCGCCTGGGGCGTTTCGGGCGAGGACGCGCTCAACCTGCACCGCAAGGGCGAAATGGTTCAGGCCATCGTGCTCGACATCGATGCCGAAAAGGAGCGCATCTCGCTCGGCATGAAGCAGCTCGAGCGTGGCGCTCCGGCAGCCGGCGGCGCCGCAACCGCATCGAGCGGCGGCGGTTCGGGCGGCCTCAACAAGAACGCGATCGTCACGGTCACCGTTCTCGAAGTCCGCGACGCGGGCCTCGAGGTTCAGGTCGGCGACGATGGCGCGACGGGCTTCATCAAGCGCACCGATCTCGGCCGCGACCGCGACGAGCAGCGTCCGGAGCGTTTCCAGGTCGGCCAGAAGTTCGACGCGATGGTGACCGGTTTCGATCGTTCCAAGAAGCCGACCTTCTCGATCAAGGCGATGCAGATCTCCGAGGAGAAGCAGGCAGTTGCGCAGTATGGCTCGTCCGATTCGGGCGCGTCGCTGGGCGACATTCTCGGCGAGGCGCTCAAGGCGCGCAGCAGCGAAGCCAAGAAGTAAAACCCTCTTTCGGGGCGGGCGGGTTACCCCCGTCTGCCCCGAAATGGCGATTTTTTACAAATTTGCGTCGATTCGATCCTATTCGGCGGCCAGCACTTGATATAGATAAAGGTCCGGGACGGTCGTTTTTCAAGGCACCAAAAAGGCTGGAAAAATGATCGTCATTGGGGAAAAGATCGAGCGGCCGACGGCCGCCGTGCTTTGGTCTTGAGGAGTCGACGACGCCATGATCCGTTCCGAACTTGTCGAAATGCTCGCCGCGGATAACCCCGATCTCGCCCTTCGCGATGTCGAGGCGATCGTCACGACCTTCTTCGACGAGATCTCGAAGCGGCTGGCGACGGGCGGCCGCGTCGAACTGCGCGGTTTCGGCGCTTTCTCCACCCGGGCACGCGATGCCCGGACCGGCCGCAACCCGCGCACCGGGGAAGTGGTCGAAGTCGACGCCAAGCGCGTCCCCTATTTCAAGCCGGGCAAGGAAATGCGCGTTCGATTGAACGTCTGAGGGCCAACGCGGCTTGACGCCCGGCCCGGCTTGCGCTTCGTCGCAGGCGGCGCGGACGTGGCGAAACTGGTAGACGCACGGGACTTAAAATCCCTCGCTCGAAAGAGTATGCGGGTTCGAGTCCCGCCGTCCGCACCATTTCATGGGAATTCCTGTCCACGTCCCCGATCCGTCGGCGTCGCTTGCGCAGTCGGGGCGACCACCCGCTGGACGCTGTATCGTGTTCGGTAAATAACGGGCCTGCAATCAAGGGCGGCCGCCTGCACCACGGCCTCACGTCCACCGCAACTTAGGGTGCCGGCTCGAATCCGGTTTTCCCGGCCCGCGGCCTCAATATCCTTGCCGAGGATGCCGTCATCCCTATTCTGCCCAAGGGGGCAATAACCGCGGCGAGCACAGCCGACCGCCACCGCCTGAACTTTCTTTACGGGATGGGGAGCCTGCCGCGTCTAACGGATCGGGAGGATCGTGCATGCCAGATGCCGCCAGGCACCAATGGCTCGATGAAGTGGCCACGCAATATCGCACGCCGTTGCTGCGCTTCTTCCAGCGCCGTGTAGACCGCCGCGAGGATGCGGACGACCTGGTGCAGGACGTCTTCAGCCGCCTGGCGGGCCAGGATGTCGACACCATCGCCAACATCCAGGGCTATATCTTTCAGGTCGCCGCCAACGTGCTTCGCGACAAGGCCCGCCGCGCGAGCGTCCGAAGCATCATGACTCAGGCCCCGGAGGGGTTCGATGTCGAGGACGAGGCCGGTTTTTCCCCCGAGCGCATCCTGCAAAGCCGGGAAGCGCTCCAGATCATGATCGCGGCGCTCTACGAGCTGCCTGAAACGGTGCGAATGACGTTCAGTCTCTATCATTTCGACGGGGTGGCGCAGGTCCAGATCGCGCGTCGCATGGGCCTGTCCGTCAGCACCGTCGAAAAGCATATGGCGAAGGCCAATAGCCATCTCCTCTACCGTCTGCGGAAAGTCCGATGAACAAGCGCTTCGACCAGATGGAAGAGACCGCCGCGGTCTGGGACGCGCGCCTGCGCGGTGCCAAGTCGACATTTCGTGATCGACGGGCATTCCGGTCCTGGCTGCACGAGGACGATCTGCACCAGGCGACGCATGACCGGCTACAGGCGGCATTGTCGAGTTTAAGGGAGAATGCGGCGCTGCCGGAACTGAGCGCGTTGCGCGATGAAGCCCGCAACGGCGTTCATGAGAACCAACGGCGCCGCCTCGCTTCCGCCGTCGCGATGGCGGCTGCCATTGTCATGGTCGTGATGATCACGCTCGGCGCCCGGACCGACTATGGCGCGGAGGTCGTGGCCCGACTGCAGGGTAGCACATTCTATACGACCTCGCCCGGCGAGCGCACCAAGGTGACTCTCGCCGATGGCTCGGTGGTGACGCTGGATGGCGCCACCCGGCTGTCGGCCCTGCTTGGCGCCGGGCGTCGCGATATCACGCTGTTCGCGGGCCGCGCGCTGTTCCAGGTCGCCAAGGACAAGCATCGCCCGTTTGTCGTCAAGGCGGGAGATCGAACCATCACGGCACTCGGCACCATATTCGATGTTCGCCTTTCCTCGCAGGAGCTGCGCGTGACGCTCGTCGAAGGGAAAGTCGCAGTCCGCCCCGTCCAGTTCGCCCACGGCCCGGCCGAAGAGGTCCTGAAGCCGCGACAGCAGTTCGTGGCACGCGCCGGCATTGCGTCACCGCAGGTCCGGGCCGTCGACGCGGACAAGGCGCTGAGCTGGGCCGACGGGCAGGTCTTTTTCGAGGATGAACCTCTCGCCAGCGCGGTCGAGGAAATGAACCAATATTGGCCCGAGAAGATCGTGGTCGATCCGGCCGTGGCGGATTTGCGCATCAACGGCATGTTCCGCACGAACAATCAGGCCGGTTTTCTGGAGGCGCTGCAGGTGACCCTGCCCGTCAAGATCCGCGAAGGAAATGACCGACTGGTCGTTTCCGGACGCCCTGAAACCACCGCCGACTGATCGATAAGGGGACATATGCGCTTTTCATCTCTCGCCCTCGCCGCTGCCCTGCTGCCCGCCACGGCCATTGCCCAGGACAAACCGGACCCGGCCCGGCTCAAGGCCGATGTCGAGAAGCTGGTGAGCTTCGGTACGCGGCATACGCTCTCCTCGCCCGACGATCCGAAGCGCGGCATCGGCGCCGCGCGGCGCTGGTTCGCGGAGGAGATGAAACGGACCAGCGCGCGCTGCGGGGGCTGCATCGAGGTGTCGACGGTCGAGCGCATCTTCACGGGCGACCGAGCGCCCAATGGCGTGAATATCGTCGACGTGCTCGCGGTGCAGCCTGGCAGCGATCCCAATCGGGTGGTGATCGTGCAGGGTCATATCGACAGCCGCGTCACCAATGTGATGGACATCACCAGCGATGCCCCCGGCGCGAACGACGATGCGTCGGGCGTTGCCCTGGTGCTCGAATCCGCCCGTTTGCTGTCGGGGAAGAAGTTCAAGGCGACGATCATCTATGCCGCGCTGTCGGGCGAGGAGCAGGGCCTGTTCGGCGGACAGTTGCTGGCGGATACCGCCAGGGAACGCGGCTGGCAGGTCGCCGCCGTGCTCAACAACGATATCGTCGGCAACACGCTCGGCCAGAACGGCCAGCGCGTTGCCGACCGGGTGCGGGTCTTTTCCGAAGGCATCCGTTCCTCGGAAGACCAGACCGCGCAGATGGCCCGCCGGGTCGATGGCGGCGAGGATGACGGCCCCAGCCGCGCGCTGGCCAAGGCGATCGACCATGTCGCGGATGGCATCCCCGGCGGGTTCGACGTGTTCGTCGACCGGCGCAATGATCGCTTCGGCCGTGGCGGCGACCATGAGCCGTTCCTGAAACTCGGCTATCCGGCCGTGCGCTTCTCGGTCGGCATCGAAAACTACAACCAGCAGCATCAGGACCTGCGCACCGAGAACGGCGTGGTCTATGGCGACACGGTCGACAAGATGGACTTCCCCTATCTCGCCAGGGTGACGGCGATCAACGCGGCCACGATCACGCGCCTCGCGTCCGCGCCGGCAGCCCCGGCGCAGGTAAGCCTGAACGGTGCGCTGGGCATGAACACGACGGTGACCTGGACGCCGGTGCCCGATGCGAGCGGATACCGGATCCACTGGCGCCGCAACGACAAGCAGGACTGGACCGCCCATCGCGACGTCCCCGCCCCGGCGGGCGAACTGGTCCTGAAGGACGTGATCGTCGACGATGTGTTCATCGGCGTATCCGCCCTGTCGGCGGACGGGTCAGAAAGCCTCGTCACCTTCGGCGGCCGGGCGCCAAGGCCCGCAAGGCGCTGAAGCCATGCCTCCGCGGCACGAGCACCGCGGAGAGTAATTCTATCGGGGGAGCCCGGTTCATTAGAGCGGCGAGCGTTAATCTGATCCGTTCGTCCTGAGTAGGGATCGAGGTGCCGAAGGCGTATCGAGAGCCCGTATCAAAGGACAGGTTGTCGCGCGGAACCTGTCCTTCGATACGCCCTCTCGATACGCCGCTACGCGGCTACTCGATGGCTACTCAGGACGAACGGGTGCTGGCGGCTCTGATGTAATGCAAGCTACTCTAATGATCGCCATCCCGGCGCTGACCGGGATGGCGATGCGGAACTGGGCGAGAGATCCGTCTAGAATTTGAAGCGGAACCCCAGACGATAGCTCCGCCCGATCAGGTCATAGGGCGCCGAGGTGCCGAACGAGGTGCCGCTGCTCGGGATCGGCTCGGGTTGACGATCGAACAGGTTTTCGACGGCGCCGAATATCGTCACCTTCTTGCCACCGATGCTGATGTCGTAATTCTGGGCAAGCTCGAAATACCAGACCGGATCGACATGATTGAACGCCGCCGGGATTCCCGTGCGGCTGGTCTCGGGCTGGTTGGTGATCTTGCCGGCCCCAAGGTACCGCGTGGTCAGCGTCGTGCGGCTCGGGCCCACGGCATAGGTTGCCGTCATGAGGCCACGCCACCGCAGGCTGGCGAACGTGCCGAGCGTCGGAGGCGCCGAATCGCCGGGCAGATTGGTTTCGTCCTTCAGCCGCTGCGACACCAGCAGCCGGAGATTGAGCGCGCCGGGCAGGCTTTCCGAGATATCGCTGAGATTGGTCCGATAGCTCGCCTCATAGTCGATGCCTTCTACCGCCACATTCTGCGCGTTGATGCCGCTGGTGAAGATGGTGGCGTTGACCAGGTTGGTGGCGCCCGCCGCCTTGACGATGGACTGGCAGGCCGCCGCATTCTGCGGCCGGTTGAAGCCGTAGCACATGTCGATGATCTGCTGCGCCCCGACTGCGGTAATCGCGTCCTGGATATCGATTTTGTACCAGTCGACCGAGACGCTGAAGCCGGGCAGCCAGCGCGGCGTATAGACTCCGCCCGCCGTCCAGGTGTCGGCGATTTCAGGCTTCAGGTTGGGATTGCCGCCGCTCAGCGTGATGTTCGGCACCTGCGGGCTGCCGGGCTGGCTGCGATCGAGATAGGCGTTCACGAACTGGCTCGCCGGCGCGAACAGATCGTTGAGGTTCGGCGCGCGGATGTCGCGCGATCGCGTGCCGCGCAGCCTCAGGCCGTCGACCAGCTCCCAGGTCAGGCCCGCCTTCCAGGTCGTCACCGCGCCGCTGGTCGAATAGTCGGTCCGCCGCACCGCGCCGTTCAATTCCAGATTCTTCGCGACGACCGAGTCCTTCAGCAGCGGCACCAGTACCTCGCCGAAGAACTCCTTCACATTATACCCGTTGCTGCCGGGCTTGAAGTTGCCGACGTTCCACTGCGACGCGACGGAAAGATCGTCGGCCGTCGCGGAAAAGGATTCCTTGCGATATTCGAAGCCGGCGGCGATCGAGACCGGCCCCGCCCAGGTGGAAAAGGGATTATACTGGGCGTCGATCGACCAGACGTCCTGGTAGAAATCCAGGTCCTGGCGCGTCCGGTATCCTTGCGCGGCACCGGTGACCCAGGCGATCGACGCGGCGCCGAGCGATCCTTCGCCGAACACGTTCATCGGCACGCAGCCATTGGTCGGACTGGCCAGGGTCGAGCGGCAGATCGGCGCGCCGACCGCGACGCCCGGCACACCGCCGACCGCGGGGTTGGTGGTCGCGTCGATGGCCTGGTTGAAGCGGGTAAGGATGATGTTGTTGTCGCGGGTATACCACACATTGCTATGGCCGCGCTGGTAATAGGCGCGCCACCTGCCGCTATCGAGGAAGCTGCCCTCCAGCGCGAGCAGAACCCGATCCTGGCGGCGATTATAGCCCGCCTCGCCGATATGCGTGCCGGGCGTATTGATCATGTCGTAGAAGAGCCGGCTCATCTGGAACGAGGTGATCTTGGCGGTGTCCATCGCCTGCTGCACCGATACCGGGATGAACGGATTGTCGCGGGTAATGACGAGGTTTGTGGCACCCTGGCGGTTATAGACCGCCGACCAGTTGATCGTGTCGTTCCCGGCATAGCTCGCCTCGACGATCGCGTTGATCGAGTCGGTGAGCTCGTAGCTGAGCCGGCCATAGACGCTCCAATGCTTGTCGTCGGGCATCAGCGCACCGCGAATGGGCATGGATTCCACCGTCCCGCCGGCCTGTACCTGGCCCTGCTGGATCGGCCCGTAGACGAAGGTGCCGACCGTGCCGCCTGGGCCGAACGACATTCCCTTCAGCGGGCCGGCAGCGATCACGCCGCCTGGCGTGCTGTTATAGCCGGCATCGGTGCGCACGATCTGGCCGGGCTGACCATTGGTCGCCGTCCAGTCCGGATTGTTCAGCAGGCGCAGGCCGGGCTGAAACCATTTGCGCTGATGCTCGTAGAAATCGATCCTGTCGCCCTTGTAATAGGAGCCGCTGAGCAGGACATGGCCGCGGCCGCCCGCGAATTTCGCGCCCCAGGCAAGATCGCCGGTAATGATCCTCCCGTCGGAATAGTCGGTCTGGCTCGCGTTAAAGCTGCCCTTCAGGCCAGTGAATTTGGTGTCGAGGATGAAGTTGACGACGCCGGCCACCGCGTCCGAGCCATAGGCCGCCGACGCGCCGCCCGTCACCACATCGACCCGCTGCACCAGGTTCTGCGGCAGCAGATTGACGTCCACCGCAGGCGACATGCCGGAGCCGACGACGCGGCGGCCGTCAAGCAGCACGAGCGTGCGGGTGACGCCGAGATCGCGCGCGCTGAGCTGGTTCGCGCCACCGGTCGCGTTGGCGAACAGCGTCGTGGTGCGCGGCGTGTTGCCCGTTCCCATCGACGGCAACTGCGTGACATAATCGGCGATGTTGGTCGGGTTGCGCTCGGCGATGTCTTCGGAGCTCAGCACGGTGGTGGGTGTCGGCGCGTCGTTGCCGTTGCGCACGATGCGCGAACCGGTGACGATGACCTCGCTCGCCGGGACTTCGCTTTCCTCCGGTTCTCCCACCCCGCCGGGAGTCAGGCTGGTCGCGCGATCCTGAACGCGGACCGCCCGCGCTGAAGGAGCATCCTCATAGTTGATCGGCTGCCGCCGCACCGCGACTGGCTCAGGCGCCATGACCTTGCGCAGGGTGAGGACACTGCCGCCCTCAGCGCGCAGACCAGTCCCGTCAAGCAGGGCCTGCAGGGCCGCACGGGGCTCGACACTGCCGCGAACGCCTCTGGTCCGCTTGCCGGCGACCAGGGCGCTGGAGAAGATGATCTCCTGGTTCGCCTGCCGGGCGAAAGCGTTCAGCGCGCTTGCCAGATCACCGGCGGCAATGTCGAAAGTCCGTGACTGCTGGGCAGCCGCGGCAGGCGCGGTGGCAAGCAATAGCGCCGTCGCCACCGCCGAGCTGCAGCCATAGATGGAAATAAACCCCCTATTACGCATGATGACCCTCCCGCCGCGTTCATCGCGGTTCCGTCCTGTGAGACGCAGGGGGGGCCTGATCCCGCCAAAAAAATGTCATGAAACGCTTGAGCGCACTGCCTTCTCAGCCGGGGACAGGATCAGCCCTTTGCCTGATCGGTGGAACCGCCCGGCCAGCGCGCCGCCTCCATCTTCTTCCACAGGCGGTGCATTATGGCCCGCGCGTTGCCCAGTCCGGCGCGGTCGGTGGTGTCGCGCCAGCGATCGGCGTGATCGAGCAGTAGCGCGATGCGTGGCCCGGGTGTCTGTTCGGCGGCCCAATTGGTGATGGAACCGGCGTTGGTCAGGGTAAGCGAGAGCGTCATCATAGCTATGACCATCGACGTCCAGCGCAGGGCATGCATCTGCCCCGCAGGGCCGGGCAGATCGACGGGGAATTCGGAGGCTATGGGCATGCGAGGCTCCTAGAAGCGGTAATAGATGAACGGGGCGACGCCTTCGAAGCGCATCGCGTCGATGACGAGGATCAGCCCGGCCAGGCCGACACCGACCAGCGGCGCGGGCATGGTGCGGATGCGGATGGCCATGCCGCTCATCCACCGCGTCGGCACAGCGTGAATCGCCAGCCCGACGCCGATCAGCAGCACGATCAGCGGCGAGGCAGTGAAGCCGGCCGGGCTGCCGAACGGATCGAGCATACCGCCGAGATAGGTCATGGCGTCGCCGAAGCTGGCCGCGCGGAAAAAGATCCAGCCGAGCAGGACGACATGGAAGGTGAGCAGCAGCCTCACCCATACCGGCAGCGGCGGCCAGGTTCTCGGCGCGTGATCGGCCCAGAAACGCTCCACCGCCAGCGCGCTACCGTGCAGGCCGCCCCAGATGACGAAGGTCCAGCTCGCGCCGTGCCACAGACCGCCGAGCAGCATGGTCAGCATCAGGTTGCGATAGGTGGCGAGCTTGCCGCCGCGGCTGCCGCCCAGCGCCTCGATATAGAGATAGTCGCGCAGCCATTGCGACAGGGTGATGTGCCAGCGCCGCCAGAAATCCTGCAGCGAGGTGGCACGGTAGGGCTGGTCGAAATTGCGCGGAAAACGGTAGCCGAGCAGTGCCGCCAGCCCGATCGCCATGTCGGTATAGGCGGAGAAGTCGCAATAGATCTGCACCGCATAGCCATAGGCCGCGAAGACCAGGTCGAGCGACGAGTGCGAAGCCGGATCGGCGAACACCGGATCGACGAAGCCGACCGCGAGTTCGGAGGCGATCACCGTCTTCTTGAACAGGCCCCAGACGATCAGCAGCAAGGCCATCGACACCATCGACCGGTCGAGCTTCGGGCGCGTCTGGAATTGCGGCACGAGATCGGCCGCGCGCACGATCGGCCCGGCGACGAGGTGCGGGAAGAAAGACATCAGCAGCAAGATGTCGAGCAGGGCCGCCGGCTCGACGCGCCGGCGATAGACGTCGACGACATAGCTGATGCCCTGGAAGGTGAAGAAGGAAATGCCGATCGGCAGGATCACCCGGAGCATCGGCAGGTCGCGCTCAAACCCGATCGCGGCGAGCGAGGCGCCGACCTGTTCAGTGAAGAAGTCGAAATATTTGAAGAAGCCGAGGATGACCAGATTGACCGCCACGCCGCACAACAGGAGCAGCTTGCGCCGGTCGGCAAAGCGATCGTTCGCGAGACCCGCGGCGACCGCCCAGTTCATCAGCGCGGAGAAGATCAGCAGCGGCACGAAACGCCAGTCCCACGCGCCGTAAAAGACCCAGCTCGCGACGAGCAGCAGGATCTTGCGCCACTCGTTGGAGCGCATCGACCAGACCAGGGTGAAGACGAAGAGAAAGAAAACGCCGAAGGTGAGCGTCGGAAACAGCATGGTTATTCCGCGGATGCGGCTCCCCTGTCGAGGTCGGCCTGGAGGCGCCGAGCGATCTCCAGTCCGCCCGCGGTGTTGAAATGGACATAGTCGCCGCGCATCAGCGGCACCTCGCGCTGGACCCAGTTGCGGGCCGCGCAGGGGCCGCCCATTCGGGCCTGCCAATCCCACAGGGCAAGGCCCATCTCACCCGCCACCCGGCGCTGGATGTCGCGTACGGCAGCGAGGGCGGGCGGCGCGAACAAGGTGGGTTGATCGCCGGCGCCCTCGCAGCCGACCAGCGCGCCGGGTGCATTGGTGCGCAGCGCGGGCTGGCGACTGAGCGAATCCGGGGCGCCGAGCAGCAGTATCGGGACGTTGCCCGAGAGCAGGCGCAGCCGGGTGATCTGCGAGCGGAGCACGGCCTCGAACGCGACCGGATCGAAATGCGGCGCGAAGCCTTCGTTGGTGCCGAAAGCGAGGACGATCAGGTCGGGGCGATAGGCTTTCAGTTCCTCTGCCATAACGGCATCGTCGGTCCGCGCGAAATGGGCGAGTTGCGATCCGACCACGCCGAGATTGGACAGGGCGATGCCGCCATCGTCGCGGAAGGTCGCCCAGGACGTGAGCGTGAGAGGACGCCCGTCAGCGACAATCTCGACTGACGCGTGCGGCACGGTCGAACGGATCGTTCGGCAGGCCGGCCGCCGCGACGGCGCCGTGAAATCCAGCCGGTGCTGATCATCTCCATCGAACCGGACGCTGACGCCGCCAGCGTCCGGGCCACCGATTGCGCAGAGGATGAACCGGTCGAACGCCATGCCCGGCGCGGCATTCAACGCCATGCTCGCGCCGACACGTGTCGCGGTCATGCTGAAGCCGGAAAGACCGAGCGGCGGCCGCGGTGCAATGGCGCCCTTGCCGAAGGTCGCGCCGATCGCCCAGCCGGACGACATGGAGACCGTGACACCGCGCGTGACATATCCGTCATAGGGGCGCCCCGGCGGCAGCACGCCCCTGCCGCCGCCGCCGAACCGCGCCTGTAACAGGTCCCGCCACGCGCCCGTCACCGCGTCGCCGGCGGTATGGCTGTCGCCGATCTGCAGGATATGAACCGGGGCGACGCCCTTCGCGACCCGCACGGCCTCGAGCCTGGCGAAATAGGGTGCCAGCGCCTCGGGGTTGCACAGCGGTCCGGCACAGGTCGACGCCGCCGCGGGCGCCGAGAGCGCGGCCATGGTCATCAATGCAAGCTTCACTTCGCGGCTTCCCCGCCCCCGGTTGCGGGCGTACCGGCGACGGTGCGCGCGGCATCGGCATAGTTGCGGATTCGGCCGGCCAGCCCGCGCGTGATCCAGAGATAGCCGGTCATCGACATGTGCACGCCGTCCGCCGCGCGGATCAGCGTGCGCTTGCCGGACTTCGGGTCGTTGAGATAGGTCGCGAAATTGCCCTGCGCGTCGGAGACAACCGGCCGCGTATCGATGAACGGCACGCCGAGCTTCGCCATCCGCTCGGCATAGAAATCATTGATCGCCATGACATCGGTATCGAGCGATTCCTTGCCGATGCGCGGCAGGCCGACCCAATAGACCATCGCGTGATGGCGGCGCAGCAAGGCGACGTAGCGATCGAGGCGTCCGCCGACCTCCTGCTGCCAGAGCGGTCCCATGAACTTGGCATATTTGCCCTGGGGCGTGATGATCCCCTGCGCATCATTGGCGCCGAACGAGATGATCGCGATGTCGAGCGGCGCGTCGCCGAGTTGTTCGGCGGCATGGGTTTCCAGGTTCAGGCTCTTGTAGCGGGTGAAGCCGGTGGCCGGCTGGCTGTACTTCACGACCTCATAGCCTGCCTTGTTCGGCAGTTGCTGCGCCAGCCCCCACCAGACACCGTCCCCGAAACTGTCGCCGAACACGCCGACCTTGATCCGGTTGCCAGTCGCGACCGTTTTCACCAGTTGCTGGAACGGCGTGGCATATTGGCGGATGAGCGCATCCTCCGCCTGCACCGATACGGGCATCGGCCGGGCGATGGCAGGACGGACGGGCGAGACCGCCGCCGCGGATGCGCTGCTGCCGGTCTGGAAAGCCCAACCGATCGCCGCCCCTACCGCGGTGCCCAGCAGGAGCACCGCCGTCCGGTCGAGCAGGATACGCAACGGGGGACGATTTGAGGAAGAAATCAGGTCGATTTGGCGCGCGGCGTCCTGCGGCGCTTGCACTGTACCTTGCAACACGGCGTTCATACTTTCAGCGGGAGAGTGTATTCTATCGAACGACGCACTCATGCGCTCTTCACTCTCCCTTTGTCTATAGACTCACGAGCGATTGCAGAATTTTACGGTACGGCGGCAACTTTGTCCGCAAACATCACAAGAAATCATGATAAGTATTACTTGGCTATTTCTTTGCGGACCAGGCACCAACTGGCGACACAGATGGCGTCAGCGAGATTTCGAATAATCAGGCGCACCGGATCGGATAATTTCCATGGATAGAATAGATACGAATTTCGATTGGATCGTCATTCGCAGTAGCATCACAATGAAGGAGGAGGTTCTTCGTCAAACCTCACAGTGAACGCGAGGGATTCCATCGGGATTCGCTGATCGACTCCGACCGGATCGGCTATTGTCCCCTTCTGTTCCAGCGTGAACGACAGGCAGGTGGAAGCCAGGCGCGCAAGGCGGTAGGAACAGGCGTGCCCTCCCCCCCGCCCCTTCAGAATTCCCCCGATCGAAGCGGGAGTCGATGGAGGCCGGGCCGCCTTTTGGGCATGGCCTTGTGCGTCACACTATCGATCGGCGGCTGCAGCCGGAACGAGCACGGCAAGCATGACGGCCTCGTGCGACTGTCGGACGACGAGGTGAAGAATCTCGATCCGCAGAAGATCTCCGATCTCACCTCGCTTCGCGTCGCCGAGGATCAGTTCGAGGGGCTGACCCGCCACCGCGGCGACGGGCAGGCCGAGTTGGGTCTGGCGAAGGCGATGCGCTGCACTGCGGACAAGCTTTCGTGCAGTTTCACCCTGCGGCCCGGTCTGCGCTTCTCGGATGGAACGCCGATCACCGCCACCACCTTCGCGGACGGTTTTGCCCGGCTGCGCGACCCGAAAACGACTGCGCCCAATGCCAAGCTGTTCGAGGGCATCTCAAGCATCGCCGCCGCCGATCCGGCGACGGTCACCGTTACCCTGCACCGCCCGCTCCCCTGGCTGGCCGAACTGCTCGCCCAGCCCGCGCTCGCGGCACTGCCGATTCACCGGATCGCCGCGGCCGGCGACCGCTGGACCAGCGACCGGCCGCTGGTCACCTCAGGGCCGTACCGTCTGACCGGCTGGCGGCTGGGCGACCGGCTGACCCTGGCGCGCAACCCGGCCTGGCACGACCGCCCGGCCCCAACCCCGATCATCGTCTGGCAACCGGCGGAGGACAAGCTGGCGGCACTCCGGCGCTTCCGCGGGAAAGAGGCGGATACGATCAGCGACATTCCCGGGAGCCGGATCGACTGGGTACGCCGGCATTTGCCCGGCGCAGCGCGGATCGCGCCTTATGCCGGCACCTATTATCTCGCCTTCAACACCCGCAAGCCGCCGTTCGACGATGTCCGGGTCCGCCGCGCCCTCTCGATGGCGATCGACCGCGACTGGATCGCGACCAGGCTGATGGGCACCGGCGAGACCGGCGCGCTCGGCCTGGTACCTCCAGTGCTCGGCGGGCACGACCTGAACGTCTTCGCGACGACCGATCGTCCCGCGGCTATTCGCGGCCTGCTCGCCAGAGCGGGATATGGCCCCCGACATCCGCTGGTGTTCGATGTCCGGTTCAACAGCGGCGGCGACCATCGGCGGATCGCGGTGGCGCTGGCGGCGATGTGGCGGCCTTATGGCGTCGAGGCGCGGCTGCTCAACAGCGAGGCAGCGCTGCATTTCGCCGCGCTGCGGCTCGGCGATTTCCAGCTCGCGCGGTCCGGCTGGATCGCCGACGTGCCGCGACCGGAGAATTTCCTCGCCGTGCATCTGAGCAATGCGGGCGCCGTCAATTATTCGGGCTATGCCGATCCTGACTATGACCGGCTGATCGCGCAGGCGCTCGACACGGTCGATCCCGCCGCGCGTGCCGCGCTGCTCACGACGGCGGAGGAACGCTTGCTGCGCGCGGCGCCGATCCTGCCGATCTATCATTATGTCAGCCGCGCGCTGGTGGCGCCCGACGTCCGGGGATGGCAGGATAATGCGATGAACATCCACCCCAGCCGCCTGCTGTACCGGGATTCGCGATGAAGAGCGGCGCGCTGCTCCTGGTCGTGCTCCTGCTGACAAGCTGCGGCCGGCGATCGGACGCAGGGCCCGTCGTGGTCAGCGCGATCGGCGCGGCGCCGGGGCTTGCGGATTCGTCGCTGGGGCCGCTCGCCACGCCGTCCCGCCTGCTGGTCGATTCGACCGCTCAGGGCCTGGTCCGCTTCGATGCCAGCGGGCAGATCGAGCCGGGCATCGCCGAGCGCTGGATCGTGATCGACGACGGCATGAGCTATATCTTCCGCCTGCGCGACAGCGAATGGAGCGACGGCCGGCCGGTGAGCGCCGAGGAAGTGGTGACGATCCTCCGCCGCCAGATCGGCCCCCGGTCGCGCAACCCGCTGCTGCCGTTCCTCAGCGCGATCGACGAGATCGTCGAGATGACCCCGCAGGTGATCGAGATACGACTCAAGCGGCCGCGCCCCGATTTGCTCAAGCTGTTCGCCCAGCCCGAGCTTGCCCTGTTCCGCGCCCGGCCGCCGGGCGGTAGCGGCCCGTTCCGCATCACCGAAACTCATCGCGACGGCATGATGCTGCGCCCCGCCTTCGATCCGGCCCGCTCGCCCGACGACGAGGCCGCCGAGCCGGGACCCGAACAGAATGTCCGGCTGATCGGCGAACGGGCGTCTCGCGCCATTGTCCGATTTGCCAAACGCGATTCCGACATGGTCACCGGCGGCAGCTTCTCCGACTGGCCGCTGCTCGCCACCGCCGAGATCGCGCCGGCCAACCAGCGGCTCGATCCGGCCGCCGGCCTGTTCGGCCTGACGATCGCCAGCCGCAAGGGTTTCCTCGCCGAGGCAGCGAACCGAGCGGTGGTCGCCCGTTCGGTCGATCGCCAGGCGATCGTCAGCGCCTTTGCCCCCGGCTGGAACGCAACTGCCCAATTGCTGCCCGACCGGCTGGATTCCGCGGCGGCGCCGACCCCGGGCTGGGTCGCCTCCGCCACCGATACGACCCCGGCGATCGACCGGGTGCGCGCCTGGCGCAAGGCGCATGACGGGCCGCTGATGCTGCGTATCGCGCTCCCGCGGGGGCCCGGCTCCATGATCGTCTACGGAATCGTCGCGGCGGGGCTGCAGCGGATCGGCATCGACACGCAGCGAGTGGCGATCGACGCCGATGCCGATCTGCGGCTGGTCGACGCGGTCGCCCCCTATGACAGCGCGCGCTGGTATCTCGCCACCGCCTGCCAGCCCTGCGGCGACGACGCGCAGGCAGCGGTGGATGCAGCCCGCGATGCCCCGACACTCGAGCTGCGCGCCACCCGGATCGCCGAGGCCGACGCCGCGGTGGCGGCCGATATCGCTTATATTCCCATCGCCCGGCCGCTACGCTGGTCGCTGGTCGCGCTGCGGCTGGGCCAGTGGCAGGGGAACTCTCGCGCCTGGCACCCGTTGAATCACCTGCGTAACGACACCAAATGAGGTGATATGGCCAACCGTGCGACCCGAATGAGCCCCGAGCCCCTCGGCAATATCGCGAGCAGCCTGACCGGCAGCGACGCCGCGTCAGTGCGCAAGCGCATCGTGGCGATGGAGCATCTGCTCGAGGGCCTGTTCACCATTCCCGGCATCAACCGCAAGGTTGGGCTGGACGTAATCCTGGACATCATCCCGATCGGCGGCGGTGCCGTCGCCGCGCTGATGGGCGCCTGGATGGCGTGGGAAGCCCGCAATCTGGGCATGTCGAAATCGCAGATAGCGCGTATGGCGGGCAATATCGGCATCGACTTCCTGCTCGGCCTGATCCCCTGGGTCGGCGCGGTCCCCGATCTCTTCTTCCGATCGAACACCCGCAACCTGCGGATCATCAAGCGCCATCTCGACAAGCACCATCCTTCGACGGCGGTGATCAACCAATAACGCCGTACGGGCCGCGCCTCAGCGCGACCCGCGCCGGATCTTGCCTCAGCGGGACCCGCGCCAGATTTTCAGCGCCGCTGTCGCCGGCAGGCCGCCACTGCCCGCCTTGCAGCGTTCATAGGCGAAGCTCTTGTCGAGGCAGATCCACAGTTCGTCGAGCCAGCCCTGGCGATTGGCGGTCACCCGGATCGCGTTCGCCGGCAGCCCGGGATTGGCCTTTGCCATTGCCGCTGCGAAACCGCCCGCCGTCACATTGCCGCGCGAGAGCGCATCCATGTCCGGATAGCGCAGCTTCGCATAAAGCCCGGTCGATCGCTCGAAATAGGCAGCCGGCGTGGTGCGCATGCAGGTGCCGTGCTTGGCCCATTCGTGCTGGAGCAACTGCACCGAAGGCGTCGCGCAGAGATGCTTGCGGATCACCTGGCGCGGCAGGATCGCGGTCGCGGTGCAATATTGCGGCCATTCCTTGCCCACCCCGTCGGGCCATAGCCCGTGCAGGGTGAAGCCGAAGCGATTGCCGCTGCCGCATTCGAGCCGGGCCGAGGCATTGCGCGCATTGTCGTGGCAATATTGCGGAGCCCAGGTGACGGCGAGCGTATAGCCGCCGATCGGCAGCACGCGCTTCGGCTCGCTGCGGCTCGGCAGGTCGGGCCGCGGACGGGCGAGATTGGCGGGGATCGCGCATTGATAGGCCTGGGCCTGGGCGACGCCCGGCGCGGCGGCGAGCAGGGCCGCGATGATGAGCGCCGGCTTCATGCGGCGGCTCCCGCCCTGGCGCCGAACCAGGGCCGTGCGTCCGGGCGGAACAGCATCACGACCGCATAGGCCTGAAGCACGGTCGAGAACAGGCCGAGCAGGCCGCTCAGCCCAAGCGAATAGCGCCCGCTCGGGATCGCATACAGCGTCCACGCCAGTGCCAGCGCGATGAAGATGGCGAGTATCCATTTGGCGATCATGCTCCCCTTGCGTGCGACCAGAAACCACAGGACCAGAGCGATGACGAAACCGATCGCGGTCATGAGCGGCAGGGTCGCGTCACCGAACATCTGGGGCTTAAGCAACGCCCGCTCCTCCCGCTCCGACCAGGACAGGACGGTGTTCACCACATCCACGCCGATGGCGGCGAGATAGAAGCGTTCGAACTGAATGATCGATTTCGGCCGTTCCATCGACTCTCCCCCACCAGCGCTGTCGGCGACAGCTTAGTCCTCTTTTGTTCTCATGCAACCGTCAGGTGGCGGCGGTGAAATCAAGCCCGATATCCGCCGCCGGAGCGGACTGAGTCAGCCGCCCGACGCTGATGAAGGTCACGCCGGTTTCAGCGATCGCGCGGATCGTATCGAGCCTTACGCCGCCCGACGCCTCGGTCGGCACGCGACCACCGATCAGGGTCACCGCGCCGCGCAGCATCGGCGGATCCATATTGTCGAGCAGCAGATGCGTCGCGCCGGCAGCCAGGGCCGGCTCGATCTGGTCAGTCGAATCGACTTCCACGATGATGCGCGCGATCCCTGCCTCCTTCGCGCGCCGCACCGCCTCGCCGATCCCGCCGGCGACCGCGACGTGATTGTCCTTGATCATCGCCGCGTCCCACAGGCCCATGCGGTGATTGGTCGCCCCGCCCATCCGCGTGGCGTATTTCTCCAGCACGCGCAGGCCCGGGATGGTCTTGCGGGTATCGAGCAAGGTGGCGCCGGTGCCGAGGATCTTGTCGACATAGCTGCGCGTCAGCGTCGCGATGCCCGAAAGGTGCTGGACGGTGTTGAGCGCCGATCGCTCCGCCGTCAGCATCGCCCGGGCGCTGCCCTCCAGCCGCATCAGGTCAGTGCCCGCTGCGACCCGGTCGCCATCCTGGACCAGCCGCTCGATCCGCACCTCGGGATCGAGCGACCGGAAAAAGGCCTCGGCGATCGGCAGGCCGGCAACGACGATCGCGTCGCGGCTGTCCATCACGCCGGTGAAGCGGGCATCGGCCGGAATGACGGCGGTCGAGGTGATGTCGCCCGCATCGCCAAGATCCTCGGCCAGCGTCGCGGCGACAAAGGCCGGCAGGTCGAAACCGGGCAACGCCCAGTCGGTCGCGCCGTCCGGCAGTGCCGGAGAGAGAGTGCCCGACATCATCATCCGCTCCGCCGCTGCTTTGGGTCAGCATTGTCGACACCCGGCGGCGAACGCAAGCATCCAGCCCGTCGCTGCGCAACAAAACCGATGCATCGCCCGATGCCGAAACCGCCCATGTCCGCCAACCACCCGCCGACGTTACACCTCGGGCAGCAGGTGCCCGTCGATCGCGACGGGAATCGCCTCGATCAGAATGAACACCACGCGACAGGGTTCGGTCCCGGGGTTGCGCCAGAGATGACTCGTGCCGCGCTGGATGACGATGTCGCCGGTCTCGAGATGCTCGACCTCGCCACCGTCGAGCTGCAGCTCGATCTCGCCATCCAGGATGATGGCATAGTCGATCGACCAGCTGCGGTGGGTGCGTGATTTCCGGCCCGGCAGGAAATCGACGACGCGGATCATCGATCCGCCTTCGTCGCCCGGCATCCGATCCCCGTCGCTGTCGTCGTTGAGATTGGCGGGCACCTCGGGTGTCGCCCAGACCTGCGCCAGGGCGGCCTCCCCCGTGCCGGTGGTGACCGGGCGCAAGGTGTCGACGCTGTCCACGATCGACCAGCCGGCATCGTCATGCCCGGTCACGATCCTGCGGAACGGCGCGGTCATAACCGGACCACCGGGCAGGCCCTTCGCTTTTTTCTTGCGGAAGAACATGATCCTACTCCCCTCCCGCCTGGGCGACCCTAGTCGCCCGTCACCTTGACCGGCCCGAGATCGCCCATGCCGACCGTTGCGCTGGCCATGGACAGCATCGCGTCGAGGCTCTTCTTGGCGCGGAGGCGCAGGCCCTCCTCGATCTCGATGCGCGGCTCGAGATCGCGCAGCGCGACGTACAGCTTCTCCATCGTGTTGAGCGCCATGTACGGGCAGATGTTGCAGTTGCAGTTGCCGTCGGCACCGGGCGCGCCGATGAAATTCTTGTCCGGCACCGCCTTCTGCATCTGGTGGATGATGTGCGGCTCGGTCGCGACGATCAGCGTGTCGCCCTCCATCGCCAGCGCATATTCCAGGATGCCGCGGGTCGAGCCGACATAATCGGCATGGTCGAGGATATAGGGCGGGCATTCCGGATGCGCGACGACGGGCGCGCCGGGATGCTGTAGCTGGAGCTTGAGCAGCTCGGTTTCGCTGAACGCCTCGTGCACGATGCACACGCCCGGCCAGAGCAGCATGTCGCGCCCGGTCTTGCGCGCGAGATAGCCGCCGAGATTCTTGTCCGGGCCGAAGATGATCTTCTGGTCCTTCGGAATCTGGGCGAGGATCTTTTCGGCCGAGGAACTGGTGACGATGATGTCGCTGAGCGCCTTCACCTCGCAAGAGGAGTTGATGTAGGTCAGCGCGATATGATCGGGGTGCGCGGCGCGGAAGGCAGCGAACTGCTCGGGCGGGCAGCTGTCCTCCAGGCTGCACCCGGCGTTCATGTCGGGCAGCACCACGATCTTCTGGGGCGACAGGATCTTCGCGGTCTCCGCCATGAAGCGGACGCCGCAAAAGGCGATGACATCGGCGTCGGTCGCCTCCGCCTTCTTGCTGAGATCGAGGCTGTCGCCGACGAAATCGGCAATGTCCTGGATCTCCGGCTTCTGGTAATAATGGGCGAGGATGACCGCGTTGCGCTCCTTGCGCAGCCGGTCGATCTCGGCCCTGAGGTCGAGCCCGGTGAGCGTGCCGCCGATGCCGTTACGTGCGTCCATGGTTACTTCCTATTCCCCAAAACCTGGTCGAGCGAGCGGGTCGTGTCCCAGACCTCGCTATTGTCTTTCGCCTCGTCGGCGAAGCGCACCTTCACCGTCACGTCCATGCCCGCCGCCTTGAGCGGCATGGCGAAACTCCGCTCCACCGCCCGGCGCGTGGCGTCGCGGGCGAGGTTCATCGGTACCGCTTCATGCGCCTGGCGCACCAGCTCCTGCTGACCGGCGCGGCGATTGGCGTCCTGCAGCTTCGCATCGGCATCGGTAAAGGCCGACAATATGCCACCCTCACCATATTCGCGCATCTGGGTGAGGTCGATCTGCGGCGGGGAGACCTCGATGGGCGGCAGCACGACGCCAAGCGTGCGCGTGCCGGCATCCCAGGACACGTCCTTCTGCCGCAGCTTGGCGAGATCTACCTCGTAGCGGACCATGCCGGGCATGATCAGCGTCTTCTTCGCGCTCAGCCCGAATTGCGACTGAGTCGAGGTCGTCACCGCCACGAACCGCGCGGCGAAGGCCGACAGGCGGTTCTGCTCCTTCAGGCCCTGAAGCGAGGCGCTCGCGATCGTCACTGGATCGGGGCCCTTCATCTTGCCGCTGACATAATAGCCGAGCGCCCAGAAGCCACCCGCGATGAACAGGGCGATCAGCGCCAGCGCACCGGCGAACTTGCCGAGGAACCTCATGCGGCCATCTCCCAGTCGTCGCCCCTGAGGGAGACAACGCCCCGGTCGCGCAGATCGATCAGATGGGCAAGCACGGATCGCTCCGCCGCGGGAAACAGCCGGGGGTCGATGCCGACATACATGCGCTCGACCATCGCCGGGATCGCCCGGGGCTCGGCACGCAGCAGCCGCAATATCTGGCCCTCGCGCTGCTTGCGATGGCCGATCATGCCGCGGACGAGGCGGCGGGGATTCTCCACCGGATCGCCATGCGCCGGGTAATAGATGCGGTCGTCGCGGTGCATCAGCTTGTCGAGGCTGGCCATATAGGCCGCCATGTCGCCATCGGGCGGCGAGACGATGGTGGTCGACCAGCCCATCACATGATCGCCGGAGAACAGCGCCTTGCTCTCGGACAGCGCGAAGGCGAGATGGTTGGAGGTATGGCCGGGCGTGGCGATGGCGGTGAGCGTCCAGCCATCGCCCGACACCGATTCCCCATCGGCCAGGACATGGTCGGGCGCGTAATCGCCATCGAACGACGCGTCGGCGCGGGGGCCGAGATCGTCGAGCGCCAGCGGGGCGCAGCCGATGATCGGCGCGCTGGTCGCTGCCTTCAGCGCGCGCGAGGCCGGGCTGTGGTCGCGGTGGGTATGGGTGATGACGATGGCGGTGACGCGGCGGCCCGCGATCGCGCGGATCAGCGCCTCGACATGGCCGGCATCGTCGGGCCCTGGATCGATCACGGCCAGATCGCGCGTGCCGACCAGATGCGTCTGGGTGCCGGTGTAGGTGAAGGGCGACGGATTGGGCGCGAGGATGCGGGTGACGAGCGGTTCGAGCTGCTCGGCGACGCCAGGTAGTTGCTCGCTCATGATGGCGAGATGGCGGGTCGGCGCCGGGATGGCAAGTGGCACGGAAAGCCCCTCCCCCGAAGGGGAGGGGTGAAGATCGCTCAGTTTGCCCTGGCGATATTCTCTTCCATGTCCTGGATCGCTTCGTCGATCGCCTTGATCGCTTCGTTGCGGGCGACCTCGCCCATCGCCTGGTCGCTGCGCATGCGGGCCTGCGCGTTGCGCAACCCTTCGAGCGCCGAGCGATAGGCGTTGCGCTCGATGTCCTTGCTCCGTGCCGCCACCGCTGCGCCTTCTCGCGCCGCTCTCTCGATGCGGTTAGTGCAGATGATGATGATCCGCTTGTCGCCCTTCTTCTCGTTGATCACCGTCTCGTGGCGCTGGCCGTCGCCCGGGCAGTTGCGCGAGGAGACCTCGGGCATGGGTGGCATCGGGGGCATGGGCGGCATGGCGCCCATGCCATGGAAGTCCTCGGTCACCATCTTGCCGTCCTTGTCGCGGCGGACGATGCGGACGACCCTGCGCTTGGTGACTTTCCCATCGGGCGAGACGGTGGTGGTGGCGCTGTCCTCGTCATCGCCCCATGCCGGCGGCGCGGGGGGAGCAGGCGGGGCCGGCGGCGCGACCGGTGCGGGGCCGACTTCCTGGACCGGCATCGGCGCGGGGATGGCGCCGACGGCGGGGACGGCCGGAACAGCAGCGGGCGCCGGCACCGGCGCCGGGGCGACGAGCGGCGCCACGGCGGCGATCGGGTTCAGCTCGGCGAGGCTCACGCCGGTCGCCTTCTCCATGCCCGAGCGGACGCGCTCGGCGGCCTGGGTGCCGGAGGCGGTGACGCCCAGCCCGGCCACGGTCAGCATCGCGACCGCGGCACAGCCGCTGACGAGGCGAAGGCGCGACGTCTTGTTGGTGGTCAGCATTCTCAGTCTCCCTTTCAGATCCTCGATGGTGTGCAGGTGGCAGGCGGCCGACACGGCGCCGCCATGCGCCGCCTTGACGATGGCGCAGGCATAGGTGTGCCGCAGCATGGGGTTCTTGCCGGCGAGCACGCGGGCGTCGTTGGCGATCTCCTGGTCGGCACGGAAGGCGCGGAAGGCACGCCAGGCGATCGGGTTGAACCAATGCAGTGCGAGCACCACCAGCGCGATCCAGTTGGCGATCAGATCGCCGCGATGATGGTGGCCGACTTCATGGGCGAGCGCGAGGTCGCGCTCCTCCAGATCGTAGCGCTCGGTGAAGTCGCGCGGAAAGGCGACGTAGCGGCGCCAGATGCCAAAGGCGAGCGGACCGCTGGCCGCGTCGGTCTCGATCAGCTGGATGCCGCCCTCGATCTCCGTCTCGCGCGCCGTCTGGTCGAGCATGCGGCGGACGAAGCGGGCATGCGCCGTGGCGTGCCAGGCAATGAACGCCGCCGCTCCCAGCACCCAGAGCGAGACCAGCAAGGGGCCAAGCGAGGGATTTTGGGCAACGGGCGCGGCGGCGTCTCCGCCGAGCGGCTCGATCACATAGACCGTGATCTGCTCGCTCGCACGGATCACCGGCGCGACTGCGATCTCGCGCCAGGACTGGGGTAAGGGCGGCAGGAACAGCCTGAGCGCAGGCAAGGCCCAGAGCGCATAGGCGATGTCCGGCCCGAAGGCGCGGCGGACGGGGCCGCGCAGCAACAGCACCGCGACCATCAGCACGGCGGAGGCGATCAGCGCCTCGATCGCCCACGCCGTCACGACTTGAGACCCTTGAGCAGCGCCTCGATCTCGGCGATGTCTTCGTTGGTCAGCGCGTCGCGCTCGGCGAGATGGGCGACCAAAGGGGTAAGCTTGCCGCCGAACAGCCGGTCCATCAATCGGCGCGATTCACCCTCGACATAGTCGCCGCGCGCGACGAGCGGTCGATAGAGGTAGCGGCGGCCATCTTCCTGGTGTCCGATGATGTTCTTGGCGAGCAGCCGGCCGAGCAGGGTCTTCACCGTATTGGCCGACCAGTCGCGCTCCGGCGGGATGCGCTCGGCCACGTCCTGCGCGGTCAAGGGCGACTCATCCCAGAGCACCTCCATCACCGCATGTTCGGCATCGCTGATCCGTTCGCTCACGACTCGCTCCCCGTAATGACCACATCTGTAATCGTCGCGATTACATCTGTAGTCAATTGGCTGAACGGTCGATGAATGCGGCGCCTCCCACGCCACCCGTCACCCCGGACTTGTTCCGGGGTCCATCGGGCCGCGGGCGCTGCGCGAGGAACGAGGCACTGGCGGTGCGTACTCGCCGACGAATTCGCCACAGGCCCGATGGATGCCGGAACAAGTCCGGCATGACGGAGAGGGTGTTGCGCTGTAGGTTGCCCAAAAGAGGGAGAGGAAGATGAGCCAGTTCACCACCGTCGCCACCGGTCTGCGCTTTCCCGAAGGCCCCGTGGCAATGCCTGACGGCAGCGTGATCCTGGTCGAGATCGCGGCCGGGCGGATCACCCGGGTGAAGCCCGACGGATCGACCGAGACGGTGGCCGAACCGGGCGGCGGGCCGAACGGGCTGGCGATGGGGCCGGACGGCAAGCTCTATTGCTGCAACAATGGCGGCTTCCACTATGTCGAGCGCGGCGGGCTGCTGATCCCGCATGGCCAGCCCGACGATTATTCGGGCGGACGGATCGAGCGGATCGATCTTGCGACCGGCGCGGTCGAGACGCTCTACAAGGATGGCGATTTCGGCTGCGTGCTGCGTGGGCCGAACGATATCGTGTTCGACGCGCATGGCGGCTTCTGGTTCACCGACCATGGCAAGAACCGCCCGCGCGAGCGTGACATCACCGGCATCTTCTATGCGAAAGCCGATGGCAGCCATCTGGAGGAAGTGGTTTTCCCCAGCGAGAACCCGAACGGCGTAGGCCTCTCGCCCGACGGCGCGACACTCTATGCGGCGGAGACCTATACCTGCCGGCTGATGGCCTTTCGCGTCACCGCGCCGGGCAAGATCGATCCGACTGTGGGTCTCGGCGGCGCGGGCATCCCGCTCTATCGGCCTGCCGGGTACAAGTTCTTCGACTCGCTGGGCGTCGAGGAGAATGGCAATATCTGCGTCGCGACGATCGGCGAGAGCGGGATCAGCGTGATCTCGCCGTCGGGCGAGCTGGTCGAGTTCGTGGCGACCCCTGATCCCTTCACCACCAACATCTGCTGGGGTGGGGCCGACCGGCGCACCGCCTACATCACCCTGTCAGGCACGGGCCAACTGGTCAGCATGGAATGGCCGCGTCCGGGCCTGAAGCTGGCCTATTGAGTCAGCCGGCCCATTGCGCTGCGAGCTGGGCGGCTGTGCCGTTGAAGTGATCGAGATCGAGCGCGCCGATCCCATTGCCGGGGATGCCCGGGATGTTCGCGACCTTCTCGGCATATTGCCACAGCCAATAGGTCGCCCAGCTCTTCTGCACGACGGCGGTCGGGCCATATTGCGCTAGCCATAGCCGGTGCGCGCCGAAGAACGGATCGACGCGGGTGCCGAGATCCGCCTTGGCCAGTTCCCCACTATAGATCACCGCTTTCCGGCCGAGCTTCTGCTCGATCAGGGTGAGGAATTCGCGCGCGATATCCAGCGTCATCTGGTTGCCGTTGGTGCGCTCGTAATCGAGCGCGACCAGCGTCTTGTCATCGGGCTTGGCCCAGCCGAGGAAATTCTCGACCTGCTGCTTGGCCGGCGCGGCGGTGCCCCAGTGATAGGCGCCCCACAACATGCCCGCCGCGAGCGCCGCAGGACGGCGATCGTCATACAACGAGTCGCGACCGGTGCCGCCCGTCGTCGCCTTGTGGATGATCCCGCGCACGCCGGCCGCGAAGGCCTGGTGAAAGCTGGTCACCACATCGCCGTGATAGATGTCCAGCACCAGCGGCACCGCCGGCGGGAACGGAATCGCGGGGGCGGGCGTGACCGGCGTGCCGGTCTGCGGCACGCTGGCGGGCGCAGGCCCCGCCTTGAACGGACCGCAGCCCCCGCTCCAGGCAAAGGCGTCCTCGGCGATCTTGTACCAGAGCGGATTGCCCTCGACCGAATCGCCGGCGACGATCGCGGAGACGGCGAGTGTCGTGCCGGGTTGCGCCTTGCGCAGCACCGGCGCGGTGGTCGATGGCGCGCCCTGGCGGAGGTTGACGAGGGAGGTGGTCTGCACCTGCCCGGTGACGAGGATCTGCGCGACCATGATCAGCCCACCGAGCCATCGGCTGCAGTCGCCGTCACTGTAGCGGATGGCGGCGGTGGCGCAGGGATCGGCGGCGTATAGGCCGGCGGTGTCGTGGCGATCGTTACGGCGACGGTCTCGCGCGACATGAAGCCTTCGACGAAATCGGCGCCCGAATAGCCCGCCGCCATCAGCATGAAGATCTGTTGCGCGCTGATATGAGCGAGATCGGTGACCAGGCTCACCGCCGCGAGCGCGCCCGCGATAAATCCGATGCCGAACGATATCAGGACCCGGCTCGGCTGGATCATGTCGCCGGTGGTGGCCGTGGTGCCGCTGGCGGCATCGTTCAGCTTCTTGATGCCGACGATCGCGCGGATGCCCTGCCCGAGCATTCCCATCGCGCCGCCAAGTCCGACGACCTGCAACCAGCTAACCGCATCAAGTGTGGCGGACATCGGCCCCTCTCCTTCCGGTATGGCTCACGCCATGCTTGAGGAATCGGGCACCCCCAACAAGCGCAACTAGGCTCGATTCGACTATATCGGTGGCGCGCCGGGTTGAATCGATTGCGTGCATTCTCTGCAATTGCACTTGCAACAACCGCCCGATTGACCGGGGCGCGTGCCGATGGCTTATGCGCGCCAAACATGTCTAGGAGATCATGGCGATGAAGAAGCTCTATCCCGATGCAGCGGCAGCGCTCGAGGGTATCCTGTTCGACGGCATGACGATCTGCGCAGGCGGCTTTGGCCTGTGCGGCATCCCGGAACGCCTGATCGACGCGATCCGCGATGCGGGCACGAAGGAGCTGACCATCGCCAGCAACAATGCCGGCGTGGACGGCGAGGGCTTGGGCAAGCTGCTCCGCAGCCGCCAGGTGAAAAAGATGATCTCCTCCTATGTCGGCGAGAACAAGGAGTTCGAGCGGCAATATCTGGCGGGCGAGCTCGAGGTGGAATTCTGCCCCCAGGGCACTTTAGCCGAGCGCTGCCGCGCGGGCGGCGCGGGCATTCCCGGTTTCTACACCAAGACCGGCGTCGGCACCCAGGTGGCCGAGGGCAAGGAAGTGAAGGTCTTCGACGGGCAGGAATATATCCTGGAACGCGGCATCCGGGCCGACCTGGCGATCATCAAGGGCTGGAAGGCGGACGAGAGCGGCAATTTGATCTTCCGCAAGACCGCGCGCAACTTCAACGCCCCGATGGCGACCGCGGGCAAGATCTGCGTCGCCGAGGTGGAGGAAGTCGTGCCGGTCGGGTCGCTCGATCCGGACTGCATCCATCTGCCGGGGATTTATGTGAAGCGGATGATCGTCGGCAGCCCTTACGACAAGAAGATCGAGTTCAGGACGGTGCGCGAGCGGGTGGCGGCGTGATCTTGCGCGCTTTTTCTCCCCTCCCGCTGGCGGGAGGGGTCGGGGGAGGGCCTGTCCGAAACAGCGCCCTCCTTTCGGGGACATGCCCTCCCCTAACCCCTCCCGCCAGCGGGAGGGGAATGATTTTGGCCCTTGCTGCGCTCCTCGCGGGCTGCGCGCATGCCGAGGCTCCGGTACGGGTCGCGCCTCCCCCGCCGGAACCGGTCGTTCAGGCGCCGCCACCGCAGCCTCCGATACCCGCACCGCCCCCCGCCCCGACCGTCCCACCCGGCATGCAATATCTCTACGGCTCGGGCGAAGGCTCGGCGATCAGCCTCCAGGCGTGGCGCGGCCTCACCGGTTATGTCGCGCAGCAGGTTCGCAGGCGGCCGCGCGACAGCGTGGTTCTCGCCGCCGGCACGACGCTTGCCGCGCCGAGCTTCGTGCCGTGTGCGAAGAAGCCCTTCGCCGCGGTGTTCGACGTGGACGAGACGGTGCTGCTCAACCTCGGCTTCGAATATGCCGACGCGGCCAACCCGCAGCCCTATGACGAAGCGCGCTGGCAGGCTTGGGAGAAGACCGGCGCCGACAAGGTCGTGCCAACACCCGGTGCGCTCCAGGCGCTGACCGCGCTGCGCAACCTTGGCGTGACGGTGGTGTTCAACACCAACCGCTCGGCCGGCAATGCCGCCCAGACGACCGGCGCGATCGACGGCGCGGGCCTCGGCCCCGCCGTGCACGGCGACACGCTGTTCCTGTCGGGCGACGACGCCACGGGCTCCAAGAAGGACGGCCGGCGCGCGGTGATCGCCGCGAAATATTGCGTGCTCGCGATGGGCGGCGACCAGCTCGGCGATTTCAGCGACCTGTTCAATGCCGGCCTGGCGCCCGCGCCGCGCCGCGACGCAACGCTGGCCGCGCCGGTCGCGGCCAAATGGGGTGCCGGCTGGTTCGTGCTCCCCAACCCCGTCTATGGCAGTGGCCTCAGGGGCGGGTTCGACGACGTATTTCCTGCAGACAAACGCTGGGCCCTGCCCGCGACGACGGAGAAGTAAGACATGGCCTGGACCCGTGACGACATGGCGGCGCGTGCCGCGCGCGAGCTGCAAGACGGATTCTACGTCAATCTCGGCATCGGCATCCCGACCCTGGTGGCGAACCATATCCCCGAAGGCGTGACCGTCACGCTTCAGTCCGAGAACGGCATGCTCGGCATCGGGCCGTTCCCCTATGACGACGAAGTCGACCCCGACCTGATCAATGCCGGCAAGCAGACGATCAGCGAGCTGCCGCAATCGGCCTATTTCGGATCGGACCAGAGCTTCGCGATGATCCGCGGCGGGCATATCGACCTGACCGTGCTCGGCGCGATGGAAGTGGCCGAGAATGGCGACATCGCCAACTGGATGATCCCGGGCAAGATGATCAAGGGCATGGGCGGCGCGATGGACCTGGTCGCCGGCGTGAAGAAGATCATCGTGGTGATGGAGCACACCAGCAAGAATGGCGACCCGAAGTTCATCCCGGCCTGCACCCTGCCGCTGACCGGCAAGAATGTGGTCGACATGGTCATCACCGATCTCGCGGTGTTCCAGCGCCCCGATCACAGCTCGCCTTTCAAGCTGATCGAGACGGCGCCGGGCGTGACGGCGGATGAGGTAGCGGCGAAGACGACGGCACAGTATCTGGCCTGATGCGGCGTGCCCTCGCCGCCGTCGCGCTCCTGCTCCTCGTCTCAATCGGCCTGACCGTGGCGCTCGTCTCCCCGCCGGGCCTGCTCAGCCTGTATGACGGCACCCTGGGCGGCGGGACCGGGGCGAGCCGGCCGGGCAGTGCCCTGCCCTTCGGCACGCAAGGCCAGACGCTCGACGTCTGGCGCCCCGCCGGCAAGGTCAGCGCGAAGCGGCCAGTGCTGATCTTCTGGTATGGCGGTGGCTGGGTGAAGGGCGACCGCCGCGCGTACGCCTTTGCCGCGCGTGCCTTCGCCAGGGCCGGCTTCGTCGTGGTCGTGCCCGACTATCGCAAGGTGCCGGGCGTGCGCTTTCCCGCCTTTCTGCAGGACGGCGCCGAGGCGGTGAAATGGACGCGCGACCATGTCGCCGACTTCGGCGGCGACCCGGGGCGGATCGCCATCGCCGGCCATTCCGCCGGCGCCTATATCGTCGCGATGCTCGCGCTCGACCGGCGCTGGCTCGAGGCGGAGGGCGTCGACCCCGGCATCGTCAAGGCAGCGATCGGGCTGAGCGGGCCCTATGATTTCTATCCCTGGACCTCGCCGCGATCCGAGGCGGCGATGATGGGCGTGGCCGATCCGGCGATGACTCAGCCGATCCGCTTCGCCCGCGCCGACGCGCCCCCGATGCTGCTCGTCACCGGCGACAGGGACACCACCGTCAGGCCGCGCAACGCCATCCACCTCGCGGCGCGGCTGAAGGCGCTGGGCGCGCCGGTGACCTTGCGCATCCATGCCGGGCTCAACCACGAGGATGTGGTGATGGCGCTGTCCAAACCCTTCCGCGGCAAGGCGCCGGTGCTGGCGGAAAGTGTGGTGTTCCTGGAGGCGGCGCTCAAGGAATAGGGTCGCCCCCTTCCTTCCTCCCCGGCGAAGGCCGGGGCCCAGTCGGGAAGGTGGAGGCAACGACTCGCAACGCCAGACAATCAGCCGCTCCCAACTGGGCCCCGGCCTTCGCCGGGGAAGGCAGGAGAATGAGCCCCTGTGTTGCGTCGATAATACGCGCTGCGGTAGGAGTGATCCATGATGATCGCGGCCCTCCTCCCCCTCCTGCTTGCCGCCATGCCCGTCGAGCGCGACTGGTCTCAGGCGCTGCGCCAGGACGCGCAGGCGCTGCATGACGATGCGGCGGCCAATCATCCCGGGCCGATCAACACGCTCGACCCCGACTTCGCCAAGCGCAACGACCAGGGCCTGGCCCTGGCGCTGAAACGGGCCGGGCAGGTGCGTGATTTCGCGGGCTATTGGTATGCGATGAAGGCCTATGTCGCCTCGTTCGAGGACGGGCATATGGGGTTCGGCACGACCGGCGAGGCGCCGAAGTTCGACACCAGATGGCCCGGATTCCTGACCGGCTTCGACGCGGCCGGCGCGCAGCGCGTGGTGTCGCGCGCCGACGATGCGCCGCTACCGCTCGGCGCTCGGCTCGCCTCGTGCGACGGCATGCCGGCGGAATCGCTCGCGGCCGAGAATGTCGGCGCGTTCGAGGGCCGATGGTTCCTGAAATCCCGCCATATCTGGCGCGGCGGCGAGCTGTTCGTCGATCGCGGCAACCCGTTCATCCGGCGCCCGGCGACCTGTGTGTTCGAGGTCGGCGGCAGGCTCGAACAGGTCAGCCTCACCTGGAAACCGATCGCGCCCGAGGCGCTCACGCCGCGGCTCTGGACCGCCAGCCAGCTGATCCGCCCGCCGGTCGGCACGCGGACCCTGGCCGACGGAACGCGCTGGTATGGGCTCAGCGACTTCAACGGCGATCCCGGTTCGGATGCCGGGCGCAACCTGCCCGGCGTGATCGCAGGCATGAAAGCGGATCGCGCCGCGCTGGTCGCCGCGCCCGCGATCGTGCTGGACCTGCGCGGCAACAATGGCGGATCGTCCGACTGGTCGCGCCAGATCGCCGCGATCCTATGGGGCGAGCAACGCTTCGCCGGCCTCGATATCGACTCGGATTCGGTCGAGTGGCGCGCGTCCGAAGCCAATATCGCGTCGCTGGTCGAGACGCGCGAACAGCGCAAGGCGATCCTCTCGCCCGAGGCCAGGAAATGGTTCGATCGCACCATCGCCGGCATGCAGGCGGCCCATGCCAAAGGCGAGACGCTGTGGCGCGACCCGGAGGACAAGGAGCCCCCGGTCCCCGGCGATCCGCCTGCCCCGCCACGCGGCCCGGTCTATTTCGTCACCGATTCGGGCTGCGGATCGGCCTGTCTCGATGCGGCCGATCTGTGGGCGGCGCTGGGCGCGATCCAGATCGGCCAGCAGACCAGTGCCGACACGCTCTACATGGACGTGCGCCAGGACGTGCTGCCGAGCGGCGTCGCGCGCCTTTCGGTGCCGATGAAGGTCTATCGCGGCCGCAAGCGCGGATCGAACGTGCCGCTCGACCCGGTCCATGTCTTTCCGGGCAATCTGCGCGATACCGCGGCGCTGGAGGCATGGGTCGCGACCCTGCCCGAACGGAGGAAGTGAATGCGTGTCCTGCTGACCGGATCGAGCGGCTGGCTCGGCCGATTCCTGGCCCCCCGGCTGCGCGCGCTCGGCCATGAGGTGACCGGCCTCGACGTGGCGCCGGGCACCGACACCGATGTGATCGGCAGCGTTGCCGACCGGATGCTGATCGACCGGCTGTTCGGCGAGCGCGGGATCGAGGCAGTGATTCACGGCGGCGCGCTGCACAAGCCGGACATCGTGCGCTATCCCAACCAGACCTTCATCGACGTCAACAGCAGCGGCACGCTCCACCTGCTCGAGGCGGCCGTCGCCAGCGGCGCGAGCCGGTTCGTCTTCACCTCGACCACCTCGCTGATGATCTCGACCGCGATCCGCGAAGCGCGCGGCGAGACGGCAGTGTGGATCGACGAGGAGATGGCACCGCTGGAGCCGCGCAACATCTACGGCGTGACCAAGCTCGCCGCCGAGCAATTGTGCCGGCTGATCCATGCCGATCATGGCCTGCCCGTCGTCATCCTGCGCACCTCGCGCTTCTTTCCCGAGGACGACGATACGCATCTCGTGCTGTCGGGCGAGAACATGAAGGCGAACGAGCTGCTCCACCGCCGCCTCACCGTGGAGGATGCGGCCGAGGCGCATATCGTCGCGCTGGATCGCGCCCCGGAGATCGGGTTCGGCACCTTCATCGTTTCCGCCCCCACGCCGTTTGTGCGGGACGAGGTGGCGGCGCTGAAGGCCGATGCGCCCGCCGTGATCGCGCGGCATTACCCCGATGCGGCGGCGCTCTATGCGCAGCGCGGGTGGCAGCTGCCGCCGTCGATCGACCGGGTCTATGACGCGAGCCTTGCCGAGCGCGTGCTGGGTTTCCGCTGCGAGACCGATTTCGCGGCGGTGCTCGAGGCATTGCGCGACGAGGCGGAACTGCCGTTCGCGCATGACGCGGACTATGTTTCGCCGAAGGAAGTCTTCGTCGCAAATTAGTCGCCACAGTCGCGCGACCGCAGCACCGACACTCCGTTCCGCCTAGGCGCCCCGCTCGATTTTTTGAGGAAGCGGGAGTTTTTCGTGCGGATAGTGAAGCGTATCGTCCTTGGGCTGGTCGCGATCGTCGTGCTGGCGGTCATTGTCCTCTACGCAGGATCGGAATGGAAGATGCGGCGCGGCTATGACGTCGCCTTGACGCCGATCGCGGTGCCGCACGACGCGGCCTCGATCGCCGAGGGCGCGCGGCTCGCCAAGATCACCGGCTGCCGCGATTGCCACGGCGCCAATGGCGGCGGCACGGTGATGCTGAAGGACCCGATGATCGGCACCATTGCCCCGCCGCCCTTTTCGCAGGTGGCGGCGCGCTACAGCGATGCCGAGTTGCTCCGCGCGATCCGCCATGGCGTGCGGCGCGACGGCAGCGCGTTGTTCATCATGCCGACCGACGCGCACACCTATCTGGCCGACGACGACGCCGCGCGGATCATCGCCTGGATCCGCTCGCTCAAGCCGCAGCCGACCGATTCCCGCGAGAAGACGAGTCTCGGGCCGCTCGGCCGCGGACTGGTGCTTGCCGGCAAGGTGCGGCCGAGCGTGCAGCTCCCGGATGTCTCGGTGCGGACTCGCCCGGCGGATACCGGCAAATATTTCGTCGATATCTCCTGTGCCGCCTGCCACAAACTGCACGAGCCCTCGCCCTCGCATGACGGCAAGCAGATCGTGCCGGCGCTGGCGCCGATGGCCGCCGCCTATGACCCGGCCGCGTTCCGCACCCTGCTGCGCACCGGCGTCGGCGCCTCCAAGCGCGACCTGGGCCTGATGCGGGTGGTCGCGGTCGCCGGGATGCACGCGCTGACCGACCAGGAGATCGCGGCGATCCAGGCCTATCTGACGGCGGAAGCGGCCAGGGTGCCGGCGCAATAGGCCGTTCCCGCCGACGTGCCACTCCCTTCGCTGTTATCGATCGATAACAGCGAAGGAACAGGGAAGCATTACCTTTTCCCCTTTCAACGTCGGTTTGTTTCAACTATTACCTAAATATATCAGTATCTTAAAGAGAATTTCCCTGTTATCCGTAACAGGGAAAGCGCCGTGCGGAACAGGGAATGGCCGTTGCAGGAACAGCGAACGCCCGGGCCGTGACGCAGCGACTTGATTCAAATGTCCGCGCAAAGCGGCTTTTATCCGGCGATCATTCATCGACGGGAAACTGCCATGACGAAGCGGAAGGTTGAATCAGGTGCGACGGGCTATGCGATTGGGCGTTGCAAGCCGCCGGTCGAATATCGTTTCCGCAAAGGGCAATCGGGCAACCCCGCGGGCCGGCCGCGCCGGACCGGCGCACCGGGCGACCGGCTGCGCGGCGCGGCCGAGCCGACGCAGCAGATGATCCTGGACGAAGCCTATGGCCTGGTCACGGTATGCGACGGCGACAGCGAAATCGAGATGCCGATGAACCAGGCGGTATTCCGCGCAATCGGCCTGGCGGCCCTGAAGGGCAGCCTGAGTGCGCAACGCCGCTGGGCGGAGATGGTGCAGGCAGCGGAGGCGGCGCAGAAGCGCGCGCAGGTCGCGATCTACAATGTGGCCGAACGCGGGGACAAGGAAGTCGCCGTGCGGTTGCACCGATGGAAGGAGGAGAGTGAAGACGACGTCCCCCCTTATGACCATTATGCGGAGGACATCATCATCGATAGCCGGTCGGGCGCGGTGGTCATCCGGGATGACGGGGACGCGGAAACCTGAGACGGCGCCGCGCGCCATCGGCGGAGGGCGCAGGACGGGCAATGTCTGCCCGGCCTTGCCGACGGCCAGCTACCGCTTCCGATTGCCCGCCGCCCGTTTTTC
The DNA here is from genome assembly GCF_055521475.1 of Sphingomonas sp. BL-S-30. NCBI lineage: Bacteria > Pseudomonadati > Pseudomonadota > Alphaproteobacteria > Sphingomonadales > Sphingomonadaceae > Sphingomonas > Sphingomonas sp. BL-S-30. The sequence continues at coordinate 1,076,244 of NZ_CM145481.1, read as the reverse complement.
CTTGATGGCCGTCAATCGCCAGGGATGTAATCCTGCTAGACGCCATGGCCCGGCCCCACCCAAGTGTCCGCAAGGATCCGATATGCTGCTCCACATTCCCAGCCTGTTTTCCGCCGAGGAAGCACGCGACGCGCGCGCGCGGCTCGAGGCGGCGGATTGGGAGGATGGCCGGCGGACCGCCGGGCATCAGGCGGCGCAGGTCAAGAACAACCTGCAGCTGGGCCTGGACGATCCGGTCGCACGATCGCTTGGCGACCTGATCCTCGAAAGGCTCGCCGCGACCCCGTTGTTCATCGCGGCGACGCTGCCGCTGCGCGTGCTGCCGCCGCGGTTCAACCGCTACGAAGGCGGGGGAACCTATGGCGCTCATGTCGACAGTGCGATCTTCCCCATCCCCGGCACGCCAACGCGCGTGCGCACCGATGTCTCGACGACGGTCTTCTTCAGCGATCCCGACGATTATGACGGCGGCGAGCTGGTGGTGGAGGATACGTTCGGCGAGCACCGGGTGAAGCTGCCCGCCGGCGACATGATCGTCTATCCCGGCTCCAGCCTGCACCATGTGACGCCGGTGACGCGCGGCACGCGCTTCGCCGCCTTCTTCTGGACTCAGAGCCTGGTGCCGCCCGATCCCCAGCGCAAATTGCTGTTCGACCTCGACACCGCCATTCAGCGCCTCACCGCGGATCACCCGGAGCATGCGTCGATCGACGGGCTGACCAACGTCTATCACAATCTGCTGCGCCAATGGTCGATCACATGACCCTGGTGCCGCCGCTCACCGCGATACCGCCCGACCTGCGCAGCCTGGCGGATTATGAGGAGAGGGCCCGTCACCACATCGACCCCGCCGCCTGGGAGCATCTCCAGGGCGGCGCCGGGGCGGGACTCACGCTCATCGAAAACCGCGCCGCCTTCGACCGGCTTCGCCTGTTGCCGCGCATCCTGGCGGACCTGACCGGCGGGAGCACCGCGATCGAGTTGTTCGGGCGGTCGCATGCCACCCCGATCCTGCTCGCCCCGCTCGCCTATCAGCGCCTCGCCCATCCCGACGGCGAACTGGCGACGGTCCGCGCCGCGACGGCGATGCAGATCGGCATGGTCGCCAGCACCTTGTCCAGCGTCACGCTGGAAGAGATCGCCGGAGCGGGGCGAGGCGCGGCGCTGGAACTGGGCAGCGACCCGGCACCGCTCTGGTTCCAGCTCTATCTCCAGGAAGACCGTAGCTGGACGACCGACCTGGTACGGCGGGCCGAAGCCGCGGGGTATGACGCGATCGTGCTCACCGTCGATGCGTCGATCAAGCGCTCCGACTTCACCCTTCCCGCCGGCGTGGAAGCCGCCAATCTCCGCGGCATGCCGGGCCTGCGCCAGACGAGCATGCCGCAGGGCCGCATCCTGTTCGGGACGCCGCTCGTCGACGCGGCACCGGGATGGGCGGATCTGGCGTGGCTGCGGTCGCTGACCAGCCTTCCCCTGATCGTCAAGGGCGTGCTGGCGGCGGACGATGCGCGCCTGGCCGTCGCGGCGGGCGCGGACGGGCTGATCATCTCCAATCACGGCGGGCGGGTGCTCGATGGCCTTCCGTCGCCACTCGACGTGATGCCCGGCATAATCGATGCGGTCGGCGGCAAGGTTCCGTTGCTGCTCGATGGCGGCGTGCGCGGCGGGACCGACATCGCCAAGGCGCTCGCGCTGGGCGCTGCCGCGGTCCTGATCGGTCGCCCGCAGATGCACGCGCTTGCCGTCGCCGGAATGGCAGGCGTCGCGCATATGCTGCATATCCTGCGGGCCGAGCTGGAGCTTGTCATGGCGCAGCTGGGGTGCCGGACGGTGGACGATCTGGACAAGAACGTCCTGTTGCTCCCGCACGCCCAGGCCGCGGCGAGCTCGCGCGTGTGAACCCAGGCTATGCGTAACTAAATGCCGCGCGCGCTTGATCGCGCGCAAGAAAGGGCTAGATGCCGCCGCATGGCTTCCCGTCCGCTCACCTTGTACGAAAAGATCTGGGCCGCTCATGTCGTCGAACGGCGCGATGACGGCACCTGCCTGATCTATATCGACCGCCACCTCGTCCATGAGGTCACCAGCCCGCAGGCCTTTGCCGGCCTTCGCGCGGGCGGCCGCAAGGTGCGCCGGCCCGATCTGACCCTGGCGGTGCCCGATCACAACCTGCCGACGACGGCGCGGCTCGACGCGGCGGGCAAGCGCTTGCCGATCGCCGATGCCGAGAGCGCGGCGCAGCTCGACGCGCTGGAGCGCAACACCGCCGAGTTCGGCATCGACTATATCGACGCGGTCGCGCCCGAGCAGGGCATCGTCCATGTCGTCGGGCCGGAACAGGGCTTCACCCTGCCCGGCACCACCCTGGTCTGCGGCGACAGCCACACCTCGGCGCATGGCGCGATGGGGGCGCTGGCGTTCGGCATCGGCACCAGCGAGGTCGAGCATGTGCTCGCGACGCAAACCCTGTTGCTGACTCAGTCGAAGACGATGGAAATCCGCGTCGACGGGTCGCTCGGCTTCGGCGTCAGCCCCAAGGACGTGATCCTGGCGATCATCGGCAGGATCGGCGCGGCCGGCGGCACCGGCCATGTCCTGGAATATACCGGCGAGGTTATCCGCGCCATGTCGGTCGAGGGCCGGCTGACCGTCGCCAACATGTCGATCGAGGGCGGCGCGCGCGCCGGGCTGATCGCGCCGGACGAGACCACGTTCGCCTATCTGAAGGGCCGCCCGATGGCGCCCGCCGGTGCGGATTGGGACAAGGCGGTGGCCTGGTGGACGTCGCTGCGGAGCGACCCCGCCGCGACCTATGATCGCAGCGTGCGCCTCGACGCGACCGATATCGCGCCCTCATTGACCTGGGGGACGAGCCCGGAAGACGTGGTGGCGATCACCGGCGTGGTGCCCGATCCCGACAGCTTCGCCGACCCCGCCAAGCGCGCCGCCGCGCGCAAGTCGCTCGATTATATGGGCCTGACGCCGGGCACCGCGATGCAGGACGTGCCGGTCGAGCATGTCTTTATCGGCAGCTGCACCAACAGCCGGATCGAGGATCTGCGCGCCGCGGCCTCGGTCGCGAACGGCCGCCATGTCGCGGACGGCGTGCGCGCGCTGGTCGTGCCCGGATCGGGCCTAGTGAAGCGCCAGGCCGAGGCCGAAGGGCTCGACCGCATCTTCGTCGACGCCGGGTTCGAATGGCGCGAGCCGGGCTGTTCCATGTGCCTTGCGATGAATCCGGATAAAGTGCCGCCGGGCGAACGCTGCGCTTCCACTTCGAATCGGAATTTCGTAGGGCGTCAGGGGCCAGGAGCACGGACGCATCTGGTTTCACCCGCGATGGCGGCAGCAGCGGCTGTCACCGGGCGGTTGAGCGACGTCCGCGACCTGATGGGAGGGTCGAGACCATGAAGAAGGCGCTTGTGCTGCTGATCCTGGGCACCGTGCTGAGCGGCATCGCCGCTTATGCCGCGACGGCCAGGACGAAACCGGCCGACGGAACGATCGCGGTCCGGTAATGAAAGCGATCAGCCAGGTCTCCGGCCGCGCCTATCCATGGGGCGCGAAGAACATCGATACCGACGTCATCATCCCGGCGCACTGGCTTAAGACGGTGACGCGCGAGGGGCTCGGCAAGGGCGCGTTCGAGACGGTGCGCGCACAGCCGGGCAATATCTTCGACGATCCGCGCTATGCCGGCAGCCCGATCCTGATCGCGGGCGACAATTTCGGCTGCGGATCGAGCCGCGAGCATGCCGCCTGGGCGCTCGCCGACATGGGCATCGTCGCGGTGATCGCGCCGAGCTTCTCCGACATCTTCTCCGGCAATGCCTTCAAGAACGGCATCGTACCCGTGGTTCTACCGCAGGAAGCGGTCGACCGGCTGGTCGAGGTCGCGGCGACCGATCCGGTGACGATCGATCTCGAGACGATGACGGTCACCACGCCCTACCAGGATCGCTTTCCGTTCGAGCTCGACGCCTTCCGCCGCCAGTGCCTCATGGAGGGGCTGGACGAGATCGGGCTTACGCTGGCAAGGGATACCGCGATTTCGAAATACGAGTCCGGCGTCAACGAGCACCGGCCGTGGATGAGCGGAGGACGATCCTATGCGGGCACTGTTGTCGAAGGCGCCGGGCGGCCCTGACACCCTCGTCATCGACGAGATGCCGGATCCCGTGGCCGGGCCCGGCCAGGTGGTGGTCGCGGTCAAGGCCTGCTCGATCAACTATCCCGACGTCCTGATCATCGAGGACAAATATCAGTTCAAGCCGCCCCGGCCGTTCGCGCCGGGCAGCGAGATTTCCGGCGTGATCGACAGTGTCGGCGACGGCGTGACCGGCTGGGCGGTGGGCGACCGGGTGATCGCCACCACGGGATCGGGCGGCCTGGTCGAGAAGATCGCGGTCGATGCGGCACGGCTCTACCGCCTGCCCGAAGGCCGCAGTTTTGCCGAGGGTGCCTCGCTGCTGCTGACCTATGCCACCACCATCCATGCGCTGCTCGACCGCGGGCATCTGGTCGAGGGCAATACGCTGCTGGTGCTGGGGGCCGCCGGCGGCGTCGGGCTGGCCGCGATCGAGCTGGGCAAGGCGTTCGGCGCACGCGTCGTGGCGGCGGTGTCGTCCGAGGAGAAGGCCGCGGTCGCCCGGGAAGCCGGCGCCGATGTCGCGCTGGTCTATCCCCGCGCGCCATTCGACAAGGATCAATCCAGGGCGCTCGCCGAGCAGTTCAAGGCAGCGCTCGGCCCGGGCGGCGCCGATGTGATCTACGATCCGGTGGGCGGCGACTATGCCGAGCCGGCGCTGCGCTCGATCGCCTGGGAGGGGCGTTATCTGGTCGTCGGCTTCCCGGCGGGCATCCCCAAGCTGCCGCTCAACCTGACCCTGTTGAAGAGCTGCGACGTGTGCGGGGTGTTCTGGGGTGCCTTTGCCGCGCGCGACCCAAAGGCCAACCAGGCGCATATCGAGCGGCTGTTCCGCCTGTGGAAGGACGGCCGCATCGCGCCGCGCGTCACCGAGACCTTCGCGTTCGAGGATGGCGGCAAGGCGATCGCGAAGATGGCGGCGCGTGGGGCGATCGGGAAACTGGTGGTGACGGTCGCGGAGTAACCTTGTTCCTCCCCGAGCTTGCTCGGGGAGGAATAGGTGCGGGGACGTATTCGACGTGCGCCCTGCGCGGTTGCGTCATGGCGGCCGCGCCCCTATCTCCGCGGTAATATTTGAGAGACCCAAGGGGACCGAGCAACCATGAGCACTTTCGACGATCGCGAGCGGGCCTTCGAAACCAAATATGCGCGCGACGAGGAAATGGCGTTCCGCATCACGGCGCGGCGCAACCGGCTGCTTGGCCAATGGGCCGCCGCCCAGATGAAGCTCACCCCGGAAGAGACCGACGCCTATGCCAAGGCAGTCGTGCAGGCCGATTTCGAGGAAGCGGGCGACGAGGACGTGATTCGCAAGCTGGTCAGCGACCTGAACGCCGCGGGTGTCGAGGTCGACGAGGGGGCGGTGCGCCGCGCGATCGAGGACCATACGATCGAGGCCCGCCGCCAGCTGATGCAGTCCGAATAAGATGGGGGCGGAATAATCCCATGGCGATGGCAGCCGAAGAGATCGAAGCGCTGATCACCGGGGGCATCCCCGATGCCAGGGTCGAGATCACCGATCTCGCCGGTGACGGCGATCATTATGCGGCGCGCGTGACGTCCGAGAGTTTCCGGGGCTTGCCCCGAATCAAGCAGCACCAGGCGGTCTATGCCGCGCTGGGCGGGCGGATGGGCGGCGTGCTTCACGCGCTTCAGCTCACCACCGCGGTTCCCGAGTAACAGGAGTAGAACCAGTGACCGATGACGCACAGGCCCGCATCGCCGAGATGGTCGCCAAGAGCGACGTTCTCCTTTTCATGAAGGGCAGCCCGCTCTTCCCGCAATGCGGCTTTTCCAGCCGCGCGGTCGCCATCCTCAACCACCTGAACGCCGAGTTCGACAGCGTCGACGTGCTGCAGGACCAGGGCGTGCGCCAGGGCATCAAGGCCTTTTCCGACTGGCCGACCATCCCGCAGCTCTATGTGAAGGGCGAATTCGTCGGCGGCTCGGACATCATGATGGAGATGTACGAGAGCGGCGAGCTCGCGCAGCTTCTGGAGGATCAGGGCGTCACGTCGGGGAATTGAGGCTTCGAACGCTACCGAAAGGCCCCGCACCGGAGACCCGGTGCGGGGCCTTTTTTATTCGCCACCCTCCCCCGTTCGCCCTGAGCTTGTCGAAGAGCTGTTCTTTCTTCCGTCGAAGAAAAGAGCAGGGCTTCGACAAGCTCAGCCCGAACGGGGAAAGACTGGCCAATGACGTCATGACCGCACGAACATTCCGGAGATATGGAGAAGCCGGGTAGGACGGACCGATACGAGATCGGGGGGAGTATCGGCCCGTCCTGCTGAAGCGATGAACGCTCGGCATGCTTCAGACTATGCAGTCGGCGTGCCACTCCGGATGAAGGGCGGACATCCGGGCATGGCGATGGTTAACGCCCCTGCCCGCGCCGCGCCGACTGTAAACCCTTCCGACAGTTCAGCCGCCGATGGTGACGGCGACCTCGTACAGCCCGGGATGCGCGGTGCCGAGCGCGGCGTTGCGCGCGAAGAAATCGCTCGCCTTCAGCCGGGCCATCACCCGATCCTGCGCCGCCTGGTCGCGCACCTGGGCATAGTTCACCACCCGATTTCCTTCGAGCCCGCGGTGGATGCTGGCCGACATCCAGCCCTCCACGTCGCTGACCGATCGCGCGCCCTCGGCGAGCAGGGCGATCAGCGCCGCCTGGTTGGCGGGATCGCAGGTGAAGACGTTGATCTGGGTGATGACCCCGGTTCCGCTGGTAATGATCGGCATGTCGTTTCTCCGTACAGGCCTGTGGGGCACACCCCGACAGGCCGGGAACGCGGGTATCGCGTCCCTTCCTGTCGCGGGTTCCGCCTCGGCGGATACGGAGAGCGCTCCCGAAGGAGCGGTGGCCGGGCTTACCGATACCGGCCTGCTTCTTTTCGACCGGCACGGACTAGCAAATTGGCGCGGGCCGGTCCAGGAATCACGGCATGACGAACTCACGCTCCGGCGGCCGTATCCTGGTCGACCAGCTCGTCGCGCAAGGCTGCGACCGAATCTTCACCGTTCCCGGCGAGAGCTTCCTCGCCGTGCTCGACGCGCTGCACGATACGCCCGAGATCGACCTGGTGGTGTGCCGGCAGGAGGGCGGGGTCGCCTTCATGGCCTGCGCCGACGGCACCCTGACCGGGCGGCCGGGCGTCGCCTTCGTGACGCGCGGGCCGGGCGCGACCAACGCCTCGATCGGTGTCCATGTCGCGATGCAGGATTCGCAGCCGATGCTGCTGTTCATCGGCGATGTCGATCGCGGGACGAAGGACCGCGAGGCGTTCCAGGAGATCGATTTTCCAGCGATGTTCGGGCCTATCGCGAAATGGGCGGCGAAGATCGACGATGCCGCGCGCATCCCGGAATATGTCGCGCGGGCGTGGAGCATCGCGCTGTCGGGGCGGCCGGGGCCGGTGGTGCTGGCATTGCCCGAGGACATGTTGCTGGACGAGGTGGTCGCGGTCGACCGGCCGCGGATCGAGCGGCCCGCGCAGGCGGCTGCCAGTGACGCGGTCACGGCCGCGATCGATCTTCTCGCCGGGGCAAGGGCGCCCGTCGCCATTATCGGCGGCGCGGGCTGGGATGCCGCCGCGACGCGGGACTTCACGGCCTTTGCCGAACGCACGAGCCTTCCCGTCGCCGCCGCGTTCCGCCGGCAGGATGCCATCCCCAATGCCTCGCCGGCCTGGGCGGGCAATCTCGGCTATGGCCCCAGCCCGAAGCTGGTCGCGCGGATCAGGGCGGCCGATGTGCTGCTGGTCGTCGGACCGCGCCTCGGCGAGGCGACGACCGACGGCTATGCGCTGGTCACGCCGGATCATCCCGGCCAGGTCCTGATCCATGTCCACCCCGACCCGGACGAGCTGAACAGCGCCTATCGCGCCGATCTCGCGATCTGCGCGGGCATGGCGGAATTCGCGGCCGCGCTCGCCGCATCCAATGCCGCCCTGCCCGGTTTTGCCGGCGCGGAAGCGCATGGGGAATGGCTCGCCTGGTCCAGCCCTGCCCCACGCGACATCAAGCTCGATCTCGGCCCCTGTGTCGCGGCGATGCGCGATGCGCTGCCGGCCGACACGATCATCTGCAACGGCGCGGGCAATTATTCGGGCTGGTGGCATCGTTACTGGCACTATGCCGGCCCCGGCTGCCAGCTGGCGCCGACCGCCGGCGCGATGGGCTATGGCGTGCCGGCCGCCACCGCCGCGGCACTACGACATCCGGATCGCATGGTGGTGGCGCTGGCCGGCGATGGCTGTTTCCTGATGAACGGTCAGGAACTGGCGACCGCGGTCGGGCACGGCGCCGACATGCTGGTGCTGGTGATCGACAATGGCGGTTACGGCACGATCCGCATGCATCAGGAGCGCGAATATCCCGGGCGGATCTCCGGCACCGAGCTGCGCAACCCGGACTTTGCGGCACTCGGCCGGGCCTATGGTTGCTGGGCGGAGACGGTGGAGACGACCGAAGCGTTCGCGCCAGCCCTGGCCCGCGCCATGGCGGAGACCGGCGTCAGGCTGCTCCACCTGAAGACGGACCTGGAGGCGATCACGCCTGCCACCACGATCTCGGCGATCCGGAAGCGGTAACGCCTGTAGAAAAGGCCGCCCCGGTTGCCCGGAGCGGCCTTCAAGGCAATCGAAACGGATCGCGTCAGATATCGTCGCCGAGCGCACCCTTGACCTTACCGATCGTCTGCTGGGCCTTGCCCTTCACTTCCTGACCGGCGCCTTCATCGCGCGTGGCGGGATCGTTGCTCTGCTGCTTGGCCTTGCCGATCGCTTCGTTGACATTGCCTTTGATCTTGTCGACGAGTTCACCCATGTCCGTGCTCCTTGGTGTCCGCGGCGCCGAGGGCCGGCGCCAGCCACTCCCGGAACAAGAACGGTCGATCGCGCGCGCGGTTCCTGCGGTTCATCGCGTATCCGCCTCGCAATGCACTGAAAACAGAGGGGATGCCGCCGGCGGGCGCCCCTAGGGTGCGACCTTCTTGAGGAAGGCCATGACCGCCGCCCAGTTCGCCTCGGCGCCCTTGGGGTCCTTCGCCGCGATCAGCGTCGACGAGCCGTGCACACCAGCGGCGGGCACATATTGCTCGGCGCGACCGCCGGGCACCGCGGCGGCGATCGCCTTCGCCTCGGCGATCTCCCCGGAGTCGCTGGACGAGGTGATGAAGACCGGGACGGTCACACTGGCCGCCGCCGTCTTCACCAGCGCCTTGTCCGGGAAATATTCGCCGGGGGAGAAGGCCAGGATCGCCTTTACCTTGCCGGGGTTCTCCGCGGCGAGCGGGAAGGTCAGCGAGGAGGAGTAGCTGCTGCCCCACAGGATGACCGGCAGCTTCGACTGGCTGGCGAAATCGAGCGCGGCCTGCAGGTCGGGCTTCGCCTCGAGATAGTCAGTGCTCTTGCCGAGCAACGCCACGGTCTCGTTATCGCCATAGAGCTTGCCGCCGGAGCGCTGGTCGATCGCGATGGCGGTATAGCCGGCGTCGCGCAGGCGCGGCGCGATCTCGGTATATTCGCCCTTGCTCGAGTCCGCCTGGTGGAACAGCAGGATCACGGCCCTGGGCTTAACCGCCGGATAGCTGCGCGCGAAGACGGTGAGGTCGTCCGCGGCCTTGAAGGTCACCGGCGTCCAGGCATGTGCCTCCGAAGGGGGCACATTGTTGTATTTGGTCTCCGGCTTGTCGCACGACGACAGCGCGGTCGCCGCGAGCAGCATCAACCCGACACGCACCGACTTCATCAGATCAACCCCGCCAAAGGGCTCGACGGATCGGCGTACAGGCGCTTGCCCATGCGACCGGCGAGATAGGCGAGCCTCCCTGCCTCGACCCCGGCCTTCATCGCCGCCGCCATCATGATCGGGTCCTTGGCTTCGGCGATCGCGGTGTTCATCAGCACGCCGTCGCAGCCAAGCTCCATCGCCGCCGCCGCGTCGGACGCGGTGCCGACACCCGCATCGACCAGCACGGGCACACCCGCGCCCTCGACGATCAGGCGGATCGTCACCCTGTTCTGGATGCCGAGCCCCGAGCCGATCGGCGCGCCCAGCGGCATGATCGCGACCGCGCCCGCATTCTCCAGACGCTTCGCCGCGATGGGATCGTCGACGCAATAGACCATGGGCAGGAAACCTTCCTTCGCCAGGATCTCCGTCGCGCGCAGCGTCTCGACCATGTCGGGATAGAGCGTCCTGGCCTCGCCCAGCACTTCGAGCTTCACCAGGTCCCAGCCGCCCGCCTCGCGCGCGAGGCGCAGGGTGCGGATCGCCGATTCGGCATCGAAGCAGCCGGCGGTGTTGGGGAGATAGGTGACTTTCTTCGGGTCGATAAAGTCGGTCAGCATCGGTGCCTTGGGATCGGACACGTTGACGCGGCGCACCGCGACGGTGACGATCTCGGCGCCCGAGGCCTCCAGCGCGGCGGCGTTCTGGGCGAAATCCTTGTATTTGCCGGTGCCGACGATCAGCCGCGAGCGGAAGGTGCGGCCGGCCACCGTCCAGCTGTCGAGCGTCGGCGTGACGTCGCCGCCGCCGACGAAATGGACGATCTCCAGCTCGTCGCCATCCTCGACCATGACCTGGCCGAGCGTCGAGCGCGGCACCACCTCGAGGTTGCGCTCGACCGCGACCTTTTCGGGGACGAGGCCGAGATCGGCGGCGAGCTGCGCCAGGGTGAGGCCCGCGGCGACACGGCGGTGTTCGCCGTTGACGCGGATCGAGACGGTGTGATCGGTGTGCATTGATCTTCCCTAGCCGTTCGCTTCGAGCGAAGTCGAGAAGCCCGTTCCCGCACCACTGTGTCTCGACTTCGCTCGACACGAACGGCTAAAGAAGGGCCGCCCGCGATATAGAGGGCGAGACGCTGCCCGCAACCGAAAGGCTCCTCCTTGGCCGATACGATCTTCGTCCTCAACGGTCCGAACATGAACCTGCTCGGGCTGCGCGAGCCGGAGATTTACGGCAGCGACACGCTCGACGACATCGCCGGGCAGCTCGAGGATCGGGCGCGGGAGCTCGATCTGAAGGTCGATGTGCGCCAGTCGAATCACGAGGGGCACCTGGTCGACTGGCTGCACGAGGCGCAGGCCGTCGGCGCCAGGGCGGTGATCCTCAATGCCGCCGCCTTCACCCACACCTCGGTCGCGATTCACGACGCGATCAAATCGATCAAAACGCCCGTGATCGAGGTGCATCTTTCCAACCCCCACAAGCGCGAGGACTTCCGGCATTTGAGCTGGGTAGGTCGTGCCGCACGGGGAACCATCGCCGGCTTCGGCGCGCTTTCGTACCTGCTTGCGCTTGAAGCCGCCGCCCGTCTCTGACAGGACGCCCCGCTTAATAGGGTTTTTGGCCCAATAAGGGAGATCATGGGTCGCATGGCCGAAGAAACGAATACCGATCCGATGCGGATCGATGTGGAGCTGGTCCGCCAGCTCGCGCAGATGCTCGACGAAACCCAGCTGACCGAGATCGAGGTCGAGGACGGCGGACGGCGCATCAGGATCGCGCGCAAGGCCGCCGCAGCGGCGCCAACGGCGCATTATGCGCCGGCGCCTGTCGCCGCGCCCGTGGCAACCGCCGCCGCGCCGGTCGAGGCCCCGGCGGCCGTTCCTGCCGCGAACGCGGTCAAGTCGCCGATGGTCGGCACTGCCTATCTGTCGCCCGAGCCCGGTGCGGCCTCGTTCATCAGCGTCGGCAAGACGGTCAAGGCCGGCGATACGCTGCTGATCGTCGAGGCGATGAAGGTGATGAACCCGATCCTCGCGCCCAGTGCCGGCACCGTCCGCGCGATCCTGGTCGAGAGCGGCCAGCCGGTCGAGTTCGACCAGCCGCTCGTGGTCGTCGAGTAAGCCATAATGGCTGAAATCAAGAAGCTCCTGATCGCCAATCGCGGCGAAATAGCGCTGCGCATCCATCGTGCCTGCCATGAGATGGGCATCAAGACGGTCGCGGTGCATTCCACCGCCGACGCCGACGCGATGCATGTCCGGCTTGCCGACGAAGCGATCTGCATCGGCCCGCCGCCCGCGACCGAGAGCTATCTCAACGTCGCCAACATCATCTCGGCGGCCGAGATCAGCCATGCCGACGCGATCCATCCCGGTTATGGCTTCCTGTCCGAGAATGCCCGGTTCGCCGAGATCGTCGAAGCGCACGGCATCATCTTCGTCGGGCCCAAGCCCGAGCATATCGTCACCATGGGCGACAAGGTGGAGGCGAAGCGCACCGCCGGCGCGCTCGGCCTGCCGCTCGTCCCGGGTTCGGACGGCGCGATCGGCGACGTGGTCGAGGCCAAGGCGATCGCGCGGGAGATCGGCTATCCGGTAATCATCAAGGCCGCTTCCGGCGGCGGCGGGCGCGGCATGAAGGTGTGCGCGTCCGAGGATCAGCTCGAAACGCTGATGATGCAGGCGGGCAGCGAAGCCAAGGCGGCGTTCGGCGACGCGACCGTCTACATGGAAAAATATCTCGGCAACCCGCGCCACATCGAGTTCCAGGTGTTCGGCGACGGCCAGGGCAATGCCATCCATCTCGGCGAGCGCGACTGCTCGCTGCAGCGGCGGCACCAGAAGGTACTGGAGGAGGCCCCCTCCCCCGTGCTCGGCGCCGAGGATCGCGAGCGCATGGGCGGGATCGTCTCCAAGGCGATGTCCGACATGGGGTATCGCGGCGCGGGCACGATCGAGTTCCTGTGGGAAGACGGCGAGTTCTACTTCATCGAGATGAATACCCGGCTCCAGGTCGAGCATCCGGTGACCGAGATGATTACTGGCCTCGACCTGGTGCGCGAGCAGATCCGCATCGCCGAGGGGCATCCGCTGACCCTGCGCCAGCAGGACGTGGTGTTCCGCGGCCATGCCATCGAATGCCGCATCAATGCCGAGGACCCGCGGACCTTCGCGCCTTCGCCCGGGCTGGTGAAGCAATATCATGCGCCGGGCGGCATGAACGTGCGGGTCGATAGCGGGCTCTATGCCGGTTACCGCGTGCCGCCTTATTACGACTCGATGATCGCCAAGCTGATCGTCTACGGCACCACCCGCCAGGGCGCGATCCGCCGCCTGCGCCGGGCGCTGGAGGAATTCGTGATCGAGGGCATGAAGACCACGATCCCGCTGCATCAGGCATTGATCGAGGACCCGGATTTCCAGGCGGGGGATTATACGATCAAGTGGCTCGAGGAATGGCTGGCGCGGCAGGAGGATTGATCTTGCCCAACCTTCCCCGGCGCAGGCCGGGGTCCAGTTGGGAAGGCTGACGTAACAGCGCGCGACGCCAATCACTGCTGTGCCCCGACTGGACCCCGGCCTGCGCCGGGGAAGTGAAGGGTCTTTCCGTGGCCAGCGCAGCCCTCTTACCATCATGGCTGCCACGAGGCCGACAAGATGATAGACTTTCCCAATCGGGGGAGAGCAATCATGTTCATCGGCCATTACAGCGCGGCACTCATCGCGGCGACGTCCCCTAAAGCACCACGACTCGGCACGTTGTTCGTCGCGGCGCAGCTCGTCGATCTCGCCTTCTTCTCCTTCGTGCTGCTCGGCGTGGAGCATATGCGGCTCGTCCCCGGCATCACCGCGATGAACCCGATGGACCTGTACGACATGCCCTGGACTCACAGCCTCATCGGCGCGCTGGCCTGGTCGGCGGGGTTCGCGCTGCTGATATGGCTGTGGCGGCGCAGCGGCGTGACGGCGCTGATCGGTGGCGCCGTCGTGTTCTCGCACTGGCTGATCGACCTGTTGGTCCACCGGCCCGATCTGACGCTCGCGGGCGGGCCGCCGCCGTTCGGGCTGGGCCTGTGGAATTATCCGGCGATCGAGATGCCGCTCGAACTGATCCTCGCTTACGGCACGCTTGCCTGGTTCACCCGGAAGACGCGCGGGCCGTGGATGCCGGTCGCCGCGCTGGCGGTGGCGATGGCCGCGTTCCAGGCGTTCAACTGGTTCGGGCCGGAGCCGGCGACGATCGTCGATCCGCCGCCGCCATCGCTCGCCATTCTCGGACTCCTTGCCTATGTGCTGCTCGCGCTGCTCGCCTGGTGGGTGAGCCTGACGAGACAGTTGAAGGTTGGGAGTTGAGAGTTGAAGGCGACGATCTGGCATAATCCGCGCTGTTCCAAGTCGCGCGAGACCCTGGCGATCCTGCAGGAGACGCCCGGCGTGGAGGTCGAGGTGATCGAGTATCTCAAGACCCCGCCGACCCGCGAGAAGCTCGCCGCGCTGTACGAACGCGCCGGCATGACGCCACGCCAGGGCCTGCGCATGGCCGAGGATGCGGCGCGCGGCCTCAAATATGCCGAGGGCGACGCGATCCTGGATGCGATGATGGTCGATCCGATCCTGATCGAGCGGCCGCTCGTCGAGACCGAAAAGGGTGTCCGGCTCGGCCGGCCGCCGGAGAAGGTACGCGAGATTCTCTGAGGGATGCGCGTGCGCGGCCCCGATCGAGACGTTCTGCGATCATTTGCGGATTCCGACGACGAGCTTCACCGTGCGTGAATGCTCGAGCGTGTCGAGATTGCGTCCGCGATCATAGCCGAGCCCGATCGACAGATTGTCCGACGGCGCGAAGGTCAGGCGAAGCCCGAGCCGTTGGGCATCCCCGAGCCCGCGCTCCAGATTCTCGCGCAGCGCATAGGTGCCGGCCAGCGACAGGATATCCGCGTTCGCCAGCTTCAGGCGCAGCTGGGCGGCAGCATCGAACCCCAGCCGCGTATAATGCGGTGCGCCCGCCAGATCGGTCTTGCGGCCGATATCGCTGAAGCCCGCATGATCGCCGACGCCGGTCAGCTTCCACGAGAAGTCGACGCCGCCGCCCAGCGGCGCGGCGATAAGATTGCCAGGGATGGGAAAGCGCGGTGTCCATTGGGCGGCGACGGACCAGCCCGAGGAGTCGAAGCGCGTATCGGTGAGATAGCGCACGCTCAGCGCATAGAAGTGATTGGCGGTGGTCTTCCCGCGGGTTTGCACGACACCGCCGAGTTGCAGACCGAGATTGAGATTGTCGACCTTTGCCGTCGCGGCATCGCTCGCTTTCTCATATTCGAGCTGCGTGAAGACAAGCGGACGAATGCGCGCCATCACCTTGCTGCGCCCCGCGTCATACGCCTTTCTACCGATCGACCGGTCGCCAAAGCCGATGCCGAGCGTGCCGTAGAATGAATAGGTGTCAGTGTCCGCATCCTCGTCGCGCAGATAGGCGAACTCCGCGAACGGGCGGTCGGTAAGCTTTGCCGCCGCGAAATCGGTCGGCTCCTTGGCGATCAGCAACTGCCCGACACCCCCGCCATCGGAGGGCGGCGGCGTGTGCTCGGCCGACGGGATGCACAGGAAGCGGTAGTTCGCGTCGCTCCGATCGAAAATGTCGGCAAGCACGGCCGCGGTGTCGGCCGCGCCGAGCGGACCGCCGCTGCGCGCCTGCACCTCGATGCCACCATCGGCGAGCGGCAGGAAGCGTCCGGCCCCCTCTTCCGTCGGCGCAGTCCAGCCGCCGACCGTGCGGCTGACCAGCAGATACGCTCCCCGGTCATCGCCTTTCCCGGCGATGAAGAGCGGCGCCAGCACGCTCCCCGGTTGCGCCAGCAGCGGCGCAACGTTCTTGAAGGTCACCACATCGCTCGACAGCAACGCCTCGTACAGCGCCGCGGCCTTGATCTCACCCCGCCTGTCGCCGGTGGGCGTGCAATGCTTCGCGATCAGCGGGGCGAGGTTGTCGATGAGGTTCCGGTCCGGCCTCTCGGCCCCCGGGCGTGCCTGCGCGGCGGGAGAGGCGGCGATCGCCAGCCCCGTGGCGGCGGCGAGCAGCGCGCGGTTCACAGATACTTCCCATTGGCCAGCACCTGGTCGCGCACCCAGGCGGCGAGGGAGAGATAGGATTCCTTGCCCAGTTCGGTCATTTCCGCGTCGCTGCCGCTGGCAAGCGAGACGAAGATTCCGAGATCGTGGATCACATCCTGCACGCAGCTCAGCAGGACCCGCACCTTGTCCGCATCGTCGAACGCATCCGCGACCGTGTCGGTCAGCGAAGGTTCCTCGGCCGGCACGCGCAGCACGCCGTCGATCACGCAGGTCTCGGCCTGCGCCTGCGAGAAGTCGGCAACGCCGCCGCCCGTGTCCCGCGCCGCCGTGAGCGCATGCAGCGCCTCCATCGCCGCGGCGGCGGGTGCGTGCGGATAGCAGGTGGCGGCGAAGTCATAGTCGAGCGCGTCGATATCCGCGCCGCCCGGGATCGGATGGTGATCCCGCGTCAGCGCGCCGGGGATCTGGTAGCACATGATCGAATTGCTGTCCGCGCGGGGCGTGCCGAGCAGGGAGCCATCCTCGATCGGCGTGAGGACCTGCGCGATCACTTCCTCGCGCGACCAGCCCTGCGTCGCCATATAATAGGCGATGGCCTTTTCCCGATCGATCTTCTCGACCAGTTCGCGGCGCATATGTTCGTGCGGGAAACCCAGGGTATGGCCGGTCTCGTGCCGGACGACGCGAATGAACTCGCTTTCCGGCGTGTTCATGGTGAAGCCCTCGAGGTTCATCGTGGGCTTGTCGGCGTCGATCAGCAGGACATCGGTGCCGAGATAGGACCAATAGCCGCCATCCTCGCCGCCGCCGCGCGCAATGCGGACCTGGGCCTCGCCGCTGGTCTCGGTGAAGGCGACGTTGGCGCTCGTCCCCCATGCGTTCATGTGCGCGAGGATGCGCCGGCGCAGCACCGGCTCGGGATTGTCGAGAAATCCGACGGTCAGCCGCACCCCGTTGGTCTTCCATTTCCGCTCGATGAGAATTGAAAGCGACGCGCGGTCGAGGTCGTGCGTGGGAAGCAATCGCTTGAAGCGCGTGACGGGAGAATAGTTGCGCAGATTGACCTCGACGGCCTTGATCAGCGCGCCGTCGATCGACGCTTCGGGCAGGCGTTTGGGCGTGCAGGTATGAACGGTCATGACGCACTCCTGTGGTAAGAAGTTGGGATGCCGACGACGCGTCGGCGGACAGGACTATTTCCTGGGCGGCTCGGCCGGCGCGAGGGCATTGCCTTGTGCGCCGCCGGCGGGCGTGCATTTCGCGGTGCACTCCGCAGGCCCAGGCTTGCCGACGACCGCGCCGCTGGCGACCGCGGCGATGGAAAGGAACAGAATCGAGCCGATCAGCAGGGCCAATGCAGGCCCCGCCTTGGACAGGCTCTCGCTCAGCGACGTCAGCGCCTTGACGAGGTCAGTGAGTTCGCCGACGCTCACCGGGGTGAGCCCCTGGGCCTTGACGGCCATCTGCCTGGCCGGTTCGGACGGCCTTGCGGTTTGCGCCTTCACACTCAACCAGAGAAACAGCGCGAAACACAGGCCGCCCATCACCAATGCGGTGATCGTGACAATGGCTTGCATGATCTTCCTCCTTCGCGATCCGTGTCGATCGCAACGAGGAGACAGTCCTCCCATCAGGGTCCGGGCAGCGTGAAATTCCTGTTCGCCGAGCGTGAAAAAGGGAATTCGCGCCGAAACGGTTCAGAATGTCCCGATCACGCGCCAGCCGCCTGCAAGATGGCCTCCAGCATCTGGCGATGCTCGGGTCGGCGCATTTGCCGCGCGAGCGCCAGTCCCGGACCATTCACCAGCGTGGCGGCAAGCGTGCGGGCCTCTTCCTGCCTGCCGAGCAAGTGTGCGCTCACGCACAGGCCGAGCGCCGTCGGCGGAAAGCCCGGCGTCGCACGGTCCGCCTCGACGAAGAAGTGATAGGCGTCCTCGATCGTGCCGCGCTGGAGCGCCGCGAAGCCGATACCCGACAGCGTCTGCCCAAGCGCGCCGGTCGCCGGGTTGATCCGCAGCGCCAGCTCGAACCGCTCGGAGGCACGCTCGGCGTCGCCGCGCAGCACGTCCACCCAGCCGCCCCAGAACAGCGTCGGCTGGTGCGCCGGCAGCAGATGCAGCGCCCGGGCGACGATTCGATCGGCCATCTCCAGGTCGCCGCCGATATTCATCAGCGTACCCGCACAATAGCCCAGCGCCTCCACATTCTCCGCCCCGAAGCGCATCGCGGCCTGATAATTGCTGATCGCCCGGCGCAGCGTCGCCTCGCGGTCCGGCGAATAGTTCATGAGATAGGCGATGCTGCAACAATAAGCTGCGAGCGAGGTGGCCCAGGGGCAGGTCGGATCGTCATTGACCAGCTGCAAGGTCAGGTCGAGCGCCTCGGCGATCGCCTCCTTCTCCCAGCTGCGGAACAGGGCATTGGCGCGCCAATAACGTTCATAGTCGCCGGAGATCGGGCCAGTCAGGCGCAGGCTGCGCTGGCGTTCGGCATGATCCACCTTGGTCCATATCTGCGGTGCGATCTTTCCGGCGATCGCCTGCTGGAAGGTGAAACTGGCGTCGATCCGGCCGATAAAGGTGTCCGACCAGAATTGCTCGCCGTTCAGCCCGTCGATCAGCGATGCGAGCACGCGCAGATTGTCGCCGTCGCTCAATATCGTGCCGTCGAGCAGATAGCGCACGCCCAGTCGGCTGGCGATCTCGGGGCGCGACCGCCCCTCCTCCGCCAGGAGGCGCGAAGCGTTGCTGGAGACGATGAAAAGTTGCGGAAAACCACTCAGGCACACGCTGATCTCACCTGCCAGCCCGATGCCGAGCCAGGCCTGGGGATCGGGGCCGAGCACGGTAAAGGGGAGGACGGCAACCGACGGCTTGGGCGGTGGCAACGGCCGCGTACCCAATGCCAGGGTCTCGCGCGCGGTCGGCACGGCGCCGCCGAAGATCTCGTCGGCGCTGGGCAGCGGCTCGGCAGGCTCGGGCAGCGCCAGTTCGATCATGTCGCGCACGCGCTCGCGCTCCTCGCGCAGCCAGTCCTCGAATTCGTCGCAATCCGGCAGATCGATGCCTTCCAGGAAATCGCCACCGAAGCGGGTGCGGGCATCGGGCGCGCTCACGCCGAGCGCGAACACGTCGACTTCCAGCCGGTCGATCGCCAGCGCCACCCGTTTGGTCTCGCAGATCAGCAGATCGCTCGCGCCATGATCGGACAGCACCCTGCGCAGATTGGAGAGTTCGCGGCGCAGGCTGTCCTGTGCCTGTTTGGGCGCGCGAGCCCCCCACAACATCGCCTCCAGCTTGCGGCGGGCGCGCACGCCGCCCGACGAAACGACGACGATCGCAATGAGCGCGGCGGCTTTCTGGCTGCTGATCTCGATGCGGCTGCCATCGGGCGCAAAAAGCCCGAAGGGCCCCACCAGATTGAGCCGATAGCGCTGCATCCCCAATTCCCCGCCCCCACGGCCGATGCCGGAACCCGTTACGCAGCGACGCCCGTTTCACGCTTTTCGGACTCTGCGCCGCTTAAAGCCCCCGGCAACGAGTGAATCCTTTCCTAACGCCAAAGAGGGGCAACCGAAATGCGAATCGCGGCAATCATCTCCGTCCCGGTTCTTTTGGGGGGGTGCGTCCATCTGGGCGCACGACCGATGCAGTTTCGCTGCGGCGACATGCTCAGCGGCAACATCGAGAGCTATCAATCCACGCCGCTCTTCGCGGAACTGCAGCGTGACGCCGGATATGACGAATGCCCAAACGGGCTGGACGGCAAGCCGGATTGCAGCGGAATCCGGTCGTTCCAGATCGATGGCAGCGGGAGCGATCCGATCATCGAGGCGCTCAAGGGCTGGGAGGACCGGCGGGCGAGTATCCTGTCGGACAAGCGAGCTGCGCCGCTGGAATTGCCAGTGCTCATGCTCTCCGGCGGTGGCAGCTGGGGGGCGTTCGGGGCCGGCTATCTGAACCAGCTCGGCAAGCGGGACTGGGCGGTGGTGACCGGCGTGAGCACGGGGGCGCTGCAGGGGCTGTTCATCGCCGCCAACGACTATGCGGGCCTGGAGGCCGCCTATCGCATCAAGGACGAGAGCGAGCTGTCAAAGAAGAACGGTCTGCTCCGCATGCTGTCGCGTGGATCCGAGAACGACATCACGCCGCTCCGGGCGAAGGTCATGGCCTATCTGCTCCCGCTGGATGGCTCGGAATCGCCGTTGCTGCGCATCGCCCGCCCCGACAGCCCCGCCCTGTCGGTTGCGACGGTCGAAGCGCGCAGCGGTGACCTGAAGGTAGTGCACATCACCCGGCTGGTGCGCCAGGCAATCGCCACCAACCAGCCGCTGTCCCGCGTGGCCGAATGCGTCGCCGGCGCCGCGATCGCGTCAAGCTCCATCCCGGTGCGGCTCACGCCCGTGCAGATCGACGGGCATAGCTACACCGATGGCGGCGTGCGCAGTTCGGTGTTCGATACCGGCATCGGCGAGCGGATGACGAAGTTCCTGGCACGCCCCGATGCCCGCGACCGGCCGCACCTCTATGTGATCCGCAACGGCCCGACGATCGTCTTCCGCGACGCCGATGACAAGGACCATCCCGGCATCGCCGAAGTCGATGCAAGGCCGGATATCCTGCGCCTGGGCCTGCGCGGCTATTCGACGATCGTGAACCAGAACGAGCTGATGTCGATCGCGAGCCTGCGCATCAACTATCCGAAGGGGCCGATCAGCGTGATCTCGGCCGACGGCTTCAACGCGCCGCGCCCCAAGCCGGGCGACATCTCGCACCCGGCCGGCGAAGTGCCAGTGATTCCCCCTTCCTGCGGCCCCCGCCCGGCCGCGCTGTTCGACAAGACCTTCATGAACTGCCTGGCCGATTGGGGGCGGTTCAAGGCCAGGTACGGGCCTGACTTCATTGCGCTGTCCGAGCTGGAGATGAAGCACCTGCCCGCCACCCCCGGTGGCCGCTGAACCGATCCGTGAAGGAGCAAGCGATGCCCAAGATCACCTATGAGTCCAATGTGGACTGGTCGAACTTCCACTATACGCTGGGCGTACCGACGCCACAAAACCCCGTTCCGCACCTCCAGATCAGGAGCCTGGCCCATATCGATGCGAGCGATGTGACGATGCCATCGGGGCTGGCCCGCTTCGCGGCGACCGGGGCTGTATTGTTCGACTATCTGGCCAAACTCGAAGCGCAGAATCCCGCACCTCCGACCGGCTTCGCCGCCGGCACCACCGGCAAATGCTGGAGCTTCGCGCCGTTGATCGGCACGCCTGACGCACAGCTCGATGCGCTTGGCCTCAAGGGGACCGAGATGCTCGCCGAGGACGAACGCGACCCGCGCTGCCGGTCGGCCGCCGATTTCGTGGCGCTGACCAGCGGGGGGACGATGTTGCGCGACCTCGCCGACTGGGCGGAAAGCAGGAACCGCACGATCCACACCAGCGGTACCTTTTTATGGCCCAGCGTCGCCGGATCGATCGGCACGTCGAGCCATGGCTCGCGGCTCGGCTTTGGCGGTATCCAGAATATGGTGCTGGGCCTGCACCTTATCGTCGGCAGCGGCGAGCATGTGTGGATCGAGCCGGCGTCAGCGCCGCTGCTGAGTGCCCAGGGTCTGGCCAGGCTGGCGATCAACGGCAAACCGCCCAGGCTGGTGCGGGACGATGATCGTTTCGAGGATGCGCTGGTCCATCTCGGCGCGATGGGAATCGTCAACGGTATGGCCCTGGAGCTGACGACCAACGACCATTTCACGGTGATGCGGCGCGTCGACATCCTGCAGCCCGCGTTGCTGACAAGCATCGCCGCCGGCGACTTCACCGCCATGGCCCAGCACCTCGGCTGCAAGGCCGCGCCGCTGTTCTACGAGGTCACGATCAATCCGCACGCGTTGTTCGACGACGTGTCCACACACACCATGTATTTCCGCACCAGCCGCGCCGCGTTCGTCTCGGAATCCGCCAACATCCAGCATCCGGACCTGGTGCTCATGGAACTCGGCGATCTGCTCGTCAACGCGGTGGCAAACGCACCGGCCACCATTCCGATGGGCTTCGCCACCAAGGCCGCCGGCACCGTCCCGGCCTGGGTTTTCTCGCTCCTCATCAACGCGCCGTCGGCCTTCGCCCGGTATCTCGGCATGCAGCATTATGACATGATCAATGGCGACTTCGATCCGGACGGCGCAGACGCACCGGGACCGTTTCGCTGGAGCCAGATGCATGACGGGGAAATCACGGGCGACCGGCCGGGCGCGCTGTACAATGCCTCCTTCGCCGTCCCGCTCGAGCAACTTGCGCAGGTGCTGCCGCTGCTCTGCGCTGCCGTAGGGGATTTGCCCCCGTCGTTCGTGTTCACCGTGCGGTTCGTCGAAAAGGCATGCGGCACGCTCGCCTTCACTCGCTTCGAGAAGAATGCGGTGATCGAGATCGACGGCCTGTCGCCGCTGATCTGCGCGATGGCCCATGCGACAGTCAAACCGACCTTGTCCTACGCCGCGGACCTGAAGGCCGCCCTCGAACTGCTCGCCGACACGCTGCCGCAAGGCGCCAAACTGGTGCGCGACACGCTGGACGGCAACCACATCCCCTATTCGATGCACTGGGCCAAGCGGGGCGAGCTCGACAAGAACAAGGTCTATGCCGATTATGGCCACCCACAGCTAAAGGACTCACTGATCCGCCAGTGGCGCGATACGCGAGACGCGTTGCTCACCCCGTTCGGCAAGCGCGTGTTCCGCAACCGGGCGGTTGTCGACTATGGCCTGCTCGATCCCTGAACAGGGCAAGGCGCCGAGAGCAAGGCGAGCCGCGCCAGGAGTTTCAGCCAGGGCGGGATTCCGCTCGACCAGGCAAGCGTGGATCGCTCAGCCTCGCGCCCTGGGGGCGCCGCCCGCCCGCCATTCCATGCGCCACGAAGCGCCGGTGTCCGCCGTCTTGCGAAAGCCGATGCGGCGATAGAGGTGGATGGCGCGGCTCATCTTGTCGACGTGCAGGCTGACGCTGCGCCCGCCCTCCGCCGCGGCACGCTGCACCGCGGCGAGAAGCCCGGCGCCGAGACCCTGGCCGCGCCATTCGGGCAGGACGCTGATATCGACCAGGCGCAGATCGGGGCGCCCCGCCGCCTCGGTCCGCCAGAGGTCGATGCGGCCGATGGGCCGATCCCCGGCGAGCACGACGAGACGCTGCCCGCCGAGCATATGGTGCGCGTCGAAATGGCGGCACTGGAGATCGAACTGGCTACTCAGGAAAAGCGCGGCGGACAGCGGATCGAGCCCGGCAGCCGCCACTTCCTCGGCCCGGGTGCTGCGGTAGAGGTCGCGCAGGAACGCCAGATCCTCCGGCTGCCGCAGCCTGAGGCCGATCCCGCGCGCCTGCCACTCGGCCGACAGCGCCAACCACGGGCCACTCGGCCCCACCCGTCCGGCCCCGATCAATCGGGGCGCGGCGGGTAGGTCCCGTCGTTGCAGATATAATAGGCCATGACGAGATAGGGCTGGATGTTCGGGTGCGGATCCGTGCCCCCCTGCGCATTGCCATAGCCCACCGAAACCTTCACCCCAAACGCCGTATCGTTGGTCGCCGGTGGAATATCATAGGCTTTGATGGTCTGGCCCGCAGCCGTCAGCGGCCGGCTCAGGAACGACGTCCCGACCAACGACGGCGGCGTACCGGTCGTCTGCGCGACGCCCGTCATGCCCGCTATCCCCGCGCTCGACACCTTGGCGGTGACGACATGGGTATGGGCCGGCGCCTCGTTGAAGACCAGCGTCACGGTCTCCTGCCCCAATGCCCCGGCAAAGGTATAGGGCGTGCCCGTCTTCGCGGTTCCGAAGCTCAGCGGGATGCGGCCGTTCAGATTGGGCACGTTGAAGTAGTTCTTGTTGTCCCCGCCGAACCTCGACCCGAGCAAACTGAACAGCGCCTGGTTCTGCGGCAGGTTGACCTGCTGACCGCTGCAGACAATCCACCCGATCGGGGCATAGCCGAAAGGAAACATGCGAATTTCGCCAATGAAAGCATCAGCCATAAAAATCTCCCGTGGTCAGGATCACGTGTTGAAGTCGGGATAGGTGCCGTTCACGGCCATCACATAGGACAGCACGAGACTTGGCTGCACATTGAGGTGCGGCTGGTTGCTCCCGCCGTTCGTGATCACGCTCCCCGGGGCGAGAGTCACCGTCGTGCCGGCCTGGGATTCGTTACAATAATAGAAATCCGATCCGACATTGGCCGGCGCGTTGCTCGACGCGGGTATCATGGCGGTCGCAGAGCTGCTCAGGGCCGATATCGTGTGCGTATGCGGCGGCACCGTCGCCAGGGTCAGCGTCACCAGCTCCGCCCCGGCGGACTGCCCGAGCGCATAATTGGTACCGCCGCCCGTGGTCTGGCCCTTGTGGACCGGGCTGCGGCCGCGCAGATCGGGGATACCGAAGGTCGAGACTCCGTCGCCGCCATAGGCCGTGCCAAGGAGCGAAAACAATGCCTGATACTGCGAAATGCCGAGCAGGCGACCGTCGCAGGGCAGAAAATTGACCGGCGCAAATTGATCGAACGCCAGAAGGCGAATTTCGCCCAGGAAATAATCCGACATATATTCCTCCGCTTGATGGGGAGCACTTCAATTGCGCGCCGGCCAGAGGCCGCGCGTGGCGATGCAGATCTGCACCGCGAGAATCGGCTGCCGATTTTCATGCGCCCCGCCGCCGCCCACCGAAGAAAAGGTCGAAGGGTGCAGCGGCAGCCAGCTGGGGTCGTTGGGATTCCCGGGCGCCGGCGCATAGAGATTGAAGGGCTGAATTCCCGTATTGCTGGCGAGCGCCTCCCCGATATAGTTGTTGGCGGGGCCGCTCGCCGTCGTCGTCGTGGACTGCGACGCAACGACGACATGGACATGCGGCGGGGTTTGAGTCGCCGTCAGCGTCACGCCTTCCGCGCCCCCGGTCTTCCCGAGCTGATAATTGGTCGGACCGGCGTTCGATTGGCCCTGGGCGACGGCGACGCGGCCCCGCAAATCGGGCAGCGCGAAATTGACCTTGCCGTCCCCGCCATAAGTGTTGTGAATGAGCGCAAAGAGCGCCTGATACTGCGTTATGGTCAGGATCTGGCCCTCGCACGGTAGCCACCCTACGGGCGTTTTTCCGAACGCGAACAGCCGCAATTCACCAACAAAATTTTCAGACATCCACTCCCTCCCACCGATTATCCTCTGGCGATTTCAACCGCACGTAACTTCACAACCTTGGCGCTCCACATCTTTTACAACAAGAAATGGTGCAATTTGTTCAGGAAGTCCGTTTTTAATCACTGCGAACAGAACAGATTTGATAACGGCTGCCATCATCAAATGCGACTATTGCCCGCCCCATTACGGGTGGGGCAGGTTCTTGAGATGAACCGGAAGCTGCGGTAAGTCCGATGAGACATAGGGAGAAAAACAAGCTTGCCGCAGCGCGACGAGCTTCGTAAATCCCCGGCGGTCCGTTACGGCAACTAATTGATATGACGGGAGTGATGATGACCGAACAGCGCAATACCGACGCTCTTGTGGGCCAGCGCGCGGCCGATGCCCCGCCGGCCCTTTGGGTCACCCCGCTCCAGTGCGTGACGGTCTTTTCGGTTGTGGAGTTCACCGAAGGTGGGGCGTTTCCTCCCAACGACGACGGTAACGGCACCTGGACGACATCCTGAGCAGCCAGAGATAAGCCGGCACCTGGATCACTCTCCAGGCCACGACGTCTTCGGCACGTCTTGCCGGGACTTTCGATGGAGAGCCGAAGATCCGTCGTATTGGGATTTTACTTCATCCTTTACGTCAAGATGATCTTTCAATACAGCCAGTCGAGACGCGCGACATCTTTCGGAGATGGCGCATTTCTGGTACGACGATGCTCTCCCGATCATCGGCCTCGCGATTGGCGGGAGGCCTGCTCGGCGGCGCCCACCATGACTTTGCAGGGCCGACCATGACCCGCGCGCCATCGACACTGCCCGCATGACGGAATTCCGCGGCTATCTCGCCTTCGAGCGGGAAGAAGGCTCACCGGACGATCGAGCGCGGGCGGGCGCGGGATTCCTCGCGGCCGGTGTCGGGCCGCCGCGCGCCTGGTTTGACGAGCATGCAGCGCTGGCGCTCGCTCAGCGGATCGTGACCGAGGAAGATCGCGGAGAACGCCAGCCGATCGAGGACCCGGCGGGGCGCGTCATCCTGTTCAATGGCTATCTGTTCGACCCTTCCGGGATGAGCGCGGCCCTTGGCCTGCCGCCGCGATCGCCCGATTCCCGGATCGCCGCGGCGTGGATCGAGCGATATGGTTTCGACGAACTGCACCGGCTGAAGGGCGACTATGCCTTCGCGCTATGGGATCCGAACCGGCGGCAGATGCACCTGGTGGTCGCGCCGATGGCGATCCGGGTCGTCTATTGGCATGCGCGGCGGAAAGGCTTCTGGTTCGCCACGACCTTGAGCGCGCTCCACCAGTTCCCGAGCCTTCCCCGGCAGCTCGATCCGTTGCAGCTGGCGCTTCACTTCACCGCTCACGTCGCCGATCCAGCGGATACGCTCTACCGGCAGATCCGGTTGCTGCCGCCGGGAACGCATCTGGCGGCCGATGCCCGAGGCGTGCGGGAACGGGCCTTTTGGCGCCCCGACCCCAGCCGCCGCCTGACCTTGCCGACACCGCAGGCTTATGTCGAGGCGGCACGCGAGCGCCTGGACCAGGCAGTGCGGCGCCAGCTGCGCGGCGCGAGGACGCCGGGCGTGCTCGCCTCCGGCGGGCTCGACAGCGCGGCGGTCGCAGCCACGGCAGCGCGCCTGATCGCGCCGGCGACGCTCCAGACCTATACCGCCGAGCCGCCGCCGGGACATGCGCTCGAAAGCACCCAGGGCCGTTATGATCGCGAGCGGCCGCATGTCGAGGCGCTCGCTGCGCGCTACCCGAATCTCGACGCCCGTTTCTGCCATTCGACCGAGCCAGCGTCGTTCGAGAAGGACCCGACCGCCCTGTTCGTCGCCGGGGGGCGCATGCAGTTCATCGCCAATCACATCGGCTGGTTCGACGCGGCCTATCGCGCCGCCCGAAACGACGGGCATGTCGCGCTGCTGACCGGTGCGATGGGCAATATGACGCTGAGCTTCGATGGCCTGCGCGGGCTGGGCGACTATGCGCGGGCCGGGCGGCTGGACAAGCTCTTCCAGCTCCTGCCCGGCGCGGCCCGGTTCCGGCAGCAATCATTGTTGACCATGATCAAGGCATATGTCCTCGCGCCCTCCCTGCCCTCTGCCGTGCGCGACGGGCTGTGGCGCCGGCTACATCCCGACGAGCGCCCCTGGGTGCGCTATGCCGCGATTCGCGCCACCTTCGCGGCGGAGGTCGATCTGGAGGCCATGCTGCGCGCCTCGAAGGTGGACGCGCATTATCAGATCAGTCCCGACAGCCGGAAACTGGCGGCCCATTTCCTGCAGACGCAGCGGATCCGCATTCTCGAGACGCTCGGCACGCTGAGAGCCTTTTACGGTTTCGAGTTGCGCGACCCCCTGGCCGACCCCGATCTCGTCGATTTCTGCCTGGCGATCCCGCGCGACCAATATCTCCTGGGCGGGGAACCGCGCAGCCTCGCCCGGCGCGCGCTGGCCGACCGGCTGCCGCCCGCCCTGATCGCCGAACGGCGCCATGGCCAGCAGAACCCGGAATGGTTCGCCCGCCTGTCCGTCCAGCGCGCGCGTTTCGCCGACGAGATCGACCGGTTGAGCCATGTGCCGCTCGCCGCCGAGATGCTGGATCTGCCGCGGCTGAAGCAGTTGATCGACACGTGGCCCGCCGATGCCGCCGCGGCGGCGGCCCGGCGCTTCGACTATGAGCATCTGATACCGCGCGCGATCCAGACCGGCCGCTTCATCCGCTGGGCCGAGGGCAGCAATCAATAGGCCGGGAGATAGCCGAGGCGACGCATGACCGGTCCGTGATCGGCCTCGATCCGCGCGACCTGGTGCGGTGTCAGCCGGTCGCGCCAGCCCTGCACCCGGCCTTCGCCGAAAAACGCCCGCCCTTCCCATTCAGTGAAGCCTTTTTCCGCCTCCTGTGCGCGCAGCGTGTCGAGCGTGGTGGCCGCGATCGCCAGCCGCGCGGCCCGGGGATCGAGCGGCAGGGCCAGAGCGGCGAGGATCCCGGCCAAAGCGCTCTCCGGATCGGCGCGCAATGCTTCGTACCGAACGATATGCGCCGGGAAGGGCCGCGGCGCGCACCAATCCTCGACATTCTCGCTCCAGCTGCCCCAATGATCGAACAGCTGCGGTCGCAGGCGATGGCGCGACCGCTCCATCCGCTGGCCGGGCGTGCCCATCACCGCGATGGCGGCATCGACGCTCACGTCCAGATGCCGCGCCAGCGACAGCGCCACGTCGCGCGGATCGCGCACCAGATAGATCGCGCCCGATGTCAGGTCGGCGGGGAACAGGCTGGCGATCCCCGCAACCGGCCTCCGCATTTCATGAGTCTTGAAAAAGACCGGCGGCGTCTCGGCCCGCGCCCAGGCGCGCAGCGCGGCAAGGCGCCAGGCCAGAATCTCGTCCTCGGTCAAATCCGCCGACGCGATGCCGATATCCTCGTCGAACTGCGCGCGATCCTTGCCCCGCCGGCCGGCCAGCGCGATCGCATTGATGTCGACCGCCTCGCCCCCCGCCAGGCAGGATTGCAGCAGCAGCCGCAGCCAGGTGTTGCCCGATTTCGGGTAGGAAGCGAGCCAGTAGATGCCCGTCATGGCGGCGAGGTCAGCGAGGCCAGGATCGAGTCGACCAGGCGCGGAAGATCGGCGAGATCGTCGCTGCGCGTCGCCTCGACCACCGGGGCCGCTTCCACCAGCCGGGCCATGCCCCTGAACATCAGCGCCTGCTGGCCGAGCCCGAGCCCCAGCTTCCAGCGGTGCACGAGATCATAGCGTCGCAAGGCCTCCAGCCCGCTCAACCGCCGGAGGCGCGGTGGCCCGGACGCGTGGTTGGCGCGCAGGAACAGGGTGCAGACGGGCGATAGCGGATCGGGCTGGAAGCCGGTTTCGCCAAGGGGGATATGGTATTTCTCCAGCTCCTCCCGGCTGCGTTCCAGGCCCAGGGTGGCGATGGCGAGATGATCGGCCGAATCCCGCCACAGCTTCAGGCGCGGAAAAGCGGGACGGATTTTCGGCCCGTCCGGCCCGTCCAGGTCAAGCGCGCAGAGATCGTCGCCGAGCAACCGATAGCCCCGCTGGGCGAAGGCGGCGGCGAGCGTCGATTTCCCCGCGCCGGAATTCCCCGACAGCAGCAGGACGTGGCCATGGATATCGACCGCGCTGGCGTGAAGCGGCACCAGCCCGCGCTGAAAGCAGAGGATGGCGAGCACCGACCCGAGCAGGAACACGCGGATATCGGGCGCCTCCAGCGGCAGTACCGGCTGGATGATCACCCGCCGCCCGGCCTCGACCCAATAATCCGCCACCGCCGGAATCGTCACGCGCACGCCGGCCGGCAGGATCTGCACGGCGGGGCTGAAAACCGGCTGTTCCGGATCGAGCGGCGGCACCGCGCCGATCTCCACGGCAAGGTCCGGGTCGCGGGCATTGCCCCGCCACGGCAGCAGATCGGGAAGCGGCAGGGCGCTTCGCACGCGCCAGCCGAAAAGACCGTAATCGTTCATGCGCTCCGGCAGCTTTCGCCCCCGCGCGGAAAAGCGGGAGAAATATCGACGGTGGGACATTTTATCCGACCATGAATGCCGGACGATTCCTATACTGTGCCGATGGCAGGTCCGAAAGGGTTCGACACGATGATGGCAATGGACAGGGTGGTCGTGCGCAAGGACGGGATCCTCGATGCGCAGCTCGGCGCGGAAACCGTGCTGATGGGCGCCGACAATGATCAATATTACGCCCTGACCGCGACCAGCCGCGATATCTGGCATCGGCTGGAAACCCCGACCCGCGTCGGCGATCTCTGCCAGGCGCTCGCTGAGGCCTATGGCGTACCGGTCGATACGGTGGAGCCCGACACGCTGGCGTTTCTCGACTTTCTCGAGGCGGAGAGGTTGCTGGACTGAAGCCAGGACCGCAGTTGCTCTGTGGGCGTTGCCGTCTTGATAGCGCCCCGCGACGCCTGCAAAGTCGGTCGTGACCGACAATGCGGGAGCCGTTCTTGACCGACCGTATCGCCAGCCTTTCGGAGCGCGAACGAGAGGCGTTGCGGCTCCTGTTCGCTGGCCACGACGCCAAATCGGCCGCCAATGCCCTCGGGCTTTCAGTGCACACGGTGAACGAACGCCTGCGGGAGGCACGGCGCAAGCTCGGGGTGTCGAGCAGCCGCGAGGCGGCGCGCCTGTTGTGCGCGACCGATGCGGAAGTCCCCAAATTCCTTGGGGACAAGGATATCGGGGTTGGCGACGGGATCGCCGCCATGGCTGTTCGCCGTCGGGACGCGATGCGGACCGCAGGCGGCAACCGCCTGCTCCTCTATGCAGGTGGAGCACTACTGATGATATTCCTGACTCTGTCCTCGATCATGTTCTGGGTCTCGGCACCCGACCAGAAGAACGAAGGCCCGGTCCCCGCCGCTGCACCCAGGGTCGTCGCGACCTATCCGGCGCGGGATAGCACGATCCCGTCCGGGTCGCTCACGCTCTCGGTCACGTTCGACCAGGCGATGCGCGACGGGAGCTATTCCTTCGTTCAGATGTCGGAGGAGACCTATCCGACATGCGAGCCGCGCCCTCAGGTTTCAGCGGACCGGCGGACCTTCACGCTCCGTTGCACGACCTTGCCGGGCCGGAAGTACGAAATCTGGTTCAACCGGGCGCCCTATATGAACTTCAGGTCCGTGGCGGGCACGCCCGCCCAGCCCTTCCAGCTGCTGTTCAGGACGCGCTGACGAAGGGGTCAGTCGCCGTCGCATAATGCGCCATCGCCATGGTGGTGAGCTGGGCGTTCACGCGGATGCAGCTCGAAAAGGTGCTGGCGTCAGTGACCAGCACATTCGCCGTGCCGTGGACGCGGCACTCCAGGTCGATCACGCCCTTTTCCGGATCGGCGTTGCGCGCGTTGCCGCCCTGGGGATGCGAGCTGGACAGGGTGACGTCGTCCGCCTCGCCGATATGTCGGTCGAAGAACGCATCCACGTCCTCGCCCCGGTGCAGGGTCTGGCCGCGGGCGAGGGCTGGATAGACCTCGGTCGCGCCGGCGGCGAAATGCACCTTGGCGAGCGTGCCGAGCGCGCGGCGGAGCAGGGGTAGCTCGACATCGGCGCGGAGCTTGAAGTGGAGCGAGCCGCCGATCAGCCGGCCCTGGCGGTCGGCGGGGAAGAGGATGCCCGCCGAGGCGAGCTTGTTGTAGTTGAGCATCCGTTTCGCATGGCGGCCGAACCAGCCGGGCATCAGGGTCGACATGCTCATCGGCGGCTGGAAATGCGATTCGAGCAGGAAGTCGCCGCGATCGACATAGGTCGCCATCTGGTCCTCGTCCCAGGCGCGGACCTGACCCGGCATCAGCGCCACCACCGGGCAGGCGATGTTGAGCGAGATGCCCTCCCCCGTGCCTTCGATGCCGCTCTTGTCGAGGATCCGGCTCGACGCCATCGTGCCGGCGGCGACGACCACGCCCTTGGTCGCCGCGATGGTGCGGCGGCTGCCGTCGGGGAGCAGGACCTCCACGCCGGTCGCGACGCGGCGCCCGGCGAGATCGGGATCGCCCCAGACGATCTTCTCGACCCGGGTCTCGGGCAGGATGCGGGCGCCCGAGCGGCGCGCGTCGATCAGGAAGGACTGGGCCATGCCCTGCTTGCGCCCGTAAGGGCAGCCGGTGTTGCAATAGCCGCAATAGGCGCAGTCCGCCTTGAGGCTGCGCGGACCATAATTCTTGCTGAACCAGAGCGCGGGGGCAGCGGTGTCCATCGGATCGGTGCTGGCGGCGGCGTGCGTGGCCCAGCCGTTCAGCAGATGCGTGCCGTTGTTGCGGCCGGCCTTCGGATCGATCGGTTCGATGCCGAGCCGGGTCTCGACCGCGCGATAGGATTCCTCGAACCGCGCGACGTCGACCGGCGCGCCGAGCGCGGCCCAGGTGGCGAACACGTCGTTCGCATGCGGGTGCGTGAGGCCGTCCTGCTTCACGCGAAGC
The DNA here is from genome assembly GCF_055521475.1 of Sphingomonas sp. BL-S-30. NCBI lineage: Bacteria > Pseudomonadati > Pseudomonadota > Alphaproteobacteria > Sphingomonadales > Sphingomonadaceae > Sphingomonas > Sphingomonas sp. BL-S-30. The sequence continues at coordinate 1,044,161 of NZ_CM145481.1, read as the reverse complement.
GCAATGCCGTTGTTGATGACGGTCGAGCCACCGACGCAGTGGCCCTGGAAGACGACGATGTCATGGTCGCGGCTGGTCTGGACGCCGCCGTCGACGAACAGCCGCGCGGTCATACGGCGTTCCTCATGGGTGAGCGCGCCCGAGGGGAAATGCGGGCCGGCCTCGATCACCAGTACATCGTGGTGACGGGCGAGATTGGCGGCGGAAACGGCACCGCCGGCGCCCGAGCCGATGACGATGATCTCGGCCGAGGCCGGCGCCTCGGCGGGATCGAGCACGTCGTCATGGCCGAGGTCGCGGCCGGGAAAGGGCGTGATCGCCACCTCGCCCAGCCCGCGCTTGCGCTGGTGGGGAAGCTCGAAGCCGATCGCCTGGAAGACCGGATTGGCGTCATTGTCGGCCTCTGCCGCGCCGATCCAGTGGCCGTAATAGCCGGCATAGATGATGCCCCGGATGCGGGCGAGATCCTGCATGAGGTTGTTGCGGCTGCGCTGGAGCCGCTTCGCCACGCGCCGCTTGCGCCAGGCCGGACCCATCAACAGGAAGAAGGGGCCGCCCATCAACAGGCAGATCAGATAAAGGGTGAAGCCGATCTCGCGCGGCTTGCCCCCTTCGACCATGCCGAACTGATGCTGGAGATTGGCGACGACGCGTTCGGGCGGGATCTTCATGTCGACGCCGTGGAACAGCGCCTCGGTCAACGCCTTGAGGATGACCGCCTGCAGCGGATTGAACGGTTCGCGCATCGCCGATTGCCCCCTTGGTCCCGGTCGTGACGCTAGCGGAGCGATATTGCAGCGGCGAGGGGGATGCGTCGGAAGTGCGACCGAATGGTTTTCCGCTTCGGCCGGAGAAGCGGTGCTGTGACGACTGCGCCCTGTCGCTGCGCGCACGTCCCGCTGAAGCCCACGAGCATGGACTAAATCGCCCCCGAGATCGTCGCCTGCCGACGATCGGTGACCTCTGGCGCGAATACCGGGGTGGTCGACGTCAGCGCACTGAAATCGTCGGAATTCACGCCGGCGCGCCCATTGCGGACCTCGGCGGACACATTCTCGGGCTCGAAAAACCTCGCGGCAGCGTCATGGCATCGACATGCCGACGGACTGCGTAAGCTGTCCATATTCGCGATCACGCGTCGCGTACTGCTTGCTGGCGTATCAAGATTTTGGCATGCTCCAGCCATGGAAACTGAGAAATTACCGTTCTGCAGTCAGCCTTGGACCACTCTATACGTCCAATGGGATGGTCAAGTAACCAGGCCTTGCATTCGTGGGCCTCAGAATATGGGCTCGCTCGATTCCATCTCCGACATACGGAGTTTGTGGAACGGCGCCTCCTTTCAGAGCGTAAGGGATTCGGTGGCACAGGGCAGCCGATTAAATGCCGCCTGCCGCTCATGCTTTTCTTCGCCGACACGCACAATAGATCATTTGAATAGCTTTGGGCGTAATATTGGCGGAGATTTTGGTTTTGATAAAGTTGCGAATTATTATGACGTTTATGATTCGTGGTCTGGCGGCGTCGTTAATCCCAACACGGGCCCCATAGTCATTGTTATGGATATGAGCTCAAAGTGTCATATTCGTTGCCAGAAATGCTTTGTTTATCATTCCGATATGCAATACGGCCTCGGCCATATGCCCGACTCCGTTTTCGACAAGGTCAAACCCCTATTTAGAACCGCACTTGAGGTTATCGGCCATGAGAATGGCGAATGCATGCTACACAAACGGTTCATCGAAATGGTTCGCGAAATCAAGGCGAACGGATGTCGCTTTATGTTCAATACCACCGGGCAGCTAATTACTCCGGAGCGCGCTGCTGAACTTGTCGACCTCGGCGTTGACAAGATCATGCTTTCAATTGATGCAACCGAGCCGGATACCTACGCGTATTTACACAAAGGTGGAACGATAGAAAAGACGATGCTGGGCATCCAAGCCATTAATGAAGAGAAAGCCAGACTCGGGGTTAACATGCCTCGTCTGGGCTGGTATTTCGTGGCCTGCAAGTCCAATATTGATCAGCTTGTAGCCGCCGCACGATTAGCGGTGGAATTGGGTTTTGGCATGATGTTTGTTACTCACCTAAATAAGCCAACGGGAGAGCAGTGGCGCAGCTATTTTGACTTTTATCGAAGTGAAAGTCTGTTTAGCGACCCTGTGACCCAGCAACAGTTTGTCGACGCCGTCAATGAGGCCCGGTCAATCGCCGAAGGAGCCGGGCTTGAGTTCTTCTCTGGCTCTGCCGACGCGTAGGGCAGCCCAGCTACGAACCTCAAGGCTGATGATTCGTGGAAGACGCATCGAGCCACCTCATCTCCCTCATAGATAGCAGCCCCAGCGAGCCGTCGGGCTTTGCCCCGTAAGTTAAGCCGTAACCCGGCTCTCCCGTGACACCACGCAATTTTGCCGTTTCGATAGCTGTTGCTCCTATCGACGCCCCTAGCCCCTGCCGCCCTCCCCCGCTAAAGCCCGCGGGCATGAGCCAGATCACCCCCGAGATCGTCGCCCAGCATGGGCTTTCCGTGGAAGAATATGAGCGCGTGCTGCACGCCATGGGGCGCGAGCCGAACCTGACCGAGCTTGGCATCTTCTCGGTGATGTGGTCCGAGCATTGCTCGTACAAATCCAGCCGCATCCATCTGAAGAAGCTGCCGACCACCGGCCCGCAGGTGATCTGCGGCCCGGGCGAGAATGCGGGCGTGATCGATATCGGCGACGGGCAAGCGGCGATCTTCAAGATGGAGAGCCACAACCACCCATCGTACATCGAGCCTTATCAGGGCGCGGCGACCGGCGTCGGCGGCATATTGCGCGACGTGTTCACCATGGGCGCGCGGCCGGTGGCGAATCTCAACGCGCTGCGCTTCGGGCGGCCCGATCATCCCAAGATGCGGCACCTGATCGCCGGCGTCGTCCATGGCATCGGTGGCTATGGCAATTGCGTGGGCGTGCCGACGGTGGGCGGCGAAGTGAATTTCCACCGCGCCTATGACGGCAACATCCTGGTCAATGCGATGACGGTGGGCGTCGCCGAGCAGGACAAGATCTTCTATTCGGCCGCCTCCGGCGTGGGCAATCCGATCGTCTATGTCGGCTCCAAGACCGGGCGCGACGGCATTCACGGCGCGACCATGGCCTCGGCTGATTTCTCCGAGGATTCGGAGGAGAAGCGCCCGACGGTGCAGGTCGGCGACCCGTTCACCGAGAAGCTGCTGATCGAGGCGTGCCTGGAGCTGATGGCGTCGGATGCGATCGTCGCGATCCAGGACATGGGCGCGGCGGGGCTTACCTCCTCCTCAGTCGAAATGGCGTCCAAGGGCGGCGTCGGCATCGAGCTGGTGATGGACGCGGTGCCGCAGCGTGAGACCGGCATGACGCCGTACGAGATGATGCTGAGCGAGAGCCAGGAGCGCATGCTGATGGTGCTCAAGCCCGGCCGTGAAGCGTTCGCCGAGGCGATCTTCCACAAATGGGAGCTGGATTTCGCGGTCATCGGCCATGTCACCGACACCGGGCGGATGGTGCTGAAATGGCAGGGCGAGACCGTCGCCGACATTCCGCTCGGGCCGCTCGCCGACGAAGCGCCGGCTTATGACCGGCCCTGGGTGAAGACCCCGCCGCCGGCACCGCTGACCAACGTGCCCGACACGAGCGATATCGCGGCCGACCTGCTCAAACTGATGGGCTCGCCCGATATCGCCAGCCGGCGCTGGATCTGGGAGCAGTATGACCACATGGTCGGCGCCGACACGGTGCAACGCCCGGGCGGCGATGCGGCAGTGGTGCGCGTGCACGGAACGCAGAAGGGGCTGGCGATCACGACCGATTGTACCCCGCGCTATTGCTATGCCGATCCCTATGAGGGCGGGAAGCAGGCGATCGCCGAGGCGTATCGCAACCTCTCGGCGGTCGGCGCGAAGCCGCTCGCCACGACCGACTGCATGAATTTCGGCAACCCGCAGCGGCCCGAGATCATGGGCCAGTTCGTCGGCTGCATCGAGGGCATGGCCGAGGCCTGCGCTGCGCTCGATTTCCCGATCGTGAGCGGCAATGTGTCGCTGTACAACGAGACCAAGAATGACGACGGCACCGGGAGCGCGATCCTGCCGACCCCGGCGATCGGCGGCGTTGGCTTGCTCGACGACTGGTCGAAATCGGCGACGATCGCGTTCAAGGGCACGGGCGACGTGATCCTGCTGGTCGGCACGCGGCGCGGGCATCTGGGCCAGTCCTTGTGGCTGCGCGACGTGCATGGCCGCGAGGAAGGCCCGCCGCCGCCGGTCGATCTCGCCGCCGAGCGTCGGAACGGCGAGTTCGTGCGGGCGCATATCGCCTCGGGCGCGTTCACCGCGGTGCACGACGTGTCCGACGGCGGCGTCGCGGTGGCGATCGCGGAGATGGCGCTGGCGAGCGGCATCGGCGCGATGCTGCATGCCCCCCTGCCCTGTGGCGTCGCCTGCTCGTTGTTCGGCGAAGACCAGGGGCTGTATGTCGTGACGGTCGCCGACCATGCGCTGCTCGACACGCTGGCGGGCGCCGGTGCCGCGGGGATCGAGGTCGAGCGGATCGGGCGGACCATTGCCGGCCGGCTGATCTTCGAGTTGCCCGACGACGACCATGTCGTGACCCTGGCCGATCTGCGCGCGGCGCATGAGGGTTTCTTCCCGACCCTGATGGGCGATACGATCGTCTGAGCCCTTGGCGGAGACCGGCCCGGATCGGTCCGAAAATGCGTCAGCTCGGCATGGACCTTGGCCGTTGCGGCCGGTAGCTTCCCTCACCGCACATGTGCAAACCGGGGGACTGCATGACGACGACGGAAGAGGCAGCCGCGTTCGCCGGACCGCGCAGGATTGCGACGCTCGACGTGATCCGCGGGGTCGCGGTGATGGGCATCCTGATCATGAACATCGTGGCGTTCGCGATGCCCGAGGTCGCCTATATGAACCCGGCGGCCTTTGGCGGGCATAGGGGCGCCGATCTGGCCGTGTGGGCGTTCAACTTCGTGCTGGTCGACGGCAAGATGCGCGGCCTGTTCTCCTTCCTGTTCGGCGCCTCGACCCTGCTGGTGATCGACCTGGCGACAGCGAAGGGCGAGAGCCCGGCCAGGGTGCATTTCTCGCGGATGTTCTGGCTGTTCCTGTTCGGCGAGGCGCATCTGATCCTGCTCTGGTGGGGCGACATCCTCCACCATTATGCGCTGATCGGCTGCATCGCGTATCTGTTCCGCAAGGCCGCGCCGTACAAGCTGGTGTCGATCGCGATCCTCCTGCTGCTGGTCGAGTTCGCGCTGATTTCCTCCGTGACGGTGAGCGTGCGCGCGAGCGAGATCGCGATGCAGGCGCCCAAACCGAGCGCCGAGGCCGTGCGCCAATATCAGGAGTTCCAGCGCGGATTTGGCGTACCGACACCCGAGGCGCTGGCCAAGGACCTGGCGCTGCATCGCGGGCCCTATCCGGCGCTGATGGCGCACCGGCTGGACAAGGCGCTGACGACGACTTTGCAGACCGTCGCCTTTGTCGGGGCGGAGACATTGGCGTATATGCTGCTGGGCATGGCGTGCTTCAAAGCGGGGATGCTGACCGGGGCGTGGGACCGAAGGCGGTATCTGCGCTGGATCGCGATCGGCTTCGGGACTGGTGTGCCAGCCTATATGGCGCTTGCCTGGTACGTGGCCTCGCACGATTTCGCGCTATTCCCGCTGGTGCTCGGCGCGCTGGCATTGCCCACGCTGGTCCGGCCGCTGATGATCATCGGCTGGGCCTGCCTGATCGTGCTGCTGGCGCAGCGCGGCGGCGCCATCGTCACGCGGATCGGCGCGGCGGGGCGCATGGCCTTTTCCAATTATCTCGGCACCAGCATCGTCTGCACCACCTTGTTCTACGGCTATGGGCTCGGTTGGTACGGATATCTGTCACGCGCGCAGCTCTATCCGGTGGTGATCGCGGTGTGGGTGCTGATGCTGCTCTGGTCGAAGCCCTGGCTCGCCCGTTTCCGATTCGGTCCGCTCGAATGGCTGTGGCGATCGCTGGCGCGGATGCGGTTCCAGCCCATGCGCGGGGCGGCCGGGGACAATTAAGTCTTCTGCGACTGATGCGCAAAAGCGCTTGCGACTGGTTCGCATTAGCCCTAGATCAGGGTCAGGCGAGGGAGCACCCATGGTCGTTTGTATCTGTAATGCGATTCGTGAGCAGGATGTGCGCGAGGCAGCGCGCGGCGGCGCAAAAAGTGCCTGCCAGGCCTATCGGACGCTCGGCCGCCAGCCGAAATGCGGCCAGTGCGTACCGTTCGCGAGAGCCATTATCGACGAGGAACGTGCGGCTGCGTAGCGTTCGCAGGCACAGAAAACCGCAGATTTCCGCCATTTTTCGCCTGTTCGGAGTCCGTGTTCTGCGTTAGGTTACGCAGGCATTACGGAGACACGACATGAAGGGCGACCCCAAGGTCATCGACTATCTGAACGAGGCGCTCAAGAACGAGCTGACCGCGATCAACCAATATTGGCTGCATTACCGGCTGTTCGATCACTGGGGCGTGCGCAAGCTGGCCGAGTTCGAGAAGCACGAATCGATCGACGAGATGAAGCATGCCGACATGCTGTCGGAGCGCATCCTGTTCCTCGACGGCCTGCCCAATTTCCAGCTGCTCGGGCGCCTGCGCATCGGCGAGACGGTCGAGGAAGTGCTGAAGGCCGATCTCGCGCTGGAGATGGAGGCCCTGCCGCTGCTGCGCGACGCGATCGAGCATTCCGAGAAGGTCCGCGACTATGTCAGCCGCGACCTGTTCCGCCGCATCCTCGACAGCGAGGAAGAGCATGTCGATACGCTGGAGCGCCAGTTCGAGATGATCGAGCGCATGGGCATCGCCAATTATGTGCAGCTGCAGAGCAAATCCGCGGATGAGGATGGGTGAGGCGGAAACGCCTGACGTGAAATAACCGTCACCCCGGACTTGTTCCGGGGTCCATCGGGCAACAAGCGTTATGGTAGCGGATCCAGCCCGAACCCCACCGCAAGGTCGTTCCATGCCGGATTGTCGCGCTCGATCAGGTTGATCCGCCAGTCGCGCGGCCATTTCTTGATCGTTTTCTCGCGCGCGATTGCGCCGTCCATCGTGTCGCCGACCTCGAACCAGACGAGGCGCTTGATATTATAGCGTTTGGTGAACCCATCGAACATGCCGTCGCGATGCTGCTGGATGCGGCCGACCAGGTTCGAGGTTTCGCCCGTATAGACGCAACCGTAAAAGCCGCTGGCCAAGATATAGACGCAGGGCTGCCGTTCTCTCACGAGCGACATCTATCGCCGAAACATGGATGCCGGAACAAGTCCGGCATGACGGAGGATTGAGACCTCAGCCTTTTTACCGCGCCGCCTCGTTCGACAGGCCGTAGAAATCAAGCGTCTGGGGGGTCACCCAGCCATAGGAGTAGTTCAGCAGGAAGATGCCGAACAGGATGGTCGCGACGATCGTCACCCGCAGCGCCGTGCGGCCCACGCGGAATTCATGGGGCGCGCTTTCGGCCTGGCCGGGCACGCGCTCGGTTCCTGCCTCGTCCGCCGTCCTGACCCCGAAGGGCAGGACGAGGAAGACCGACAAGGCCCAGAACAGGAAGTAGATCGCGAGCATCGACGGCCAGCGCATCGGATCAGGCCTCGATCAGCAAGACGTCGACAATGGGCTTCTTGCCGGTCCACCGCGTCGCGACGCGGCGGGCCGACAGGCGAATATCCTCGCGCAGCCGGTCGCGGTCGCGGCCGCCCTTGCGGGTCGCCTCGATGACCGCGTCGATCGCTTCGTCGAGGAAGGGATCACGATCCTCCTCGACCGGGATGCCCTGAAGCCGGACCTGGGGCTGGCCGATCATCTTGCCGCCGCGATCGATCGCCACCGCGACCGACATCTGGCCGAACAGGCCCAGCTTGCGGCGTTCGTTGATCGTCGCGCCGTCACCCGGCAGGATCACGTCGCCGTCGAGCACCAGCCGGCCGACATGGGCATGGCCGAGCTTCTCGGGCACGCCGGGCGCGAGCCGGACGATATCGCCATTGGTCTGCACCAGCGCGCGCGGAATACCCTCGGACAGACCGAAACGCGCCTGCTCCATCAGATGGCGCATCTCGCCGTGCACCGGCATCAGGATCTCGGGGCGGATCCAGCGATACATCGCGGCCAGCTCGGGCCGGCCGGGATGGCCCGAGACATGGACATGCGCCTGGCGCTCCGTGATCATCTCGATACCCTTGGTGGCGAGCTGGTTCTGGATACGGCCGATGGCGACTTCGTTGCCCGGAATCTGCTTCGACGAGAAGACGACGGTGTCGCCGGCATCGAGGCTGATCGGGTGCGTGCCCGAGGCGACCCGCGCCAGCGCGGCGCGTTCCTCGCCCTGCCCGCCGGTCGCGACGATCAACACCTTGTTGCGCGGCAGGCGCATCGCGGCATCGGGATCGACCGTTTCCGGGAAGTCCTTGAGATAGCCGGTCGCGCGCGCGACCTTCAGGATGCGGTCGAGCGAGCGGCCGGCGACGCAGAGCTTGCGCCCCGTCTCGCGTGCGACCTGGCCAAGCGTGTGCAGCCGTGCGGCGTTGGAGGCGAAGGTGGTGACGAGCACGCGGCCCTTGGCCTTGGCGATCACGTCGGCCAGGCCGACGCGGACCTCGGCCTCGGAGCCCGAAGGCTCGGGATTGAAGACGTTGGTCGAATCGCAGACGAGCGCGAGCACGCCCTCGTCGCCGATCACCTCGAGCTGCTCCGGCGTGGCCGGCTGGCCGAGCACGGGGGCAGTATCGAGTTTCCAGTCGCCGGTGTGGAAGATGCGGCCGTACGGCGTGTCGATCAGCAGCGCGTTGGCTTCGGGGATCGAGTGCGACATCGGCACGAAGTTCACGCCGAACGGGCCGATATCGACGCGCTGGCCGGGCTTCACGATGTTGAGGCGTACGCGATCGGCGTTACCCTCTTCCTCGAGCTTGCCGTGGATCAGGCCGGCGGTGAAGGGCGTCGCGTAGAGCGGCACGCCCAGATCCTCGGCGAGGTAAGGCAGCGCACCGATATGGTCCTCATGACCATGGGTGAGCACGATGCCGACGAGATTGTCGATCTGTTCCTCGATAAAGGCGAGATCGGGCAGGATCACGTCGATCCCGGGATATTGGGGGTCGGCAAAGGTGATGCCGCAATCGACCATCAGCCACTTGCCGCGGCAGCCATAGAGATTGACGTTCATGCCGATCTCCCCCGACCCACCAAGGGCCAGGAAGAGGAGTTCGTTATTGGGAGTCACTTAGTTTTTGTTCTTTCTTGTCGTGGAGTCCACGCGAGTGCGGGGACGTACTGGATGCGCGGTCAGCGCTGAATAATATCGCGATGGAGATGGCGGTAACGCCACGGGACCCCTTGCCGGGATCGCACATCAGACCCTTATATGGGCGCGATCCCACAACATCGCCAGCCCCTGAATGGTGAGGTCGGGTTCGATCACGTCGAAAACGTCGGTCTGCTTCTCGAAAAGCGTGGCGAGACCGCCGGTCGCGATGACCTTTACCGGCCGCCCGACCTCCGCCTTGATGCGCGAGACCAGCCCCTCGATCATCGCGATATAGCCCCAATAGATGCCGATATGCATCTGGCTGACCGTGTCGCGGCCGATGACGCTGGTGTTGGCCGGCGCCTCGATCGCGATGCGCGGCAGCTTGGCGGCGGCGGTGACAAGGGCGTCGAGCGACAGGTTGATGCCGGGCGCGATGATGCCGCCCTTGTACGCGCCGCGAAAGTCCGAAAAGTCGAAGGTGGTCGCGGTGCCGAAATCGATCGTGATCAGGTCGCCGGCATGCAGCGCATGCGCCGCGATCATGTTGACCGCGCGGTCGGCGCCGACGGCGTGCGGTTCCTCGACGTCGAGCTGCATGCCCCATTCGACCGGAGGCTGACCGGCGATCAGCGGCTCGCCGCCGAAATATTTGCGCGCCAGCGTCTGGAGATTGTGCAGCGCGCGCGGGACGACGGTGGCGATGATGACGCCGGTGACGGCGCTTCGGTCATAGCCTTCGAGCGTGAGCAACTGGCTGAGCCAGACGGCATATTCGTCGGCGGTGCGGCGCGGGTCGGTCGCGATGCGCCAGCGCGCCTTGATCGTGCCGCTATCGACAAGTGCGAAGACCACATTGGTATTGCCGGCATCGATCGCGAGCAGCATGCGAACCTCAATCCCTTCCGTTCGTGTCGAGCGAAGTCGAGACACATTTGCCTGGCGCCAAGCCCTGTTTCTCGACTTCGCTCGAAACGAACGGAGTCATATCAGATCAGGAAGACGTCGGCGGCGTGAATGACACGGCTCGATCCGTCCGCCAAGCGCAGGATGAGCGCGCCCTCCGCGTTCAGGCCCTGAAACAGGCCGTCGATCGCGCTGCCGTCGGGCAGGCGTGCGGTAAGCGCGGTGCCGGGCTGATATCCCCGTTCCAGCCAGCGGGCGCGGATCGGGGCGAGCCCCTCGACGCGCCAGATGCCGAGCCAGCGTTCGAAGGCGGCGGCGAGGGTTTCGAGGAAGTCGGCCGGATCGGGCGCCGCGCCGTGCGCCGCGAGGCTGGTGGCGGCGCGTTCGAGATCGGTCGGGTGGTGCGCGAGGTTGATGCCCATGCCGATCACCACAGCAGCATCAGCGCGTTCGAGCAGGATACCGGAGAGCTTCGCCCCATCGAGCAGCAGATCGTTGGGCCATTTGATCGCCAGCCCATCGCCCCCCGCCGTTCCCCCGCGAAGGCGGGGGTCCAGAGCCACAAGCGACGCGCTCTGCGACTCTGCCCCCCCGCCTTCGCGGGGGAACAGGGAAGGAAGGTAGGCGCGAACGACCTCCTCCAGCGCCACGGCGGCCACCAGGGCCAGCGTGGACGCCTGTGAATCGTGCGGGCGCAGGCGGACCAGCGTGCTTGCGTAGAGATTGCCTTCGGGCGAGGACCAGGCCCTGCCCTGCCGCCCTCGGCCGCCGGTCTGGCGCTCGGCGCGAAGCCAGAGCCCCTCGACGGCCCCGCTGCCGGCGAGCATCAGCATGTCGGCGTTGGTCGACCCCGTCTCCGCGACGGTACGGATGCTATGCGTCAGAACAACGCCCTGGCAGCGGCAGCGGCCCAGGCGCCGAGGCACGGGATGGCGAGATAGCCGATCGGCGAGATGAAGGTCGCGGCAACCGCGATCAACCCGCCCTCGACCTTGCTGTCGATCGGCGCGAAGGCCGTCGCGGCATCATCGAAATACATCGTCTTCACGACGCGCAGATAATAATAGGCGCCGATCACCGAGGCCGCGATGCCGACCACCGCGAAGGGGAAGAGCCCCGCCTGCACGGCCGCCTGGAACACCACGAACTTCGCATAGAAGCCGAGCAGCGGCGGGATGCCGGCCAGGCTGAACATGAACAGGCCGAGCGCCAGCGCGAGGCCGGGCTGAGTCTTGGACATGCCGGACAGGCTGGCGATCGTCTCGACCGGCTGGCCGCTCTGGTCGCGCATCTGGAGCACGACGAGGAAGCTGCCGAGCGTCATGGCGATATAGATGGTCAGGTAGATCAGCACCGCCGACACGCCCTCGGCGGTGCCGCAGGCGAGGCCGACCAAAGCGAAGCCGACATTGTTGATCGAGCTGTACGCCAGCAGGCGCTTGATGTTGCTCTGGCCGATCGCCGCGACCGCACCGAAGATGATCGAGGCGAGCGAGGCGAAGATGACGATCTGGCGCCACTGATCGGTCGCCGGGCCCATCGCCTCGACCGCGACACGAACCGCCAGCGCCATCGCCGCGACTTTCGGCGCGGAGGCGAAGAAGGTCGTCACCGGGGTCGGCGCGCCTTCGTACACGTCGGGCGTCCACATGTGGAACGGCACCGCGCTGATCTTGAAGGCGAGGCCGGCAAAGACGAATACCAGGCCGAAGGTCAGGCCGAGCGAATGGCCCGCGCCGTACGCATCGGCGATCAGCGAGAAAAGCGTCGTGCCGCTGAAGCCATAGACCAGGCTGATGCCGTAGAGCAGGATGCCGCTCGCCAAGGCGCCGAGCACGAAATATTTGAGGCCCGCTTCGGCCGAGCGCGCATCGCGGCGCATGAAGCTCGCCAGCACATAGGCGGCAAGGCTCTGCAGCTCGAGACCGACATAGAGCGTCAGCAGGTCGCCGGCCGACACCATCATGCCCATGCCGATGGCGGAGAGCAGGATCAGGACCGGATATTCGGGACGCAGATCGTCGCCCGAGGTCTGCTGGAAGAAGCGCGGGGCGACCAGGATCGCGACGCCGGCCGCGATATAGATCAGCACCTTGGCGAACGCGGCAAAGGCATCGGCGCGGTACAGGCCGTCGAACGCCTCACCCCCCGACGAGGCCGGGCCCATCAGCGCGATCCCGGCGCCGAACAGCACCGCGACCGACGTCCAGGAAATGGCCTTGGTCGAGGCCTGTCCGCCCCAGGCGGCGGCGAGCATCAGGATCAGCGCGCCGGCGGTCAGCACCAGTTCCGGCAAGGTCATGAGCAGGGAGGCGTTCATTGATGTGCCTCCCCATGGTGCGCGGCGGGGGCGGCAGGTTTCCCTGCAGTCGGCAGCGAGTCACCGGCGGGCGCGGCGCGGGCGATGCGCGCCTCGAGCGTGGCGACGTCACCGCGCATCGGGGCGAGGAAGCTTTCCGGATAGACGCCCATCCACAGCACCACCGCCGCGATGGGGGCGAGCAGCGCGATTTCGCGCAAGCTGAGATCGGGCATCGCGCGAACGTCATCCTTGGTCAGATCGCCGAACACGACGCGGCGGTAGAGATAGAGCATGTACGCGGCACCGAGGATGATGCCGGTGGTGCACAGCAGCGTGATGGTGGTCGAAACCTTGTAGGTGCCGGCCAGCGAGAGGAACTCGCCGACGAAGCCGCTGGTGCCCGGCAGGCCGACCGAGGCCATGGTGAACAGCATGAAGAACAGCGCGTAACGCGGCATGTTGATCGCAAGGCCGCCATACCGGTCGATCTCGCGGGTGTGCAGCCGATCGTAGATCACGCCGACGCAGAGGAACAGCGCGCCCGAGACGAGGCCGTGGCTGAGCATGACGACCATAGCGCCTTCGATGCCCTGGCGGTTGAAGGCGAACAGGCCGATCGTCACGATCGCCATGTGCGCGACCGAACTATAGGCGATCAGCTTCTTCATGTCGGACTGAACCAGCGCGACCAGCGAGGTGTAGATCACCGCGACCGCCGACAGGCCGAAGATCAGCCAGACGAACTCGGCCGACGCCTCCGGGAACATCGGCAGCGAGAAGCGCAGGAAGCCGTAGCCGCCGAGCTTCAGCAGCACGCCCGCCAGGATGACCGAGCCGGCGGTCGGCGCCTGGACGTGCGCGTCGGGCAGCCAGGTATGGACCGGCCACATCGGCATCTTCACCGCGAAGGAGGCGAAGAAGGCGAGCCATAGCCAGGTCTGCGCAAGCGCCGGGAAATCGGTGTTGAGCAGGGTCGGGATGTCGGCGGTGCCGGCATATTGCGCCATCCACAGCATCGCGATGAACATCAGCACCGAGCCGAGCAAGGTGTAGAGGAAGAATTTGTACGACGCGTAGATGCGGTTCGCGCCGCCCCAGATGCCGATGATCAGGTACATCGGGATCAGGCCGGCTTCGAAGAAGATATAGAACAGGAACAGGTCCTGCGCCGCGAAGGTGCCGATCATCAGCAGCTCGGTGACGAGGAATGCGCACATATATTCCTGGACGCGTTTCTCGATCGCGACCCAGCTGGCGCCGATGCAGATCGGCATCAGGAACACGCTGAGCATGATCAGCATCAGCGCGAAGCCGTCGATACCGAGCTTCCATCCGATCGGACCGAACAGATTCTCGTGCGCCTCGACGAATTGCCATTGCGGCCCGCCGATATCGAACTGCGCCCACAGACCGATGCCGAGCAGCAGATCGACCAGAGTCGCGATCAGCGCGATCCAGCGCGCGTTGGTCGCACTGACGAACAGGCACGCGACAGCGGCGATCGCCGGGATCGCGAGCATCAGCGACAGGATGGGGAAACCGCTCATCGTGTGATCGCCCAGGTAATAGCGGCGGTCAGGCCGATCAGCATGACGAAGGCATAGGTATAGACATATCCGGTCTGGACCCTGCCGGCGACCCGGGAGCCGAGCGCGACGACCCAGGCCGAGCCGTTGGGCCCGAAGCGGTCGATCGTCTTCTCGTCGCCGCGGTGCCAGAAGAGGCGGCCAAGGGCGAAGGCGGGGCGGACGAACAGGATGTTGTACAGCTCGTCGAAATACCATTTGTTGAGCAGGAAATCGTAGAGCAGGCTGAACTGCCCCGCGAGCTTCGCCGGGAAATCCGGGTTGCGGATATAGGCGAGCCACGCGCCCAGCAGCCCGAGCAGCATCGCGACCGACGCCGACAGCTTCACGCCCAGCGGCACCTCGTGCATCGCATGCATCAGATGTTCGCTGAAGGCGATGCTGCCCTTCCAATATTCCTCGCCCGCCGCTGGTTCGATGAAATAGCCGTGGAAGACGAAGCCGGCGGCGACCGCGCCGATCGACAGCAGGATCAGCGGGATCAGGATCGGCAGCGGGCTCTCATGCGGATGATAGCCGCCGGTGCCGTCACCATGATCATGCGCATGGCCATGATCGTCGTGATGCGCGCCGTGCGCGGACGTCTCGTCGGCAGGCGCATCGTCGTGATGGCCATGGCCATGCGCGTCGTGCACCGCGTGCTGGATATGCTCCGACTGCGCCCAGCGCGGTTTGCCCCAGAAGGTCAGGAACATCAGGCGCCAGGAATAGAAGCTGGTCAGCAGCGCGACGATCATGCCGACGATCGAGGCGCCGCCCTGGCCAGCGGCCCAGGCCGCTTCGATGATCGCGTCCTTCGAATGGAAGCCGGCAAAACCGATCGCGAGCGGATTGCCGAACACCGCGGGGATGCCGACGCCCGTGATGGCGAGCGTGCCCGCCATCATGCCCCAGAAGGTGATCGGGATATGTTTCCTGAGGCCGCCATAATAGCGCATGTCCTGCTCATGGTGCATCGCATGGATCACCGAGCCGGCGCCAAGGAACAGCAGCGCCTTGAAGAAAGCGTGCGTGAACAGGTGGAACATTGCCGCGCCATAGGCGCCGCAGCCCGCCGCGAAGAACATGTAGCCGAGCTGCGAGCAGGTCGAATAGGCAATGACGCGCTTGATGTCGGTCTGCACCAGGCCGACCGTCGCGGCAAAGAAGCAGGTCGCGGCGCCGACCGTCATCACGACGTGAAGCGCGAACGGGCTCGTCTCGAACATCGGCGACAGGCGGCAGACCATGAACACGCCGGCGGTGACCATCGTCGCGGCGTGGATCAGCGCCGACACCGGAGTCGGGCCTTCCATCGCGTCGGGCAACCAGGTGTGCAGGCCGAGCTGCGCCGACTTGCCCATCGCGCCGACGAACAGCAACAGGCACAGGATCGTCATCGTATCCCAGCGCTGGCCGAGAAAGCCGATGCTCGAGCCGGCCATGCCGGGCGCAGCGGTGAGGATGTCGGGAATCGACACCGTGCCGAACACCAGGAAGGTGCCGAAGATGCCGAGCATGAAGCCGAGATCGCCGACGCGGTTGACGACGAACGCCTTGATCGCGGCGGCATTGGCGCTGGGTTTCTTGAACCAGAAACCGATCAGCAGATAGGAGGCGAGACCGACGCCTTCCCAGCCGAAGAACATCTGGACCAGATTGTTCGCGGTCACCAGCATCAGCATGGCGAAGGTGAACAGCGACAGATAGGCGAAGAAACGCGGCTGATCCGGATCCTCCGCCATATAGCCCCAGCTATAGAGGTGGACGAGCGCGGAGACGCTGGTGATGACCACCAGCATGACCGCGGTCAGCGCATCGACGCGGAGCGCCCAGGCGACGTCGAGATCCCCCGAGCGGATGAAGTCGAACACCGGCGTGACGCTGGGTTCGGCACCGCCGAGATAGGAGATGAAGATCGGCCAGCTCAGCAGGCACGAGACGAACAGCGCGCCTGTCGTGAGCGACTTGGCGACGGTGTTGCCGAGTGCCCGGTTGCCGAGGCCTGCGACGATCGCCGCGAGCAGCGGCAGGAAGACGATGAGGAGGATCAACGAATTACCCCTTCATCCGGTTGACGTCGTCGACCGAGATCGTGCCGCGTCCGCGGAAATAGATAACGAGGATGGCCAGGCCGATCGCGGCCTCGCCGGCGGCGACCGTCAGCACGAACATCGCGAACACCTGCCCGACCAGATCGTGGAGATAGGCGGAGAAGGCGACGAGGTTCAGGTTCACCGCGAGCAGGATCAGTTCGACCGCCATGAGCATGACGATGAGGTTCTTGCGGTTGATGACGATGCCGAGCACGCCGAGCGCGAACAGGATCGCCGCGACGACGAGATAATGCGTCAGGCCGATCATGCGACGCGCCCTCCACAACCGTCATGCCGGACTTGTTCCGGCATCCATTCAGCGGCTTGGCGAGACACCATCGATTCTATCGAAACCTTTGCGCCCAGCGGAGAAATGGACCCCGGAACAAGTCCGGGGTGACGAAGGAAGAAGAAATCGATCACAGCTCGATCCCCTGCCCTACGCCAGGCTGGGTGTTGCGGGTCGCATCCTGCGGCCGGCGCGACACCTGGCGGTTGATGTTCTGCGGGCGGGTGCCGCCACGCTCGCGGTGAGTCAGCACGATCGCGCCGATCATCGCGACGAGCAGGACGAGGCCGGCGCCTTCGAAGATGAACAGGTAGCGGGTGTAGAGCAGGTTGCCGATCGCCTGGATGTTGGGCACGTCCTCAGCGATCGGCGCCGCGCGGCGGCTGAGCTCGATCGCGCCCGCGCTATAGGCGCCGATCGCGACGACGATCTCCGCCGCGAGGCCGATCGCCAGCACCAGCCCGATCGGGAGGTAGCGCGCGAAGCCGCTGCGCAGCTCGGCGAAATCGATGTTGAGCATCATCACGACGAACAGGAACAGCACCGCGACGGCGCCGACATAGACGATGACCAGCAGCATCGCGATGAACTCGGCGCCCAGCAGCACCATCAGCCCCGCCGCGTTGAAAAAGGCGAGGATCAGCCACAGCACGGCATGGACCGGGTTCCGCGCGGTGATGGTCAACGCTGCCGACAGCAGCACCATCACGGCGAACAGGTAGAAGGCGAGTGTCTGTATCACGGAATCAGGAGGCCCCTCGGATTCGGCTGGCGCTTAACGGTACGGTGCATCGGCGGCAAGGTTCGCGGCGATCGCGCGTTCCCAGCGATCGCCATTATCGAGCAGCTTCGCCTTGTCGTAGATCAGCTCCTCGCGGGTTTCGGTGGCGAATTCGAAATTCGGCCCTTCGACCACGGCATCGACCGGGCAGGCTTCCTGGCACAGGCCGCAATAGATGCACTTGGTCATGTCGATGTCGTAGCGCGTGGTGCGGCGGCTGCCGTCCTCGCGCGGCTCGGCCTCGATCGTGATCGCCTGGGCCGGGCACACCGCCTCGCACAGCTTGCACGCGATGCAGCGTTCCTCGCCGTTCGGATAGCGGCGCAGCGCATGCTCGCCGCGGAAGCGCGGGGAGATCGGGTTCTTCTCGAACGGATAGTTGATCGTCGCCTTCGCCTTGAAGAAATACTTCAGGGTGAGCGCGTGCGCCTTCACGAATTCCCACAAGGTGTAGGACTTGATGATCTGGCCGACGTTCACGGGCGTTTCTCCGGCTGGACGACGAGCTGGCTGCGACACGCGCCGTCGGTAGGATATTGAGGACGCTGCGCCTGATAGAGCCCCTCAGCCGTCGCATATTGCTTGAGATACACGCGCTGTGACGGATCGCACTCGGTGCCGACCCGCGTCAGCATCAGGAAGCCCGACACCAGGAACACCCAGAACAGCGACAACGGGAGGAAGATCTTCCAGCCCAGCCGCATCAGCTGATCGTAGCGGTAGCGCGGGACGGTGGCCTTCACCCAGCTGAACACGAAGAAGAAGAACAGCATCTTGGCGAACAGCCAGATGATGCCCGGGACGTAATAGAGCGGCGCCCAGTCGACCGGGGGCAGCCAGCCGCCCCAGAACAGCGTCGCGTTGAGCGCGCACATCAGGATGACGTTGGCATATTCGCCGAGCCAGAACAGCGCGAAGCTCATCGAGCTATATTCGGTCTGATAGCCGGCGACGAGCTCGCTCTCCGCCTCGGTCAGATCGAACGGCGCGCGCTGAGTCTCGGCGAGCGACGAGATGAAGAACACGATCGCCATCGGGAACAGCAGCGGATTGGCGTAGAAGCCGTTGACGAAGCCGTAGAGCCCCTTCTGGGCAACGACGATGTCCGACAGGTTGAAGCTGCCCGCCCACATCACCACCGAGATCAGCACGAAGCCGATCGCGACTTCGTACGACACCATCTGCGCCGCGGCGCGGATCGCCGAGTAGAAGGGGTATTTCGAGTTGGACGACCAGCCCGCCAGGATGATGCCGTAGACGCCGAGCGACGAGGCCGCGAGCACATAGAGCAGGCCGACATTGATGTCCGCCAGCACCACGCCCGCCTGGAACGGGATGACCGCCCAGACGATCAGCGCGACGGTGAAGGTGATGATCGGCGCGAGCAGGAACAGGCCCTTGTTCGCGCTGGTCGGGATGATGGTTTCCTGCAGGAAGACCTTCAGGCCATCGGCAAAACTCTGCAACAGGCCGAACGGGCCGACCACGTTCGGGCCGCGGCGCAGCGCCATCGCCGCCCAGATCTTGCGATCGGCATAGATGATCATGGCAACCGCCAGCATCAGCGGCAGGGCGATGACGAGGATGCCGATGATCGTGGCGAGGAACCACGCCCATTCGAACTGCATGCCCCAGGAGACGAAGAGAGCGGTCATCAGTTCAGCCCTCCCTTCACAGATACGCTACGAGCACGGCACAGCCGATAAGCACGACAACCACCGCCAGACATCCGAGCTGCACCTTCGGTGGCAGCGACAGGAACAGCGCTTCGGAAATGAACTCCCACATGCATCACTCCGCCGCCTCCGCGAACTCTTCACCGTGGATCAGCTCGGCCGAGCAGCGCTGCATCGTCGGGGACGCGCGGCAGATGGCGTTGGTCAGGTAGAAATCCTTGATCGGATAGCCGACCGGGCCTTCGCTCTTCGCATCGAGCGCCGGGGCGTTCCAGGCGAAGCGGCGCAGGCCAAGCGTGGCGAGATCGGGCGTGTCGACGCCCATCGCCGCGCGCAGTTCCTCGAGCGTGTCGAACGGCAGGGTCTTGCCCAACACCGCGGAAAGCGCGCGCAGGATGGTCCAGTCCTCGCGGGCGTCGCCCGGCGGGAAGACGGCGCGTTCGCCGCGCTGGACGCGGCCTTCGAGATTGACCCAGGTGCCCGACTTCTCGGCATAGCTCGCGCCCGGCAGCACGACATCGGCAGCCGCCGCGCCCTTGTCGCCGTGATGGCCGATATAGACCTTGAAGCTGTCGGCAAAGGCCGAGAAATCGGCCTCGTCGGCCCCGAGGAAGAAGGTGAGCTTGGGCCTGGCCGCGACGATATCGGCGATGCCGCCCTTTTGCGCGAGGCCGAGCATCAGCCCGCCCATGCGTGACGCCGCCATGTGCAGCACGTTGAAGCCGTTCCACCCATCGCGCACCAGGTTCAGCGACGAGGCCAGCTTGAGCGCGGCACCGTGACCGCCCTTGAGCGCGCCGCCGCCGACAATGACCATCGGGCGCTGGGCATTCCTGAACGCCTCGGCCGGGCCATCGGGCAGCTTGCCGAGCAGAGACAGGTCGTTGCCGAGCCATTCGACCTTGTAGGTCAGGTCGGTCTCTTCGCCGATCGCGAAGACCTTCGCGCCCTTCTTGATCGCCTTGCGGATTCGGGTGTTCACCAGCGGCGCTTCCCAGCGCAGATTGGTGCCGACCAGCAGGATCGCGTCGGCGTCTTCGGTGCCGGCGATGGTGGTGTTGAAATTGACCGCGGACAGCGACGACGCGTCATACGCCATGCCGGTCTGACGGCCTTCGAGCAGGGTCGAGCCCATCGCGCCGAGCAGCGCCTTGGCGGCGTAGAGCGTCTCGCAATCGACCAGATCGCCATGGATCGCGGCGACGCTGGAGCCGGCGTTCACTGCGGCAATGGCGGCGAAGGCCTCGTCCCAGCTTGCCTCGGTCAGCTTGCCCTGCTTGCGCACGAACGGACGATCGAGCCGGCGGCGGACCAGCCCGTCGACCGCGTGGCGGGTCTTGTCGCTGGCCCATTCCTCATTGACGTCCTCGTTGATCACGGGGAGCGCGCGCAGCACCTGGCGGCCGCGGCTGTCGAGGCGGATATTGGTGCCGACCGCGTCCATCACGTCGATCGTCAGCGTCTTCTTGAGCTCCCAGGGCCGCGCCTCGAAGGCATAGGGCTTGGAGGTCAGCGCGCCGACCGGGCAGAGATCGACGACATTGCCCGACAACTCGCTCGTCACCGCACCCTCGAGGTAGGAGGTGATCTGCATGTCCTCGCCGCGGCCGATCGCGCCGATTTCCTCGACGCCGGCGACTTCCTCGGCGAAGCGGATGCAGCGGGTGCACTGGATGCACCGCGTCATCACCGTCTTCACGATCGGACCCATATATTTCTCGGTGACCGCCCGCTTGTTCTCGTCATAGCGGGAATGGCCGCGGCCATAGGCCAGGCTCTGGTCCTGCAGGTCGCACTCGCCGCCCTGATCGCAGATCGGGCAATCGAGCGGGTGGTTGATCAGCAGGAATTCCATCACGCCTTCGCGCGCATTCTTCACCATTGGGGTGTTGGTGAAGACTTCCTGGTTTTCGGCGGCCGGCAGCGCGCACGAGGCCTGGGGCTTGGGCGGGCCCGGCTTAACCTCGACCAGGCACATGCGGCAATTGCCGGCGATCGACAGGCGCTCGTGATAGCAGAAGCGCGGGATTTCCTTGCCGGCAAGCTCGCACGCCTGCAGCACGGTGGCGCCCTGCGGCACCTCGATCTCGATTCCGTCGACTTTGAGCTTTGGCATGCGTTTCGTACTTGCTAGCTGCGCCGGCCGGCCGAAGGGCCGTCGACAATGGCGTGATAAAGGGGTTCGGCGATCATCAGGCGGAGCTGATCGCGCTTCATGCTGATCGGCTTGCCTGTCACGACGCAACCGCCGAGCACCGGCTTGATCGCATCGAGCGCGCGGCGTTCGGCATCGCTGCCGGCCGCCGACTGAACGAGATCGGTCGAGGCTTCCGGCGCCGCGTTGACCACGCAGGTGCCGAATTCCTGCATGCCGAGCGCGACCGCGTCATAACCATTGCCCGGCGACCGTCCCGCAATAGAACCGAGATACCATGTCTTCACTTCGCCCGGACGCAGCGCCCGGCGGCCACCTTTCAGCGCCAACGACGTCGCGGCAGCCGCCATATCGGCGCGGCCGTTATAGAGACCCTGCGTCCCGTTGCTGAGTGAAAGACCGAACGAGTCGCCGCTGCACGAGCTGTAGACCGAAGCAAGCCGCTTCGCCGCACGCTGCTCGTCGGAAGAGCCGGGCAAGCTGCCGAGCAGCTGGCGCACCTGATCGGGCGCTTCCGCCATCACGCATTCGGCCGTGGCGCGGAATTCGCGCGGATCGGCCTTGCGCTCCCCGGCGGCGGCGCCCGCCGCTGCCAATGGCAGTGCGGCGATAGCGGCAGCAATGACCATTATTCTCATTCCGCCTTCCCCCCGATAGACGACAACGACATGGGATAGCCGCGCAGCATCCCGCTTCCCACGAGCTCAATCGTGCCCATGGCGCTAGCTCCTCACCGCGGCGCCGGGCCGCGTCGCGATATGGTAGCTGGTCAGCGCCAGGATTGCGCGGAGCCCGGCGGCGCTTGGACGCGCGCTATGCACCGCCGCGACACAGGTACTCGCATCGGGCGTGATGGCGCGCAAGGCGCGCGGCTCTTCGGCACTGTCCGGCACGGACTTCAGCCAGGCGACCACTTTCCCGGGCGACCTGTGGATGATGCACGCGCCAAGACGTTGAGTCGCATCCGTGGACGCCAGTTCCCGGTCCATGGAACCTCGCGCCAGTTCACGCTCCAGCGAACCGCGCGACAGATGGGACGCCAGGAAATATTCCGCGATCCCGCCGCCCAGCTGGACCGGATTATAAACGACATGCCCCTGCGGCATGCAGCTGTCTGACGGCTGCACCAGCGTCGCCAGGGCCATACGATAGGTCTCGGTGCCAAAATCCAGATCGATGACCCGCCGTGCGGCCGGGGAACTGCGATCCGCCACGCAAAAACCGATCACGCGAACGGCCGAATACGCCAGTCTCGGCGCCGGCTGGGACTGGGCGAGAAGCGGCTGCCAGGCGATCGTCATCGCGAGACAGGCCGTCACGTGCGCGATCGACAGCAGCTTCATTCCGCCGCTTCCATCATCGGGGCGAGATCGCCGCCGCGTTCCTTGATGCGGCGCTCCAGCTCGGGCCGGAAATGCTTGATCAGACCCTGGATCGGCCAGGCCGCCGCGTCGCCGAGCGCACAGATAGTGTGGCCTTCGATCTGCTTGGTGACCTGCTGCAGCGTATCGATCTCGCTGATATCGGCATCGCCGGTGCGCAGCCGCTCCATCACGCGCCACATCCAGCCGGTGCCCTCGCGGCATGGCGTGCACTGGCCGCAGCTCTCATGCTTGTAGAAATAGGAGATGCGGCTGATCGCGCGGACGATATCGGTCGACTTGTCCATGACGATGATCGCCGCGGTGCCAAGGCCCGAGCCGAGCGCCTTCAGCCCGTCGAAATCCATCGGGCAGTCCATGATCTGCGCCGCCGGGACCAACGGCACCGAGGAGCCGCCGGGGATGACCGCGAGCAGATTGTCCCACCCGCCGCGAATGCCGCCGCAATGTTCCTCGATCAGCTGGCGGAAAGGAATGCTCATCGCTTCCTCGACCACGCAGGGCTTGTTCACATGGCCCGAGATCTGGAACAGCTTGGTGCCGCGGTTGTTCTCCGCGCCGATGCCGGCGAACCATTCGGCACCGCGCCGCAGGATCGTCGGGACGACCGCGATCGATTCGACATTGTTGACCGTGGTCGGGCAGCCATAGAGGCCCGCACCCGCCGGGAACGGCGGCTTGAGGCGCGGCTGGCCCTTCTTGCCCTCGAGGCTCTCGAGCATCGCGGTCTCTTCGCCGCAGATATAGGCGCCCGCACCGCGATGGACGAACACGTCGAAATCATAACCCGACCCCGAGGCGTTCTTGCCGATCAGGCCCTTGTCATAGGCTTCGGCGACCGCGGCGAAGAGCACCTCCGCCTCGCGGATATATTCGCCGCGGATATAGATGTACGCGGCGCGGGCGCGCATCGCGAAGCCGGCGATCAGCGCGCCTTCGATCAGCTTGTGCGGATCGTGGCGCATGATCTCGCGGTCCTTGCAGGAACCGGGCTCGGATTCGTCGGCATTGATGACGAGGAAGTTCGGCCGCTCGGGCTTGGGCTCCTTCGGCATGAACGACCATTTGGTGCCGGTCGGGAAACCCGCGCCGCCACGGCCGCGCAGGCCCGATGCCTTGACCGCGTCGATCAGGGCATCCTGCCCGCGCGCCATCAGGCCCTTGGTGTCATCCCAATCGCCACGCTTGAGCGCGCCTTCGAGATTCCACGGCTGGAACCCGTAGACGTTGGTGAAGATACGGTCCTTGTCGGCGAGCATCTAGCGGCCCTTCCCCGTCGCGCTCTGCACCGCGAAGTAAATGACGAGGCCGATGCCGATCAGGATCAGCAGGCCGAGCAGCTTGAAGGTCACCTTCAGCACGAAACCGAGCACGACCAGGCCGCCGATGATCGCGAGGATCGCGACGATGGGATTCGTACCCTTCATGCCCATTCCCCCCGGTAATCGTGATTCTGGTCGACCATTTCCTTGAGGCTGGTCGGGCCGCCCGCCGGGCAGCTGTCGCGGCGCCCGGTCTGCGAGCCCGGCGTGGGCGTCCTGCCCTCGGCCAGCGCATCGAGGATCGCGGTCGTGCGATCGTAATCCAGGTCTTCGTAATTGTCGTCGTTGATCTGCACCATCGGCGCATTGGCGCAGGCGCCGAGGCACTCGACCTCGGTCAAGGTGAACAGGCCGTCGGGCGTGGTCGCGCCCTTGACCAGGCCACGATTCTTGCAGGCGGCGAGCACATCGTCCGATCCGCCGAGCATGCACGGCGTCGTGCCGCAGACCTGGACGTGATAGCGGCCGACCGGCGCCATGTTGAACATGGTGTAGAAGGTCGCGACCTCATAGACGCGCATGTAGGGCACGCCGATCTCGCGGGCGACATATTCGATCACCGGGACCGGCAGCCAGCCCTGGGTATGCGTCTCCGCGCCGACCTGGCGCTGGGCGAGATCGAGCAAGGGCAGCGACGCGGATTGCTCGCGCCCCTTGGGATAGCGGCCGAGAATCTCGGTCGCC
Organism: Sphingomonas sp. BL-S-30; assembly: GCF_055521475.1. Classification (NCBI taxonomy): domain Bacteria; kingdom Pseudomonadati; phylum Pseudomonadota; class Alphaproteobacteria; order Sphingomonadales; family Sphingomonadaceae; genus Sphingomonas; species Sphingomonas sp. BL-S-30. The sequence continues at coordinate 1,019,685 of NZ_CM145481.1, read as the reverse complement.
TTCTTGCGGTTCTCTGCCGTCCAGATGAACGAACCCCAGCGTGCGCGAGTCTCGGCTTCGTCGGGGATTTTGGGTGCTTCAGCCATGCTAGCCCTTGGCGTCCGGATTGAAGATGGCGGGGACGCTCGCGCGAGTGGTCACGACGCTGCGGATCTTGCCGCCGCTGAACTTCACGAACGAGATGTAGTAGAGCTGCCCCTTATAGATCCACTCGAGGCGTACGTCCGAACCACCTTCGTAAAACGGGGTGTTGGCGACACAATGCTCACCAAAGGTGAAGCCGTCGAAAGGCACCGCGTCACGACAGTTTTCGGTCATTGGGCCTTCGCACCATGTACCGGTCGCGTCAGCGGCCAGATAGGGTCGGTATGAGCCTTTTTTACCGAGTTCGTAAGCGTGAAGCAGCCCGGTGACGATGGCCAACATCGGTTGTGGGACCGGCGCAGCATTAGGCGGGGACGGTTTAAGTCCGAAACCCGGCTGCCCCTTGGCCGTCACGAGAGGGCCAAGCACGAGCTGGTCAAGCGGGCCGCCTTGCATGACGGTATCTTTTTTTGTCAGATCTTGAGCTTGCGCGATGCCGCAACCTGCCATCAGCGCCACGGCCAAGAGAAAAGCGAACCTCACCGGTCGCACTCCCCGAACACGATATCCATCGCGCCGAGAATGGCGGTGGTGTCGGCGAGCATGTGGCCCCTGGCCATGAAGTCCATCGCCTGGAGATGCGAGAAGGCGGTCGGGCGGATCTTGCAGCGATACGGCTTGTTGCTGCCGTCGGCGACGAGATAGACGCCGAACTCGCCCTTCGGGCTCTCGGTCGCGACGTACACGTCGCCCGCCGGCACGTGGAAGCCCTCGGTATAGAGCTTGAAGTGGTGGATCAGCGCTTCCATCGAGCGCTTCATCTCGGCGCGCTTGGGCGGCACGACCTTGCGGTCGAGGCTGGCGATCGGCCCTTCCGGCATCTCGTTCAGGCACTGCTTCATGATCCGCACTGACTGGCGGACCTCCTCCACGCGCACCATGAAGCGGTCGTAGCAATCGCCGCGGGTGCCGACCGGCACGTCGAAATCCATCTTCGCGTACACGTCATAGGGCTGCGACTTGCGCAGATCCCACGGAATGCCCGAGCCGCGGATCATCGGGCCGGAGAAACCCCATTTGATCGCATCGTCGCGGCTCACCGTCGCGATGTCGACGTTGCGCTGCTTGAAGATGCGGTTGTCGGCGACAAGGCTGATCGCATCCTCGAACAGGCGCGGCAGGCGGCCGTCGAGCCAGTCGGCAATGTCGGTCAGCAGCTTGAGCGGCGTATCCTGGTGTACCCCGCCCGGCCGGAAATAGGCCGAATGCATGCGGGCGCCGGAGACGCGCTCGAAGAAGTTGAGGCAATCCTCGCGGATCTCGAACAGCCACAGGTTCGGCGTCATCGCGCCGACGTCCATGACATGGCTGCCGAGGTTGAGCATGTGGTTCGAGATGCGCGTCAGCTCGGCGAAGAACACGCGGAGATATTGCGCGCGGATCGGCACTTCGAGATCGAGCAGTTTCTCGATCGCGAGCACGAAGCTGTGCTCCATGCACAAGGGCGAGCAGTAATCGAGCCGGTCGAAATAGGGCAGAGCCTGGATATAGGTCTTGTGCTCGATCAGCTTTTCGGTGCCGCGGTGAAGCAGGCCGACATGCGGATCGACGCGCTCGACGATCTCGCCGTCGAGCTCCATCACCAGGCGCAGCACGCCGTGCGCGGCCGGATGCTGCGGGCCGAAATTGATCGTGTAGTTCTGGATCGCGATATCGCCGACTTCGGGGTCGGCGGCGTCGGTCCTGCCCTCGATCGCTTCGAGATGATCAGCCATGACGCGCCTCCAAATCGACACGCTGCGCCCCGGCGGAGGCCGGGGTCCAGTTGGGAAGGTTGAGGTAATGAAGCGCAGGACCAGCCAAAGGGAGTCCCCCAACTGGGCCCCGGCCTTCGCCGGGGAGCAGGAATAGCGCGATCATCACGACGCCTTCGGCTTGCGCGGCGCGCGCGGCTTCTTCACCACATCCGGATCGGCGGGCTTGGGTTCCGCGTCGGGCGAGGCCTTGCCGGCACCGGTCTGCGCCGTGCTCTCGGTGACCTTCGGCGTCGCCGGCGGCGCAGCGGCGGCGGTCTTGGCCGCATCCGCCTTCTGGATCTCGTCGGCCTTGAGCGGCGTCGGCGCGCCCTTGGCTTCGGGCAGCTTCGCCTTCTCGTCGCCGGGCAGGATATATTCGGCGCCTTCCCACGGGCTCATGAAATCAAAGCTGCGGAAATCCTGGGCGAGCTGGACGGGCTCATAGACCACCCGCTTCGCTTCCTCGGAATAGCGCAGCTCGACATAGCCGGTCAGCGGGAAATCCTTGCGCTGCGGATGGCCGCGGAAACCGTAATCGGTCAGGATGCGGCGCAGATCGGCATTGCCCGAGAAGAGCACGCCGTACATGTCGTACACTTCACGCTCGAGCCAGCCGGCGACCGGCCAGATGCCCGTAACCGACGGCACCGGCTTTTCCTCGTCGGTCTGCACATGCACGCGAATGCGGTGGTTGCGGGTCAGCGAGAGCAGGCAATAGACCACTTCGAACCGGTCGGGCCGCTCCGGATAGTCGACGCCGGCGATTTCCATCAGCTGCTGATATTCGAGGCCGGGCGTGTCGCGCAGCGCGATCATCGTCTCGACCAGCGTCTCGCGGTCGACCGTCAGCGCGACTTCGCCCACCGCATCGAGCGACGACACCAGATTCGCGCCGATCAGCTCGCCCGCGCGATCGATCACCCCGTCATTGGCCGTGTAGGCCGGCGCCGGCGCCCTCACCGTTCGATCGTTCCGATGCGGCGGATCTTCCGCTGCAGCTGCATGATGCCGTACAGCAGCGCTTCCGCGGTCGGCGGGCAGCCCGGGACGTAGATATCGACCGGCACGATCCGGTCGCAGCCGCGCACGACGCTGTAGCTATAATGATAATAGCCGCCGCCATTGGCGCAGGAGCCCATCGAGATGACGTATTTCGGCTCGGACATCTGGTCGTAGACGCGGCGCAGCGCCGGGGCCATCTTGTTGCAGAGCGTGCCGGCGACGATCATCACGTCCGACTGGCGCGGAGACGCGCGCGGCGCGGCGCCGAAACGCTCCAGATCGTAGCGCGGCATGTTCACATGGATCATCTCGACCGCGCAGCAGGCGAGGCCGAAGGTCATCCACCACAAGGAGCCGGTACGAGCCCAGTGGAACAGATCCTCGGTCGAGGTAACGAGGAAACCCTTGTCGGTCAGCTCGCCGTTCAGATCGTTGAAGAACGTCTGGTCGGGCGGGATGATCGCGCCACCGGAGGCGGCTGGTGTGAGTTCTACTCCCACTCGAGCGCTCCCTTCTTCCATGCATAGACGAGGCCGAGCGCGAGTTCGGCAATGAAGCCCATCATCGCGAACCATGCCGTCCAGCCCAGCGAGAAGACGCTGACCGCCCAGGGATAGAGAAACGCGGCTTCGAGATCGAAGATGATGAACAGGATGGCGACGAGATAGAAACGCACGTCGAACTGGCTGCGCGAATCCTCGAAGGCGGGGAAGCCGCATTCATATTCGGTCAGCTTTTCAGGCGTCGGCTTGTGCGCGCCGGTGAAGCGCGCGGCGATGATCGGCAGGAACACGAACGCGCTGGACAGCACGATCGCGACGCCAAGGAACAGCAGGATCGGCAGATATTGCGACAGGTCGACCAATGGGCTTCTCGCAGGTGCGAATGATTGGCGCGGCTTTAGGACGATGACCCCTATTGGGCAAGGCCGCGAGGAGTGAGAATCACTCGCAAAAACCAAGCCTTCCGTTCCTCCCCGAGCTTGCTCGGGGAGGGGGACCACGAAGTGGTGGAGGGGCTTGGAGCGCGGGACAGATGTTCCGCGCTTCAAGCCCCTCCACCACCCGCTGAAGAAGCGGGCGGTCCCCCTCCCCGTTCCGGGGAGGAATGATTAGCGCAAAGCGTTCGCCAGCAGCTTGTGCAGCTTGGATTGCAGCGCGTCGTTCGCGGCCAGGAATTCGCCGCGTTCCATCATCCGGTCGCCGCCGCGGAAATCGGTGACGAAGCCGCCCGCCTCGCGCACCAGCAGGATGCCGGCGGCGACGTCCCAGGGCTTCAGGCCCGATTCCCAGAACCCGTCGAAACGGCCCGCCGCGACCCAGGCGAGATCGAGCGCGGCCGCGCCGATCCGGCGGATGCCCGCCACTTCCGGCGCGATCGCCCCGAAGATGCGGCTCCACTGGGCGAAATCGCCATGGCCGAGGAACGGAATGCCGGTCGCGATCAGCGCGTCGGGCAGGTCGCGGCGCGCCGACACGCGCAGCCGCTGTTCCTGCATCCAGGCGCCCCGGCCCTTTTCGGCCCAGAAGCTGTCGTCCGTGATCGGGTTGTAGATCAGGCCGGTGGTGATCTCGCGCTTGCCGTTGGCCAGCGGTTCCTCGACCGCGATCGAGATCGCGAAATGGGGAATGCCGTGGAGGAAGTTGGTGGTGCCGTCGATCGGGTCGACGATCCAGCGCGGCTTGTTGGGGTCGCCGGCGATTTCGCCGCGCTCCTCCATCAGGAACCCCCAGTCGGGGCGCGCCTTGGACAGTTCCTCGAAGATCGTCTGCTCGGCGCGCTGATCCGCCATGGTGACGAAGTCGGCCGGGCCCTTGCGGCTTACCTGCAGGTGCTGGACCTCGTTGAAGTCCCGACGAATTCGCGGCGCGGCCTTGCGCGCGGCGCGATCCATGACGGTGATGAGGCCTGAATGGGATACCAATGCAATTCTCCTCCCCTCCCGCTTGCGGGAGGAGTGTACGTTCGTCGCTGGGTCCGAAATGCCTCCCAGGCATTTCTCGATCATGCCGGGGGCATGATCGACCCAGCGGCGAACGTACACTGGGGGAGGGCCTGTCAACAATCGGTGGAGGACATGAGGCCCTGGACAGGCCCTCCCCTAGCCCCTCCCGCCAGCGGGAGGGGAACTTTAGTCCGCGCGCCTTACATAGGTCTGCTCGTAGACATCGACCACGATCCGCGTGCCGGCGCCGATATGCGGCGGCACCATCACGCGCACGCCGTTCTCGAGGATGGCGGGCTTGTAGCTGGAAGACGCGGTCTGGCCCTTCACCACAGCATCGGCCTCGACGATCAGCGCCTCGATCGTGTCGGGGAGCTGCACCGAGATCGGGCGCTCCTCCCAGAGCTCCATCACCACGTCCATGCCATCCTGCAGGAACGCGGCGGCGTCGCCGAGCAGGTCGGCGGGCAGCGTGATCTGCTCGTAATTGATCTTGTCCATGAAGGTCAGCTGGTCGCCCTCGCGAAACAGGAACTGGAAATCGGTGGTTTCCAGCCGGACCTTCTCGAGCGATTCGGCCGAACGGAAGCGGACATTGTTCTTCCGCCCATCGATCAGGTTCTTCATCTCGACCTGCATATAGGCACCGCCCTTACCCGGCTGGGTGTGTTGGATTTTCACCGCGCGCCAGATGCCGCCTTCATATTCGAGGATGTTGCCGGGACGAATCTCGACCGCGTTGATCTTCATGGGGATGCCTGTGATGGAAAGAGCGAAGGCGGGGCCTTTAACGGGATGACGGCTTTCCGGCAAGGTACGGGTAGGGATTGATGTCCTGCGCCTGATACCAATGCTGCTCCGGCGTCGCGCGGCTGAGCCCGAAGTGCAGGTGATAATTGCCCGCCCCGGCATTACCCGTATCACCGACATAGCCCAGCGGATCGCCTGTCTTTACGACCTGCCCCTCATGGATTCCCGGCGCGTAGCCGGAGAGATGGGCGTAATAATAGACCCACAGCCGGTCGGGCGAGCGAACATAGAGGGTCGTCCCGCCCGCCACGCTCTGGAACAGCTTCTCGATCGTGCCCGGCGCGGCCGCGGTCACCAGCGTGCCGCCGGGCGCCATGATGTCGGTGCCGTGATGCTGGCGGGTGCCGCCGTCGCGCGGATCCTCCCAGCTGTCGGCGATCGTGCTTCGCGCCACGCCCGCGACGGGAATGGCGAGCGGTCCTCCCAGGTCGGCCAGGGCCACCGCCGGTGCCGTTGCGGGCGTGCTCGCCGCATTTGCCACCGTGGTTGCCACCGCGACCTTGGGCTGCGTTTTCGCATCGGGCAGGGCCTGACCGAACAGCACGAGGGCGACAAAGATGCCGGCGATCCCGCCTATCACCGTCAACAGGCCGCAACCGAGCTTTTTCATCGCCTCACTCCTGGAAGATCGCCGGCGTGCCGGGCTTCACCATCAACGATAGCCGCGCCGCGTCCCAGTTGCTGAGGCGGATGCAGCCATGGCTTTCGGCGCGGCCGACCGTGCTCGGTTCGGGAGTGCCGTGGATACCGTAATGCGGCTTGGACAGATCGAGCCAGATCACGCCGACCGGCCCGTTGGGCCCCGGCGGCAATCTGGCGGCCTTCGCGCTGTCCTTCGCATCCCAGAACAGGTCCGGATTATAATGGAATGGCGGGTTATAGGACGCGCCCTGGATCTTCCAGGTGCCGATCGGCAGCGGATCGTGCGTGCTGCCCATCGTCGCCTGGAACTGGGCGACGAGCTTGCCGTCCTTGTCCAGCACGCGCAGCACCTCGTCCGACTTGTCGACCACCACTTTCGCGCCCTCGGGCTGGCTCGCCGACACGTTAAGGTCGTTGAGCGTCTTGCGCCAGTCGGCCGGCAGTTTCGCATCATAGGCGCGCGACAGCGGCAGCGCATTGGGGAAGGTCATCATCGATCCCGGTGCGAGCCGGGTCTGCGGGTCGTTGAGCGCGATCAGCACCTCGGGCGTGGTATGGAACATCTCCGCCAGCTTCTCGATCGGCGCGCGATAGCCGAGCGTCGGGAGCTTCGCCTGTTCCTGCGGATCCTTGGGCAGCGGATTGGTATAGGGACCGGCCAGCGTCTCCGGCGTCAGCGCCAGGGTTCGCGTCGGCCGCCAGGCGCGATAGGGATGAAGCGCCCACAGCGTCGCCTTGTCCATATCCCCGGTGATCTCGAGGCCCCGGCTTTCCTGAAACCCCTTCAGCGCGGCGGTAAGCGACTTGCCCGGCTTGCCATCGAGCATGCCGGGCGAAAATCCGAGATGATCGAGAATCACTTGAACATGCAGAATCGACCGGTCGATCGCTTGCACTTCCTTAAGCTTTGTTCCCTGCGCGGAGACACTAACGGGACAAAAAGAGACAAAAGCGAGACAAGCCGCGCCAATCGTTATTTTTCTCATCATTTCAGGTCCCTACATTGCCACTCATGCAATCAACGATGGACAGCCGGCTTGTTTCCGGCCCGGAACGAGCTGACGGCCCAAACCTTTCGCGACGCGCGCTGCTTGGCGGCGCGATGGCTGCCGGCGCCGCGCTCGCTTTTCCTCTGCCCGCCATGGCGACCGGCGCGGAATTGCGGCTGGCGATCCGCAACGTGCACACCAATGAAAGTGTCGATGCCGTCTTCGCGCGGGGCGGAAGCTTCGTGGCGGACGGGCTCGCCGAACTGAACCACGGCCTGCGCGACTGGCGAACCGGGCAGGTCCACCCGATGGACCCCAGGCTGCTCGCGCTGCTCGTCCAGCTTCGCGAGAAGCTCGACGTGGGCGGCAGCCGCAAGATCGACCTGATCTCCGGCTATCGCTCACCCCAGACCAACGCGTCGCTGCGCGCCCGGGGCGGCGAGCATACCGGCGTCGCCAGCCAGAGCCAGCACATGCTGGGCAAGGCCACCGACATCATGATTCCGGGCGTCTCGCTCGATCGCCTTCGTGGCGCGGCGCTCGCGCTGGGCGGCGGCGGCGTCGGCTATTATCCGCGCGACGGTTTCGTCCATGTCGATACCGGCCCCGTGCGCCGCTGGTAACGACCGACGGGCGGGGGCAACCCGCTTTATAGCCAACCCCGTCAACGAGATGCGGCCGCCGCGCAGGTCGTGATATCATGCACGGCCCAAGGCAGGCCAAGCCACTCACCTGCTTGCTGGACAGACCGCGACAGCTCAGCCACACTCCCTGCCCGTGCGCAGGATTTTTGCCGACGCTGAAAGCGTCCTTGGCTCCCCCGTCCGGAATCTCCTGTCGATCCTGGCTTTTGTCGCCATGGTCGTGGTGGTCGCTACCTGTGCCTATATGGCCGCGGGCTGGAGCTTCAGCGACGCCTCCTACATGGTGGTGCTGACCGTCTACACAGTCGGCTATGGCGAGATCCGGCCGATCGACACGCCCTATCTCCACGCTGTCACCATGGCCACGATGGTGCTCGGCTGCACCGGCATGATCCTGCTGACAAGCGCCCTGGTCCAGATCTTTACCGTCCTTCAACTCAGGCAGTTTTTTGGAGCGAACCGCATGCAGAGCCGCGTCGACAAGCTGTCGGGCCATGTCGTGATCTGTGGCTTCGGCCGGATCGGGGTGATGCTCGCCCGCGACCTCGCGGCGGCGGGCATGCCGCTCGTCGTGATCGAACGGGGCGCGGCCAGGCTCGCCGAGGCGGAGGCTGCGGGTTATCTCTGCCTGGCAGGCGACGCGACGGACGAGGAGACGTTGCATGCCGCCGGGATCGAGCGCGCCAAGGTGCTCGCGACGGTGCTGCCCGACGATGCCGCGAACGTCTTCATCACGCTGAGCGCGCGCAATTTAAACGCGGGCCTGGAGATCATCGCGCGCGGCGAAGCGCCGACGACGGAGCGCAAGCTGCGCCGCGCGGGCGCCGATCACGTCGTGCTGCCGACCCATATCGGCGCCGAGCGGATTGCGCGAATGATCCTGTATCCGGCCAGCGGCGCTTTTGCGTCCGACGAAGAACTGGCCCGGGCGAAGCACGACCTCGGTGAGCTCGGAGTCGATCTCGAACTGGTCATCACGCAGGATGGCGCCGCGATGACCAACCTCACGGTCGGCGAAGCGGAACGCCGGGGCAGCGGCGCCTTTTTCATCGTCCGGATTCGGCGCGGGGAATCCAGCATCGCACGCCCGCCGAGCGACGAGATCATCCGGGCGGGCGACGAAGTGCTGGTGCTGGTTCGGGATGCGGGTGCGGCGGCGCGCAAGATGTTCAATACGAAGGTGGAAATCCGCGCCGGGCGGAACATCTTCTGAAACCGGCGCGCCCGCTCAGCCGAGCACTGCCGCAAACGACTTGATCGCCGCCGCTTCGTCCCCGCCCCACACCGCGTTCGACACGGCGAGGAAATCGGCGCCCGCGGCGACCAGCGCCGGAGCGTTGGCCGGCGTGATGCCGCCGATCGCGACACAGGGGATTTCGAACACCGTGGTCCACCAGCTCAGGATCGAGGGATCCGGGTGATGGCTCACCTCCTTGGTGGTGGTCGGATAAAAGGCACCGAACGCGACATAGTCGGCCCCCGCCTCGCCGGCCTCCATCGCGAGATGGCGGCTATCGTGGCAGGTGACGCCGATCTGCGCCGCCGGGCCTAGCACCGAGCGCGCCTCGCGCGGATCGCCATCGCCCTGGCCGAGATGCACGCCGTCAGCGCCGAGCCGCTTAGCCAGCGAGATGCTGTCGTTGACGATGAAGGCGACGTCGCGCTCGGCGCAGAGTGCGCGGAGCGGCTCGCCCAGCCGCGTCGCTTCGTGCTGATCGACATCCTTCACGCGAAACTGGAACGCCGCGACCGGTCCAGCATCGAGCGCCCGGGCCAGCCGGTCGGGAAACGTGCCGCCGACATCGAGCGGCGACACGAGATAGAGCTGGCAGGGCGGCCGGCGGATGTCGCGCGTGAACTTGGCGGCGAAATCGGGATCGAGCGGGCCGAGGGGATCTTCTTCAGTCATTCGGGGGCGCCTAGCACGGCTAGCAGGAACCCGTCCCATTTCTTCGCGCCGACCGTCTGGACTGCCGTCGCGCTGAGCCGCGGTTCTGCGGCAACTGCCTCGAACAGCGCGCGTGTGCCCTGGATGCGGTCATCGTCACTGTTCGCGTCGAGCACCCCGCCCTCCCGCACGACATTGTCGACGATGATCGTGGTGCCCGGCCGCCCCAGCGCGATCGCCGCGCGCAGATAGGCAACGTTGCTCGGCTTGTCCGCGTCGATGAAGATGAAGTCGAACGGCCCTTCGCCCGCCGCGATCATCGCCTCGAGCGTCCCGACCGCCGGACCGGTGCGCACATCGACCCTGTCGGCGAAACCGGCCGCCGTGATGTTGGCGCGCGCGACATCGGCATGGTGCGGTTCGAGTTCGAGCGTCACCAGCGCGCCGTCCTCGGGCAGTGCCCGCGCCAGCCAGATCGTCGAATAGCCGCCGAGCGTACCGACTTCCAGGATGCGCCGGGCGCCGGCCATGCGCGCGAGCAGGTGGAGCATCTTGCCCTGCGCCGCGGATACATCGATCGGCGGCAATCCGCCTGCCTCGTTCGCCGCCAGCGCGGCGTCTAGCACCGGATCGGCACCGAGCAGATGGCCGACGATATAGTCGTCGACCGCGGTCCAGGCGGCGTCGCTCATGTTGTCACCACGCCGCTGATCGGGCGGGTCTGGGCCACGGTGTCGAAACCCGCGATCAGCGGTCGGCCGACGGCGATCGCCGCGCGCACCGCCGGGAGCGACAGCGACGCTTGGTGCGCCGCCTTGCTCTCCCAGATCTCGGTGACCCAGAGCGCGTCGGCGTCGGCCACATCTTCGGCCACGACATAGGCCAGGCAGCCCGGCATCGCCTCAGACCCGCCGGCGAGCGCGGCAGCCAGCGCGGCGCGCTGGCCGGGCTTGGCGGTGATCTTGCCGATCATGCCGTAGCGCTCATTCTCCGCCGCGATGGCGGATGCCGGCCAGCCGATCATGGCGATGGCAACGGCACCGCCGATGACCTCGCGACGACCGATGGCCGGCATGTCGCTCACTCCTCGTTCTTGTAGATGCGCACCAGCTTGTCGAGCATCGCCAGCGCTTCGTCGCGCGGCCGCTGGAAGGTGTTGCGGCCGATGATCGAGCCGTTGCCGCCGCCGTCGCGAATGTCGCGCGCGTCCTGATAGACCGCATCGGCGCCCTTGGCCGCGCCGCCCGAGAACACCACGATGCGGCGGCCGGCAAAGCTCGACTGCACGACGTGGCGGACGCGGTCCGACTGCTTCGACCAGTCGGTGCCCTCGTACATCGGCTTGGCTTCCTTCTGCTCGATATGGTCGCTGGGCAGCTTCACCTTGATGATGTGCGCGCCAAGCAGCGCCGCCATGTGCGCGGCATAAGCACCGACATCGAGCGCGAGCTCGCCCGACTTGGGCAGCGCACCGCCGCGCGGATAGGACCAGATGACGGTGGCGATGCCGACCGACTTGGCCTCGGCCGACAGCTCGCGGATCTGGCCGATCATCTCGAACAAATCGTCCGAGCCGGGATAGATGGTGAAGCCGATCGCCGAGCAGCCGAGCCGCACGGCGTCCTCGACACTGGCGGTGACCGCCTGGTTCGCGCCCTGCGCCCAGCTGTTCGAGCTGTTGACCTTCAGGATGGTCGGGATCTGGCCGGCAAAGGTCTCGGCGCCCGCTTCGATCATGCCGAGCGGCGCTGCATAGGCCGAGAGCCCCGCATCGATCGCGATCTGGTAATGGTAATGGGGATCATAAGCGGCGGGGTTGACCGCGAAGCTGCGCGCCGGGCCATGCTCGAAGCCCTGGTCGACCGGCAGGATGATCAGCTTGCCGGTACCGCCGAGCTTGCCCTGCATCAGGATGCGGGCGAGGTTCGCCTTCACGCCGGCGTTTTCGGACTCGTATTTGTCGAGAATGGCCTTCACGGTCGGCGTCATCGTGATCCCCTTTGCTGCTGCAGATGTTGCCCGGCTGTTAGCTCGCGATTGCGCCAGGGGCAACGGGGATGCTGCAATGCGGCACGGCGTCTCGACCGCGCACGGGAGATGCCGCCCATATTGACGCAGCCCCAGCCCTGCATCAGGTTCGCGACAAAGGGGAAAATATCATGGGGGTGTCTTTCTCGCAGGGGTTGAAGCTGGTCGGCCTGGGCCTGGCCGCTCTCCTGCTGACTGCGGCCAAAGCGCCCAAGGTCGGCGATGTCGCGCCCAATTTCGAACTGACCATGATCGACGGATCGAAGGTGACGCTCGACCAGCTTCGCGGCCAGGTGGTGGTGCTCAATTTCTGGGCGACCTGGTGCGTGCCGTGCCGGGAAGAACTGCCGCTGCTGGATAGATATTATGAGGTCCAGCAGAAGGCGGGACTGAGGGTCTTCACGATCGCGACCGAGGATTCGGTGCCGCTATACCAGTTGAAGAAACTCTTCGCGGTAATGCACATCCCCTCGGCGAGGAGGATCAAGGGCGGCTACCCCATCCTGACCGGAGTACCGACCAACTATATCATCGATCGATCGGGCCATATCCGGTACGCCAGGGCCGGGGCGTTCGATCTCGACGCGCTGAACGAGACGATCGTGCCGCTGCTCGAGGAACAAGTGCCGGCGACGGCCGCGAACTGAGCGCATGACAATCGACCCGCCGGACGAAAGACGGATCGGCCGAGGACGGGATCGTCGATGCAAGCGAGTTCGCCAGCTACGGACCGATCCTCGGTTGTGCCGCGATCGCAGCCTTGTTGGCGGCGTAGCTGACGATCGTCGCCCTGCACGCTCTCGGCGCGCCGGATTGGGCGGATTACCTCGTCGGGCTGGCCTATGCCACCCTGCCCTATGCCGCCTTCACGCGGTGGGTCTGGCATAGCAAAGCCGTTCGGCTTGCCAACGGCAAGATCGTCACGGGCAGGGAAGCGCGCCGATTGGCGCTGATGATCTGGGCGCTTACCGCGGCGCTCATCGCGATTCGCCTGGTGGTGGTGCTGAACGGCTGAGCGGCCCCTTCGACTCGGTCTACTCGCCGACGCGTTCCATCGTCACATGATTGTCGCGCACGGGGTTCAGGATGCTCCGGGCGGGGGAATCGCATGGAGACTCCGACATGACCGATGCACCGACGGACAATGACATCGACAACGACACGATCGAAATCGACGAGTCGGACTGGCTCATCGCTTCGAACAAGGTCGAAGGCACCGCCGTCTATAATGAAGACGGCGACAAGCTCGGTACGATCCACAACTTCATGGTCGACAAGCAGTCGGGCCAGGTCGAATATGCCGTGCTCAGCTTCGGCGGCCTGTTCGGGCTGGGCGCCGACTATTACCCGCTCCCCTGGGAAGCGCTGACCTACGACACCGATCAGGGCGGCTATATCGTCGATATCGACAAGGAAATGCTTGAAAAGGCGCCGCGCTACGGTGCCGATGAAGAGCCGACCTTCGACCGCGCCTATGGCGAGCAGGTCTATGGCTATTACGGCCTTACCTACCCCTGACCCTCAGCGCATGGCCCACCCGGCGGGGCAGTTCGAGCTTCGGAGCGCCGCCGCCGGGTGCGCCCTCCAATTCCGGGGCGCTCCACTGGCCATGAAGCCCATCATGACGATCGACTTCGAGGCCTCATGCCTGCCCCGGCACGGCCGGTCATTCCCGATCGAGGTCGGTATTGCGGATTCGCGGGGAATTGCGCGCTCCTGGCTTATCCGTCCGCACGCTTCCTGGTCGGGCTGGACATGGACCGCCGAGGCACAGGCATTGCACGGCCTAACCCTCGATCACCTTGTCTCGCACGGCAAGCCCGCCGATCACGTCATGGCCGAGCTGATCAGCGTCACCCGCGACTATCGCATCGTGGCGGACAGCAAGCTCGACAGCGCCTGGCTGGAGACGCTCGCCCATGCTGCAATGCAGCCGGTGCCATGGCCGATCGACCATGTGGCGACCCTGTTCGACGAGCTCGATATAACCTCGGATGACATCCGTTCGGCTCTCGCCATGATGGACCGAGTGTCGCGCCGGCGGCACCGTGCCGGCGACGATGCCGCATGGCTGGCGGGCCTGATCCGCCACCTGCAGGAAACCGCCACGCGACGCCTTGAAGCGGAAAACCGGCCGATCTTCAGCTGGAACAGCGTGCCCGTCGCCGTGCCGGCGAGCGGATGAGCGCGCGGGTGACCGCATGACGGCGCGAGGAATGTACGCCGCGTATCAGGCCAAGTTGTCGGAGCGATGCCAACGATAAAGAGAGGATTTCGCGTGAACGGAAAACTGGTCGCCGCGGTCGCGGCATGTGCAATGGTGAGCGCCTGTAGCGGACAGGACGCGTCACAGAACAACAGCGCGGCGCAGGCCAAGGCAAGCCTATCGGGCGCCGGCGCGACCTTCCCCGCGCCGCTCTACGCCAAATGGGCGGAAGGCTATCGCACCGAGGCCGATGTCGCGGTCAACTATCAGCCGACAGGCTCGGGCGACGGCATCAAGCAGATCGAAGCGGGCAAGGTCGATTTCGGCGCGTCGGACCGGCCGCTGCAACCGGAAGAGCTGGACAAGAACGGCCTGTATCAATTTCCGACCGTCATCGGCGGCGTGGTGCCGGTGGTCAATCTGCCGGGGATCCAGCCGGGCCAGGTCAAGCTCACCGGCGCGCTGCTCGGCGACATCTATCTCGGCAAGGTGGAGAAGTGGAACGCGCCCGAGATCAGCGCGCTCAACCCCGGCCTGACCTTGCCCAATCTGCGGATCACCCCGGTACACCGCTCGGACGCGTCCGGGACCAGCTTCCTGTTAACCTCCTATCTGGCGATGAAGAATCCGGCCTGGAGCGCCAAGGTGGGGGCAAGCGACTCGGTCACCTGGCCGGCCGGCATCAGCGGTCAGGGCAATGAGGGGGTCGCGTCGTCGGTGCAGGTCGCCCCCGGGTCGATCGGCTATGTCGAATATGCCTTTGCCAAACAGACCAAGGCGACCCACGTCCTGCTGCAGAACAGCGCCGGGGCCTATCCCCAGCCGTCCTCCAGGTCGTTCGCGGCCGCCGCGCTGGGCGCCGACTGGGCGCACGCGCCGGGCAATTACCTGCTGTTGCTCGACCAGGCGGGCGCGCCGAGCTGGCCGATCACCGGGGCGACCTTCATCCTCCTGCCCAAGACCAGGGCGGACGCCGGCAAGCGAGCGGCGGTGCTCCAGTTCTTCGACTGGGCCTATCGCAACGGCGACGCGGCCGCCGGGCGCCTGGACTATGTGCCACTGCCCGCGTCCATCAAGGAACGGATGCGTCAGCAATGGGCATCGACCATCACCACGAACGGCAAACCGGTTTATACTGCCGCGCCCTGACCGCGCCGTGCTAGGGGCTGGCGCGACCGTCAACCTCATGCACGGAGCCACTGCGATGGACGCGTCCCCTGCCGACCCGACGGACTATGACGCCCTTCTCCGGGCGAATGCAGCGCGCGTGTTCAGCGAACCGGACGCCGCCGCGCGGCTGCGGGCGATCGCCGAGCTCTGGACCGATGATCCGATTCTTCACGAAAAGGAGGCGACCATTGCCGGTGCGGAGGCGATCTCCGCCAGCATCGGCGCGCTGCTCGCGCGCTTGCCGCCTGATACCCTATTCGTCCCGGTTGCCCCGGCGGCGGGCCATCACGGCATCGGAAAACTGCTTTGGCGGGCCGAAACCGGCGGCGTTCCCGGCCCTGTGACCGGCACCGACATTGCCGTGATCAGGGACGGGAGGATCGCAACACTCTATGTTTTCGTGGACGCGCCTGCCTGAGCCGGTTCGCCCTACGGTCTCGAGCTCTACGCCGTCAACGCGGCGACCCCGGGCAGTTCCTTGCCTTCCATCCATTCGAGGAAGGCGCCGCCCGCGGTCGAGACGAAGGTGAAGTCATCGCCTGCCCCCGCTTGGTTGAGCGCGGCCACGGTGTCGCCGCCGCCCGCGACCGAGACGAGCGAACCATCGCGGGTCAGCGCGGCTGCCGTACGGGCGAGCGCGACAGTCGCCGTGTCGAACGGCGGCGTCTCGAACGCGCCGAGCGGACCGTTCCAGACCAGGGTACGGCAGTTCTTGAGCACGTCCGCCAGCGCCTCGACCGCGGCGGGACCGACATCGAGGATCATCTCGTCGGCCGCGACCTCGTGCACGTTGATGGTGCGGATTGGCGGGTTGGCGCGGAATTCCTTCGCCACCACCACGTCGTACGGCAGGTGGATGGTGCAGTTGGCGCGCTCCGCCGCCTCGAAAATCTCCTCCGCGGTGCCGGTCAGGTCATGCTCGCACAGCGACTTGCCGACATCGACGCCGCGCGCGGCGAGGAAGGTGTTAGCCATGCCGCCGCCGATGATCAGGTGATCCACCTTGGCGACGAGATGCTTGAGCACGTCGAGCTTGGTCGACACCTTGGCGCCGCCGACCACCGCCGCGACGGGATGCTCGGGATTGCCGAGCGCCTTGTCGAGCGCGGTCAGCTCCGCTTCCATCGCGCGTCCGGCAAAGGCGGGAAGGAGATGCGCGAGGCCTTCGGTCGACGCGTGCGCGCGATGCGCAGCCGAGAAGGCATCGTTGACATAGAAATCGCCGAGTTTCGCCATCTCGGCGGCCAGCGCGGGATCGTTCTTTTCCTCGCCCGCATGGAAGCGGGTATTCTCCAGCACGGCGATGTCGCCGTCCTTCAGCGTCGCGATCGCCTCGGCGGCGCCCTCGCCCACGCAATCCTCGATGAAGCGCACCGGGCGGCCGAGCACCTGGCTGTACGGCTTGGTTACCAGCGCGAGCGACATCTCCGGATCGCGCGTCCCCTTGGGGCGGCCGTAATGCGCCAGGATCAGCACGATCGCGCCGCGATCCGCGAGTTCGGTCACGGTCGGCAGGGTCGCACGGAAACGCGTGTCGTCGGTGACCGCGCCATCGGCCATGGGCACGTTCAGATCCTCGCGGACCAGCACGCGCTTGCCGGAAACGTCGCCCATATCGTCGAGCGTCTTGAAGGAATTGGTCACGAGTCTTTCGTCCTCTTTCTCAACCGTTCGTGCTGAGTAGGGACTGAGCTTGTCGAAGGCCCGTATCGAAGCACCTGTCCTTCGATACGCCATTTCGACAAGCTCAATGGCTACTCAGGACGAACGGGGATTGGTGGGTCTTCAACCCTGATAACATCACCGATGCGGATTTCTCCGCCACGAATGACTCGCGCCAGTGCGCCGCCACGCCAGTCGGGCGTCAGTGCCGCCTTGAGACCGGGTTCGATCTGCTCCATGCGGCTGCAGGGATCGCATTCGATCGTGATCTCCAGCGCGACCTCGTCGCCGATCCGCAGCAGGGCGCCGGCCCGTTGCGGCAGGTCGAGCCCGTCGACCAGCAGGTTGGCGCGCCGCGCCGACCAGTGATGATCGACCCCCAAATCGGCCATCGCCGCCTCCCAGTCGATCCGCTCGATCAGCGAGACCTGCCGCCTCGCCCTGGCGCCGGGCTTCACCGCGCCGCGGAAATCGCCGGCCAGCCCCGCCTCGACCGTTACGCGGACCGACTCGAGCAGCTCGATCGGTCCGCGCGGGCGGCCGTGACGGGCGATGCCGGCAAGCACGCCCATTGCCTTAGAGGAAGGCGCCCATTGCGCCGGCGGTGTCGACCATGCGGTTCGAGAAGCCCCATTCATTGTCGTACCAGCTGACCACGCGGACGAGCTTGCCGTCGAGCACCGCGGTCTCGAGGCTGTCAATCGTGGAACTCGCCGAGGTGTGCATCAGGTCGATCGAGACCAGCGGCTCGTCGGTGTAATCGAGGATGCCGACCAGCGGGCCGCTTTCCGATGCCGCCTTGAGGATCGCGTTGACCTCTTCCTTGGTCGTGTCGCGCTTCGGGGTGAAGGTCAGGTCGACCAGCGAGACGTCCGGCACCGGCACGCGGATCGCCGAGCCGTCGAGCTTGCCCTTCAGCTCGGGCAGGACCTCGCCGACCGCGCGGGCGGCGCCGGTGGTCGTCGGGATCATCGACATGGCCGCGGCACGGGCGCGGCGCAGATCGGGGTGGATCTGGTCGAGGATCTTCTGGTCGTTGGTATAGGCATGGATCGTCGTCATCAGGCCGCGCTCGATGCCGATCGCATCGTTCAGCACCTTGGCGACCGGCGCCAGGCAGTTGGTGGTGCACGACGCGTTGGACACGATGTTGTGGCCGGCCTCGAGCTTGTCGTTGTTGACGCCGAACACCACGGTCAGGTCGACGCCCTTGGCCGGGGCCGAGATCAGCACCTTCTTGGCGCCTGCGTCGATATGCTTCTGCGCGCTTTCGCGATCGGTGAAGAAGCCGGTGCATTCGAGCACGATGTCGATGCCGAGTTCGGCGTGCGGCAGCTTGGCGGGGTCGCGCTCGGCGGTGACGCGGATGCGCTTGCCATCGACGACCAGGTCATTGCCCTCGGCCGAGACCTTGCCCGAATATTTGCCATGGACCGAATCGCGCGAGAACAGCCAGGCATTCGACTTGGCATCGGCAAGGTCGTTGATCGCGACGAGCTCAAGTCCGGTATCGCCCCGCTCCAGTACCGCGCGTGCAACCAGCCGACCGATCCGCCCGAAACCATTGATCGCAACCTTCACCGTCATCGCAATTCCCTCCATCGCGTGAAACCGGGCGCGGCGCGGACTTGCGCAAAAGGGCGACCGGCGAGTCTGATAAGCCGGGCGGTCTTTGCGGTGGGCGGACCCGCCCGTCAACCGTGCCGAGGCCTTTGCGGGGCAAATCGATCTTGCCCGCCCGAAAAGCCGTGCTATCCGGGAGCGATGGCAGACGAGACGCCTCCGCCCGCGCTCGACCGGATCGATCGCGCGATTGCGAGAATCGAAGCAGCAGTCGCTGAGAGGGACCGTGTGGCCGAGGCAGCGGTGCGCCGCCATGCGGTCCTGCGAGCCCGGATCGAGCAGGCGGTGTCGACGCTCGACGACGTCATCGCCCGCGGCGAGGCGGGCGGAACCGGCTGATGGCGGACGTCACCCTCACCATCGGCGATCGCCGCCATACCGTCGCGTGCCGAGACGGCGAGGAGCCGCAGCTCCGCCGGCTCGGGGAATTGCTCGACAGGCATTGGGCGACCGCCTCTCGCGCCTCGGGCGGACTCAATGGCGAGCGGACCATGTTGTTCGTCGCGCTGATGCTGGCGGACGAACTGGACGAGACGCGTCGCCGCCCGCCCGAAGGTGCCGGAGCGGTGCTGCTCGACCAGGTTGCCGAGCGGCTGGAAAAGCTGGCGGCTACCCTTGAGAAATCGCCCGTAAAAGCCTAGATGAGGGGTGGCGGGCACTGCCCGGTACGAGCCTTACCGATTATCCCTGAGGCGATTATTCTTCCTAGGGGGTTGTCCCTGCGCTGGCCCTGGCCTGTCGTACACGATCCCCACCTGATGCTAACGGCGTCAGAGGATATTCAGGCAAACGGCCATGGCGGTCCCGCCACCGCTATTTCGGCGATGCGTCGGTCATCTACCCTTCTGCTCCCCGGCGAAGGCCGGGGCCCAGTTGGGGGACATTTGCGGGTGAATGCAACGCTTCATCACGGGGGCCTTCCCAACTGGGCCCCGGCCTTCGCCGGGGAACAAGCTAGATGAACCCCGAAAAATCCGCCCTCCGCGCCCGCATCCGCGCCGAGCGCGACCGGTTCTTCGCCGGCGGCCCGCCCGCGATTACCCCTTCGCCCCAATTCCTCGCCCGGCTCGAGCACGGCCTGACCGTCGCCTCCTATGTGCCGGTGGGCAGCGAGATCGACCCTTCGCTGCTTGCCCGCGCCGCGGTGGAGCGGGGCTGCGCGATCGTGCTGCCGCATGTCACCGTCCGCTCGGCGCCGATGCGCTTCCTCGCCTGGGACAGCGAAGCCGCGCTGATCCAAGGCCCGTTTGGCCTGTCGCAACCGCATCACGAGGCCGCGGCGATGGCGCCCGACATCATCCTGACCCCGCTGCTCGCGTTCGATTCGGCGCTGAACCGACTCGGCCAGGGCGCCGGCTATTATGATCGCGCCTTTGTGCAATTCCCCGACGCGTGGCGCGTCGGGCTTGCCTGGTCGGTGCAACAGGTCGAGAGCCTGCCGCACGACCCGTGGGACGTGCCGCTCCACGCCATCATCACCGAACGAGACTGGATCACTGCGAAATGACCCCTTCCTGGCGCAAACCCGTCGGCATGCTCGCGATCCTCGGCATGATCCTGGTCTGGGTGGTTCTGGTGGCGAGCCTGTCCGGCACGGTCGGCCAATGGCACGTGCTGCTCCAGCTCGCCTTCTATCTGGTGACCGGCATCGTCTGGCTGTGGATATTGCCGATGCGCCGCATGCTGCTGTGGATGGAAACCGGACGCTGGCGGTGAAATCTGCGCCTTCCCTCCCGAAATCAGGGAGGGTGGCGCGAGTGACGGGGCTCGAACCCGCGACCTCCGGCGTGACAGGCCGGCGCTCTAACCAACTGAGCTACACCCGCTTGGAAAGCGTGAGGCGGCGCAACTAGGCGAGGTGCCGGAGCCTGTCAACGCCTCGTTTTCATGCCCGCTCAACTATTCCCGGCAACCGTGCCCGTCGGCAGGTCCGGCCGCTCGCGCAACGGCCGGAACGCGAAATACAGGCCTGCCGCGATGATCGGCAGGGTGAGCGTCTGGCCCATCGTCAGCCCCCACCAGAGATGCTCCAGGCCCTTGTCGGGCTGCCTGACCATCTCGAGCAGGAATCGCGCGGCGCCGTAGATCAGCAGGCCCGTGCCAAGCAGCCGGCCCGGCCGGTTGCGGGCATTGGTGAACCAGAACAGCCAGAACAGCACGATCCCCATCACCAGCCCCTCCAGGCCTGCCTCATAGAGCTGGCTGGGATGCCGGGGCAGATCGTCGCCCGCACCGGGGAACACCATGCCCCAGGGAAGAGTCGTCGGCCGCCCCCAGAGCTCGCCGTTGACGAAGTTGGCGAGCCGCACCAGCACCAGGCCGAACGGCGTGGCGCAGGCGACATAATCGCTGACCCGGACCATGTTCAGCCCCTGCTTCCAGGTGAAGAGGCCGAGCGCGACGAGCACGCCGATCAGGCCGCCATGGAAGGACATGCCCCCTTCCCACAGCTTCAGCACCTGAAGCGGATCGCCCCATATCTCGGGCTTGTAGAACAAGGTGTAGCCGAGCCTTCCGCCGGCGATCACCCCGATCATCAGGTAGAAAGCGAGATCGTCGACATGCTCCCGGGTCATCGGCGCGCCGGGCTGCGCGACCAGCCTGCGCAGATACCACCAGCCCAGCACGAACATCGCGAGGTAGCTCAGGGCGTACCAGCGGATGTCGAGCGGGCCGAGATGGAAGGCGACCGGCGAAAGGCCGAGATCCTGCCACCGCCAGGGGGCATGCGCGTCGTTCATCATGTCCCCCATCCCGGCCCGGTATCAGTCGTCTCGGTATCAGTCGGCATCGTCCCGCGCGGCCCGCCGCTCGCGACGCTGCTGAGTCAGCGTGCCATGCTCGAACAGGAAGCCGGCGATGTCGGGCTTGCCCGCGGCGCCGATCACCGTCTGGATGATGATCAGCAACGGAACCGCGAGCAGCGCGCCGGGCGTGCCCCAGACCCATCCCCAGAAGCTCAGCGAGATCAGGATCATGATCGGGTTGATCGTCAGCCGGTGGCCGACGATGAACGGCGTGATCGCATTCGCCTCGAGCAGATGCGCGCCGATCATGATCGCGGCCGGCAGCAGCGCGACCCATACGTCGGGGAAGGTCATCAGCCCGCCCAGCGCGAGCAGCATCGCCGCGACGATCGGCCCGAAATAGGGAATATAGTTGAGCAGCGCGACGATGCCGCCCCACATCAGCGGATAGGGCATGCCCATCAGCCACAGCGCAAAGGCGATGACCAGGCCGAGCGACAGGTTGATGATCGTGATCGTGCCGAGATAGGCCGAGGTGTCGTCGACCACGTCCTGAATGACGCGCGCCGTCGCCATGGCGCCGCCGAAACTCGACCGGCTGGTGATCGTCCGCCGCCGCAGCCGCGTCCAGCCCGAGAGGAAGAAATAGACGACGAGGATGCCGAAAAAGACCTGCACGATCGCCGTCGGCGCCGAGGTGGCGGCAAGCTCCAGGATCGAGCTGGGCGGCGCGACGGCCGCGGTCTGCGGCGCATTTACCGGCCCGGGCGCCGCGAGATGACGCACGGTGCGGTTCACATATTTTTCGAGGCTCGAATAAAGATCGAGCACCGGCGCGATGTTCATCTGGATCCGGTCGATCCGGTCGGGCAGCTTGCGGAAGAACTCGGTCGCCGGGACGATGATCGCCGCCAGCGCGATATTTGCGGCGACGAGGAACAGCAGCACGCAGGTGAGCGAGGCAAGCGCCGAGGGCACGCGGTGCCGTTCGAGCCATTCGAGCACCGGCACCAGCGCGATGGCGATGACCAGGGCAGCCGTGGTCGGCAGGAAGAATTCGGCGCCCGCCTTCAAGGCGAACGGCGTGCCGAGCGCGAGGCCGAGACCGGCGATCAGGGTCAGCGCGGCTAGCAGCCTGTCGCGGCGTTGCCCAACACGCGCTTCGTCGCCCCCTTCATCGCCGTCGAACGGCAAACCGAAGGCGCCCTCGCCGGAGGCCTGTCCTGCGCCTTGCCCGGTACCGTCCGCCACTTGCACGCCCCTTCACGTTACACCCGCGGGAGCAGCGTAGCCGCATTCCCCTCGCCTGTAATCCCCGCTAGCTTGCCGTCATGTCAGACCTGATCCTTGTCATCGACGAAGGCACCACCTCGACGCGGGCGATGCTGTTCGCTCCCGACGGCAAATGCCTTGGCAGCGAAGCCGCCGAACTGGTGCAACATTATCCGGAAAGCGGGCGCGTCGAGCATGATGCCGCCGAAATATGGGAAAAGACGCTCGCCGTCTGCCGCACCGTGATCGAGCGCGGCGGCGGTGCCGAACGAATCGCGGCGATCGGCATCACCAACCAGCGTGAGACGGTGGTGTTCTGGGACCGTGAGACCGGCGAACCGCTGGCGCCCGCGATCGTCTGGCAGGACCGGCGCACCGCCGCGATCTGCCGCGACCTGCGTGAGGCGGGGAACGAGCCGGTAGTGCAGGCCAAGACCGGGCTGCTGCTCGATCCCTATTTCTCCGGCTCGAAGATCGGCTGGGCAATGGCCAACTGGCCGCAGCTCAGGGAGGCCGGCAGCCGGCTTGCCGTGGGCACGATCGAGAGCTGGCTGATCTGGAAACTGACCGGCGGGCAGCACATCACTGACGCGACCAACGCCAGCCGCACCGCATTGATGGCCATCGGCAGCGGCCAGTGGGACGACGGGCTGATCGACCTGTTCGGCGCGCCGCGCGCCGCCCTGCCGGAGATCGTCGATTGCGCCGGGCAGTTCGGCGAGACGACCCTGTTCGGCGCGGCGATCCCGATCTGCGGCATCGCCGGCGACCAGCAGGCCGCGACGATCGGCCAGTCCTGCCTGAAGCCGGGCGAGACCAAGGCGACCTTCGGCACCGGCGCCTTCGTGCTGACTCAGGCGGGGCCGATCCCGCCGACCTCGCGCAACCGCCTGCTCTCGACGATCGTATGGCAGCTGGGCGGCCGGCGCGCTTATGCGCTGGAGGGATCGGTGTTCGTCGCGGGCAGCCTGATCAAATGGCTGCGCGATACGCTCAACCTGATCGGCAATGCGGCCGAGACGGAGAAGCTGGCGCGCAGCGTCGACTCGAGCGGTGGCGTCTATTTCGTGCCGGCCTTGTCCGGGCTCGGCGCGCCATGGTGGGAGCCCGATGCGCGCGGGACGATCTCCGGCCTCAGCTTTTCCAGCGAGCGGGCGCATATCGTGCGCGCGGCGCTCGAATCCATGGCGCATCAGGCGAACGACCTGAAGACGGCGTTCGCCGCCGACGGTGTCGATTGGCAATGCCTGCGCATCGACGGCGGCATGGTCGCCAATAACTGGATGGCGCAGGACCTGGCCGACATGCTCGGCGTCAGCGTCGAGCGGCCGAAATTCGCCGAGACGACCGCGCTTGGTGCCGCGATGCTGGCCGGCGTCGGCTGCGGGCTGTTCCGGGATCTCGAAGAGGCCAGCGTGATGCGCGGCGCGGTCGAGATGTTCGAGCCGGCCTTGCCGGACGCGGTGCGCGACGCCCGGCTGACAGGGTGGAAGAACGCAGTCGACGGCGTGGTGCGAGCGGCGCGGGAGACGGTAACGAAAGGGGCGTGATGAGCAGCGAGCAGCAACATATCGATCTTCTCACCATCATCGGGCTGGGCATGCTGCTGATGCCGTCGCTCACCATGTGGCATGAGATTGGCGGGCATGCTGCCTTTTGCGCGGCACAGGGCGGCCATGTGGCGACGATCGGTGCCTTTTATGTGGACTGCGCCGGACTGACCGGTGCCCCGAGGCTGCTGGTCGCCTGTGCAGGCGTGCTCGTCGATACGATCCTGGCCTGTATCGCTTATGCCCTGTGGAAGAGAGCGAGGGGCGATCGTACGCGCCTGATCCTGTGGCTGATCTGGGTTACCAAGGGATTCGTGGCAGCGGGCTATTTCTGCTTCTCGGGCGCAAGCGGGGTCGGCGATCTCGGCCCGACAGCCGATGGCGGGCTTGGCGCGTTGGCGATGCCCTGGCTGTGGCGCGCGGGCGAGCTCGCATTCGGGATCGCGGCCTATGTCCTGCTCGTACGGGCAGCGATCCGCACCCTCACCGGGATGCTCGGGGATTCGCAGGCGACCGCTGCCCCGCGCAGGGTCATCGCGCACGGCTATTACGCCACGATCGGGGTTGCCGCCGTGCTTGTCGGGCTGCTCAATCCGGTCGGCATTTTCATCACGATCATGTCGGCCGCGGCATCGTCCTTCGGCGGCAATGCCGGCATGATCTCGGTCGGCTACGCCGCGCCCCATGGAACGACGGTGCGGCCTTTCACCGTGGCGCGCAACTGGCCGATCATCATGGGCGGCGCCGTCCTGCTTGCGGGATTCGCGCTGATCCTCGGGCCGTCGCTTCGCTTTCCGGGATGAGCGTTTTCGGCGCCCCACCTTAACGGGGAAAGCACGGCTCGATCCAACATTGCTCGAGCCGACGATCGTCGCCGGGATCAGGGTACAACGCCTGACCGGTTGGAACAAAGCGGTACGTAGCGTCATTGCGGGCGAGCGATGCCAACGAAAGGAGATGGGGATGCGTGGATCGACGATCGGCTTGGTGGCCATGAGCGGCGCGCTCATACTTGGCGCCTGTTCCCCAGAGCCCCGCGATCCGCGCGGTGTCCGCCATGACGAGGTGCTGCTCCAGGTCACCGCCAGCGGCCAGGCCGAGACGGCGCCGAACGAGGCGCGCTTCTCCGCCGGCGTCTCGTCGATCGGCGCGACCGCCGATGCGGCGACCACCGCCAACAACAATATCATGAACAAGGTCGTGTCCGCGCTGGAGGGTTTCGGCGTCGCCAAGGCGGACATCCAGACGCAGCGCCTGACCGTCTCGCGAATCGAGTGGGGCGCGAACAAGAACAAGTTCGAGGCGAGCAACGTCGTGGCGGTGCGTATGCGGGCAGTGGACAAGGCGGGCGCGGCGATCTCGGCGGTGACTCAGGCGGGCGCGAACGTGCTGTCGGGTCCCGACCTGCGCGTCGCCGATCCGGAAGCCGCGAGCCGATCGGCCTATGCCAATGCTTACAAGGCCGCACGGGCACGGGCAGATACCTACGCCCAGGCCGCCAATCTCAAGGTCGCGCGAATCCTCACCATCCGCGACGGCGGCGCGTCGGCCGTACCGATGGGCTATGAATCAATGGCGATGATGGACCGGGTCGCGCCACAGGCCGTCGCGGCGCCGCCCGTCATGGCGGGCACCAATACCAGCCAGGTAAGCGTCAGCGTCGATTTCGCGCTCGCGCCGAAATAGCGGCGGCTCGATTCAACATCCTGGCGGTCGCGATATCGGGGCGTCGGGCAGCGCGCTGTTTCGAGCGCTGCCCTGCTCTTTCTCACGTTGAAAATCGTTGCAGATCACCGCTCTCTCGCGCGCGATAACAGCGGAAAAATGCGCTGTTATCGCATTGTTTTCCGCTGTTATGGCGCAACAGGGAAAACGAGTATCAAACCGCTGAATTCACACGCTGATTTTCGCCTGAAAATCCAACATAACAGCGGAAGAAAAAATTTGAGCGCCAAGGTCGCATGCGACCAGGTAGAATCGTCACCCCGGACTTGTTCCGGGATCCACTGTCCCGCAAACCAGGGCGCCGATGACTGTGCGGCGCAGTGTATCCCGGAACAAGTCCGGCATGACGGTTAAACCCGATCGTCGAAAATTGGCGCCGGCTATTTCGCCGGCTTGACGAACTTCAGCGTCATGCGGTCGCTCTCCCCGATCGCGGCATATTTCTCGCGGTCCTTGTCGCCCAGGCGATAGCTTGGCGGCAGAGTCCAGACGCCTTCGGCCCAGTCGTGGGTGTCCCTGGGGTTCGCATTGACCTCGCTCGATCCGGCGAACTGGAAGCCGGCGGCTTCGGCCAGCGCGCGAACGGTGGAGACCTTGATATAGCCGCTGGTCTTCTCCCGCGCGCTGTCGGCGTCTTCCGGCAGGCGGTGATCCTCGATGCCGAGCACGCCGCCCGGCTTGAGCATCGCATAGATCTCCTGGAAGGCGGCGGCGCTATAGTCCGTCTTGTCGGGGCGCAGATACCCCATCCGCCAGTTATGCACGTTGCGGAAGGTCAGCACCTTGTCGGCCGTGCCGGGCGCGACGCTCGTGCCGCCGAGCGCGCTCGGGAAATTGGCGCGGGCGACCTTGCCATAGGTCGCGGCATCCTTGTCGAGCTTGGCGTTGATGCCTTCCGAGGGGCGCCCCGGCGGCGATACCACGGTCAGCTTGCCGCCAGCGGAAAGATAGGGCGCCAGGATCTCGGTGTACCAGCCGCCGCCGGGCCAGATCTCGACCACGGAATCGGTCGGCTTCACGCCGAAAAAGGCAAGCGTCTCGGCCGGATGGCGGTGCGCGTCGCGCGCGACATTGGCGGGCGAGCGGGCCGCGCCGGCCACGGCGGCGGTCAGCGCCGGCTCCGACTGGAGCAGCGGCATCGAGACGGCGGCACCCGTCAGCGACAGGCAGGCGAGCGAAAGGGCGATGAACGGCAAACGCATGATGACTCTCCCTAAGCGAGATCATGGTCTCGCGACTGACATCTGGCGTGTCGGCGGGGAGCATAGCGTGCCGCCCGAGCATGGGGCAAATGTTAGAGCATTGCTGGATTGTTACGCCCGCCCTTTTCATCGTCCGGTTGAAACGCGGCGAGCGAGATGCTTGAAGCCGGCCAACCCGCCCGAGGAATTGCGCCGTGACGATCGACTATGCCTCCCGCCGCGGGGAAATCTGGACCTGGTACTGGCGCGCGTGGCGGCAGCGGCTGTGGAAATCGCACCTGCGGATATTTCTGATTGTCGCGGTGCTGGCCGATTTGATCCTGTTCGGCACCGCGTCGCCTCATCTGGCCGTTCCGATGGCGATCGGCGCGATCCCGGTCGTCCTGCTGATCCTCTACCCGCAATTGCGCTTCAAGCCGCAGCGCCGCACCGTCACCATCGGCACGTCCGGCATCACGACGGTGGTCGGGCGACAGAGCGGCAAAATCTCGTGGAAGAATATCCGGTCCGTCACCGAGGAGCGGGGCTATGTCGTCGTCCAGGGCAGCAGCGGGAACGCCTTCATCATCCCGCCCCGCGCCTTCGAAACGCCGGAGGGGCGAGCGCGGTTTGTGGAGGCGATCCGCGAGCGGATGACGACGGCGGGGTAGGCACAGTCCTCCCTCTCTCTCCCGTTCGCCCTGAGCTTGTCGAAGGGCTGTTCTTTCTTCGTCGCACAAGAAGAGCAGGGCTTCGACAAGCTCAGCCCGAACGGGGTTAGGTCTCCGATCTAGGTGACAGGATGGCTATCCCGCCTCTAGGCCGCCTGCCCCACCCGGTCCTCGAACAGTATTTTCAAATCCTTCTTCAGGATCTTGCCGTTCGCATTGCGCGGCAGCGTTTCGTGGACGAAGCGGATCGCCACCGGGGTCTTGAAGATCGCCAGCCGCTCGCGGACCCAGGCCTGCAGTTCGGCCTCGCTCGCTTCCATGCCCGGCGCGAGATGCACCACTGCCGCCGGCTCCTCGCCCAGCGTCCGATGCGGGATGCCGATCAGCGCGCAATCGGTGACGGCGGGATGCGCGTAGAGGACGTTCTCGACCTCCGACGAATAGATGTTCTCGCCGCCGCGGATGATCATGTCCTTGGCGCGGTCGACGATATAGACAAAGCCTTCCTCGTCGACGCGCGCGAGGTCGCCGGTGCGCACCCATCCGTCGATGAAGGTAGCCGCGGTCGCCTCGGGCTTGTTCCAATATCCCTTCACGATCATCGGTCCGCGCGCCCAGAGCTCGCCGACCTCGCCCACGGGCAGTTCGTTGACGCCCTCCTCGTCCATGATCCTCAGGTCGGCGACGGGCACGGGCGGGCCCGCGCTGGTCGGGCGGTTGAGATAATCCTCGCTCGAATGGCCGGTGACGGTCGCCATCGTCTCGGTCATGCCCCAGCCATTGCCGGGGAGTGCGCCGAACTCGGTGTGGATGCGCTTGACCAGCTCGGGCGCGGACGGCGCACCACCATAGGCGATCGCCTCCAGCGAGGAGAGGTCGTATTTGCTGCGGTCGGGATGTTCCAGGATCTGCCAGGCGATGGTCGGCACGCCACCGGTGATGTTGACCTTCTCGCGCTCGATGATCTCCATCGCGCGGACCGTGTCCCATTTGCGCATGAAGATGAGCGAGCTCCCCGCCGCGATGCATCCCATCATGCCCGCGCTGCAGGCCGTGACATGGAAGAGCGGGATGACGGTGAGCGTCACCCGCGGCGTCGGCGCCGGGATTTCCTCGCCGCGGCGGAGCAGCGAGCGCGCGGCGTTATAGCCACTCGACATGATGTTGGTGGTCATGTTGCGGTGCGTACCGAGCGCGCCCTTGGGATGGCCGGTGGTGCCGCTGGTGTAGAAGATCGTCGCCTCGTCGTCGGGCGCGATCTCCACCGTCGGCAGCGCCGCGTCCGGCAACATGGCATAGTCGCCCGGCATACCGATCAGGTCCTCGAGTCGGGCCGCGCGATCGTCGAGCGGAGTCGAGGCGCGCGAGACGATCATTCGCTCGAGCGCCGGCAACGCGGCGCCATGCGCCTTGACGCGCTGGTAGCGCTCGTCGTCGACGAACAGCAGCCGCGCGCCCGAATCGTCGATGCCATATTCCAGTTCGCCGGCCGTCCACCACGCATTGAGCGGCACGACGATCGCGCCGATGCTGACCACGGCGAAGAAGATCACCGGCCATTCGGGCAGATTGCGCATCGCCAGCGCGACCCGGTCGCCCTTGCCGATGCCCATGTCCCGCAGCTTGTTCGCCAGGGCCGCCACCGCACGGAAGTTCGCGTCATAGGTGACGCGCTCCTCCTCATAGATGGTGAAGACCCGATCGCCATGCGCGCGCGACGCCTGGGCCAGCCAGGCGAGCGAGGGCGGCGCGTGCTTCCAGGTGCGCGTCGGCACGCCGTGGATCGTCACCGTCTCCATCTCGAACCGCCCGCCCGGCCCGGTCAGCGCGGCCTCCACCTCGGGCAGGGTCATTTTCGGCCAGGCCGGATCGAGCGCGATGAGCGGTTCGGTATCCAAGACGCATTCTCTCCATGTGAGCAGAGCCGTCTGCGGGCTCAACTTGAATGTCGGGTTTGGCTTATCCGCCATTTTTTCCAAGGTTAGTGTTGATTCACGCGCCGCTCAAGGCAATAGGAAAGTTGATGTTTCGAATGAGGGGTATGGGCAACACATGAAGATCGCCAAGCCCGAGTCGCAGGGTTTCGATGCGTCTCGGCTCGCCCGGATCGATGCTTTCCTGCAGGAACGCTATGTCGATTCCGGCAAGCTTCCCAATGCCCAGCTGCTCGTCGGCCGTAACGGCGAGATCGTGCATTTCGCCCATCTCGGGGCCGCGCGCGAAGGCGGCGAGGTGATCGACGAATCGTCGCTGTTCCGCATCGCCTCAATGACCAAGCCGGTCACCTCGATCGCCTTCATGATGCTGGTCGAGGAGGGCAAGGTCGCGGTGGACACGCCGGTCCATCACGTCCTCCCCGAGTTCAAGAACCTCGGCGTCTATAATGGCGGCGGTGCCGGCGTACCGTTCCAGACCAAGGCGACCGCCGAGCCGATGCGCATGGTCGATCTGCTGCGCCATACCTCGGGCCTGACCTACAGCTTCCAGAATCGGTCGAACGTCGATGCCGCCTACCGCGAAGGCAAGATCGAGAACTGGCACGGCAATCTCGATCTCGACCAGTTCGTCGCCGCGCTCGGGCAGATCCCGCTCGAATTCTCGCCGGGCGAGGCATGGAATTATTCGGTGTCGACCGATGTGCTCGGCGCGGTCGTCCAGCGCGTCTCGGGTATGCCGCTCGCCGAGTTCTTCCGGACCCGCATCTTCGCCCCGCTGAAGATGGACGATACCTTCTTCGAGGTGCCGGCGGACAAGATCGACCGGCTTACCGATTGCTACACCTTCGTGCCCGGCAAGGGACGCGTGATGTACGACCGCGGCGCCGAGAGCGCGTGGAGTCGCCCGCCCAGGCTCGTCTCGGGCGGCGGCGGGCTGGTGTCGACCTCGCTCGACTATCATCGTTTCTGCCGCATGTGCCTGAACGGCGGCGAGCTGGACGGCGCGCGGATCGTCGGGCGCAAGACGCTCGACCTGATGACGCGGAATCACCTGCCCGGCGGATCCGACCTGTCGCGCATGTCGAGATCGCTGTTCAGCGAGGCGGCCAATGCCGGCACCGGCTTCGGGCTGGGCTTCGCGGTCAATATCGACGTCGCCCGATCGATGATCCCCGGTTCGGCCGGCGAATATTATTGGGGCGGGATGTTCTCGACCGCCTTCTTCATCGACCCGGTCGAGCGGCTGACCATGGTGTTCATGACTCAGATGAGCCCGTCCAATGTCTATCCCATTCGCCGCGAGCTGAAGACGCTGATCTATTCGGCGCTGACCTGATCCCCCGCCGTCCCGCGGGACGGTGATACGATATCCAAGATTGCAGGAGACACCCATGACTTCCCCGATCCGTACCGAACGCCATGACGATGTGCTGGTCATCATTTCGGACAATCCGCCGGTGAACGCGCTCGGCGCGGCGGTCCGCCAGGGGCTCGAGGCCGGCGTCAAGGAAGGCCTGGCCGATGCCAGCATCAAGGCGATGGTGATCCGCTGCGACGGCCGGACCTTCTTTGCCGGTGCCGACATCACCGAATTCGGCAAGCCGATGCAGGAGCCGGGCCTGCCGACTTTGGTCGACATGATCGAAGCATCCGACAAGCCAGTGGTCGCGGCGATTCACGGCACCGCGCTCGGCGGCGGCTGCGAGGTGACCCTGGCGTGCCATTACCGCATCGCCGTGCCCTCGGCGAAGATCGGCACGCCCGAGGTGAAGCTCGGCCTGCTGCCGGGTGCCGGCGGCACGCAGCGTATCCCGCGCATCGCCGGGGTGCCGCTGGCGCTGGAGATGACCGCCAAGGGCGATCCGATCTCGGCCAAGCGGGCGCTCGACGCCGGGTTGATCGACAAGCTGGCCGGCGAGGACAGCCTCGAGGCCGACGCGATCGCCTTTGCGCGCGAGGTCGCCGATACGACTCCCCTGCCCCGCGCCAGCCAGAAGACGGCCAAGGCCGATCCGGACGCCGTCGCTGCGTTCAAGAAGGAGAATGCCAAGCGCTTCCGCGGCTTCGACGCGCCGGCCGCGAACATCGCCTGTGTCGAAAAGGCGTCGGACGGGTCGAGCTATGAAGAGGGCGTCGCCTTTGAGCGCCAGGAATTCATGAAGCTGATCATGGGCGTCCAGTCCGCCGCGCAGCGCCACATCTTCTTCGCCGAGCGCCAGGCGGCCAAGATCGACGGCGTGCCCGCCGACATCGCGCTCCGACCGATCAAGCGCGTCGGCGTGATCGGCGCCGGCACCATGGGTGGCGGCATCTCGATGAACTTCCTCTCGGCCGGCATTCCGGTGACGATCGTCGAGATGGCGCAGGAAGCGCTCGACCGCGGCACCGGCACGATCCGCAAGAATTACGAAGCGAGCGCCGCCAAGGGCCGGATGAAGCCGGAACAGGTCGAGGCGGCGATGGGCGCACTCAACCCGACGCTCGATTTCGGCGCGCTCGGCGAGTGCGACCTGATCATCGAAGCCGTTTACGAGAATATGGACGTGAAGAAGGAGATTTTCGGCCGGCTCGACACCATCGCCAAGCCGGGCGCGATCCTCGCCTCCAACACCTCCTACCTCAACATCGACGAGATCGCCGCGAGCACGTCACGGCCCGAGGACGTGCTGGGCATGCATTTCTTCTCGCCCGCGAACGTGATGAAGCTGCTCGAAGTGGTGCGTGGCGCGAAGACCGCGCCGGACGTGCTGGCGACCGTGATGGCGCTGGCCAAGACGATCAAGAAAGTCTCGGTCGTCGCGGGCGTCTGCTACGGCTTTATCGGCAACCGCATGCTGATGCCCCGCCAGGTCGAGGCCAACAAGCTGCTGATGGAGGGCGCGACGCCCGAGCAGATCGACCGCGTCCATGTCGCATTCGGCATGCCGATGGGGCCGTTCCAGATGAGCGACCTCGCCGGCGTCGATATCGGCTGGCACCGCGATCCGACCCGGATCGAGAATATCCGCGACGCGCTCGCCGCTGAGGGCCGCTGGGGCCAGAAGACCGGCAAAGGATTCTATGATTATGACGAGAAGCGGAACCCGACGCCATCGCCCCGGGTCGCCGAGATCATCGAGGATTTCCGCTCCAAATCGAACCTCGCCAAGCGCGAGATCAGCGACGAGGAGATCATCGAGAAGACGCTCTACACCATGGTCAACGAAGGCGCGCTAATCCTCGAAGAGAAGATGGCGCAGCGTGCGTCCGACATCGATGTGGTGTGGATCTATGGCTATGGCTGGCCGGTCTATCGCGGCGGCCCGATGTTCTGGGCCGATACCGAGGGCCTGAAGAAGATCGTCGCCGGGCTGGAGAAGCACGGTTTCGCGGTTGCGCCGCTGCTCAGGGAAAAAGCCGAGAGCGGCGGGCGGTTCAACTGAAGCGCGCCACGGGAGAGAGACGATGAGCGATACCGACCTGGAGAGCTTCCGCGCCGAGACGCGCGCCTGGCTGGAAGAGAATTGCCCGCCCGAGATGCGTGAACCCATGCGCTCCGAGAAGGACGCCGTGTGGGGCGGGCGCGACCAGAGCATGCTGACCCCGGCGCAAAAGGCCTGGATGGACCGGATGGGCGCGCGCGGCTGGACCGTGCCCGACTGGCCCAAGGCCTATGGCGGCGGCGGGCTGAGCGCGGCGGAGAGCAAGATCCTGCGTGAGGAGATGGGGCGGATCCGGGCGCGCAATCCGCTCAACAGCTTCGGCATCTCGATGCTTGGCCCGGCGCTGCTGAAATACGGCACCGAGGAACAGAAGCTCGATTACCTGCCCAAGATCGCACGCGGCGAAATCCGCTGGTGCCAGGGCTATTCGGAACCCAATGCCGGCTCCGACCTGGCGGCGCTCGCCACCTCCGCGGAAGACAAGGGCGACCATTATCTCGTCAACGGCCAGAAGGTGTGGACCTCTTACGCCGACAAGGCCGACTGGATCTTCTGCCTCGTCCGCACCGACAAGACGACCAAGCAGGGCGGCATCAGCTTCGTGCTATTCGACATGGCGAGCGAAGGCGTGTCCACCAAACCGATCCTTCTGATCTCCGGCTATTCGCCCTTTTGCGAGACCTTTTTCGACAATGTGAAGGTGCCCAAGGCGCAGCGCGTGCATGACGAGAACAAGGGCTGGGACGTCGCCAAATATCTGCTTGGGCATGAGCGCGAGATGATCTCGGGCATGGGGCTCGGCTCGGTCGGCGGCAATCCGCTGATCGACGGCGCGATCGCGACGGTCGGGCTCGATCATGACGGGCGGCTCGCCGATCCGCTGCTGCGGGCGAGCATCGCGCTCTTCGAGGTGCGGTCCAAGGCATTCGGCAGCATGTCCGAGCGCTTCATCGACGAGCTGAAGGCAGGGCGAGCGCATCCGGCACAGCCGAGCATGATGAAATATTACGGCACCGAGCTGAACAAGAGCCGGCACGAACTGATGATGGCGGCGGGCGGATCGGACGCGCTCGAATGGGAGAGCGAGCGATCGTCGGGCGGCGCGGGTGCGCGGGCATGGCTGCGGACCAAGGCGAATTCGATCGAGGGCGGCACCAGCGAGGTGCAGCTCAACATTATCGCCAAGCGGATCCTGGATTTGCCGAGCAGCTGACAAAGAGCCCTCTCCCCTCTGGGGAGAGGGTTGGGAGAGGGGCAGTCCAGACATTTCACCAATCGGGCCGGACGCGAGAGACTGCCCCTCTCCCCGGCCCTCTCCCCAGAGGGGAGAGGGAGTTTTGAATGCCTCTCTATCTCAACGACGAACAGACGATGCTCCGGGACACCACCCGCGATTTCGTGGCGGAGCATGCCCCGGTCTCGCATATGCGCAAGCTGCGCGACGACAAGAACACGGCGGGCTTCTCGCGCGACTTGTGGAAGAGCTTTGCCGAGATGGGCTTCACCGGCATCCTGATCGGCGAGGATGATGGCGGGCTCGGGCTCGGCCATGTCGATGCCGGGATCGTGCTGGAGGAGATCGGCCGCAACCTCTCCCCCTCCCCGTTCCTCTCCACCGCCATTGCGGCAGTCGAGGCGTTGAAGGGCAGCGCGCAAGCGGGGCGCTGGTTTCCCGGCATCCTCGCCGGCGAGACCGTCGCCGCGCTGGCGATCGACGAAAGCGCCAAGCATCGCGACAGCGTCGCGCTGAAGGCGGAGCGGTCGGGCAATGGCTTCCGGCTGTCGGGCAAAAAACAGTTCGTCACGCACGGCCATATCGCCGATCTGATCATCGTCGCCGCGCGCACGGCCGGTTCGGCGGACGATGCGAACGGCATCACCCTGTTCGCGGTCGAGAAGGGCGCGGCGGGGCTGACCGCCGAAGCGGAGCGGCTGGCCGACTCCAGCATCGCCGCGCGACTCGAATTCGACGGCGTCGAGCTGACCGCCGACGCCGTGATCGGCGAGGTCGATGCCGGTCGCGATCCGCTCGCGCGGCTGCTCGCGGCGGGGCGTACCGGCGCCTCGGCCGAGTTGCTCGGCGTCGGCGGCGGGGCGATGGACATGACCGTCTCCTATCTCAAGGAGCGCAAGCAGTTCGGCGTGACCATCGGCAGCTTCCAGGCGCTGCAGCACCGGGCGGCGCATCTCTACTCGGAGATGGAGGTGGCCCGCGCCGCCGTGCTCAAGGCGCAGCAGCTGCTCGACGCCGGCGACGAAAAGGCGGATGCAGCGGTGTCAGTCGCAAAGGCGATGACCGCCCTTGCCACCACCCTCAGCGTGCAGGAAGGCGTGCAGATGCATGGAGGCATCGGCATGACCGACGAATATGACATCGGCTTCTACATGAAGCGTGCCCGCGTGCTCGCCGAGATGTTCGGCGATGCAAACTTCCACGCCGACAAGCTCGCGCGCGCGGCGGGCTATTGACGCTTTCCGTTCGTGCTGAGCTTGTCGAAGCACTGTTCTTTCTTTCGCCCGGGAAAAGGGCAGCCCTTCGACAAGCTCAGGGCGAACGGTTTAGGTGAGACCCATGGACCTCAACACCCCGCCCGACATGCCGCCCGACGCCCTCGCGCAAGGCCTGGTAGACCTGCTCGAAATCGAGGAGATCGATACCGATCTCTATCGTGGCAAGCGCCAGCCGGGCGGCGTGGGGCGCGTGTTCGGCGGGCAGGTGATCGCGCAGGCGCTGCAGGCGGCGCAGCGATCGACTGATGCGCCCAAGATGGCGCACTCGCTGCACGCCTATTTCATGCGGCCGGGAAATGAGGATTTCCCGATCATCTTCCGTGTGGTGCGCGATTTCGAAGGGCGCAGCTTCGCGACGCGGCGCGTGATCGCGATGCAGCAGGGCCAGCCGATCCTCAACATGGCGGCAAGCTTTCAGGTGCCGGAGGAAGGGCTGCACCATCAGGACCAGATGCCCGACGTGCCCGGGCCCGACGAGCTGAAATCGGATGTCGAGCTCCGCCGCGACATGATCGACGAGATTCCGGAGAAGTTCCGGCGCCACATGCTGCGGTCGCGGCCGATCGAAATCCGGCCGGTGCATCCGCGCAGCTGGTTCAAGCCGGTCAAGCAGGAGCCGAAACAGGATAGCTGGTTCCGGCTGGTCGCGCCGATCGGCGACGATGCGGCGATGCACCGCGCGATCCTCGCCTATGCATCGGACATGTCGCTGCTCGGCACGTCGATGCTGGCGCACGGGATCAACTGGATGACGCACAATGTGCAGACCGCCAGCCTCGACCATGCGCTGTGGCTGCATGAGGAATTCCGCGCCGACGACTGGCTGCTCTATTCCTGCGACAGCCCCTGGGCCGGCCATGCCCGCGGCTTCAACCGCGGCCGCATCTACAGCCGCGACGGGCGGCTGGTGGCGAGCGTGGCGCAGGAAGGGCTGATGCGGCTGCGCGAATAGCCCCCTGTTCGGTGGCTCAGTTCAGGCCACCCTCGATCAGCGAGAAACCCGGCGGAAGCCGGCGGCGACCGCTGACCGCTTCCTGTTCCTCGGCCAGCCGCGCGGCGATCCGCGCCCCATGTTCGGTGAGGAAAGGCATTTCGTGAAAGACGAGCACGCCGACCTGCCAGTTGCCGACCTCGATCAGGCCGCGCTGCTCGAGGCTCCGCTCGGCCTGCGCGTCCACACCGAAGGACCAGCCGCCATGCAGCGCGCGCAACGCATCCCTTTCCGGGGCACTGAGCGGGCCGTGATCGGGATCATTGGCGTGCACTGTCATCATGGCTGGCAAATCTCTTCACTTGGCGATGAACGGGACATGAAACCGGGTGGCGCAAACTGTCGGCACGCCCCACCGCAACCGTACCGGCTGTGGGATTCGCCCACTAAACACCAGTCGCGGAGTCGATATTAGGGCATCTACCAATGGAGACGCTTGGTGGTTCCCGACATCAGGCCAAGAAATATGCGGGCCGCGAATCAGTACCAACCACCGCCTCTATACATTTTTTGCTGCACTGCGCAAAGATGGCCGGTTTCAACGCGACGGCACCAACGCTGCGAATGAGGCTAGACTGCGGTCTTGCCATATTCCTGGCGAATCACCGGGTGGCTGGACGAGAGTCCCCCATCGACCGCCAGTGCCTGACCGTTGACATAGCTGGCATCGTCCGAGGCGAGAAAGGCGGCGACCCTGGCCAGTTCCTCGGGCTGGGCGCCGCGGCGCAGCGGGTTGAGGCGGCCGACCCGGTCCATCTTCCCGGCCTCGCGCGCATAATCGAAGGTGGGCTTGGTCATGCCGGTCTCGGTCAGGCCGGGGCAGATCGCGTTGACCCGCACGTTCGATCCCGAAAGCTGCTGGGCGGAAACCATCGCCAGGTTGATCACGCCTGCCTTGGACGCCGAATAGGCCGGGCTGCCGGCGCCCGAGCGAATGCCGGCGACGCTCGCGGTCAGCACGATCGCCCCGCCGCCGCGCTCGGCGATCTTCGGCGCGGCGTGCTTGATCGCCAGATAGGGCCCGATCAGGTTGACGCGCAGCACCTCGGTGATCAGCGCGACATCCGTGTCGAAGATATTGGCCATGCCGCCCGAAATGCCGGCATTGGCGAACATCACGTCGAGCCCGTCATAATATTCGCAGGCGACCGCGACGGCACGGATCACGTCTTCCTCATTGCCCGCATCGATCCGGATGGCGTGGCCGGTACCGCCGGCCTTGTCGATCATGTCGGCGGTCTCGTCGACCGCGTCCGTGATATCGGCGGCGAGCACTCGCCCGCCTTCGCTGGCGAAAAGCAGCGCCGCAGCGCGCCCGATGCCCGAGCCGGCGCCGGTGACGATGATCGATTTGCCGGTGAACCTTGCCATGTCTCTTCCTCCGTCATGCCGAACTTGTCGCGGCATCCGCCGGGCGGCTGGCCCGGCCTTTGATATTCAACCCTGGGGCCGCCCGCACTGAACTCACAAAACCTCGCTCTTCCCCGGCGAAGGCCGGGGCCCAGTTGGGGGACGATGCTGACTGATGCCGCGCTTCGTTACATCAACCTTCCCACCTGGGCCCCGGCCTTCGCCGGGGAAGCAGAACCTTACACGGCATCAACCCGACCAGGCCCGGGGCGACGCTAGATCGTCACGCCGCCATCGATCACGATCGTCTGACCGGTCATGAACGCGCTCGCAGTCGAGGCGAGGAACACCACGC
This sequence comes from Sphingomonas sp. BL-S-30, assembly GCF_055521475.1. Lineage (NCBI taxonomy): Bacteria > Pseudomonadati > Pseudomonadota > Alphaproteobacteria > Sphingomonadales > Sphingomonadaceae > Sphingomonas > Sphingomonas sp. BL-S-30. The sequence continues at coordinate 981,484 of NZ_CM145481.1, read as the reverse complement.
CGCCGGCAATCTCCTCGGGATTGCCGATGCGGCGCAGCGGTGTCGTCGCATTGCGTCGCTCGGCCAGCTTCTCGTCCTCCCACAGCGCGCGGGCGAAATCGGTCTTGATCAGCCCCGGGGCGATGCAGTTCACGCGCACATTGTCCGGCCCATATTCGACCGCGAGGTTGCGGGCGAGCTGCATGTCGGCCGCCTTGGAGATGCAATAGGCGCCGATCACCGGCGATCCGCGCAAGCCGCCGATCGAGGAAATGATGATGATCGAGCCCGACCGTCGCGCGCGCATCTCCGGCGCGACCATCGAGATCAGCCAGTGGTTGGACACGATATTATTGTCGAGGATCTTGCGGAACTGGTCGTCCGCGATGCCTTCCTGCGGACCGTAATAGGGGTTGGACGCGGCGTTGCAGACCAGCACGTCGATCTGGCCGAAGGCAGCGCGTGTTTCGTCGACCAGGTTCTGCAGCCCGGCCTTGTCCGAGATGTTCGCCGCCACCGCGATCGCGGTGCCCTCGCCGTACCGCGCGTTGATCTCGGCGGCGACCTCGTCACAGGCATCCTGCTTGCGGCTGGAGATGACGATCTTCGCGCCATGCTCGGCCAGCTCGACCGCGCTGGCCTTGCCGATGCCCTTGGACGAGCCGGTGATGATGGCGACCTTTCCGGTCAGATCGAACTGGCTCATTGACATCCTCACATCCGTTCGCCCTGAGCTTGTCGAAGGGCTGTTCTTTCTTTCCCTGCGCCGCAAGAAGTACAGTGCTTCGACAAGCTCAGCACGAACAGGTTTGCGCGTCCTATTGGTCAGGCCCCCGCCTTCTGGGCAAACCCCCAGGCCGCGGCCGCCAGTCCCGGCACACGCTCGGCGGTCTTTGCCGCCTGGGCGCTCGAGGCAGTGCCGTCGACGATGCGTTTCTTGATGCCTTGGACAATCCCGGTCAGGCGGAACAGATTATACGCGAAATACCAGTCGAGCTGGGGCACGCCGTCGCGCTTCGTCGCGGTGCAATAGCGCGCGACCATGTCCTCGATCGTCGGGATGCCCGTCTCCGGCCCGGCCAGCCCCATCACGCCCGAGCGGCCTTCGGGCTGCGTGACCCAGTTCATCAGGAAATAGGAAAAGTCGGCGAGCGGGTCGCCCAGGGTCGACAATTCCCAGTCGAGCACCGCGATCACCCGCGCCTCGCCCCCCGCGAAGATCATGTTGTCGATGCGATAGTCGCCATGCACGATCGAGGTGCGCGTCTGCTCCGGCAAGGTGCGCGGCAGCCAGTCGATCAGCGCCTCGACCTCGGGCATATGCTCGGTCTCGGACGCACGATATTGCTTGGTCCAGCGCGCGACCTGGCGTTCGAAATAATTGCCGGGCTTGCCATATTCGCCGAGGCCGGCCGCGACATAATCGGTGTTGTGGAGCGCGGCGAGCGTATCGACCATCGCGTTGTAGATGTCGCGCCGTCCCTCGGGCGCCATGCCGGGCAGCGAGCCGTCCCACAGGTTACGGCCTTCGACCAGCTCCATGATGTAGAACATCGAGCCGATCACCTCGGGATCGTCACACAGGCCGAAGGGCGCCGGCACCGGGAAGCCGGTCGGGTGCAGTCCGGCGATCAGCCGATATTCCCGGTCGACCGCGTGCGCCGAGGGCAGCAGCTTGCCGAAAGGCTGGCGGCGCAGGACATAGCTCCTGCCCGGCGTGTCGACGCGGTAGGTCGGGTTGGACTGGCCGCCCTTGAACTTCGACAACGTCACCGGGCCGACAAAGCCCGGCGTATGTTCGGCCATCCAGCGCTCGACCGCACGCGGATCGATCATATCATCTGCCGGCACCGGGATCGTGCCGACCATGGTGACGTCGGCGTTCTGGGAAGCGTTCTGAGGGGCCTCGACCATCAGCTGAACTCGATCACCGAGCGCACCGTGTCGCCGGTGCGCAGATTGGCGAAGGCGTGGTTGATGTCCTCTAGCCTGATCCGCTCGGCGACCATGGTGTCGAGATCGAGCTTGCCGTCGAGATAGAGCTGGACGAGCCGCGGCATGTCGATCGGGAAGCGAGTCGAGCCGAGCAGCGAGCCCTGGAGCTTCTTGCCGGTGAGGAAGGTCGGGCCGGCGATGCTGACATTGTTGCCAGGCGCGATCATGCCGAGGATCGTCGCCGTGCCGCCGCGGCGCAGGATCGTCCAGGCGAGCTCCGCGGTGTTGGAGCGCCCGACTGCCTCGATCGCATAATGCACGCCGCCGCCGGTCATGCCGATCACCTTCTTGGCGAGATCGGGGTCCATCGCGTCGAGCGCGTGAGTCGCGCCCAGCTTCTCGGCAAGGGCGCGCTTGTCCGGCACCGGATCGATCGCGATGATCTGGCCGGCGCCGGCGATCTTCGCCGCATTGACCGCGGCGAGGCCGATGCCGCCACAGCCGATCACCGCTACCGTCTCGCCGGGGCGAAGCCGGCTGTCGTTGAAGATCGATCCCGCCCCGGTGATCACCGCGCAGCCGAGCAGCGCCGCACGATCGAGCGGCATGTCCTTCGAGATCGCGACGCACGCATTTTCGTGCACCAGCATCATCTCGGCAAAGGCGGAGAGATTGAGGAACGGCGCGAGCGGGGTGCCGTCCTTCAGGCTGAGGCGCGGCGGCGCATCCTTGGCGCGGCGCGTCGAGGGATCGACGCACAAGGACGGGCGGCCGGTGACGCACATCTCGCAGCTGCCGCAGAACACGGTGAAGAAGGTGATGACATGATCGCCGACCTTCAGATGCGCGACGTCGCTGCCGACCGCCTCGATGATGCCGGCCGCCTCATGCCCCGGCACGGTCGGCACGGGATGCGGAAAGGCGCCGTCGACGAAATGCAGGTCCGACCGGCAGACACCGACCGCCACCGTGCGGATCAGCACTTCGCGCGGGCCCGGATTGGAGACCGAGATATCCTCGATCTGCAGCTCGGTCTTCGGCTCGAAAAGGACGGCAGCTTTCATTCTCTTCCTTCGTTGCCCCGGCGCAGGCCGGGGCCGCTATGTGCTTCGGGCGAGCTTCGTAAGGAAGCGGCCCCGGCCTCCGCCGGGGCGACGCCTAGCGCGAAACGCCGAGTTCGCCGCTCGACGGCCGGTCCGCCTTGAACTCGGCATATTTCCCGAACTCGTTGCGCGCGATGGCGCGGTTGTGCACTTCGTCCGGCCCGTCGGCGAAGCGCAGGGTGCGCATCGCGGCCCAGGCATGGGCGAGCTCGAAATCCTGGCTGACGCCGCCGCCGCCATGCGCCTGGATCGCATCGTCGAGGATCTGCAGCGCCATGGTGGGCGCCGCGACCTTGATCATCGCGATCTCGAGCTGGGCGGACTTGTTGCCCGCCTTGTCCATCATATCGGCTGCCTTGAGGCACAGCAGGCGCGTCATCTCGATATCGATGCGCGCCTTGGCGATGCGCTGCTCCCAGATCGAATGGTCGGCGATGCGCTTGCCGAAGGCGACGCGGCTGAGCAGGCGCTTGGCCATCGCCTCGATCGCGACCTCGGCGACGCCGATCGTGCGCATGCAATGATGGATGCGGCCCGGCCCGAGACGGCCCTGCGCGATCTCGAATCCACGGCCTTCGCCGAGCAGCAGATTATCCACCGGAACCCGCACATCCCTGAGCTCGACTTCGCCATGCCCATGTGGTGCGTGATCATACCCGTAAACCGAAAGCATGCGCTTGATCGTCACGCCGGGTGCGTCGAGCGGGACCAGGACCTGGCTCTGCTGGCTGTGGCGCGAGCTCTCCGGGTTGGTCTTGCCCATGACGATCGCGACCTTGCAGCGCGGATCGCCCACGCCCGAGGACCACCATTTCGTGCCGTTGATCACATAGTCGTCGCCATCGCGGACCATCGAGGTCTGGATGTTGGTCGCATCGGACGAGGCGACCGCCGGCTCGGTCATCAGGAAGGCGGAACGAATCTCGCCGTTCATCAAGGGCCTGAGCCACCGCTCCTTCTGTTCGCGCGTGCCGTAGCGATGGAACACTTCCATATTGCCGGTGTCGGGCGCGGAGCAGTTGAAGCATTCCGACGCCCAGCCGACCTTGCCCATCTCCTCGGCGCAGAGCGCATATTCGAGGTTGGTGAGCTGCGTGCCCTCGAATGCGAAACTGTCGTCGACATGGCTCTGGCCGGAATGCGGCGGCATGAAGAAATTCCACAGGCCGGCCTCGCGCGCCTTGACCTTCATCTCCTCGATGACGGGAATGACCTTCCAACGCTCGCCCTCCTGCTCCTGCCGGTGATACTCATCCTGCCGGGGCCGGATATTCTGGTCGATGAAGGTCTTTACGCGGTCCCGAAAATAGGTCTCGCGCTCGCTCAGCGTGAAATCCATGGTGCATCCTCCATCGCTCTTTCCATGGCCGTTAGACCGTACCGCGTTTTCGGTAAAGCGCCTTTGCGGCCGAAATCGCAGTCGAACCGGCCCGCAGAAAAAACACTGTCTCTTCGAAAAGAAGATGTTACAGTTTCACTCATGCAGGCTGCCGAAGACGTCCAGGGGGAGGAGGAGGCAGGCACGAAGCGGTTCCGCGCCAAGCGGGATGCGATTCTCGCCGCCGCCGCCGAAGCGATCAACGAACAGAGCGCGAAGGGCATGACCTTCGCCGACGTGGCGCGGCGCGTGGGGCTCAACACCACCAGCGTCACTTATTATTTCAAGCGCAAGGAAGATCTCGCCGCTGCCTGTTTCGAGCATACGCTCGACCGGCTTCAGGCGATGCTCGACGAATCGCAGCAAAAGCCGACGCCGCAGGCGCGAGTCGCGCATTACCTGGCGCTCAACATGGAGCGCTTCGCCAGGATCGAGCGCGGCGAGGAGCAGGCCTTTGCCGTGCTCTCCGATCTGCGCGCGATGGAGGAGCCGGTGCGCGGCCGCCTGCTGGCGGGCTGGCAGCGGGTGTTCCGCACGACTCGCAGCCTGTGGGGGCCTGCCGCCAACCGCGCCGAGACAGACCTGCACGGCGCGCGCGCGCATGTCCTGCTGGAGAACACCTTCTGGCTGCCGCTCTGGCTCGTCCGGTACGAGCTCGACCAGTTCGGCCGGATCGAGGAACGGCTGATGGATGTGTTCGAGCACGGCATCGCGGGCCCGAACCAGAATTGGGCGCCCGCGCTGATCAACCTCGAGCATGAAGAACCCGAGCCGGGGCGCGAGGCCTTCCTGCTCGCGGCGACCCGGCTGATCAACGAGCTCGGCTATCGCGGCGCCTCGGTGCAGAAGATCGCATCCGAGCTGAACGTGACCAAGGGCAGCTTCTACCATCATCTCGATGCCAAGGATGACCTGGTCATCGCCTGTTACAAGCGCAGCTTCGACACGATCGCCGATGCCCAGCAGCTCGCCGACGAGCGCGGCGGGAGCCATTGGCAGCGGTTGACGGGCACGATCGCGACCCTGCTCGACGTGCAATTCTCCGAGCGCGGGCCGCTCCTGCGCACCACGGCATTGTCGGGCCTGCCGCGCACCGTGCGACGCGCGATGGTCGAGCGCTCCAACCGGATCGCGCGGCGCTATGCCGGCACGATGATGGACGGCATCGCGGAAGGATCGATTCGCCCGGTCGATGCGCTGGTCGCGTCGCAGGCGCTGATGGCGCTGCAGAATGCGGCCTTCGACATGCGTAAATGGGCAAGCACCATGCCGCGCGAGAGGGCCGTCGCCTTCTACGCCTCGACCCTGGCCTTCGGGCTGTTCGACGATCGCGTGCTCGATTTGTGACATCCTCTACCCGTTCGTGCTGAGTAGGGACTGAGCGAAGTCGAAGGCCCGTATCGAAGCAGGGTTGGAGCGGGGTAACGCTTGTCCTTCGATACGCCGCTTCGACAGGCTCAGCGGCTACTCAGGACGAACGGGAGTGGTTGCAAACCCATTTCCCTGCTGGCAGCGGGGCCGCAAGGAGACATTACATGGCCGGCATGGGCGCATTCGACTGGGCGGACCCTTTTTTCCTCGACGATCAGCTCGAAGATGACGAGCGGATGATCCGCGATTCGGCGCGGGCTTATGCCCAGGACAAGCTCGCCCCGCGCATCATCGACGCCTTTGCCAACGAGACCACCGACGAATCGATCTTCCGCGAGATGGGCGAGCTCGGTCTGCTCGGGCCGACCGTGCCGGAGGAATATGGCGGCGTCGGTGCATCCTATGTGGCGTACGGCCTGGTCGCGCGCGAAGTGGAGCGAGTCGATTCGGGCTACCGGTCGATGATGAGCGTCCAGTCGAGCCTCGTGATGTATCCGATCTACGCGTACGGATCCGAGGAGCAGAAGCGCAAGTACCTGCCCAAACTGGCGAGCGGCGAATGGATCGGCTGTTTCGGCCTGACCGAGCCCGATGCCGGCTCCGACCCCGGGGGCATGAAAACGCGAGCGGTGAAGACCGCCCACGGCTATCGGATCTCGGGCTCCAAGACCTGGATCTCCAACGCGCCGATCGCCGACGTCTTCATCATCTGGGCCAAGTCCGACGAGCATGGCGGCGGCATTCGCGGCTTCGTGCTGGAAAAGGGCATGAAGGGCCTCAGCACGCCGAAGATCGAGGGCAAGCTGAGCTTGCGCGCCTCGATCACCGGCATGGTGATGATGGACGATGTCGAGGTCGGCGAGGAGGCGCTGCTGCCCGACGTGCAGGGCCTGAAGGGGCCGTTCGGCTGCCTCAACCGCGCGCGCTACGGGATCAGCTGGGGATCGATGGGTGCCGCCGAGTTCTGCTTCCATGCGGCGCGGCAATATGGGCTCGACCGGGCCCAGTTCGGCAAGCCGCTCGCGGCGAACCAACTCTACCAGAAGAAGCTGGCCGACATGGAGACCGAGATCGCGCTGGGGCTGCAGGCCAGCCTTCGGGTCGGGCGGCTGATCGACGCCGGCCGGTTCGCGCCCGAGATGATCTCGATCGTGAAGCGCAATAATGTCGGCAAGGCACTCGATATCGCGCGGGCGAGCCGCGACATGCATGGCGGCAACGGCATCTCGGGCGAATATCAGGTCATGCGCCATCTGATGAACCTGGAGACGGTCAACACCTATGAGGGCGCGCATGACGTCCATGCGCTGATCCTCGGCCGCGCGATCACGGGGATCGCGGCGTTTTGAGGGGCGTCCTCCTTTGTGCTCCCGCGAAGGCGGGAGCCCAGGGTGGGCTCCCGCCTTCGCGGGAGCACAAGGAGTGAACACCCCTCCCCTCACAGGCCTCAAGGTCATCGAACTCGCCCGCATCCTCGCCGGCCCTTGGGCGGGGCAAACCCTGGCCGATCTCGGCGCCGAGGTGATCAAGGTCGAAAGCCCCGAGGGCGACGATACCCGCACCTGGGGACCGCCCTTTATCGACAACCCCGACGGCAGCCGCGACGCCGGCTATTTCCATGCGACCAATCGCGGCAAGAAATCGGTCGTCCTCGATTTCCGCACGGCGGAAGGCCAGGCCGAGGTGCGGCGCATGGTCGCCGATGCCGATGTGCTGATCGAGAATTTCAAGGTCGGCGGACTCGCCAAATACGGCCTCGATTATGCGAGCCTCAGCGCGATCAACCCGCGGCTGGTCTATTGCTCGATCACCGGCTTCGGCCAGGACGGGCCCTATGCGAGCCGTGCGGGCTACGACTTCATCATCCAGGGCATGAGCGGCATCATGGACCTGACCGGCGAACCGGACGGCGCGCCGCAAAAGGTCGGGGTGGCGTTCGCCGACATCATGACCGGGCTCTATTCGGTGATCGCGATTCAGGCCGCGCTCGCCCAGCGCGAAAAGACCGGGCGCGGGCAGCAGATCGACATGGCGCTGTTCGACACCATGGTCGGCGTGCTCGCCAACCAGGCGATGAACTATTTCGTCAGCGGCGTGACGCCGCCGCGGCTCGGCAATGCGCATCTCAACGTCTCGCCCTATGCGGTTTTCCCGACCAGCGACGGATGGTTCATCCTCGCGGTGGGCAATGACGGACAGTTCGTCCGCTTCTGCGACGCGCTCGGGCTGGATGCGCTCCGGGCCGATCCGCGCTTCGCGACCAATGCCGGGCGGCTCGAATGTCGCGAGCCGCTGTTCGCGGCGATCCGGGAGGCGACGTCGCGGCACGAACGCAACGCCTTGCTGGCGACGCTCGAAGCCGTGGGGGTGCCCGCGGGCCCGATCAACTCGGTGGCCCAGGCCTTTGCCGATCCGCAGATCGTCCATCGCGGCATGGCGCTGACGCTCGACCGGGACGGCATGGCCATCCCGGGGCTGCGCACGCCGATCCGCTTTTCGGATGCATCGCTCGCGCTCGAGCGCGCCGCGCCGATGCTGGGACAGGACGACCCCTTATGAGCGGACCTCTGGCTGGCTTGCGCATCCTCGAAATGGCGGGGATTGGCCCCGGCCCGTTCTGCGCGATGATGCTCGCCGATCACGGTGCCGAAGTGATCCGGATCGAGCGGCCGGGCGACGGCGGTGGTTTCTCGGTGGCGGCGAAGGATCCGTTGCTGCGCTCCCGCCGCGTGATTCAACTCGACATGAAGAAGCCCGAGGCGGTGCTTGCCGTACGGCGGCTTGCACAGGGCTGTGACGGCCTGATCGAGGGCTTCCGGCCCGGCGTGATGGAGCGGCTGGGTCTTGGCCCCGAGGTACTGCTCGCCGACAATCCGGGGCTCGTCTATGGCCGTATGACCGGATGGGGGCAGACCGGGCCGATGGCGGCCGATGTCGGGCATGACATCAATTACATCGCGATCTCGGGCGCGCTCCATGCCTTTGGCGAGGTGGGCGGCAAGCCGGTCGCGCCGATCAACCTGGTCGGCGACTTTGGCGGCGGCGGCATGATGCTCGCCTTCGGCATGCTTGCCGCGATCCTGCAGGCGCAGGCGACCGGGCGCGGCCAGGTGGTCGATTGCGCGATGACCGACGGCTCCGCGCTGCTGATGAGCATGATGTGGGGGTTCCGCGCCATGGGCCGCTGGGGCGACGCGCGCGGCACCAACCTGCTCGATGGCGGCGCGCATTTCTACGACAGCTATGAGACCGCTGACGGCAAATGGGTGGCGATCGGGGCGATCGAGCCGCAATTCTACAAGGCCTTGCGCGCGGTGATGAGCCTCGACGGCGCGGAATGGGACGCGCAGTTCGCGCCCGCCATGTGGCCGACGCTGACGGCCGACCTGGCGCGACGGTTCCGGGAACGGTCGCAGGCCGAGTGGGTCGAGGCCTTTGCCGGGCACGAGGCATGTTTCGCGCCGGTGCTCGGCTTCGACGACGCGGCGGCGCACCCGCATAATCGCGCGCGGGGCACTTTCGTGGAAGCCGGCGGCGTGCTCCAGCCGGCCCCTGCCCCACGCTATTCAGTCAGCGACACCGTGCCCCCGGTGATGGCCGGTCCGGCCGAGTCCGACACGATACTGGCCGACTACGGCTTTTCCGAAGATGAGATCGCCGCGCTGCACGAGGCGGGGGCAATGGGCGCCGCATAGATTGCCATGGCGCATTGTATCATGCGCGAAACGATCCCCCCTGACTTCACGGATCTCGATGAGAGCAAACTTCATCAAACTATTGATATTCAATATAATATTCTGAAATTATGATCGACAGATATGGGACATGCTGGTGTCCCATATCTTCCCGAGGATCGATCCCGGCGGACCGAAAGATTTGCCTGTCTCGCGCCGTCATGCGATATGGGTTGCAAAGAAGAACCCATAGGAGAAAGCGCCATGGCCACCGCCGTCCTTCGCAATTCGCAGATGAGCGAAGCCGAATGGGAGGCGCGCCAGCAGCTCGCCGCCTGCTACCGCGTGTTCGCGATGCTCGGCTGGTCCGAGATGATCTACAACCACATCACCTTGAAGATCCCGGGCGAGGAAGGCGCGTTCCTGATCAACCCGTTCGGGCTGCATTTCAGCGAGGTCACGGCCTCGACCCTGGTCAAGATCGACATCGACGGCAACAAGCTCGACGACAATCCCTATCCGGTGAACCGGGCGGGCTTCGTCCAGCACGCGCTGTTCCACCGGCACCTGCCCGACGCGGATTGCATCATGCACACCCACACCACCGCGGGCATGGCGGTCAGCTCGGTCGAAGGCGGGCTGCGCGCGACGAACTTCTACGCATGCAACTTCATCGGCCAGATCGCCTATCATGACTTCGAGGGCGTGACGGTGCGCGACGAGGAGGGCGAGCGGCTGCTCGAGCATCTCGGCGACAAGCGCGTGATGCTGCTGAAGAACCACGGCATCCTGGTGATGGGCCGGACCCTGCCCGAGGCCTTTATCAAGCACTGGTCGCTGCAGCGCGCCTGCGAGATCCAGGTCGCGACCGCCGGCATGGGCACGCCGATCGAAGTGCCGCCCGAAGTGGTCGCGGTGCACCAGCGCGACCTGCACCAGGTCTCGATCCCCGGCGGGCCGGGCAAGGCCGATTTCGAGGCAATGGTGCGCCTGGTCGACAAGATCGACACGAGCTGGCGGAACTGATCCTTCTATTCCTCCCCCGGGAACCGGGGGAGGGGGACCGCCCGCTTCTTCAGCGGGCGGTAGAGGGGCTTGGAGCGCGGCGACGTGGCCTCGCTCCAAGCCCCTCCACCACTTCGTGGTCCCCCTCCCCGTTCCGGGGAGGAACTCTAGCCGAACCTGTAGCCCGACACCGCCCAGCCGAGCACATGATCGGCATAGTCGCGCACCGCAGGCCCGTCACCGCCCGCGCCGAGCGCGACCATCAGCGGCAGCAGATGCTCCGCCTCGGGATGCGCGAACCGCGCATGAGGCAGCTCCTCCCAGCGCGCCACACGATCCGCACGTGCCGCAGGATCAGGATCGGTCACGGCCGCCGTCAGCGCGGCGTCCCATTCGTCCGCTACCGGCGTGACCTGCGCGCCACGGGCGCGCAGGTTGTGGAAGCTCATGCCCGACCCGACGATCAGCACGCCTTCGTCGCGCAGCGGGGCCAGGGCACGGCCGATGGCGATATGCGCTGCGGGATCGAGATCCTTGCGCAGCGACAGCTGGACCAGCGGGATATCCGCGCCGGGCACCGCGACCATCATCGGGATGAACACGCCGTGGTCCCAGCCCCGCGCCTTCTCCTCGCGCACCGGGAAGCCGGCATGTTCGAGCAGCGCCTCGGCTCGGCGCGCGACATCGGGCGCGCCTGGCGCATCCCAGTGCAGATGGTAGGTGTGTTCGGGAAAGCCGTAATAATCGTACAGCAACGGCTGGCCATTGCCGGCATGGACAGTCACCTCCTGCTCCTCCCAATGACCGGAGACCATCAGGATCGCTTTGGGCCGCTCGGGCAGTGACGCGATCAGGCCGGCGAGATACGCCTGCATTGGCCGCCACATCGGATCGGGCGGGCCGCCGGCCGGATCCATGAAGAAGCAGGGGCCGCCGCCATGCGGCACGAAGAGTGTGGGAAGTGTCATGCACGGGATATCGGCCCTGCCCTGTCCCATCGCAATCGCGCGCCCGGAAACACGCCGTTTCCCAATACCGGCCTTTGCCCTAAGCTGCTGGCATGACCCGCTTCACCGTCAACAACCAGCCCGTCGAATATAAAATGGATCCGAAGACGCCCCTGCTCTGGGCGCTGCGCGACGCCTCCAACCTGACGGGCACCAAATATGGCTGCGGCAATGGCGAATGCGGCGCCTGCACGGTCGATATCGACGGTGAGGCGGTGCGATCCTGCCAGGCGACGATCGGCGCGATCGAGGGCAGCTTCGTCACCACCATCGAAGGCCTGTCACGCGAACGCACCCATCCCGTGCAGCTCGCCTGGATCGCCGGGAATGTGCCGCAATGCGGTTTCTGCATTCCCGGCATGGTCATGGCCGCCGCGGTGCTGATCAAGAAGAACAGGAATCCGTCCGAGGAGGATATCAAAAGCGCGATCACCAATCTGTGCCGGTGCGGCGTCTATCCGCGCGTCGTCGAGGCCGTGATGCGCGCCGCGCGCATCCAGCGCGGCGACGAAACGATCGATGCCGGCGCCTCGCCCGGCATCGACCCCGCGAGCGCGGCAAGGCTCGTCCCGGCGCTGACGCCGGGCGGACGAGAGCAGCGCTGAATCCTTTCGCAATGCTGTCGCCGCAATTCAGAAACGGCTCATCGCCAATAGTGCAAAAGCGATGCATCGTTCGGGCCAATCATGCGCCCGCGTACCGGAAGGACTAAGATGCGTACTTCTTTTATCATCGCGCTTCTGGCGGCGACGGCGGCCATCGTGCCGGCGACCGCCTATGCGCGCGACGCGGACCGTCAGGATCGCGGTGGGGACCGCGGCGCCGAGCAGCGCCAGGCGCGCCCGGATTTCCAGCGCCCGCAGCAACAGCCACAACAACAGCCTGCGCCGCAGCAGCCCCGCGCCGAGCGCCCCGCCAATAATGGCGGCGGCTGGGGCGGCGACCGGGGCCGTGGCAATTGGCAGGGCCGCGCGCCGCAGCAGCAGGGTCAGGCGCAACCGCAACCGCAACGCCCGCAGTTCAACCCGCAGGCGGCCCCCGGCAACCCCACCGGCCGTCCGGATTTCCGTGGCGGCAACCGCGTCGACTGGCGGAACGGCGGGGCGGCCGTCCAGCCCCAGCAGCCGCAACAGCCCCAGGCCAATGGCGGCCGCCCCGGTGGCCGTGGCGACTGGCAGCAGGGCCAGGGCAATGGCAATCGCGACTGGCGCAACAATGGCGGCCGCGGCGACGGCAATGTGCGTGGCAATGACGGGCGCGGCAACGATGGTCGCAATGACGGCAACTGGCGCGGTAACAACGGTCGCGGCAATGATGGCAACTGGCGTGGCAATAACGGCCGGGGCGGTGGCTGGAACGGCAATGACGGTCGCAACTGGAATCGCGGCTGGCGCAGCGACAATCGCTACAACTGGCAGTCGCGCCGCAATCAATACCGTAACAACTACCATCTGCCGCGCTATTACGCGCCCTATGGCTGGGATTATGGCTATCGCCGCTTCAGCATCGGCCTGACGCTGAACTCAATCCTGTTCGAGCAGAATTACTGGATCGACGATCCGGAATATTACGGCCTGCCGCCGGCCTATGGCCCGTATCGCTGGGTGCGCTATTACAACGACGCGCTGCTGGTCGATGTCTATAGCGGCCAGGTGGTCGACACGGTCTACGACATCTTCTGGTAAGAGGATGCGGTGAAGCGAGGGGTCCGGCGGCATGGTCGCCGGACCCCTTGTTTTTGAGCTCTTGTTTTTTGGGGGCGTAGCGGCAGATTGCGGCGCGATGTCCCTGTTCTCGAAAAAACCCCTTGTCCCGAAAAAACCGGGCGGCCCGTCCCCGATCCGCAAGCTCGCGGGCGAAACCGTCTCGCAACGGCTGGAGGCGAATCCGGCGGTGAAGCGCGCCAGGATCGACAAGGCCCAGGTCTATTACCATCTCGATTTCCTGAACCCGGCACAGTGCACCGCGCTGATGCGGCTGATCGACTCGAACCGCCGGCCCTCCACCCTGCTCTCCGAATCCGGCGACACGACCTTCCGCACCAGCGAGAGTTGCGACATGAATCGCTGGTCGCCGGAGGTTCAGCCGATCGACGAATCGATCGCCAACCTGCTCGGCCTTCCCCCCGTGAATGGCGAGACGATGCAGGGGCAGCGCTACGCGCCCGGTCAGCAATTCCGCGCCCATCACGATTTCTTCCATGAAGGCCAGCATTATTGGGAGGCGATGAAGGCAAGCGGCGGCCAGCGCACCTGGACGGCGATGATCTATCTCAACAATGTCGAGGAGGGCGGCGCGACCTGGTTTCCCCAGGCCGGTATCCGCGTCGCACCGAAGCGCGGATTGCTGCTCGCTTGGAATAACATGAATCAAGACGGCAGCCCGAACGAATTCACCTTGCATGAAGGCATGCCAGTGGTGAAGGGCACGAAATACATCGTCACCAAATGGTTCCGCGAGGGAGCCTGGCTGAAGCAGTAAGGCGGCGCGAGCCGAATGTCGTCGAGCCGATCATGGGTACAATCCTGCTTACGACCGTCGGGACGCTCGGCGACCTTCATCCTTTCCTGGCGATCGGCCTTGCGCTCAAACGGCGCGGACATCATCCCATCCTGGCAGTGCCGGAGGATCATGTCGCCAAGACGCAAGCCGCTGGACTGGACGCGGTCGCCGTGCTGCCGAGCTTTGACGCGATCCGCGAACGCATGGGCCTGGGCGAGGACGATGCGGTCAAGCGCGTCATGGCCGACCAGACCTATCTGCTCGAGCAGGTGCTGCTGCCCTGGCTCGAATTGAGCACCGCCGCGCTCGATGAAATAGTTGGTGGCGCCGACATACTCGTCGGATCGCTGTTCGTGTTCGGCGCGCCGATCATCGCCGAGAAACGCCGCGTGCCACTCGTCTCGGTGATCCTTCAGCCGATGGCCATCCTTTCGGTCCACACGCCGCCGAAAACCTCGGATTTCTGGATGCTGATCCAGCGGCCGGGCAGCCCGATCGGGGTCAGGTGGAATCGGCTTGCCTATGGCGTCATCCGCAAGGTCATGCGGCTACGCTATGGCCGGCGGGTCGACGAGGTCCGGGCGCATCATGGCCTGAGCCCGGCCTGTGACCCGTCGATGTTCGACATCAGTCGCGAAACCGCGCTGACCCTGTGCTGCTACTCGCCTATCTTCGGCCCACCCCAGAAGGACGCGCCAGCCAATACCGATATCGTCGGCTTCCCGGTCTATGACAGCCAGGGCGGCGAGACCGAGGCGCCCGATCCGGAGCTCGAGGCCTTTCTGGCCGACGGCCCGCCACCCCTGGTGTTCACGCTCGGCTCGTTTGCGGTCTATGCACCCGGCGATTTCTACGAGGAGGCCGCCGCCACGGCCAGGCTGCTCGGCGCCCGCGCGGTGCTGCTGACGGGCGAGAAAACCAAATTGAAGTCGGAGGGCAACATCCTGGTGCGCGCCTATGCGCCGCATTCCACGCTGTTCCCCAGGGCCGCAGTGATCATCCACCATGGCGGCATCGGCACGACGGGCCAGGCATTGCGCGCGGGCAAGCCGCAACTGGTCGTGCCGCATATGGGCGATCAGGCCGACAATGCGCATCGCATCCGCAAGATGGGTATCGGCCAGGTCCTCAAGGCGCGGCGCTTCAACGCACGCCGGGCGGCCGTAATGATCTCCTCCCTGCTCGACCGGCCGGCCTATCGCGCCGAGGCGGAACGCGTGGGCGCACTGATCAGTCCCGAAAACGGTGCCGAGGCAGCGGCGATTGCGATCGAGCGGCTGCTACCTTCCTGAGGCCCCTCATCGTTCGCCCCCTGTTCCAGCCATGGCAAAATGTGCGAGAGCAAGCCGGTGAACACCGTACTCAACATCTCGCATTCGATCCTTGGCCAACCCTGGCGCTGGCGCGCGCTGGAAACCGACACGCGCGATCCGGGCTTTTCGCCCGACGATCTGGTGACTCAGCTGCTGCTGTCGCGCGGATGCCCCCGCGAGGCGCTGGACGCGCACAAGGCGCCGAGCATCCGCGGCTTCATGCCGGACCCTTCCATCTTCCGCGACATGGACCGTGCGGCCGAGCGACTCGCCGATGCGATCCAGGCCGGCGAGAAAGTGGCGATCTTCGGCGACTATGACGTGGACGGCGCGACCTCCGCCGCGCTCATGATCCTGTTGCTGCGCGATCTTGGGCTGGAGGCGCGGGCCTATATCCCCGACCGGCTGATGGAGGGGTACGGCCCCTCGGGCGAAGCGCTCGTCCGGCTGAAGGAGGAAGGCGCGAGCCTGATCGTCACGGTCGATTGCGGCGCCCAGGCATTCGAGGCGCTGGAGATGGCGCGCGTGGCGGGCGTGGACGTGATCGTGGTGGATCACCATAAATGCGCGGCCGCCTTGCCTTATGCGCATGCGCTGGTGAATCCCAACCGGCTCGACGAGGCCGAGGGCACCGCGTTCGGCCATCTCGCCGCGGTCGGTGTTGCCTTTCTGCTCGGCGCGGCGCTGGTCCGGCTGCTCAGGACGCGCGGCTTTTTCGAGGGCCGCACCGAGCCGCGCCTGCTCGACCTGCTCGATATCGTGGCGCTCGGCACCGTGGCCGATGTCGCGTCGCTCAAGGGGCTCAACCGCGCCTTTGTCAGCCAGGGGCTGAAGGTGATGGCGCAGCGGCGCAATATCGGCCTGAACGCGCTGATCTCCGCCTCACGGCTGACGCGCGCGCCGACCGCGACCGATCTCGGCTTTGCGCTGGGGCCGCGGATCAATGCGGGTGGGCGGGTCGGCAAATCCGATCTCGGCGTGCGCCTGCTCACCACGCGCGATCCGGCCGAGGCCGCCGGCATCGCCGCCGAGCTCGATCGCCTCAACGAGGAACGGCGCGCGATCGAGACGATCGTGCAGGATGCCGCCGAGGGTCTTGCCAGCGCCAAGGGCAATCGCGCGGTAATGGTCGTGGCCGGGCGCGGCTGGCACCCCGGTGTGATCGGCATCGTCGCCGGACGGCTGAAGGAAAAATTCGGGCGGCCCTCGCTGGTGATCGCGCTCGACGAACAGGGCATCGGCAAGGGATCGGGCCGGTCGATTCCGGGCGTCGATCTCGGCGCGGCGGTGCTGGCCGCCAAGGACAGCGGCCTGCTCGTCGCGGGCGGCGGGCATGCGATGGCGGCGGGCCTCACGATCGCCGAGGACCAACTGGAGGCATTTGCCGATTTCCTCGAGGAAAGGCTCGACGCGGCCGTCACGCGGTCAATCGGCGATCGCGCGCTGCTGCTGGACGCGTTGCTGACCGCGGGCGGCGTCACCCCTGCGCTGGTACAGGCGATGGATGCCGGCGGGCCGTACGGCATGGGTTGGCCTCAGCCGCGCGTGGTTGCGGGGCCAGTGCGCATCGTGAAGGCGGATATCGTCGGCAATGGCCATGTCCGCGCGATCGTCAGCGGCGATGACGGACGGGTGTTGAAGACGGTCGCGTTCCGTCAGGCCGAGACGGCGCTGGGCGCGGCCTTGCTCGGCGCCCCGCCGCATCGCCGGCTATGGCTCGCCGGGCGGGCGCGAATCGACGACTGGGGGGCCAAGCCTGCCGCCGAGTTGCACCTCGACGATGCGGCATGGGCTGACTGAGGAGGAGACGGCGATGTTCAGTCACATCACTTTCGGCACCGATGATATCGAGCGCGCGCGCCGCTTCTACGAGCCAGTGATGGCCACGCTGGGCGTCAAACAGCCGTTTGAACTGCCGGGTACGCTCGTGTTCGGCGAACTGGCGGGTCTCAAGCTGTTCATCGTCAGCCCGTTCGATGGCGGTGATGCTCATCCCGGCAATGGACCGCACGCGGCCTTTCTCGCGCCTGATCGCGCCGCGGTCGATGCCTTCCATGCGGCGGCACTATCCCATGGCGGCACCGATGAAGGCAGCCCTGGCCTGAGGCCGCATTATCACGCCCATTATTACGGCGCCTATGTCCGCGATCCGGACGGAAACAAGCTCCAGGCGGTCTGCCATCGTCGTCAAGATGACGCAGTGGGTTGACCAGCCCGCCGCATTTGCCTAACCGGCACGCCCACGCTCGGTAACGAGTATGGCCCCTTCGTCTAGCGGTCTAGGACGCGGCCCTTTCACGGCTGAAACACGGGTTCGATTCCCGTAGGGGTCACCAACAAGCCCTCCCAGAGGGTGCCAGAAGATGCCATAAATGGCTGTTTTCTGCGGATTTTCTGTGGTATAAGCATCCCGCTCGGATCGGCCGGATACCACCAGATACCAGCATTTTGATGGTATGTTCGATGGTAGCTCGCCGATTCTTGATCGGGAGATACCATCATGGCCCTCACCGCCCTCGCGATCAAAAGCGCCAAGAGTCGCACCAAGCCCTACAAGCTCGCCGATAGCGACGGGCTCTACCTGCTGGTCACACCCTCTGGTGGCCGCTGCTGGCGGATGAACTATCGTCATCTCGGCAAGCAGAAGACGCTGGCGTTCGGCACCTGGCCCGACACCAGCCTCGCCGATGCCCGCGAGCGCCGCGACGTGGCGCGCAAGGTGCTGGCGCGGGGCGACGATCCGGCCGAGCAGATCAAGCTGGAGCGCATCGCGGCGACCGTGGCGGCGTCTAACAGCTTCAAGGCTGTCGCCGATGAATGGCTGACCAAGGCTGAGAAGGAAGGCCGTTCGGCCGTCACCATGAAGAAGCTGCGGTGGCTGCTGGACTTCATCAACGAGTCGATCGGCAAGCGCCCCATCGCCACGATCTCCGCGCAGGAGCTGCTGATCATGCTGCGCAAGATGGAGAGCAAGGGAAAGTACGAGACGGCCAAGCGGCTCCGCAGCACATGCAGCCAGGTGTTCCGCTACGCCATCGCCACGGCCCGCGCCGAGCGCGACGTTGCCGTCGACCTGCGCGGCGCGCTCATTGCGCCTAGGCCCGTCCACCGTGCCGCAATCACCAGTCCCGAGGAAACAGGTGGCCTGCTTCGCGCCATCGAGGCATTCGAAGGGCATCCCAACACCAAGGCGGCGCTGCAGCTCTTGCCGCATGTGTTCGTGCGGCCCGGCGAACTGCGTCATGCCGAATGGAGCGACTTCGATTTCGACAAGGCGCTATGGACGATCCCGCCGCACAAGACCAAGATGCGGCGGGCGCATACCATCCCCCTCTCTCGCCAAGCACTCGCCATCCTAGAAACCATCGAGCACGACGCGGAGTATAGTCGCTTCCTGTTCCCCTCCCTGCGCTCGGTCGATCGGCCGATGTCGGAGAACACGATCAACGCGGCGCTGCGCCGCATGGGCTTCGCTCAGGACGAGATGACCGGCCACGGCTTCCGGGCAATGGCGGCGACACTCTTGAACGAGATGGGTCTATGGCATCCCGACGCGATCGAGCGCCAACTCGCCCACTGCGACAACAACGCCGTCCGTCGAGCCTACGCGCGCGGCGAGTATTGGGATGAGCGCGTCAGGATGATGCAGCACTGGTCCAACCATCTCGATTTCCTCCGCGATGGCGCGAAGGTGCTCAAGGGCAAGTTTGGAAAGCCGAAGGCAGTTGTAGTCGACGGGTCTAGGTCTTGAACTGGGCCGCTTAAGGACTGATCGGTTTCAATGGTTTAGCGGATAAGTGCCGCCATAGCCGCCAGCCATCTTTAGCGCGATCCATTTTGTCGCGCGCATAGCTAGACAGACGGGTGGGCGACGGACACTGTCCTGTAGATGTGCGCCAATTCGCTATCGTACTGCCACAGCCAAGCGTCGTCGCTGGACGATAAATCGAGTTCGTAGATTTTTGTTGGATGCGGGCTCCCGTCTTCCGAGAATTTGACCGACAGATGCTCGCAATGATCCTTCACGAATCTGAACCCGATTTTGGCACAGGTTTTCTGTGCTGGCGAGGAGCTGATGTTGGCGAAAATCCTCCTGACAAAGATTCCGTTGCGGCCGAGGCCGAGCAGAAACGCGACGAAGCTCCGGAGCATGACCATGTTTGCACCGCGATATTCGGGGAGGATGAAGAGATCGACAAAATAGAGTTGGTAGATCCCCGGCGTGTCGATTTCCTCGGTGTCGAGGACCGATATCGACTTGTTGATATTCTGCCCATCGATGCCGGCTGAATAGAGGTTGGTGGTAACCGGCAGCACCATCCAATAGCCGCAAATCCGTCTCCCATCGAGCAGGAGGAAAAGGCAGTACGGGAATTCCCGCATCAGCGCTTCCCATTTGTCGCTATTGCCCATGTCGTTGCCTGGGAGCGTGGCGGGCATCGGTACAAGCGCCTCGAACACCTTCTCGATCCCCTCGATCACCTCGTCGGCGCTGAAGCCAGAGCGCAGCAGGGCAGCGAAACTGGCGACTCGAACCCCGTGAGGGCTGGGTTCGAAGTCGTCGCTCGCAGACCAAATTGCCTCGCCGTCCTGCTTAGCAATTCGGCCGCCGGATCGATTTGGTGGCGCTGGCGGCATCGACTGGCGGCGGCGTGACCGGAACGCCTCCAGTTGTCGCTCCCCTTCGTCGGCCAGCCATAGTCTGTTGCTCTCTGCGATAGTCCAGCTTTCGTCGAAATGCTCGTCCTGCCCGCATTTGTCGGGCACCTTGTCGCTCTTCAGCGCCTTGATGACGTGTCCCAGCACCGTTTGAGGATGTCGCTGATGGGCCTTTGACGTGCGCTGATCCCAGCTGAGCCAGTCGGGATATTCGAGCACGCCGATATCTCCCCGACCAACCCCCATCGCGTCCGCGAAGATTTCGCGACGGTCCGGCAACGCTGCTCGCGATCCAGCGCTGAGCCTTGGCTTGTCGGGAACCCACTTGTAAAAGGCGTCCTGGAAATGGTGCCAATGTTCTAGCCAGTCGTGGCTCAACCCCCACGCGCCGTCCGAGTTTGACATCTGCGCCTCCGGTGGATCGTTCGGAACGATGTTAGGAGGCTTGCGCCACATCCTAACGTTCATCCGAACTCTGAATTTCCGTCCTTTTTTGTTCGGCTGCGTCCTGCGGCATCTCCCGACTGCCGGCGATCGGCGCCGGTGAATTGGTAGAGGAACTTTAACATGAGCAACAGTCGTACGACTTACCATCACAGCGGTGGCAAGTGCACCAAGCAAACCAGTCATGGCGATGGCTGCAGCGAGCGGTCGGTCATGGATATCAGGACCGGCCGCGTCGAGAGCTATCACAAACATCGCTCAACTGGCCACCGCAACTGGTAACCGCACCTTCGTGTCCCGGCCGATCGGTCGGGACACACCCTTTCTCATGGGCTAAGCCGCAAACTGCGTGACGGCACAGTTTTTCACCCAACTCCGGTCTTCGTCACCTACATTAATAGATGGCAGCTTCGGGATGAGCTCAGGCTTGCTCGAACGGCTGAGATTGAGGCGCTCAGCTGCCCTTCCGCCGTCAACCCAATTTGCGTTCAATCGCGTCCAATCGCCTGGAGATTTCGTCCTCGGGTTCTTCGTACCACTGATAGAACTGTTCGGCGTCACCAAATTTCCCGCCTTGCCTATTCAACACTGGTTCGGCGGCAGCGATGAGGAGGGCTTCGAGGTGATTGAGCACAGCAGAAACGGCTGGCGGCGATGGTTCGGTCTCAACGATCTCTTTTTTCCCGGCGCGCCCCTTGACCGGGTCCACTCCAAACCACGAAAATTTGCTCCACCGCTCACCCAGCGCATCAAAGCGATGCTGGTGTAATCGCTGGTATAGACGCTGGTTGCCGTATCCCGCCTGCCCCACGTAAAGCATTTTGAAATTGTCATCGTAAAGAGCGTAGACACCGCGCTGCTCGCGGAAGTCGACCTCTCCTTCTTTTAAAGTTCGGAAACCCGAAAGCGTGCCTGAGCGCCCCTTGCCCGGCTTTCCCCATTTCACCCTACCAACCTGCCAGAACAGGCCATAATTGTGGAATAGCATTCAGCCCCCGACTATGCCTCCTTTGAGCCGATGGCTGCTTCTAGGATCTGAACACTTTGTCGGCAACGACTGAAATTGGGGCGCAAAGCTGTCCAACGCGGAGCCGGACAGGCACGTCGAACGATTTATCCCAACACAAACCGAGCTCGCTCCCGCCGCAGCATCTCGTAAGGCGTCACGCATGGGATGCCGAGCCCAATACATGCGTTAGGAATTTTGATCTTCCGCACCGACTCCGAAGGCACCTCGTGCGTTACCACAATGCAATTGGCCGCCTTGGCATGTGCGACTAGCCAGTAGTCCGCCACCTGGAGGAAAGTCGCGATCGCCGCGGCCTCATAATTCTGACCGGTAGCCCAGGTCGAAACCTCGCCGAGTGCGGGCAATACGCGATCGTCCGGCGGAAGAAAGAAAGTCCGGCCACGGGCTGCGGCCCAATCGGAAAGTTCATCACCGCCACCGGCCAGTTCGTCGCTCACCTTCTCGATGCTGCCCACCTGCTCGGCCGCGTTTTGATCGATCAACCATTGCCAAAAGGCCGGGCAGAAATCGAAGCCGTAGTGGAGATTCTTTGCCTGAATGAAGATGTTGGCGTCGAGCAGGTAGCGCATCAGGCGAGCACCCCGACTTCCTGCCCGATATGATTGAAGGTCTCTGTCTTGGCGACACCGAGCATCCGAAAGGCGTCGCGGTAAAGAGTCTGGCCTTCCAACGTGCTTTCAACCAAGGCGCGCGCGAACCGCCGACTAACTCTTGCCAGCGTCGTACGATAAAAATCGCCGCCCCCGCCCCCTTGCTCTGCCAAGGCCCGCAAACGCGCGCGTTCGGCAGCCCAAGCGGCATCGAACCGCGCCTGCGTCAGCCAGCCGGCGTCAAACAGGCGGCGCAGGATGACTAAGCTGCTGACTTTGTAGCGCCGGGTAAGTCTTGCCACCGCGTCGTCGAGCGGCTCGTTCAGCCTGAGATCATTCCGCAGGGCGACGAGCGGGACGAGCAATTCCGCCGCCACCGCATTGCACCACACCTCTTCTCGACGATGGCCCTGCGCCGGCCCCGCGCTGGCATTGGAAACAGCCGTTGCACCGAGCCATAGATGGGCAAGCTCATGAGCCAAAGTGAACATCTGCGCCGATTTGCTGTCGGCACCATTGATAAACACGAGCGGAGCGTGCGGATCAGCCAGCGCGAAGCCGCGGAACTCTTCGGGATCGAGCTTTCGGTTATTGTTGCTGAGCACCACACCGCTGACCATCACCAAGATGCCGAGAGTGTCGGCCCCGGCGATGAACAACCTCAGCGCTTCTTCCCATGTGCGACACGCTACCCGCGCAGCGAGATCGAACCCCAAAGCTTCGGACATTGCGGCTGCGACTGCGACAGGGGAATCGCCGAGCCGCGCACTTCCGACTTGCTCGACCGCGGGCAATCGAACTGCGCGAGCATAGTCCTTGAACCAGCCCTGCCGCTCCTGGCAGGCGTACAACATATCGAGCAGATTGGGGCTTGGTCGGGCAACGCCACGCCCGTCCATCGTTCTAAAATCGGGGATCGGCAGTTGCTCTACCGGAGGGGCGGGCAGGAACAGATACCCGATCGGCACGTGGACAGCCGTTGCATAGGCCTGCAACTGCTTCAGGGTCGGGGATGCCTCCCCTGCCTCCCAAAGAGCGAGCTTCGGGAAGCGGTGCTCAAGATCTGCCGGCTCCTTGCCCGCGCGCTCGCGCGCCCAAGTCAAAAGCCCTGGCTGGATGACGGCCCTTGTCATCCCCTGTCCTTCCACTCCGTAAGCCTGTTCATCGATTGTCTTTTTGACGATGGGGCGAGCCATCGCAAGCGCGTCTATTCAAACCAGAGACAAGCGCAGTAGATGTGCCCGCGTGAATGGCTACTTCCAGGATCGTGTTCCCAATGCAGCGCCGACCGGAATGAGGGCGCGAAGCCGCCTTCGCTCGGCCGACGTCTTGGCCGCGCTCTCGCCCCGGGAGAGCGCGGTAGCAGACATCATTCTGCGCAATCACCTCGATAGGCCATCGGATCGGCGATCCAGCGGTTGATGGCGGACTCGTGCCAGCCAGCGCCGTGAATGCTGATCTTGACCCGTTGGGGAAAGGTGCCCTCACCCATCTTTCGATAGAGGGTCGTGCGGGAAAGCCCGGTACGAGCGAGGACGGTCTTGAGACGAATAATCCTTTCGGTGTTGGACATGGGCTATACTTCCATACTCGGGTTTAGCGAAGCTCCCCGGGACAGGATCGATAGCGTTGGGACGAAGTGCAAGAGTGCCAAAAACGGTGCCGGTGTGCTGTGGCGGACTCTGGCGTCCCGTGGCGGCCCCTGTCGTCCGAGGGCGGTGAAAAGAAATTTTCCCATGTCGTCCCGGTACGAGTAAATCGACCGTGCCAGGACGGATTTTGGCGCTATCCACACCGCCCCCGGATGCCGACTCGCGAGCGGCACCGCCGCAAGGCGAGTCAGCCCTTTGGCGGCTCAGGATTTTCCCGGCGCTGCAACTCGTTTTCGACCGCTTCGCGAATGAACAGCGCAACCCGCCGATTGCCCACCAGCGCTGCGATTCGGCTGATCGTCTCAGCCGATAGCCTGACCGTCGTCGGCTTCATTCCAAGCGGTGGGCGTCCCATCGCCTCTTGGCTATCGGCCATGTCTGCGAACTCCAAGCCAAACAGGTTGACGCAACCGTTTATTTGAATATACGACATCGTTTATTCGATAAACGGTGGCGTATATTGCTGCAAGGGCATCAAGCAAACCGGCCTGCGGCGATTCCGGCATCGCGAATCGCGCGGGAGCTACGGGATCGTGCCGCATCCGCTCCGTCGCATCCGCTTCATCCGCCCAGGATGCGGAACGGAAGGTGTATATGGTTGGCCCCACATCACGCCGCGCGCTGCTTGGCGCATTGACGAGCGTCCCGGTTGCCGCGCTTGCCGCCCCGGCTGCATCGCCCCGGGCCGAGGCCTTGGCGAAGCTTCACGACCAGTATGCCAATCAACCGCCGGCCCTTGCTCGCACCAAGGCGGGGCGGAACCTCAGCCGCTTCCGCTACCATAACGCCGAGAGCTTCTTTCTCGGCATAGAGAAAGGGATTGTGCGGCGTCCGACCGACAGGCTCTATCAGATCGGAATTGTGCTACAGCTTGGGCTGAGTTCACATCTGCTCGATGTGGGATTCGCCGACCCGTGGTGCGCCCGTCATATCGGCCTGAACGTCGCCAGATCGCTCGCCCACGCCAATGCGACGGGTCTCGGCTTCAACACAACCGACATAGAACTGCTTGCAGCGATCCTCTCGCCGTACAGCAAGTGGCGCAATGCGAGTTCGCGCGATGTAGCCCCGGACTTTCCGTTCTCTGCCCAGGAACTCCAAATGCTGACCCGCGCGCTGCTCGACCGCGTGCATCAGTTGACCGGTCATCCGCGCCCACGTGGCTGGCAGCATCGCTTGCCGTGATGAAGGAGCGCGCCATGGCTGCCTACGAAGCGACCGTGAACCCCACCGCCGCCCGTGAGGTGATGGCGACGGCAGAGGAACTGGCACGGATGGAAGCAGCCCTGCTGACGCTGCCGCGTCTCACCCGCGAAGTGTTTCTGGCCCACCGGATCGACGATCTTAGCTATGCCGAAATCGCCGAGATCACCGGCCTCAGCGTGCGACAGGTCGAACACAGAATGGCCGATGCCCTCTACGGCCTGCACTCTGCGCTGCAGGGCCGACCGTTACGCCGCAGATGGTGGTGGGGCTGGCGGTGACGGTAAGACAGCCATAGCGCCGCTTTTCGCTTGTGCTTCGGCTTCGAACGCGCACCTGCCGCGTCGCGCCCACAGGGCAAGCGCATGATCGCGTTCTTCGCCTTGCAGCTTGCCCGCGGTCGACAGGAACGCGCCATAGAGCGTGGCGCGATCATCGCCGGTTAGTTCGACCAACCCTGCCTTCACGACCAGGCCGCCCAGCTCGATCAGATGCCGCGTGCGTTCCCGGCGCTTGACGCCCCATTCGCGCATGTCGGTTCGTGCCTTCCTGGCTTCAAGCCGATGCGCCGCCGCCCTCGCGCTCCGCTCCGCCTTCCGGCTCCGCGCGAGGGCGGCGGCGAGGCTGGCGCGTGACGCGAAAGAAGGCGGCACCCGCCTTGCGCCAGCCCTCCTTTGTCGCGGCGTCCTTTGCATCCACTGCACCGAGCAGCGCACCGGCAAGCAGGTCAGCGTCGAGCGTGTCGGCCCCGGTCGCTGCCACCAGCTCGCCAAGCTGGCGCACGCGGCGCTCCTTGAGTTGTTTCGCCTTGTCGGCGAGCACTTTCAGTTCTGAATCGAAGTCCCGCGGCTTACGCATCACAGTCTCTATTTTGCTGGCGATGCGAGCATGATAATAGAATTCTGGGAACGATGCTGTAGAGTCGCCGGGACGGTCTGGAGCTACCCGATCCCTCACAGGAATTTTTCGTGTGAGGGCGCGCTTATACGTCGTGCCGACGTCGCTTGTAGATTGTAAGTGGATTGCCGCTATGGCGATCTACCACTTCTCGGCCAAGATCATCACCCGCGCTAACGGATCGTCGACACTCGCGTCAGCCGCCTATCGCTCGGCGTCGCGGCTCTATGACGAGCGGCTCGATCGCCATCACGACTTCTCGAACAAGGCCGGAGTCGTGCACTCTGAGGTCATGCTGCCGGACGGCGCGCCAGAGCATCTCGCTGATCGCGAGAAGCTTTGGAATGCGGTCGAAGCGGCCGAGTTGCGCAAGGACGCGCAACTCTCGCGCGAAGTGGAGTTCGCCATCCCGCGCGAGCTGGACCGAGCCGAGGGCATCCGGCTGGCGTGCGACTTCGTCGAACGGGAGTTCGTCGCGCGCGGGATGATTGCCGACCTAAACGTGCACTGGGACGTGGGCGCCGATGGCAAACCCAAGCCGCACGCGCATGTCATGCTCACCCTGCGGGATGTCGACGAGAACGGCTTCGGCAAGAAGAACCGCGCCTGGAACCGCACCGACCTGCTGGAGAAATGGCGCGAGCGCTGGGCCGAGCATGCCAACCAGCGGCTCGCCGAGCTCGATGTCGATGCACGCATCGATCATCGCAGCCTCGAAGCGCAGGGCATCGATCTTGAGCCCCAGCACAAGATCGGGCCGGCTGCGTCGCGCATGGCGTCGAAGGGGCTCGAACTCGAACGCGTCGATGAGCATCGCGAGATCGCGCGTTCGAACGGTGCGAAGATCATCGCGCAGCCGCGCATCGCGCTCGATGCGATTACCCACAACCAGGCGACGTTCACGACACGGGTCCTCGCCATGTTCGCGCACCGTCATAGCGAGGGGAAGGACCAGTTCGACCGCGTGATGGCGGCGGTGCGCGGCTCGCCGGAACTGGTCGCGCTCGGCAAGGATGGGCGCGGCCAGGATCGCTTCACCAGCCGGGAAATGGTCGAGACCGAGAAGAGGCTCGAGCGAGCCACTGTCCGGCTTGAGGCGGGGCGGCGACACGGCATGGACGAGCAGCATCGTAAGCTCGCACTGGTGCGAGCGGAAATGCGCGGACTGGTGCTGTCGAGTGAGCAGCGCAGCGCCTTCGACCATGTCACCAAAGGCCAGGGGTTTGGAATGGTCATTGGCTATGCCGGCACCGGGAAGTCGGCGATGCTCGGCGTTGCGCGCGAGGCTTGGGAGAGTGCAGGCTATTCGGTGCGTGGTGTGGCGCTGTCCGGCATTGCCGCCGAGAATCTGGAGAGCGGCTCGGGCATCGCTTCGCGAACGATCGCCAGCATGGAGCATCAATGGGCGGGGGGGCGCGAGCTGCTGACCAACCGCGATGTGCTGGTGATCGACGAAGCCGGCATGATCGGTACGCGCCAGATGGAGCGCGTGCTTACCGAAGCCGAGAAGCGCGGCGCCAAGGTCGTGCTGGTCGGCGACCCCGAGCAGTTGCAGGCGATCGAGGCCGGCGCTGCGTTCCGGGCAACTGCCGAGCGGCATGGGAGCATCGAGATCACCGAGATCCGTCGGCAGCGGGAGGATTGGCAGTGCGACGCCACCCGCTACCTCGCGACAGAGCGAACTGCGGAAGCGATCGGCGCATATGCTCGGCACGACCGCATCCATGTTGCCGAGACGCGTGACGGAGCACGCGCAGAGTTGATCGATCGCTGGGATCGGGATCGTTTAGAGGCGCCGGGCGCCTCGCGTATCATCCTCACCCACACCAATGATGAGGTACGTGCGCTGAATACCGCCGCACGCGACCGGCTGCGCGCGGTGGGTGCGCTAGGCGAGGACGTGACGATCACTACCGAGCGCGGGCAACGGGATTTCGCGCCCGGAGACCGGGTGATGTTCCTGCGCAATGAGCGCAGTCTGGGCGTCAAGAACGGTACGGTTGGACAGGTGCAGGCGGTGACCCAGGCACGCATGGCGGTGCTGCTCGACGACGGGCGCTCAATCGCGTTCGATGTGAAGGACTATGCGAACGTTGATCACGGGTACGCCGCCACGGTGCACAAGGCGCAAGGTGTGACAGTCGATCGCGTCCACGTGCTGGCAACGCCAGGGCTCGATCGTCATGCCGCTTACGTAGCGTTGTCACGCCACCGCGACAGCGTCGACCTCCACTACGGCCGCGACGATTTTTCCGACGGACATGCGTTGACCCGGACACTCTCGCGCGAGCGGGGCAAGGACATGGCCTCTGACCATCTGGCCACCGAGCCGGCGCAGGAGCGGCCGGTACCGCGCGACCGGTTCGCGGGGTTGAAGCTGCGCGTGACATCCGATGCTCCGGAGTTGAGCCCATTCGAGCGGGCGGTGGTGCGCGTTGCACGCTCGGTCGCCGACATCGTGCGCGTGCGGACGGAAGGATATGCGGAGCTTCCGCATCAGCGTGCCGCCCTCGACAAGGCGGTCGCTGAAATGGAGGCGCTGCGCCCAGGTGTTAAGCGCGACCTTCAGAATGTATTCAACGCCGATCGCACGACGATCGACGAGGCTGCGAGCGGGCGACCACAACGGACGATCCGGGCCATGATGCTGGAGACCGAGATGCGGGCCGATCCAGCTAGGCGCGCCGACCAGTTCGTTGCGCGCTGGAGCAAGCTGCAGAAGCAGTCTGAGCGCGCCTATGCGGTGGGCGACATAGCGGGCCGCAAAACCATCCAAAGCGAGATGGCGGGAATGGCGAAGAGCCTCGAACGAGACCCGCAGATGGAATCTATCCTTGCAGGCCGCAAGGCGCAGCTCGGGATCACGATTAACACCGGTCGCCGGCTCGGCGCCGAGTTGGCGTTCAATCAAGGAATCGACTTCGGGCGAGGACGTGGGCTTGGGCGCTAAAGTGGGTCGGCTTTGGCCCCATAATCGGTCATTCGCGATGAATATCAGAAGGCCCGAGGCCGGGCGTTCGGCGACTTGGCGCAAGTGTGATCTCAAACGACCGACTGCTAGATGCGGCCAGCACATACTCGTACTGAGGACTGCGCAAAGGTCAGCGCTTGCTCCAGGGAATGCCGACCCGTGAAGATCAGGCTATAGACTATGCCTCGCGCTTCGATGTGGACTAGCGAAACGCTCGGGTATTTCGCGAGGAGTAGCGATCGTACGCGGTAATTTCCCGCATGGGTAAATCGACTTGACGCCGAAAGACCTCATCATGAAGAAATTGAAGTTCCGGCTCAACGCGCATCCTCTCCAGATCAATCCACCACGATCGGGGTCCGAAGTCTGGCGCAGCGTTCCAGCGGTATCCACGTTGCCGCAGAATTTCGCGCGCGTCGTAAGGCGCCTCTACCGCGAAGATCCGCCAACACGCTTTTCGCGCCGCGGTCAAAACCGTTTCGAGAACGCGGCGTCCCGAACGCGGGAGGATCTGAGCTAGAAGCGCTATCCCGGCTTCGCAATCATCCGAAGCGCGGTGGGCGTCGAAAAACAGGCCAAATGACGCCAGCAATTCGCCGAGCCGACGGCCTTCGAACCCTTCGCTTCGCCAATCGACATCCGACATCGTGCAAGCCCAGGGTTTGTTGACAAAGGCGGGAGAGATACGCTCGGCGATGGGCCGGTCGAAGGCGGCGTTGTGTGCAACGACAATCGCGGCGCTCTCGACGAAGCGCGCGATCGCGACTGGATCAATCCTATGCCCTGCGACCATGGCGTTGGTGATCCCAGTGATCCTGGTAACCTCGTCGGATATCGGGGACGACGGCTCTTGGAATTGATGAAACAAGGGGTGGACGGCGACGATAGCTCCATCAAGACGATATTCGAACGGCACGATCGCCAGCTCGATGGCTTCGCAGGTCAGGGGATCGAGACCGGTGCTCTCAATATCAAGGAACATGCCGAGCCGCGTTGAGCTGCCATCGCGCTCGGCGAGGCACGCGGCGAGGTCCAGCCGGCGCAGCACGCGGTAGCGACCCGACGCTTCGAGTTCGCACGCCGCCGCCTCCAGCCGGTCATCCAAGGTGCTGTCCCCGCGCCCACAAGGCACAACCTACCCCTAGAATTTCGACGTGTTGCAATTGCGCGGCACGTCGAGCACGTTCTCGTCGGCTTCCCACGGATGCTTGTCCCCCAACTCGACGACGATTTCCCGCCAACTGTCGTCGACGTACAGCCAATCAGTCAGGGCCGGAAGGACCACCGGCGGCGAGTAGTGCCACCGCTTGTTCCTGAACGCGGCGGCGCGGCGGCGTAGCCACTCAGGATCGTCGGCGAAGCAAACCAGCATATCCAGCGCCGCCACCGTTTTTTGCAGGATTTCGGCGCGCGCCTGTTCGACCAGCGGATCGGGGTCTGGCATGGCGCGTTCGTGGCGCCAACTCGGCTCGGGCGCGTCGAGAACCTCCTGAACGGCGGTAGCGGCCTCGATAAATGTTTTTTGCGCCCCGCCGACGAACCGTTTGCGCGGCACGCGCTCACGCGTCCCACGAGCGTCGGGCGACGTATCGGCCTCGGTCGCGAAAATCAGTGGAAGGTGCGCAACGAGCTGGAGCGATCGCCCCTGATAGTGCGGACGCGGCTTGAGATCGGTGGTCCGGATCGGGTCGATGTCCGCGATCACCATGGCCGCCTCCTTCGTTCCGAGCGCATCGCTATGCTTGCTGTTCAGCTGGAAAATCCCCGGCGCCAACGACCCGTAAGGCGTCGCAGTCTCCGTCCCGGACTTCCAGCCGTCGAGCCCAATAAACGCGCTGCCGCCGACGCTACCCGTCGGCTCCACGGCATTGCAGAACGCTGTCACAAGCCCGGCGGCCAGATATTGGTTCTGTCCAAATATATGATAGTCGGCCGACCGCGACGTCATGGCCGGCAGAATGATCAAAGTCCGCTGCATGGCTTTGCCGCGTGCGAGTTCCGGCGGCTCGTCGATACTGCGGTAGGACGTCCAGCGGGCGAACACGTGCATGTCGTCGTTGAGCGATTCGATGGCGCCCGAGGTCGGCCACGGGATCGCGTAGCGAGAGGCGAGGCTTCTGTTTTCCTCGAGAATGCCGATGTAGTTAGAACTGCTGGCGTGGAGGAACATCTCCGAGCAGACGAGCTCCACGGTGTAGGTTCCGAGCCGGAAGGGATCCGTCTGATGCGTCAGCAGAGGCTGCCACAACTCGTTCGCTGAAGGCCTGATCAACTCGCCCGCTGCAGGCGACGGATAGCGCTTGCGCCGAACCGCGCACTGGATTTGCGCTTTATCTTCTGAAGCCAAGGCATCGATGCAGGTCAGCAAGGCTGAATGCATCTCCCACTCGATTGTACCGGGCGCCCCAGGAGCGAAGGGCTGAAAGAACGGTGAGGGTCCAGTTGATGGGATAGCCGTCGAAATCGACGCGCCATCAGGAACGCGGAAGGTGCCGCACCAGACGGTAAGCGATATGTTCATCGCAGCAAGTTGGCGCGTCAGCCAGTTCACGGTCTCGGGGCGCATGCTGTATTCCGGTAGCACGAGGCCATCTACCTCGAAGCGTGCACAGGCGCGGAGCACTTCGCGCAGGATGGAGCGCCGGCGGCCTTCGGCGATAGATTGGAAAATGCCGCCGGCGTTTACTGTCGTCGCATCGACGCTCTTCCCTCCCAGATCGCGCAAACCTTCGTGCTTGCCGCCGCCCGTACCAGGCGCGTAATAGGTGTCGGCAACATCCCACTGCACGATCGCTATCCGCTGCAGGCCATGGCCGCGCTTAGCCCTCTTGCGCCATAGGCCATCCTGCCATTGAATGATCCGCGCCATCGCGTTAGCGGGCGACAGTGCGGCGGAGAGTCTCTTGCCGTCTTGCGACGGCGATGCGTGGTGCGCCTCAATCACAGACTGCGCGGGCCCGGATTCGGTTCCGATTAATCTGTCATCATCGTGATCGCCAGGACCGCCGACCGTCACATTGGTCTGCGCGCCTTGTGCATTTTCGTTGCTCGGCGCGGAAGGCGTCGATTGATTCACGCCAACCGCCCCGCTTGCGACCGGACCGCCACTCGCGCGCGGCTCGCCGCCGGCCGTCGGTTGCGGCGAGTCGCTAAACGCGACATCGGCGAGGCTTTGCGACACGAGATGGAGCCCAACGACCCGATCGGCGTTCCACGCGACGGAGTAGTGGTAATGAATGCGGCCGTCCTGCTCGTCGCACTCGGTCGACAGCCGGCGCTCGCCCGCGACGTAGGCGACATCGATCTGCCACTCGGACATGCGATGAGAGCTGCCATCCCCGAGGCGGAGCACCGGCCTTCCGTCGACGACCTCGCCGGTCCGCGGATTGACGGTCGAGTGCAGCATGTCGATGCGGATCGCCGCGGCCGTGGACAGATCGGCTAAATGATCTGCAAGGCCCTCGGGAACGGCGGCGCGAAGTGGCGCGAAGGCGTTCCACGGCCAATCTCCGTCATCTGCGGTGTCGGGCGCGGCGGCCGCCACGAATGGTAGCAAGGCGGAAATCGCTTTCGCCGCCAATTCGAGCCCGCCGGGCGTCATGCGCCACAAGGCTGGCCGCTCTTCCTCAGAGCCGGCGTTGGCCGGAGGGGTCACCTGCAACAGGATCGAGACGAGGACAAGCCAGCCGGCCGGCGTGATCGCATCGCGCGCGGCGGCAGCCGCGGTACGGCGCCCGGCGATGATTTGTCCGAAGACCCGCAACACGCGTCGCACCTGGACTTCGGGATCGCCATCGATGGCGCTCTCGGTATCGTCAATCAGGGCGGTCTCACCGCCCAGGTGCGGCATGACGAAGGACAGGTCGATCGGGATGTCTTGCAAGCGTTCGAGACTACCTGCCGGCAAGACGGCCGCCATTTCGAAGGCCAACGCGCGCAGCTCGGCCATGGTCCCGAGCAGAGCGAGCCCGAGGGCAAGCGATTTCAGCGAAACAGCGACCGTCTCGTCAAGGTCTTCCACCCGTGCCTCGACACGGTGCGCTGCGGCAAACCAAGCTGCGGCACTCCGCCGCTGACCGGACGCAGGCGCATGCCCGTCAGGCCATAATCGGCCAGCCGCCGGAAGGGCCCGGCTTACGCGCCGCGCAGCGCGTGCCGCGATCGCCGCCGGCCGGCCGCTGTAGTTAGCATCGCCTGGCGTGCCGAGCCGTTCGCTCATAAACACGCCTTCCGCCGTAGCCGCGACGAGATAAGTCGCCTGCCTCTCGGGGAGCTCGGTCGTCCCGAAGGCGTTGAGCAATCGTAGCGCGCGGGCGATGCGAGTGGGAATGGACCCGTACTCGGATCGCAAACCGGCACCCCAGCGATCGGCGCCGGACAGTCTCGGCAGCACGCGCGCCAGGATCGCGTCGCGGCGATGGCCATCGCGATCAAGCTTGGTATCGCCGTGGCCTTCCAATCCCGCGATATCCTCGGCGGGGCCTTCAGGGCGGCGGCACAGGTCACGGACCGCCCAGCCGTACCGCCAGTGGTCTGCGTCGAGAAGATGAACCGGCCGCGCCTCCAGCGAATTGCCATTGCGCACGAAAGCGTGACCATCAACCGCTTTGCGCGGCGCGGTCCAGCAGACGAGGGTCGCACTGTGAATGTCGGGCGCTCCCCTCGCATCTACAGGGGCGAAGAAGGAGAAGACAGTGGGAACGGGTATCTGTTCGGTCGCGGCGACTAGCAGATCGCGATAGGACCCATATCCTCCTTCGTACAGCGCGGCTATATCGCGGGCGTCCCAATGCAATTCGAGATCAAAGAGCGGCCTGATACCGGCGGCTAGATCGGCTTTCCACAGATAAAGGAAATCGGGCGCGCTGGAGGTCTCCTGGCGCCAGGAAGCTCCGACCGGACGCGGCGCATCGCTGCGCGGGGCGGCAAAGAGCAGATGGCCGGCCTCGCACCAAAGCAAGACACCCGAAGCTTCGAGACCCGGCGGTGATGGTAGCGCCTTGGCGTGGCTCTGGTCCGCGATCATCCGTATCAGCCGAGGCCGAGACTGCGCCATAGCCGCGAAATGCCGGTGGCCTACATTGACGAGCGTCGCCGCGGCGTCGACTTCCACCGGATCGATCTCGGCTGCATCCGGCGCGCCGGGCGTCCAAATTTTCAGGATTTGCTCGACCACCTGCCCGATCCGCGTCGACTGCGGTTCGGCGGGCGGAGCCGGCGACAGATCAGAACCATCGCGGCCGAGCCGTTGCAGTTTGACCAGTGCCGTCTCAAGTCGGCGAAAGGCGCTGCGCGTCTGTTGTTCGGAAGGAACGGTGAGTCCGGGAAGGCCTGGATCGAGGTCGCCATCGTGGCGGTAGAGCGAGAGGCGCAGGCCCTCGGGCAATAAGTTAGTGCCTTCGACGGGCGAGAGATAGGACCTCAGCGCCGCGAACGGATGGTCGTCGAGGGCAAGTTTCGCGTCTTCGAGCACGGAGAGGGCCAGACAGGCGATGATGGCGACCTGGCAGCGGATATCGTGGCGCACCAGAAACGACTGCGCGCCCGCGCCGAGGAAGGTGTTGGCCAAGGGCGTGAAGAGGTCGGCGAGCACCGCTCTTGCCAAACTCACCCGCCGACTCGCCCAGCAGTCGCGCGCATCTTCCTCCAGCGCCTCGGGTATGTGGGCGCGCAGCGCGCGTTCGATCGCTTCGAGCGCCGCGAGCGCGATATCGAACGGAGCGTCGACCGTCCGCGCGCCGACGTCCACGCGAAGCGCTTCGGTCCGAAACGAGCGAGCCATCTCGGCAGCGCCCAAGTTCGCTTGTCCCGCCGCGATCAGCCACAGACGCCGGTAGGCGTTCGCGCGGTCGCCAAACCGCACTTCGGCAGCGCGAAACGCACGTTCCAGTCGCTCGTAGATGCGTTCTGGACGCCTCAGGTCGTCGAGCTCGGGGTCAAACAGGAGACCCAACGCGGTACGGCGATCGATGTCTCCGGCGTCGGCCAGCGGATCCATCGAATCGGTGACGGGCATGTCGGCCAAGGGCCCCGAGAAGCCGAACCCCATGCGGCTGTCAGTCAGCCATTCGCGCGCCTCATCGCGGGTCATCAGCGGCGGCGTGGGGTTCTTGCGGTTGAGCGACAGTCCGCGCAGCTGAAGGTGGGTCTCGATCTTCCGTCGAAGGAGTCCGGCGATGTCGGCGTTCGGGCATATGATGATGATGTCGTCGACGTAGCGGGCGTAGGCCGCGCTGCATCCGCTTCGGCGCCGTTCACCCCGCGCGTCGTCGCGGTCCGTGGCCGCGTCGTTGGCGCTACGTCCACCAAGCTCCCAGGTGTTCTCGGCGTCACTGTCTTCGTAAGCGGCGTCGATGCGCTGGACCTCGGCCCGCATCATGTCGTCGAGGTCGAACAGCGATATATTGGCGAGGTAGGCCGACAGGTCGGGGCCTTGCGGCAGCCCAGTAAGGCGAGCGGCGGCGCCTGTCTCGGGATCGGCATGCTCGCTGTGGAAGGCGTGGCGAAGCAGGAAGTCGGTGAACACATTGGCGCGGGTTGTCGCATCGGCGCCGGTTTCGGGCAGCAGCAGCGGCGCGAAACCAAGCGGTCCGCGGTCGGCCTCGGCAAACTGGCCGAGTGCGCGCTCTAGCGGCCCCTGCAGCGCGTCGCCGATTACATCGCGTCGGACAAATTCGTAGAAGCCCGTGATATCGAGCCGGAGGATCTGCAGGTCCTCGTGCCGATAGCGGCGAATCTTGCTGTCGAGATGGTCGATAAAAGCGCGCCAGCACTCGAAATACGGGCGAAAGATACCTTCGCGCACCGGCGGGGCTTCGCCGTTCACGATCCCCATATCGACCTGGTAGGCGAAGCTCAGCGCCTCGTTCTCGCCTTCGGCGCCCGTCCGGTAGATTCCCTTACCGCCCGTCCGCCGATCGAAGCGAACGGCAGGGATACGGTCGGAGAATCCCGGCGCGCCAGGACGGTCGCGCAGCAGCTCGATCAGCGCGTACTGCTGGAGGAGCGCGTCGGCCGCTACCGGCCCTGCCTTGAGGCGATTGCGCCCACCGCCCTTGGGTAGATGGCGGGCGAGGAGTGGGGCCATCGGGCCGTCGCCTATTTGCAGCCGCTCGCGGTGGACATGGAACAGCGGCGTCGCGGCGACCGCCAGCCGCTCCCAGGCCTCGTCATCGAGCGGATATTCGCGGCGCTGGGTAGAGGAGCGGCCGACGGTCAAGGCGGTGATCAGGTCCGCCCGCGGATCTCCCGCGGGCCCGCGCGTGTCGACCCGGATCGGCGCGGCGGCCGCCGCGACGTCACCATAGCTGCGGATTGCCGCGGCAAAGCCGGCGAGTTTTTCAGCGACAGCAAGGGGCGCCAAGGCCCTGTCCCAGTTCAAATCGGGGAGGCTGTGGCCAATGCGACGCGCGCTGCTCGCCAGTTGCACGGGGGACAGCGCGCCAAGATCGATAGGAAGTTCGCTCAGGCCGGTTCGCACCCCGAGCATGAATTCGAGTGCCCCATAAGCGCTCTGATCGAGTAAGGCGACGGCATCTGCGCGCGCCAGTCCGCGCAAATAGGTGTCGGGATCCGCCTTGTCCGCTTGCGCCGATGGTACGACGACCTCAATCCCGAACGCTGCGCCGCCGCCAAGCATGCGAAGTAGCGAGAGGATGACATCATAGGCGCCGTCGCGCCCCGCAGTGTCTGGATCCAGAAACAGGCGGAAATTAAGAGGCCGATCGGCTTGAGCGGCGATGTCGGCGAGATGTGCGAGCGCCGCGACTTGGCCGGGCGCCGCACGCGATCCGAGCAAGGCGACTGTCTCGAAGCCGAGCGATTCCAGGCGCAACTGATCAAAAATGCCTTCGACGACATAAACTTGGGCGGCGGTACCGCGCAGCTCGCGTCGACTGAGCATGGCTTCCACGCGATCGGCGCCATAAAGCGTGTCGCGGCGGGGGAAGTCGAACGAATAGAGATAGCGCGGATCCTCATTGCCGAGGGCGCGCGCGGCAAACCCGGCGGGTGCGCCGCCGCCGCTCCCGAGCGGAAAAACGATCCGCTTGCCCGAGTAGAAGCCCCGCAGCCAATTTCGCGCTTCTCCCTCCGGGAGCGCCGCGGCTTCGGGACGCAGAATGCCGGCACCGCACAAGGCTTCTTCCAGAACACGATCACCTGACGCCTCGCGACGCAGGGCGGTGAGATCATAGACTCCAGCGCCGACCTTGCGGAGCATGTCGGGCGCAAACCCACGGCGCTCGGCAATGCGCGCGAGCTCGTCCTCGTCGGATCCGCTGCGCACCCGCTCGGCAAATTGCTTGGCACCGCTCCGCCGATCGACAACGGGCCTCCGGGCGCCTTCGGCAAATGAAACGCCTGCGTAAGGCGCCAACCATTTGACCGAATCCCAGAAGTCGAGGCCGTTCCGGCGCTGCACGAGCGAGAGCACATCACCGTGTGCGCCACAGACGAAGCAGTAAAAGTTATCCCGTTCTTGCGCCCGTTGATAAAGATTTAGCGAGGGATTTCGGTCGTTATGAAATGGGCATAGCGCCTTGCGAGGTCGGGACTCTTTTCGATCCACTTGGAGCCCGAGCGCTTTCGCGACGGCGACAATGTCGCTTCGCTGAATTATTTCCCTAATGTCGGCATTCTGCCTCGGTTTCAATGCCAATAGCCCCTCCCCTTGGCCGAAATATCCGTACTCTCGTATTGCGCGACCCTCCTAATTGCTAGCGGTTGCGGCGAGAGCCATCGCGGAGAAGGCGATTGGGCGGGGGCCGTAGCGTATAGTGACGCAGCGCCACCTTGAGGCGTCCAAACATGATTTCCATAAGGCTGCGGCGCCGATGGAGGTGCTTGCGCGAGCGGCGCGCACGCGTCGACCCGACCTTTCGAGGTGCTTCCTGAACGCAAGCACTTGCCATTGGATAGAAGCACATGAACGTTCGTCCGCTTTCAAGGAGCTCACCTGCGCCCGCGACGACCGCAATGTCGGCGGCCTCGACTGAGGGCTCAGTGAGTTCGAAACGACCGGTGCAGCGTAAGCTGACGCTCTCAGCACCGCACGGGAACGATGTGAATTTGTCGTAAGGCGCTGCGCCAATCCGACTATAAGCTACGGCACCTTTCGTCCGTCAGTCGTCTGCAAGCTGCGATTCTGCTTCCGGCCCGAGTCTAGCCGATGGTCAATATACCACACTTCGTGCCCCTCCGCTTACTTATCAGCGGCGGCAGGTGCTCATCCTATTTGATCGCACATGGTCCGCAAAATTAATGGTATATGTGATGGCATCAGCCTCACTACTATGTTCATTATATAGCGATATCAGCGACTTACTTGAGGTTTACCGCTTCCGTAGGGGTCACCATCGTCAGGCGGGAAATGGCGCATTGGCGCCGGTCCGGGCGAGGCAGCAAGGTCCGCGTCCACATTTCGTCCCACAATTTACGGGCTTTGATGAGATGCGTTGGCATATCTTGCCAATCGCAATTACCGGCGGTCACGTCATCGAAATCGGCCACATCCAGCTTGAACGAGGACACATCGCAGCAGGCCTATATCCAGGGCATCTCGACCCGCGCGGTCGATGATCTCGCGAAGGCAAATGGTGATGTCGGGATCTCCGAGAGCCAGGTAGCCGGCTCTGCGAGGCGATCGGCGTTGATCGTCACTTTGCCGCAACGCACAAAAGATATAATGGATACATATGGAGCGATTTGTGTGGATGAGTTTGGTACCGAAACGAGAGTGCGTGAAGCCCACCGAAAAAGGCACGGAGTTTCTCCGCCATTTGGCGTGGTCGAGAAGCGCGAACCGCCATCCGTCGTTTCGGATATTCCGCGACATTGCGGACAGACCGGGAAGCGCGGGAGACTCGTAAATTTCTCGCGAATAGGTTTGCTTACGCATTACGACCATGAGCTAACATTCTGAATTTCTCGTCAGAAACTTGAACCCGGCAAAGATTAACCGCAAAATATGCTAAAAAGATTCTTTTCTCCCAGTACTTCTGTCACGCCAAGGCTGGCTCCTCGAACGCCGCCAGGCGAACGCTTGTATGCAATTGGAGATATCCACGGGCGAGCTGATTTGCTCGACCTACTACTGGACTTGATCGACACTGACGATAGGAACCGCGGGCCGGCACGGACGAGGCTGATCTTCTTGGGTGATTTAATCGACCGAGGCCCGGATTCGGCGGACGTCGTCCAGCGTCTCCTTTTGCTCGCGAAGACCAATACAGAGGCACGGTTCCTGCTGGGCAACCATGAGGAGGTGTTTCTATCTGCGGTCGCCGGCAACCTTGGAGCGGTCAAGTTCTTGCACCGGATAGGTGGAGACACGACGATTACCAGCTATGGTATGAAGGAAGCCGACTATCTCAACGCCAATTTTGATGATCTCATGGAATTTCTGCAGCGTGCGGTCCCTCCATCGCACGTCGCGTTCCTCAGCAGTTTCGAAGATCAGATCAATATCGGCGACTATTCGTTCGTGCACGCAGGGGTCCGTCCAGGCGTCGCCCTTTCGGATCAAAAACCCGAAGACCTCCGCTGGATCCGCGGGGAATTCCTCGGAGCCGGCGAACCATTCGAGAAGATGATCGTGCATGGCCACACGATCAGTCCGGATGTAGACGAGCGTTCAAATCGTATCGGACTTGATACCGGGGCCTATCTGACGGGCCGCCTGACAGCGATGGGCTTCGAAGGTACCGAGCGATGGGTGCTTCAGACTAACCCCGCAGAACCGAAACCAGCCTGAGATCGGACTCTCAACGCCGCATGGTCCCGCGAAGGCGGTGCAATGAATGACGTTCAGCCTATGGCTGACGCGCGCCCGCTTGCGCGGCTCTACTTCGCCGGACTGGCGCCGAAGCCGCCTGGCGAGCGCTCTTACGCGTTCCTTCCTCCGCCGCATCGCCCGACGGATTGTCGCGGTCGTCCGCGCACCGGTATATATAGCTTGGAACTCTGGCTCGTCCCGAAGCGCGTGCAGCAGGTTGAATACCCGACGTCTGGGATTTTATGAGCGCGAACTATTCCACCTGAATGCCGTTGCCCCAGAACAGCACGATGTCTAATGGAAGCGGGTCAAGCATCGCTAGAGGGTAAAGGCCCACAAAACGTTGCCGCTGACCTATGCATCATATTGGGCAGGGTAAGACATGGCCGAATTGCCCTTTTCTGTTATAATCCCTGCACATAACGAGGAAGCTGTGATCCGCCGCTGCCTCGAGGCCATATTAGGCGACGCACCTCCCGATGCACTTCCGGAGATAATCGTGGCGGCCAATGGTTGCAGCGACCGGACAGTCGAGATCGCGCGTGAAGTTGCGCCTCACGCTACTGTGCTCGACCTTCCCAAAGGCTCCAAACCGCTTGCCCTCAATGAAGGCAACGCGCTTGCGACCGTGTTTCCGCGGTTTTTCGTGGATGCGGATGTGATGGTTAGCTACGCGACGCTCGCCGCCACGGCAGCGCTGCTCCGCTCGGGCGAAGCGCTCGCCGCCGCTCCAGCGATCCGGGTGGATACCAGTGCCTCGGGCAAAGCGGTACGTGCTTATTTCCGTGTTTGGCAAAGCCAGCCATATATTCGGGATAACATGATCGGATCCGGGATCTTCGGATTGTCCGAGGCGGGGATGGCACGCGTTGGGCGCTTCCCTAACATCATCGCTGATGATGGCTATGTCCGGACCCGCTTCCGATCGGAGGAGCGGCGCAGCGTCGCCGTCGATGCGAACGGGAAGCCCGCCAGCTTCACCGTCTTTCCACCGCGAGATGCTGGCTCTTTAATTCGCATAGAGAGCCGCCGTCGCGCGGGCGACCGACAGCTCCGCGAAGGCTTCCCGGCGTCGGTGCCACAGGCTGGGACGGGCAGCGGATCGCTCACACGGGCTTACCGGGCCGGTATCTCGCCAATCGATATCGGCACTTACCTGTCAATAAAGACGCTGGGACGCTGCCTCGCGCTTTGGAATCGCCTGCGCGGTCACGCCAATGTGTGGCACCGCGATACCAGTTCACGATAGGAATTCTGGATGAGCGTCGTGAAGATTCGCTGCGCCACCATTTAACGCCCGACGCGACGGATATCTGGTCCATTTCGCCACTCGACGCGACGATTCCATGCTTCCCGCCATTGCGCGGAACTTTCGGCGTGACGCTTATTTACCCTCGCCGACAAGCTGTAGAGTCTGGCGCGCCACCATGCCCAGAGGAGTACCAGCGCACGTCCATAAGCGCGCCAGCCGGGCTTGAAATGCCGATTTATCAACCCAACCCGGCATCCAAGTTTGTAGATGATCTTCTGCGCCGCATCCCGTGTGCTACGCCCCCCGTAGTGAATGATGGTCGCCTCTGGCGTCATTCGCGGGCGAGCGCCAACCGAGCGGGCCCGGGCACACAGATCAGCTTCCTCGCCATACATGAAGAACGCCGGATCGAAGCCGCCAAGCTCGTTCCAGAATGCCTTTTCGATCAGGAAGAACGAACCCTGGACGACATCGACTTCGCGCTCGCTATCTCGCCGCCAGCCGCCATAGCCTTCGGGATTGAAGAGGCGGCTCGAACGAAAGAGAGTGGTCAACCCACTCGTCATGCAGAACATACTCCAGGGCGTGATCTTGCCCCACACCGAGCCAGGATTGAGGCTGCCATCGGCAAACACCGTCCGGCCACCCCATATGCGCGCGCCGGGCACACGCTCGGCAAAGGCCACCAGCTTGTCGATCGCGCCATCGAGCACGACAGTATCGGTGTTGAGCAGCAACAGATAGCGTCCCAGCGCCCGCGCGGCCGAGATATTCGTAGCGAACGCAAAGCCATGGTTCTCCCGTTCCGCCATCAGCACGATATCGGGAAATTCTGCGGCGATCGCCTCCGCTGATTCGTCCTGCGAACCGTTGTCGACAACGATAACTTCGAACCGCGCCTCCTTCGTCTCGGCATAGATCGAGCGGATGCACTCAAGCGTCATCTCCCTCGTGTTCCAGTTGACGAGCAGGACCGATACCAGGGGTATCTCCATCGCTGCATTTGGCTCTGCGGCGGTCGATAGACTCGGCGAGTTCCCGCGATTGAGCATTGGCATTCTCCGGCTCGGGCGCCGCTCAACGCGCGTTGATGGGATCGCCACCCAAAGCCTCTAACGTGGCGTGATCTCTTCTCGCAAGTGCGAGATGCGCTTACGGACACCCCAAGAGGTGCCCAATGGCGCATCGTCCGCCATTTTCTCGATCGCGGTCAGTGCATCCTGCGGAGCGTAACCCGCCTCTCGCATCCAGCCGAGTGCAAGATCGTCGACCCGTCGCTCGACGTCACGACCCGCTCGCTCGCTTCGCCGTCGTAGCACGATATGTCCAAGTTCATGCCCAAGGACGAAGGCCAGTTCACCATCCTTAGGCAGGAGCGCGATCGTCGCTTCGGACAGCTGTATCCAGCTCCCGCGCGATCGCGCGGAGACCTTATTGCTTCGTGTCAAGTCGAGCCACACGTCACAGCCGGGGTCTAGCGACAATGCGATTGACCGTATCTCCCCATTCCGTTCCACCTGCAAAGCCAGGTGCCCATCGCGGCCTTGCTCGGCAATCATCTTAATCGTCATTTCAACAGCAGCGAGGCCGCCATCAGTTGCTGGGTGCGGGGCGGGCAACGCGCCAATCAAGCGGATCGCGTCTTCTCGAGCGAGTCCCGCGTCGGCGGCGGGCGACGAATCGGCTACGGCAAGGATACGCGGAAACGGGACGCCATCAGAGAACCCGACCAACGGACGATCGCGGGGCGCGTACATACCGGGATGATCGAGCACAAGCCCAGCGATCGATTCGCCAGGACATTGATTCACCGCCGTCCGTGACAAGCGGTACAGCACGGAGACCATACGCTTGTACGCAGTTACGCGTTGCTCAAAATCTCCACCGGACGGGCGCAGCACCGCAGGCGCCTGTGCCGAGCCAACAAATATGAGCAAAAAAAATGGGGCCAGGAAACGCATTTCCCAGCCCACATTACACTTCGAAAATAGGTGCCAGCCGCTTAGCGATTGCTACGCGAATCATCGACGGCAACGATAATCACCCCGCCAATCACGACGAAGCCAAGGATGAAGAAAATCGGCGCAACGCCGAAAAAGCTGTCGCCCTTGCCCGTTTCGACGCTTTCAACAACCGACGGTCCGGAATAGGGTGCAGGCGCCGCGAGGGCTGCGACCGGCGACCCCACGAGAGCCACACCAGCAATCGTCGCAACCAACTTCTGAATGGTTTTCATAGTGGGTCTCCGTTAATTCCTACGTGAGGAGATACCTTCGAATCGCCAGCAAAGCAAGTCACTTCTTTCGCAGGTGCGGCATAAACGCCCAGCCCAGTATGATCGGGAGCACTTTGGGGCTTCGGATAAGGTACCGTCTCCATAGTCGCCGCGGCTCACTCACCAGCCGATGAAGCCATTCGAGCCCCATGCGCCGCATCACGAGCGGCGCACGTTGCTTGCGCTCTACTAGGAACTCGACGGCTGCGCCGATACACAGCGCAGTGCCGCTGATGCTGCCATCGAGCTTTGCGCGATAGGCCACCACTTCCTGTTGAGGCGAACCACAACATAACAAATGATAGCTCGCCGCATTCGATCGCATAAAATCGACCGCCGCCGCCATTGCCGCGGGATTTTCAATCATCCCCATGGGAGGAAAGTGCGTGGTAATCCGCGTGTCCGGCAGGATTCGCCGCAACCGCTCAGCGAGCTCAGCGTCGCCGCCCACCAGATTGATCGTCTCACCCGGCAAGATCATACCTGGGATGAGCCTCAGCACCAGATCGCTCCCGGTGATTGTGCTGAACTGGATGCCAAAAGGTTGCGCCAGCAACCGCAGGACCTGGCTGTCGCAAAAGCACAGATCTGCAGCCTCATAGGCTATTTTGACTTCCGGATCCTTGCTCTCGTGCAAGCGGACGATGTGGTCGACATTCGGCGTGACGACATAGCGAAACGCCCCATTTGAAGGCCGCACCTGAATCGCCGCCAATGCTTCGTCGAAGCTGAGACTATCGAAACGGATTCCAAGGAACTCGATGACTTCCATCAAACCAGCCGTACGGAGAGCATAGACTCGGGCATTCAATGAAGCGGCGTCAAGCCGACCTTGCTCACTGTTTCGCTGCCAGATGGTACCCATAATGCGAGCGCCTGGATAGGACAGTTCGTGTCGAGTGCGATCACGGCGCCGCTCGCGAAGGAAGTAGTGCCACTACCGCAGGATGTTTGCAGCCGCACGCGCGCGTCGGCAGCAGCGATGGCGAGACGATATTGCCCTGCCGGGAAGGCTGTCGTCAACTTCGCCACGATCGCCCCGGCGGCGCCCTCGATGTCGTACCGCAGCGCACCATTGCCAAACGTCACCCGCCCGGCGAGTTCGTCCGGAACAGACCAGGAGTAAGGCATTGCCTCTGGCGCATCGCTCCCCGGCCAGCTCAGGGGGTCCGCGCCGCTCCGCGTGCTCCAGATGCGCCACCCATCGACCTTGTGGCCTGTAACGCCGAAGGAAAGGCGCTGCACCAATGGAATGAGCACGGAGTCTGGCAGAGGCGTACCGCGGCGCCGCATATCTGCGAGCAGCAGCCTGATCGATTCGACTTGACCGGGGGAAGGATCGATCTGCCCGAAGAAGGCACTGCGCCACGAATGTTTTCGTGCAAAGATCGCTGCAACGCTTGCACGCGCGGTGGGGTTGGCAAGCATGTCGCCCAGTATCGCGAAATAAGGTTCGGGCCCGGTTGTC
This sequence comes from Sphingomonas sp. BL-S-30, assembly GCF_055521475.1. Taxonomy (NCBI): domain Bacteria; kingdom Pseudomonadati; phylum Pseudomonadota; class Alphaproteobacteria; order Sphingomonadales; family Sphingomonadaceae; genus Sphingomonas; species Sphingomonas sp. BL-S-30. Next base: position 937,002 of record NZ_CM145481.1, on the reverse strand, counting down.
TGGGCGAACAGTTCGTCGAACACCGCGACCGCGCCGGAAATGTCGCGCTGCCGCCGCAAACTGGCGACGTAAACTTCCAGCATCGGACGATCGCGTCTCGACAACGCGTGCGCGTGCATGAGCAGGGCTTCGGCGAGATCGGGCCGTGGCACCACGCGCGACGTCGCGAAGAAGGGTTCATGATGCAGCGGCGAAGAAGCGACGGCGGCGACTGAAAGCTGCACGATTTGCGGCGTCGCCGCGCCTCTCAACGCCTCCCGGCGCGCAGCCACGGCCAGTGCCTCACCACTGCCGAACGGGAGGGACCAGCCGAGTTCAGGCCGATTGCTGCGCGCCATGGCCGCGCCGGCCAGGCTCACATAGCTGACCAAGCCAAGCACCACGGGGACTCCAACCGCCATTATAAGGCGACCGACCCGCATCTCAGGCACTTTCCCCCTTATAGTCGTAATAAGACAGGTAATAATTGTAGCCATAGCCGCTCGAGCGTGCATCGAACTTGGTGATGACCGTACCGAGAATGCGGCCGCCGGTGTCGCGCAGTCGCTTGAGCGTATTCTTTCCCTGGCCACGATGGGCGCGACCGGCCTCGACCACCAGGACGATGCCCTCGACCGAGCGCGCTATCAGTGGCGTATCGGCGAGGCCCATGACAGGCGCGGTATCGAGGATGATGATGTCGAACTTTTCCGACTGCGCCTCAAGGAAGTTCTCGAAAACATCGCTCGAGAATATCTGCACCGAGTTACTGGCAACCTTGCCTGCGGTGAGGATGCTGAGCGCGGAATTCGGCACCTTCTTGATGGCCTTCTCAAGCGGCATTGCACCCGACAACACGTCGACCAACCCCTCGGCCAGGGGAAGTTGCGCAAGGCGGTGCACACCCGGCCGGCGGAGATCGCAGTCGATCAACAGCGTCTGCAGCCCCATTCTCGCATAGTCGACTGCGAGCGCGAACGCGGTTGTCGTCTTGCCTTCCGAGGGAGCACTCGACGTCACCAGGAAGCTGCGCGGTCGGCCGTGAGCTGCCGAGAAGTCAAGTGCGGCCCGGATGGAGAAATAAGCCTCCGCCATCGCCAGCTTCGGGTTCGAGACGATGTTCTCGACGGTGATTTCCCCGGAGCCCGCTACCGGCACGCTACCAAGCACTGGGAGCCTTAGCTTGTTTTCGACATCCTCCGGCGACCGCACAGTATCGTCTATGCCTTCACGCAGGAGCCCAGCGAGAATCGCCAGCGCGATGCCGATCGCCAACGCGGTCAGAATGTTGCGGAACGCGTTCGGCTTGATCGGCGCGCCCGGCACAATCGCCTCATCCACCAACGACAGGTTGTTATTGATGATTCCCGACGCCGCATTCACTTGGTTGTAGCGCTGCAACAGATCGTTCAGGGTCTGACGATTCGTCGACACATCCTGCGCAAGGAGATTGAGCTGAACGCGGCGCTGCTGTTCGCCGAGCACGTCCCCGCGCGCGGATTGGATACCGCTACTGATATTGGCTTCCTGGCGTTGCGCGGCAAGATAAGCATTCTGGAGCGACTCCCGAATGTTTGTTGCAGTTCGCATAATCGCCTGATCGATGGACGCAAGCCGTGCCTGCGCCTGCTTCACATCGGGATGATCCGGCTCATAGCGCGCGCGCAGCTGGTTGAGTTGGGACGCGACGTCAGCACGCTGCTGCTGCAGTGTCGCCACGGTCGCATTCGATACGACTTCGGGCAGTTGCAGCAGCGAACTCGCCTGGGCCTGCCGCCAGCGGCTCTCGGCCGCAATACGATCCGCCCGGACCTGGCCCAGCTGCTGATTGAGTCCAACCAGGCTGGCAGTCGTCAGAGACCGGCCCGCCGCAGATCCCTCCTCTGTACGCGATGCTGCTGCGTCGCTGGCATCGATCAGTTGTGTGTTGCGAGCATATTCAATCGACTTCTGCTCCGACTCGGACAACCGTGAGCGGGCCGCCTCGATCTGGTGCGACAGGAAGTCGCGCGCGTATTTGCTCGAGTTGAACGACGTCTCGACATTCTGTTCGATGAAAGCTTCCGCATAGGCGTTCGCAACGAGCGCTGCATAACGCGGCGAAGGGCTATTGAAATGGAGCGCAAGGATGCGCGAGCCCATGGGTAGCGTCGTCGAAACGTTCCCGGCCAGGAGTGCGACCACACGCTCATGTCGGGCGCTGCGAAGCTGGCTGGCGGGCACCTGACCCTGGAGAGGCTTGCCCTTCATCGCCACGATAAAATCATCGCTGCGATCGAGCTTCAGCTTGTCGGCGACACGCTCCGCAATCGAACGGCTGGCGATCAGGTCCTGCTGCGTCTGAAGATACCGTGTCGCATCGGCGATGCTAGTGGCGGGATTGACGTCCTGCCCCTGGACGATGTTCGTCGACTCCTGCTTGATCTGCACGGTCGACTGGGCCTGATAGATCGGCGTCATGAGCAGCGTGATGACGATACCGACAAGGACCGCCGCGACGACAATGATCGCGGCCGGCCAGCGTTGCCGCCACGCCATCGCGCGAATGTCGGCCAAGCTGATGGAAAATCCTGAACTCTCCCGAGTCTCCTCGGAGTGCGACCCCATATCCGACGGGGAGGAGATTGCGCCCGCGCCGTCACGATCGTCCGAGACAGGCAGGTAACGGTCTAAATTAGCCATTGGTTACAACAATCCTTGGCGCTCGGGGCGTCGCTCAGAGTAGCTGGGAGGGACATCAGAACTTCGTGAAAAGCCCAACCAATGGTGCGACCTGCAGGAAGCCGCGCCAGAATTCGCGTCGTCCCGATCGGCCAACGACCACATAGTCTTTGGGCTGCAACTGAATATCGGACATGCGGCCGGCGCGGATCGCTTCCAGGTCGAACACGCCGAGATATCGGCCTGTCGGCGTCGTGCGGATGACGCTGACCTCCGCAGTCCTGGCGATCGGCGTCGGGCTCTTTGCAACCGCGACAGCCGACAGCAGCGTCATGCCATTCTGATACTGGAAAACACCAGGATTGTTTACCTCGCCCTCGACGGTGAAGGTGCGCGAATTATAGGCGGTGATGTTCACCGTAACCCGCGGCGAGACGACGAAACGCGCCATGTCCCCCTGGATACGGGCGCTCAATTGCGCTGCGGTCAGCCCAGCCACGGCGGTGCTGCCCGTCAGCGGCATTTCAATGTTGCCCGAAGGATCCACAGTAACGGCGGCGAGCGACAGTTCGGGCTCGCGATAGACCTGGACCGCCAACTGATCCCCGCTCTCTATCTTCGCGTTCGTGAGATCGGCGACGAGCAATTCGGGTGCGATGGAGTCCCCCGCGGGTCGTACAATACCCTGTTGCGGGTGCGGCGAGCCGCTGCACGCGCAGAGAAGCAGGCCAAGGGATGCCCCAATCAATCTTTTCATCTGGAACCAACCTCGTTCATGGCCCGAGCAACGCGCGGGTAAGGACAGCCAACTTCGAAACCAGTTACCCACAAAGTTCACCGGTCCGCAATCTCGATACGGTCTGCGCTTGGCCCGCCAACACGCAGACCGCGGCTGCGAATAGCGTCGCCAGCGCCGTCATGCGCAAGGGATAGTCGACAACAGAATGGAGTAGCAGGAGCAGGATAACGACGCTCGCCGCCCTGGGCAGCACCGCATCGATTCCCGGCCGCCGCCACACCTGAGACATCCGCCGCGCCAGCCATACCAAAAAAACGATACCCAGCGCAGGCCCAAACAAGCCCGTTTCCAGCATTAACTCAAGCCAGTCATTATGGGCGTTATAGAGGTGCAGTGGCGCGAGCAAGCCGACCGGCTCATGCACCTGGAAGATCTGATCGAACGTGCCGATTCCACTCCCGACCGGGAAATACACCATGGCGGCGTTAAAGGCCACCGGCCAGTAGCTGAATCGATCCTCCTCCCCCGTGATCGCTCGCGAGAAGACAAGGCCAAGCGGACCTCCCATATTGGGCAGAATCGTCAGTGCGATCGTCCCCACCGCCAGGATCCCCGCAACAATCAGCAACGCACGCCTAGACACGCCGGGCAACCCGTTACCAATCACCGCAGCAGCGCCTATTGCCGGGACCAGCAATAGGCTGCCGGTACGCGATCCGGTGAGCAAGGCACCGATGGAGAATATGCCGAAGATCATAATGCAAATGATCCACCGACCGGTCGGGGCAGGCAGGCCCGCGCGCTCAGCGAAGCGATCGCCCAAGCCGTGCCGTATGATGAATGCAGCGCTGATCGGGATCGCACACGCAAACATGATCGCCTGATGGTTGCGGTTGGCGAAGAGACCCGTCGGGGTCGCCGATCTGGTTTCGTAGAGATAGAATCCCGACCCGAAAAATGCCTGCGCCAATGCCAGAAGCAGCGACAAACCCGCAAAAACGACGAATATTGCGAAGAATTGTTCGATGCTTTTATCTCTCTGGGTAGCCCGGAGAAAGGCGTAGACGCCGAGTGGCGCGAAAAGGAAGACAGCGTCAGCAATTGTCGCGTCGGGGTCGAGGCTGACAGGACGGTTCGGCAGAACACCCACCATCAACTGGTCGCCGTAGACGAACAGATCGCGCCCCGGCAATGCGGACCAGATCGACGGAGGCAGCGGCACGAGTTGGATCACGAATAGCGCGCCCACTCCCATCAGCACCCAAGAGAGCAACCGGTCTTCTGCATAGAATTGTCGCCAGTCGAGCCTGTAGAGCGCCACTCCCAAGAGCGTCAGCCCTATGCCGATGCTGATCATACGGGGTGCCACGCTCTGCTGATTCGAGCCGCCCAGGGCCAGGAGCGTGAGCAGTGAAGCGGCGACCAACCACGCGCCCCACGGAGACTCCACGCCGCGACTCCAATGGCCCTGATCATGACGAGACGCAGCTAGCATTGTGTTGATCAGCCCCTATGCCGCACTGCAATAGAAAGTCCCGCCGCTATTGGCAAGTTCTCCCGTCGGATATAGAAAATGGCCACAAATTGGGCTCGGCATGGTGGGGGCGATGTGACTGAAGGCCCCGATCCAGACCTCTCGGTGCTTGTCGTAAACTGGAATACGCGGGCGATGACGATCGATTGTCTCGAATCGCTGTACGCGCAGACCAGGGGAGTCACTTTCGAGACAATCCTGGTCGACAATGGATCGCAGGACGGATCGGCCGATGCGATCGCTGCCACATTTCCACAGGTCCGGCTGATGGCAGAGCCCATCAATCACGGCTTCGGGCACGCAAACAACCTTGCCGCCGCGAGAGCACGCGGACGCTACCTGCTGCTGCTCAACAGCGATACGGTCGTTCTCGATCAAGCGGTTGACCGGCTGATGGCTTTTGCCGCCAAACGGCCCGAAGCGCGGATCTGGGGCGGTCGGACGATCTTCGCCGACGGCAGCCTCAACATCGGCTCGGCGTGGGGCGCGTTCGGCACCTGGAGCGCCTTCTGCTTCGCAGCCGGCCTCACGCTGCTGTTCCCGCGGAGCAACCTCTTCAATCCGGAAGGGCTTGGCGGCTGGGATCGGTCCACCGAACGGGAAGTCGATATCGTTTCAGGCTGTTTCTTCCTCATCGAGCGCTCGTTCTGGGAAGAGCTCGGAGGGTTTGCGCCGGACTTCTTCATGTATGGCGAGGAAGCCGAATTATGCGGACGGGCGCGGCGGCTCGGGGCACTGCCGCGCACCACACCTACTGCCACGATCATCCACCATGGCCAGGCGAGCGCATCCAACCGTTACGATGCGCGAATGCGGATTTGCGAAGCAAAGGTCGAACTCGCGCGCCGCACCATGGGCACGATCAAGTCACGTTTCACATGCGGGTTGATGATCATCGGTGTCGGCGTGCGCGCCCTGCTCTATCGACTAGCTGCAGGCATCATAGGGCGGCTGCGTGAGCCGGCGGAGATGTGGGGTGAAGTATGGGCGCGGCGCCGGATATGGAGCGCGCCCAAGCGTCAGGCGAACAATCGCTGGTAGGCGTTTATCAGCGGTGCGATCTGCTTGTCCCAGCCAAGCTCGCTATGAACCCGATCATGGCCGAACGAGCCCATCCGCTCACATCGTTCCGGATCGTCAAGCAGGGCGACGATCCTGGTCGCGAAATCGACCGGATCATTGGGTGTAGCATAGACCGATGCCTCGCCCGCGCTGGCCCGCCCCTCACGTACTTCGAATTGCACGATAGCCTTGGAGAAAGCCATATATTCCATGATCTTGTTCATGGTCGACAGATCGTTCATGGTATTAACGCGGTCGGGATTCACGCAGATGTCGGCAGTCGAAAGCAGTTCGAACAAATCGGCATCGGGCGCGCGGCCGGTAAAGGTCACATAGTCCGCCACATCAAGCTTGACCGCGAGTTGCTTCAACTCATCGAGTGCGGGCCCACCACCGACCAGCCCGAACTGAATGTCGGCTCGTCCGAGACCGTGGACGAGGTGACGGATGCTTTCGAGCAGCAGGTCGATCCCCTCCTGCGCGCCCATCACGCCGACATAGCCGACCAGATAGCGGCGCCCGTTACGCCAGCGCGGATTGGGTGGTACCGGCTTCACCTTGGCGAGATCTGGCCCCGAGCGCACAACGAACACTTGATCCGGGTCCATTCCGCCACGTTCGATGGCGATCTGCCGATAGCTCTGATTGGTGGCGATGCTGACCCGCGCAGCGCGGAACGTCAGCTTCTCGAATAGCACCATCAACCGCCAGAAGAAGCCGCGCCGGCCGAACTTGGCTTCGTAGAGCTCCGGATTGATGTCGTGATGATCGAACAGGTAGCGCACGCCCCAGGGGCGGAACAGCAACGCGACAAGGAAGATGAGATCAGGCGGATTGCAGCCATGGATCGCATGAAACCGGTTCTTGCGGAAGATACGCCACGCAAGCCGGCTTTCCCACCACAGGGCTGCGCCATATTCGAGCAGGTAGCCGACGGCCCCATTCGCGTCGAGGGGAAGCGGGTGACGCCAAATCTCGATCCCCTCGATCATCTCGTACGCGGAATCGAAGCCCTTGCCGGTCGGGCAGATTACCGACACCTTGGCGCCAGCGGCCGCCAGCGTGCGGGCCTCGGCCCAAACACGACGATCGAATGGCACCGGCAGGTTTTCAACCACCATCAACACATGCCTGCCCGCCAGCGGCTGGGCCTTCAAGACATCGTAGGTCGCCCGCCAATGCTCGACTGATGAGGTTTCGGCTAGCTGCATTTCAGAAGGCGAGCCTTTCAACGTCCATCACTGGCGTGCCAGGGGGGAGCGAAAGATCGTCAAAGGTTGCGTTCGTGCGAATCGCCAGGTCGAATTGAGACGCCGCGGCAGTCACGCCATCAATGAGCAACCGCTCGAGCGAGGGCAGCTGAGTGAAGGCATAGCCCAGATTTTGCCCTACCAGTCGGTCCGCGGTGATAGCCGGGTCGTAGATTCTGATCTCCTTGCCGGCGGCTATCAGCGCTCGGGCGATATGGACATTAGGGCTCTCGCGCAGATCATCGGTACGCGCCTTGAACGCGAGGCCGGAAAGAAGCACCGTCCGCCCCTCGCCCAGCCGCTCCAGCACGGCAGCGGCGACGAAATCCTTATGCGTCTCGTTACTGTCCACCAGATGGTCGATAAGGGGTATGCCGGCGCCGAGGTCCTCACCAAGCGCCTTGAGCGCACGCACATCCTTGGGCAGGCATGACCCGCCGAATGCTCCGCCCGGACGGGTATAATAGGCCGACAGGTTGAGCTTGGTGTCGGACTTGAAGATCGCGTGCACTGCGGCAGGATCGATGCCTTGCCGCTTGCAGATGCGGCCGATCTCATTGGCGTAGGCGACCTTGACCGCGTGCCAGGTATTGTCGACGAACTTGGTGATCTCGGCCGTCGCCCATTCGACGTGGAAGATCGGCGCCTCGATACCGTGATGGAGCTGGTCCATCATCTCGGACGGGCTTGCATCCCGGGTTCCGATCACGATCTTGGGCGGCGCGAAATAATCCGCGATCGCACTGGATTCGCGCAAGAATTCGGGGTTGTAGACCAGTTCCACCATCGAATCGGTGGCATCGCCGAATCGCGCCTCGATCATCGGCCGAATCATGTCGGCCATGGTTCCGGGCCGCATCGTCGAGCGATAGGCAAGCGTCAGCGGTCGGGCGCGATCGGCCGGCAGCGCGCCGGCGATCGCGCGCGTGACCGACAGGATATAGCGCATGTCGTGGCGACCATCAGGACCGCTTGGAGTACCGACGCAGACGATAGCAATGTCGGCGTCGGCCAACTCGTCACCCGGTTCGGTTGCCGCCGAGAGCAGGCCGGCAGCACGGCCATCGCGAATGAGGTCGCCAAGGCCGGGCTCCTCGATCGGGCAGCGACCCGCGTTCAAGGCGTCGACCTTTTCCTGGCTGACATCGATGCCGACAACCTGGTGTCCCTGGCTCACGATGCAGCCTGCGGCCGTGCAGCCAACATAACCCAGCCCGAAGATTGCGACTTTCATCCTGCTCTGCCCCCCGGATTCCATGCCAGCCAACGAATGTTGCGCCGCACAACGACTAATGCTGATCTTTTTGCGTCGCACAAGCGTCTAATGTCGATATCCCAGTCTTTAGTTGCCGAGCGCGAAGTTCCGACCTGCGCGTGACCGCGGTACCCCGCGCTTTGCGTCGGAAACTATTGGTGGCTGATAGCCCAGACTATAGGCGCGCTGGGCGCACGCTACGCAGGTTCCCAGCAGGAGGTTGAACCATGACAGTGCCGAACCCCAGAGCGTCACGGTGAACATCATCAGCGCAAAGCCGGTTAGCGAGATGGCGATACCCCGGTAGAAACGCTGGTTGACATAAGAAACATGGACGCTCGCCTTGGCCAGCGCGGAAATCGCCATCACCGTAGCCCAGATCAACGCAACCGCCGGGACGAGGCCGAAGCGGACCGCCAGCAGCAGCCAGTGCGCGTCGATGCTGGTGGTGACCATCCAGACCGGTCGCTCATAGTCCTCGAACCCGACGCCAAACCACGGATGCTTGCGCACCGATGCTGAACCATATGTCCAGATCAGCTCCCGGAAAAAAGCGGTGGATGAATCAAACACGAGATAGCGCTGGACGAAGCCGATCGCGCCAATATTGGTCGTGAGCTGCATGACAAGCAGCCCTCCCCCAAAAACCGTGAGGGCCAGACGCCAACTCAGTTCGCGGAACCGACGCTGCACCGTGTCGAAAAACATCGCGAGATAATTGATCATGAGCGCAGCGAAGGCCGCCGAACTGACGGTGAAGATGCTGCACAGCGACGCGAAGCGTCCGCACCATGCTGGCCAGCCGCGGATGCCGGACATCCCATACAGTGCACCCATCGACGCCAGATGGACTCCGGCCAGGATTGGATGGGAAAAGGGTCCCCTGGCACGCATTAGACCCATGCGAACACCCCCACCTTCCTGGAGAGCCGTTCCCACATCGCCAGCACTGGCAAACGCAGGAAGCCTGCCAAACAACGCCTCGGCAAGCGGCTGCACGATCGGTTGGTGGGAAATCGATTCGACCATGATGGACGCTCCGACGATCGCGAGACCGGGAGAAAATACAATCAGCGCCCGGCGTATTGCCGTAAGAGATCGGAAACTGATCCGTGCAAGATAATAACCCACGGTCGCGTCGAGCGCCTGTGATCCGCCACTGATAAATCCCTTCGTTATTCCGTAGTTGGCGGCCAGCGCGACAACCATCCAGATGCCGGCAAGCACCACGAGGAAATCCGGGAGGACGAAACGAATGGCGCCTTTGAAAAGCTTGTAGAGAACCCAGGGCAGCGCGATGATGAGCGCCAGACGATCGGAATAGAATGCCAGCCCGCCAGCGAAGAACGCGACTTCGCGTGGCAGTAGCGTCGCGTAGAGCACGATCATGATCGGGATCAACGAGACCTGAACATCCGGCCTGGCCAAGGGTGTCGAGGCAACCCGCGGTGGCGCACCGGGATGGGGGACTGGGGCACCTCGCTGCATTGATTTCCGCTGCCCTTCCATGTCAGATTCCTAGCTAAGTCCTAGCTTTCCCGAATACCGTCAACCGAAAAGAGCCATAAGTTCGTTCAGGCATGTGCCCTTCCGCACTTCAACCTGGCTGGCGAACGGCGCTACGTCGGCGCAGCGACCGGCCTGCGCCGCCTGAGCCACTCACGCGTCAGGTGGTGCATGGGAATCTCGACGCTGCGCGCGACCACAATGCCGACCCCCACCACCAGCACGAGCGCGACGACAACGAAAAGATGGGCGGGCAACTGTACGGGCAATTTGGCCCATATCATGCTGAGGCCACGAATCGTGAACAGATGCGTAAGATAGATGCTGTAGGATGCGTCGCCGACCACCTCACCCCAACGAAGACGCGGGAAGTAGCACTGGCGATCTCCGATCACCGCGGCAGCCACAACTAGCGCGGCAGGAACACCAAAGAAGAAGAAGCGCCAGTCCGTTCTAACATATTCTCCGAACCACGGCACCAAATACCAGCCCAAGCCGGTCAACAGCAACCCATATACCATGAATTTAGGCCAACCATCGAGACGGCCTCTCACAAGAAGATCACCCAACAGCATGCCGAAGACGAATTCCAACAGGATTGGACTGGACCAAAATGCCAGTTGTGGCTGCTCCGAGTGGCTCAAATTCCCAAGAATCACAATCAACGCCAACACGCCGATCGTCACCCACAATCCTCGCCTGCCCCAAAACGCGAGGCCCACCGCAAATACCACATAGAACATCATCTCATAATTGAGCGTCCAGCCGGGCCCAACGATGGGAAAGAGATCACCGTCTTCATTGCGGTACGGAATATAGAATAGGGATGTCAGCAGCCGCGCCGCATCGGGCGCCGCATGGTTGAATCCCGTGCCGATTGTCGAAGCGAGCAAGGCGGCAACAAACGTCACAACCCAGTAGAGCGGCGAGATTCTCAGGAATCTCGCGACGAAGAATCGCACCCCATTCTCTACAGCAGCCGACTGCCCGGCCGTCGAGTAAACCATGATGAGCCCGCTGATGACGAAGAAGACATCGACACCGAAATGATATTTGGCGTGCGCTGGGTCGAACCCAAACATCCGCCCGCCAGGAAGATGCAGCGCCTCGGTCATGATATGACCGGACGCCACGAGTACCGCTGCGAACGCGCGCAAAAGCTGCACTGTCGGCAGCGGACTTCTCGTTTCAGTTCCCACGGTCACCCCGCGCACCAGCGAGGGAAGATACCTGCGATTCTTCGGACGGGTGACGCAGGCGTGACAAGGTGAATATCCGGTCCGGAGATGCGGTAATCTTTTTGCCCAGAGCCATGCCGGGCAACTCGGCATAGCGGAAGATCAGGCCGGAAATGATGATGGCGACTACCGCCGTCGCGACCGCCAGGACAATCATCGCGGCGATCGGCGACATGCGTGGTAGCGCGCTGGCTATCAGCACCAGTATCGGGGCATGAACCAGATATAGGCTGTAGGATCGTTCCCCAAGCCTCTGCAGCGCCATGGACCGAAGCCAGCGCGCATCGAGCGCATCGCTCGTCAGTGCACTAATGAGCAGCGCGGCGCCGCTAGCCTCGACAAATCCCACGAAATAGTCCTGATAGAAAAAGGTCGCAGGTTGGAGTTGGCCCGTCTTCAGCAGCAGGTAGAGCACCGGACCCACGGTGATGAGCAAGATGCCAGCCACCAATGCGAGTGGCGCCGCATTCGCCATCCGGCGCGACGGGAACAGCGCAAGAGTCACACCGATCGCAAAATAGACTAGATAACGCGCAGGAAGTGCCGGCTTCGGCCAATGCATGGCCACACAGGCGATAACGGCAAGGGCGATGATCATGGCCACTGCCGTTGTTCGGCCTCTGATTGCAAGCCAAGCCATCAGCGGGATTAGAAATGACCCAACGAGTTCGACGTAGATCGTCCAGAGCGGCATCAGGACGGTGTTGTCGGCGGCCGCCAAGCCAAGCAATATCTGCTTAGGAGTCGGCGGTACGATATATTTCATCATCCAGGCCGTGAAGTCAGGATCGCGCGCGATCCAGTGGCCCAGGTAGAGCGCGGGCACGCCTACGATGGTCGCCACCCATATGGCCGGATAGATTCGCGCCAGCCGACGGATGACGAAACGACCGGCGGAAATCACGCCCGTACCCAGCCTCTGCCACGAAAGAGTCAACACGTACCCGCTGAGCACGAAGAACAATATCACCGCACCATGGGCATTGAACACGGGCGCGACCGCCAGATGAAACGCGGCGGGCACCGGAAACGCCAGCGTCGCATGGTATAAGACGACAATTAGCGCCGCGATTCCACGCAGCGAGTTCAGCTCTACGACAGCCCGCCTGTCCAAAACCTGTCCCCCTAACCACCCCAAGACATACCGCCGATTCAGTCGACATTCTCCGCCGCGATCTGGCAGGTGGGCGCTGAGCAGCCAAAAACCTCTGGTTGCACTGCACAAATCGAAGCTTTCCGCCGAGGCGTCAAGCCGTTTCAGCAATGCCGACGCCGATATGGTGAAGTGCGCGATCGTTAGCGCAACATGGATGAGGACGAGCTGGGTTAGTGCCCGCGGTAGCCGGCCCTCCCAGTTACAGTCCATGACGAGGGCACGCGGTGTGTTCCGCCTGAGGTGACCGCGGCGGCGACCTGCCAACAGTCGATGCTGCACTGCGAAAGAGGCTTATCATGCGCCGCGGGCCGGTTTATAGCCGGCACGGAATCAGGGGGAATGGAATAGGTGAACGTAGCTCACATTCTGTTGACGAGGTTCAATTTGGCGACTCCGGGCCGGGAGACCGCGCACCGCCAGAGCGCAGGCTGGCTGGCTGGCCGGTTCGACCTTTTTGAGCGCTATTGCCTGCCCAGCATCGCGGCTCAGGACAGCCGCGATTTCCAGTGGCTCATCTTCTTCGACGTCCACACGCCCGACTGGGCACGAGAGCGGATCGAGGCGGGTCAGAAATCCTTCCCTTTCACGCCCGTGTTCACGGAGTTGTTCGAGGCCGAAGGTTGGGCCCGTAACGTTCGCGCGGCGATCGGCCCCGCTCAGGCCGACCGGATCGTCATCACCTCGAATCTCGACAACGACGATGGCCTCGCCAACAACTATATGCGCAGCGTGCGGGAGACGGGCGCAGCGAACTGGAATGGCAACACCTTCGCGGTCAATGTGCCCGACGGCTATGTGCTGGCCGGAAGCAATCTTTACGCTCATCGCCATCTATACAATGCCTTCACCAACCTGGTCGAGGCGGACGACGATTCGTTGGCGACGACCAAGACGATCCGGCACATGGACCTGCCTGATCGAGTCATGATCGTGCAGGCCGAGAGTGGCCCAGGCTGGCTCCAGTTGGTCCACGATGGCAACGTATCAAACAAGATCCGAGGATATCGAGTCCAGCGTCCGGAGGGAGGGCAATTCGCCGACGGCTTGCTTGCCGGGGTGGGTGACGCTTCTTCGGCGCGTCTCTTCTGGGACAATCAGGTCGAAGCCCGCATCCGAAAAGGGCGAGACGACGCGTTCAGGCTGATTCGTCGCCTTATTCCAGCCGACCGGCACGTTGGGTGACACAAAAGAGCGCGGTGTCGACGGGCACTCTTGTCTCCAGGCTGCGGCAGCGGCTTGCCGGTAGCCTTCACCTGGAGCTGTTCCTCGGCCTCGGGATGAAGGCCGCAGGGGCGGGCTCGAGTTTCGTCTTCACTTGGCTGGTCGCGCGGGGTTTCGGCGCTGACACCATCGGCCGTTTCCAGATTGCATTGCTTACGGTCACCATGACGTCGGTCTTCACGGGCCTCGCACTGGACAATATCATGCTCCGGACCGTGGCGCGCGCGCTCGGCACGAATAGACTGGCTGACGCGCTCGCTTCCTTTGTCCGCGCGCTTCTGATCACCCTTGTCACGACCGGGGGCGCGGCTCTGCTCGTCTTCGCGGGCGCACCGTATTTCTCGACAAATCTGCTCGGCAGTCCCGAGGTCGCAACCTTCCTGCGGGTGCTTGCGCCAGGCATCGTCCTCTTTGCACTGATTCGTGTAGCCGCGGCGCTTCTTCGCAGCCGCGGAAAACTCCTGTTCTCCCAGTCGTTGGACGGGGTCGGCTATACGACGGTGGCCATGTTCATCCTGGTCGTGGCCTGGGCCGTCGGCGCGGCGAAACTGCCGTTGCTGGTGCCGGTTGCGTATCTGTGCGGACTGCTGGTTGCCGCCGCGCTGGGACTTCTCGTCGCCCGCCGTGAGGTGGCACCCTGGCCGCGGGGCGGCACTCCCGACATCTCGATCCGGGCGGGGGCGATCCTGGCCTGGGTCTATCTAGCGATACAGGCTTCCGATTGGATCGGCCTGCTGGTCGTGACGCGCCATCTCGGCACGGATGGGGCCGGTGTCTATCGCGTAGCGTTCCAAGTCTGCATGCTGTTCCTGATCGTGAACACCGCTTTCACGGTGATGATGGGCCCGCATCTCGCGGCGGCGACAGGAGCGCGGGACCGGGCCGGCATTATCCGTGTCATCCGCACTGCCTCTGGGACCGGCCTGCTGATCTGCGCTCCGCTGTTCATCCTGATCCTTCTATGGGCAGAGCCGATCCTCAGCCTGTTCGGGCCGGAGTTCGTCCAGGGCGGGCGCGCACTCAGGGTGTTGGCGCTGGCGCAGTTGCTCAGTGTGGGCTTCGGCCCGGTGGGGACCGCGCTGATGATGATGCACCGCGAAAAACTGATGCTGGCAATCGAAAGTGCCGCGACGACGCTGGCCGTGGCGACGGCGCTATGGGCCGTCCCGAGATACGGAATGATCGGCGCGGCCACTGCGGCCCTGCTGGCGTCGATCGTGCGCAATGGCGGGGGCTTCGTCTCGGTTAGACTCATTCTTCGATCGATGCCCCGCTCTGCTCAATGAAAGGTCGTTATTCATCATCGGCAAAGGGCGCGATACCAGCACTGGACTTATGTCTGCGCGCAGATGCTGCAGATCCGACTTGAGCGGGTCGCCGATTTCTGGCTCGTTTCTAGCCCGATGCGATGCATCGATGGATTGACCAGCGCGAACGAGAGAACATCATGGATTTTCTGATAGTCTGGCTTCGACGGCAGCGCGCAATGGGCCGTGGCACTCGGATCATCAATGCGATGATGAACGGCCGGCAATATATGAAGGACGTGATCGACTACACGCGGCGCGGCAAAATGCGCGATGCGTTGTTACACCTGCACGCCGAGACGCCCGAGGCGCTGGTCGATTTCGCATTCAACGCCGGCGACGGTTTCTTGCGCCCGATGCAGAACACCCATGAGATCACCGAGCTGCTGCGGATGGTTCAGACTAGGAAACCCAAGCGTGTGCTGGAGATTGGCACCGCCAAGGGCGGCACCCTGTTCCTGCTCACCCGGGCGGCGGCGGACGACGCGCTGATCGTCAGCGTCGACCTGCCCTTCGGCATCAATGGCGGCGGCTATCCCGACTGGAAGGGCGAAATCTACCATAAATTCGCCAAGCCCGCCCAAACCCTCACGCTGATGCGCGCGAACTCGCACCTCGCAGGGACCAGGGACAAGGTGAAGGCAATCATCGGCGATGAAGGCTTCGACGTTATTATGATCGACGCCGATCATAGCTACGAAGGCGCCAAGGCCGATTATGATCTATATAGCCCGCTGGCGGCCGCCGGAGGGCTGGTCGTGCTACATGACGTGCTGGTCAATCGATTCGATGCCGAGATAAACGTCGCGCCACTGTGGAAAGAACTGAAGGCTAAGCATGGCACGGCCGCCAAGGAAATTGTCGATCATCCCGAACAGGGCAATTTCGGCATCGGCGTTATCGAGGCACCCTGACCTGGTCGATCGACGCGACGTGAGCGAGCGCGTTGTATTACCGGCAGGCCACATCCCCGCTCGCCGCGAACCCCTTACCTACCATTTTCAGAGTCATTGCGGGAAACGCGCCGACGGGAAGCATAATCGCCGGTGCTGTGGTACCGGTTGCGTGGTGCCGGTCCGTCCTTCGCTACCTATCCACAGGATCGCAGATGACCTTTGAAGCACCACCTTATCATTCGCACGTTCGCCGCGACGTGTTCGACCATATACCGCTCGGCGGCACCGTCCTTGATGTCGGCGGCGGCGATGGCGCGACGGCGGCCACGCTGAAGGCTGAGGGCCGGGTCGCGCGGATCGGTGTCATCGACATGGTGCCGCCTGCGAATCCGCAGGCGATGGACTTCGCCTATCAGGGCAATATCGAGGAACCCACCTTGCTCGCTAAGGTCGGCGCCGAGCAAGGTCCTTTTGACACGATCCTTTGCCTCGACATCCTCGAGCATTTCGTCGATCCGTGGGCCGTGGTGGCGCGACTGACCACTATGCTGAAGCCGGGCGGGGTGATCGTCGCGTCGATCCCCAACGTGCGTCACTACAGCGTGCTGCTGCCCCTGCTGCTGCGCGGCCGCTGGGACTATATCGATGCCGAGATACTGGACCGCACCCATTTGCGGTTCTTTGTGCGCCGGACGGCGATCGAGTTGATGACCTCAAGCGGACTGACACTCGATCGTGTAGCCACGATCCCACGCCTGCGCGCGCGCGACAAGGCCGCACGGAAACTGACACTGGGCCTGCTCGACGGCTTTATCGCCCTGCAATATGTCGTGCGGGTCCGCAGCGATGGCTGAGCGCTGGCGCTACCGCGCGGGATCCGGGATCACTCCGGCACCCTCGCGCCGCCAAAAGGCCATCCATCGTTCAGCAGCCGGTTTGGCCAGCGCCAACGAACGCTTCTCAACCAAATGCCATGACAGGATCGCGCAAAGCAGCGTCGGCGGGAACGCCAGCGCGATGTTTGTCGCCCAGCTCTGCCCCGGGACTAGATAAACCATCAGCTGCTGCAAGGGAAAGGCGTAGATATAGACCCCGTAGGAATAATCACCGAGGCGGTTGTAGCGAAGCAGTGCGCCTTTGGGCCGGTAGGCGAAGACCAGGGTCGTATAGCCGACCGCCAGAATGTAGAAAGGCGTGAACACCGGCGTAAACCAAGCAATCACGGCGACAATCCACACCGGCCCAACTAGCCGCCAGTCAAGCAAAAGCCGATCGCGCCATACATACGCAGCCATGCCGAGAACAAACGGGAGAGCAAGTCTGATAAGAGGATCGAATCTCGGCCCGAACTTCAGATCCAGCCCGGAAGACAGCGCATAAAGAGCGATAAATAACGCTACGCCGATACCGAATGCAAACTTCTTCCGTAACAATCCCATCCAACCGGTCAGAAAAACGAGGCCATAACATGCGACCTCATTAAAGAGCGTCCAAAGACTGCCATTAATCACATGTGGAACCGGATTATTCGGAAAAACCTCGGGCAGCCCGACCTGTATAAAAGCGAGGACCATATCTTTTGGCAAATAAGTCCAAGTCTCGGCTTTGGAAAAATAGGTGACGACAGGTAGCGTCGTGACAAATGGGCCAAGGACAAACACCGTCAACAACGACATCACGAATAGGCCCGGCGCCAGGCGCAGAATACGAGCAAGCAACCAATGCCACCCGCTGAGGCGTCGATCGTAGCTCCGCGCGATTAAGAAACCCGAGATTATGAAGAATATTGCGACCGCGAGCCATCCGAGCGTGTGGCCGGTCAAGGTCTGCAATGGTTCGGGCCCGGTGCCGCGCGTAATAAGGAAGCTGTGAGAGACGATAACGGAACTGGCGGCGATCACACGGATTAAATTGAGGTTGTTGTCGCGACCGCCGCACAGGTCCGCCAAGGTCAGCGATCGCCCTTCCCCATCCACGTCAGTCTGGACGCGCAACCGAACCTCCTGCAATCCCCCATACCCGGCCTAACTGGACGTAGGCGGGACGGGGGTCAAGGTACATGCTGCGGCGCACAAGCATTCTACCTACACGGCCCTTAATTACGGGCGGCGCAGTCCATCCCGGGGCATGAGTTCCGCGATTCCGTGTGCGGCATCGCCACGCGCGACCGCCAAATAGCGATTCGCTCGGGAGTCGAGGGCGAGTCATCGTATCGCAGCATGGGAGATCCACCCTGCGGTTGGAGCGCTGAACCCAATTTGCGCTTCAAACAAGCTATTTACGCGGGCCCGATGAAGCTCAGGACGCGATGCGGCGGCGCACAAACCAGTCGGTTAGAACGGCCCGCAACGGTGGCGGCGCGATTCCCCACGCCGGCACGAGCGCTGCGATCCCGGCACACAGTCCCGCGGCGATCGACCAACCCCAACCCAGCGCCGCATCCTCGCGCGCAAGCACCGCCGAAGCACCGACGAGCAGCAACAGGGTCGCGCCCAGGAAGCCCGCATGCGGGAGCTTGCGGTCGGTCAAGCGGAACATGATAGACGTATCAATCGCCACCCGCGCCAGGAAGACGAGCGCCGCACCCATCAGCCCGGCATGGGTGATCGCGAACCACAAGCTCGCAAAATAGAAGGGCAACTCGATCAAATGCGTCTTGCCGACCAGGTCGGGGCGTCCCCCGGCCTGCAGTCGCGCAAAGGGCATCTGCGCAAAGGCGTTGAGCCAGGTCGCGACGAGCAGGAAGCGACCAATCGGCGCAGATTGCGATCCGATCTCCGGGCCGAGCCACAACACCAGCGCTGGGTGCATCAGGAACAGGGCAGCCGCGACGGGGGGCGTCAGGATCGCGTAGAGCGCGCCGACCGACGCTCCAGTCAGCCGGCGCGCTTCCTCTCCGGTCGCGGCCGCAAGGCGCGGAAACAGCGCGTTCCCCAGCGCCGCGGAGATGCCACCCAGGCGATTGGCGAGATCGGACGGCACGGTATAGATCGTCACTGGCACGGCACCCATCAGCGCGCCGACGACGAAGCGGTCGGAAAGGACCAGCAACGGCCCGACTGTTCCGGTCAGCGTCACCCAGCCCCCAAAGCCGAGCAGCGGACGCAACTGCGCCCGGTCGAAAGGCTCGGCCGGCGACCCGCCAAAGGCACGCGCGGTCGCGCCCCATGCGAGCACGACCCCTACCAGCCGCGCCGCGAATGCGCCCGTGACCAGGCCCACCAGCGCGGGGCCGGCAATCCAGGCGACGAATAATGGCATCAGTTGGAACAGGGACGTGACGAGGACGACGATGCCGTTCGCCTGTGCGAAGCGCTGGCGCCCCATCAGCGCGCCGTTGAGCACGCCCGATACGACGGCGAGCGGCAGGATCGCGGCGATCGCCGGCATCGCGGCGGCGATCTCCGCGCGCAAGCCGGAATCGAGCGCAATCGCACGACCGAACACCAGATGCCCGACGAGCGCCAGGGCGAGAGCGCCTGCCAATCCAAGCACCATGCTGGCGCGGAGTGCGGTCGCAAGCGCAGTCCGCGCGGCCAGCGCTTCGCGCTCCGATGCGATCCGATGCATCACCGCGCGCGCCAGCCCCAGATCGAACAAGCCGAAATATCCGAGCAGCGTCCATACAAGCGCGAGGACGCCATATCGCGCTGGCCCGATCGCGGTCAGGTAGAGCGGCACGGTCGCTACGGCGAGCACCATCGGCACCAGAAAACCCGCAAGGTTATAGGCAGCGTGGCGACCGAGGCTCATCGCGGCCCTTTGTGCGTTATGCCAGGCATTGGCAAGGCGCGACGGCCGGGCTCTTTCACGGCCAGGTGAAAGCTGTTAACTGGCCGGCGCGGGCACTCGGGCAATCGGGCAAATGGCACTTTACACCATCATCATTCCCGCACGCAACGAAGCTGCGCTGATAGCCGGTACATTGCGATTCCTCCTTGCCGACGCGGATATCGGGGCCGGAGCGAGCGACGCGCGTATCATAGTCGTGTGCAACGGATGCACTGACACGACAGCGGATTGCGCGCGCGAAGTAAGCGGGCCGATCAAGGTGGTCGAACTCGCCACCGCAGGCAAGGTCAAGGCGATCAATTATGGACTGGAGCATGTTCAGCCCGGCCCCGTCTTTGTCATGGACGCCGACATCCATATGCGTTTGAGCGGATTCGATCGCATGGCCGAAGCCTTGATGAAAGGCGATGCGGACGCGGTATCGCCGTCGCCATATTTCCTGTGCGATGCCAGCGCGCCGGTGGTCCGGCGCTACTTCCGGGTCTACGAGCGCCACCCATATCTTACGAGAGGCGTCGGCGGATCAGGGGTCTGGGGCGTTTCGACGGAAGGTCGCGCCGCGTTGGGAACGCTGCCCGACATCATGGCTGACGACAATTACGTCCGCGCTCGTTTTCCGTCGCATCGCCAGGCGCGGATTACGCTTGGCCGCGAAATCGGCCCCCTCATCCAAGCTCCCCGTACGCGCGCCGACCTCCTGCGCTGCGAGGCCAGGTGGCGCAGCGGCGACGCGCAGCTCGCACGCCTGCGGGACGACATCGTCAACCGCAACGATGCCCTGTTTCGTCCCGGGGACCTTATGGTGGCGATGCGACGAAACTGGTCTGACCCGCTGGGTCTCCTGTCCTATTTTGGCATCAAGATTCTTGGGCGCGGCACCCGGCTCGGGAACCAGGCACGACAACGCGATCATATCTGGCACCGTGACGAGACCAGCCGCGTTGCCGTCCCGTCCGCGTCAGTCGCGACGCGCTAGGCGGAGAGAGACAATTAACGGGCTGTCGTTCATCGGATGGCTGGGGGTCGGCGTGCTGATCTTATGTGCAATCGTCGCGCTGCTACCTGTGGCATCAGGCAAGTCGGGACGTGGCTTCTGGCTGACCATCGTCGCCATTCTTGCGCTGCTCGCACTCTATCGCTTCCTGAATCTCGAGCAGGTCGTACCGAATGAGGCACGGGTCGTGGCAAGGGCGAACGACGTGTATGATGAGCGTCGGCTGCCGCAGGCACTGATGGTGTCCGCCATCCTGATTGCGGGAAGTGCTTTCGCGCTGTGGCTGGTTTGGTGGCGGGAGCGGTTGAGTCGAAAAGCCGCGCTCGGCATGACCGTCGCGCTACTGGCGCTATATGGTGTGCGCCTGCTCTCGTTGCACATGACCGACTCTATCCTTTACGCCTCGGTAGCGGGACTGCATCTTAATTGGGCAATCGAGGGACTGCTGCTTGCGGGACTTTGCGGTGCGGCGTTTTACGAAGCGAGGAAAGGCGGGCCCAAGTGAGGGAGCCAAAGATATGCTGCAGCGCACACAAATAGGCTTGACGGAATTTCCAACTCCCATCACTGGACTCGGTCGAAAAGGGGCACCCGTTTCGCAAGAGTAAAATGCGTCGCCGACATGAGCCGTTACCGTTTTCGTCGGATCGGCGGCAACGGATATCATCGACTGAGCAGGGAGCAGTGGCGGAATGAGTGACAGTGGGAAGAACCGGCGCGGCATCATTCTGGCGGGCGGCTCAGGCACGCGTCTCTATCCGTTGACCAAAGGCGTCTCGAAGCAGTTGATGCCGGTCTACGACAAGCCGATGATCTATTATCCGCTGTCGACCTTGCTTCTCTCCGGCATCCGCGACGTGCTGATCATCACGACACCGCACGATCAAGCTGCGTTCAAAGCGCTACTCGGCGACGGTACTGATCTCGGCATCGATCTTCGGTACGCGGTCCAGCCCGATCCGGGGGGGCTGGCGCAGGCCTATCACATCGGCGCCGATTTCGTCGGCGACAATCCGTCCACGCTCGTGCTGGGTGACAATATCTTCTATGGCCATGGCCTGGTGGATCTGCTGGCGCGCGCCGCGAGCCGCCCGAGCGGCGCCACCGTGTTCGGCTATTATGTCAACGATCCCAAGGCATATGGTGTCGTTTCGTTCGATGCCGACGGTCGCGCTGAGACGATCGAGGAAAAGCCGGCCGAACCGAAGTCCAATTATGCGGTAACGGGCCTCTATTTCTACGATGACAAGGCAGTGAGGCTGGCCCGTGACCTGGCCCCTTCCCCACGCGGCGAACTGGAGATCACCGATCTCAACCGACTCTATCTCGAGGCCGGGGAACTGGCGGTCGAGATTATGGGCCGCGGCTACGCCTGGCTCGATACGGGCACTCACGGATCGCTGACCGACGCAGCCCTGTATGTCCGAATTACGGAGGAGCGGCAGGGCCTGAAGATCTGCTGCCCCGAAGAGATCGCCTGGCGTAACGGCTTCATTGACGACGAACAGCTCGAGCGGATTGCAGCGCCGTTGCGCAAATCGGGTTATGGTGAATATCTCATGGGATTGCTCGCGGGCAAAGGAGCGATCGGATGAACGTCGTCGAGACCGCCATCCCGGACCTCAAGATCATCGAGCCGCGTGTGTTCGGTGACGATCGTGGCTTTTTCTTGGAAAGCTGGAATCGCAAAACGTTTGCAGAACTCGGGCTTGATCTCGACTTCGTGCAGGACAATCACAGCCGTTCGGCGGCGGGCGTGCTGCGCGGGCTTCATTTCCAGAATCCCGATCCACAGGGCAAGCTGGTACGTGTGACCGCCGGTCGCGCCTGGGACGTGGCTGTCGACCTCCGCCGCTCCTCACCCTGCTTCGGCAAATGGGTCGGCGTCGAGCTGTCGGCAGCGAACAAGCGAATGTTCTGGGTTCCCCCCGGGTTCGCGCACGGCTTCGTCGCGCTCGAGGACGGGACCGACTTCCTCTATAAATGCGTAGGCTTCTACGAACCAGCGAACGAGCATTCGCTGCTGTGGAACGATCCGGAGGTCGGCATCGAATGGCCACTCGAAGGGCTGGAGCCACAGCTGTCGGGCAAGGACAAGCTGGCCAAGCCGCTCAGCGAGATCGAGGCATTCGTATGAAGGCGCTGATCACCGGAGCCAATGGCCAGCTTGGGCGGGCGTTACAGGCGACCGCCCCCAAGGGCTGGGAGTGTGTCGCGTCGGACGTCGACACGCTCGACATCACGGACCCCGCAGCAGTGCAGGCCTGGGTGGAGACTGAGAGACCCGATTTCCTGTTCAACGCCGCCGCCTATACCGCGGTCGACAAGGCCGAGGGCGAAGAAGCGACAGCGCAGGCAGTAAATGCCGATGCGGTTGCCCTTCTGGCCGCCGCGGCGCGTGGCGCAGGCGCAAAGTTCATCCATGTCTCAACCGACTTCGTCTTTGACGGCGAATCGGCCACCGCATACGCGCCCGACGCACCGCGCAATCCGCTGTCTGCCTATGGACGAACCAAGGCGGCCGGCGAGGATGCGGCCGGACCGGACGCGCTGATCGTGCGCACCGCCTGGGTCTATGCCGCCGGCGGCGCCAATTTCGTGCGGACGATGATCCGCCTGATGAGGGAACGCGAGTCCCTCCGCGTCGTGGTCGACCAGATCGGCGCGCCGACTTGGGCCACCGGCCTCGCCAATACCCTGTGGGGCTTGGCCCTGAAGGGCGAAACCGGCTTGTTCCATCACAGCGATGCGGGCGTGGCGAGCTGGTACGATTTCGCAGTCGCGATCGGCGAGGAAGCTGCGGCGCTGGGGCTAATTGCCAAGGCCGTGCCAATCGAGCCGATCCCCTCTTCTGCCTACCCGACCCCTGCCAGGCGCCCGACCTTCTCGTTGCTCGATAGTTCGGCGACGCGCGCGGCATTGGGCGAGGCGTATGTCCATTGGCGGACTAACCTCAGAATCATGCTCAAGGAGGAAGCGGCGCTTGGCTAACCTGCTCATTACCGGCGGCGCCGGTTTCATCGGCGGCAATTTCGTCCATTATTGGCGCGAGCGCCATCCGGACGACGGGATCACAGTGCTCGACGTACTGACCTATGCCGGCAATCGGTCAACGATCGAAGACGTGCCCAATGCCGAATTGGTTGTTGGCGACATCCGTGACACGGCACTGGTCGAGAAGCTGCTCGCCGAGCACGACATCGATACGATCGTCCATTTCGCCGCCGAGAGCCATGTCGACCGCTCGATCGAGGGCCCAGACGCCTTTATCGACACCAATATTCTTGGAACGCACAGCCTGCTCAAAGCGGCACGCACCAAATGGCTTTCCGGCGGCGGAAAGCCGCACCGCTTTCACCATGTTTCGACCGACGAGGTCTATGGTTCGCTCGGGCCTAACGACCCTGCGTTCAGCGAAACGACGCCATACGCGCCCAACTCGCCCTATTCTGCGTCGAAGGCTGGATCGGACCATCTGGTACGTGCCTATCATCACACTTTCGGACTCGATGTCACGACCAGCAATTGCTCCAACAATTACGGGCCTTACCAGTATCCCGAGAAGCTGATCCCGCTGTTTCTCCTCAATGCACTCGAAGGGCGCAGCCTCCCGATTTACGGCGACGGCATGAACGTGCGCGACTGGCTGCACGTCGAAGACCATTGCCGCGGCATCGAGGCTGCCATCCTGCGCGGCGTGGCGGGTGAGACCTATAATATCGGCGGCGGGCAGGAATTGCCCAACCTCACGGTGATCGAGGAGATTTGCCGGACGGTTGATGCAGCCTTTGCGGCCGACCCCAAACTTGCCGAGCGCTTTCCCGACGCGCCGGCGGCCAGTGGTACGTCGACCGCAACCCTCAAGACCTTTGTCACTGACCGCAAGGGCCATGACCGGCGCTATGCGATCGACGAAGCCAAGGCGCGCGCCGATCTGGGGTATACGCCGAGCCGGGACTTCCCGGGCGGATTTGCCGAAACACTGGCCTGGTATCTCGCCAACGAAAGCTGGTGGCGCCCCCTGCTCAAGCGTTGATCGATACCCCGCCGGGGTAGCCGACTAGTCGGGGCCGGCGGGGCATGTTTGTGTGGGTGTCGACCGCTGTCGGGTAGCAGGCCACAAGGACGCCCCGCGCAGCGACAGGAAAGTTCGCAGGTCGATGCGTCGTCTGATTTGGCGCTCAAGATTCGGTGCCGGCCGGCGTGTCAAAACCAGCAGGCCGCAACCCGAACGGCGATTGTCGATGGTCGGTTCGCGCAATCCATGGTATCGGATTTCAGCGAATTCGCGCGTCCGGGAGAAGTGTCGTCGAAACTCGCTTGATAACAGCCTACGGGCTCATCATAGTTCTGTTCGCAGGCGCAATAATAGTAGCTCTGCTTGTTCGCCGTAATAGCTGGCCTCGGAAAAACGCCAGAAATGAGAAACGCGATCGCGCTCGCTACAGGGTGGACCCGTTGGAGTGATCACTAGGCGCTGAGTTGAGACAACGCGGCTTAAATGCCCAGGCACCGCTACTGTGAGGTAGTTGTGCAAGCGTGATCTTGCTGAACATGCCCTATCAATTTGAGACGAGCTCGTTCGGCCGCCAATCTGATCTGTCAGCGTTCTGACAGAATATCCTCCTCCACTTGCGCCCCCTGCTGCGAATTGCCGGCCACACGGTAATGCGCTCGATGACATGTTGCGCCAGCCCGTCGCGCCGGATACTTCACTCGAGCCCAATATTTTCCTCGTAGCCGACTGGAGCCATGCTGCACCTGCGAAAAAGGGTTGCGGACCGACAATCGGCTCGATAAGAAAAAAAGCGCCCCGGGGGAATCAAGATCCCTTATCAGGCACGCCTCCGCGTGGATGGGCAACCGGCCAAGCGAGACTTTCGATGGGGATACGGAACGGCCATGGACCGCGCAGACATTGTGACCCAATTGACCGAAGTGATCGAAGACGTATTTGATCTCGACGATCTGCAATATCGAGATAGCCTGAGCGCTGCCGACATCGAAGAATGGGACAGCCTCTCCAACATCCGCTTCGTCGTAGCCGCCGAGCGGAAGTTCAACGTTCGCTTCACGAACAGCGAGATAGAGGGCCTTGAGAACGTTGGCGAAATGGTCGATTTGATCGGCCGCAAGTTGGCTTGACTTTGCCCAAAAGGCGTTTGTGGCGGAGGCTTCGTTGACGGATCTTCTCAAATTACCGTGGCTACGTCACCCGCCGGCTGATTTCCGGACCAAGACCAAGGCGTTGCGTGACGCCGAGGCTGTCGATTCCACGGCTGCCAGAGTGCTGGCAAGCTATGGTCTCGACCTGTCCCAGCTTGGCCAACTAACCAAGCTGGTTACTACGCGCTATCATGATCTTGCTGCGTCGGGGATGTTTCGCGAGCTCAAGATTTGCTTGGCCTCGACACATACCATCGACCTGATCGGCGATGCGCTGCCCGCGACTGGTCTGCGCCACGGCCTACTCGTCGACGTCCACAAGATCGCTTTCGGCCAGATGGCGCAGGAATTGCTGTCCCCGCAATCGGGACTGGCGCTGGCCAAGCCGGATTTCGTGGTTCTTGCGCTCGACGCACCCAGCCTGGGGCTCGCACGCGCCCGTTTCGACGCCGACGATGCCGAGGCGGCAGTGCAATCGGCAATAGATTACGTCGGATCGCTTCGCGATGGTGCCCATGTCAACGTCGGCGCCGGCGCTATCCTGCAGACGCTGGCGCCGCCGCCGGAAACATTATTCGGCAGCTATGACGCCCAGCTGCCTGGAAGCGTTTCGCGGATGATTGCGCGTTTCAATCAGTTGCTGGTCGACAAGGTCCTGGGCGAAGGCGATCTTCTTCTCGACGCCGGCTTTATCGCGCAGACCGTCGGACTCGCGACTTGGCACGACCCGCTTCGCTGGCACGATGCAAAGATGCCGTTCGCGCTCGACGCCGTGCCGCTTTACGCTGATCATCTTTGCCGCCTGCTCGCTGCTGCGCGCGGCCTGTCCCGCAAATGTCTGGTGCTCGATCTGGACAATACATTGTGGGGTGGCGTGATTGGAGATGACGGTCTCAACGGGATCAAGCTAGGCCAGGGCTCCGCGCGTGGAGAAGCACATCTGGCCGTTCAGTCCCTGGCACTTGAGCTGCGACGGCGCGGAATCATTCTCGCGATATGCTCGAAGAACGAAGAAGCGGCTGCTCTCATCCCATTCCGCGAACATGATGAAATGCTCCTCAAGGAGGATCATATTTCGGTGTTCGTCGCGAACTGGGTCGACAAGGCGACCAACCTCAAGGAAATTGCCAAGACGCTCAACATCGGAACCGACTCATTCGTATTCCTCGACGACAATCCAGCCGAGCGCGAACGCGTTCGCCAGGAGATGCCTGAGGTAGCGGTGCCCGAAATTGGAGACGAGGCGTCAGACTATGTACGCCTCCTGTCCATGGCAGGATATTTCGAAGCGATAACGTTTGGCGACGAAGATAGAAAGCGCGCCGACATGTATCAGGCCAACGCCCAGCGCGTCTCGGCCCTGCAGAAGGTCGGTAATCTGGACGATTATCTCGAATCCCTCGAGATGGTCTGCACTATCACTCCATTTGACGGGCTGGGCAGAGGGCGCATAGCCCAGCTCATCAACAAGTCGAACCAGTTCAATCTGACGACCCGCCGTTACACCGAAGCGCAAGTGGCGGAAGTCGAAGCGGCGGCCGAGAAGTTCGCGATCCAGGTGCGGTTGGTGGACCGGTTCGGCGACAACGGCATGATCTCCGCCGTGATCTTCGATCGCGGGGACGAGGAGTGGCGGTGCGACACCTGGCTCATGAGCTGCCGGGTGCTCGGGCGGCGTGTCGAGGAAGCAGTGCTCGCGCATGTCGCCGCAGCTGCCCGCGCTGCAGGGGCAAGCAGCCTTATCGGCGAATATCTTCCGACACCCAAGAACGTGATCGTCGAAAAGCATTTCGAAAAGCTGGGATTTTCGCATTGCGCTGATCGCACGGATGGCGGCACGGTGTGGGCGCTGGATCTAGAATCCTATCGGCCGCCGGAACTGCCGATGCGAATCGAGATAGTCGACAAACAAGTGGCTAGCCAACGGCAGCAAACCGTCCCGTAGACGGCACCATAGGGGGCAAAATGACGATCGCTGCACTAGACAGGCTCGATTTGCTGGTGGCTGGCCGGCCAGCGCTCAGGCGGCTCACCGACGTGGTGTTGCGGGCATGGCCTGATCATGCCGACTACCTCGCCACCAGCTACGCGGCGCGCACCTCGGCACTCATGGACACCAGCGAGGCGATGGCTGAAGTCGTGCTACGCCTTGCTGGCGATCGCGCCGAACAGGTCGCGGTCGACTATCGATGGCTGTGCGGTCAGATTCGCGAGGAGGAAATCAACTTCGCGCGCACCGACGCTTATCGTTACTCAAGCTTTGAGCAGACCAACGCGCACGTCTATTCTGACGACGTGTTCATGGAACGGTACATGCACGGCCTGCTGTACAGCCATGTATTGTGGTATATGCATCTTTCCAGCCTGCATTTCTTCCGCGGACGCTTGGCCGCCCGGGTGTTTCCGGGTGGGCGAGTGATGGAAGTAGGGTCGGGCCATGGCCTGTTGATCTACCTCGCGCTTGTGGAACTCGGCATGGCCGAAGCTGTCGCGTGGGACATCAGCCCGATCTCGCTCGAGCAGACCCGTGCCGCCCTGTCTCTCCTGGGCGCCGCCGATCGGGCACGGTACGCGATCCAGGACATGCACAAGGTGGAACCGGGCGGCGAAACATTTGACCTGATCATCCTGAGCCATCTTCTCGAACATCTGGATGACCCGATCGACGCTTTACAAAAACTCAGGCACACCGTGGCCAAGGGCGGCCATCTGTTTGTCAATATCCCGCTGAATGCGCCGATGCCCGATCACCTCGTTCTGCTGCGCGATCCCGACGAGGCGGTAGATCTGATCACCAAGGGCGGATTCCGCGTGATCGAGATCGCCTCACATACGACCCAGGCCGCGACCCTGCCCCGCGCCTTGAAGCGGCAGATCGCGGTTACCTGTTCAATCATCGCTGAACCGGCCTGAACGCTACGCTTCCGGGGGGAAACATTAGGAAATGCTGTTCAATTCGACCCTGTATCTGTTCGCGTTTCTGCCGGCGGTACTGGTCGCCTATTACATTGTATCAGGTACTCGGCTGCAGCCACTTCGCCGGCCTCTACTGATCGTCGCAACACTGGTTTTCTATGGCCTTGGCGGATGGCGTTTCGTGCCTCTGCTGATCGGGTCGGTCGTGTTCAATTATGCCATCGCCTGGACCATAACACGGCTCGCCGCTCGGCCGGTGGCGGAAAGGCTGGTTCTCGCGATCGGAATCGCAGGGAATGTGGTGCCCCTGTTCTATTTCAAGTATTTCAACTTTATATTGACCAGCGCGAATGCTGCATTCGATGCTCATTTCATGATCGAGCGGATTATACTGCCGCTCGGCATCTCGTTCTTCACCTTTCAGCAGATTGGCTTTCTGGTCGACCTCACCCGCAAACGCATAACCCTCGGCTCGCCACTCGATTATTCGACATGGGTCCTCTTCTTCCCACAGATTCTCGCGGGTCCGATCGTACTCTACCGGGAGACCGCTCCGCAACTCGCAGCGCAACCCGAGCGCAGCCGCATCGGTGCCAATATTCTGATCGGCATTGCGATACTTTCCATCGGCCTGTTCAAGAAAACCGTCATCGCCGACACCTTCGCACTCTATGCGTCCCCAGTATATCGCAGCGCGCGCGAGGCTCACGCGATTGGCTTTTTGGACACATGGATCGGTGCTTTCGCTTACACTGGTCAGGTCTATTTCGACTTTTCCGGTTATTCGGATATGGCGATAGGCACGGCACGGATGTTCGGCATCCTGCTGCCGCTCAATTTCCACTCGCCACTGCGATCGGCAAGCATCGTCGAAATCTGGCGTCGTTGGCACATCACGCTTGGCCGATGGGTTCAGAGCTATGTGTTTCAGCCCATCTCAATGCCCCTTGCCCGTGTCGCGGCCGTTCGTGGCGCCGGCAAATACGGCATGCTGGTTGCGTCTGTACTGGTTCCAACGATGATTTCGATGCTCATCGTCGGCGTCTGGCACGGCGCGGGGTGGCCGTTCGTCGTCTTCGGCCTGATGCAGGGCCTCTACATGGTCGTGAACGAAACCTGGGCTGCCGTCCGCAAGAAATCCCGAAAGAAGCGCGGCCCGGCGCCGGGATGGCATCGCCCCCTTGCCGGTGCTGCGACGCTTGTCGCATTCGTGCTGACGCTCATCCCGTTCGGCTCCCCTGACCTGGCAAGCGCTGGAAGGATGTTCGCGGCGATGACGGGTGCATCCGGCGGCATCGTGTTGCCACCGGACTGGCCGATAGGGCTGCCGGGCGCCGTCATCGTGATGCTGATCGGCTATGCCGCCATTTATCTTGTGCCCAATACGCAACAGATCATGGGCCGCTTTGAGCCGGTTCTGGAATGGGAAAAGTGGCAGAAAATGGATGCGGGTCCATTGGCGATAACCTGGCGCATGACCGTACCATGGATGTTCGCGACCGCGTTGGTCTTCTTCCTTGGTTTCGCGCTCATAAGCCGCGGCACAACCCAGTTTATCTATTTCAACTTTTGAGGGGGCGAAGGTGAACGCGATGCCAGATCCGGTCGATGCCACCGCTCCCGCCTGGCGCTTGATCCTGATTTTCCTCCTATCGTTTTTCGGCCTGTGCGCCGCCACTCTGCTGTTGCCGCACGATCCTTACATCCGGATGCAACAGCTCGCGCCGACGATTCAGTTTCAGGCGATCTGGGGTTATGAGCGACTTGCGTTCGACAAAACCCCGATCGATGTGGCCGTTCTGGGGAATTCGCGACTCCAGGCGGCGGTCGCGGCACCACTGCTGACGCGCACGCTGTCCCAGCAGCTCGGCCGCCCCGTTCGCGTCGCCAATCTAGCCATGCCTCAAGAAGGCCGGAACGCCCAATATGTCATCGCCAAGCACCTGTTTGCGAGCCATCCCGAGGTCAAGCTCGTCATCCTGTCGGCGATCGAGCAGATGCCGCGCGAAGGCCACCCAGCCTTTCGCAATATCGCGGATTCCGTCGATGTTGTTGCCGCCCCGCTGCTGATCAATCGAGGCTATGTCGACGACCTGGCATATATTCCGTTCCGGCAGATGTCGTTGTTCGTGCAAACTCTCTTTCCCGGCGCGTTCGGCGTTCACCGCGACTTCGACAAGCCGAGCTATCGCGGGTCCGAGTATGATACGACGCAAAGCTTCGACACGCCGACTGGCAACCATGTCGACCGGGATTCCGTCATCCAAGCAGAGACACTGCGGCCCATTGCCGCCAAGCGAATCGCTGAAATCACACCCCCTATCCTGCCGCCATGGGCTGCTGACTATGAATTCGCGGTGGAACGGACCTATGTCCGGCGCATCGTTGAGCTTGCCAGGGCGAACCGCTCGGCGGTCGCGTTTCTCTATCTGCCCATCTATTCGAACGAGGGAGCGGTTCGCGATGCGGATTTTTACCGTGCCCGAGGCACGCTGATCGAAGCTCGAATGCTCGCGGCCGATCACCGAAACTATTCCGACTACGGTCACGTCAACCGCATCGGATCGGATCGCTTGACCACCTCGCTCGCCACCTACATCGCTGACCACAATCTGATTGAGCGGCGCGATGGGCAGGCTGGCGCCGTTACGGGAAATCGCTGATGTTCTCTGCCTATACTCTCCACCATGTTGGTATAATCCTGCCTTCGATCGAGGAAGCCGAAACATTCATGACCAGTATGGGCCTGGTCGAGGACTATCGGGGTTTCGTTGAGACATGGTCCTGCTGGTGCATCTTTACCAAATCGTCGAGCGGCGCGACGATCGAGCTGGTCGTCGCGGAAGCGGGTCCGCTTACTCGTTTCAACAAGGGTTTCGGCGGCGTCCATCATTTCGCTTTCGAGATCGAGGATTTCGAGGCAGTCGAACGCTGGTGTGCCGAGCGTGACCTCAAGCTGATTGAACCCAAGCCAGTCAAAGGTGCCGGAGACTTCTGGTGCAACTTCATTCACCCGATCTCGACCCGCGGGATCCAGATCGAGTTTGTGCAGCCATGGAAATAAGAGACGTTCACCCCGACGCCGGAGACATTGGCAGCATCGGCTTTCCCGCCGACTTGCGCAGCCTGACGAGCCTTCGTTATCTGGCGGCCTTCTGGGTGGTCACCTTCCATTATCACTACTTCTTTTTCGGCGCCGACGCCAAGGTTCACCCGCTGCTGTGGAACGGCTGGCTTGGTGTGGATTTCTTCTTCATATTGTCCGGCTTCGTGCTGGCACATGTCTATCTTCCCCAAATGCGCGAGGGCCGCTTTGACTATTGGCAGTTCCTGGGCCGTCGAATTGCGCGTGTTTACCCGCTTCATCTGCTAACCTTTGCCCTCATGCTCGCCTTCGCTCTCATCGCGAGGAAACAGCATTGGCACTTCAGCGTCTTTGATCCCGCAGCGATATTCGAACTACCTGTGGGCGATGTGATTCGCACGATCTTTGCCAATCTTTTGCTGACCCATTCCTGGGGGGCCACCAACGGGCTTTACTTAAACAGCCCATCCTGGTCGATTAGCGCTGAATGGTTCGCCTATCTTCTATTTCCGTTGTTCGCTGCGGCAGCGGGTTTTGGTGTGCGCCAAGCCGGCTGGCGGCTGGCGATTGCCGTTGCAATTCTGCTTTGTGTCGCGACACTGGCAGTCGCATCGCCGCATTTTCCCTACTACAAGACGACATGGAACCTGGGCATTCTGAGGATCGCACCCGAATTCTTCTTCGGAGTCGCGCTGTACGTCTTCGGCGCCCGGCACTCAGCTGGCAAACTCGGCGCCGCGATCGGCCTGATAGTATCGCTCATGGCGGCGATTGCGATATTGATGGTCGGGCTTCCGACCACGCTGGCGGTGATCGCGCTAGGCGCGGTGATTCTGTTCGCCGCTGATCTCGAACGTCACGTTTCGATAGGCGTGCTAACCCACAGCTTTCCGGTATTGCTCGGCGAGGTGAGCTACGCGGTCTATATGTTTCATTATGGCGTGGGCATCCTCATGTTCGATTTGGTGCTGCCTGCATCGCTTCGTACCCCCGCGATGGCAGCGCCGGTCATCGTTGGCGTGCTCATGCTGGTAACACTGATCTCCTATTGCTCGCATCGCTGGTTCGAGTTGCCCACGCGACGCTGGATGATCGCCAGAGTCAGTGCCATCGGGCGCGGAGGCAGGCCGCAACAGCGTGTTGCCGAGCTAGGTCGATGAGCGCAGCGCGTACCTCGCGGATGCGCAATCGATAAATTCCGGGCGCCCGCCGGGCGGCATCTTCATCGCGTTGCAGTATCGCTGACATCGGCGATTGCGACTTGCTGGACCCATGGCGTTGGGGATCGTGGGACACAGTCCACGCCGCGTTGCCGAGGTTTCGCATGCCGTTCACCTATCCACCCCGACGCTGCGGCGTCGACGGCCCGACTTGCGGCGCCGGGGGAGTTGGAGCGGGGCGACGCACGAGCACCCATATCGACTCTCGAAAATGATATGGTGTGCGAACATAATGGGTGCCCAGATACCGATAGGTCAGCGGATGCGTGTGCCGAAAGCTGCGTGCCGGATCGCCATCGAGAGCGGCATCGGCAAAGAGGACCAGCGGCGGCCGAACCTGATCGAGCCGGGCGATATCCGCGGTTTCTTCCTGCGGTTTGGCAACCCAGAGCGGATACGTGTCCTTCAGGGGAGAGGGCTTGCCGAGCAACGGATAGGCCCCAGGCAGATAGGGAAGCACAAGTACCGGTGCGTCGCCGGGTGCGAACCTGGCGTTGGCGGCAGTAACGAACCGGACCTGTTCGGCATACCATGGATTAACCCATATCGTCGCACCGCGTGCCTGGACCGGCTGACAATAGCGATTGCGAAAGCACTCCCAAGCAGGCGAACGCGATCCCAGCACGATCATCGCGCCGGCAAGCAGCGCGCCGGTGATCAGCCAGCGCAACAGTCGCGGCGTCCCTGCAATCACCAGGAGAAGACCGATGAACATCGGCATGCCGCCCCGTGCGAGGTGCGACTCGCCAGCTCGGGAAAGCGCGTAGTGCGCATACGGCAATGCGACCAGCGCGGCCGCCGCCACCGACGCCGGCAGGTCAACGCCCCTGTGTTTTCGTGACAACATCCAACAAATGGTGGTGATGGGAAAAGCGAGTAGCGCCATCTCGAATACCGAGAATATTGCACGATCTACAAGCATACGCGCGCCGAGCGGGCTACCGATCAAGGTCCAGGGCCAAACAATCGGCAGCGCCAGATTGGTTTCGCCCCGCTCAAAGAGCACGGAAATACTGGTCACGAACGGCGCAGCGAAACCCGGTACGAGGAGCATCATCAGAAGCAATGGAGCGTAGCCGATGAGGACCCCGCCCGCGATCCGCCCGAGAACCGCCGGGCGCAGCGCCAGTAGGCCGATCAGGTAAAGCCAGCCGAGCGACAAAAAGGTCGCAACCGCAGCATAGAGTCCATGGTTGCGGCCCCAGCAACCCGCAAGACCGATCGCCACGCCTACCATCCACTGCCCGCCCGGTCCCGGCGCCTTGTGGAATCGATAGACCGCGAAGAGCACAAGCAATGCGATCGCGGAGTCCGCGACGTAGTAGAGCTTGAACGGAACGATAACGATCAGGAGCCCCGCGACGGCGAGATAACAGCCCTTCTCAACGCTGCCCCAGTCAAGTTCGTCGAGGCGGTCGGCCAGGAGCCGCAGCGCAAGAAACGCCGCCGCCGCCTCCAAAGGTACGAGCGCGACCCGCATCGCCACCACGCTCTCGCCGCCACCAGCCCACATCAGCGCTGCGAGCCAGTAATAGCGGGCTGGGTCATAACTGCTGAAGTCGCGGATCGGTACGCCACCGGAAAGCACGGTGTCGGCGCCAAACCAGAGATACCCCTCGTCGTAGAGCTCAATTCCGTAGTGCAGCGTCGTCAGCCGCACGAGTGCCGCTGCGGTCATGGTAACCGCGACCAGCCACCAGTTCATACCCGAGCCGCACCCGAGCGCCGCGCGCGCCTTGGCAATCACCTCCAGGCTTCCTTTCCCGACACTTGAGAACATTCCCGCCAACGTGGCATACCAATTCAATAGACGATCAGCAGCGTCTATTCGGCGCGCATCTGCCACCTGAAATAGATCGTGACACACGGACGACCTGGTGCAAAAGCGTTAGTGTGTCAGCACGCGACAAATTTCGTCTATCGACGGTGCGCCGTGCGGCCGGTCTCATCCGAAATCGGTGTGTCTTCCCACCTATCGCCATGATGCGCAGGATTCGTTTGTGAGCGCGGCGGCGGCGCGTGCAAAAACCATCGCGGTCGTGCAATCCAACTACATCCCGTGGAAGGGCTATTTCGACCTGATCGCAGCCGTCGACGAGTTCATCCTTTACGACGACGTCCAATATACCCGGCGCGACTGGCGCAATCGCAATCGCATCAAGACACCGGCCGGGCTGCACTGGTTGACGGTCCCGGTCGCTTCCAAAGGAAATTATGACGCGTCGATTCGGGAGATACGCGTCGATGGGCTGGACTGGATCGACCGCCATTTGCGCGCATTGGACGCCAACTATGCCAGAGCGCCCCACGCCGCAGCCGTACTCGACTGGTTCGAGCCGATCCTGCGCAGCAGACACAGCCATCTGTCATCGCTCAATCGCGCGCTGATCGAACGCATCAGCACCGAACTTGGGATCAGCACCCGCATCCGGAGCTCGTCTGATTTCCAGCTTGCGGCAGGAAAGACCGAGCGGTTGCTGGACCTTTGCGTCCAGTCCGGAGCCGACCGCTATGTCAGCGGCCCGGGCGCGCGTGCCTATCTCGACGAGGCCCGCTTCGCCGAAGCTGGGATCCGCGTTGAATGGTTCGACTATGGCGGCTATGCCGAATACCCTCAGCTCTGGGGTCCGTTCGAACACGCAGTGACAATACTCGACCTCCTTTCGAACTGCGGGGCCGACGCGGCGCGCTATATGAAATGCGGCGCGCCTTGACCGAGGGCATTACGGCTGGAGCAACGTGCGTGAGCACACCGATCGCGTTGACCATCGTCGTGCCAGTCTATGGCTGTGACGACTGTCTCGCCGAATTATGCCGGCAGATCGCGGCGGCGCTGGCTGACCTGGCGGGCGAATACGAGATTCTCCTGATCGACGATCGGAGTCCCGATGGGTCCTGGGCGCAGATCGTCGCACTCCAGGCCATCTATCCCCAGCTCCGCGCATTACGATTTAGCCGCAACTTCGGTCAGCAGATCGCCATCACTGCCGGCTTGGCTGCAGCGCAGGGTGCCAGGGTCGCCGTCATGGACTGCGATTTGCAGGATCCGCCTGCGCTGCTCCCCGCGATGATGCTGCAAATGGATGTAGGCGCCGATATTGTCCAATGCAGGCGTACGCCACAGAGTCGCGCGCCCATCCGGCGAATGCTGGCGGCCGGCTATGGCCATTTTCTGGGACTGGTCACTGGCGCGCGGGTCGATCCCTCGCTGGGAAGTTTCAGTCTGCTCTCGCGCAAGGTCGTCGACGCTTATCTGCGCTTCGGCGAGCGGGAGCGGCATTATCAATTTATTCTCCACTGGCTGGGCTTCGAAACCGCCTATCTCGACTACGCGCATGCGGAGCGCCACGCGGGCCGCAGCAGCTACAAACTCCACAAGCTGATCGCGCACGCGCTCGACGGCGTGTTCTTCCAATCAACGCGGCTGCTCCACTGGATCACGGCGCTTGGCACGATGTTCGCTGCAGGCGGCTTCATCTTCGCAGGCTATATTGCCTGGCGCGCCATCTTCCGGACGGCGCTTCCCGGCTGGACGAGCCTCGCCTTCCTGATCTTGATCGGTACGGGGTTCATTCTGATGTCGCTGGGGGTGATCGGCATATATGTCGGCAAAGTGTTCGCCCAGACGAAGGGACGACCGCTCTACATCATCGACGAGGAGGTGGGACTGAAGCGATGACGGCGGCGCTCGATCAGGTCGCGAGCTATTATACTGGACGCCTTGCCGAGCATGGCGCGACCGCGCGTGGCGTTGACTGGAACGGTTCGGAAGGTCAGCAGCGACGCTTTATCGAGCTTTGCCGAGTTATCGATGCGGATGCACCGGCTTCGGTGAATGATCTGGGCTGTGGCTATGGCGCGCTTGCCGATTACCTGGCTGAGCACCACCCTCATCAAATCGACTATCGGGGCTTCGACATCGCCGACGCCATGGTAATGGCCGCTCGCGACCGGATCGGCATGATGCCGGGCGTTAGCTTCACCATCGGTGCGCAGCCAAACCACATGGCGGATTATGGTATCGCGAGCGGCATCTTCAATGTCCGTCTGGACGCATCGGAGGAAGAGTGGCGCGCCTATGTGGAGACGACGCTCGACGCGCTCGATGCCACCAGCCGGCGCGGTTTCGCGTTCAACTGCCTGACGCGTTACTCCGACGCGAATCTCATCCGACCCGACCTCTACTACGCCGACCCACTGGCGTTGTTCGATCGCTGCAAGAGGCGTTATTCACGGAACGTCGCGCTGCTGCACGATTACGGCCTGTACGAGTTCACCATCATCGTCCGGAAGCCCGCATGAGCAAGCTCGTGATCTTCGGCACTGGCCAGATCGCCGAGCTGGCACATCATTATTTCACGCACGACAGCGATCACGAGGTCACGGGCTTTACCGTAGACGGCGCGCACATGGCGGCGGACAAGTTTGCCGGGCTTCCCGTCTGTCCGTTCGAAGAAGTAACGCGCGCTTTTCCGGCGGCCGATCATCATATGTTCGTGGCGCTAAGCTACAGTCGGCTCAATGCACTGCGCGCCGAGAAAGTCGCCGCCGCGCGCGGATCCGGCTATCGTCTGGCGCGCTATATCAGTTCACGCGCCGCGGTGGCGCATCCCGACCGGATCGGCGAGCACTGCTTCATCCTTGAGGATTCGACGATCCAGCCCTTCACGACACTTGGCACCGACGTGTTCGTCTGGAGCTGGACTCACATCGGTCATCATGGCCTGATCGGTGACCATTGCTTCCTCTCGGCCTGCTGCGTCGCCGGAAACGTCGTTGTGGGCGACTATAGCTTCATCGGCGCCGGCGCGACGGTGCGCGACAATGTTGCCATCGGCGAGCGCTGCGTGATCGGTGCGGGCGCGCTGATTCTGTCGAGCTGCGAGTCCGATGGCGTTTACATGGGCCCGGCGACGGAGCGGGCACGGGTGCCGAGCTCGCGGCTGCGGGGATTGTGAGCGGATGGCGCCGCCTGGGGCAGTTGTTCACGCCGCCTGACCCGCCCTTGCACCCGGCACTGGCGTCTCACGCCTCCAATCCGCTTGCGCTACCACTCGGCCGCAATGTGGTGCGAATATTCTACAATGGCCGCGATGCCACCAACCGATCAGCGATCGGCGCGGTCGATGTGGACTTGTCGAGGCTTGAAATCGCGACCCTTCATCGTGAGCCCTTCCTGTTGCCGGGAGCACAAGGCACCTTCTGCGCCGACGGCGTCAGCATCGGCGGATGGTTCGACCAAGACGGGGGTCGCTGGCTGCTGCTCATGGGCTGGACGCTGCTTGGTGCGGGCCGGTGGCGGGGCGCGATCGGACGGATCGCCATCACTGCCGACGGACGGTTTGAGGATTCAGTGGAACAACTACTCGAAGCCGGTGTCGCGCTCGATCCGCTGAGCCTTTCATATCCATGCGCATTTCGAGATGCCGGTGGCATTTCCGTCATGCTCTACGAAAGCACGCAGCCGGGCGAACCGCGCACGCACCCCCTTCACGCCGCCACATCCAGGGACGGCACCTCATGGCAGCGCATGGGCGTGGCGCTCGGCCCCGTCACGGGGCTCACCACGGGCTATTCCCGACCGAGCGTCCTGCGCATCGGGGACCATTGGCATCTCTGGGCCAGCCGGCTGGGCGCCATGGGCGAACGGTACCACATTGCCCATGCGGCCAGCCCGGACGGCCGCACCTGGACGGCCGACAGGGATGCAGCGCTCCTTCCATCGGGCGAAGGCTGGGACTCGGCGATGGTCTGTTACCCCTCTGTATTCGAGCATGGCGGGTCACGTTACATGCTGTACAACGGCAACGATTTCGGCCGGAGCGGGTTCGGACTGGCAAGGTGGGACGGCGCGTGAGGGGGAATATCTACGATCTCGGTTACATTCTGACGGTAATAGCGTTCACATCCTACGGCCAGATCGTGCTGAAGTGGCGTGTCAGCCAATTCGGCTCGATGCCCGAAGACGTAGAGGGTAAGCTGCGTTTTGTCGTCGGCTCGCTGTTCGACCCCTTTATTGCCTCAGGGCTCGCGGCGGCCGTGATAGCCTCGCTTGCCTGGATCGCAGCGATGACACGTATGGATCTGTCCTATGCTTACCCGTTCCTTTCGATCAATTTCGTGGTCGTGATGGTTCTGAGCGCCTGGCTTCTCGATGAACCGCTCAATGGCGGACGGGTGGCCGGGGTCTGCCTGATCATGCTCGGCACGATCCTGGTCTCGCGCAGTTGAACCGGGCTCATTGATTGCCCCGCTTCGACGTTCCGCTTAGTCGCGTGCACCTGACGGGACGTGAGCGTGCTTATCTCGATCAGGCGCTGGAGGACGGACACCTTTGTGGCGACGGGCCCTTCACGGCTCGGTGCGAGCGTACCATCGAGGCGTTGACCGATTCGCCACGCGCGTTGCTGACTCATAGTTGTACCGCCGCACTGGAGATGGCGGCCCTGCTGCTCGAACTCGTACCCGGCGACGAGGTCATCATGCCCTCGTTCACCTTTCCATCTACGGCCAATGCTGTCGCACTACGCGGCGCCGTGCCAGTATTTGTCGATATTCGCGCAGACACGCTCAATCTCGATGAGCGACGGATCGAGGCGGCGATAGGCCCTCGAACACGCGCGGTTCTGCCGGTTCATTATGCTGGGGTCGCCTGCGAGATGGAAGCCATCATCGCCATTGCCCAACATCACAAGCTGATGGTGATTGAGGATGCGGCGCAGGGTGTCGGCGCGACCTGGCGGGGTAAAGCACTGGGGTCAATCGGCGATTTGGGCGCGCTCAGCTTTCATGCGACCAAAAACATCGTCTCGGGTGAAGGCGGGGCACTGCTTGTGGCCGATGACGCCATGGCTCGGGACGGCGAGATCATTCGGGAAAAGGGCACGGATCGCGCCCAATTGGTACGCGGCGAAATCGACCGCTACGAATGGCAGGGGCTCGGCTCCTCCTATCTTCCAAGCGAACTCACCGCCGCCTTTCTGCTCGCTCAGCTCGAGGCTGTCACCGAGATTACAGCGCGGCGGGTAGAAATCTGGGAAATGCTGCACGATGCCCTGGAACCGCTAGAGGCTGCCGGGCGAATACGCCGCCCTATCATACCGCCGGACTGCGGCCATAATGGCCACATCTATTATGTGTTACTGTCCGATCCTGCCGAACGCCCAGGCGTGCGGGCGTCGCTGGCGGCGGAAGGCATCCAGTTGCTCTCGCATTACGAGCCGCTTCACTTGTCCCCTGCGGGCCGTCGTTTCGGCAAGTCCGCGCATCACATGGACGTAACCGAGGCGAGCGCCAGCCGACTGCTGCGCTTACCCGTCTGGCCAGACATGACTCACAGTCACGCGGAGCGGATTACAAGGGCCTTTGCCCGGGCGATGTCAGTCTGAGCCGAGTGCTCGCCGAGAGCTTTTATATTGCCCGCCGCCCGGTCAGGTCAGGTCGGCGGTGCTTTCTTCCGAGCTGTGAGCGTGGCGATCGGAGCAAGCGAAGCAATTGCCATCAATATGCGTTGCTATGCACCAGGACCCGGAACGTCAGTGCGATAATTTTCAGGTCGCGCCAGATCGACCAGCCACCGAGATATTCCAGATCGGCGTGCAGCCGATCGGTAAGATCCGAGCGGACGTTGGTCGCGCCACGATATCCCCTAACCTGCGCCAGCCCTGTCAGGCCCGGCTTGGCGGCATGGCGGTGCCAATATCGACCGTCGATTTCCCAGAACAACTGGCCCTCGGCCCGCGACCCAAGCGCGTGCGGCCGCGGCCCGACGATACTCATGCTGCCCAGGAGCACGTTGATCAGCTGCGGCAACTCGTCGATGCTGACCATCCGGATGAAGCGGCCGACCGTCGTGATCCGGTCATCGTCGCGACGCGTGGAGGCAACACCATCGCCGTCACAAACCTCGTTGCGCATGCTACGAAACTTGAAGACGCGGATGATCCGGTTGCTTCGTCCGATACGCGACTGAATGAAGAAGACCGGTCCCGCACTCTCAATCTTTATTGCGATCGCCACGATCATGAACAGCGGCGCGAGAAAGATCAGCGCGGTGCCCGCAACTGCCAGATCGAAGAGGCGCTTTACAAGTCGGTCGAACAGCCCGAGCGGGCCCTGAGCGACGATGATCGTCGGCACGGCGCCGAAACGACCCAGCCCTCGTGGCCGCATATCGGACAGTTCGGGCACGATGATCTCGGCATGGATGTTGGCGCCCTGAAGGGCATTGGCCCAAGCGAGCCTGAGGTCCGGCGCACAGTCCAGCACGACCCTGTCGGCGCCGCGCAAGGCGGTCCCGAGCTTGTCATACATGATGGGAGAACTGCTCTC
Organism: Sphingomonas sp. BL-S-30; assembly: GCF_055521475.1. NCBI lineage: Bacteria > Pseudomonadati > Pseudomonadota > Alphaproteobacteria > Sphingomonadales > Sphingomonadaceae > Sphingomonas > Sphingomonas sp. BL-S-30. The sequence goes on along the minus strand of NZ_CM145481.1, from coordinate 895,694 downwards.
CGGATCGAAATCGGACAATTTCAGGAAACCGGAAAACTCTCCATTCAGATGGCGCGGCGCCTCCTCCGCGATCAGGACGATGGAATAGGGACTTCCGCCAAGTATCGAAAATGCGCGGCGCAGAAAGAAGGTGCGTGTCCCGGCGAGGCTGACGGCGCTGGCGACAATGCCGATCGCAAAGGCAAGGCGCGAAAGTTCCTGGCTCGATTTGAAATAGAAGGCGACGAACAGCACAGTGGCAGCCGCGAGGACCAACGCGCGTAGCGCGCGCTTTACCCCGGTCTCCGGTGTCGTGGTTATGTCTGCGGAATAGGCGCCCGCGCTGGCGGCGCTGCCGAGATAGACGATCGCTATGGTGGTTCCAATCACGCTCCATTGCGAGCCGAATGGAGGGTAGACGAGACGCGCGAACGCAAAACTCGCATAGATGCACAGCATATCGAGGAGGATCAGGAAAGCGTGGAGACGCAGCCTCACCATGCGGCGTGACTTTAGTCCCTGCGCGCCGGTGCCGGAACCGTTTTCTACCTTTGCAGGCTCCAACCGTAGACCAAGCTCAACATTCATCGCCGGCCCCCTGCCTGGCCTCGAATCAACTTTTCGAGAGCGCAGCATAAGCAGGCAATCATTACCTGTTCAAGACTCGTCCTGCAGCGCAGCATTCACTTTAACATGATATTTACGCAATCTGCCGCCAAAATTGCCGCGTGCAGGCTGGCCCCGCTCTCCCCTTTCAACGGCGGTGCAGCAAAGGGAAAATCAATCGCAGATAGGGAGCGCGACATCGGATCGGCGCCGCGGCGCTGCCTAGGCGCCCAAAATGCCCCAATTGCCTTGAGCTGATATCTCGTGTTTTATTGCGCCAAAGCGGAGGTCGATCCGTCATGATGAGAGAGAGGAGGTAACCGAGGATATTCTTCATGACGATGCTTGAACGGATTGCCCGCGGCATTCACGCCAGTCTTAGCGGCGCTGCCTCCATCGAAGCCGACGCGACATGGGATTCGATGCCGAATGGCGAACGAGAGCCTTATTATGCCGCGGCGCTCAGGATGCTGACCGTCATCCGAACACCGACGAAAGCAATGTTGCTCGAGGGCAATCGGGCCGGCGCGCCGATGGATGCCGCCAATGTCTGGGAACGCATGGCCTATATCGCACTCTATGAAGCGAGGTAGCGGCAGACATTGATCTTGCGCGTCGGCCTCAATCCTCCCGCAATGCCCGTGCCGGTCGCACGTTGAGCACCGGCAGGCTGCCGACGACCCCGATGCTCAGCGTCACCAGGACCGATGCCATGAGGGTCAGCGCGACCACGCCCCAGTCCGGCGCCCAGGGCAGGCCGAAGACCTGGACGACGACATACCACCCTGCCCCCGCCCCGATCGCCAGCGCCACGCCGGCAAGGAGCAGCCCAAGCAGGGCATATTCCATCGCCTGGACGCCCAGCACCTGAGCCCGGCTGCCGCCGAGCAGCTTGAGGATCACCGCATCCATCCGCCGGGCGCGGGCCGAGGCGGCGACCGCGCCGACCAGCACCGCCACGCCGGCGGCGACGGTGACAGCCGCCGCCGCGCGGACGGCGAAGGCGATGCGGCCGAGCAGCTCGCCGAGCTGGCCGATCACATCGCCGACGCGGATCAGCGTGACCGAGGGCAGGACCGCGCCGACCTCGCGCGCGATCTGCCCATCGCGGCCGGGCGGGGCATAGACGCTGGCGAGCAGGCTGTGCGGCGCTTCCTCGATCAGGCCGGGCGAGAAAACGATCGCGAAGTTGAGGCCGAGCCCGCTCCAGTCGATCGTGCGCAGCGCGGCGATGCGGGCCGGCACGTCGACGCCGAGCACGGCGACGGTGATCTCGTCGCCGACCTTCAGGCCGAGCGACGCGGCGGCCTTGTCCTCGATCGAGACGAGTGGCGGGCCGCGATAGTCGGCGGGCCACCATTTTCCTGCGCTGATCGTATTGCGCGCGGGCAAGGTTGCTGCCCAGGTGATGGTCCTGTCGCCGCGAAGCACCCAGGCATCCTCGGGCAGGTTCTTCATGTCGGTCACGCGCTGCCTCTTCAGCGCAACGACCGAGCCACGCAGCGATGGCGTGGCCTCGAACCGCGCGCCGGGTGCGGCACGGGTGACGGCAGTGCGGAAGCTCGCCGCATCCTCGGGCTGGAGATCGATCGCGAAGAAGCGCGGCGCCTTGGCCGGGGCGGCATTGGCCATCTCGCTCGACAGGCTGGTGTCGATCACCGCCAGCGCGACGAACAGGGAGAAGCCGAGCCCCAGCGCGACCACCAGCCGGTCGGTCTGAGCGCCAGGGCGGTGGAGATTGGCCAACGCCATGCGCAGCAGCGGCCGGCGGGGACGAGGCAGCCGGGCAATGCCGCGCCGGAGCGCCAGGCCGATCAGCCAGAGCGCGACGATGAGGACGGCGATCGCACCAACGAAGCCGAGCGCCAGGATCGGATCGGATGCCGTCAGCACCGCGAGCGCGACGAGCGCGACGAGCAGCCCGGCCATCCCCCCGATCACCCGCCAGGACGGCAGGCGACGGCGCGCGACCGCGCCGCGCAGCAATCGCGCTGCCGGGACACTCCGTGCCCGGGCCAGTGCGGGAAGCGCGAAGAGGATGCCGACGATCAGGCCCAGCGCCGCTGCGCTCAGCAAGGGCACGGGATAGAGGCCGAGGCGTGGCGGTACAGGCAATGCGTCGCCGGCAACGGCCGCGACGATCGGCGGCACGGCCGCGCCGAGGATCAAGCCGCCGCCGATGCCGGCACCCGCGACCAGGCCAAGCTGGATCAGGAACATCGAGGCGATAGTGCTGGAGCGTGCGCCGAGCACCTTGAGCGTCGCGATGATCGGGGTCTTGCCGGCGAGATAGGCGCTGACGCCGCTGCCCACCCCCACCCCGGCAATGGCGAGTGCCGCGAGGCCGACGAGCAGGAGGAACTGGCCGAGCTGGGCGATGCCGCGCCGGAGCCCCCCCGCGGCGCTGTCGGCGGTGCGTTCCGTCCAGCCCGCGCCCGGGAAGCGCGCGGTCAGGCGCTTGCCCAGCGCCTCGGCATCCACGCCCGGCGGGAGCGCCAGGCGGTAGCGGCTCTCGTACAGGCTGCCGGGTTGCACCGCATTGGTCGCGTCGAGCCCGGCCATGTCGACGATCACGCGCGGGCCGAAGCTGAAGCCGTCGCCGAGCGCGTCGGGCTCCTCGGCGATGATGCCGATCACCGCGAGGCGCGCAGTGCCGATGCGGATATGATCGCCGACCTTCAGCCCCAGTCGGTCAGCGAGCGCGGGCGCGATGGCTGCCTGACGGCCGTGCGGGCGCGACGCAAAGGCGCCGGGCGCGAGCCTGAAGCTGCCGACGAGCGGCCAGCGATCATCGACGCCCTTGAGGTCGACCAGGGTCGGCGTCGCGCCGTCCTCGGGCTGGACCATCGCGCGCATGCCGACGGTTTCCGACATGCGGCCGCGGGCGGCGAAGGCGGCGCTTTCCTCGACCGTCGCGCGGCGCTGCGAGATACGCATCTGCAGGTCGCCGCCGAGCATCGCCCTACTCTGCCCTTCGAGCGCGGAGAGGATGCTGGCCGAGAGGCTGCCGATCCCGGCGAGCGCCGCGGTGCCGAGGAACAGGCAGAGCGCGAGCAGCATCAGGCCGCGCCCGCCGCGTCTCAGGTCCCGCAGCGCCAGCCGCCAGGCGAGCCTCACGCGCGGCGCCGGTCAGCGACGATGCGGCCGTCGGCCAGCTCGATCACCCGGGCGCAGCGTGCCGCCAGCGCGGGATCATGCGTGATCACGAACAGGGTCGCGCCGGTGTCGCGGTGCCGCGCGAAGAGCAGGTCCATGATCGCGGCACCCGTCGCGGTGTCGAGATTGCCGGTCGGCTCATCGGCGAACAGCAAGGCCGGGCGAGGGGCGAGCGCGCGGGCGATGGCGACGCGCTGCTGCTCGCCGCCGGAAAGCTGGGCGGGATAATGATCGAGCCGGTGGCCCAGCCCCACGCCTTCCAGCTCGGCCGCGGCGCGCGCGAACGCATCGCGCTCGCCGGCCAGTTCGAGCGGGACGGCGACATTCTCCAGCGCGGTCATGGTCGGCAGCAGGTGAAAGGCCTGGAGCACGATGCCGATCCGGCCGCGTCGCGCGACCGCCAGCGCATCCTCGTCGAGCGTGGCGAAATCCAGCCCGGTGACGCCGACCGCGCCGCTGCTCGGCCGCTCCAGCCCGGACAGGATCGCCATCAGCGACGACTTGCCCGACCCCGACGGCCCGAGCAGCGCGACGCTGTCCCCGGTTGCGACCGACAGGTCGATCCCGTGCAGAATCTGGACCCGGGCGGGCGGTTGCCCGAGCGCGAGCGTGACCCCGGCGGCAACGATCACGTTGCTTTCGGGAGGTGTGGGGCTATCCGGGATACCGGCCGATGCGGAAGAAGATGATGATGCCACGATTCCCGGGATATGGCGTGCTTCGCCGACTTGTCCAACTCGGCCTGTTGCTGGCGCTGACCGCCGCCGCACCGGCGCCGCCCAAAAAGCTGGTCTGGGCGTTCGGCGACAGCCTGATGGCGGGCCTCGGCCTGCCGCCCGACCAGGGATATGTGCCGCAGCTGCAACGGGCGCTCCGGCAAGCCGGGGTCGATGCCGAGGTGCGCAATGGCGGGGTGTCGGGCGACACTGCCGCTCAGGGACGGGCACGGTTGTTGTGGGGCCTGCGCGGGCTCGGCCGGAAGCCCGATCTCGTGCTGCTGGAGCTTGGCGCGAACGACATGCTGCGCGGCCTGCCGACCGATCAGGTTGCAAGCAATCTCGACCGGATCCTGGCGGAGCTGAAGCGGCGGCAGATCCCGGTGCTGGTCATGGGCATGCGCGCCGCGCCCAATCTCGGCGCCGACTATCGCGGCGCGTTCGAGAGCATCTATCCGCGCCTTGCGAAGCGCCATGGCGCACCGCTCTATCCCTTTTTCCTCGAGGGCGTGGCGGGCAACCGGGCCCTGATCCAGGCCGACGGGCTGCACCCCAATGCGAAGGGCGTCGCGATCGTGGTGCGCAGGACGCTGCCGAGCATAGGATCCGCGCTACGGCGAAAGGCCCCACTTTTCCCTGTTCCGGCCCGTTAACAGGGAAAAAGCAGGGTGGAATGACCCCCTAGACTGAGACATGAAATAAGAGAGAGCTCTCTGGATGGAGGGCAAGAATGTCGAAGGACCATCGACGACGGCACGACCGGGGGTTCAAGCTGTGGGTTGTGGGTCGGATTGAGTCGGGCGAGCGGGTGTCAGCCTTGTCGCTCGAGTTGGGGATCAGGGATAATCTGCTGTACCGGTGGCGCAATGCGGTGCGGGCGGGCGGGGAGCAGGCGCTGCGCGATCCGGGTCGTCCGGGGCGCGTAGCGGATGCGATGGCTAGCCAGGCGGCGGTTGGTGAGATCCGCGATGTTGCCACAGCGCAGCGTCAGATCGAGGCCTTGCAGCGCAAGATCGGCGAGCAGCAGGTGGCGCTGGATTTTTTCAAAGGCGCCTTGCGGCGTATCGAGGCGTCACGCCAGCCGAGCGACGGTGCTGGCGAGACGACGTCTTCGCCGAGATCCAGGCGATGACGGGTTCGCAAGGCGAGGGATCGGCGCTGTCGACAGAGGCGCTGTGCCAGTTGGCCGGGGTAAGCCGGGCCAGCTATTACCGGCGCTGGCGCGACCATACCCCAAAAGTGGAAGAGACGGCGCTGCGCGATCAGGTGCAGCGGCTGTGCCTGGCGCAGCGCTTCTATGGCTATCGCCGGATCACCGCGCTGCTCAGGCGTGACGGTTGGTGCGTCAACCACAAGCGGGTGGCCCGGCTGATGCGCGAGGACAATCTGCTGTGCCTGCGGGGTCGGACGTTCCGGCCGGCGACGACGGATGCGCGGCACGGCTGGCGGGTGTGGCCCAATCTGGCGCGCGCGATGCAACCGATGGCGATCAACCAGCTATGGGTGGCGGACATCACCTATGTCCATCTGGCCGAGGCGTTCGTCTATCTGGCGGTGATCCTCGACGCGTTCAGCCGCAAGGTGGTCGGCTGGGCGATGGCGGACCATCTGCGCGCCGAGCTGGCGCTCGAGGCGCTCGCCATGGCGCTGGAGCGACGCAGGGTGACGCCGGACGGTCTGGTCCATCACTCCGACCGAGGCGTGCAATATGCTTGCGGCGCGTACATCGCCCGGCTCGAAGCCGCCGGCATCATCCCCAGCATGAGCCGCCCGGGCTGCCCTTACGACAACGCCATGGCCGAGAGCTTCATGAAGACCCTGAAGCAGGAGGAGGTCGACGGTACCGGCTATCGCGACCTCGCCGACGCACGCGAGCGGATCGGGACCTTCATCGAGCAGGTCTACAATCGCCAGCGCCTGCACTCCGCCTTGGCCTACAGGTCGCCCGACGAGTATGAGGAAACCATGCGAAGGGCTGCTGCGCAGCAGCCCTTCAAACAAGCAACCGAGCTCTCTCTAATTAACGTGTCTCACTAAAGGGGGTCACTCCAAGGGAAGGGAAAAATTTTCCCCTGTCACGTTGGATTTTGGACGCATTATTTCGCATAAATATCAAATGCTTATTGGAAGCTACCCTGTTCTGCGGAACAGGGTAGAATTTCGCCATAACAGCGTAACGCCACGCCGATAGCAGGGTGGGCAGGCGGCGTACGGGGCGCCTTTTCGGTCGGTCATGTCAAAGAGCGCGGTGGCTGCCTGTGGAACACGCGGCCGGCAGCATCATGCAGCTATTTCGACCGAGTTGAATCGATCCCAGCCTTGATAACTATTATCCATCCGCGATATAGTGTTCCTGGAGAATGCCCCATGGCCAGCAGCGTCGACCTCGGAAACCATCTCGAAAATTTCGTCGGCCAACTCGTCAAAACGGGCCGTTACAACTCGCGTAGCGAAATCCTGCGCGAAGGGGTTCGTCTCATTCACGAGCGTGAGACGCGTCTTGCCGCGCTGGACGCATCCATAACGCGTGGCATTGCCGACGCTGACGCCGGGCGAATCCAGAGCCTGGACGCTGCAGCAGCGATGCTCGACGCGAAATATGCGGCGATGCCGGAAACGCGCGAGGCGCGGTGAAGGTTGTCCTGACTGACGAAGCGCTCGGCGATCTGGAGCGGATCGGCGACTATATCGCGCAGGACAATCCGGATCGTGCCCGCAGTTTCATACGAGAGTTGCTCGACAAGGCGCGGCAACTGGGTGACCTTCCTCAAGGCTTTCCACTGGTGCCCCGTTACGCGCATCTTGGCATTCGCCGCCGCGCGCACGGCAGCTACCTGATCTTCTATCGAGCGGAGCCGGACCGCGTGACCGTCATCCATGTCCTTCATGGTGCGCGTGACTATGAGGCGCTGTTGTTCCCCGACGATTGATCGACCCGGCCACCCCTCGCTCAGCGCGTGTCGATCAGCAATATCTCCGCGAACTTGCGCGATTCGATGCGGATGGCGGTTTCGTTAGTGATCGCGGCGCCTTCGAGCGGGCCGATGGCCTGGCCGTTGACGTCCACCGTGCCGGCCAGCGCCATCACATAGGCATGGCGCGACCGGGTGAGCGCATAATCGATCGCTCCCCTGGCCGGCAGGCGGGCGCCGAACACCCGCGCATGCGATTGCAGCGGCATGGCAAGGCGATCCTGCGGAAAGCCGCTGGCGAGGAGCGCGAGGCGGCCGGTGTGGGCGCGGTTGGGGAATTTCACGATGCGCCGCTGCACACGCTCCGGCACCGTTTCCATGCGCAGCCGGATCTCGACGAATTCCGCGGGCCTGGCGCCAGGATTGCTCTGGGCATGCGTGATACCGCGTCCGGGACAGAGCAATTGCACTTCCCCCGCCAATGTCCGGTCGACGGCATCCATGTTGACGTGATGCGCGATCACGCCCTTGCGCACGATCGTCAGGATATCGACGCCGTCGATGGCGTGCGGCGGCATGTCGGCACGCGGTTCGAGGATATTGTGGTTGAGCGTGGTCAGCGCACCCCAATGGCCGCGCGCGGAATCCTGATATTGCCCGAACGAGAAATGATGCAGCGCCTCCAGCCCGGGCAGGCGGCTCCGTCCCAGCTCGTCACGCGCGCGCAACACGACCATCGCTCACACGCCCGGCGTCAGGCGATAGCCGACGCCGGGTTCAGTCAGCAGCAGCCGGGGATCGCTGGGATCCTCCTCGATCTTCTGGCGCAGCAGGCCGATATAGACGCGCAGATACTGGCTGTCGGCACCCTCCGATCCCCAGCCGGCGGCGAGCAGCCTTTTGTGAGTCACCACCTGGCCGGCGCTGAGCGCGAGCACGCGCAGAAGATCAAATTCCTTCGGAGAAAGCCTGACCACATCGCCGTCCAGCCTGACCTGGCGCGCCGCGAAATTGATTTCGAGCGGAGCGCCCGAATAGGTTTCCGGCTCGCTCTCCAGGCTCTTGCCGCGGCGGATCGCGGCGCGGATGCGCGCCATCAGCTCGCCGATCTCGAACGGCTTGTTGACGTAATCGTCCGCGCCATTGTCGAGCGCGGCGATCTTCTCCGCTTCCTGGTGCCGCGCGGAGATCACGATGATCGGCACCGCGCTGGCCGCACGAATCCGCCGGATGACTTCCTTGCCGTCCATGTCGGGCAGACCGAGATCGAGCAGGACGACGTCCGGCCGCTCGTCCAGGGCCAGGCGCGAGGCGCTGCTGCCATCGGAGGCGACGCGCACTTTATAGCCCGCGGCGCCCAAGACGGGCTGAAGCACGGCGATGAGCGACGGCTCGTCATCGACAAGCAGGATATGAGTCATGAGCGGTCGCTCCCCATGGCAAGCGGAAGGCGAATGGTGATGCAGGTGCCGCGTCCCTCGATGCCGGGAATCGTCGCGCCGATGGTGCCACCCAGCGCCTCGACGAACCCCTTGGCGATGGCGAGGCCCAGACCGCTGCCGCGCGGCGACGCCTCGCTGCGCGCGACGCGGTGGAAGCGGTCGAACACACGCTCGGCATCCTGTTCCGGGATGCCATAGCCTTCATCGGCGATGGCGATGCAGCAAATATCCTCCGCCCCGGATATGCCGATGCGGATGCGGGTGCCGTCCTCGCTATAGGTGATCGCATTGTCGAGGATGTTGATCAGGACGAGCTCGAACAGCGCGGGGTTCGCGGCGATCTGAAGCTCGGATGCCCGGTCCTCCAGGGCAATCGACCGCGCGCCGGCCCGCGACCTGACTCGCTGGATCGCCGTCGCGACCATCTCGGACACGCCGAGCACCTGGAGCGAGGCAGGCTCTCCACGCGTTTCGAGCCGGCTCATCTCAAGCAAGTTGGCGGTGTAGCGGTTGAGCCGCTCGCCTTCCTCCACGATGCCCTGCAACAGGCGAAGCGAGGTTTCCGGATCGAGCTTCTCGCCATAGGTGATCAGGCTGGAGGCCGATGCGCAGATCGCGGTCAGCGGGGTGCGGAAATCATGGCTGACCGACGCAAGCAGCGCCGTCTTCAATTCCTCGGCCCGGGCCGAGGCCTGACGCTCGGTCATCCGTTCGGACAGGGCCGCGCGCTCGAGCGCGAGCGCGACCATGTTGCCGAGCGCGTCGACGAATGCGGGTTCGATCCCGCGTGGGCGGAGCGGCTCGACGATCATCAGGATGGGGAGGCCGGTGCTGCCTTCGAGACGGCGACCGATGAGATTTCCGTCGTTGAGCGTCAGTGCCGGACCCGACAGCAAGGCCTGGGCCAGGGCCTGCCAGCGATCGTCGCGCTCCACCAGGTCGAGCGGAACCGCGGTCCGTCCCTCGGCGCGGAACAGCGAAATCCGCGCGCCGAGGATTTCATGGGCCGCCCCGTCGACGGTCGCGACCACATCCTCCGGGCGCTGGGTGGATTGAAGTTCGCGGCTCAGCTCGAGCAGACTGTTGAGCTGGAGATTGCTCGACCGCGCCGCCTCGGCATGATCCTTGAGCCGGCCGGCGAGCACGCCCGACACCAGGGCGCACAGGTTGAAGATGACCAGCGGCGCGATGTCGCTGCCCGTCGCCAGCCGGAAGGTCAGCACCGGCTCCGTCAGGTAGAAATTGTAGATCAGGAAGCCGACCAGCGCGGCGATCAGCGCAGAGGCCAGACCGCACAACGCGCCCGTGACGGTAATGCCGAGAACGAAGACCAGCGCCGCCGCCACCTCGCCATAGCGGGCTGCGGCGAAGGAACCGGTGGCGGACACGGTGACGAGCAGGAGCGTGAGCAGGAACTGACCGCTGCTCAGATGCAGCTTCACCTTGCGCATGGTGCCGAGCAGCGAGGTGGGAGATTCCGTCATCGACTAGCGTGTTTGCCCTCATCACCGGGTTTGGTCCACGGCGGCTGAGGCGGGCCTGTCGGGAGCGAATGCCCGCCCGCCGCCGTGGTGGGTGGAGCACCGCCTTTCAGGAGGAGGGTCCGTGCCGGGGGGCACGGCGGTGCTCGCCCAATCGGGATAGGCGCCGCCCGGCCGACCCGTCCATGCATAAAAAACCTATAGTAACGCCCCCTGCCCGCGCAGCCCTAGGGAGAGAGCGAACGCTGTCCCTTGGGGGGAAGAATGATGAACAAGATGGTCCTGACCGCCGCGATCGGCGCCGCGATGCTTGCCGGCTGCGCGAGCAAGAAACTGCCGGTCGACGGCAACAGCTATGCGCCGGGCGCCGGCGAGGCCTATACCGCGCCGGACAGCCTGTCCGGCCTGCAGGCCAGCCTGATTGCCGCGGCAGGGAGCGACCGGGTGCTCTTCGGCTATGATTCCTTCACGCTCGAGCCGGAGGCCCGCCAGACACTGGCGCGGCAGGCCGAATGGCTGCGGCAGCACCCGGACATCGGCTTCTCGATCGAAGGCCATTGCGACGAGCGGGGCACGCGCGACTATAATCTCGCGCTGGGCGACCGCCGCGCCCGCGCCGCCGCGGCCTTCCTGACCGCCGAAGGGATTGCGCCGACGCGAATCCGCACCATCTCCTATGGCAAGGAGCGCCCCGAGGCGCTCGGATCCGACGAGGGGTCCTATGCGGCCAATCGCCGGGCGGTATCGATCGTGATCGGGAACAATGGCAGCTGACCGAGGATGTGGCTATCGGCGCGGGACAGCGATCCTGGCCGCGACGCTTGCCTGCTGGACCGTTGCCGCCTGCGCCCAGCGATATAGCGACGATAGCTCGACCGACGAGCGTCAATATGACTGCGACGCGGGCAAATCCTTTTCCGCGGCCTTCTCCAAGGACAGGGTCCGGATCGATACCAAGGGGTATAGCTACGAGCTGGAGAAGCGCCCGTCGTCGGTGGGCGTCCGTTATGGATCCAAACGGGTCGCCTTCGCCCAGGACGAGGATCGTGCCGTGCTGATCGGCGCGGGTGACGGGCCGTACCAGGGCTGCACTGAAACCGGCTTCCGCATCAACAGGTGACGTCGCCCAGCGTCCGGCAGATGCCTTGACTCATGCATCGCCATTTAGCTATATAGCCAAATGGCGATGCAAACCGACCCCAGCCTCGACGCAGTCTTTTCCGCTCTCGGCGATCCAACCCGCCGGGCGATCCTGGCCAGGCTGAGCCTGGGCGAGGCGACCGTCTCCGAGCTCATGCGGCCCTTCTCGCTCAGCCAGCCGACCATCTCGAAGCATCTCAAGGTGCTGGAAAATGCCGGCCTGATCGAGGGTGGCCGCGATGCGCAGCGCCGGCCGCGACGGCTGCGCGCCGAGGCGATGAAGGACATGGCCGACTGGATCGAGCCGTTCCGCCGCCTGTGGGAGCGCCGCTTCGACAATCTCGACCATCACCTCGCCGCCCAGGCCGCGAAAAAGGAGGACTGACCGATGTTCACTGCCACCGACACCGATGCCGATCTCGTCAACCCGACCGGCTTCACGATCGATCGCGACACGAACACGATCCGTTTCGAGCGCGCTTTCGACGCACCCTCCATCCGCGTCTTCGACGCCTGGACTCAGCCCGAGCAGGTAGCCGGCTGGTGGGACCCGACGGGCGAGCGCCTGAGTTCCTGCGAGATCGACCTGCGCCCCGGCGGCGCCTTCCGCTTCGTCAGCCGACATCACCCCGACCGGCCCTTTTCCGGCGTGTATCGGGAGATCACGCCGCCCAATCTGATCGTGTTCGACGCCAATGGCGCGGTCGGGCGGGTGAAGCTGGTCGAGGCGTCCGGCAGGACTCGCATGACCGTCGAGATCCAGTGCCAGTCGAGCGAGCATCTCGACCACTATATGCAGATCGGCGTGCATCTCGGCACCGACCGGACGCTGGACAATCTCGTCGCCTTTGTCGCTGGGGCCTGAGGCCAGGCTCAGCCGCGCAGCATCTGCATCACATAAGCGCGGATGCGGCCGTAATTGTCGCGGAGCGGCCCGAGGATGCCGTGCCGCTCCGGCGGCAGATGCGCGAGCGGATGGCCGTTCTCACGGAAGACATAATGGTCGAACAGCGCCTTCCAGGCGCCCCGTTCGCCCTCGGGCCGTTCGGCAATGGCGATCATCGCGAGCAACAGCGTGGTATAGGGCGCATCCGGCCCGGCGCCGAACGCGTCCCACCAGTAATTGACCAGGACGTTGAACGGCGCGGTCGATTCGACCTGATGCCACCAGAGCTTGGGCAGATAGAGCGCGTCGCCGGGTTCGAGCTCGGCCACCAGGGCCCGATCGCGTACCGTTTCGAACTTCGGATAGCGCGCATCGCCAGGTGCCGCGGCAGCGGCGAGGCTGACCGGCTGGCCCGCCATGGTCCGATCGATCGGGCCGACATAGAGGCTGTCGATCAGCCTGGGATCGTACAGCGTGAAGCGCCGGCGGCCGGCGACGACGCAGGCGACATTGTCCATCGTGTCGTAATGCGCCGCGACATTGGAGGCGTGGCCAATCCAGATGCGCGGCCTGACGCCGGGTAGCACCGGGATCGGATTACGGTCGGCGAGTCCGGGAAGATAATCGTCCGTCGAGAGCGAGCCGGCATAGATGCTGTCGGCGTCGGGCCGATCGAGGCCGGCCAGGATTGCCTCGAGCGCGTCAGCGAGGCGCATCCGGCGACGCTCGAAATTGAAGCCCTGCAGGGTCTCGTCATAATAATATTTGCCGGCGATGCGCGGCGCGCCGAAAAAGGCCTCCATCTCGCGGCCCGTATCGAACGACGCGAGGTAGCGCGCGAAAGCGGCCGGCGACTCGCCCGCCGCGGCGATCGCCGGCCAGTCACGCACCAGCCCGCGCAACAGGACCGGGCGGCACGGCTCGACGACATCCCGCCGGAACGCCGCGGCATCGGTGAGCAATTCTGCCGGATATTCCGCAACGGCGGGCATGGCTGGTTCAGAACGCTCCGACCGGGGCGAGCGCGGTCAGCCGGTCGTTGCGGCGACGCGCCAGCGACGGAATCTGATTGAGCGAGCCGAGCATCAGCGACGCGGCATGGAGATAGCCGCGCCGGAACAGGTCGACCACCCGCGCATCCTCCAGATCGGCCAGCGCATCGCGATTGATGGTATAGGCGCCCGCCACGCTGCTCTTCGTGCCGTCGTCGAAGCTCACATCGATATCGATCGGTTCGACCAGCTTGAGGTCGAGCATCGTCCGGATGAACGCGCGCGTCTCGTCCAGGCCCGGGCGCAATTCGCGGAAGGTGGCGATGACGCGCTGCAGATAGGGAGTCGGCCCTCCCCCATCGTCGAACACCCGCTCGCCGCCAAAAGCGCTCACCCGGGGGCTGTCGAGATCGACCGCGAGGCCCGTCTCGGTCGCGAAAAAGGGTTCGCGCTCCAGGTTCAGCGGCCGGTAACCGTGCATGCCGCCGCCCGGCTTCAGGAACAGATTCTCCCCTTCGTCGAAACCGAGCATCGCGGCACAGAAAAAGGCGCCGGTGTCCGACTGCTTGCCGAACAGGATGGGATAATCGACCGCGAGCAAGGCGAATTCGCGCAGGATGACCTGAACGAGATGCGTGCCGTCGCCGTTGCGCGGGGAAGCGATCGTATCGATGCGCAGGTCGCGGTGGGCGACCGTGTCCAATGGCACGATATTGCTCATCAAGTCAGACGCCTTCCCATGGCCGCACCGCTCTCTGACGGTTGACCTATCCGTTGTGGAGATGGCCCGTCGCAGCCGACATGCGCCTCCCCTGCGCGATGATAGCTGGCGCCATGCGCGAAGCCAATGACGGATGATAGCGCGCACAAACAAGATCCATTCCCGATATAAATGCCCCCGTTCCCGTGCTCCAACCGATCAGCAGCCAGCCTGACAACGGCGGAAATGTGGCAAATATGGCGCTTGCCCGACAAAAATGTTCGCGCTACCACTATAGGATATAGAATATGCGAAAACGCATATAGGATATCAAAATCGGTGAGGCGCGTAACGGCGCGACCTCATCACGGAGAGGATGAATGGGGCTCCACTCATCATCGTGACGGAATGTGTCGTCGGGTCCGAAGGACCCGGCGCAGCATGGGGCGTGGTTCGCAGTGATCCGCGCCGACGAGGACGCGCCGACCGGAAAATGTGCCGGCGCCGAACCAGAAACGACGTTAGGCAGGAGAGAAGAATGACCATGAACAGGGTGGGCACGAGAACCGGCAAGGGGAGCGCGCTGCCGATACGCAGCCTTTTGCTCCTCGGCGCCTCGACAGTTACGATGATGGCGGCGCCGGCCTATGCGCAGGCAGCGGCGGAGCAGGACAGCCCTGCCGCGGGCGCGGCGGCATCGCCTGACGAGGACATCATCGTCACCGGCATTCGCGGGTCGCTCCAGCGCAACCTCGACATCAAGCGCGATGCCGTGGGCGTTCTCGATGCGATCTCGGCGGAAGACATCGGCAAGTTTCCGGATTCGAACGTCGCGGCGGCGTTGCAGCGCCTGCCGGGCGTGTCGATCCAGCGCGACGGCGCGCGCGGCGAGCCCACGGGCATCACGGTGCGCGGCTTCGGCGGCGACTTCAACGAGACGCTCTATGACGGCCGCCGCGTGCCCACGACGAATGGCGGGCGCTCGGTCGACTTCAGCACCGTCGGCGCCGATTTCGTCGGTCAGCTGAACGTGATGAAGACCCCGGACGTCTCGATCGGCGCGAGTTCGATCGGCGCGACGCTCAACATCCTGCTGCCCAAGCCGTTCGACCATCCCGGCTTCCGCCTGGCGGCCAGCGCATCGGGATCGTACCAGGAATATGCCAAGAAGGTCGTTCCGACCGGCGGGATCCTGATCAGCGACACCTTCGCCGACGACACCTTCGGCATTCTCGCCGACGTCGTCTATACCCGGCACGATACCCAGACGAACCAGGCTTATATCAACGGCTTCGGCTTCGCCTATTTCGCCCCGTGCCAGCTGGCCGGGAGCACGGCGCAAAACTGCGCGCCGACCTCCGCAACGGCGAATGCCCAGGGCGTTCCGACGCCCGCCAGCAACCTGACCAGCGTGCGCGGCGCGTTCGAACAGCAATATGGCCTGAGCCAGATCTACACCAAGGACGAGCGCATCGACGGACGCCTCGCCCTGCAATGGCAGCCGTCCGACAAGGTCCTGGTGTCGCTCGACAGCAATTTCTCACGCCAGTCGATCAACCAGGATTCGTTCGGCTTCGGCATCTGGTTCAACCAGGGCAGCCTGCGCAACGTCACGCTCGACAGCAACGGCGTGCCGACCAACTTCACCCAGGCCGGCACCCAGACCGACTTCAACGCGACCACCAATAGCGACGTCCGGCAGACCAGCCAGACTGGTCTGAACGTGAAATGGGACGTCTCCGACAACTTCAAGGTCGAAGCCGACGCCAATTATGCCAAGGGCTGGCGCAATCCGGACGGACGGGTCAACAGCCGCAACGGTGACGTCGGCTATGGCTTCGGCATCGGCCCGTCGCTCGGCATCGTCATTGCCGGCGACAGCACGAATTCGATTCCCACGCTCAACAATTACGGCGTGAACGGCGACGAAGCGCGCTGGGTCGATACCTCGGTCATCGGTTCGCATGTGACCGTGAACACGGCGAACAAGAACACCGATACCGTCAAGCAGGCCCGGCTGTCGGGCGAGTGGAAGCAGGACGATTTCTCGATCAAGTTCGGCGGGACCTATCTCGACGATCAGTTCAAGATCCAGACCAGCGACACCTTCGCCAATAATTTCTGGCAGGCCTATGCGGGCTATGGACCGCCCTCGGGTGGCACGACGGGCGTTCTGCTCCCCGCGAGCCTGTTCAAGGGTACGGTGAGCACCGCCAACTTCCTGCCGGGCTATACGGGCAATCTGCCACCGTCGCTGCTCCGGTATACCGCGGCGGACTATCAGGCCTATCTGACGAGCCTGGGCAACCCGCAGACCAAGAACATCCCGGGGTTCAACTATCTGGACGGACAGGTCGGCCCGAATTTCAAGGGCACCTTCGACGTCAAGCTCAACCCGGCCAGCGTGCAGGTCATCACGGAGAAGACCTGGGCGGCGTTCGTCCGCGCCAGCTTCGAAACCGAGATCGCCGGCATGAAGTTCAACTTCAACGCGGGTGCCCGTGAGGAAGTCACTCACATCACCTCGAGCGGCGTAGGCCAGGTGCCGCTGACGCTGACTCAGGGCATTGGCGATCCCACCCTGTTGTCGGTCGGATTCTCGCCCAGCCAGCCGGTGACGACGAAGAGCAGCTATGCCTATCTGCTGCCGAGCATCGACATGAAGCTGAACCTCACGGACAATTTCGACGTCCGGTTCGATGCCTCGCGCACGCTGACTCGCCCGAATCTCGGCTTCCTGACCCCGGTTCTCAACGTGGGCAGTGGCCAGCGTATCGGTGCCTTCACGGCCACCGGCGGCAACCCGACGCTGCGTCCGTATCTGTCGGAGAATTTCGACCTCACCGCCGAATGGTATTACCAGCGCAACTCCTATTTCGCGGTGGATCTGTTCGTGAAGAACGTCAGCAACTTCATCGTTGCCGGCGTGACTCGCCAGCCGATCAACAACGTGATCGATCCGACCACCGGGTTGCCGGCGCAATTCTCCGTCTCGGCCCGGGTCAACGGACCCGACGCGACGGTGAAGGGTGTCGAAATCGCCTGGCAGCACGTGTTCGGGGACAGCGGCTTCGGCTTCAACGCGAACGCGACCCTGGTCGATACCAACAAGCCCTATGATCCGAACGACTTCACCCAGAGCGGCTTCGCCGTCACCGGGCTGGCCAATTCGGCGAACTTCGTTGGCTTTTTCGACAAATACGGCTTCCAGGCGCGTGTCGCGGTCAACTGGCGTGACGAATATCTGCTCCAGTTCGGCCAGGCGCAGAACAATGGCAGGTTCGGCGCCGAACCGACCTTCGTGAACCAGAGCACGCAGATCGACTTCAGCACGAGCTATGAGCTGACGAAGCAGTTCACGATCTTCGCCGAAGCGCTGAACCTGACCAATGAGACCTACAGCACCCATGGCCGGTACAAGAACCAGCTGCTGACCGCGTACGGCTATGGCCGGCGTATCACGGCTGGCGTGCGCTTCCACTACTAAGAGGGTCGCATCCCCTGGGGCCGCCAACCGCCGAGGTTGGCGGCCCCCTTTTCTTTCATGCTAGGGGCGGCCCCGGCCACAGCGAAGAAAGTCGCCGACTGATATGGTTCGTCCGGTTCGCAATATCGTCATCGTCGGCGGCGGCACCGCCGGCTGGCTGACCGCGGGCGTCATCGCCGCACGCCACAAGGGCCGGATCGCGGCGGGCGACGTCAGCGTCACCCTGATCGAATCGCCCAACGTCAAGATCATCGGCGTCGGCGAAGGCACCTGGCCGACCATGCGCACCACGCTGCAGAAGATGGGCGTGTCCGAGACCGATTTCTTCCGCGAATGCGACGCCGCCTTCAAGCAGGGCGCGAAATTCGCCAAATGGACGACAGGCGCCGAGGACGACGCCTATTATCATCCGCTGATGCTGCCCCAGGGGTTCAGCGAAGTGAACCTGGTGCCGCACTGGCTGCAGGACGGCCATGGCCGGACCTTCAGCGACGCGGTCTGCCCGCAGGAAGCGATCTGCGAGGCCGGCCTCGCGCCCAAGATGATCACCACCGCCGAATATGATGCGGTCGCCAATTACGCCTATCATCTCGACGCGGGAAAATTCGCGCCGTTCCTGCAGCGGCATTGCACCAGCACCTTGGGCGTGCGGCATGTGCTGGCCGATGTGACGAACGTCAACCAGGCCGAGAATGGCGATATCCTGAGCCTCGCCACCGAACAGGCGGGGGACATTCCGGGCGACCTGTTCGTCGACTGCACCGGTTTCGCCTCGCTGCTGCTGGGCAAGACGTTGGGGGTAGCATTTCGCGACTGTTCGGACGTGCTGTTCTGCGACACCGCGATCGCGATGCAGGTGCCGTTCGACGACCCCGACGCGCCGATCGCCTCGCATACCATCTCGACCGCGCAATCGGCCGGCTGGATCTGGGACATCGGCCTGCCGACGCGGCGCGGCACCGGCCATGTCTATTCGAGCGCGCATATCGACGACGAGACCGCCGAGCGCGAGCTGCGCGCCTATATCGGTCCGGCGGCGGACGGACTGACCGCGCGGAAGATCCCGATCCGCGCCGGGCACCGCGAAACCTTCTGGAAGAATAATTGCGTCGCGGTCGGGCTGGCCGCCGGCTTCATGGAGCCGCTCGAATCCTCGGCGATCGTGCTGGTCGAGCTGTCGGCCAAGCTGATCGCGGAGCAGATGCCGGCCAATCGCGAGGTGATGGATATCGTCGCCAAGCGCTTCAACGAGACCTGCCATTATCGCTGGGGCAGGATCATCGACTTCCTGAAACTGCATTATGTGCTGACCAAGCGGCGCGACACGCCCTTCTGGATCGACAATGTCGCTCCTTCCAGCATTCCGGAGCGGTTGCAGGAACTGATGCAGCTGTGGAAATACCAGCCGCCGTGGTTCTTCGAGGAATTCGACCGGCTCGACGAGATCTTCCCGGCCGCGAGCTACCAATATGTGCTGTACGGCATGGGCTATGAGACCGAGGCCAATCCGCTGGAGACGGCGACGACCCGGCAGCGCGCGGCGCGCCTGATCGACGAGAATGCGCGGATGGCGGCGCGGATGCGCGAGCAGCTTCCCCGGAACCGCGACCTGCTGAAGAAGATCGAGCAGTTCGGGTTCCAGGCGATCTAGGCGGGATCAGTCCGCCGCAACCGGGCCCTTGGCGGGTTGCGGGCGGCGGGTGAGCCAGACCATGAAGGTCAGCGCGACGCACAGCCAGGCCGAGAGGCGGAACAGGTCGGTCGAAGCGAGCAGATAGGCCTGCCCGACCATCTGCCGCGTGATCGCGCCGGCCGCCTGGACATCGGTCAGGCCGAGACCGTGGAGCGCGTCGCGCGCTGCCTGGAAGGGCGCACCGGTGCCGACCGCTTCGGACAAATGGCTCTGGTGGAGCGCCTCGCGCCGGTCCCAGGCGGTGGTGGTGATCGAGGCGGCGAAACTGCCCGCGGTGATGCGCGCGAAGTTGGAGATGCCCGACGCCGACGGGATGCGCTCCGGCGGGATGCCGTCGAGCGAGATGGTGATCATCGCGAGGAAGAACGTGCTCATCGCCACGCCCTGGACGAGCAGGGGCAGCATGAAATCCCATTCGCTGGCGCCGGTCGTGTAGCCGGCGCGCATATAATAGGAGATGCCGAACGCCACGAAGGAGATCGAGGCGAGGATACGCGCATCGACCTTGCCCGAGGCGCGGGCGACGAAGGGCGTGAGGATCACCGCCACCAGCCCGCTGGGCGCGGCGACGAGGCCCGCCCAGGTTGCGGTATAACCGAGCTGAGTCTGCAGCCAGAGCGGCAGGATGAGCGTGTTGGCGAAGAACACCGCATAACCGAGACAGAAGGCGATCGACCCGAACAGGAAGTTGCGGTTCTTGAACAGGGTCAGGTCGACCGTCGGGTTGGCATCGGTCAGTTCCCAGATCACCCAGGCGGCGAAACCGATCACCGCGATGACCGCCATCACCACGATGCGGGTGGAGTTGAACCAATCGTCATTCTTGCCGAGATCGAGCATCATCTGCAGCGAGCCGACCCAGAGGACGAGCAGGATCAGCCCGACCTGATCGATCGGCAGTTTGCGCGTCGGGGTCTCGCGCCGGCGCAGGCTCTGCCAGCAGATAAAGGCGCAGAACAGGCCGACCGGCACGTTGATCAGGAAGATCCAGCTCCAATGATAATTGTCGGAGATATAGCCGCCCAGGATCGGCCCCATGATCGGCGCGACCAGGGTGGTGATCGACCAGATGCCGAGCGCGGTGGAGCGTTTCTGCGGCGGGAAGATTGCGATGAGCAGCGCCTGGCTGCCCGGGATCATCGGGCCCGACACCGCGCCCTGCAGGATGCGGAAGCCGATCAGCGAGGGCAGATCCCACGCGATGCCGCACAGGAAGGAGGCGAAGGTGAACAGCAGCACCGAGACGCTGAAGGTCTTCACCACGCCGAAGCGGCCCATCAGCCAGCCAGTCAACGGCACGGCTACGCCGTTCGCCACGGCGAAGGCCGTCACGATCCAGGTGGAATTGTCGCTGCTGACGCCGAGATTGCCGGCGATCGTGGGCAGGGACACATTGGCGATGGTCGAATCGAGCACCTGCATGAAGGTGCCGAGCGCCAGCGCGAACGCGGTCAAGGCTAGCGCGCCGCCCCGGAGCGGCGCCTGGGCGGCGCCGGACATCAGCGGTTCGCCGCGATGATCTGCGCGATGCGCGCCTCGACCCTGGGGTCGCCACCATCCGACGCGCCGTCATGATAGACCTGCCGCGCTGGCGCACCGACGCGCGCGCCGCTGGCGTCCGCGGTGTCGATCGTGGCGTTGACCGAGAGGCCGACGCGCAGCGGATTGCGCTGAAGCTCGCCCCGGTCGAGCGCGATGCGCACCGGCAGGCGCTGCACCACCTTGATCCAGTTGCCGCTGGCATTTTGCGGCGGAAGCAGCGCGAAGGCGCTGCCGCTGCCGGCGCCGAGGCCGATGACGCGGCCATGATAGACCGTGCCGCTGCCATACATGTCGGCGGTCACCGTCGCGGGCTGACCGATGCGGATATCCTTCAGCTGAGTCTCGCGGAAATTGGCGTCGATCCAGACGCGGTCGAGCGGGACGACCGCCATCAGCGGCGTGCCGGCCGCGACCTGCTGGCCGAGCTGGACGGTGCGCTGAGCGACGACGCCGTCGATCGGCGCGATGATGTGCATATGGCTGTGCGCGATGGCGGCGCGACGATAGGCCGCGATCGCGGCGAGCACTGCCGGATTGGTCGAGACGGTGGTGCCCTGCACGCCGGTGCGCGACTGGGCCTGCTGGCTGCGCGCGAGCGCGAGATTGGCCTGGGCGACCTTCACCGCATCGGCGGCGTGGCTGAGTTCCTCGCCCGAGACGGCGCCTTCGGCGGCCGCACCGCGACGACGCGAGAGGTCGTTCTGGGCGCGCTGAAGCTCGGCCTGGGCCTGGCCGACGGCCGCGCCGGTCTCGTTGAGCTTGGAGAAGTCGGACCGGGTGGAGCGGACCGCCCGGGCGAGTTCGGCTTCCGCAGCGGCGAGGCCGACATCCACCGTCGCCGGATCGAGATCGAGCAAAGGCTGGCCGGCGCGGACCGTCTGGGTGTTGTCGGCATGGATGGCGAGGATGGTGCCGGGGTCGCGCGCGGTGATCGAGACCACGTCGCCCGCGACATAGGCGTCATCCGTTTCCTGCTCGGGCTTGGCGAGCACGAAATGGAATACACCCCAGATGATCGCCGCGATGGCGATGACGATGGCCAGGATGGTCAGGCCACGGCGGCGTGCATTGGGGTTTCCGCGCACGAGCGGCGGCGGAGGAGCGGCGGGCTCGGGCGCGGCCGGTGCCTCGGCGGGCACTTCGATCTTTTCCATCTTGGTCATTTCGGGTCCTTCGGATCGAAGCCGCCGCCCAGCGCCATGACCAGCGCGACCCGCTGGCTGGCGGCATCGGCCGCGAAATTGGCATCGGATTGCTGCGCGTCGAGCAGCCGCACATCGTTGTCGACAAGGCCGAGACGGGATTCGAGCCCGCTCGACACGCGGATGGTGTTGAGACGTCCGGTCTCGGCGAGGCCGCGCACGACCTCCGCCTGGCGCGCGCGATCCTCGGTGAGGCTGCGGATGCGGGTGAGCGCATCGGCGGCTTCGCGGACGGCGCCGACGACCTTTTCGTTATAATCGGCGATGGCGATATCGACCCCGGCGGTCGCGCCTTCGAGGCCGGCCTTCAACCGCCCATTGTCGAAGATCGGCAGGTGGATCGCGGCGCCGCCGCCCACCGTGCCGGCATCGGCGTTGAAGAAATTGCCCACCCCGATCGCCTGCAGGCCAACCAGCGCCGACAGATTGACGTCCGGGTAGAAAGCACGACGCGCGGCCAGCCGGCCCTGCGAGGCCGCGTCGATCCGCGCCAGTGAGGCGGCGACATCGGCGCGCCGGGCGAGCAGGTCAGCAGGGATCGTCGCGGGCAGCGGCAGGGCCGCATCGAGCTGGAGCCGTGCGGGAGCGATGGTCGCGGGATAATCCACGCCGCGCCCGGCTAGGGCGGCGAGCGCATTCGCCGCGAGTTCGCGTTGCGCCGTCGCACGGACGAGCGCCTGCTGCGCCTGGGCGAGCAGGGTCTGCGCCGCCTGCGCATCGAGATCGCTTGCCAGCTTGTTGCGGATACGGACCTGCACCAGCCGGAGCGAGCCCTGGCGGGTGGCGATGGTCTGCTGCGCCAGCGCCGCGAGGCGTTCGGCGCGGGCGAGCTCGATATAGGTCTGCACGACCGACCCGGCGAGCGCGAGGCGGGCGGCGGTCGCATCGAGCATTGCCGCACGCGTCGAGGCGCGCGCGCCGGCGATCACGGCCTTTTGCCGGCCGAAAAGGTCGAGGTTCCAGTTCAACCCGGCCTGGGCCTGGCCGATGAACCGCGTGGTGCCGGCGAAAGGCGGCGGGATCTGGTAGCGGCCGCTGAGACGGGCGACCTGCGCCTGGGCGTCGAACGCCGCATTGGGGCCGTCATCGGCGCGCTGGCTGGCGAGGATCGCGCTTGCCTGGCGCACGCGTGCGAGCGCCGCATCCAGCGTGGGATTGCCCGCCTGGGCATCGGCGACCAGCCGGTCGAGCTGGGGATCCCCGAAGGAACGCCACCAGTCATCGGCGATCGCCGGGAACGCGGCGTCGGCAGCACCGGTCAGGCCAAGCGCGGAATCGGCGATCGGCGCCACTTCAGGCCGCGACGCGGGGATCGCACAGCCCGCCAGCAAGGCCGTGGTGGCAAGCGCCAGGGCGGTCAGGCGCATGATGGATCTCCGACACTGGCCTCGAGCGTCGTCCGCAGGCGCTGAAGATGGCCGATCAGCTGCGCCGCGTCCTCCGGCGACCATTCGGCGAGCCAGCCGTTCCACAGATCGACCACGCCGTGCATGCAGCGCTCGGCGACCTGCTGACCTTTCTCCGTCAGCACGAGATTGATCACGCGCCGGTCGCCTTCGTCCCGGTCTCGCGCGAGGAAGCCGCGCTCCTCGAGCGAGTCGACCAGGCGCGTCGTGGCGCCCTTGTCGTGCCCGAGATCGTGCGCGAGCGCACGACAGGTAAGGCCGCGGGCGAGCCAGATCGACACCAGCGCGGACCATTGCAGGTGGGTGATGTCCTCCGCGACGAAGATCGGCTCCAGCCCCATCTGCGCAGCCTGGAAGATGCGCTTGGTCAGATAACCGACCGAGATGTCGGGATTGAACTCATCGTGCGTGTAGATCGGCACGTCGTTGCTCCAGCAATGGTTGCTGCGGCAACTAATAAGCGCGCCACCTCACCGTTTCAAGTGAGCGGCGCGGGGAAAATTTCGAGGCATGCCTTGGTATGAGGGACGGACGGAGACGGGTGTTCGACGTGTAGAGGGAACCGCCAGGGCTTCCGGTCAGTTAAGCAGGACAGGGGCCGGGATGGCCGGGTTGTGCCTTAACCAGACGCAACCCGCCCGATAGGCGCCGCAGGGCAGGTATTTTATTCATTGCGCCGGGGGACAGGCTGTTTTGCGTTCAAGCTCAAGCTTAGTCCTGTTGGCGAGCCTGTATGCCGTTACGCAGCCTGTATCCGCACAGCGCCGCCCCGATCCGGTCGAGCAGGCGCGGAAGGACCAGCAGGATCAGGCGGCCAAGACCGACCCCGCCGCGCCCGCCAGCAGCGATCCGATCATCCCGGAGTCGCAGTTCCAGGAAGCGTTGCCGCCGATCGACGGGGCGCTGAACCAGCCGCTGGCGCCGATCGAGAGCATCGATGCGATGCCGGTCGCGCCCGCCGCCCAGACGACGACGCCGAATCCTGCCGCGCCGCAGACGGCCGCCGCGCCGGCCGCCGAGGATCCGGCGCTCACCCAGCCCCTGCCCCCGCTCGCCGGCTTCGACGTCGAGCCGCCGCCCGCGACGACGCAGACCGAGATTGCCGACACCCCGCCCGAGCTACGCTACTCCGTGAAGATCGAGGGGCTCGACGCGGTCAATCTCGAAGGCCCGTTCCGCGCGCTCTCCGCACTCGACAAGGGTGACGGCAAGGGCGCCAATGGCGCGGTGATCGCGGCGCGGGCGAAAGAGGATGAGGGGCTCGCCCAGCGCCTGCTCCGCTCCGAGGGCTATTATGACGGCGTGGCCTCCTCGCTGGTCGAGCCGGTGCAGAACCAGCCCGGGCGAGTCACCGCGACGATCAGCGCGGCACCCGGCACGCGCTACACGCTCGGCTCGATCGTCATCGAAGGTCCCGAGACGGTGCCGCCGGGCCTGATCCGTAGCGCGCTGGCGCTGCGCACCGGCGACCCGATCGTCGCGAGCGCGATCGAGGCTGCCGAGGCCGGCGTCGCGCTGAAGCTGCCGCAACAGGGTTATCCCTTCGTCAAGATCGGGCAGCGCGACATCGAACTCGACGACGCGACTCATCTCGGCGCCTATACGCTGCCGGTGGAACCGGGGCCGCGATCCTCGTTCGGTACCTATTCGACGACAGGCAAGCTCGCCTTCGACGCGAAGCATGTCGGCATCCTCGCGCGCTTCAAGCCGGGCCAGCTCTATGACGACCGGCAGGTTAACGACTTGCGCGAGGCACTGGTCGCGACCGGCCTGTTCGACAGCGTCGCGGTCGAGCCGCGCCAGACCGGCCGGACGGCGGCCGACGGCACCGAAGTGGTCGACCTGCTCGTCACCCAGAATGCCGGCAAGCCCCGCCGTCTGGCCGCGACCGCGGGTTATTCGACGGGCGAAGGCATCAGGCTCGAGGCGAGCTGGACTCACCGCAACCTGTTCCGCCCGGAAGGGTCGCTGACCTTCAGCGGTACCGCGGGGACGCAGGAACAGGGGCTCGCCGCCACGTTCCGCCGCGCCAATGCGGGGCGCCGCGACAAGACCGTATTGTTCGGCGTCACCGCCAACCGGCAGGACTTCAAGGCGTACAAGGCGCTGACGATCGGCATCAACGGCAAGATCTCGCTCGATTCCACCCCGATCTGGCAGAAGCGCTGGACCTGGGCGTACGGCTTCGAACTGCTCGGATCGCGCGAGGACACGTTCCAGCCGGCCAGCGGCACGCGCGCCTATCAGAATTACGGTATTTTCGGCCTGAACGGGCAACTCGCGTTCGACAGCACGAACAGCCTGCTCGATCCGACCAAGGGTTTCCGCGCGATGATGCGCATCAGCCCGGAGACGTCGCAGACCGAAGGCAGCAACTATCGTTACGCCCGCGCGCAGGTGGACGGCAGCACCTATTACCCGGTCTCGGACAGCCTGGTGGTGGCCGGGCGCGTGCGGGTCGCTTCGATCGCCGGCGCGCCGCGCGATGCGATCGCGCCGTCGCGGCGGCTTTATGCGGGTGGCGGCGGATCGGTGCGCGGCTTCGGCTATCAACAGCTGGGCCCGCGCGACACCAATAACGATCCGGTCGGCGGGCGCAGCCTGGTCGAGGGCGCGATCGAGGCACGGTACCGCTTCGGCGACTACGGCATCGTGCCGTTCTTCGATGTGGGCCAGGCCTATGCCTCGACTCAACCGAAGTTCAGCGACCTGCGCTATGGCGTCGGTATCGGCGCGCGTTACTACACCAATTTCGGGCCGGTACGGTTCGACGTCGCGACGCCGTTGGGCCGGCGCAAGGGCGAAGCGAAGGTCGCGATCTATATCTCGATAGGGCAGGCCTTCTGATGGCCGAAACCGAGGTCGAAACCGTGGTGCCGCGCCGCCGCTTGCCGGTCGGGCGGATCGCCAAATGGGTGGCAATCACTGTCGCGGCTCTGCTCGCGCTCGCCGTGCTGGCGGTGTTCGCGCTCAATACCGATCCGGGCCGGCGATTCCTCGCTGGCAAGCTGACCGGCTATGAGACGGCGTCCGGCATCAAGGTCGAATTCGGCCGGCTGGAGGGTTCGCTCTACGGCAAGCTGACCATCCGCGACCTGAAGATCAGCGATCCCAAGGGCGTGTTCGCCACCGCGCCGCGAGTCGATCTCGACTGGCGGCCCTTCGCCTTCATCCGCAACCATGCCGATATCCGGTCCGCCAGCGCACCGCTGATCACCCTTGCCCGCCTGCCCGAACTGAAAGTGGTGCCGAGCGACCCCAACGCCCCTACCCTGCCCGATATCGACATCGATATCGGCAGACTGAAGGTTGACCGCCTGGTGCTCGGCGCGCCCGTCACCGGCACGCGGCGCCTGATGACGCTCGATGCCGTCGCGCATATTGCCGACGGCCGCGCGCAGATCACCGGCAACGCAGCCGCGCTGGACGGCGGCGACCGGCTCGCGCTGGTGCTCGATGCCGTGCCGGACCAGGATCGGCTGATCGTCGATGCGCGGCTCGATGCGCCGGCGGGCGGAATCGTCGCGGGCATGGCGGGTCTCAAACAGCCGCTCGTCGCGCGGATCGACGGGCGGGGAAGCTGGTCGTCCTGGCAGGGCAAGGCGCGGGCGCTGCTCGGCGGCCAGCCGCTGGCCGCGCTCGATCTCACGGCACGCAACGGCACCTTCACCGCGCGCGGACCGCTTCATCCCGGGCTGATCCTGGCCGGGCCGGTCGAGCGGCTGACCGCGCCGGCACTGCTGGTCGATCTGACCACGACCCTGGCGCAGCGGCGCGCGAACACGAAGCTGTCGGTCAAGTCCGACGCGCTGGCGGTCACGGCGAACGGCATGATCGATCTGGCGCAGAGCCGCTTCGAGGGATTGCAGGTCGAGGCGAGCCTGCTCACCCCCGGATCGATCGCGCCGAACCTCAACGGGCGTGACGTGCGCGCGTCGCTGCGGCTCGACGGCGCCTTTGTCCGGCCGCTGGTCGACTACAAGATCAGCGCCGCGGCGATCGGCTTCGACAAGACCGTGGTGCAGGGCCTCTACGCCGAAGGCCGCAGCCGGGTCGATGCCGACCGCATCATCGTGCCCGTCACCGGCCGCATCGCGCGCGTCACCGGGCTGAACGCGGCGGCCGGCGGCTTGCTGACAAAGGTGACGATCAACGGCGAGTTCGCGATCTCCGGCGACACGATCCTGTCGGACAATCTGCGCATCCGTTCGCCCCAGATCGATGCCACCGCGATCGTCGTCGCCGACCTGTCGACCGGCATCTACCGCGCCGGGCTGAAAGGGCGGATCAACGATTACCGGATCGACGGCGTCGGCATCATCAACCTGACGACCGACATGAACCTGGTCACCGTCCCGTCCGGCGGCTTCGGGCTGAAGGGAAGGTTCGGCGTCACCACGGTGAAGCTCGACAATGCCGGCGTTCAGAACTTCCTGGGCGGACGCGCGGTGATCGTCGGCAATCTCAGCTTCGATCCCAAGGGCGTGTTCCGGGTCCAGAACCTACGGGTCGCGGCGCCGAGCTTCCGCCTCACCGGCGGCCAGGGCAGTTATTTGCCCGACGGCCGCATCGCCTTCACCGCGCAGGGCCATTCGACTCAATATGGCCCGCTGGCGGTCGCCATATCGGGCACCGCCGAGCGCCCGCTGATCAAGCTGCGGGCGAGCCGGCCCAATGTCGGCGTGCAGCTCAGCGATGTCGTGGCGACGATCCGCGGAACCGGGACCGGCTATGCCGTGGTCGCGACCGGCGGCTCGCCTTATGGGCCGTTCAACGCGGACGTGCTGATCCGCACCGGTGGCGGGCCGCTGACCATCGACATCCACCGCGCGCGCTTCGCCGGGGTCGGTTTCGCGGGCACCGTCCGCCAGGCGCCCGCCGGGCCGTTCATCGGGAAGCTCACCGCCAATGGGTCGGGCATCACCGGCACCGTCACTTTGTCGGCGGTCGGCAAGATCCAGCGCGCGCAGGTCTCGGCCCGGGCCAATGGCGCGCATATCCCCGGCCAGGCCAAGCTGGTGATCGAGCGTGCGATCGTCGAGGCGACGATCACCCTCTACACCAAGGCGCCGGAGATCCTCGCCGATGTCCAGCTCGCCGGCGTGCGCCAGGGCAGTTTCTTCCTCCAGGCGGCGCGCGCCAAGGTGAATTACCAGGGCGGGCGCGGCACCGCGCAGATCGTCGCCAATGGCCAGAGCGGCGCGAGCTTCCGCATCGCCGCCAACGCCCAGCTCTCGCCCGACCTGTACCGGGTCGCGGCGCAGGGCCAGGTAGGCACTGTGCCCTTCCACCTCGCCCAGCCGGCGATAATCCGGAACGAGCACGGCATCTATGTGCTCGCGCCGGTCGCGATCGTCGTGCCGCAGGGGCAGGTGCGGGTGGCCGGTCGCTATGGCAAGACGCTCGAGCTGCAATCGCGCTTCGACAATTTCGATCTCGCGATCCTCAACACCTTCGCCGCCGGCGCGGGCATCGGCGGCCGGGCGACCGGCAGCCTGGACTATGTCCAGGCCGGATCGGGCGTGCCCCGCGCCGACCTGCGCGTCGACATCCGTAGCTTCACCCGCTCCGGCGCGGCGGTCGTGTCCACCCCGGTCGACATCTCGGCGCTCGGCACGCTCCGCCCCGAAGGCGGCGCGCTCGCCGCGCTGATCAAGCGCGGCGGTGCGACGATCGGGCGGGCGCAGCTGCGGTTGCAGCCGGTCGGCGGCGGCGACTGGATGACGGCGCTGATGGATGCCCCGCTCGGCGGCGGCATCCGGTATAACGGACCGGCCGACGTGCTGTGGAGCCTGTCGGGCCTGGCGAACCAGACGCTCACCGGGCAGATCGGCATTGCCGCCGATTTCTCCGGCCGTATCTCCAGCCCGCAGCTGACCGGGCTGATCCGCGCCAATGCGCTGGCCTATGATAACGAGACCTATGGCACCCGCATCAGCGCGATCAAGCTGACCGGACGCTTCACCAACGACCGGTTCGAGATCAGCGAGTTCACCGGGCGCGCCGGCAAGGGCACCGTCTCAGCACGCGGCAGCGTCGGGTTCGGCTCGGACGCGGGCTTCCCGATCGATGTCCGGGTGACCTTGAGCAATGCGCAGCTCGCGCGCAGCGACGCGCTGGGCGCGACCGTCTCGGGCGAGATCGCGGTGACCAACAGCAAGGCGAATGGCGGCCTGATCTCCGGCACCCTGAACCTGCCCGAAGTGCGGTACGAGATCATCCGCCAGGGCGCGGCCGAAGTCGCCGAACTGCAGGGGGTGCGCCGCAAGGGCACCAGCCGCGCGCAGGCCGCGCGCGATGCGGCCAAAGCTGCGGCAGGCGTGCCCAGCCTGTTCAAGCTCGACCTGCGCATCCGTGCCGACAACCGGCTGTTCGTGACCGGCATGGGGCTGGAAAGCGAATGGAGCGCCGACCTGCGGGTGGGCGGCACCTCGGCCACGCCGGAGGTGATCGGCAATGTCGACCTGGTGCGCGGCACCTATAATTTCGCGGGCAAGCGTTTCGATCTCGACCAGGACAGCATCATCCGCTTCGAAGGCGGCCCGGTGACGAACCCGAGCTTGTCGATGCGGGCGACGGCGACTCTCTCCGGCACCGCGATCACCATCAATATCGGTGGCCGGGCGCAGAACCCGCAAATCACCTTCACTTCCTCGCCCAGCCTGCCGCAGGACGAACTGCTCTCGCGCATCCTGTTCGGCAACTCGATCACCGAGCTGTCGCCGATGCAGGCGATCCAGCTCGCCTCGGCGCTCAATTCGCTGCGCGGCTCGGGCGGCGGGCTCAATCCGCTGGGCAAGCTGCGCTCCGCCTCGGGCATCGACCGGTTGCGCGTGCTGGGCGCGGACGAGGCAACCGGGCGCGGAACGTCCGTCGCCGCGGGCAAATATATCTCCAACGATATCTATGTGGAGATCGTTACCGACACGCGCGGCTTCACCGCGACCCAGATCGAGATCGCCTTGTCCAAGGCATTGAGCATCCTGAGCCAGACCGGCGGATCGAACGGGACCGCGATCAACCTGCGCTATTCGAGGGATTATTGACGGGCGGCTTGAGGCGTAGAGCCGAAACCCATACCGTCTCCGTTCGTCCTGAGTAGCCATTGAGCTTGTCGAATGGCGTATCGAAGAACAGGCGTCATGCGCTCCAACTGTCCTGCGATACGGGTCTTCGACTTCGCTCAGCCCCTACTCAGGACGAACGGTTTGCTCCTTGCACCTATTGATCCAACTGCCTGTCAGCACTCCACCACGTTGACGGCGAGGCCGCCCAGGCTGGTTTCCTTGTATTTGGAGCGCATGTCCTCGCCGGTCTGGCGCATCGTCTCAATCGCCTGGTCGAGGCTGACGATGTGGGTGCCGTCCCCGTCGAGCGCGAGATAGGCGGCGTTGATCGCCTTGACCGCGCCCATCGCGTTGCGCTCGATGCAGGGCACCTGGACCAGCCCGCCGATCGGATCGCAGGTCAGGCCGAGATTATGTTCGATGCCGATCTCGGCGGCATTCTCGATCTGGGCGTTGGTGGCGCCGAGCACCGCCGCGAGGCCGCCGGCGGCCATCGAGCAGGCCACGCCGACCTCGCCCTGGCAACCCATCTCCGCCGCTGAGATGGAGGCGCGGGTCTTGTAGAGCATGCCGATCGCCGCCGCAGTCGACAGGAAGATGCGGATGCCCTCGCGCGTCGCGGGACCCTCGAACGTCTCGTAATAGCGGATCACCGCGGGGATGATGCCCGCGGCGCCGTTGGTCGGCGCGGTGACCACACGACCGCCGGCCGCATTCTCCTCGTTCACGGCCAGCGCCCAGAGGCTGACCCATTGGATGGTATGCGACGGGGCGCCGCGTTCCGAGCGGGAGATCAGCGCTTCGTGCAACCCCTTGGCGCGGCGGCGAACGCTCAGGCCGCCCGGCAATATGCCGTCCTTCACCATGCCGCGATCGATGCAGGCGCGCATCGCGTCAGCGACGCCGTCGAGCAGCGCGTCGGTCTCGGCCGCCGTACGCCAGGCGGTGTCGTTGCGGCGAACCAGCTCGCTGATCGAGATATGCTCGGCCTCGGCCGCCAGCAGCAGCTCGTCACCCGACGTGAAGGGGTGACGCACCGCGACATTGCCGAGCTCCGGCCGCTCCCCGCCGCGCCGGATGGTGCCGCCGCCGACCGAATAATAGCGCAGCGTCTGCGACGTTCCGTCGGGGAACCAGGCAGTCAGATCGAGAGCATTGGGATGTTCCGGCTCGAAGCGTTCGGGATGGAAATCGATCCCGCCCTTGCCGTCCAGCGCCACCGGATAGCCGCCCTCTCCGCCTCCTCGCCCGAGCGGCAGCGCATTGTCCGCGCGGAACCCGGCGACCAGCGCCGCCGCCGCTTCGGGATCGACCGTCTCCGGCTCCCAGCCGGCCAGGCCGAGCAGGACCGCGACATCGGTACCGTGGCCGATGCCGGTCAGCGCAAGCGACCCATAGAGGCTGCAGCCAACCCTGGTCGCGCGCTCCGGCAACGCCAGGATGGTCCGCGCGAAATCCGCCGCCGCGCGCATCGGCCCGACCGTGTGCGAGCTGGAAGGGCCGATGCCGATGGTGAACATCTCGGCGATGCTGATCGGGCGAAAGCGCGGGTCCGGAAAAGTCGAGGTCGCGAGAGGTGAGGTCACCGAGGCATGCTCCTGTCAGGCGCTGTGCGCGCCGTTGCATGCCCCCTCTGTCCCTTTGCCTGAGATCGCTATCCCGTCGGCGGGTGCCGTGGCACCACTCTCCAGAGTGTCTGTGTCGCGCGGTCCTTTTGCCTGAGAGTTTCCGGGGCGGTTGC
Source organism: Sphingomonas sp. BL-S-30 (assembly GCF_055521475.1). NCBI lineage: Bacteria > Pseudomonadati > Pseudomonadota > Alphaproteobacteria > Sphingomonadales > Sphingomonadaceae > Sphingomonas > Sphingomonas sp. BL-S-30. Next base: position 863,546 of record NZ_CM145481.1, on the reverse strand, counting down.
TCCTTCGGCGCCGGCCAAAGCCGATCTCTCCCGTGCGACGACCGATAGGTGAGCGAGTGCCCGCGCCAAGTCAATCGCCACGCTGGTCAGGATGCCCAGGCAGCGCGGGATTCCGTGGCGGGCGCTTCCCATCCGTCGACCAGGGACTGGATGAGCGCCCGGTCGTCCGGCGTCGCCGGGTTGTAGACGATCAGGCTGAGGTCCGGCCGGCCGTCCACCGCGAAGGCGGAATATTCCAGGGCGATCAGGCCGACCTGGGGATGGCGCAGATGCTTGGTCCCGTCGCCATAGGTCCGCACTTCATTGTCGCGCCACATCGAGGCGAATTCCGGGCTCGACCGGCAGAGTTCCTCGACCAGCGGCGCGACCTCGGCATCGGCGCCCGCGCGTGCGGCGTCGATCCGGAAGGAACTCACGACGAAACGGGCGACCGATTCCCATTGCGGCTGCGCCGCGCGGACTCGATCGTCGCAGAAGATCAGGCGCAGGATATTGCGCTGGCCGGGCGGGATCGAACCATAATTGGTGAGCACGACCGCCGCGGCGCGGTTCCAGGCGACGACGTCCCAGGTCGCGGTGCGCACGATGGCGGGACTGCAGGTCAGCACGTCGAGCAGCCGCTGCAAGCGCGGCGTAATCGAATCGCTACCACGATACTGGGCCGCGGGCGGGCGACCGAGACCGAGCAGGAACAGATGCTCGCGCTCGACCTCGGTCAGGGTCAATGCCGTCGCGATGCGGTCGAGCACTTCGGCCGAAGCTTTTCCGCCGCGCCCCTGTTCGAGCCAGGTGTACCAGGTCGGGCTGATATTGGCGCGCTGCGCCACTTCCTCGCGGCGCAACCCCGCGGTCCGCCGCCGCCCGGCGAACCCGAACGAGGCGGGATCGAGCCTGGTGCGCCGGTTCCGGAGATAGGTGCCGAGCATATTGTCGTCGGACATGGCTGCCCATCCAGTTAGTAATTATAGCATGATAATGTCACTACTTTACCTGCATAATGTGGATCACGACAATAGGCGTATCGAATGGAGACAAGCAGATGCGCGTATTTGTAACAGGTGCCACAGGTTGGGTCGGGTCGGCGGTGGTCGAGGAACTGGTCAGTGCCGGCCATCAGGTGACAGGCCTGGCCCGGTCCGCGGAAAAGGCAGCCGGGCTCGCCGCGGCCGGTGCCGACATCGTGTCCGGGACACTCGACGACCTCGATATTCTGCGCGACGGCGCGGCGGCGGCGGACGGGGTGATCCACACCGCGTTCAACCATGATTTCTCGCGGTTTGCCGAGAATGCGCGGCAGGACCAGCTGGCGATCGAGACACTGGGCAGCGCGCTGATCGGGTCGGACCGGCCGCTGATCGTTACCTCGGGCTTTGCCTTGCTCGCGCCGGGCCGGGTCGCGACCGAGGCGGATCTGCCCGCATCGCACCCCTCCTACCCGCGCCGGTCCGAGGCCGCCGCGATAGCCCTGGCGGCGCGCGGGGTGCGGGCCGCCTCCATCCGGCTTGCGCCATCGGTCCACGGCGCTGGCGATCACGGCTTCATCCCGTTCCTGATCGGCCTGGCCCGCGAGAAAGGCGTGTCCGCCTATATCGGCGAGGGGTCGAACCGTTGGCCGGGGGTGTATCGGCTCGACGCCGCGCGCCTCTACCGGCTGGCGCTCGAACAGGGCGCCACCGAGGCGGCCTATCACGCGACCGGTGACGAAGGAGTCGCGTTCAGGGACATTGCCGCCGTGATCGGGCGGCGGCTCGGCGTGCCGGTCGAATCGCGTGGACCGGAGCATTTCGGCTGGTTCGCCGATTTCGCCGGAGCGGATATTCCCGCATCGAGCGCGCGCACGCGGTCGTCGCTGGGCTGGGAACCGACGGGCCCGGATCTGCTGAGCGACATCGACCAGCCCGGCTATTATGCTGCCTGATCCGGCAGCGTGAGCTTGAACGCCTGATAAGCGTCAGTGAATTCGGGGAGCGCTTCGCACCGTGCGGCGTGCTCCCCCAGGGCGACCCAGCCATCCATGACGAACTGATCGGCCAGCGCCTCGCTGACGAAGCGGTGCATCGTGCCGAGCAGGACATCGGCGTGGCTCATCGTCTCGCCGAGCAGCCATGGGTCCTTCGCCGCCGCGCGCTCGCGTTCGAGCAGGTCGAGCGTGTCGATCACCTGGGCGCGGCACCGCTCGACCCACATCTTCAGGCCGCCATCGCGAAAGGCACGTTCATAGACCAGGCTGACCGCCTTTTCCGCGACGCCGGCGGCGAAGGCGCAGGTACGGAGCATGGCACGGCGATCGTCGCCGCGGCGGGTGAGGAAGGCGCGATCGGGGCCGACCATCTCGTCGAGCGCATCGACGATCGCACTGCTGTCGGTCAGCGCGACGCCGTCGTCGTAAACAAGCGTCGGCACGCGCCGCAGCGGGTTGTAGCGCGCGATCTCCTCGACATCGCCGAACGCCGACAGCGGCGCGTGGCGATAGGGCAGATCATAGAACTTCAACGTCACCGCGACGCGGCGGACGAAGGGCGAATCATATTGTCCGATCAGCAACATGGTCCGCCCTTCCCGTCCTTTTACCAGACCTTCACGCGCGCACTGGGTTCCAGATACAGCTTCTGGCCCGGCTGCACGTCGAATGCCTTGTACCACGCATCGAGGTTGCGAATGGTCTGCGCGCGGAAGCGGCCCGGCGAATGGCCGTCGGTCGCGATCTGCTGGCGCATCGCCTGTTCACGCGTCTTCTCGCGCCAGCTCTGGGCGAAGGCGAGCATGAAGCGCTGATCGCCGGTCAGCCCGTCGATCACCGGCGCTTCCTTGCCGCCGAGCGAGGCACGGTACGCCTCGTACGCCGCGGTCAGGCCAGCAACGTCGGCGATATTCTCGCCCAGCGTCTGTTCGCCGCTGAGGTGAAGGCCGGGCAATGCTTCATAGGCGTCATATTGTTTGGCCAGCGCCGCGCTCTGCTGCTTGAAATGCGCGAAGTCGGCGGGGGTCCACCAGTTGCGCAGCTTGCCGCTCGAATCGAATTCAGCGCCGGTATTGTCGAAGCTGTGGCTGATCTCGTGGCCGATCACCGCGCCGATCGACCCGTAATTGGCCGCTGCGTCGGCCTTGGGATCGTAGAAGGGCGCTTCGAGGATCGCCGCCGGGAAGTTGAGCGCATTCTGCAACGGCAGATTAACCGCGTTGACCGTCTGCGGCGTCATCCACCATTCGCCCTTGTCCGGCGCCTTGCCGATCTTGCCGAGCTGATGCCGGTATTCCGCGAGGCGCGCACGCTGCAGATTGCCGAGCGGATCGTCCGCCTTGATGTCGAGCGACCCGTAATTGCGCCAGGTCTCGGGATAGCCGACGCCGACGCGCATCGTCTCGATCTTCTTGCGCGCTTCGGCCTTGGTCGCCGGCGCCATCCAGGTCAGATTCTCGACGCGCTTGTCGAAGGCGGCGAGGATGTTCTTCACCATGTTCTGGATGTCGGTCTTGGACGAGGCCGGGAAGAATTTCGCGACATAGATCTGGCCGACCGCGTCGCCCAGGCTGTTGTTCACGGCGGCAATCGCCCGCTTGTCGCGCGGCCGTGGCTGCTGCGTGCCGCTCAGCGTCTTGCCGTAGAAGTCGAACGAGGCATCGTCGAAGGCCTTGGGCAGCACCGGCGTGACGGTGTTGATGTGGTGGAAGGCCATCCAGTCCTGCCACGCTTCCAGCGGCTCGCTGGCCACCAGGGCGGAGAGCTTCGCGGTCGGGGCGGGATGCCAGACGATGAAGTCCTGCTGGCCCGAAAGGCCCGCCGCGCTGAAGAAAGCGTTCCAGTCCAGGCCCGGCGCCTTCTTCGCGAAGTCCGCCTGTTTCCACGGGTTGTTCGCCTTGTGGACGTCCTGGCTCTCGATATAGCCGGCATGCGCCGTGGCGATCTTGGTCTCGAGCGCCATTACACGGTCGGCGCGCGCAGCGGGATCGCTCAGGCCGGCCAGGGTGAAGACCTTGGTAACATAGGCCTTATAGGCGGTGCGGACCTGCGCCATGTCGGGCTTGGCCGAGACATAATAGTCGCGCTCGGGCAGGCCGATGCCGCCCTGAAGCAGATACGGCACGGTCTGGCCCGGATTGTCGAGCGCCTGGGTGACGAACAGGCCAAACAGATGCTCGGTCTTGAAATTGGTCGCGTTGAGCGGATCGACATCGGCGCGAAGATCGGCGCCGAGGGCCTTGGCCAGGGCGGTCTTGTCCGCAATGGCGGCGATCGCGTCCAGCTCGGGCTTGATCGGGGCGAGGCCGCGCTTCTCGATGCCGGCGGTGTCGAGATAGGCATTGTAGAAATCGGCGATCCTGCGCTGGTCGGTGCCGGCAGCGGCATTGGCCTTGGCGGCTTCCGCGATCAGCTGCGCATTGCGGCCTTCCGCGATGTTGAACACCTGCAGAAAGATGCCGGTGCTCGACCGGTCGGCCGGGATCTCGGTCTTCGCGCGCCAGCCGCCATTGGCATATTCATCGAAATCGTCGCCGGGTTTGACGGCCTTGTCGAGCCCCGCCACGTCGACGCCAATCGCGCTGCCCGCAACCGGCGTCGTTGCGCTCTGGGTGCAGGCAGTGGTGGCGAGCAGGGCAGCGAGAAAAATCGTTGAACGCTTCATGTGATAGACCTCTCCAAGGTGTATGGCGCGGGGGATACACCCGTGTTTTCGGTTACACCAGATACCAACGCCGCCCCTTCCCCGCGCCGCCCTGCACAGCTTTATGCCGCGAGCGTCGCTTCCCATTCGCGCGATCGCTGTCTAGTCAGGGGCCAAGATGAGGATAACACCATGAGCGCGCCGGCTCTCGACACCAAGCTATCGCCGGAGAGCGAGACCTTCCGCGCCAACGCAGCGCATAACCGGGCATTGGCGGATCGACTCCGTGCCGACGTCGCGCGGACGGCGCTTGGCGGGTCCGAGAAAAGTCGCGAACGGCACGCGTCGCGCGGCAAACTGCTCCCACGCGACCGCGTCGAGCGGTTGCTCGATCCGGGATCGCCCTTTCTCGAGATCGGGCAGCTCGTCGCGAACGGGCTCTATGACGACGAGGTGCCGGGTGCCGGCGTGATCGCGGGTATCGGCCGGGTCTCCGGCCGGCAGGTGATGATCCTGTGCAATGACGCCACGGTGAAGGGCGGGACCTATTATCCGCTGACGGTGAAGAAGCATCTGCGCGCGCAGGAGATCGCCGAGGCGAACCGCCTGCCCTGCATCTATCTGGTCGATTCGGGCGGCGCCAATCTGCCGCACCAGGCGGAGGTGTTCCCCGACCGCGACCATTTCGGGCGGATCTTCTTCAACCAGGCGACCATGTCGGCCAAGGGCATTCCGCAGATCGCCTGCGTAATGGGCAGCTGCACCGCGGGCGGCGCCTATGTGCCGGCGATGTCCGACGAGACGGTGATCGTGCGCAACCAGGGCACGATCTTCCTCGCCGGCCCGCCGCTGGTGAAGGCAGCGACGGGCGAAGTGATCTCGGCCGAGGAGCTGGGCGGCGCGGAGACGCATGGCCGCAAGTCGGGCGTGGTCGACCATGTCGCCGAGAATGACGAGCATGCGCTGACCATCGTGCGCGACATCGTCTCGACCCTGCCGGAGAACCAGAAACCCGACATCGCGCTGGTGGAGCCCCGGGCGCCGAAGTTCGACGCGGAGGAGCTGTACGGGATCATCCCGTCGGACGTTCGCGCGCCGTATGACGTGCACGAGGTGATCGCGCGGCTGGTCGACGCGTCCGAGTTCCACGAATTCAAGGCGCTCTATGGATCGAGCCTGGTGTGTGGCTTTGCGCATATCTGGGGCATGCCGGTCGCGATCCTCGCCAATAACGGCGTGCTCTTCTCGGAGAGCGCGGTGAAGGGGGCGCATTTCATCGAGCTGGCGTGCCAGCGGCGCATCCCGTTGCTGTTCCTGCAGAACATCTCGGGCTTCATGGTCGGCGGGCGCTATGAAGCGGAGGGCATCGCCAAGCATGGCGCGAAGCTCGTGACCGCAGTGGCGACGGCGAGCGTGCCGAAGATCACCGTGCTGATCGGCGGCAGCTTCGGCGCAGGCAATTACGGCATGTGCGGCCGGGCCTATTCGCCGCGGTTCCTGTTCAGCTGGCCCAACAGTCGGATCAGCGTGATGGGTGGGGAGCAGGCGGCCTCGGTCCTGGCGACGGTGCACCGCGATGCGGAGAGCTGGACCGAGGAAGAGGCCGAGGCGTTCAAGGCGCCGATCCGCCAGAAATACGAGGACGAGGGCAATCCCTGGCACGCGACGGCGCGGCTGTGGGACGACGGCATCATCGATCCGGCGCAGACGCGCGATGTGCTCGGGCTGGCGTTTGCGGCGACGTTGAATGCGCCCATTCCGGAAAAGGCGTCGTTCGGCGTGTTCAGGATGTAAGCGATGGAATTCGAGCTCGAGGACGGCCTGGTATTCCCAAGGCCCAATGCCGCGACGCTGGATGCGCAACTGCGTATCCTCGCACCGGACAGCAGGAACAGCTTCGCGATCCTGACCCTGTCGGATGGCGATTACATGCAGACCGCCTGCGAGGGCGATGGCTACGTCATCGAACGGCAATCGCAGGATCCGGTTCACCATTTCCGGGCGGTCAGGCCAGCGGGTGGCACGCTGTTCACGATCGACGAAGTGATCGCGGCCTTTGTCGCCTTTGCGTACGAACCGGCTCATCCGCTCTTCCTCGTCTGGGAATCGATGGACGATGAGCTCGGAATATCATCGTGACCGTCGAGACGGCGCCCTTCCATGGAGTCCTGTGAATGTCCCTGATGCTTGCGCTTCTCGCCCAGGTCACGCCGATGCAGCCGATGCCGAAGGGCACCGGCCTGCCGCCTCCCGGCACTGACGAGGGCGCGGTGATGGCGCCGATCAATGCGCTGTTCGCTGGGCTGGCCGCGCGGGACTCCGCCGCGATCCTGGCGCAGCTTCGTAGCGAGGGCGGCGCGACCGTGGCCAATGAGGCGCCCAACGGCACGCGCACCGTCCGCCATATGAGCTGGGCGGAGTTCGCCGCCGGGGTCAAACCCGGCCCGGAGAAATATGAGGAGCGCATCAGCAACCCAGCGATCGAGATCGACGGCGACATCGCGATGGTCTGGGCGCCCTATATTTTCCTGATCGACGGCAAGGCGCATCATTGCGGCGTCGACCATTTCGATCTGGTCCGCGAAGCCGGCGCCTGGAAGATCGTCAACATCACCTGGACCGCGCGCGCCACGGGTTGCGAGGGCTGATCTTGCTGAAATCCCTTCTCATCGCCAATCGCGGCGAGATCGCCTGCCGGATCATCCGCACCGCGCGGGCGATGGGCGTGCGCACCGTCGCGGTCTATTCGGATGCCGATGCCAAGGCGCTGCATGTGCGTCAGGCCGATGAGGCCGTGCATATCGGCCCCTCCCCGGCGCGCGAGAGCTATCTGGTCGGCGAGAAGATAATCGCCGCTGCGAAGCACACCGGGGCCGAGGCGATCCATCCGGGCTATGGCTTCCTGTCGGAGAATGCCGACTTCGCGCAGGCGGTGATCGATGCCGGCATTATCTGGGTCGGGCCCAAGCCCGATAGCATCCGCGCCATGGGGCTGAAGGATGCCGCCAAGGAGCGGATGATCGCGGCGGGCGTGCCCGTGACGCCGGGCTATCTCGGCGAGGACCAGTCGCCGGAGCGGCTCGCGGCGGAGGCTGCGGCGGTTGGCTATCCCGTGCTGATCAAGGCGGTTGCGGGCGGTGGCGGCAAGGGCATGCGCCGCGTCGAAGCGCCGGAGAATTTCGCCGACGCGCTGCTGTCCTGCCAGCGCGAGGCAGCATCGTCCTTCGGCAACACACAGGTGCTGATCGAGAAATACATCCTCTCGCCGCGGCACATCGAGGTGCAGGTGTTCGGCGATGCCCAAGGCAATGTCGTCCATCTGTTCGAGCGCGACTGCTCACTGCAACGCCGCCACCAGAAAGTGATCGAGGAAGCCCCTGCCCCCGGCATGGACGAGGTGACGCGCGAGGCGATCTGTGCCGCAGCGGTGAAGGCGGCCAAGGCAGTCGACTATGTCGGCGCCGGCACGATCGAGTTCATCGCCGACGCCAGTGAAGGCCTGCGCGCCGACCGCATCTGGTTCATGGAGATGAACACGCGGCTGCAGGTCGAGCATCCGGTGACCGAGGAGATCACCGGGCAGGATCTGGTCGAGTGGCAGTTGCGGGTGGCGAGCGGGGAGCCGCTGCCGAAGCGGCAGGATGAGCTGGCTATTGATGGCTGGGCGATGGAGGCGCGGCTTTATGCCGAGGATCCACGGAACGGGTTCCTGCCCTCCATCGGCGAGCTCGAATCATTCAAATTCATGACGCCGTGGGAAGACCAATGGACCACACGAAAGGACATGGGATATGATTGGGGCGACGTCGTTTCTCCTTTCTACGACCCCATGCTCGGCAAGCTGATCGAGCATCGTGAAAGCCGGGAGGAAGCGGCGCGGGAACTGGCATCCACCTGCGAAACCGCGCAGATCAGTCCGGTGCGGACTAACTTGGCCTTTGTCGCCCGTGCTCTCGATCATCCTGATTTTCTGGCCGGCAAGATCGACACCGGCTTTATCGATCGACATCTCGCGGAACTCGCGACGCCTGAACTTCCCGTCGAGACCATGGCAGCAGAAGCTGCCTATGACCTAGGTGAACTCGACACGAAAGGGCAGGATCCCTGGAACAATCTCGGCTTCAGGCTCAATGCCGAGCGCCGTGCACCCGTTCGGGTGGTGGACGAATTTGGCGTCGTTCATGAGAGCAACCTAGTCGAGCGGTTCACTTCGCAAGCCTTGTCGATCATCGGCCAGAGCCTGATGAATACCGATTATGCCGGCCCGGGTTTACATTTTGGCGGGTTCGAACGGGACGGGACCGCGGTCAGCTTTGCTGACGGCGAACATCGCAGCTTCCGCCTTTACGAACCACGCGGAACCGCCGTCGGCGCATCTTCTGACGGCACCATCCTCTCCCCCATGCCCGGCCGCATCATCGCGGTCGAAGTCGCAGCAGGCGCCACCGTCACCAAGGGCCAGAAGCTGCTCACCCTCGAAGCGATGAAGATGGAGCACAGCCTCGTTGCGCCGTTCGACGGAACGGTGGCGGAGCTTGGCGCGGAGACCGGCGGACAGGTGAGCGAGGGTGCGGTGCTCGCCCGGATCGAGCGGGCCGCATGAGCATCATCTTCCGCCCAGCGACCGCCGATGATCTGCCCGCGATCGTCGCGCTGCTCGACGATGACGAGCAGAGCAAGGGGCGCGAGGATGCGAGCCTGCCGCTCGATCCGCGCTATCTCGCCGCGTTCGAGGCGATCGTCGCCGATCCGAACCAGATGCAGGTCGTCGCCGACCTCGACGGCGCGGTGGTCGGCACGATGCAATTGAGCTTCCTGCCAGGCATCGCCTTTCGCGGCGGCTGGCGCGGGCAGATCGAGGCAGTGCGGATCGCGAGCAGCCTGCGCGGCCAGGGACTCGGCAAGCAGATGATCGAATGGGCGGTTGCGCTGTTCCGCGAGCGCGGCTGCCATATGGCGCAGCTCACCTCCATGTCGACGCGGACCGATGCGCATCGCTTTTACGAGCAAATGGGCTGGAACAAGAGCCATGCCGGGTTCAAGCTGAAGCTCTGAAAAACAAACCAGGGGATGGATATGGCCGACGGCTTCGATTTCACCGGCAAGACCGTGATGGTGTTCGGCGGGACCAGCGGGATCAACCTGGGCATTGCCAAATCCTTTGCCCGGCGCGGGGCGACGCTCGCCGTTGCCAGCCGCAGCCAGGACAAGGTCGATGCCGCGGTGGCGGCGCTGTCGGAGAACACGCCGGCGCTCGGCTATAGCCTCGACGTGCGCGACTATGATGCGGTGAAGGCGGCGATCGACGATTTCCGCGCGCAACGCGGCACGATCGACGTGCTGGTGTCGGGCGCGGCCGGCAATTTCCCCGTCGCGGCGGCGATGCTCAGTTCGAACGGGTTCAAGGCCGTTACCGAGATCGACACGCTCGGCACCTTCCATGTCATGCGCGCCGCGTACGAGCATCTGACCAAGCCCGGCGCGAGCATCATCAACATTTCGGCGCCCCAGGCGTTCATCGCCACGCCGTTCCAGGTCCATGTCTGCGCAGCCAAGGCCGGGGTCGACATGATCACCAAGACGCTGGCGATCGAATGGGGGCCGGAAGGCGTGCGGGTCAATTCGGTCTCGCCCGGGCCGATCGCCGGGACCGAAGGCATGGAGCGGCTGGCGCCGACGCCCGAGGCCAAGGCGAAGTCGGCCCGGTCGGTGCCGCTGGGGCGGATGGGCACGGTCGACGATGTCGCCGATGTCTGCCTGTTCCTCGCCTCGGACTATGCGCGCTATGTCTCGGGCGTGGTGCTGCCGGCCGATGGCGGCTGGACCGCGGGACGGACCCTGGGAGGCATGAGCTGATGGCCGGCAGATTCTATGACGAATGGCAGGTCGGCGACCGGATCAATCACGAGATTCGGCGCACCGTGACCGAGACCGACAATCTGCTGATGTCGACGCTGACCCATAATCCGCAGCCGCTGCACCTCGATGCCGAATATGCCGGCGCGACCGAGTTCGGGCGGATCGTCGTCAATGGCACCTTCACCTTCTCGCTGATGGTCGGGGTGTCGGTGGGCGACACGACGCTCGGCACGCTGGTGGCGAACCTGGGTTACGATAAGCTGGTGATGCCCAAGCCGGTGTTCATTGGCGATACGCTGCGCTGCGAGACCGAGGTGGTCGAGTTGCGCGAGAGCAAGTCGCGCGCCGATGCCGGACTGGTGACGTTCCGCCACCGCATGATCAACCAGCGCGACGAAGAGGTGTGCTCGTGTCTCAGGACCGCGCTGATGCGGAAGAAGCCGGCCTGAGATTTCCCTGTTTCTGCACCAATAACAGGGAATTAACAGGGAATTTCGTTTTTTCCGGCCGCCGACTCGACCGTTTTCACCAAATCGTCCAGCATTCACAATGTGTTGATCGAAATTCCCTGTTATGCCGGAACAGCGAATTTTGCCGAGCGGAACAGGGAAATGCGCGCCCGAAGGGCAAATCCGGTTATACAGCGACGAGAAGGAGCGAGGGTGAAGCCATACAACTCCACCCCGCACGATCATTACCCCTTTCACGCCGGATTTGAATCGATCCGCCCCGGCGCTGGAACAGCCATCGCGGCGCTGTCGTTGTGGGATAACTCCGACCTAATCCATGTTGGCCTCGCACGACCTTCGAGCGGGGATCGCCCTCCCATCTCTCTTCTGTTATCCGCCTCGCCCTTCCGGCCGTCGCGGAAAGGCAGCGCGAGCAGATGCGTCCGATCGTTGACTTTCGACGCAAATACACAGACAAATTGATACACGGGGGCGGAACAACCGGCCTGCGGAAATACGATCATCGGGAGAGGGGCCGCGTGCGCCTGCTTCCGCAAAGAATGGACGCCATCGCGAGGGGGCCTGAAGATGAAACCGTTTTACGGCGTGAGTGCCGCATTGCTGCTTTGCGCGGCGAACGCAGCCGGCGCCCAGGTGACGACGAACGCACCGCCGCCAGTTGCCGGCGCACTGCCGGTCGCGATTGAACGCATCAAGGTCCATTCAGCGGCGATCATGGGCAACCTGGAAGGCGAAACCGCCGACCGGGACGTCATCGTGGTGCTGCCGCCCAGTTACGCGAAGAACCCGCGGCGTCGCTATCCCGTGGTCTATGCCCTTCACGGCTATTCGATCGGTGCCGACCAGTGGACCAGGGAAATCCATGTTCCGCAGACGATCGAGGGCGGCTTCGCCAAGGGCGCGAAGGACATGATCCTGGTCTTTCCCGACAGCAAGACCATTCACAACGGCTCGATGTATTCCAGCTCGAGGACGACCGGCGACTTCGAGACCTTCGTGGCGCGCGATCTGGTCGCTTATGTCGATGGCCATTACCGGACGCTGGCGAAGCGGGAGAGCCGTGGGCTGGCGGGCCATTCGATGGGCGGATACGGCACCAGCCGGATCGGCATGAAGCATCCGGAGGTGTTCGGCGCGCTCTATATGATGAGCCCATGTTGCCTGTCGGCGCGCCAGGGCGGCCAGTTCAACGCGGAGGCGGCAGCGGCACTTGCGGCCGTGAAGGTGCCGGCGGATTCGGCCAAGCTGCCATTCGGGCTGAGAGCGCAGCTGGCGAGCGCCGCGGCATGGTCGCCCAACCCGAAGAACCCGCCGCTCTATCTCGACCTGCCGGTGAAGGACGGCGTGGCCCAGCCCGACGTGCTCGCGCGATGGGCGGCCAACGCACCGCTGGCCTTTGTCGACCAATATATTGGCAACCTGCGGCAATATCGCGCGATCTCGATCGATGTCGGAGACAAAGACGGGCTGAAGGTCGATGCCGAGAAGCTGCACACTGTGCTCGACAGCTATGGCATCGCCAACGGCTTCGACATCTATCCCGGCGACCACACCAACAATGTCGCAATCCGATTCCAGGATCAGGTGATCCCGTTCTTCAGCCGCAATCTCGTCTTCGAGAAGGGTCGCTGATGACGCCAACACAAAGCCAGGGGGCAATTCCTGGAGCAAAACTTAGTTAGCTGGAATCGTCTCTCCCCGTTCGCCCTGAGCTTGGAAGAGGAGAGCAGGGCTTCGACAGGCTCAGCCCGAACGGTGGGGTTTAATCCAGCTCAAGAGCGCGTTAGCGCAGCCGAACGACGACCGACCATCAGAGGGAGACTATCATGAAGCCTGGTTTCGCAGCCGCCATTTTATTGACCTTTGCGGGCTCTGCCCTGCCGGCCCATGCCCAGGATTTCGATCCGATGGCGATGGCCGACACCAATGCCGACGGCAAGGTGAGCCTGGCCGAGGCGACTGCTTTTTCGGCACAGGGGTGGACGTTCGTCGATCAATCGAACGCGGGGAAGATCAAGAAGGAGACGCTGCCGGACTTCATGCAGCCCTCCTTCGCGAGCGCGAAGGTGGACGCCGAGGGCTATGTCACCAAGGATGCGTTCCTGGCGGCTGTGCCCGATCGTTTCAAGGCGGCCGATGCGAACGCGGACGGCTCGCTCAGCGATGCCGAGCTGCGCGCTTTTCTCGGCATGCCATGATCGGCGTGACCTCCAGCGACAGGCGGCGAGCGGCCGAACCCTTTATACGGTGAAGCTCTCGCCGCAGCCGCATTCGCCCTTGGCGTTAGGGTTCTGGAACACGAAGCCGGCCGCGAAATCATCCTCGACCCAGTTCATGGTCGACCCGATCAGATAGAGGATCGAGCCGCCGTCGACGAACAGGGTGCCGCCGGGCGTGTCGATGCGCTCGTCGAACGGCTTGGCCTCGGTTACATAGTCAACCGAATAAGCGAGGCCCGAGCAGCCGCGCCTGGGCGTCGACAGCTTCACGCCGATCGCGCCTTCGGGGGCCTTGCCCATCAGCTCAGCGATCCGCGCCTCGGCGGTCGGGGTCAGGATCAGCGCCGCCGGGCGCACGCGGGCGGTGGTTGCCATCACAGCATCCCCAGTTCGAGTTTGGCGTCGTCCGACATCTTCTGCGGATCCCATGGCGGATCCCAGACGAGATTGACGTCAGCGGTACCGACGCCCGGCACCGAACCGACGCGCAGCTCGACTTCGGCGGGCATGGATTCGGCGACCGGGCAATGCGGCGTGGTGAGCGTCATCGTCACCACCGCATGGCCTTCATCCGTGACCTCGACGCCGTAGATCAGGCCGAGATCATAGATGTTCACCGGGATTTCCGGATCGTAGATTTCCTTGAGCGCGTCGACGACGGCTTCATACAGCGCGCCGCCCGGCTCGCCCGAAGGCTGAGCCTGCGGCTTCTGCGAGAGGAAACCCTCCAGATAGTCGCGCTTGCGCTCGAACGTCTCCGTCACCCCGCCATCGACGCGCGCCCTGGGCGGCGCCTCGACCGAGTCCACTTCTTCAACCACAATCTTGCGTTCTTCGTTCATCGAAGATCCCTACCCGAAAATTCTCGTTACCCGTTCGATACCGCGCACCAGAGCGTCCACATCCGCCGCGCCGTTATAGACGCCGAAGCTTGCCCGCGCCGTTGCCGGAATGCCCAGGGCCTCCATCAAGGGCTGCGCGCAATGGTGCCCCGCGCGGATCGCGACCCGTTCCTCGTCCAAGATGGTGCCGATGTCGTGCGGATGCACCCCCTCGATCGAGAAACTGACGATGCCCGCAGAATCCTCGGGGCCGTAGAGCGTCACCGAATTGATCTGCGACAGCGCCTCGCGCGTCTTCGCCACCAGCGCCGTTTCGTGTGCGTGGATCGCGGCGAGCCCGATGCGTTCGACATAGTCGATCGCCGCATGCAGGCCGAGTGCGCCGACGATATGCGGCGTGCCCGCCTCGAACCGCCCCGGCGGCGGCGCGTAGGTGGTCTTCGCGAAAGTGACGCGATCGATCATCGAGCCGCCGCCCTGCCAGGGCGGCATCGCGTCGAGCAGCTCGGGCCGCGCCCACAGCACGCCGATGCCGGTCGGACCGTAGAGCTTATGGCCGGAAAAGACGTAGAAGTCGCAGTCGAGCGCGGCGACGTCCACTGCAAGGCGCGGCACCGCCTGGCAGCCGTCGAGCAGGATTTTCGCGCCGACCGAATGGGCGATATCGGCGGCGCGCCGGGCATCGAGCACCGAGCCCAGCACGTTCGAGACATGGGCGAGCGCGACCAGCTTGTGCGCGGGCGTGATCATCGCGGCCATCGCATCGAGATCGATGCGGTGGTCGGCGGTCAGCGGGATGACGTCGATCACGGCGCCGACGCGTTCCGCCGCCATCTGCCAGGGCACGATGTTGGAATGATGCTCGAGCGTGGAGAGCAGGATGCGGTCGCCTGCCTTCAATTGCTCGCGTGCCCAGCACTCGGCCACGAGGTTGATGCCCTCGGTCGCGCCGCGCACGAAGACGATCTCGTCGGCGCTGCCGGCGCCGATGAAGCGGGCGACCTTCTTGCGCGCTGCCTCATAGGCGAGCGTCATGTCGGCCGAGCGCTGGTACACGCCGCGGTGGACCGTGGCATAGGTCTCCGCATAGCCGCGGGTGATCGCGTCGATCACCGGTTGCGGCTTCTGCGCCGTGGCCGCGGTGTCGAGATAGGCCCAGCCCGCGGGGATCGCCGGAAAATCGGCGAGCACGTCGAGGGGGCTCGTATTCCCTCTCCTATCGGGAGAGGGAGGGAGGAGCGAAGCGACGGAAGGGTGAGGGTGACTAGCCATTCCGATCGCCCTCACCCTTCCCACGCCTTCGGCGCGGGCCCCTTCCCTCTCCCGCTGGGAGAGGGAGAGAAGAATGCCGAAGATTGCTCACAGCATCCGCTCCAGCGCGGCCTGCGCCGCAGCCTCGACCGCCTCGCGCTCGCCGGCATCCGCGACGCCGTCGAACACCGATCCGATGAACGCCCGCAACAGCAATGCCTTGGCCTCGGCCGGGGCGATGCCGCGGCTGGCGAGGTAGAACAGCGCCGTCGCGTCGAGCTCGCCGACGGTCGCGCCGTGCGCGCATTTCACGTCGTCGGCGTAGATTTCCAGTTCGGGCTTGGCATTGGCGGTGGCGGTGCGGGTCAGCAGCATCGCCTTGACCGACTGGCTCGCATCCGTCTTTTGCGCATGACGCGCGACGGCGACCTTGCCGAGATAGCTGCCCGTGGCCCGCCCGCCGAGCACCGAGCGCACGACCTGGTTGCTGGTCGCGTTCGGCTCGATGTGGCGCATCGTCGTGACGATCTCGAGCGTCTGCTCGCCGCCGCCGAGGATCGCCCCGCCAAGTTCGAAATGCGCGCCGTCGTGCAGGGTCACGTCGATCGCGATGCGGCCGAGCTTGCCGCCGGTGTTGAGCACATGAAAGGTCGCGCGGGCGCCGGCGTCGAGGGTGACGGTATAGTCGCGGATCGCGACGGCATCGGTTGGAGCATCCTGCACGATGAGGCGGGTGATTTCCTCGCCGGCGGGGACGTGGATCGTCTCCGGTCCGTCAATCGGCCACATGGTGGCGACCGCGTCGAGGTCGCTATAGCGCCAGGCTTCGTCGCGGCGCGTGGGGAGGGCAAGCGCCGTCACGAGAGACACTCCCTCTTCGCGTCTTCGCGGCTTCGCGTGAACTGAAGAGGAGATTCGCGCAGAGGCGCAGAGGCGCGGAGATTGATGGAGGCGACGCGCGCATTTCCGGCTGCCTCCGCGCCTCCGCGCCTCTGCGCGAACAAGAATTCTTTTTCACGCGAAGCCGCGAAGACGCGAAGAGAAGAAGAGATGCCTGCGGCGCTCATGCGGCCAAGGCCCCATAGCCTTCGCGTTCCAGTTCCAGCGCCAGCTCCGGCCCGCCCGAACGCACGATCCGGCCATCGGCCAGGACATGCACGAAATCGGGCTGAACATAGTCGAGCAGCCGCTGGTAATGGGTGATCAGCAGCACGGCCTTGTCGGGCGCGCGCATGATGCGGTTGATGCCGTCGCCGACGACGCGGAGCGCGTCGATGTCGAGGCCGGAGTCGGTCTCGTCGAGGATCGCCAGCTTCGGGCCGATGATGCCCATCTGGACCATCTCGTTGCGCTTCTTCTCGCCGCCCGAGAAACCGACATTGACCGGGCGCTTGAGCATGTCCTGGTCCATTGACAGCAGATCGGCCTGAGCGCGGGCGAGCTTGAGGAACTCGCCGCCCGACAGCGGCGCCTCGCCGCGGCCCTTGCGCTGCGCGTTGAGCGCCTCGCGCAGGAACTGGACGTTGGACACGCCGGGGATCTCGACCGGATACTGGAAGCCGAGGAACAGGCCGGCGGCCGCACGCTCGTGCGGCGCCATTTCCAGCAGGTCCTGGCCCGCGAAGCTGACCGAGCCCGAGGTCACCTCGTAACCGGGTCGTCCGCCGAGCACATAGCCCAGCGTCGACTTGCCTGCGCCGTTCGGGCCCATGATCGCGTGGACTTCGCCCGCATTCACGCCGAGCGAGAGGCCTTTGAGGATTTCCTTGCCGTCGATCTCGGCGTGGAGGTTTTCAATTCGAAGCATGAATAATACCAAGAAACTGGATCAGGAAGGCGAGAAACCCAAGCCCCACGAAAACGGCAAAGAGAATATTGAACGCTTGTCGGATTTTGAAGAGCGCTGGGCTCCGAACACGTGACCAAGGCTCGTACGGGATAAAGAAACGCAGCGCCTTTCCACTATTCATCTCATACCGCGTGACTGCCACGGCACCGGCAGTCGCCGCACCCGAGAGCAATACAAGCGGCAGAAACCCCCATATGATGTGCATCACCCGACGCTCCCCTCAAGCGAGATCCCCAGCAGCTTCTGCGCCTCGACCGCGAATTCCATCGGCAGCTGCTGCAGCACCTCGCGCGCGAAGCCGTTGACGATCAGCGCCACCGCCGCCTCGGCATCGAGGCCGCGCTGCATCGCGTAGAACATCTGGTCTTCGCTGATCTTCGAGGTGGTCGCCTCATGCTCGATCTGGGCGGAGGGATTGCGCACCTCGATATAGGGCACGGTGTGGGCGCCGCACTGGTCGCTCAGGAGCAGGCTGTCGCACTGGGTGAAGTTGCGCACGCCCTCGGCGGTCGGGGCGACGCGGACCAGGCCGCGATAGGTGTTGTCGCTATGGCCGGCGCTGATGCCCTTCGACACGATGGTCGAGCGGCTGCCCTTGCCGAGATGGATCATCTTGGTGCCGGTATCGGCCTGCTGGCGGTTGTTGGTCACCGCGACCGAATAGAATTCGCCGACGCTGTTCTCGCCCGCGAGCACGCAGCTGGGGTATTTCCAGGTGATCGCGCTGCCGGTCTCGACTTGAGTCCAGCTGACCTTGGAATTCCGGCCCTGGCAGAGCGCGCGCTTGGTGACGAAATTATAGATGCCGCCCTTGCCCTCGGCGTCGCCGGGGTACCAGTTCTGCACCGTCGAATATTTGATCTCGGCATCGTCGAGCGCGACCAGCTCGACCACGGCGGCGTGGAGCTGGTTCTCGTCGCGCATCGGGGCAGTGCAGCCTTCGAGGTACGAGACGTACGAGCCCTTGTCGGCGACGATCAGCGTGCGTTCGAACTGGCCGGTATTTTCCGCATTGATGCGGAAATAGGTCGACAGCTCCATCGGGCAGCGTACGCCCTCCGGGATGTAGACGAAGGTGCCGTCGGAAAAGACCGCGCAGTTGAGCGCCGCGAAATAATTGTCGTGCTGCGGCACGACCTTGCCGAGCCATTTGCGGACGAGCTCGGGATATTCCTTGATCGCCTCGCTGATCGACCGGAAGATCACGCCCGCGGCTTCGAGCTCCTTGCGGAAGGTCGTGGCGACCGAGACGCTGTCGAACACCGCGTCGACCGCGACCTTGCGCGCGCCCTCGACCCCGGCGAGCATCTTCTGCTCCTCGATCGGGATACCGAGCTTTTCATAGACGCGCAGGATCTCGGGATCGACTTCGTCCAGGCTGCCGATCTTGGGCTTGGCCTTGGGCTCGGCGTAATAATAGGCGTCCTGATAGTCGATCGGGGGAATGTTGAGCTTGGCCCAGTCGGGCGGCGTCATCGTCAGCCACAGGCGATAGGCCTTCAAGCGCCAGTCGAGCATCCATTCGGGCTCGTTCTTCTTGGCCGAGATGAAGCGGACGGTGTCCTCGCTCAGGCCCTTGGGCGCGAATTCCTGTTCGATGTCCGAATGGAAACCCCATTCGTATGTCTTGTTCGCGGCGGCATGCGCCTCTGCGTTCCTGGTGGCCATTATGCCGGCACCTGCTGCGACAGGCTGGCGAGCGACACGCCCGCGAGCGCGCCCTTCACCGCTCCGTTGACGGCGTTCCAGTGCGGCTTCACCCGGCAATTCTCCTCGATGCAGCAATCATGGCTGCCATTTTCGACACAGGACGTCATCGCGATCGGCCCTTCGATCGCCTCGACGATATCGGCGAGGCTGATTGCCGCCGCCGGACGCGCGAGGCGGAAGCCGCCGCCGGTGCCGCGCGCGCTCTCGATCAGGCCGGCCGCGGACAGGCGGCTGACCAGCTTCTGCACGGTCGGCAGCGGCAGGCCGGTTTCCTCGGCGAGCAGGGTCGCGTTGAGCCGCGCCGCGCCGCCGCAATGGCGGGCCGCGGCGGACATCATCACGACCGCATAGTCTGCAAGGCTGGAAAGGCGCATCTGGTCCAATCGGATTGATTCGTTCCGATTGGGCATGTGGGGGTGTGAGGCGCTTGGGTCAACCTTGTTTTCGTTCCTCCCCATCGCATATGGGGAGGGGGACCATCCGAAGGATGGTGGAGGGGGATTGGAGCGCGGCAACGCAACCTCGCTCCAATTCCCCTCCACCATTCGCTAAAGAAGCGAATGGCCCCCCCCCAAGCGAGCTTGGGGAGGAAGTGATTACGTGTCGCTGACCAGGGGGCTTACCTGGCCGCCGAGCGCGACGCGCTGGCTGATGGTCAGTTGCGACAACAGGCTCGGTTCCGCCTTGATCTGGCGCGGGGTGTGGCCGGTGAACTGCTTCACTTCGCGGATCAGGTGCGACTGGTCGTAGAAGCCGCGAGCGATCAGGTCGTCGACCGACTGGCTTTCCGAGACCAACGCCACCGCCGCGCGGAGCGCGCGATATTTGCGGGCAAGCAGCTTTGGCGGCGCGCCGTACAGCGCCTTGCACTTGCGCTCGACCTGGCGGCGCGAAAGCTTCGTCGCGGTGACCAGATCCTCCATGTCGGGCGAGGGGCTGCCCGCCAGCCAGGTGTCGACATGGCGGACGAAGGTCGTCGCGCTGCGATCGCACCCGCGCAGCAGCTCGCGGATCAATTGTTCGCCGATCGCCACCCGGGCCGGGATATCGGGTGCCGCGCGCAAGGCATTGGCGGCGGCGCGCAGGCGCGGCGCCCCGAACAGATCGGTCGCGTCGATCACGCGGTTGAGCATGCTCGACGCGTCGTTGCCGATCAACGCGGCCCAGCCGGTCGCGGTCACGCCCATGCCGAGCACCCAGACGGGGCCGACACAGCGGACCCCCATCGCGCCGCTGGTCGGGCCGACGACATGGATCTCGGTCGCGTCCTGCTGCGTGCCGTCCGGGAAAGTGTAGTCCGAAGCGCCTGGGGACAGGCGGAAGCGGATCTGCGCATGATCCGCGCGCTCGGTGTCCTCGAACAGTGGAACATCCGCGCGGAAGTGATAGAAAAGGGTGATGTATTCGGCCAAGTCGGCAGCCGGGACCGCGTAGTCGAGCTGGATGTCCGGCAATGTACGCGCCCCTGTTTTGTACAGAAACGACATTACCCGGGTCCGACACCAATGAAAAGAGGCCCGGCCGGTAAACCGGCCGGGCCCAAGTGAAAGAGACCCCCGTTGGGAGCTCTTCGGGTCGCAAGCGCGTTAGACCAGCGTGCGGTTTGACTGTATTGGATGAAAGCGCCAATTCGGACATATTCGTCGCAGCTTCGTCGCAGCCGGTTTTTGACCCGCGGGCCCGGCGATGCCAAAGCGCCCCGATGATGTTCCCCCTGCTCCGCCCCGCCCTGTTCAGCATCGAAGCCGAGCGCGCGCACGGCCTGACGATCGCCATGCTCGAGGCATGGGCTCGGGCGGGGACGCCGCTGGCGGCCGGACCGGGCGATTCGAGCCTTCGCATCACGGTGGCCGGTCTTGATTTCGCCAACCCGATCGGCCTTGCCGCCGGCGTCGACAAGGACGGCCGGGCGATCGACGGATTTTTCGGCCTGGGGTTCGGCGCGGTGGAGATCGGCACACTGACGCCGGTACCGCAGCCGGGCAACCCGCGCCCGCGCCTGTTCCGCCTGGTCGAGGATCGGGCGGTGATCAACCGCATGGGCTTCAACAATGGCGGGCTGGAAGCAGCCCTGCCCCGCGCCGCCCGGGCCAAACGACGCGGCGTGCTCGGCATCAATGTCGGCGCGAACAAGGACGCGGCCGACCGGATCGCCGACTATCGGAACGGCGTGGAGAAAGCCGCGCAGATCGCCGATTATGTCACGATCAACATCAGTTCCCCCAATACGCCGGGCCTGCGCGAGCTGCAGCACGGCGCGGCACTGGCCGAGCTGCTCGCCGCGGCTGACGAAGCGCGGCACCTGCCAATCCAGCGGCCACCCTTGTTCCTGAAGGTCGCGCCCGACCTGGAGCCTGCCGCGATCGACGAGATCGCGCGCGCGGCGATCACGCACCATATCGACGGGCTGATCGTCAGCAACACGACCATTTCCCGTCCCGGGCTGCGATCCGCCCATGCGGCGGAGACCGGCGGCCTGTCGGGCGCGCCGCTCGCTGCGCTCGCACGGCAGCGCCTGGGCGATTTCCGCAAGGCGACCGGCGGGACGCTGCCGCTGATCTCGGTCGGCGGGATCGGCGGTGCCGAGGAGGCCTATGCCCGCATCCGCGCGGGGGCGAGCCTAGTCCAGCTCTATACCGCGCTGGTCTATGAGGGCCCCGGCCTGCCGCGCCGGATCGCGCACGGCCTGGCGGGCCTGCTGAAGCGGGATGGGCATGATCATGTCGCGGATGCCGTCGGGGCCGGTTGACGTAGCGATAGTCACCGCTACCACGGAGCCATGAAGAAGCTCCTGCTCGCGCTTGCCATCCTCGTCTATTCCCCCGTCGCCTCCGCTCAGGGCGTCGTCACCTCCGCCGATCCGCGTGCGACCGAAGCCGGGCGAGAGATTTTGCGCGAAGGCGGCAGCGCGGCCGATGCCGCGATGGCGATGATGCTGGCGCTGACCGTGGTCGAACCGCAATCGAGCGGCATCGGCGGCGGCGGTTTCCTGGTCCATCACGACGGCAAGACCGGCAAGATGGACACGATCGACGGCCGCGAAAAAGCGCCGGCCGCCGCAACGCCGCAGCGATTCCTCGGCGCGGACGGCAAGCCGATGCCGTTCGGCCAGGCGTTCCAGGGCGGCAAGTCTGTCGGCGTGCCGGGCAATATCCGGCTGGCCGCGCTGACTCACCAGAAATGGGGCAAGCTGCCATGGAAGGCGCTGTTCGCCCCCGCGATCAAGCTGGCCGAGGACGGCTATCAGGTCAGCAAGCCGCTGAACGACCGCATCGCCGGCATGGCGCGCATCTGGGACCGCTTCCCGGAAATCGCGAAGCAATACACGGTCGACGGCCAGGTGCCCGTAGTGGGCGCGACGATGAAGAACCCGGCGCTCGCCGCGATCCTGCGCAGGATCGCCGATGAAGGGCCCGAAGCGTTCTATGCCGGCGACAACGCGAAGGCGATCGTCGCCGCCGCGACCGGCACCTCCGTCAATAGCAGCGACATCACCCTTGCCGACCTGACCGCCTATCAAGCCAAGGAGCAGCCGCCCGTCTGCGGTTTCTACCGGACGTACAGGATCTGCGGCATGGGCCCGCCCTCCTCAGGCGCGGTGACGGTGCTCGAGATCCTCGGCATGCTGAAGCGTTTCGACCTGAAGAAGATGGGGCCGAACTCGCCGGTCGCCTGGCATCTGATCGGCGAGGCGATGGAACTCGCTTATGCCGACCGCGAGAAATATCTGGGCGATACCGATTTCGTGCAGGTGCCGGTGAAGGGCATGATCGATCCGGCCTATCTCGCCCGGCGATCCATGCTGATCTCCACCACCGCGACCCTGCCGGCCTATGAAGCGGGCACGCCGCCGGGCGCGCAGGCGCGGACCGCGGCGGTGCAGAACGAGATCCACGGCACCACCCATTTCATCGCGATCGACAAGGCCGGCGACATCGTCGGCATGACATCGACCGTGGAGGGGCCGTTCGGCAGCCAGCTGATGGCGAACGGCTATGTGCTCAACAACGAACTGACCGACTTTACCTTCGCGCCGGAGAAGGAAGGCGCGCCCGTCGCCAACCGGGTCGAGGGCGGCAAGCGCCCGCTGTCGTCGATGGCGCCGACCATCGTCTATGACGCCAAGGGCAAGCCGGTGTTCACCGTCGGCGCGGCCGGCGGCAAGACGATCATCATGCAGGTCGCGAAGGCGCTGATCGCCCATCTCGACTGGGGCATGAGCGCGCAGGAGTCGATCGGCCAGGGACTGATCTATTTCAGCGGCCGGACGTTGATCCTCGAAAAGGGCACGTCGCTCGAGCCGATGAAGGAGCCGCTGGAGAGACTGGGCCATCAGGTCGTGATATCCAGCCTCGGCCTCAAGGCGAATGCGGCGGAACGCACGGCCAGGGGCTGGGTCGGCGCGGCGGACCCAAGGAGTGTCGGAACAGCACTGAGCGACCTGCCCTGAAAACCTGAACGGCGCAGCCGAACACGGCGCGCCCCTCCCCGGGAGAGACAATGCGAACGCTCGAACATTTCCCCAACCTCGTCACGATGTTCTTCGCGCGGGCGCGGGAGAAGGGCGACAAGCCCTTTCTGTGGCACAAGGCCGGCAGCGCCTGGGTGCCGACCAGCTGGCGCGAGACCGCCGAAAAGGTCGCTAGCCTGGCCGCCGGGCTGAAGGCAATCGGGCTGGCCCCTGGCGACCGCGTGATGCTGGTCGCGGAGAACCGCCCGGAATGGTGCATCAGCGACCTCGCGATCATGGCCGCCGGTTGCATCACCGTCCCGACCTACACCACCAATACCGAGCGCGATCACAGCCACATCATCGAGAATTCGGGCGCCAAGGCCGTGATCGTGTCGAGCGCCAAGCTGGCCCGGACGCTGCTGCCCGCCGCGATCCGCGCGGACAATGCCAAGATCATCATCGGCATCGAGGATATCCGCATCACCCAGCCGGGTACGCTCGACGTGTATAGCTGGCCAAAGCTGATCGCCGACCACAAGACCGATCCGTCCGGTATGGTCAGCAACGCGACGCGCGAGGACACGGCGTGCATCATCTACACCAGCGGCACCGGCGGGGCGCCACGCGGCGTGATGCAGCATCACGGCGCGATCCTGCATAACGTCAATGGCTGCTGCACCGTCATCTCGGAGGATTTCGGCTGGGAGGACGAAGTGTTCCTGTCCTTCCTCCCTCTGTCCCACGCCTATGAGCATACCGGCGGGCAGCATTTTCCGATCGGGCTCGGCGCGCAGATCTATTATTCGGAGGGCCTCGACAAGCTGGCCTCCAACATCGAGGAAGTGCGCCCCACCATCATGGTCGTGGTGCCGCGGCTGTTCGAGGTGCTGCGCACCCGCATCTCCAAGGCGGTGGAGAAGCAGGGCAAATTCTCCAGCTATCTGCTCGGCAAGGCGCAGGACCTGGGCGCCAAGGAATATGAAGGGCGCATGGGGCTGCTCGACCAGCCGATGAACCTGTTCCTCAAGGCGACGCTCAAGCCGAAGATCCAGAAGCGCTTCGGCGGGCGGATCAAGGCGATGGTGTCGGGCGGCGCGCCGCTGACGCCCGAAGTCGGCATCTTCTTCCAGTCGCTCGGGCTGACCTTTCTGCAAGGCTATGGCCAGACCGAATCGGCCCCGGTCATCTCGTGCAACCGGCCTTCGGTAGGCTTGCGCATGGACACGGTCGGCCCGCCGTTGGTCAACACCGAGGTGCGCATCGCCGAGGACGGCGAGATCCTGGTGCGCGGCGAGCTGGTCATGCACGGATATTGGCGCAACGAGGCCGAGACGGCGCGCGTGCTGAAGGACGGCTGGCTCCACACCGGCGATATCGGGCTGATCGACGACAAGGGCCGGATCAAGATCACCGACCGCAAGAAGGACATCATCGTCAACGACAAGGGCGACAATGTCGCGCCGCAGAAGGTGGAGGGCATGCTGACCCTGCAGCCCGAGATCGTCCAGGCGATGATCTATGGCGATCGCAAGCCGTATATGGTCGCGGTGCTGGTCGCCGATCCGGAATGGACCCAGGAATGGTGTGCGCGGAACGGCGACAAATGCGATTTCGCGCGGCTGGCGGAGAATAGCAGCTACCGCACCGCGATCGGCGCGGCGGTCGAGCGGGTCAACAAGGACCTCTCGGTGATCGAGCGCGTCCGCCGCTTCATCCTGGCCGACCAGCATTTCACGATCGAGAACGAGCAGCTGACGCCCTCGCTGAAGATCCGGCGGCATGTGTTGAAAGAGGTGTACGGGCCGCGGCTGGACGCGCTGTACAAGGGGTAGGCATGGCCCGGGTTTGGCATGGCTGGGCCGAAGGTCGAATCAATCCTCTATTCCTTCTCCCCTCGGGAGAAGGTGGCGCGAAGCGCCGGATGAGGGTGACTTGGGCGCTACCTCTCACCCTCACCCTTCCCATCGCAAGAGCGATGGGCCCCTTCCCTCTCCCGCTGGGAGAGGGAGATAAGGGTTACTTCGCCGAAGCGACCGTCCCCGCCACTGACTTTGGCAACACCTCCAGCGTCCAGTCGGTATCGGGCCGCAGATATTTGCGCGCCGTTTCCTGCAGCTGGACCGACGTCAGGGTCGAGATGTCGCTGAGCACGCTGCGGAAGGCGGCGATGCGGCGGGGGTCGTAGGTCGCGCCTTCGAGGTTGAGCATCCAGAACTGGTTGCCGGTCGACTGGCGCTTGAGCACCTCGATCATCGGGCCGATGGTCCGCCGCAGCTCGTCGTCGCTGACGGGATTGGCGACGAGGTCGGCCGCAATCTCGCGGGAGAGCTTGAAGAACAGCGGCAGATTCGCCGGCGCGACCTGGCCGACCGCCATCACGCGGCCGCCCGAGGGCAGGCCGATCGGCCAGCTGCTCGATACGCTGGGGCTGTAGCTCGCCCCCGCTTCCGAGCGCAGCCGATCGAACAGCCGGTCGCTAAAGATCGCGGCGAGCACGTCGAGACGGCGGCTCTCGGCGACGCCCTCGATTCCGCCGCCGGTCGGCCAGGCGATCACCGCCGCGGCCTGGTTCTCCGGCCCGTCATGGGTGCGGATCACCGGGGTCTGGTTGTGCGCGGGGAAATGCACCGGCGGCACCGGCCGCGCATCGTCGACGCGGGGCTTCAGGGCGCCGATGCTCCGCGCGACCGCGTCGATCGCCTTGTCCGTGCCGATATCGCCGAACACCTGCACCTCGATCGGCCCGGTCGCGAGCAGCGGCTCCCACAGGGTGCGGAACGCCTCGGGCGTGGTGTTGCGGATCTCCTCGCGGGTCGGCGTGCCCCAGCGCGGATCGCCGCCGCGGAGCAGGCCGTCGAGATCGCGCGCGAGCACGCCGTCAGGCGAGGATTCGAGGCCGGCATAATTGGCCAGCACCGCTGTCTTGGCGCGGGCGAGCGGGCTCGGGTCCCAGGCCGGCGCGGCCAGCTTGGCGGCCATCAGCCTGAGCTGATCGGGCAGATCCCGCGGCGAGGTCATGGCACCCAGCTGGAAGGCATCGTCGTCCACGTCGAAGTCGAGCCCGATGCGGCGGCCGGCGGCCATGGCGTCGATATCGCCCTGCTTGAGCTTGCCGATGCCGCCCGCGATCAGCGCGAACTCGCCGGCCCAGGCCGGGCTTTCGCGATCGGCCGGAAGCGCGTTGAAGCCCTTGCCGAACCGCACGCGGACATAGACCCGGTCATCCTCCGACGTGGTCGAATAGACCATCAGGCGCACGCCGTTGGAGAAGGTGACCTGCTCCAGCCCGAATTCCGAAATCTTCTTGCGGCTCACCACCTTGGCCGGGGGACCAAGCTTCGGCAGCTTCGAGAAATCGACCGCTGCCTGAGTGCTGCGGATGCCGGCGACGCCCTTCACGTCAGCGCTGAGCGCTGCGGCGAGCCTGGCCGCGGCGCCCTCTTCCGGCTTCGACACGCTGACCAGCGCGCGGGTCGTGGTGCCCTGGAAGATCCGTTTCGTCGAGGCGAGGATCCGCGCGGGCGAGTACATGCCCTTGCGCCGCGCATCGAGGAACACGTTCTGGATCACCGCCGCGCTGGTGGTCGTCTCGCGGATGTCGACGGCCTGGACCATGTCGTCGGCAAGCTTGCTGCCGGCATCGGCGCGCGCGGTATCGACCATAGTCTTGTAGGCGATGCCCTGCTCGGCGAGCTCGCGGTCGATCTCGGCCTGGGACGGCGGCGAGGCCTGCGCGTCGGCGATCACCGCGCGGACATCCTTCAGCGCGGCTTCCCAATCGTCGCCCACCGGCGCGACCTGGACAAAGGTGACATTGGCCGAGCGCGCCGGATCGTCGAGCCCGACCCGGGCCGAGACATAGCTGCCCCCTGCCCTTGCCCGCGTCTCGAGCCGCCGGTTAATCACGGCCAGCGCGACCATGTCGACCAGGCGGTTCTGGTTGAAGATCACCGTATCGGCATTGAATTTCCAAGGGCGCAGCACCGCGATCATCGCCATGGTCGGCAGGCCGGGCTCGACGATCGCCTTGGTGGTCGGCTGCTTCGCATCGGGCACGCCGAAATCGGGCTCGGCCGGCGCCGGGCCAGTGCCGCGCCACGCCCCGAAATATTTGGCGACGAGGCGTTCGAAGATCGCCGGATCGAGATCGCCCGACACGACGACCACGGCGCGTTCCGGCCGGTACCAGCGATCGTGGAACGCCCTGACCGTCTCGGGGGTCGCTTCCTCGAGCGTCTTGGTGTGGCCGATCGGCGACCGGTCGGCAAAGGGCTGGCCGGCGAAGAACGCGGCGTTCATCGCATCCGACAGCCGGACCTGCGGCCCCGGCTGCTCGCGCTGCTCGGCGAGAACCGCGGGCCGCTCCGCCGCGAGGCCAGCCTGGGTGATGTTGGGCTTGCTGACCATGCCGGCGAGGATCTTCAGCGCGTCATCGAGGCTCGCCTCCGACGCGTTGGGCAGATCGAGCTTGTAGACCGTCTGGGTCGGGGTGGTCTGCGCGTTGCTGTCCGACCCGAAGGTGGCGCCGAGCCGCTGCCACACCTTCTTGGTATCGCCATCGGGCACGAACTCGGAGCCGCGGAAGGACAGATGCTCGATCAGATGAGCATAACCGAGCTCGCTGTCCTGCTCCATCAGCGAGCCGGCATCGATCCGCACCCGCACCGAGACCTGGCCCGGCGGCACGCCATTCTTGCGCACCGCGTAGCGCAAGCCGTTGGTCAGCGTGCCGAAGCGCCAGGCGGCGTCCGGCACGATGTCGCTGCCCTTGTACAGCCACGCCTCGCGGCTCGCGATGTTGCCGGAGCCGGCGACCGGTGCCGGAGCGGTCTGGCCGCTGACCGTCGGGGACAGGCCGAGCAGCAGCGAAGCGAGGAGCGACAGGCGCAGCGCGCGCGGTGTTACATACATGAAGGCGATCCTAGCGGTGTAATCCGATCGCGGCCAGCGTTGCTGACGCAAACCTGAACCTGCCGTTAAACTCCACGCCATCGC
Source organism: Sphingomonas sp. BL-S-30 (assembly GCF_055521475.1). Lineage (NCBI taxonomy): Bacteria > Pseudomonadati > Pseudomonadota > Alphaproteobacteria > Sphingomonadales > Sphingomonadaceae > Sphingomonas > Sphingomonas sp. BL-S-30. The sequence continues at coordinate 835,294 of NZ_CM145481.1, read as the reverse complement.
CACTATTTGGTCGAACACGGCCGATAACGATTCGGTTGCCGCATTATTGCGGGGTGTATTCGATCGCGACGCAGATGAGGCTTTTCCGGGCCGGCGCGTCGCCAGTGACGTGCGGAGGCGTGGTAGCGGATGAGAGTCGAAACCGGACCGGACGCGAATGCTTTGTGGCGCAAATCGGGCAAGACGCCCCCGCACGGCTCGCGCATCCCCGATCTCACGGTGATCTCGGGCGTGCCCAATCCCCAGCCCAGGCTGGAAGCGGAACGCGACCGGCCGCTGCTCATCAAATATGGCAAGCATCTGCGCGGGTTGTTCGACCGGCTGATTGCCTCCTCCTCGCTCGTCTCGAACGAGCCCGTGCTCGACGTGCGCGATTTCGCCTGGACGGCGCTGCTGCGCGCGCATTGGCGCGAGATCCGCGAGGAAGCGATCGCGGTCGCGCTGCAGGGCGACGCCTCGCCGAGCCTCGCGACCATCTCGCCCGATCACCGCGCGATCGCTGCGGTGAACATGTGGCGGTCCTTTTTCCTCTGGGGGTACAGCTACCCGATCGAGGACAATCTGGCACAGTGCCCGAAGACCGCGAGTATCGTCGCGCAAATCCCGCGGCTCAACAGCGCCTTCTTCTCGATCCTGGCGCCTGGCACGCATATCCCGGCGCATCGCGGCGTGACCAAAGGGCTGATCACCTGCCATCTCGGCCTGATCGTGCCGCGCGACGGCGATGTGCGGATGCGCGTGGACGACCGGGTGGTGCGCTGGGCGGAAGGCGAGACCCTGGTGTTCGACGACACCTATGACCATGAGGTGTGGAACGACACGGCCGGCACGCGCGTGGTGCTGCTGATCCAGTTCGAACGGCCGCTGCGGCGCCCGGGCAAGTGGATCGCCGACGCCTTTCTGAGCATCGTGCGCCGCTCCGCCTTCGTGCAGGAAGCGCGGGACAATATCCACAGCTGGAACGAGGCGGTGAAGCAGCTCGACGTTTGAGGAAGCGGCGACGACCGCCGCCTTTTTCCCGACCAGCCCGTCAGACGATGCGGTTTTCCCGTGCCTTTGCGCGTGCTGCACCGGGATTTTTCGAGTTTCGTTTTTTCTTCCGCTGTTATGTTGGATTTCCGCCGGACAATTTTCGTGCGGCATCAGCGGCTTGGTAGCCGTTTTCCCTGTTACGCCATAACAGCGGAAAAATGCGTCGATATCCGGCGAAACTTTCCCCTATTCGTGGCGGATCGGGGCTGACATTTCCGCTGCTCGAGTCAGCCTTGCGCGCGGTTCGGGTCTTGCGGCGGGGGGATCGTTCATGGCGCGTGCGTGACATTACCCGCCGGAAACTTGAATCGTCCTGCAGTCGGGGAAGTCAGGCCAACGGTCAAAAACTCCTGCGCAGCCGCATCATGAAGAACGGGTCGAGCACCGCCGTCCGCCGCTCGAACCCGGAGATATGCCCCGCGCTCCTCGGCCCGTCGAAGCGAATGCGGTCGCGGCTGCGCTGGCGGAAGGCGATGTTTTCGACCTGGAGGCGCAGCGAGGTGCCCGGGCGCGGCGTCCAGTCCCAATAGATCTTGGCGAGCGGATCGTTCGACGAGCTCTCGGTGCGTATCTCGTTGATGCGGTAGGAGCGTTCTTTCCAGCCGAAGAAGACATCGGCGGTGAACACCGATTTGAGCGCGGGCAGTTCCTTGATCAGCGAGACGTCGCCGCCGGTCGGGCGCTGGTTGGAGATGCGGCGCGTCGCCAGGGTCACCGGATCGGTGACGCGCGACCAGCGCAGCGCGCCGTTGAAGCGGAGTAAAAGGCCCGGCGCGCCGAGGCGGTCGAACGGGAGGGTGAGCGACGCCTTGGCTTCCTGCCTTGTACCGCTACCGATATTGCCGGGCGCGTCGAAGCGGCCGTCAATCGGGACCAGATCGATGGCATTGCTTATCGCGGCGTGGCTGGCGGTGAGAGTCAGCGCGCCTCGCGCCCAGAAATGACGCTCGATCGCGGCCTCGAACACCCAGGCCTGTTCCGGCACCAGATCCGGATTGCCGGCATTGACGGTACCGGTGTCGAGCGAGGCGGTGCTGGCATAATCCTCGAAATCGAGCTGGCTGACGGTGCGTTCGGCGCGCAGCCGCACTTCCCAGTCCTTGAACGGCGCAATCGTCGCGTTCAGCCGGGGCTTCCAGTAGCGCAGGGTGAGCGAGCTGTCGGCATCGCCCTGCTGCGCGATGGTCGAGCTTTCATAGGCAAGGTTCGCCTCGAGCGTGCCTTCCGCCCAGGCCTGCCACCGCGCCGACATCTGCGCCTGGATGCGGCGCTCCTCGACCCGGACATCGGCCGAGGGAAGGATGATCGGCACCCCGCCGCGTTCGAGCGTGTTCTCCGCATCGAGGAAATTGAACGCGCGCTCGACGCTGCCGTCCAGGGTGAGAGTTTCGGCCGGGAGCCAGGTAGCGGCGCCGCGGACGATGGATTCGCCGGCGAGCGCATCTTCGGTCGAAACCTGGATGGGCGACAGACCGGTCGAGGTCGAACTGCTCGTGTCGCGCTCCCGGCTCTCGAGCGCGAGCAGGCGCACCGTGAGCGCATTGCCGAATGTGCGTTCGTAATCGAGGCTGGCGGCGAACTCGTTGCTCTGGAAACCCGTGATGACGCGTTCGTCGAAGCGGATACCCGCCGTGTCGAAGAGCCTGGAAATGTCCCGCCGGTCCTCATGGCTGAGTTCGCCGCTGAGGCTCAGACGGAAGAAGTTCGGGCCGGTGCGATATTCCGCCGCGCCGTTGCCGGCGAGCAGCCGGCGATCCCATGCCGCCTCGAATGTGCCGAAGCTGGCCGGCGCCCCGTTCCGGTCACGGCGCATCACATGGCCGGTGCCGGACGCGCCCTGGTCCTTCTCGTCGCGGTACTGGATCGCGCCTTCGAGCGACAGGTTGCCGCGGGCGCGCGATCCCTCGATCCGGGCGACGCGCGCGGGTATGTGGTCGCCGTAGAATTTGGTCAGCAGCTCGACCGCGGCGGAGGAGGTGCCCCCTGCCCTGCGGATGACGTTCGCGACGATCGGGCGGCCCTGCATGTCGACGCCCGGCGCGCTGCCGCGGATCACCTCGATGCGCGCCACATCCTCGACCGCGATGCGGCGCAGGATATCGTCGAGCGCGAGCGACTTGGTCGACGGGCGCTGGCCGTCGATCAGGATATTGCCACTCGCGCCCGAAAGGCCGCGCTGGCCAGTGTCGCCGCGTTCATAAGTGAAGCCCGGGATGCGCAGGATCATGTCGAGCGCATTGGTCGGCTGGAACTCAGCGAAGAAGGCCGGCGGCCAGATGGTGACGCGACCGCCGTCAGTGGCCTCGGTCACCGGCGCCGCATCGTCCGGCACCGGCGCTTCCTGGGCGCGGAGCGGCGCATCGTCGAGCACGGCGAAGGACAGGCACAGACCAACGATCCAGCGACGCGACAATGCGGTTCCTCCCCCGAGCCCCGACCTTTGCGTGCACGATTTACAGACTGTATGCAAGATTGGGCGACGATCGAGCGCTCATCAGGCGAAAGGCGTCGCGCCGGCTGCCTCCTCCCCGAGTCGGGCTCGCGGCGCTCGCGCCGTCGGGAATCCGGCGACATTGCATTGCGCACCGGATGGGCGCGGCCCTTAGCGGTCCCCCTGAAACGCCTCCCCCCAATAGGAGCAGGTTTCGCCACTGCTGTCGCGGTAGATGCTCACCCTGAAAAGACCGGTGACGACCGGCGACAACCGGCCCCATATCCACAGGCTGAGATTTTCCATCGTAGCCGGCCCGAGATCGTCGATTTCGTCGAGGAACCGGTGGTCGAGCGCATCGCGCGCCTCGGCCACCATGCGCTCCAGCAGGCCGAGATCGGCCACCATGCCGGTAACCGGATCGGCCCGCCCGCGCACGGTGATTTCGGCGCGGTAGCTGTGGCCATGGATCCTGCGGCTGGAGGCGGTTTCGATCGCGCGGTCGAGCGTATGCGCAGCGTCGAAGCGAAACTGCTTGCTGAGCTCGAACATCAGCGGCTTCCGATCCTCTTGGGCGACTGGAGCGAAAGGCGCCACCAGCGGCGCACCGGCATGACGGCGTGCGCGCGCATCGCCGTCAGGCGAGGACGCGCCCGGCCCTCCCGGGGGAGAGAGCCAGGCAGCGCCAGCGATGAGATGCGATCAACCCGGCGAGCGCGTGACGCCGCGAAAGAACGCCCGCTCTTTCGACCGGAGCTCCCCAATGCTGATCGGCACGACCGGGGCCGTTTGTCCGTCCTTGGTATAGTTAGCACCGATTGCGATGCTGTTGGCCAACGGACCGCTGAATTCGGTGATAGGATCCCTTTCGGATTTCGCTGCCGTCGCGGCATTGAGGATCACCCGCGCGAGGGCGGAACGCTCTCCTTCGCCCATGCTTGCGGCAAGAACGTCAAGTCTTTCCGCGAGGGACTCGATGTCCTTGGCGGTGACGGCGTAAAGTTCTGAGTCACTATTTTGCATCGCTTGCCACCTTCATGATAAAAATGTACCAGGACCGCAATATCCGCACCTAAAAATTCTGTCCGGGCCTTCATCATGACTGAGGTATGGATGAAAAGCAAATCGTTCGATTCGACCATTCCTTGAACTGTATCGAATTTATCTCCGATCAGTCATTGACTCTTCGTTATGACTTTAAAGTGGCATTCGTCGTGATGCCATTTGCACTGTCGACTCGGCCATCACTTCAGGCCGGTCTCTTGGGAGAAATCGCCAGAATCGGCGGATTTTCAGTCGACACGCTTCACCTCAACCTTGATCTCGCGCAGATTCTCGGCGTCCCGCGCTATCATCATCTTGCTTGTACGCGTGATCCGATGGTCGGCGACTGGCTGTTCTCCCGCGATGCCTTTGGCAGCGCCGCGCCCGATCCGGCCGGCACGATGCTGGAGGATCTCGGCGCGGCTACCCAGGAGACGCTCGACCTGCTGGGGATGACAGCCGACGAGCTGCGTCATGTGCGGGACATCGTGGTGCCCGCCTATCTGGACGGCCTGATCGCGGGGACCGACTGGGCGCGCTATTCGGTCATCGCCTTCACCTCGACCTTCCAGCAGAATGTCGCTTCCTTCGCGCTGGCGCGGCGCCTCAAGACGCTGCATCCCGACATAACCCTGTTGTTCGGCGGCGCCAATTTCGATGGCCCGATGGGCCGGGCGTGGATGGAGGCGGTGCCGCAGATCGATCTGGCGCTGTGCGGCGAATCGGATCGATCCTTTCCCGTGCTGCTCGGCGCGCTGGCCAACGGCACCGATCTCTCGGCGATCCCGGGCCTGTTGTGGCGCGACGGCGACAGCATCGCGTCGGGTCCGCCCGCCGTACCGCTCGACCGCATGGACGATCTGCCGGTCCCCGAGTTCGGCGAATATTTCGACCGCGCGCTCGATCTCGGGCTGCTCACCCCGGCATCGATCCGCAGTGTCGACATGCCGTTCGAAAGCTCCCGCGGTTGCTGGTGGGGGGCAAAGGTGACGTGCCGGTTCTGCGGCCTGAACGGCAGCACCATGACCTATCGCGCCAAATCGCCCGACCGCGTGCTCGCCGAACTCGCGACGCTGGCCGGACGGCATGGCAGCCTCGCCTTCAACGCCACCGACAATATCATGAATGTCGACTATCTGCGCTCGATGATGCAGCCGCTCGCCGAAGCGTCGATGGACTACTGGCTGTTCTACGAAGTGAAGGCCGATCTGTCGCGGCAGGACATCCGGCTGCTCCACCATGCCGGGGTGCGCGCGGTGCAGCCCGGCATCGAGTCGCTCAGTTCCCATCTGCTGCACCTGATGCGCAAGGGCACCCGCGCGGTGACCAACGTCAATCTGCTGCGCTGGACCCGCCATTATGGCGTCGACACGCATTGGAACCTGCTGTTCGGCTTTCCCGGCGAAACGGAGCAGGATTATGCCGAGCAACAACAGCTGGCGAAGCGGATCGTCCACCTCTCCCCGCCGGGCGGCTTCCTGCGCATCGGGCTGGAGCGGTTCAGCCCCTATTTCGAACGCCCCGAGCTCTATCCGGTGCGCGGCGGACGCGCGGTGCCGGAGCAGGGTTATGCGCACACCTACCCTGCCACGGTCGATCTCGAGCGCGCCGCCTATCATTTTTCGGGCGAGCTGGAGGGCAGCCTGGCGGATGCCGCCTATGTTCCACTCGTGCGGTCGCTCGAGGCGTGGAATGCGCGCTGGCAGGCCGGGGAACGGCCGACGCTGACCTTCTGGTGGGCGCCGGGCATCTTGCATGTCGAGGATCGTCGCAGCGCGCTGGCGCCTGCCTCCTTCCGCTTCGACGATCCCGCCGCCGCCCTCTACGTCGCCTGCAGCGATGCCCCGGCGACGATCGCGGCCCTGGCGCGCCACTGCGGCATTTCTACCGACGCGGTGTGCGAGATCGTCGATACCTTCGTCGCCGCCGGGCTGGCGATGCGCGACGGCCAGCAAGTGCTCGCGCTGGCATTGCCCGGGAGCCCGGGGCGATGAGCGGCGGCTCAGTCGTGCTCGCTTCCGGCGGGATCGATTCATCGCTGTGCATCGCGCTCGCCGCGCGCTCGGGCGGGCCGGTCCTCGCGCTGGGGATCGATTATGGCCAGCGCAACCAGATCGAGCTCGACCGGCTGGCCGCCGTCGCCGCACGGCTGGGGGTCGAAACGCTGATCGTGAACCTCGACATGGCGGGCTGGCTGAGTGGCGGGCTGATCGGTCGCGACGCGGCGGGGCCGGATCCCGCCGCGACCAACTATGTGCCGGCGCGCAACATCATCCTGCTGTCGATCGCGGCGAGCGTCGCCGAGGCGCGCGGCGCCGACCGCATCTATCTCGGCGCGACCGCGGCGGACTGGCGCCATCCCGACTGCCGCCCGGCCTTTTTCGCGGCCTTTGCGGCCGCGCTGAAACTGGGACAGGATTCCGCGCCGGACCTGCGCACGCCGCTGGCCGGCCTGTCCAAGACGCAGGTGGTGCGCGCGGCCCTGACTTTGGGGGTGCCACTCGAGCTGACCTGGTCGTGCCATATGCCCGGCCCCGTCCCGTGCGGGATCTGCGCGCCCTGCGGCATCCGGCAGGCGACCTTTGCCGAGCTTGGGCTTCCCGCCGAATGAGCGCGCACATCCCCCTGCGCCTGCCCACTGGCGAAGAGATCGACCAGTTCGAACGGGACGGCTTCGTCGTGCTGCGCGCGGTGCTGTCGCCCGAGGCGCTGGCGCCGTTGCGCACCGTCTGCGCCAGGCTGATCCGCGGCCCCGCGGCGCTCGACATCACCGACGAGACGTTACGTGTCGGGCTTCCGCCGCCCGACGCCCTGTTCGGCGCACCCAGCTTTGCCAGCACGCTCGCCGCGCGCGGCCATTTCCGGATGCGGTTCAACACCGCGCGCGACGAACCCGCGGTGCTGGCCTTTGCGCTGGGCGGCGCGATCGGCGCGCTGGTCGCCGCGCTGATGCGGGCAACCCGCGTTCGTTTCGTCGACGACATCCTGTTCGTGAAGGAACCCGGCACCATCGAGCCGACCGAATGGCATGACGATGATCGGGGCAGCGTCGCCACGGGGCCGCAACGCTGCTCGGTGTGGATATCGCTGGCCGATGTGCCGCTCGAAGCCGGGCCGGTGCAGTATCTGCGCGGCTCGCACCGCAAGCATCGTGGCTGGCGCGACCGCGGACTCTCCGCCGACGCGCTCGCGGCGGGAGCGCCGCATGATATCCTGACCTGCCCGATCGCGTGCGGCGACATCGCGGTTCACGATCTCGACACGCTCCATGCCGCCGGCCCCAATCGCAGCGCATCGACGCGCGAGACCTGGTCGTTCCGTTACGCCGGGGAGAAGGCCCACTTTCTGCTGCGCGACACGCGGCGCGAAGCGCGCAGCTATTACGGCCTGCCCGATGGGGCGCCGCTGTCCGGCCCACGCTTCGCCATCGCCTGGCCGGTTCCGACGGAGGCACAGACATGACCGGACTCGCTCCGTTGCGCCCCGTGACGCCTGCCGAAATCCAGGCCTTCGAGCGCGACGGCTATGTCATCCTGCGCGACGTCCTGTCGCCGAACTGGCTCGCCCCGCTGGTCGGCGCGTGCGAGCGACTGCTCGCCCGGTCCGAAGCGCTCGACGTGACCGAGGAGGCCATTGCGCTGGCCGTGCCGACCACCCCCGACGAGCTGTTCGGCGCCCCGCGGTTTCAGGAGGAAATGGAGCGGCGTGGGCATTTCTACGTCTATTTCAATTCCGCCCGGCAAGATCCGACCGTTCGCGACTTCGCGGTGCGGGGCGCGGTGGGTGCGCTGGCGGCCGGACTGATGCGATCGACCACCGCGCGCTTCGTCGACGATATCCTGTTCGTGAAGGAAGCCGGCGCCCGCGAGGCGACCGAATGGCATGACGACGATGGCGGCGGCGTGATGATGGGAGACCGCAAATGCTCGCTCTGGGTGTCGCTCGGCGATGTCAGCGATGCCGGCGCGCCGCTCGAATTCATCTCCGGTTCGCACCGGTCGCATCAGGGCTGGCGGGCGCGCGGCGAGCAGGCTGGCGATATCGCGATCGCCGACGCCGCCAGCATCGTGCGCTGCCCGATCCGCTGCGGCGACGTCATCGCGCATCACCCGGCGACGATCCATGGCAGCGGGGGCAATGAAAGCGCGGTGCCGCGCCGTTCCTGGGCATTGCGTTTTGCCGGCGACGGCGTGCGTTTCAACCTGCCCGAAGTACGCGAAGATGAGCGCGGATGGTATAACCTGCAAACCGGCGACCTGCTCGACGGGCCACGCTTTCCGGTTGCGTGGCCAAGACCCTGACGCAACGCGCCACGCCCATCATCCCTGATCTGGCGGATAGATGCGGTGAAGGGATTTCGCGACGGGACGCGACGAAAATCGGCGGGCATCCACCATTCCCGTCGCGCGTTAAGCCTGGAGCAATCATCCCGGTGCCATGAAAGCCGTCCGGGACAACGAGTTGCATGTTTATGGCGTTGCGCCGGCTTGCCTTGTGTCCATCCCTGAGTCGCGCGGGCGCGCTCGCGGCGCTGGCGCTGCTGATCGGCGGGGGCGCGCCGCCCGATCGCGCGGCTCGACAAGTGGCGCTGCTCAACCGGATAAGCTGGGGCGCGTCTCCCTCTTCCATCGCGGCGCTGGACGGGCATGGCGCTTCCGCGCTGATCGACGCGCAACTGCGTATGCCGGCCAACGCCCCCCTGCCCGTCGCCGCTCAGGCGCAGATCGACGCGATGGAGATCAGCGGCACGCCGATGGCGACGCTGGTGGTGAATCTCGACGCGGAAAACCGTGCCGCGCGGGCGCTGACCGATCCGGATCAGAAAAAGGCGGCAATCGCCGCCTATAACAAACACATCCAGGGCCTGGAAACTCAGGCAGCGACCCGATCGATCCTGCGCGATCTCTATTCCCCGGCGCAGCTCCGCGAGCAGATGACGTGGTTCTGGTTCAATCAGTTCAACGTCCAGGCGGCGAAGGCCGACATCCGCGCCATGGTGGGCGATTATGAGGACCAGGCGATCCGAGTCCACGCGCTTGGCCGGTATCGCGATCTGCTGGAAGCGACGCTGCGCCATCCGGCGATGCTGCGCTATCTCGACAACAGCCAGAACAGCGCCGGCCATATCAACGAGAATTACGCGCGCGAGATCATGGAACTGCACTCGATGGGAGTGGGTTCGGGCTATACCCAGAAGGATGTGCAAGAACTGGCGCGGATCCTGACCGGCGTAGGCGTCGACCTGAAGCCCGATCCGCCCAAGCTGAAGCCGACCCTGCAGCCGCTGCTGATCCGCGAGGGGCTGTTCGAATTCAATCCGGCCCGGCACGATTTCGGCGACAAGATGTTCCTGGGCCAGAAGATCAAGGGGTCGGGGTTCGCCGAGGTGGAACAGGCGCTCGACCTGATCGCCGCCTCGCCCGCGACGGCCCGTCGCATCTCGGAGCGGCTGGCGATCTTTTTCGTCGGCGACGCCCCGCCCGCGGCGCTGGTCGACCGGATGGCCGCGACCTTCCGGCGCAGCCATGGCGATATCGCCGCGGTATTGCGTACTCTGTTCCGGTCGCGCGAATTCGACGCGTCGCTGGGCAAGGCGTTCAAGGACCCGATCCATTATGCGGTGTCGGCGGTACGCCTGGTGCATGACGACCGGGTGATCGCCAATAGCGCGCCGATCCTCGGCTGGCTCCGGCGCATGGGCGAAGGCCTGTATGCGCGCGAGACGCCGGACGGCTATCCGCTGACTTCCGCCGCCTGGATCGGGCCCGGCCAGCTCAGCGTCCGCTTCGAGATCGCCCGGCAGATCGGCGGTAGCCCTGCCGGGCTGTTCAACGCTCCCGTGGCCGGCGCGACCGATCAGCCGGCATTCCCGCGCCTCCAGAACGCGTTGCAGGTCAAGGGTCTGCACGATCGCCTGTCCGCGCCGACGCGGACCGCGCTGGATCAGGCCGCGTCGCCCAACGAGTGGAACAGCCTGTTCCTGTCATCCCCCGAATTCATGCGCCGCTGAGGCCGGAGAAATGCCATGATCGACCGCCGCACCCTGCTCAAGACCGTCGCGATCGCCACGCCGCTGGTGCTGGCCGGACGCGCCTTCGCCGCGCCGCAGGCGGCAGGCGCGCGGATGCTGGTCGTGTTCCTGCGCGGCGCCTATGACGCGGCGAACATCATCGCGCCGACCGGCAGCGATTTCTATGCGGCCGCCAGGCCGACGCTGGCGCTGAAGAAGCCCGATCCGGCCAATCCCGACGCGGCGTTGCCGCTCGACACCGACTGGAGCCTGCATCCTGCGCTGAAGGATTCGATCCTGCCGCTATGGGACAAGAAGCAGATCGCGTTCGTCCCCTTTGCCGGCACCGACGATATGAGCCGGAGCCATTTCGAGACTCAGGACACGATCGAGCTGGGCCAGCCGATCGGCGGCTCGCGCAATTATCAGTCGGGTTTCATGGCGCGCCTGGCGGACGTGATCGGCACCGATGCCGCGGCGGGCAACCGGCCGATCGCCTTTACCGACCAGATGCCGCTGATCTTTCGCGGCGGCGGCGGCTCGATTCCGAATATCGCGCTGAACGGCGTGGGCAGGCCCGGGATCGATCCGCGGCAGGCCCAGCTGATCGAGGCGATGTACAAGGGCCAGCGTCTCGGCACCAGCGATCTGGGCGGATCGGTGGCGCAGGGGTTCAGGGTGCGCGACACCGTATACAAGTCGATCGCCCAGGAGATGATGGCGGCCAATCGCGGCGCGGTGAGCCCCAAGGGCTTCGAGCTTTCGGCGCGCCGGATCGGACGACTGATGCGCGACCAGTTCAACCTTGCCTTTGTCGATGTCGGCGGGTGGGACACCCATGTGAACCAGGGTGCCGCGCAGGGTTACCTCGCGGCGCGGATCGGCGAGCTGGGGCGCGGCCTGGCCGGATTCGCCGACGAGATCGGGCCGGAGGCGTGGTCGAGCACGATCGTGCTGGTCGTCTCCGAATTCGGCCGCACCTTCCGCGAAAACGGCGACAGGGGCACCGATCATGGCCATGGCAGCGTCTATTGGGTGATGGGCGGCGGGGTGGCCGGCGGGCGGATCGTCGGCCCGCAGGTGAAAATCGCGCCGGAGACGCTCAACCAGGGCCGGGACCTCCCCGTGCTGACCGATTATCGCGCGCTGACCGGCGGATTGCTGGCGCGGCACTACGGGCTGGATGCCGCGCGGCTGCAGACGATCTTCCCGGACACTGCGCCAGTGGATCTGCGGATCGTATGATCGCCCCATCCCGGATGGATCGGGGATGATTGCGAGAACAAGGGTTTCCATATCGATCCTTGATCCCGCGGCGCTGTCGGCCCACATGCGACCCATGCTGATCGAGACCGAGACCACGCCGAACCCGGCGACCATCAAGTTCCTCCCCGGCCGCACGGTCATGGAGGCGGGTACCCGCGACTTCGCGACACCGGAGGAAGCCGAGGCCTCGCCGCTGGCCAACGCGCTGTTCGGGCTGGGCGACGTGACCGGCGTGTTCTTCGGGCGCGATTTCATCTCGGTTACTGCGGCGCCCGGCGTGGAGTGGGAAGGGCTGAAGCCGGACGTCCTCGGCCTGCTGCTCGATCATTTTAGCGCGAACATGCCGCTGTTCCGCCCCGGCAATGCCGGCGAGATCGCGGTTCCCGCCGCGGACGAGATGTTCGCCGAGGATCCGGAAGACGCGGACATCGTCATTCAGATCAAGGACCTGATCGAAACGCGCATCCGCCCGGCGGTGGCGAATGATGGCGGGGACATCGTCTATCGCGGCTTCGACAAGGGCAAGGTCTATCTGCAAATGCAGGGCGCCTGTTCAGGCTGCCCCTCGTCGAGCGCGACCCTGAAGAACGGGATCGAGCAGCTGCTCAAATATTACGTTCCCGAGGTCACCGAAGTCCGGGCGATCTGATCGCCTTTTCTTTTCGAGGAATTCTGCATGAGCGAGAAGCTGTCCGACGCGGCGCTCGACACGATCTTTCGTGCCGCGCGTACCTATAACGGCTATACCGACGAGCCAGTCGGCGAAGCCGAGCTGCGGGCGATCTGGGACCTGATGAAATGGGGCCCGACCTCGGCCAATCAGCTGCCCGCGCGGCTCGTGTGGTGCGTGAGCGACGAGGCCAAGGCGAAGCTCGCCGCCTGCGCCAGCGCGCAGAACGCCCCGAAGATCCTCGCCGCGCCGGTGACGGTGATCCTGGGCATGGATACCAATTTCCACGAGAATCTGCCCGAGCTGTTCCCGCACAACCAGACCGCGAAGAGCTGGTTCGACGGCAATAGCGAGCTGCGCGAGGTCTCGGCGCTGCGCAACTCGACCTTGCAGGGTGCCTATTTCATCATCGCGGCCCGCGCGCTGGGGCTCGATACCGGGCCGATGTCGGGCTTCGACAATGGCAAGGTTGATGCGGCGTTCTTCGCCGACACACCGGCGGTGCGGTCCAACTTCATCTCGACCTTGGGGCATGGCGACCCCGCAACGATCTTCGATCGGCTGCCGCGGCCCGAGTTCGAGCGGTTCAACATCATTGCCTGAGACGAGCCGGATCCTCGTCATCGAAACGGCCACCGCCGCCTGCTCGGTCGCTTTGATCGAAGGTGGGATCGAGGGGGGCGTGGTGATCGACGCGCGACATGAAGTGGTCGGGCGCGGCCATGCCGAGCGGCTGGTGCCGATGATCGCCGAACTGCCCGGCGGCGGCCGGGCCCCGCGTATCCTGGTCGATTGCGGCCCGGGCAGTTTCACCGGCGTGCGCGTCGGCATCGCCGCGGCGCGCGGGCTGGCGCTGGGCTGGGGCGCCGAAGCGTTCGGCTATTCCTCGCTGCCGCTGGTCGCCGCGGCCGGTTTCGCGCAGAATCCGGGCTGGTCGAGCCTTGCCGTCGTGCTGGAAGGCGGGCATGGCGAGGTCTTCATGCAGGCTTTCGATGTCCAGCTCGCTCCCCTATCCGCGCTCGCCTCGCTCAAGCCGGAGGTGGCGCTCGTGGCGCTCGGCGAGCGACCGGCGATCGGCAATGGGGTACGTTTCCTCAAGACCCTGGACGACCGCCTGCCGTTGACCGAGGCACTGCCGCGCGCCGCCGATGCGGTGCTGCTGCCGGCGCCCCTTGCCACCCTGCCGCCCCGCCCGATCTACGGCCGGGCGCCTGACGCGAAGCCGCTCGCGCCGGCGCCATGAGCACGACCCTGAACATGATCGAATTGCGTTCCGGCAGCGTCGCCGATCTCACCCCGGTCGATCAGATCATGCAGGACGCGTTCGATCCGCGGTTTGGGGAGGCATGGACCCGCAACCAGTGCCTCGGCATCCTCGCCATGCCGGGCGTGTGGCTGACCATCGCGGCGGTCGATGGCACGCCGGCCGGCTTCGCCCTGTCGCGGATCGTCGCCGACGAGGCCGAATTGCTGCTGCTCGCGACCGCTCCGGCGATGCGACGCCGCGGCGTGGCCGCCGCTTTACTGCGTTCCGTCATTGCCGATGCCATAGGTTCCGGCGCCGTTACTCTCCATCTGGAAGTCCGTGAGGGCAATGACGCGATCAAGCTGTATCGCGGTACAGGTTTCGTTAAGGTTGGCGAGCGCCGTAACTATTATCGGGGTACCTCGGGTCAGGCATTTCACGCCTATACCTATCGTCGCAACCTTCCCTGAAAACGGTTCAATTCGCAATTGTTACTTGCACGTGGCGATCCAAAGTAGGATAGCGCGCGCCACGGTTGCGAATTCAATGCAAGCGAATAATGGGTCGAAAGGAATATAATGGATACGCAGAGCGAACTGCAGGAAACCTTGATAACGCTGACCGCGGATATTGTCGCAGCACATGTCAGCAACAATAGCGTGGCCGTTTCGGACCTGCCGGTGCTGATCGCCAACGTACATGGTGCGCTCGCAGGCCTTGGCGGCGCTGCGCCGGTGCCGGAAGTGAAGCAGGAACCTGCGGTTTCGGTGCGTTCCTCGATCAAGCCGGACTTTATCGTCTGCCTTGAGGACGGCAAGAAACTCAAGATGTTGAAGCGCCACCTGATGACGCATTATCAGATGACGCCCGAACAGTACCGCGCCAAGTGGAACCTGCCGGCCGACTATCCGATGGTCGCCCCCAACTATGCCGAACAGCGCCGCACCCTGGCGAAGAAGATCGGCCTGGGCACGAAGCGCCGCAAGACGACGCGCTGACCGGCCATCAGCTTCAGGAGTCCCCCGACCCTTCCCCCCGACGGGAAGGGGGGCTTCGGCTTATTGCGAGTCGGTCGCCCTTTATCAATAAGCCCAAAGAGACTACATGCGGGCCATGGCACGCAAGATAGATCTCGAAGCCCTGTGCAATGAAAAGGGCCTGCGGATTACCGACCAGCGCCGCGTCATCGCGCGGGTATTGTCCGAAGCCGAGGACCATCCCGATGTCGAAAAGGTCTATGCCCGCGCATCGGCGATCGACCCCGGCATCTCGATCGCGACCGTCTACCGCACGGTGCGCCTGTTCGAGGAAGCCGGCATCCTCGACCGTCATGATTTCGGCGATGGCCGTTCGCGCTACGAGCCTGCCCCTGAATCGCATCACGATCACCTGATCGACGTCGAGACCGGCAAGGTGATCGAGTTCGTCGATCCCGAGCTTGAGCAGCTGCAAAAGGCGATCGCCGAACGACTGGGGTTCCGCCTCGTCGACCATCGCATGGAACTGTACGGCGTCGCTCTCGACCGCAAGTCCTGATCCTTGTCCAGCGCCGACCTGAGGCGTGCCGAGGCAGCGGCAGGCAGACCCACCCCGATCGACGCGCTGGGCTGGACCCGGATCGCCCTGCGCGCCGCGGGGCTGATCCTCGGGCTGCTGGTCACCGTGCCGCTCCATTATCTGTGGCGCCTGCTCCGCATCGGATCGCCCTGGCCGCGGATCTTCCTCGCTTGGGCCGGCCGCATCTCCGGGGCGCGGGTCGAGCGGGTCGGCGTGCCGCTCAAGCGCGACGTCTTCTATATCTCCAACCATCTGAGCTGGATCGATATCCTGGCGATCGCCGGGCAGAGCGGCACTGCCTTCGTCGCCAAGGAAGAGATCCGCGAGGCACCGGTGGTGGGCTGGCTCTCGACGCTCAACCGCACCGTCTATGTGAAGCGCGAAAACCGCATGGGCGTGGCCGAGCAGATCAACCAGCTGCGCGATGCGCTGTCCGACAACTGGTCGGTCACGGTGTTTCCGGAAGGGACGACGACCGACGGCAAGTCGCTGCTGCCGTTCAAGACGCCGATGCTGCGGGTGCTCGAACCGCCGCCGCCGGGCGTGCTCGTCCAGCCGGTATTGCTCGATTACGGCGCGGTGGGCGAGGAAGTCGGGTGGATCGGCCTCGAGGCCGGTATCGACAATGCCAAGCGCCTGTTGTCCAGGCGGGGCTCCTTCCGGATGAAGGTGCATTTCCTGGAGCCGTTCCATCCACGCGACTTTCCCGGGCGCAAGGCGATCGCGGCGGAGAGCCGACGGCGGATCGAGGAAGCGCTGATGGCGTCGCTGGGCCATCCGCTTCGGCCGTTCGCTTACGCGGTCGACGCGGTACGCTACGAAGCGCCGGAGCAGTCGATCCCAGTGCAGGGATCCTAGGGTTCGATCATGAGCGAGCGGATCCTGTGCCTCGGACGACCGCCGGAGCCGGCGCTGGTGAACAGCTTGGAACCGTTGATCCGGGCCGTTGTCCGGAGGCTCGACTATGATGAGGATTGTGAAGCCTTGATCGCCGAAATCAATGCTCTGTCCGGTCAGGCCTATGACAGCGGCATCTTCTTCGAACTCTATAGCTGGATCAGCGAGCAGGAATTTGCCGAAGCCGCGGCAAAGGGCCCACCGCCCCTGCTCCTCGACCTCAGCAAAGCGGAACTGGTGGCAGTCGTCGAGGCGATCGGCCGGGGAGAAGAGCCGAATGCCGCATTCTTCAGTGCCCTGCTCGACCGAAATTTCCCCGACACCTGGAGCAGCGACCTCTTATTCTATCCGCACCGCAAAATGACCGACGTCGAGATTGTCGACGAACTCATCTTGCGGAATGCCCTTTTCGCGGCCGGCGGGAAGGAGGCGGTGGACGATCGCCGGCTGGCCTTGGCGCGGGAGGTCATGGCGAACCCCGAAGCACCGACATGGGCGCAGCAAGGCGCGCGCGCCGTTCTGGACGAGTGCGGCCACAAACAAGGACAATAGAGGGATTTGCGGCACCGCCTGCCTCGGCCTATAGGCGCCGCATCATGAAACCCTCCCCCAAGACCTTCCACGTCAAGTCGTTCGGCTGCCAGATGAACATGTATGACGGCGACCGGATGAGCGAACTCATGGCCGCCGACGGGATGACCGCGACCGACGATGCCAATGCCGCCGACCTGATCGTGCTCAATACCTGCCATATCCGGGAAAGGGCGACCGAGAAGGTCTATTCCGACATCGGCCGCCTGCGGAAGCACGGCCGGACGCCGATGATCGCCGTCGCGGGCTGCGTCGCGCAGGCCGAAGGCGCGGAGATCGTGCGCCGGGCGAAGGTGGACGTGGTGGTCGGCCCGCAGGCCTATCACAACCTGCCCGAACTGGTGGCGAAGGCCGCGCGGGGCGAAGCCGCGCTCGACACCGACATGCCGGTCGAGACCAAGTTCGGCCATTTGCCCGCCCGCCGCCGCGTGCCGCCATCGGCGTTCCTGACGGTGCAGGAAGGGTGCGACAAATTCTGCACCTATTGCGTGGTGCCCTATACCCGCGGCGCGGAGGTAAGCCGGCCCTGGGCCGCGATCGTCGACGAGGCGAAGGCGCTGGTCGATGCCGGCGCGCGCGAGATCACGCTGCTGGGGCAGAATGTGAATGCATGGGAAGGCGAGGACGCGGCCGGCCGCACCGGCGGGCTGGACGCGCTGGCGCGCGAACTCGACCGGATCGAGGGGCTGGCGCGCATCCGCTACACCACCAGCCATCCCAACGACATGACTCAGGGCCTGATCGACGCGCACCGCGACGTGGCGAAGCTGATGCCGTTCCTGCATCTGCCGGTGCAGGCGGGCAGCGACCGCATCCTCAAGGCAATGAACCGCAGCCACAGCCGCGATTCCTATCTGCGCATTCTCGACCGCGTCCGCGCGGCGCGGCCTGACATCGCGCTGTCGGGCGACTTCATCGTCGGTTTCCCGGGGGAGACCGAGGCCGATTTCGCGGAGACACTGAGCCTGGTCGACGCCGTCGGCTATGCCCAGGCGTTCAGCTTCAAATACAGCCCCCGCCCCGGCACGCCCGCAGCCGACATGGGCGAGCAGATTCCGGCCGAGGTGATGGACGAACGGCTGCAGCGGCTGCAGGCAGCGATCAACCGCGACCAGGAGGCGTTTAACAAGGCGACCGTCGGCCGGACCTGCGAGATATTGCTGGAACGCAAGGGCAAGCTGCCGGGCCAGCTGATCGGCAAGAGCCCGTGGCTGCAATCGGTGCACCTCGTGTCTGGTGGGGCGATCGGGGATATGGTCGAGGTGGAGATCGAGGCGGCTTGGCCGAATTCGGTGTCGGGTGTCGAGCGGGTGCAGGTCGAGGCATGACTTACTCCCTCCCTACAAGGGAGGGCTGGGGTGGGTCAGCGGCGAGCGGGGCTCGATGCCCCGATCGTCGCTTCTGTCGGAACGTTCGGAGAGCTCGCTGCGCTCGCCACCCACCCCCGGCCCCTCCCCTGCAGGGAGGGGAGAGCTTCGTTGCCGAAAGATCGGCAGTGTTGCCCGTTTTCCTCTGTGCACCGCGCGTGCGCTCTGCCAAACTCGCGGGCGGATGCAGCTGACTCGCCCCTCCCCCGGAACACCGCACCGCGCGGTCCGTTCGGGTGAGTCGCCTCCTTTCCTCCCGCCTGAAGGAACCGCATGAGCCGCAAGCCTGTCCAAGCCCAGTCCGGTGATCGCAGCCGTGCCGAGATCGTGTTCGACAAGCCCCAACTCATGCCGCAGCTGTTTGGGGAGTTCGACAAGAACCTGTTGCAGCTGGAGAGCCGGCTTGGCGTGTACATCACGGCAAGGGGCAATCGCGTCGGCCTGGAAGGCACAGCAGAGTCGGTCGCGGAGGCGCGGGATGTGTTGCAAGGCTTGTACAATCGCATCGTGCGCGGCGAACGAGTCGATCAGGGTCTGGTCGAGGCAGTGATCACCATGTCCGCCGAGCCGACGCTCGAAGGCATCGTCCGCGCCGATGTCGGCGGGCCCCAGATCATGATCCGCACGCGCAAGAAGACGATCGTGCCGCGGACCATCGCACAGGCGCATTACATGCGCGAACTGCTCAACAACGACATCATCTTCGCGCTCGGGCCAGCGGGCACCGGCAAGACCTATATCGCGGTGGCGCAGGCCGTCGCGCAGCTGATCACCGGCAGCGTGCAGCGGCTGATCCTGTCGCGGCCGGCGGTGGAGGCGGGCGAGAAGCTCGGCTTCCTGCCGGGCGACATGAAGGAGAAGGTCGATCCCTATCTCCGCCCCTTGTACGACGCGCTGAACGATTGCCTGCCGGCGGAACAGGTCGAGCGGCGCATCCTGTCGGGCGAGATCGAGATCGCGCCGATCGCCTTCATGCGCGGGCGGACGCTGGCCGATGCCTTCATCATCCTGGATGAAGCGCAGAACACCACGCCGGCGCAGATGAAGATGTTCCTGACCCGCTTCGGCGAGAACAGCCGCATGGTGGTGTGCGGCGATCCCAAGCAGACCGATTTGCCCGGCGGCATGGCGGCGTCGGGGCTGAACGACGCGGTCGGTCGGCTGGAGGGAGTCGAGGGACTGTCGATCTGCCGGTTCGGGTCGGGCGACGTGGTACGGCATCCGATCGTCGGGCGGATCGTCGAGGCATATGAGGGTGTGGATGCATAACAAGCTTGCTTTATCCCGACGTGTGCTGACCGCAAATACGGCGCAGGTGCGGAAGCTTGAATCGCTGAGGGCGACCCAGCAGCATCTTGGGAATACCAGCAAAGGCTGGATGATCGACGACGCTGAAGTGATTGCCCTCGCTGCGGAACTCGCCACTAGGCTCGACACCTCCAAAAGGGCCGTCATCAAGTTGGCGCTATTATCATCTGAAGGTCGGGATACGTGACCGAGATGTTCATCTCCTCCCTCCCGTTCGCCCTGAGCTTGTCGAAGGGCTGCTCTTTCTTCGGCGCAAAGGGGAGAACAGTGCTTCGACAAGCTCAGCACGAACGGGGAATATGGCCCTGTGCTTGAAACAGCCATCTCCATCGAATCGCCCTGGCCGGAGGCCACCGACTGGCAAGCGCTTGCCCTGCGCGCCGCGTCCGCGGCGATGGAGCGGACCGAGCATGGCGAGATGCTGACCGCGCCGGCGCTGGTCGAGATCTCGGTGCGGCTTACCACCGATGAGGAAGTACAGACGCTCAACGCGCAGTACCGGCAGAAGGACAAGCCGACCAATGTGCTGAGCTTTCCGATGGTGCAGGCCGATCTGCTTGAGACGATCGACCAGAATTCGGACGATGGCGAAGTGCTGCTCGGCGATATCGTGCTGGCGTACGGCGTGTGCGCGAGCGAGGCGGCCGAGAAGAATATCCCGATCGAGGATCATGCGACTCATTTGATCGTGCATGGCACACTGCATTTACTCGGCTATGATCATATGGAAGATCATGAGGCCGAGGCGATGGAGCGGATCGAGACCGAAGCGCTCGCTTCTCTCGGGCTCGAAGACCCCTATCTGATACGCGAGGACTGACACACTAATATGCCCGAAGGCGACAGTAGCAGCGGCACCGGACGAGACGCGGACGGCGCCGGAACCCAGGAAGGCAGCATATGGCGCTCCTTCCGCTCCTTCATCTTTGGCGGTCCGGGGGATGATTCGCTCCGCGCGCAGCTCGAAGAAGCGATCGACGCGCATGAGGACGAGCCCGGACCCGACGCGGCCGGCGACCTGTCCCCGCTCGAGCGCCAGATGGTGCGCAACCTGCTGCATTTCGGCGAGCGCGACGCAGGCGATGTCGGCGTGCCGCGCGCGGACATCGTCGCGGTGGAGGAGAAGACCAGCTTCGACGCCCTGATCAAGCTGTTCGCGGAGGCGGGGCACAGCCGGTTGCCGGTGTACCGCGAGAAGCTCGATACGATCATCGGCATGATTCATCTGAAGGACGTGTTCAACATCCTGGCGACCGGCGCCGAGCACCCGGCGACCCTGGAGGGGCTGATCCGCGAGCCGCTGTACGTGCCGATGTCGCGCGGGGCGCTCGATCTGCTGGCCGATATGCGGCAGAAGCGGGTGCATCTCGCCATCGTGCTCGACGAATATTTCGGGACCGAGGGGCTCGTCACGATCGAGGACCTGATCGAGGAGATCACCGGCGACATTGAGGACGAGCATGACGACGCGCCCGAGGCGCTGCTGATCCCACTCGATGGCGGCGCGTGGGAAGCCGATGCGCGCGCCGAGCTGGAGGATGTCGCGGAGACGATCGGCACCGAGCTGGAGGTAGACGGCGACATCGACACGATCGGCGGGCTCGCCGCGGTGCTGGCCGGGCATGTGCCCCAGGCGGGCGAATGCATCCAGCATGACAGCGGCTGGACGATCGAAGTGATCGAGGCCGAGCCGACCCGGGTGGAACGGGTGCGGCTGCACCCGCCCAAGGCGCGGCCGGAGGGCGACGAGGGCTGAACGACGGGCGGTTGCGCTCTGCCTTGCGCCTCCCCCACCCCCGTTCGCCCTGAGCCTGTCGAAGGGCTGTTCTTTCTTCCGCCGAAGGGAAGAACAGTGCTTCGACAAGCTCAGCACGAACGGAGAGGAGTGTTTCCAGCAAGCCAGGTTTTCCTCTACGAACGCCCCGCCTGCCCCAACAAGGACCCCCGCATGTCGCCCCAAGACCTTGCCGCTTACGCCACGCGCGTGCTCGACGATGCGACGATCCCGCAGCTGCCAAAGCACTATCGCGGCAAGGTGCGCGACAATTACGATCTGGCGGACGGGCGCCGGGTGATCGTCGCGAGCGACCGGCTTAGCGCGTTCGACCGGATCCTCTGCGCGGTGCCGTTCAAGGGGCAGATCCTGACTCAAACGGCGCGCTTCTGGTTCGAGCAGACCGCCGATATCTGCGCCAACCATGTGCTCGGCTATCCCGACCCCAATGTGTTGCTGTGCCGCCGGCTCGACATCCTGCCGGTGGAGATCGTGGTGCGCGGCTATCTCGCGGGGACGACGGGCACCTCGATCCTGACGCTGTACAGGTCGGGCCAGCGCAGCATGTACGGCATGACCCTGCCCGACGGGATGCGCGACAATCAGGCCCTGCCCGAGCCTGTCATCACCCCGACCAGCAAGGAATTCGACGGCGGGCATGACGCGCCGCTGACCCCGGCCGAGATTCTCGAACACAAGCTGCTCACCCCCGCGCAATGGGAGGAGATCAGCGCCACCGCGCTTGCCTTGTTCGCACGCGGCCAGACGATGGCGGCCGAGCGCGGGCTGATCCTGGCCGACACCAAATACGAGTTCGGCGTCGACCCCGACGGCAAGATCATCCTGGCGGACGAGATCCACACGCCAGACAGCAGCCGCTACTGGAAGCAGGCAAGCTATGCGGAGCGGTTCGCGGCCGGAGAGCGGCCGGAGAGCTTCGACAAGGACTTCATCCGCGCCTGGGTGGCGGCGCGGTGCGACCCCTATGTCGACCCGATCCCGGCGATTCCGCAGGAGCTCGTGCTGGGCACCTCGGCGATCTATGCCGAGGCGTTCGAGACGATCACGGGCGAGGCGTTCGAGCCCGATCTTACGGGGGCGACGGTGCTGGAGCGGATTACCGGGCGGCTGGCACCGTTGTTCGAGGAGTAACCGGGTCGGGGCAACGTGCCCGGTCAAGGCATCGGTCTAGTTATACTGCACGGTAACGGTCACGCTGCCACTATAACTTTCCGCCGGCGTGGCGGCGGACAGGTTGAAGCTGCCGCCGACCTGGAGCGGCAAGGTGGCGGCCGCGCCGAGCGCGCCGCTGAGCACCTGCGCGCCGCTCACGGTCGGATTGGTGGTCACGGTAATGCTGCCGGTCGCTCCGGTCATGGTAAAACTCGGCACCGATACCGAGACGCTCTGCCCGCCTTCCCCACTGATGATGAAGGCCCCCGCGGCGGATGCAGACGAGCCGAGCGCCTTCACGCCGATGCCCGATACGGTGACCGCGCCGGTGGCCGGGGCGAGGCTGACGGTCCCGGCCCCGCTCGAAGGCTTGCTGATCCGCCCAAAGGCCAGGTTCTGCGACGCCGTGATGGCCAGCGCGCGGAATATGCGCGCCTGGACCAAGCCCGCCAAAACGCTTGCCTGACCAGCGCCATTCGTGCGCGAGACGGTCACGACGAAGGCGGCCGTGGCCAGCCCCGTCGCGGCGGCTGTGTCGTTCCCCTGAACCGGTAGATCGAAACCGACCCAGAATGTCCTGGTCTCACCGCGGCCAAGCGGATCGATGGTGAAGGAAATCGAACTGCCGCTCCCGGGTGGCGTGACGATCACGGCGGTTGCGCCCGATGTCGACACCGTGAAATTCTGCAGCGCCGCCGCGCGACCCGTAGGGGCACTCGTCGTCGTGATCGTCACCAGCACGTCATTGTCGTCGCACTTCTTCGAATTGTTGCATTCGACGGTGACGAGCGACCGAACCGCCGCGGTCGAGAGCCTGGTCCCGGCGCCGGAGATCCGCGAGACCGTGCCGCTCGCCGGATCGGTCCGCAGGAGGGTCTGACCGCCGGCGGCCGCTGCGACGTTACCGAAATCAGCCGTCGATATCGAGGCAACGGTGACCTTCTGCGCGCTGGCCGGGTCGGCGCAGGCAATGGCGGCATACAGCGCGACAATGGCCCAGAAGAGGAGACGGATCATCGTTGCGCACTCCGGTTGAAGAGGATTTCGCCCTCGGCGACGAGGGTTCGTCCATCGGTGCCGACCATGACCTTGACCGGCGCTGCGAGGCTCATTGCGAGGCGCTCGGCCTGATCCGGATCCAGCTCGATCCGGTAGGTGCCGGGCTTCACCGCATCGAACACCGCCGAGCCGTCGAATTCCGTGACGCCCGATATGGCCGCCCCCGAGACGGGGACCAGACGGATACGCACCGCGGAAAGACCGGTCATGCTGCGGTCCTTCTGTCGAAAACCGAGGCGGACGACGAGTTCGGAGCTGGGCACCATCGGGTAGAGGATCCGGGCGACATCCCCGGCCCTCGGGGTAAAGGCGATGCCCTGCGGCGGCGAGCTGACGAACACCGTGTCGGCACCGGACGTGTCGGCGCGCAGCATGGCGCCGGCCCCGTCGCCCAACCCCGTCACGAAGGCGCGGCCATGGGCGTCGGTCGTTACCGGGCGGCCCGCGCCCTGCAGCACGACGCCGGCGACGGGCGCCTCGCCCGGATCCGGGAGGCCGTTGGCGTTGGCGTCGACAAAGGCGACCAGCGCCGCGCTGCCGCCATTGGCTGGACCGGGCGCCGTCGCGCGATAGTGCCGGCCGAACGGATCATAGACCAGGCCGAAATTGAGCTGCAACGCAACCCGCCAGCGCCGTTGGCCGGTCGCGTAATCCGCCCCAAGGGTCGCGTCCGCGAAAGGCAAATGCGCCGAGAGCCCAGCCTGCAGCGTCGTGCCGCCGCCCCGCCCGAAGACCCGCGTCGCACCCCAACGCAAACTATACCGATCATCGATGGCCCGGTCGGCGGTCAACCCCAGGTCGCGCAGCGTGAGGCTTGGCCTGATCTCGTAGTCGGCGCTGGCGCGCAATTGCCATCGGTAGTTGACGAAACGCGAGGCGGCGACGGTTCCGCTGAACTGGTCCGCCTTGAAACCCGGGCCCGTGCGGCGTGTGTAATCATTGGCCACCGCTACCAGCGTATTGGCGACGCTCAGGGTCGTGCGGCCCCGCGCGGAAAAACTGGTACCGCCGTCCGCGAACCGGGCATGGTCGAACCGGCCCGAAAAGGGCAGCCGAGCGCCGCCCGGCAAAGGCAGGGAGACATCGAAAACCAGCTCGCTGTAGCGCCGGAGCGGCCGGGACACGTCCCAGATGGCATTGGCCTCGTCTGCGAAGACCCCGGAATATTCGACGTGCCGGGCGACGAGGTTGAGACCTCCGACACGCCCGGCGGCAGCCAGCGACGCGGCGACGCCCCCTGCGATGTCCTTCGCCGCATCGGCCTGCACCGACATGCCGAGGAGCGACGTCCGGACACCTCCGGCGACCACGTCGTGCCGGCGGCCGGACATATCCGTATAACGCGACAGGCCGGCGCTGAGCGTCAATCCCGCGGTAAGGCCATGAGCGAGGCTGAGCACCGCGCGCATTGAACCACGGTCGCGCTCGCCAGGCAGGACATCGTCGCTCGACAGCGGAAGGACCGGCCGGTCCTGGACGACGATGCCGGCGTCGATCACGGTTTGTCCCGCAGCGAGCTGACCGCCCCCGACATTGATCACACGGGTCTGTTCGGCGCGCTCCCCCCGGGGGCCATAAAGCACGATGCGGATGATGTTGCGGCCGCGCACCAGCGGCACATCCGTGAAATCGTAACGACCCTGAGTCTTCACGCCCTGCTCGCCATTGCGCAGCACGTCATTGACATAGAGCTCCACATCATAGCCGATCGGCAATTCGCCGCGCAGGTCGATACGCTGGAAGACGCTGGTATCCCCGATCCGCGCGGTGGACAGCGTGATGCCAGCGCCGCCGGTGCTGCGCGGACCGAGCGCCTGCGCGGGCGTGTAGACATCGCCGGCGGCGACGAAGCTCGCGTGCAGCGGGCCGAGGAGATCGCCGTCGATCGATCGCCGCTCGGCCCGCAGGCGCGCCGTCGAGAGATGTCCTAGATCGTCGGTCGCGACATAGCCGGTGACACTGGCGCGCGCCATGTCGAGCGCGATCCTTCCTTCCAGCCGCGTAATCGGCCGCGCGCGACCGCTATCGTTGCCCAGTTCCAGCCCGATATCGAAGGCGGGGCGACCGAGCCAGCGATAGGGCGTGGCGACGCGCAGCACCTGATCGGCCGGATCGGGCGGGCCGGAAAGGCCGGCCATGCGCTGCGCCCGTTCGCGCCGGGACTGGAACGGCAGCTTTTCAGTGGCAGTCAGGACCAGCACCAGATCCTCCGGCGACGAGATTATGGTAATGGGAAGCAGCCGCTGAACCAGCGACGCTCTGAGGTAGATGTCGGTACCCGTTACCTTGACGTCCGCCGGGCCGATGGCGATGACGCCGCCGCCGAGCCGGGCCGTCCCCGCCGACAGGTCGATCGTGAGCGCGCGCTGGCTTTCGCCCAGCCGCCCGGTCACGAGCCCGGTGTCCGGATGTACCTCAAGCGGAAGATCGAGCAGACGGGACAGCTCGCCAAATGGAATCAACGGGTCCGCAGGATCGCCATAGGCAGTCAGCGCATCCGTCAGAGTTGCATGGTCGATCTGCACAGCAAAGAGCAGCAACTGATCGGACAGGACCGACGCGTTTACGAGTTGCGCGGGCGCAACCCAGCCGTCTCCTGACGGGCCGGGCGCGGCCACCAGGAGGGCAAATGCCACAGGCTCGACCAACATTTCAGGGTACGGTGAACGTCCTTCTGGCAAGCTCGCCAGGCTTGCCGTCCGCGGTGAAATAGCTGACCGTCACCGCCTCGCCCTTGCGCAAGGCACGCGACAGGGGGATTCGGGCCAGGCGTTCGTCGACCTCCGGATAAACGCCGAGACCACGGACGAGGCCGACGACCTCCCCGGTCCCGCCCGTTCCGGCCCGCACTTCGAGATCGCCATAGAGCGACGTCGTTCCCTGGCGCATGACCGGTATTTCCAGCACTGGCTTGTCGCCTTCCGGCCTCGCCGCAATGGCGCCCAAGGTCGCGGTCGCATTGGCCGCTCCCGTTCGCACGATAAGCGGGATCGACACGCCGAAGATCGACTGGACCCTCAACACCAGCTCGCCCCTCGTTGTCGCCGCGACCTGTTCAGCGGTGAGGCCGGAATCGGGCGTGGGCAGCGTGGCGACGGTGAGGTGGGTGCGATATTCCACGACGTCAGTCGATTCCGGCAGGCTGGCGCGGATTCGGATCACCCTGCCCTGGCCGGGCGGCAAGGTCAGGCGGCTAGGAACCGCCAGCAGCAGGAGCTTGGCCGAGCGCACCGACGCAGCGGCGGCGACCGCGGCCGGGCCCTTCTCGGCCGCGCGCGCCACCGGCAGAATCTCGCCGGACGGCAGCATCACATTGTCGATCAGCGCGACATCGACCGTCACGGCGGCATTGCCCTGGTTGAAGACATAGACCGTGTCGCTGCGCTTGGTGCGATCGAAGATGATTCGGCGCGGCGTGAGATTGATGTTCGCGACACCGGTCTCCGCCCCGCCCGCAACGGGCGGCGGTGGCGCCGCGGTCGTTTGCGACGCATTCTGGGCGGCAGCGCCGGCGCACAGGACGCACAGGGCGAAAGCGGTGGTGGCAGCGACCGCGGCGCGCGCAAGGGCGGGAGGGCCCTGCGTCGTATGGACTTCATGAACCTCGATCATCGCGCGAGTGCCTATCTGCTAGCGGTCAGTTGAATTGGGCAAGGACCAGGAAATTGTCCGGGCCGCCGCCATCCCGTAGTGGCGTGAGGCCGACCTTGGCGTCGGGGTTCGCCACGATGGCGCGCGCAACACCGGACGCGACATCCATCCTGTAATAAGCGGTGGACAGCACCACGACCTCGTTGGGAAGACGGCTCCCGGAGCCAGAGCGTTCGGGCAGAAGCAGCGACACGGAATCGCCGGTACGCCCCGACAGGAACACGGTGGAGAGGATATCGGTCAACAGGTCATACGCGATCCCGGCACCGACGGCTTCACTTATCTCCACCGCGCCACCTGCCGCGGCACGCTGACCTTGCGCGACGACCGGTGACGGCGGTGACACCGCAAGGACCGCCCCCACGACAATGGCCCAGTGACGCATTGCCCGGCGGCGGTCCTTGCCCATGTCCATCGTTCCCTACAATCCGCTAGCGGATCACTGATAGGCAACCGTCACGTCGAAGGTGCCGCTATAGGCACCGGTCACCTGCGTCGAGGGCAGTGCGAAATTGCCGCCGACATAGAGAGTCTGGGTGCCAGCCGCGCCGAGCGCGTTGCTGAGCGTCGTCGTGGCGCCCAGATCCGGCGCGAGCGTGATGGTGATCTTCTTGGTGGCATCCGTGCTGAGCGCCAGGTCGAAGCTGGTCGGCACGCTGACGGTAGCGACCTGGCCGCCTTCGCCATCGATGGTGAATTTGGCACGCGTCGTGGTGATGCCGCTCAGGGCGATCGCACCCGAGCCGGCGGTCACAGCGTCCGCCGTGTTGGCGATGGCGACGGTGCCGCTCCCGGTGCTCGGCTTGACGATACGGCCGAAGGAGAGGTCGACATTCTTGGTCAGGGTGAGCGGCTGCACGATAGTCGTGCTTCCCGTCGCCGTGGCTGTCGCGGAAGACTGGGCAAATGCCGCCGAGGAGCCCGCAGCAAGGCCGATGGTGATGAACGCACCGGCTAAAATCTTCTTCAT
This sequence comes from Sphingomonas sp. BL-S-30, assembly GCF_055521475.1. NCBI lineage: Bacteria > Pseudomonadati > Pseudomonadota > Alphaproteobacteria > Sphingomonadales > Sphingomonadaceae > Sphingomonas > Sphingomonas sp. BL-S-30. Next base: position 807,248 of record NZ_CM145481.1, on the reverse strand, counting down.
GACTCAAATCCCCACTAAGTACCGCCCCAACAAATGGGCGCGGTTTCCCGAAAAGGCTGTGCCTTTATTCAATTGATCGCAAATATCCTGGCCACATTCATGGTCTACGGCCAGACAAGATCCGAAGCGGGATCTTGAGTTGTATTTTTAAATTACAACCACAGTGAATATTTCTAAAACCGCAAATGCACTTAGTCAAGTGGCAGTACTTGTGCCAAAACAGCGCGGTATTTTCAACTTAACCCTTTGACAAGACAGGGATAAAAGGTCCGATACGGCCCAAAATGCCGTCCTCGCGCTCCATGCAGGCAAGAAAAAAATCGCGTAAAAAAGGTCGGAAAACCGATGCAACGCCGTTCCGAGAGCCGGCGCCCCGTCCGGGAATTCGACCTCCCAGCGATTCGACCTCACGCTAGTCTAGCTGCGGGTGCCGCGTTCCTCGCACCGCGAGCGCGCATCGTCGCCGGCAGGCACGCGCCTGTGTTGACGCAATGACCGTTCCGCTCAGAAATTCCAAAAAACCTGGAGTCTCGTCACATCTCTTCCACATAGCGCGGCTAGCTGCGGGGCCGCTTCGACCAATACCGCCGCGCCGGCGGGATCAGATAAAGGAAAACACGCGTGACGATCGACCGCAGGGCTTTTCTCCTCGGTGCCTCCGGAGCCGCCATCGCCACCAGCGAGCCGGCACAGGGGTTGCGCCGACTGGGCGGGCACGGCTCGATCGCGGATATCGAGCATGTCGTGATCCTGATGCAGGAGAACCGATCGTTCGATCATTATTTCGGCACGTTGCGCGGCGTGCGCGGCTTTGGCGATCCGCGCCCGGTAACGCTGCCGGGTGGTAAGCCGGTCTGGGCGCAACGCCGCGCGGATCGTGACGGGGGACAGATCGCCTGGCCGTTCCGGCTCGACTACGACAGCAGCAACGCGCGGTGCTTCACCGGCCTCGACCATAGCTGGAAGGACAGCCAGGCGCGCTGGCGCAACTGGGACGTGTGGGCGGACCAGAAAGGGCCGCTCACCATGGCGCATCTGACCCGCGCCGACATTCCCTATTATTACGCGCTGGCCGACCAGTTCACCATTTGCGACAGCTATCACTGCTCGCTGCAGGGGCCGACCGGTCCCAACCGCCTCTATCATTTTTCCGGCACGAACGGCCTCAGCGTCGGGCAGGAAGGGGTTTATTGCGTCACCAATGGCGGCACCGACGGCAACCCCGGCGCGGACATGACGAAGGACGACGCGACCGAGGGGCTGCCCTGGCGCACTTACGCAGGGCGGCTGGAGGAAGCCGGCGTCTCGTGGCGCGTCTATCAGGAGCTGGCCAATTATTCGGACAATCCGCTCGGCTATTTCAAGGAGTTCCGGAAGCTCGATCCGGCATCGTCGCGCTACCGGCGCGGGCGGGCCTATGTCGACTGGATCGGCGGCGCGGCACCCGCCGACCCGGAAAAGACGCAGGCACGGCATCTGATCGCTGCCTTCGCCGCGGACGTCGCCGCCGATCGCCTGCCCTCGGTTTCCTGGATCGTGCCGATGATGCAGATGAGCGAGCATCCCGATGCGCCGGTACCCTTCGGCGAAGTGCTGATCGGCAACCTCGTCGCGGCGCTCGCGGCGAACCCGACAGTCTGGGCGAAGACCGCCTTCATCCTGAACTATGACGAGAATGACGGGTTTTTCGATCATGTGCCAGCGCCCATGCCGGCGATAGAGCCGAGCTATGGCGCGAGCAATGTCGATGTGCGCAGCGAGACCTATCAGGGCGAGCCGGTCGGGCTCGGCCCGCGCGTGCCGATGCTGGTGATCTCGCCCTGGACGCGCGGCGGCTGGGTGAACTCGCAGCTTTTCGACCATACCTCCGTGCTGCGCTTCCTGGAAAAGTGCTTCGGCGTGGCCGAACCCAATATCTCGCCCTGGCGTCGCGCGGTGTGCGGCGATCTGACCTCGATCTTCGACTTCGATGTGTCGCGCGAAGCGCGTCTCGACACGGGCTGGGCGGCGGCGTTGCCCTCGGTCGCAGGCTATATCGCCGAAACCGAGCGGCTGTGCGCCGGCGCCCCTGCACCGGCGATCGCCAAGGGCAACGGCGTACCGGCGCAGGAGCCCGGAACACGCCGGGCCCGGCCGCTGCCGTACCGCTTCGCCGTCGAACCCAGTTGGTCCGACGCCGGCCTGACCTTGCGCTTCGAGAATCGGGGGTCGGTCGGGATTGTGTTCGGGGTGCAGGACGAAACCCTGTTTTCCGGCTGGCGCTATTTCACCGTCGCCGCGACCTCGCAGCTCGAGGAAGCCTGGCCGCTCCGCCGGGACCGGCCGCATGCGATCGTCGTGCGCGGGCCCGACGGTTTCCACCGCGAGTTCCGAGGCCATGGGAACGCGCCGCGGGTCGAGGCGGCAATCGCCTGGCGTGAGGATGGGACAGGCGGCACGCTGCGCCTCGCCAATCGCGGCGATGACGCGGTCGCCATGACGCTGCACTGCGCCCATCGCGGCACCAGCGAGCAGGTCGCGGTGCCCGCGGGCGCGAAAGCGCAACGGCCAGTCACGCTCGCCGACCATCGCTGGTACGATCTGATGCTGACCGCGGAGAATGGGGTACGCCTGCGCCTGGCGGGGCATGTCGAGACCGGCGCGCCCGGTGTCAGCGAACCCGCTTTGGCCTTCCCACACCCGGCCTGAGCCGTCCTCCGCTACTGTCATCATCATGTTGCCAAGCCTGCCTAGGGCTCCGCTCGATGAGGGCGGACGAGATGGAATCGGGCGAAGACGCGGCGGCGGACGTCAAGATACTGGACCCGCGCTTCCTGTCGCTTGCAGCGATGGAGTTCTGGGAGCGATTCGCCATGTACGGCGTAAAGTCGCTGCTCGTGCTGATCCTGGTCGACCGGGTGCTGGTGGGCGACCTGTCGCGCGTGATCGGGGCGTCGGCCGTTCGCGCGGCGAGCACCGCGCTGTTCGGCCCGGTCTCCAGCATCGCCCTCGCCTCCCAGCTCTATGGCTATGCCAATGCGCTGATCTATCTTTCGATCCCGTTCGGCGGGCTGGTGGGCGACCTGATCGGCAGCCGGCGAATGATGGTGGTGACCGGTGGGGTCGGCATGCTGCTCGGCCTGATGATGATGCTGAGCGAACACAGCTTCCTGATCGGCCTGATCCCCTTCGCGATCGGCACCGGGTTGCTGAAGGGTAATTTGTCGGCACAGGTCGGCTTGCTGTTCCGCGACGAAGCGCAGCGGCGGCGCGGCTATGCCGTCTATCTCGGCTTCCTGAATGCAGGGGTGATCTGCGGCCCGCTGGCCTGCGGCGCCGTGGCGGTGGTGGCGGGGCCGGTCAACGCGATCGGCGCGGCCATCGCCGCGGTCGTCCTGGGACTGGTCTTCTATCTGCGCATCGGCGGCGAACCGGAGCGCGCGGCGACGGTGGCCGTGCCGGCCGGCGCGCCGCGCGCGCCGCTCGCCACGACCGCGCTGCTGATCGTCACGCTGGCCGCGATCTATCTGTGCTTCGCGGCCTATGAACAGCTCGGCAACATCTTCCTGCTATGGGCGCGCACCCAGGTCGACCTGCGGGTGGCCGAGTGGACGATGCCGGTCGCCTGGTTCCTGTCGCTCGACGGCGTCTTCACGCTGGCGCTGATCGCCGGATCGCAGCTGGCGATCCGCGCGCTCGAGCGGCGCGGCATCGCGATCGGTCCGGTGGTGCAGGTCCTGCTGGGCGGATTATGCTGCGCGGCGGGATATCTGCTTCTCGCGGTCGGCAGCGCGAGCAGTGGCGGGGCGCCGCTGTCGCTGCCATGGGCGCTTTGCTATCTCCTGCTGATCGACAGCGCGATCGTGCTGATCTGGCCCTCCGGCCTGAGCCTGATCGCCGGCGTCGCGCCGCGCCGGCTGGTCGGATTCTGGATGGGCCTATTCTACCTGCACGGCTTCTTCGCGCATTTATGGGTCGGCTTCAGCGGCGTCTATTACGAGCGCATGGCGCCACCGTCCTTCTGGCTGCTCCAGGCGGCGGTGGCGGGTTCGGGCGCGCTGCTGATGCTGCTGGTCGGGATACCGCTGATGCGCGCCGTCAAGGAGCGTCAGGCGACAACGACCTCGGCGTGAGCGAACGCCCGGGCATAGTCGTCTTCGAGCGGCCGGTCGGTGACGAGAATATCGACCTCGCCGAGCGCCGCCGTCTGGATCAGCGCATAGCGGCCGAATTTGGATGAATCGGCGCCGAGCAATACCTGCTTCGACGTGGCATAGGCGATCCGGCTCATCTCCGCCTCGCCGGGATGGAAATCCATCAACCCGCGCTCGATGCTGATCCCGCCGACCGACAGGATCGCAAGGTGCGGGGTGAAACCGCGGACAAAGTCCTGCGCGTGATGGTCCGAGAAGGCGCGATAATCATAGTCCATCTGCCCGCCAGCGAGGAACAGGCGGTTGTTGTTGATGCCGCCGAGATCGTTCGCCACGCGCAGCGAATTGGTGATGACGGTCAGCGCCCGCCGGTCGACCAGCTGCCGCGCGATGAAGCAACTCGTCGTGCCGGAGTCGATGAACAGGATCGCGCCGTCCAGGACGAACTCGGCGGCCGCGCGGGCAATGCGCAGCTTGGCGTCCGAATTCTCCTCCATCCGCTGATGTAGCGGCCCCTCATGGACCGGCGCCGTCATGCGCGCGCCGCCATGTTCGCGGATGATGACCCCATGATCCTCGAGCGCGCGAAGTTCGCGGCGGATCGTCTCGTCCGACACGGCGAGATCCGCCGCGAGTGCCGTCACCGACAATGTCCGTCCGCTTCGCAGCCGCGACATGATTTCGCGCTGGCGTTGTGATCGTTTCTCTATCGCCCCCTCCATCGTGCTTGTTCCCGCTAGCCCGCTGTTCCGGCCGACCATGCTTGGTGTCCGGGTTTTTGCAAGCGGGATGCCCGGGGCCGGCCGCGCGGGCCGGCCCCGGGGATATGGCCTCAGAAGCCGAAGCGGGCCGTCAGCCGCACCGAGCGCGGCGTCTGATAATTGACCGGCGCTCGATAGTCGGGGTTAGCCGATCCGTCGCCCAGTTCGCCGAAATTGTTATACGACGTCACCGCATGGCTGTTGAACAGGTTGAACACGTCGAGACGCACCGACGCGTCGACCCCATAGGGCAATGGCAGATGGACGACCGCGCTGACATCGAATTGAGTCAGCCAGTCGCCGGTGAACGCCGTGCCGCGCGGAATGAGCTTGCCCTGACAATAATAGGCATAGCCGTGATAGGTGTTCGCATAGGCATCGACATTGACCGGCACCGCGCCGATGCAGCTGTAATGCACGGGTGACTGGAGAACGGCGTTGGCGCCCAGATCCAGCATGTCGAGCAGACGGTAGCTGCCATAGGCCTTGAAGGTGTGGCGGCGATCGTTCGGCAGATAGCCATAAGCGCCGTTGACGAAGCCCGGCGAGTCGAAGTCGGCGGTGCGGTTGATCGCCAGCTGGCCATTCTCCGATCGCACGCCGCCCTCGTAATTCCCCTTGTCGAAGGCGAGCGTGTAGGAGCCGGCCAGGCTCCATTTCTTGTCGAAGCTGCGGTCGAAGGTCAGCGTCAGCGCGTTGTAATTGCGGCTCGGCTTGGGATAGCCCAGGTCGGCCGCCTTCAGCGTCACCGTCGGCGTCGAGCCGTCGGGCAGCTTGTTGATTTGCACCGTCACGTCGCGCCCGGGATTGGCGATGACGAACTGGCTGCCGCCCGGATAGGCCGACTGGCACGCAGCGGCGGTAAAGCCCTTGCCGACGCAATAGGCGCGTGCGCCGGCGTCGATCGAGATGTCCTCGATCACGTCCTTCAACTCGCGGTGCGTGAAATAGGCACCGATCCGCACATGATCGCCGAACTGATGCTCGGCACCCAGGATGAACTCGTTGCTCGACTGCGGCTTGATGTTGGTGGCGATGGCGCCGGCCGGGTTGAACGCCGAACCATCGGCCGAAACTTCGCAGTTCCGCACCCCGGTATCGGGGCAGGCGGTCGTGTTGACGACTGACAGGATCGGGGCGCCCTCGGCCGGGATGCTGCCCGCGCCGCTGACGCCGTTGAAGCGGTTATAGCGGGTGTAGGTGACCAGGCTGCCGGCGACGTTCAGGTTGATGTCGCCTGCCATCGGCAGATAATATTGCGAATAGGAGCCGAAGATCTTTGTGCGCCCGTCGCCCAGCGGATCGAACGAAGCGCCGACGCGCGGCGCCCATTGGTTGCCCGATTCGAAGAAGGACTTGCCGTTGACGCCCTGATTGCTGAAGCGGTCGTTGCGCAGGCCAAGATCGAGGCGCAGGCGATTGTCGAGCAGCGACCATTGGTCCTGCAGATAATAGGCCTCGTTGCGGACATGCGCGATGCCGTTCTGGGCATAGACGCGCGTCGTATAATATTCCGTGCCGACCGGCAGGCCGATGCGCGCGGCGGAATCGGCGGTGACGGCGAAGATCTTGAACGCGCCGGCGCCGATCGTCTGGAAGGTCTGCGCCTGAGTGTCCTTCTCATGGTCGTAGCCGATGCGGACATGGTGCGACCCGAACAGATGGAATTGCAGGTCGGCGTCCACACGGTAGAATTCGCGCTGGTCATCGGTGCTGCTGAAGGCGTCGGTCACCTTGTTGAGGCCGATCTGGATGCCAGCCGGGTCCTTCCGGTAATCGACGACCTGCGGATTGACGGTGTCGAGCGGAAGATTGCCCGAGCGCAGCTTGTTGACGCCGTACGCGCCCGACAGCGTCAGCCACGGCGTGAAGGTGCCGGTGTAGCGGCCGACATAATTGATGCCGCCCGCCCGGGCATTGGTACCGCCCGTCTTGTTGCCGAGCGTGTGGTTGGTCCGGTCCCAATTGTAGCTGCGGTTATGCGTATCGTTGGTCGTGTCGAAATAGGTGAACTCGAAATGATGGTCACCCGTGATATAGCCGTCGATCTTGCCGCCCCAGAAGGGGCTCGTATTCGTCACGCCGGTTGCGTTGTTCTGATTGGCCTGCGGCGTCATCGAGCGGATGTCGCGCATATTGTAGAGACCATAGACGAACAGGTGATCCTTGATGATCGGGCCGCTGGCCTGAAGGATCAGTTCCTTGCGGCTGGCGGTGGCGTGGCGATAGTCGATGGTGCGGGTCGACGGCGCATTGCCGCGCAGGTCATCCGGTTCCCAGATGCCGGTCACGCTCGCATGATATTCGTTCGAGCCCGACTTGGTGGTCGCGACGACATAGCCGCCGGTCGCGCGGCCGAATTCCGCCGGGGCGCCGCCGGTCTTGACCTCGACCGTCTGGTAGAAGTCGAACGGCACTTCGGTCGGCTGGCCGCCCGAGACGAAGTCGGTGACGTTCAGGCCGTTGATGTAGAAGGCGTTCTCGGTGAATGCAGCGCCGGCAATCGAGACCTGGTTGGCAAAGCCGCCGTTCGAGGGCGACGAACCCTGCACGGTGCCCGGCGTCAGCAGCATCACGTCGCGCAGCGAACGCCCGATCGGCACGCGCTGCGTGAGGGACGCAAGGTTGATCGTGCTCCCGACGGTGGTGTCCTGGAAATCCGCGACGCGCTGGCGCGCACCCGTCACGACGATGTCGCCATTTTGCGACTCCGGGACCAGGCGGTAGCTGTTGGCCCCGCCGGTCTCCCGCGTCAGCGGCACGCTGGACTCGCTATAAGCCGTGAAGCCGTCCGCCGTGATGGTGACATCGTAATTGCCGGGCGAGAGCTGCGGGATGGTATAGGCGCCAGCGCCATCGGTCGTCGCCGTGCGGCTGACGCCCTTGTCCGAGGAGGTGATCTTCACCTGCGCATCGGCGATCGGCGCGCCGTCCATCGAGGTTACCCGGCCCGAGGCGGAAATGTTGGTGTAATCCTGAGCGCCGGCAGGCGCCGCCGCCATGACGACGACCGCGGTCGAACCGAGCATCAGCAACGCGCGCAGAGCTGCGCGCGACGAAAGTCGCGTGAAGCGGAACATCGAATTTCCCCTTTTGGTGATTAAAGCCGGAAACGCGGTGAAACCGCGTCACGGAGGGTCCGTTATGCGGAGGCTGTGGATTTTTTGTGACAATACGACAGAAAATGCACAAAAACTGTGGGCGGCAACCATAGCAGGAGGACGCGACACGCCGGCTACGTCAGGCGCGCCCTTCCACCCCCCGCCCCTTCTTTCGTCTCTGATCGATTTCCCCGTTCGCACTAACCGAGTTAAGTCGTTTCCGCCCGCACGGTGCCGAGTCTAGGTTCCGTGAAGAAGGTTCAACCACGAGAGGATACCGACATGGACGCGAAGACGAGCGGCGACCCGCTGGGCTGCCCGATGAAAGAGCCTGCCGCGCTGCGATCCCTTCTCGGGCGGACCAACCGCGACTGGTGGCCGAACCAGCTGTCGCTGGACATCCTCCAGCAAAACGGCCTGTCGGGCGATCCGATGGGCGACGATTTCGATTATGCCGCCGAGTTCAAGACGCTCGACCTCGCGGCGGTGAAGCGCGACCTGACCGCGCTGATGACAGACAGCCAGCCCTGGTGGCCGGCCGATTACGGGCATTACGGCCCGTTCTTCATCCGCATGGCCTGGCACAGCGCCGGCACCTATCGCAGCGGCGACGGGCGCGGCGGTGCCTCTTCCGGGTCGCAGCGCTTCGCGCCGCTCAACAGCTGGCCGGATAATGGCAATCTCGACAAGGCACGCCGGCTGCTCTGGCCGGTGAAGCAGAAATATGGCCGCAAGCTGAGCTGGGCCGATCTGATGATCCTGGCCGGCAATGTCGCGATCGAGTCGATGGGCGGACCTGTTTTTGGCTTCGGCGGCGGCCGTGCCGATGTGTTCGAGCCCGAAAAGGACATTTACTGGGGCACCGAGGAGCAATGGGTCGGCCATGCCGACAACCAGACGCGCATTCAGCCCGAGCGTGAGATGGTGCTGGAAAGCCCGCTCGCCGCGATCCAGATGGGCCTGATCTACGTCAATCCCGAAGGGCCAGGCGGTAATCCTGACCCGATTCAGTCGGCGCGCGACATCCGCGAGACGTTCGCCCGGATGGGCATGAACGACGAGGAGACCGCGGCGCTGGTCGCGGGCGGCCATACCTTCGGCAAGGCGCATGGTGCGGGCGACGCCTCGCTGGTCGGTGCGGAGCCGGAAGGCGCCGATATCGCGCAGCAGGGGCTTGGCTGGCAGAGCGGGCATGAGTCGGGCGTGGGCGACCACACCATCACCAGCGGCATCGAAGGCGCGTGGACGCCGACGCCGATCACCTGGGACATGAGCTTTTTCCACATGCTGTTCGACTACGAGTACGAACTGGTGCGCAGCCCGGCGGGGGCCAAGCAATGGCAGCCGATCAACCAGGCACCCGAGGACCTCGCGCCCGGTGCGCACAGCCCCGAACGGCGCCTGCCGACGATGATGACTACCGCCGACATCGCGATGAAGGCGGACCCGACGTACCGCGCGATCAACGAGCGGTTCCGGGACAATCCCGACCAGTTCGCCGATGCCTTTGCCCGCGCCTGGTTCAAGCTGTGCCACCGCGACATGGGGCCGAAGGTGCGGTATCTCGGGCCCGACGTGCCGGCCGAGGACCTGATCTGGCAGGATCCGATCCCCAAGGCGGACTATACGCCGATCGATAGCGGCGATGTGGCGGCGCTGAAGCAGAAGATCCTGGCATCTGGGCTGAGCGTGGCCGAGCTGGTGCGGACGGCCTGGGCATCGGCCGCGACCTATCGCGGTTCGGACCATCGCGGCGGCGCCAATGGCGCGCGCATCCGCCTGGCGCCCCAGAAGGACTGGGAGGTCAACGAGCCGGCGAAGCTGGCCAGGGTGCTGGAGGTCTATGAGGGCATCAAGCGCGACTTCGACGGTGCCGGGGCGGGCAAGAAGGTCAGCATCGCCGACCTGATCGTGCTGGGTGGCTCTGCCGCGGTCGAGAAGGCAGCGAAGGATGCCGGGCAGGACGTGACCGTGCCCTTCTCGCCGGGCCGCACGGACGCGACCGCCGAGCAGACCGAAATCGGCAATATCGACGTGCTCGAGCCCAAGGCGGACGGATTCCGCAACTATCTCTCGGTGCGGTTCAGCGTGCCGACCGAGGAGTTGCTGATCGACCGGGCGCAGTTGCTGGGGCTGAGCACGCCCGAAATGACGGTGCTGGTGGGCGGCCTGCGCGTGCTGGGCGCCAATCATGGCGGCTCGGCGCACGGCGTGCTGACCGACCGGCCGGGGCAGCTGACCAACGACTTCTTCGTCAATCTGCTCGACATGGGCACGGCGTGGAAGGAAATCGACGAAGCCGGTGACGAGGAGTTTGCGGGGACCAACCGCAACACGAACGAGCAACGATGGACCGCGACGCGGACTGACCTGGTGTTCGGATCGAACTCACAACTTCGGGCGGTGTCCGAGGTCTATGCTTCGAACGATGCGGGGGGGAAGTTCGTGAAGGACTTCGTTGCCGCCTGGACCAAAGTGATGGACGCGGACCGATACGATCTGCGGGTGTGACCCCTTCTTTTAGCTTAAGCGCTCATGGCCGCCGGCGACTCCCCTCGCCGGCGGCCTTTTTATTTGGTTCGTGCGGAGGCGCGGAGGGGGTGCGCTCACGAACTGGCGAGATTCCCCTTCCCCGTTCGTTTCGAGCGAAGTCGAGAAACAGGCCAAACAGCGCACGGGTCGGTTTCTCGACTTCGCTCGAAACGAACGGGAGAGGGTGTGACCGGGCGAGGTTTAACCCGTGATGCGCACCGCAACCGCTTCCGCCACCTTGATGCCGTCGACCGCGGCGGAGAGGATGCCGCCGGCATAACCCGCGCCTTCGCCGGCGGGGAACAGGCCGTTGGTGTTGAGGCTCTGGAAATCGGCACCGCGGGTGATGCGGATGGGGGAGGAGGTGCGGGTCTCGACGCCGGTCATCAGCGCGTCGGGGTGGTCGTAGCCGGGGACCAGACGGCCGAAGGCGACCAGTGCCTCACACATCGCCGTCACGGCGAAATCGGGCAGGCATTCGGCCAGGTCGGTCGGGGTGACGCCAGGAAGATAGGAAGGCGCGACGGTGCCGAGCTTGCTCGACGGGCGGCCGGCGAGGAAATCGCCCAGCGTCTGGGCGGGCGCCTTGTAGGTCGAGCCGCCGGCGATATAGGCGCGCGATTCCCAGTGGCGCTGCAACGCGATGCCGGCGAGCGGGTGGCCAGGATAGTCGCGCGCGGGGTCGATGCCGACGACCAGGCCCGAATTCGCGTTGCGCTCGTTGCGGGAATATTGGCTCATGCCATTGGTGGCGACGCGGCCTTCCTCCGAGGTGGCGGCGACCACCGTCCCGCCGGGGCACATGCAGAAGCTGTAGACGGTGCGGCCGTTCCTGCAGTGATGCGACAGGCTGTAATCCGCCGCGCCGAGGATCGGGTGGCCGGCCGAGGGGCCGAAGCGGGCATCGTCGATCCAGCTTTGCGGATGTTCGATGCGCACGCCGATCGAGAAGGGCTTGGCCTCGACGAACACCCCTTCGTCATGGAGCATGTGGAACGTGTCGCGCGCGCTATGTCCGATCGCGAGCACGACCTGATCCGCCTCGAGATAGTCGCCGGTGTGGAGGTGAAGACCCGTCACGCGGCGGGTGCCGTCCGGGGCAGTCGCGATATCGATCCGGTCGACGCGGTTCTCGAAGCGATATTCGCCACCCAGGCCCTCGATCGTCTCGCGCAGGCTCTGGACCATCGCGACCAGGCGGAAAGTGCCGATATGCGGGTGCGCCTCGGTCAGGATCTCGGCGGGCGCGCCGGCCTTGACGAATTCGATCAGCACCTTGCGGTCGAGATGGCGCGGGTCCTTGATGCGGCTGTAGAGCTTGCCGTCGGAGAAGGTGCCGGCGCCGCCTTCGCCGAACTGGACGTTGGATTCGGGGTTGAGCTCGCTCTTGCGCCACAGGCCCCAGGTGTCCTTGGTACGCTGCTTCACCTCCTTGCCGCGATCGAGGATGATCGGGCGAAAGCCCATCTGGGCGAGGATCAGCCCGGCGAACAGGCCGCACGGGCCAGTGCCGATGACGACGGGGCGCTTGCCGCTCCAGCCGGAAGGGGCCTTTACCGGGAAGCGATAGCTGGTGTCGGGGGTGCGCTGGACATGGCGGTCCCTTTTGAAGCGCGCGAGGACGGGCGCCTCGTCGCGCAGGGTGACGTCGACGGAATAGACGAGCTGGATGTCCATCTTGTCGCGAGCGTCATGGGCGCGGCGAGCGATGGTGAAGCGGACCAGGTCGCGCGGCGTGATGCGCAGGCGATTGCGGATCGCGGCGGCCAGGGCCTCTTCCGCATGGTTGAGCGGCAGTTTCAGTTCAGTGATGCGGAGCATGAGTGCGCCATAACGGGGGATGCGGGGTTCGGCCAATCCTCTCGCGGCTGCTCCGTCCTCCCCGCCTTCGCCGGCGAAGGTGAAATGGGGAAGGCACGGAACAACGTCGAAAGGGCGGCGTAGAGCGCGCGTCCCCCTTCCTTTCCCCCTGTCGCTGGCGTAACCTTATCTCATGCGCAAACATATCCTGATCATCACCGGAATCCTCATCGTCGCGGCGATCGCCTTCTGGTTCTGGCTGCGCCAGCCCGATGTGGCGCGCCTCCCGGTCGACGCCGTCACCGGCGCCAGGCCCGAGATCACGCCGCCGCGGATCCAGAGCTTCCCGACGATCGGGGTGGCGGACGCGGTAGGCTGGCCGAAGGGGGTGACGCCGGTGCCCGCCGCCGGGCTGGCGGTGACGGCGTTCGCAGGCGGGCTCGATCATCCGCGCTGGCTCTATCGCCTGCCCAATGGCGATGTGCTGGTGGCGGAGAGCAACTCGCCGCCGCGCGAGGGCGGCGGCATCACCGGCGCGGTGATGGGCTATCTGATGGGCCGGGCGGGCGCGGGCGTGCCGTCCCCCAACAAGATCGTCCTGCTGCGCGACACCGATGGCGACGGCGTGGCAGAAAGCCGCACGACCTTCCTGTCCGGGCTCAACTCGCCCTTCGGCATGGCCCTGATGGGGGGCTGGCTCTACATCGGCAACACCGACGCGCTGGTCCGCGTGCCGTACAAGGACGGCGAGACGAAGATCGACGCAAAGCCCGAAACGGTGATCAAGCTCAACCCGGGCGGCAATCACTGGGCGCGCAACGTCATCGCCGATCCGGATGGCAAGACGCTGTACGTGACGGTCGGATCGTCGAGCAACATCGCCGAGAACGGGCTGGAGGCGGAGAAATTCCGCGCCAACATCCTGCAGGTCTATCCCGAGGCGAAGACCTTCCGGGTCTATGCGGCGGGGCTGCGCAACCCCAATGGGCTGGCGTTCGAGCCGAAATCGGGCGGGCTGTGGGTGACGGTCAACGAACGCGACATGCTCGGCTCCGACCTGGCGCCGGATTATATGAGCGCGGTGGAACTGGGCGATAATTTCGGCTGGCCCTGGTATTATTGGGGCGGCTATCCCGACACGCGCGTGGAGCCGGCCAATCCGCAGCTCCAGCAATATTCGAAGCGGCCCGATTATGCGCTGGGGCCGCACACCGCCTCGCTCGGCATCAGCTTTGCCGGCGACGCGAAGCTCGGCGACCGATTCGCCAACGGCGCCTTTGTCGGCCAGCACGGATCGTGGAACCGGGAGCCGATGTCGGGCTACAAGGTCATCTATGTGCCGTTCGGCGACACTGGCTTTCCGCTGAAGGGCGCGAAGCCGGTCGATGTGCTGACCGGATTCCTCGACAAGGACGGCAAAGCGCAGGGGCGTCCGGTCGGCGTGATCACCGATCGGACGGGCGCGCTGCTGGTGGCGGACGATGTCGGCAATGTGATCTGGCGGGTAGCGGCCAAATAGGGCGCGGCAAGGATATCGGGCTGGGATATCGGGCTGCGGCCGGCTCCCCCCGAAGCCGCCGCAGCCCGTGTCGCGCGTATGCTGCTTTCGCCGCGCGCGCGCTCCTCCCCAAGACTATTAGCACCCCTCGTGCCAAAATCCGAGTTCTTTCTTAAGGGTATAGCTTCCTCATGGCTAACGGATAGTTTAGGAAACACGATGTTACCCATAACGGGTAACAGGGCCGCGATGGCCTTATCCGCGAGAGAGGATGCCGATGAGTGATCGTGTCGTCACCAACCAGGCCAAGATCGGCGAGAATTGGCGAGTCGCCGTGAGCTCGCTGCAGAACCTGTTCCTGACGATGCATCGCACCCTCTCGGCCGCCATACCGGTCGGCCCAACCGAATTGCTGATCTACGCCACGGTGTCCACCGCCAATGTCCAGCGGCTGATGCGCGAGCGCGCCATTCCCGAACCTTTTGCCGGGACCGCGATATTGCCGCGCGAATGGGTCGTGCCGATCTCGCGCAACGCGATCGCCACGGCGAGCGGCCTGCCGCGCGAGACGGTACGCCGGCACGTCGCGCGGATGATCGAAGCCGGATTGCTGATCGAGGATAGCCGCGGCGGGGTCACCCTGCCGGAAGGCGTGATCCAGGATCGCCAGCTCGAGCCGTTTCTGGAGGGAATGCTGACCATCTACGCGCGCAGCGCCGAGGAATTGCTGCGCAGTGGGGTGATTCGAATCGAGAAGGATTGAAGGCCGCCAGCTGTCCGGGCGCTATTTTAGCAGCGTCTTTCCCCGTTCGGTCAGCTTGTCGCGAATCTTGCCGGCGAACAGGCGGAGCATCGGCGGCAGATCAAAGCTCGCATGGACCCTGGTCTCCATCACGTCGAGCCGGCTCGCAACGCGCTGGCCCATCGCCTCCACGGTGAAGATCAGTGTGTCGCCGTCCCAGCGATGCTCGGTGACGGTACCGCCGGGGACGAAGGATGCCAGCTTGCCGACCCCCTTGTCGATTCGCGCGCGGGCGGCGGCGAGACCAAGCTTGTGAGGGATATCGACGGTGATCGGGTCGGTCATCGGGCTATCCCTCAACGCGCGAACAGCATCGCGTCATCCGCGAACGCCTTGAACTCCAAAGCGTTGCCGCTGGGGTCGAGGAAGAACATCGTCGCCTGCTCGCCGACCTGCCCCTTGAAGCGGACATGCGGCTCGATGCCGAAGCGGATGCCCGCCGCCTTCACGCGCTCGGCGAGGGCCTCCCAATCGGCCATTTCGAGGACGACGCCGAAATGCGGCACGGGCACGTCATGGCCGTCGACTGGATTGGCGACCGCCACCGGCGTCGCCGCGGGATCGAGATGCGCGACGATCTGATGGCCGAACAGGTCGAAATCGACCCAGGACTCGGCGCTGCGCCCCTCGGGGCAGCCCAGCACGCCACCGTAAAAGGCGCGCGCGGCCGGGATGTCGTGGACCGGGAAGGCGAGGTGGAAGGGGCGGAGCGTCATGAGGCCCGCCATAACGCCAATCCACGGTGTTCGTCACCCCGGATCCCTCGACGAGGCTCGGGACAGGCTTGTTCCGGGGTCCACCGTTCCGCATACGGACGACCGAAGCACTTGCGGCCCGGTGGATGCCGGAACAAGTCCGGCATGACGGAAGTGGGGAAGGCCTTGCTCGACAATCAGGTTCAGGCATTGCGGCGCGCCGCGGCGGCACGCCCCGCCCTGCTCTCCCTCGCACTCGGCGCACTGTCCGCGACGGGCTTCGCACCGCTCGATCTCTGGCCGGTCGCGCTTGTGTGTTTCGCCCTGTGGATGGGGCTCATCCACGATTCGCCCGCGCTGAAACCGGCACTGCTGCGCGGCTGGCTGTTCGGGGTCGGGCAGTTCGCGATCGGCATCAACTGGCTGCAGCATCCCTTTGTCTATCAGGACGCGATGCCGCATTGGCTCGGCTATGTCGGCGTGCTGCTGTCGGCGCTGTATCTCGCCCTTTACCCGATGTTCGCGGCCGGACTGGCCTGGCGCCTGGCGAGCCCGCGCGCGGCGGGCGACGCGACGACGCGGCCGGGCATCGCCTATCTCCTCGTCTTCGGCGCGGCCTGGATCATTACCGAATGGCTGCGCGCGACGATGCTCAGCGGCTTTCCGTGGAACCCGCTCGCGGCGATCTGGGTACCGATGCTCGGCGTGGCGCGGATCGCGGCCTGGACTGGAACCTACGCCCTGTCCGGCCTGACGGTGGCGATTGCCGGAACCCTGATCCTCGCGGCCGGCCCGCGCTGGATCGTGCTCGCCGCTGCCGCGATGGTCATTGCGGTGCTGGCCGTGCTGGGTCTTCCCATCGAGACCACACCCGCCGCGCTGCCCGCCGACTCGCCCTATGTCCGAATCGTCCAGCCCAATCTCGGCGAGGAGGAGCGCCCCACTCCCGCTTACGCCGAGAACAGCCTGCGCGCGCTCGAATCGCTCGCCGGCACGCCCGGCACCCATCCGCGCCTGATCGTGTGGCCGGAAGGCGCGCTGCGCTTCTTCGTCGAGGACGGGTATCCGGCCGATTATTACTGGCGCGGATCGCCCCTGATCACGCGCCGCCGCATCGCCGCCCTGCTCGGTCCGCGTGACATGGTGCTGAGCGGCGGCAACGCGCTGCAATTCGATAGGGCGGGCAATCTCACCGCGGGGACCAATTCGGTCTTCGCGATCGATTCGGCCGGCACGATCCGCGCGCGCTACGACAAGGCGCATCTCGTGCCGTTCGGCGAATATCTGCCGCTGCGGCCGCTGCTCACCGCGTTCGGGCTTCAACGCCTGGTGCCGGGCGACCTGGATTTCGCTCCGGGGCCCAGGCCGCGCACCATCGCCCTGCCCGGCTTTGGCGATGTCGGCATGGACATCTGTTATGAGATCATCTTTTCCGGCCAGGTGATCGATCCGGCGCACCGGCCTGCGGTGATCTTCAACCCTTCGAACGATTCGTGGTTCGGCGACTGGGGCCCGCCCCAGCATCTTGGCCAAGCGCGTCTGCGCGCGATCGAGGAGGGGCTGCCGATCATCCGTGCGACTCCGACCGGCATATCCGCGGTGATCGCGGCTGACGGCCGGCTGCTCGACAGCCTGGCGCTGCACAAGGCCGGCGCGATCGAGCTTGCCATGCCCCAGGCGGCGGCACCGACGCTGTTCTCCCGCCTCGGCAACTGGATGGCGGCCCTTGTCGCGACGACAATGCTGCTCCTGGCAGTTGCGTTCCGCCGGTCGGCTCGCTAGGGCAATCATATAAGGAAAGCTTTATATGCGGTTTCCGGAGGGCCGGGACCGCGCCAGCCAAGGGTAGATTTGATGCGCGCTTCGTTTCTCTTCACCTCCGAATCGGTTTCCGAAGGCCATCCCGACAAGGTCGCCGACCAGATTTCCGACGCCGTGGTCGATCTGTTTCTGTCCAAGGACCCCTATGCGCGTATCGCCTGCGAAACGCTGACCACGACCAACCGTGTCGTGCTGGCCGGTGAAATCCGCTGCAAGGGCGTGTTCGAGAATCACGAATGGGCCCCGGGCGCCAAGGAAGAGATCGAGGCCGCCGTGCGCGCGACCGTGAAGCGGATCGGTTACGAGCAGGACGGTTTCCACTGGGCGAATTTCTCGTTCGAGAACCATCTGCACGCTCAGTCCGCGCACATCGCGCAGGGCGTCGACGAGAGCGGCAACAAGGACGAAGGCGCCGGCGACCAGGGCATCATGTTCGGCTACGCGACCGACGAGACGCCCGACCTGCTGCCCGCCACGCTCTATTACTCGCACCGCATCCTCGAGAAGCTGGCGCATGACCGCCACAACAAGGTCGTGCCTTTCCTCGAGCCCGACGCGAAGAGCCAGGTGACGCTCGAATATCGCAACGAGGTCCCGGTCCGCGCGACGGCGCTGGTCGTCTCGACCCAGCACGCGCCGGGCTATTTCTACGACGGCACCGAAGGCAATCCGGAGCTCTACAAGGAGCTTCGCGACTATGTCGTCGGCGTGTTCAACGAAGTCCTGCCTGACGGGTTCGTGGACGAAGAGACCAAGATCTACGTCAACCCGACGGGCCGTTTCGAAATCGGCGGTCCTGACGGCGATGCGGGCGTCACCGGCCGCAAGATCATCGTCGACACCTATGGCGGCGCAGCCCCGCACGGCGGCGGCGCTTTCTCGGGCAAGGACCCGACCAAGGTCGACCGCTCGGCCGCCTATGTCGCGCGCTATCTCGCCAAGAACGTCGTCGCCGCCGGCCTCGCCCGCCGCTGCACGATCCAGCTGAGCTATGCGATCGGCATCGCCGAGCCGCTGTCGGTCTATGTCGACACGCACGGCACCGGCACCGTTCCGGAAGCGAAGCTTGAAGAGGTCCTGCCGAAGCTGGTCCGCCTGACCCCGAAGGGCATCCGCGAGCATCTGAAGCTCAACGCCCCGATCTACCAGAAGACCGCGGCCTATGGTCATTTCGGCCGCAAGCCGGACGGCGATTCCTTCACCTGGGAAAAGACCGATCTGGTCGACCAGCTCAAGGCCGCTGTCGCCTGAGCCGCCCAGCCAACTGACGCGCAAGACGGCGCGGTTCCGCTTCGACGGAACCGCGCCGTTTTCGTTGAAGGCTTGCACCAAGCCTCCACGCGACTATGCCCGCCCGACCATGAACGATCCCACGACCATCCGCCGCCTCTATGGCCGTCGCCAGGGGCATAAATTGCGCCTTGGCCAGGCCGCGCTCGTCGAGGAGTTGCTGCCCGAGATCAGCGTGCCCGAGAGCGGGCCGATCGATGCGCGGAGCCTGTTCGGCGATGACCGTCCCCTCGAAGTCGAAATCGGCTTCGGCGCCGGCGAGCATCTCGCCGGTCAGGCCGCGATGCGGCCCGGCACCGGCTTTATCGGCTGCGAGCCGTTCCTCAACGGCGTGGTCGGCGCGCTCAACCATGTCCGCGACGGCGAACTGGAGAATGTCCGGCTACACATGGGCGACGCGCTCGAGGTGATCGAGCGGCTGCCCGATGCCTCGCTCGACCGTGTCTATCTGCTCCACCCCGATCCGTGGCGGAAGGCGCGCCATGCCAAGCGGCGGATGGTCAATCACGGGCCGCTCGACCTGATCGCGCGCAAGCTGAAGCCAGGTGCCGAATTCCGCCTGGGCACGGACGATCCGACCTATTGCCGCTGGTCGATGATGGTGATGAACGCGCGGACCGATTTTATCTGGCAGGCGACGCACCCATGCGATTTCCTGACCCGGCCGGACGACTGGCCCGAGACCCGCTACGAGCGCAAGGCGCGGCGGCAGGGGCATGAGGTCTGGTACTTCCGATATCGCCGCAGCTAGGTCGGGGCGGCGGGAAACCGGGAGCATCTTCGGTCGTTTGGGCAGGATGAAACCTCTTGCTCTCCGCCCGATCGGTCTCGCCCTCGTCCTGCTCGTCGCTGCCTGTTCGTCCGGTTCCGAGCGGCAGCCGGAAACCAGCACCGTAACGACCGGTACCGCGCCGTCCGCGCCCATGGCGAATCAACACGACGCGCCGGCGACCAATATGGCGGAGCCGGCGACCGCGACCCCGGCCGCAACGGCATCGGGCAAGGTGATCGGCCTCGAAGGACTCGGCGCGTTGCGGCTCGGTCAGGCGGTGCCCGGCGGCGGGTCCTGGGCCGAGACCAACGCGGAGACCGGGGATTCCTGCCGGACGGTGACGTCGCCGGAGTATCCCGGCGTCTATGCGATCGTGTCCGGCGACAAGGTCAGGCGGATCACGGTCGGCCAGCGCTCCGACGTCAAGTTGGCGGAGGGCATCGGTGTCGGGGCGACCGAAGGCGACGTCCGGAAATGGTTCGGGGGTTTCCGCGCGACGCCGCACAAATATGAGGCCGCGCCGGCGAAATATCTAACCGCGCCCAATGCATCGAGCGGAGACCCCGCCGTGCGATTCGAGATCGGCGAGGACGGCAAGGTCGGGATGATCCATGTCGGCATGATGCCCGAACTCGCCTATGTCGAGGGGTGCGCCTGATCGGCAACAAGGCGTGATGGGCGCGACTGGTTCAGGCGCCGTCCTGCCGTTGCCGCGCCAGGGCGTTCATGGTCGGAACCCAGCGGGCCAACGTTTCGAACGGGATCGGGGTATCGAACGCGATACCGGCATGCTCCTTGTCCAACCAGCGGACCGATCCGGCGATCGGCGACAGGCCGCTGACCATCAGGATCAGTTTCTGCCCCACCTCCAGCACCTCGCTCGGAGAAATCCGCCCACCGCCCTGCGAGATGTTGCACAGCGCGACGACATGGTAGCGCACGCCGACGCGGATCCGCGCCTTGACGTCGATATCAACGCGCGGGGCACGCGGCTGCCGCTCGTCCCTGGCGGCGAGGAGTTCCTCGGCGCTCACCGGCTCGTCGAACACGATCCCGGCCAGGCCGTCCCGGCGCCATTGCACCCGGCCGGCGACAGGCTGGCCTGACTTGAATTCCGCGGTCACCGGCTCTTCGACGTTCAGTTCCGAATAGATATGGGCCATCAGGCCACTCGAGGAAATGTTGCGGACCAGACACAGTTCCTCGCCACGCGGCGTCTGCAGCCGCGCCACGCGCAGCACCTTCACGCGCCGCAGATCTTCCCGCTGCTCGGGCGGAGACGGCGAATCGGAGAATGAGATCGTCGTCAAGTCGCCGTCGTCGTGATGGTCTAGCATCGGGACACCCCTATTCGAGCGACGTTGTCCACATCGCCACGACCTTGAAAAGCGCCCCCGCTCTTCAAGCACAACAACGCCCCTCGGAGCCGGATTATCGGCCAGTGATCCCTTCCAAATCCCTAACGGCGCTTCCTCGCCGGCGCGATTTCTATGGCGGACGCGGCATTAACCCTCGCAATGCCGCCTTTTGCTTGCCTTTCGCTACGCCCTGCCCTGTCCTAGGAAGTGGCGGACGGGCCGTCCGCGCGGGGAAATCGAGTGACCGACGAGATCGAGCGGATGATCGCGACCATTGGCGCGGCGCTGCGGCAACGCCCCGATTACCCGTACAACCTGGTCGGGCTCGCCGAAATGGTCGCAGCGCGCAAGGCGCCGCGCCGGGCTGCGGACCTTGCACGTGAGGCGATGGCGCTGGGGCGGGACGATCCGGCGACCGTCATGCGCGGACGGCGACTGCTGGCGTCGCTGATCCCGGGCTATCACGTGCCGATGATGAACGACGCACGGCGCAACACCGCCTGGGACGCGGCGCTGCGGCGGGCGATCCGCCCCGGCATGACGGTGCTCGAGATCGGCACCGGTGCGGGCATGCTGGCGCTGATGGCAGCGCGTGCCGGCGCGGAGAAGGTCGTCACCTGCGAGTATAACCCGGTCGCGGCGCGCATGGCCCGCGAGCTCGCCGAACGGAATGGCTATGCCGACCGCATCCAGGTCGTCGCCCGGCGCTCCCAGGCATTGATGATCGGCAAGGAGCTGGAGCGCCCAGCCGATCTGCTGGTCTGCGACATCTTTGCCGACGGGCTGCTCGATTTCGATCCGCTAAGCGCGATCGCCGATGCGCGGCAGCGGCTGCTCGCGCCCGGCGCCCCCGCCGTACCGATGGCAGCGAGCCTGCGCGCCGCGCTGGTGGACTGGCAGGACTATCCGCGCGCCGGGCATATCGATGCAGCCTGCGGGTTCGACCTGACCCCGATGGCCGATTTCGTGCCGACCGGCATCCTCAGGCCGATCGGCTCGGCCGGGATCGACCCGGTGTCGGAAGAGGTCGAGCTGTTCCGGTTCGATTTCGCGCAGGCCCGCTTTCCGCCGTCGGACCGCCGCACCCTCGCCTGCCGTGCGACGAGCATCGGCGAGGCCAATACGATCGCACGGTGGATCAGGCTCGAGCTGGATGACGAGGCAATGATCGACGCGCGGCCCGAGCCAGGCGCGACCTTCTTTTCCGGACTGACCCTGACGCCGCTAGACGCCGCGGTGCCGGTGCGGCCCGGCGAAACGACCACGATCGGTACCGCGCATGACGGCCGCGCGATCTTGACCTGGGTCGAACGGGATTAGGACAGGGGGCACGCGAAGAAATGTCACGCAGCGTCGCCGATAGCCCAGCGCGCCGGAGGCGCCGCCGGGTTCGCGCTTGACCCGTCGCGCGGGATACCGCCACAACGCGCGGGTGGAATATTCGCCCGCCGTCACGACGATCGCCCAGACGATCCAGCTCTCGCTCTCGCCGGTCTTCATGCTCGCGGGTATCGGCGCGCTGCTCAACGTGCTGGCCGGCCGCCTGTCCCGCGTGGTCGACCGGGCGCGGCAGGTGGAGGCGCTTCACCCGCGCTCGACCGGCCCCGAGCATGACCGCCATGTCTGGGAGCTGCGGCTGCTCGACAAGCGCATGTCAGTGATCAACAACGCCCTGGTGATGGCAGTGTCGAGCGCGGTGATGACCTGCCTGGTGGTCGCGCTGCTGTTCGTCGCCGAACTGGCCAGACTGCATATCGGCACCGTGGTCGCCCTGTCCTTCATCCTCGCGATGATCCTGCTGATCGCCGCGCTCGCTGCCTTCCTGATCGAAGTGCGCATGTCGCTCCGCGCGATCCATATCCGGCCCGAGCTGCTCGAAAAGGACCGACGCTGAACGTCACCGCCGAGAAGCGGGCGCTTCAACTGGTGGTGGCGATCGCCTGCCTCGTGCCGCTGATCACCGGCGGGCAGAGCATATTGTTCGGGCCCGGTTTTCTCGGCCACGCGCCGGTGATCCCGACCGATCTCGACAGCCATTTCCGCTATGTTTCAGGGATATTCTTCGCAGTGGGCGTGGCGTTCGCGACCTGCGTGCCGGGGATCGAAGCCAAGGGACCGCGGTTCCGGTTGCTCGGGGCATTGGTGGTTGCGGGCGGGCTGTCGCGGCTTGTGTCGCTGGTGGCGGTGGGGATACCGTCCAGGGGGCATGTGTTCGGGCTGGCGATGGAGCTTGGGGTCGTGCCGTTGCTGATGCGGTGGCAGGCGGGGCTGGCGAAGCGGTGGAGTGTTTCTTGAGCCCCTCCCCTTAAGGGGAGGGGTTGGGGGTGGGGGCCTCCGGCTAGCCATCCAGCGTTGCACTTGCGGGACTGCCCCACCCCAACCCCTCCCCTGAAGGGGAGGGGCTTTTTAGGACTTTATTTGGAGGCGCCCTCCAGCCCCGGCCCGACATCCGCGACGGGAGGGTATTTCGGCGCCACCCGGGCATGGCTCGCCCGCTCATAGGCGTAACCCGCGTTCAGCACTGCCTGGTCGCCATAAGCCGTCGCGATGAAGGACAGCCCCACCGGCAGTCCCTTGGCCAGCCCCATCGGCACCGTCAGATGCGGATAGCCCGCGATCGCCGGCATCTCGCTCGCGCTCGGGCCGGTGAAATGGTCGCCCGACACGCTGTCGCTCAGCCAGGGCAGGCCATAGGTCGGCTCGACCAGGATCGTCGCGTTCGCTTTCTTCAGCATCGCATCGATGCCCTCGGCGCCCGCCAGCCGCAGCGACCTGGCCCGCGCGCCGAGATATTCGGCATCGGCGAGCCCGCGCGTCTTCGCCGCGTCGAGGAAGATCTCCTGGCCGAAGAAGGGCATCTCGGTCGTCCTGTTCGCCTCGTTGAAGGCAATCACCTGATCGAGCGTACGCGTGGTCACGGCCTTTGGCGTGGTCGCGAGATAGGCGTCGAGATCGGCCTTGAGCTCGACCTTGAGCACGTCGAATTCGGCATCGCCCATGCCGTCGAGCTTGGGCTTCTCGACATCGACCAGCACCGCGCCGGCCGCTTTCAGCACCGCGAGCGCCGCGTCGTAAGGCGCCTTCATCGCGTCCGGCATCTCGGGCCGCAGCACGGCGATGCGCAGGCCCTTGAGCGCGTCGGGCGACAGTCCCTTGGAGAAGTCAGCGCGGTATTTGGCGGCATCCTTCGTGGCCTTGTCCGCCGGATCGGCCGCGACCATCGCGGAGAACAGGATCGCCACGTCCCTGACGGAACGGCCCATCGGCCCCGGCGTATCCTGGCTGTGGCTGATCGGCACGACATGCGTGCGGCTGACCAGCCCGATCGTCGGCTTGAGCCCGACCAGCCCGTTCATCGAGGACGGGCAGACCACCGACCCGTCCGTTTCGGTGCCCAAGGCGACCGGTGCGAAACTGGCCGCCACCGCCGCGCCCGATCCGCTCGACGATCCGCAGGAGGAGCGGTCGAGCGCATAGGGGTTGCGCACCAGCCCGCCGATCGCGCTCCAGCCGCTCATCGAATTGGTCGAGCGGATGTTCGCCCATTCCGACAAATTGGTCTTGCCGAGGATGACGGCGCCGGCCTTGCGCAATTCGGCCACCACCGGCGCGTCGCGGCCAGTGAGATTGTCCTTGAGCGCGAGGCTGCCGGCAGTGGTCGGCAGTTCCTTCGTTTCGATATTGTCCTTGATCAGCACCGGAATGCCGTCGAGCGGGCCGAGCGTCCTGCCCGCCCGGCGGCGCGCGTCGCTCGCTTTGGCCTGGGCGATCGCGTCGGGGGTGACCGCGATGACCGAGCGTAGCGTCGGTCCGCTGCGATCCATCGCCGCGATCCGCGCGAGATAGGCCTGGGTGATCGCCTCGCTGGTCGTGCCGCGGGCCATCATCGCCTGGAGCTGGTCGATCGATTGTTCTTCGACCTTCACCGTCTGGGCGGTGGCGGGCCTGGCGCCTGCCGCGGCGAGAAGCAGAAGCGAAGCGAATAGGCGCATAGGATCCCCACCCCCGTCATGCCGGACTGGTTCCGGCATCCATCGCGCCGCGCAAGCAGCACGGGACAATTCATGCGGAACGATGGACCCCGGAACAAGTCCGGGATGGCGAATTATTTGACGCGATCTGCCCGCGCCAAAATGTGACGTACGCCAGATATGAAAAGAGGCTGCCGGGTCCGCAGACCCGGCAACCTCCTGACATGGTCAGCGGCCGGAAGTTCCAGCCCGGGAGACCATGCGAACCGCAGCTTCGATAGACGGCAGCGTTGATTGAGGGAGAATACCCCCCGCCGTCATCCCGATAAAGCTAGCGGTGCGTCCCCCGAACGAACTGAACCGACCCCATTGCTGAACCATGAGACATCGGATCACCTCCTTTCGCTTGTTAAAACGCCGTACCCAGGACTGGGTACGACTCCTGTTTGAATCATCCGAATCACATAAACAAGTCTTGTAATGTTTTGCGTTTTCGACGATTCTCTTCCGCCTGCGCCGCTTCCGGGGCAACCAGCCCTCAGACCTTGCCGAAGGCGACGCGCAGTTCCTGCTTCGCCTCCTCCAGAACCTTCCTTTGCCGCGCGTCCAGGCCGTGCCCGGCGCGGTTGATGTAGAAGGTCAGCATCGACATGGCGGACCGGAACGGCGTGCTCCTGCGCCGCAGGCTCCGTTCGGCCGATCGCTTGAGCGAGGCGGCGATGCGCTTCGGGTCCTGCCAGGTGAACACCTCGCGCTCCAGACTGAGCGCGTCGCTGTGCTCGGTCACATCTTGCGACCACTTCTCGTCAGCCATGATCAGTGCCGCTTGAAATACTGGACTTCGCGCTCGTGCTTCTCGGCTGCGGCGCGGGTGTCGAAGGTGCCGAGGTTGCGGCGCTTGTGCGTGTCGGGATCGACCTTGCCCGAATAGAGGCGGTATTCGCCGGACTTGAGCTTGCGGATCATGGCATTCTCCTCGCGACAAAAACGCGCGAGGCCAGGAGTTTATCCCGTCAGCGCCGGCAATCCTCGGTCACGCGCTCGATCTCGGCCCAGGCGGGCACCACCAGCGGGGCGGTGCCGGCCTGCTCGATAACGAAACGTCCGCGGCTGAAACCCATCGCGTCGAGCAAGCCATCGCGCGGCTGGAGCGCCACCGCGACATAGGGCGGCGTACCGCCGGTCGGCGCGGCGGACAGCGTGCGCAGCGCGGTCGAGGTGCGGATCGTCAGCGCAACCGGCCCGGCGGCGACACCCTGACGCGACAGGTAAAGCGTGTTCGCCGCCCGATCGCAGCGGAGGGTCAGCGCCGCATCGGCACCGGGGACGCCAAACAGCGCGATCGAACCCCGGCCGTCCTGGCGGTACACCCAGTCGCCCGGCGTCATCGGCCAGTCGCGCCAGTCCTTGCCGACCGGCGTCGCGGTCGGCACGGGGGCCGGCGGCGGAACATAGGCCGGCGTCGGGGCGGGCCGGGGCGCGGTGGGCGGGGCGGCCGTGCCGACGCAGCCCGACAGGGAGGCGGTGGCGGCAAGGAGCAGGAACAGACGCATTCGTCCGTCTATGGGCGAAGCGGCCGCGCGGCTCAACCGCCCGTCTTGCATGCGCCCGAGAATTCGCCTCTGTTGCCGCCGGGCCGTGCAGCGACACGGATGGGGAGAGAGCGGATCATGGCGATCGATGCCAAGCGACTGAAATCCATCGTCGGCGGATCGGCCGGCAACCTGGTCGAATGGTATGACTGGTATGCCTATTCCTCGCTGTCGCTCTATTTCGCGGCGACCTTCTTTCCCAAGGGCGATCCGACCGCGCAGCTGATGGGCACCAGCGCGATCTTCGCGGTGGGTTTCGTCATGCGGCCGATCGGCGCCTACTGGATGGGGCGCTATGCCGACACGCATGGCCGCAAGGCGGGGCTGGCGCTGTCGGTCGGG
Organism: Sphingomonas sp. BL-S-30; assembly: GCF_055521475.1. Lineage (NCBI taxonomy): Bacteria > Pseudomonadati > Pseudomonadota > Alphaproteobacteria > Sphingomonadales > Sphingomonadaceae > Sphingomonas > Sphingomonas sp. BL-S-30. The sequence goes on along the minus strand of NZ_CM145481.1, from coordinate 780,780 downwards.
CTGATGTGCCTGGGCTCGCTGATGATCGCGCTGGTGCCAGGCTATGCCGTGATCGGCGTCGCGGCGCCGGTCATTCTCGTGCTCGCGCGCATGATCCAGGGCCTGTCGGTCGGCGGCGAATATGGCGCGAGCGCGACCTATCTCTCCGAGATGGCGACGCGCGACCGGCGCGGCTTCTGGTCGAGCTTCCAGTATGTCACCCTGATCGGCGGGCAGCTCACCGCGCTCGCGGTCACGCTGCTGCTGCAGACGGTGCTGAGCAAGACCGAGATGTCGGAATGGGGCTGGCGTATCGCCTTCTTCTTCGGCGCGATGCTAGCACTGGTCGTCTATATCCTGCGGCGCCGGCTCGCCGAGACCGCCTCGTTCGAGAACCAGTCGGCCGACCGGCCCAAATCCGGCCTGATCGCCTTGTGGAAGGCACATCCGCGCGAGTTCCTGCTGGTCATGATCATCAGCGCGGGCGGCAGCTGCACCTTCTACGCCTACACCACCTATCTCCAGAAATTCCTGGTCAACACCAGCGGCTTCGAGATCCAGACCGCGACCCAGGTGATGACCGCGGCCCTTGTCGTCTACATGCTGGCGCAGCCGGTATTCGGCGTGCTCGCCGACAGATTCGGGCGCAAGCCGATGCTGTTGCTGTTCGGGGTGGGCGGCATGCTCGTGACCGTGCCGGTGTTCAGCGCGCTGGCGGTGGTACGCGATCCAATGGTTGCCTTCGCGATCATCCTCGGGCCGCTGATGCTGCTGTCGGCCTATACCTCGATCAGCGCGCTGGTGAAGGCGGAACTGTTCCCGGCGCATATCCGCGCGCTGGGTGTCGCCTTCCCCTATGCGATCGGCAATGCGGCGTTCGGCGGCACAGCGGAATATGTCGCGCTATGGTTCAAGAACGCGCATGTCGAATCCGCCTTCTACTGGTATGTCACCGCGATCCTGTTCTGCGCGACGATCGCATTTCTGATGCTGCCGGAAACGAAGCGCACGAGTTTGATCCTTGAGGATTGACCCGATTGAAGGAACGACCATGTCCAAAGACCAGCCCGTGCAGCTTCTCGCTTATTCGACCCGGAGCGACACGATCAGAGTGAGAACGCGCGACAACGAAAAGGTCGGATCGGTCCACGAGTTTCTGATCAACAAACGAACCGGCCGGACGGCCTATGTCGTGCTGACGATCGGCGGCTTCCTGGGCATGGGCAAGGCCTATTATCCCCTGCCCTTCAGCCTGCTCGCTTATGAGCCGGCAGCGGACATCTATCTCGTCACGATCGACCGCAAGGTGCTCGAGGGCGGGCCGAGCTGGGCCGCCAACCCGCCACTGTTCGACCAGGACTATGCCAATCGTGTGGCGAGTTATTACGGCACGGCGATCGAGGACCTCTCGCTAGGCGGTGGGTGACGCCGTCACCCTATAAATCTCGCCATCGAGATCGACGAGGTAGAGATTGCCCGCCGCATCCTCGCCGAACGAGGCGAGCTGGTTGATCGTGCCGATATCGGGCGCGAAATCCTCGTTGCGACGTTCGAAGCCGGCCGCACCCAGAGTCGTGCCCTGCGTGAGCGTGCTGGCCGGCACGGTGAAGATGCCGCCACGGATGAAATCGGCGAAGACATAGGAACCGGTGAGGGAGGCGACCGGCCCGCGATAGACATAGCCGCCGGTGATCGTGCTGCCCTGTTTCGGCCCGGTGCCATGGCCATATTCGAGCACCGGATCGATCAGTCCAGCAGGCGCGGTGCCATTGAAGGCATGCGTCCCTTCACGGAAGCGCCAGCCATAATTGCCGCCCTTGTCCTGCGGGCGGAGCAGGTCGAGCTCTTCCCACGCATCCTGGCCGACATCGCCGATGAGCAGATTGCTGCCCCAGAAGGACGCGCGGAACGGATTGCGGAAGCCATAGGCATAGACTTCGCGCGCGCCGCCGACGCCGCTGGCGAAGGGATTGTCGGCGGGCACGTCGAAATAGCGCGGTGACGCGCCGGCAAAGGGATCGGCGACGATCTCGATCCGCAGGATCTTGCCGAGCAGCGAACTGGTATTCTGGGCATTGTTGCCCGGATCGCCGCCGCCGCCGCCGTCGCCGGTCGCGATGTAGAGATAGCCATCGGGTCCGAACCCGAGCCAGCCGCCATTGTGATTGTTGTTGGCGGTATGCGGAATGGTGACGACGGTGTTGGACCGGCTGACCGATCCGTTGCTCAGGCGCCGATATTGCCGAACCGAAATATCGCCATTGTTGCCGCCGGCGGCATTGTTCGTGGCATAGACATAGAAGAAGCCGTTGGTCAGATAGTCCGGGCCGAACGCCACGCCGAGCAGGCCCCGTTCCCCGTCAGTCGAGATATTCTCGATCGTGGCGAACGGCGATTTGGCGCCGGTCGCAGGATCGAGCAGGATCAGGTTGCCGCCCTTTTCCACGACCATGACGCGGGTGTCGCCCAGGATCGGCGCGACATAGAGCGGCTGGTTGAACCCGGTACCGACGCGGCGGACCTGAATGCCTTCCTTGCTGTTGGTGACGGTGATCGCGACGGCGCGCGTGGCGCTCGCCTGCCCATCGGTGACGCCGACCTGCACGTCATAGACATTGTCCTGCCCGGCATCGGCCGGCGCCTCGAAATTGGGCGGCGACACGAACCGCACCAGCCCGGCCGCGGTGATCGAGAAGCGCGCAGCGTCGGCGCCGCCGGCGATGCTGTAGGTCAGCGCCGTGCCATCCGGATCGGTCGCCGCCGCCTGATAGGCGTCGGTGGCGTTCTCGACGACGCTGGCGCTGGCCGCGGAGGTGAAGCTCGGGGCCTGGTTGGCGGGCGTCGGGGTCGGCGTGCCACCACCTCCCCCGCCGCCGCCGCCGCCGCAGGCCGATGTGGCAAGCAACAGGGCGAGCGTGAAGCCGCAGGTCGATCGCCGCGACAGGGATGAAAAGGCCGACATAAATCCTCCCGACGGCCGCGCGGGAAATCATTCGCCCCCCGCGTTCAAGCCGCCTGAAGCAGCAAACGCGCGATCTTCCGGTCCGTTGCTCCGGCCCGTGCCCAATCGCCGCCGGACTGGCGCTGTTGTCGGCGGCCGAAGCCGACCAGCCGGGCCGCCGCCGGCAGGCGACCGCGGCCCTGTTCCTGGCCATCAACAGGGTGGAACAGGGTGAATTTTTTTCTTGCCCTGTTATTTCCAACTTTGTTGGAGATATTTTTCATAGATTTCAATGTTTTGAATGGCACCTGCCCTGTTCCGGAATAACAGGGCGGCGGTCACGCATAACAGGGCAGGCCCGCGCCGTTAACAGGGGGTGTTTCGCAGTAGCAGGGACGGACGAGGCAACGGTGCCGAACCGTCATGGGAAAGAGCGAGCCGGCATTTCTTCAAACGCCGACTAGTCTCCACGATGCGACGATTCGGGCCGCGGTTGAATCGACCGTCCACAAGACCGTCTTCGCGATCAATCCGTGATCGGCGGACGCGGCGCTTCGGTTCGCGGCGCCCCCGCCGCACGAGGCGCTGGCAGGCGGTAGCAGATGAACTCTCCACCATCGAAACCCCCGCTGGCCAGCACGATATGCTGACGGCCACCGAGCATATAGGTCATCGGCGAGCCGGTCTGCGGCTGATCGAGAAAGACCGTGCCGACCTCGTGCCCCGTCATCTTGTCATAGGCGCGCAATCGCGCCGCCTTGCGCCCCTGCTCGTCGGTGAATTCGCCGCTGTCGCCGCAGATGACGAGGGTCTTGGTCACCAGGACGCCGAGGATGCCGGACTGGCCGGTGCGCGGGATGGTCACGCCCTTGAGGAGCGGGTTGTTCCGGATGAAGTCGGGCGTTTCGCCGTGCGCGACCTGCCAGAGCTTGGTGCCGTGCGTCAGGTCGAGGGCGGTGATCCGGCCGTAAGGCGGCTTCAGGATCGGCATGCCGCCGATGGTGAGCAGATCGGGCGTGATCGGGTCGTTCAGTCCGTCCTTCACGTTGGGCGCGACGGGCCCGCCGAGCCCCGCGCGTCCGCCCGGATTCGCCGATCCGCCAAAGGCCGCACCCATATTGTCGTTCGTGCCGCGCGACGTACTGCCTCCGGGGACAAGACGTCCATTGGGCAGCTGCCTGATCGCGTAATTCTGCAGCACGGTTTTCGAATAGATATAGAAGATGCCGGTTTCCGGATCGCAGCCGCCGCCGGCCCAGTTCGCGCCGCCCTGATTTTCCGGCGTCATCAGCGTGCCCCACGGCCCCTCGGGCTTCGCGATGGTCGGCGGCCGGTAGAGCCCGCCCAGCCGGTAGTGGCTGATGATCTCGAGCGCGCGTGCCTTCAGCTCGGGCGTCCAGTCGATCACGTCGTCAGCCGTGACGCCCTGGTGATCGAACGGCGGCGGGCGCGACGGCACGGGCTGAGTCGGCGCATAATATTCGCCGGGCACGTCGCCGGGCAGCACCTTCTCCTCGCGGATCGGCCAGACCGGTTTGCCCGTCGCGCGGTCGAGCACGAACAGGAAGGCCTGTTTGCTGGGCAGGGCCAGCGCCTTGATCACTTTCCGGCCCTGGCGGACATCCATCAGGACGGGCGCGCAGGCGATGTCGCGATCCCACAGCCCGTGATGCTCGGTCTGGAAATGCCAGCGGCGCTCGCCCGTTTCGATATCGAGCGCGACCAGGGTCTCGGTGAACAGCGCATCGCCGTGCCGGGTGAGGCCCATCCAGTCGGCCTGGGGCAGCTCGACCCCGGCATAGACGAGACCCAGCTCCGGATCGGCGGACATCATCGCCCACACGCCGGTGTTGGTCGCGGTCTCGGCCTGTCCCGGCTTGATCCAGGTGTCGTAGCCGAACTCGCCCTTTTTCGGCACGGTGTGGAAAATCCACTTCCGCTTGCCCGTGCGCACGTCGAAGCCGCGCAGATAGCCGGGGCCGGTCGAGGACGACGCGGTACCGACGACGACGGTGTCCCTCACCACCAGCGGCGGCGCGTGCAGCCCGACGACCGGCGCCTTGGGATCGACCTCGTGATCCCAGTCGAGCCGGAGATCCACTTCATTGCCCGTGCCGAACGCGGGATCGGGCAGGCCCGTCTTGATGTCGATCGAGATCAGCTGATAGCTTCGGGTGACGTACAGGATCCGCTCGACCGTGCCGTCGGTCCAATAGCCGACACCCCAGCCCGAGCCGCCGCGGGCGCCGAGCCGGCCCTTCTCGTCGTGGCGATAGGTCCAGATGAGCTGCCCGGTGGCGGCATCCATGCAGACCAGATAGCGGTCCACGCCCACGGTCCCGTAGAGGCGGCCCTTCACCACGGTCGGGGTGGCGTTGAAATAGGAATCCTTGCGAGCCCCGAAATTGTCGGTCTTGAACCGCCAGGCGACCTCCAGATTGTTGAAATTCCCGGCATCGATCTGGTCCAGGCCGGCATAGCGGGTGGAGGCCAGATCATTGCCATAACCGATCCAGTCGGTGTCCGCCGGCGGTTTGGCGGGTGCGGCCCCGGTGCCGCCGGTCAGCGCAGCTTGCGCCTCGGCGCGGGCCGCCCAGGGGGCGACGGCGAGTGCGGCAGCGGTGGACAGGAGAGCTTGGCGGCGGCTGATGGGAGTCGTCATGGTCACTTTCAACAAGCGCGAATGATAACGCCCAAGGTCCACCAGGAGCGTCGGACGACGCGAAAGCGCCGGCGGCGCGACTATGCATGAGTCACCGCCGCACGCAATGGGATTGTATAGTATATGATTCTGGGCTCGCCGTGCGGAGGGCGCCGATCGGTGAATGGCTTTTGAAAATCGACGCGAAATGCCGTGATCGACCCGCTCCTGGCGGCAGCTAACCGGGGACGCCGGTCGGCCCACACGTCAGCGGGGCGGACACCATGATTGCTGACGATAGATTTGCGGTGTCGTTCCCGTGGCGCGGCGGAAGGCGCGGGTGAAGGACGACTGGGACGAGAAACGACAGGCCAGCGCAATCTCGGCGATCGGCATCGTCCGCAGCGACAATAATGTCTTGGCGCGCTCGAGGCGCATGCGGCTCAGATAACGGTGTGGCGGCACGCCCGTGGTGCTGGTGAACATCCGAATGAAGTGAAAAGTGCTGAAGCACGCTGCCTGAGCCAGATCCTCGAGTCCGACATCGTCCTCGAGATGGGCGGTCATATAGTCGAAGACACGGCGCAGCCGTCTGCCGTCGAGCTTGTGGCCGCCCTCATCGCTTCCCGGGCTGCGCGCGTCGGCGGAATAGCTATCGACGACGCAAGCGGTCAGTTCGGTCGATAGCGTGTCGATCAATACGGAGCCCGCCGCGCTGGGCGCGTGGAGCTCGCGGAGCAACCCCGCGCCGATGCGGCGGAGGCGTTCGTCATAGAAGCCGCCGAGATACGGGACGGCCTCGGGACGACAGGCCGCGCCGCCGCGCACCTCGGAAAGGTCGACGAAGCGAGCCGGAGGCAGGTAGATGTGAAGCGCATCGTGCCATTCGGACAAGACGATATCGTCTTCCTGCACGCCTGCCGGGCAGAACCATAGTGTCCCTGGCTCCACCCGCGTATGCTGGCGGATGCGATCGCCGGTCCGGCTGACGACGCAATCCGGATCACATCCCGTCGCGATGGCGATTTCCAGATGCAGCGGCTGGAAGGACCCCACCTCGCCTTTCGGATGATGGCGATGATCCACCGCCAGTCCCCGCCACTCGCGAGCAGCGGACGAGGCCAGGATATCCCTGGCCCCATATTTGGCTCCGCCTTGATCTTCCAGTTGCATCACCAGAACTCCGCCGGAGCAGAAATCGGTATCGGCCCAAAATAGCAATTTGGGAACAGACTTGAGCGGCCCGCCTGGCGCAGCATCGATCGAACGACCGGGGAGAAGTTTCTTGGCTATTCGCTTGATGGCGACCACGATCGCGGCGCTGGGCTTCGCCTCCCTCTCGGCGAACGCGCAGACGGAACAGGCTCCTCCCAAACGCCTCCCGGCCCAGCTGGTCGAGGACTTCCATGGGGCCTTTGGCGACCATCATGCGCGTGCCATCCACACCAAGGGCGTCATCTTGCGGGGCCATTTCGAGCCCAGCCGCGATGCCAGCAGCTTGTCGATCGCCGCGGTATTCACGCACCCGGTACCGGTGATCGTCCGATTTTCGGATTTCACGGGCCTGCCGGATATTCCGGATACCAGCGGCAGCGCCAACCCGCGCGGTTTCGCGGTCAAGTTCCTGATTGCGGATGGGTCGAACCTCGACATCGTCAACCACAGCTTCAACGGCTTTCCGGTGAAGACAGCGGCAGAGTTCAGCACGCTTCTGCAGGCGCTCGGCCACAGCCCCGCAGGCACGGCCTCGCCGACGCCCTTCGAGACATTTCTCGGGTCGCACCCCGCGGCAAAAGCCTTTTTCACCACCCAGAAGCCGCCGCCGGAGAGCTTCGCGACCACGGCATTCTTCGGGGTCAACGCCTTCTTCTTCACCGACGCGGCGGGGAAAAGCCGGCCTGTCAGATATCGCTTCGTGCCCCAGGCGGGCGAGCATTATCTCAGTGACGCAGCGCTGCAGGGACGCACCCCGACCTATCTGATGGATGACATCACTGCCCGCGTCGTCAGGGCCCCGGTCCGGTTCACCTGGTTCGCGCAAATCGGCGAGGCCACCGACAAGATCGATGATCCGTCGGTGGCATGGCCCGAGAACCGGCGCCTGGTGAAGCTCGGCGTCATCACGATCGACCAGGCCGCGTCCAACTCGGCGGCTGCCGACCGGGACCTGCTGTTCCTGCCCGGCGCGTTGCCGCCGGGCATCGGCATCGCCGACCCGATGGTCACGATCCGCAATTCGGCCTATCCGGTTTCCTTCCATGAACGCCAATAGCGTCGCGGCCCTCTTCCTCCTCCTGGCTGCGCCGGCCGCCGCGCCGGTGCCCGAGGAAAGTGTCGCGCCGCTCGTCTCGCAGGCGCTTCCCGGCGTCCCAGGCAAGCGGTTCACCGCAGCCGTCGTAACCTTCCCGCCGGGAGCCCGCGCGGCGCCCCATCGGCATGGAAGCGCCTTCGTCTATGCCTATGTGCTCGCGGGCACCGTGCGGAGCCGGCTCGCGGGCGAGCCTGCGCGCACCTACCGCGTGGGCCAGGGCTGGACCGAGCAGCCCGGCGCGCATCATCTCCTCACCGCCAATGCCAGCGCGACCCTTCCCGCGCGCCTGCTGGTGACCTTCGTTTCCAGCGACGGCGAACCGCTCAAGATCACGGACGGCCACCCATGATGCGGCTCGACTATCAGCACCTCGCGCCGAACGGCATGAAGGCCCTTGGCGGCGTCTACATGTATGTCAGTGGCTGCGGGCTGCCCAAGGCACTCGTCGACCTGTCCTATCTGCGGGCCTCGCAGATCAACGGCTGCGCTTATTGTATCGACAGCCATAGCCGCGACCTCCTTGCCGCCGGCGTGCCTGCCGAGAAGCTGCTGCTGGTCTCCGCCTGGCGCGAGGCCGGCCCCCTCTTCAGCGAGCGCGAGCGTGCAGCACTCGCCTGGACCGAGGCGGTGACGCTGGTGGCGAGCACCCGAATTTCCGACGACCTGTTCGCGACGGTCAGCGCCCAGTTCTCCGAAAAGGAAGTCGCCGACCTGACCCTGTCGATCGGTCTCATCAACGCCTATAACCGGATCGCCATCAGCTTCCGGCGCGGCCCCGACGCCCGCCCCTGACCCGGCAGGCGACTGCCGCCAAACTCGATATGCCGACGGCCGCAGATCTACCCGGGGACGCGGAGACGCGCGGCCGCGATCAGGCAGCCGCCCGGCCGACGCTCAACCGCAACCCCATCGCGGCCAATACCGAGGTCAACGTCTCCAGCGTCGGATTGCCGTTCGCCGAAAGGGCGGCGTACAGCGCCTGGCGACCGACGCCCGTTTTACGGGACAATTCGGTCATGCCCTTCGACCGCGCCACATCTCCCAAAGCCTGGGCAATGGCTCCGGGGTCGCCGCCCTCCATCGACGCGTCGAGGTAAGCAATGATATCCTCTTCGGTCTCGAGGTATTCCGCCGGATCAAACGGTGTCGTCTTGAGTGCCATCTCGCGCTCGCTCCGCCAATTGAATCGCTGCCCGGATGTCCCGGTTCTGACTGTCCTTCTCGCCACCAGCAAGCAGCAGGACCACCACATCGCCGACGTACATGAAATAAGCCCGATACCCTGGGCCAAAGAACATCCTCAGTTCGTAAACACCTTCACCGACCGATTTCACATCCCCGATATTGCCGTCGGCGAGGCGCCGAAGCCGTGCGAGGATGCGGGCACGCCCGACACGATCACGCAGGCTGGTAAGCCACCGGCCGAAATCCTCCGACTGCTCGATCGCGTACTTTTGTCCTTTATACAGGACAAACGAGGAAATATCAAACTCGTCGGACATGCAATCATCCCGGACGATTCTGCGGAATGGATTTCCGTCAGCGGAGGGAAATCAGTATATCCGAACAAATAGAGAACATCAACGCCTTCCCCCACCCATCCGCATCTTCTGGCTCTTGCCGTAGCGCGTCTTGCGTGTGCCCGGCTTGCCCTCGTTGGAGCGGCCCATCACCGGGGCACGGTGCTCGTCTGCCGGCAAGCCTAGCTCCTCCGCTTCCAGCGACCTGATCTCGTCGCGCAGGCGGCCGGCCGTTTCGAACTCGAGGTCCGCAGCAGCCGCGCGCATCTGTTTTTCGAGGTCCTCGATATAGGCGCGCAGATTGTGGCCGACCATGTGCGGCCGGTCCTCGTCGATCTCGATCGTGACCTGGTCGCGGCTTGCCACATCCTGGATGATGTCGCCGATGTTGCGGCGGATCGTCTGCGGGGTGATGCCGTGCTCTTCATTGTAGATCAGCTGCTTCTCGCGGCGCCGGTTGGTCTCGTTCATCGCGCGCTCCATCGAGCCCGTGATACGATCGGCATAGAGGATCACCCGCCCGTCGACGTTGCGCGCCGCGCGGCCGATCGTCTGGATCAGCGAGGTCTCGGAGCGCAGGAACCCTTCCTTGTCGGCGTCGAGAATCGCGACCAGCCCGCATTCGGGGATATCGAGCCCCTCGCGCAGCAGGTTGATGCCGACCAGCACGTCATAGACGCCGAGCCGGAGGTCGCGGATCAGTTCGATACGCTCCAGCGTCTCGACGTCGGAATGCATGTAGCGGACCTTGATGCCCGCCTCGTGCATGAACTCGGTGAGATCCTCCGCCATGCGCTTGGTCAAGGTCGTGACCAGGGTGCGATACCCTGCCTCCGCCGTCTTCTTTGCCTCGACGATCAGGTCCTGCACCTGCTCCTCGACCGGCTTGATCTCGATCGGCGGATCGATCAGCCCGGTGGGGCGGATGACCTGCTCGGCGAAGACGCCGCCGGTCTGCTCCATCTCCCACCCGCCCGGCGTGGCCGAGACATAAGTGGTCTGGGGGCGCATCGCCTCCCATTCGTTGAAGCGCAAAGGCCGGTTGTCGATCGCCGAGGGCAGGCGGAAGCCATATTCGGCGAGCGTCAGTTTTCGGCGGTGATCGCCGCGCGACATACCGTTGATCTGGCCGATCGTGACATGACTTTCGTCGACGAACAGCAGGGCATTGTCGGGCAGATATTCGAACAACGTCGGCGGCGGCTCGCCCGGCATACGCCCGGTGAGGAAGCGCGAATAATTCTCGATGCCCGCGCAGCTTCCCGTCGCCGCGATCATCTCGAGGTCGAAATTGGTGCGCTGCTCGAGCCGCTGCGCCTCGAGCAGCTTTCCTTCGGGGATCAGCTCCTTCAGCCGCTCGGCGAGCTCGTGCTTGATCGCCTCCATCGCCTGCTTCAGCGTCGGGCCGGGCGTGACGTAGTGGCTGTTGGCATAGACGCGCACATAATCGAGGCTCGCGACCTTCTTGCCGGTCAGCGGATCGAACTCGACGATCTCCTCGATATCGTCGCCGAAGAAGGACACGCGCCAGGCAGTGTCTTCATAATGCGACGGGAAGATCTCCAGGTTGGAGCCCTTCACCCGGAAATTGCCGCGCTGGAACGCCGCGTCGTTGCGCTTGTACTGGAGCGAGACGAGCTTGCGCACGATCTCGCGCTGGTCGACCGTCTGGCCCTTCTTCAGGTCGAAGATCATCGCCGAATAGGTCTCGACCGAGCCGATGCCGTAGAGGCAGGAGACCGAGGCGACGATGATCACGTCGTCGCGTTCGAGCAATGCGCGCGTCGCCGAATGGCGCATCCGGTCGATCGATTCGTTCACCGAGCTTTCCTTCTCGATGTACGTGTCCGACCGCGGCACATAGGCCTCGGGCTGGTAATAATCATAATAGCTGACGAAATATTCGACGGCATTCTCGGGAAAGAAGCTCTTGAACTCGCCATAGAGCTGCGCCGCGAGGATCTTGTTCGGGGCGAGCACCAAAGCCGGGCGCTGCACGGCCTCGATCACCTTGGCCATGGTGAAGGTCTTGCCCGATCCGGTCACGCCGAGCAGCACCTGATCGCGCTCGCCCGCTTCGGTCTGTTCGACCAGCTCGGCGATCGCCGTCGGCTGGTCGCCCGAGGGCGTATATTCGGAGACGAGCTTGAACTTCTTGCCGCCCTCCGCCTTGGGCGGGCGCGCGGGCCGATGCGGAACGAAGCTGACGCCCGTTTCGGGCTCTTCGAGGCTGGTGCGAATCTGGATTGCCATAGTCAGCGAATATGGGGAGGAAGACGCCAACCCGCAACGAACGGGATCGGTCGCGTGTCACTTCCGTTTCGGAGTAAAATGCGATGAACAGGTTCCTTGCCGCCGCGCCCTTGCTGCTCCTCCTCGCCGCCTCGGGCAGCCTGCCGATCCAGCCGGGCAAATGGCAGACGACGGTCACCATTCTCGACGTCCAGATGGAGGGCGGGCCTCCGGGCGTAGCCGCCGGGATGCGCGGCCAGCCGCCGCAGGTCGCCACGGCGTGCGTCACGCCGCAACAGGCAGCGAACGGGCCGCGCAGCGTGATGGAGGCGAGCAAGGGCAAGTGCCAGTACACCAGCTTCAACGCGAGCGGCGGCCGGCTGACCGGGGTGATGGCCTGCACTTTCGGCAGCGGCGGCATGACCGTCACGTCGAACGGGACCTATACGGCGACGTCGCTCGACATCAGCGGCACGTCGGTGATGACGGGCAGGATGCGCATGACGACCAGGACGCATACGGTCGCCCGGCGCATCGGCGCCTGCTGAACCGGATCGGCGGCGCCTGATTCGGGCCGTTCAGCCGGTCCGCCGATAGGCGACGCGCCACATCACCAGCCCGATCGCCGCCGACATGCCCGCGAGGATCACGCAGCTTGCGATCGCGCCGATCCAGCGGAACAGCAAGGTGTACGTGTCGGTCGCGGGCAGGGCGAACAGGCCGAAGCCATAGGTCTGGCCGCCGAGGAACAGCGCGACCCCGCAAAGCCCGCCGATCAGCGCGGCGGTGGCCGGGCCGCGCCGGTTCAGGGCATGCGCGACGAGCCACAAGGGCGCGGCGACCGCGACCGCCGTCATTACCGTAATCACCATACCGATGACGAACCCGACGGCGACGCCGAGCAGCGACGGCGGCCCGCCGATCGCGACCAGGATACTGGCGAACGCGCCGCCCATCAGGGCACCCGCGCCGAGCGACAGCCCGGCGCGATCCAATGTCGTGTCATATCCGCGCAGCGCGACCCGCTCGGCCAATGTCCTTCCCCCCCGGTGCCGGTTGCATATCACCGCGGCGCGCCGGGCCCAAGCCCCTCCGTTTCGGGTTCCTCCCGGTTCCTCGGCGTCGCTCGAACGAACGCGGGGCTAGACCTGCTTAACCCGCACCAGCAGCCACCCGCACAGCCCCGCACCTGCTGCCATCGCCGCCGCCGCGAGCGCCGCGCCGTGGAACGCGCCGAGCGACACGCCGCGCCCGTCGCCGGTCAGCACCAGTCCGATCAGCGCCACCGCGATCATGCCGCCGATCCGCGCGGTCGCGTTATTGACGCCCGAGGCAGCGCCGGTGTGGCGGTGATCGACCGCGGCCATCACGGTCGTGGTCAGCGGCGCGACGGCCGTCGTCATGCCGATCCCCACCAGCATCATGCCCGGCAGCACGTGGCGGACATAGTCGATGCCCTCGCCCGGCATCGTCGCGAACAGCGCGAAGCCGGCGCCCGTCACCATCGGCCCGATCGCCAGCAGCGGCCTGGCGCCGACCTTCGCCGCCAGCGCGCCGATGCTGCGGGAACCGAGGCCCATGATCAGCGGCAGGGGCAGCACCGCCGTGCCCGCCGCCGCCGCGCTCCAGCCATGCGCGATCAGCAGATAGGGGAGCAGCAACAGCGAGCCCGACAATGCGGCATAGAGCAGGAAGGTGAGCAGGGTCAGGCCGGTAAAGGTCCGCGTGCCGAACAAAGCGAGCGGCACCATCGCGCGGTCGCCAAGCCGCGCCTCGAGTGCGACGAACGCGACCAGCGCGATCGTGCCGCCGCCGATCATCGCGGCGCCAGTGCCGCGATCGTGCGCGGTCATCAGGGTCAGGCCCCAGACGAGCAGGCCGAGCCCGACCGTCGCGAGCGCGGCACCGTACCAGTCGGGCGGGGTCGCATCCTTGTCGTGCCCGCCGGGGACATAGCGCCAGCCCATCACGAACGCCGCCGCCGCGATCGGCAGGATCAGCGCGAAGATCGAGCGCCAGCCGACATGATCGACCAGCCAGCCGCCGAGTACCGGCCCGATCGCGCCGCCGATCGCGCCGGCCGCGGCCCAGGTGCCGATCGCCCGGGCGCGCGCGGCGCCCTCGAAATCGGCGCCGAGGATCGCGAGGCTCGCCGGCACCAGCAGCGCGGCACCGATCCCCTGTCCGATCCGCGCGGCGATCAGCCAGCCGAGCGTCGGCGCGGCCATGCAACCGAGCGTGGTGACGGCGAAGGCCAGCAAGCCCCAGAGGAAGGTGCGCTTGCGCCCGACCCCGTCGGCCAGCGCCCCGCCGATCAGCACCAAGGCCGACAGGGGCAGCATGAAACCGTTGACGATCCACTGCACCCCGCTGCTGTCGGCGCCAAGGCCGCGCGCCATCGCCGGCAGCGCGACATTGACCACCGATCCGTCGATCATCGCGACGCTCGACCCGAGCACGGTGGCGATCAGCGCACCGGTACTCCCCGCCTTCCGGCCCGCGTCCGTCATCGATCAGCTCCCGGCTCTCATGGTGTTCACTCTATAACGCGCCGGCCAGCGCCAGGACCACGCCCGTCACCACCAGGACCAGGCCGAGCCCTTCGCTGCGCATCATGCGCTCGCCGAGATAGAAGCGCGAAAAGGCGAAGGTGAAGGCGACCTCGACCTGGCCGACGATGCGCACCAACGCCACCGGCGCGGTGGCGAACCCGGTGAACCAGCAGGCCGATCCGAGCGAGGACAGCAGCCCGACCTGCCCCGCAACACGCCATTCGGCGAACACGGTGCGGACCTGATCGCGTTCGCGCAGCATCAGATAGCTGCCCTGCATCAGCACCTGCAGGCTGGCCGTCACCGCGAGCACGATCAGCGCGGCCTGGATCGGATCGGGGGTCGCCACCTCCCGCGTCGCGCGGCGGATGGCGATGGCGGTCAGCGCGAAGAAGAAGCCCGAGGCGATGCCGCACAGCGCTGCGGGCTGGCCGAGCGCGCGGAGGAAATCCACCGGCCCCATGCGCTTGCCGCCGGTCGACAGCACCATCACGCCGATGACGCCGCAGCCGATGCCGGCCCAGCTCAGCGGGCTCAGCCTTTCGCCGAGCAGCAGGAAGGACAGGATGGCGCCCTGCACGGCCTCGGTCTTCGAATAGGCGGTGCCGACGACGAAGTTGCGATAGCCGAATGCCAGGAGCAGCAAATTGGTCGCCACGATCTGCGCCAGCCCGCCGGCGGCGCAGAACAGGAGGAAGCGATGACCCAGCGCCGGGAAGCCACCCGACGCAAAAACCAGCTCGTACCCCGCGACCAGCATCAGGGCGAAAGGCAGGCCATAGAGATACCGCACCAGCCCGGCGGCGTTCACCGACATGCCGTGGCTGACGCGCTTCTGCACAGCGGTCCGCCACGCCTGCAGCGCGCCGGCGACGACGGTCGCCGGCAGCCAGATGGGAGAGGTGATCAACCCTATTCCTCCCCATGCGAAGCATCGGGAGGGGGACCATTCGCCTCTTCCGGCGAATGGTGGAGGGGAAGGCGCGACAATTGTTCGTGACATACGGCCATTATCCCGCGGGTAACGCTGTCCAGATCGTTCATCACCAGGGTCGCGGGAATGCGCAGGACCCGGAAGCCCTGCTCAGCACACCACGCGTCGCGCTCGATGTCGCGCGCGGGCTGATCTCCTCGATTATGCGCTTCCCCATCCACCTCGATGACGAGCCGCGCCGCCGGGCAGTAGAAATCGAGAACATATCGCCCTGTCGGGTGCTGCCGCCGAAACTTGAAGTCATCGGGCCGGCCACGCAGCCATTGCCACAGTTGCACCTCCGGCGCCGTCATCACGCGGCGTAATTTCCTCGCACGTTCCACAATCTTGCGGCTGGCCGGCATTTCCCCTCCACCGCGCAAGAGCGCGGTTCCCCTCCCCATCTGCGATGGGGAGGAAAGGTGACGTGGTCAATCCACCACCCGCGCCGCCACCGTCGTCGCGAGGAATGCCAGAATCGCCGCTTCGTCCTTCTTCGCGGTCCAGGTGCCCAGCCGCCAGAGCAATCCCCCGAACGCCATCATGCCGAGCGGGATCGCCAGGAACGGCAGCATCTCGCCGAGCGGCGCGCCGGACGCGATCATGCTGCCACCGGCCAGCCCCAGGAACAATGTCAGGAACCCGAACCAGCACCCCATGAACAGCCGCGCGCTGGCCGGGGTGCCGATCTTGCCCTCGATCCGGGTGCCGCCACCGGCGGGCTCCATCGTCGCGGTCAGGCTGGTCTGGAAGCTGTTCTGGATGTTGGGGCGGAAATAGAACAGCGTCATGTCCTGTTCCGAGCCCTGGCCCGTCACGCCCTTGGCCGGCTTCGTGGTCCGATCGCCCAGCACGTCCTTCAGTTTCGTCGCGATCGCGTCGGGCGCGAGCGGGGACTGGAGGACGATGCGGGCCATGCGTCAGACGCCCGCCAGCAATTTCTCCCGCGCGATCTTCTCGCGCCAGACCAGCGGCGCGAGCTGGTGGACATTCTGTCCCCCGCTGTCGACCGCCACCGTCACCGGGAAATCGCTGACCTCGAAGTCGTAGATCGCTTCCATGCCGAGGTCCTCGAAGCCGACGATCTTCGAACCCTTGATCGCGCGTGCGACGAGATAGGCCGCGCCGCCGACCGCCATCAGATAGGCGGACTGGTGGTCGCGGATCGCCTCCACCGCGGCCGGGCCCCGCTCGGCCTTGCCGACCATCGCGAGCAGGCCCTGCTCCAGCATCATGCGGGTGAACTTGTCCATGCGCGTCGCCGTCGTGGGGCCCGCCGGGCCGACCACTTCCTCGCCGACCGGATCGACCGGGCCGACATAATAGATCACCCGGCCCTTGAACTCGACCGGCAGCTCCTCGCCGGCGTCGAGCATGTCCTTGATGCGCTTGTGCGCGGCGTCACGGCCGGTGAGCATCTTGCCGTTGAGCAGCAGCCGGTCGCCATGCTTCCAGCGCTGCACCACCTCCGGCGTCAGCGTGTCGAGATCGACCCGGATCGCCGCCTGATCGGGCTGCCAGTTCACATCGGGCCATTCGTCGAGCTTCGGCGCCTCGAGATAGACCGGACCCGACCCATCGAGCGTGAAATGCGCGTGGCGGGTCGCCGCGCAGTTCGGGATCATCGCCACCGGCTTGGACGCGGCGTGCGTCGGCCAGTCGAAAATCTTCACGTCGAGGATGGTCGAGAGCCCACCCAGCCCCTGCGCGCCGATGCCGAGCGCGTTGACCGCGTCGAAGATCTGGATGCGCAGCGTCTCGATGTCGTTGCGCGGCCCGCGCTGCTTCAATTGCGCCATGTCGATCGGCCCCATCAGGCTTTCCTTGGCGAGCAGCATGGCCTTTTCCGCGGTGCCGCCGATGCCGATGCCGAGCATGCCCGGCGGGCACCAGCCGGCGCCCATCTGCGGGATCATCTCGAGCACCCAGTCGAGGATCGAATCGCTCGGGTTCATCATCTTGAACTTGGACTTGTTCTCGGAGCCGCCGCCCTTCGCCGCGACATCGACCGAGACCTTGCTGCCGGGCACCATCTCGACGTGCAGGACGCTCGGCGTATTGTCCTTCGTGTTGCGGCGGGTGAAGGCCGGATCGGCGAGGATCGAGGCGCGCAGCTTGTTCTCCGGATGGAGATAGGCGCGGCGCACGCCCTCATCGACCACTTCCTGAAGCGACCTGTCCGACTCCAGCCGGCAATCCTGGCCCCATTTCACGAACACCGTGACGATGCCGGTATCCTGGCAGATCGGGCGATGCCCCTCGGCGCACATGCGGCTGTTGGTCAGGATCTGCGCGATCGCATCCTTGGCCGCCGGGCTCTGCTCCGCCTCATACGCCACGCCCAGGGCGCGGATATAATCCATCGGGTGGTAATAGCTGATGAACTGCAGCGCGTCGGCCACGCTCTCGATCAGGTCGGCTTCGCGGATGATGGTGGTCATATCGGGTCCGTGCGGTGGTGAGTCGCACGACGCCTTATGCGCGCAGCCCGGCGCGGCCAAGGGGGGCAGCCCGACAGAGGCGCTCAATCCCGGTCGGTCGGCGCCCCCAGCGGGAAATAATGCCGATAGGGCCGCGCCTCGTCCAGCGCCCGGGCATAGGACGGCCGCGCGAGCAGGCGGGTCCGGTACGCCCAGACATTGGCGAACCGCTCCGGGATCGCATGAGTCCAGTCGGCATAGAGCAAGGCTGGCGCCGCCGCGCAGTCGGCCATGCTGAACGCGCCGCCCGCGGCCCATTCGCGCCCTTCCAACCAGCTGTCCAGCCACGCATAGGCATTGTCGAGCATAGCCTTCGCCTCGGCGACGCCATAGGGGTCGTGATTGCCTTCCGGGCGGATGAAATCGAACACGACGCGGCCCTGGCTGTTCATCACATAATTGTCGAAGAAGCGGTCGAGCATGCGCACCTCGATCGCGGCATCGGGATCGTCCGGGATCAGCCGTACCGGGCCGGGATAGTGCACCCCTAGATATTCGATGATCACGGTCGCTTCCGCCACCATCCGCTCACCGTCCATCAGCAGCGGGAAGCGCTTCATCGGCCACAGGGCAGCGAACGCGCTCGCCACGGGCTCGCTGCCGTCGAGCAGCTTGTAGTCGAAGGGAATGTCGTTCTCGTACAGCGCGACTAGGGCCTTGTGGCAATAGGACGACAACGGATGGGCGTAGAGCGCGAGCGTCATGTCGATTTCTCCTTATTGCTTCGTCAGCACGATGTGCGTCGCGTTCTCGCCCAGGACCTGCTCGCCGACCTTATAGCCGAGCGCCGGCAGATCGAGCCCGACGAACAGCGCCTCGCCCTTGCCGATGAGCATGGGCGAAATCGCGAGATGCGCTTCGTCGATCGCGCCGAGGGTCAGATATTCGCGGATCGTCTCGGCGCCACCACCGATGCGGATATCGCGGTCGCCGGCCGCCTCGCGGGCGAGCCGCAGCGCTTCTTCGGCCCCCTCGGTGACGAAATGGAAGACGGTGCCGCCGTCCATCTCGAGCGGTGGACGGGCATAATGGGTGAGAACGAACACCGGGCAATGATAAGGCGGCGTGTCGCCCCACCAGCCCTCCCAGCCATCATCGGTCCAGTCGCCGCGGCTATGGGCGAACATGTTGCGGCCCATTATCCAGGCGCCGAGGCCCTCCATCGAGCGGGAAGCGAAACCCTCGTCAATACCGGTCGACCCGCCGTCCTGGCCGAACATCGTGCGGAAGGTTTTGGTGGCAAAGGCCCATTGGTGCAGCCCCTCGACGCCCACGCCCATGGGATTTGCCAGGCTCTGCTCGATACCAGCACCAAAGCCGTCCACCGAAATCGAATAGGCGTTTACGCGAACCCTGGTCATCACGCTCTCCCTGAAAATGCTGTCGGCTCAAACCGCTTTCGAATCACAACCGGTTGTCTTCTAGCAAACCGATCCTATATTGCAACCAGTCATGACGATCCATATCGACGATCCGCGATCGGGCTGTCCGATCAACCTTACCATCCAGGCGCTGGGCGATCGATGGAGCCTGATCGTCATTCGCGACATCATGTTCGGCCATCGCCGCCATTTCCGCGAGCTGCTGGGCGCGTCGGAGGAACGGATCGCCTCGAACATCCTGGCCGACCGGCTGAAGAAGCTGGTCGCGGCGGGCTTTCTCGCCATCACCGACGATCCGAGCCACAAGCAGAAGCATTTCTACAGTCTGACCGAGCCGGCGATCCAGCTCGTGCCGCTGATGGCGCAGCTCGGCGCCTGGGGCCGGCGGCACCTGCCGGTCACGCCCGACCTGGCGATTCGCGCGCAGCTGCTGGAGGAAGGCGGCCCCGAGATGTGGGCGGATTTCATGGACGAGCTGCGTACCGAGCATCTCGGCACGCCGCCGACGGGCCGGCCGAGCGTCGCGATGCGGCTTCAGGCGGCCTATGAGGCGATCAGGGGGGCGTAAGCTCGGTCTGCCCCCACTCACATCCGTCACCCCGGGCTTGTCCCGGGGTCCATCCATCCGCGAGCGCAACGCCCGATTATGGATGTTGCGCCTCGCCGCAGAATGGATGCCGGAACAAGTCCGGCATGACGGAGGAGACGTTGGGCTGTTACCCGGCGCTGTTGCCGACAGTCGCGGCCGGAGCAGCGGGCGGCGGCGCGTCACGCCCGCCGCGATCCGGACCGTCCGGGCCATCGCGACCAGGACCATCTGGACCACCATGACGCCCGTCATGGCCGCGAGGCTCATGGCCCCTTGGCCCGAGCGGCGTCACGGTGCCGTCTGCCGCAACCAGGAAGGACGCGCGCAGCATGCCGTCTTGCTTATGGCCCTGCACCGTCACCACATTTCCCGCGGTGACCAGCGCGTCGGATCGCGGCCCGCCCTCGATCATCGTGCGGCCGCTCCCATCAGCCAGGATGAAGTTGGATCCATACACCTCTCCCACCTTGCCGCGCACGGTGACCAGGCCCTCGCCGGTCTTGAGCGAGGCGATCGCGACGGGGTTGAGCGGCGCGACCTCGATCGAGGGGCCGGCCATGCGCGCGGCGGTAGCGCCCACGGCACCGCCCGCGCCGAGCAGGGCGATGGCGGCAAGCGCCATTTGAAGCGATGGCTTGCGGACGGGTTTCGCGGTGATGTCTTCAGTCATTCGGTTTCACTCCATGGGTTTTGAGTGACGCCGTGATAGCGATGCGTGCCCACGCCCCGCTGAACCTCCCCGTTCAGTTTCGGTTTAAGGCGCGGGCTTAGCGATTGGGCGGATACCCCTCCCCCGTTCGGGCTGAGCGAACGGAGAGGGGGCGCCTCAGCGCAAAGGAGAAAGGACCCGGATGCGCATCCTGCTGGTCGAGGACGACACCACGCTCGCCGACGGCATCGCCCGCGCGTTGCGCGCGGAGAATTTCGCGGTCGATATCGCCGGCAATGGCGAGGACGGCGCGCATCTCGGCGATACCGGCCTCTATGACGCCGCCGTGCTCGATCTCGGCCTGCCGGTGAAGCCGGGCATCGCGGTGCTGCAGGAATGGCGCGCCGCCGGGCGCAGCCTGCCCGTGCTGATCCTCACCGCGCGTGACGGCTGGTCGGACAAGGTCGAGGGCTTCCGCGCCGGGGCCGACGATTATCTGACCAAGCCGTTCCGCGTCGAGGAACTGGTGATGCGCCTGCGCGCCCTGATCCGCCGTGCCGCCGGCCATTCCGCCACGGTAATCGCCTGCGGTCCGCTGCGCTTCGACGCCCAGACCGGCCAGTTCGAGCTCGACCGCCTGCCCCTGAAGCTCACCGCGCTCGAATGGCGCGTCCTCTCCGCGCTGATGCTGCGCAAGGAAGCGGTGATCGACCGGCTCGACCTGCTCGACCATGCTTATGAGAGCGATGCCGATCCCGATTCCAACTCGCTCGAGGTGATCATCGGCCGGTTGCGGCGGAAGATCGGCCGCGACCTGATCGAGACGGTGCGCGGCCGCGGCTATCGCCTGACGGCGACTCAGCCATGAGGCTGATGCCGCGCTCGCTGTTCGGCCGGCTCGCCGCCCTCGCCGCGCTCGCGACGATCGCCGCGCTGGCCTTTGCCGCGCTGGCGATCGGCGCGGTGCTCGAACGCTTCGTCATGCAGGGCCTCGACCAGCGCCTCGACGCCCAGGTCGCGCTGCTGGCCACGGCGGTCGGCCCGGACGGGTCAGTGGATCGCGCACGCATCGTCTCGCCCGCGCCGTTCAACCGCACCGGATCGGGCTGGGGCTGGCGGATCGACGCCCCCGCCGTCACCCTCGCCTCGGCCGACCTGCCCCAGATCGAGCAACCCCCGCCCCCGGACGCGGACGGCCATCACCGCCGCCGGCACGCGCCAAGCGAGCCCCAGCCGCTCGACTGGCGCGACGCGACGGGGGGCGCCCGCCACGCCCGCAGCCTGACCGTCCAGACCAGCGCCGGCCCGGTCCGAATCGCTGCCTCGGCCCCACGCGCGATCGTCGAGCGGCCGCTGCGGGCCGCCATGACGCCATTGCTGGGCTCGCTCGCCCTGCTCGGCCTCGCGCTCGGCGCGGCGACATTGGTCCAGCTTCGCCTCGGCCTGCGCCCGCTCGCGGCGCTGAGGGCTTCGCTTGCCTCGGTCCGCGCCGGGCAGGCGCAGGCCGTACCCGCCGACCAGCCCGCCGAACTCCAGCCGCTCGCGAAGGAGCTCAACGCCCTGCTGGCCGAGAATGCCGCCGCCCTCGCCAATGCCCGCGGCCATGTCGCCAATCTGGCGCACGGGCTGAAGACGCCGCTCGCCGCGCTTGCGCTGCGCCTGAACGAGCAGGGCCGCGACCCGGACGGGGCGATGGCAGCCGAAGTCGCGCGAATCGACCGCTCGATCCGGCACCATCTCGGCCGCGCCCGCGCCGATGCCTCGGGCGGAGCGGCGCGGCGCAGTACCCCGATCGAACCGGCGGTCGACGGCGTCGCCGGGGCGCTCGCCCGAATCCATGCCGACCGCGCCATCGTCTTTACCCGCTCTATCCCCGCCGGCCTCGCTGTGGCGATCGACCCGCAGGATCTGGACGAGCTGCTCGGCAATCTGCTCGACAATGCCTGGCGCTGGGCCGCCGGCCGAATCGCGCTGACGGCCGAAGCCGGTCCCCCAGGCCGGGTGCGAATCGTCATCGAGGATGATGGCCCCGGCATCGCCGCCGCGGACCGCGCCGAGGCGCTGCGCCCCGGCCGCCGACTCGACGAAAGCGGCGACGGGCACGGCTTCGGCCTCTCCATCGTGCGCGAACTGGCCGAACTCCACGGCGGCACCCTGGCGCTGGAGGCATCCCCCTCGGGCGGGCTGCGCGCGATCGTTACGCTGCCGGTAGCCGGAGCCGGTGGAATGTGAAAATTTAGTCATGTTCCATGTTCGTTCTCTTGCCTTTCACGAACCCCGCAGAACTCCACGCGTCGCTGCGCTGCACCGTTTTGGCGATGCCATGAACCGACTCAAATTAGCGACGAACCGAGTCTCGCAACTGTCATTTACCGTCTTGCGTCCCCGCCGGAATGGGCACAATCTGTTGGGGTTGAGTTCGGGGGCGAACCCAAGAACTGGTAGAACGACCACCGCGACCCCATATTGCGGCATGCTTCCACCCTGCACCCTGTGGTGCGGGCACGGCATAATTCGTTCTCCTTGGGCGCCCTCGAAATGTTATCATGGGGGTTCGCCCCCGATTCGAACGGACCGGGAACGCCAGCGGCAAAGGCCAAGGCAAACCAGTCGTGTATGTTTGATGGAAAGCAGGGGCAGAGCGATGGATTTTAGAGATACCCAGGAGGCAAGCGTAACCATGGCCACCGATGCGATCGAAGCCGCCACGAGCGCCGCGCCCGCGGACACGTCCAGCAAGCATGGCGGCGCGTCGCGCAAGCTCGACGCCCGCGGCGATTCGAAGGAAGTGAAGCCGCAGCTCTATCCGGTCGAGGTCGATCATTCGCGCGACGCGTTGCTCACCGATTTCGGCAAGGACACGCTGAACGACCGCTATCTGCTCCCGGGCGAGCGCTACCAGGACCTGTTCGTGCGCGTGGCCTCGGCCTATGCCGATGATGCGGCGCATGCGCAGCGCCTCTACGACTATATCTCGAAGCTGTGGTTCATGCCCGCCACGCCGGTTCTGTCGAACGGCGGCACCGGGCGCGGCCTGCCCATCTCCTGCTTCCTCAACTCGGTGCCCGACAGCCTGAACGGCATCGTCGACACCTGGAACGAGAATGTCTGGCTCGCTTCGCGCGGCGGCGGCATCGGCACCTATTGGGGCAATGTGCGCGGCATCGGCGAGCCGGTCGGCCTGAACGGCAAGACCAGCGGCATCATCCCGTTCGTGCGCGTGATGGATTCGCTGACCCTCGCGATCAGCCAGGGCAGCCTGCGCCGTGGCTCGGCCGCCTGCTATCTCGACATCTCGCACCCCGAGATCGAGGAGTTCCTCGAGATCCGCAAGCCCTCGGGCGACTTCAACCGCAAGGCGCTGAACCTGCACCACGGCGTGCTGATCCCCGACGCCTTCATGGAGGCCGTGCGCGAGGGCGCGGAGTGGAACCTGACCAGCCCGAAGGACGGATCGGTCCGCGGCACGGTCGATGCGCGCGCCTTGTTCCAGAAGCTGGTCGAGACTCGCCTCGCGACCGGCGAGCCGTACATCATCTTCGCCGATCACGTGAACAAGGCGATGCCCAAGCATCACCGCGACCTGGGCCTCAAGGTCTCGACCTCGAACCTGTGCTCGGAAATCACCCTGCCGACCGGCAAGGACCATCTCGGCAACGATCGCACCGCGGTCTGCTGCCTGTCCTCGCTCAACTTCGAGACCTGGGACCAGTGGAAGGACGCCAAGGGCTTTATCGAGGACGTGATGCGTTTCCTCGACAATGTCCTGCAGGATTTCATCGACCGCGCCGAGCCCGGCATGGAGCATGCCGCCTATTCGGCGATGCGCGAGCGCTCGGTCGGCCTCGGCGTGATGGGCTATCACAGCTTCCTCCAGGCCCGTGGCCTCGCCTTCGAAGGCGCGATGGCCAAGAGCTGGAACCTGAAGATGTTCAAGCACATCAAGGCCCAGGTCGACGAAGCCTCGATGCAGCTCGCGATCGAGCGCGGGCCCTGCCCCGACGCGGCCGATATGGGCGTGATGGAGCGGTTCAGCTGCAAGATGGCGATCGCGCCGACCGCGTCGATCAGCATCATCTGCGGCGGTACCTCGGCCTGCATCGAGCCGATCCCGGCCAATGTCTACACCCACAAGACGCTCAGCGGCTCCTGGTCGATCCGCAACCCGTATCTGGAAAAGCTGCTGATCGAGAAGTCGAAGAACTCGGATGCGGTGTGGAACTCGATCCTCGAACAGGGCGGCAGCGTCCAGCATCTCGATTTCCTCACCCAGGAGGAGAAGGACTGCTTCAAGACCAGCTTCGAGATCGACCAGCGCTGGCTGATCGAGCTCGCCGCGGACCGCACGCCCTATATCGACCAGTCGGCCTCGCTGAACTTGTTCATCCCGGCGGACGTCGAGAAATGGGACCTGCTGATGCTCCACTTCCGCGCCTGGGAGCTCGGCATCAAGTCGCTCTATTATCTCCGCTCGAAGAGCATCCAGCGGGCGGGCTTCGCCGGGGGCGTGGAGGCCGACAACACGATCGACCTGCGCGAGATCCAGGTCGAGTCCAAGGATTATGACGAGTGTCTGGCCTGCCAATAAGCCCGCCGATCATCGGCTGTCGGACCGCCACGGCGCCGATAGCCGGTCGGTGACGGCCCAGCATCGAGGATAGCGGCATGGATCAGAAATCGGGCTGTATTGCGGTGGGGATCCTCGGCGGTGTCCTGCTGCTGATGGTCTTCATGTTCGGCTATCCGCAATATCGCGTCTATTCGCAGCGCCTCGCGGGCGAGGCCGCGCTGGCGGAGGCGCAATCGTCGCGTCAGGTCGCGATCCTGGAGGCGCGCGCCAAGAAGGAAAGCGCGATCGCGCTGGCCGAGGCCGAAGTGATCCGCGCGCGGGGCGCCGCGCAGGCCAATGCCATATTGCAGAACAGCCTTGGCGGGCCCGAGGGTTATCTGCGCTATCTGCAGATTCAGGCGCTGGAATCGACGCGCGCCTCGCTGATCTATGTGCCGACCGAAGCCGGCCTGCCAGTCACCGAAGCGCGTCGCCTTCAGACCGAAGCGCCGCCGGAGCGCTGATGTACGCGCCGGTCGCCCTTGCTCTGGCCGTTAAACGCCACCCGGTGCCGGGAATGACGGAGGCGATCGCAGTGGCGACCGCCTCCCGGCCTGATTCAGGCCTCTTCCTCGAACGTCACGGCGACGTCGGCATTGGCCGAGAGGCGCACGTTATCGCCCTCCACATCGGCGACCAGGCCGAGCGGGATGAAATGATGGTGCCCTTCATGGGCGCCTTCGCCGCTGTCGGCCTTGGTCAGCTTGATGCGGCCGTCCTGGACATGGTCGACGGTCCCGACATGGACGCCGTCGGCGCCGATGACTTCCATATGTTCCTTGATTGCGCTTGCGTCGGCCATGTGCATTTCTCCTTGGTTACGGATGCGGGCTCACAACGCACGCAATGCCGATTCGATGCAAGCCCGGAGGCCCGACCCATGTTGGTGACCATCGCCCCTTCCAGCCTGATTCCCGCCACGGGCCCCGGCCCGTCCATTGATGGCTCTTGCCGGAGGACGGCCGCATGAGCCGCGCCCCCTTGCGCCTTCTCGCCGCCCTCGCGCTTGCCGCGAGCCTGTCGGCCTGCGCGCACCAGATCGGCTCCGCGGTGCAGCCCGCCGCGCCCGGCTTCCTGCTCGGCGTGTGGCACGGCTTCATCTTCCCGGTCGCCTGGATCCTGTCGCTCTTCATGCCCGACGTCGCGGTCTATGCCGTGCCGAACAATGGCGGCTGGTATGATTTCGGCTATTTCGTCGGCATCGTCTTCCTCGGCGTCGGATCGCACCGCGGATCGAAGACGGTCTATGTGCGGCGGGACCGCGGATGAACCGCGCGCCGCTGATCATGGCCGCGGTCGCGGCGACCGCCGGGATCGGCGGGCTGGTTGTGTTCACGCGGCCGGCGCGGAGCGAGGGCGCGATCTATGGCCGCCGCATCGCCGGCACCATGCTGATCGCGCTGGCGCTGCTGCTGGGGCGTTTCGCCTGGGCGCTCGACTCATGGGGGGCGGGGTCGTGAGCACACCGGTCTTTCTTGCCATCGCCATGGCGTTGGGAGTCGGCTTCATCGCGCTGATGGTGATCATCGGCAAGCTGGCCGAACCGCTGGGCGCGCTGCACCGCCATTGGCTGGAACGCCGCCATCAACGCCGGCTGTCACGCGGCAACGACGGCTATTTCGAAGAGTTGCGCTCCATCGAAACCGCGCTTGCTCAACATAATCACACACCGCGCAAGCTCAGCGCACTGGACTATGCACTGGGCCTCATCCTTGCGGTCATCGTGGGCGTGCAATTCCTCACCTGGACGGTACCGGAAACCGAACGTCCCGGCTGGACCGAGCATGTGGGCACCTCGATCTTCATTCTGATCGGGGTCCAATGGGCAACCGGCACCTCCAGTTTTTCCGGAACCGCGACACGCGGTTCCAGGCTCCTGGGCGTCGCAATGATCGCCTTCTTTTCCTTCTTCCTCATCGAGGACCTCTCCAAATTGGGAGGCGCATCATGAGCCACTGGTCCACCAGCGAGTGGGTCGCGGGCGCGCTCGATCTGGCGATGCTGGGCTGCGGGGTCTATTATCTGGTCTTCGGCGCGAAGCTGCGCGACCGTCTCGATCGCAGGAACGAGGCGGGCCTGGCCAATGGCGCGCTCGACCCGAGGACGCTGAAGCGTCCGCCCGATTATTTCCGCCTGGGGATCGTCCTCACCATCGCTGGTGCCGGCCTCCTCTACCTCAATTTTTTCCGCTAGAACCGCGTAACTGTAAGGATCCTCCATGTCGCTCCTCGAAGCCCGCAAGCAGTACAAGCCGTTCGAATACCCCTGGGCGTTCGATTTCTGGAAGCGCCAGCAGCAGATCCACTGGATGCCGGAGGAAGTGCCGCTCGGCGAGGATTGCCGCGACTGGGCGCAGAAGCTGAGCGACCATGAGCGCAACCTGCTCACCCAGATCTTCCGCTTCTTCACCCAGGCGGATGTCGAGGTGCAGGATTGCTATCACGAGAAATATGGCCGCATCTTCAAGCCGACCGAGATCAAGATGATGCTCGCCGCCTTCTCCAACATGGAGACGGTGCACATCGCGGCGTACAGCCACCTGCTCGACACCATCGGCATGCCCGAGAGCGAGTACGGCGCCTTCCTCGAATATAGCGAGATGAAGGACAAGCACGATTATCTGCAGGGCTTTGGCGTCGACACCGATGAGGACATCGCCAAGACGCTGGCGATGTTCGGCGGCTTCACCGAGGGGCTTCAGCTCTTCGCCAGCTTCGCGATGCTGATGAACTTCCCGCGCTTCAACAAGATGAAGGGCATGGGCCAGATCGTGTCGTGGAGCGTCCGTGACGAGAGCCTGCACTGCGAGGGCATCATCAAGCTGTTCCACGCCTTCTGCAAGGAGCGCGACTGCCTGACCAAGTCGGTCAAGCAGGACATCATGGACATGTGCCAGACGACCGTGCGGCTGGAGGACAATTTCATCGATCTCGCGTTCGAGATGGGCCCGGTCAACGGCATGACGCCCAAGGAGATCAAGAAGTATATCCGCTACATCGCCGACTGGCGGCTGGGCCAGCTCGGCCTGAAGCCGATCTACATGATCGACGAACACCCCCTGCCCTGGCTCGCCCCGCTGCTCAACGGCGTGGAGCACGCCAACTTCTTCGAACAGCGCGCGACGGAATATTCGAAGGCCGCGACGCGCGGCAACTGGAACGAGGTGTGGGACGGGTTCGACAAGCGGCAGAAGGCGAAGTCGGGCAAGGCTGCGAATGAGGATGCCGGGGATGCGGCGGGCGGCGGGGATATGTTCTCGCAGGCTGGCGTGGCGGCGGAGTGAGATCATAAGCGGGGGTAGTCAGTGCCGTTCCTAGAGGAAATATATAAGCTTTCCGGCGTGCCAACGTACACCTACGTCACGCCGGATAAGTATGGTCAAATACTTGTCGGTATCCGGACGCCGGGACGATGTATTGTCCTGGAGGGCCCTTCTGGCATTGGGAAAACAACGATCGTAACGAAGGTTTTGGAAGAGTTAAAACTCGATGCAAAACCTACGGTCTTAAGCGCACGACGACCAGCCGATTTGGAGCTTATCGACGCGCTCCCCGACATTAATGACTTTGGCGTAGTGGTAGTCGACGATTTTCATCGGCTGTCTGAAGAGCGAAAGGGCGCTCTATCTGATTTCATGAAAGTATTGGCCGATACGGCCGACGAAGGAAGGCAGCTTGTACTCATCGGGATTAATAAGGCGGGAGATCCCCTTATCCAATATGGCTACGACCTGGGGCTAAGAATAGATATATTTAGACTTGAAGCCAACTCCCCTGAAAAAATTATTGAGTTAATTAAGAAGGGCGATGAAGCACTAAACGTTACAATTACTAATAAAGAGGCAATTGCGGAGCGAGCAGAAGGAAGTTTTCAAATAGCTCAACTTCTTTGCCATAAGCTTTGCGCTTCTGCGGGCGTCACCGAAACGATGAAAGAACATAAGGTCATCGATTCTTCGATAGATAGTGTGATCGAAGAAGTGATGGGGGAGTTAGGTCGGCAGTTCAAAAAAGCGGCAGTCTCTTTCGCACGCGGAACGAAGCTGCGACGGGAAGGTCGCGCGCCCTATTTACATATCTTGAGATGGCTCTCAGAGAGCGATGAAGGCGCTCTAGATCTTCGAGAAGCCATGAACGCTCATAAAGATATGAAAGGAAGTGTCGGTCAAGTCGTAGACAAGGGCTTTCTTATGGGCCTCCTCAACGATCCTGACAAAGAAGCAATGTTTCACAGCATTTTATTTTATGACGAGGAAACCGCAGTTCTTGGCGTTGAAGACCCAAAATTTCTCTTTTACTTGAAGAATATTGTTTGGCGCGCCTTTACTCGGCAATGCGGATTTGCCGGAGATTATTTTAAAGGAAAATATGACTTTGCATTGTCATTTTCAGGTAAAAACAGGGAATTAGCTGAGGCATTAGCCGAGGCGCTTACCGAGAGAGAGATAAATGTATTTTACGATTTTGATGAACAGCATTTAATCTTAGGCCAAAACGTGGAGGAGTATCTTTCACCCATTTATCGATCCGAAGCGCGGTACGTTGTGCCAATATTAAGCCCTGAATTTCCAAAGAGAATTTGGACCAAATTCGAATCTGATCAATTTCGTGAGCGTTTCGGAACAGGAAGCGTTTTTCCCATTCGGTTCTCAGACGTTGAGCCCGGGTGGTTCTCGGAAGATGCGAAATATGGCGGATTGGACTATGATCGCGCAGGTGACTTGGAAACTCAAGTAGCAAAACTTGCCGATACCCTAGCAAGAAGGCTTATTGAGGATCGCGAGGTCGCAAATCAAGCACAAATAGAAGAAGAAAAAGGGGCAGAATTAGCACCTGAGTTGGATTTTTGATAATATATCTATGAGCCTCTATGGTTCTTATAAGCCTACCTGAGGGATTTCGGGGACACTATACTAAACTGCCCAGCGCGATGAGTGCCGCAGCGCCCCTTTGATGCCTCGATTGCATCTCCGCTCGATCTCCCCTGTATCGCCCGCCTACCCTCACGACCTTGAAGGATGAACGCAAACGCCACGCCGCAGCATTCCTCGGCCTTGCCATGTGGCTCGCCTATCCGATCGCCTTCGGTGCCGGCATGTGGGCACGGCGCGACTATCGCTGCGCAGGGCGAACATTCACCGGCCAGTTCGACGATTGTTTCAACGATTACCTGCCCATCCTGGAATTCCTGCTCGTCGCGCTGATGCTCGCGTTGACCGTCGAGTTCGCCCGCTTCGCCTTCACGATATTCGCCCCATCCGTGCCGGAGCGTCGCATCGCTGGAGACTGGGATTACGGTGCCAGTTTACTAACTAGCGCCGCCCAGGAGTTTCAAATGCCAAATCGGGCTTCTCGACAAGATCAGACCAGAACGGAACATATCTCGCCGCACCGATGACATATCGCCCGTTGAACTCGTTGTCGAAATACTGGTCCAGATTTGCGCCGTAACAGATCGTGTCGAACCCGTGCATCGAGAAGACCGGATTTCCCTCCAGCCCCGGCTCCTCCGGGAGGAAACGGTGCCCGATCAACGGGATCAGCCGCGGCGCCCGCGCCAGCGCATCCCGCACGACTTCCAGCCGCTCATCCTGGTTCGCCGGACGGTCGCCCCAGTCGGGCCACCAGAGACCATGCTCCACGTTGAATGAGAGCATCTCGAACGGATAGGCCAGCATCTCGCGAATACGGTCGTTCTCGGTCGCCCAATCATAGCCTTCGCGCGGACGGCGATCGAGCAATAGCGCGATCAGGTCGGGCGGGAACCGCAGGTCGTAGCGGGATTGCGCGTCGTCCAGTTCGCGCTGGGTATATCCTTCCGCCCAGTTGCTCATGCGCGCGCCCTTACCGCCCCAACCCCGCCAGCCACCGGATGATCTCGCTCTCCAGCCGGATGCGCCGGTCGGACCAGCTATGGTCGGTCGCGACATGCAGCGTCGTCAGCTTCGTGCCCCCGGCCGCCTTCACCGCGGCGGCCAGCAGGTCGGCCTCCGGCGCGAGGCCGTCGTCGGAGGTCAGCACGAACAGCCTGGTGCCGGCGAGGCGCGGGCCGGCCTTCACGAAATCGAACCCGTCGGCATGGGCGATCGCTTCGTCCGCCATGATCGCGCCGCTCGTATCGGCCAGCGCCTCCAGGCCGTTGGCGGTGAAGGCGGCGGTCGCGGCATCGCGCGGCATATGGCCGAGAAAGCCGATATTGCCGGGTGAGATCAGCGCCGCGCCGAGCAGCGCCGGATCATGCGCCGCGGTCAGCGCCGTCACCCACCCGCCCAGACTGTGCCCGACCATCGCGATGCGTTTCGGGTCGATCCCCAGGCTCGCGGCGTTCGCCGGGGTGCGCAGCCAGGCCAGCACCGCATCGGCATCCTCGAGATCATTGGCGAAGCGATAGCTGCCGGGGCTGCCCCAGGAACCGCGATAGTTGAAGGTGATCACCGTCCACCCGGCGCGCCGGATCGCCTGGGCCAGATCGAGATTCTTCTCGTTGCCGGGCAGGCCATGGCACAGCAGCACGACCGGATGCGGCCCCACCCCGGCCGCGACATAGGCCAGCCCGTTGATCGCCACGCCGCCGCTCGGGATATGCAGCACCTCCATCCGCGCGGGGTGCGCCGCATCGCGCGCCGGATCGGTGAAGATCGCCGCCGGCACTTCCTGCGCCGCCACGGTTTGACTCATCGGGACGGCGGCCAGCGTGGCCAGTGCGATGATCCAGGCTTTCATCGATTCTCCCCCTCGCTGACACGATCGACCGTCCAAGATGCATCTATCTTATTGAAATATATGTATAAGTAATGCCGACAGACAAATCCGAAAATGTCAGTGACCCTCATGACATTTTCAGCAGTCGCCCTTGATTCAACCATCCCGCCCCGACTGATAACAGGCTGTTCCGGCGGTTCCCCCGCTTGTTTCTCATCGTTGGTAACGGAACGCCATCCGAATCCGGACTGGAGGCCATGGCATAGTTTCCCCAAGGCGCTCGTCCAGCGTAGACCCGGCAGGCATGCCCGCCGATCCCGCCCGAGAGCCCGCGCCCCTCCTCCTCGTCACGCTGATGGACCCGGATGCGCCGCAGGGCGGGCGCGAACTCCTGTCGCGGCTCAATGCGCGCGCGCTGGCGGCGGTGTTCGGCGATGCCCTGGCGGTGCACCGGCTGACGAAGAAGCCCGCCCCGAGCCTGGCCGATGCCCTGCACGGGCGTCTTAGCGGGCTCGACCCCGATGCGATCGCCTGCATCGTCGCCCGGGTCGGCGACATATCCGCCGGGCAGGTGTTCGTGGACGGCTCGACGCTCGGCCATGTCGCCGCGCCGATCAAACGCGCCTATCCGCGTGTCCGGGTGGTGACCTTCTTCTACAATGTCGAGGCGCGCTTCTTCCTGGGCGCCGCCCGGGCCAAGCGGACCGCGCTCTCCCTCGCCCTGCTCGCCGCCACCTGGGCCGCGGAGCGCGCGGCGGTGCGCCATAGCGATACGATCATCTGCCTGTCCGCGCGTGAAAGCTCAAACATGACCATGTCGAGTGGCTCTCAGCGCTCGCGTCAGGCATACCCCCAAAGATGAGATATGCACTCGGCCTATTGATAATGACCGTGATCGGTGGATGTGCTCCGAGATCGCAGCCGCAGATCGATCGCGTCGAAATAAGAATTAGAGGAGGCATGCCCGCGGTCGCGACCGCGAACCGGCAAGGGTCGAGCCGGACTCAATCTTTCCCACCCTGGCCGAACGGGCGCGCCGAAACATATTCTCTTACCGAATCCCAGTTCGTCGACCTTCTCGCGCGTATCGAACCGTTTCGCGCCAAGGCAGTGCCACTGAACGATTCAAGTGCGCGGGCACTATTGGAGACGCCGTGCCCCAAGGGGGTTCCTTACGTCACCGACGCCGGGGGCACGAGTATACGATGGATCGGGCCGGCTTCGGATTTGATCTATGACGCTGATTTTGGATGTGACCATGAGCGGAACGCGTCACGGAATGATGACATTCGACGCACGGTGAGAAGCTTGCCGGTTCATCTGAATTGACTCAGCGAGGCTCTCACTGCCTCATGACCGCGTTTCCCCAAGGCGATCGTCTAGCGTAGACCCGGCAGGCATGCCCGCCGATCCCGCCCCGCTCCTCCTCGTCACGCTGATGGACCCGGATGCGCCGCCGGGCGGGCGCGAACTCCTGTCGCGGCTCAATGCGCGCGCGCTGGCGGCGGTGTTCGGCGATGCCCTGGCGGTGCACCGGCTGACGAAGAAGCCCGCCCCGAGCCTGGCCGATGCCCTGCGCGGGCGTCTTGGCGGGCTCGACCCCGATGCGATCGCCCGCATCGTCGCCCGGGTCGGCGATATGTCCGCCGGGCAGGTGTTCGTGGACGGCTCGACGCTCGGCCATGTCGTCGCGCCGATCAAACGCGCCTATCCGCAGGTCCGGGTGGTGACCTTCTTCTACAATGTCGAGGCGCGCTTCTTCCTGGGCGCCGCCCGGGCCAAGCGGACCGCGCTCTCCCTCGCCCTGCTCGCCGCCACCTGGGCCGCGGAGCGCGCCGCGGTGCGCCATAGCGACGCGATCATCTGCCTGTCCGCGCGCGACAGCGAGGGCCTGCGCCGGCTGTACGGGCGCGGCGCCGACCATATCGCGCCGATCGCGCTCGACGACGCGCTTCCCGCGCCGCGCCCGGCGATGGCGCCGGACCGGGCACGCTATCTGCTGTTCGTCGGGGGCGCCTTCTACGCCAACCGGCGCGGGATCGAATGGTTCGCGCGGGAGGTCGCACCCCGGTCGCCGCTGCCGACCATGGTGATCGGGCACGGTATGGAGGCTCTGCGGGATACGCTGGGCGAATCGCCCAACCTGCGGATCGTCGGCGGGGTCGACGATCTCGCGCCATGGTATCTTGGCGCGCACTGCGTGGTCGCGCCGATCTTCGACGGATCGGGCATGAAGACCAAGATTGCCGAGGCGCTGATGTTCGGGAAACATATCATCGGCACGAGCGAGGCCTTTTCGGGCTATGACCGCGCGGTGCAGTCTTGCGGATGGCTGGCCGAGGACGCCGCCGGCTTCCTGGCCGCGATCGCGGACGCGGCGACGGCCGACCTGCCGGCGTTCGATCCGGCGGCGCGCGCGCTGTACGATGCCGCGCATTCCTTCCCGGCCGCGACGCGCCGCCTGGCGGAGATCATGCTGCCCGCCGCGACCGCCGCGCGTTCAGGCGAGAGCCATGGCACGGTCCGTAGCGCCGTCGCGAGCACCATGCCGGAAAGGGACGCATGACCATCACCCGCCAGGGCGCCGCTCGCCCGATCAGCCTCGACACATTCGGCGCCGTGGCGAACGGGCCTGAATCGAGCAGCGCCGCCACCTCCGCCGCGCTCAACGCGTTCGGCCGGTGGGCGCGCGCCGAATCGGCGGCGGGGCGTGCGGTGCATGTCACGGTGCGGCCCGGCCTCTATCATTTCGATCAGACCGTCGCGCTGGACTGTTTCAAGGGCATCTCGACCCTGGTCTTCTCGGCGCATGGCGCAACCTTCGTGCAGACGGCGCCCAACGGCTTTCCCTGGCCGGTCGGCTGCGACACGATACTCTATCGGAACGCCGCCAACCCGCTGATCCGTGCCGCGAAGAAGGGTGATGCCAGGGTCATGGTGACGACACCCGCGGACCTGCGGCACTATGCGCCGGGCGAGATGGTGATGATCGCCGGCGAAGACATCCAATATTGGGGTTATCCGCCCAATCTCTACCGCTTCGATTTCGTGCGGCTCAGGACAGTCGATCCGGTCACCGGCGCCGTGACCTTCGATCGGCCGCTCACCCATCACTACCGGCCGGATTTCGCTTCCTATCTGTCGCTGAACAGCTGGAACGGATCACGCCTCTACAAGCTCGATCACAGGGGCTTCTCCTGGGATATCGATCACAGTTTCATCGGGCTCACCTGCCGCAACCTGCGCGAAGGGCATGGCGAATATATCCTGGCGATGGGACGCAAGCTCACCTTCCGCGATTGCGACACGCCCGGTTTCGCCGAGAGCATCTGCGAGGATTTCCTGGCCGAACGCTGCATTGAGCGCGTGCACAGCGAGCCGGACAAGCTGGTGAAGAGATCGGTCCGGCGCGGCGGCCGCATGCCGGCCGGCATCGCGGTGCAAAGCGCGAGCGTCGACCGGGTCAGCCTGGAGGATTGCAGCATCGCGCTGCTCGGCATCGGCGGCAAGGCGCTGAGCGTGACCAATTGCGACATCGGCCGGCTTGGCTTTTCCGGCGGATACGGTTTTTGCGACGAGGCGGTCTTCGACCATTGCCGCATCGCCCAGGCGCAATATTGCTATCCCTCGATACCGACCGGCAGCCGCTATAATTTCGTCGACGGCACCAATGTCACTTATGCGAACGGCGTGTTCACCGTCCTGAAGAACACCGATGCGGGCACTGCCCGGGGTGGCGGCGTGGCAAACTGGAACATCCTGCGCGGCCAGCCCCTGTCCTTCTGCCGCGGCCGGCCAGGCGATTCGACTCAGCATGGGTCACACCTGGCGAGCGATCTCGGCGCCGGTCTGGTCCTCTCGGTGCAGGATCGCCCCGACGCCATCGTGATCGCGACCACGATCCGCTCGGCGCGCGTGCCGGCCTGGTCGTCGGGCCAGGTACAGATCAAGCGCCGCAACGCCCCCGTCTTGCGCAACTGCACCGGCGCCGAGCCGATCCGCCTCGCCGCCGAGGCGGCGCGGGCGGGGAAGGAGTTCGGCGCCTGGTTCCGCTATCTCCTCACCGCGAAGACCATCGCCCAGGGGCCGGTGCTGGAGGGCCGTTCGGGCAGGCTGGTGCGGCTGTATGCGAACGTCATCAAGCCGATGACCGGAACGCCGGGGGCCGTGCTCACGCTCGCCGAACTGGCCGCCTATCGCGCCAGCACCATGGAATCGCCCGCCCATTTCCAGATCGACATCGACCTGACCATCGCGGGCAAGCGGGATTTTACCCTGGCCGCCCTGCGCGGCGGCGTGGGCAAGGACCGGGTCGTGCATGATGGCCGCCCGCAGCCGCACCTGCCCGTCGACCTGTGGTGCGACGATGGCATGCCCAATCTGTTCTGCACCGGCGCGCCCTTCACCGGGAACCCGGCCGCCGCGCCGGTGGTCGAGCTGATCTTCGAATTCGACGCCGGACTGCTCGCGCGGCGGACCATCCTCGCGGAGGCATGATGCCCGCCCGGGGGCGCTATGCCGGATCCTGCACGCGCTCGCGTCGCTTGATCCTGCGGATCTCGGCCAGCTGCCCCTGCACGATATCCAGCGCGTCCTGTTCCTCGGCGCTCAGCCCCGCCGGGTCGACTCGCCGGATCAGCACTTCCAGCGCATCGCCGATCCGGCCGAGCTGGCGGCCATAGCTGCCGACCTCGTCCAATATGTCCTGCTCGATATCGGGCCTCGGCGTCGCGCCGAGATCGATGTTGATGAACCCGAACTGCGCGCCGGGCTGGTAGAAACTCATCGGGTTGATCGCCTGCCACAGCTGGTCCGGGGCCAGGGAGAATTGGAACGACTTCATGCGGTGCCTCCATCGCAAGATCGGAAACGAGGGTAATCCGGATCTGCCGCAGCGCGGCATGACTTGCGACGAAAGTCCGACGGACTCGCCACGATAGCGCTGGATCGCCGTCACCGTTGATTGTTCGGCGGCCTGTGGGCGCGTGACGCGTGATGCTTTAGGAGAGCCACACTCCGATCAATCGGGTGGCGAAGGGGGCATGGTGACGGACGGCTGGACTGACTCGGCGGAGGCCTGGATCGCCGACATGGGCGATATCGGCGATTTCGGCCGCGCCTGCGTGCTTGACCGGCCGATGCTGGCGAGGGTCGAAGGGGGCCGTTTTGCCAACGCACTGGACGTCGGCTGCGGCGAGGGGCGTTTCTGCCGCATGCTGGGGGCAAAGGGCATATCGACGGTCGGCGTCGATCCCACCGAGTCGCTGATCAGCCAGGCGCGATACAGGGACCCCAACGGCGATTATCGGATCGGTCGCGCGGAAAGCCTCGATTTCGCCGACGCCTCGTTTGATCTGGTGGTCAGCTATCTCTCGCTGATCGACATCCCCGATATCGCCGCCGCCATCGCGGAAATGGCGCGGGTGCTCCGGCCCGGCGGATCGCTGCTGATCGCGAACCTCACCAGCTTCAACACGGCCGGACAGGCGGAGGGATGGACACGCGACTGGAAGGGCCATCCGCGCTTTTCGATCGACCATTATCTCGAGGAACGCGCCGACTGGGTCGCGTGGCGCGGCATCCGCATCCGCAACTGGCACCGGCCGCTGGAAAGCTACATGGCGCTGCTGCTCGGACAGGGTCTGCTGCTGCGGCACTTCGCGGAACCTGCGCCTTATGGCGGCGACCGCGAGTCGATCGCCCGTTATCGGCGGGTCCCCTGGTTCCTGATCATGGAATGGGAGAAGCCGGGCGGCTGAGCAAAGAACCTCAGAGGCGTTGCCACACGGCCTTCACGGGTGAGCAGAGTGCCCGCGCGGACAATCCGCCTCATGGACAATACGCCATCGCGACCCGTTTTTGCGCCCGTTGCTGCAATGCACCCTCCTTGAATCGGCTCGAATCATGTAGGGTGACGCTCGTCCATCGGGGGGAGAATCATGCACCGCGATGCTCGGCTAGTCCTGCTCCTGCTCGCCGCGACTCTTGGCGGGTGCGCCGCCATGCAGGCGCGCACCGCTGCGCATGCCCGCAAACCAAGCGTGTTCGTCGAGCTGCCCGCGCCCTCCGACAAGCAATGGGAGCGCCTGATCGTCGCCGAGGATGCGGAACGACTCGATACCTTCCGGGCCTTCTGGTCGACCGCGCTCGCCGCCGCGAGGCCGCGCTTCGCGACCGCGCTGGCGCGGGAGGGCGCGCTGCTCGATCCCACCCGGGCGCTGGGCCATCCGGCGCTGCCGCCCGGATCCTATCGCTGCCGCGTGGTGAAGCTTGGCGGCGACGGTCGGCGCGTGCCCGCTTATCGCACCTTTCCCCCGACCTTATGCTATGTGGGCGGGGAGGATGACGGCCAGTCCTTCACCAAGCAGACCGGCACCGAACGGCCCTCGGGCTGGCTCTATCCCGATGACGACACCCGGTTCGTGTTCCTGGGCGCCTATGGCCTGGGTCAGGCAAGGGCGCCGATCTACGGCGCCGTGCCCGGCCAGAGCGCGTTGGGCGTAGTGGAACGCATCGCACCGTTCCGCTGGCGGCTGACCCTGGCGCCAGTCGACAAATCGGCGTTGCTCACGGTGTATGAGATCATCCCGGTTCCGACCGAATTCCAGCTATCGGAAGGGAAATAACGCAAAGGGCGGGCACGGCCCTCGCCGCACCCGCCCCTGCCTCACGATCGCAAGTGGCTCAGAAAGCCTTCACCAGTCCGGCCATCGGCCGAACGCTGTGCGCCGCGCCAAAGGTGTTGACCTCGCCGCGCACCCGGATACCGCTCTTGGTGCCGACCTCGACGCCGGCGCCATAGGTCATCGCGTGATAGTCGCGGCTATTGTCGCCGAACTTGTCGAAATTAACCCACTGATAGCCGACCTTGCCGTAAAACAGGCCGTTCTGGCCGGCGCGCACGCCGACCCGGCCGGCCGCGCCATATTCCCAGTCGATATCGCCCGAGACGCCCTTCGCGACATTGCCCTCGGCACCGACGAACAGCGGCCCCGCCACGGTCACATTGACGCCGGCGACGCCCTGGACGAGCGCGCCGTTCAGGCGGTCGTGACGGTTTACCGATTGCGGGATGCCCGCGTTGCGCTCGTTATCGAACTGCTCCCAGCCGCCCGTCACGCCGACATAGGGCTCGATCCGCGAAGGCCGGCTGCCGTCGGATGCTGTGTCCGCCTGTCCATTGTCCTGCGCGATGGCGGGGACGGCGACGAATGCGGCCGCCGCGGCGGTCACGATGAAAAGCTTACGCATGGTGTACACCTTTGTTGTTACTCCCCGGGGGCCGGACGCCTTACGCATGCCGACATCGCCGAGGCTCGTCCCAACCCCTCAGTTCCGGCTGCGTTGCACTGCGGGGCAAATAAGCCGGGCACGGGTCGAAACTGCGGCTCTAGGGCAACGGTTTCTGTCGCCCCGATGAATGAAACGTGGCGGAAATCAGCCTTTTTCAGGCGTTTGGAGGGCGATGCTGGACAAAGATTTTGGCGCGCCAAATTCGATTTGATTCGCGATGCGCTGCACCATCTATGGGCCCGGCCGCCTATCGCGCCGGTGCCTATGTACGTGCCTGAAAATGGGTGCGCGGTTCCGCCGCGCATCGAGAGCCCCGTTTACGGGTGCTTTTTTCACCAGCTCCACTCGAGCGGTGACCGGCCCCGGAAAAACTTCCGGGGCCCTGTCCAGTTCGGCTTGGCTTACTTGCTCAGCTGCCCGCGGATCGCACCCTTGGGGAAGGTCGCGTTGTGGACGTTGACATAATAGTCACCCGGGTTTGCTGCGATCGCGGCCGAGACTTCGGCCGTCACGGGCTTGCAGCCCTCGGAGCTGCCGCTGGTCGGCGCGTCGAACGGCACCACCACTGGTCCGGACACGCCGGCCGCACCCTTGTGGATGTGCGCCATCGTCGCCGGCTCGATGCCGGATACGGTGAGCTTGTAGCAGACCTCGTTTTTGGTCGTGTCGACCGTCACCTTGGCGCTGCCAGTCCCGTCGGCATCGCTGTCGGCGCTGCCGGCGAGTGTCGCCGTGAGCGGGACGGGATCGGCGGCGAGTGCGGGCGTGGTCGTCATCGCCGCGGCGAGAGTGAGCAGGATCAGTCGCATCGCGTTCTCCTAGATCGTCCAGGCGCCCGGCCGGCGCGATACGCATCCGGCCGCCGCCATGGCCGCGTGGTTGTGAGCCCGGGGCAATCGCCGGTCAATGTGGGAAGGCGCGGGCACGCATCGGCTCGTCTCATCCGCGCGGCGCACCCGGGTCTTCCGGCGCGGCGAGGCCGACGCCGCTCATCAACCGGTCGTATCGCGACCGGTCTGTCTCGCTGATCCCCAGCGAGATCGCGAGGCCTGACAGGGCGCCGATCGCGACGATCAGCCCGATGCGCAACCAGGGTCCGGGCGGGCGCACCTCAGGGTCGGGGCGGCTGTTCCAGTCCTTCGCCCGCCGCTTGCGGACTTCCGCGCGGTGCCATTGATAATCGCGTGCCATCCCTCGCCCCTAGGAGCGAATGGTAACCCGATCGCTAAAACAGGCGCCGTCGCGCGGTTGAAATACCACCAGCTTGAGGTCTTTAGTCGGATATATCGCCGACTATGCCCGCGCACCCTCGACGACACCGCCCGAGTTGTGGCGGAGTGCCTTGAGCACGGCATCGACGATGGCATCGGCATCGAGGCCGGCCTCGGCATATTGCTTCTCGGGCTTGTCCTGGTCCTGGAAGATGTCGGGCAGGCGCATGGTGCGGATCTTGAGCCCCGCATCGACCAGTCCGGTATCGCTGGCAAGGGTGAGCACATGCGCGCCGAGACCGCCGATCGACCCCTCCTCGATCGTCACTGCCACCTCATGCGTGGTCAGCAGCTTGCGGATCAGCGCTTCGTCGAGCGGCTTGACGAAGCGCAGGTCGGCAACCGTGGTGGAGAGACCGCGCGCATCGAGCGCATCGGCCGCCTTCAGTGCCTCGCCAAGGCGCGTGCCGAGCGACAGGATCGCCACCTTGTGCCCCGTGCGCACGATGCGGCCCTTGCCGATCTCGAGCAGCTCGGGCGTCTCGGGCAGATCGACCCCCGTGCCGTTGCCGCGCGGATAGCGCACCGCGATCGGCCCGCTGTCATGTTCGACGCAGGTATGCGTCATGTGCACCAGCTCGGCCTCGTCGGCGGCCGCCATCACCACGAAATTGGGCAAGGTCGCGAGATAGGTCACATCGAAGCTGCCGGCATGCGTCGCGCCGTCGGCACCGACCAGGCCGGCCCGGTCGATCGCGAACCGGACGGGCAGGTTCTGGATCGCCACGTCGTGCACGACCTGATCGTACGCGCGCTGCAGGAAGGTCGAGTAGATCGCACAGAATGGCCGCATGCCCTGCGCGGCAAGCCCGGCGGCAAAGGTCACCGCATGCTGCTCGGCGATGCCCACATCGAAGAAGCGATCGGGATAGGCCTGGGCAAAGGCATCGAGCCCGGTGCCAGAGGGCATCGCCGCGGTGATCGCGCAGATGCGCGGGTCAGTCGCGGCTTCGGCCACCAGCGCTGCGCCGAACACATTCTGGTAGGCCGGCGGCCCCGGCGGCGCCTTGGCCTGGGCACCGGTGATCACGTCGAACTTCTGCACGCCGTGATATTTGTCGGCCGCCGCCTCGGCCGGCGCATAGCCCTTGCCCTTCTTGGTCACGACATGGACCAGGATCGGGCCTTCCTCAGCATCGCGCACATTCTCCAGCACCGGGATCAGCTGGTCGAGGTTATGCCCGTCGACCGGGCCGACATAATAAAAGCCCAGCTCCTCGAACAAGGTCCCGCCCATCGCCATGCCGCGCGCGAACGAATCGGTCTTCTTCGCCGCCGAATGCAGCGGCCGCGGCAGCTTGCGCGCCAGGCGCCGCGCCAGCTCGCGCAAGGACAGGAACTCCCGGCTCGACACGATGCGCGACAGATAGGCCGACAAGCCCCCCACCGGCGGCGCGATCGACATGTCATTGTCGTTGAGGATCACGATCAGCCGGTTGCCGGCGGCCTCCGCATTGTTCATCGCCTCATAGGCCATGCCCGCCGACATCGCCCCGTCGCCGATCACCGCGATCGCCTTGCCCGGCTGGTCCTTGATCTTGTTGGCGATGGCAAAGCCAAGCGCCGACGAGATCGAGGTCGACGAATGCGCCGCACCGAACGGGTCATATTCGCTCTCGCTGCGCTTGGTGAAACCCGACAGCCCCCCGCCCATGCGCAAGGTGCGGATCCGGTCCCTGCGCCCGGTCAGGATCTTGTGCGGATAGCATTGGTGACCCACGTCCCAGATCAGCCGGTCGCGCGGCGTGTCGAACACATAATGGATCGCCGTCGTCAGC
The DNA here is from genome assembly GCF_055521475.1 of Sphingomonas sp. BL-S-30. Lineage (NCBI taxonomy): Bacteria > Pseudomonadati > Pseudomonadota > Alphaproteobacteria > Sphingomonadales > Sphingomonadaceae > Sphingomonas > Sphingomonas sp. BL-S-30. Next base: position 738,879 of record NZ_CM145481.1, on the reverse strand, counting down.
TCGACCACACCCAGCCCCGAGCCGAGATGACCCCCCGTCACCCCCACCGCCGCAATCGTCTCCGCCCGCAACTCGTCGGCCAGCTGCCGAAGCCGGGTCGGGGAAAGCGCCCTGAGATCCGCGGGCGTATGAACCGTGTCGAGCAACGGGGTCGAAGGAACGTCAGACATCGCGCCTGCTTAGCGGACGCGAAGAAGTGTGTCGATTGTTGTGGCGGTTGCGAGTGCTTCTTGACGACATGTGCACAGGATCGTGACACTGCCGACCATGGACCTCACGCATCGCCTCGCCACCGAAGCCGACATTCCGGCGATTCGCATCCTGATGGACCGCGCGATCGAGGCACTGCAACGTCCGTTCCTGTCGCCCGAAGAAGTAGCGGCTAGCCGGTTGAGCATGGGCCTCGACAGCCAGCTCATCGCCGACCGGACCTATTTCCTGGTCGAGACGACGGGCCGCCTGGCGGGGTGCGGCGGCTGGAGTCGCCGGGCGACGCTTTATGGCGGCGATCACAGCGCCGCGTTGCGCGACCCGAAACTGCTCGATCCGGCGACGGACGCGGCGCGGATCCGGGCGATGTACACCGATCCGGATTTCACGCGGCGCGGCGTGGGCCGGCTGGTGCTGCGGCTGTGCGAAACGGCCGCTCGGGAGGCGGGATTCGCCCGGGCCGAGATGATGGCGACGCTTGCCGGCGAACCGCTCTATCTCGCCTGCGGCTATGCGCCGATCGAGCGGGTGATGAAATTATCGGCGGAAGGTGCACCGGTCCCCGGCGTCCGCATGGGCAAGCCGCTGGTTTAAGCGGCGTCCTCATGCTCGCAATCGGCGCATTTGCCGCGCACCTCGATCACCGGCCGAACCGGCGAGAAGCCGGCTGCCTCGGCGGCTGAACGAACGCCGCTGGTGATGCGATCATTGTCGAGATGAGTCGTCTGGCCGCAGGTGTCGCAGACCAGGAAGATGCAGTCGTGCAGGCAATCCGGATGCGCATTGGCGACATAGGCGTTCGAGCTCTCGACTCGCCGCGCCAGGTTCGCGCCGACGAACAGGTCGAGGATGCGATAGACGCTGTTCGCCGCGACCCGGCGCCCCTCGGTCTTCGATACCGCCTCGGCGATGTCATAAGCGCTTGCCGGCTTGTCGAAGCCAGCGAGCGCCTCGAAGATCTGGGCGCGCATCGTCGTCCACTGCTCGCCCGATTTCTCGAGCGTCTCGCGCGCTGCCTTTGAAAGGTCAGCGCCCTGCGGTTCGTGATGGTGATGATGTGCGGCCATGGGGTTCAATTTAGGCACTGCCGCCCCCCGCGGCAAGTAAAGTCCTAGTAGGTCGCCCGGCGGTTCAGATCATGGCCGAGTGCGAGGATCGCGACGCCGATCAGAGTCCACACCGTCTCCGTGCCGCCGTCATGCGGCATGGTGATCGCACCCGCCATGATGCCGAGGCCGAGCGAGCCGACCACCGCCGGCATCATATAGCCATGCGCGAAGATGCCGCGGCCGAGCGCCAGCACGCCGAAGCCGATCGCGACGGTCAGGCCGATCTCGTGGAACAGCGGGTTGAGCAGCAGGCCGCCGGCCGATGCCGCGAGCGCCAGGAACACCGAACTCGCCAGGCAGTGCACCGCGCACAGCCCGGACAGGCCGATCGCGAATCGATCGAACCGCGACTCGAGCCACGCAAAAGCGGGGAAATGGGAATGGACATGCGTTGTCATTGTGCGGGTCATTTGGCACAGCATAGCGCAAGTTACAATATATCATCGATGATTTTTCGACGAACCGATCGTCGCAATCCCGAATCCCAATCCTGAATCGACGCGCGCGTGCGATGGGGCTAGAGGCGGAGCATGCTTCAGGCCTCTTCGCTCGCCCATCCATCGCGGCCGCGCGCCCTTGCCGTGTGGCTGTTTTCGGTCGCCGGGCTGATCGTGCTGATGGTGGTGATCGGCGGCATCACCCGCCTGACCGAGTCGGGCCTGTCGATCACGGAGTGGAAGCCGATCAGCGGCATCATCCCACCGCTTACCGATGCGGCGTGGCAGGCCGAGTTCGACCATTACAAACGCATCCCCGAATATACCCAGATCAACAGCGGCATGACGCTGGCCGGGTTCAAGGCGATCTTCTTCTGGGAATATACGCACCGGCTGCTCGGCCGCTTGATCGGCATGGCCTTCGCGCTGCCGCTGCTGTGGTTCGCGGTCCGCCGGCGCATTCCCCCCGGCTATGGCTGGCGTCTGGTCGCGCTGCTTGCGCTGGGGGGGCTTCAGGGCGCGATCGGCTGGTGGATGGTCGCCTCGGGCCTGTCGGTACGTACCGATGTCAGCCATGTCCGGCTCGCGGTGCACCTGATCACCGCGCTGGTGCTCCTGTCGGGCCTGGTCTGGACCGCGCTCGACCTGCGCGCCTTGGCGGAGAGCCGCCTCGCCGCCCCTGCCTCGCTAAAGCCGCTCGCGGTGGTCGCGCTCGCGCTGCTGTTCAGCCAGATCATGTTCGGCGCCTTCACCGCCGGGCTCGACGCGGGCTACGCCTTTTCGAGCTGGCCGCTGATGGGCAATGCCCTCTTCCCGGCGGGCGTGGCGTTCATCGAGCCGATCTGGCGCAACGCGGTCGACAATCCGGTGGTGGTGCAGTTCATCCACCGCTGGTTCGCGTTTGTCGCGGCGACCGCGCTGATCATCCTGGCGCTGCGGGCGATCCGCCAGGGCGGGGTCATCGCCGGGCGCATGCTCGTCTGGCTGGTGGTGTTGCAGATCCTGCTGGGTATCGCGACCCTGCTCAGCGGGGTGCAGATCGTCATCGCGATCGCGCATCAGGCCAATGCCGCGCTGACGCTGATCGCTGCGACCTTCGCCGCGCATGCGATCGGCCGCGCGACGCGGTGAGCCGAATCCAGCTCGTCCGGACCAGCTTCGGCAGCGCCGACGAAGCCGAGCGCGTTGCGCGGGCGATGATCGAGGATCGCCTCGCTGCCTGCGCCTCGATCGCGCCGATCCGCTCCATCTATCGCTGGCAGGGCAAGGTCGAGACCGACGACGAGATGGCGGTCCTGTTCAAGACCACCGGCGACCGGGTCGCCGCGCTGAAGGCGGCGATCATGGCGCAGCACAGCTACGACCTGCCCGTCATCGAAACCTGGGAGGCCGAAGTCGACCCGGCGGTCGGCGACTGGATCTATGAGGAAACCGTGCCGGTATCCTGATACCCGTCATGAAACCGGCCTTTCGCTTGACTTTTTTGGGCCTTCCTCACATTAGCCCGCCATCAGCGCCGTCCCGTGGGGGCGGCGCATGTCGTTTGAACGAAAGAGGTCTGGCCCCATGAAGGCGCTGATGAAGACCACCAAGTCGGTAAAGCCGCACGAGGTGGAGAAGAAATGGCATATCGTCGATGCCGACGGCCTGGTGGTCGGTCGCGCAGCCTCGATCATCGCCAATGTCCTGCGCGGCAAGCACAAGCCGAGCTTCACCCCCCATGTCGATTGCGGTGACAATGTCATCGTCATCAACGCGGACAAGATCCGGTTCACGGGCAACAAGCTCAAGGACAAGATCTATTACCGCCACACCGGCTATGCCGGCGGCATCAAGGGCGTCGCAGCGGGCAAGATCCTCGAGGGTCGCTTCCCGGAGCGCGTCCTGGAAAAGGCGATCGAGCGCATGATCCCGCGCGGCCCGCTCGGCCGTGAGCAGATGCGCAACCTTCGCGTCTTCTCGGGCAGCGAGCATCCGCACGCAGCGCAGAACCCCGAAGTCCTCGACATCGGTTCGATGAACCGCAAGAACAAGGTGGGCAATTGATGTCCGACAATCGTCAGTCCCTTTCCGATCTCGCGACCCTGACCAGCCAGCCGGCACCGGTCGCAGCCACGTCGACGGTTCTCGCCGGTGACGAATATGCGCCCGCCGCTCCTGTCGTCGTCCGCGAGCCGATGCCCCTGCGCGAGCAGATCCTCGACAAGTTCGGCCGCGCCTATGCGACCGGCCGCCGCAAGGACGCCGTCGCACGCGTCTGGATCAAGCCGGGCACCGGCAAGATCACGATCAACGGGCGCGACCAGGAAGTGTATTTCGCACGTCCGACGCTGCGCCTCGTCATCAACCAGCCGTTCGGTGTCGCCGAGCGTGACGGTCAGTATGACGTGGTCTGCACCGTCAAGGGCGGCGGGCTTTCGGGCCAGGCCGGCGCGGTCAAGCACGGCATCAGCCAGGCGCTGACCAAGTTCGAGCCGATCCTGCGCGCGCCCGTCAAGGCCGCCGGGTTCCTGACCCGCGACAGCCGCACGGTCGAGCGCAAGAAGTACGGCCGCGCCAAGGCACGCCGCAGCTTCCAGTTCTCGAAGCGCTAAGTCGTTCTCGATTTCGCGAAATGGGGCGGTCCGGCAACGGGCCGCCCTTTTTCGTTCTCCCCTTTCGCGAGGCGCTGGGCTAGCTTCCCCGGAAATCAGACGGAGAAAATGCGTTGGCTTTGCACGATCCCGTAACGGCCCGCATCGTGACGTTCATCGAACAGGTCGGCATCCCGGTGGAAACCGATTCAGTCCCCGAGGCCTCATTCCTTCCCGCGATCACGATCCGGAACGGCGCGGTCGTCTATGATCCAGCGCGGCTCGAATGGCCGGGCGATCTGCTGCACGAGGCGGGACACGTCGCCGTGACGCCGCCGGAGGAGCGGTCCACGCTCAGCGAGATCCGGTCCGACCCCGCCGAGGAGATGTCGGCAATCGCCTGGTCCTATGCCGCGGCGCTGGCGATGGAGCTGGATCCCAGAGTGGTGTTCCACGAGCATGGCTATCGCGGCGGCAGTGACTCGCTGCTCGAGAATTTCGCGGAGGGCCGGTATCTCGCCGTGCCGATGCTGCAATATTACGGGATGACGCTGGAGAAGCGCCCGGCGGCGGAACGCGGCGAAGAGTCCTATCCGCACATGGTGTCGTGGCTTCGGACCCGTCCGAAGGACCCGTGAGCCGCACCATGACGACAGCTCATAAGGCAGGCGGCAGAAAGGCATGATTCCCGTGATGAAGCGATGGCTCGTGCTGCTCGGACTCATCCTGTTGCCCGTGGCGGCATCCGCGCAGGACGCCAAAGGCGACTGGACGGGTACGCTTCAGGTGAACGTCTCGGTCAAGCTTCGCCAGGCCGTCCATATCGCCGCCGCCGAAAGCGGTGCACTGACGGGGACGCTCGACAGCCTGGATCAGCAAGCGCTCGGCATGCCGCTTGCCAATCTGGCCGCTGCATCGGGCAGCCTCTCCTTCGACGTACCCGCCGTGAAGGGACATTATGAAGCGACCTGGAATGACGCGGCGAAAAGCTGGTCAGGCACCTGGAGCCAGCTGGGCCAGAACTGGCCGCTCTCGCTGAGCGCCGGCACCAGGGAATCGCTCGCGCCCGCACCGCCAAAGCCCTTGCCCGCCAATTGGGCGGTTCCCGACAAGGCCGCGATCGACTCGCTGATCGATCGACGCATTGCCGGTCGCGCCGGCGAAGGGATCGTGATCGGCATAACCGACGCCTCGGGCCACCATCTCACCGGCCGCGGCCCAGCGGGCGCGGCGGCGTTCGACGGCACGACATTGTTCGAGATCGGGTCGATGTCGAAGGTCTTCACCTCGCTGCTGCTCGCCGACATGGTCCGGCGCGGCGAGGTGGCGCTCGACGATCCGGCGGAGAAATATCTTCCGGCCGGCGCGAAGATGCCGATGCGCGCCGGCCGGAAGATCACGCTCGAGGATCTCGCGACGCATCGCTCGGGGCTGCCACGCCTGCCCGACAATCTCTCCTTTGCCGATCCGGCCAATCCCTATGCCGATTACAGCGAGGCCAATCTGCTCGACTTTCTCGGCCGCTATGCGCTGACGCGGGACATTGGCAGCCAGTTTGAATATTCCAACCTGGGTGTCGGGCTGCTCGGCTATCTGCTCGCGCGGCGGACGGGCACCGATTACGAGACGTTGCTCAAGCAGCGGATCACCATCCCGCTCGGCATGCGCGACACAACGATCACGCTGACACCCGCGCAAAAGGCACGCTTCGCCATCGGTCATGACCAATATATGCGGCCGACCAGCGCCTGGGACCTGCCGACATTGGCCGGGGCCGGGGCGATACGATCGACCGTCAACGACCTGCTCCTCTTTCTCGACGCCAGTATCGGCACCAAAGCCTCTCCGCTCGCGCCCGCGATGAAGGCGATGCTGGCGAAACGCTGGCCGGGGGTCTCGCCCCACGTCGCCACCGGTCTCGGCTGGATGGTCCTGACGACGTCCTCCGGCGACATCGTCTTCCACGACGGCGGGACGGGCGGGTTCCGCACCGCGATGGCCTATGATCCAGCCAGGCGGCGTGGCGCCGTAGTCCTCACCAATGCGGCGATCGAGGAGTCGATCAGCGACATTGCCTTTCATCTCTTGCTGGGTGCACCGGTGGCGCCGCCCGCTCCAGTGCCGCCGGCGCCAAAGCCGGTCGCCACACGCACCGCGATCGAGTTGCCAGCCGCCGAGCTCGATCGGGTCGTCGGACGTTATCGCTTCACCGCCCAGCTCGACATGACCGTCACGCGCGATGGGTCGGGGCTGAAAGCGCAGCTCACCGGCCAGCCGGCTTTCCCGATCTTCGCCGAGGCACCGCTCAACTTTTTCTGGCGGGTGGTCGATGCTCAGGTCGTGTTCACCGCCGACCCGGGTAGCCAGGCAACCGGCGTGGTGCTCCATCAGGGCGGCGGCACGATGACGGGGACGCGCGTCAATCCCTGACGATCGGTGCGGCAACGAACACCGGTCGTTCATGCCACCTCTCCCGGGCGATATTCCGTGAACAGGCCGCATTGATGGACCAGCGCGCCGAACCAGGGGTGGTCGAGCGCGAGGGTGAAGGCGAACCAGCCATGGTCGCAGTCGATATGGCCGATGCTGAGCCGGCCGGGACTCAGCCAGCGCGGCAGGCGAAGGCGGAGCGGGCCGAGGCGCCAGAAATAATGATCGCTGTCGAAATAGAGCGCTTCGTTCTCGACCCGCAGGGTGAGCGCGATGCCGAAGCCCATGCCGAGATATTCCTCGATGCCGGTGGGGCCCGCGAAGCGCTTGGAGCTGTGGATCACCTGGGGGAAGCCGGCGTGGCGGCTATACTGGCGAGTCCAGAATTGGCCGCCGCCGCCGGCATCCTCCGTCACGCACACCGCCGCCGCGACGCCGGTATCGGTGGTGAGCGGCAACGGCGCGCCGACCAGGCGGCAGGCCTGGGCGAAGAGCCAGCCGAGCTGGCTCATCCGGCATTCGACGATCTCGCCGACATAGCTGATCGTCTGAGTCGCGAGCGCCTTACGCCCGAACCGGGCGCGGACGGCGGGCGGGAGGCTGGCCCAGCCCGCCTCGCCGAGCAACTGGCGGAAACGGGGGTCGATGACGGTGACGCCGGTGCGCGGCGCGTGCTGCGGAACGGGGCTTCGAGGTGTCGCGATGCTTGCCACTTCTTCCTCCTGTTCCGGTCATTTCTGTTAAATCAGAAATTACAGATTATGGAGGCGAAGTCAAGGCGGGAGGTAGCGGATCAGTTAGGTGGGGGCTTTTTTTGTTCCTTCCCCGGCGAAGGCCGGGGCCCAGTCGGGGGACAGTTCTGGTTCGCGTTGCGCGTCACAGCAGCCTTTCCAACTGGGCCCCGGCCTTCGCCGGGGAAGAAGGAAGGGAAAACGCCCTACTCCACCTTTTCCTTTGGCAGCACGGTATCCGGCTCGGGCCCGAGCGTGCGCAGGACCACGTCGAAACGCGCGTCCTCGATCCGGATCTCGTTGAACGATGGCGGCGAGTCGCGGGTGCGTTCGGAGAGGGTGCCGGCCCCGATCATCCGAATCTTGCGGCCAGCCGCCTCGTGAGCCACGTCGAACGGATCATGGACATGGCCGGTCAGCACCGCGCTCGCGCCCGCTGCCGCCAGCGCCGCGAAGGCCTCGGCGCCGTTGCGGGTCGAGGAAGTCATGCGGGTATGCGCCTCGATCAGCGGGTGGTGACAGGCGACGAAGACCAGCGCATCCTTGGGCGCTGCCTCGACCAGCGCCAGCGCCTTTTGCAAGGCGCGCGTGCTGACATGACCCTTGGACCAGTTGAGCCGCCACTGCGCGCGCGCGGTCGTGACCATCGGGACGATCGCCACCCCGGGCAGGTCGAGCGGCCGTTCGATCAGACGCTCGATCGCGCCGATCCGCCCATAGGGACGAAAGAAACGCGCGATCGGATTGAAATAGGGCAGGTCGTGATTGCCCACCTCGACCGTCACCGGCACGCCCAGCCCCTGCAGCCAGGCGAGGCCGGCGGCGAATTCGTGCGCCCGCGCGCGCATGGTGAGATCGCCGGTCATGATCACCGCGTCGGGCTGCTCGGCGCGCACGAGCCCGTCGAACCAGGCGATCGCAGCGCGATCCTCGCGGCCGAAATGAACGTCGCTGACATGGAACAGCCGGATCATGCTGCCTCCACGGTCGCGATGAACATCTCCCGTCCGATGCCGCCGGTGATGGTGACATTGGCATCGAGTTTGACCGGCTCGCCGTCGAACAGCGCCTGGACCGGCTTGTGCCCGGCGATACGCAGCCGCGTCGCCTGGACCTCAGTGACCTGGGCCGCCGCGACCCAGTCTCCGGTCAGCCATTCCCAGCCGAGCGCGGCGATCGACCGCCAGTCGCGCGCGTCGACGGCGGCGACGTCGAGATGGTCGGGCTCGGGCGTGACGAACACCGCCTGGGCGTGGTGGCGCAGGCCCGGCACGCCTTCCAGCCGGATCCCGCGCGAGAAGGTGCGGCGCCACGCAGCGAGGATCGCCCGACCAAGCCCGCGCAGCCGCCGCGACCGCACCAGCTCGCGCGCCCGGACCCAGGTGGCGGCCGGGCCGAGGATCAGCCCGACAAAGGCGCGGTGCGGCCCCGCCTCGACATAGGGCAATGCGATCCGCCTGCCCCCTTGCTTCGCCGCATGGACGATCGTGGCGGGATCGGCATTGCCGTGGAGCGCCTTGGCGAGCAGATTCATCGTGCCGCCCGGCAGGATGAGGATGGCGCCGGTCCAGTCGGCGAGCCTGCAGGCCGCGGCGTTGATCGTGCCGTCGCCGGCGAACAGCACGACCGTGTCGACTCCCTCGGCATCGAGGCGATCGGCGTCGGGCAGGTCGTCCTCGGGAAAGGCAGTACGACCGACGAGTTGCAGGTCATGTTCGGCGAACACGGCTTCGATCGCCGTGGCTTTTGCCGCCGTCGCCGTGCCGGAGGCGGTGTTGGTGATGAACCACAGTTTCTGCATGGGCACCTCAACGCGCGAGAAGAGAGAAAGGTGACGCGCCGCGCGCGGCGCGATAGGCAGCAGGCGACAAAAGCGGAGAGCTCATGCCCAATCTCTACAACCGGTTCGTCGAAGCCTTCACGCCGCGATCCGACGCGCCGTTCATCATCCGCCCGGACGGCGGCACGATCACCTATGCCGATCTCCACGCGGCAACGGGGCGGATCGCCAATTTGTTCGTCTCGATGGGCATTGAGCGGGGCGACCGGATCGCGATGCAGGTCGACAAGTCGGCGGAAGGGCTGCTGGTCTATCTCGCGACCCTGCGCATCGGGGCGATCCACCTGCCGCTCAACCCGGCCTATACCGCGCGCGAACTCGACTATTTCCTGCGCGATGCCGAGCCGGCGCTGTTCATCTGCAGCCCGGCGAACGAGCCGGTGCTGGGGCCGCTGTGCCGGGAAATCGGCGTTCCTTATGTGATGACCCTGGGCAAGGCTGGGGACGGCAGCCTGATCGAAGCTGCAGAAGCAATGCCCGCCGACTTCGCGACCGTCGATGTCGCGGGCGATGAGCTGGCGGCGATCCTCTACACCTCGGGCACGACCGGGCGCTCCAAGGGCGCGATGCTGACGCACGACAATCTCGCCTCCAACGCCGAGACGCTGGTCGATCTGTGGCGCTTCACGAAGGACGATGTGCTGCTCCACGCACTGCCGACCTTCCACACGCACGGGCTGTTCGTCGCGACCAACATCATCCTGCTCACGGGCGCGCGGATGATCTTCCTGCCGGCGTTCGATCTCGACACGATGATCCGGCTGCTGCCGCGATGCACGACGATGATGGGCGTGCCGACCTTCTATTCGCGGCTGCTGTCGCGACCCGAGTTCACGCAGGATCTGGTCAGGGACATGCGGCTGTTCGTGTCGGGATCGGCCCCGCTGTCGGCGGAGGTCCACCGCGAGTTCAGCGCGCGCACCGGGCATGCCATCCTCGAACGCTACGGCATGACCGAGACCAACATGAACAGCTCCAACCCCTATGACGGGGACCGGGTGCCGGGCAGCGTGGGTTTCCCGCTGCCGGGCGTGGAGATCCGCATCACCGATGCCGAGACGGCCACGCCGCTCGCGCAGGGCGAGATCGGCATGATCGAGGTGCGCGGGCCGAACGTGTTCAAGGGTTATTGGCGGATGCCGGAGAAGACCGCCGAGGAGAAGCGCGGCGACGGCTATTTCATCACCGGCGATGTCGGCAGTTACGACGAGCGCGGCTATCTGGTCATTTCGGGCCGGCAGAAGGACCTGATCATCTCGGGCGGTCTCAACGTCTATCCGGCCGAGGTCGAGGCGCTGATCGACGAGATGGCGGGCGTCGCCGAATGCGCAGTGATCGGCGTGCCGCATCCCGACCTGGGCGAAGGCGTGGTCGCGGTGATCGCGGCGAAGGCGCCGGGCGCGGTCGAGGCACAAGCAGTGAAAGCGGCGCTGGCCGACACGCTGGCGTCGTTCAAGCGACCGAAACAGGTCTATGTGGTCGACGAATTGCCGCGCAACGCGATGGGCAAGGTGCAGAAGGCGGAACTGCGCAAGACCTACGCCGCGACCTTCCAGGCATGAAAGGACAGCATGATGTTGCCAGCCCGCACCTATAGCGTTTCGATCGATCGCGACTGGCGCGCGCTGTACGAGGAGATCTGGCGGCCGGAATATTTCACGAAATGGGCGTCCGGTCTCGCCGAATCCGATCTGCGCGCCGAAGGCGATGGCTGGACGGCGGACGGGCCGGAGGGGCCGATCCGCATCCGCTTCACGGCCCATAACGACTATGGCGTGATGGACCATTTCGTCGATGTCGGCGCCGACGGCGAAGTCCATATCCCGCTGCGCGTCGTACAGAATGGCGACGGCGCCGAGGTGATGCTGACGCTCTATCGCCAGCCCGGCATGAGCGACGAGAAATTCGCCGCCGATGCGAAATGGATCAATGCCGACCTGAAATCGCTGAAGGCGCTGTTCACGCCGCAGCGCGGCCGCAACGGATAAGCGGTCATGTCCAAAGCCACGCCGGCAACCCGCGCGCTTTCCGCTGCCGGTATCGCCTTCACCGTCCACGCTTATGACTATGATCCGGGCGCCGAGCGGATCGGACTCCAGGCGGCCGAGGCACTGGGCGAGCCGCCGCAGCGCGTGCTCAAGACGCTGATGGCGCTGGTCGACGGCAAGCCCGTCTGCGTGGTGCTGCCGTCGGATCGCGAGGTCGCGATGAAGAAGCTGGCCGCCGCGTTCGGCGGAAAGGCGGCCGAGATGATGAAACCGGCCGATGCCGAGCGGCTGACCGGTTATCATGTCGGCGGGATCAGCCCGTTCGGCCAGAAGCGCCGCGTGCCGACCGCGATCGAGCAGACGGCGCTGGGCGAGGCGCTGGTCTATATCAATGCCGGCCAGCGCGGCCTTCAGGTCCGGCTCGATCCGAAGGCGGCGGCGACGGTTCTTGGCGCGGTCGCGGCGTCGATCGTGAGTTAGGCACGGCTTGCAGGAAAATCCGCGCCGGGCTATCGGCGCGTCAGGCGATCCGGCTGAAAATGTCGGAAAGCTACCGGCCGATACGCCAGAAATGGCGGAAAAGCGGGTTCGCGGGTGTAGCTCAATGGCAGAGCAGAAGCTTCCCAAGCTTACGACGAGGGTTCGATTCCCTTCACCCGCTCCAGATTTTCGGCTCTCCCGTATTCCGCACGCTGAAGCCGAACGGGGAGAGAGAATTTCATGACGACAGCCGCACCCCGCATCGTGATCATCGGCGGCGGCCATGCCGGCGCGAACGCGGCCGCATCGCTGCGTCAGGCCGGGCATGACGGCGAGATCGTGATGATCTCCGAAGAGGCCGTGCTGCCTTATCATCGCCCGCCGCTGTCCAAGGCTTATCTCAAGGGCGGGTCGACGCTCGAGGCGCTGTATCTGCGGCCGGCCAAATTCTACGAGACCAACCGAATCGAGACGATCCTCGGCGCGCGCGCGACCGGAATCGACACGGCGCGCAAGATCGTGACGCTGGCGGACGGGCGCGAGATCGGGTGGGAATTGCTGATCCTCGCCACCGGATCGGTCGCGCGGCGTTTCGACGGGCCGGGAGCCGATCTCGGCGGCGTGCATGTGCTGCGCGACATCAAGGATGCCGAAGCGCTGCGTGCGCGGATCGTCGGGGGCGCGAAGCTGGTCATCATCGGCGCCGGCTATATCGGGCTCGAGGTCGCCGCCTCGGCGCGCGAGCTGGGCGCTGAGGTGACCATCCTGGAACGCGAGCCCCGCATCCTGTCGCGCGTGGCATGCGAGGAGCTTTCCGGTTTCTTCCACCGCTTCCATGCGAGCCGCGGCGTGACGTTCCGTACGGGCGTGTCGGTCGCAGGGCTGCACGGCGAGGACGGTCAGGTGCGATCGGTCGAGCTGTCCGACGGCGAGGTGCTGCCCGCCGATGTGGTGCTGGTCGGGATCGGCGGGGCACCCTGCGATGCGCTGGCCAGGGCGGCGGGCCTGCACTGCGACAATGGCGTGATCGTCGACCTGGCGGGGCGGACGTCGGTACCCGGCATCTATGCGATCGGCGACCTGACGCGCCGGCCGATGCCGCATTATGGCGACCGCATGTTCCGGCTGGAAAGCGTGCCCAATGCGGTCGACCAGGCCAAGGCAGTGGCGGCCAACATCATGGGCAAGCCCCTGCCCGCGCCCGACCTGCCCTGGTTCTGGTCGGATCAATATGAGCTGAAGCTGCAGATCGCCGGCGTGCCGTTCGACGCCGACCGGCAGATCGTGCGGCACACGCCGGACAAGGAGAACAGCTTCTCGATCTTCCACATGAGCGGCGACCGGATCGTCGCGGTCGAGGCCGTCAACGCGCTGGGCGATTTCGTGGCGGGGAAGAAGCTGATCATGAGCGGGCAGCCGGTGGATATTGCGGCGCTTTCGGATGCGAGCGTGGCGGTGAAGACGCTGATCGCTGCGGGCGACTGAAGAGCGCAAGTCCTCGTCCGCGATTCGGGCGCGGCGTATGAACAGCGTGTCGGCCACGAAGTAATGCGTCGCCGCCATCGGGGTGTGGTCGCAACTATTCGGGTATTTTTGCCACCCAACGTCGACCCCGATTTTTCGGGGTTCGGGCGCCATTTCGGCGGGCGCGTTGGAGATTTTTACGGGTGTGCGGTGCACGATCCAACAGATCGAGCCTGGCGGTGAAAATCTATAGTGGAGAATTTCACGGGCTTTATTCGACGAATTTCGAGAATTGGTGGTGTTTGACCTGAACGGTATTTGGTCGCGTCGATCGTATGGCGTTGCCGGCATTTCGCGACATCCCTTCAGCCTGACCGAACAGGTTAGGGCAGGTGATGGCGATTTAGAATCGAGCCAGTTTCTTCCGCTTCCCCGGCGAAGGCCGGGGCCCAGTTGGGAAGGCGGGAGCAACAGCGCGAAGCGCTACCCAATTGACCTCCCCCAACTGGACCCCGGCCTTCGCCGGGGAAGGTCAGGGAGGAAGGCTCAGCCTACCCGCTCGAAGCTGATCGTCCTCTTGTCGGGGTCGGCCGCGACCAGTTTCACGTTCAGGGCATCGCCCGGCGCGACATGGTGGGCGGTGATGCGCGCGACCACCGGCAGGTCGCTCAGCTGCATGCGCGCACCGCGATCGTCGAGATCAGTGACGACCGCCGGAAACACCTCGCCCTCGCGCCCGCGCAGCATCGTGGCCTCGGCCATGTCGATCACCGCGCGGTCGATCTGGCCGCTCAGGGAATCGGCACGGGCCATGACGGAGGGAAGCTGGGTGAAGGCAGCCGTCACCACCTCGGGCACGGGCTGGCCGTTGGCGATCGCGAGGGTGGCGCGGACGACATAGCGGTCGGCGAGGCGGCGGAGTGGCGCGGTCGCATGGGCATAGGTCGCCGCCATGGCGGCGTGCCAAGGGGTGATGCCCTCGCGAAAGGGCACGTAGCTCGCCCCCTCGCCCGCGCGGCGGATCGCCAGCATGAACGCGGCCTGTTTCGGATTCCGCGGATCGAGCCTGCGGCTGAACTGGTCGAGCGTCGCGGTTGCCGGCCAGTCCAGGCCGAAGGCGCGCGCGGTGAGGCGCAAGCGCTTGATCGCGCCCTCATTGGGTTCGGCCATCACCCGGAACAGGCCGGTCCGGTGCGCCTGGAGCGCGTCCGCGATGGCCAGGTTGGTGGCGAGCGACATCGCCGCGTTCTTCACCTCGGAGTCGAGCACCGGGCGGAACAGCAGCTTGAACTTCCCCTCGCCGATCGCATCGACTTCCTGCTCGGGCGGATCGATGCGGGCAGCACCACGCCGGTCCTCGGCACCCTGGATGCGGCGCGCCAGTTCGTCGAAATCGGCGGGCAGGTCGGCCGGGGTCACGCTGTCATAGGCGAGCTTCGCCCGGCTGCGGATCACGGCGCGCTCGGCCCCGTCGAGATGCACCGCGCCATCGGGCGCGACGCGCACGGTGAAGATCACCGCCGGGCGCGGGCCGGTGGGCAGCAGGCTGGCGGCGCCTTCGGCCAGCACCGGCGGATAAAGCCCGGCCTTGCCGTCGGGCAGATATTGCGTGGCGCCGCGATGCCAAGCCTCGGCATCGAGCGCGTCGCCATCGTCGACGAACCAGGCGACGTCGGCGATGGCGTAATGGAGCAGAAGATCGGCGCCGCTCCGATCGATGCAGAAAGCCTGGTCGAGATCGGTCGAACTGGCCGGAT
Source organism: Sphingomonas sp. BL-S-30 (assembly GCF_055521475.1). Classification (NCBI taxonomy): domain Bacteria; kingdom Pseudomonadati; phylum Pseudomonadota; class Alphaproteobacteria; order Sphingomonadales; family Sphingomonadaceae; genus Sphingomonas; species Sphingomonas sp. BL-S-30. The sequence goes on along the minus strand of NZ_CM145481.1, from coordinate 723,860 downwards.
CGAGCGTGACGAAGGGCCGGTCGGTGCGGTCGGCATGTTCGGTCGGCACGCGTTTCGCGGCGGCCTCGGCGGCGGCGAGCACCGCGGGCGGGAAGGAATCCGGCACCTGGAACTGGGCGCGGATCGCGGCAAGGCCGGCGGCCAGCGCTTTATCGGGATCGGCGAGCGCCTTCATTGCCGCCTGCCGTACACGCTGCGCGTGAGATGGGGAAGACGGGAGCGGGTCAGCGGAGCCTGCGACACCGGAGGGGAATTGGAGCGACTCCCGGTGACAGTTTTCCCGGCTCGGCGTCGTGGCTGCCGGCTCCCTTGCGCGGAGTCGCGTTCCGGCCAACACACGGACAGGAAAAGCAATTCACTCTCCCATGCAGCACAGGCGCGGCCTGCGCCGAACTGGTCCAGCCCATTTCCGAAGGATGGAACTCACCATCAGGGCGTTGTCCGGGGGGAGAGGCTGCGGTACGCTTCCACGTCCGGGAGACAAGCACATGGCCGCCCTTCAACCGGTACGCAAGCTCACCATCGTGGCGAAGGATCCCGCGCTGCGGATCGGCAAGGACGGGCCGATGGCGTTCGCCCAGGTCGACGTGCCCGCCGAGATCCTTGCCGCCGGGCCGACCGGCTACAGGATCAAGGTGGTCGATTACAATGCGACCGAACGCCGCGCCTATGCCAACCGGAAACAATATCAGGACGCGGGCGGCGCGCTGCTCGACCCGTTCGCGCCGGGCAGGAACGAGACGATCCAGGATCCGGCCTATCAGGCGCGCCTGCTCGCCGACCCGAATTTCCACGCGCAGAATTGCTACGCGATCGCGATGCGGACGCTCGGCCTGTTCGAGCGGGCGCTCGGGCGCCGGGTGTCCTGGTCGTCGGGCGGGCATCAGCTGCACATCGCGCCGCATGCCTTCGCTCTCGCCAACGCCTTTTATTCGGAACCCGACCGCGCGCTGATGTTCGGCTATTTCTTCGACGCCGCGGGCAAGCCGGTCTTCACCGCGCTGAGCCATGACGTCGTGGCGCACGAAACCACGCATGCGGTGCTCGACGGACTGCGATCCCGCTACACCGAGCCTTCCGGCCCCGATCAGGCCGCGTTCCATGAGGGGCTGGCGGATATCGTCGCGATCCTGTCGATCTTCTCGCTCCGCGAGGTGGTGGTGGCGGGGCTCGACCCGGCGCTCACCCTGCCCGGCCCCGGCGAACCGCTGCGTTTCATCAACGCGGACAAGGTCACCTCCAATGCCATCCGCCGATCGATCCTGCTCGGCATCGGGGCCGAGATCGGCATGACCACGGGCGGCGGCCGCGGCGCGCTGCGCCAGTCGGTCGAGATCGCGCCCGACCCGGCGATTCTCGACCGGCCGGGCATGGCCGAGCCGCACAATCGCGGCGAAGTGCTGGTCGCGGCGATGATGCATGCCTTTGTCGCGTTGTGGTCGGCCCGGATCGAGCAGCTCGGCACCTTCAAGGGCGAGACCTATAATCTCGCCGCGGTCGTCGACGAAGGCGCCAAGGCGGCGGCCCAGCTGCTCCAGATGGCGATCCGGGCGCTCGATTATTGCCCACCGACCGATGTGGATTTCGGCCAGTTCCTCACCGCCCTGCTGACCGCCGACCGCGAGCTGGTGCCGGACGACAGCCGGTTCGGCTATCGCGGCACGGTCAAGGCGTCGTTCGCCGCCTATGGCATCTTGCCGCCCGCCGGCGCGAGCGACGCCGAAGGATGCTGGCGGCGGTTCGACCAGGCCGACGCGCTCAGCTATTCGCGCAGCAATTCGGAGGCGCTGACCCGCGACCTGGACGAGTGTTTCCGCTTCCTGTGGGAGAACCGCCATGCGCTCGACATCAGCGACCGGGGCTATACCGAAGTGGTGTCGATCGACACCTCGCTGAGGATCGATCCGGACGGCATCCCGTTCCGCGAAACCATCTGCCAATATATCCAGCTGGGCCATTTCTTCGGCGCCGAGCTCCAGGCGCTGCTGAAGATGGAGCCGCTTCCCGAGGGTTTCACGACCCGAAGCAGCGCCAATATCCTGGGCGGGGGTGTCGTCGTCTTCGACCAATATGGGCGAGTCAAATATCACATCGCCAACGCGCTGCTCGACGGACCGCGCCAGCAGCGCCGCCTCGAATATCTGCGCGACACCGGCCAGCTGAGCGGGCGGCGCGACGACGCGCGCAGCCGGTTCGCGAACCTGCATCTTGCGCGGATGGAGGGCTGACCGATGGCCGCGACCCCCGTGACCGCAACGATCAACGCCTATCAGGTCGGGTTCGGCGACTGTTTCCTGCTGCGCCTCGACTATGACGACGGCAGCGCCCGGCACATCCTGATCGATTTCGGCACCACCAAGCTGCCGGACGATCCGGCAGTGAACATGAAGCGCATTGCCGACGACATCGCCGCGCGCTGTGGCGGGAAGCTCGACATCGTCGTCGCCACGCACCGCCATGCCGACCATATCAGCGGCTTCACGACTCAGGCGGACGGCAAGGGTCCGGGCGACGTCATCCGCGGCCTGAAGCCGCGCCGCGTGATCCAGCCATGGACCGAGGCCCCCGACGCGCCCGAGGACTGGGAAGGCCCCGAGGGCGTGAACCCGGCGACCGCGTTCGCCGCGCGCCGCCAGTCGCTGGACAATATGCATGCGGTGGCGGAATCGGTCGTGCAGCGGCTCAACCGCAAGGACGGCTTCGACCCGCGCTGGCCGCTGGCATCACGCCTGCGCTTCATCGGCGAGGACAATATCAAGAACGTCTCCGCGGTGAAGAACCTGGCGACCATGGCGGGCGACAAGAAGAACAACCTCTATGTCTTCCACGGCTGCAAGCTGAAGCTCAGTCAGATCCTGCCGGGCGTGAAGGTGCATGTGCTCGGCCCGCCGACCCTGCGGCAGACCGAGACGATCAGGAAACAGGCAGCGAAGAATGCCGACGAATTCTGGCTGCGCGCGCCGGCGATGCTGGCGCTGGGCGCTGACGGCACGGCGGCATCGAACACGGACAGCATGTTGTTCCCCGGGCTGAAGCGCACGGACAGCTTTCGCAAATCGAAGCTGCCGACCGAGATGCGCTGGGTCGCCGAACGGATCGATACCGCCGAGGCCGAACAGATGCTGGGCATCGTCACCGCGCTCGACAATGCGATGAACAACACCAGCGTCATCCTGTTGTTCGAGGCGGGATCGAAGAAGCTGCTCTTCCCGGGCGACGCGCAGCTGGAGAACTGGATGTTCGCGCTCCAGTCCCCGATGGCCAAGCTGCTCGACAGCGTGGACGTCTACAAGGTCGGCCATCATGGCAGCCTCAACGCGACGCCGAAATCGATGTGGAACCGCTTCAGCAAGCGCGGCAAGGCGGGCACACCCGACCGGATGACCTCGGTCATGTCGACCATGGCGGGCAAGCATGGCGGCAAGAACGGCGCGCCGACCGAGGTGCCGCGGCAACCGCTGGTCGATGCGCTGAAGGCCGACACCAATTTGTTCAACACCCAGGATTTGGGCAGCGGGGAGCTGTGCCAGACCGTGGTGATCGATTTGCGACCGGTCTAAATCTCCCGCCTTGGCAGCCGGGCGAAGCCACTTTGCCAGCGCCGGCCGACCCGGTTCGGAGCACGGGCGCCAGTCATCAGCAGCCGCTCGATCCGGCCCGGTGCCGTGGCATGGACCGGGGCCTTGCGCCCGGGCTCCTCGAGCGGCGGCTGTTCCAGCCCTTCCGCCTGGAGCGCCCAGAGCTGCTGAAAGGCGCCGCGTTCGCGCAGCAGGCGCTGCGGCGGGCCGTCCTCGACCACGCGGCCATGCTCGATCACCAGGATGCGGTCGAACGTGGCGACGGTCGACAGCCGGTGCGCGACCGCGAGCACGGTGCGGTCGGCCATCAGCGCGGCGACGCCGGCCTGCACCTCGAGCTCCGAGCCGGTATCCAGCGCCGAGGTCGCTTCGTCGAGCAGGACGATCCGCGCATCCTTCAGAAAGGCGCGCGCGATGCCGATGCGCTGGCGCTGACCGCCCGACAGGTTGGTGCCGCGCTCACCGGCGATGCTGTCATAACCATGCGGCATCTGGCGGATGAACGCGTCGCAATGCGCCGCCTCGGCCGCGCGATACACCTCCGCGTCAGTCGCGTCCGGGCGGGCGAAGCGGATATTCTCGAGGATCGAGCGGTGGAACAGCAGCACTTCCTGCGGCACCACCGCGACCGCCTCATGCAGTGTCTCCTGCGTGACGCCGTCGATCGCCTGGCCGTCGATCAGCACGCGGCCGGACTGGGTGTCGTAGAGACGCTGCAGCAGCTGGAGGATGGTCGACTTACCGGCACCCGACGCCCCGACGATGCCGACCTTCTGCCCGGCGGGGATGTCGATCGAGACATCGTGCAGCACCGGGCGGTGCGGATCATAGCCGAAGGTGACGTTTTCCAGCCGGATCGCGCCCGCGCCGCGGCGCAGGGCCGGCGCACCCGGCGCATCGACCACCTTGTGCGGCTTGCCGACGATGTCCAGCGTCTCGCCGAGATAGCTGAACTGCTGGCTGGTATCGATCAGCGCCATCGCCAGATCGCGCGAGCCGTTGAGCATGCGGAAAGTCATCGAGCTGATCATCACCACATCGCCCGCGGTGATGCTGCCGGCCGACCAGCGGCTGACCGCGTAGAGCAGGGTCGCACCGACCAGCGCGACCAGCGCGACGTCATGAAGGCAGCGCACGCGCTCGACGAAGAACCAGCCCTTGCGCTGGGCATCCGCTTCATCCTCGAAAAAGCCGCGCAGGCGATCGAGCTCGCGGCGGCGCGCGGCAAAGGCCTTCACCGCCCAGATATTGCTGATCAGGTCGACCAGCTCGCCGCCGCAATTGCCGGCGCGGCGGGCGAATTCCTTGTGATGGACATCGCCGCCAAGGCCGACCCCGACCAGGACCACGCCCACCACCACGACGAACAAGGCGAGCAGGACGGCCATGCGCACGTCGATCGACAGGAAGATGATCACCGCGCCCGCAAAGGAGATCAGCGGCGGGACGATCTCCATCAGGATGCGGTGGGTGATCGCGCTGAACGAGCCGGTGAGCGCGGAAACGCGGTGGCCAAGCGAGCCGGCCCGCTCATTCTGGAAGAAGGACAGCTGATGGCCGCTGAGGTGATTGACCATGTCGAGCCGGATCCGTACGCCGGTCGACACCGTCAGGCGGCAGAGCAGCCTGGCCGAGAGGCGCACGAGGATGCTTTCCAGCGTGACCAGCCCGACAAACGCGATCAGCGCGGTCTGCACCGGCCCCATCACGCGGCCCGGCGCGGCCATCGCGTCGATCAGCAGCTTCATCGCATATTGGATGCCGACCGAGCTCGATGCGCTGGCGACCACGACGACAGTGAGCAGGAGGAAACCGAGGGGCCGCGCCGCGAGGTAATGGGCGATGAAGCGGACGGGCCTGGCGACATAGGGCAATGGTGCGATCCCTTGTTTATCGTCGGTTGCAGTGCAGCAACCTTTGGTAACGCCGAGAGCCGCGCGAAGATGAACGGCAGATGAAATTTTCTTCAGGCCGCCCTGAAAACACGACGAGATCAAGGCGTTGCCCGGTGAATCGCCTATTAAATGTCCGGTCCGGCCCGGTTCGTTCTTTTGCGGCAGACAGGCTTTGACGAAGCCGGAGCGCTGGGCCAAGGCTGCTGCTTCCCCACAGGAGAGGATGAGCATGCGGAACGGTGCATCGATCATGGGTCTTGCCTTGGCGGCGCTGGCGCTGTCCGCCGCCCCGCCTCTGGCTACGTCAGGTCGGGCCGCCGGCCTCCCCCAGGCCCGCGCGACGAGCTGCGACAATCCCAAGACCGCGTTCGACAATGTCTATTGCGAGCGCAAGGTCTATATGCAGGCCGATACCGACCTGAACGCCGCCTACAAGAAGCTGCGCCCGCTGCTGACGGTGGCTGATCGCGCCACGCTGTTGCAGTCGCAGCGCGCCTGGATCCGCCAGCGGGACCAGCGCTGCGGGCTGAGCGAGGGCGACTCGATCAAGGTCGACCTGGTCTGTGCCAAGGACATGACGATCGAGCGCACCAACTGGCTGAACGACCGCTCGCGCGAATGCACCAGCTCCGGCTGTCGGTCGAGCCGGCTCGACGAATGACGCCGCGTCAGCGCCCGCGCGCAAAGGCGCCGGGCGCGCAGCCGACATGCCGGCGAAAGGCCGTGCTGAAGGCGCTGGCGGAGTCATAGCCGATCTCCGTGGCAAGGCGATCGAGCGATGTCCGGCCGCGACTGAGCGCGTCCCGGGCGAGGGCCATGCGCCAGCGCGCGAGATATTCGATCGGAGCGCAGCCAAGGGTCGCGGCGAAGCGCGCGGCAAAGGCCGAGCGCGACATGCCGGCGCGCCTGGCGAGCGTGGCCACGGTCCAGCCGGTGCGCACATCGGCATGGATCGCGCGCAGGCTTTCGGCGAGCGCCGCGTCGCGCATGCCGGCGAGCAGCCCGGCCGGCAGTGCCTGGCCGCCGATGCCGCGCCAGCGCAGGCATTCGACCAGCATGACCTCGAGCAGCCGCTCCAGGATCATGTCGCGGCCGGGCCGGTCGATCGCGGTCTCCTCCACGATCAGGTCGATGATGCGGGAGAGGCGGCCGGTATCGCCATCGGCCGCGCGGATATGGATCATCTCCGGCAGCAGCGCGATCAGCTGGGGCGCGTTGACCGGATCGATCCGGAACGCCCCGCCGAGCATCTCGACATCGGGCTCTCCCTCCTGCTCGCCATGCCGCACCGGGCGGTCGGACGGATCGCGCTCGACACAGGCCGCGCCGGGGTAGCTGGACAGCGTGAAGGCGGGCGTGGCGGGGAGCAGCACGAAATCGCCCCGTTCGAGCAGCACCGGCGCCGCTCCGTCGAGCGCGAGCCAGCATCGTCCGGCAAGGACGATGGCGAATCCCGGTTCGCCATAGGCGGCATAGCGAACGCCCCATTCCCCCCGCCCGCTGATCGGCTTGGACAAGGCGGCGTGCGGCCGGAGCAGGGTGATGACGTCGCTGAGCGGATCCATCTGGACGATCCATAATGAATTGCGGATGATCGATTATAGAACGTCCAGCCCTTCTGTCTATGATGCCGGCAACAGACAGGAGCATCGACATGACCAGCACCATCCTCATCACCGGCACGTCCTCCGGCTATGGCAAGGCGATCGCCGAGCATTTCCTCGCGCGCGGCTGGAACGTGATCGCGACGATGCGGCGCCCCGATCCGGGTGTGTTCGCCCCGTCGGAGCGGCTGAAGATCGTGGCGCTCGACGTCACCGATGCGGGCAGCATCGACCGCGCGATCACCAAGGGCGTCGCGGCGTTCGGGGCGATCGACGTGCTGGTGAACAATGCCGGGATCGGCCTGGCTTCGATCGTCGAGGCGACTCCGGATTCAGTGGTGCGCGAAGTGTTCGAGACGAACAGTTTCGGCGTGTTCGCGACCTGCCGCGCGATCATCCCACAGATGCGCAGGCAAGGCGGCGGGGCGATCGTCAACCTGACGTCGAGCACGACGATCGGCGTCATGCCGTTGGTCGCCCTCTATGCCGCGAGCAAATGCGCGGTCGAAGGCTTCACCGAATCGCTGGCCTATGAGCTGGACGGGTTCAACATCAGGGCGCGGCTGGTCGAACCGGGCTATGCGCCGACGACCAACTTCACCGCCAATGGCGGCCCGCGCATGGCGGGCCTGATCCCCGAGGATTATATGCCGTTCGCTCAGGCCTGTTTCGCGAAGATGGCCGATTATCCGACCGCCTATTGCACCGAAACCGAGGTGGCGGAGGCGTGCTTCGCGGCCGCGACGGAGAAGGGCGACAGGATCCGCTATCCGGCCGGGGCCGACAGCCGCATGCTCGCCGAACTGCGCTGGCCGACCGAGGACGCCTATCTGGCGCGGATGCGGGAGATGTTCGCACCGCGGCCGGTCACCTGATCACCCCCCAGCCGCGATCCCGAATTGCGCGAGATAGCAGGCGAGCGCGCCCTGCTCCCCGCGCGCGATAATCGCGCCGACATAGCCGTCCGGGCGGACGAGGAGCATGTCGCCGGTATCGAGGCCGCACAGGGCGCGGAACCGGTCGCCGTCGTCAAGCATATCGCCGTCCGCGCCGATCGCGCGACACTGCAGGTCCGGGCGCGCCGCCGGAAGATCCCGCGCGGCGCCGAAGAGCAGCAACGTCATGTGCGGACCGCGCAGCAGATCGAACAGCCGCACGGGCTGGCCGCCGGCACCGCGGAGCGGCGCGTCCGGCATGCGATCGCCCGCCAGCAGCCCGCCGGATCGCGCCGGTATTTCCAGCGACAGCGAGGATTCGGGATAGCCGAGATCGAGCTGATGCACTTCCCGCCCGCGCCGCATGTCGCCACGTTTCGCCTTTTCGAGCAGGTCGGTGGACAGGCCGAGCACCCCGGCCGCGATCGGACGGCGTTCCTCCTCATAGCTGTCGAGCAGCGCATCGGGCGCACCGGCGCACACCGCGCCCAGCTTCCACCCGAGATTATAGGCGTCCTGCACGCTGGTGTTGAGCCCCTGCCCGCCGGTCGGCGGATGGATATGGGCGGCATCGCCGATCAGGAACACGCGGTCGATACGGTAGCGATCGGCCAGACGGGCATTCATGCTATAGGCCGATGCCCAGGCGACCGACCGCACCGTCAGGCCCCGCCCGCCGATCCGGTCATCGATGAAGCGCTGCAATCCTTCGACCGAAAGGTCCGGCTCTCCCTCCGGATCGATCGGTGCCTGGAGCTGGAACAGATCGGTCTGCGGCAAGGGGCAAAGCCCGATCTGCCGCGCCATGTCGCCCTCGTTGAAACGGTGCCACACGTCACGGTCCAGCCCGTCCAGTTCGATATCGGCGACCACCGCGCGCACCCCGAGCGTCTTGCCGGGGAAGCCGATGCCAAGCGCGTGACGCACCGCGCTGCGCCCGCCATCGGCGCCGACCAGGTAATGGCAGCGCAGGCTCTCCAGCCCATCGGGTCCGGCGATGCGCACGGTAACGCCGCCGGCATCCTGATCGAAGCCTTCCAGGTCCCGGCCATAAAGAGGCCGGTGGCCCAGCTCGGCCAGCCGGTCGCGCATCGCCGCCTCGGCCCTGAATTGCGGGACCATCAGCGCCGCGCGATAGGGTTCCTCGGCGGTCGGCGGATCGATCGCCGCTTCCTGCCTCTCCTCTACACTGCCATCGTCCCGATATTCGCGCTGCAGCGGGTACAGCCCGCCGGTCGCGAAGAGCCGGTCGATGATGCCGAGATCCTCGAACACCTCCTGCGTCCTGGGCTGGATGCCCTTGCCGCGCGACCCGGCAAAGGGCTGCTCGAGACGATCGATCAGCCGAAACGACACGCCACGCCGCGCAAGATCGATCGCCAGAGTCAGGCCGGCCGCGCCGGCACCACAGATCAGGACGTCAACATCGCTCCGGTCTTCCATCAATGCCTCCTATGTGTATAATGCACATATCTCTCGCGGAGGCGCTGCGTGTCAACAAATAAAGTGCATAATACACATATTTCCCGGTCGCTGCCCGCGCTGCATCGATCGCTGATCGATATCGTCACGGTGATGGTGCAACCGGAGCGCGATGCCGCGATGCTGGAAGCGGCGGGGCTGACACTGGAGCGAGCGCTGTTTCCGTTGCTGGTGCTGATCGAGCGGCTCGGCCCGATCGGCGTGGTCGATCTCGCTGGTCGGGTCGGGCGGGACTATACGACGGTCAGCCGCCAGGTCGCGCGACTGGAGGACCATGGTCTCGTCACGCGCCATGCCGGCAAGGCCGACAAACGCGTGCGCGAAGCGGCGATCACGCCCGCCGGCAAGACCGCGACCGACGCCGTCGACGCGGCGCGCGAGCGGATGGCGCTGACCTTGTTCCAGGACTGGAGCGCGGAGGAATTCGATGAGCTGGTCCGGCTGATGCGCAAGCTGGCGGACGGGATGAACGAGGCGGGGCCGCAGTTCGATCAGGGCTGATCCGCCCCCTCATCCTCCTTCTTCTTTTCCCGGGTGAACGTAATTCGGATGCGCACCCAGGAGCCGATCAGCGACTTGCCGCCGAGGCGCGGCGGGCGGACAAGGAACTGCCACGAGGCAAGGCGCATTGCGCGAGCCAAGCCCGATCCGACCGGATATTCGCCGAGCGAGCGGCAATTGTCGACATGGTAGGCGGCGATCGTTTTGCAGGCGATCTCCGCCCAGCTGCCGCGCGTGGCCGCGCCCTCGGGGACATAGGTGGAGAGCTCGGCATGGGTGGGCTCGCGATACCATTCGACGTCATAGAGACGCTCGCCGCCCGGCCCCTCACCCGGACCATAGGCCGAGCCGCTGTCCTTGCCGGCACCGGTGTCGCCCGCGCCCGGCGCGTCGTTGCCGCGGGTGGTGGGAATCTTGGAGATGTCGGCGGCGTGGAACAGGTCGCCTTCGTTCAGCCAGGGATTGACGGGAGTCGGCTCGGGCGCGGCCGGCGGCGTCGGTGATGGGGGGGCGGGCGACGCACCGCCGGCCGCTTGTTTCTTGCGCGAGACGGCGCGCGGGCTCGGATTCTTCTTCGCCTCCTGATTCGCGTCCGGCGCCAGGCTGAAGGTCTTCTCCTTTTCCTTGGGAATCGGCGGCGGCAGGTGCGGCGAGAGCGTGAGCAGGCCGATCACGACCAGGATCTCGAGCGCAAGCGCAAGCAGGAAGGAAGTCGCGCGGCTGCGGGTCGAAGCGCGACGCCGGTCCGGCAATTCGTGGTCGGGCGCCGAACGCATTGGCGGCACGCCTAGACGGCGCGCGGCTACGCCGCAACGACCGGACGGCGAGATGACATTCTTTTAATCGGCCCTTTAATCGACGCGCCGGCGCGCGCGCGACCTCCGAAACTCAGAACAGGCCGGGGACCTCGCGCTGCGGTGTGCTCGGCCGATCGGGTGTCAACAGCTCGCGGGGAGCCGCGAGCGTGTCCCGCGCCGCCTGGGCGCGCTGGTCGCTCGCCGCGCTGGTGGAGCCAGACGCGATCGCCGAGCAAGACCGCCCGGCGAGGAAGTCCAGCGCCGAGCGCGTGGACGATTCGAGCGGGTCGCCGAGCTGGTGCGTGATATCGTCGTCCGCGCGGCAGCTCGCCTCCATGAAGGGGGCGAGGCCGTCGAAATAGGCGCCCTGACGCGCGGCGTTCTGAGTCGCGAAGGCGATCACGCGCAGCCGATCGTCACAGGCGGCGCGGTCGAGCGCGATCTGCCCGACCGGCTTGCCATAGGTATTGGTGCCGATCAGCGCCGAGCGGTTGTGAAGATAGGGCGTAAAGGCGTTGATCACGAGCTCGCTGGCCGATGCGGTGCCGCCGGTGCCGATAAAGGCGAGCCGGGTCGGCGAGGCCGATTGCGGCTGGGGCGAGAAAGTGCGGGTCGAGTTCTCCGACGATTTCTCGGGACGCAAGGTGACATAGTCGAACACGTCCGCGGTCGAGCGGTTGCCGCCGAGGAGATCGCCCATCAGCTCGGCGATCGAGACCAGCCCGCCGCCATTGTAGCGCAGATCGACGATGATCTCCGTGATGCCCTGGGCACGGAAATCGGCAAAGGCGGCGCGCAGCGCCGGGTCAGCGGTGTTGATGAAAGTGCGCAAATTGACATAGCCGACCTTGCGCCCGCCATCATTGATCACCTTCGCGCCGTAGCGCGATGAGACCGGCTTCAGCTCGAAATCGGCCTTGGCGACGGTCACGTCGCGCGTGCCGCTCGCATTGTTGATGCGCAGGAGCCTGGTCGTGCCGACGGTGTCGGGCCCCAGCGCGGCGGTCACGCCGGCAGTGCCCTCCGCCGCGATGATCGCGTTGACCGTGCGGAGATTGGCCGATGTGGTCCCGATCGCGAGAATCTCGGTGCCGCGGTCGATGCCGGCGGCGAGCGCGGGCGCGCCTTCGAAGGATTCGATCGCGAAGATGCGGCGGGCCGCGGTATCGGCGCCCAGGCGGAAACCGAAGCCGGCGCTCGCGCCCGAACTATAATAGGCGTTCTCCTCCGCGATCGAGGTGAGATAGGTGAAGAAGCGATCGCGCCGCTGGCTGCGCGCGGTGGCGGTCAGCGCGTCGATATAGGCCTCGACCGTGGTGTAGGGTGCCGGATCGAGGCTCGCGGGCAGCGTTTCCGGGAAAAGATACCATTCGCGCAGCTGCGCGCCCGCCCAGTCCTGGCGCTCGCGGAGCGAGCATCCGGCCGCGGTTGGGGTCGGTGTCGAGCTGGGCGTCGGCGTTGGCGTCGTGCCGCCCCCTCCACCGCCGCCGCCATTCGCGAGCGAACCGCCGCCGCCACCGCCGCAGCCGGACACCAGGGCCGCGATCGCCAACATGGCTCCGAACGGACGACGCTTCATCAGGCTTCCCCTCTGCTTCCAGACGTTTAGCCCGGCGAAATGCTTATGTCAGGAGGGTATTACCTATTGATTGCCGGCCGCCCAGATATTGTCGGGCGTGTAGCTGTCGTCGATCGAATAATGTTTGTTGGAGCAATAGCGTTTGCACCCGGCCGAACTCGTCACGGCGATACGCGTGACATGACCGGTCTTGTCGCGATCGAACCCGAAATCGACGGTGCAGGCGCCGCCGCCGACCCAGCGCGCCTGGACCAGCGGCGCCTTGTCGGAGAAGGTCGCGATCTGTTCCGCGCCCGCCAGCGCGCAGAGCGATTCGGCCTTGTCGCCTTCCAGGTCGCGCTTGATCGTGAATCTGAACTGCATCGGCCCTTCGTGCGCGATGTGGAGATAGGCGACATCGGCCGTCTTGTAGCTGGCGGACCAGTCCTCCTCCCTGAAGCCTTCGAGGAAGGCGCGTTGCTGCGTATAATCGCGCTCCACATCGGCGGCGCGGCAGGTCTTCACGCAGCGGGTCCGCAGGATCTGCTGCCAGTTGCGCTGCTGGGTGCGGAACGCGACCTTGTCGAACACGATGGCGAGCTTGTCGCGATATGCCTCGGCGACCAGGCTATCGAGCAGGGCGAGCTGCTCATTGGCGCAGATCGTCTTTTCGAGCGGGTGCGTGGCCCTGGCGCAGCTGAAGCTGGGTTGTTGCTGAGGCGCAGGGACGCCGAACAGGGTGACCATCAGCAGCGGAATAACATCGATCATCAAGGCCTCCCGGGTTGGCCGTGCAATGTTCTACCATGGGGTTATGTCATGCGCGCAACGAGCGGGGAAGAAGATGCTTTTCCGATCATGATATCGAGACTTGTGCCGGAAGGCGGAGGATCTAGGGTTGGGGCATGCGGGGGTGGTCCTATTTCGTAGCGGCGGCGGCCCTGGTCGTCGGCTTTATTGTAGGGTTCACGATGCGTAGGCCGGTCGTGTCCACCGTTTCAGGCGGGCCGATGCCTAGCCTTGCCGCAATGGAACATCTCCGGACTCCCGATTTGGGTGCACTGCTGATGGCGCGCGTAGGACGCAAATTAATCGGAGACAGCCGGAACGGTCATCCGATGGCCAACGGAGTTCAGTTTTATTCCATTCCAAAGCCTTACGGCTCCTGGCTTTGCCGGGTTCAGGTGTACTCAGTCCCCAAGAAGATTGTACGCGACAGGATCGAAGAGAGAGATTTTTTCGAGGACGATCTGGAAGTAGATCGGCGATACGGCATATGGCGTCACCCTACCGGGCCCGAGCCCACCGATGGCGCAAGAGACAAGGCTTGCGACACTTATCGCGACTTTGGCCACATGTTCTCGGAGGAGACGCTAGTTGCTGCCGGACGTGGGGCATATCTGCTCGACCTGGCGCTGCAACAGGCTCGAGCAGGCAAATTGGGCTTCGACGTCATTTGTCATCAAGTTCGCGGGCATCCGCCAGCAAGGCAGTGCGACGCATTGGCGATCTTGCGCAGATTGTCGCTCAAGCAACTCGTTAACGTCGAAACGAAATTCGAAAAGAACGGCGCTGCCTCTACTATTCGAGAGGACGAGCTGGGACTCAACACCAAGCGACAATTTGACGAGGGCAAAGAGGTCATTACCCTGACGATCGTCAATGAACAGGTCTGGGCAAAGCATGGCGCCGACCAAGCTGATATCCGGCGCGTCACTATCGAGCAGACGGCGATTTATTAGATAGCCTAAATCCCGTCCGGCACCACCACCCTGCCCTCGGCCTCGAGCCGGGCGGTGAGATCCGCCACGCAGGCATCGACCATCGCCTGGTCGGTCGAGCGGACCACGAAATTGGCGCCGGTGCGCCCCTCGCGGAAAAAGGGATAGCTGCCGATCGCGACGCCGGCATAGGCGCGCTCGACTTCGCCGAGCAGGACCGCGACTTCGCTCTCGGCGACCCAGCAGCCGATCGTGCGGGAGATCACCGGCAGCCCGCCCTCCAGGGTGCCGGTCAGGGCATCGAGCATGCCCGCGGTGATGTGCGGCACGCCCGCCATCACGAAGATGGTGCCGATGCGGATGCCCGGCGCGCCGGACATGCGGTTCTCGATCAGGTCCGCGCCTTCGGGCACGCGGGCCATGCGCTTACGGGCCTCGGTGAGGCCGCCGCGCGTTTCATAGTACCGTTCGAGCACGGCCACCGCTTTGGGATGGAAGGTGACGGGCACACCCAGCGCCTCGGCGATGGCATCGACGGTGATGTCGTCATGAGTCGGGCCGATGCCGCCGGTGGTGAAGAGATAGTCGTTGCGGGCGCGCAGGACGTTGACCGCCTCGACGATCGCCGCCGTCACGTCCGGCACCACGCGGACCTCGGCGAGGCGAATGCCCTGCACGTTGAGCCAGGCCGCGACCTGCGCGACATTCTTGTCCTGGGTGCGGCCCGAGAGGATCTCGTCACCGATCACCACCAATGCTGCTGTCCAGATCCTCTCGCTCATAACGTGCGCATAGACTGGTAACCCCGCCCTCGCAAAGTGCGCCGTTGCACGCTATATCTCCGGAATGACCGAATATGTAACCGTTACCCCGGATGCGCCCGCCGGCCGCACCGGCGCGATCAAGCTCCATGGACGCGAGGCGTTCGATGGCATGCACCGGGCCGGCCGCCTCGCCGCCGAGACGCTCGACATGGTCGTGCCGCACATGGTGCCCGGCGTCGCCACCGCGGATATCGACGACATGATCCGCCAGTTCATCGCCGATCGCGGCGGCGTGCCCGCCACGCTCGGCTATCGCGGCTATACCCATTCGAGCTGCATCTCGATCAACCATGTCGTGTGCCACGGCATCCCGAGCGAGAAGACGCTGAAGGCGGGCGACATCGTCAATGTCGACGTGACGCCGATCCTTGACGGGTGGCACGGCGATTCGAGCCGGATGTATCTGATCGGCGACGTGCCGATCAAGGCGAAGCGGCTGGTCGACGTGACCTATGAATGCCTGATGCTCGGCATCGAGCAGGCCAGGCCCGGCAATCATCTTGGCGACGTCGCGAATGCGATCCAGGTCCATGCCGAGAAGCATCGCTACGGCGTGGTCCGCGATTTCTGCGGGCATGGCCTCGGCCAGCTGTTCCACGACGCGCCCGAAGTGGTGCATGTCGGCCGCCCCGGCACCGGGCCCGAGCTGAAGCCGGGCATGATCTTCACGATCGAGCCGATGATCAATATCGGCCGCCCGGACGTGAAGCTGCTCGACGACGGCTGGACCGCGGTGACGCGCGACCGCTCGCTCTCGGCGCAGTTCGAGCATTCGATCGGCATCACCGAGGGTGGCTGCGAGATCTTCACGACCAGCCCCAAGGGCCTGCACCAGCCGCCTTACGCCTGAAGCCCGCGCCGGGCGAGTTCCTCGGCGACTCGGGTTTCGAAACGGATCGCCTCCTCCTCCGCCTTTTCGCGCCGGTGTTTTTCCAGGCGGACCTGGGCTTTCTCCAGCGCTTCGACCAGGTTGAAGTCCTCCGGCGCTTCCTTGACTGCGCCCCATCGTTTCGGTCTGCGGCTGGCGAGCCATTGCCGGGCGGCGCCGACATCCGCCGGAACATGGACGCGGATCGGCACGATCACCGGCTCCTTCGCGCCACTCGGGTGGAAGATTTTCTTATCGTCATAATCATAACCGCAGGCACGCTCGTACAGGGCGCGCTCGACGCGGTCGTCGGCCAGTTCCTTGCCGGTCCGGAGCGCCTCGGCGAAGTCGTCATGCTCGGCACGCCAGCGATAGAAGGTGCGCACGCAGACGCCGAGGATATCGGCGATCTCGCGGTCGGTTGCGCCGTTGCGGCAGAGTTTCCGCGCCTGCTCGGCGAAATCGGGGCGATAGGGGCTGGGGCGACCTCGGGACATGACGCCGGTTTAGCGGGGTGCGGGGGATGGTTGAATCAAGCTTTCGGGTGCCAGAATTCAATGCGCGCGTGTGACAAAAGTCAGCGCAATTGTCGCGCCGAAATTGGCGATTCACAAAGGAACCGCGCGACAAATTGGCAGGCGGCGCCGGCGAATTTTGTCATGCCGTCGGCGGTCGCAGAGCAGAGAGGCATAAAATCACTCTGACCCCTTTTACTCACAGTGTCATCGAAATCGGGCGCCATCTGACTTCACCATTATGGCGGCATCGGCTGATTTACTGGCGAAAATCGTATAAAAAGAATGCGGGGAGATACGCCATGCTCAATTACGTCATGTCGCACCTTGATAACATCAAGGACGCCGGCAATATTGTGTCTGTCGTGTTGTCGATCGCCGGAACGGCAATAGCCTTGTCAGCACGGCGGCAGATACGGAACGAACTTTTCGTAGCGGCCCGTGAGAGACTCTTGCTGTCGATGGCAGAGAACGATGCGAAAATGCAAATTTCGAAAATAAAAGCAGAAGGCCTGTCGAAAATCCTGAGCTCGCGATTAACCGGCACCGAACCCGATATAGAAGAAATATACCACACCCTCGAGAAAATCGAGAGCGAAAATAGTACAATCTCTTTACGACAATATACTACTGAAAGCCTAAGAGACCTTAGACCTACAACAGCAAACCTTATTCTCATGCGTGAAATTGGGATATCAGAAGCAGCTTTGACCAAGAATATCTCGGTCATCGATGCATATGTGGATCAAAACGCCATGATCGTGGAACTGCTGCGCAGTCGAGCGACTTCGCTTCCCTGACCAACACCAATGCGGGGACGTTGCCGCCCGCTACGCAGTCGGTTTTGCCGCGAAATGCCGCCGGATCGTCCAGGCCAGCAACAGCCATGCCGCGACGAGAAGTCCGCTCGCCAGCACGAACGGCGCACCGGGGAAATACACCCCCTTCGCATCGGCGAAATGGCCGAACACCGAGGTCATCACCAGCGGTCCGATGATCGCGGTCAGGCCGACCGTGCTGGCGACCGCACCCTGCAGCTCGCCCTGCGCATCCTCCTCGATCCGGCTGCTCATCATGCCTTGCATCGCGGGAAAGGCGATGCCGGTCAGGGCACCGATGACAATCGCGAGATAGATCATCCAGCCCGAGCCGGCGACGGCGAGCAGGAGATAGCTGGGCAGGCCGAAAGCGAGGCTGAAAAGGGCGCTGCGCCGCTCGCCGAAGCGCGCGATGGCGTGGCCGGTGACGAGCCCCTGCGCGATCGCGATGGTGATGCCGAAGGTCGCGATCGACAGGCCGATATCGAGCGGCGACCAGTTCAGCCGCGCGATCAGGAAATAGCCCCAGGTCGAGAGCTGCGATTGCGCGGCGAGCTGCATCAGGAAGATCGTCGCGAGGATGCCCAGCACGAAGGGATAGCGCGCCATGCGGATCAGCGTGCCGAACGGATTGGCGCGGGCGAGAGTGAAGGGGCGGCGCCGGTCGGCCGGCAACGTCTCGGTGAAGATGAAGAAACCGATCACTGCGCCGGACAGCGCCAGCACGCTCGCCGCGACGAACGGCAGGCGCAGGCCGATGGTGCCGAGCAACCCGCCGATCGCCGGGCCGAGCACGAAGCCCGAGGCCCCTGCCCCACCGAGCAGGCCGAACAGGCGGCCACGCTGTTCCGGCGGATAGATGTCGGCGATGCAGCTGTTCGCCGCCGCCCAGGTCGCGCCCATCACGCCCGAGATCAGCCGCCCGGCGAACAGCCAGGCGAGGGTCGGCGCCCAGGCCATCATCGCATAGTCCATGCCAAGCGCGACCAGGGTGCCGAGCAGCACAGGCCGGCGCCCGAACCGGTCGCTGAGCCCGCCGATCACCGGCGCGAACAGGAACTGCATCGCGGCATAGGCGAACAGCAGCTCGCCGCCGATCAGCGCCGCATGCGCGACATCGGCATGGCCGAGGCTCTCGACCAGCGACGGCAGGATCGGGATGATCAGCCCGATACCCGCCATGTCGATAAAGACGATGAACGCGATCAGCGGCAGCCGATTGTCGCTTCTGGAAATGGCCACCGATTCCCCCTCGCGCCGCCCCCGGCGCGCCGCCCTTATGCAGATTTCCGCGCGAAAGCCCATGCTCCGGATTCCCCAACCCCGAGGATCGATTATCGGCCTCGTCCGTTATCTCAGGGAGAATGCTACGCCACGGCTGGGAGAGAGGGTGCACATCACGAAGCTTGGACACATGAGGGACACGCTGCGGCTGTTCGCCGGTGCGGTATGGCTGACCGTTGCCACCACGCTTCTCTGCGCTCTTCTGCCGATCGGGCTGCCGCAAACCAGCGCGGTCGGATCCGCGTTCAACCCGTCGACCACCATCGTTGCACTGCGCAGCGTGGAGCCTTCTTCCCGGCTGACTCAGGCCGATGCGGTGCGGCCGAGGGACAGGGATATTCCCGCCGCCGATGCGCTGGTGATTCCGGCCGCCATCGCCTCTGTCGGTATCGTACCGAAACCGACGATCGCCCTTGATGGCGCGGTCGATCAATCGCCGTCGGTCTTTGCACCAAGCGGCGCCGCATACCCTCGGGGTCCGCCCTCCCGCGCCTAGGCGACCCGTGACGACATGGGCCGCCACCCGGTTCGTCGCGGCACTGACCAGCGCACGACGCTGCATGCCGCATCGGAAGGAAGCGCCCGGTGGAGCGGCCTCATCCGCCCCCTTGCGCTTTTCGACAAGGAATGAGTGATGACCCGACAAACCAAGCGGCCGCCCTGGTGGTTCGCCGCCGCCCTGTGGGCGGGAATTGCGGCAAGCGCGGCGATGATCGCCGCGGTCGCGAGCACCGCCCAATGACTCGACCGCCGGCGGGCGCTTCGTCCGCCGGCACCGGCCCGCCCGGCGCGTGCCGTTACCACCCCGTCAAGGAGACCCGATGCACCATACGCCCCTGATCGCCACCATCGTCGCCGCGCTGTTCACCGCCTTCGTCACCGGATCGATCGCGCACCGGCTGAAGGTGTCGCCGATCGCCGGATATCTGCTGGCCGGCGTCATCGTCGGGCCATTCACTCCCGGCTTCGTCGCTGATGGAGACCTGGCCAACGAGCTCGCCGAGATCGGCGTCATCCTGCTGATGTTCGGCGTCGGGCTGCATTTCTCGCTGCGCGACCTGCTGTCCGTCCGCAACATCGCGGTGCCGGGGGCGATCGTCCAGATCGCGGTGGCGACGCTGCTGGGCATCGGGCTGGCGCTGCTGCTCGGCTGGGGCCTGTTCGCCGGCTTCGTGTTCGGGCTGGCGCTGTCGGTGGCGAGCACCGTGGTGCTGCTGCGCGCGCTGCAATCGCGCAAGCTGGTCGAGACCGAGCGCGGCCGGATCGCGGTCGGCTGGCTGATCGTGGAGGACCTTGCCATGGTCCTGGCGCTGGTGCTGCTGCCGCCGCTCGCCAAGGTGATCAACGGCGCCGATGGCGGGGGCGCGTCGACGCTGATCGTGCCGATGCTGATCACCTTCGCCAAGGTCGCCGGGTTCATCGCGCTGATGCTGGTGGTCGGGCGCCGGATCATTCCCGCGGCGCTGCACTGGGTGGTGCATACCGGGTCGCGCGAGCTGTTCCGGCTCGCGGTGCTGGCGATCGCGCTCGGCGTCGCTTTCGGCGCAGCCTATGTGTTTGACGTATCCTTCGCGCTCGGCGCCTTCTTCGCCGGCATGATCCTGGGCGAGACTCAGCTCAGCCGTCAGGCGGCGGAGGAGACCCTGCCGCTGCGCGACGCGTTCGCGGTGCTGTTCTTCGTGTCGGTCGGCATGTTGTTCGATCCGTCGGTGGTGGTGCGGCAGCCGCTGCCGCTGCTTGCCACCGTGGGCATCATCGTGTTCGGCAAATCGATCGCGGCATATGCCATCGTCCGCGTCTTCGGCCATTCCAACCGGACCGCGCTGACGGTGGCGGCAAGCCTTGCACAGATCGGCGAATTCTCCTTCATTCTCGCCAGCCTCGGCACCAGCCTGCAGATCCTGCCCAAGGCAGCGAACGACCTGATCCTGGCGGGCGCGATCATCTCGATCTTCCTCAATCCGTTCATCTTTTCGCTGGTCGCCTCCCGGCTGCGCAAGGCCGAGGGCGAGCGCGACGACGCGCCGCAGCCCGCGCCGCGCAAGGGTCATGTCGTCCTGATCGGCTATGGCCGGGTCGGCCGGCTGATCGCCCGCGACCTGGCGCTGCGCGGGCGCGACACCATCGTGGTCGAGGACCAGGACGTGGCGGCGAAACGCGCCGAAGCCGATGGGGCGGTCGTCGTGCGCGGCAATGCCGTCGATGCCGAAACGCTGATGGCGGCGGGGATCGACAGTGCCGACAAACTGCTGATCGCGATTCCGGAAGGGTTCGAAGCGGGCGCGATCGTCGAGCGCGCGCGCACGCTCAATCCGGCGGTGCCGATCATCGCACGCGCGCATTCGGACGCGGAGGTGCAGCATCTGGAAAAGCTGAAGGTCGCGCATGTGGTGATGGGCGAGCGCGAAATCGCTTCACGGATGCTCGAGCTGGCGGGCCGGGCCGCCGCCGGGCAGGGCGTGCCGATACCCTCGGCGGCGTGACGGAGGAGGCAATGATCCTGACCCTGCCCGATCGCGGTCGAGCGGATTGAGCGGCAATTCGCTCTGCCCCCTTTTTGCACTGGCCTCTTGTCTGCCGACAACGCCGGACACTGCCGCAAAATAGGGCAGCCCCTGCCCGCCTGCACGGGCGTTAGGCATAGGTTGGCGCGCGAATCGCGCGTCGCGTCGCGGCGTTCCGCGCTCGCGCGGCTGGCACGCTTGTTGTAAGGGTTGCCGACAGGCATGGACGCCCGCTCAGTTTTTGGCGGCTCGGACTGGCCAACCACTTACCCCGGGGGCGTACCGACGTGAAGAAGATCGAGGCTATCATCAAGCCGTTCAAGCTGGACGAAGTGAAGGAGGCGCTGCACGAAGTCGGCGTATCCGGCATCACCGTCACCGAGGCCAAGGGCTTCGGGCGCCAGAAGGGGCATACCGAACTGTATCGCGGCGCGGAGTATGTCGTCGATTTCCTGCCCAAGGTGAAGCTCGAGGTCGTGGTCGAGGACGCGCTGGCCGACCGCGTGGTGGAGGCGATCGCCGCCGCCGCGCAGACCGGCCGCATCGGCGACGGCAAGATCTTCGTCATTCCGGTCGAAACCGCGCTCCGCATTCGTACGGGGGAGCGCAACGAAGACGCTATTTGACGCAACGCAGCATTTTGTGACAGCAGGGCCCTCCGGGGCAACATCATGATTCCCGATTCTATCGGGCAAACGACATTTCCAGAAAGGCTAGGGGCATATGGCGAATTCGGCGAACGACGTCCTGAAGATGATCAAGGAACAGGAGATCGAGTGGGTCGATCTGCGATTCACTGATCCCAAGGGCAAGTGGCAGCATCTGACGATGGTGTCGTCCGTCGTCGGCGAAGACGAGCTTACCGACGGCTTCATGTTCGACGGATCGTCGATCGCGGGCTGGAAGGTGATCAACGAGTCCGACATGATCCTGAAGCCGGATCTGGACGCGGTGTGGACCGATCCCTTCTCGGCGACGCCGATGCTGATCCTGGTGTGCGACATCGTCGAGCCTTCGACCGGCGAGCTCTATGCCCGCGACCCGCGCTCGACCGCGAAGCGCTCGGAAGCGTATCTCAAGACCACCGGCATCGGCGACACCATCTATATCGGCCCGGAAGCCGAGTTCTTCATGTTCGACAATGTGCAGTTCGAGACGAGCTACGCGACGAGCTATTACAAGATCGACGATATCGAGCTGCCGACCAACACCGGCCGCGACTATGAGGGCGGCAACCTCGGCCATCGTCCGCGCGCCAAGGGCGGTTATTTCCCCGTCGGCCCGGTCGACAGCGCCGTCGACATCCGCGGCGAGATGGTCTCGACCATGCTCGAAATGGGCCTGCCCTGCGACAAGCATCACCATGAGGTTGCCGCGGCCCAGCATGAGCTCGGCCTGACCTTCGGCACGCTGACGCTGACCGCCGACCGCATGCAGATCTACAAATATGTCTGCCACCAGGTCGCGCAGGCCTATGGCAAGACCGTCACCTTCATGCCGAAGCCGATCAAGGAAGATAACGGCTCGGGCATGCACACCCACCTTTCCATCTGGGAAGGCGGCAAGCCGCTGTTCGCGGGCAATGGCTATGCGGGCCTGAGCGACACCTGCCTGTATTTCATCGGCGGCATCATCAAGCATGCCAAGTCGCTGAACGCCTTCACCAACCCGTCGACCAACAGCTACAAGCGTCTGGTCCCGGGCTATGAAGCGCCGGTGCTGCTCGCTTATTCGGCACGCAACCGCTCGGCATCGTGCCGCATCCCGTACGGCACGGGCGCCAAGGCGAAGCGCGTCGAAGTGCGCTTCCCCGACGCGATGGCCAATCCGTATCTCTGCTACGCGGCGCTGCTGATGGCCGGCCTCGACGGCATCCAGAACCGCATCCACCCGGGCGAGGCGATGGACAAGAACCTGTACGACCTGCCGCCGGCAGAGCTCGCCCAGGTGCCGACCGTCTGCGCGTCGCTGCGCGAGGCGCTGGAGAATCTGGCGGCCGACAACGACTATCTGCTCAAGGGCGGCGTGTTCACCCCCGACCAGATCGAATCATACATCGAGCTGAAGATGGAAGACGTGGCGCGCTGGGAAATGACCCCGAGCCCGGTCGAGTACGACATGTATTATTCCTACTGATCGAATTCGTTTCGAGAGGGAGGGCGTCCGGAGCGATCCGGGCGCCCTTTTTCTATCGGGCGGCAATGTTTGACTTGCCCGGCCTCCCGGCCCATCCTGCCGCCATGCAGATCGCTGCGCATCACGACCGCTTTCGCGACCATTCGGGGCAACTCGCCGCACGCGGCTAGCCCGGGTTCCGCTCGGCTTCGCCGCCGGTGCCCGGGTGTCATCTCGCCATAGAAATTTCAGCGCTGCCGAACGGCGGCCCTTCAGCGGATGGACAATCGTGATTCCCCAACCTGCCATATCTGCCTGCGCGGCGCCTGTGCCGTGCCTAATCGACGCGGAATGCCGCCGTCTGGAAATGCTGGCGCTCGAGCGTCGGCATCTCAACCCCCTCGCCTCCTCGCTTCTGCTGGCCGAACTCGAGCGGGCCATTCTCTACCCGGCACGGGAGCTGCCGCCCGGGACCGTGACGATGAACGCCGAGCTGGACTATCTCGACGAGAGCAGCGATGTGCGCCGCACCGTCCGCCTGGTCTATCCCAATGAAGCGGATGTCGAGCGCGGGCGCATCTCCATCCTGACGCCCGTCGCGGCGGGATTGATCGGCCTGCGCGAAGGCGATCGCATCGTCTGGCCCGATCGACAGGGTCGGACACGCACCCTGCGCATCATGAAGGTCGCGCCGCGCGACGCCGAGCTTACCCCATGACTCTGTGGGTGACGCGGGCAGCGCCCGACAATCTCGCGACCGCCCGGCGCCTGAGAGCGATGGGCTATGGGTCGATCGTCGTGCCGGTGCTCCGCACCCGGGCGATCGAGCACGAGCCGGGGACAGGCCGGCCCGACGCGATCATGTTCACCAGCGCGCATGCCGTCCGCCACCACCGCCGGCCAGCGGTGAACGACACCGTCGCCGTCTTCGCTGCGTCGGAAGGAGTCGCCCGCGCCGCCTGTGCGGCCGGCTATGCGAACATCACCTCGACCGGCGACGATGCGGGGATATTGGCCGGGCTGCTCGCGCATGTCCTGCCGCCCGGCGGACGGCTGACCGAATTCTGCGCGCGCCGGACGTCACCGGGGTTCAGCCAACGCCTGTCCGGCAAGGGTTTCCGGGTCGACCATGTACCGGTGTACGACATGGAGCCGGTGGATCCCGCCGAACTCGGCGACACGCCCGTCCCGACCGGTGTCGGCGGAATCCTGGTCCATTCCTGCGGCGGGGCCCTGGCCGTGCGCCAGATCATCGAGCGGACCGGCTGGCGCGGGCCAATCTGGTGCATCTCACCGGCGAGCGCGCTGCTTCTGGACGGCCTGGACGGGATAACGCTGTCCTGGGCCGCCGCGCCGACCGAACGGGACCTGATGGCGCTGGTCGAAAGCGAAGCGCTGCCGACGCGGTGGCCGACGCAATCCGCGGCCGGCCGCGTGCTGCTGCGGCCGGTGCCGATCCGGTTCGGCGCGGGGCGGCGGCGAAGGCCTGGACCGGCCAATGATCCATGGCCGGCCGGCGGCCCGCAAGACGATGGGCCACCCCCTGCCGCATGAGCGGGCCACCGCCCGTCCCGGGGAATCGGGCGTCCGGCAAACGGAACGATCCGCCGGTCGGTTCGTCCTTCCCGCGATGACCATCCGCACTGTCCTCGCCGACCGGCGACTCCATCTCGCCGCCGGGGGCGTGATTGCGCTGCTCGTCGTGGCGCTGGTCGTGCTCGCGATGATGCCATGGGGAATGTTCAAATCGACCATCGAGTCGCGGCTGAGCGACAGTTTCGGGCGGAAGGTGACGATCGCCTCGGTCGAGCGGCTCGACGGTTTCTCGCTCTCGCCGACCGTCGCGATCCGGGGGTTGCGCATCCCGCAGGCGAGCTGGGCCGGGACGGGCGACCTGATCAAGGTCGACAGCGCGACGCTGCGCTTCCCGGTATTGCCGCTGCTGATCGGCCAGTTCCGCCCGGGCACGATCGACGTGAACGGTGCGCACCTCGTGCTCGTCCGCGACGCGCAGCGCCGCAAGAGCTGGAGCAAGCCCGACGACCCCGCGCAGGATGGCGGCGGCGGGGATGCGATTTCCCCGACCAGCCTGCGCATCGCGAACAGCAGCATCACCTATCGCGACGCCTTTCAGCAACGCACCTTCACCGCCGCGATCGCCGCCGATCCGCAGCACGGCGTGACGCTGGACGGCACCGGCGTGGTGCGCGGCGAGCCGGTGACGATCGCGGCGCGCGGCCCCGCGGTCGAGGGCGCCGAAGGTAAGCCCTGGCCGTTCCGTGCGACGATCCGCGGTGCCGCGCTCGACATGACGATCATCGGGGCGATGGATGCGCCGCTCGATCCGGGCGCGCTGAGCATGGATGTCACCGCCCGCGCCGACGATCTGAAATTCGTCGACTCGATCGTCGAGGCCGGCCTGTTCGGCACCCGCCCGGTCCGGCTCAAGGCCCATGCCCGGCGCGACGGGGCCATGTGGAAGGTCACCGGGCTGAGCGGACTGATCGGCCAGTCGGACATTGCGGGTCACGTCACCGTGCGCAAGGTCGACGGGCGGACCAAGCTGGACGGCGCTGTCTTCTCCAACCGGCTCGACTTCGACGATTTCGCGTCACGCGCGGGCGCCGCCGAAGCGGCGGCGAAGCGCCAGGCGATCGGGCCGCGGCTGGTGCCCGACACGCGGATCAACATCCGCAAGATCACCCGTACCGACGGCACCATCGCCTTCACCGCCCGGCAGCTGGTCAGCGCCAAGCCCTCGTCGCTGCGGGCGATGCGCGGCACCATCACGATCGACCATCAGCTGATGACCATTGCCCCGTTCGCGCTCGACCTGACTCGCGGCGCCATCACCGGATCGATGCGAGTCGATCAGCGCGGCGGGCGCAGGGAGCCGCTGGTGCGGATCGACCTGACGATGCGCGGCAGCAGCATCGCCACGCTCGCGGGCGGCGATGGCGAGGTCGACGGGCGCGTCGACGGCCGGGTGAAGCTGACCGGCACCGGCAGCACGATCCGCGAAGTGGTCGGCGCCTCGGACGGCACGATCGGACTGGTCGCGCGGGACGGCGTGCTGCCGGCGAAGATCGCCTCTTTCCTCGGTCTGGATCTTGGCCGCGGGCTGTTCACCGACAAGGACGCGCGGTCGACCCTGCGCTGCGCGATCGTCCGGCTCTCGGTCCGGCGCGGGGTCGGGACGACCGATCCGTTCCTGATCGACACGACTCGCAGCCAGGCGAACGGCACCGGCACGATCGGCTTCCCGTCCGAGCAGATGGCGATCCGCGTGACCGGCGCGCCCAAGGAGAAAAGCGTGCTGCGCCTGCCCGGATCGCTGACCATCGGCGGGTCGATCAAGGCGCCCGACATCGGGCTCGCGCCGGGCACCAAGTCGGTCGGCAATATCTTCAAGGCGATCGGCCGGTCGATCGCCGGAACGCAGGGGCCGCGGGCGACGGACGCGGACTGCGCGGGGCTGGCAGCGCGGACGCTGGGGTGATCGCTTCGCGACGAGCGCTCTACCCCCGGACCTTGCCGAAATGCCAGGCAAGATAGGCGCCGATTGCGAGCCAGCCGGCCGCTGCGGCGACCAGACCAGGCAGCAGGCCGGCGTCCGGCAGCCAGAGGATCATCAGCGCCACGCCGGCGAAGAGATTGGCCGAGCCCCACAGCATGTTCACCAGCGGCGGCGAATTGCCGATGCCGCGGGGTGTGGCGAAGGGCGTCGGGAAGGGATCGCCGCTCAGGCCGCTGGCGAGATGGGGAATGGCGTTGCAGAGCAGCGCGCCGGCGAGGAAGAGAAGCGCCAGGGTCATTTCGTCGCCTCGTCAAAGGGATAGGTTTCGATCGCTCCTCGTTTGCTGGTGAGCACCATCACGAGGAACCCGACCATGACGCTTAAAGCCATCGCCCTCAACTGCACGCTCAAGGCCGACGCCTCGAAGGAATCTTCCACTGACGCGATGATCGCGGTGCTGAAGGACGCGTTCGCCAGGGTGGATGTGGAGGTGACCGAGACGATTCGTGTCGCAGCGTTCGACATCAAGCCGGGCGTTACCTCCGATGAAGGCGATGGCGACGAATGGCCGGCGCTGCGCGAAAAGATCCTGGCGCATGACATATTGATCTTCGGCGGGCCGATCTGGATGGGCCAGGTCGGCAGCGTCGGCAAGCGCGTGCTCGAGCGGATGGATGCCTTCCTGAGCGAAACCGATGATCAGGGGCGGATGCCGAGCTACTCGAAGGTCGCGATCGCCGCGATCGTCGGCAATGAGGACGGGGCGCATATGTCGTCCTCGCAGATCTTTCAGTCGCTGAACGATGTGGGTTGGACGATCCCTGCGGTCGCCGCCTGTTACTGGGTTGGCGAGGCGATGGGGGATGTCGACTTCAAGGATCTGGAGAAGACGCCGGACAAAGTGCTGGAGACCGCGAAGATGGTGGCGGGGAATGCGGCGCATCTGGCCGGCTTGCTGAAGGGCGCACCGTATCCCGGATAGTTCAATCCTGCCCGGCACGGGCAGGAATTAAGGGATCAGCACCGTCGCCCCGCGCGTCTCGCCCGCCTCCAGCGCGCGGTGCGCCTCGGCGGCATCTTCCAGGGCGAAGGTCTGGCCGATCTCCGGCACGATCGCGCCGGCCGCCAGCATCTCGAACAGGCGGTCGGTGCCGGCCTGTTTCTCGGCATGGTCGAGATAATAGTCGAACAGGGTCGGACGCGTGACGAACAGCGAGCCTTTGGCCGCCAGCACGCCGAGCGCCACATCGGTGACGGCGCCCCCGGCATTGCCATAGCTGACGATCAGGCCGCGCTTCGCCGCGGCGGCCAGCGAGACCTGCCAGGTCGTCCTGCCGATGCCATCGAGCACCACCGGGACGCCCTTGCCACCGGTCAGCGCGCGGACCTCCTTCGCCACATCGACCTGCTTGTACAGCAGGATATGGTCGGCGCCCGCCGCACGCGCCTGCTCGGCCTTCTCCTCGGTACTGACCGTGCCGATCACCGTCGCCCCGATATACTTGAGCCAGCCGACCAGCAGATGGCCGACACCGCCCGCCGCGGCATGGACCAGCACGGTCTGGCCGGCCTGCACCTTGGCGCAGCGCTCGACCAGGAATTCCGCCGTGCATCCCTTGAGCAGCAGCGCCGCGGCGGTGCGATCGTCGACGCTGTCGGGCAGGATCATCACCTGGTCCGCCGGCAGGTTGCGTTCGGTCGCATAGGCACCCCGCGCCGGGCCGAAGGTACCGACCCGGTCGCCGACCGCGACTCCGTCGACGCCGGGGCCGACCGCCTCGATCACGCCTGCCGCTTCGCCGCCAAGGCCGGCCGGCAGCTCGGCGGGGTAGAGGCCGCTGCGGAAATAGGTGTCGATATAGTTCAGCCCGACCGCGGTGTTGCGCATGCGGACCTCACCGGGACCGGGATCGGGCAGGTCGATATCGACCCACTGAATCACCTCCGGACCACCGGTCCGCTCGATCCGTGCAACGCGCGCCATGTGTCGGTCTCCTGCTGGGATGAGGTGCACATAATCATCGCGTTTCAGGTTGCAACGTTTCGCGTTGCCCGCCATCTAGACCGCAACACCGTACCGCGAATTCAAAAATCGGAGGCGAGGATGAAGAGCTACCTCAACCAGTATATCGACGGCGCCTGGGTCGAGAGCGAGGGCGGCACGCGCCATGAGGTGATCGATCCGGCGACCGAGCAGCCCTGCACCGAGATCACGCTCGGCACCAGCGCCGATGTCGACAAGGCGGTCGCCGCGGCCCGCCGCGCGTTCGAGAGCTGGTCGCAGACCAGCGTCGAGGAACGCGCCGCGCTGCTCGGCCGGATCATCGAGGAATATAAGGCGCGCATCCCCGATCTCGCCGCCGCGATCAGCCAGGAAATGGGTGCGCCGATCGGCTTCGCCACCGCGGCGCAGGCACCGACCGGGCTTGGTCATTTCATGAACACACTGAAGGCGCTGAACGCGTTCCAGTTCGAGGAGCGCCTGGGCCGCGCCCGGGTGGTGCATGAGCCGCTGGGCGTCGTCGCGATGATCACGCCGTGGAACTGGCCGCTCAACCAGATCTGCGCGAAGGTCGCTCCCGCGCTCGCCGCCGGCGACACCATGGTACTGAAGCCGAGCGAGGAATCGCCCGCCTGCGCGATGATCCTCGCCGAGATACTGGAAAAGGCCGGCGTGCCGGCGGGCGTGTTCAACCTGGTCAATGGCGACGGGCCGGGTGTGGGCGCGGCGCTGTCGAGCCACAAGGACGTCGACATGGTGAGTTTCACCGGATCGACCCGCGCCGGCATCGCGGTGGCGCAGGCCGCCGCCGCGACCGTGAAGCGCGTGCATCAGGAACTGGGCGGCAAGGCGCCGAACCTGGTACTCGAGGGCGCCGATCTCGCCAGCGTGCTGCCGCCGACGGTGTCGGGCGTGCTCGCCAATTCGGGCCAGAGCTGCATCGCACCGACCCGCCTTCTGGTCCATGCCTCGCAGGTCGAGGACGCGACGCAGATCGTGAAGACGATGATGGAGGCGACTCAGGTAGGCGATCCATCCGTGATGGGCGCGCATATCGGCCCGGTGGTCAACAAGGCGCAATATGAGAAAATCCAGGGCCTGATCCAGTCAGCGATCGACGAAGGCGCGACGCTGGTCACCGGCGGCACCGGGCGGCCTGACGGGCGCAATGCGGGGTATTTCATCAAGCCGACCCTGTTCACCGGCGTCACGCCCGACATGCGCATCGCGCAGGAAGAGACGTTCGGGCCGGTTGCGACGATCACCTCCTATGAGACTCAGGACGAGGCGATCCGCCTTGCCAACGACACGCCCTATGGCCTGTCCGCCACCATCTCGGGCGATCCCGCCGCCGCGGCGAAGGTCGCGCCGCGGCTGCGCGCCGGACTCGTGACGATCAACTCCTGGTCGCCCGAGGGCAGCGGCCCGTTTGGCGGCTACAAGCAGTCGGGCAATGGCCGGGAGGGCGGGAAATATGGCCTGACCGACTTCATGGAAGTGAAGAGCATCGTGGGCGAACCCGCCTGACCCGATGACCCTGACCATCGATGTCCTGATGCCCGCCGCCGCCAGCGACTATGGCGCGGCGGCGGTGGCGATCCTCGACCAGTATCGTGCGGCCTTTGCGGCGCGCGACATGGCGCTTGCCACCCGGCCCTGGGACCAGGGACCGGGAGACGGCGACGTCACGCTGGCGCTGTTCGCCTGGGGCTATCATCTCGACGTCGCGCGCTGGGAGACGATCCTCGCCGCCTGGCCGGCGGAGCGGTTGCTGCTCAACGCCCCTGCCCTGCTCGCCTGGAACACGCGCAAGACCTATCTGCGCGAGCTCGCAGCGGCGGGCATTCCGATCGTACCGAGCTGGTTCGGCCGCGCCGACACGGCGAGCGTCGCGGCGGCGTTCGAACGGTTCGGCGCCGGGGAGCTGGTGGTGAAGCCGCAGGTTTCGGGCGGGAGCTACCGCACGGTGCGCGTCCGGCCGGGCGACGCAGTCGAGCCGCTCGACGATGCGATCGTGCAGCCATTCGTGTCGGCGGTTTCCGGTGAGGGCGAGCTTTCCTTCCTGTTCATCGGCGATGCCTTCAGCCATACCGTGCGCAAGGTGGCGAAACCGGGCGATTTCCGCATCCAGCCGCAATTCGGGGGGCAATTCAGCCGGTTCGAGCCCGAAGCGTCGCAACGGGCGCTGGCCGAAACCGTGATCGCGGCGCTGCCTGACGCACCGCTCTATGCCCGGGTCGACCTGTTGCGGCTCGCGGACGGCAGCCTGGCGCTGATGGAGCTGGAGGCGATCGAGCCCGACCTTTATCCGCATATGGCACCGGAGCTGCCCGGTCGCCTGGTGGACGCCGTGGCCACGCGGCTCTAACGCCGCCAGGGGCGAAGCGGCCGGTAGCTCGCCGCCTCATTTTCCAAGCGCCTTTCCACGTCGATCAGGCGGCGACGCTCAAGGTGCGCGACTGCTGCCTGGCAGGATCGGCGCGACAGGCCGGTACGCTCGGCGATGGTGGCGTAACTCAGCGCCTCCGGGCTGCTCGCCTCGATCAGCAGATAGACGAGAAAGGCCGATGGCCGGCGGTCATGGCCGACCAGGTCGCCCATCAGCGTGTCGATCACATAGGAGTCGAGCGATATGGCATTCATTGCCATGGCAATGCCTGCACCCCTCCCCGGCCGCAAGCCCCATGTCTAGGCTGGCACCCAAAGGAGACGGCGATGATCAAGATGATGAAGTTCGTGAGCATCCCGACGACGGACCAGGACCGCGCGCTCGCTTTCTGGACGACGAAGATGGGGTTCCGCGTCGTGACCGACCAGCCGATGGGCGAGACTCAGCGCTGGATCGAGCTGGGCATTCCCGGCGCGGAGACCAGTGTGGTGCTGTTCACGCCCGAGGGGCATGAGGATCGGATCGGCAGCTTCTTCAACGGCTCCTTCGCGTGCGACGACGTCGATTACAGCTATCGCCAGTTGAGCGAGCGCGGGGTGGAATTCGATGGCCCGCCGGAGAAACAGCCCTGGGGGACCTTCGCGCGCTTCCGCGATCCCGATGGCAACCAGTTCATCATGTCGAGCCGGTAGATTTGCTTCGACGAATGCATGCTGAATTACACGCTTCCCAATCCAGATCGTCATGCCGGACCTGTTCCGGCATCCATGGCTCCGCAAGCGCCGCAGCGGTGGGGTTTGCGGATCGATGGACCCGGACAAGTCCGGCGTGACGGATGAGGGACGCGCAGCTTACCTAAAAAACTCAATAATCCTTCGACACCCGGAGGTTCGCGCTCTGGCGGCCGAGGGTGGAGATGCTCGACAGGATCGACAGCCAGCGGGTGACCTGGAATTCGACCTGGGTCGCGGAATAGCCGGCGCCGTCCGTGATGATCTCGGCGAAAAGCCGGCGGGTGATATATTTACCTGCGGCGACCGAGGTGCCCGCGCCGGTCTGCGGATCGGCGGGCAGGATGCGCAGCCGGTCGAGGCCCGCCGCGCGGCGCACCGCGTTGATCGGGTTGAGCCCGCCGCTGCCATCGCGCAGCGCCGCGACCGCCGCCGCGAGCTGAAGCGCCTCGGGCGCCGAGAGATTGGTGATCGAGGTGCCGAACAGCAACCGCGAGAGCAGTTCGTCTTCCGGCAGCGCGGGTGTGCTGGTGAAGCTGATCTCCGGCTTCTGCGCGAAGCCGGTGACCCGGATCGTCGCGCTCAGCCCGGTCGAATCCGCATTGGCCGCGATATCGAGCGACGGGTTGGCCGGCACCTCGCCCGCGAAGCGGATACGGCCGCGCACCAGCTCGAACTGCCGGCCGGCGAATTCGTAATCGCCGCGGATCAGGTCCGCCTCGCCGGTGATGGCGGGGTTTTCGGGCGCGCCGCCAATCTGGAGGTCCGCCGACCATTCGCTGCTGAGTCCCAGACCGCTGACGGTCAATTCGGTGGGCGCGTGCGCCTTGATTGCCAGCCGCCACGGCTTGCGCGGAACATCGTCCTCCTCGCCGCCGCCGGGCAGGTTGATCTCGCGGATGTTGAGCTGCGGCACCGCGCTCGCCGCGGTCGCCTGGCCGAGCCGGTAGCGGCTCTTGTTGAGCAGCAGGTCGCCGCCGATCACCCCGCCCTGGCCGTCCGACTTGATCGTCAGCGGCCCGGTGACGGTCGCGCCGATATCGTCGCGGTTGATCATCACCGCATTCTCCGCGCGAATCGCGAGGTCGATGCCGAAGCCGTTGGCGGCGGCAAGATCGAAGCTGCCGGTGCCGGTGACGCGCCCGCCCTTGCCCGCGTCCGCCGCGAACCTGTCGATCACCAGGCGCGACCCGCCGAAGCGCCCGGTGGCCTCGACATTGGTGAGCAGGGTGCCGGTCACGCCGCTTTCGATCCGCGCATTCTTCGCCTGGACCACGCCGCGGATCTGCGGATCATTGACCTTGCCGCCAAGATCGGCCCCGATCGCGATCGGGCCGGTCAGGTCGAACAGCTCGATGCCGGTCAGCCGCCACAGCGTATCGGCTGGGCCGTCATAGCGAAGCTGCGCGAACAGCGCGGCGTTGGCCAGCTGGGTCGGCAGATCGCCCGAACCCGACAGGGTGAGCTGTGCCTGGGCGCGGCCGACCATCTTGCCGCCGCTTTTCGCCACGGCGCGCGCCGCTGCCTTGCCCGGCTGGAGGATGCCGGCAATGCCGACATCGACCGGCTGCGATGAGAGGATCAGTCCCGACCGGGTCAACCCGCGCACCGTCATGTCGACCCGTCCGGTCGGCGCCGCCCCGCGGCTTTGCGTGAAGGACAGCTTGCCCGAGGCAGTGCCGCCCAGCCCGAGGCCCGGATAGCCGATGTCGAGGATCGACAGCGGCATGCGCGACAGTGTCGCGTCGACCGAACTCGATGCGCCGGTGAACCGCCCCGCGACTTCCGCCTCGCCGCCGGCAAAACTCAATCTGGCGGGCGCGAGCCGCCAGCCATCGCCGTCGCGCGTGAACACCGCCGGCGTCACCAGCTTGATCGGCCGGCGATCGAGCGTGCCCTGCGCCGTCAGGGTGAAACTGTCGGGCGTCACCTCGGTCACGGTCTGGATATCGAAGGCGCGCCCACGCGAGCCGGAGATCGAGGCGCGGATCTGGCCGCGCCCGCCGCGCAGGGAGATGTTGGCCGCGACCCGCCCGAGCGACAGCGTGCCGCGCCGGAGGCCGGCGCCGGTCGCCGTCGCTTCGATCGACGTCCCCGCCGGATCGAGCAGCATCACCGCATCGATCCGACCGCGTCGCAAGGTGACGTTGTTGGCGAACGTGGCCGCGGCGATGTCGAGATGCGCTTCGATGCGCTGGATGCTGCCGACGGGACGGAACAGCAATTCGCCCGACAGACCACCACCCGCAATGGCCAGTCGCCCGTCGAAACCGCCATCGACGATCGCCAGGGTTCCGGTCGCCTTGCTGCCGCTGACGTTCAGTTCGTCGATCTGGATCGATCCACCACCACCCGGCGGCAACAGGATCTCGCCCTTGCCGTCGAACGGCCCGAGCCGCGATCCGCCCCGCGCGGTGAACGCAAAGCCTCGCGCGGTCGGATCGAGATGCGCCACGACGCCGGCCAGGCCCAGCGTGTCGTTGGGCCGTTCGAACACCAGGTCGAGCGTCGGCCGTTCGATCTTGCCGTCGAGTTTCAGGGTCAGCGGGCCATAGGTCGCCTGAGTCCCGCGCCCCTCGAAGTGGAAGGTGCCGTCGCGACGGCGAATGCCGTTGCCGGCCAGTCGCAGCGAGGGCGAGGTCAGCACCAGATTGTTGAGATGGAGGATGCCGTCAGGCGTGCGCTCGAGCCCGGTGACGAGCTTCGGCAGGCCGCCGGTGAGCGAGCGGAAGAAAGCGTTGTCGAGCCGCACCATCTGCGCCGTGCCGGTGCCGATCACCCGTGTACCGTGGCCGCCGGGGCCGGGCACCACGCGCAGGGTCGATTTGACGTCGACGATGCCGAGACCGGGGATGAGGTAGCGCCCGAGCATACCGTTGATCCCGACCTCGAACTTGCCGGTCGCCAGGTCGAGGATCAGGTTGATCCGCCCGGTCAGCTTGTCCGATTTCACGCGGAGATCGTCCCCAATGACGAACTTGCTGGTGACGCGCAGCACGCCGTCCAGGCTGAGATTGCGCAGGATGCCGCCGGCCACGTCGCCGACACCGGTCACCCGCGCGGCGGTGAAACGGATCGGCACCTTGATCGGCTGTTTCGAGAAATTGCCGGCGCCGCCGGCGCGCGCGACCTCGAACCCGGTCTGGTCGAAGGCGAAGCGGTCCGCGGTCAGGCGATAGTCGAAATGCGCGGTGGCAAAGACGCCGTCGAGGATTGCGCGCAGCTCGATCCCGCGGCCGCTCATATTGGGGAACAGCGCCTTTGGCTGGAGCAGCCGGGCATGGATCCGCAGGTTGCGGTACGCGCCCTGCCCCAGATCCACCGTGCCGACCGTGTCGACCGCCATGGCCGCCGACCGGAGGTTGAGACTGCCCTCCAGCCGCCGCTCGGCGAGGGTTGCCGCGCCGTTGACGATCACGCGCGGTGTCGTCAGCCGCTGCAGCTTCCCTTTGGAGAGCGGCGCCGGGTTGAGGGTGCCGGTCAGCGCATAGGTGCCCGAACGATTGGTCAGCGCGAGATCGATCAGCCGCACATCGCCGACATCGGCGCGCGCCATGCCCTTCCACACGGTCCAGGTGCCGTCGCCCGATACGTCCATCGCGATCGGGCGGGCAAAACCGGCGAGCTTCGCCAGCACGCCGGTCGCGCTGCCGCGCGCATGGATGTCCGCGTCGAACTTGTTGCGATCCGGCTCGGCATCGAGCTTCAGTGTCAGCGTGTCGCTGCCCTCGACCATCGCGTTCAGATCGACCAGCGCACGGCCGGCATGGATTTCCGCCCGTCCGGCCAGCCGGCCAATCCGCGCCACGCCGGTGATCTTCGGTGAGACCGCCAGCCGGTCGACGCGCAACTCGCCGATCCGGATATCGAAGGAGGGCAGCAACGGCCCGGCCTTGCCGGTGCGGATCGTCTGGGGAAGCTTGGCCAGGGTCGCGCGGGGGATGACCAGACTGCGAATATGCAGGCGGTTGTCGAGCCAGGCGAAGGGGACCCAGCGCAGTTCGGCGCGCGGCGCGTAGAAGATCAGGCCCTTGGGATCGGAGATGCGGACGTCGATCAGCCGCGCCTTGGAGAAGAGCGATCCCTCGATCCGCCCGACGCTGTAGCGCAGCCCGTTGGAGGGCCGCAGCGCCGCGATCCGGTCCGCCACCCAGCGATGGCCAATGGCGGTATCGAGCACCGCCAGCCCGACCATCAGCAAGGCAACGATGCCCAGCAGGCCGCCCACCAGCCAGCGCCACCAGCGGCGGCGCGCCTTAACGGCAGCCGGGGGTGCCGTTTCTTCGGTCAAAAGGCCTGTCCCAGCGAGACATAGACCGCGACGCGTGAATCCCCGCGCTGGGGGTTGATCGGCGTGCCGACATCGATGCGGATCGGCCCGAAGCTTGAATAATAGCGCACGCCGATGCCGGTGCCGAAGCGGAACTGCGTGAATTTGGGCAGAGGTGAGGTGTAGATGTTGCCGCCATCGAGGAACGGCACCACGCCGAAATTGCCGAACGCCTTGACCCGCGCCTCGAGGCCGAATTCGGTCAGGCTGCGTCCGCCGATCGGCGCATTGTTCGGATCGCGCGGCCCGATGCTCTGATACCCATAGCCGCGGACCGAGGCGCCGCCGCCGGCATAGAAACGCCGCGACGGCGCGATCGCGTCGCGCGGCGCGCCGGCAATCGTGCCCAGCCGGATGCGCCCGGCCATCACCACCCGGTCGCTGACCGACTGATAGGCGCTCGCGTCGATTTGCATCCGGGCATAGCCGAAGGCCGATCCCTCGAGCGAAATCTCGGGCGAGAATCGTCCCCCCAGCCGGAACCCCCGGGTCGGATTGAGCAGGTCGTCCGATCCGTCATAGATGAGCGTGGTGGGCAGCGCGCCGATGAAGAAGGTGCGGCGGCGCGGCGCGCCGGTCGACAGGATCACGTCGCGCTCGTCCGACGCGGCCAGCTCGGCGCCGAGCGACCAGGTCCATTTCTTCTGGAAGAAGATGTTGGTCTGCTTCTCCAGGCTGCCCGATATCGAAAAGGTCTTCGCCTGATAGGCGTCGCGCGTCAGGTTGGAGGCGACGATCTGGCCGGTCAGAACCCGATCACGCGCATGAAAGTTGCTGCGGCGGAATACGACGCTGGCGAGCTGTTCCTTGGTGCCGAGCACGCCGCGCAGGGTCAGCGCGCCCTCGGGAGGAAACAGGTTGCGATGAGTCCAGCTCGCCTCGGCGCGTACGCCTTCACCGGTGCCATAACCGATCTCGCCGGCGATGGTGTGCGGCGGCGCGGGCGCGAGCCCGACATTGATGTCGACGACCTGGGGGTCGGCGCTCTGCACCGGCTTGATGTCGACGGTGGACACCAGGCTGGTCTGGATCAGTGCGCGACGCAGATCTTCAAGCGCCGCGGCATTATAGGGTTCGCCGGGCGCGAAGCGGGCGATCTCCAGAATGTGCTTTGCGTCGAACACCTTGTTATCGGCTGCGGTCGTGATGGTACCGA
Source organism: Sphingomonas sp. BL-S-30 (assembly GCF_055521475.1). Classification (NCBI taxonomy): domain Bacteria; kingdom Pseudomonadati; phylum Pseudomonadota; class Alphaproteobacteria; order Sphingomonadales; family Sphingomonadaceae; genus Sphingomonas; species Sphingomonas sp. BL-S-30. The sequence goes on along the minus strand of NZ_CM145481.1, from coordinate 686,736 downwards.
AGCGCTTCTGCCCGCCTGGGTCGACTGTCATCGCCAGAGTCGCGGTGTGAGTCGCATGGTCGACGACGATCTCGGGCTCGCCCATCTCAGCAAAGGGAAAGCCCTGCTGGCCGATCGCGGTGCGCAACTGCGCCTCGCCCGCCGCAATTCTGTCGGCGTTGACCGCATCGTCGGCCTTCACGCCAAAGGCATCGCGCAGCCCCGGTTCCTTGTCGCCGGCGGCGGCGACGCCGGCAAGGGTAACGCCCTCGAACTTGTAGATCACGCCCGGCTCGGCATCGAGCACTACGACTGGCCGGCCCGCGGCCCGCTCGATCCGGGTGGAGACCCGCGCGTCATAATAGCCCTCTGCGCGGAGCAGTCCCACCAGCAGCGTGGAATCCTCGCGCGCGCGCCGGTCGAGCTGCGCGGCATTGGCCGGATCGCCCTCATGCGCCTTCAACGTGGAGAGCCCGAGGAAGCGCAGGTGGAGCAACGGACTGGCTACCGCGTCGATGCCTTCGATGCGGTAGCTGTAGCGCGATTCCCCGGTCATCTCGGCCTGGGCGGCCGCGGCCGGATCGACCGGCTCGGGCGGGGCCGCATCGAGATCGGGCCAGTCGACACCGAGACCCGGCATGGGTGCAAGCGGCGATTGCGGATCGAGCGCGGAGGGCTGCTGCGGCAGCGTCTGGGAAGCGGTCGCCGCGCCGCCATCCTGCGCATGAACGCCGGGCGCGGTGCAGACAAAAAGACCAGCGGCGGCACACAACACCGTGCCACGCGCCCTTACGGGTAACCACATGCCCCAGTCCTAGCGGGTCAAATCCCCCAGCGACAGTGGCTTGGCGCTCAACCTCCCCGAGCGGTGCCGATCACGCGTCGGCGGTGGCCCGATCCCATGGCCGGACGCTGGCGTCTTGCGGCGGGACATGGCAGAGGCGGGCCATGGCCAGCAAACCACCCACCCGCACCCCGCTTGCCGGCGGCGCCCTGATCGCGCTGGGCGCCCTGGGCGGCGCCGTGATCGGCCAGTTGCTGTACGCGCCGATCCCCGGGCTGCTGATCGGCACCGGGCTTGGCATCGCCGTCTCGATCGCGATGTGGCTGTTGAACCTGCAGCGCTAGCCCGCCGGGATTACCGCAGCGCGCGCGACAGCCAGACGACCCGGCCGAGCACCTCAACCTCGCCAGGTGCCCGTGACGGAATCGGCGGGAAATCCGCATTGTCGCTGGTGATGGCAATCTGCTCCCCGGCCCTGGCCAGCCGTTTCACCATCAGCGCGCCGTCCATGCGGACGACGAAGATACCGCCCTTCGCCACGACCTTCCGATCGCGTTCGTCGATCAGCATCCGATCGCCGTCCTCGATCGTCGGCGACATCGAGTCACCCTGGGCGCGCAGCACCGCGCTCTCCTCCTCGCGCACGCCGAGCGATGCCAGCAGACGCGGGTCGAACAGCTCGCCGCCCAGCAACCGGTCGTCCTCGGCCAGCCCGCCCGGCCCCGCCGAGGCCGCCACGTCGAGCCGCCGGACCTGCGCGACCGACGGGATGGCGGGCGTTTCCGGCCCGCCCAGCACCGCCTCGTCGACGCGGAAATAGCCGGCGAGTAGCTTGCGGTCGCGCTCCGCCAGCAAGCGCGGCGTACCACGCTTCACATATTGCTGGAGATAGGCCGGGTTGCGATGGAGCATGCGCGACAGTGCGGCATAGCTTTCCCCGCTCGCCTCGACGAGGCGGTCCAGAGCCATGCGAGGATCAGACGCCTCCATTCCCGTTCCAATAGCATAGGAAAATTCCTAGACAAGTTGGAAATTACGGAACAGACCGGGAACACAACCAAGAGACTCGGGAAGGGCTGTGATGTCGGTGCTGGCAAGAATCAATCGCTATCTGAAGAGGACGGGCATGCCGCCGACGCGGTTCGGGCGGCTCGCCATCAACGACCCGCGGCTGGTCGGCGACATGCGCAACGGACGGGAACCCGGGCCACGCGTGATCGCGCGGATCGAGGCGTTCCTCGCGCAGGGCCGCGAACGATGAGCCGCGGCCCCGATGCAGTCACGCTGCTCGTCCGAAGTCTGGAGGCCGATTCGCTGCGCGCCGGTTGTCCGGTGCGCATGACCGAGTCGGGCTGGACGCGCTGGGCCAGCGCCACCTTCAGCGGCGCGCGCCATGAACTGGGGCTCGAAGCGCCCGCTTCGGCCGCCCTCGATGCATGGCTCGAGGCGTTGCCCGAGGCGGATCTGCCGCTGCGCGGCCATCTGGTCGCGGATATCGTGGTGGCCGGCATATCCCGTGCCGACGGCATGGCGACGATCGCGATCGAAGCGCTGACCGTGGAAGAATAAAGTCAGCCGCGGCTGCCGAGACGCCGCAGCGAACCCAAAGCCAGATCCAGCGAATCCCTATCATAGGGCAACGTCCGCGACGGCGGCGGTGCTATCGTCTCGCGCCCGCCGAAACTGTGCTCGAGCCGATCGAGCAGCGCATGGATGCTGGCCGACGGATCCTTCTCGACCAGCGCCGAGGCAAAGGGCCGGGCGGGTGCGAAGGGCCGGTCGCGACCGCGCGGTACCGGGCGGAACGGGTTCCTGGCGCGGAAAAACCCTGCCGGCTCGAACGTCGCGGCGCGAACGGGCGGCGTCAGGTCGGCGGTCGCGACGCGCAGGCCGGGATCGAACGGCTGCCGGTCGACCGGCTTCGCCGGAATGGCGCCCGGATCATAGGCGGCCAGCGGCAGGTCGAGATCGGCGGGCAGAGCGCGTTCGAAGACCGCTTCCTTCACCGGCACCCCGTCGACTGCGGCAGCGGCAATCACGTCCGCCCTGGCACGGACCGGGCGATGCGCGCGCACCTCGAGAAAGGGTGTGCCCAGCTCGCGACTGGCCGACAGCGGCCGCCGCGCCGGCGCGTCCGGATGGGCATCGGCCCGGCGTAGCACTGGCGGCGCGTCGTCGCCGGCCGATTTTTCCACGACGATCGCACGGTCGCCCAGCAGGAACAGGCCGAACCAGATGATCAGCGCGACGCCGGCCATCAGGATCAGCACCGCGCCGGCCGGGCTCGCGCCGGCGAGGCCGCCATCGATCATGCCGGGGTCGATGAGGCGCGTCGGGACAAGCGCGAAGACAAGTGCGACGCCGCCGCCGATCACCGCCGCGGCGAGCGGCGCGACCGGGAGGTTCAGCTGTTGGCGGCGCACGGTATCGACCATCTGTACGGGATGGCATGCTTTTATGAGTTTTTGGTTAACGCCGGCGTAACGTCCGGCATCGCCGGCCTGTTGCGCCGGTAACTCCCGGTGGAACCTCACCCCCGTCCCGCGCATTCCGGCCCTATGGCCAAGATCAGTTATTGCGACGACAGCGAGCCCGGCATCACCCGGAAGAAGATGCGGCATGGCTGGGGTTATTTCGATCCCGAGGGCAACCGCATCACTGACCGCGACGAAATCGACCGGCTGAACGCGGTCGGCCTGCCCCCGGCCTATCGCGACGCCTGGTATTGCCCGAAACCCAATGGCCATATCCAGGCGATCGGCTGGGACGAGAAGGGCCGCAAGCAATATCGCTATCACCCGGAATTCCGCGAGGCCCAGGAATCCGCCAAATATGAGCTGTGCGCGCCGTTCGGCCGCGCCCTGCCGAAACTGCGGGCACGAGTCGAGGCGGACCTGAAGCGGCGCGGACTCGACAAGGAAACGGCGGTGGCTGCCATCGTCCGCCTGCTCGATCTCGGCCATGTCCGGATCGGCAATGAAGGCTATGTGAAGGCGAACAAGAGCTTCGGCGCGACCACGCTCCGGAAGCGCCACGCCAATCTGCGCGGCAAGACGCTGAAGCTGCAGTACAAGGCCAAGTCGGGCAAGCTGCGCGTGCTGACCATCACCGACGGCTCGCTCAGCCGATTCGTCAGGAAGTGCCAGGACTTGCCGGGCCAGCATCTGTTCCGCTGGATCGACGCCGCCGGCGAGGCGCATCCGGTCACCTCGTCGGACGTCAACGCCTATATCCGCGAGGCGATGGGCGAGGATTATTCGGCCAAGCATTTCCGCACCTGGGGCGCGAGCGTGCTCGCGTTCGAGACACTGGCCGGGGCCGGCCACGACATCAGCCTGAAGACGATGCTGGAGCCGGTCACCGAGGCACTGGGCAACACGCCCGCCATCGCGCGCAAATCCTATGTCCACCCCGCGCTGCTCGCCGCGGTGAAGGACGGGCAGGCAGCGCTTCGCGAGACGCCCCTGCCGCGATCGACTCAATATCTGTCGCGCGCCGAGCGCGGGCTGATCGATTTCCTCGAAAACCCTGGTGCCGCGACGCCCGCCAAGGCAGCATGATTTCATGACAGTAACGAACAACACGCAGGCCCAGTCGCCTGTCCTTTCCGCGTCCAACGTGCAGGATCAGGCCGAGGACCTGTTCACCGCCAGCTCGATCTGGATTCAGACTCACTGGCTGCAGATCATCATCGCCGTCGCCGCCGCGGCGGTGATCGTCGTCGTGCTGCATTTCCTGCGGCGGCTCGGCAACAAGCTGTGCAATCTCCGGCCCGGCCAGGCCGGCTGGGGCACGGTGTTCGGCCGCGCCATCGTCAAGACCGGCAATTTCTTCATCGTCATGGTCGCGGCCAAGCTGGTCGCCGGCTATGCCAATGCCCCGCACGAGGTGGCGACGACGATCACTTTCCTGTTCACGGTCTCGGCCGTGTTCCAGGCGGCGATCTGGGCGCGCGAGATCATCCTCGGCACGATCGAGCACCGCACCCATTCCGAACATTATTCGGGCGAGGCGATCGGCAGCGCGATGGGCATCATCCGTCTGCTCGTCACCTTCGCGCTGTTCGCGATCGCGCTGATCGTCGTGCTCGACAATCTCGGGGTGAACGTCACCGGCCTGGTCGCCGGCCTCGGCGTCGGCGGCATCGCGATCGGCCTCGCTGCGCAGGGCATCTTCGCCGACCTGTTCGCCGCGCTGGCGATCATCTTCGACCGGCCGTTCCGGCGCGGCGACGCGATCTCCTACGACACCAGCTCGGGCACGGTGGAAGCGATCGGCCTCAAATCGACCCGGATCCGCGCGGCGACCGGCGAGGAGCGGATCATCGCCAACCGCAACCTGCTCGACAAGGAAATCCTCAACACCAGCCAGCGCGACTATCGCCGCGGCCAGTTCAAGCTCGGCCTGGTGCAGTGGACGCCGGTCGAGAAGATGGAAAAGCTGCCCGACATCCTGGAGGAAGTGATCGAGGGATGCGGCCGCAAGTTCGTCCGCGCCGGCTTTATCGGCTTCGGCGAGGCGAGCTATGATTTCGACGTCGAATTCGATTCGCCGACATCAAGCTTCGAGGATTTCTTCGCCGCCCGGCATGCCGTCGGCCTCGGCATCATCAAACGGCTGAACGCGGAAGGGATCGAGCTCGCCTATCCCACGCAGACCGCCTTCACCGCGGCACCGCGCGGCGGGATGATCGCGCCCTATTCCGACGGGCCGATATATGGCGAGAATGCCGCGCCGATCGCTGACGATCCCGGCACCACGGCCGAGCTGAAACGGTCGGGCAATCACTCGGCCGTCGACCAGGATTCGCATCCATGACCAACGATCATGAAGCGATCGTCCGTGCCCAATATGAGGCGTTCCGCGATCGTCGTCGCGAGGATAGCGAGGCGCTGCTCGCGCCCGACTTCACCTTCACCAGCCCCTATGACGACGCCATTTCGCGCGCCGCCTTTTTCGACCGGTGCTGGCCCAATGGAGACAGGTTCGCCGAATTCCGGGTCGAGCGGGTCGCGCCGGATCCGGAAGGAGCGTTCGTCACCTATCTCGTCACTGCCGATACGGGCGAGCAATTCCGCAACACTGAATATCTGACCGTCTCTGATGGGCAGATCCACAGCGTCCATGTCTATTTCGGCGAAAGCTATCGCAGCGGAGAATTCGTCGCCAGGAAGCCGGAAATCTGAAGCCGGCGGTCCCCCCTCCCCGGGCAAGCCCGGGGAGGACTCGGGGTTACGCCATCTCCGGCACGCGCTGGCTCATGGCAATCGACGCGAGCATAGCGTTCCAGTTGCCGACGGTCATCGCGCCGAGATATTCGTCCTGCATCACCGGCGTCAGCACTTCGATCATGCGGCTGCCCTCGACCCAGAACTCGATTACGCCGAACGCGCCGCCGCGCTTGCGGTATTTGGCGGGCCAGCCCTCGCGCTCGGCGATGGCGAAGACGTCGGTCGCGCCCATGCGGGTGGCGATGGCGACGTGAGTCGCCGAACGGCGATCCGGCGATCCGATTACGCCATAGCAATCGGCGTCGCCATCGGCCGGCACCAGCTCGGTGCCGCGCGGATAGACTTCGATGATGGTGTTGCGCTCGTCGCCGGCCATCGCGACCCAGCTGCCCTCGATCACGGGCGGAAACGGCGTGGCCTGGCCGTCCCACAGCTCGGCAATCACCTTGGCGACATGCTGCGGATTGTCGGCATCGATCGAAACGTGGAAAATCATCTGTGAGCTCCGTAAATCTCGGTCCTCGCGATCGGCGAGGTGTCGCAATCTTCCTATCGCAGCGCCCGGTCGGGACGGTGCGGCGTTCGACGGATTCGACGAAATTGCGACGGGTGCGATTCGGCGCTACGCCTTTTAGAAGCTTGGGTCCGCTCCTGTCGCCGCGCCGGTTGCCGGATTCGCGAGCCAGGGACGCTACGTCATCGCCGCAATTAATGTTTCCGGTCAGCCGAGGCTTGCGCGGGCCGGGGCGGCGTGCCTAGAGGGTTTTCACATCCAACTACCCCTGAGGACATCATGGCGACCATCACCGCGCAGGACATGGCGGGCCGCATCGGCACCGAGACGGTCTCGGACTGGGTCGAGGTGAGCCAGGAGATGATCGACAAGTTCGCCGACGCGACGGGCGATCACCAGTTCATCCATGTGAACCCGCAAATGGCGGCGATGACGCCGTTCGGCGGCACCATCGCGCATGGTTTCCTCACCTTGTCGCTGATGCCGCTGCTTGCCTCGAAGGTGCCCGACGCGCCGAAGATCGAGGGCGTGAAGATGGGGATCAACTATGGCGGCAACAAAGTCCGCTTCCTCCAGCCGGTCCGCTCCGGCAAGCGCGTGCGCGGCCGGTTCAAGCTGATCGAATTCATCGAGAAGCGCCCCGGCCAGTGGCAGCAGACCAATGAATTCACCGTCGAGATCGAGGGCGAGGAAAAGCCGGCGATGATCGCGGAATGGATCGCCCAGATTTTCGTCTAACTTTCTCCCCTGGAACTCCCCCTTCCCGCTTGCGGGAGGGGGTCGGGGGGTGGGCACCCGCTCTCCGCACCGTCATCGCCCGCTCAGGCCGGGCGCCCACCCCAGCCCCTCCCGCAAGCGGGAGGGGAGTGAAGAAGAGGAATACCCATGCGTTCCGCCGTCATCGTCTCGACCGCCCGCACTCCCATCGGCCGCGCTTATCGCGGCGCGTTCAACAACACCCCCTCGCCCACCCTTGCCAGCCATTCGATCAAGGCAGCGGTCGAGCGTGCCGGGATCGATCCGGCCGAGGTCGATGACGTGGTGTTCGGCTGCGCGCTGCAGCAGGGCCACCAGGCCGGCAACATCGCCCGCACCGCGCTGCTGCGCGCCGGCCTGCCGGTGAGCGTCGCCGGCCAGTCGATCGATCGCCAATGCTCGTCGGGCCTGATGGCGATCGCGACCGCCGCGAAGCAGATCATCACTGACCAGATGGACATCACTATCGGCGGCGGCGTGGAGAGCATCAGCCTCGTCCAGACGCCCAAGATGAACGTCGCGCCCGACCCCGAGCTCGTCGCGATGCACAAGGACATCTACATGCCGATGCTCGGCACCGCCGAGGTCGTCGCCAAGCGCTACGGCATCAGCCGCGAGGTGATGGACGAATATGCCCTCCAGTCGCAGCAGCGCACCGCCGCCGCCCAGGCCGCCGGCTATTACGACAAGGAGATCGTGCCGGTCACCGCGACCATGGCGGTGGTCAACAAGGAGACCAAGGAAGTCACCTACAAGGAAGTGACGCTGGCGAAGGACGAGGGCAACCGCGCCGACACCACGATCGAGGGCCTGCGCGCGCTCCAGCCGGTGATGGGGCCGGGCATGACGATCACCGCCGGCAATGCCAGCCAGCTGTCGGACGGCTCGTCCTCCTCGGTGCTGATGGAAGAGAAGCTTGCCGAGCAGCGCGGGCTCCAGCCGCTCGGCCGTTATGTCGGCATCGCCGTCGGCGGCACCGAGCCTGACGAGATGGGCATCGGCCCGGTCGTCGCCATCCCCAAGCTGCTCCAGCGCTTCAACCTGAAGATGGACGATATCGGCCTGTGGGAGCTGAACGAGGCGTTCGCGGTGCAGGTGCTCTATTGTCGCGACAAGCTCGGCATCCCCAATGAACTGCTCAACGTCTCGGGCGGCGCGATCTCGATCGGCCATCCCTATGGCATGACCGGCGCACGCGCGACCGGCCACGCCCTGATCGAAGGCAAGCGCCGCGGCGCGAAATATGTCGTCGTCACCATGTGCATCGGCGGCGGCCAGGGTGCGGCCGGCCTGTTCGAAGTCCTTTGAGCTGACCGGGAGGGTGCCGTAGGGCACCCTCCCGCCACTTCCGGGCAGTGCATTAGCTTCTGAGTAAGCACCCGCGCCCTATGGTACCGCTCACAGGATTGCCCCTCCGGACAGGAGGGCGATGGAGGGGCGGATGACCGGCGACGCAATTGGTTTAGTGGCTGATATCGGCCGACAGTCAGTGCGATTTGCGCTGACCGGCGGCGGCGTGGGCATCACCCCGCGCGACGTGCGCAGCTATCACACCGCCGAACATGCCACCTTCACCAGCGCGCTGCTCGCCTATCTTTCCGAGGTCAATCAGCGCGATACGGTGCTGCCCAGCGTGCTCGCAGTGGCCGGCGCGGCGCGGGGCGACCTGATCAACCTCACCGGAAGCCGCTGGTATATTTCGCTCTCGGGCGTCGAGGCAGTGCTTCGGTCGCGCCCCCAGGCACTCAACGAATGCGCCGCCACCGCGCTGGCGCTGACGACCCTCAACCAGAGCGCCTTCACCCCGATCGGTGCGCAATCGACGCGCCTGGTCCAGCCCGGCGGCAATTATATCGTGCTCAGCATCGGCACCGGGCTCGGGGTTGCCGCGCTGGTCACCGGATCGAACGGCAGGCTCCAGCCGATCGCCAGCGAAGCGGGCCATATGGGCTTCTCGCCGGGTAGCCCTGACGAGGAGAAGTTTGCGGCCTTCATCCGGGCGCGAGGCCCGGCCAGCGCCGAATCGCTGCTCAGCGCCGGCGGGCTGGTCGCGGCCTATGCCGCGCTGGCCGAGGGCGGCAGGACGATCGGCAGCCCCGAAGAGGTGACGCGGTCCTCGGGCCGCGATCCGGTGTCGACCGCGGTGACGAGGATGTTCGCGGGTTATCTCGGCGCGTTCATCGGCGATCTGGTGCTCGCTTATGGTGCGTGGGAAGGCGTTTACCTGACCGGGCCGATCCCGCGCGCGTTGCAGGTACAGCTGAGCGATCCCCGGTTCCGCAGCCGGCTCGAGGCGAAGGACGCCTTTCGCCGCCAGCTCGGCGAAGTGCCGATCGCGATCGTCAACCGCTCCGACCTGGAACTGATGGGCGCCGCCGCCGCACTACACAACGACTAGCGGTCCGGGCGTCAGGCGTTCGACGCCATCCACTCTTCCAGCACCGGCGCGATCTGGTTGCGCCACTTGCCGCCATTGAAGATGCCGTAATGGCCGGCATCGGCCACCAGATATTTCTTCTTCGCCGCCGGCAGCTTCGTCGCCAGCTTCAGTGCCGCCCTGGTCTGGCCGAGACCGGAGATGTCGTCGCGCTTCCCCTCGATCGCCAGGATGGCGATATCGGTGATCGCCGCCGGATCGACCGGGCGGCCGCGATGCGTCATCGTGCCCTTGGGCAGCGAATGGTCCTGGAACACCACATCGATCGTCTGGAGGTAGAATTCAGCGGTCATGTCGCAGACCGAGCGATATTCCTCGTAGAAATCCTTGGTCTGGTTGGCGCTGTCGTCATCGCCCTGCACGAGATGTTTGAACATCTCGTAATGCGACATCATGTGGTTGCCGAGGTTCATCGTCATGAACCCGCTGAGCTGCAGGAAGCCGGGATAGACCCGCCGCCCCGCGCCCGGATAGGTCGCCGGGATGGTCGCGATGACATTGTTCTCGAACCAGCTGTGCGGCCGCTCGGTCGCCAGGGTGTTGACCGCGGTCGGCGCCTCGCGCGTGTCGATCGGGCCGCCCATCATGGTCAGGGTCTTCGGCCGCGCCGGATTCTCGTCGGCGCTCATCAGGCAGGCCGCGGCATAGCAGGGCACCGAAGGCTGGCAGACCGCGAGCATGTGCGAGCCCCCCTCTTTTTCATTGGGCCCGACATGCTCCATGAACTCGATGATGTAATCGATATAGTCGTCGAGATCGAAGCTGCCGTCGCTCAGCGGCACCAGCTTCGCGTCGCGCCAGTCAGTGATATAGACATCCGCCACCGGGAGCATGCGCTCGACCGTGCCGCGCAGCAGCGTGGCGTAATGGCCCGACATCGGCGCGACGATCAGCAGCTTGGGGCCGCCCTTCACGCCCTTGCGCACGAAATGCTTGAGCTGGCCGAACGGCTTGCGCAGCGCGATCTCCTCGACAACGTCGACCTGCTTGCCGTCGATGATGGTGTGATCGAGCCCGAAGGCCGGCTTGCCGCGCGGCGCCGACGCATGGGCGAACACTTCCAGTGCGGAGCTGACGATCGAGCCGCCACCGAAATAGGCGAAGGGATTGGCCGGGTTCGACAGCATTCCTGCACCGAAATTGGCCATCGCGCTGGCGCCCGCCAGCATCGATTTCTGCATTTCATAGGCGTCGTAGAGCATTGCGTACCCAATATCGGAAAACTGGTTTGTCGGATCAATGCATAGGTGTGCAGCGCAGCATACGCAATCGAAACGGACATACTATTTGGGTCCGCGACCCGGAGCGGGTCACCCGCATCGCTTTCTCGCCCATTGCGGAGGCGGAGGACAGGCCCTACTCCGCCGGCATGGCTGAGCCACTACCCGCGTCACCCGCCGTTTCCGTCGCGAAGCCCGCCGAATCGCGGCGCCAGCTCGGCAATCTCAGGATGGTGTGGCAGCACGCCTCGCGCTATCCGCGCCAGATCGTCACCGCCCTGCTGGCGCTGCTGGTCACCTCCGCCGCGACGATCGCCATCCCGTACGGCTTCAAGAAAGTGATCGATCGCGGTTTCGGCCCCGGCGCCGACGGCTCGGTCACCAATTCCTTCCATTATCTGCTGATGATCGTGGTCGTGCTCGCCCTCGCGACGGCGGTGCGTTTCTATTATGTCTCCTGGCTGGGCGAGCGAGTCGTGGCCGATATCCGCACCGCCGTGCAGCGTCATTTGCTGACTCTCGCGCCGCGCTTCTTCGAGGAGAACCGGCCGTCGGAAATCTCCTCGCGCCTGACCTCGGACACCGCACTGATCGAACAGGTGGTCGGCACCACCGTCTCGGTCGCGCTGCGCAACTGCTTCACCGGCGTCGGCGGCATGATCTATCTGTTCGCGCTGTCGCCCAAGCTGGCCGGCATGCTGATGCTCGGCATCCCGATCATCATCATGCCGATCGTGCTGCTCGGCCGGCGCGTGCGCAATTTCTCGCGCACCTCGCAGGACCGGGTCGCCGATGTCGGCTCGATCGCCTCGGAGACACTCGGCGCGATGAAGATCGTGCAGGCCTTTGGCCAGGAGGATCGCGAGGCGGCCCGCTTCGGCACTGCCGTCGCCGCCACCTTCGCCGCGGCCAAGCGCCGCATCGCGCTGCGCGCGGTGATGACCGCGATCGTGATCGGGCTGATCTTCGGGTCGATCACCATGGTGCTGTGGGAAGGCGCGGTCGACGTCGCCGCCGGCCGGATCAGCGGCGGATCGATCGCCGCGTTCGTGCTGACCGGCGGCCTCGTCGCGGGCGCGTTCGGGGCATTGACTGAAGTCTATGGCGACCTGCTGCGCGGCGCGGGCGCCGCCGGCCGCCTCGCCGAGCTGCTCGACGAAGTCCCGGAAATCCGGGCGCCGGCGCATCCCGTCGCCCTGCCCGAGACCGCGCGCGGCGCGATCGAGTTCGACAATGTCACCTTCCGCTACCCGACCCGGCCCGAAGTCTCCGCGCTGCAGGATTTCTCCCTGGCGATCGCTCCGGGCGAGACCGTCGCGGTGGTCGGCCCGTCGGGGGCGGGCAAGACCACCCTGTTCCAGCTGATCCAGCGTTTCTACGATCCCGATGCCGGCCGCGTGCTGCTCGACGGCGTGCCGCTGCCCGATGCCGATCCCGCCGATATCCGCCGCCACATCGCGATGGTGCCGCAGGAAACGGTGATCTTCGGCGCCTCGGCCCGGGACAATCTGCGCTACGGCAAATGGCAGGCAAGCGACGACGAGCTCTGGGCCGCCGCCGAGATCGCCAATGCCGCCGAATTCCTGCGCAAGCTGCCCCAGGGCCTCGACACCTTCATGGGCGAAGGCGGCGCGCGCCTGTCGGGCGGCCAGCGCCAGCGCGTGGCGATCGCCCGCGCGGTGCTGCGCGACGCGCCGATCCTGCTGCTCGACGAAGCGACCAGCGCGCTCGACGCCGAGAGCGAGCGGCTGGTGCAGGAGGCGCTGGAGCGGCTGATGGAGGATCGCACCACCCTGGTCATCGCGCATCGCCTCGCCACCGTCCGCGCCGCCGGCCGGATCATCGTGATGAGCGAGGGGCAGATCGTCGAAAGCGGCACCCACGGCTCGCTGATCGGCCAGAATGGGCTGTACGCGCGGCTTGCCAGCCTGCAGTTCAGCGAGGCGGCGTAGCTTGAGCAGACCGAATGTCCACACCGTCGCGGTGATCGGCGGCGGAATGAGCGGCGCGCTGTTCGGCCTGAAGCTGGCCGCCGCGCGCCCCGATTTCCGCGTGATCGTGATCGAGGCGACGCGCCGGATCGGCCGCGGCCTCGCTTATGGCGCGTGCTCGCCGCAGCATCTGCTCAACGTGCCGATCAGCCGGATGGAAGTCGGGCTCACACCCGGCTTCGCTGACTGGCTGCAGGCGAACCCGAACGCCCGGGAAGCCCTCTCGACCGGTCTGGCGGAAAGCGGCGGCGACCTGCACGGTGTGTTCGTGCCGCGCGCGCTGTTCGGCGCCTATCTGGAGGAGCGGCTGGAGGCGGCGCTGGTCACGGGCGACGGGCCCGGCCTGTCGCTGGTCCGCGGCGAAGCGGTCCGCGTGCTCGCCCGACCCGATCGCACCGTCCGGTTGAGCGACGGCCGCGAGATCCCGGTCGATGCCGTGGTGCTGGCGACCGGCAACCTCGCCCCGCGCGCGCCGGGCGGGCCCGACTCATGGTTCTATGACAGCCCCGGCTTCGTGCCCGACCCCTGGGCGCATGATGCGTTCGACGGGCTTGCGCCCGACGATCCCGTGCTGCTGCTCGGCACCGGCCTCACCACGGTCGATATCGTGCTGAAACTCAGCGCCGCCGGCCATCGCGGCCCGATCCTCGCCACTTCGCGCCGGGGCCTCTTGCCCCAGGTGCACGCGGCCGGCGGCGCCTGGCCGGCCTTCCTCGAAGCGGCCCTGCCCGCCTCGCCGCGCCGGCTGATGCGGCTGATCCGCGAGCAGGTCGCCACTGCCGAGGCGCGGAGCATCCCGTGGCAGCGCGTGTTCGACGCCGCCCGCCCCGCCATTCCGGCGGTGTGGAGCAGCTGGTCCACGCGCGAGAAGCGCCAGTTCCTCCGCCATCTCCGTACCCGCTGGGACGTCCACCGCCACCGCATGGCGCAGCGCATCCATGACGCGCTCCACGCCGAGGCCGCGCGTGGCCGGCTCGAGATCCTGCCGGCGCGGCTGCGCGGCTATCGCCTGGTCGGAGACAAGGTCGAGGTCGCCCTCGCCGCTCGCAACGGCGGCGAGCGTCGGTTCACCGCCGCCCGCGTGGTCAACTGCACCGGGCCGCGCCGAGATGCCGGCGCGATCGCCATCCCCCTGCTCGCCGACCTGCGCGACCAGGGTCTTGCCTTGCCGGATGCGCTCGGCCTCGGCCTCGAAACCGACAATTGCGCCCTGCTCGATTCGGATCGCCGCGCCTCGACCTGGCTGTTCGCGCTCGGCGCGCTGACCTGCCCGCAATGGTGGGAAATCACCGCCGTCCCCGAGATCGCGGTCCAGGTCGACCGGCTGGTCGGGCACCTCGCCAATCCCGAAGCCGCGCATCTCAGCGCCGGCGACTTCCTGGATCTTGGATCGGGCATCTAGAGCATATTTGAGCTGGATTTACCCCCTACCGTTCGGCCCCGGACTTGATCCGGGGTTGTCGAAGCCCTGCTCTTCATCTTCTCCGGAAGAAAGAACAGCCCTTCGACAAGCTCAGGGCGAACGGGGAGAGGTGATTCCAGCCAACTAAGTTTTTTGCGCTAGTCGGATTCGGGTGCAAGGGATGACATGCCAGGTCCCGTGGCGCGGTTGAATCGAGCTCGACGGCAAGCTGTCACAAGCGGCCACGATCACAGGAAAATCGGCCCGAGATATGGGACACCAGCTTGTCCCATATCTCGGGCCGCCGCTTGGCAAGCGCTTCAGACAATATTATTAAATATCAAGTGCCTGCTTGAAATCCGACCTCCATGGGAAGCGCCCGTCGCGAGGCGCCGCGCTGAGAATCTCCAACAACTGTCCCATGAGGCTCACAGCAGCGCGCCGAGGCCCATGCGAAGCGCGTCGCCACTGGCGGCACGCGACTCCAGCCCCCTCTCGATCTCGCCATGGACGCTGGTCCATACCGGCATCGCTTCCGCCAGCACCTGCTGCCCCGCCGCCGTGAGCACCAGCCGCTTGATCCGGCGGTCCGACGGGTCGGCCTCGACAAGCACCAGCCCGTCGCGCTGCATCGGCTTGAGATTGGCGGTGAGACTGGTGCGGTCCATCGCGAGCAGGTCGGCGACCGAGCCGAGCGACGGCGGCCTGGGCCGGTTGAGCGCGTTCAGCAGCGAGAACTGGCCGCTGGTGATGCCGAACGACCGGAAGGCTTCGTCGAACCGCCGGGACAATGAACGCGCCGCGCGCTGGGTGGCCAGGCACAGGCAGTGATCGCGCACAAAATGCGTCTGATCGACGGATACCGGTCCAGGCTTTGACATGACGGGTTTATGTTGATATCAACTTATTCTGTCAAGTGCTTCGTGAGAGGATGCCCCATGCCGATCGATCCCAATGCCGATATCGAGATTACCAGCTTTGCCTGGGTGCCGGACTTCGCGCGCGGCTTCGTCCGGGATCTGCGGCCGCGCTGGGCGTGCGAGGAAGCCGGCATCGGCTATTGCGAACGGCTGATCGGTTTCGAAACGGCCAAGGGCGAGGACTATCGCCGCGAGCAGCCCTTCGGCCAGGTGCCGGCGTACCGCGACGACGAAGTGCAGATGTTCGAGAGCGGCGCGATGGTGCTGCGTATCGCCGAGCGTTCCGCGGCGCTGATGCCCAAGGACGCGGCGGGCCGCTCGCGCGTGCTGACCTGGGTCACCGCGGCGCTCAACAGCGTCGAGCCGTTCGTGTTCGACCTGGTCAATATCGATACGTTCAACCCGGACGCCGAATGGGGCAAGCTGCGCCGCCCGCAGGTGATCGACAATCTGCGCGGGCGGCTCGCAGGAGTGTCGGGCTGGCTGGGCGAGAAGGACTATCTCGAAGGCGACTTCAGCGCCGCCGACATCATCATGACGACGGTGCTGCGGGAGGTTTCGGACGACGCGCTGCTGGCCGAATTCCCAAACCTCGTCGCCTATCGCGATCGCTGCATGGCGCGCCCCGCCTTCAAGCGCGCGCTGAACGCGCAACTCGCCTCGTTCGCGCCCGAACCCGTGCCGGCGTAAAAAGGTAAGTCCTCTTAAAAATCCCCCTTCCACTTGCATCACCGGGTTAGGGGAGGGCATGTTCGACCGACCGCGCGGTAACAGGCCCTCCCCCGGCCCCTCCCGCGAGCGGGAGGGGAGTAACATGCGCGACTTCGACATCATCGTATACGGCGCCACCGGCTTCACCGGCCGCCTCGTCGCGGAATATCTGATCCAGGCCTATCCCGGCCCCGACGCGCCGCGCTGGGCGATGGCGGGCCGGTCGCTGTCGAAGCTGCAGGAGGTCCGCGACGAGATCGGGGCGCCCGCCGACATGCCCCTGCTCACCGCCAATTCGGACGATCCCGCCAGCCTGAAGGCCCTGTGCGAGCGCACCACGGTGATGCTCACCACCGTCGGCCCCTATCAGCTGTACGGCAGCGACCTGGTCGCCGCCTGCGCGGAGACCGGCACTGCCTATGTCGATCTGTGCGGCGAGCCGGCCTGGATGCGCCACATGATCGACGCCCACCACGAAACCGCACAGCGCACCGGCGCCCGCATCGTCTTTTCCTGCGGCTTCGATTCGATCCCGTTCGACCTCGGCGTGCTCACCCTGCAGGACGCGGCGAAGCGCAAATACGGCAAGCCCGCCCCGCGCGTGAAATGCCGGGTGCGCAAGATGGTCGGTACCTTTTCCGGCGGTACCGCCGCCAGCCTCAAGGCCACGCTCGCCGCCGCGGCGCGCGATCCGTCGATCCTCGGCCTGCTGACCAACCCCTTCTCGCTGACCCCCGGCTTCCAGGGACCGAGCCAGCCGCGCGGGCTGCTGCCCGATTACGACAAGACGATCGAGGCCTGGGTCGCCCCCTTCATCATGGCGCCGATCAACACCAAGAATGTCCACCGCACCAATTTCCTGCTCGGCGAGGCGTACGGTGCCGACTTCGTCTATGACGAGATGATCGTCGCCGGGCTCGGCGATATCGGCAAGGCGGCGGCCGAGGCGATCGCGAAATTCAACCCGATGGCCAGCGACAAGGGCCCGAAACCCGGCGAAGGCCCGTCGAAGGAAGAGCGCGACAACGGCTATTTCGACGTGCTGTTCATCGGCGAGATGCCCGACGGCTCGCGCATCGACTCGGTCGTCACCGGGGACCGCGATCCCGGATACGGGTCGACCAGCAAGATGATCGCGGAGGCGGCGCTCTGCCTGGTGCAGGACGTGGCGGGTGAAGGCGGTATCTGGACGCCGGGCGCGCTGCTCGGCGAGGTGCTGGTCAAGCGGCTGCAGGCGAAGGCGGGGCTGACGTTCCGGGCGGGCTAAATCCTCCCCGGAACGGGGAGGGGGACCATTCGCCTCTTCCGGCGAATGGTGGAGGGGCTTGGAGTGCGGAACGTCGGTCCCCCGCTCCAAGCCCCTCCACCACCCGCTGAAGAAGCGGGCGGTCCCCCTCCCCGAGCAAGCTCGGGGAGGAATTAAGTTAGCCGAGCAGCCCGATCCCCACGCCCGCCGCCAGCGCCGCGGCAAGGCCGGCCAGCGCCATGCCCAGCTTTTTCCGCCGGCCCTGCTGATACGCATCCAGCTTCGGCACATCGAGATACCAGGTCCCGTTCTTCGCCGGCGCGATCACGCCGTTTTCGCGCAGGCGGTCGAAGAATTTCTCCTCCATCCGCCGCGCCGGGGTGAAGCTGACCGCCTTGTCCGGCGATACCGCATTGCGCGACATGAAGTGCGAGATGACCCTGCGTCGCGCCCGTGCCGCCGCTGCCGCCACCGCTGCCGTTGCCCCGCCCATGCCCGTTCCCCAATGACGTAAGCGGCGATCATGCCACGGCTTCAGCCGCGATAGAAGAGCATCGCGACGGCGGCGATCACCACCGGCACCGCGATCGCGATCGGCACCCAGCGCCGGCTGAATGCTTGCGCCTCACGGTGATAGGCGACCAGATCGAACCACCAGCGCCCCGGCGCCGCCTCGCGCAGCGCGCCGATGCGGCGGAAGCGGTCGAACCACCAGCGCTCGACGCGATCCTTGGGCACGAAGGCGATCGCCTCCCCGGGCGACAGCGCATGCTGCGCGAGGAAATGACCCGCCACCGGCCCGCGCACGCGCCGGGCGGCCGCGGGAAGCTCGCTCACCGCTTGCGCCCCTGGTGGCGGATGTTCGCCGGCCGGCCGCGTCGCTTGATCACGCGGTGCGGTTTCGCGTCGCGCTCGGGCCGGGCGCCCTTCCCGTCCACCATCTCGAAGCGCAGCGCGCCCGACACCGGGTTCGCTTCGGCCAGCCGGAGTTGCAGCCGCTGGCCGCTCGCATATTCAGTGCCGGTCTCGTCGCCGATCAGGCGCCGCGCCGTCTCGTCATAGCGGAAATATTCGCCGCCAATGTCACGCACCGGCATCAGCCCGTCGCCACCGATCCCCTCGACCGTCGCGAAGAAGCCGAAATTGGCCACGCCGGTGATCCGCACGTCGAGCACCTGCCCCACCCGCTCGGCGAGGAAGGCGGCGACATAGCGGTCGATCGTGTCGCGCTCCGCCTCCATCGCGCGGCGCTCCATCATCGAGATGCTCTCGCCGATCTTCTCCATCGACGCCGCCTCGCCCTCGGTCAGCCCGCCGGGGCCGAGCTTGTACGCAGCAACCAGCGAGCGGTGGACGATCAGATCGGCATAGCGTCGGATCGGCGAGGTGAAATGCGCGTAGCTGCCGAGCGCGAGCCCGAAATGGCCGTGATTCTCCGGGCCGTAATAGGCCTGGGTCTGGGTGCGCAGCACCTGCTCCATCACCTGGGGGCGGAAATCCACCTCGCCGATCCGGTCGAGGATGTGGTTGAAGGTGCCCGGCCGCACCACCTGGCCCAACGCGAACTCGACGCCGAAGGTCTTGAGATATTCCTTCAGCGCGACCAGCTTCTCGCGGCTCGGCGGCTCATGGTCGCGGTACATGACCGGGGCCTTTTTCGCCTCCAGCGCCTTGGCCGCCGCGACATTGGCGGCGATCATGTAATCCTCGATCAGCTTGTGCGCATCGAGCCGCTCGCGCGGCGCGACCGACAGGATGCGGCCCTTCTCGTCGAGCACGACGCGGCGTTCCGGCAGGTCGAGATCGAGCGGCTCGCGCTTCTCCCGCGCCTTGTTGAGCGCGCGCCAGCAGGCCCAGAGGGGGAGGAGGGCGGATTCCAGCAAGCCATTCGCTGCCAGGGGGCCTGCCCCCTCTCCGTTCGCTTCGAGCGAAGTCGAGAAGCCTTGGGGCGGGAGACCGTCATTCTCATCGATGGTGTCTCGACTTCGCTCGACACGAACGGGTTGGTTTGCCGCTTCATGAGCATCGATCGCCGCCTGCGCATCCTCATAGGCAATGTTCGCCGCGATCCGCACCACGGCGCGCGTGAAGCGCCAGCTCTTGAGCGTTCCGTCCTTCGCGATCCGCAAGTGACACGCCAGCGCCGCGCGATCGACATCCTGCTTCAGCGAGCACATGTCGGCCGACAATTCCTCCGGCAGCATCGGCACGACGCGGTCGGGGAAATAGACGCTGTTGCCACGCCGCCGCGCTTCGCGGTCGAGTTCGGAGCCGGGGCGGACATAGAAGCTGACATCGGCGATCGCGACGATCGCCTTCCACCCGCCCTCGTTCGCGGGATCGTCGTCGGGTGCGGCCCAGACGGCATCGTCATGGTCGCGCGCATCGGCCGGGTCGATGGCGACGATCGGCAGGTCGCGCAGATCCTCGCGCCCCTCCCCCAGAGGCGTCTGCGCGACCCGCGCGGCTTCCTCGATCGTCTCGGGCGTGAAGACATTGGGGATGCCGAGCTTGTGGATCGCGATCAGCGAAAAGCTGCGCGGCGCGAAGGGATCGCCGAGCCGCTCGGTCACCCGTACGGTGATACGCGGCGGACGCCCGGCCTTTTCCGCCAGCACCAGGTCGCCCGGCTCGGCACCGCCGGCATCGGAGACCATGAACTCGCGCCGCTCCTTCTTTTCGACGCCCTGCAGCCAGAGCTTGCCGCCTTCCTGATGCAGCACGCCGAGCACCAGCTCCTCGCCACGCGCGAGCTGCTTCATCGGATGCGCGATCCAGCCATTGCCGGCTTCCTCGGTGCGCGCCAGCACCCGGTCGCCAATGGCCAGGGCGCCATGCTTGCGCTCGCGTATCCTGAGGCGCGGCGCGGGGGCGTCGGACTCCCAGCGCTCGGGCACGGCCCACACATTGCCGCCGTCATCGACATCGGCGATGCGCAGCACCGTCACCTTGGGCAGCCCGCCGAGCTTGTGGAAGGCGCGGCCGGGCGCGCTGTCGATCAGCCCCTCGTCCGCCATATCCTTCAGCAGCGCCTTCAGGCCGATCTTCTCCTGCGCGGTCAGGCCGAAGGCGCGCGCGATCTCGCGCTTGCCGGCGGGAGTCTCCGACGAGGCGATGAAATCGAGGATCTGCTCGCGGGTGGGAAGGCCGGGCGAACGCTTTGGCTTGGGCATCGGCCAGAGATAGGCCGCGCGCGGCGTTGCGTCACTCCCCTGCGGAATACTGCAATGGCGGTACGGGACATGGAATGACCGGCCTACAGCAACAAAGGCCGGGACGCTTGCGCTTTCCGCGCGGGCAAGTTACATACTGAACCATATGGTTCAGTATGCGAGTCCTCCCCTCGATCTCTCCTTTGCGGCGCTGTCCGATGCGACCCGTCGCGGGATCATCGATCAGCTCGGGCAAGGCGACGCGTCGATCACCAGTCTCGCGGACACGTTCCAGATGACGCTGACCGGCGTGAAGAAGCACGTCCAGGTTCTCGAGCGGGCGGGGCTCGTCGTCACGCAGAAGGTCGGACGCGTGAGAACCTGCAAGCTTGGGAAACGCGGCCTAACGGCGGAAGCGGAGTGGATCGAGGTGCACCGCAAGCTCTTCGAGGATCGCTTCGACGCATTGGACGACATCATCAGTGAACTGAAACAGGAGGAAAGCGATGGATCAGCAAGTTAGCAGCGCAGGTGGCGTGCAGAACCCCACGTCAGTCGAGCGTAGAGGGGATCGCGAACTCGTCGTAACGCGGACATTCGACGCGCCGCCGAGCATCGTTTTCAGGGCGTGGAGCCAGCCTGAGCTGTTCCAGCGCTGGTGGATGCCGAAATCGGTATCCGGCGTTTCGCTCGTATCGTGCGATATGGATGTACGCACGGGCGGCAAATATCGGCTGGAATTCGGCACCGGCGGTTCGGACACCATGGCCTTTTACGGCAAGTATCTCGAGGTGGTACAGAACGAGCGCATCGTCTGGACCAACGACGAGGGCGAAGAGGGCGCAATCACGACCGTGACCTTCGAGGACCAGGGCGGGAAGACGCTGCTGAAGTTCCACGAAATCTATCCGTCCGGGGAAGCGCTCGAGGAAGCACTGCAGGGCTCCGCGGCCGGATTGCCGGAGCAGCTGGATCAGCTCGACGAGCTGCTTCCCAGCATAGGCGCGTAGCGCGGCGACAGGACGCTTTAACGACCGAGATGGGCGCGAAGCGGCCCTAGGCGCCAACATCTCCAATCGGGTCATTCACTCAAACAAAAAGCCGGCCGGGGTCGCCCCCGCCCGGCTTCAGGTGATCCCGCGCCCCGCGCCTCCGTCACGCCCCGGCGCGAGGGCACGCGCCCGTCAGAACTTCCCGCGCAGCGTCACGCCATAGGTCCGCGGCTCGGCGAGGAAGGCCGAGAAAATCTGCGTCGCGCCGGGATAGGTCGCGGCCGGGAACACGCCCGCCGGCCCGGGTCCGTCCGCCTGGAAGGGCGAGCTGAACGCCACCTGGGTATATTGCGTGTTGGTCACGTTCTGCGCCCAGAACTCGATCGCCCAGCGCTCGTCCTTGCCGCGCAGGCCGATACGGGCGTTCATCACGCCATAGCCATCCTGTTCCTTTTGCGGGAACAGGTCGGATCCGGTGTTGTAATCGCCGGTCAGGCGCCCATCGACATAGAACAGCGCCGACAGGCCGCTGTCGCCGAGCTTCGGCGTCCACGCCACGGACGAGGTGACGACGATCTCGGGCGCGTTGGACAGGTTGTCGCCCGGCAACAGGCGCAGCGCCGGGTCGAGCGGCGCGCCGCGATCGTTGCCGATCAGGTTCTTGCGATAATGGGTGTTGGAATAGGTCAGGCCCGCGCTGACCCGGAAATCGCGGATCGGTACCATCGACGCCTCCAGCTCGACGCCCTGCGAGATCACACCCGCTTTCACGTCGCCCGCGGCGCACGATCCGGTCGTCGCGCTCGTGTCGAGATCGGCACCGGCAAGGTCGGTTTTGCAGCTGTTGACGTTCTGGACCAGGAAGACGCTGCCGTTGAAGGTGTTCAGCTGGAAATTCCTGAAGGCCTGATGGAAGGCGGCGATGTTCAGGTTGAATTTCGGCGTCGAATATTTGAGGCCGATCTCGAACGCATTGTTGATCTCGGGGTCGAATTCCAGGTTGCGCACCAGCGCCTGGGCCCCGCCGACCGCCGCGAAGGTCGTCGTCGGCACGCCGTTCGCGACCAGGATCGGGGGTTTCAGGGCCGAGCGGTCGAGGTTGAAGCCGCCCGCCTTGTAACCGCGCGAATAGCTCGCATAGGCCAGCAGATCCGGCGTCACCTTGTACGACAGGATACCCGTGCCGGTCAGCTCGTTCTCGCTGCGCTTGTCGTTGATCGACACGCCGTTCAGCTCGGATGTGGAATTGCCCTGGCAGGTCAGGTTGATCAGGCCCCCCGCCAGCGCCGACAGCGCGGCATTGCTGAGGAGCCCCGTCAGGGCGGATTGCTGGGCCGGGCAGAGGCTGTTGTTGTTGCCGAAGGTCGCGTCGAGCTTCTTGGTCTCATGCGTGTAGCGCAGGCCGATGGTCAGCTTCAGCCCGTCGGTAATCTCGAAGATATTATGCGTGAAGACCGCGTAATTCTCGCTGTTCTGCTTGTAGGTGGACACCGTGTCGCCGACATTCACCACTGAATCCAGCCGGTCGAACGCGCCGATGAACAGCGGCGTCGCCGCGCCGAACTGGCCGGCGCCGCCATTGGCGCCGAGCAGCGCGGCCCGCCCGCCGGGGCTGAGACAGCCCGCCGAGGACGGGCTGGCGAGCCCGGCCAGCGCACCGCTGACGAGAATGCGGCAGGCGGCGAAACGGCCATATTGCGATCCGAATTTCAGATTGTCGCGAACCTCGAGGTCTTCGTTCGCGTAATAGCCGCCGATCAGCCAGTCGAGCTTGCCGTCGAACGCCTCGCCCTGGAGCCGCAGTTCCTGCGAGAAGGTCTTGAACCCTCGCCGTCCGGCATTCACGCTCGGCGCGCGGTACAGCAGGTCGACATAGCTGTAGTCGGTGTCGGACGCCTGGTAGTTGTAATAGTCGCGATAGGCCGTGATCGAGGTCAGCCTGGCCGGGCCGAGATTATAGTCGATCTGCCCCGAAACGCCCCAGTCCTGCGTCTTGCCGCCATAGACCCGGCCCGGGCTGATGTTGAGTTTGCGGGAATAGGGGTTGCTGAACGCCGCGACCGGCTGGCCCAGCGCGATCAGCACCGGGATGATCGGGTTCTGCGTGGTCAGCAGGTTGCGGTTCGCCGGCGCGATCGTCTGGTCGATATAGGCCGCGGCGCAGCAGGATTCGTCGCGCTTGGTATAATCGGCGATCAGGCGGATCGAGAGATCGCTGCTCGGCTGGTACATCAGCTGGCCGCGCAGAAAATAGCGGTCGCGGTCGTTGATTTTCCTGTTGTTCGTGACGTCCTTGTAGAAGCCGTCGCGCTTCACATAGACGCCGTCGAGCCGGGCCGCGAAGGTCTCGCCCAGCGGCACGTTCACATTGCCGCTGGCGCGCCAGTAATCATAATTGCCATAGGTCACCTCGCCGCCGCCGCTGAAACGGAATTCGGGCGGCTTGCTGTAGATGCTGATGAGGCCGGCCGAGGCATTGCGGCCGAACAGCGTGCCCTGCGGGCCGCGCAGCACCTCGACCCGGTCGATATCGCCCAGCTCGTTGAGGCCGACGCCGGAGCGCGATCGATAGACGCCGTCGATGAACACCGCGACCGAGCTTTCCAGCCCCGGATTGTCGCCGACGGTGCCAATGCCGCGCAGGCGCGCCGATCCGTTCGCTTCGTTGCCGGTGGACGACACCAGCAGCGAGGGCGCGACCTGGTTGAGCTGGCGGATGTCGTTCGCGCCGGAATTCTGCAGCGTCTCGGCCGTCACCGCGGAGATGGCGAGCGGCACATCGGCCAGGATCTGGGAGCGGCCCTGCGCCATGACGATGATGTCCTCGGCCAGGTCGGTCGCGTCGGTGGATGGGGCAGCCTGGTCGGCCACCTGGGCGAAGGCCGGCGGCGCCGTTCCGATCGCCAGGACGGACAGCGCACATGCAGCCATATAGTGCGTCTTCAGCATCACTCTCTCCCCTTCGGCCGGGATGCTCCATGATCCCGTACCGTAAACTCGAATTGATATCGAGATTGACGCGACGTCAAGTGAAAGACGCGTTTCGAAACAGTACCGATCCGCCCCGATCCGGCGCCAAACCCCGGGCGAAAGCCCCGGATCGGCCAGAACCTATATTCGAAATGGCTATATCTCCGCATTCCGGCGGCCCAAGAAAAAAGGCGCCGTCCCCAAGGGACGGCGCCTGTCTTTGCCGGGATAGGTCGCGCGAAGCGTCAGTAACCGTTGAGTCTCGCGAAGCGTTCGCGGTGCCAGGCGGCGTTGCCCCACAGGGTTTCCAGCACGCGCGCGCGCTTCAGGTAGAAGCCGGCGTCATGCTCGTCGGTCATGCCGATGCCGCCGTGCATCTGGATCAGCTCGCGGCTGACCAGGTTGAGCGTATCGCCCGCCACGGCCTTGGCGAGCGTCACGGCCTGGTCGACGTCCGACCGGTTCGCGTCGATCGCCTCCAGCGCGCCCTCAACCGCCGATCGCGTCAGCTCAAGCTCGGTGAACATCTTCGCCATGCGATGCTGCAGCGCCTGGAAGGTTGAGAGCGGCTGGCCGAACTGCACGCGCGTCTTGAGATAGTCGTTGGTCGTCGCAAAGGCCTGTTCCGCCATGCCGAGCATCTCGGCGCAGACCGCCGCGGTGGCGCGGTCGATCACCTTTGCGGTCAGGTCGGTCCCGCCCAGTCTCTCCGCGGGGGCGCCATCGAAGGTGACCTGCGCATGGCTGCGCGAATCCACCATCTTGCGCGTGGCGCGCGACACGCCCGCGCCGTCCGGCACCAGATAGAGCCCGTCCACCGCCGCGACGACGAACAGGCCGGCGCTGTCGCCTTCCGCCACGAACTGCTTGGTGCCGCTGATCCTGCCGTCGGACACGCTGGTCGCGATCGCCGCCGGGTCGTGGATCGGCCCTTCGTCCACCGCCAGCGTCGCAACGACCTCGCCCGCCGCGATCTTCGGCAGCCAGGCCGATTTCGCCGCGTCCGACCCGCCCAGCACGATCGCAGTGGCGGCGGCCGCGGTCGACGCCAGCGGGGACGCGGCCAGGTTGCGCCCGAGCTGCTCGAGCACCAGCCCGAGCGAGAGATAGCCGAAGTCCGATCCGCCAAAGGCTTCGGGCACGACGATGCCCGCCCAGCCCATCTGGCCCATCTCGGCCCAGGCGGCGGCATCATAGCCCTCCGCCGGCGCCGCATCGCGCATCCTGCGGAAGGCGGAGACGGGCGCCTCATTGTCCGCCCATTCGCGCGCCATGTCGCGCAGCATCGTCTGTTCGTCGTTGAGTGCCGCCATCATCCTGCCCCTTGAAACTATATCCGTCGTGCCGGTCAAAACCACTTCCGTCATGCCGGACTTGTTCCGGCATCCATCGATCCGCATGCGGTGCCGCCGGAACCTCCAGCCCACCGTTCGCGGCGCGATGGCCCCCGGAACAAGTCCGGGGTGACGGCCACCGCTATTGGTGGTCGAGCATCCCGAGGATGCGCTTGGCGATCACATTGTTCTGGATCTCGGCCGATCCGCCATAGATCGACACGGCCTTGCCCCACAGCCAGGTGCGGGTCTGGCCCAGCTCGGCCTCGGTAAAGCCTTCGCCTTCCCAGCCCAGCCCGTTCATGCCCATGATCTCGATCGACAGCTCGGCGCGGTCCTGGGTGATGCGCGCGCCGACATTCTTCATGATCGAGGTCGTGGCCGACGGCCCCTGGTTCGATTTCGCCTCGAGCGCGGCGCGGCGAAGCGTCAGCGCGAAGGCGCGGCTGTCCATCTCGTGCCGCACGATGCGCATGCGCAGGTCACTGTCGCCGATCCGGCCCTGCTCGTCCGTCCCGCGATATTCCTTGGCGAGCGTACCCATCGTCTTGCCGGCGAACAGGCGCCCGACCGTGCCGCCGCCCGACAGATTCTGCCGTTCGTGCTGGAGCAGCCGCTTGCCGATCGTCCAGCCCTCGCCCTCGCGGCCGACCAGATTGCCCTTGGGCACTTTCACGTCGGTGAAGAACGTCTCGCAAAAGGGCGACGCGCCCGAGATCATCTTGATCGGCTTCACCTCGACGCCCGGCGAGGTCATGTCGATCACCAGGAAGCTGATGCCTTCATGCTTCTTCGATTTGTCGGTGCGCACCAGCGCGAAGCATTTGTCGGCCCATTGCCCGCCCGAGGTCCAGGTCTTCTGGCCGTTGACGAGATAATGGTCTCCCCTGTCCTCGGCGAACATCTGCAGGCTGGCCAGGTCCGATCCCGCGCCCGGCTCCGAATAGCCTTGGCACCACCGCACCTCGCCTTTCGCGATCGCCGGGATATGCTCCAGCTTCTGCTCCTCGCTGCCATATTCGAGCAGGGTCGGGCCGAACATCATCACGCCCATGCCGCCGATCGGGTTCCACGCGCCGATCCGCGCCATTTCCTCGCCCAGCACGCGCGCCTGCGCCCGATCGAGCCCGCCGCCGCCATATTGCGCGGGCCAGGTCGGCACGCCCCAGCCCTTCTCGCCGAACGCCTTTTTCCAGGCGGCCTCCTCGTCCGACAGGCTGGTCGGCCCCTCGACCACCGCCATCAGATTCTCCTTGCCCTTCAGCGAGGGCGAGAAATGCGCCTCCAGCCAGGCGCGCGTCTCCTGGCGGAACGCGTCGATCGGGGTGACGGCGACGTCGGTTTCGGCGGCGCTGGCCATAATGCTCTCCTTCGGGACCGAATCTGAATATCGGGTATGGCCGAGCATGTGGCACAGATCGCCGGGCAAGCAAAGCGCCCAGGTGCGTGCCTCCGACCTCCTCGGCGCGTTGGGCGGAACCGCGCGACAAGGGCGCGCGATTAATCCGAAATGGCCCGAAAAACAGCGGTTTTTGGAGACAATTGATGCCCCCCTGCCCCCTTGCCCCGCCGTGCGACCTTGTGCATGTTCGGTGAATGTTCCGCCGGCGCCCGCGCGTCAGGAAAATTGTGGGACGCGAGCGATCCGGAGGGGAGTGAATGCGCTTCGAACATCGTGCCGTGCCCATCGTCCTTGCGGCCGTACTGATCGACACGATCGGTTTCGGCATCGTCATGCCGGTCTTCCCGCACCTCATCACCAGCATCGGCCATGTCGACCTCGAACAGGCGACACGGATCGCCGGCTATATGCTGGTGGTGTTCGCGGTGATGCAGTTCTTCGCCGGGCCAGTGCTGGGCAATCTCAGCGACCGCTTCGGCCGGCGTCCCGTGCTCATCGCCTCGATGCTCGCCTTCGGCATGGATTATGCGCTGATGGCCTGGGCCCCGACGCTCGCCTGGCTGTTCCTCGGCCGCGCCATCGCCGGCGTCGCGGGCGCGGTCTACAGCCCGGCCAGCTCGGTGCTGGCTGACGTCACCCCACCCGAAAAGCGCAGCGGCGTGTTCGGGCTGATCGGCGCGGCGTTCGGCATCGGCTTCATCATCGGGCCGGCGATCGGCGGACTGCTCGCCGATTTCGGCCCACGCGCGCCGTTCGTCGCCGCCGCGATCCTGGCGCTCGGCAACGCCCTGGTGATGATCGTCGCCATGCCCGAGACGCTCGCGCTGGAGAATCGCCGTCCGTTCAGGCTGCGCGATGCCCATGTCGTCGGCGCGTTCCGCCCGCTGTTCCATGCCGGCAACGCCGCGCCTCTGCTCGCGGCCTGGTTCGTGTGGCAACTCGCGCACATGGTCTATCCCTCGACCTGGGCCTTCTGGGCCGCGATCCGCTTCGACTGGGACGCCAAGGCAATCGGCTGGTCGCTCGCTTTCGTCGGGCTGGTCATGGCGCTGGTGCAAGGCGGCCTGACCGGCAAGATCATCGCCCGCATCGGCGAACGGCGAGCCCTTGTCGTCGGCCTGCTCTCGGCAGGCATCGCCTTTCTCGCCTTCGCCTTCATCACGCAGAGCTGGCAGGCTTATGTCCTGTTTCTGGTCGGCGCCCTGTCCGGCCTGATCTTCCCCGCGATGAACGGCCTGCTCTCACGCATGGTGGACGCCTCGCACCAGGGCGCGCTGCAGGGCGGCATCGGCAGCATGGGCAGCGTCTCGTCGATCCTCGGGCCGCTGCTGCTCACTCAGGCGCTGGCGACCGGGGTCGACCATGGCTTCCCGGGCGCGGCGTTCCTGCTGGCCGCAATCCTCTCCTTCCTGTCGCTCGGCATCCTCATGTGGAAAGTGCTGGATCGCGTGCCGCTGCCGGAAGCGAAAACCGCGATCTGAAAAAATCAAATTCCCCACTGTTCGGGAGGAGGTCTGATCGCGCCCTATAGCAGCGCGAAGCCCAGCGCCTTGTTGACCGTATCGCGTACCACGCTCACCCCCGCGTTGATCGCCTGCTCCGCCGCGAGGATGCCGATCCCCTTCACCGCCAGCAACATGGTCCGCGAGGTATTCTTCTGGATGTCGAGCTTCAGCCGCGCCTCTTCCGCGTCGATGATGCCCGACGCGTAGAGCTCGGCGATCTGGCGGATCGAGATGGCGATCTTCTCCGCTTCGTTCTTCGCATAGATCGCGGCGGTCTTGCCGCCCCCGACCAGCACCGCTGCCATCGCATTGCCGATCTCTCCGGTCAGCGCCCCTACGTCGATCTGCGCCATCAATTTCCTCCCGGTGCCATGCCGCGCTGCTTGGCCTTTTCCAGCATCAGGATCGCGCCGGTCGACTGCGCGAGCCCATTGAAGTCGGGCTCGAGGATTTGCGCGCTCATGCACTGCTCGGTGCCCTGCCGCGTCTGCTCGCGCCGCTTATGCTCCGCCTCGAGCGCGCTGAGGCTGTCCTCGAGCAGGCCGACCATCTGGATGGTCTGGCTGTTCTGCGCGAACACGCCGACATGGACGCGCAGGTCCTCGATATCGGCGTGCGCCTTGCGGTAGAAACCGGTCTGGCGCGAATAGACGCAATCGGGCGTGCCATAGCTGTAGAGCAGAGCCTGGCGCTCGGCCGAAAAGCTGCTCTGCAACGCCGAGACCATCTGCTCCGTCTGGCTGTCATAGGGCGCCATCAGGGTCACGGTACAGGCGCCGAGCGACAGCGCGGCCAGGCTCGCCACGATGCTGGCAAAACGTCGGCGACCCTGAGCCATTTAGCACCTCCCCGAATGTGCCGGAGCGCGACCTTATGGCGCGGCACCCGGGCTGTCGATGACAGCTACAGCCGGTCAGGTTGCAATCCGCCCGCTCACGCCCGGGCGCTTGGTCGGGCGGAAACGCGCTCATGCCAGGCGCGGAGATTCGCCTGATCCTCAGGGATCGCGATCCCGACAAAGCCGGCGAAGTCGACCACCGACAACAGCACGATATCCGCCATCGAATAGCTTTTCCCGTCCAGATAGTCCCGGTCCGCCAGCGCGCGGTCGAACTCGCGCATCGCGCCGGTCACGCGCGGCCGCTGGCTCTCGCCGAACTCGGTATATTGCGGCTTCACCACGCGTGCGGTGAAGGGATGGCAATGCGCCCACACCATCGACAGTGGCACCATCAGGCGCAGCTCGGCGCGGCGGGTCCACATATCGACCTCGGCCATGCCCTGCGGCCCCTCGCCGAACATCGGCGGTTCGGGGTGCATTGCCTCGAACAGGCGGCAGATCGACACGCTTTCCGTCAGCACGTCGCCATTGTCGAGCTTCAGCGCGGGGATTTGCCCCAGCGGATTCACCGCGAGGAAATCCGGCCCCTTATGCTCCCCCGCGACGATCGACAGGGTCTCGCTCGGCACGCTCAGTCCCTTTTCGGCGAGATAGATGCGCACCCGGCGCGGATTGGGCGCCGGATTCACCGCGTCGTAGAACAGCATCGGCATCCTCCTTTTTCGAAGATTGCGTATGGCATTTGCGGCGCGCCTCGCATAGCGGCGTCTCATGACAGCCGCTGATATGCTCGCGAGTGATTTCGCGACCCTGCCCGACCTGATCCGAGCGCATGCGACCGAGCAGGGCGGCAAGACCGCCCTTGCCGCGATCGAGGGCAGCATCGACTATGCGACGCTCGACGCGCTGATGGACCGGGTCGCCGCGGCGTTGCAGCGCGACGGCGTGGCGCAGGGCCAGGCGGTGGCGATCGTCGCGGCTTCGCGCATCGAGTATGGCGCGGTCTTTCTCGGCGCGCTCCGGGCCGGTTGCGTCGCCGCGCCACTCGCCCCGTCTTCCACGCCGGAATCGCTCGCCGCGATGATCGCCGATTGCGGGGCGCCGATCGTATTTGTCGACGACGAGGCCGCCGCAGCGCTGGCGGGCCGGGACATCACGGCAAAGGTCGTTCACTTCCCTTCGTTTGAAGACTGGCTCGCTCCCGAGGGTTCAAGCCCCTCCCCGGTCGCCATCGCGCCCGAAGACGGCTTCAACATCATCTATTCCTCCGGTACCACCGGCACGCCCAAGGGCATCGTGCAGAGCCACGCGATGCGCTGGGCGCATATCCATCGCAACGCCTCGGCCGGTTTCGGCGAGGCGGTGACGATGATCGCGACGCCGCTCTATTCCAACACGACATTGGTCAGTTTCCTGCCGACGCTCGGCTGGGGCGGCACCGCGGTGCTGATGACGAAATTCGACGCACGCGGCTTTCTCGAGCTTGCCCAGGCCAATCGGGCGACTCACGCCATGCTCGTGCCCGTCCAGTATCAGCGGATCATGGCGCTGCCCGATTTCGGCGGTTTCGACCTGTCGTCCTTCCGGCTGAAGACCTGCACAAGCGCGCCCTTCTCCGCTGCGCTCAAGGCCGATGTCATCGCCCGCTGGCCCGGGCTCCTGGTCGAATATTACGGCATGACCGAAGGCGGCGGTACCTGCCTGCTGGTCGCCAACCAATATCCCGACAAGCTCCACACCGTCGGCAAACCGATAGAGGACCATGACATCCGCCTGATCGACGATGACGGCAACGAGGTGCCGCAGGGCGAGATGGGCGAAGTCGTCGGCCGCTCGCCGGCGATGATGACCGGCTATCACGGCCGCTCCGACGCGACGCGCTCGGCCGAATGGTTCGACGCCGAGGGCCGCCGCTATATCCGCCACGGCGATGTCGGCCGCTTCGACGCGGATGGCTTCCTGACCTTGCTCGATCGCAAGAAGGACCTGATCATCTCGGGCGGCTTCAACATCTATCCGACCGATCTCGAAGCCGTGCTGGCACAACACCCCGCCGTCGCTGATTGCAGCGTGATCGGCATGCCGTCCGACGCCTGGGGCGAGACGCCGGTCGGCTTCTATGTGCCGCATACCGGCGTGGATGCCGGCACTGCCGAGATCCTCGCCTGGACCAATGCCCGGCTCGGCAAGACCCAGCGCCTGTCCGCGCTCCACGCGATCGACGAACTGCCGCGCAGCGCGATCGGCAAGGTGCTGAAACGCGCGCTGCGCGATCGCCTGGCGGAGAAGGCGCTGTGACCCCGATCGCCGACATCCTCGCCGCCGGCACGCCGATCGAGGGTGGATTCCGCACCAGCATCCCGGCCGACTGGCTGCAGGGCCGGACCAGCTATGGCGGCCTGTCCAGCGCGCTCGCGCTTCACGCGGCGCAGGGCATCGAGCCGGATCTGCCCCCGCTTCGCTCAGCCCAGATCGCCTTTATCGGCCCGCTCTCGGGCGCGGTGAGCGTCACCGCGACCAGGCTCCGCCGCGGCCGTAACGCCGCTTTCATCCAGGCCGATATCGTGTCGGACGCCGGCCTCGGCTTCCGCGCGACCTTCGTCTTCATGTCGGACCAGCCCTCGCGGATCGATCTCGATGGCCGGCTGCAAAGCGCCAGGTGCCCGCCCGCGCCTGATGCGACGCTCTATACCGGGCCCGACGAGTTCTTCACCGGCAACTTCAACTTCCTCGACCTGAAGGAAGAGGCGACGGGCGACGCGGAATGGCTGCGCTGGGCAAGGCTGCGCGCAGCCGAGGGGCTCGATCCGATGGTCCATGTGCTCGCCGTCGCCGATGCCCTGCCGCCCGCGGCATTCAAGCTGCTCGGCAAGCAGCCCGCCCCGATCAGCTCGCTGACCTGGATCGTGAACCTGCTCACCCCGGCACCCGCGACCACCGATGGCTGGTGGCTGCTCTCGGCGCAGTCGGATTATGCGCGCAACGGCTGTTCGAGCCAGGCGATGACGATCTGGAACGCCGACGGCCAGCCAATCGCCCAGGGCATGCAGAGCGTCGCGATCTTCGCGTGATTTTTCCTCCCCGGCACGGGGAGGAATTAAAGCTGCGACAAATTGCGACACTTTCGCGCTTCGCTGACATAGCCGCGCGACACCCGTGAGCGAAAACCCCGATCATAGCCGGCGGGACCGGGCAATCACTCGAAGGAACAAGGTATGCGTAACTATCTTCTCGCCCTCGCTCTGGCGGGCACTGCCATCAGCGGTGCCGCGTTCGCGGGGCAGAATGGCGGCGCCATGCGCGCCGACGCCGGCAAAATGGATACCAACGGGGACGGCACCATCTCGCGCGCCGAATTCATGGCGCGATCGGATCAGCGCTTCGCCCGGCTCGACGCCAATGGCGATGGCGTGATCTCGGGCGACGAACTGCCCGGCCGCGGCCGGCTGGTGGCGGGCACCGACACGGACAAGGACGGCAAGATCACCAAAGCGGAATTTTCGGCCCAGGCCGCCGCGCGCTTCGCGAAGCTCGACGCCAATGGCGACGGCAAGATCTCGCCTGACGAAATGAAGGCGATGGGCGAGCGCATGCGCGAAGGCCGGGGCGGACGGGGCGGCGGCATGATGCCGCCGCCCGGCGCTCCGGGGGCCCCCGGCATGATGGGCCGCCACGGCGGTCATGGCGGGATGATGGCCCGTCTGGACACCGACCATGACGGCAGGATCAGCCATGCCGAGGCAATCGCCCAGGCCGAAGCGCGGTTCGCGAAGACGGATGCCAATCATGACGGCTTCATCGACAAGGCCGAGATGGAATCGGCGCGCGACAGCATGAAGCAGCACATGGGCAGGATGCGAGGCCATGCGTGGCATCGCCCCGGCGGCCCCGGCACGCCTCCCCCTCCGGGTGCCGACGCGCCCAAACCAGACGCCGGCCAGTAATTCCCCGACTGGCCTGGCTGCCGGGCGGGTTTTCCCCCTTGCCCGCCCGGCATGTTCCAAAGGCAACCGATCATGCTAGACGCCGACATCATGGGAGAAACGCCACACCTGCTGCTGGTCGATGACGAGCGCTCGATCCGCGAGCCGCTCGCGCAATATCTGACCAAGCAGGGTTTTCGCGTGACTCAGACGGGCGATGCCGAGGCAGCGCGCACGCGCCTTACGGCCTATGCGATCGATCTGGTCATCCTCGACATCATGATGCCGGGCGAGGACGGATTGAGCCTCTGCCGCCATATCCGCGAGACGAGCGAGACCCCCGTCATCCTGCTCACCGCGCGCAGCGAGGAGACCGACCGGATCGTCGGGCTGGAGATGGGCGCCGACGATTATGTCGTGAAGCCCTTCTCGCCGCGCGAACTGGCCGCCCGGGTCAAGGTGATCCTGCGCCGCGCCGCCGCCGGCGGCACGCGCCAGCACGCGCCCGACACCGGCTCCTTCGCCTTTTCCGGCTGGGTGCTGAAATCGGGCGAGCGCGCCCTGGTCGACCGCGAGGGCGTGTCGGTGCCGCTCTCGACTGGCGAATATAATCTGCTCCACGCGCTGGTGACTCGCCCGCGCCAGGTGCTGACGCGCGACCAGCTGCTCGACCTGACTCAGGGCCGCGAAGCCGCCGCGTTCGACCGCGCGATCGACAATCAGGTCAGCCGCCTGCGTCGCAAGATCGAGACCGATCCGAAGAATCCCGATCTGATCAAGACGGTCTGGGGCGGCGGCTACACGCTCGCCGCCGAAGTCACCCGCCTGTGAGGCATATCCGGCTGTGGCCGCGCAATCTTTCCGGGCAGATGGTGCTGCTGATCGCGATCGCGCTGTTCGTGGCGCAGGCGATCAACTTCGCGATCCAGCTGCAGGACCGGCGCGCCTCCCGCTACGATCAGGCCACCGGCCCCGCGGTCGCCCGCATCGTCGATGCGGTCGAGCGCAGCAATCGTGGCGGTCCCTTCGACGGTAGCCGTCGCGGCGTGCGCAAGGCCGACCTCTCGCCCGTCAACCCGGCAGGCGAGCATCAGCCGATCGTCGAGCAGGGATTGCGCACCGAACTGGCGGAAGCCGGGCTGAAAGTCGGGCGGATCGAAACTGAAGTCCGCGCGATTCACAAAGGCGATCGCCGATCGCGCCGCTGGGGTCCGCGTTTTTCGGAACGCATGGTCAAGATGGGTGGCGAGCTGGTCATCGCGGTCGAACAGCCCGGCAAGGGCTGGCTCGTGCTCAGCGCGCCATGGCCCCGCGCCGAAGCCTTTCTGGTCTGGCGTCTGATCTGGCAGACGCTGGTGCTGTACGCGATCATGCTGATCCCGGTGCTGTGGATCGGCCGGCGCATCTCGCAACCGCTGCGCAGCCTCGCCGCCGCCGCCCGCAATTTCATGCCCGGCGAAGTCGATGTGCCGGTCGAGGAACGCGGCCCGCAGGATCTGCGCGACGTGATCGCCGCGTTCAACGCGCTGCGCCTGCGCGTTTCGGCGATGCTCGACGAGAAGGACCGGATGCTCGGCGCGATCGGGCATGATCTGCGCACCCCGCTCGCCGCGCTGCGCGTGCGCATCGAATCGGTCGAGGACGATACCGACCGGCTGAAGATGGCCGACACGATCGAGGAGATGAACCGGACCCTCGACGACATCCTGTCGCTCGCCCGCCTCGGGCGGCCGAGCGAAGCGCTCACCGAGGTCGATCTGGCCGCCCTGGTCGATGCCGTGGTCGAGGATTTCCGCGATCTCGACCATGACGTGACCTTCGAGGAAGCCGACCGGCTGAGGATGCGGCTGCGCCCGTCGCTGATCCGGCGCGCGGTGCGCAATCTGATCGAGAATGCGGTCAAATATGGCGTATCAGCCGAAGTTCGGGTCGTGCCCGGCGACCGCGAGGTCTCGATCGTGGTCGCCGATCAGGGCCCGGGCATTCCGCCCGAACATCTCGGCGACGTGTTCGACGCCTTCACCCGGCTCGAGACGTCGCGCAACAAGGAGACGGGGGGCATCGGACTCGGCCTCGCGCTGGCCCGCGCCATCGTGCGCGAGGCGGGCGGCGACATCACGCTGGTCAACCGCCCGGAAGGCGGGCTTGACGCGACGATCACCCTGCCCCGGCGCTGACGGGCGCAAGCAGCGGCACGTCCCGCAACTCCTCGACGAGGTGATCGATGAACACCCGCACCCGGTGCGGCAGGATGCCGCCGCCGACATAGACCGCGCTGACCACTTCCATGTCGCCCGGATTAAACTCTTCGAGCAGCGCGACCAGCCGACCCGCCGCGATCATCTCCGCGACATGGAACAGCCCGATCCGGGCGATGCCGACGCCGGCCAGCGCCATCTGCCGCATCGTCTCGCCATTGTTGAGTTGCAGGCTGCCGGTCACCGGCTGGTCGATGATCCCCTCGTCGCAGCGGAACGGCCAGGTCGTGCGCGGTCGGCGGAAATTGAACGTCAGGCAATCATGCCGCGCCAGATCCCGCGGGTGCTCGGGCGTGCCGTGCCGCGCGAGATAGGCGGGGGACGCGGAGATCATCCGGCGGCTCTCGCCGAGCTTGCGCGCCATCAGCCCGGAGTCGGGCAGATTGCCCATGCGGATCGCCACATCGGTCCGCTCCGCCAGCAGGTCGACCACATCGTCGGTCAGGTTGAGATCGACCACTACCTGGGGGTGCTTCGCCAGGAAAGTCGCGACCGCCGGTGCCACGAACATCGTCCCGAACGGCAGGGAAGCGCTGACCCGCAGCCTGCCGCGCACCGCCCCGCCCGATGCCTCCTGGTCGGCATCGTTCAGCTCCTGCAGGATGCGCATCGCCGCGCGGTGATAGGCCTCGCCCTCGTCGGTCAGGCTCAGCGCACGCGTCGTGCGCACCAGCAGCCGCGCGCCGAGCCGCTCCTCCAGCCGGGCGATCAGCTTGCTCACCGCCGACGGCGTCAGGTCGAGCGTGCGCGCCGCTGCGGAGAAGCCGCCCTCGGCGACGACCCGCACGAACACCTCCATCTCGCCCGATCGTTCCATCTGGATGCGCGGCATTGATGATTTCCAGTCACAGATGCTGATCTGCTTCTGGACATAGTAGAAACCAGGCGTCACGCCTAGATCACTTCCAACGAAACCCCGTGGAGACTCATCATGGACCTGGAACTCACCGACAAGATTGCCCTGGTAACCGGCGGCACCGGTGGCATCGGCCTTGAAATCGCCCGCTCGCTCTCGCTCGAGGGCGCCGTGGTGACCATCACCGGCCGCTCGCAGCAGAAGCTCGATGACGCGATCGCCGACATCAACGCCTCTGGCGGCAAGCCCGTCGCCGGCGTGATCGCCGACGTCGCGACCGCCGAGGGCGCCGCGGCGGTGACGGCGGCGCTGCCGACCGTCGACATCCTGATCAACAATCTCGGCATCTATGAAAGCAAGGCATTCGGCGACATCAGCGATGCCGACTGGGCCAACATCTTCGACGTCAACGTGCTGAGCGGCGTCCGCCTGTCGCGCGCCTATCTGCCCGCCATGCTGGAGCAGAACTGGGGCCGGATCATTTTCATCTCGAGCGAATCCGGCCTCGCCGTGCCGCAGGACATGATCCATTACGGCATGACCAAGACCGCCCAGCTCGCCATCGCCCGCGGCCTGTCGCAGCTGACGCGCGGCACCAACGTCACGGTCAATTCGGTGCTGCCGGGGCCGACCCGGTCGGACGGCGTCGTCGAATTCCTGCGCAGCCAGGCGTCCGATCCCGCCGCGTCGATCGACCAGATCGAAACGGAATTCTTCCGCGACGCCCGCCCCTCCTCGATCATCCAGCGCATGATCGAAGCAAAGGAGATCGGCGACATGGTGGCCTATATCGCCAGCCCGCGTGCCTCCGCCACCAACGGCGCCTCGATCCGGGCCGAGGGTGGACTGGTCAACACGATCGCCTGACCTTCTTCTGCCCCCCTCCCGCTTGCGGGAGGGGTCGGGGGAGGGCCTGTCCTCCTCCACTGAACTCCGCTTATGCGGACAAGCCCTCCCCTAACCCCTCCCGCAAGCGGGAGGGGAAGTGCTTCTAATATGCTGCGCTGCATGATAGTGGCGCCCGCATGCTGAATATCAACGGTATCACGGTGCGCCTCGGCGGGCGCACGATCCTCGACCGCGCGACGGCAACCTTGCCGCCGAAAAGCCGTGTCGGCCTGATCGGCCGCAACGGCGCGGGCAAGTCGACCTTGATGAAAGTGATGATCGGATCGATCGAGGCCGACGAGGGCGAGATCGAGATGCCGCGCAAGACGCGCATCGGCTATCTCAAGCAGGAAGCGCCGAGCGGGAAGACCACGCCGATCGAGACCGTGCTCGCCGCCGATACCGAGCGCGCCGCGCTTCTCAAGGAAGCGGAGGATTGCCACGATCCCGACCGGGTCGGCGAAATCCACGACCGGCTGATCGCGATCGACGCCTATACCGCCGAGGCGCGCGCCGCGCGTATCCTGGTCGGCCTCGGCTTCGACGAGGAAATGCAGGGTCGCCCGATCGACAGCTATTCGGGCGGCTGGAAGATGCGCGTCGCGCTCGCCGCCCTGCTTTTCTCCGAACCAGACCTGCTGCTGCTCGACGAGCCCTCGAATCATCTCGATCTCGAAGCGACCCTGTGGCTCGAGAATTTCCTCAAGGCCTATCCGGCGATGATGGTCGTCATCAGCCATGAGCGCGACCTGCTCAACAATGTCGTCGACACCATCCTTCATCTCGAGGGCGGCAAGACGGTGATGTACACCGGCGGCTATGACAGCTTCGAGCAGCAGCGTGCCGAACGCGCGGCTCAGCTCGCCGCCGCCAAGGCATCGCAGGATGCGCAGCGCGCCAAGCTGCAGGACTATATCGCCCGCAACAGCGCGCGCGCCTCGACCGCGAAACAGGCCCAGTCGCGCCAGAAGATGCTCGCCAAGATGCAGCCGATCGCGGCGATGGCGGAGGATCCGACGCTGTCCTTCGACTTCCCCAGCCCGGAAGAGCTGCGCCCACCGCTCGTCACGCTCGACATGGCCGCGGTCGGCTATACCGAGGGCAATCCGATCCTGCGCCGCCTCAACCTGCGGCTCGATCCGGACGACCGCGTCGCGCTGCTCGGCCGCAACGGCAACGGCAAGACCACGCTTGCCCGCCTGCTCGCCGCGCAGCTCACCCCGATGGAAGGCGAGATGACCGCATCGGGCAAGATGCGCGTCGGCTATTTCACCCAGTATCAGGTGGAAGAGCTCGACACGACCGATACGCCGCTCGAACATATGACGCGGATGATGAAGGGCATGTCGCCCGCCGCGGTCCGCGCGCAGCTCGGCCGGTTCGGCTTTTCGGGGCAAAAGGCGACGACCAAGGTCGGCAGCCTGTCGGGCGGCGAGCGCGCGCGCCTCGCTTTGGCGCTGATCACCCGCGACGCGCCGCACATGCTGATCCTCGACGAGCCGACCAACCATCTGGATGTCGACGCGCGCGAGGCGCTGGTCCAGGCGCTCAACGCCTATGACGGCGCTGTGGTGATCGTCAGCCATGACCGCCACATGATCGAGCTGACCGCCGACCGGCTGGTGCTGGTCGATGGCGGCGCGGCGACCGAATATAATGGCAGCATGGAGGATTATATCGCCTTCGTGCTCTCCAGCGACGGCGCTACCGGCGGCGGCGGTGCCGCCAAGGCCAAGGTCAGCAAGAAGGACGAACGCCGCGCCAGTGCCGAGGCACGCGAGAAGAGCGTCGCGCTGCGCAAGCGGGCGCACGAGGCGGAGGCGCTGGTCGCCAAGCTCTCCAAGCAGCGCAGCGCGATCGACCGGGCGATGTTCGATCCCTCGACCGCCGAGCCATGGCTGTCCAGGATGAACATGAGCGAGCTGATGAAGCAGCGCGCCGATGTCGCGGCGAAGCTCGAAGCGGCCGAAGCCGTGTGGCTGGCGATCAGCGAGGAACTGGAGACGGTGGAGGCCTGACCTTCGGGCCTGATCCCGAGCCGATCCTCGAAAAATTTGGTGCGGGCGGTCGGAATCGAACCGACACTCCTTTCGGAACCGGATTTTGAGTCCGGCGCGTCTACCAGTTTCACCACGCCCGCACGATCCCGGCAAGACCGGGAGAGCGCGCAGTTAGCCGGGCGCCGCCGCGATTTCAACCCGCGCGCTGCCGCACGCTGCGCTGGTGTCGTCGCCCGACCGGACACGCCCCGCCGCGCGACAAATTCCGCCGATCTCCGCTCATTTGGCGCAAGATGAAGTTTCGTTCATCTTTCTTTCAGATAGTTGGCCTGCCCGCCCAGAGATCAGCCTGAAAATACCAAGCAACCGGCAAGTGTCCGCGCAGAAGTGCCGAGAATTATGGTCGACCGGGCGCTATCGTCGTCGCCATCAACCTTGATCTGCACACGCGCCGTGCAGGCAGTAATATGCACCGGTTTGTGTCTGTGACGAACTCGCCATCATGCGGTGCAGAACAATTGTTGTATTGCTGTTGACGCCACCCGTAATCGCGCTAATGAGCAATATATCCAGTTTGGAGGTAATTATGGCTGACGACACTTCAGATCTCAACGCAACCGAGCTCGCGACCGAGCTGACCATTGCGTGGCTTGGCAATCCCAACAACCGGGTGTCCGCCGACGAAGTGCCGGCCTTCCTCCAGAAGATGCATGCCACCGTGACCGCACTCGCAAGCAGCGCCACAGAAGACGCGGCGCCCGAAGCTGCGACTGAGCATGTGCCCGCCGTGACCGTGCGCAAGTCGCTGGCGTCGAAGGATCACATCATCTCGCTGATCGACGGCAAGCCTTACAAGACTCTGCGCCGTCATCTGTCGGGCCATGGCCTGACCCCGGACGATTACCGTTCGCGCTACGGCCTCAAGGCGGATTATCCGATGGTCGCCGAGACCTATTCGGAGGCGCGCCGCGCCATGGCCAAGAAGATCGGCCTCGGCCGCAAGCCCGGCCCGCTCAAGGCTCCGGCCACCGCGTCCGATGCGCCGGCGGCTCCCAAGGCACCGCGCGGCCGGCCGAAAAAGACCGTTTGAGTTTTACCCGACGCGCTGAAAGGGCGGGCAACCACATGGTTGCCCGCCCTTTTCGTGTCACGGCTACAGATCGCGCAGCTCGAGCTTCGCCAGCAACCGCGCCAGATGGTCGGCCACCTCCTGCACCTTTTCCGCATGCGGCAGGCCGGCTTTGGCCCGGGGCGGCGATCCGGCGACCTCGACCAGGTTGAACGCCTCATTGGGGTCGTTCGCCAGATCGTACATCTCCCATTCCTGCGCCTCGCGGCCGGACGGATCGAAAT
This sequence comes from Sphingomonas sp. BL-S-30, assembly GCF_055521475.1. Taxonomy (NCBI): domain Bacteria; kingdom Pseudomonadati; phylum Pseudomonadota; class Alphaproteobacteria; order Sphingomonadales; family Sphingomonadaceae; genus Sphingomonas; species Sphingomonas sp. BL-S-30. The sequence continues at coordinate 646,071 of NZ_CM145481.1, read as the reverse complement.
AGCGCGCGAGCTTATAGTCCTTTGTCCGGACCGCGCGGACATGGTTGGGCTGCTTCACTGACCCCGGCTTGAGCGGGACCGGCCCCTTGCCGTCCTTGCCGCAGATCACTGACTCCACCACCTCCTGATAGACCGCGAACTCCTGATAGGAGCGTTTCTCGCTGGCGTTGCGGGAGGGCGCGAGCGGCGCGGTGATCTCGTCGTCGGTGATGAACAGCACGCCTTCGCGGATGTCCCCGTCCGGCTCGACCACGGGCATGTCGACCCGCGCGCCATCGACGGCGCCGGCGATGATCGGGGACAGGTCGACCCCCGGCAGCGGCGGCACCGGGCGGCTCATTGCCAGCTGCGCGGCGATCGCCTGCCGCTCGGTCGCGTCGACGCCGGCCAGGCCCAGCACCGTCGGCAGGATGTCGATATGGCTGGTCAGCGCATCGATCTGCGCCGGCTCCGCCCCCACGACATGAGGGTTGGCCGGCGCGCTGCCGCCGGGGAACTGCACCACCACCGGCACGTGCAGCGCCTCCTGATAGGCAGCGTGCCATTTTTCGATCATCATGCCGTGCGCGGCGCCATATTCGCCGTGATCCGCTAGGAAGATGACGATGGTGTTGTCGGCCTGGCCGGACTCCTCCAGCGCCTCCAGCACCGCGTTGATCTGCACGTCGACCGCGGCATGCAGCCAGGCATAGAGCTCGAGGAACTTGTGACAATTCTCCTCGGGTCCCGGGTCCTGCGCCAGCTGGAACGGGATGCAGCTCTTCAGCGAAAAGGCGACGGCCGCCGCCATCGCATTGTCGCCCGTCGGGGCGAGGCCCGCGGCCGAGGCAGCGCCGGCCACGCCCGCGACGATGTTGAACCCGCCCTTGGACGCCAGCGCGAGCCCGACCTTGTACGCCGCCTCGTGCTGGCAGCTCGGCTTGTCGGCGAGCGATTCATTCTGGGTCGGCGAGGGCTTGGTCGAATGCCGCGGGAAATCGTCCGGATTGAGCGGGATCTGGGTGGTGCCCGCGGCGGGCGGCAAGGTCGCGGCGCCCACTTCCGGCACGGTCAGCGGCCCGAAGATCGACTGGGTGCCGCTGCGACTGTCCGCATCGGGCAGCGCCTGCGCGATCACGCCGGGATAGGTCGCGATGTCGTGCGGGTTGGCGAAGGATGCGACCGCGAACCAGGGCGGAATGTCGGCAACCACGGGCCCGCTGCTCGTCGGATCCTGCGCCAGCATCGAGGCATAGGCGCGGTTGTAATTCGCGGCGAGGCCCTGGCGGCGAATGAAGTTGCTCGCGCTCCCGGCGAATTCGGCATCGCGATAGATGCCCAGATTATTGGCCTGCGCGCCGTGCGGCTCGGGATAGGATTCCTCCCAATCGTCGAAGCCGTAGCGCCTGAGCGAATGCTCGGGCGGGTTGGAGACATGCCATTTGCCGAAATAATGCGTCGAATAGCCCGCGGCACGCATCCAGGTGCCGAGCGTCGGGATGCCGTCCGCCGCGAGCCAGGGGAAGTTAGAGGAATCGCCGTTCTTGAACAGCCCGTCGGTCTGGGTGACGCCGGTCTTCGTGCCATATTGCCCGGTATAGATCACCGCGCGGCTGGGCGTGCAGGCGCTGGCGGCGATCGTGTGATTGCGCAGCACCGCCGCATTCCGGCGCAGCCTGAGCAGGCCGGGGAAGAATTTCGCATAGGGATTGGACTGGTGAATCTCCCCCTGAAAGCCGAGGATTTCCTTCAGCGGCTCGGCGAACCCGCCACCCGCCCCATAGGAAAAGCGCGGGAAGCGATACTGGTCGCAGGTGATCAGCAGGATATTGGGCCGGGGCGGCGGAGTCGGTGCCGGCGTCGGCGTGTCCGCGATGTTGGTGCCGTTCATGCCCGCCGTTCGGTTCGCGCTGCTCGCCATGTCCCGCTCCTCGTCAACGCGGATCGTCGATGCGTCCGCAGGACGCTTCATGCCACGACATCGCGACCTCGGGATTCCGAGTCGGAGCCGAAACGGTTATGACATTTTGGCGAAGCTGAACGGCGCTGGCCTATCCATCACATATCGCGACACTTTCGCGCTCGAAACGGCACAATTCCGCGACAGGCGGGTTCCACAACATCCACGGCGCCCGGCAAAGGGGCCATGGAGTCAAAAGGAGTTCGTAATGCGTAAGATATTGATCTCGATCGCGATGGCATCTGCGACGATGGCCGCCATGCCCGCCTCCGCCCAGGCCTGGCGGGTTCAGCCAGGGGTCCAGCGGGAGATCCAGAGCGACATCAACCAGCTGCAGAACCAGATCCAGCGCGCGCAGTTGCGCCACACCATTTCGCAGCGCGAGGCCGCCGGTCTGCGCCGCGACGCGACCAGGCTGCAGCGCACCTATAACGACTATCTGCGCGGCGGCCTGAACCGCGCCGAAGTAAGCGCGCTGCAGACTCAGGTGAACCGCATTCATGTCCGCCTGCGCCTCGAGCGCCGCGACTGGGACGGCCGCCGCGGTTGAGGCCATCCGCATCACCAGCCTGGAAGGGGCGTCACCGCGGTGGCGCCCCTTTTGTCATATCGGCTTGAACAAGGCCGTGAACGCCGCGCTGTTCTGCATCACCGTCCAGGCGGTCAGGTTGGACAACAGGTTCATCTGCACCGGAGTGCGCTGCGTCTTGAGCGTATCGTAATGCGGGAAATTCTCGGCGGTCAGCTCGAAGTCGATCCTGGCCTTCACGACGAAATCCTTGACCTCCTTGAACCAGGCTTCGGACATGCCGAGATACACCCATAGCACCGTCACGTCGCGCCCGGCCTCGATGCCGAACCAGTCGTTCGCCACCGTGACGAGCTGCTGGGTGAAGATCGGCGCCATGTTCTCGTCGCCGCCCGTGCTCTGCCACAGGCCGTCGAGCAGCGGCTGGAAATCCTCGCTCGGGAAGATCTGGTTGAACCGGCGCAAATTGCTCGTCGGCGCCCCCGACAGCGGCGCATAGGGTGGTGACGCGTTCCCATCATATTTCTGGAATCCGAACAGGGCGGACACGCTCTCGTCGATCGCGATATTGCCGTTCGAATCCTGGGTCAGCGCATTCTCGGTGTTGATGAAGGCGATGACGGTCGACACGTCGGGATAGAACAGCATCGAGGTGACGCCGCTATTGTCGAGCGATCCGCCATCGGCGAATTCCTGCTGCGCGAACCCGCCCGAGGATGGCGGCGTGCCGGGCGACCAATAATCATAAGTCGGGATCAGCCCGCTCAGCGCGTCGATCCCGCCCAGCCGGCCCTTGACCGCGTCCATGCCGCCCGTCTCGGCCGTCTCGGCCAGGTCTTCCAGCGTGGCGGCGACGTCGGTCGCCGAATAGCCATGCTCGGCCAGGCTCGCCGCGGCGCTGTCTTTGTTGGCGCGCAGCGCGGCGGCGAAGCGATGGGACGATTGTGCCATTTTGGCGAGCTCGCTCTCCAGCGACGCGGCGAAGGCGGCGCTGCTCGTGCCCACGATATCCATCAGCGACCATTGCCCGCTCTGCTGGATCGTCGCGGTCCCGTCGCTCCCGCTCGATTCATAGGTCGAGTCGAAGCTGAACGATCCGATCGCGCCCCCGCCCACCGCCAGGCCATTGCCATCGACGCCGCCCACCGGCGTCGGGAGGATGCCGGTCAGCACCGGGGTCGACTGCACCGGCACGAGCGCTTGCACTTGCTCGATGGGCAAGGTCACGAACATGCTCGCGACACCGAGCAGATAGGGCCGCTGCTGTCCCGAAACCTGCGCGACCAGATAGGCCGGCACATCGGTCAGCGACGGGTTGGGCCCGGTCACCTGGCTGCCGAGCACCTGCGAATCGAGCGAGAACAGGGTGTTCGGCTGGAAATCGGACGCGACGGGAAACAGGCCATAGGGCTGGAGGAAATGCAGGCCCATCAGCGTCTGCCACAATTGGCTCGACGGCACGCCCTGGCTGCTCAGATACACCGCCTTGGTGGCGAGATCGGGAAGCGAGAAGCCGCTCGACACCTGCCCGCCGAGCCATCCCGCCGGCGAGGCAGTGATGATCCCGTCGGTAAGATTGGCAGGCTCGGTATAGCTGCCGAGGAACTGCGAATCGGAAAAGCTCGACGGCAGAAACGTGAAGGGAATGCCGACCCAGCCGCCGCCCGACACGGTCGACATCGCCAGGACCTGGCTGAACAGGCTGTCGCCCGAGGCCGTGGTCAGCGCCTCCAGCGCCTGGAGCTGCCCCATCGCCGCGCCCATCGCGCGCGAGCCGCCGCCGCTGAGGCAGATGCCCACGCCGCCCGGGTTGATCGGGCCCCCGGTTGCGCCGCCCGTGGACATTGCCGCCAGGACTCCGCTGGTCCGGTATACCGGCGTGACGAAGCTACCCGAAGTCTGATCGGACATGACAAATCTCCGCTGGAAATCGGCGGCAAAAAGATGCCCGGGCGCGGGCTGAGTCAATCGGGCGGGATGCAAACTCGAACCGATCCGGGGAAGACTCTTTCGAGGAACTCCAACGCCTTGCCGGCCGATCGACCGCGTTGCCGCCTGGTCTCGCGAGACTGGCACCTCTTGTAGGAGTTATGATCATATGGAAGGCGGCAAATCACCGCCAGGAACGTGCTTCGTTGCCCAAGTTCCTCTCTTGCGATCCTATATGATCCCGTATATTTGTCCGACAATAAGACAGGGAGAGGAATATCATGAGGAAAGGCTTTGTTGCCGCGCTGCTGGCCTGCGCCTGTTTCGGGATGGCGCCAGGCCTGGCCCAGTCGCCCCCGCCCGCCCCCGCCGCCACGCTGACGATCCATGCCGACCAGCCCGGCGCGACGATCGACCGGCATATCTTCGGCCAGTTCGCCGAGCATCTCGGCACCGGCATTTATGGCGGCGTCTGGGTCGGCCCCAATTCGAAGATCCCCAACACCCGCGGCATGCGCAACGACGTCGTCGCCGCGCTGAAGGCGCTTCAGGTCCCCGTGGTGCGCTGGCCGGGCGGCTGCTTCGCCGACGAATATCATTGGCGCGAAGGCATCGGTCCGCGCGCGCAGCGCCCGACCAAGGTCAACACCCATTGGGGCGGCGTGACCGAGGACAATGCCTTCGGCACGCACGAATTCATGGATTTCGCCGAACAGATCGGCTCCGAAGTCTATGTCTCGGGCAATGTCGGCAACGGCACGCCGGCGGAGATGGCCGAATGGGTCGAATATATCACCGCGCCTGCCGGCAGCCTCGCCGATCTGCGCGCGAAGAACGGCCACAAGGCGCCGTGGAAGCTCGAATGGTTCGGCCTCGGCAATGAGCTATGGGGCTGCGGCGGCAATATGCGTCCCGAATATGCGGCCGATGTGACCAAGCGCTACTCGACCTTCGTCAAGCTGCCCCAGGGCACGAAGACGATGAAGATCGCCAGCGGCGCGACGCACAATGCGGAGCCCTGGGCGGAATATAACTGGACCGAAGTGATGATGCGCGAGGCCGCGAACGAGATCGATGGCACCGGCGTCCATTACTACACCTTCCCCAGCCGCCGTAACCCCAAGGGATCCGCCACCGATTTCGACGAGGAATCCTGGGCCCGCGTGCTCTCCAAGACGCTGCTGATGGACACCTATCTCGACGGCCATGAGAAGATCATGGACAGATACGACCCCTCCGGGAAAAAGATCCTGGCGGTCGACGAATGGGGCACCTGGTACGATCCGACGCCGGGCAGCAATCCGGGCTTCCTGCAGCAGCAGAACACGCTGCGCGACGCGGTGGTTGCCGCGCTCAACATCAATATCTTCGCCAAACATGCGAAGCGCGTGAAGATGGCCAATATCGCGCAGATGGTGAACGTGCTGCAGGCGATGATCCTGACCGACGGGCCGAAGATGGTGCTGACGCCCACCTATCATGTGTTCGAGATGTACAAGCCGTTCCAGGATGCGACCTTCGTGCCGATCGATCTCATATCGAGCTGGTACAACAAGGATCAATGGGCGATCCCGTCAGTCAGTGCCTCGGCCGCGCGCGGCACGGACGGGCATCTCTACATCGCGCTGGTGAACGTCGATCCCAACCGCGCGGCCGCGGTTTCGGCGACGCTGGCCGGTGTCGCCGGCACCAGCGTCACCGGCCGCATCCTGACCGCGGCGACGATGCAGGCACATAACGACTTCGCCGCGCCCGATGCGGTGAAACCGGCGGCGTTCAACGGCGCGCGGCTCGAGGGCGGCGCGCTGAACGCCACCATCCCGGCCAAGTCAGTGGTGATGCTGAAGGTCCAATGAGGTGACAGGGGGCGTCATCGGGCGCCCCCTTCACCGGCGCATTCTGCGCGCGACATAGATATAGCCCTGCGCGGCGGGTTCGATCTTCATGACATAGACGCGCGACAGGAACCCGCGCCCGGCCCGCGACCCTCGGGCCGGGATGTGCTCCTACTCGAAGGTGCGGATCAGATCCTCTTCCGAGGCGTCCATCGGATCGGGGCCGAAGCGGTTGGCCCCGACAGTGCCGCTGGTACAGAACCAGACCAGTATCACGATACTGGCGATTGCGCCCACCAGGAGCAGGATAGCGCCGACGATAGCCACCCCATCGACGCTGCCGGTCGAACCTGCCCTGACCACGAGGGCGAGACCGACCAGATAGGGCAGGAACGACACTATCAGCCACCATCCGGTGCGGTCTACATCGTGCAGGCGGCGAACCGAGACGGCGAAGGCGGGTATCAACGTGGCGAGTACGAAGAGCGTGGAAAGCAGCCCGCCCATAAGGCCTATGGCATACATGAAGCCGTTCGGCGTCGCACCTGGCTCAAACGCGGTTTCCCCGCTCAGCCCGAGGACCGAGTCGAGAATGCCGGTCACGATCGAGGCGAGAATGACGAACAGGGTCCACATCCAATATTCCTTGCGCCGCGACCGCCCATTGAACTGAGCGTATCGCTTGAGCGGCAAAATCATCCATTCCATCAGATACATCCCCCTTTGCATGGCGCCTCGGTGCGCGGCACGAACCAGCCCTCCAAAATGCGTTCCGGCAATGCGGACGGCTACGCAACACACCATCCGACCCAAATGTGAACAGCGCGTTGCCGCGACTTAGTTTCGCGGCGCCTGCCGCCGGTAACTCAGCGCCTCCGCCACATGGATGCGCCCCACCCCTTCGCTCCCCGCCAGATCGGCGATGGTCCGCGCCACGCGCAGGATGCGGGTATAGCCGCGCGCCGAGAGGCGCATCGCCTCCGATGCCTGGGCGAGCAGCTTGCGCCCCGCCTCGTCCGGCGTCGCGACCGCCTCGAGCAGCACCCCATCGACCTCGGCATTGGTGCGGATCGGGTGGTCGGCATAGCGCGCCGTCTGCACCGCGCGCGCCGCGGCCACGCGCGCGGCGACCTCGGTCGATCCTTCCGCCGGCGGCGGCAGCACCAGGTCGGCGGCGCTCACCGCCTGCACCTCGACATGCAGGTCGATCCGGTCGAGCAGTGGCCCCGAGACCTTGGTCTGGTAATCCGCCGCGCACCGCGGCGCGCGCGAACAGGCGAGCGAGGCATCCCCCAGATGTCCGCAGCGGCACGGGTTCATCGCCGCGATCAGCTGGACGCGCGCCGGAAAGGTCACATGCGCATTGGCCCGCGCGACGCTGACTGTGCCCGTCTCCAGCGGCTGGCGCAGCGAATCGAGCACCGCACGCTGGAATTCCGGCAGTTCGTCGAGGAACAGCACGCCGAGATGCGCGAGGCTGACTTCCCCCGGCTTCACCTTCAGCCCGCCGCCGACCAGCGCCGCCATCGAGGCCGAATGATGCGGCGCGCGGAACGGCCGCGTGCGGGTCAGCCGCCCGCCGCTGAGCGTGCCGGCCACGCTCGCCACCATCGACACCTCCAGCGCCTCGGCCGCATCGAGCGGCGGCAATATGCCCGGCAGGCACGCCGCCATCAACGATTTGCCCGCGCCCGGCGGCCCGACCATCACCATGTTATGGCCACCCGCCGCCGCGATCTCCAGCGCGCGCTTGGCGGTCTCCTGCCCCTTCACCTGCGCGAGATCGGGGCCGAACCCGGTTTCCTCGACCTCGCCGGGCTGTGGCGGGGAGAGCAGGCCATGTCCCTTGAAGTGGTTGAGCAGCGCCAGCACGTCGGGCGCCGCCAGCACCTGCACCCCCGCCGCCCAGGCCGCTTCCGGTCCCTGCGCCGCCGGGCAGACCAGCCCCTTGCCGATCTCCGACGCGTGCAGCGCCGCGAGCAGCACGCCCGGCGAGGGCGCGATCCGGCCGTCCAGGCTCAGTTCGCCGACCACGACATAATCCGCCAGGGTCTCGGCATCGACCACGCCCATCGCGCCGAGCAGCGCGAGCGCGATCGGCAGGTCGAAATGCGATCCCTCCTTGGGCAGGTCGGCCGGCGACAGGTTCACCACGATGCGCTTGGGCGGCAGCGACAGGCCCATCGCCGCGATGGCGCCGCGCACCCGCTCACGGCTCTCCGCCACCGCCTTGTCGGCTAGCCCGACGACATTGAAAGCGGGCAGGCCGGGGATCAGCTGGACCTGCACTTCGACGGCGCGCGCCTCGAGCCCGAGATACGCCACCGTCGATACGCTCGCGACCATATTGCCCCCGACTCCCCCCGAAGAGCGTTGGTCATACGCAATTTTGTCCGGGAAAGAACCGGTCGTGGCCAGGAACAGTGTCTTGTCAAACCAACACACCGCACCCACATCGCGTCCCATGCGCGCTTCACGTCACCCGACGATCCGCTTCGGCCTGTTCTGGCTGGGTGTCCTGCTGGTGCTCGTAACGCCGTTGGTCGGCGTGATCCCCGGCCCCGGCGGCGTGTTCGTGTTCGCGGGCGGGCTGGCGCTGATGCTGCAAAACTCGCATTGGGCGAAACGCCAGTTCGTTCATGGCAAGCGCCGCTGGCCCAGACTCGGCCATTATGCCGATATGGGCCTGCGCCGCGCGAGCGCGCGCCGGCGCCGCGAGCGGGACGGAATTAAGGTCTCGAGCGCCGGGACGATCGAAGCCGGCAGCCTTCTGGCCGACGGGCACCCCGTCGGCGTCACGCTGTGGCTCGGATCGATCTTGAGCCGCATGAAGTTCTGGCGCCGTCCGCCCACTGTCGGCGAGACGCGGAAACGTTGACTAAGCCGCACTCTTTGCCTAAGGGCACCCGCTACGAGGCCGTCCGCGTGGCGGCCCTTTTCTATTCAGACGACCAGGGAATGAACGATGAAGCGGACCTTTCAGCCGAGCAATCTGGTGCGCGCGCGCCGGCACGGTTTCCGGTCGCGGATGGCGACTCCGGGCGGCCGCAACGTGATTCGCGCTCGCCGCAATCGCGGCCGCAAGAAGCTGTCGGCCTGACCACCCTTCGCATCCGCCGCGATTTTCTCGCGGCGAATGCGGGAAAACGCGCGCCGATGCCGGGCTTTGTCCTGCTGGTGCGCGATCGTGACGACGGCGATCCGTCGATGCGAATCGGGTACACCGTCACCAAGAAGATCGGCAATGCGGTCGTGCGTAACCGCATGAAGCGGCGCCTGCGCGCGCTCGCTCGCGATCTGCTGCCCGAATCAGGCATTCGCGGCGCGGACCATGTGCTGATCGGGCGGAACGGCGGTATCGACCGCGACTTCGCCCAGTTGCGGGCGGATCTCGCCAAGGCGCTGACCAAGGTGGCGCGGTGACCGGCCCCACCCCAGCCGTCATGCTGAACTTGTTTCAGCATCCAGGCGCGGCCACTCGCCTCAGGAGCGTCGCCCAGGGTTCAGATGACCGCGCCTGGACCCTGAAACAAGTTCAGGGTGACGAAGAAGAAGGCGGGCAACCATGCTGACCCGCTTCCTCATCGCTCTGGTCCGCTTCTGGCAACTCGGCCCATCCGTCATCCTGCCGCCGAGCTGCCGCTACCAGCCCAGCTGTTCCGCCTATGCAATCACTGCTCTTCGCCGCTATGGCGCGCTGAAGGGCGGGTGGCTGGCGGCAAAGCGGATCGGACGGTGCCATCCCTGGGGCGGGTTCGGTCACGATCCGGTTCCCTGAATCAATGCCTCACCAGACGCCCATCATGAGCGGGACATCACTCACGTGAATAACGACAACAAGAATTTCATCCTGTTCGCGGTGTTCGCCGCGCTGATCCTGTTCGGCTGGCCGATCGTGACGTCGAAATTCTTCCCGGCGGCCAACCCGCCCGTGACGAAGATCGAGAAGGGCAAGGCGACCGTCGTCGCGAATCCCGGCGCAAGCCCGGTGGCAAACAGCAGCGCCGCGACGCGCGACCGCAGGGTCGTGCTGGCGGAATCGCCGCGCGTGCTGGTCGAAACCCCGGAACTGAAAGGGTCGATCAACCTGAAGGGCGCGCGAATCGACGATCTGGTGCTGGTCAAGTACAAGGAAACGATCGACAAGAACTCCCCGCCGATCCGGCTCCTGTCGCCGTCCGGAACCAAGGATGCCTATTTCGCGGGCTTCGGCTGGACGGGCGATGGCGTCGCCGTGCCCGGTGCCGATACCGTCTTCACTGCCAGCGCGCCGACCCTGAGCCCGGGCAAGCCGGTGACGCTCAGCTGGACCAACCCGACCGGTCAGACCTTCGTGATCCGCGTCGCGGTCGACGAGAAGTTCATGTTCACCACCGATCAGTCGGTCATGAACGCTGGCGCTGGTGCCGTGAAGGTCGCGCCCTACGCCTTGGTATCGCGCGCCGGCCCGGGTGCTGATGTGGATACCTGGACCAACCATATCGGGCCGATCGGCACCTTCGGCAACGGCACGACCTACGACATCACCTACGACAATCTGCACGGCAAGGAGCCAGGCTTCTTCGGCAAGATCTTTGGCAATAGCGGCCGCCCGGGCGACAATTATTTCGACACCACGGGCGGCTGGGCCGGCTTCGGCGACAAATATTGGCTGGCGGCGCTGATCCCCGATCAGAAGGCGTCGGTCCATTCCGGCTTCCGCGCTGCGACCCCCGGCACCAATTTCCAGGCCGATGTGTCGCGCGCGCCGGCGATCATCCCGCCCGGTTCGCAGATGAACACGACCACTCATCTGTTCACGGGTGCGAAGGAAGTGAACACGCTCGATCGTTATGAGGACAACCTCAAGATCCGCCATCTCGGCAAGGCGATCGACTGGGGCTGGTTCGAAATCGTCGAAAAGCCGATCTTCAAATATCTCGACTGGCTGTTCCGCATGGTCGGCAATTTCGGCCTGGCGATCATCCTGCTGACGGTCACCATCCGGGGCCTGATGTTCCCGATCGCCCAGCGCCAGTTCGCCTCCATGGCCAATATGCGCGCGATCCAGCCCAGGATGAAGGCGCTGCAGGAGAAGCACAAGGACGACAAGACGCGCCAGCAGCAGGAGATCATGGCGCTGTACAAGGCGGAGAAGGTCAATCCGCTCGCGGGCTGCCTGCCGACCTTCCTGCAGATCCCGATCTTCTACGCGCTGTACAAGGTGCTGCTGCTCACGATCGAAATGCGCCACCAGCCTTTCGTGCTGTGGATCAAGGATCTGTCGGCGCCCGATCCGGCGACCATCCTCAACCTGTTCGGCTATCTGCCCTTCACCGTGCCGCATTTCCTGGCGATCGGCGTGATCCCGGTGCTGCTCGGCATCTCGATGTATTTCCAGTTCAAGCTGAACCCGGCCCCGATGGACGAAGCGCAGAAGCAGGTTTTCGCGCTGATGCCCTGGGTGCTGATGTTCGTGATGGCGCCGTTCGCGGTCGGCCTGCAGATCTACTGGATCACGTCCAACACCCTCACCATCCTCCAGCAGCGCCTGCTCTATGCGCGGCATCCGGGGATGAAAGAGGCGATCGCGAAATGACCCATGGCTGATCCCTTCACTCCCGAAATGATCGAGGCCGCGCGAAAGACCTTCGCCGGCCCGGTCGCCTTCCTGAAATCGGCGCCGAAGCTGGAATTCCTGCCGGACGCGACCGTACCCGAGGTCGCCTTCGCGGGCCGCTCCAACGTGGGCAAGTCGTCACTGCTCAACGCGCTGACCGGCCGCAACGCGCTCGCCCGCACGTCGAACACGCCTGGCCGCACCCAGGAGCTCAACTTCTTCGACGTGGGCGATCCCCTCGCCTTCCGGCTGGTCGACATGCCCGGTTACGGCTTCGCCAAGGCGCCCAAGGACGTCGTCAAGAAATGGCGCTTCCTGGTGAACGACTTCCTGCGCGGTCGGCAGGAACTGAAGCGCGCGCTGGTGCTGATCGACGCCCGCCACGGCATCAAGGACGTTGACCGCGAGATCCTCGAGATGCTCGACAAGGCCGCGGTCAGCTATCGCATCGTCCTGACCAAGGCCGACAAGATCAAGCCGAGCGAGCTCGCCGAGGTCGCCGCGCAGACCGCCGAGGAAGTGCGTAAGCGCCCCGCCGCGCATCCCGACATCCTCGAAACGTCGAGCGAGACCGGCCTCGGCATCCCGGAACTGCGCGCTGCGGTAATCGAAGCGATCGGCTGAGAAACCCTCTCGCGTCGAGGCAACTTCCGTTGCATATCGCTACCCATAAAATTGGGAGAGACGCGATGACCATCACCACCGGCCTGCAGATCAGCTCGCTGATCACCCCCGAAGGCGAGCTGCGCCTGACGCTGGACGATGTCGCGATTCCTGCGCCGGCCGCCGACCAGATCGTCGTGCGTATGGAGGCAGCGCCGCTCAACCCGTCCGATCTCGGCCTGCTGCTCGGCCCGGCTGACCTCTCGACGATCGCGGCCGGCGGCACCGCCGACCGCCCGGTCGTCACCGCGTCGGTCAACCCGGCTTTTCTCCCGTCGCTCCAGGCGCGAATCGGCGAACCGATGGCGGTCGGCAATGAAGGCGCCGGCGTGGTGGTCGATGCCGGCGACGATGCCAAACACCTGATCGGCCGCACCGTCGCGATCCTCGGCGGCTCGATGTATTCGCAATATCGCGTCATGCGCGCCGCCGAGGCGCTGGTCCTGCCCGAGGGCACCACCGCGGCGCAAGGCGCCTCCTGCTTCGTCAACCCGCTGACCGCGCTCGCCATGGTCGAGACGATGCGCGCCGAGGGCCACACCGCGCTGGTCCATACCGCCGCCGCGTCGAACCTCGGCCAGATGCTCAACCGCATCTGCATCGCCGATGGGGTGCCACTGGTGAACATCGTCCGCAGCGAAGCCCAGGCAAAGATCCTGACCGATATCGGCGCCAGATATGTCGTCGACAGCACCGCGCCCGATTTCCGCAACCAGCTGATCGAGGCACTGATGGAAACCGGCGCGACGCTTGGCTTCGACGCCGTCGGCGGCGGCCCTCTGGCAGGGCAGATCATCGGCGCGATGGAGGCCGCCGCGACGCGGAAAATGACGTCCTACAGCCGCTACGGTTCGACCACCCACAAGCAGGTCTATATCTACGGCGTGCTCGATACCCGCCCGACCGAGATCGGCCGCAACACCGGCATGGCCTGGGGCGTGGGCGGTTTCCTGCTCACCTATTTCCTGATGAAGGCCGGGCCGGAAACCGGCCAGCGCATGCGCGCGCGCGTCGCCGCCGAGCTCACCACCACCTTCTGCAGCACCTACACCGCGGAAATCTCGCTGGCCGAGGCGCTGCAGCCGGAAACGATCGCCGCCTATGCCCGCAAGGCCACCGGCGAGAAGTTCCTGATCAACCCGAACAAGGGCCTCTGAGACCGCGCCGGGCGCAGGAGTTGCCGCCCGCGCCCGGCCCGTCTATCCACCCCCGCATGCTCAAACTCATCATCGGCAACAAGGCCTATTCCTCCTGGTCGCTGCGCGGCTGGCTCGCCTGCAAGCAGTCGGGCCTTCCCTTCGAGGAAGTGGTCGTCCCGCTCTACGACGCCGACTGGGACAAGCGCCGCGAGGGCGACGAGTTCGCGCCCTCCTCGGGCAAGGTGCCGATCCTGTGGGACGGCGACGCCGTGGTGTGGGACAGCCTGGCGATCATCGAATATCTCGCCGAGAAGACCGAGCGCGCGAAATTCTGGCCCGAGGACGACACTGCCCGCGCCATGGCCCGCTCGATGGCCGCCGAGATGCATTCGAGCTTCACGGCGCTGCGCCGCAAGCACAGCATGAACATCCGCCAGGTCTTCCCGCCCAAGCGCCCCGACGACGATGTGCTGGCCGATATCGGGCGCATCATGGAACTCTGGGCCCAGGCCCGCGCCCGCTTCGGCGGCACCGGCAAGTTCCTGTTCGGCGAGTTCGGCGCGGTCGACATGATGTACGCGCCGGTCGTCACCCGCATCGTCACCTACGGCCTGCCGATCGCCCGCTTCGCCACCGGCTATATGGATGCGGTGCTGCAGCACCCCTTCATGCAGGACTGGATCGCCGGCGCGCAGGAAGAGGAATGGGTGATCGAGCAGTTCGAGCAGCCGGCCTCGGCCTAGGCGACGTCGCCCGGCGCAGGCCGGCCCAGGATCAAAACGCCGACGATCGATTCAACTGCGTCGCGAACCGGTGCATCACGCGCGGCGCGCGGACCAGCACGCTCTTTCCCATGATGGTCGAAACGCCGCGCTTCGCCCGTCCCCGCCACCGTCAACATCGGCCCTGTTACCGGCGCGGCTTTCCCTGTTCCGTGCAGATTTTACCCTGTTATTTTCATAACAGGGTAAGCACCTCACAAGTCACGAATAACGTGACGAAATTTCGGGCGAGAAATCCAACATAACAGGGTAAAAGTGGTGAAAAAAATAAAGTCACCCTGTTCTACCCTGTTATTGGCAGGGAACAGCGAAAAAATCACCCCTGCTGGCTTGGAACTGACGGTCGCTGGCAAATATCTGAATTCCGTCATCGAGCGAACTTTCGGTTCGGGACACTAGAAGTCACCGCCATCCTTCCGCCGGAACCCCTTCTCCGCAAACAGATGCATGTCGATGTCGGGATAATGGCAGTCGGTATCCGATGGCCGCCCGACCGCGATGAACATGCAGTCCGCATCGCTGCGGTTCTGCAGCACATGGCCGTTGCCGTCATTCTTGGGGAAGGCCGCGCAGTCGCCGGCGCGCATCACCGTTTCCCCGCTATCGTCGACCAGCACTGCCTCGCCTGCGATCATCACCACGAATTCATCCTCGCCCTCATGCCAGTGCCGCTGCGACGACCAGGCGCCCGGCTTCAGCGTGACATGGCTCACCCCGAAGTCGCCCAGCCCCGACGCCGGGGCGAGGCGGCGATACCAGCGGCCCTGCACTTTCTCGGAATGCGGCGGCGGATAGCCGGTCGCATTGGTCTGCGGGATTGAATCGAGATCGAGCTTGGGCAATGCCACCTCCATGGATGCTGAGACCAGATTGCCCGATGTCGTCGCGCTGACCAAGGCGCTGATCGCCCGCGAGAGCGTGACCCCCGCGCAAGGCGGCGTGTTCGACGTGCTAGAAGCGGCGCTCGTCCCGCTCGGCTTCCATGTCGATCGCTTCATTGTCGGCGAGGCGCCCGACGGCCCGGTCGAGAATCTGCTCGCGGTGCGCGGCTCCGGGGCGCCGCATTTCGCCTTTGCCGGCCATCTCGACGTCGTTCCCCCGGGGGCCGGCTGGACCAGCGGCGCGTTCGAGCCCGAGATCCGCGGTGGCCTGCTCCATGGCCGCGGCGCGGTCGACATGAAGGGCGCGATCGCTGCCTTCGTCGCCGCGCTTGGCCGGGCGCCAGCGATGGGCACGCAAAGCCTGATCATCACCGGCGACGAGGAAGGCCCCGCCATCTTCGGCACCCGCGCGCTGATCGACCGCATGGCCGAGCGCGGCCTGAAACCCGATTTCTGCCTGGTCGGCGAGCCCACCTCGGTCGCGCGACTCGGCGACATGATCAAGATCGGGCGGCGCGGCTCGGTCAATATCTGGATCGACGTGCCCGGGCGGCAGGGCCATGTCGCCTACCCCCATCTCGCCGACAATCCGATCCCCAAGCTGGTGGCGATCCTCGCCGAGATCGACGCGATCATACTCGACCAGGGCAATGACTGGTTCCAGCCCTCGAACATCGAAGCGACGGACATTACCGTCGGCAATCCCGCCACCAACGTCATCCCGGCGCACGCCTCGGCCCGGCTGAGCATCCGCTACAATGATCTGCACAAGGGCGACGATCTCGCGGCGCGGATCGAAGAGATCGTACACCGCCACGCTCCCAAGGCGACGATGATCGCGCGCGTGTCGGGCGATGCCTTCCTGACTGCGCCGGGGGCGCTCTCGACCCTGATCGGCGACGCGATCGAGGCGCGGCAGGGCATCCGGCCCGAGCTGTCGACCACCGGCGGCACGTCCGACGCGCGCTTCCTTTCGGCGCTCTGCCCCGTCGTCGAGTTCGGGCTGATCAACGCGACGATGCACAAGCTCGACGAAGCGGTGGCGATCGACGATCTCGCCGCGCTGACCGACATCTATGCCGATATCATCGGGCATGTCGGCGCCCTGAAAGGCAGCACCGCCCCCTGACATGGCCTCGGAACTGGCGTCGGGCGGGCTGCGCGGCTAGGACGGTTTCATTCGATACCGGTTTGCTGAAGGACTTCTCATGACGCTGCAGGGCCTGGCCCATTACGGGCTTTCGGGCGAACGCGGCTTTTTGTCGCAGGCCGAGATCGACGAGGTGGCGCTGCCGGCCGGGTTCGCGGCGGTCGAAGCGATGGCCGCCGACCTGTCCGGCCTCGTCACCACCGGGCGGATTCGCCACTGGCTGGCCGAGCTGCCGACACCCGACGTGGCGGCGTTCCTCGCCACCGCCAGCGACGCGCAGATCAGCCTCGCGATGGTGCGCTATGCCTTTCTGGTCCAGGCCCATGTCTGGGGCGAGCCGACTCCGCCCGAGATGCTGCCGGCCAATCTCGCCGTGCCGTTCGTCGCCCTGTCCGACCGGATGGGCTTCCCCCCGGTCATGAACTATGCCTGCTATATCCTCGACAATTGGTACCGGCTCGACAAGCAAGCGCCGATCGCACTGGGCAATGTCATGCAGAAGCAGCGCTTCGCCGGCGGCCTGGACGAGGAGTGGTTCGTCCAGATCCATGTCGCGATCGAGGCGACCGCCGGCCATGCGCTGGAGCTGGCGATCGACCTCGTCCAGGCCAGCGACGAACGCGATGCGGCGCGCGTCGAGGCGCTGCTGATCGAGATGAACGCGGTGTGGGAACGCCTGTTGGCGATCTTCGACCGCATGGTCGAGAAGTGCGATCCGTACATCTATTACAACCGCATCCGCCTCTACATCAACGGCTGGAAGAACAATGCGGCGCTGCCCCAGGGCCTGATCTACGAGGGCGTCGAACGCTTCGGCGGCAAGCCGCAGGAGTTTCGCGGCCCCACCGGCTCGCAAAGCTCGATCGTGCCGTCGATGGACGCGCTGTTCCAGGTCTCGCACGAGAATGACGAGCTGCGCGACCTGCTGGTGGAGCTGCACCCCTATCGCCCCCGCCGCCACCGCGCCTTTATCGAGGACCTGCAGCGCGCCAGCCACCTGCGCGACTTCGCCGCCACGCAGAATCAGGGGGTGAAGCAAGCGTTCAACGCCTGTGTCGAACAGGTCGCCCGCTTTCGCACCCGCCATCTCGAATATGCCGCGGCCTATATCAACAAACAGGCCTCATCCGGCGCGGGCAACGACCCCGATATCGGGACCGGCGGCACGCCCTTCATGAAATATCTCAAGAAGCACCGCGACGAGAACCGCGCGCAGACGCTCTGACGGGTCAGAGCGCCGCCAGATCGATCACGCCGAACCGGTCGATCGTGTCGTTCGCCTCGGGCATCGGGTATTTCAGGCCCGTCGCGCAGTTGAACAGGACGGTGCTTTCCTCCTCGTCGACCAGGCCGGTGCGCAGCGCCTCCTTATAGGCCGCCAGCGTGGCGCCGCCCTCGGGGCAGAGCAGCAGCCCGTCCTTCTTGGCAGCATCGTCCACTGCCTTGAGGATCGCGGGGTCGCCGACCGCCATCGCCTGGCCGCCGCTCTCGCGCACCGCGCGCAGGATCAGGAAGTCGCCGACCGCCTTGGGCACGCGGATGCCCGCCGCGACCGTCGCCGCATCCTCCCAGCGCTCGGCATGCTCGACACCTTCGTCGAAGGCACGGACGATCGGCGCGCAGCCCGAGGCCTGCACCGCGAACATGCGCGGCCGTGCCGGGCCGATCCAGCCGAGCTTCTCCAGCTCGTCGAACGCCTTCCACATGCCGATCAGGCCGGTACCGCCGCCGGTTGGGTAGAAGATCGCATCGGGCAGCTTCCAGCCGAACTGGGCGGCCAGCTCCAGCCCCATCGTCTTCTTGCCCTCGATCCGGTACGGCTCCTTCAGGGTCGAGAAGTCGAACCACAGCCCTTCCGCCGCGCCCTTGCCGACGATCGCCCCGCAATCGTCGATCAGCCCGTTGACCCGGTAGACGCGCGCGCCCTGTTGCGCGATCTCGCGCACGTTGATTTCGGGCGTGTCGTCGGGACAGAAGACGATCGTCTCGATCCCGCAGCGTGTCGCATAGGCAGCGAGCGCGGCGCCGGCATTGCCGTTGGTCGGCATCGCGATCTTCGTGACGCCCAGCGCCTTGGCCATCGACACCGCCATGACGAGGCCGCGCGCCTTGAACGATCCGGTCGGCAGCCGCCCCTCGTCCTTGACCAGCACGTTCGGCCCGCCCGAGCGCGTGATCGGCACCAGCGGCGTCTCGATCTCGCCCAGGCTGACCACGTCTCGGGTGGCGCGCACCGGCAGCAGCTCGCGCCAGCGCCACATGTCGGTCGGCCGCGCGGCGATCATCGCCCGCGGAATCATCGCGCGGAGCGAGTCGAGATCATAGCGCACCAGCAGCGGCCGCCCGACGCGCGACAGGCCATGCAGCGTGTCCGCCTCATAGCGTTCGCCCGTCATCGAGCATTCGAGATGCGTGACGAAGGTCGGGCGATCGGTGGTGATGTTCTCGTTCATGCGTCTTCCGTCTTTGCCCGAACGGTTTGCGCTATGAGCGCCGCCAGTTCGCCCGGCAACACATCGAGAGTATCGACCGACCGCGAGCGATGGTAATATCGGCTGACATCATAGCCAATGCCAAGGGCTGCCAGGATCACGTCATCCGAGGCTTCGATATTTTGAATAACGGACTGAAGATGCCGTTCAAGATAGGACGGACCGTTTTGCATCAAGGTCGAATCATCGACCGGAGCCCCATCAGAAAGAATGACGAGCAGCTTGTGCGGTTGGGATTGCTCACGCAGTATGGCGCGCGCCCATTCGATCGCTTCGCCATCAACATTCTCGCGCAGAATGTCCGGATGGAGCATGACTGCCCAATCCTCCTGCCCCAATGGTTCGCCCGCGCGCTGATAGAGAATATGGAGCAGCGCGCAGAGCCGACCGGGCCGCTGTGGCTGGCCGTTCGACAACCAGTCTTGCCGCGATTTCCAGCCGTGCCACCCCATGGTCGAGAAGCCCAGGAGCGTGACTGTCGCGCCGATATCGCCGAGGATAGCAGAGAGCCAGCGGACAGCTGCCGCGGTATGCAGGATCGGATCGTCCCGCATCGATCCCGATTGATCGACGAGTATACAGATCGCCCAATCACCCGGCGTCGTTGTTGCAAAAGCCGCACGCAGGGAATCGGCGTCAGCAGCGGGGACGGCGTCGAAGAGCTTCTTTGCCGCGTCAGCCCTGCGATGCCAGATGGCCGGATCACGCAGCAGCCAACCCTTGGCACTACTGAGGTCGTCCGCCGCGAACGCCGCCGGGAGATCGCGGGCCCGCAACGTCAGGTCATGTGTTCGGGAATATACCCTATAGGGCTGACCCACCGGGCCGTCCGAAACGCATTTCGAGACGGGACGACGGCGCTGAAAAGCCCAGATGATATAGCCGAAGAACAAGACGGTGAGTGCAACGCTTAACGTGTCACCCACCGGCTCTCCCATCACTCCGGCTTCTTCGCCACCCCGACCAGCGCCGGGCGCAGCAGCCGGTCCTTGATCATATAGCCCGCCTGCATTTCCTGGACGATCGTGCCGACCGGCTTGTCGCTCGGCATTTCGAACATCGCCTGGTGGAAATTGGGGTCGAGCGTCTCGCCGAGCGTGCTCATCTTCTTGATGCCGTGGCGCTGGAACACCGATTCGAGCTCGCGGCCGGTCGCATCCAGGCCAGTGATCAGGTTCTTGAGCTTCTCGTCCGCGCGCAGCTCGGCCGGGATCGCCTCGAGCCCGCGGGCGAGATTGTCGGCGACCGACAACAGGTCGCGCGCGAACGCGGTCGCGGCATAGGCGCGGGCATCGGCTGCTTCCTTCTCGGCGCGGCGGCGGACATTCTGCGCCTCGGCATGGGCATAGAGCACCGCCGATTTCGCGTCGGCCAGCTCGGCCTCGAGCTTCGCCACGCGATCATGCTCGGCAAGCTCGGGGGCGTCCTGCGCGGTCTCCTCGCGCAGGTCTTCGGCGGTGGGCGTCTCGATCTTTTCGTCTTCGATCATCGTGTGTCGCTTCGATCCTGTTAGGGCATGAGCCGCGCGAGTGTCGCGGCAGTGAAATCCACCATGGGCACGACGCGGGCATAGTTCAACCGAGTCGGGCCGATTACGCCGACCACGCCGACCACCCGCCCATCGAGCCCGCGGAACGGTTTCGCAATGACGGATGATCCCGAAAGCGAGAATAATTTATTCTCGGCGCCGATGAAGATGCGCGTCGCATCGCCCGCGCCGGCGCTGTCGAGCAGCCGGGCGATCTCCTGCTTGCCCTCCAGGTCGTCGAGCAGGTCGCTGATCCGTTCGAGGTCGGCCGCGGCCGCCGCGTCGATCAGCCGCCCCTGCCCGCGCACGATCAGCACCGGACGGCGATTGCCGTCCTCGCTCCAGATGGCGAGGCCGCGTTCGATCAATGTCCGGGCGACGGTATCGACCAGCGCGCGCTCCTCGCCGATCTCGCGCTCGATCCGCGCACGCGCCTGGGCGATGGTCATGCCGGAGAGCATTGCGGTCATGTAATTGCCCGCCTCGACCAGCGCGGAGGGCGATACGCCGGCGGGCAGGTCGATCACGCGGTTCTCGACCGATCCGTCCTCGGCGACGAGCACCGCAAGCGCCTTGTCGGTGGAAAGCGGCACGAAGCTCATCTGGCGCAGCACCAGCTCGCGCTTCGGCACCAGCACCAGCCCGGCACAGGCCGACAGGCCGGACAGCGCGGCCGTGGTGGCGGCAAGCGCTTCCTCGACCGGGCCGACCTGCGACACGCGCGACTCGATCGCCGCCCGCTCCTCGGCGGAGGGCTCCAGTGCCTGCATCATGCCGTCGACGAACAGGCGCAGCCCGATCTCGGTCGGCAAGCGCCCCGCGCTGGTATGCGGCGAGGCAAGCAGGCCAAGCTCCTCCAGATCCTGCATCACGTTGCGAATCGAGGCCGGCGAGAGGTTCAGGCCGGAAAGGTGCGCGATGGTGCGCGATCCGATCGGTGAGCCGGTATCGAGATAGCTTTCCACCACCACGCGGAAGACGTCACGCGCGCGGTCGTTGAGCTCAGTGATCGGGGGCGCGGACATGGGTGTCATGTAAGGAGCACCGATGCGCGTCTCAACGCCGCTTGTCACCTTGTCAGTCCTCACCACTCGTCAATTGGAGCGGTTTGTCCCGCCCCAAGAGGCCTGCCGTTGATCGGATTCATCTGCGCCGCGGCCAGCGCGGAAAAGATGGCGTGACGTACGCGCGCGTCTTCGTAGCAGGCTCTCACTCGGGAAGGCGATGCGCCGCCGCGCCACTCGATCACATAGTGACTCACACCGTGGCGAGTCCCGCCCGAAATCGGTTCTCCATTTGCTTTGGGTCTTTGGTAGGCGTCGCACGCCCGTCCGAACTGGCGATCTCCAATTGGCCTGATGCCAGCCAACCGCCGTCTGAAGCCCGCAAGTTCGGAGGTGCTGAGCCTGTATCGGGCTGTCTTGATGACCTGCTCCCCTCCCGGCTCGAAGGTGCGCTGCATGACACCGCCATCAGTCGCGATACTCACCGAAAAGTCGGGGCAAATTCCCAGGCAGATATTGGTGATCCAGCGAATGCGAATGGTGATCGTCTCCGAAGACGGCAATGCCTGCGGCGATGCCGGCGCCGAGGATGCCAACGACGCCATCATCGCCAGAACCCAGATGCGCATCATATTGTCTCCATGACCATCACCAAGACTGGCGCGTTCACCTTGTCGCGTCTAGGTGGCGAAGCCCAGTTTCAGGAGATTCCCCAATGCGCCCATCCGGCCGCGCCCCCGATCAGATGCGCACGATCACGATCGAGCCGCGCTTCACCCGCCATGCCGAAGGCTCCGTGCTGATCGGCTTTGGCGACACCAAGGTGCTGGTGACCGCCTCGGTCGAGGAGAAGGTCCCGCCCTTCCTGCGCGGCAAGGGCGAGGGCTGGGTCACCGCCGAGTACGGCATGCTCCCCCGCGCCACCCATACGCGCGGCCAGCGCGAAGCGGCCAAGGGCAAGCAGTCCGGCCGCACCCAGGAGATTCAGCGGCTGATCGGCCGTTCGCTCCGCGCCGTCACTGACATGAAGCTGCTCGGCGAGCGCCAGATCGTGCTCGATTGCGACGTGATCCAGGCCGATGGCGGCACCCGCACCGCGTCGATCTCGGGCGCCTGGGTCGCGCTGCGCCTCGCCATTGACGGGCTGCTCGCCTCGGGCAAGCTGACGGTCGACCCGCTGAGCCAGAAGGTCGCGGCGATCTCCTGCGGCATCTATAATGGCACGCCCGTGCTCGACCTCGACTATGACGAGGATTCGAACGCCGATGCGGACGCGAACTTCGTCCTGCTCGAAAATGGCAACATCGCCGAGGCGCAGGCGACCGCCGAGGGCGCGACTTATGACGAGGAAGCGCTGCTCCGTCTGCTCCGCCTCGCGCGCATCGGCTGCTCGGACATCTTCGCCGCCCAGGCCAGGGCCGTCGCGAAATGACCATCGAGGTCCCGCCCCAGGCGATCCGCAAGCTCGTCCCCGGCAAGCTCGTCATCGCCAGCCACAATCCCGGCAAGGTGCGCGAGATCCTCGAGATGCTTGGGCCGTACGGGATCGAGCCCGTCTCGGCCGCCGAGCTCGACCTGCCCGAGCCGGAGGAGACCGGCACCACCTTCCTCGCCAATGCCGAGCTGAAGGCGCTGCAGGCAGCCGATTTGACCGGCCTGCCCGCGCTGGCCGACGACAGCGGCCTGTGCGTCGACGCGCTGAACGGCGATCCGGGGATCTTCTCGGCGCGCTGGGCCGGCGAGGGCAAGGACTTCAAGGTCGCGATGCAGCGAGTCAATGACGCGCTCGAGGCGAAAGGCCCCGATGCCAGCCGCGACGCGCATTTCATGTGCGTGCTCGCGCTTGCCTGGCCCGACGGCCATGTCGAGTGGTTCGAGGGCCGGGTCGACGGCACGCTCGCCTGGCCGCCGCGCGGCACCGGCGGGTTCGGCTACAACCCGATCTTCGTGCCCGAGGGCAGCGAGCTGACCTTCGCCGAAATGCCCGACGCGAAGAAGGCGATCAGCCACCGCGCGCGGGCGTTCGACGCGATGATGGCGGCGGTGCTTTAAGAGCCCTCTCCCTTTCGGGAGAGGGAGACGACCGTTAGGTCGTCGGGGAGAGGGCTGGGTCGGAACGGCCGGCTTTAGTCTCATGACCCGTTCCGACCGAACCCTCTCCTTGCCGGCTTCGCCGGTTTTCCTCTCCCGAAAGGGAGAGGAGTTTTATGTCGGCATTTGCCCCACGACATTCCCCGGCGGCGTGTATCGGCAGACCAGATAATCATCCGTCGCGTTACTCGCCGTCGCGCAGCCGAACTCGGTCGTGCCGCGCCAGATGATCTGGGTGTAGTGCGCCACGTCCTCCCACCGCCCGGTCACGCTGAAATCCGGCGTAGGCCCGCGGCGATAGTCGCGGCGCTCGTCGACCCAGTGGCCGGCCATCTCCTCGTAGCGATAGGCCCCGCGAGTGCCGGTCCAGAGATTCTCGCCCTCGGGCGCGGGGCCGCGCGGTTCCTTCGAATGCTCGAATCGCCCGGTCCGGGCGAGCTCGCGGGCATAGCGTTCGGCATCGACCGCCAGTGCCGGATTCCACACCAGCGGCGGCACTCCGGCGGCGGCGCGGGCGCGGTTATGTGCGTCGATCATCGCCTGGCGCATCAGCGCCTCGCCGCGCGGGGCCACGCCCGAAAAGCGGCGCTCCTCGATCACCCGTTCGCTCTGCGGCGGGGCGGCGGCGGAGCAGCCCGTCAGCAGCGCCAATGCCATCAGCAGAAACCGCATCTTTGCCTGCCTCTTTCCTGGCCTCGTTCGCACGATCATATGGGGGCCACATGAACGATCCCCAAACGCCACCGCTCGCGCTTTATGTCCATTGGCCGTTCTGCGTGTCGAAATGCCCTTATTGCGACTTCAACAGCCATGTCCGCGCCGAGGTCGATCAGGCCGCCTGGCGCGCCGCCCTGCTCGCCGACCTGCGCCATGAGGCGGCGGAACTGCCCGGCCGCACGCTCGGCTCGATCTTCTTCGGCGGCGGCACCCCCTCGCTGATGCCGCCAGAGACGGTCGCGGCGGTGATCGACGCGGCGGAACGGGCCTGGGGCTTCGCACCCGATGTCGAGATCACGCTCGAGGCCAACCCCTCCTCGGTCGAGGCGGCGCGCTTCGCCGATATCGCCGCGGCGGGGGTGAACCGGGTCTCGCTCGGGCTGCAGGCGCTCGACGACCAGGCACTGAAATTCCTCGGCCGTGCGCATGACCAGACCGAGGGGCTGGCCGCGCTCGACACCGCGCAGCGCGCCTTTGCCCGGGTGAGCTTCGACCTGATCTATGCCCGGCCCGACCAGCGGCTGGCCGACTGGGAAGCGGAGCTGACCCGGGCGATCGGCTTCGGCACCGAGCATCTGTCGCTCTACCAGCTCACCATCGAGCCCGGCACGCGCTTCGCCACTGAGGCCGCAGCGGGGCGGATCGTCATTCCCGATGGCGACAGCGCCGCGGACCTGTTCGAGGCGACGCGGGCGATCACCGCCGCGGCGGGTATCCCCGCCTATGAGATTTCCAACCACGCCCGCGCCGGCGCGGAGAGCCGGCACAACCTGACCTATTGGCGCTACCGCGACTATGCCGGGGTCGGGCCGGGCGCGCATGGCCGGCGCGGTGGGCTGGCCACGGTGCGCCGCAAGAAGCCCGAGAACTGGATGAGCGCGATCGAGCGCAACCAGCACGGCATGGAGAGCGAGGAGCCGCTCGCCCCGCATACCCGCGCGACCGAGGCGCTGCTGATGGGTCTGCGCCTGCGCGAGGGCGTCGATCTCGCCCGGATCGCGCGGCTGGGCGAGACCAGCGTCGAGGCGCTGATCCACTGGCCCGCCGCCATCCGGCTGCAGGACCAGGGCCTGCTTGTCCGCGACGGCGACCATCTGACCGTGACCGAGGCAGGCATGCTGCTACTCGATGCGATCCTGCCCGAGATCGTCAACGACGCCGCCTGAGCGCGCGACAATAGCACCGTTTGCCGGTTTCCTATCGTTCCGCGACGCTATGCCTGCGGACGACGCGACTCAGAAACCGGTCGGCGCCGGGGAGACGGTGACCGTGGTCCCGCCCCGGATCTCCTGTACCTCCAGCGCGCGTTCGGCGACGCTGTCGCGGCCGAAGCGGAACGGACCGTCGATGCCGGAGAACCCGCCCGGATCGCGCAGCCGCGCCTCGGGGAACGGGCTGCCGACCGTCCAGTCGCGCGCGATGCGCACCGTCAGCAGCACCGAATCATAGCCCAGGCTCGACAGGCGATAGGGTGCGGCGCCGAAGCGGGCGCGGTATTTGGCGGCATATTGGCGATAGAAAGTGTCCGACACGCTCGCGAACCACGCGCCGTTGAGCGCCGGCCGGGTCGTGATCGAGCTTTCCGAATTCCACAGATCGGTGCCGAGGACATGCGCCCCGCCCCCGCCATTGCGGCGAATGAGCGGCACCGCCGTCGCCGCGGATGCGCCGCTGTCGGCGATCAGCACCGCCTGATAGGGCGCGTTCTGCGCCAGGCGGCCGATCGCCCCGGTCAGCGATCCCGCGCCGCGATCATAGGTCTGAAGCGTGCGCACCTGGCCGCCGGCACCCTCGACCGCGCGCAGAAAGGCAGTCGACGCGCGTTCGCCATAAGTGCCGTTGGGAACGAGCCCGGCGAACTCCGTGACGCCCTGTCCCTTGGCATAGCGCACGACCCGGTCGATCGACTGGGCCGGGGCGTAGCCGATCAGATAGGCACCGTTGCCGGCCGCCGTGGTGTCGTTGGAATAGCTGATCACGGGCACGCCGGCCCGGCGCGCCAGCGGGGCCACCGCGCGAACGTCCTCGGCGAGCAGCGGGCCGAGGATCAGCCGGTTGCCGTCGGCCAGCGCGCGCTGGGCGGCGGCGGCGGCACCGCCATTGGTGTCATAGGTGGTGATGCGCACCTTCTCGTTCTTGCTGTCGAGCAAGGCGAGCTGGGTGGCGTTGGCGAGGCTCTGGCCGATGCCGGCATTGGTGCCGGTCAGCGGCACGAGCAGCGCGACGCGGTGGCGCGCGACGTCGGTCGGGATGCCCGCCTGCACCTGCCCGCTATCCTGCACCGGCCGCGGCGGCGGCGGCGCGGCCGGCCCCGGCCCGCGCGGCACTACCGACTGGCAGGCGCTCAGAAGCAACGCTCCCGCGATGAATGCTGCACGAAGAAGCTTCGCTCCCCGTTGCGGTATCGATAGGGCCTCTGCCATGACTGCTCCAATGAACGCCGAACTCGCGCCCGGTCTCTATATCGTTGCCACCCCGATCGGCAATCTTGGCGATCTGAGTCCGCGCGCCGCGCATATACTCTCGAACGCCGCGGTAGTTGCAGTCGAAGACTCGCGTGTGACGGCGGGCCTGCTGCGCCATATCGGGGTGAAGCGGCCAATGACACCCTATCATGATCATAATGCCGAGCATGTCCGCCCCGGCCTGATCGCGCGGATGGGCACCGAGGCGGTGGCGCTGGTGTCCGATGCGGGGACGCCGCTGATCTCCGATCCCGGCTACAAGCTGGTGCGCGATGCGCGCGCGGCCGGGCATCTGGTGGTGACGATCCCCGGCCCCTGCGCAGCGATCGCCGCGCTGACGCTCGCCGGGCTGCCGACCGACCGGTTCCTTTATTGCGGCTTCCTGCCGCCCAAGGCGCAGGCGCGCGCGACGGCGATCGCCGAGATCGGATCGGTGCGGGCGACGCTGGTGCTGTACGAATCCGGGCCGCGCCTGGGCGCGACCCTGGCGGCGCTGGCCGAGGGGCTGGGCGACCGCGAGGCAGCGGTGACGCGGGAGATCACCAAGAAGTTCGAGGAAGCGGTGACGGGCACCCTGTCGTCGCTCGCCGCGCGCTATGCCGATGCGCCGCCCCGCGGGGAGATCGTGGTGGTGGTGGCACCGCCCGGCGAGCCCGAAGCGGCAAGCGTGGACGATGCCGAGGCGGCATTGACCGAGGCGCTGACGCGGTTGCCCATGGCGAAGGCGGTCAGCGAGGTAGCGAAGAAGCTCGGCGTGGACCGCAAGGAGCTTTACGCGCGAGCGCTGGAGATGAAGGGGTGATGGGTGGCGCACTTCATTCCTCCCCCGGGAACCGGGGGAGGGGGACCATTCGCCTCTTCCGGCGAATGGTGGAGGGGGCTTGGAGCGCGGAACAGATGCACCGTGTGCCAAGCCCCCTCCACCACCGGCTGAAGAAGCGGGCGGTCCCCCTCCCCCGCTTCGCGAGGGAGGAATAAGGGGTGCGTGACCGCCGCGTTGCCGAAGCCGCAGGCCGTCGCGGCGAGCGTCTCGCCGGCTGGTGGCTCCGCCTCAAGGGCTGGCGCATCCTCGATCGCCGCGTGCGCACGCCGGCGGGCGAGGTCGATCTGGTCGCGCGGCGCGGCAACCTGGTCGCGTTCGTCGAGGTGAAGATGCGCAAGACCTCGGCCGAACTCGACTTCGCGATCGACGAGCGCCGCCTCTCGCGGGTCGCGGCAGCTGCGGAATACCTCATGCCGAAATATGCCGGCCCCGGAGACGACATCCGCGTCGACGTGATCCTGCTCGCCCCCGGCACGCGGCCGCGTCATATCGAGAATGCGTGGATCGGGTGACAACAGCCTGACCCGCGCCTACATCCCCGACCGTTCGGGCTGAGCTTGTCGAAGCCTTGCATTTTCTTCCTGAGAAGAAGGACAGTCCTTCGACAGGCTCAGGACGAACGGAGGTTGTTCGATGCCGCTTACCGTCGCCGTCCAGATGGACCCGCTTGATTCGATCAACATCGCGGGCGATTCGACCTTTGCGCTGATGCTGTCGGCGCAGGCGCGCGGGCACAGGCTGTTTCACTACACCGCCGAGGATCTGAACTATTCGGACGGGCGCGTCTGGACCAAGGCGCATCCAGTGACGGTGCAGCGCGTCGTCGGCAATCATTTCAGCTTCGGCGACCCGGTCAGCCTCGATCTCGGCAAGCAAGCCGATGTCGTGCTGATGCGGCAGGATCCGCCGTTTGATCTCGGCTATATCACCGCGACGCATCTGCTCGAGCGGATCGCGCATGAGACCCTGGTGGTGAACGACCCGGCCAATGTCCGCAACGCGCCCGAAAAAGTCTTCGTGCTCGACTATGCGCGCTTCATGCCGCCGACTTTGGTCACCCGTTCGCTCGACGAAGCGCGCGCCTTCCTCGCCACCCACGGCGAGATCGTGGTCAAGCCGCTGCACGGCAATGGCGGCAAGGCGATCTTCAAGGTCGGCAGCGACGGGGCGAACCTGTCGGCGCTGATCGAAGTGTTCAACACCGCGTACCGCGAGCCGCACATGATCCAGGAATTCCTCCCCGATGTGGCGAAGGGCGACAAGCGCATCGTGCTGGTCGACGGCGAGGTCGCGGGGGCGATCAACCGGGTGCCGGGCGCGGGCGAGATCCGGTCCAACCTGGCGGTCGGCGGATCGGCGGAGAAGACCGTGCTCACGCCCGAGGAGCAGGAAATCTGCGCAGTGCTCGGGCCGGAACTGAAGAAGCGCGGGTTGCTGTTCGTCGGCATCGACGTGATCGGCGGCAAATGGCTGACCGAAATCAACGTCACCTCGCCCACCGGCATCGTCGCGATCGAGCGGTTCGACGGGACCGATGTCGCCGGCCTGATCTGGGATGCGATCGAGGCGAAGGTCGGGCGTGCTTGATTCTCCCCTCCCGCTTGCGGGAGGGGGACAAGGCATGACCGAGTTCATCATCGATCTGACTGCCTGGGGCGGCTATTTCGGCATCTTCCTGCTGATGATCCTCGAGAATGTCTTCCCGCCGATCCCGTCCGAGGT
Organism: Sphingomonas sp. BL-S-30; assembly: GCF_055521475.1. NCBI lineage: Bacteria > Pseudomonadati > Pseudomonadota > Alphaproteobacteria > Sphingomonadales > Sphingomonadaceae > Sphingomonas > Sphingomonas sp. BL-S-30. Next base: position 616,783 of record NZ_CM145481.1, on the reverse strand, counting down.
GATCATGGGCTTGGGCGGCATCGCGGTGGCGCGCGGACAGATGGAGGCGCTGCCGCTGATCGCGGTCGGCACGGCGGGCACGGTCGTCGGCAATTATTTCTGGTACGCGCTGGGCCGGCGCTTCGGGTATCTCGGTTTGAAGCCCTGGGTCGACCGGCACGGCCGCTGGCTGACCGTGGACTGGCATGAGGTCGAGCGACTCCATGCCTTCTTCACGCGGCATGGCGAGTGGATCGTCTTCGTGTTCCGCTTCATGCCGGCCTTCCGCACGATCATCTCGCTGCCCGCCGGTATGACCTGCATGCCGCGCTGGCGCTTCCTGCTGTGGACGGCGGCGGGTAGCGCGATATGGAACTGCCTCCTGACCTGGGCCGGCTGGTATCTCGGCGCGAATTTCCATGCGCTGGACCGGTTCATCGGGCCGGGCGCGCTGGCGATCATGGTGGGGATCGTGCTGGTGTATGTGTGGCGCGTGTTTACGTGGAAGCCGCGGGGGTAGGACGGTTCGGAAACCCCACCTCCCCGTTCGTTTCGAGCGCAGTCGAGAAACGTTGATGGAGCGTTAGGCCCGGCTTCTCGACTTCGCTCGAAACGAACGGGAGAGAGGGGCCGGTGAAAGCCTCTAAGCCCGCGGATGGGCATTCCGGTACACGTCGAGCAGATGCGCCGCGTCGACCGCGGTGTAGATCTGGGTCGAGCTGAGGCTGGCATGGCCGAGCAATTCCTGCAGCGCGCGCAAGTCGGCACCCCGCCCCAGCAGATGCGTCGCGAAGCTGTGGCGCAGCGCATGGGGCGTGGTCCGTTCGGGCAGGCCGAGCCGGACCCGCGCCGCCTGGACCGAGCGGCGGACGATGGCGGGCGATAGCGGTCCGCCCTTGGCGCCGCGGAACAGTGCCGTATCGCGGGATATCGGCCAGGGGCAGGTCTGGAGATAGGCCTCGATCGCCTCGCGCACCTGGGGCAGCAGGGGCACGATCCGGGTCTTGTCGCGCTTGCCGGTGACGCTGAGCGTGGGGCCGAGCGGCAGCACCGCGCCGGTCAGACCGGTCGCCTCGCCGACGCGCAGGCCGGCGCCGTAGAGCAGCATCAGCACGGCCCAGTCGCGCGCGCCGATCCAGGGTTCGGCCGCATTCTCCTCGACATCCTCGGCCAGCGCGACCGCTTCGTCGGGCGAGATCGGGCGCGGCACGCCCTTCTTGACGCGCGGGCCCTTCACCCGGGGCGGCGCCCCTGCCCCGCCGGCAAAGACGAGGAAGGAACGCGCCGCCGACAATTCCCGCGCCGCGGATGCGTTGCCCAGTCCCTCGCCGCGGCGCAGCGCGAGATAGGCGCGCAGATCGGCGGCGCTGACCTTGCCGAGCGAGTCGCGCGAGACGGCACCGCCCCAATGGGTTTCGAGAAAGTGGATCAGCCGGTTGGCCGTCGCTTCGTACGCGCGGATCGTGTGGACCGATCGCCGCCGGTCGCGGCGGAGGTGATCGGCGAAATCGGGGGCGAGACCGGACATGGTCCGACCATAGCGCCGAACGAGCTTCATGCGGAAGCTTTGCGCGCGGCCGCCGAGCCGCCATATGGGCGCCGTGTCCCGCGCCCGTGTCCTCGTCATGAATTCAGCGCTCGGCCCGCTCGATTACCGAGTCCCGCATGGGATGACGGTCGAGCCGGGGTCGATCGTCGTTGCGCCGCTGGGCCCGCGCCAGTTGATTGGGGTGGTGTGGGAGCCGCAGACCATGCCATCCGATGCGGAAGTCGGCGACAACCGGCTGCGCAACCTGATCGGCGTGATGCCCGTGCCGCCGCTCGGCGCGCCGCTGCGCCGGCTGATCGAATGGACTGCGAATTATTATCTCGCCCCGCCCGCCTCGGTGGCGCGCATGGCGCTTGCCTCCACCTCGGCGCTGGAGGGCGGACGGACCGTCACCGAATATCGCGCGACCGGGCTGGTGCCCGACCGGCTGACGCCGCAACGCGAACAGGCGATCGAAAGGATCGGCGAGCGCCAGGGCCTGGTCCGTGAGCTGGCGCTGGCCGCTAACGTCTCCGACGCCGTGATCCGCGGGCTAGTGAAGACGGGCGCGCTGGAACCGGTCGAGGTCGATATCGACAGTCCCTTCCCCCTGCCCGATCCCGAACATGGCGTGCCGGCCCTGTCGCCCGACCAGCGCGCAGCGGCCAAGGTGCTGGTCGCCAATGTCGAGGCGGAAGCATTCCAGCCGACCCTGCTCGACGGGGTTACCGGCTCAGGCAAGACCGAGGTCTATTTCGAGGCGGTGGCCGCCGCGATCCGCGCCGGTCGGCAGACGCTCGTGCTGCTGCCCGAGATCGCGCTGACCGAGCCGTTCCTGCAGCGCTTCGCCGCGCGGTTCGGCGTGGCGCCGGTCGCCTGGCATTCGGGGCTGCGCCAGTCGCAACGGCGCCGCGCGTGGCGGGCGATCGCCAGCGGGCAGGCGCTGGTGACGGTGGGGGCGCGATCCTCCTTGTTCCTGCCCTATGCCAATCTCGGCCTGATCGTGGTCGACGAAGCGCATGAGACCAGCTTCAAGCAGGAAGAGGGCGTGCATTATCACGCGCGCGACGTGGCGGTGATGCGCGGGCTGTTCGAGAAATGCCCGGTGATCCTCGCCTCCGCCACGCCCGCGATCGAAACGCGGCAGCAGGTCGCGCTGGGCCGCTATGCCGAGCTGAAGCTGCCCGGGCGCTGGGGCGCAGCGGAGATGCCGGCGATCGAGGCGATCGACCTGATCGCCAACCCGCCCGAGCGCGGCCGCTGGATCGCGCCGGCGATCGTCAAGGGGATCCAGGAACGGCTCGAACGCGGCGAGCAGTCGCTGCTGTTCCTCAACCGGCGCGGCTATGCCCCACTGACCCTGTGCCGCACCTGCGGGCACCGCTTCCAATGCCCCAATTGCACGGCGTGGATGGTCGAGCACCGCCTGGTCGCGCGGCTCGCCTGCCATCATTGCGGGCATATCGAGCCAGTGCCGCGCGCCTGCCCGGAATGCGGCAACGCGGACACGCTGGTCGCGGTCGGGCCTGGCGTGGAGCGCATCGCCGACGAAGTGCGCGCGCTGTTCCCCGCGGCGAAGACCGCGATCGTCACCTCCGACACGATCTGGTCGCCGGCCAAGGCGGCGGAGTTCGTCCACCGCATGGAGGCGGGCGATATCGATATCGTGGTCGGAACGCAGCTGGTCACCAAGGGGTATCATTTCCCCAATCTGACGTTGGTCGGGGTGATCGATGCGGATCTCGGGCTGGGCGGGGGCGATTTGCGCGCGTCGGAACGGACCTTCCAGCAGATCATGCAGGTCGCGGGGCGCGCCGGGCGCGGCGAGAAGCCGGGCCATGTCTATATCCAGACCCACAGCCCCGACGCGCAGGTGATGCGCGCGCTGGTGACGGGCGATGCCGACGCCTTTTACGAAGCCGAGACCGAATCCCGCCGCGAGGCCGGCGCGCCGCCCTTCGGGCGCTTCGCCGGGATCGTGGTGTCGAGCGAGGACCAGGCGGCGGCGCAGGAGATCGCGACCTTGATCGGCCGCACCGCGCCGAAGCTGGAGGCAATGGAGGTGTACGGCCCCGCCCCGGCGCCGCTGGCGATGCTGCGCGGGCGGCACCGGTTCCGCCTGCTGGTCCATGCGCGGCGTGCGCTCGACGTGCAGGACGTGATCCGCGACTGGCTCGGCAAGCTCGACTGGCCGAGCAAGGTGCGTGTCGTGGTCGATGTCGATCCTTACAGCTTTCTCTAGGACTTACAGCGCGCTAGAAGGGCCTTCATGACCTTTCGAGGGATTGGGGGAACAAGGATGATTCGCAAAGTGATGGCGCCGCTGATGGCGCTCGCGTGCTGCCTGCCGGGCGCCGCCGAAGCAGCATGGCGCAAGGCCGAATCGACGCATTTCATCGTTTATAGCGAGGATGACGAGGCGACCATTCGCCGCCAGGCCGAGCGGCTGGAAAAGTTGAACCTGCTGCAGCGGGCGATGACCGGGCTCGACAAGAGCAAGGACAAGGCGGGGATGAAGGTGAAGGTCTTCGTCGTCCGCAGCTATTACGACGTCCAGCAGACCATGCCCTTCCCCAATCAGGTCGAGGGTGTGGCGGGATATTACGACGCCAGCCCGCGCGGGCCCTATTCGGTGATCAGCCGGCAGAGCGATGCCGGCCACGGCTTTCCATCGCAGCTCGTGCTGTTCCACGAACTGACCCACCACTTCATGTTCCAATATTACAACGTGGCGTATCCGCCCTGGTACGTCGAGGGATTTGCCGAATTCATCGGTGCCTCGAAGATCGACGACACGAACGAGGCGATCCTCGGCACGCTGTCGGAGAGCCGTTACTACACGTTGCGCAACGAGCTGTGGACGCCCGTCCAGGAAATTCTGGCGGCGCACAGTTATGACGACATGAAAGGCAATGTCGGCGCTCTCTACGCCGAGGGATGGCTGCTGACTCATTACCTGCAACTCGGCGGCAAGCGCGATGGGCAGCTCGCCAAATATCTCGCGAACATCAACGCGGGAATGTCCTTCGAGGATGCGGCCAAGGATGCCTTTGGCGATCTCGGAAAGCTCAACGCGGAACTCAGCGCCTACAGCAAGCGCAACCGGCTTCCCGCGACATACATCACGTTCAAGCCGATCTCGATTCCACCGATCACCGTGCAGGAGTTGCCGGCCGACCAGGCGGCGATGGTGATGGACGACCTGAAGCTCTATGCCGGCCTGTCGCGTCGCAATGTGAAGGCCTTCGCGGCGAAGGTCCGCGAGGATGCGACACGCGCGGGCGACACCGCCTGGACGTTGCGGCTGCGCGCGGAAGCAGACCGGCTCGCCGGAGACCGGACGGATTACGAGGCCTCGGTCGCGCGCTGGAACGCCCTCGCACCTGAGGATCCGCACGCCATGATGCACCAGGCGCTGGTCAGGATGGATGCCTTGCGTGAGGCCAAGTCGACCGACACGGCGGCCTGGACGGCTGCCCGGCGCATCATCGTCAACGCGGCGCGCAAGGCCGCAGACGATCCGGTCGTGCTAAAGGCCTATTTCGACAGCTTCGGCATGCAGGGCATCGCGCCCACCGCGGATGCGCATAACGCCCTTTACAGGGCGCTGGACATGGTGCCCGCGGCGAACGAACTGCGTTACCAGCTAGCGGCGAGTTTCGAGGCGCATGGCGACGTCAAGGACGCGATCAACGTGATCCGCCTCGCCGCCTTCAACGAGAAGGACAATCTGTCGGACAAGGAACGTGCGGAACGCGACAAGGATGAAGAGAAGTACCGCCTCGCCGGCACGCCGAAGCACGAGACGCCTCGCGACATGCTCGACCGGCTGCTGAAGAAGCAGGGTGACGCGAAGTGAAGCAACCATCGGGGGATCGCATGTTTCGCAGCGTCATTCTGGGCCTGGCCTGTCTCATTCCATCAGCCGCAAGCGCCGAGTGGCAGGAAGGCACGTCCGAGCATTTCATCGTCTATGCGGACGACAAACCGGCCGATGTGAAGGCCATGACCACCCGGCTCGAGCGGTTCGACCGCGCCGTCCGGGTCGCGCTGAACCTCAAGGAACGTCAGGTCGGGCCGAACGCGCGGGTTGTCGTGTTCGTCCTGCCGACGATGGCCGACGTACAGAAGATGCTGGGCGACAAGAATCGGAACGTCGGCGGCTATTATCGCCGTGAGATGCCATCGGGCCCCATCGCCTTCGTTCCGGCACAGAGCCCGTCGGATTCCGGCCAGACGCTGACGCCGCGCATGGTGCTCCAACACGAATATACGCATCACCTGATGTATTCGAACTGGGGCGATGTGGTCTTCCCGCAATGGTTCAGCGAAGGGTTTGCCGAGCTGTTCGCGACGGCGCGGGAGCGGGATGACGGCAGCGTCGTGATCGGTGCGGTTCCAGGCTATCGCAGCTACGGCATCGACCGCATGAACGACCTGCCCGTCGAAAAGCTGGTGGCCGGCGCGCCGGATTCCCACGACACCATGCAGACCCAGATTTTCTACGGGCGATCCTGGCTGCTGACCCATTTCCTGATGTTCGATCCGGACCGCGCGAAACAACTCGCCGCCTATATCGGCGCGATCAACACCGGAAAAACGCCTGCGGAAGCGGCCGCCCTGATCGGCGTTGCGCCGTCCCTCGACCTCAAGCTCAACGGCTATGGCGCGCGCAAGACACTTCCAGCCGCCACGCTCGCCGCCGCCAAGCTACCGATCGGCGAGGTTACGGTGCGCGCGCTTTCCCCGGGCGAGGCGGCAGTGATGCCGGCCAGGATGCGATCGCAGAACGGGGTCGACGCGAAGCTGGCCAAGGAAGTGCTCGTGCAGGCCCGGCAACTCGCCGCACCCTATCCGAATGATGCGGGCGCGCAGAACGCGCTGGCCGAGGCCGAACTCGACGCGGGCAATCTGGCCGAGGCCAATGCCGCAGCCGACCGCGCGCTGGCGGCCGATCCGAAATCGGTCCATGCGCTGATCTACAAGGGCAAGGCGCAGATGGCGATCGCCGAAAAGGCGCAGAACAAGGACCCCGCCGTCTGGACCACCGCTCGGCGGTGGTTCCTGGCCGCGAACAAGATCGATCCGCTCTATTCCTGGGCACCTCAGCTCTATTTCGAGAGCTTCGGCGAGGCGGGCCAGGGCGCGCCGAAGAGTGCGCGCGATGCGTTGCTCTATGCCTATAAACTGTCACCGCAGAATACCGTGCTGCGGCTGGAGGCCTCGCGGATATTCCTGCAGGACGGGATGACGAAGGAGGCGCGCGTCGCGATCGAGCCGATCGCCTTCAGCCCGCATGGCGGCGACCTAGCGGATCAGGCGAAGCGGGTAATCGCGGCACTCGACAGCGGCGGCACGGCTGCGGCGATCGCGGTGCTGCAGGCGGATAGCGCCAAGAAGAAGGAACCAGACGACGCCAAGGCGAAACCCGGCGACAAGAAAAGCTGAGTCGTGCGCGACGACGGTTCGTCGCGCGCATTTTCCCTGTCCCGGCGCGCCGGTTGATGTCAGAATCGCCGGCGATGCCGATCGCCCTTTTCCCCGCCGCCGTGCGCCGTGCCCTGTTCGGCGCGCTCGCGCTGCTCATTGCCCTAATAGCCCCCGCGCACGCCGACGACATCTCCGCCACCGGGCGCGGGGTGGTGCGGATCGTCACCATCGCGGTGGTCGATGACGAAGTGGTGGGCTTCGGCCATGGCAGCGGCTTTGCGATCACGCCCAACCGGATCGTGACCAATGCCCATGTCGTCGATCTGGCCAAGCGCTATCCCGACAATGTGGTGGTCGGCGTGGTGCCCTCGGAGGGCGCCAAGAGCTATGAGGGCAAGGTCATCGCGATCGATGCCGCGCGCGATCTCGCGCTGATCGAGTTCACCGGCACGAAGCTGCCGACGGTCGCGCTCTATAGCGGGCCGGTCGAGGAAGGCGCGCCGGTCACCGCGCTCGGCTATCCCGGCAATGTCGATCTAGCGACGGCGCGCTCGGCGGTCGATTATATCCATCCGCTGTCGCCGATCCGGTCCGAAGGCGTGTTCTCGGGCCGGCGCGTCATGTCGGGCGTCGACGTGCTGCTGCACACCGCGAACATCGCGCGGGGCAATTCGGGCGGGCCTTTGCTCGATCCGTGCGGTCGGGTGATCGGGGTCAATTCGTCCTTCGCCAAGGGCGAGGAAGGCGATTCGAGCTTCGGCTTCGCCATCGCCGATTCGGAGGTCGCGGCGTTCCTGCGCGAGGCCGGGCAGGACTATCCCGCGGTCGGCACGCCCTGCACCTCGATCCTCGACCGCGTGAAACAGGACAGCGAGGCCGATGCCCGCGCCAGTGCCGAAGCCGATGCGGCGACGCGTGAGGCCGCCGCCCAGGCCGCCGTCGCGCGCGAGCAGGCGCTGGGCAATGCGCGCGTCGCGGCCGAGCGGAATCGCGAGAACATCATGGCGCTGGCCGCCGTGCTGCTGGTCGCGGGCGCGCTCGCGATCGGCGGAGGCGGGTTGCTCGAGGTGCGGCGCAAACGGCGCGAAGCGATCTGGGCTGCTTCGGCCGGCGGGGTGCTGATGCTCGCGTCGGCGGTGGTGTTCTTCACCCGGCCGAGCGGCGAGGTTACGCTGCCGCCCGATGTCGCGCCGACCCAGGCGCCGGCGGTGTCCTCCACTGCCCCGCTGGGCAAGATGGTGTGCACCGTGGTGCCGGATCGCAGCCGGATCGTCTCCTCCTCGATCGACGACCTGACGATCGACTGGGGCAGCGCGGGCTGCATGAACGGGCGCACTCAATATGCCGAAAATGGCAGCAAATGGGACCGCATCCTGGTGCCTGACGAGGAACAGACCGTCTCCATCCTGCAGTTCGACCCGGCGGCGCGAGTCTATTCCAGCCAGCGCTATTTCCTGACCGCGGCGCAGATGGACTCGCTCCGGAAGATCAGGTCGCAGGTGACGATCAAGGCCTGCACCCCGGACGAGGCGGGGCGCGCCAATCTGGCGACTCAGCAGCGCGCGATCCGCACGCTGCTGCCGCCCTATCCCAACGAGAAGATCGTCTATTCCTGCAAGTCCGCCGGTTAGGGCTTCCTCATCCAGAAGGGCGGCACGATCCGGTTGCGGCGATAGGCGAGCACGAGCAGCGCCACGCCAAAGGCAGTGCAGACGATAACCGCCGGCAGCGACGCCTCGGCGCCGAAGGACCCGCCGGTCAGCAGGTCCGAGCCGCTGATGCGCGGGATCAGGATGCCGTCCTGCCTGAAGCCGGAAACGGCGATGCCGTAGATCCCGCCCTGCGAGAGGTTCCACGCCGCATGCAATCCGATCGCCGCCCATAGCCGGCGCGTCATCATATAGAGCGCGGCGAGCATGACGCCCGCCTCGAGCGCGATGGCGGAGCCCGCCAGCAACGACGCGTTGGGATTGCCGAGATGCAGCGCACCGAACAGCGCGGCGGACAGGATCAGCGCGATCCAGCTGCCCAGCCAGGATTCGAGCAGCCGGAAGAAGATACCGCGCAGCATGATCTCCTCGGTCACGCCCGAGGTGATCGAAATGGCGAGCACCGGCAGCAGCACCGCCGCGGGATGCTGGCCGATCACTTCATAGCCGCCGGCCGCCGCGATGATGCCCACCACCACCGAGAAGAGCAGGAAACCGCCGAGCAGGCCGGCGCCGAGTTCCTTCGCCCAGCCGTTCAACGCGAATTCGGCAACGACCGGCCGGCGTTCGACCAGCCGCACGAACGCGCAGTAGAAAGCGATGAAGATCGCCGCGACGAGGATCGCGACGAGCACCGCAAGCAAATCATTCTTGGCGTGCGGGATGGCGCGGCTGACCAAGGTTGCGGTCATGCCTGCCCCGATCATGAAGGCGATGCCGATGACCAGCAGCACCAGCGGAAAATGCACGATGCGCCACACCAGGCTGTTCGGCGGCGTGACAGGCTTGATCGGTTCCATGAGTTCCCCCCCTCGATGATCGAGGGAGCCTAACGGGCATCGCCGCCCGACGCAAAATCAGGTGCGGTCGATCCTGGCGGCAAAGCAGCCGCGCTTCGCATTGTGCGCGTGCAGCCAGGCGACCGCCGGATCAGCGAAGAACCGGTCGATCAGCGCCGGCAGGTCGCGGCCTTCTATGAGGTCGGCGTCGGTCATCATGCCGGTCGCATCATAGGCACGGACCGACAAAGTGCGGATCGCGAGCTGTTCGGGCACTTCGTTCTCGAAGCGCGCCGCCTCGGTTGCCCCGTCGCGCACGAAGATCGCGTGGCGCTGGCGATAAGGCGAGGCGACCGGCAGATGCTCATAGTTGAGCAGCAGCACATGCTCCCCCGGCACCGCATCCTCGAGCGAGACGCGGCAGGGAAAGCCGGGCTTCGCATCGACCGGCAAGCGCACCATGCCGAGACCGGCAAGCTCCGCATCGCTGAAGCCGTACAGCGGCACGAACGGCGCCGGATCGAGCCCGGTGATGGCGAAGCCGTTCATGCCGCGCCCTCCCGCTTGAGCAGCACGGTCTTGCGGTCGAGGCCGTACGCATAGCCGCCGAGCGTCCCGTCGCTGCGCTGGGCGCGGTGGCACGGGATGACCACCGCGACCTGGTTCTGGCCGCACGCGGTGCCCGCCGCGCGGACTGCCTTTGGATTGCCGGCGATCGCAGCAAGTTCGCTATAGCTGCGCGTCTCCCCGGCCGGGATGGCGCGGAGCGCCTGCCACACCGCTTCCTGAAAGGCGGTGCCCTGCACGTCGAGCGGCAGGTCCTGGTGACGATCGGGCGATTCGACGCTCGCCACCACACGCGCCGCCAGATCGGCCAGCGCCGCGCCGCCGGGCACGATCTCGGCGTTGGGGAAACGCGCCCTCAGCGCGTCCTCGCCCTCCTCGAACGACACGCGGCACAGGCCCTTGTCGGTCGCGGCGACGAGCATCGGGCCGAGGCTGGTATCGGCAATGGTCCAGCGGATCGTCACCCCTGCCCCGCCCTTGCGCCAGGCGCTCGGCGTCATGCCAAGGCGCTTGGCGCCGCCTTCGTAGAAGCGGCTGGGCGCCGAATAGCCGGCCTCGTAAATCGCCTGGGTGACGCTGTCCTCGTCGATCAGTGCCTTGGCGGCGCGCTGCGCCTTGAGGCCGCGCGCATAAGCCGCGGGAGTCACCCCGGTCGCGCGCTTGAACAGGCGGTGGAAATGATGCGGGGCATAGCCGACCCGCGCGGCGAGCTCCTCGAGCCCGATGCCGTCCTCGTCCGCCTCGATCAGCGCTACCGCCCGCGCCACCGCGACGCGGTCGCGGCCGACCTCGTCAGGCGTGCAGCGCAGGCAGGCGCGGAACCCCGCCGCCCGTGCCTCGGCCCCGTCGCGGTAGAACAGGACATTCTCGCGCTTCGGGTGCCGCGCCGGGCAGCTCGGCTTGCAATAGATGCCGGTCGAGGTGACCGCACCGACGAAACGGCCGTCATAGGCCCGGTCGCGCCGTTCGAAGGCGGCCCAGGCGATATCGGCGTCGATGGCGAGTGGCTCTGTCATGATGCCGATATAGGCGCCGCCGATGCCCGCCACATCCCGAGGCTTGCGCTCAAAGCATCAGGCCGGCGGGGTTGCCTTGATCGTCAGCGCAACCGCCTTCGCCTCGCGCAGCAGCGCCGCGATACCGGCGTCATCGGCCTTGGTGCCATAGCGATTCACCACGACCACCCGGTTGCCGATGCTGGTGATGCAGGTTCCGACCGCCTGGAGATAGCTGATCCCGTTCCCCGTGACTTTGGTTGTGCCGCCCAGATAGGCGCAGACATCGTCCCGCCCGAGCGGTTTGATATCGCCGGCGAATTGCGGCTTGCCCGGAATGGCCTTGCCCGCATCTTCGGACACCTTCCTGTCGAATTCGTCCGACTGCAGCATCTTGAGGGTCTCGGGCTTGTCGAACTCGGCGCCGAGCGACGCGAGCAATTGCGGCCGATCGACGGCCACTGCCAGCGCCGCCGTTGGCGTCTTGATCAGAGTATAGTCGTTGGCGCCCGTGCCGATCGTGACGCCGCACTGGACCAGGGTCAGATCCGTGACGCTGTTGGGGTCGGCCGCCGCGATCATCTGCGCGATATCGATCTGCACGCCTTGCGGCAGGCAATAGCCCTTGGGCAGCGGCAGGGAGAAGTCGACGCCACCGACCCGAAACCCGGCGGGCGCCGCCGTATCGGCGGCGCTGACGGACGACGTGGCAAGCGCGGCGGCAAGCAGGAGCAGGGCTTTCATCGTCATCCTTGTCTTGGTGCGAGCTGGTGCCGGCACCCTATCCATCGCAGCGATGCCGAAAAGCCCCGATCGAGAATAATCGGCAGCGCGCCTCACGCCACCCTTACATCGTCGATCAGGCGACTGATCCGGCTGCGCAGCGTTTCGACGCCGCCGGCGACGGCTTCCGCGGTGTGCGCTACCTTCTCGGCGCTGCGCCGCGAGCGTTCGGCGCGTTCGTACAGGAGCTGCATGTTGGTCGCCGCATCGGCGGTGCCGCCTTCCACCTCGGCGATGGCGGCGGCGATGCGGCGGGTCATGTCGCGCTGCTGCTCGACCGCGCCGGCGACATTGGCGGCCGAGCGATCGAGATCGGCGGCGAGCGAATCGACTGACTGGATCGTCTCCAGCACCGTATCGCTCGCGCGGGAGACCGCGGCGAGGCGCGATTCGATCCGGCCCGCCGCTGCCTGGCTCTGGCGCGCCAGCAGCTTCACCTCGTCGGCGACCACCGCGAAGCCGCGACCGGCATCGCCGGCGCGGGCGGCCTCGATCGTCGCGTTGAGCGCGAGCAGATTGGTCTGCCCGGCGATTTCGGAGATGAGGTCGAGCACGCCGGCGATCTCGCCGACCAGGACGCCAAGCGATTCGGCATGCGCGCGACCTTCCAGCGTGCGCGCCCGCACATGCGCCGCACCCGTCTTGGATTCATAAGCTTCGTCGCTGATGCGCTCGATCGCCCCGGCGAGCGCCGCGCCGGACTGGGCGATGGTGCGGGCGCTCGATGCACTCTGCTTGGCCAGCGCCGCGGTCGCGAGCGCATGGTGCTCAGTCGTCCCTGCTTCGCCGGACATGGCGTTCGACGTCTCGCGCAGGGCGGGGCCGGCCGAGATGAGGTCGTGCACGACAAGGCCCGCCTCGCGCTCGAACACCGCGAACAGCGCATCGAGATCGGCCGCGCGTTTCGCCCGCGCTTCATGCTCGGTGACCTGGCGGCGGTGCAGCGCCTCGTTCGCACGGTGCGATTCCTCGCTGAGCCGCCGGGCATCGCCCGAGCGCTTGCGGGCAAAAGCCAGCGCGCGGGCGATCTTGCCGATCTCGTCGGTGCGGTCGAGGCCGGGGATCGGCGTGTCGTCGCGCTCGAGCGTGATGCCGCCAGTCGCGACCGCGATCTCGGCGAGCGGCTGTTCGATCCGCAGCGCCAGCATGCGCATGCCCCACCAGCCGATCAGCGCGGCGAGCAGAGTCACGAACGCGACCATGAGATAGGTCGTCGCAAAGCCTCGTTCGAGTGCGGTCCGCTCGCGCGCGGCATCCGCCCTAAGGTCGTCGATCAGCCCGTTGCTGGCGGCCGTCAGCGGATCGATCGCGGCATAGAGCGCGCCGCTGACGAAGAAATCGAGCTGGTCGACGCGGTGGCTGCGGAGCAGATCGAGCAGGCGCTCGATCGCGGCATCGGCATCCCGGCGCGCAACGGCGACCTGCGCGACGGCGGCACCGCGACGGTCATCGAGCGCCTGCCTCGAAAAGGAGCGCCAGTTGCTGCGGATGGTAGCGCGCGCTTCCTCGATCGCGCTGATCGCACTGTCGGCCGAGAGATTGCCGCTCTGCACCTTCTGCGCGGTGAGCAGGGCCGCGACATAGCTGTCATTGACGCGCTGGAGCTCGCCGATCGGATCGAGCCGGTCGAGCACGAGCGACCGCACGCCGTGGCTGGTGCTGAACGTGGTGCCGATGAGCGCGATGGCCAGCAGCGCCTGGATGCCGAGCAGGCTCCAGACGATACGGCGAAGCTGGGAGCGGATGCTGCTGCCGCCGGCGTCCCACCGCGCGGCGATTTGCTTGAAAGCGGAAAGGGCGGCGGCGATGTCTGGGCGAGGCATGGCCCGGCTATGAGGGCAAGACCCAAACGCATGGTTAACTGGTTGTTGCGGTTATGTGAAATTCTGGAAATATCGTGACATGCAGGAAATCGTGCCCGCACGGGCAATGGCGCGCACGATGAAACGGCACCTATATTATATAGCGAGGCTCAAGGGGGCAGGTCGGACTCGGGTTGCATCCCGCGTAACCCGATGCTAACCGCGCGGCGACCCATCAGGGGGGCCGATTCCGGCCTCCCTTTTCGTATGGGTCGCAAACAGTTCCAAACGAGGATTTCGATCGCGTGGAGACATCCGGCGGTATTCAAGCAAGCTTAAGCGGTCGCTACGCCACCGCACTGTTCGAGCTTGCCCGCGATTCAAAGACGATCGACGCCGTCGAGGCGAGCCTGGCCAATGTGCGCGCTGCGCTGGAGCAGTCGGACGAGTTCGCCCGGCTGGTCGCCAGCCCGCTGGTGAGCCGCCAGGACGCCGCCCGGGCCGTTGCCGCCACGGCGACCGCGCTGGGCGTCGATGGCACCACCAGGAATTTCCTCGGCGTGCTCGCCGACAACCGCCGTCTGGCGCAGCTGCCCGCGATCATCCGCGCGTTCCGCATGCTGGCCGCCAATCATCGCGGCGAGACCACGGCCGAAGTGACCTCGGCCCATCCGCTTTCCGACGCCCAGATCGATGCGCTGAAGCAGCAGCTTCGCACCCGCATCGGCCGCGACGTCGCGGTCGACCTGTCGGTCGATCCCACGCTACTTGGCGGGCTGGTCGTGAAGATCGGCTCGCAGATGATCGATAGCTCGATCAAGACCCGTCTCAACACTCTCGCGCACGCAATGAAAGGCTGACAGCTCTTAGCTGTTGGGAAAGGCTGACAATGGATATCCGCGCCGCTGAAATCTCGAAGGTCATCAAGGACCAGATCGCTTCGTTCGGTACCGAGGCCCAGGTCTCCGAAACCGGCCAGGTGCTGTCGGTCGGCGACGGCATCGCGCGCATTCACGGGCTGGACAATGTCCAGGCCGGCGAGATGGTCGAATTCTCGAACGGCGTGCAGGGCATGGCGCTCAACCTCGAGGCCGACAATGTCGGCGTCGTGATCTTCGGGTCCGACTCGGAGATCAAGGAAGGCGACGTCGTCAAGCGGACCGGCACGATCGTGGACGTTCCGATCGGCAAGGGCCTGCTCGGCCGCGTGGTCGATGGCCTCGGCAACCCGATCGACGGCAAGGGCCCGATCGTTTCCGACCAGCGCAGCCGCGTCGAAGTGAAGGCGCCGGGCATCATCCCGCGCACCTCGGTGCATGAGCCCGTCCAGACCGGCCTGAAGGCGATCGACGCCCTCGTCCCCGTCGGCCGTGGCCAGCGCGAGCTGATCATCGGCGATCGCCAGACCGGCAAGTCCGCCGTCGCGATCGACACCTTCATCAACCAGAAGAACGACCACGCCGGCGACGACGAGTCGAAGAAGCTCTATTGCATCTATGTCGCGGTCGGCCAGAAGCGCTCGACCGTCGCGCAGCTCGTCCGCACGCTGACCGAGAATGGCGCGATGGACTATTCCATCGTCGTCGCCGCGACCGCGTCCGACCCTGCCCCGCTGCAGTTCCTCGCGCCCTATACCGGCACCGCGATGGGCGAGTATTTCCGTGACAACGGCATGCACGCGCTGATCGTGTTCGACGATCTGTCGAAGCAGGCCGTCGCGTACCGCCAGATGTCGCTGCTGCTGCGCCGCCCGCCGGGCCGCGAAGCCTATCCCGGCGACGTGTTCTATCTCCACTCGCGCCTGCTCGAGCGCGCCGCGAAGATGAACAAGGACAATGGCTCGGGCTCGCTGACCGCGCTGCCGATCATCGAGACCCAGGCCGGCGACGTGTCGGCGTACATCCCAACCAACGTGATCTCGATCACCGACGGCCAGATCTTCCTCGAAACCGACCTGTTCTTCGCCGGCATCCGCCCCGCGATCAACGTCGGCCTGTCGGTCAGCCGCGTCGGTTCCGCCGCGCAGACCAAGGCGATGAAGAAGGTCTCGGGCTCGATCAAGCTGGAGCTGGCGCAGTATCGCGAGATGGCCGCCTTCGCTCAGTTCGGTTCGGACCTCGACGCCTCGACCCAGAAGCTGCTCAACCGCGGCGCGCGCCTGACCGAGCTGCTCAAGCAGCCCCAGTTCAGCCCGCTGCCCTTCGAGGAGCAGACGGCGTCGATCTTCGCCGGCACCCAGGGTTATCTGGATACCGTCGCGGTGCAGGACGTGGTGCGTTACGAAGCCGCGATGCTCGCCGATCTGCGCGCGAACCATGCCGATGTGCTCGGCCTGATCCGCGACACCAAGGATCTGGGTGACGAAGCCAAGGGCAAGCTCAAGGCTGCGCTCGACGCGTTCGCGAAGACGTTTGCGTAACTGACTTGTGCCCCCGCGAAGGCGGGGGCCCAGACTGGGTTCCCGCCTTCGCGGGAACACAAGAAGGAAAACAATGGCTAGTTTGAAGGCCCTCAAGATCCGCATCGGCTCGGTGAAGTCGACGCAGAAGATCACCAAGGCGATGAAGATGGTCGCCGCCGCGAAGCTGCGCCGTGCGCAGGAAGCGGCCGTCGCCGGCCGCCCCTATGCCGAGCGGCTGGAAAAGGTGATGGCGAGTCTCGCCGCCAAGGTGAGCGTCAGCGAATCCTCTCCGAAGCTGCTCGCCGGCACCGGCAAGGACCAGGTCCATCTGCTGATCGTCGCGACCAGCGAGCGTGGCCTGGCAGGCGCGTTCAACACCAACATCGTCCGTGCGGCCCGCCGCAAGATCGAGGAACTGGTCGCCGCCGGCAAGACGGTGAAGATCTACATCGCCGGCAAGAAGGGCCGCGTGCTGAAGCGCTTCTACCCGAACCTGGTCGTTGCCGATCATGAGATGGGCCATATCAAGCGGGTCGCGTTCGCCGATGCCCGTGCAGTGGCCGATGACGTGATCGCGCGCTTCGAGGCGGGCGAGTTCGATGTCGCTCACCTGTTCTACGCCCGCTTCCAGTCGGCGCTGGTGCAGGAGCCGATCGGCCGCCAGATCATCCCGGTCGCGATTGACGTCAATGCGGCCCCGGTCGACGATGGCGGTGCCGCGGTCGAGTACGAACCCGACGAGGAATCGATCCTGGCCGACCTGCTGCCGCGCAACGTCGCGATCCAGGTGTTCCGCGCGCTGCTCGAGAACGCCGCGTCGGAGCAGGGCAGCCGCATGACCGCGATGGACAATGCCACGCGCAATGCCGGCGACATGATCAACAAGCTCACGATCCAGTATAACCGCACCCGCCAGGCCGCGATCACCACGGAACTGGTCGAAATCATCTCTGGCGCCGAAGCGCTCTAAGCAGTTCGAAGCAAGGAAAGAACGATGGCAACCGCAGCCCCGACCACCGAGAAGCCTGCCCGCAAGCCGCGCGCGACCAAGGCAGCCGCTCCCGAGACCACGGCCACCGCGCCGGTCGCGACGACCAACAATGTCGGCCGCATCAGCCAGGTCATCGGCGCCGTCGTCGACGTCGCCTTCCCGCAGGGCAGCCTGCCGGCGATCCTTTCGGCGCTCGAGACCGACAATAACGGCAACCGCCTCGTGCTCGAAGTCGCGCAGCATCTCGGCGAGAACACCGTCCGCACCATCGCGATGGACGCGACCGAGGGCCTGACCCGCGGCCAGACCGTGACCGACACCGGTTCGCAGATCCGCGTGCCGGTCGGCCCGAAAACGCTCGGCCGCATCCTCAACGTCATCGGCGAGCCGATCGACGAGCGTGGCCCGGTCGGCCACACCGAGACGGCCCCGATCCACGCATCGGCACCTTTGTTCGTCGACCAGTCGACCGAGAGCGCCATTCTGGTCACCGGCATCAAGGTCATCGACCTGCTCGCCCCGTACGCGAAGGGCGGCAAGATCGGCCTGTTCGGCGGCGCCGGCGTGGGCAAGACCGTGCTGATCCAGGAACTGATCAACAACATCGCCAAGGGGCACGGCGGCACCTCGGTGTTCGCCGGCGTCGGCGAGCGTACCCGTGAGGGCAACGATCTGTACCACGAGTTCCTCGACGCAGGCGTCATCGCCAAGGATGCCGACGGCAATCCGCAGTCCGAGGGTTCGAAGGTCGCGCTGGTGTACGGCCAGATGAACGAGCCGCCGGGCGCCCGCGCGCGCGTCGCGCTGTCGGGCCTGACGATCGCCGAATATTTCCGCGACGTCGAAGGCCAGGACGTGCTGTTCTTCGTCGACAACATCTTCCGCTTCACTCAGGCGGGTTCGGAAGTGTCGGCGCTGCTCGGCCGCATTCCGTCGGCCGTGGGCTATCAGCCGACCCTGTCGACCGACATGGGCGCGCTGCAGGAGCGCATCACCTCGACCAACAAGGGTTCGATCACCTCGGTGCAGGCGATCTACGTGCCTGCCGACGATCTTACCGATCCGGCGCCGGCAACGTCCTTCGCTCACTTGGACGCGACGACCGTGCTCAACCGCGCGATCTCGGAGCTGGGCATCTACCCGGCGGTCGATCCGCTCGACTCCACTTCGCGCGTGCTCGAGCCGCGCGTCGTCGGCCAGGAGCATTACGAGACTGCCCGCGCCGTCCAGTCGACGCTGCAGAAGTACAAGTCGCTGCAGGACATCATCGCCATTCTCGGCATGGACGAGCTGTCGGAAGACGATCGCCTGACCGTGTCGCGTGCGCGCAAGATCCAGCGCTTCCTGTCGCAGCCGTTCCACGTCGCCGAGGTGTTCACCGGCATCCCGGGCAAGTTCGTGCAGCTCGAGGACACGGTGAAGAGCTTCAAGGCCGTGGTCGACGGTGAATATGATCACCTGCCCGAGAGCGCATTCTACATGGTCGGCGGCATCGAAGAAGCGATCGCCAAGGCCGAGAAGATGGCGCAGGACGCGTAAGACTTCCTCCCCTCCCGCTCGCGGGAGGGGACCGAGGGTTGGGCGCCCGGCCTAAGCTGGACGCACCGCCCGTGATTGACCGGGTGCCCACCCCCAACCCCTCCCGCAAGCGGGAGGGGAGTGAGAAACGAAATGCTGCACTTCGAACTCGTCACTCCCGAAAAGCTCGTCCGCTCCGAGGACGTGTACATGGTCGTCGTCCCCGGTTCCGAGGGCGATTTCGGTGTGCTCGAAGGCCATGCGCCCGTCATGTCGACGATCCGCGACGGCGCGCTGTCGATCTATCGCACCGAAAAGGGCGAGCCCGAGACGATTGCGATCGAAGGCGGCTTTGCGGAGGTCAGCTCGGCCGGCCTGACCGTGCTCGCCGAGCGCGCCGAATAACTAGCGCATTGCGCTGAAGTGCCAGCGCATCGGCTTGCTGCCGTCCAGCATTGAAATCTCCGCGTTGAGCGTGGCGCCGTCCCGCCAATAGCGGATGCGCTGCGGGTAATCATGCGCCGGATTGGCGAACACCATCTCGCTCGCGGTGCGGGAGGCGAGCGGGAACGCGACGCGTTGCCCACCCTGAGGTGAAGCCCAGAACACCGGCTTGCCCGCCGCGTCGGGCAGGATCTGGGTCGCCTCCCAGGATCGGAGCCGTTCCCCCACCCCGCTTCGCCCCGAACCAAGCATCATGCCGGCGCGGGGCGCGGTCCAGCATTCCTCCGTCCATGCCTTCCCTTCCTGCTGAATCCAGCAGCCGGCGAGCCAGGCCGGCAGGCCATCCGGATCCGGCGCTCGGGCCGACGCATTGCCCGCGCCCAGGGCCAGCAGACACATCAATGGCGTTATGCGGCGCATCCCCGTCCCTCCGAGTCCATCCATGACATAGCAGCCTGGCTCGGTTCTGGCTCGTACCTCCTCAAGAGCGGCGGAGCAGGCGCGGCGACACCCAATGTGGTTAGTCAATTATCAAGCCTTGGGCGCTAGGCCCGTCCCCGACCATGAGGAATCTATCGGCATGAGTGCATTTGGACGTCGTCCCGGGTTAGCCAATGGACCCGGAAGCCGTCCGGCATTCGGTGTCGCGCGCCCGATGCAGGGCGCCGCGGTGCCGCGCGAGGTGGACAGCGGCGGCGAGCAATTCCCGCCAATCCCGAAAATGCCGCTGCCCGGCAGCAATGACGGCGGCAACCCCGCTAACGCGGAAGCGCTGGCGCGGCTGGCCGATCGGCAAAATGCCTCGGGCGAGGCCGGCAGCAGCAAGGTCGAGGGCTTCGAAGCCTCGGTCCACAAGATCAAGGAACAGGTCCTTCCCCGCCTGCTCGAGCGAGTCGATCCCGAAGCCGCCGCCACCTTGAACAAGGACGAGCTGGCCGAGGAATTCCGCCCGATCATCGGCGAAGTGCTCGCCGAGCTGAAGCTGACGCTCAACCGCCGCGAGCAGTTCGCGCTGGAAAAGGTGCTGGTCGACGAACTGCTCGGCCTTGGCCCGCTCGAGGAATTGCTGGCCGATCCGAACGTGTCGGACATCATGGTCAACGGCCCCGAACAGACCTTCGTCGAACGCAAGGGCAAGCTGGAGCTGGCGCATATCCAGTTCCGCGACGAGGAGCATCTGTTCCAGATCGCGCAGCGCATCTGCAACTCGGTCGGCCGCCGCGTCGACCAGACCACCCCGCTCGCCGACGCCCGCCTAAAGGACGGATCCCGCGTCAACGTGATCGTGCCGCCGCTGAGCCTGCGCGGCACCGCGATCTCGATTCGTAAATTCTCCGCCAAGCCGATCACGCTCGACATGATGGCGGGCTTTGGATCGATGAGCCCGAAAATGGCGACCGCGCTGAAGATCGCCGGCGCGTGCCGGTTCAACGTGGTGATCTCCGGCGGTACCGGTTCGGGCAAGACCACGATGCTCAACGCCCTGTCGAAGATGATCGACCCAGGCGAGCGCGTGCTGACGATCGAGGACGCGGCCGAACTCCGACTGCAGCAGCCGCACTGGCTGCCGCTGGAAACCCGCCCGGCCAATCTGGAGGGCCAAGGCGAGATCAGCATCCGCGATCTCGTGAAGAACGCCCTGCGTATGCGCCCCGACCGCATCATCCTCGGCGAAATCCGCGGCAGCGAGTGTTTCGACATGCTCGCCGCCATGAACACCGGTCATGACGGCTCGATGTGCACGCTCCACGCCAACTCCCCGCGCGAGGCACTCGCCCGTATGGAGAACATGGTGATGATGTCGGACATCAAGGTGCCGAAGGAAGCGATCAGCCGCCAGATCGCCGATTCGGTCGAGATGATCATCCAGGTGAAGCGCCTGCGCGACGGCTCGCGCCGCGTGACCAACGTGACCGAAGTGATCGGCATGGAAGGCCCGGTGATCGTCACCCAGGAGCTGTTCAAGTTCGAATATCTCGACGAGAGCGCCGACGGGAAGATCATCGGCGAATATCGCTCGATGGGGCTGCGCCCCTACACGCTGGAAAAGGCACGGCAGTTCGGCTTCGACCAGGCCTATCTCGAGGCATGTCTCTGACGCCTTCCGACTCCGGCTGAGCGCGGACCTTGGCTATCATGGGACCGATGCGCATCCTGGCCGGTCTCCTCCTGTCCTTCCTGGCGATGCCCGCGGTCGCGCAGCAGCCCGTACCAGCGCCTGTGTTCGCGCTTGCCAGCGACACCGAGGCGCGGTGGGTGCCGTTCGAGCTGACGCCGCAGGACCAGATCCGCTTCACGCTGGAGCTCGACGGCAGGCCGGTGACGGCGATGCTCGATACCGCCGTCAGCGTCACCACCATCTCGCGGGCCTATGCGCGTCGCATGAAGCTGAGGAGCCGGGGCGAGCGCAGCGCCGCCGCGATCGGCGGCGCGGTGGGGATCGAATGGGCCGATGCCGCGTCGATCACACTGGGCGGGCTGCGCCGCACTGGCGGCAAGGTGGCGGTGCTCGACCTAGTTCAGGCGGCGACCGGTGGCGAGCCGGTCGAGATGCTGGCGGGCATCGACCTGGTCGGTGGTTATGCGCTCGACCTGGACTATCCGGGAAGGCGGTTCCGGCTGCTGCAATCGGGCCGCATGCCCTTTCCCGGGGCGACCGCACCGCTGCGCGCGGGTACGGACCTGAGCTTCTACCTCACCGAGATGGAGCTTCACGGTGTCCGCGTGCGGCCGCTGGTGATCGACACCGGGGACGGCGGCGCGATCACCGTCTCGGGCGATGCCTGGCGGCCGCATGGCGCGCTGGCGCCGCTCGTCACCACGACGATGAGCCATGGACTCGCCGGTCCGGTCGTCACTGACCTGACGATATTGCCCGAGCTGACGCTGGGGGCGCTCACCGCGCGGCACGTCGCGATGAATGTCGAGCGGCCGGGCGGCTATTCGAGCCGCACGGGAGTCGCGGGGCGGATCGGGTCGGGCTTTCTCAAGCGCTATCATGTGCTGCTCGACCCCGGCGCCGGTCACATGATCCTGAGCCCGGGGCCCGAGGCGGACATGCCGTCCGTACGATCGACCAGCGGATTGCTGGTCGAGGCACAGGGCGCGGCACTGGTCGTGCTGCATGTGATGAAGGGCGGGCCGGGCGAGGCGGCCGGCTGGCGCGCGGGAGAGCGGATCTGCTCGGTCGACGGCATCTCGCCGCCGGCGAGCGACTGGCCGGCGGGAGAAGCGGGACGGACGGTGACGCTGGGGCTGTGCGACGGGAGCGAACGGCAGCTGACGCTTGCCGCCTTCTACTGATCCCCTTTTCGCCCGGAGCAAGTCCAAGCCCGAACGAGGATCGGCGTGTCCGCTTCAGCTATTGGCGGCGATGCTGGCCAGAATGGCGGTGACGATCAGCGCCAGAACCTGGACGGTCGGCCAGTCGACCAGCCCGATCGAATCGAGATTGGCGCGCCGGCTGCGCCGCCGGTCACCAACGCCAGCGACGATCGCCAGAGCGAGCGTACCGCCCGCGCCGATCCAGAACGGCATCGCCATCGACCGGAATCAGTCGCCGAGCTTCTCGATCTTTTCGTGAAGCCGGGTGAGCTCGGCTTTGAGCGCTGCGATCTCTTCGTCCTTGGTCGCCGCCGGTGCGGGGGTCTCGCCGGGCTTCGCACCGGGCTTGAACGCCTGGGTGGCGGCCTCGAACACCGCCATGTTGCGCTTGGCCAGTTCGGCGAAGGGCGAGTTGGCGAACGCACCCTCGACCGCCGACTTGAACTGTTCCTGGTTGCGGCGGAAACTGTCCATCGACGCTTCAAGGTAACCAGGCACCATCTGCTGCATCGAATCGCCGTACATCGCGATGAGCTGACGCAGGAAGTTTACCGGGAGCATGGTCTGCCCGCGCGATTCCTCCTCCATGATGATCTGGGTGAGGATATTGTGCGTGATGTCTTCTTCGCTCTTCGCGTCGACCACCTTGAAGTCGCGGCCTTCGCGAGTCATCGCGGCGAGGTGCTCAAGCGTGATGTAGGACGAAGTCTCGGTGTTGTAGAGACGACGGTTAGCGTACTTCTTGATAATCACCGGGCCGTCGCCCGCATTCTGCTTCTTCATAAAAGAAGGCTCCCGACCCTGTGTTTGATCCATCTGTATCACCCTTTCATACTGCACCGCAACACGGTCCGCGCCCGCTTCCGTTGTTCCTGGACATGTTGCGCAACGAGACTGCACCATCACCTGAACGGCGCGCCGCGGCGCTGGCGGGATTGCGCGCCTATCAGGACGCGCCGCGCGGCCGCGCGCGCCGGCCCGCACCGGCGCGATTCCGCAAGGGACGCGCGCGACTGCGCGATTACGGCGCGAAGGACAGCAAAGGGCGCGCGGTGATCCTTGTCCCCTCGCTGATCAACCCTCCCTTCATCCTCGACCTGATGCCCGGGAATTCGTTAATGAAATGGCTCGCTGCCGAGGGATTCCGGCCGTTTCTGCTCGACTGGGGCAGCCCGACGCCGGCCGAGCGCGGCATGGACGTGACCGCCCATGTCGAACGATTGCTGCTGCCGCTGATCGCCAAATTCGAGCAGCCGCCGGTGCTGGCCGGGTATTGTCTGGGCGGGACGATCGCGATGGCGGCCGCGTGCGCGGTGCCGGTCGCGGGGCTGGCGATGATCGCCGCGCCCTGGCGCTTTTCGGGCTTCGGCGCTGCAGCACGGGCGGATATCGCCGCGCTCTGGCAAGCGGCGCAGCCGGCCTGCGAGACGATGGGGCTGGTGCCGATGGAAGTGCTGCAGAGCGGGTTCTGGCGACTCGACCCGGCGCGCACCATCGCCAAGTACGAGGCCTTTGCCGCGATGGAGCCCGGCAGCGCCGCAGCGCGGTCCTTCGTCGCGATGGAGGATTGGGCGAATGCGGGCGCCCCCCTGCCCTATGCCGCCGGGCGGCAGATGTTCGACGACTTCATCGACGCGGATTTGCCCGGCACCGGCCGCTGGAGAGTCGGCGGCGGCATCGCCGATCCGGCGCGGCTGACGTGCCCGGCGGTCGATTTCGTGTCGATGACTGACCGGATCGTGCCCGCCCGGAGCGCGGCGGACCTGCCCGACCGTCGCGACCTGGGCGCGGGCCATGTCGGCATGATCGTCGGGCGCGGCGGGCGATCCCAGCTCTGGGAGCCCCTTGCGGACTGGCTAAGCGCGATCCCCGGCACTAGATAGCCGCCAAACATCTCTTCCACTGGAGTCCCCACATCATGCAGGACATCGTCATCACCGCCGCCAAGCGTACGCCGGTCGGCAGCTTCCTCGGCGCCTTCGCGGCGACTCCGGCGCATGAGCTTGGCCGCATCGCGATCGAGGCAGCACTGGCGCAGGCGGGGGTCGAGGCGGGCGACGTGTCCGAAGTGATCCTGGGCCAAGTGCTGACCGCCGCGCAGGGCCAGAACCCGGCGCGCCAGGCGTCGATGGCGGCGGGCGTGCCCAAGGAGATCCCGGCCTGGGGCGTCAACCAGGTCTGCGGATCGGGCCTGCGCGCGGTCGCGCTGGCGGCGCAGGCGATCCAGACCGGCGATTCGACGATCGTCGTCGCGGGCGGACAGGAATCCATGTCGCTCTCGACCCACGCGCAGAACCTGCGCGGCGGGACCAAGATGGGCAATCTCGCGCTGGTCGACACGATGATCAGCGACGGCCTGACCGACGCCTTCAACAATTATCACATGGGCATCACCGCCGAGAACCTCGCCGAGCAATATCAGGTGACGCGCGAGATGCAGGACGTGTTCGCGACCCGCTCGCAGAATCTCGCCGATGCCGCGCGTTCCTCGGGCCGGTTCAAGGACGAGATCGTGCCGGTGACGATCAAGGGCCGCAAGGGCGACACGATCGTGGCGAACGACGAATATATCCGTAGCGGCGTGACGCTGGAAAGCCTCTCGGGCCTGCGCCCGGCGTTCAAGAAGGACGGCACGGTGACCGCCGCCAACGCCTCCGGCCTGAACGACGGCGCCGCGGCTTTGGTGCTGATGACGCGCGAGGAGGCCGAAAAGCGCGGCTCCACCATCCTGGCGCGGATCGCGAGCTGGGCCTCGGCCGGCGTCGACCCGTCGATCATGGGCATCGGCCCGGTACCGGCGACTCGGCGCGCGCTGGAAAAAGCCGGCTGGAGCATCGCCGATCTCGACCTGATCGAGGCGAACGAGGCGTTCGCGGCGCAGGCGCTGTCGGTCGGCAAGGAGCTCGGCTGGGATGCCGAGCGCGTCAACGTCAATGGCGGCGCGATCGCGATCGGACATCCGATCGGCGCGAGCGGCGCGCGCGTGCTGACCACCCTGCTCTACGAGATGGCCAAGCGCGACGCCAAGAAGGGCCTCGCCACATTGTGCATCGGCGGCGGCATGGGCATCGCCATGTGCGTCGAGCGGTAACCTCTCTCCCCTCCCGCGCGCGGGAGGGGGTCAGTCGCTCCAGACGCGATCGAAGCGGTCGCCCAAGCTGGTGAGCAGTTCGTACTGCGACATGCCCGAGCGCGAGGAGGCTTCAGGCAAGGCATAGTCGAGCGCAAGCCAGTCGCCCTCGGCGAGATCGGGCGCGGCGGTGACGTCGATCGCGATCAGGTCCATCGAGACCCGGCCGAGCAGCGGCAGCGACTGCCCGTCGGCCCGCGCCGAGCCCGTATTGGAGAAGCCACGGAAATAGCCGTCGGCATAGCCAAGGTTGAGGATCGCGACCTCGGTCGGCGCGGGCGCGGTCCAGGTCGCATTATAGCCGATGGTCTGGCCCGCGGGCACGGTGCGGCGCTGGAGGATCTGCGCCTCGGGCGTGACGACCTGGCGGATCGCGCCGAGTTCGCCGCGCGGGATTCCGCCGTACAGGGCCAGGCCGGGCCGCGTGAGATCGAAGGCATAATCGGACCCGAGGCCGATGCCCGCGGAATTGGCGAGGCTCATCCGCCTGGCGCCCGTCCGGCCGGCAAGCGGGGCGAACGCAGCCAGCTGGCGCGCGTTCATCGCCGCATCCTCGTCGGCGCAGGCGAGGTGGCTCATCAGCGTCTCGATGACGAGCCCCTCGAGCAACGGCAGATCGTCGACCGACAGGCCGAGCCGGTTCATGCCGGTGTCGATCATCACATCGCAGGCACCGCCCCCCGCCGCTTTCCAGCGCGCGACCTGCCCTGCCGAGTTGAGCGCGGGGCGAGCGATGCCGGTGAGCGCCAGCGCCATATCCTCCTCGCGCACGCCGTGCAGCACGGTGACCGGCAGGCCCAGCGGCGCAAGCGCTGCCGCTTCCGCCCAGGTGGCGACGAAGAAGTCGCGGCACCCCGCCGCGGCAAGGCGCGTCGCGACCTCCACCGCGCCGAGACCGTAGCCGTTCGCCTTGATCGCAGCGCCGCAGGCCGCTGGGCCACTCATCGCGGCCAGGGTGCGCCAATTGTCGACAAGGGCGGCACCATCGAGGCGGAGACGTAGGGGAGCGCTCATCAGGAGCCGGTTAGCGGGGCGGCTCGCGCTACGCTAGGCCGATCAAGGTTCGAAAGCGGTTCGGGAGCCGCCAGCCGGCCACGCGCGCTTTGCGGCGATGAAATACTATTCCGCGCCACGATCCTCCCGGCTGTGCCACAATCGCAGGATGAAGATGACAGCATCGGCAATCTCATAGCGCATTTCATAGTGCCCCACGACGATGCGACGGACCTCACGAGGTGCATACGCGTCCAGCCTCTCCCCGATCCGGGGAAACTCGGCAAGGCGATCCGGGGCATGCGCGAGTTGCTGGACGACCCGGGCTGCCGCATCCGGAGCGACCGGCTCAAGAAAAGCGTGCAAGCGAACGAGATCGGCCGACGCCCTGCCCGTCCAGACAATCCTCACGCTGCCGGTGGCGGCAGCGGTCGATCGGTCGACAGGCTGTCCGCCCATGCCTGGATGCTTTGATGGTTTATCACCCGCCCCGCGTCGACATCGGCGAGCGCCGCCAGCGTCATCCTGTGGCGCTCCTCCTCCTGGTCGACCCAGGCGGCGATTGCCTGCTTGACGATCCAACCTCGCGACCGATCCAGTCGCGACGCCATGACATCCACCTTGTCCGCCAGATGCAGCGGCACATGCGCGGTCAGGACGCGGGTTTCGGCCGTCATTTCAATCACTCCAAATCAACGTGATTAAAATATAATCGGTCGGTCGATTTTGCAATCTGGCCGAGGCATTTGTCGAGCGATCGGGATGCAGTCCGCCAGGTGATCTAATCCGCGCTCGCCGTGCCCGGCTTGGTCTCGTGCAGGCCGACCGCCGTCACGACGAACGCCATCGCGACGACGGCGAACGTGTACCACAGGCCGGCATAGGGATCGCCGGTCCGCGCGACGATATACTGGCCGATGAACGGCAGGAACCCGCCGAAATAGCCCGTGCCGATATGATAGGGGATCGACATCGAGCTGTAGCGGATGCGCGGCGGGAACATCTCGGCGAGCAGCGCGGCGACCGGGCCATAGGTCATGCCCGACAGCGCCCCCATCACGATGATGGCGAGCATGATGATGAGGATGCCGCGAAAGCCGGGCACGACCTTGTCGAGATTATAGCCGGCGGCGGCGAGCGCGGCGTCGAGCCCGGCCGGGCTGGTGTCAGCGATCGGCACCTGGCCGATGGTGACGAGCGTCACCGGCGTCTTGCCCTTGGTATAGGTGACACCCTTTTTGGAGAAATAGTCGAGCAGTTCGCCGCAGCGATCGACCTGCTTCGCGGCGAAGGGATTGTAATCGCAAACGGGGCCGGAAACGACCACGGGCGCGCGGCGCGCGGCGCGGGCGAGATCGGGGTTGGCGGCGCCGCCGAGCATCCAGAACAGCGGGAAGATCAGCACCAGCGTCATCGCATAGCCGAGGATGATCGGCGTCTTGCGCCCGACCCTGTCGGACAGGCGGCCGAAATAGATGAACCAGAACAGGCTCAGCGACGCGCCGAAGCCGACGATGAGCTGCGCGGTGGTCGCCTCGACGCGCATCGTCGTCTGGAGGAAGGAGAGCACGGTGAAGGTCGCGGTGTACCAGATCACGGTCAGGCCGGCGGAAATGCCGAACAGGGCGACGAACAGGCGGCGGAGATTGCCGGGATAGGTGAAGCTTTCGGTGAAGGGGTTCTTCGCGGTCTCGCCCGCGTTCTTCATCGCCTTGAACACCGGGCTCTCGTTGAGCTTCAGCCGCATCCATAGCGACACGGCGAGCAGCAGCAGCGAGAAGACGAAGGGGAAGCGCCAGCCCCAGCTGTCCCAGATCGCGACCGGCATCAGCCATTTCGAGAGCAGCACGACGACCAGGCTGAGAATGAAGCCGCCGACCACGCTGGCCTGGATGAAGCTGGTGAAATAGCCGCTCTGCCCCTTGCCGCTATGTTCCGCGACATAGATCGCGGCGCCGCCATATTCGCCGCCCAGCGCCAGGCCCTGCAGGATGCGCAGGAAGATGACGATGAACGGCGCGGCGAGCCCGATCGACGCGGCCGAGGGCACCAGGCCGACGCCGGCGGTGGCGACGCCCATCAGCGTGATGGTGACGAGGAAGGTGTATTTGCGCCCCCATTTGTCGCCGAGGAACCCGAACAGGATCGCGCCGAGCGGGCGGAAACCGAAGCCGACCGC
Organism: Sphingomonas sp. BL-S-30; assembly: GCF_055521475.1. NCBI lineage: Bacteria > Pseudomonadati > Pseudomonadota > Alphaproteobacteria > Sphingomonadales > Sphingomonadaceae > Sphingomonas > Sphingomonas sp. BL-S-30. The sequence continues at coordinate 588,231 of NZ_CM145481.1, read as the reverse complement.
GAACACTGCCCAGGCGGCGAGCGTCTGCACCAGCTCGTTGCCGGCGGGGAAGAAGACCCGGCCGATGATGCCGGACGCGGCGAGCGTGCCGTAGATGAAGAAATCATACCATTCGAAGATCGTGCCGAGCGACGACGCGGTGATGACGAGCTGGATGTCCTTCCGGCTCGGCTCTGGCGTCGCGGCGGGTTCGGGCGCCAGGTCGGTGGGCGCGATCGTGGCCATGCTTGCTTCTCCCCTTGAGTGAGAGGTTTAGCGGGATTGGGGCGGGCGGCAAGATGAATGGGCGCAGAGGTTGGCGATCGTTTCCGCCTGAGTCGGCAGGCGGGTCCGATCGGGGCGAAGGGCACGCCTTCCGAGGGCCGGAAATTCGCTGTTCCGGGCCGGTAAACAGGGAAATAACAGGGAATTTCTTTTTTTCGGGACTTTGCGGGTGATCTTGGCCATCTTTTCCGGAGCGATATCAGCATCTTGCTGACCCATTCCCTGTTATCCCGGAACAGGGAATGTCGGGCGCGGAACAGCGAATTCGCGGCGACCGGTCGCCGCCAGAACGCGGCAAGGGCCAGCGGCGGCGAGCAGACGGACGCCTGCGCGATCGGGATCATCCTGGGCAATGCCATGGCGCGACGATAGCCACATCGTGCCGAGGATTGAATCAAGCGCCCGGGGGGCGGTGCGACCAGCCAACGGTACGCCGTGGAGCGAAACAGGCCTGGCACCGAACGCAATCGACCCACCCCGTCCAGGCTTGCTATCCAGGGCACCGCCATTCGGGAGTCCGGGATGTTGAGCGCCACCCTGCTGCAAGAGATACGAGACCTGCATTCGGGGCCGGATCGCGGCTATCATGGCTGGAGCCACCCGCTCGCGCTGCTCGCGCTCCATGCCGAGGTCGAGACCATGCTGCATGACGCCGAGGCGGTGCGCTGCGCGATCCTGCTGCACGATGCGATCTACGAACCGCGCCGAAAGGACAATGAGCGCCGCAGCGCCGCGCTGGCGGCGGAGATGCTGGCGGGCGTCGTGCCCGAACCGACGCTTGGCCGGACGCTGCGCCTGATCGAGGCGACCGCGCATCATGCGATTCCAGCGGGCCTCCCCGCCGACGAGGTGGCGGATATGGCGATGTTCCTCGACATGGACCTGTCGATCCTCGGCGCGGCGCCGGAGGTTTTCGATGCGTATGAAGCGGGCGTGCGGCACGAGTATCGCGAGGTGCCGGAGGAGGCGTTCCGGGCCGGGCGGGCGGCTATTCTGGTGGGGTTTCTGGCGCGGGAGGCGTTGTATTTCTCGGACTGGGGGCGGGAGAGGTTCGAGGTGGCGGCGCGGGAGAATCTTGCTCGGTCGATTGTGAGACTCAGTGCTGCCTAGCGCAGTTTCACGCCACAGCGGTCCTGCTTACGGAGTGGGTGTGGCAGCTTATTTGGTGGAATCTAATGTCAGTTACGCGCCCGTTTCGTCATTCCTGATCGATTGAGCAGCAGTAGAAGCGGTCGCTCATTGGGCCAGTCTCGCGTTTTTGCCTCTTCGTACCGTCGGAGCGATTGTAAAAACGACAGACACTTGCCATATGGAACATAAAGAGAACATTAATGTCGGATTGCCCTACCCCAAACGAAGGGGCTGACGGCTTAGACACAGCCGTTCAAACCTAGCGGCGAAGGAACGATGATCATGGCAAAGGGCAATATGCCGATCCGATCCGTCCTAATAAGTGACGTGGATAATACCCTATTCGACTGGGTGAATGTCTGGCACGCGGCCTTCTCCGCGATGCTAGATGAACTCCTGCGCCTGAGCGGGCTCGACGAGGCGGTTCTGATCCCGGCGATTCGCAAGGTTCACCAGCGAGTGGGCACATCGGAATATGCCTTTCTGATAAGCGAACTTAAGGAGCTTCGCGGTCCGGCCGGCACTACACCGGTGCTCGATTTCTATGCGCCAGCGATTGATGCGTTTCGCGCGGCGCGCCAGCAAACCTTGGAATTTTATCCAGGCGTTCTGACGACCCTTGAAGAACTCAGTCGGCGTGGAACACTGCTCATCTGCTACACCGAGTCCCTCGCTTATTATTCGCAATACCGCTTCCGCAAGCTGGGACTAGATCGACTGATCAACTATCTCTACTCGCCACCCGACCACGATCTGCCACAGGGTCTGTCGCGCGAGGACGTCCGATTCTATGAGGCCTCGCATTATGAGCTCGCGCGAACCGAACACCGATACACCCCGCCTGGCGAACTCAAACCGAATCCAGACATCTTGCTCTCAATCTTGCGCAGTCTGAACGTACCGGTCGAGCAGGCGGTCTACATCGGCGACAGCCCACACAAAGATATTGGGATGGCGCAGCGAGCCGGAGTGACGGATGTACTTGCCGCTTACGGCACGGCGCAGCATCAGGATGCCTATGCTCTGCTACGCAACGTATCGCACTGGCCGCAGAATGAGGTCGAGCGCGAAAAGACGCTTCTGGGCGACGCGGCGATCGTACCAACGTACAGCCTCGCTCGCTTCGACGAGCTACTCGATCGCATCGAGTTCACAGCTTTTGAGGGACAAAGCTCATGAGTGCGACCGACGAGAATAGAATCGAAATCTGGAAGACGATTATCGACGTTCAGAAGCACTTCAACGAACTCGAAATGCGTATCCGCAATGTTGCGGTGACGGTACTCGCAGCCTTTCTCGCTGCTGCCGGCTTCACGATGAAGGAGAATATTCATGTCACGCTTTGGATCGGCCGGGTCTCCCTGACCTCGCTCGTGCTTCTGGGTGGTGCTTTTTGCTGGCTTGCCTTCTATGGCATGGACCGCTTCTGGTATCACCGGCTGCTGATTGGTTCGGTCAAGCAGGGCCTAGTCGCCGAAAATGCACTTGCTGCGACCTATCCCGAGATCCGGCTAACCAAGGCGATCGGCGACGAGAGCCCGACCCGTATTGGCCCTTGGCAAGTGCACTCGAGTCGAAAGATCGACATCTTCTATTGGCTGGTGGCCTTCCTCCTGCTGGTCGGCGCTGCGATTTCACTCTGGCAGCCGGCGCAGCCTGTTCCTGCGGCGTTGTTGACGACCAAACCATTGGCTGCCGCGCCAACGCCAGCGCGGCTTTCCTCGAAGCCCGATTCATCACCTGTCTCTTCACCGCTGCCTTCGCCCATAACGACGAAAGCTGGTGCCAATACCGAGGCGAGGTGAGCTTTGCCCATTTGCCTGACTAGGCCCAGTCGTGAAAGCGCATTTGAGCGATCGACTGTCTACGTCACGGAGATCGTTGCCTCAGGTCCAGCAAATAGTCCACGACTGGAGACGGCACGGATTGGCCTATGTGGGCGGATCGCCGCCTGAGCTAGCAGACGCATCCTGCTCGCTCCGGTAGGCCAGAACCATCGAAATTCGGCGGGCGCGGCCGGAGTTGAACCAGCGCTTCCTCGGGCGTATCTAAGAGTTGTCACACACCGATACATTAGTAACCCAAGGCACTCTATCCGCTAAGCTACACGCCCAAACTCTCCTTTCCTGCCAATTGGTGGGAAAGATTGATGTCCCGCGCGAGCCGCGCGGCTAGCGGGGTGAACTGGAAAGTCCGGCGCTTTTCGTTGCCGAACTCGATAAATTCCCGTTCAATCAGCCCGGCGCCGACCAGTTTCTCGGTAGACCGCTGAACCGTGCGCTTGGTCACGCCCATGCGAGTTGCGATTGTGGTCGAGCGTGGGAATACGGCGCGCGCGGGATCCCACCAATGGGCCAACAGATTGATCAACACGACCATGTCGGTCGCGCTTAGGTCGAGCTTCGTCTGCAAACGAAGCAAGGCCATCGGAATTGCGACGAATCCCGAGCCTTCGGTCACGGCCCCTTGCCACTTCTCCTTCACGGTCATTGGAACAGGCTCTGACGTTTCGACGTCAGGTAATTCTGTGCCTGTTTCGTAATTCAATGGCTGTTGATGCGAACTCATGTTCGACCCTAAACCACAAATTCCCAGATAAGTAAAGTGGTCTTTTCTATGGATGACATGCATGTCGCTTTTTGTAAAAGGCGTTTGAATTTCGTCCCACTCCTCACCGCCCCCGCACATAATCCCGCGACTGCACGATCATGATACGGTCGCCCACCACCAGCCATTCCACATCCTGCGGCCGCTGGCCGAACACCTCCTCCACCGCGCGGCCGACCTTGCCGAGCCGGCGGACCAGATCGTCGGAGAGGACGGGGCGGTCGGGGTCGATCTTCGCTTCCTCCACGCCGCCGCCGGGGGAGAAGTGCAGCAGCACATCGTCCTTCGAGCGGGTGAGGACCTGGATCGAGTCGAGTTCCGGGCGGTAGATGAGCTGTTCGGCGATCTTGCGGCCCTCGACCACGCGGATGCCGAGGCCGCGTTTCGCGGCGATGAAGAGGCGGATCTCGTCGGCCTGTTGCTCGTCGAACGGGTCGATCGTGGTCATTACCCCGGCCGCATCGGCGTCGACGCCGATCTGCACCAGCACGGCGGCGCGGACCGAGCGGTGGTCGATGCCGGCCGCTTCGCGGGCGGCGAAGGCGCGGTCGTTCCAGATCGAGCCCCAGACCGTTTTCACGGCCTTCGCCAGATCCCCGGCGCTGACCACATTGGGGACGGTGTCGTAGAGGCCGGCGCCGTTGAAGCCGCGCAGATCCTCGGCATTGGTCGAGGAGCGGATGAACACGCCCTTGGGTCCGAGCAGGCTGGCGCGGCGCGCGGTGATGGCGGCGAAATCGGCGTCCGGGATCTTGCCGGCGAGGAAGGCGGCGCGGAGCTTTGCCAGTTCCTGCTGGCGCCACGCCGCATCGGTGCGGCGCGGATCGGCCAGCAAGGCGGCGATGCGCGAGCCGAGCCGGTTGGCGGCGACGAAGCGGTCGTAGAAGGAGAAGGGGATGCCGAAGCCCGGCGGCACGGTGAAGCGGCCGTCGCGTTGCGCGAGCTGCGCCACCTGGCCGAGATTAGCCGCTTTGGCGCCAGTGCGGCGCGCCCAGCTCTCGTCCTGCTCGACCAGCGACGGCAGGCCCGCATAGGCGGCATCCGCGGGCGCCACCTGGACCGCACGCGCCTTCTTCGCGCGCTCCGCCGCCTTGACCTCGGCCGGGGTGGCCATGCGCAGCACCACCATCGCGCCGCGCGTATCGAGCACCACCATCTGCCCGGCCAGCGATGCCCAGCGACGATCGGCATCGGCGCGATAGGCATTGGGAATGCGCCAGGTCTTGGCGAGCAGGCTGACATGATTGATCGGCGTGGTGAAGGTGGCCGAGACGATGCCCGCGACCGGCGGCATGCGGATCGGCATGGTCGTCAGCACCGCCACGTCGCCGGGGGTGAGCGCATCCTCCTGCCCCTCCTTCACCACGACCAGCCGGCCGACCGCGCGGCCATGGTTGAGGATCAGCTCCTCGCGGCTGCCATAGGCTTCGTCGATGCCGATGGTCGGGAGGTTGGCCTGGCCAGCAGCCTCGCGCTGCTGGTCCGAATTGGGCTTGAAGGTGAGCGGCGCGGGGAAGCCCGCCTGGAGCACGCGCATCATGTCGGCGAGCAAAGCGGGCTCGACCACATCGCCTTCCCATAGTTCGACGCCGTAGCGGTTCAGCTTCGGATAGCGGACGACCGAGCCGAGCAGGAAGCGCCGTTTCGGGTTGGCATAATTGGCGGCATTGAAGGTCTCGCTGTCGGCGAGCGTCAGATATTTCGCCTGGAGATAGTCGAGATGATAGCGATAGCGCTTCGTATCGATCCATAGCAGCTTCGGGGCCGCGGCGGCGCGATCGATCGCGAACATGAGCTGCGGCAACGCGATAAAGCGTCCGCCGCCTTCGGTGCGGGCGAGACGATCGAATTCGGCGGCGTTTCTGATAGCGGCCTGGGGCGCCGGGGAATGATCCGGGGCAGTCGTCTGGCCAATAAGGGCGGACAGATCGCCGCCAGCCAAGCCGATGGCGGCGATGGCGAGCAGTGCCGCGATGGTTTTGGTCACGAGTCTCTCCCGAACGCCAGCGAGGCTGCGCGAAAGCGGGGCCGGGGTCCAGTGACTAGGTGCCCGGAGGCGCGCGTTTGCGCGGCGGCGGCGGTCTGCTATGCCGGCGCATGACGGCCCGCCCGAGAAGGGGGGCAGCAACGGGCGATTTCGTGCAGACATCCATTCTTCGGAATCGAGCGCTGCAGCCACGGCTGACACGGGACGGCTTCGTCCAGCTTCCCTTGCTGGATGCAGCGGAAGTCGACGCCCTGCTTCACACGCTGAAAACCATTCGCGACCGGGCGTCCCGTTCGTCGACGATCACCGGGCAGGTCCTTGCCTATCACGCGACGGCGCTCGACGGCGATCCGCTGTATCGGGAATCGATATTCTCCGCGGTGCGAGACGCGGTCGCGCCGAAGCTTGAGGTCCTTCTCGACGACTTCGACATCATCACGGCGGGCCTGATCATCAAGGAGCCGGGAACGGGTGCGCTGAGCCTCCATTCGGACTGGACCCTGACGGAAGACATGGATCAGCCGACACTGACGGTGTGGTGCCCGCTGGTCGACGTCGACGATCATAATGGCTGTCTGCGGGTCGTGCCCGGCAGCCACCGGCTGGTTCGCCAGATCCGCGGCCCGGGGATCAAGAACTATCATGCGCATTTTCAAAAATCTCTCGGCGACATCGTCCTCTCCTTGCCGATGCGGGCCGGTGAGGGCCTGATCTTCGACAGCAGCCTGCTGCATGGCTCGCCGATCAACGAATCCGGCGTTCCCCGCCCGGCAATCATGGTGTCCTGCGTGCGGAAGGGTGTCCGTCCGGTATTCTACCGTCATGAAGACGGCCCGGCGCAACAGGATTTCGAGATTTACGCGCTGTCCGACGGTGCGTTCAAGGAACACTCGGCCCATGATTATTTCGCGGGGCTGGTGCCCGATCGGTTCATCTCCCGGATACCCGACCGAAACGGCCCTGTGTCTCATCCCGGGTTCCGGCGCAGGCATTTGCTTGCCCGCTGGTGGCGCCGCCTGACGGGACGATATGAACCCCGCTGGCTGTTCGAGGCTCTGCCGGGATTTCGTTGAGGCTCGATGGTCGAGGGAACGCGCAGGCGTTCCGAACGGCAGCCAGGCGCTTGCCGATCGCACCGGATGCCCATCCTGATCGCGGCGCAATTGATGATGGTTATGACGGCGGTTACGCTGAAAAATTTCACCTGCGAAACGATTATGACGCAAAACCGCGGAATGGGCCGTGGCGTCCCGCAGGAAAAGGAACCGCGTCGTTGACCGTGGAACTGATGAACATGACGTCGCGCATCGCACGGGGCCAGCCGGCCCGGGCCTGTCTCGGGCCATGTCCGGCCCTGACTGTGCACGCCATGAATCGACCGTGCAGGGATATTCCTGCTTCCCGCACGGCCGGAAACGCACATCGCCGCATGGCGCTGATCTCGACAAGGGATAGCTGACGTGAGCGATTCTCCGGCCGGAAAGGGCGATTTGACGCCCGGTGCCGACGGCCCGGAGGAGCAGCGCGACCGGTTCCACGAGCTATCCGACCAGTTCGCGGGCCAGGACGAGGAAGCGAGCGACGCCATGCTCGACATGCTGACTGGCGACGCGATCAAGGAATGGCGGCTGCAGGACGCGACCTTCTGGCAGCGGGTCAAGTTCCGGTCGCGCATGCTCCGCGCGTCGGGTGCCGGCCGCAAGGATCAGGAATAAAAAAGCCCGTGAGATCCATCGGGACCCCACGGGCTTTTTAAGATGGTGGGCGTGGCAAGGATTGAACTTGCGACCCCTGCGATGTCAACACAGTGCTCTACCACTGAGCTACACGCCCACGCGAGTTGCGCGCTCTAGCGAGGGTTATCGGCCCGCGCAAGCCGCGACGCACGAAATCGTACCGCGATCAGACACCCCGGGTCGCATTCTCCATTTCGAACATGCGTTCGATCTCGAGCACGAGGTCGCGCAGGTGAAAGGGCTTCGACAGGACCCGGGCCTGCGGCACCGTCTTGCCCGCCTTCAGCGTGACCGCGGCGAAGCCCGTGATGAACATGACGCGCAGGTCCGGGCACATCTCTCCGGCGCGCTGCGCCAGCTCGATGCCGTCCATTTCCGGCATGACGATGTCGGTGAGGAGCAGATCGAAGGGCTCCGATTCGAGCAGCGGAATCGCCTCGGTACCGCGATCGACCGCGCTGACGGCATAGCCCGACCGCTCGAGCGCGCGCGTGAGATATTCACGCATCACCCGGTCGTCCTCGGCCAACAATATCCTGATCATCGCATTCCGCTCACTCTTCCGGGCGCGGTTTATGCGCGAAGCTCTTAAGATTTTCCAGCATTGCCCGCCCGCTTTACCATGACCGTCGAGCACAAGCCCGATTGCGGCGGCGTGGCGCGCGGCCTAGGTTGGTGCCGATGGCCGCCAGCGCCCTTTCCTTCGATCGATACGGTCCGGACGAGCCGGCCAGCCCCGTCATCCTGTCCGTGCCGCATGCGGGGCGGGATTATCCGCTGGCGCTCCGCGCCGCGCTGCGCGTGCCGGTGACCGCGCTGACCCCGCTCGAGGACCGGCATGTCGACGCGGTGGCGATGCTGGCGCGGGGCAACGAGACGATGCTGGTCCAGCGCGTCGCGCGCGCCTGGATCGATCTCAACCGCAGCGAGCAGGAACGCGACCCCGGCATCGACGACGGCGCCAGCCGCCAGGCGATGCCGATACAATCGGCCCGGATGCGCGGCGGGCTGGGCCTGGTGCCCCGGCGGGTTTCGGGCGCGGGCGATATCTGGCGGCGGCGGCTCGATGGCGAGGAAGTCATGGCGCGGATCGAGATGGACCACCGGCCCTATCACGCCGCCCTGACCGAGGCGTTGAGGCGCGCGCGAGCGCGATTCGGGATCGCGATATTGCTCGATCTCCATTCGATGCCGCCGCTGACGCCGGCCCAGGGCAAGGCGCGAATCGTGCTGGGGGATCGTTTCGGGCGATCGGCAGCGACGCGATTCGTCCATCGGCTGGAAAGCGAGATCCTGGCGGCGGGACTCACCGCGGGGCTGAACGCGCCTTATGCCGGCGGCCATATCCTCGACGCGCAGGCGCGGCCGGCGACGGGCGTGCATGCCATCCAGATCGAGTTCGACCGTTCGCTCTATCTCGATCAGGCGCTCGACGGACCCGGCGACGGGCTGGCCGACACGGCAACGCTGTTGCGGCGGATGATCGATGCGGTGGCCGATGAGGCACTGGCCCTGCCCGCCGCCATCGCCGCGGAATAAGCCAAACCCAAAAAAACCACCGCGTGCAATGCAGCACGCGGTGGCCAAGGTTCAGGGAGGAGACACACCCGAAGGTGTGTCGCACGGCCCCGCGAAAGGGGGGACACGACGCCGCGCAACACCCATATAGGTGGGGGGTTTTCGGGCTTCAAGGGCGAAAAGAGCCGGTTTGACTGTGCTTGGCGCCGCGACCCGATTTCAGCGCGTTCGTTGCGCGAATGGGGGCCGAGCGCGACAGAAAATGATACCGCGCTGCCGCAGCGCAGCGGATCGAGCGGCCGAGGCACGACTCGATCGGGATAGAATTTGTCATCCGGTCGCGCCGCGAAGGACGCGACCGGATGAGGTAGCGGTCAGACTGCCGGGAGCTGCGCCGGCATGAGGCCGAGCTGCATCTGGCGGCTGAAGATGTCGCGCATCAGGCTGAGCGAGAAGAGATGCGCATAGAGCAGCGGAAGCATGCCGTTCTTGTGGATCTTGCGCAGCTGGTCACCGCGAAGATCGGCCAGCTTCTCCTCGTTCACGATGCGGAAGCCGCGATAGATGAAGGGCTGCTCGACACCGTCGGCCTGGATGGTCGTCTCACCGTCCATCAACAGGCCAAGCTCGGTCAGGTCGCGCATGAACTGCGCGGTGCGGGCACCGGCCTGCTCGAACGATTCGTTGAACTGCATGATGCTCTTGGTCACCTCGGACGGCTGACCGTCGTCGAACAGCGGCTGGCCCTCGAGATCGGCACCGATGCCCTCGGACGTCGGGTCGAAGCACAGCGACAGCTCGTCCGCGCCCGGACGCAGGCGCGCGAGCATGAACGGATAGCGGCGGATATAGGCCGGCAGGTACATCTGGTTCTCGGTCAGCGTGCCCTCGGCATCGACGAATACGTTGACGCCCTCGTTCAGGCCCATCAGCGCGAGCGGCACCGCATCGTCACCCTCGGTGAAGACGATCGGGAAATGGCGCTGCGCGAGCGGGAATTCGTCCACCGTGATCGGGATGGCGTGCTGGCCGATCAGGAACTTCGCCTGAGTAATCGGCTTCATCTTGAAATTGACGTGAGTCTCGCTCGAAAGCGGTTCGAGCGCATTATAGAACAAAGGAAGTTGCGATTGCGGCGCGCTGGCCATGAAAACTCTCCATCGGGACTGAACGTAACGGCTATTGCGTGCCGGACGGCGCCCGGCTCTATGGTGCCGAGGGTTCCGGCGCAAGCGCCACGAGCTTGCCGGGGTTCATAAGGACTCCCGGATCGAACGCCGCCTTGATCGCGCGTAGCGCCGCCATGCGGGCCGGCGAGGAAAGGCGTTCCAGCTCCTTGAGCTTCATCTGGCCGATGCCGTGTTCGGCCGAGATCGACCCGCCCGCCGCCACGACCAGATCGTTGACGAAGCGTGTGATGGCCGGGGCATCCTCGGCATACCAGCGGGCCGCGTCCACGCCGCGCGGGGCGCGGATGTGGAAATGGACATTGCCGTCGCCGAGATGGCCGAACGCCATCGCCTCGGTCCCCGGGAAACGCGCCTCGCAGGCAGCGCCGCCTTCGATCATGAAGCGCGGCATGCCCGACACGGGCACCGAGATGTCGTGCTGCACGGCGGGGCCGTTGTTGCGCTCCGCCTCCGAGATCGAATCGCGGATGTGCCAGAAAGCCTCGGCCTGCGCCTCGCTTGCCGCGATCACCGCATCGGCCACCTGGCCATCCGCCAGCGCGGGGGCGAGCAGCCGCTCAAGCAGATCGGCGGGGGCCTCGTCCTCCGGATCAGTGATGACCGCCTCGATCAGCACGTGCCAGGGATATACGCCGGTCAGCGGCGCGCGCGTACCCGGGACATGCTGAAGCACCAGCGACAAGGTGTGGCCGGGCACGATCTCGAAACTCTCGATCCGGTCGGTGCCGGCCTCGAGCCGGCGCAGCAGCGCGAGCGCCGTTTCCGGATCGGACAGGCCGCACCATGCCACCGCCCGCGCGGCGATCGCCGGCACCAGCCGTAGCGTGGCCGCGGTGATGACGCCGAGCGTGCCCTCGGCGCCGATCAGCAACTGGTTGAGATCATAGCCGCGATTGTCCTTCTTGAGCGCGGCGAGCCCGTCATGGATGCTGCCGTCGGGCAGCACCGCCTCGACCCCCGCGACGAGGTTGCGCATCGTGCCGAAGCGCAGCACCTGCGTACCGCCGGCATTGGTCGAGGCAAGACCGCCGATCGTCGCGCTGCCGCGCGCCCCAAGAGTCAGCGGGAAGCGCCTGCCCTGCTCCAGCGCGGCCGCATGGAGATCAGCGAGGATCACCCCGGCCTCGGCGATGGCCAGGCCGTTCACGGGATCCACCGCGCGGATGCGGTTCATCCGGCGCGTCGACAGGATCAGCGCCGACCCGTCGACGGGAGGCGTCGCGCCGCCGACCATGCCGGTATTGCCGCCCTGCGGCACCAGCGGAACGCCCGCGTCGCGCGCCAGCGCGATGATCGCCGCGACGCCGTCGCGGCTGTCGGGCGCGAGGATCGCCGGGGCGGCGCCGTGATAGCGGCCGCGCCAGTCCTCGAGCCACGGCGCGATCGCGGTTTCGTCAGTGATCACGGCCTTGGGGCCGAGCTTTTCGCGGACCGAGTCGGTCAGCTGGCGTTGGGCGGGTGTCATCGCCGCGCCCTACCACGCGGGAATGGGCGCGCCAATTCATGCACTGTTCAAGCATTTCAGGTAACGCGGCAAAGCATGTCGCAACCGATGATTCTTGCGCTGATTCTGCTTGCCGTCGCGCCCGGCGCGTCGGTCGACGAGTCGCGCCTGCCGACGGTCGAGGTTGCGCAGCTGACGGTGCACCAGCGAATCATCATCCGCATCCCCCGCATGACCCTTCCCCCGCAGCAGCCGGTCCAGCCCCAGCAGATGGTGACATGGTCGGAGAAGAAGGGCCCGAAATGCGTGGTGATGGGCGATCTGGTCGGCGCCGCGATCTCGGCGCCGGACAGCATCGACCTGATGATCGACGATGGATCGCGAATCCGCGCGCGACTCGACGATGATTGCCCGCCGCTCGATTATTATTCGAGCTATTATCTGAAACCGACCCCGGACGGCATGGTCTGCGCCGACCGCGACGCGATCCGCTCGCGCTCGGGCGGATCCTGCCCGATCGAGGAATTCAAGCGGCTAATCCCCAAGGTGAAGCGGTAGAACATCCGTAGCGATCATCGTATCGGATCGCGCCCGGAACGGAGTGACTCGGCCGAACGAATAACCGACCGGTAACGGCCCGGTTTGTCTACCGTCCACGTCATTGCAGGCGCTCGACATCACGTTATGCTGGCCGTGCATCGTTGGCCGCGCTGGACCGGGGGGATATGTGATTTTTTTGCCGACCCTGCTGACGCTCGTCGCCTCCGACGTCACTGCGCATCAGCCGAAGGAATCGAGAGCTCCCGCAACCGCCGAAGGCGCCGCGCTTATCGTGGCGCGCCTTCTCGACGCTACAGCGGCTAGCGACGATATCGCTTTCGACAAGGTCGCCGGCGGCATGGTGATCATGCTCGCACCGGATTTCGGTGCGCCGGTTTCTCGCGCCAAATTCGCGGCATCTCTGGAAGGTTGCGTTGCAATTCACGTCGTGAATTCAGTACCGTTCCCGCAAATGCCGGAAATGCAGTCGGTTCGCATCACCATGCAGTGTCGAAAGCATGAGGACTCGCAACCGGTGGCTGTGGTAGCAGATGTCATGGCCGATAACGAACATGCTATCGCCGTTTTTCCAGGCGGCGTGTCAAAAATATGGCCCGCACCCAAGCGCTAAGTTACCCTCGGCGGGTCGCCACGACCCCTTTTCCTTGACAATCGCGCCCTTATCGGCAAGCGCTCCGGGGCTGGCCGGGCCACGATGACCGGGCCTTTTTCCGGACACCGCATGACTTTCGCCGACCTCGGCCTATCCGACCAACTTCTGAAAGCCGTGAACGAGTCCGGCTATACCGAGCCGACTCCGATTCAGGCGAGCGCGATCCCGAGCGTCCTGATGATGCGCGACATCGTCGCCATCGCCCAGACCGGCACGGGCAAAACCGCCGCCTTCGTGCTGCCGATGATCGACATATTGGGCGAGGGCCGCAGCCGCGCGCGCATGCCGCGGTCGCTGATCCTCGAGCCGACGCGCGAGCTCGCGGCGCAGGTCGCCGAGAATTTCGAGAAATACGGCAAGTATCACAAGCTCTCCATGGCGCTGCTGATCGGCGGCGTCTCGATGGGCGACCAGCAAAAGGCGCTGGAAAAGGGCGTGGACGTGCTGATCGCGACGCCGGGCCGGCTGATGGACCTGTTCGGCCGCGGCAAGATCCTGCTGACCGGCTGCAACCTGCTGGTGATCGACGAGGCGGACCGCATGCTCGACATGGGGTTCATCCCCGATATCGAGGAAATCTGCACCAAGCTGCCCAAGCAGCGCCAGACCTTGCTCTTTTCCGCGACGATGCCGCCGCCGATCAAGAAACTGGCCGACAAGTTCCTGTCCAACCCGAAGACGATCGAGGTCGCGCGCCCCGCGACCGCCAATGTCAACATCAAGCAATGGCTGGTGCCCGTCTCCGCCTCGAAGAAGCGCGAGAAGCTGGTCGAGCTGCTCGAGCATGAGGATGTGAAGACCGCGATCATTTTCTCGAACCGCAAGACCACGGTGCGCGAGCTGAACAAGGCGCTGCAGCGCCAGGGCTTCCGCTCGAGCGAGATTCACGGCGACATGGAGCAATCGCAGCGCATCGCCGAGCTCGACCGGTTCAAGGCGGGCGACGTCAACATCCTGGTCGCCTCCGACGTCGCGGCGCGCGGGCTCGACATCAAGGGCGTCAGCCACGTCTTCAATTTCGACGCGCCCTGGCATCCCGACGATTATGTCCACCGCATCGGCCGCACCGGCCGCGCGGGCGCGACCGGCGTCGCCTTCACCCTGGTGACCGCGGACGATGCCGAGAACATCGCCAATATCGAGAAGCTGACCGGCCTGAAGATCGATCGCCACGAAGGCGCCGAGGACGAGCCTGCTTCCGCCGCGACGCCGCGCGGACGCGGCCGGGGCAAGCCCGCTGCTGCCAGGGCACCCAGGGCCGAGGCGAAGCCTGCCCGCAGCAGGGCCCCGAAGGCCGCGCCGGTCGAGGCGGAGGCTCCGGCCGACGTCGAGCGCGCACCGGTCGAGGCCGAACCGCCTGCGCGGCCGGCTCGCGCACCGCGCGAGGCGCGCCCGCCCCGCGACGAGCGGCCAGCTCGTGAAGCGCGGCCCGCCCGTGAAGAACGGCCGGCACGCGACAGCCGTCCGCCCCGCCAGGAACGCCCCGCGCGCGACGAGCGCCCGGCACGCGGATCGCAGGACGATGGCCCGGACGAGGGCTGGAACGGGCCGCTGCCCGACTTCCTGTTGGCGAAGCTGACCGACTGACCGGGGCATGGACGGGATCGTCGAGACGGTGCCGGTTCAGCGACTCGAGAGCCCCTGCGTCAGCATCTGCGAGATGGACGCGGCCACGGGCCTGTGCGTCGGCTGCGCGCGGACGATCGACGAGATTGCCGGCTGGTCGAGCGGAAGCGCGGCCTGGCGGGATACGGTGATCGCGGCGTTGCCCGGGCGGATGGCCGGGCGCGTTTAATCTATAAGCCCCTCCCTTTCAGGGAAGGGGCTTAAGAGCAGGGCGTCAGCCTCCACTCACGCCGCCCGTTCAGGCTCCGGCGCGGGCATCAGCGCATTGTCCATGTCGTTGGCGCGCTTGTAGGCGTCGCGTGCCGTGATGCGGTCCGCATAAGCGACAAAGGCATCGCGTTTCGGCAAGGTACCGAACTGGACGCCCCAGACGACCTGCGACCCGACATAGACGTCCGCCGCGGTGAAGCTGTCACCCGCGATATAGGGGTGCGCCGACACCGCCTTTTCGAGCGTATCGACCGCGAGGTCGTAATTGCCGTATCCCGCCGAACGCTGCTGCTGTTCACTGGGGACGAAGTTCATCGACTTGTTGGTGACGGCCTGCTCGACCGGGCCGGCCGCGTAGAACATCCAGCGATAATAATCCGCGCGATCGGCCGTCGGCGGCGCGAGGCCGGCATCCGGGAAAGCGTCCGCCAGATAGGCGCAGATGGCCGCGCATTCGGTCACGACATGGCCGTCATGGACGATCGCCGGCACTTTCCCCATCGGGTTGATCGACAGATAGGGTTCCTGCTTCATCGTCGAGTCGTAATCCAGCACCACCGTCTCATAGTCGGCGCCGGTCTCTTCCAGCATCCAGCGCGCGATCCGCCCGCGCGACATCGGGTTGGTGTAGAACGTCAGGTCCGCAGCCATCTCATGCTCCCATATTGGTTCTTGGCGAATCGGGTTCGCAGAACATAAATCGAACATGACAAAGGAACGGCGTCAAGGTTGCCCCTGACGCCGGCCGGAAAATTCGCGCTGAACGTCGAATTGCTGCCGTCAGGCGGCGACGACGCTGATCTTCGCTGCCTTGCTGTTGCTGTGCGACAGGCGCTTCAGCTCGGGCACGGTATTCATCATCTCGGCGACCATCGCGTCGCGGCTGCCACCCTTGAAGGTCGCGCCGAGATCGGGCGCGATCGCCAGATAGCCGGCGTGCGCATAGCGCCGCGCGGTTTCCTGCGCCTTGGCATCGGCGCCGACCTGGTCGGGCATGACCACGACCACGCCGAGATTCGCCTTGCCGCGCGGCGAGGCGAAATAGCCCGTGAGCGTCTTGCCGCCGCGCAGTGCGTAGCGAACGTCACGCGTGTTGAGGCGGGAATCGTCGGTCGCGGCAAAGGCGGGACCAGCGAAACCGAGCAGGCCAGACCCGGCGATCGCGGGCGCGGCCGAGAGCGCGGCCATACGGCGCACGACGCTGCGGCGACCGATGGGCGCGGCGCCCAGCGCTTCGAGACCAGCAACGGGTTGGTCGTTCATATCTGACATGGTGCCTCCCTTGCGCCGCCCCTGTGCGGACCAGCGGAAGCGTAACCTCAGGACCAGCCCGTTACAACCAAAACGAACCGTTTTTAACCCTGGGTGTCCGTCCTTTTTATTGGGGACCCGCATTTTTTATTTCGGAATGCTTAAGGAGAAGGGAATAACTTCCGATACGGACCAAATCGGCCCGCGCGCATCACGACGCTTTCGCCTAAGTATCTTTCGCGGAATCGCTATCGGCCGGTCTTCAGGGAGCGCGGTACCACCACACGCCGCCGCGCACGTCCTTCACCGCCCTGCCCTCGAGCTCGAGCCGGCGAAGATGCGCCAGCGCTTCGCCCGTCGCCATGCCGAGCATGTCGGGTCCGATCGCCCGGCGGAACAGCCGGCCGAAACAGTCGATGGCGCGGCGCGGTTCGGCAAGGAAGACCTCGAGTTCGTCGAGCCGTTCGCGGTGCTCGCGGTCCATCGCATCGAGCCTCGCGTGAAGGCCGGTAAAGGGATCGCCGTGCCCAGGCAGGACGAGCAGGTCGTGTGGCAGCAGGCGAAGCTTGGCGATCGAGGCGAACCATTCGCCGAGCGGGTCGGCCTCGGGCTCGGTCATGCCGAGCGAGACATTGGGACTGATGCGCGGCAGGACCTGGTCGCCCGCAATCAGCACGCCCGCCGCTTCGTTGAGCAGGCAGGCATGTTCGGGGCTATGGCCCGAGCCGACCACGACGCGCCACCCGGCACCGCCGATCGTCATGTTGTCGCCATCCTTGATGCGGCGATAGCTGAGCGGCATCGGCGTCACGATCCGGCGGAAACCGGACCAGCCACGCGCGCTGGCATGCTCGACCTGCTCGTCGCTCCACCCCGCGGCGCGCCAGAAGGCGATCATCTCGTCGGGCACCGCATCACGTGCGTCGAGCAGGACCGAGCGCAAGGTAAGCCATTCGCCGCGGGTCATCACCAGCGGCGCCGCGTGATGCGAACACATCCAGCCCGCCAGGCCGATATGGTCCGGGTGGAAATGCGTGCCGATCATCTGCGTGACGCGCGTGCCGGCGAGCGCCCCCCGGAATAGGCTCTTCCACGCTTCGCGCGCCTCGGGCAGGTTCATGCCGGTGTCGACCAGGGCGACGCCGCCCTCATCGTCGACCAGCCAGCAGTTGACGTGCTTGAGCGGCCCCGGGACGGTGAGCCGCACCCAACGGATGCCGGGCGCCACCGTCATGACGTCACCATTCGCCGGCTCGCGGCCGCCGAACGGATAGATCAGGCCCTTATGGCTGGTCGGGACGAAACTTTCGTCCGCGACGAAGGCGGCATCGGTGCGGGAAGCGGTGGCCATAGGTTGCGACTAGCAACGGAATGATGGGCGAGTCACGCGACAAATGCGACGACGCATTGCGTCACCCCGGACTGGTTCCGGGGTCGATCGTTCCGCAATCGCAACACCGGTTGCTTTTGCGGAACGACGGATGCCGGAACAAGTCCGGCATGACGGCAGCGGCAATTGTCCGCGCCGTCTACACGGCGCGGGCGTCCGTCATCAACGGCGGAACAGGCTTTCCGCGGTCGGTTCGGCGGGTGCTGCCTGTTCGCCTGTTTCGGCTGCCTCGGCATCGCGAGCCAGTTGGTCGCGCTGGGCACGCAGCTCGGTGATCAGCGCTTCGCGGTCGCCCTCCAGCCGTGTGTCGACGGGGGCTTCGATGCCCGCAGCCTTGGCTGCCTTGGCCACTGCCGCATCCAGCTCGCGCTGAGTCGTCAGGCCCAGGGTCACCGGATCCTTCGGCGTGATGTTGGCGATGTTCCAGTGGCTGCGATCGCGGATCGCGGCGATGGTGGTACGGGTCGTGCCGATCAGGTTGCCGATCGCGCCGTCCGAGATTTCCGGATGGTTGCGGATGATCCACGCGATGCCGTCGGGCTTGTCCGACCGCTTCGACACAGGGGTGTAGCGCGGGCCCTTGGTGCGACGGACCTGTTCCGGCCCCTTCAGCATGACGAGGCGATGATCGGGATCGGCCTGGCCCTTGTCGATCTCGTCCTGAGTCAGCTCGTGCGCGCGGACGGGATCGCGGCCGGTCAGCTTGGTCGCGGCGGTATCGTCGGCGATCGCCTGAATCTCGAGGATGTGCAGGCCGCAAAAGTCGGCGATCTGCTCGAAACTGAGCGACGTGTTGTCGACCAGCCAGGAGGCGGTCGCATGGGGCATGAGCGGCTGGGCCACCGGAAACTCCTCAAAAGCACTAAGCAGCGCAAACAATAAGGGCCGCCCCTTTCGGAGCGGCCGCACAATGTTGATGACTTAGTCGCCCTTGAGCGGGGTGGCAAGGCGCGAGCTTTGCGGAACCCCAATGTTGAGGCAGAAGGAATCCTGTTCGGGCACAATATCGGCCCCTTGAACCGGGAGCGACGATGCCTTCCTTCTTCTCTCGGCTGTTCGGGCACCGGCCTGACTCGGCAACGACGGACTCCGCGCTGATCGCGGCAATGAAGCAGCGCACGGTGCCTGCACTGGCCGTCGAACATTGCGAGCAGCCGACCGGGTCGGCGATCGGCGGCTCGCCCGATCTCTCCTCCGCGCATCAATGGCCCGAATGGCGCGACGTGCCGCTTGCCTTCCTCGCCCAGTTGGACTGTGCGGCGATGCGCGCGGCGGGCGGCCCGGACTGGCTGCCCGCTCGCGGGACGCTGTTTTTCTTCTATCATCCGGAGCAGGAAACATGGGGCTTCGATCCCGAAGATCGAGGGGAGCTGGGCGGTCATCCACGATGCGGACGGACGGGCCGACGCCCCCATCGCGCCGCCTGCTGACCTGACGGTACGCTATGGTGCGTTACCCGTCGACTTTCGACTGATCGAGTCGATGCCAGACCCCGACCGTCTCGTGGAATTCGGCCCCGACGCCTTCGACACCGCTGCGTGGGACGATGCCTATACCCTGCTCGACAGTAGTTCCGGCACCGAGCCCCGACATCAGGTCGGCGGATTCCCGCGCCCGGTGCAGGGAGATTCCATGGAGCTGGAATGCCAGCTCGCTTCCAACGGCATCTATTTGGGCAATGGGGACGGCTATTCCCGACCCGAGGCTGAGGCGCTTTCGGCAGGCGCTACCGAGTGGCGACTGTTGCTCCAACTCGATACCGACGATGACGTCGACATGATGTGGGGCGATTGCGGCACGCTCTATTTCTGGATCCGCGAGAGTGACGCCAGGGCGGGCAATTTCGACGCCGCCTGGATGGTCCTGCAATGTGCCTGATGCTGCCCGTCAGGCAGCGATCGCCTCGTCCCCGTCGACCGGCACCAGCGCGCTGAGGAACTGGCGGGCGCTCGCTTCCCAGGTGAAGGTCCGGCCATAAGCGGCGCAGGCGGCGCGATCCTTGGTAAGGGCGCGGGCGATCGCCGTGGTCAGATCGTCATCCATCGCGCCGACCGCATCGTTCAGCACGTCGACCGGGCCGGTGACGGGATAGGCGGCGACGGGCACGCCGCAAGCCATCGCCTCGATCATCACCAGGCCGAACGTGTCGGTACGGCTCGGGAAGACGAACACGTCCGCACTGGCATAGGCCGAAGCGAGATCAGCGCCGAAGCGCGGCCCGAGGAACTTCGCCTCCGGATAGCGCGCCTCGAGCGACGCGCGCGCCGGGCCATCGCCGACGATGACCTTGGTGCCGGGGTGGCTGCTCGTCAGGAACGCCTCGATATTCTTCTCCACTGCGACCCGCCCGACATAGAGCTGGATCGGACCGGGCAGGCCGGCCAGTGCGGGATCAGGCGCGGTCGCCGCCGAGAAGATCGAGAGATCGACCCCGCGCCCCCAGTGACGGACCTTGCCCAGCCCATGTTCCTTCAGCGTCGAGGCGATCGAGGGCGTCGACGCCAGGATCGACTGGGCCGGGGCGTGGAACCACCGGATATAGCGCCAGACCCATTCCGGGTTCACCCCGGTCCGCGCCGAGACATAGTCGGGAAACTGGGTGTGATAGGCCGTGGTGAACGGGAACTCGTTCATCAGGCACCAGCGTCGCGCGGCGAGGCAGACCGGGCCTTCGGTCGCGAGATGGATCGCCTGCGGGTTGAAATCAGCGAGCATCCGGCCGACCGCGTGAGTCCTGGCAAAGGCCAGGCGGATCTCCGGATAGGTCGGGCAAGGCATCGAGTAGAACAGGTCGGGTGAGACGACCATCACGACATGTCCTTGCCGCTCCAGCTCGGCGCGAACGGACTGCAGCGTCCGCACCACGCCGTTCACCTGGGGGGCCCACGCATCAGTGGCGATCGCGATACGCACGCTCTTCAGGCCGCCAGCATCTCGATCTTCGCCGCTTCAGGGAAATCGGATTCCCTCGCGGCGATCTCGTCGGGCCAGTGAAGCAACTCCATCCGTCCGTCGAAATGCTCGACGAGCGCGTTGCAGCCCTCCACCCAGTCCCCGTCATTATAATATTCGATGCCGCCGATGTTGCGGAATTCGGCGGTGTGGATGTGACCGCACACGACGCCGTCGACGCCGCGCGCGCCGGCCGCCTGAGCGATCACTTCCTCGTAATTGGAGATGAACTCCACCGCGTTCTTCACTTTCGCCTTGGCATGCTTCGACAGCGACCAATAGGGCAGCTTGAAGAAGCGGCGATACGCGTTCACCAACCTGTTGAGCGCCATCATGAATTCATACGCCACGTCGCCGACGTGCGCGAGCCATTTATGTGCGAGCGTGATCGCGTCGAATTCGTCACCGTGCAGCACCAACAACCGGCGGCCGTCAGCGGTTTCATGGATCGCATTGCGGCGGATCGAGACGCCGCCGAAATCCAGGCCGGTGAACTGGCGCACGACCTCGTCATGGTTGCCCGGGATGTAGATGACGTCGGTGCCGCGCTTGGCGCGCTTCAGGATGCGCCACACCACGTCGTTGTGCGACGCCGGCCAGTAGAATTTCTTCTTGAGACGCCAGCCGTCGATGATGTCGCCGACCAAGTACATCCGCTCGCTGTCGACATGATCGAGAAAGTCGATCAGCATATCGGCGTTGCAGCCACGCGTGCCGAGATGGATATCCGAAATCCAGATCGTGCGATATTTGCGGCGTTCGGTGACCTCGCGCTCCGGAATCGACGGTTTGGAATGGGCGAAATCGGCGAAATCGGCGATGCTGTTATCCATCGCGATCCTGGTGATGGCATCCATCTTGGCAATATCCCGCAAAGCCCGTGATGGACCCGCGCTATGGCCGCTTTATGTTACAGCTTGATTCCAGTGATGTGAAAGCCAGGTTACGCTTTCATCGCAATATGATGCGGATCGGCGGCGATCCGCGCCAGCCAGAGCTGCACCGCGGGGTAGCGTCCGAGGTCGAAACCGCCCTCTTCCGCGACATGGGTATAGGGGTAGAGCGCGATATCGGCGAGGGTCAGCCGGTCGCCGATGAAGAAGGGCGTCTGCGCCAGATGCTCGTCCATCAGCTCGAGCGCGGCCTCGCCAGCCGCCTGTTTCGCCGGAATTTGAGCGCGTTGCAGGTCGGTCAGCCCCGCCTCGCCGATGAAGTGACGCCAGAAGCGCAGGGTCGCGACATTGGGCTCGTGATTATACTGCTCCCAGAACATCCAGCGGAACATGTCGGCGCGGTCGAACCGGTCGTGCGGGATCAGAGGCGAGCCGTCGGCGAGATAGAGGCAGGCCGCGCCGCTTTCGGGAAGATAATCGTCGCCGATCTGCAACACCGGAATCCGGCCATTGGCGTTGACGCCGCCGAGGAAAGCCTCTGACCGGGTCTCGCCCTTCATGATGTCATATTCGCGGCGGTCGAGCGGAATGCCGAGATGCGCGGCGGTGAGCCGGATCTTGTAGCAATTCCCCGACGCGGCATATTCATGGAGGATCAGGCTGGACATGTGGCGCTCCCCTTTGCGGCCGCCTTCATGGCGGTGCCGCGCCGAACGTCAAATCAAATGCAACGGGCGATCGACAAGGAGTGCTTGTCGATCGCCCGCGAGCAGGTGCCGCAAATCAGTCCAACCGCATCCCGGCGGCGGCGTAGCGCGCCAAGCTCGAACAGGCCGATCCCCCACCAAGTACGGACCCTATTCCATCGTCAGCACGATCTTCCCGACATGGTCGCCCGCTTCCATCCGTTCGTGCGCGGCGGGCGCCTCGGCGAGCGGGTAGGTCCGGTCGATCACCGGCTTCAGCCGCCCTTGCTCGACATGCGGCCAGACGGTGCGTGTCAGTTCGTCGGCGACCATCGACTTGAACGCGGTGTCGCGCGGGCGGAGGGTCGAGCCGGTCAGGGTCAGGCGTCGGCGCATGATCTCGAAGATCGGGATGGTCGCCATCAGCCCGCCCTGCACCGCGATCGAGACATGGCGGCCGTCATCGGCGAGGCATTGCAGGTTGCGCGGCACATAATCGCCGCCGACCATGTCGAGCACCACCGCCACGCCCTTGCCGCCGGTGATCGCCTTCACGTCGGCGACGAAATCCTGCGTCCTGTAGTTGATCGCATGATCGGCGCCCAATGCCGTTGCCGCGGCGCATTTCTCGTCCGATCCGGCGGTGACGATGATGGTGAGGCCGAACAGATTGGCGAGGCCGATCGCCATGGTGCCGATGCCGCTGGTGCCGCCATGGACAAGCACCGTGTCGCCTTCCCTGGCATAGCCGCGCTCGAACAAATTGGTCCAGACGGTGAAGAGCGTTTCCGGCATCGCCGCTGCCTCGACCATCGACAGCGCCTCGGGCACGTGCAGGCACTGGCCATAGGGCGCGACGGCATATTGGGCATAGGCGCCGCCGCTGATCAGCGCGCAGACCGGCTGGCCGACCAGCTCGGGCTGAACCTCCTCCCCCACGGCCGCGATGACACCCGACACTTCCATGCCGAGGATCGACGGCGCGCCCGGCGGCGGCGGATAGAGCCCCTTGCGCTGCATCACCTCGGGCCGGTTGACGCCGGCCGCGGCGACGCGGATCAGCACCTCGCCCGGGCCGGGCACGGGCACGGGGCGTTCGACCAGGCGCATCACCTCGGGCCCGCCCGGGGTTTCCGGGTCGATCGCCTGCATCATCGTTGGAATATCCACCATAATCCGCCGCCCCCCGTCGCGGAATTGCCCGGCCTTATTGACATCGCGGTCTGCCGGGTCAACGTTCCATGCCATGGACCCGGACGAGATTCTCGCGCGAAAAGCGGGCGATCCGCTTACCGAGCTTGCACGGCAAGACCTCGATCCCCTGTCGGTCGAGGAGTGCCAGGCGCGCATCGAGGCGCTGGAGGCGGAAATCGTCCGGACAAGGACCCGGTTGACGCGCGCCGTTAACCACAGGGCAAGCGCCAACGACCTATTCAAGCGATGAGCAGCGACGCTCCGGCACGGCGATCAGGCCGGAGCATTCGTCAAGTGCTTGATGCGGGCGCCCTGCCTTCCGACATAAGAGGAAAGGGCCGTCCGCCACGTTGCGGCCCGCATGGAGTAAACTAATGCCTTCTTTCGCATCAGCGCTGGAAACCACCCTCCACAAGGCGCTCGAAGCCGCGTCGTCGCGGCGCCACGAATATGCGACGCTCGAACATCTGCTGCTCGCCCTGATCGACGACGAGCATGCTTCCAAGGTGATGACCTCCTGCGGGGTCGACCTCGAGGAGCTCAAGGCGACCGTCGCGCATTATCTCGACACCGAGCTCGAGGCGCTGAAGGTCGATGCCGCGACCGATCCCTCGCCCACCTCGGGCTTCCAGCGCGTCGTCCAGCGCGCGATCCTTCACGTTCAGTCGTCGGGCCGCGACGAGGTGACCGGCGCGAACGTGCTCGTCGCCCTGTTCAGCGAGCGCGAGAGCTATGCCGTCTATTTCCTCCAGCAGCAGGACATGAGCCGTCTCGATGCCGTCAGCTTCATCTCGCATGGCGTCGGCAAGGGTGGCGCCGCCCCGGAAGCCCGCGAAGTGAAGGGTGCCGAGGAGGAAAAGACGCAGAAGCCGGACGGCAAGGGCAAGAGCGAGAGCGCGCTCAAGCAGTTCACCGTCGACCTCAACGAAAAGGCCAAGAACGGCAAGGTCGATCCGCTGATCGGGCGCGGGCCCGAAGTCGATCGCACCATTCAGATCCTGTGCCGCCGCTCGAAGAACAACCCGCTCTATGTGGGTGACCCCGGCGTGGGCAAGACCGCCATCGCCGAGGGCTTGGCCCGCAAGATCGTCGAGGGCGACGTTCCCGACGTCCTGCTGCCTGCGGTGATCTATTCGCTCGACATGGGCGCGCTGCTTGCCGGCACCCGTTATCGCGGCGATTTCGAGGAGCGGCTGAAGGCGGTCGTCAACGAACTGGAGAAGCTGCCTGACGCGATCCTGTTCATCGACGAGATCCACACCGTGATCGGCGCCGGCGCGACCAGCGGCGGCGCGATGGACGCGTCCAACCTGCTCAAGCCGGCTCTGTCGGGCGGCACGATCCGCTGCATCGGATCGACCACCTACAAGGAGTTCCGCAACCACTTCGAGAAGGACCGCGCGCTGCTGCGGCGCTTCCAGAAGATCGACGTCAACGAGCCGACGATCGAGGACACGATCAAGATCCTCGCCGGTCTGCGCAGCGCGTTCGAGGACCATCACAAGGTGAAATACACCCCCGACGCGATCAAGTCGGCGGTGGAGCTCAGCGCGCGGTACATCAACGACCGCAAGCTGCCGGACAAGGCGATCGACGTGATCGACGAAGTCGGCGCGATGCAGATGCTGGTGCCGCTCAACAAGCGCAAGAAGACCATCACCACGCGCGAGATCGAAGCCGTGATTGCGACGATGGCGCGCATCCCGCCGAAATCGGTCTCGACCGACGATACC
This sequence comes from Sphingomonas sp. BL-S-30, assembly GCF_055521475.1. NCBI lineage: Bacteria > Pseudomonadati > Pseudomonadota > Alphaproteobacteria > Sphingomonadales > Sphingomonadaceae > Sphingomonas > Sphingomonas sp. BL-S-30. The sequence goes on along the minus strand of NZ_CM145481.1, from coordinate 563,206 downwards.
AAGGCGCTGGAAAGCCTCGATACCGATCTGAAGCGGGTCGTGTTCGGCCAGAATGCCGCGATCGAGAAGCTCAGCTCGGCGATCAAGCTCAGCCGTGCCGGCCTGCGCGATCCGGACAAGCCGATCGGCAACTATCTGTTCACCGGCCCGACCGGCGTGGGCAAGACCGAGGTCGCCAAGCAGCTCGCCGCGATCATGGGCATCCCGCTCCAGCGGTTCGACATGTCGGAATATATGGAGCGTCATTCGGTCAGCCGGCTGATCGGCGCCCCTCCGGGCTATGTCGGATATGACCAGGGCGGGTTGCTGACCGATGCCGTCGACCAGCAGCCGCATTCGGTGCTGCTGCTCGACGAGATCGAGAAGGCACATCCGGACCTGTTCAACATCCTGTTGCAGGTGATGGACAATGGCAAGCTGACCGACCACCACGGCAAGACCGTCGATTTCAGGAACGTCATCCTGATCATGACGACCAATGCCGGCGCGTCGGACATGGCGCGCGAGACGCTCGGCTTCGGCACGCTCTCCCGCGAGGGCGAGGACGAGCAGGCGGTCCAGAAGATGTTCACGCCGGAATTCCGCAACCGGCTCGATGCCATCGTGCCGTTCGGTTACCTGCCGCCGGAAGTCGTGGCGCGGGTGGTGGAGAAGTTCATCCTCCAGCTCGAGCTTCAGCTGGCCGACCGTCACGTGCACATCAGCCTGGACGACGAGTCCAAGGCGTGGCTGACCACCAAGGGCTATGACAAGCTCTATGGCGCGCGGCCGATGGGGCGGTTGATCCAGGAGAAGATCAAGCAGCCGCTCGCGGAGGAGCTGCTGTTCGGCAAGCTCGTCCATGGCGGCGAGGTGAGCGTGAAGATGAAGGACGGCGCGCTGGCGTTCGAGATCGTCCCCGCGCCGCCCAAGAAGCCGAAAAAGAAGGGCAAGGCCGAAAGCGTCGACGCCAAATAGGCGTGAGCTCGATGTACGAAGAGACCGCGGCAGCGATGCCGCGGTCTTTTTCATTTTCAGGCGCTTAGTCGCCTGAATACTGGCTCGGGCGACTCGGGCACCGCTCGCGAACGACTCGCTGCCCAATATGGGCATGAAGATTAGCCAGAAATCTCAGCCATATCCTCGCTCTTTACTTTTTGTTTACCATCCATGGTGTATAGCGCGCGCTATGCTCAAGGGGTGGGTTTTCACGTTGCTGGCGCCGATCGGCGCGCTGCTGCTCCTTGCGCTTGCCGGCGCGGCGCCGGCCGCGGCGCAGGCCGGGCTTGCCGGCCGGCCTGTCGCGGTGTGCGTGACCAGGGCTATGCACGGCATGGCCCCGCGTGCGTTGTTCGCCCGGCCTGACCGCTTCGATTGCAGGGTCCGCCAGACCGCGCTCGGCTCCGGCGACTATTGGGCACTGTCGATGCCGTTCCGCGCCACCGGCCCGGTCGATGTGCGCATCGGCAGCCTGTGGCAGGAGCGCGTGACGCTCCATGCGCTCTACGCCGATGGCACGATCGTCTCCGCGGTGACGGACGGCCGCGCCGCGAGCCGGCATCTCCAGCTCGGCGCGATCATCGAGCGCGGCCTGCCCGAACGCGGCGCGCCGCTGGTGCGGCTGCTCTGGCATGTCGAGGGCGCCGCCAACCTGCGCGGCATCCTGGTCGGCGCTCGGATCGCGACGCCGGCGGAAAGCGCCAATGCGAATCTGAAGATGGCCTCGCTCTATGCCGGGTTCGCCGGGCTGTGCACTGCCCTGCTCGTCTATAACCTCGCGCTGTGGGGCGCGCTGCGCCACCGCTTCCAGCTCGCCTATTGCGGCATGCTGTTCGCGCTGATGGTCTATGCGACATCGTCCTCCGGCGCGCTGGCCTGGGCCTGGCCGGACATCGTCAACAATGATCGGCTACGGATCAACTATGCGTCGCTTGGCGTGGCGGCGATCGGGGCGATGCTGTTCGCGCGCACCTTCTTCGAGCCGCGCGTGTTCGCCGGGTGGCTGGCCAGGGCGAGCAACGCGATCTGCGCGCTAATGCTGCTCACGGTCGCGCTGCTGGCGACTCTCGCGCCGTCGCGGATCACCCTGTTCGACCGGTTCTTCTCGGTGGTGTTCATCGCCCAGATCGGCATCGTCGTGCCGATCCTGTGGCGCGGCTGGCGGACGCGGAGCAATTATCTGTGGATGTTCGCGATCGCCTGGGCAGCGCCGATCATGCTCGCCTGCCTGCGCATCGCCAGTTCGCTCAACGCGATCAGCTGGAGCTTCTGGCTCGACAATTCCACCATCCTGACGATGACGATGGAGGCGCTCTTCTCCAGCCTCGCCATCGCCTATCGCATCCGCCTGCTCAGCATCGAGCGCGATCAGGCGCGCGAACAGGAGATCGCGGCGCGGGTGCTCGCCGATACCGATCCGCTGACGGGCCTGTTCAATCGCCGGGCCTTTCTGCGCCATGCGATCGGCCGTGAAGGCGATCATATCTTGCTGCTGGTCGACATCGACCATTTCAAGCGAGTCAATGAGGCGATCGGCCATGACGGCGGCGACGAGGTGCTGCGCGTGTTCGCGCGTACCTTGCGCCAGGCGGTACCTGCTCAGGCGCTGGTCGCGCGGATCGGCGGCGAAGAATTCGCGATCATCACGCCGGCCAGCCTGGCGGTCGAGGCCGAGGAGGTATTGGCCCGCCTGCGCGCCGCGCGCATGCCGTACGACCTGTCGGTGACGGCAAGCATCGGCACCTGCGTTGGACCGCTGGTGCGGGAGAGCGACTGGAAGGCGCTGTATCGCGGCGCCGACCGCGCGCTGTTCGAGGCCAAGCGCGCGGGCCGCAACCGGGCACGCGGCACCCGGAATCAGGGGCGCATCGCTGCCTGAATCGGGACGGCGCCGGCTTGCCCCGATCCTGCCCCGCGCCTATGGAAGGCGGCACGGGAGGTAGCCGATGCGTCGTCGTCGAACAGGATTGATCATCGCGGCGGCCGCATTGCTGATCATGGCGGCGCGCCATCCCTCCGCCGATCTCCGCATCCTCACGCACGACCGGGGTGACACCGCGCCGCACAGCTTCCGCGCCGCACTGGATTTGGGGCTGATGGCCGTCTCCGTGCTGATCACCTGGACCGAAAAGCGCTTCGTCTGACGCTTGCGCCGTGCGGGACCGCTGCTTACACCCTTGTCAATGACTGATCCCGAAAGCGCCTGGCGCGAGTCCTATCGCCACCCCACGCGCTGGGACAGCGCCTATCCGCCGCAATCAATGGTCGACTTTTTCGACGAAGCGGCGACGCGGAGCGGCAAGGCGCCGCTGATCGATTTCCTCGGCCGGCATTACAGCTATGCCGAGACGCTGGACGGCGCGAACCGCGTCGCGGCGGGGCTGAAGGCGCTGGGCTATGGCCCCGGCGACCGGATCGGGCTGTTCCTGCCCAATGTGCCGCATTACCTCGCGGCCTATTACGGCATCCTCAAGCTCGGCGCGACGGTGGTGAATTTCTCGCCGCTCTACACGCCGGCCGAGCTGGAGCATCAGGTCGCCGATTCGGGCACGAAGTTGCTGTTCACCCTGTCGGCCAGCGCGTTGCTGCCGACCGCCTTGCAGGTGCTCGACGGTTCCAGCCTGGAGCGGCTGGTGGTGGGGTCAGTCGCCGGGGCGCTGCCGGCAACCAAATCGGTCCTCTACCGGCTGTTCAAGCGTGGTGAAGTGACCAAGCGCCCGCATGACCCGCGAATCATCGCCTTTTCGAAACTGATCGCGAATGACGGCGCGCACCCCGAGGCGACAATCGACCCGGTCAATGACGTCGCGCTGATCCAATATACCGGCGGCACGACCGGCACGCCGAAGGGCGCGATGCTCACGCATCAGAATCTGAGCGCCAATGCGCGCCAGGTGATGGGGCTCGATCCGCATCCCGAGATGCACGACCGAATTCTCGGCGTGCTGCCGCTGTTCCATGTCTTCGCCAATACCTGCGTGCTCAATCGCACCGTGCTCAACGGCGGCTGCATCGTGATGCTGCCGCGTTTCGAGGCGGGCCAGGTGCTGGCGGCGATCGACCGCACCAAGGCGACGGCCCTGCCGGGCGTCCCGACCATGTACCAGGCGCTGCTCGATCATCCGAAGCTCGCCGCCACCAATTTCTCGTCGCTCCGCGTCTGCATCTCGGGCGGCGCACCGCTGGCGGCCGAACTGAAGGCCCGGTTCGAGGCGGCGACGGGCGCTACGGTGGTCGAGGGCTATGGCCTGTCCGAAAGCTCGGGCGTGATCTCGGCCAATCCGTATGAGGGCGAAGGCAAGGCGGGCACGATCGGCCAGCCGATCCCGGGCACCTGGGTCAAGCTGGTCGACAAGGGCGATCCAAGCCAGCCCGCGCCGGAAGGCGAGCCGGGCGAGATCGTCGCGTCGGGCCCGCAGATCATGAAGGGTTATTGGAACCGGCCCGATGCCGATGGCGACGTGTTCATCACCGATGCCGCCGGACGGACCTGGCTGCGCACCGGCGATGTCGGCACGATCGATACGGACGGCTTCATCAAGATTGTCGACCGGCTGAAGGACATGATCGCCGTCTCCGGCTTCAAGGTGTTCCCCAGCCAGATCGAGGCAGTGCTGCATCACCATCCCGCGGTGAAGGAGGCCATGGTGATCGGCCTGCCCGATCCCTATCGCGGCGAGCATCCGCGCGCCTATGTCACCCTGAACGACGGCGCGATCGCGACCGGCGAGGAACTGCGCGACTGGCTCAATCCCCAGATCGGCCGGCACGAGCGCGTCGACCAGGTGGTGATCCGGCTGACCATGCCCAAGACGATGATCGGCAAGCTCAGCCGCAAGGATCTGGTCGCCGAGGTGATGGCTGAAAGTCAGGCTTCGAGCAGCGCAGCCTGATTGCCGTCAGCGAGCACGATCGAGCCGAGCGAACGCTTCGTCCAGTGGGATGGATGGTCTCGGATCGGCCAGCGCCTCGTCGATCTTGCGGCGATACAAGTCATCCAGCATCGCTTCCCGCCGATCAAGCGCTCGCAACCCTTCGCGCATCAGCTCGCTCATTGAGGCATAGCGTCCGGATTCGAGGTGCTTGCTCGCCATCTCGACCATGTTGCCCAAGGTGACGGTGACAGTCTTGCGCGCCATGTGAGCCTCCAATGATTTATCATAAACTTCACACCGACTCTGCTCAACACCTGCTCAGCCGTCCTTGACCCCCCTCGCCCGCGTGCCGCATAGCGGCGCGATGGAGAGACCCATTGAAGAGCTGTCGTTCGAGGACGCGCTAAAGGAATTGGAGACGATCGTCTCTCGACTCGAAACCGGCGAGGCCCCGCTCGACCAGGCGATCAGCCTGTACGAGCGCGGCGACAAGCTGCGGCGCCGCTGCGCCGATCGGCTGGACGCGGCGCAGGCGCGAATCGAGGCGATCCGGCTTGATGGCGAGGGCCGCGCCGCCGGCACCCAACCCTTTGCCGCGGGCTGATCCGATGCCCGCGTCCTTGTCGCTGCAGGCGGCGCTCACTCAGGTCGGCGCGGATGTCGACCGGCGGCTCGACGCTTTTCTCGCCATCCCCGGCGATCCCCGCGCCGAGCTTTACCGCGCGATGCGCCATGCGGCCATCGGCGGCGGCAAGCGGCTGCGCCCCCTGCTGGTATTCGCGACGGCGCGGTTGTTCGGCGTCGACCGGGATTGCGCCGGCCGGGTCGCGACGGCGATCGAATGCATCCATGTCTATTCGCTGATCCACGACGATCTGCCCGCGATGGACAATGACGACATGCGCCGCGGCAAACCGACGGTGCACAAGGCGTTCGACGAGGCGACCGCGATCCTGGCGGGCGATTCGCTCCACGCGCTGGCCTTCGAGATCCTGGCCGATCCGGCCACTCATCCCGATCCGTTCGTGCGCAGCGAGCTGGTGCTCGACCTTGCCCATGCGGCCGGCCCGTCGGGCATGGCGGGCGGCCAGATGATGGACCTGGAGGCGGAGAAAGCGAGCTTCGACCTGCCGACCGTCACCCGTCTGCAGGCGATGAAGACCGGCGCGCTGATCGCCTGCTCGGTCGAAGCCGGAGCGATCCTGGGTCGCGTCCCGCCTGATGGCCGGACGCCCTTGCGCGGCTATGCCCGCGACGTCGGCCTGGCCTTCCAGATCGCCGACGACCTGCTCGACGTCGAGGGCGACGAGGCAGCCGCGGGCAAGAAGCTGCGCAAGGACGAAGGCGCGGGCAAGGAGACCTTCCTGTCACTGCTCGGCGTCGATCGCGCCCGTGCGCAGGCCCGGATGCTGGTGGATCAGGCGATCCAGCACCTGCAGGGTTTTGGGCCGGAGGCCGACCTACTGCGCCAGATCGCGCGCTTCACCCTGGAACGCGACCGATAGGCCGATCCCGCCCACTACGGATTGGCGCGGCGCTGCTGTTCGCGGCGATCGGGCTTGGCGCCTGGTACTACGCGCCGCACTGGCACCCGTCCGAATCGCGCTATCCGCGCCAGGGCATCGACGTCTCGCATCATCAGGGCACGATCGACTGGGCGGCGCTACCCGCACAACAAGTGGATTTCGCCTATATCAAGGCGACCGAGGGCGGCGATCATCGCGATCCGCGCTTCGCCGGGAACTGGGCCGCAGCGGGCCGGGTCCGGATTGCACGCGGCGCCTATCATTTCTTCACCTTGTGCCGCTCCGGCGCTGACCAGGCCGCCAATTTCATCGCGACCGTGCCGCTCGACCCAGCAGCGCTGCCGCCGGTCATCGACCTCGAGTTCGGTGGCAATTGCGCAGCGCGCCCGTCAATTTCGGCGCTGATGGCGGAACTGGCGGCCTTTACCCGTCCGGTCGAGGCACGGTTCGGCAAGCCGGTGACGCTCTACCTCACCCGCGAATTCGATGCCGCCTACGACCTCAGCACCCGCGTGAACCGTCCCCTCTGGCTGCGCCGGCTGGTGCTGGAACCGGATTGGGCCGCCCGCCCCTGGACGATCTGGCAGACATCCAGCTTTCGCCGGGTGAGCGGCATCACCGGCCAGGTGGACTGGAACGTGATGCGGCCCGAGATGATGCGGCCCCCAATGTGATGCAGCCTTGACACCCGCACCCGGCCCCCGCAGTCCCCGTTCGCAGATCTTGCGGGCTTGGCAGAGGCAGTCGACATGACCATGCGTACCGGCGTCTATCCGGGCACCTTCGATCCCGTCACGCTCGGGCATATGGACATCATCCGGCGCGGCGCGAAGCTGGTCGACCGGCTCGTCATCGGCGTGACGACCAATCCGTCCAAGTCGCCGATGTTCGATCTGGACGAGCGCATGGCGATGGTCCAGCGCGAGGTGGCGGGGATCGGCGGGGAGATCCATGTCGTCAGCTTCGATTCGCTGCTGATGGATTTCGCCGAGCGCGAGGGCGCGAAGGTGATCGTGCGCGGCCTGCGCGCCGTCGCCGATTTCGAATATGAATATCAGATGGCGGGCATGAACCAGCAGATCAATCCGCGCGTCGAGACGGTGTTCCTGATGGCCGATGTCTCGCTGCAGCCGATCGCGAGCCGGCTGGTCAAGGAGATCGCGCTTTATGGCGGGCCGATCGGCCGGTTCGTCTCCCCGGCCGTTGCGGTGGACGTCGCCGCCCGCGTGGAGAAGATCGGCCGCAAGGGCAGCTGACGACGATTTCCCCTTGCCTGCCACATGAGCGCCACGGTTGCGTCGGATGAGGGCGGTTTGCAGCGGGACGTTCAGATTGGCGCAAGCGGGGATTTGCTCTAAGCGCGCTGCAAGTCTTACGGGTCCGAAATATCGGGACCAGGATGTTACGGGGATATGATGCGTTTTATTGCCAGCCTGATCGCGTGTGTATCCGCCCTTTTCGTCGCGGGCACGGCGACTGCCCAGAATGTGGATACGCAGATCGCGGGGCGCATGCCGCTGCCCAGCAAGGATCCCGCGAATCTATGGTATCTCGACCTGTCGACCGGTGGCCGGGTGGTCATCTGGCTGCGCCCCGATGCCGCGCCGAAGATGGTCGACCGGGTGAAGGAGCTGACCCGGCAGCATTTCTATGACGGGCTCGCCTTTCACCGGGTGATCGACGGCTTCATGGCGCAGGGCGGCGATCCCAAGGGCGACGGTACCGGCGGATCGACGCTGCCCGACATGAAGGCCGAGTTCAATTTCCTGCCGCATGTGCGCGGCGCGGTCTCCGCGGCGCGCACCGCCGATAATGAGGACAGCGCGAACAGCCAGTTCTTCATCGTGTTCCAGCCGCGCCTGACGCTCGACCACAAATACACGGTGTTCGGCCGCGTGATCGAGGGCATGGACTATGTCGACGCGATCCAGCGCGGCGAGCCGCCGGCGAACCCGACCAAGATTCTCCACGCCTATATCGGGTCGGACAATCCGCCGGCCTATGTCGCCCCGCCGCCCGCGCCGGTGGTGGTCGCACCGACCCTGTCGCTGACCGACGCGCCCGTCGCGCCGATGGTGGTGAAAGCACCGGCGGCGACGGCGAAGAAGCCGGCGGCCAAGGCTCCCGCTCCAAAGGCAAAGGCCAAGTAATCGGCGCCGGTACCGGGCGGGCAACGAGGCCGCTCCCATGAAGGTCGACCTGTTCGATTTCGATCTGCCGCCGGAACGCATCGCGCTCCGGCCGGCATCGCCACGCGATTCCGCCCGGTTGCTGGTGCTGGACGGCGCGGGTACGCGCGATCTTCACGTCACTGACCTGCCCGGTCAGCTCCGCGCCGGCGACCTGATCGTGTTCAACGATACGCGCGTGATACCCGCCCAGCTCGAGGGCCGGCGCGGCGATGCGAAGATCGGCGCGACGCTGCACAAGCGCGAAGGCCCACGGCGCTGGCGCGCCTTTGTCCGCAATGCGCGGCGCCTGCGCGAGGGCGACAGCATCGATTTCGGCGCCGGCGTCAGCGCGATCGCAAGCGACAAGGCCGAGGATGGCAGCCTGGCGCTGACCTTCGCGGGCGACGAGCCGGTCGAGCTGCTGCTGGAACGCGCCGGCCGCATGCCGCTGCCGCCCTATATCGCCACGCGCCGCGCGGCCGATGCGCAGGACGCGGCGGATTACCAGACCATGTTCGCGGCGGAAAAGGGCGCCGTCGCCGCCCCCACCGCCTCGTTGCACTTCACGCCCGCGCTGATGGAACGCCTGGCAGCGGCGGGGATCGATCATGCCACGCTGACGCTCCATGTCGGCGCGGGCACCTTCCTGCCGGTGAAGGCGGAAGATACCGACGCGCACCGCATGCACGCCGAATGGGGCCGCATCGACGAAGCGACGGCGGCGCGCCTCAACCAGGTGCGCCGGAACGGCGGCCGCATCATCGCCGCCGGCACCACCAGCCTGCGCCTGATCGAAAGCGCTGCGGACGAGGACGGCACGATCCACCCCTTCGAGGGCGATACCGCGATCTTCATCACCCCCGGCTACCGCTTCAGGGGCGTGGACGGGCTGGTGACCAATTTCCATCTGCCCAGATCGACGCTGTTCATGCTGGTATCGGCGCTGATGGGGCTTGACCGGATGCGGGCGGCGTACGCCCATGCGATCGCCAATGGGTACCGCTTCTATTCCTATGGCGACGGGTCGCTGTTGCTGCCCTGATTCGCGCACATACCAGCGGCCCACGTTTCGAGCAGTGCCGTGCGGCGAACGCTCCTAGAGTCTGATGACTTTACCTTTACCCGTTCGTGCCGAGTGAGACCGAGTAGCTCCGCAGGAGCGTATCGAGGGCTCGTATCGAGGCACTGTTCCGGGCGACACCTGTCTCTCGATACGCCATCTCGCTACGCTCCTGCGGAGCTACTCGATAGCTACTCGAGACGAACGGCAGGGATCTCGACCTGAAGTCAGCTCGCTCTAAGTCGGAAGAACGCAGCGGCGTCAGGTCGATACGATCCGGGCGCGCTGAGGCCGAAATGCGCCATTTCGGTTTCGAAACCGATTGCCGCCACCGCGCGGGTTGTTGCTCTATCCGGGCAGCTTCGATCCTCTCCGCGCAGGAAATTCGCCCGATGACCGCGACCACGCCCGTTCCGTCCGCTGCCACCATCTGGGTCTCGCTCGACGGCGACGATGCCGCGCCGGGCACCCGCTACGCACCGCTGCGCACGCTGGCCGCCGCGCACGCCGCCATCCTCCGCTTCGCCGGGGAAGCACCGCCGGGGAGCAGGATCACCATCGTGCTGATGGACGGAACCCATCGGATCGACGCACCCCTGGTGTTCGACCCGGAACTGTTCGGCCCCGACGGCCCGGACGTCCGCTTCGTCGCCGGGGGAGATGCCGCGCCGGTGATATCGGGCGGCCGCCGCATCGAGGGCTGGACGCTCCACGACGCCGAGCGCAACATCCATGTCGCCAGCGCCCAAGGGGCCCGCTCGCGCCAATTCTACGTCAACGGGCGCCGGGCCATCCGCGCCCGCACGACCATGGCCGATGGCGGCATCCCCGCCGGTTTCAGGCCCAACCCGACCACGCCCGCCGCGCCGCCGCCGGACGGCGCCCCCTATGTCATCGGCGGCGGGATCGATTACCTGCCGACCGAGCTCAACCCCGCGACCTGGCGCGATCCCGCAACGTGGCGGAAGCTCGATCAGATCGAGGCCGTGATCGACACCCAGTGGAAGACGATGCGTGTCCCCCTGCGGTCGCGCACCCTGCCCGACGGCGCCACCCCCGGCACGCTCCACCTTGCCCAGCCCGGCTGGACCAACGCCAACCTGTTCTTCACCGCCACCAAAACCGATCCCAAAGGCGTGCCCGGCATCTGGAGCCTGTGGCAGGTCACGCGGTTCGAGAATGGCTATGAGTTCCTCGACGAGCCCGGCGAATGGGTGCTCGACACCGACGAGGACCTGATCTTCTACATCCCGCGTCCCGGAGAGGATCTCGCGACCGCGGAAGCGATCCTGCCGGCGCTCGAGATACTGGTGGAGGCGCGCGGCACCGCCGAGCGGCCGGTGACCGGCCTGTCGTTCGAAGGCATCGGCTTTCGCCACGCGACCTGGCTCGATCCGAGCGGCGACGACGGCTATGTCGCCGACCAGAGCGGCTTCCACCTGCGCGGGAACCGGCACCAGCCCAACCTTACCGGGCATGACCCGCATGTCGTCCGCACGCCCGGCAATTTGCGCTTCGCCCATGCGCACGGCATCCGCTTCGATCGCTGCCGCTTCGAGCATCTGGGCGCCGTCGCGATCGATTTCGGCACCGGCAGCCAGCGCAACAGCATCACCCGCTGCGCCTTCGACGACATCGCGTCGGCCGCGATCCAGATCGGCGGCATCGACCGCCGCGACTTCGAGCCGACCCCGGCCGATCACACGCGCGACACTGTCGTCACCGACAACCATATCCGCCGCACCGGACGCGACTATGCCGATTCCGCGGCGATCTATCTCGGCTTCACCACCAACAGCCTGGTCGCGCACAACAGCATCAGCGAGACGCCCTGGGCGGGCATCGCGCTGGGCTGGGGCTGGGGATTGCTTGATCCGGGCAGCTTCCCCGGCATCTCCAACGCGGTCTCGGGCATGTGGGGCCTGCCCGCGCCGCGAACGGTCAATTGCGGCAACATCGTCGCCAACAATCACATCTCGCACTTTCTCGAGACATTGTGGGACGGCGGCGCGATCTATTGCTGCGGCTGGCAGGGCAATTCGTTCGACGACGCTTTGCGGATCGAAAACAATGTCGCCTGCGACAAGCGGCCCAAGGGCGGCGGGAACATCATCTACACCGATGGCGGCAGCCGTTTCGTCAAGGTCACCGGCAACGCGCTGTTCGACAATGCGATCGGCGCGGTCGATCTCGGTCCCCCACCGCGACCGGGCGATCCGCTTCCCTATATCGCGACGCCGAGCAAGCTCAACGGCATCCCCTATGGTGGCGACATCGGTGGCTGCCGCACTTATGGCGACATCCATTATGCCGGCAATTACTGGGCGGCGGGCCTGATTCCGATCGAGGAGGGGCTGATCGACCTGGCCGAGCTCGCGATCACCAAGATCTTCACCGGCGAGGCGGTCGACACCTATTCGCCGCAGGGCTTTTTCGACATCTGCCCCTATTCGCAGGGCGGCGTCTCCTATCCCACCGGCCTGGTGTTCGAGGATAACCACAAGCTCCCGTTCGGCCGCGCCTCGGTTCCCGCCGCAATCCTCGCCGCCGCGGGCGTGCGCGGCGGCGGGGGCGACTATGTCGCGACCGGGCGCGCGCCATATGGCGGCGGCGCCGCCTTCCCGCCGCTCTATCCCGGCCCGAGCTGGAACGTGCCGCGCGTCTCGCTTCCCGGCCTGTTCGGCATGCAGAAACAGTTCGCCCAGGAATGGTGGTATTATGTCGGCATCGCCGAGGACGATGCCGGGCAGCGTTTCGGCCTCCAGCTCGAGATCGGCCGCTTCGCGCTCGGCGGCACCCAGCTGTGCCTGGGCCTGACCGGCATCGGCTGGCGCGACGGCGATGGTGGGGACCACTATCTCAGCGGCGAGGGCATCGGCTTCGGTGCCGCGCTCGGGCGGCCAACGCTCGCCTCGGCGGTGATCCCGCCCGTCGGCGACCAGGCGTATAGCGCGCATTTCCGGCCGCTGGTCGAGATCGTCGGCCGCTCCGACGATCTGTCGCGCGACGTGCGGTGGAATCTGCCGCTGTTCGGCACCAGCAAGGGCTGGAAGTTCGACTATCTCCAAAGCGCGTCGCAGGGTGCGCCGGTCGGGACGCCGGGATCGCGCTATGCGCTCGCGGTGCAGGGCCGCGGCTATATCACTGGCGCGGACAGTGCGGTCACGCGGCCGGCCCACTATGCGGTCGACCTCACCCTCGCCGATCGCCGCGGCACGGTGATGGAAGGGCTCTCCGGCTATGTCGGCCCGTCGATGTTCGAGAATGATGATATCGGGCTGAGCTCCTACGAATGCGCCCAACCGGTGCTCCGCATCGAGCGCGGCGGTATCACGCTCGACGACCGCGTCCATGCGATCACCGGGGGCACCCTGTGGCTGGACCGCCAGATGATCGCGAAAGCCGCCGGCGACGGCACCCCCACGGCGAGCGTATCGGCGGCGCTGCGCGGCCAGACGCCGTCGCCGCGCGAGCTCTATCTCGGGGACTGGATCGCCGTGACACTCGACGACGGGCTGTCGCTGGCGCTCGCCCTGTTCTGGCAGCCATCGAACCCGCAATGGATCACCGGCACGGCGGTGGGCAGGCCGCCCAAACAGGGCTTCGGCAATCTCTATCTGCCGGTCCGCGGTACCGCGCCGCAGGGCAATGGCGGCCTCGCGCTCACGCCCCGCACCGCGATGTCGGGCGACGATTGGGATTTCGACCTCAATCTGCTCGAACCCGAAGAGCCCGCGCGGTCGCCGCACTGGACGTCGCCGGCATCGGGCAAGACCTACGCCACGGCCTGGCGCATCGACTTCGCACCGCGCGCGCAGCAGCAGGGCTTGCCGTCGGTCCTGTATCTCCACACCGTCAGCGACAATTGCGAAATCATCCCCGCCACCCCGTCGGGGGCGTTCTTCGAAGGCGCGGCACTGGTCTATGCGGATCGGGAACGGCGCCGGCGGATCGGCCAGGCTTTTGTCGAGCAGATGGGGTTCAACTAGGGCTATCCACCACGCTGCATACCCGCCGGGCTAGCGAAGGATTTTCTCCATCGCCTTCCCTTTGGCGAGCTCGTCGATCAGCTTGTCCAGATAGCGTATTTCCCGCATCACGGGTTCCTCGACATTCTCCACGCGAACGCCGCACACCACGCCCGTGATGAGCGCACGTGAAGGATTCATCTTGGGCGCCTGCGCGAAGAAATCCCTGAAGGTCACCTTTCGCGCGAGCTGATCCTCCAGGCTGTCCTGGCTGTGTCCGGTCAGCCAGCGGATGATCTGATCGACTTCGGCCTTTGTGCGTCCTTTCTTCTCCGCCTTGACGACATAATGCGGGTACACGCTCGCGACGCTTACCGAAAAGATGCGGTGCTCCGTCATTTTACCTCCCAACGCGGTGAGTGGATCGCTAGCCGGACGGGCCGTCAGTCCCGGCCCACCGAAACGATCGGCTCGAAACAGCCGAGGATAAGGCGCCTGGCATCGAACGGCGGGTCCCCGGCCGAGTCCATGCGCGCGTCGTGGTGCATCTTCTCCTCGGCGGCCTGGAAATAGGCCTTGTCGGGCCAGACCTGCCAGGTGAAGACGATCTTCTCGCCGGCCTCCGCCGCGACCGCTCGGCGGAAATCGGTCTGCTTGCCGTCCGGGATATAATCCTCCCAGCATTCGACGATCTCCAGGCAACCATAGTCCCTGAAGAACTCCGCACTATTCTCGGCCCAGGCGCGATAGGCGTCGATCCGATCCCCGGGCACCGGGATGACGAGACCACAGACATACATGGCACAGTCTCCTTCCGTTATCCGCTTCAAGGCACCGTAAAATATATCATGCAATAACAGTTGTTTAACTACATTCGCCTTCGCGACCATGTCGATTCAACGCAGCGCACTCCGTCCTGAACCGCCACCATGCACACTGCCCATCGCACGACAACCTATCCCCCGCCGCCGGATTCCGGCTATCGGATTCCGCAACTCCGATGAGCGAGCGTGCCGGTCCCGTGAAAACCCCTTCCACAATCCCTCTGTCGATCCTTGCCGGCGCGCTCCTGGCCCTGTTCGCCGCGGCGCCGGCCGCCGCGCAGGTCACCCAGCAAAGGGTGCCGATCACGCTCCCGTCCGGCGGCGGCCCGCCGATCGGTTCGTCGACCGGCCAGCCACCCGCCACGATCGTCGCCGAGCCCGTCGCGCTGATGATCGCCGCCTGCGATGCCAATGGCGACGCGAAGGTGACGCGGGCCGAACTCGACGCATGCGTGAAGCGTAGCTTTGCAGCGGTGGACACCGGCAATGCCGGATCGATCGGCTATATCGGTTATAGCGACTGGGCGCTCTTGTGGCTCGGCGATCGCAACGCCCTGCCGAGTCCCTTCACCATCGACACCGATGGCGACAATCGCATCACCCTGGCCGAGTTGCAGGCGCAGTTCGCCACGCTGTTCGCGCGCTTCGATACCGACAAGGACGGCGTGCTGACCCGCGCCGAGCTGCTGACGATCAAGGCCATGGCTATGGGCGACCGCCCGGACCCGCGCGGCAGGAAACCGAAGGGATAAGCTCTGGGCACGCGTCACTTGCTGGCGGTCACCCAGATCCCGGTCCAGTCCTTCCCGGGCGGGGTTTCGCGAAAGAGGCGGACGCGTTGCTCGAACAGCGCTGACGGCGCGTCGCCGGGCGCGATCCGCCGGCACGCGGCGAAGCGGTCCGCCGCCACCGCCCAGTCGCCCGCGCGATAGGCCGCCAGCCCCGCCTCGAACAGGTCGCGCAGCTCCAGCAGACCGGGCTCGGTCCGGCCGGTTTCGCCCAGCAGTTCGAAGATCCGTATCGCCTCGCTCTTGCCGACCGCGGCCATGATATCGATCTCGCGCACCTCGATATGCGCGCGCACCCGGTCGATCGTCGCCTCGTCGGCGAGGATGGTCGTGCCATAGATCTTGTTCGCGCCTTCGAGGCGCGACGCGATATTGACGGGATCGCCCATGATCGTGAACGACTTTGACCGGGACGACCCGATGCTGCCGACCACGACGTCGCCCGTCGCCAGGCCGATGCGGATGTTCACCTCGGGCGCCCCTCGCCGCAGGCCGAGCAGTTCGGGCAGTTCCGCCTGCAATGCGGTCACCTGGCGCCGCTGGGCGAGCGCGGCGCGGCAGGCGGCCAGCACAGGGTCGCCCTGCGTGAAGGGCTCGCCCCAATAGGCCATCACGGCATCGCCGATATATTTGTCGATCACGCCCTGATTCTCGTGGATCGGCTCGGACGCCAGCGAGAGATAGCGGTTGACCAGCTTGACCAGCGAGGTCGGCGTCAAGGTCTCGGAGATCGCGCTGAACCCCTGAAGGTCGGAGAAGAACACGGTCATGTTCCGCCGCTCGCCCGCTTCGAGCACGGCGCGGTCGTCGCCGAGCAGCCGGTCGACCACGCGCGGATCCATGTAATTGCCGAAGGTCTGCCGCATCGTCACCTTGCTGCGCAACTCGCCGACCATGTCCGAAAAGGCGTTGGTCAGCTGCCCGATCTCGTCGCCCCCGGTCACCGGCAGGGTCACGTCGAGATTGCCCCGCCGCACCTCATGCGTGCCCCGGATCAGGCGATGGACCCTTCCCACCATGTGGCGGGTGAACAGGAAGGACAGCAGGGATCCCGCGAGGAAGGCGATGATCGCCAGGATCAGATTCTCCTTCGATGCCAGCAGCGATCGGGACATGGTCCTGCCCTCGCCCGCTTCGCCCGCGGCGGCCAGCGTGCCGGTCTCGCGGGTCAGACGCTCCATCGCGCCGATCAGCGCGATTTCCTGTTGCTGCGTGTGCCGCTCGAGCAGGTCGATCTGGTCGCGCGGGGTGCCGGGCGCCGGGCTCAGCAGGGCCTTTACCGAGGCTTGATAGCGTTGATGCTCGCGCTTCACCGCTTGCAGTTCCAGATCCAGCCGGCCCAGCGCCACGGCGATATCGGTGCGCGTCGTCCGGGTTTCATAGGCGGCGATGTGCCGCGCAAGCGTGACGATGCTCGCACCGACATGATCGGACAGCGCGGCGAAGCGGCTCGCCTGCTCCTTGGCGCGCACCGGATCGTTGATCTGCGGGCCGCCATAACGCAGCGCCCGTTCGACCGAGAGCGCTTCAGCCGACGCGTTCTGCGCGAGATCGTTCAATTCATGATCGAGCGGCTCGACCACGTCGGTGAGAAGGTGGGTCTCGTCGCTGGCCAGGCTGACCTGGACGAAGGAATAGACCGCCGCCGCCAGCATCAGCAGGAGCAAGGTCACGCTCAAGCCGATATATTTCTGCCCCATGGAGAGGCCGTGCCTCGTCGAAACGGCCTCGTCCGGGCCGGCTTTCTCGGCCATCCTTCGCTCCCCTGGCCCTGGACACCCGTTCCGACGGGGCCGGCGAACAGTATCAGGCGGGAGACCGGGCCGTGCAATGAATATGGTTGGGATATGGTGGGATAATCGCTCCTTCTCCCTGGAGGATCGATTCACCTAAAACCGTGCAACGGCTATCGCCACGCGGTTCGATTGCGCTATCGCTTGTGCGCCCATGGCACCGCCACCCTGCTGACCCGTGAAAAAGGCCTCCGAGATGCGCATGCCGATCCTCACCGCTGCTGCGCTTGCCCCCAGGCCAAGGCAGTAGCGTGAACTACTGCTCCACTCCGGACGGCCACAAAGGCATCACGGCAAGCGCGGAATCGCGCCGCTATCGCCTGGTGATCTTCGATTTCGACGGCACGCTGGCGGACAGCGGCGACTGGTTCCTCTCGATGTCCGACCAGCTGGCGCAGCGCTTCAGCTTCCGCCGGGTCACCCCCGAGGAAGTCGAGATGCTGCGCGGCCGCACCAGCCGTGAAGTGATTCGCTATCTCGGCATCCCACGCTGGAAACTGCCCGGGATCGGCCGCTATCTCCATGCGCGGCTTGCCGAGCAGACCGACAAGATCGCGCTGTTCGACGGCGTCGAGCCGCTGCTCCGCGACCTGGCCGGGGCGGGGTTCAAGATCGCGCTCGTCACCTCGAATTCCGAGCCGAACGCGCGTGCCATCCTCGGCCCGGCGAACGTCGCGCGGATCAACTGGTTCGAATGCGGGGCCTCGCTTTTCGGCAAGGCCCCGCGTTATCGCAGGGTGCTGCGCCGCGCTTATGTCGAGCCCTATGAGGCGATCGCGATCGGCGACGAAACCCGCGACATTTCCGCCGCGCGCAAGGCCGGGGTCACCGCCGGCGCGGTGCTATGGGGCTATGCCCACCGCGAGGCGCTGGTGAACGCCGCGCCAGACCTGTTCTTCGAGCATCCCGACGAAGTGTCCCGACTGCTGCTCGGCGGCGCCTGTGCGAGCGGCAGCGAGCAGCGGCAGGCCTGATGCGGTCGATTCCCGGTGATTTCGACGCGGCGACCGTCGCGGCGATCGATGGTCGGCTCGAGGCGATCGTGCGCGACGAGCGGGTCTCGATGCCGCTCGCGATCGAAAGCGGCAGCCGCGCGTGGGGCTTCGCCTCGCCCGACAGCGATTATGACTGCCGCTTCCTGTTTGTCCGGCGCCGCCAGGATTATCTGACGCTCTGGCCGCAGCGCGACGTGATCGAGACGCCGCTCGACGGGCTGCTCGATGTCAATGGATGGGATATCGCCAAGGCGCTGCGGCTGATCGTCAAGGGCAATGCGGTCGCGATCGAATGGCTGCGCTCCCCGATCGTCTATCGCGGTGATCCCGCCTTCCGCGATGCCCTGCTCGCCTTTGCCGACGCTTATGCGCCGTTGCCGTTGATTCGGCGCCATTATCTCCATCTCGGCCTGCAGCAATGGAAGCGCGCGAGCGACGGGGATGGAATCGCGATCAAGCGGCTCTTCTACATCCTGCGCCCGGCCGCGGTGCTGCGCTGGATGCGCCACCACCCCGACGCCACGCCGCCGATGCATTTCCCGACCCTGACCGCCGAATGCGAACCGCCGGCGCAGGTCCGGACGATCATCGCCGATCTCATCGCACGCAAGGCGGAAACGCGCGAGCTCGGCCTGGCACCGATGCCCGCCGAGATCGAAGCGTTCGTCGAGGCCGAATATGCCATCGCTGAAGCGGAGCCGAAGGGCGTGATCGACATGGGATCCCAGGCAGCGGCGGACATGATTTTCTACGAGATGCTGGAGCGCTTCGCACCTCCGTGATTACTTGACATCGTCAAGTATCAGTCGCATCAAGGGGACATGGACTCGACCATTCCCGCGCTGCGCGCGTTCAACCGCTTCTATACCAAATTCTCCGGCGCGCTGGATCAGCGCTTCCTCGGCAGCGCCCTGTCGCTCGCCGAAGGGCGGCTGCTCTATGAGATCGCGACCCGCGACCAGCCCGTGGCGACCGACCTGCAGGAGGTTATCGGGCTCGACGCCGGCTATGCCAGCCGGATGCTGCGCAAGTTCGAGGCGAGCGGCTGGATCGAGCGCGGCCGCGGCGAGGACGCCCGGCGCCGCCCGATCTCGCTGACCGCAGCCGGGCGCGAGATGTTCGCCGATCTCGACAAGCGCCAGCGCGAGGTGCTGGAACACCGCATCGCGCCGCTGGCCGAGGCGGACCGGCGCGTGCTCGTCACCGCGCTCGACACCGCGCGCGGATTGCTCGGCACCAGCGAAGCGGCGGGTTATGATATCCGCACCTTCCGCGCCGGCGACATGGGCATGATCACCGCGCGCCAGGCGATCCTCTATGACGAAAGCCATGGCTGGGGCGCCCCGATGGAGGCGCTGCTGGGAGACGTCACCTCGGCCTTTCTCCGCGACTATCAGGCCGACCGCGAGCAATGCTGGGTCGCCGAAAGCGGCGGCGTGATGGCCGGCTCGATCTTCGTGGTCGATGTCGGCGACGGCGTCGCCCAGCTTCGCCTGCTCTATGTCGAGCCCTGGGCGCGCGGCATGGGCATCGGCGGCGACCTGGTCGGCCGCTGCGTCACCTTCGCGCGCGACGCAGGCTACAAGACCTTGCGGTTATGGACTCACAGCGTGCTGCTGAGCGCGCGGCGCATCTATGCCGGCGCCGGGTTCCAGATCGTGAAGACCGAGGTGCATCACAGCTTCGGCAAACCCGAGCAGGGCGAGATCTGGGAGCTGGCGCTCTAGGCTTTTTCACTCTTCCCCGGCGAAGGCCGGGGTCCAGTTGGGGAAGGCCCATTGGCTGGCGCTGCGCGTCATAACTTCAGCCTTCCCGACTGGACCCCGGCCTCCGCCGGGGAAGGCGGAAGGAATTCAGCCGATATGCACCGCCAGCCAAACCGTCGGCGCGCCCTTGGCGGTATAGGTCACCCAATGCCGCTGCCCGCCCGCGATCGTCAGGTGATCGCCGGGCTTCAGCGTCACCGCCACCGAATCCTCGATCCTGATCCCGGCCTCGCCCTGCAACAGCATGACCCATTCGTACTGTTCCTGCACCATCGGCTCGTCCTCGGGCGTCGCCTGACCGTTCGACACGATCCGCTCGATGCGTACGCCCGGACGGTCGAGCAGCTCGGTAAAGGCCTCGGCACGCTTGGCGGCAGGCAGCTTCGCGAACAGGTTGGCGACCGCGACCTTGAATTTCGGCTTGGGTTTTGCCTTTGGTGCCGGCTTCGGTTTGGGGGCGGCCTTGGGTTGTGGCTCAGGCTCAGGCTCAGGCTCAGGCTCAGGCTCAGGCTCGGGCTCAGGCGGCGGCGCCACCTTCTTCCGCGCCTTTATCGACCCCGCCGAACTCTTCCATGTCGCCCGCTCCACGTCGCGCAGATAGGCCTCGACCTCCTCCGCGCTCGCCTCCAGCCCCTTGTCGCCGATCCCCAGCATCGGCTTGTCCGCCGCATCGACCAGCCCAAAGCGCCCGAAATCGCCGCCCGGCTTGCGCCTGCGCGACGTCTTCAGCTTCAGCCCGCGATGCCGCGCCATCTCGCGCAGCTTTTCCGTCCGTTCGTCGGCCATGATGGCGCAACGTCTAGGCCGGCGAAGCGATGCGTGTCGACAGGCGCCGACTTCCGCCGCTAGAGGGCAGGCCATGTCCCCCCGTTTCGACTTCACCATCCACGCCACCGACGGCAAGGCCCGCACCGGCGAGATCGCGATGCGCCGCGGCACGATCCGCACGCCCGCCTTCATGCCGGTCGGCACCGCCGCCACGGTCAAGGCGGTGAAGCCGGCCGATGTCCGCGCCGCCGGCGCCGACATCATCCTCGGCAACACCTATCACCTGATGCTCCGCCCCGGCGCCGAGCGCGTCGCCCGGCTCGGCGGGCTGCACGGCTTCATGGGCTGGGACCGCCCGATCCTCACCGACAGCGGCGGCTATCAGGTGATGAGCCTCAGCGACCTGACCACCCGGTCCGAGGACGGCGTCACCTTCAAGAGCCATCTCGACGGCACCCGCCACACCCTCTCGCCCGAACGCTCGATCGAGATCCAGCGGCTGCTCGGTTCCGACATCGTCATGGCGTTCGACGAGCTGGTGCCGACCACTTCGACCAAGGACGTGCAGGCCGCCGCCATGGCCCGCTCGATGCGCTGGGCGAAGCGCAGCCGCGACGCCTTCGACGGCGGCGGCGCGCACGCCGAGGGCGCGGCGATCTTCGGCATCCAGCAAGGCGCGCTCGACGAACAGCTCCGCGGCGAAAGCGCCCGGGCACTGACCGATATCGGGTTCGACGGCTATGCGGTCGGCGGCCTCGCGGTCGGCGAGGGGCAGGCGGCGATGTTCGGCTGCCTCGATTTCGCACCCGGCCAGCTTCCCCGCCGACAAGCCGCGCTATCTGATGGGCGTGGGCAAGCCCGACGACATCGTCGGCGCGGTCGAGCGCGGGATCGACATGTTCGACTGCGTCCTGCCCACGCGCTCCGGCCGCACCGGCCAGGCCTTCACCCGCACCGGCCCGATCAACATCCGCAACGCGAAGTTCGCCGAGGATACCGGTCCGCTCGATCCGGCCTGCCCCTGCCCGGTCTGCAACACCTGGAGCCGCGCCTATCTCCATCACCTAGTGCGCGCGGGGGAGATTCTCGGCGCGATGCTGATGACCGAGCATAATCTGTGGTTTTATCAGGTCTTGATGGCCGATCTTCGCGGCGCGATAGCGGACGGGCGGATCACGGCCTTTGCCGATGCGTTCAGACGGGACTATGCTGGCCCGCCCAAGGGAGAGTGACTTGGCTACCGACGACCAGGACGACACCAACGAGATCCTCGCTGCGACCCGCGCCGCCAAAGAGCAGCGCGAAGCCGCGGCAGCGACCGGCGATGCCGCCAAGGCGAAGCGCTGGCCGCTGACGACCATCGGGCTCGGCATCGGCTCCGCCGCCGTCGTCGCCGCCCTGCTCTACGCCAACAGGTCGCGCCAAAAGCGCTGACCCTTGCGGCCGGCGGTCACCCGCCGCAACCGCCGCACCCGCCACCGCCGCACCCTCCGCCGCCGCCATCGCTCGAGCCGCCGCCGCTGTCGCCCGAGCTCGCGGTGCGTAGTGTGTGATAGTCGCCCAGCCCCGATCCGATCAGCACGCTGGTCCCGAACAGCGCCACCGCACGGTCGGTCTCGTCGGCGGTTGGCGCACGCCGCAGCCGATCGGCATCGTCCCGGGCGCGGTTCAGCACCGCATGCCCGCCCCGGGTCCGTCGATCGACCGCGACCCAGCGGATCACCGCGAAGACCGCGGTCAGGATCAGCAGCAAGGTCAGATACCCCACCGGCCGGTCGCGTTCGACCCCGACCAGCAGCTTGATGCTGCCGAAGACCAGCAGCAGCAGATAGGGCAGTGTCTGCCAGAAGCGCATCTGCAGGGTCAGCCCGTCGTCCATCATCAGGCCCGCCGCGACCAGCTTGCTCCGCACCGGCTGGGCATAGGGTTTCAGCGCCATCTCGATCACCGGCCAGCGCACCTCGCCGGGGATCGCCAGCACGCTGCGGTCGGCGGGCGTATCGCCGCCGCTGCGCGCCGCGACATGGAAGCTCTTCTTGCCGATCAGGACGAGCGCCCGCGCCGCCAGCAGCCGGGTCACCACCGCATCGGCGAAGCGGGTCGCACCGCCCGCCAGATAGGCGAGCTGCCGCGTATCGGTGACGCGGGCCGACCGTCCGTCGGGGCGGAGCCAGCGCGGAATGACGAAGCCCGCGACGATCACCGTCGCGAACAGGATCATGTAGAGTTGGAGGAACGGTTCGGCAGTCAGGTCGAAAGGTCCGAGAGACATCATCAATGCTCCTCTACCGTGACACCACAGACGCAAGGACCGCCGCTGCCAGCAGGATCGTGAAAAGGAACAGCAGCGCCGTGCGCCTGGGGATGATGAAGGCGTCGCGCGGGTGGACCCGGCGCGCCCTGGGATCGTCGATCAGCCGCCGCGCCCCGCCCGGCCAGATATCCGCCGGCGGTGCCTCGCCGAACACACCTTCGTAGCGCTTCAGCGTTTCGGCATATTGATCGAAGAAGCGGCCCCGCTCGCCCGCGCCGCCCGCGGTCGGGCCATGATGCAGCGGGCGGCCGAGGATCTCGGGGCAGAAACGCTCCCAATAATCCCGGCTATAGGTCAGGTGCAGGTGCCAGGCCTGGTCGACCGCGTCGGAGGGTGTCACCTCCGTCTCGCCGGTGACCGCCAGGAAGCAGAATTTCTTGTACTCCCCGATCACGCGCCCGGCATGAGCGAGGCTCCAGCCATTCTCGCGCGCCAGCCGCGCCGCGAAGGAGAGCGCCGCATCCTCGGGGCCGATGATATAGGGGAAAAGCGAGGCCCAGACCGGGTGATCCGGGCAGGTCGTGGGCAGACGATTCGTCTCGCTCATCTAAAATCCCACTAACATGGTAGGCTTTAAGATTCAATGACCGAGTATTGATGACAACAAGGCGCGCGGCGGGGCTTTCGCTCCGCCGCGCGCCGTTGTTCAGCCCTGGATGAACGCGAGCAGGTCGGCGTTGATCGCGTCGGCATGCGTCGTCGGCATGCCATGCGGATAGCCCGGATAGGACTTCAGCACCGCATTCTTGACGATCCCGGCGGACAGCTTGCCGGTCGTCGGGAACGGCACGACCTGATCGTCTTCGCCGTGCAGCACCAGGGTAGGCACCGCGATCGCCTTCAGGTCCTCGGTGAAGTCGGTCTCGGAGAAGGCGGCGATGCCGACATAATGTGCCAACGCGCTGCCCATCATGCCCTGCCGCCACCAGTTGTTGCGCACCGCTTCCTTGATCTCCGCGCCGTCACGGTTGTAGCCGAAAAAGGGCAAGGTGAAGTCGTAGAAGAACTGCGCCCGGTTGGTGGCGGTCTGGTCGCGGACCATGTCGAACACTTCCATCGGCACACCGTCCGGGTTGCTCGCCGTCTTCACCATGATCGGCGCGACCGCGCTGACCAGCACTGCCTTGGCCACCCGGCCGGGCTTGGCTCGGGCAACATAGCGCGCCACTTCGCCGCCGCCGGTCGAATGGCCGATATGGATCGCATTCTTCAGGTCGAGCGCGTCGGTCAGTTCGATCACGTCGGCGACATAGGTGTCCATGTCGTGGCCGGTGGCCGCCTGGGAGGAACGGCCATGGCCGCGGCGGTCATGGGCAATGACGCGGTACCCCTTGGCGAGGAAGAACATCATCTGCCCGTCCCAATCGTCCGAGCTGAGCGGCCAGCCGTGGTGGAACATGATCGGCTGGGCGTCCTTGGGGCCCCAATCCTTGTAGAAGATCTCGGTGCCGTCCTGGGTGGTGATGGTGTTCATGGTCATTCTCCCTTGCTTGGTGGTCGTGGTTGGTCGTCAGGTTCAGGCAGCGTCGACGAGGACGATTTCGGCATCCTCGATCGCCGTGACGCGCAGGCGGGTCTCGTCGCTGATCGCGGCGCCGTCGCGGGCATCGATGCGCACGCCGTTGATCTCGACTACGCCCTTGGCCGGCACGAGATAGGCATGGTGCCCGGCACCCAGATCATAGTCCGCCGTCTCGCCGGCCTTCAGCGTCGCGCCGAGGATGCGGGCGTCGGTGCGGATCGGCAGGGCGTCGCCATCGCCCTCGAAACCGCTCGCCAGGGTGACGAACCCGCCCGAACGATCGCCCTTGGGGAAAGGCTTGGCACCCCAGGACGGTGCGGCGCCGCGTGTCTTCGGCTCGATCCAGATCTGGAAGATCCGGGTGGTGCCGGGTTCGCGATTATATTCGGAATGGCGGACGCCCGACCCGGCGCTCATCACCTGCACGTCGCCCGCTTCGGTGCGGCCGATATTGCCCAGGCTGTCCTGGTGAGTGATCGCCCCGTCGCGGACATAGGTGATGATTTCCATGTCGGCGTGCGGGTGCGGCGGAAAGCCCGTGCCCGGCGCGATCGTGTCGTCGTTCCACACCCGGATCGGGCCCCAGCCCATGCGGGCGGGATCATAATAGCCGGCGAACGAGAAATGATGCTTGGCATCGAGCCAGCCGTGATTGGCACCGCCGAGGCTGGCAAAGGGGCGACGATCGATCATGGTGTATCTCCTTGTAAAAGCGGTGGGTTGCTTCGTTGGGGACAAAATGGCGGCAAAGCCGACTTGACGAAATAGAAACGTTGGCATCTTATCATTGCCGAAAATGACACGTCGCCTGCCCGACCTCGAAGCCTGGGCGATCTTCGCCAAGGTCGCCGAACTCGGCTCCTTCGCGCGCGCCGCGCAGGAGCTCGGCCTGTCCAATCCCACCGTTTCCAAGGCGATCGGCCGGCTGGAGGCGCGGCTGGGCATCTCACTGCTGGCGCGCACTTCGCGGCGCCTGTCGCTCACCGAGGGCGGGCGCAGCTCGCTCGACCGCGCGATGCGGATCCTGCGCGAGGGCGAGGCGCTGGAGGACGAAGCAGCCGAGCAACTCGCGATCCCGCGCGGCCGTGTGCGGATCAGCGCACCGCTCTCCTTCGGCATCGGCTATATGGCGGCCACCCTGCCGGACTTTCTCGCGGCCTATCCCGACGTGATCCTGGATTTCGCGCTCAGCGATCGCCAGGTCGATCTGGTCGCCGAGGGTTTCGACCTGGCGCTGCGTATCGCGCGGCTCGGGGATTCGTCCCTGCTCGCGCGGCGCCTCTGCACCGTGCGGCTGCTTCTCGTCGCGTCGCCGGCCTATCTCGATGCGCTGGGCCGCCCGACGCATCCCGCGCAGCTGCGCGACCACCGCGCCCTTGCCTATACCGGCGGCGCGACCCCCGGCTCCTGGCGCTTCGCCCATCCGCAATTCGGCGAGGAGGTCGTCCAGCCGCCGGTCGCGATGTGGACCGACAACGCCGATATGCTCGGTCCCGCGCTGGTTGCGGGCCAGGGCATCGCGATCCAGCCCGAATTCCTCGTCTGGCGCGAGCTGGGCGAAGGCACGCTCGAAATCGCGATGCCGGACTGGACGCCGCCGCCGCTGGCGCTCCACCTGATCATGCCGCCCTCGCCGCTGCGGCCGCTGCGCGTCCAGGCCGTGATCGATCATCTTGCCGCAGCGCTGGCCCATGCTCCCTGGGCCTGCGACTGACACAAAAAGGGGCGGCTCCTCGCGGAACCGCCCCGTGTCAGAAATACGAACGGATCAGAAGGAGAAGTTCGCCCCCGCCTTGAACGTCCGCCCGATCAGGCCGGCATAATGCCAGCTGGTCAGGAAGTTCGGCGCGCTGGCATAGGCGCCGGGCGCGATCGGTGCCCGGGCGTTGAACAGATTGCCCACGTCGACGAACAGGGTGAACGTGTCGTTGACGCGCGCCTGTGCATTCAGGTTCGTATTGATGAAGCTGTGGATATAGCAGAATTGCGCGCCCTTCGCCGTGTCGCCGGTGGCATACTGGTTGTTGAGCGTGCAATCGTCGCCCACGCGTTCGTCATTGGCGATCGATTTGATCCGGCCGACATAATAGGCCGTCGCGGTCAGCGAGAAATTGCCGACCTCCAGCGTGTTCTGCCAGTTGCCGCGCCATTTCGGCGTGCCGTTGCCCGACGACAGCTCGTACGGCCCGAGCGTCCCGGCGAATTTCTGGACGCCGGTCGCCGTGTGGAGATCATATTGCAGCACGTCGGTCACTTCGAGCCGGCTGGTGAAGCGGATGCCGTCGCTGATCGGGATCCTGGCGGTGGCCGAGAAATCGATGCCCGAGGTGATCGCATAATTGGCGTTCACGAACGGCGCATTGATGATCAGCACGCGCGGCAGCGCGTTGGGGAACAGCGGATCGGGCGCGTCGACGACGTTGACGGAATAGCCCGGCCCGACCGCCGCGACCGCGGCGATCGCCTCGGCCAGGGTCGACTTGCTGTAATAGGCGTTGCGCGCATCGCCGGTGGCCGGGCCGGCAACGATCAGGTTCGATTTCTTCACGTTGTAATAATCGACCGTGAAGCTCAGCCAGGATACCGGCTGGAAGATCCCGCCCGCGGTGAAGCTGCGCGAGGTCTCGGGCTCGAGATTGGGATTGCCGACCAGGCCCGAGCCGAGCTGATAGGCCTGGGCATAGGGGTTGGTATTGCCCTGGACCCCGCCATGCACCGCCAGGAACGATGCCGGCGGCGTGAAGGTGGAGAAGCCGGCAAATTGGCTGAGCGGGTTGCTTTCGGCGAAGGTCGGGGCGCGGAAACCCTGCGAATAGGTGCCGCGGATCGCCAGTTCCTTGATCGGCGTGAACTTGAAGCCGACCTTGGGCGAGAAGTGGCTGAACCCTTCCGAATAATGGTCGTACCGGCCTGACGCGGTGAGATCGAGGATGTCGAGCACCGGCGCGTCGATTTCGAAATAGCCGGCCGAGACGGTGTGCTTGCCGAACGCCGACGAGGTGGTCAGCGTATAGGTGTCGAGCCGCGCATTCTGGTTGTTGTTGGTCAGCGTCTCGCGCCGGATCTGGCCACCGATCGCGAGCTGCAGCGCACCGCCCGGCAGTTCGAGCAGCGACTTGGTGATCGACGCGTCGAGCGACACCATCGACGAGGTCGAGGGCGTGGTGACGTTGGGCGAGACGAAGCTGCGGGTCGCCGCGCTGTTCAGCGAGGGATCGACGAAATTATAGGCGCCGGTGTTGATCGCGTTGAGCAGGTTCGGGATGTTGATGAACCCATATTGCGTGATGCTCAGATTGTCCTTCGCGCCTACCGCGTCGACGCGCCAGTCCCACCCGCCTTCGAAGCTGCCGCGCAGGCCGGCTGCGCCGCGGATCACCTCGTTGCTGCGGTCGCTGCCCGCCTTGATGTCGCCGAACAGATAATAGATGCGCGCCGCGCCGTTCGCCGGATCATTGGCAAAGGCGGCCGCATAGGGGTTGTTCGGGTTGAGGCGGCGGTCGGCGGCGGTCGCGCAATTGGTGCCCGTGCCGCAGACATAGACCGGCAGCACGATGCCCGGATTGCTCGAGGCGAGCGCGGGGGCCCCGCCGAACGGCTGCGTGGCGCGCAGCGCGCGCGGTGCGTTCAGGATGCTGACGAAGTCATGCGAATAGCTGCCGGTGATATAGGCTTCGATATTGTCGCTCAGCCGGATGCTCAGCCGGCCGTTGAACGCATAGCGTTCCTGCAATGGCTGGAGCTGGAAATATTCGTCGACCAGGTCGTGCTTGCAGCCCGTACCGCGGGCCGCGCCCGTCGCGACGGTATAGCTGCCGCGCGCGCAGTTGAGGTTCAGCGAGGTATAGTTGCTATAGGCCGACCCGTTGGGTTGCAGGCCGCTCGCGAACAGCGCCGTGCCGCCCGCCAGCGGATTGTTCAGGTCGGTCTGGTTGGTGCGCACCACCACGGCGTTCGGTGTCGCGGTGGTCAGCGTGCTGTCGGCGGTGTTGTTGTCGAGGCCACCGATCGAGCTCAGGTCGGTCGTGTTGTACGGGAAACCGCGGCTATGGTTGGTCACCCGGCCGTCGCGCTGATATTCGCCGTTGACGTAGAAATTCCAGCCCTTCTCGGCATAGTCGCCATAGCCGATCGAGAGGTCGGCGCGCTGATGCCCCGCATCGCCTTCCTGCGCCACGCCGGCCGCGACGCTGCCGGAGATGCCGGTGAACTGCTTCTTCAGGATCAGGTTGACCACGCCGCCGATCGCGTCGGCACCGTAGGTCGAGGACGCGCCGTCCTTCAGCACTTCGACCCGCTCGATCAGGCTGAACGGGATCGAGTTGAGGTCGACATAGGCATTGTGCCCATCGTCGTTGATCGGGAAGTTGGTCGACCGCAGGCCGTCGATCAGCACCAGGGTCGAGGACACGCCGAGACCGCGCAGCGAGACCGCGGCGCCGCCGGCCGAGAAGCCGCTCTGGAAACCGGTGCCGATCGAGCCGGCGCTGTCGGCCGAGACCGATCGGATCGCGTCGTTGACGGTGGTGATACCGGCCTTTTCGAGATTGTCGGCGGTCAGCACGGTGACGGGCGACGGCGTTTCGGTGTCGGTGCGGCGGAACAGCGATCCGGTCACCACGATATCGGGCGCGTCCGCTGCCTCGGCCGACTGGTCGGCGGTGTCGGCAGGCGCAGTTTGCGCAAAGGCCGGCGCCGCCGCCACGGCGATGAGCATAGCAATAGGAGCCGCGCCTGCCCGCAAGCGCGAAAGAGTATTTACTGACATTGGAACAGATTCCCCGAGTTACGCACTTTAGACGTGCAGCCTGTTCGGGGGTGCTATTACACGCCCCGGATGATAATAGGCTGTAACTTGCGGTAACTTTTGTAAAGTGTCCGGGCTGCTCGATTCCATCTTGTGTTGCAGGGTTACAATACTGATGCGAAATATGGCCGCCGTAGATTTACAAGCCATTTGGGCAGTCCATTGCAGCTCGGCGCCGATCGAGAGGCGTTTCCCCAAGAGCAGGAGCGTCACGGCAGACGATTGCCAATCCCCACCGCGTTCAATTTGCCGTCATAGATTTTTTGCAAGGGCGACGCCGCGCCACCACGCGCGCCGACACGCTCTCGCTTGCGTCGCGGCCGTCGCGCCCTACCATCGCGCCATGCAGCAGCTCGCCCCCGCCTATCTCTCGACGCTCGCCACGCAGATCGGCGCGTTGAGCGCGTTTCTCGGCGGGTTCGCCGCGACCTATCTCGCAACCTTCCTCACCGCCGGACAGCGCAGCCGTCCCGCGGCCGCGGCGATTGTTGGAGCGGCGGTTTCCGCGGTCGGCTTCATCGTCGCCGTGGTCGGCTCGACCATGTTGATCGCGGCGCTTCATCCCGACGCGCCCGCGCACGCCGCGCACCTGGCCGGCACGGCACAGATTGGCATGACGCTGAGTTTCATGCTGGCGCTGCTGGCGTTGTTGTTCAGCCTGGGCGCCAGCGGCTGGACCCGGTCTCGCGCGATGGGCTGGACGACAAGTATCGCCGCGGGCGTAGCCACCCTGATCGTCATCTCTTTCCTCGTGCAGACCGGCTGATTTCCCGGCGCGTTCACGCTGCGGATAGCTTGCCGCGCCTATCGCATGCCCGGACATGCCCCGTGCGCCGGTCCCACCGGCGCGCCCGTGAAAGGAATATCATGCGCCCCATCGCTCTCGCCGGAACGGCCGCGCTCGCCGCCATCGCCCTCGCGCCGCCGCTCGGCGCCCAGGGGAAGACGACCGGCCCCGTGACGCGCGCGCAGGTCGAGGCACAGGTCAAGGAGGTGTTCGACCGCGCCGATACCGACAAGGACAATTTCATGAGCCGCGCGGAGTTCGGCAAGCGCATGGGCGCGGTGCTGAACCGCACGCCGCCGGGCACCCCCGGCGCGCCGACGCGGGAAGAGGCGCAGAAGATGCTGAACGCCGCGACCGCCGCGTTCAACGCGGTCGACGTCAACCATGACGGCAGGCTCAGCCGCAAGGAGGCCGGCGCCCGCGCCCTGGCGGCGTTCGACGGCATGGACACCAATCACGACGGCATCGTGACCCTCGCCGAGAAGCGCGCGGCCAACGACAAGGCAGTGCAGATCGGCCCGAATGGTCCGGGCGCTCCGGCAAGCGCGCGCGCTATTCCGGGTCGTTAGAGTAGCTTGCATTAAATCAGAGCCACCACCACCCGTTCGTCCTGAGTAGCCATCGAGTAGCCGCGCAGCGGCGTATCGAGAGGGCGTATCGAAGGACAGGTTCCGCGCGACAACCTGTCCTTCGATACGGGCTCTCGATACGCCTTCGGCTACTCGATCCCTACTCAGGACGAACGGATCAGATTTAACGATCGCCGCTCTAGAGCCTCGTCCTGCCGCCGGACAGAGGAAGGGTTCGGGGCTGCGGATCTGGCTCAAGCGGTTCAGGGACGGCCTGGCGATCGGTACTTCCCATCATGCGGGTGATCGTGAAAAGCGCTCGTTGCGGTGTGGCGACGAAGGTGAACTCGGCGCCCTTGATCGCCCCCGCCCCACGCCCGGTCGCATCCATCGGAAAGACGAAATCGTCGCGCTGGAGACCGTGGGTGGAAATGGTTTCCTCACGCACCCGGACCTTGTCCCCGTCGGTACCGAGAAAAAGGAGACGTTCCGCGGGATTTCCATCCGACTCGATCCCACCGACCTCGGATGTCACGGTAGGATCCGTATCCTTTACCCGGCGCGTCCAGATGGTGGTGAAGCCGTTGTGAATCGAGTTATCGACGAACCATTCGCGTTCCCCGGACTTGCTGACTCGCAAACCGACCGTATCGCCGGGCGCGATCACTGAACCCAGCAGACCGTGCGACGCGGTGAAAGCATTGTCCCTGGGCGTAAAATAGGTCCAGCGCCCATCCGCGCTCCTGCCCGCGCTCACCAGCACGACACTGTCGATCGAAAAGGCGAAGGGGAAGCCCATCGAGCCTTTCATGCTGCTTTTGAAAGGTCGGGAAAGTCGCAACGCCATCACCGGCACCACCCCGACCTCGACATAAAAAGCTTCGCCCGGGGTGACCGCCGTGATGGACCCGACGGTAGACGAAACGAGGCGACCCGATTGCGGCGCGCCCAGCGCCGATGAGGCTGGTGCCATCGCCAGCACCGTCGCCAAGATGATGATGCGCATGTCCCCCTCCGTTCCTCCCCCTCATGCATCGCACCCCGGAACGAGCGTTTCAATAGATCGGACACAGTTTGCCCCTGCCGCCGCGCGCCCGCGCGGTGTCTCACGCAATTGACACAGCTCGACCCCACAGCGACACCTTGCGGCAATCCTTCCGCCTTACCGGAGTCGTTCATGCGTCTTTATCGTGCCGCCCTTCTGCTCGGCGCCGCCCTGCTCCCGCTTTCGGCACAGGCCCAAAAGGCGCCCGCGCCGGCCGCGGCGGTGAAGCCGATCGACTTCACCGAGCGCACCCTGGCGAATGGGCTGAAAGTCTACGCGATCCGCGATACGGGCACCTCCAACGTCTCGGTGCAGGTCTGGTACGATGTCGGGTCGAAGGACGATCCCGCCGGCCGGTCGGGCTTCGCGCACATGTTCGAGCATCTGATGTTCAAGGCGACACGCAACCTCGTCTCGGAGCAGATGGACCGGCTGACCGAGGATGTCGGCGGCTACAACAACGCCTCCACCAATGACGACTATACCAATTATTACGAGGTGGTGCCGGCCAACCATCTGCAGCGGCTGCTGTTCGCCGAGGCCGACCGCATGGCGAGCCTGGTGGTCGAGCCCAAGAGCTTCGCCTCGGAGCGCGACGTGGTGAAGGAGGAGCTGCGCCTGCGCACCCTCGCCCAGCCCTATGGCAAGCTGTTCTCGATCTATTTCC
The DNA here is from genome assembly GCF_055521475.1 of Sphingomonas sp. BL-S-30. Taxonomy (NCBI): domain Bacteria; kingdom Pseudomonadati; phylum Pseudomonadota; class Alphaproteobacteria; order Sphingomonadales; family Sphingomonadaceae; genus Sphingomonas; species Sphingomonas sp. BL-S-30. The sequence goes on along the minus strand of NZ_CM145481.1, from coordinate 530,983 downwards.
CGGAAATCTCCTACACGACACATCCCTATGCCCGGCCGGGCATCGGCAGCCTGGAGAATCTGGAAAGCGCGACGATCGACGATGTCCGCGCCTTCCACGCGACCTATTACCGGCCCGACAATGCCATTCTCGTCGTCTCCGGCAATTTCGATGCGAAGCAGCTCGATGCCTGGGTCGACCAGTATTTCGCGGGCATCAAGAAGCCGGATCGCCCGATCCCGCGCGTGACGGTGACCGAGCCCGAGCGGACCAAGGCCACGCATGTCACCGTCTATGAACAGAACACACCGCTGCCCGCGGTGATGATCAGCTATCCGGTGCCGCCCGACAACAATGCGGACATGCCGGCGCTGACCGTGCTGAACGCCGTGCTGTCGCAGGGCGAAAGCTCGCGGCTGTACGAAACGCTCGTCTATCGCGACCAGCTCGCCCAGAGCGCCGAGACCTATCTCGACACCAAGCAGGGCCCGGGCAATCTGGCGGTGTTCGCGATCCTCGCCGGCGGCAAGACCGCCGATGCCGGCGAAGCCGCGCTGCGCCGCGAAGTGGCGCGGCTGCGCGATGCGCCGGTCACCCCCGCCGAGCTGTCCGAAGCGAAGAACGAGATCCTGACCGGCGTGCTCCGCGGCCGCGAGACGGCGGAAGGCAAGGCCTCGGCGCTGGCCGCGTCGGTGATCATCAACGGCGATCCGCGCGCGTCCGACCGCCAGATCGCCGAGATCGCCCAGGTGACGGCCGCCGACCTCCAGCGCGTCGCGAAGAAATATCTGCGCGACGAACGCTCGGCCGCGATCCATTATCTTCCGGCCGAGAGCGCGCCAGCGGGCGCCAAGGGCGATGCGGTGACGGTCGCCTCGACGGTCCAGGTCGCGCCCTTGGTCGCGCCCGCCAATGTCGCGATCGTGACGCCCGCCCCGGATGGCCAGCGCCTGGCGCCGCCCGTGGCGGGGACCCCGATCGCCGCCGCCATCCCCTCGCCGCAGGAGATCAGGCTCGCCAACGGGCTGCGCGTGCTGGTGGTCGAAAAGCATGATCTGCCGCTGATCACCGCCACGCTGGTCGCGCCCGGCGGCGGCGCGGCCGACCCGGCCGACCGCGCCGGCGTCGGCGACCTGACCGCCGATCTGCTGACCAAAGGCACCAGGACTCGATCCGCCACGCAGATCGCCGCGCAGGTCGAGGCGCTTGGCGGGTCGATCGGCAGCGATGCAAGCTGGGACGGCTCGTCGATCACGGTCACGGTGAAATCGGACCAGGCCGCGCCCGCGCTGACCATCCTCGCCGATGTCGCGCGGAACCCCGCCTTCGCCGACGAGGAGATCGAGCGGGCCCGCGCCCAGGCGATCGACGGCGTCACCGTCACGCTCAAGGATCCAGCCCAGCTTGCCGGCCTCGTCGCGAGCCGCGCGGTGTACGGCAACCAGGCCTATGGCCATGTCCTGTCCGGGACGCCCGATTCACTCAAGGCGATCAAGGCCGCCGATATCCGCGCGGCCTATGGCGCGACATGGCAACCCGGCCAGACGACCCTGATCCTGGTCGGGGACATCACCCCGGCTGCCGCCAGGGCCCTGGCGGAGAAGAACTTTGCCGGCTGGAAGTCCGGCGCTGCCCGGGCAGCCGCCGCACCCGGCGCGCCGCCATCGCCCCAGCCGCGTGTGATCGTGGTCGACATGCCCGGCGCCGGCCAGGCCGGCGTGGTCGTCGCGCGCCCCGGCATCGCGCGGCGCGACCCCGCCTTCTATCCGGCGAGCGTCGCCAACACCGTGCTCGGCGGCGGCTTCTCGTCGCGGCTCAACCAGGAGATCCGGATCAAGCGCGGCCTCGCTTATGGCGCGGGCAGCTCCCTGTCGGCGCGGCGCATGCCGGGGTCGATCTCGGCGCGGACTCAGACCAAGAACCCGACCGCGCCCGAAACCGTCGCGATCATGGTCGCCGAGATGAAGCGGCTCGGCACCGAGCCGGTGCCCGCGAACGAGCTCGAGCCGCGCAAGGCGACGCTGATCGGTGATTTCGGCCGCGGCGTGGAGACGACCGACGGCATCGCCGACGTGCTGGGCGACTATGTCGTGCAGGAGGTGCCGCTGAGCGAGCTCAAGGCCTTCACCACGAAAGTCTCGGCAGTCGATCCCGCAGCGGTGCAGGCCGCGGCCGCCACGCTGCTCGATCCGGGCAAGGCGAGCATCGTCGTGGTAGGGGATTCGAAGGATTTCATCGAGGCACTCAGGAAGGACTATCCGAACCTCGAGCTGATCCCGGCCAGCGCCCTGAAGCTGGACAGCGCTGCCCTGAAATAGCGCCGCCGCGTCTCCGGAAAGGCCAACGACCCCGAACCGTGATATGGCCGGATCGGGGCGAAACCGCCGCGCATGTCGCCTTGATCCTATCCTTCGGGACGCCCCGGGCTAGGGTCGCGCAAGGGGGGAGAGCAACAGGGAGCAGGCAATGGCCACGCAAATTCCAGGCGATCGACCCACAAACATGGTGGAACGGATCAAGCGACTGCTGACCGCGCCCGCGCAGGAATGGCCGCGCATCGACGCGGAACCGATGACGATCAAGGGCATCTATACGGGGTGGGTCGTGCCGCTGGCCGCAATCGGCCCGGTTGCCGGGCTGATCGGCACGCTCGTCTTCGGCTACAGCTTTCTCGGCGTCACCTATCGCCCGCCGATCGGCGCCGCGATCGGGACCGCGCTGATCGGCTATGTCATGGCGCTGATCGGCGTCTATCTCCTGTCGCTGATCATCAACGCGCTGGCGCCCAGCTTCGATGGCACCCGGAACCCGGTATCGGCCTTCAAGGTCGCCGCCTTCACCGGGACCGCGGGCTGGCTGGCCGGCATCTTCCAGATCATCCCGTCGCTTGCCTGGCTCAGCCTGCTCGGGCTGTACGGCCTCTATCTGCTCTGGGTCGGCCTGCCGATCCTGATGAAGGTGCCCGAGGGCAAGGCGACGGCCTATATCGTGGTGACGATGCTCGTCGCGATCATCCTGTTCCTGGTCTGCGGCGCGGTCGCGGCGCAGGTCGGTTCCTCACTGGCGCGGCCGATGATCAGCGCCGCCACCGATAGCGGTACGGTCGGCGGATCGCTGAACCTGCCGGGGGTGGGCAAGGTCGATCTCGACAAGGCCAACGCCGCCGTCGCCAACATGAAGGCGGCGACCGAGAAGATGCAGAACGGGACGGCGACGCCGATCCCCGCCGCCACGCTTCAGGCGATGCTGCCGGCGTCGATCGGCGGCTTCACGCGCGGCGATGTGGAATCGCAGAGCGGCGGCGTCGGCGGGATCACCGGCAGCCATGCCGAGGGGCGCTATAGCTCGGGCGATCAGAGCTTCAGCCTGTCGGTCACCGACATGGGCGCCGCCGGCGCGCTCGCTTCGCTGGGCGGCGCGATGAACATGCAGTCGAGCAAGCAGACCGCGACCGGTTATGAGAAGACCGAGATGGTCGGCGGCGCGATGGTGTCCGAGAAATGGAACACTGAATCGAACCATGGCAGCTATGGCACGATGGTCGCGAGCCGCTTCATGGTCTCGGCCGACGGCAATGCGCCGAGCATCGATACGCTGAAACAGGCCGTGGCCTCGGTCGATACGGGAAAGCTCGCCGCCCTGGCGCGCTGAGGCGCCGACATTCCTGACGACCATTCCAGCAGTCCCGTCATGCCGGACTTGTTCCGGCATCCATCGGCCCGCAGGAATGGAGGCTGGTTGCCATGCGGCGCGCGGCCCCGGAGCGAGTCCGCGGTGACGACTGGTGGTGACGTGCCCTCAAAAGAAACCCCGCCCGCTCTCGCGGGCGGGGTGTCCGACAGGATGAATCGACGCCCTTATTGCCGGCCCATCGATTCCGGCGTGTAATTGTGCAGGCCGCGCGGGAACGGGTTGATCGCGACGCGGGTCGCCATCTCGCCGACCGTGCCGCCCCAGCTGGCGCGGTGCCAGCGGCCGACCTCGGCGGTCACCACATCGCCGGGCGACGCGGTGAACACGGGAATGCCCTGGATCTGATAATCGATCTTGCCTTCCATCACGAACCAGAACTCGGAATAGTCGGTATGGAAATGGCCGAGATTGCTCGGCGGCGGCGTGGGCGTGCCCTTGCCGCGGATGTTGTTCACGAACATGTGGTCGCTGGCGATGAACGCGCCCGCGCGGGCACCCCCGGCGACGACATCCTTGTAATAGTCGAGATAGGGCTTGTTGGGCCCGTCATAGACGCCGTCGCCGCCCGACAGGATCGTCTTGGTATAGGTGATGCCCTTCACATCGGCCGGCTTGTCCGGCGTGCTCTCGACCGGATAGATCGGGATGTCGCCCGCCTGATGCACCTCGAGCCAGAGGCCGGGTTCGCCGCCGACCGTCTCGAGCGAATAGGGCAGGCGCAGCGGAATGTTGATCTCGAAGCCCTTGGAGGCGACGAACGGCTCCTGGCCCTTGATGTTGACGCGCACCTGGCCGCTCCACACGATCATCGCGACGCGGTTGTCGGCCGACAGCACCGGGGTGGTCTTGCCGCCCGGCGCGAGCTGATGCCAGTCGGCCATCAGGTCCTTGTTGCGCACGATCGGCTGGGACCAGGTCGCCTGGCCCTTGTGCAGCGCGAGCACGTCGGAGAGCTTCCACCACGGCTTGTTCGGCGCGACATAGGCCTGGACCGGGGTCTTTTTGGGCACCCAGCCGAAGATCGGCGGCGGCGGCGCGGGGCGGGCGCCCGGGGGCGGACCGCCCTGGGGCCCTGCGGTTTGGGCGAATGCCTGATGCGCCAGCATCGCTGCGGCCCCCATCATCCCGGCGGTCATCATCGTCGTCAGAACACGCATCCTCATCTCCCTCCAAAAGGACCGGCGCGCGCCGCCGGATATTCTTCTCTCCGCCGCCCCCTGGCTTTTGCCATGTCGGAGCGTGGAGTCGGCGCAGACCTATATCAAATATATGATATAGGAAAAGTGTTTTACGGGGCCGGTCCAGCCGCGACGGCCGCCAGGCGTGGTGCGCGCGCGTTCATCCCGGAAAAGCAAAACTTCGCCGCACCCAATTCCTCCCTGCGTTGAATATCCCATCAAATTGATGGAGATTTGGCGGGACCTTGGGAAAGGCCCCGCACCGCATGATTTTGTCTCGCCCGCCGTTCATCACCCCGACCGTTCGACCTATCGGCTGGCCGACCATCGCCATCGCTGTGGCGATCTATGGCGGCTGGATCGCCGCGACGCTCTGGCACGCCTCGATCCCCGCCCCGCTGCTCGTGCTGATCGGCGGCTGGCTGCTCGCCTGGCACGGATCGCTGCAGCATGAGACGATCCATGGCCACCCGACCGGCATCCGCTGGATCGACGGCGCGATCGGCTTCGTCCCGCTGTCGCTATGGCTTCCCTATCGGCTCTATCGCAGCAGCCATATCGCCCATCATGCCAGCCCGGCGATCACCGATCCGCGCGAGGACCCCGAATCCCGCTATGTCGACCGGCGCGGCGGGATCGACTGGGTCGCCGCCCGGCTCCAGTCGACGCTGCCCGGCCACCTGCTGCTCGGCCCGCCAATCGCGATCGCCAAATTCGCGCGCGAGGAAGTCCGTCGCGCCCGGTCGGCGCCGCTCGCGGTCCTGCGCGATTGGGTGCCCCATCTGCTGGCGGTCGCGCTGCTGCTGGTCTGGCTCGACCATGTCGGGCTCGGCATCGGCCGCTACCTGCTGTGCTTCGTCTATCCCGGCATGGCGCTCACCAACCTGCGCTCCTATGCCGAGCACCGCGCCGATCTCGCCACCAGCGGGCGCGCCGCGACGGTCGAGCGGGGCGGCCCGCTGGCCCTGCTGTTCCTCAACAACAACCTCCATGCCGCGCATCACGACCGCCCCGGCCTGCCCTGGTACCGGCTGCCGGCGCATCACCGCGCGCACCGCGCCCGCCTGATCGGCGACGGCACGGTGCGCTATGCCGGCTATGGCGAGATCGTCCGGCGCTTCTCGCGCGACGCGCATGACGTGCAGCTTCACCCCCATCATGGCGATCAGCGGGCATGAGGACCGGCATCGCCTCGCTCGGCATGTACGATCATGGCCGCCAGCGGGCGGCGAACGACCGGCTCTGGGCGGAACTCGCGCGCATCCTGCGCGACCGCGGCATCCCGGGCGTGCCCGACCGGCTCGATCGCACCCGCTCGGTCCAGGACAGCTGGCATGATCCCGACCTGCTGTTCGGGCAGATCTGCGGCTTCCCGCTGGTCACTGACGACTCGCTCGCCCTGCGCGTGCTGGCGCTCCCGGTCTATGATGCGCCGGGCTGTAGCGACGCGCTGCACCACAGCCTGCTCGTGACTCGCCAGGGCGACGCGACGACACTCGACGCCTATCGTGATCGCCGGGCCGCGATCAACGATCGCCATTCCAACACCGGCCTGAACCTGTTCCGCGCCGCCATCGCGCCGCTTGCCGCCAATGGCCGCTTCTTCGCCGAGGTCCGCGAGACCGGGGCGCACCGCCAGAGCCTCAGCGCGATCGTCATGGGGGAGGCCGATATCGCCGCGATCGACGCGGTCAGCTTCGCGGCGATCGCGCGCGCCGAACCCGAGCTGACCGAATCCCTCCAGACCATCGCCACCACCGCCAGTTCGGCCACGCCCCCGTTCGTGACCTCGCGCAACACCGGCATCGAGACCGTCGCTGCGCTGCGCATCGCGCTGGCGCATGTCGCCGCCGATCCCGGCCTCGCCGACACCCGCGCCGCGCTGTTCCTGGCGGACATCGTTCCCGGCGGCGTCGACCGGTTCGCCCCGCTTCGCACGCTCGAAAGCGACGCCGCCGCCGCCGGCTACCCCGAATTGCGCTGACTCAAGCAAAGGAATTGACCATGCGGTTCATGATATCGGCGCCCATCGCCCTGGTTGCCGCCCTGCTCGCCACCACCCCGCTCGCGGCGCAGAATATCGTGTTCGACCCCCATATCGATCTTCCCAAATCGGCGGTGGCGCCGGGCTGGTCGGGCCTGTCCGATCCGGGTTCGCAATTCGATCTGGTCCGTGCCCGCAAGGGCGGACTGACCACCGCGGCCATCGCGCTGTTCGTCCCGCAGGGCGCCCGCGATCCCGCCACCCTCGCGGACGCCCAGAAGGCTTTCGTCGCCCGCGACGCGGCGATCCACGCCATTGCCGATCGTAATCCCACCCTTGCCGGCTTCGCGCGCAGCCCGGCCGATGTCCGCCGCATCGTCGCGAGCGGCAGGGTCGCGGTGGTCGAGAGCCTGTTGAACGCCTGGCCGCTCGGCGACGACCTGAACGCCTTCGACCGCTGGCACGCGCGGGGCGTCAGCATCCTCGGCTTCGTCCATGCCGGGCACAACCAGTTCGCCGATTCCTCGCGCCCCGCGCTGCAACTGGGCGACCGGCCCGCCGAACATCAGGGCCTGTCGCCGCTCGGCCGCCAGGCGGTGAAGCGCCTCAACGACCTCGGCGTGCTGATCGACGTCTCGCAATTGTCGGATCAGGCGTTCGACCAGGTGCTGGCGCTCAGCCGCGCGCCCGTCATCGCCACCCATAGCGACGTCCGCGCCCTGGTCGACACGACACGCAACCTGAGCGACGCGCAGCTCGATGCGCTGAAGGCAAAGGGCGGTGTGATCGGCATCAACGCGTTCAGCGCCTATCTGCGCGCGCGGAGCCCGGCCACCCTGAAGGCGGTCGCTGCCCTTCAGGCCGAATTCGGCCTTTCCCCCGCCGGCGGCACGCTCCTCTCGCCCGATCGCCAGGCCGACTATGACCGGCGCTACCACGACATTGTCGGCCAGGAGCCGGTCGCGACGGTGTCCAACCTGGTCGACGCGGTGGATTATGCCGTGAAGCGGATCGGCATCGACCACGTCGCGCTCTCGTCCGACTTCAACCATGGCGGCGGCGTCACCGGCTGGGCGGATGTGGGCGAGACCGCCAATGTCACGACCGAGCTGAAACGCCGCGGCTATTCGCCGGAAGCGATCGACAAGCTGTGGGGCGGCAACGTCCTACGGGTCTGGCAGGCCGCGATCAACGCGCGCGACTCCGCCTACCGGCCGGGCGGCTGATCCGGATCAGACGCTGTTCAAGGCAGAGGCGGCTCGAATGTACCGGTAGCGCGGAACGGCACGTGTCACCGTTTAATAGGTGCCGTTTGTCTGCATCGCTCGGCGAGCGTCGGCGGCGATCAGATCTAATCTGCGGTGCGACCTTTGGCCGCTCGCGCTCCGAACGTCGTTGAGCGATTTGACCTCGACATCACACGGCGGGCCGGCAGTCTGCCGCTCCTTCCCGGTATCGTCCGGGGTGTCGGCTATGCCCTTCGTCCAGGCAACCGTGGATCGGCCGCTGTCGACCGTGTTGCGGACATAGAAGCATGGTGTACCTTTGCTCCATGGGCAAACATCAATGGCAAGTACTCGCGTTGTCGTTCCTGGTCGCAGGTTGCTCGAGCGGGCCTTCGTTCGGGAATCGCCAAGCAAGCCAAGTCGGCGGAGACCCCGAATATGGCGACACGACGCCAATTAAGGGCAAGGCCATGTTTGGAGTGCACCCCAGTGTTGAGACACGATAATTAGGGACAGCGCGTTGCTGTCATGGCGAGGGGCTGCTGCGCAGCACCCCTGGCGACATTTCTTCATACTCGTCCGGTGACAGATAGGCCAAGGCGGAGTGCAGGCGCTGTCGGTTGTAGACCTGCTCGATGAAGGCGCCGATCTCGGCCCTGGCATGCGCGAGATCGCGGTAGTCTGCGCCGTTTACCTGCTCCTGCTTCAGCGTCTTCATGAAGCTCTCGGCCATCGCATTGTCATACGGGCAGGCGATCCGGCTCATGCTGGGCAGGATACCGACGGCCTCCAGACGGGCGATGTAATCGCCACACGCGTACTGAACGCCGCGGTCGGAGTGGTGGACCAGCGCACCCGATACGACCGGGCGCCGCTCCAGCGCCATCGCAAGCGCATCGAGCGCCAGCTCCGCGCGCAGGTGATCCGCCATTGCCCAGCCGACCACCTTGCGACTGAACGCATCGAGGATCACCGCGAGATAGACGAACGCCTCGGCCAGGCGGACATAGGTGATGTCCGCCACCCACAGCTGATTGACGGCGGTGGGCATCAGATGACGCGCCAGGTTGGGCCACACCCGCCAGCCATGGCGCGAGTCTGTGGTGGCCGGCCGGAACAGTGGCTTCCTCAGGCACAGCAGGTTGTCCTCCCGCATCAGGCGAAGCACGCGCTTGTGGTTGATGACCCAGTCATCGCGCCTGAGCAGCGCTACGATCCGGCGATAGCCGTAATGCCGGTGCGTGATGCAAAGGCGTTGCAGCCGATCGCGCAGCGCCGTCTCCTCGACCTTGGGGGCGCTATCGTGCCAACGCCGATAGAAAGCGGCCCGGCTCACCAGAGAGAGCCGGCACAACTGCTCCACCGACAGCATCGATCCACAGCCTTGCAGACCTGTCATCGCCTGAATCTGGGCGATGACCCCGTCACGCCATTGCCGTCGCTCGGCTGACGTGACGCCTCGATACGCTGCAAGGCACCCCTGAAAAAATCCAGCGCCACCTGCTGCTCGCCGACCTTGCGCTCCAGCTCGGCAATCTGCTGCCGCGCTTCGCTCAGGTCACGCGCGCGCGCCGCCGGACCTCGCGCCAGCGCCATCGCTGCCTTCTCCACGCCGTTGGGGCGGCCGGGGCCATCGCGTAGCGCTTCTTCGCCACCATCGCGAACCGCATCACGCCAACGGTACAGGATCGTCCGCTTGATCCCCAACTCGCGCGATAGCGCCGTCCCGCTCTCGCCCGCCGCCATGCGAGCGACCACCTCCAGCTTGAACGCTCGGCCAAATCTTCGTCGAACAATCTTGGACATCAAACCCTCCTCCAAAAGGGCTGTCCCTAATTTTACTGTCTCAATCTAGGGGTGCACTCCAGTTCGGCTTCGAGCAGAGCGCCGTCGTGTTCTGCCCTGAGGCTCGGGAAAACTGCTCGGCACCTGTGCACGGTGATGGCACGGACGACATGAGCAGATATTGCTGGCTAGAGTTCACCGACAGCGCGCGGGCGGATCGCGAACGGCTGCGCAAGGCCAGCGGACAGTCACAAGATGCTGGCGAATATTGGATGGAAGGCAAGGGCCGAATCGCCCGGAAGCCTGGCGCTTTCGGGCATCTGGCAATGTATCCTTGCCAGGTTGAGATGACTAACATTTGGAAGTTCGAAGTTGGCCCTCCGTGGTTTTTTGCGCCACCGCCCGAATCAGTGAAGAGCGTTCGCTGACCACCACCTGTTGCCGTTCACCAATTACGGTGACACGTGCAATAACCCCTAAACTCCATCTCCACCCTTCGGTACGGGCCCACGCTTGCGCGGCGCGAGGGCCATGCCGGTACGGGCCTCCATATCGGCGAGCCACGCCTTCGACCCAACCGGACGGCCGACACTTTCCGCGCGGCGCAGAGCTGCATAGCTCAGCACCTCGTCGAACTCCTCACCCAGGAAAGCGGCGAAATCACCCACGCGATCGAGCCCCGGCACCACATCGACGAAGCGGTCGCTCGCGCCGGCGATGTGCGCTGCCGTGCTGGACCATCGCCAGTCCTCGGGCCGCTCGACCAACCGCGCCCGGACCGGATTGAGCGCGACATAGCGCAACGCCCCGACCAGATGCGCTTCGTCCATCGCGACCGAGCTGAATCGCCCCTGCCACAAATGCCCCGTCACCCGCATCCGCGCATTGATATAGCCGGTATAGTGGCGGTGGACGTGGCGAAAGGTACGGCGCAGTCCGTCCTCATCACCCGGCACGGCGATGATGTGCACGTGATTGGGCATCAGGCAATAGCCCCAGATGGCTACCTGCGATCGCCCCGCCGCTTCGGACAGAAGATCGAGGTAGAGTTCATAATCGCCATCCTCGAAGAACACCGGCTCGCGACGGTTTCCCCGCTGCGTCACATGATGCGGAAGGCCAGGAAGCACGATGCGGGGAAGTCGGGCCATTTGCCGAGGTTAGCAAGCCGCTTGGTAGAGTAAAGGGATTGTTGCACGTGTCACCGTAATTAGCGCTCGCCAGTAGGGCGCTTCGCAGGCTTCAAAGTAGCAGCCGCCGGCGATGACGATTGGTTCCACGACCGCTCTATCAATTCGGACGGTTTTGCAGGGCCGATCGTCTGGCAAGCCACTGCGTGTGTTCACGGGAGAACGCCTCCTCAGCGTCGTCGATGAAGATCGATAACGCGGCGTCATCCGCGATCTCGGGAGCACGAGACTTCAATATTCCGATCTCGGTGGCGGTGAGCCCGTAAGAGGCGCCCAACTCATTGAACCGCTTGATCTGCATCCATCCGAGAACGGAGGCGCCGAGGAGGATCAGCGGATCGGGATGGGCGTAGATCCACTGGGGCTGGTCCAGCCGGATCAGGAGGACGACGAACGCGATCACGTACAAGCAGCCGAGGATGACCGCAAATCTCCGGCCCGCGGTCGAATTCAACTTAGATTTTCGGCTGTACCAATCGAGCTGGTCCTCCACGCGGTCCCGCATGTAGACATCCAGCCGTTCAGATCGGGGCAGCATGCGGACCGCCTCCATCTCGCCGGTGATCTGGTCGCCTCCGGCGCCACCGTTGCCGAACTGCGAGCCCACGCTGCGGTTCGCGTCGAGCAGCTCCTGCAGCATCTGACGCAGACGGCGCCTATCCTCCCCGTCGTGCTCGAAGGGTCTGGCGACCATGGCGAATTTCCACGTGGTGGTTTTCACCGATTCTGCCAAAGCGCGCGCCTGATACCAGCGCTTTTCGGGCTTCAGGACTGATCGGACGACAAGCGTAGCGAGCGCAGCCCCCAGCAACACGCCGTACAGAATGATGTAGCGCCCGTCCGGGATCATGTTCACGCTGAGAACGCCAACCGCTAGGAGCGCTGCATATTCCGCAAGCACTAGACTGAAGTAGAGCGACTGCTGACGGTCGGAGGCGCGATCCGCCACGGCATGGAGAGCGGGGAACTTCATGGCACCTGCCTGCCGGCTTTAGTAACCATGGAGCTACAGCTCACCCGGCGACGGGATGTCGGCCACCGGTGCGTCCGGCGGACAAGCACCCCGGACATGGGCCTTGGAATCCTCATAGGTCTCGATCTCCCAGATTGCCGGCTGCTCCGCCATGAACCTCCCTTCGAACTGATCGCCCTCGTGCGGCTTGCCGAGTGCGTATGCGCAGTTCGCAAGCGTCGCCAACACCCAGCGCTTGTCGGATCGGTCATCGAAGGACGGTGTTTCAATGAGGAGCGATAGGGTTTCGAACAGTACCGTCCGAACCTTCCGGGCGCTCAAGCGGTCATATAAGGCTTCGTCCGGATCGGCCTGCAACACCTGCCTGAACTCGTAACACAGCGCCAAATTCTCGCCATTGTAGTAGTCCCGCCGGACCTCGAAGCCGCGTCCGTAATAGCGGATGGCGGCATCGAGCTGAGCACGATCGCCCGTCAGATGCCAGAGGCGCTTGCGTATTGCACCGGTGATCCCGAGAGTCTCCGGATCGTTGGACGCGTCGGGGCTCAACTGATCCATGATCCGCAGACCTGCGATCAACGCTTCCAACGGCGAAGGCTTCTTCGTCTTGTAGGTCGCAAGACCCAGCTGCTGGGTGATGAACGGATCCGGACCCTTTAGATGGGAGGCAGCCTGAAACGCTTCGACCGCGCCCTCGGGGTCGCTGGCCTTCATCGCCGCCTCTCCCCTTTGCATCAGTTCCGAAAGCCTCTCCTGCGCGGCCTCAGTCTCGTCAACCAGATCCGAGAACTCCTCTTCGCTGAGCTTGGGCTGCATGAGCCGCGGAAGATAGGTGTAGACGGGGCTGTCCGTCCTGCCTGACGCCATGACCTCTTTAATCAGGATCCCCAGGTCGCGGGTGGCGCGCTGGGCTTCACGCGCCCCGATATCTTCACCAAGGTGATCGTACTCGAAGGTGTTGACGTGGTTCAGGTCGAAATAGAGCCTGCCCTCGCGCTCTTTCATGATGATGGTGCAGTTTGGCCGCAGCGCATGCCGCACCCCGAGCTCGTACACTGCGTTGACGTTACCCGTCGAAATGTCGGCGATGACGAGATCGGACCGAAGCAGCATCTCGTACATCGGCGTGTCAATGATGCCGGAATGCGTGATCTCATCCGCCCTAATGCACCGCAGGTTATGCTTAGTTGCGGCTGGTTCGATGATCGCCTCGTAGGTCGCATCCAAATCGATCGTCCGCCCGGATTCAAAGTCAGTCTTCTTACCGAAACCCATCACAACGAAACATATGGCACGACTATCTTCGGTCATACGATCACCACCGATAAATCCCTGATGACGGTGAGCGCGCCGGATCGACCGCGCGAGGGGCGGTCGAGCCGGCAGGCGCCGATTATCCGCGAATCAGTATCCGACTTTCGCGTCGTTGAGTGCATCGACGATCCGGTCCCGTTCGAAGCTGGTCGCCCAAGAGGTGCCGACGTTCAACAGACCCGCAGGCGTGACGTTGCCCTTATTCAGCTTCACCGCAGCCAGCTTGAGCTTGATGTCGGACTGTTTCGCACGGGCAATCTCCCAAGCCATCCAATCACTGGTACTGCTCTTCTCGCCCACAATTACCAACAGATGCGTGGCAGACTTCAGCAATTTCGTCAAAGATGCCTTGATTACCCCGGCATCGTCACTGTTAATCGGGACATTTGGCCCGCGACTGTCGAACTCGAAATCAAAATTCGCGTTAGCGTCCCATGCTTGTAGAAGACGTTTGTATAGAGCGTCTTCCGAATGGTCGTAGCTAACGAAAACTTTTGTTTTTGCCATTTCGGCCCCCTGCCTATCTCGGTTGTATAATTTGTCGATGCGTGACGATCTACGGCCTAGGCTTGGACCCGTCTTACACGCCTGGCAAGTTTCAATAGGTTCCATCCTGCTTTTTCTTGCTCGCACTCCTTACGCTGAGCCTTCCGGCGGGTCCTTAAGGCCGCGTGGCCGAATTGACCGCCAGCACCGCCGAAGCTTGGAAAGCGACGACCAGTCCCCGACATTATGATGACCGGATCGGCCAGAGTCTCGCCCGCATATGAACGAACGCGCGTTATCGCTGTCGGATCGCTCCAAAGCGGACCGACTGCTTTCCCCCACTTTAAGACATTGTGCAGCGCTTGACTCCCATGCTTGCCAACGCCGCTTTGAGGTTGGCGTTCACTGAGAGTTTGTACGCCACCCATACAAGGCGCGCGCAGGGAAACGGGCACTTCCGATGCCCGCGCAACAATCGAAACGGTGTGAGAAATCTTGGTCGGGGCGACAGGATTCGAACCTGCGACCCCCACACCCCCAGTGTGATGCGCTACCAGGCTGCGCTACGCCCCGACCGAGGGTGGGGCACATATGCGGGTGACGCGCCGGATGCAAGCGCGGAAGGTGCCCGGCAATCGCAGGTCGAAATCGGCGCGGCGCGCCGCGGATCGATTCAACCCGCGCGAAGATCGTGCCACAGCGCGGGTGGCGGGTGCAGCCTGCATGCCCGCCTGCTGTTTCTCATGACCGCGACTCTGTTGGACGATGTCCGGTCCCCGCCCCGACGAAGATCCTCGCTGTTATCGGAGGGCCCGTTCCCTGTTATGCGCGGCCCGTTCGCTGTTATGCAGGAACAGGGATGATCCCACCAATATACTGATATATAAAGATAATATATCCAACAAAACTGGACAAAAACAGGAAAAGAAAATATCTTCCCTGTTCCTTCGCTGTTATCGCTCGATAACAGCGAAGGGTCGCCGGCCATGCTGTTGGACGAAACCGCGATGCGCGCGCGCTAGTCCCTGATCTGCCCCAGCGGCAGCAGGCGCTTGGCCAGCGCCTTGACCAGGCGCGGGTCGCCGCCCTTGAGCGCATTGACCATTTCGACCGCGCGGCGCTGCATCATCCGGTCGAGCGGCGTGGGCGTCGTGCCGCGGATGGCGGCCTCGGCCAGCGACGCGCCGCGTGCATCGGCCGGATCGATCGACAGCCGCAGCAGCGCGGCGAGTCCGGTGAACAGCGCCCGATCCCCGCCGAGCGCGACGGCGCGGTCGGTCGCCTCATAGCCCGTCACCTTGCGCGCGCCGAGCACGGCGCGGGCGGTCAGCCCGCCCAGCGCCTCGACCGCGTCGATATGCCAGCCGCCCAGCGCCGCCTGCGCCTCGGGGTCGCGCGGGTTGCGCGCGACCAGCGCCTCGAACTGCGCGCGCGATGCGAGGGCGTCGCTCCGGCTCTTGGTCAGCTTGGCGCGGTATCCGATCGCCATCGCCCGGGTAAGCAGCGCGTCGCCGTCCCCCGGCGCCCGGGCCAGGATCGCATTGGCATCGTCCACCACGGCGGCGAGTTGCACCAGGACAGCCGCCTTGTCGCGCACGGTGAAGACGGTCTGAGTCAGCGCATCGCGCGCCGGGGCGGAGGTCGCCGCGGCGGGCGCGAGCAGGAGAAGGGCGATCGCGGCTTTCAACATGGTCCCGTTGGTAAGCCGCCGCCGGAACGACGGGCAAGCCCGATTCGGCTCGTTCGCCCCCTCAGTCCCCAATGTCATTCCCAATGAGCGTCTTCCAGAACTGGCCATCCCACGCCTTCACGCTGATCTCCTTGATGTCGAAGCCCCCCAGGCTCTTGCCGAACGCCTTCTGGTGATCCGCGACGCCATGCGCGGCGATCGCTTCGGCCGAGGCCCAGCGTTCGGAGATGCGGATCAGGTCGGGGTCGCCCGCGTCATGGGCGAAATTGTAGAATTCGCAGCCATCCTCGGCACTGGTCGTCGCCATATGCTCGACGAGCAGCGCGCGAAGCTTCTCGCCTTCCCCGCTGCCGGTCCGGATATGTCCCAATACGATGATGGTCATGGCGCCGCTCTCCCCCTGTGCCTGTCAATGCCGGGCCCGCCCGCACGGGCAACCCATGTTGCGTGACCACCGGACAAGTGATAGCGCGCGGCGCTTATAGAGTGGGTCTTTTCCCTTTCGATACCCCAGCCATTTCGGCCAAGCCATTCAGGATGCCATGTTCGCAACCCCAGCCTATGCCGCCACCGGCGCCGCCTCGAGCGGCGGTTCCTTCCTGGTGCTCATTCCCTACCTGCTGCTCATCCCGGTCTTCTATTTCCTGGTGCTGCGCCCGCAGCAGCAAAAGGCCAAGGCGCACCGCGCCACGCTGGACGCAGTGAAGAAGAATGATTCGGTCGTGACCGCAGGCGGCTTGGTCGGCAAGGTGACCAAGGTCGACGAGCGTTTCGTCGAGGTCGAGATCGCCCCCACCGTCAAGGTGCGCGTGGTCAAGGCGATGCTGGCGGAGGTCACTCCGTTCGGTACCAAGCCGGCGAACGACTGATCCGATGCTTGATTTCCCGCGCTGGAAGGTCACCTCGATCCTGGTGCTGCTCGCCGCGCTGATGGCGCTGGCGATCCCCAGCTTCGTCCCGGAAAACTATACGAAGAGCTGGATGCCCCGGATCAACCTGGGTCTCGATCTCGCCGGCGGCAGTCATTTGTTGCTGGAGGCGGATACCGACGCGTTCCTCGCATCGCGGCTCGACAATATGAGCCAGCAGATCTCGAGCACGCTCAAGCGAAGCCCGCGCATCGAGATCGGCGACATCTCGTCGAAGGACGGCAAGCTCAGCTTCTTCGTCCGCGACGTCACCCAGATCGACGCCGCGCGCGAACGCCTGTTGCCGCTCGCCGGCAGCGGCGCCGGCTTCACCGGCCAGCGCGTCTGGGACATCAGCGTGGTCGACGGGACCCGCTTCGTGGTCACGCCGAGCAAGGCGGGCAGCGATCAGGCCATCAACCAGGCGATGGACGACACGACGGAGAATATCCGCCGCCGTATCGACTCGCTCGGCACCAAGGAGCCGACGATCGTCCGCCAGGGCGGCAACCGTATCCTGGTCCAGGTGCCCGGCCTGCAGAATCCGCAGCAGCTGAAGGACCTGATCGGCAAGACCGCCAAGCTCGAATTCAAGATGGTCGACGATTCGGTCGGCAACGGGCCGATCACCAAGGATACCGTGGCGCCGATCGGCAGCCAGGTCCTCCCCTATCCCGAAGGCGGCGGCTACATCGTCGTGAAGCGCCAGGTGATCCTGACCGGCGGACAATTGACCGAGGCCAGCCAGGGCTTCGACCAGCAGAGCAATGCGCCGATCGTCAACTTCAAGTTCAACAGCGAAGGCGGCAACAAGTTCGCGCGGATCACGCAGCAATTCACCGGTCAGCGCTTCGCCGTGGTGGTCGACGATAACGTGATCTCCGCGCCGCGGATCAACACGCCGATCCTCGGCGGCAGCGGCTATATCGAAGGCAGTTTCACCGTCGCCTCGGCGAACGAACTGGCGATCGCGCTGAAATCGGGCCAGCTCGCGGTGGGCGTGAAGGTCGTCGAGGAACGCACCGTCGGCCCCGATCTCGGCAAGGAATCGATCCATGCCGGCATCCTGGCCTCGGCGATCGCCGCCGCCGCCGTGATCGTCTTCATGTTCGTCACCTATGGCCGCTTCGGCGCCTATGCCAACCTCGCGGTCATCATCAACGTGTTCGTGATCCTCGGCGTCATGGCGGTGTTCGGCAGCACGCTGACCCTGCCGGGCATCGCCGGCTTCGTGCTGACGATCGGCACCGCGGTCGACGCCAACGTGCTGATCAACGAGCGTATCCGCGAGGAGCGGCGGCGCGGCCGCACCGTCATCCAGGCGGTCGAGCTCGGTTACAAGGAAGCCAGCCGCACCATCTTCGAGGCGAACATGACTCACGCCATTTCGGGCGTCATCATGCTCGCGATGGGGTCGGGTCCGGTCAAGGGTTTCGCCGTCGTGCTGCTGATCGGCATCTGCACCTCGGTGTTCACCGCCGTCACCTTCACCCGCATGCTCGTCGTGCTCTGGGTCCGCCGCACGCGCCCCAGCGACATCCACATCTGATCGGGCAGCATCATGCGTCTCCTCAAACTCGTCCCCGACAACACCAACCTCCCCTTCGTCTCGCTGCGCGCCTGGGCGTTCGGCCTGACGATCGCGCTGTCACTCGCCTCGATCGCGCTGGTCTTCGTCAACAAGCTCAATTTCGGCGTCGATTTCATCGGCGGCCTGATGATCGAGGAGAAGTTCCAGACGGACCCGAACCTCGACAAGCTGCGCTCGACGATCGAGCGGCTGCAGGTCGGCGAGGTCCGTCTCCAGCCGATCGGCGACAACAAGACCATCTCGATCCGCGTGCCCCTGCCCAAGAGCGATGATCCGGGCGCGACCAACGCCGTCGTCCAGCAGGTCCAGGCCGCGGTGGTCAAGGACTTCCCCGATGCCCGCTTCTCGCGCCAGGATACGGTCAGCGGCAAGGTATCGGACGAATTGCTGTGGAAGGGCGGCCTGGCCGTCGCCCTCGCCATCCTCGGCATCGGCCTGTTCGCGATCTTCCGCTTCGAATGGCAGTTCGGCGTTTCGACCGTGGTCGCGATCGTCCACGATCTGCTGATGACCCTGGGCTTCTTCGCGCTCACTCAGTTCGAGGTCGACCTGAACATCGTCGCCGCCGTGCTCACCATCATCGGCTATTCGATCAACGACAAGATCGTCATCGACGACCGCATCCGCGAGAATATGCGCCGCTATCGCAAGATGGACATGCCGCACATCATCGATCTTTCGGTCAACGAGACGCTGCCGCGCACGGTGATGACCTCGGTCACCATCCTGCTCGCGCTGTTCGCGATGCTGATCTTCGGCGGCCATGTGCTGCGCGGCTTCACTGCGGCGATGATCCTCGGCATCTTCGTCGGCACCTATTCGTCGATCTACGTCTCGTCCTCGCTGCTCATCTCGCTCGGCCTGCGCGCCGAGCCGAAGGCGGACGATACGCCAGGGTCGAAGCCGGAACGGGTCGCCTACAAGGACATGCCCTGACGTCTGTCGGGGGTACCCGTCATGCGCATGGATAAGGGCCAGCAGACCGACGGGCCGATCATCTCGGCCTTTTCGAGCGGCGGCTTCAAGGTCGATGACGGCGTCTATCGCGCGCTGCTGATCTCGCCGGTGCGCGCCGATGGCTGGGCGCCGCCGCCGCTGGCGGAACTGCGCGCCGACGATGTCGCGCCGCTGCTCGCGCTCGATCCCTTCCCCGAGTTCCTGCTGCTCGGCACCGGCCCGGCGCTGGTGCGCCCGCCGCTCGCCTTTGTCCGCGCGATCGAGGCGCGCGGGCTCGGCATCGAGGCGATGGACAGCCGCGCCGCGGCCCGCGCCTGGGCGGTGCTGCGCGGCGAGGGCCGATGGATCGCGGGCGCGCTCTACCCGCTTTGACCGGCGCGAGACGTCAGGATATCATGCCCCAAGCTTGAAGCTGGGGGGAGAGATCGCATGAAGCTGCTTGCCGGACTGGCGCTGCTCGCCATATCTTTGTTCACCGTTACCGCCGCCGCGCAGACGGCGCCCGCGCCACCCCCCGCACCCGCACCGGATTATGCCCAGGACTCGGCATGGCTCTGCCGGCCGGGCCGTGCCGATGCGTGCGCGGTCAATCAGGACGTCACCGTCATCCAGGCCAATGGCAAGAGGAAGATCGAGAAGTTCAAGCCGGCGCCCGCGCCGCAGTTCGACTGTTTCTACGTCTACCCGACCGTCTCCAACGATGCGACGCCCAACAGCGACATGACGCCGGGGCCGGAGGAACTCGCCGTGGCGGCGGCACAGGCGGCACGCTTCGCGTCGGAATGCCGGGTGTTCGCGCCGCTCTATCGCCAGGTCACGCTGACGGCGCTGCGCGCCTTCATCACCGGCCAGCCCGTGACGATGGACCGCGACATGCCGGTCAGCGACGTGACGGCGGCGTGGAACGACTATCTGGCCCGCGACAACAAGGGCCGCGGCGTGGTGCTGATCGGGCACAGCCAGGGCTCGCTCGTCCTGAAGGCGCTGATCGCCAGGACGATCGAGACCTCTCCGGTCCGCCGCAACATCATCTCGGCGATGCTGATCGGCGCCAATGTCGCGGTGCCGCCGGGCAAGGATGTCGGCGGCGATTTCAAGCGGCTGCCTTTGTGCCGCAAGGACGACCAGTTCAATTGCGTGATCAGCTACGCCAGCTTCCGCGCCGACTCGCCGCCGCCGGCGAACAGCCGTTTCGGCAAGGTGCCCGATGCCGGCATGGTCGCCGCCTGCACCAACCCCGCCGCGCTCGGCGGCGGCAAGGTGGTGACCGACGCGATCCTCGGCGCCAAGGGAGCCGGCACCGGCAGCGCGCCGATGGGCCCGTGGACCAGCGACAACCTGCCGGTCACCACGGCGTTCGTGAAGGTGCCGGACCTGATCTCGGCCGAATGCGTGTCGAAGGACGGGTTCGACTATCTCGCCGTCACGGTGAACGCCAACCCGACCGACCCGCGCACCGACACGATCGTCGGCGACGTCTCGGTCGGCGGGGTCATCCTGAAGGACTGGGGCCTGCACCTGATCGACATGCCGGTGGAGATGGGCAATCTCGTCGACCTCGCCGACCGCCAGGCCGCGGCGTGGCGGGGCACGCCCTACAAGCCCAGGCGGCGCTGATCAGAGGCGCTTGTCGCCGGGATAGGCGAACAGCAGGTCGCTGCCCGGCGACGCCGCGATCTCGCAGCGTCCCGCGAAGATCAGGCATTCGCCGGCCTTCCACGCCACGCCGTCCGCCACGCCCTCGCCGGCGATCGGCACGAACCAGCCCGTCACGCCTTCGGGCAGGGTCACCACGCGGTGTCCGGCCGGCCAGCGTTCGAGGACGAATTTCGGCCCCTCGGCCAGGATGATGCGGTCGTCCGGCGCCGGCGCCGGCGCAGGCAAGGGTACGAAGGGCACCGGATCGGAGACCGCGACGCCCGCATCCAGATGGAGCTCGCGATCGCTGCCATAATCATAGAGGCGATAGGTCAGATCGACATTCTGCTGGACTTCGATCAGCGTGATGCCGGCGCCGATGGCATGAACGGTGCCGGCCTCGGAATAGATGAAGTCCCCCGCCTTGACCGGTTTCCAGTCGAGCAGATGCTCGATCGAGCCGTCGAGCGAGGCAGCGCGAAGCGCGTCCTTCGTCATCGGCGCCCTGGTGCCAAGCGCGATCGTCGCGTCGGGCTCGGCCGCGAGGATCACCCAGGCTTCGTCCTTGCCGCGCGGATAGCCCGCCGCGCGCGCCGATGCGTCGTCCGGATGGACCTGGACCGACAGCTTCTGGCTGGTGAAGAGATACTTGATCAGCAGCTCGGGCTCGCCGGCATGCGGCGTCTGGAACCACACTTCACCGATCGGGTCGGCGCCCGGCGCGGGATCGGGAAAGCCCGGCCACAGGTCGTGCCGCCCCCATGGTTTCTCAACGCGCTTGGTGGCGAGCAAAGTGGCGGTCATGCATGTCCCCTGGGAATGATGTTCGATAGCACCAACGTATCTCGCTCGCCATCCGATCCCGCCGCGCGAAAAACGTTGTTCGGGCGGGAGGGCTTGGGCTAAGGATCGCTGTGATGCGTATCCCCCTGTCCCGCTCGATCGCGCTTGCGCTTGTTGCCGCTTCGGCGTTCACCGTTTCCGGCTGTGCCGGCAAGGGCGCGAAAAGCGACATTCCCTATGTCGCCCGCGATGTGGGCACGCTCTACACGACGGGCAAGAACCGGCTCGACCGCAAGCAGTACAAGCTTGCCGCGGCGCTGTTCGACGAAGTCGAGCGCCAGCATCCCTATTCGATCTGGGCGCGCCGCGCGCAGCTGATGAGCGCCTTCTCCTATTATCTCGACCGTGACTACACCAACTCGATCCAGTCGGCGCAGCGCTTCATCTCGGTCCATCCGGGCAACCGCGATGCGCCCTATGCCTATTACCTGATCGCGCTCGGCTATTACGAGCAGATCAGCGATGTGACCCGCGACCAGAAGATCACCCAGCAGGCACTCGATTCGCTCGGCGAACTGACCCGGCGCTATCCCAACAGCCGCTATGCCGCCGATGCGCGGCTGAAGATCGATCTCGTGCGCGACCATCTCGCCGGCAAGGAGATGGAGATCGGCCGCTTCTACGAGACGCGCGGCCAGTGGCTGTCGGCGACGATGCGCTTCCGCCGCGTGGTCGACGATTACCAGACGACGACTCATGTGCCCGAGGCGCTGATGCGGCTGACCGAAACCTATCTCGCGCTCGGGGTGCCCGAGGAAGCGCAGAAGGCAGCGGCCGTGCTCGGCGCCAACTATCCGGGTACCGACTGGTATCAGCGCGCCTACAAGCTGATGCAGGAACATCCGGTGAAGGCAGCCTCCGCCGCCGTGCCGGCCAAGACGGGCGCCTGACGCGGCGCTTATGCCGCGATGCTGACATCCCTGTCGATCCGCGACGTCGTGCTGATCGAGGCGTTGGACCTCGATTTCGGCGACGGCCTGGGCGTGCTGACCGGTGAGACCGGCGCGGGCAAGTCGATCCTGCTCGATGCCCTGGGCCTTGCGCTCGGCGCACGCGGAGAGAGCGGACTGGTGCGGCAGGGCGCGTCCCAGGCCGTGGTCAGCGCGAGCTTCGACACGCCGCATGCCGATGGCCCGATCGCCTCGCTGCTCGCCCAGAACGGCCTCGACATCGACCCGGGCGAACCGCTGATCATCCGCCGCATCGTCAAGTCCGATGGCGGCAGCCGCGCGTTCGTCAACGACCAGCCCGCCTCTGCCGGGTTGCTCCGCGAACTGGCGGTGCATCTGGTCGAGATCCACGGCCAGCATGACGATCGCGGCCTGCTCAACCCGCGCGGGCACCGATCGCTGCTCGACGCGTTCGGGCGCATCGATGCCGGCCCCGCCGCCCGCGCGCACCGCGCCTGGCGCGAGGCGGAGGATGCGCTGGCGGTGGCCCGGGCCGAACTCGACACCGTCGCGCGCGACCAGGAATGGCTCGAACATGCGGTGGCCGAACTGACCGGGTTCGAGCCCGAGCCCGGCGAGGAAGAGATCCTCGCGACCCGACGCGCCGGCATGCAACGCGGCGAGAAGATCGCGGGCGACCTGCAGGCGATCGCCGACCTGCTCGAAGGATCTGAGGGCGGGCTTGCCCGGCTGCGCCAGGCGGCGCGGGTGCTCGAGCGGGTGTCCGGGGATCATGACGCGCTGGGCGAAGCGCTGGCGGCGATCGACCGCGCGCTGGTCGAGGGCGGGCTCGCGCAGGAGAAAGTCGATGAGGCAGCCGAAGCGCTCGCCTTCGACCCATCGCAGCTCGAAGCCGACGAGACCCGGCTGTTCGAGCTGCGCGCGCTGGCCCGCAAGCACCGGGTACAGCCCGACGACCTCGCCGCGCTCGCTGCCGACCTGGCCGGCAAGCTGGAGCGGATCGAAAGCGGCGGCGCGGGGATTGCGGCGCTGGAGCGTGTCGTCACCGAGGCCGCGCGCGCCTATGAGGCCGAGGCGGATGCCATCACAGCCGCCCGTACCGAGGCGGCCGCCCGGCTCGATGCCGCGGTCAAGGGCGAGCTGGCGCCGCTCAAGCTCGATGCCGCGCGCTTTCGCACCATGGTCGCGCCCCTCGGGAACGACCTATGGAGCGCCTCGGGCAAGGACCGGGTCGAGTTCGAGATCTCGACCAATCCGGGCGCCCCGTTCGGCGCATTGGCCAAGATCGCCAGCGGCGGCGAGCTGTCGCGCTTCATCCTGGCCCTCAAGGTCGCGCTGGCCGAGCAGGGCAGCGCCGCAACGATGATCTTCGACGAGATCGACCGCGGCGTCGGCGGCGCGGTGGCGAGCGCGATCGGCGAGCGGCTCGCTCGGCTCGCAGCGAACACCCAGTTGCTGGTGGTGACTCACAGCCCGCAGGTCGCGGCGCGCGGGCGCCATCACCTCCTGATCGCCAAGAGCCATGACGGCTTGGTCACCCGCACCGGGGTGGTGCAACTCGACGACAGTGCCCGGCGCGAGGAGATCGCCCGGATGCTGTCGGGCGCGACGATCACCGACGAAGCGCGGGCCCAGGCCGAACGATTGCTGGAGGCCGCCTGACCCCGCTCAGAACGGGAATTTCAGCGTCACCATGATGCGCTTGTCGGGCTTGCCGTCGGGGCCCCGAGTCCCTTGCGCATAGATGTTGCCCTGGCCTCCCCCGATCCGGAAGCCGGTGCCGGGCCCTCCGACGGGATCATAGCGATGGCTGAGCGGACGCAGGCGGAACTGTTCCTGCGGCTCGGGGCGGCCGCAGACGACGATGTCGCCGTCCTCTTCGGCGCGTTCGGGGCAGCGGGTCGGATTGCGGCGCGGGGCGGGCGGGTCCGCAACGGGGCCAGCGGCGGCCTGGAGCATCGCCAATAGTGCCGCGATCATGGCTGCCCCTTCAACCGAGAGGCCGAACAACATCATGATAAAAGGGCCGGAACATGGCCGCTTCATTACGATGCGACTTTTCCGCAAAGCTGTGCTATAGCGCTGTCATCTCGCGATTCCGCCCACAAGCATCGCGTGACTGAGAGACCTTCGCGCTCCCGCTTGCCAAGCTGTTGGATCGCTCTTCTGGTTCTCTCTCCAATCTCCATTCGCACCGCTTCCGTGTTCACGGAGTAGCGCGCTCGTCCTCGGATGCGCCGGCCGGGGCCGGACGGTGCTCCGCTCTCTCTTCTCGGCCCCAAACCGGTGCAAGGCGATGCCACCACCGGGCTACCCAAGGAAATACTTATGCCGATCGGCACCGTAAAATTCTTCAACGCCGACAAGGGCTATGGCTTCATCGCGCCGGAAGGCGGCGGGAACGACGCCTTTGTGCACATCAGCGCCGTTGAAGCGGCCGGCATGCGCACGCTCGATAAGGAGCAGCGCGTGTCGTACGAGCTCGAGCAGGACCGTCGCGGCAAGATGTCCGCGGTCAACCTCGCCAGCGCGTAAGTGACGGGCGGGCGCCGGCCATGGCCGGCGCCCCTTCCCGCCTCCCCCGACCTGCGGAGAAGTCATACGAATACCACCGCCCTGTTCTATCGCGATCGTGCCCGTCAGGCGGAAGCCGATGCGAATGCCGCAACCCTGGACAATGTCCGCTCGCGCTGGCTGCGTGCCGCAAAAGCCTGGGACGAGATGGCCAGCCGTGCCGAGAAAACGGCCGAGCGCCGCTCCGTCAACGAAGAAGCCAAGATGGTCGCGGAGATGATGGAGGACGATTGATCGTCCCCTCCAACAGCGACTCGCATTACCGCCGTTGCCGGCGTCTTATTTTCTTCCTCCGTTAAGGTGGATTTCGGCGCCGGAATCAGGCGCCCTTTCAGTGGCGACCTGGCCCGGTGCCGCCGCCACACTGATGCGGATCGTTGAATCGCCCTGCCGCCTCCGCTAGCGCTTGGCCATGAGCACGACCCCGTCCGCCCCGCTCCCCGACACCGACGAGGACGCCGCTGCCGAGCTGAAACGGCTCGCCGGTGAGATCGCCCATCACAACAGGCTCTATCATACCGACGACGCGCCGGAGATTTCGGACGCCGATTATGACGCGCTGGTCCGGCGCAACAATGCGATCGAGGCGGCCTTTCCCGGCCTGATCCGCACCGATTCGCCCAATGCCCAGATCGGCGCCGCCCCATCCAGCCATCTCGCCAAGGTGGCGCATGCCAGGCCGATGATGAGCCTGGACAATGGCTTTGCCGATGAGGACGCGACCGAATTCGTCGCGCGTGTGCGGCGGTTCCTGAGCCTGGCGGAAGACACGCCCGTAGCGCTCACCGCCGAGCCCAAGATCGACGGCCTGTCCTGCTCGCTGCGCTATGAGCTCGGCAGGCTGGTGCAGGCGCTGACCCGCGGGGACGGACAGGTCGGCGAGGACGTGACCGCGAATGTGCGCACCATCGACGACATTCCGGACAGGCTGCACGGCGAGGCACCCGACATTTTCGAGATCCGCGGCGAGGTCTATATGGCCAAGGCGGATTTCACCGCGCTGAATGCCCGGCTGCTCGCCGAGGCCGACGCGGCGGGCGACCCCGGCAAGGCGCGCCAGTTCGCCAATCCGCGCAATGCTGCAGCGGGATCGCTGCGGCAAAAGGATGCCATTGTCACCGCGAGCCGCCCCTTGCGCTTCCTTGCCCATGGCTGGGGCGAAGTGTCGGCGGTACCCGGCGAGACGCAATATGACGTGATCCGGGCGATCGAGGCCTGGGGCCTCCCGGTCAGCGACATGTTCGTGCGGGTCGAGGGCATCACCGAAGCGCTGGCGCAATATCGCAAGATCGAGGCGGCGCGCGCCGATCTGCCGTTCGATATCGACGGCGTGGTCTACAAGATCGACCGGCTCGACTGGCAGGCACGGCTGGGCGCGGTCGGCAGGGCGCCGCGCTGGGCATTGGCGCACAAATTCCCCGCCGAGCGTGCCCAGACCACGCTGGAGCGGATCGACATCCAGGTCGGTCGCACCGGCAAGCTGACCCCGGTGGCACGGCTGACGCCGGTCACGGTGGGCGGCGTGGTCGTCACCAACGCGACGCTGCACAACGAGCATGAGATCGCGCGACTGAACGTATGGCCGGGCGACCGCGTGGTGCTGCAGCGCGCCGGCGACGTGATCCCGCAGATCGTCGAGAATCTGTCGCGCGACGAGAGCCGGGGCAGCTGGCCGTTTCCGACGCTATGCCCCGAATGCCAGTCCGACGCCGTGCGCGAAGAAGGCGAAGTCGATGTGCGCTGCACCGGCGGGCTGATCTGCCCGGCGCAGCGCGTCGAGCGACTGCGGCATTTCGCGAGCCGGGGTGCGCTGGATATCGAAGGGCTCGGCGCGACCAGCATCGAATCCTTCTTCCATGACGGCCTGCTCCATGCGCCCGCCGATATTTTCCGCCTGAAGGACAAGCGCGAGGAACTGATCGGGCGCGAGCGCTGGGCGGAGACCTCGGTCGACAATCTGCTGGCGGCGATCGAGGCGAAGCGCAGCCCCGACCCGGCGCGCTTCCTGTTCGGGCTGGGCATCCGCCATGTCGGCAGCGTCACCGCGCGCGACCTGGTCAAGGCGTTCGGCACGGTGGAAACCGTTGCTGATGTCGCGACCCGCGCGGCGTCCGATGAAGAGGCGCGCGCCGAGCTGACCGCGGTGGAGGGAATCGGTCCGGTCGTCGCCGAGGCGCTGGTCGACTTCTTCGCCGAGGAGCATAACCGCGAGGCCTGGGCCGATCTGCTGAGCGAAGTCAGCCCCGCCGCCTATGTCTCCAATGTCCGCGCGTCCGAAGTGAGCGGCATGACATTGGTCTTCACGGGATCGCTGGAGACGCTGAGCCGGGACGAGGCAAAGGCCCAGGCCGAGGCTTTGGGCGCCCGGGTATCCGGCTCCGTCTCGGCCAAAACGGACCTTGTCATCGCCGGTCCGGGTGCGGGATCGAAGCTGAAAAAGGCGGCCGAACACGGGGTTAGGGTGATCGACGAAGCAGCCTGGGGTGAGATCGTCACCGCCGCCAAGTGATGCCTTTTTGCAACGCAGCATGACCGAATGCTGCACCCCCACTTGAAGAATCCCCCGTGTCATTTATCCGAAATATTCGAGTCGCATGGGGCCAGCGACGGCGAAACCGCCGAGCGATTCTTGCGACTGACGCCTCAAAGGGGAAAATCATGCGAAATAAACTTTTTATGGGCGTTGCGTTCGCAGCGCTGATGCTGCCGGGCGCCGCGTTCGCTCAATCCGCCGGTACGGTGGATTTCGAGGGTGGTGACATCGTCGTCACCGGCGCCCGCACCGACCGTGGCGTCGCCGGCGTGCAGATTCCCGATACGAGCAAGGCCAAGGGCGTCCTGACGCAGGAATTCATCAGCAAGCAGACCCCGGGCAACACGATCCTCGATACGATCAACCAGCTCCCGGGCGTCAGCTTCCAGAACAACGATCCGTTCGGCTCCGCCGGCGGCACCCTGACGATCCGCGGCTTCGATGCGAGCCGTATCTCGCTGACGTTCGACGGCGTTCCGCTGAACGACACCGGCAACTACGCGCTGTATGCGAACCAGCAGCTCGACCCCGAGCTGATCGACCAGGTCAATGTCAGCTTCGGCTCGACGGATGTCGACAGCCCCACGGCGGCCGCTTCGGGTTCCACCGTCAACTATCGCACGATCATGCCCACCGACGAGTTCGGTGCGCGCCTGCAGGGCTCGGTTGGCGACTATAATTTCTTCCGCGTCTTCGGCCTGGTCAACACGGGCGAATTCACCTCTTTCGGCACCAAGGCCTGGCTCTCCGCCAGCCACGCCGAGAACAATGTGGTGTTCAACAATTTCGGGCGGATCGACAAGGCGCAGTATAACGGCCGCGTCTATCAGCCGATCGGCAGCAATGGCGATTTCATCTCGGTCGCGGCGAACTACAACGTCAACCGCAACAACTTCTTCGGTTCGGCCCCGCTGCGGCTCGATTCGAACGTCTACACCTCCTCCATCGTAGGCGGCGTTCCGACACTGGTCCCCGGCGCGGTCCGCACCCCGGGCACCGGCTCGAGCAATCGCTTCCCGATCAGCCGCGACGAACTGCCGTACAATGTTCCGCGCTGCCAGGTCGATACGCCTCAGGCGGGTGTCCAGGACGCCACCAATACCTGCGGCACGACGTTCGACGAGCGCTACAATCCGTCGAACACCGGCAATATCCGCG
Source organism: Sphingomonas sp. BL-S-30 (assembly GCF_055521475.1). NCBI lineage: Bacteria > Pseudomonadati > Pseudomonadota > Alphaproteobacteria > Sphingomonadales > Sphingomonadaceae > Sphingomonas > Sphingomonas sp. BL-S-30. The sequence goes on along the minus strand of NZ_CM145481.1, from coordinate 502,372 downwards.
TCAGCTCGCGCTTCACCCTCACGCCTGGCCTCGTCCTCACGGTCGAGCCGAGCTTCCAGTATGTGAAGGCCAATGGCGGCGGCACCGTGACCGGGCGTGAAGGCGTTCGCACGATCGGTGGCGTTTCCTACCAGGGCTTTGTCGGCGGCAATTATTATCTCGGCCGCGATCTCAATGGCGACGGGGACGTCCTCGACACCTGCACCCCGGCCGGCGCATCGTGCAGCGGCTTCACGGGCGTGACTTTCCTTGCGCCGAGCCAGACCGTCACGCATCGGTACGGCCTGATCTCGTCGCTGCGCTACGAGATCAACGACGATCACTCGGTCCGTATCAGCTATTCGCACGATTATGGCCGCCATCGTCAGACCGGCGAGCTTGCGCCGCTCCAGCAGAACGGCTTCCCGACAGACGTCTTCCCGATCAACAGCCCGGTCCGAAGCGCCAATGGCCGCATCGTCGAAAAGCGCGATCGCCTGTCGTTCGCGATCCTCGACCAGGTCGCCGGCGAATATCGCGGCACCTTCGGCATGCTGACGGTCAATGTCGGCGTCCGCGCACCGTTCTTCAAGCGCAACCTCAACAACTTCTGCTTTACCACTGCAGCGAACGGCAATGTCGACTGCCTTGGCCGCGGCAACAGCGCGGACAATGCGACCTACGCGACCGCCAATCCCGGGTTCGCGGCGCCGCAGAAGCGCACCTACACCTATAACCGCGTGCTGCCGAACGTCGGCGCGACCGTTAAGTTCGCCGATCACTTCACCGCTTATATCAATTATTCGAAGGGCTTGCAGGTTCCCGGCACGGACAACCTGTATCAGAGCTTCTTCTATGCGCTGAGCAATCCCGCAGCGCATCCGACGCCGGAGACCAGCGACAATTTCGACGCCGGCGTCCGTTACACGTCGAGCAAGATCCAGGCGACGATCAGCCCCTGGTTCACGCGGTTCACCAATCGCCTGGCGAGCGCGTTTGACGTGCTCACCGACCAGACGATCTATCGCAACCTCGGTCGCGTGGACAAATACGGCATCGACGGCAGCTTCGCCTATCGTCCGATCCCGGAAGTCTCGCTGTACGCCTTCGGTTCGTACCTGAAATCGGAAATCAAGAACAACGTGGTGATCGGCGAATGCACGGTCGTCACCGCGGCCTGCACCGCGATCGGTAACCCGATCTACGCCCTGACCCAGGGCAAGCGTGAGTCCGGTGCGCCGGTCTACACCTTCGGCGGCCGCATCCAGGGCAATCTGGGACCGGTCGAACTGGGCGTACAGGCGAAGCGGACCGGTTCGCGTTACCTGAACGACCAGAATCTGCCGAACCTCCAGTGCACGGCCTCGCTCGTCAACCAGGCGTGCCCGACGGCAACGGCGGTGGCTTATCAGGTCTATCCCGCCAAGACCCCGGCCTACACCCAGGTCGACCTGCAGGGTCGCCTGTCGATGGGCTGGGCCGGCCTCAACGACAAGACCTTCGTGCAGGTCAACGTGCAGAACCTGTTCAACACCTATTATGTCGGCGGCTTCACCGGCGGTTCGACGGTGCAGTACAATGTTCCGTTCGTTCAGATCGGCAGCCCGCGCGCTTTCATCCTGACGCTGAACACTCAGTTCTGATCGTCACGGGCTTCTAAAAAATCGGCCGCCGTCCCAATCGGGACGGCGGCCTTTTTTTGTCCGAAGATAGTCGTCGGAGCGATACGGCCGGCCGCGTCAGGCGACGTCGGTTGCCACCGCATAGACCGAGTTGATCGGCCGCGAGAACACGCGCCCGACCATCGGCTCGAAGAAGCTCAGCGGTGCGCTTTCATAGGCCGGGTCGAAGGCCGACTGATCGTATTTCTCGCAGAATTCGGCGCAGGCCTCGAAATGCGCATGGCCGCGGTAATTCTCGCGCAGATCCCGGTCCATCCCGAGATAGTGGAAGAAATAATAGCCCTGGAACACGCCGTGCGTGTTGGCGATCCAGTGCAGCTCCTCCGACACGAAGGGCCGGAGCATCGCCGCGCCGATCTCCGGATGGTTGAAGGTGCCGAGCGTGTCGCCGATGTCGTGGAGCAGCGCCATCACGACATAGGCCTCGTCCCGGCCGTCCTGGTGCGCGCGGGTCGCGGTCTGGCGCGAATGTTCGAGCCGGTCGACCGGGAAGCCGCCGAAATCGCCGTCGAGCAGCTTGAGATGGGTGAGCACGCGAGCCGGCAAGTCACGCGCATAATCACGGAAATGGCCGCCGATGATGTTCCAGTCCTGCTGGGTGCCCCCGCTCATCGCGGTGAATTGCGCGCGGTCCTGATGCTGGTTCATGCTTCTCTCTCTCCTTCGAGCTGAAGGGTTATTCGCATCCCGTTCGCACCTCCCTCCCTTCTCCCCCTGTGGGAGAAGGTGGCCCGAAGGGCCGGATGAGGGGGAGTGAGGTTCGGAACCGCAACGGCGCGTGTCCCCCTCACCCTTCCCATCGCTTCGCGATGGGCCCCTTCCCTCTCCCACAAGGGGAGAGGGAGAAGAATGCGTCGCGATATCCTATCCGACAGCCTCGCGGCACCCTACTCCACTTTGCGCATCGGTCCCAGTCGGGTTAAGACCCCCGCCCATGCCGTTGTTCACCAAGCCCGCGATCTTCTCGCGGCCCTTTTTCGAAGACAAGAGCCGTGCCTTCTGGCGGCTCCAGGCGGCGGGCTGGACCGGCTATCTGATCCTGCGCAGCGTCTCCAGCATTTCCAACGGGCTCGATCTGACCGCGACCCTGCTCGTCATCGTCGAATCGATCGTCGGCTATTGCATCACGCTGCTGCTCTCGACGCTCTACCATTATTACCGGCACCAGCCGCGCATCGCGGCGGTGATCCTGACGATCCTGACCCTGGGCGCGGCCACCGTGCTGTACGCGGTGCTCGACGCCTTTTCCTTCTCGTTCATCAAGATGGCCAATCCGGGCCTGAATTTCAGCCTGGTGCTGGGCACCGTGTTCCTGAACTTCACCGTGCTGGCCGGCTGGTCTGCGCTCTATTTCGGGATCAATTTCTACCTGATCGTCGAGGAGCAGATCGACCAGCTCGAGGCACTGGGCAATCAGGCGAGCTCGGCGCAGCTGGCGATGCTGCGCTATCAGCTCAACCCGCATTTCCTGTTCAACACGCTCAATTCGATCTCGACCCTGGTGCTGCTCAAGCAGACCGAGCGGGCCAATGCGATGCTAAGCCGCCTGTCGTCCTTCCTGCGCTACACGCTGGCCAACGAGCCGACCGCGCATGTGACGATCGCGCAGGAGGTGGAGACGCTGAAACTGTATCTCGAGATCGAGAAGATGCGCTTCGAGGATCGGCTGCGCCCGAATTTCGATGTGGATCCACGCGTCGCCAAGGCGCGTTTACCCTCTTTGCTGCTGCAGCCCCTGGTCGAAAATGCGATCAAATATGCCGTCACCCCCAAGGAGGAAGGCGCCGAAATCGCGGTCACGGCGCGGCTCGCCGGGGATCGGGTGCAGATCGCCGTATCCGACACCGGGCCGGGCTTGAATGAAATGAAAGCACGTCCAAGCCTTTCAACCGGGGTTGGGCTCGCCAATATAAGGGAGCGGCTTGCTCAAGCTTATGGGCCTGACCACCGCTTCGAGACCCGCTCCATCCCCGGGGGCGGTTTCGGGGTCGAGATCGAGATTCCGTTCCAGCTTCAGGAACCGGTTAGAGAGGTAGCATGACGATCCGTACGATATTGGTGGACGACGAACCCCTGGCGATCCAGGGGCTCGAACTTCGCCTCCAGGCGCACGAGGATGTCGAGATCATCGACAAATGCCAGAATGGCCGCGAAGCCATTCGCAGCATCAAGACTCACAAGCCCGACCTCGTCTTCCTCGACATCCAGATGCCCGGTTTCGACGGCTTCTCGGTCGTCCAGGGCCTGATGGAGGTCGAACCCCCTTTGTTCGTGTTCGTCACGGCCTATTCGGACCATGCGCTGAAGGCGTTCGAGGCCCAGGCGGTCGATTATCTGATGAAGCCGGTCGAGGAATCGCGCCTGGCCGACACGCTCGACCGGGTGCGCCAGCGCCTCGCCGAGAAGCGCGGCATCGAGGAAGTCGACCGGCTGAAGGAAGTGCTGGCCGAAGTGGCGCCGGAATCGGTCGAGAACCTGGCCGATGGCGGCGAACAGGTCTCGGCCAATCGCTTCGAGAAGCTGATCAACATCAAGGACCGCGGGCAGATTTTCCGCGTCGATGTCGACACGATCGAGCGGATCGATGCGGCCGGCGATTACATGTGCATCTATACCGGCGATAATACGCTGATCCTGCGCGAGACGATGAAGGACCTGGAGAAAAGGCTCGACCCGCGCCGCTTCCAGCGCGTGCACCGCTCCACCATCGTCAACCTCGATCTGGTGAAGGAAGTGAAGCCGCACACCAATGGCGAATGTTTCCTGGTGCTAGGCTCTGGCGCGCAGGTGAAGGTGTCGCGTTCCTATCGTGACGTGGTCGCGCGCTTCGTGCATTGATTCCGTGGGGCCGCGCCGTCGCGCGGTAACGACGCGGGGGACGTGGCGGGATGGCGACAGCGGAAGAGCTTGGCGCGGAGATCAGGCGACTGGGGCCGTGGCATCACAATGTCGAGATCGCGCCGGGGGTGTGGACCGGGGACCCGGCCTTTCAGCCCGAACCCGATCCGGTGATCGGCACGCCCACGCTGCTTGATCCCTATCGCGGTTTCGCCAGGGCGGTCGGGCATCTTTTTCCCGACGGGCTGGCGGGCCGGTCCTTTCTCGACTGCGCCTGCAACGCCGGCGGCTTTCTCTTCGCCGCGCGGCGGCTCGGTGCCGGGCGCTGCTTCGGTTTCGACGTGCGCGAACACTGGATCAGGCAGGCGCGGTTCCTGGCCGAGCATCTGCCGAGCGAGGATATCGATACGGGCACATGCAGCCTCGAGGATCTGCCGCAGATCGGCCTGAAGCCGTTCGACGTGACCTTGTTCAGCGGCATCCTCTATCACCTGCCCGATCCGGTGGCGGGGCTGAAGATCGCGGCCGACCTGACCAGGGAGCTGATCATCGTCAACACCGCGACCTTGCCGGGCAAGCGCGAGGGGCTCGTGCTCAATCCCGAAAGCCGTACGCTGGTGATGTCGGGGGTCGACCGGCTGGCCTGGTATCCGACCAGCGACAAGGTGATCCGCGAGATGCTGGCATGGTGTGGTTTCCCGCATGCCCGGCTGCGGTTCGATCGCGTGACGGAGGGTGGCCGGCACCGGGTCGAGCTATGGGCGGCGCGGGACCTATCCGCGTTCGCGCATTTCGACGCCACCCATCCCAAGGGCGAGCCGGCGGAGCCGAGGCTCGGGCCGCTTGACCGATTGACCCACCGCCTGCGCCGCCGCAAATAGGGCCAAACAGAACCGGGTCGAGGCGTGATGGAAAAATTCAGGGCTTTCGCGGCGTTGCACGTGCCGGGCAATCCGGTGATCCTCTACAATGCCTGGGACGCGGGCAGCGCGCGCGCCGTGGCGAGCGCGGGAGCGAAGGCGATCGCGACCGGCAGTTGGTCAGTCGCCGCGGCGCAGGCTTATGGCGACGGCGAAGGACTGCCGCTGGAGATCGCGCTGGCAGGCGCGACGCGGATCGCCGGCGCGGTCGACCTGCCGGTATCGATCGATTTCGAGGGCGGCTATGCCATCGCACCCAAGGACATCGCGGCCAACGCGACACGGCTCGCGGCGACCGGCGCGATCGGATGCAATTTCGAGGACCAGGTGGTGGGCGGCGAAGGGCTGCACCCGATAGACGTCCAGGTCGCACGGATCGCGGCGATGCGGGGCGCGACGGGCGTGCCCTTCTTCATCAACGCGCGCACCGACATCTTCCTGCAGAACGGGCCCGACACGCACGACGACGCGAAGGTCGACGCGGCGATCGAACGCGGCCTGGCTTATGCGGCGGCGGGCGCCAGCGGCTTTTTCGTGCCCGGGCTGGTCGACCTGGGCCTGCTGGGCAAGATCTGTCGCGACGTACCGTTGCCGGTCAATTTCATGGCGTTCCCGGGCGCGCCCGGCGCGCGCGAGGTCGCTGCTGTCGGCGTTTCGCGGATCAGCCATGGGCCGAACCCCTATCGCACCGCGATGGCCGCGCTGACCGCGGCCGCGCAGGCGGCGTTCGACTGGAACCAGGCGGAGGTTATTCCTCCGGTTCGTCCGCGCCGCCGGGGGCTGGATTCTCGAACCAGGCCTCGACAGGTCCGCTGAGCTTCAGGGTCAGCGGCTGGCCGTGGCGATCGACCTTCTTGCCGAGGGCGACGCGGATCCAGCCTTCGGAGATCGAATATTCCTCCACGTCGCGGCGTTCCGCGCCCTTGAAGCGGATGCCGATCCCGCGGGAGAGCTTCTCCTCGTCGAAAAAGGGGCTGCGCGGGTTGGAGGACAGGCGGTCTGGCGGTGTGTCGGTCATGGGGCGGGCTCATGACGCAAAATCGCGCGCGATGCCAGAGCATGGATACGAAAACGGCGCGGAGCGAGTCCGCGCCGTCTCGTTCAGCCGAGGGTCGCGATCAGTTGCAGACGCGGACCCGGACGCTGCGGCCATAATAGCGGTCGTAGCGGCGCTCGACCCAGCAGCGGTTGTAGTTCTGGCGGTAGCGATAGGCATAATAGCCGTCGTTCGGATAATAGCCGTGGCTGCGATAATAGCCGTCGTCATAATAGGGATCATAGCCGCGCTGGCGGTAATAACGATCCCGGTCGCTGCTGCTCGACGCAATGGCGGCGCCGATCGCGAGGCCGGCGATGCCGGCGACGATCGCGGTGCCGGTGCCGTCGTCACGGTGGTAGCGGCGATAGCGCTGCGCGTCCGCCGGCAATGCCGTGGTCAGCGCCGTCGCGGCGAGCGCCACGCCGAGGCCGGCCTTCTTCACTAGAATGTTCATCTCAACCTCCTCTACTCAGCAAGCCCGTATCCGCATCGGGGGTATAACGCGGAAGCCGTGCAGCTTGTTGCAACCTTGTGGCAGAGTCGGTCTGAACCCATGCGGAATGCGGTGTTTAGCGAGGGTTCAGCGGATCAGTCGCCGAGCGTGGGGCGCTGGACGACACGCGCCGCATCGACCGGCGCATCGCGCCAGTCGTGGCGGTGGACGGTGTCGCGGCGCTTGGGATCTGGGCCGAAGCGGTTGGCGCCGGGCGTGCCATCGAAGCACATCAGGGCGATCAGCGGGAACTGGCCGAACGGCACCAGCCCGAGCAGGATCCACCAGCCCGTCCGGCCCTGATCGTGCAGCCGCCGCACCTGGACCGCGAGGAAGGGAATCACCAGCGCGAGGAACACCGCCAGGCCGATGATCTGCACCATATCGCCGGGGCCGCCCTGGAGCGTGAAGGGCGCGTCGAGCAGCTTCTGCGCGTCGCCGCCGAGCATCACGAAGACCACTCCGACCGGCAGGAGGAGCAGCCACTGCAACAGGACGAACAGCCAATATTCCTTGCGCTGCGACCGGCCGCGGAAATCGGCGTAGCGGCGCAGCGGCAGCAGCATATCGTCCATGGTTGCGTCTCCCCTCTCCGGCTATGGACGTTGAAACGCCTGTCGGCCAAAGTAAAGTTGGGTTCATCCAAGGAGGCGATGATGGCGTACTGGCTGCTGAAATCCGAACCGGAAAGCTATAGCTGGGACGACCTGATCCGCGAGGGCACGACCGAATGGACCGGGGTGCGCAATCCGGCGGCGGCGCTTCACCTGAAGGCGATGGCGGTGAGCGATCGCGGGCTCTTCTATCATAGCGGCAAGGAAAAGGCGGCCGTCGGCGTGATGGAGATCACCCGCACCGCGCAGCAGGACGGCAACGAACCGCGCTGGGTGTCGGTTGCGGTCAAGCCGGTCGGGGCGTTGGCCAAACCCGTCACCCTGGCGGCGATGAAGGCCGAGCCGAAGCTCGCGGGCATGGAGATGCTGCGCCAGTCGCGATTGTCGGTCAGCCCCGTCAGCGACGCCCAATGGGCGGTACTGACGGGGATGGGCGCCTGATCCCGACCTGGTCAATCCTTCCAGGGATCGATCAGCGGCAGTTCGGTGACGATGAAATCGGAGCCGTTGCGGGTCGCAAGCGCGCAGCCATGCTCGCTTGCGATGGCTGCGATCTGCGCGTCCGGGACCGACATCGGCCGGCCGTTTCGCCGCGCCTTGCCGAGGATATCGCCATAGACCAGCGCCGTCGTCATGGCGAAGGCGTGGCTGCGCCCCGCGAAATGGAAACGCCACTCCGCAATCTGTTCGGCGAGACGCGCCTTGCGCGAACCGTCGTCGAGCCTGGCGACGCCATACGCCAGTTCGCCGATCGCAACCGATGCCAGGACACACTCGGATTCGTTCAGCAGAAACCATCGCTCGACGGCAGGATCGGGGTTAGCCTTCATCAATTCCGACATCACATTCGTGTCGAGAAGGATCAAAGCGTGATGCCCTCATGCGGCACGCGATTCTCCGCGATCAGCGCATCGAGATCCGCGTCCTCCACCGCCAGGCTCTTCAAACGCTTGAGGAAGGCGGCTGCGCTGGGTTCCGGATGGCGCCGGGCATATTCCAGCAGCGCATCCTCGACGATCGCATGAATTGGCCGCCGCTCCTGCCGCGAGAGCTTATGCGCCAGATCGCGCGCCCGCGCGGAGCGAACCGAAAGCTGCGGTGCGTTCATGATGGCGCGATAGCATTTTGATGGCATGATGGCAACGCACCGGGGTGCGCTGCCCTTCCGCTCTTCGCGTTCGCGTCAGGCTCAGGCGGCCTGCTTGGCGCGCGATGCCTTTTTCCGCTCGTGCGGATCGAGGTAGCGCTTGCGCAGGCGGATCGACTTTGGCGTCACCTCGACCATTTCGTCGTCGTCGATATAGGCGATGGCCTGTTCCAGCGTCATCTTCTTCGGCGGGGTGAGGCGGATCGCGTCGTCCTTGCCGCCCGAGGCGCGGAAGTTGGTGAGCTGCTTCGCCTTCATCGGATTGACTTCGAGGTCATCGTTCTTGGCGTTCTCGCCGACGATCATGCCCTCGTACAGCGCCTCGCCATGCCCGACGAACAGGATGCCGCGCTCCTCGAGCGGGCCGAGCGCATAGCTGTTGGCCTCGCCCGAACCGTTCGAGATCAGCACACCGTTCTTGCGGCCTTCGATCTGGCCCTTGTGCGGACCGTATTTCTCGAACAGCCGGTTCATGATGCCGGTGCCGCGCGTGTCCGACAGGAACTCGCCATGATAGCCGATCATGCCGCGCGACGGCGCGGAGAAGGTGATGCGGGTCTTGCCGCCGCCCGAGGGACGCATGTCGGTCATCTCGGCCTTGCGCAGGTTCATCTTCTCGACGACCGTGCCCGAATATTCCTCGTCGACGTCGATGATCACGGTCTCGTACGGCTCGGTCCGGCCGCCATTCTCGTCCTCGCCGAACAGCACGCGCGGGCGGCTGATGCCGAGCTCGAACCCTTCGCGGCGCATCGTCTCGATCAGCACGCCGAGCTGAAGCTCGCCGCGACCGGCGACTTCATAGCTGTCGCGATCGGCGGCTTCGGTCACCTTGACCGCGACGTTCGATTCGGCCTCGCGGAACAGGCGGTCGCGGATCATGCGCGACGTCACCTTGATGCCTTCGCGGCCGGCCATCGGCGAATCGTTCACCGCGAAACGCATCGACAGGGTCGGCGGATCGATCGGCTGGGCATGGAGCGGCTCGCTGACCGAGATGTCGGCGATGGTGTCGGACACGGTCGCGACGGTCAGGCCGGCGAGCGAGATGATGTCGCCTGCCTTGGCCTCTTCGGCCGGCACGCGCTCGAGCCCGCGGAAGGTCATTATCTTCGACGCGCGGCCGGCCTCGACGATCTTGCCGTCATTGTTCAGCGCGTGGATCGGCTGGTTGAGCTTCACCGTGCCGGAATTGACGCGGCCGGTGAGGATGCGGCCGAGGAAATTGTCGCGGTCGAGCAGCGTCACCAGGAAGGTGAAGGGCGCATCGACATCGACCTCCGGTGCCGGGATATGGCTGACGATCGTCTCGAACATCGGGGTCAGCGTGCCCTCGCGCGCATTCTCGTCGGTCGAGGCATAGCCGTTGCGGCCCGAGGCGTAGAGCACCGGGAAATCGAGCTGCTCGTCGGTCGCCTCGAGCGACACGAACAGGTCGAACACTTCGTCGAGCACTTCCTGGATGCGCGCGTCGCTGCGGTCGACCTTGTTGACCACGACGATTGGCCGAAGGCCAAGAGCAAGGGCTTTTCCGGTGACGAACTTGGTCTGCGGCATCGCGCCTTCGGCCGAATCGACCAGCAGGATCACGCCGTCGACCATCGAGAGGATGCGCTCCACCTCGCCGCCGAAATCGGCGTGGCCGGGCGTGTCGACGATGTTGATGCGGGTCGCGACGCCGGCGCCGTCGATCCATTCGATCGAGGTCGGCTTGGCGAGGATGGTGATGCCGCGCTCTTTTTCGAGGTCGTTCGAATCCATCGCGCGCTCTTCGACGCGCTGGTTGTCGCGGAAGGTGCCGGACTGGCGGAAGAGCTGGTCGACCAGGGTTGTCTTGCCGTGATCGACATGGGCGATGATCGCCACGTTGCGGAGGCTCATTGGGTCACTCGATATTTTGCAGGGAAAAGGTTGCGGGGGCCGATAGCGCAATTGCTGCGTCGCGGAAAGGGTGGATGTCACAGGAAGCGGCAGAGGCCGATTCCGGCCCGCGCGCCGCCCATGCCGAAACCGGCCTCATTCCGTCGCGCCATAGCGCGCAGGGCAGCGGGCTGAATGGGTGGAACCGACCTTCGCGGTCGGCTCGGCGCGCTGATCCGGTTCTCGATACCGAGGGCAATGACATCGGCGCGATGCAATATGTGACGGTACCGCATACCTGAGCGCCCCACCCGTTACCTTCCCCGGCCTCCGCCGGGGAAGCGCAAGTGGGGTCAGGGCAGCAGCCGCACCATCACCACGCCGTGCGGCTCGACCGTCGCGGAGAAACTGCCGGCCATGCGCCCGAGCGATTTGTGGGCCCACAGGTCGCGCACTTCCGCCTTCAGGCCGAGCGGATAGCCGAGTTCGGTCCAGTCGGCCCTGATCCTTGCTGGCGTCGCCCCGCGGTTGAACAGGATCACCGCGCGGCCGCCATCCGCCAGGGGCCTCGCCCAGACCTCGGTATCGCCGTCGTCGCGAACGCGATGCCCCTGGATGCCGAGCGGATCCTGGTCGATCGCGATCACATCCTTGTTGAGCAGGATCGCGCTGGTCGCCGAGTTCATCGCGGCGATGTCGTTGCCCGCCATCAGCGGCGCGGCCATCAGCGCCCAGAGGCTGAAATGGCTGCGATATTCGGTATCGGTCATGCCGCCATTGCCGATCTCCAGCATATCGGGATCGTTCCAGTGGCCGGGCCCCGCAAAGGGCCAGAGCGGCTCGTTGCCGTCGATGATGTCGAGCAGGCTGTGCGTCCACCAATGTTGCTTGTCCTCACCGGAGAAGCGGTCGCCGATATCACCGGTCGTGCGCCACAGATTGCCGATCTTCGCGCCCCATCGCCACGGATCGTTCTGGCCCCATTCGCAGATGCTGAGCACGATCTCCCGGCCGCTCGCCTTCAGCGCGTCGGCCATCAGCGCATAGGCTTCCTCGGCGTTGCGCGTGCCGGTGGAGCACCAGTCGTACTTCAGATAGTCGACGCCCCAGCGCGCATAGGTCAGCGCGTCCTGATATTCATGGCCCTGGCTGCCCGGCCGGCCGCCGCAGGTCTTCATGCCGGCGTCGGAATAGATGCCGAACTTCAGCCCCCTGGCATGGACGTAATCGGCGAGCGGCCTGATGCCCGAGGGGAATTTGACCGGATCGGCGGTGATGAATCCGTCCTTGTCGCGCGCGCCGTGCCAGCAATCGTCGATCACGACATAATGATAGCCGGCATCGCGCATGCCGCTCGACACCATCGCGTCGACGACCGCGCGGACGGTCTTTTCGCTGATGTCGCAGCCGAACTTGTTCCAGCTGTTCCAGCCCATCGGCGGGGTCCGGGCGAGGCCGTTGGCGACCCGCGCCGGATCGCGCGAGGGTGGGATACGGTTGGGATCGATCGTTTCCTGTGCGCTCGCCGCCGTGGCGAGCATCAGCACCATGACAAATGCAGCCGCCATCCGGCGCAGCCCGTGCAGCATCGACTTCTCCCCTGTCTAACGTTGGTCATTTGACGTCGCGGAGATCGCTTGCGCAACATTTTTCCGCTATCCTGCCGATACGTGACAAGTGTTATAGTTGAATGATACACTTGAAGCGCGTTCGAATCGCCGTCATCTAGGGCGGCGACTGCGTGGAGAGAGTGATGGCGACCCAGACTGACACCGCGACCACCGATCTGGTCCTTACCCCGCCCGATCCCGTGCCCGTGGTCGCGCCGGAAAAGGCCGTCGGCCTCGTGCCGGTGGACGATTCGAAGCGCAGCCAGCTGCAGCAGCGGGTCGAGACCTTCGTCGAGGATCTGGTCGCGCAGGACGTGAACTCGCCCGAATTCGGCAAGCGCGTCGATGCGATCAGCGCGATGGGCCAGAAGGAGATTCGCGAGGCGGCCGGTCAGTCGAACCGCTTCCTCGACCGGCCGGTCAAGGCGATGAACCAGGAATCGGGCGTGGGCGCCGACCTGGCCGAACTGCGCCGCACGATCGAGGACCTCGATCCGGGCAAGCAGGGCAATCTGCTTGCGCCGAAGAAGCTGTTCGGGGTCATCCCGTTCGGCAACAAGATGCGCAATTATTTCGACGGCTATAAGAGCTCGCAGACTCACATCGCCTCGATCCTGAAGAGCCTGGGCAGCGGCAAGGACGAGCTGCTGATGGACAATGCGGCGATCGACGTCGAACGCGCGAACCTGTGGAACGCGATGGGGCGGCTCGAGCAGATGATCGTGCTGTCCAAGACGATGGACGAGAAGCTGGAGGACAAGGCCAACGAGCTCGACCATACCGATCCGGCCAAGGCCAAGGCGATCCGCGAGAGCGCGCTTTTCTATGTGCGCCAGCGCACCCAGGACCTGCTGACCCAGATGGCGGTGACGGTGCAGGGCTATCTCGCGCTCGACCTGGTCAAGAAGAACAATGTCGAGCTGGTGAAGGGCGTCGACCGCGCCTCCACCACCACGGTTTCCGCGCTGCGCACCGCAGTGACGGTGGCGCAGGCGCTGACCAACCAGAAGCTGGTGCTGGAGCAGATCACCGCGCTCAACACCACGACTGCCAACATCATCGATTCGACCGGCAAGCTGCTCAAGAGCCAGACCGCGACGATCCATGAGCAGGCGGCGAGTGCGACCATCCCGATCGAGACGCTGCAGCGTGCCTTCCAGAACATCTATGACACGATGGACGCGATCGACACCTTCAAGCTGAAGGCGCTCGATTCGATGAAGACCACGGTCAATGTGCTGGGCAACGAGGTCGAGAAGTCGAAGGGCTATATCGCCCGGGCCGAGGGCGCGGCGCAGAATTCGGGCAGCGGGGGCGAAACCTTCAAGCTGGAAGCCTTATGACCGATGTCGATCGCCAGATCGCCAGATCGACGCAGTTCCTCAACGAACGGCGCGAACAAGCGCTGCTGCAGCGCAAGCGGCGGCGGCGCGGCACCGGCCTGGCCAAGCGCGCCGGGCTGATCGTCACCGCCGACCTGGCGATCATCGTCGCGACGATCATCTTCGGCTGGTTCTCGCCGATCGGCATGGGCGGGGCGCTGCTGGTCTTCGCCGCGCTGATCCTGGTGACGTTCCTGATCGCCTTCGTCTCGCTGGAGGCGCCGGTGGCGCCCGAGAAGCTGGTCGAAGTGCCGCTGAAGGCGCTGCCGCTCAAGACCGAGCAGTGGCTCGAGCAGCAGCGCCCGGCCCTGCCCGCCCCGGCCCAGACCCTGGTCGACGGGATCGGGGTGCAACTCGACACGCTCGCGCCGCAGCTTGCCGCGCTGGACGAGCGCGAGCCTGCGGCGGCGGAGATCCGCAAGCTGGTCGGCGAGCAGCTGCCCGAGCTGATCCGCGACTATGCCAAGGTCCCCCAGCCGCTGCGCGGCGTGGAGCGCAACGGCAAGACCCCCGATACGCAACTGGCCGAAGGGCTGAAGGTGATCGAGCAGGAGATCGGCCAGATGTCGGCGCAGCTGGCCGAGGGCGATCTCAACCTGCTGGCGACGCGCGGGCGGTTCCTGGAGATCAAGTACCGGGATGATGGGCTGGAGTCGTAATAGCCGACGGACCGGTCACCCGTCCCGGGCGGCCGCCACGACGCCGGGTAGTGCCCCGGCAAGGCGGTCCACTTCTTCCATGCTGGTGAACAGCGCCGGCGTGACGCGCACGCACGCCCCGGCGGCGATCCCGTCGCGGTGAACCGTGAAGATGCGGTGCCGTTCGAGCAGATGCCGCGCGATGCGCATATTGCCCGCCGTATCGGTCACGCCCTTGACTCGAAAGGAAGTGATCGCCCCGTGCAGCGCGGGATCGTCGGGCGTCAGGACCTCGATGCCTGGCACGGTGCGCGCGCGGGCGACCCAGCGATTGCGTAGCGCGCTCAGGCGATCGGCGCGGCGCTTGCCGCCGATCCTGGCCTGGAAAGCAAGCGCGGAGGGAACGGTGAGGCCGGCCGCGAAATCATAGGTGCCGAGATGGACCCGGCTGAAAAGATCGTCCTGTCCTTGTGCCGGATTCGCCGGATGACGATCGATCCGGCCCAGCGCGTTTTCGCGGACATGCAGGAAAGCGACGCCGAGCGGCGCGCCGAGCCATTTGTGCCCGTTGATGCCGACAAAATCGCAATCGAGATCGGCCAGGCTGAAATCGAGCTGGCCCCAGCTGTGCGCGGCGTCGACGATCACGTCGATACCGCGCGACCGGGCAAGCGCCGCGATCTCCCGGACCGGCAGCACAAGGCCGGTGCGGTGGCTGAGATGCGTGAGCAGGATCAGCCTCAGCCGGGGATGCGCGGCCATTGCCTGCGCATAGGCATCGACCAGCGACGCGCGCGTCGCTGGTTCGGGCAGCGATATACGCACGACCTTGGCGCCGCGGCGCGCAGCCAGGCTTTCCATGCAGGCCTGCATGCTGTCGTAATCGAGATCGGCGTAGAGCACCGCATCGCCCGGCTGGAGACGGTTATAGCCGAGAATGAGCGTCTCCAGCGCCTCGGTCGCGTTGCGGGTGAAGACGAGTTCCTGTGGCTTCACCCCCATTGCGGCAGCGGCCTGATCCCGCGCCGCCATCATGTCGCGCGTCATTCCGCGCCGGGCATAATAGCTGGTATCCCGGTTCACCCGTGCGACCGTCTCCTGATAGGCCTGGAGCACCGGCCGCGCCATCATGCCCCAATTGCCGTTCTCGAGCTGGATCACATCCCTGGGCAGATCATATTCGGCGGCGATCGATCGCCAGAACGCGTCATCGTCCATGTCGGGCGGCACGGCGGCGCGGCCGGCGGCGACGACCGCGGGCAGCACGAGGCCACCCGCGATCACGGACCGGCGACGAATGCCGCCCATCAGAAACGCAGCCCGACCCGGGCATAATATTGCCCGCCATCCGTGTCATAGGGGGCGTTGCGCGAATAGATCAGGCCACGATTGGCCTGGTTGGTGGCTTCATCCGGATAGGTGTCGAAAATGTTCTCCGCCCCCACACGCAGCGATATGTTCCGGGTCATCTTGAACGAGATCGCGGCGTCGAACAACGCAGTCGAACCGAAGCGCTGGAACAGCTCGCCCGTGGCGTTGCCCGTGACGTCCGTCCAGGCACCGTAATAACGCCCGCGCACCATCAGCCCGACCGGGCCGATCGTATAGTTCAGCGTGCCGGTGGCGTTGTGCTGCGGCAGCCGCTCCTGAAAGATGCGCCGTTGCGTCTCGTTGGGGATCGAGGCGCTGGTGCCGCCGCGCACGCGCGTCTGATTGTAGTTGTAGGCAAGCGCCACATTGACCCGGCCGGGCCCAATATCCCGGATATAGCCCAGGACCACGTCGATGCCGCGGGTGCGCGTATCGAAATCATTGGTGAAATAGCTGACTGAAGTGAAGCGATCCGGGTTCGGGAAGGACGCCGGCACGGCAAAGGTCGCCGACTGGCCGAAGCGATCGTCCAGCTCGATCTGATAGAGGTCGATACTGGCGCTGAGACCGCCGGTCTGCGCCGTCAGGCCTGCGGTCAGCGTGCGCGATTTTTCCGGCGTGAGCGGTTTTGCCCCGAGTGCGAGCGCCAGCGGATCGTTGGGCGAAAGGCGGCCCTGGTTGAACACCTGCAGCGTGCGCGTGTCGAGCCCCTGAGTCACCTGGCGGGTGTTGAGCTGCGCCGGGGTTGGCGCGCGGAAGCCAGTCGAATAGGTGATGCGCGCCGCGAGCCCCTGCATCGGCTCGATCCGGCCGGCGAGCTTGTAGGTGAAGGTATCCCCGAACGCCGAGAAGTCCTCGTAACGGCCGGCTGCGCCGAGCGTCACTATCTCGACCGGCTTCCATTCGAGATCGAGATAGCCGGCATAGCTGCGCTGGCTCCATGCGCCCGACTGAGTCGGGCTGAAACCGGGAAAGCCGTTCGAGTTGGGGGCAAGCCCGGTCTGGGCGCCCGGGCCGACGGCATAGGACGCTGGATCGCCCGGCGACACCCGATATGTCTCCACGCGGCGTTCACCACCAAAGGCGATATTGACCGGATCGTCCGTGCCGACGGGCAGGCGATAGACGAAGTCGGCGTTGAGGTTGACCTCGCGCTGCTGGAGACGGCCGAGATAGAAGCCGGTCGGGCTGTTCGGCCCAAGCGAGGCATTCAGGCTCTCGTTGAGCGTATAGTCGATGCGGCTGCGGCCCAGCGAGGCGCTCAGATCATAATGGAAGCGATCGCTCGCGTCGCCGCGAAGGCCGGCGACCGACTGATAGTCGCTATAATCGGTGCCGAAGCGCGGGGTGAAACCGGTCGGATAGAGCGTGTTGAACGAAAAGCCGGGAAAGGCGGAGCTCGCGCCATAGACGCTGGCGGTGCCGACCGGGTTGCGCCAGTTGAAATCGGTCACGCCCTCGCCCTGCTGGGCGGTGCCGAAGACATAGAAGGTCGCGCCCTCGGCAAGGTCGTAATGGCCATTGACCGCCCCGCTGATCCGCTCCTGTTGCGGCTGGCCCCAGCGCTGTACCGGGTTGGGCACGTGAAGCTGGGGATTGGCTGCCTGAAAGGCGATCGCATCCGGCCGCTGGCGCGTGCGCGAGGTGGGTTCCTGCCGGTCGAACTGACCGGTGAAGGCGATGGCGCCACGATCGCCGAGCGCGATCCCGGCGTGGATGCCCCACTGATATTCATTCCCGTCCCCGGCATAATAGCGCGAGACCTGCCCGTACGCGTCCATCCCGGGCGCTTCGTCGAGGATGATGTTGATGACGCCGGCAATGGCATCCGACCCATATTGCGCCGATGCGCCATCGCGCAGCACCTCGATCCGGCCGATGCCCGCGCTGGGGATGCTGGCGAGATCGGGCGACTGAGCGCCGCGCGTGCCGAGCAGCGCGGAGCGATGATAGCGTTTGCCGTTGACCAGCACGAGCGTCTGGTCGGCGGAAAGGCCGCGCAGCGTCGCGGGACGGACAAAGGCCTGGCCATCGGCGGCGGGCAGGCGCTGGACGTTGAACGAGGGAAGCAGCTGCGCGAGCGTGTCGTTCAGATCGCCCGACACGCTTGATTCGACCGTCGCGCGGGACAGGACATCGACCGGCGCAAGGGTCGAAAACTGGCTGCGCGCGCGATCGCGCGTGCCGGTGACGACGACCTGATCCGCCTCGGCCGGGGTGTCGGCCGCCGCCGTATCGACGGATTGGGCCAGGGCGACAGGCGCGCAGACGACGTGCAGCGCGATCACCGCGCTGCCGAGCAGAAGCTTCATCAATATCCCTTTTGTTTTTTCAGCGACCCGATTGTGCCGGTGGCTGCGCCGCTAGGCGCTGGCGATGACCCGGGCGTTGCGGATCGAGGTCATGCCGATGACAGCGCAACGTCGCTTTGCAGTCATGGCGTAGGCGCGAGGGTCGTCGAGAAGACGGAGCGTAGTGCGACGCGTTACGACGCGGACGGTGCGGAGATCGCGGCCAGCCCGCCCTGTTGGATGCGGATTCCCATCAGCAGGCTTTCGCCGATCCGCCACGCCGCTTCGCGAAACCGTTCGGCGACCGCCAGGCTGGGCGCGAGGCCGTCAAGCGTTTCGCCCCAGAGCGCCTGCCAGCGCGCGAAATGCATCTCGTCGAGCCCGGCGATGGCGATGTGCTTGCGCATCGGATTGCCGCTGTAGCGCCCGGATTCGAGCATGATCGAGGCCCAGAAATCCTTCATGCGCGCGAGATGGTGGGGCCAGTCGGCGATCCGTTCGGCGAAGATCGGGCCGAGCAAGGCGTCCTCGCGGATGGCGTCATAGAAATTCTCGACCAGGCGCGAAATGAAGAGGTCGTCGATCCCGGACCGCAGCGCATCGGCCATCTTTCGCGCCCGCACCTGCTCGGCGTGGTTGGTCGTCATATCATGCGGTCCGAATTCGATGTAGTCACCAATGCGATGTAAGTGCGCCGGCGCCCCGATCCAGCGTCTGACCGGAATCAAATGCCGGATCTCCTGCTGCCTTCACGAGCCGCGCTACGCGCCCTGCTCACTTCACAAACGGATCGATCGTCCTGATCGTCCCGTCGTCATTATAGTGAAGCTCGGTCACCTTGACGTTGCGCAGTCGGGTGTCGCCGCCGGACAGCTGGCTGTCGGCATAGAAGAGCCACCAGCGGCCGTCCTTTTCGACGATCGAGTGATGAGTCGTCCAGCCGAGCACCGGCTCCAGGATGCGCCCCTGATAGGTGAAGGGGCCATAGGGCGAATCGCCGATGGCATAGACCAGATAGTGGGTGTTCCCGGTCGAATAGCTGAAATAATATTTGCCCTTGTACCTGTGCATCCACGACGCCTCGAAGAAGCGGCGGTCATGGTCGCCACCGAGCAGCGGCTTGCCCTGCTGGTCGAGGATCACGACGTCGCGCGGCGCCTCGGCGAACTCCGTCATGCCCGGCGCGAGCTTCGCGATCCGGGGGCTGAGCGCCGGCTTGTCGGGGGTGCCGGCATCGGTCTTCGAGCCGTTCGGATCATAGGTGCCGGTGGTGTTGCGCTGAAGCTGGCCGCCCCAGATACCGCCGAAATACATATAGCTCTGGCCGTCATCATCGGTGAACACGGCCGGATCGATCGAGAAACTGCCCTTGATCGGCTGCGGGTTGGCCTTGAACGGGCCGGCCGGCGATTTCGAGGTCGCGACACCGATGCGGAACGCGCCGGCTTTGTCCTTGGCCGGGAAATAGAGATAATAGGTGCCGTCCTTGTACGCCGCGTCGGGCGCCCACATCTGCTTGTCGGCCCATGGCACGTCCTTCACGTCGAGCGCGACCGGATGCACCGTCACCGGGCCGCCGACCCGGTCCATGCTCAGCACGCGATAGTCGCGCATCTCGAAATGGCTGCCGAGATCGTCCTGCGGCGTCGGGCCGTTGATGTCGTGGCTGGGATAGACATAGATCCTGCCGTTCCACACATGCGCCGACGGATCGGCGGTGTAGATGTCGCGCACCAGGGGCTGGGACAGGAAATGGCGCCCGTCCGGAGCCCTGGGCGCCTCGGGCGACTCCTGCGCCGCTGCGACCGAGCCGGTGGTGCCGGCGATCAGCAATGCTGACAAAAGGGCGTTGATCGGCAGTCCCATGGTCGTTCCTCTCCCGAAGCCGGTATCGGCGTTACCGCTAACACTAGATCGGGAGAGACGCCTCTGGCAATTCTCCAACCGCTGGTGGTCGAGCGCTGGCGCGCCTATGGGGCAAGCATGATGGAGAGCGTAGGGGCATGACCAGCGAGACGGCGACGCCCGCGCTGCTGAAGGACATTCTCGGACCCCGGGCGCTGACCGTGATCGCCGACGCCGGTGCGCAGGTTTCCCCGCGCTTCGATCGTGCGGCCTTTCTCGACGCGGCGTCGACGGGGCTGGATGCGCTGTCGATCATGGAACGGGTGCGCCATGTCGCCGATGCCCTGCGGATCGCCCTGCCGGCCGACTATGCCGAAGCGGTGACGATCGTCCGCGCCATGGCACCCCGGCTGACTCATGGGTTCCAGGCGGTCGCGGTGACCGAGTTCGTCGCGCGGCACGGGCTCGGCGATGTCGCGCCTTCAATGGAAGCGCTGGCCGACCTGACCCGTTTCGGCACCGCCGAATTCGCGATTCGGCCATTCCTGGCGCAGGACAGCGCCGGGACGCTTGCCGTGATGCTGGCGTGGAGCGGCCATGACGACGAGCATGTCCGGCGGCTCGCCAGTGAAGGCAGCCGGCCGAGGCTGCCCTGGGCGGGGCGGGTGCCGGCGCTGAAGGCCGATCCGACACTGGCCGCGCCCATTCTCGAGGCGCTGAAGCGCGATCCGAGCGCCTATGTGCGCAAGTCGGTCGCCAACCATCTGAACGACATCGCCAAGGATCGGCCGGACTGGCTGGTCGACCGGCTGGCGACATGGCCGGCGGACGATGCCCGCACCATTTGGATCATCCGCCATGCGCTGCGGACCCTGATCAAGCAGGGCGACCCGCGCGCGCTGGCGCTGATCGGGGTGGGGCATGGTGCCGCAGTCGACGTGTCGGGCTTTGCGGTCGCGCCGGGGACGGTGCGGCTTGGCGACGCGGTCACCATCGCTGCCGATGTGAGGTCGACGGCTGCCGAGGCGCAGCGGCTGGTAGTGGATTACCGCCTGCATTACGCCCGGGCGGGCGGGAAGAGCGCCGCCAAGGTGTTCAAGCTTCGCACGTTCGACCTTGGCGCCGGCGAGACGGTCGCCCTGAGCATTCGGCAGACGATCAAGGATTTCAGCACGCGGCGGCATCATCCGGGCACGCATGAGGTCGAGCTGATCGTCAACGGACGGACCATGGCACGTACGGCGTTCGAGCTGCTGGCGGGCTGAGCACAGGTGGCGAAGAAGAAATATCTGCTGACCGCGACCCTGCCCGACGGCTACGTCAAGACGATCGGGCCGACCGCGACCGAATTCACCCATTATTGGCGGATCGTCGCACGTCTGGGCAACGGCAAGACCGAGGTTTTCTGGGGCCATAGCAAGTCATTGGCCGAGGCGAAGAAGACGCGCGCCCTTGCGGCCGAGGCAGGCGCCAGTCGCGGCTGGGTGAGCCATGATGTCGACATCGTCGAGCTGGTGCGGACGCCGGGATAGCGGCGTTCGGAGCGTTTCGATTTAGGCAGCGCCATTCCACCTCCCCTGCTGGGGGATTATTTGATGGCCAGCGTCTTCGCTCGATCGGCCAGGCGGTCGACCGCGGCGGCATGGATGCCCGGAGTCGTCGCCAGCACGCCGAACGCCTGCGCGCTGGGAGTATTGAAAAACAGCGGCTTGCCGAACGCGTCGCTGACCGTGGCCCCCGCCTCGGCCGCGATCAGCACGGCGGCGGCGACATCCCATTCATAGCCCCAGCGCAAGGTCGCCACGAGATCCGCCTCGCCCGCCGCGACCATCGCGATGCGGAGCGCGATCGAATTGGGCTTGGCCACCGCGACCAGATCGCTGTCGACTTTGGGCAAGGTATCGGTCGGCACGCGCGCGCCGGAGAAGACCGCCCGGTTGCCGGCGCGGATCGGGAAACCGTTGAGCGTCGCGCCCTTGCCTGCCTCGGCCCGCCAGATCTCGCCCCGCGCTGGCGCGTCGAGCACGCCGATCAGCGGCTGGCCATCCTCGACCAGCGCGATCGAGACGGCCCAGCCTTCCCGCCCGCGCACATAATCGCGGGTGCCGTCGATCGGATCGACCACCCACAGGCGCGACTGGGACAGGCGATCGGCATTGTCGACCGTCTCCTCCGACAGCCAGCCGGCATCGGGCACCAGCGCCGAGAGGCGTTGGTGCAGCAGCGCGTCGACCTCCAGATCGACCTCGCACACCGGATTGCCCGGGCTCTTTTCCCATTGCCGGAATTCGGTGCGCCACTTGGCCAGCGCCACCGCGCCGGCTTCGGCAGCGATTGCCGCAATGGCGTCGGCCAGATCCCCGGTGCCGGGGCGATCAGCCACTCGCCACCGTCATGCCCTCGATGCGCAGAGTCGGCACGTTGGTGCCGTAGCGGAATTCGAGATCATTTGCGGGGGTGAGGTTGAGGAACATGTCCTTCAGATTGCCCGC
The DNA here is from genome assembly GCF_055521475.1 of Sphingomonas sp. BL-S-30. Taxonomy (NCBI): domain Bacteria; kingdom Pseudomonadati; phylum Pseudomonadota; class Alphaproteobacteria; order Sphingomonadales; family Sphingomonadaceae; genus Sphingomonas; species Sphingomonas sp. BL-S-30. Next base: position 480,171 of record NZ_CM145481.1, on the reverse strand, counting down.
GATGGTGAATTCGGCGACGGGCGTCGTGATCTCGCCGTCCTCGATCAGGAAACCGGCCGCGCCGCGGCTGTAGTCGCCGGTCACGCCATTGACGCCCATGCCGATCAACTCCGTCACGAACACGCCGCGTTTGATGTCGGCGATCAGCGTCTCGGGCGGCATCGCGCCGGCGCACATATGCATGTTGCTGGTCGACACGCCCGGGCTGCCGCCGGCACCGCGACTGGCATGGCCGGTCGGCTCCAGCCCGAGCTGACGGGCGGAGGCGCTGTCGAGCAGCCAGGTTTCGAGCATGCCGTGCGAGACGAACTCGACGGGCGACACGGGGAGGCCCTCGCCGTCGAACGGGCGCGAGCGCAGGCCCTGCGGCCGGTGCGGGTCGTCGCAGATGGTGACGCCGCTCGAAAATATCTGGGTGCCGAGCGCGTCGAGCAGAAAGCTGGTCTTGCGCGAGATCGCCTGCCCGGAGATCGCGCCGACCAGATGGCCGAGCATGCTCGATCCGACGCGCGGATCGAACACCACCGGCATCGCGCCGCTGGCGAGCCGGCCGGGGTTGAGCCGGGCGACCGCACGCTCGCCGGCGCGCGTGCCGATCGACAGCGCGTCCTCCAGCTTGTGCCGATGGCGGGCGGAATGATGGGCATAGTCGCGGACCATGTCGCCGCCCGATCCGGCAAGCACGCTGGCCGACAGGCCATAGCCGGTCGCGGCATAGGCGCCGGCGAATCCGTGGCTGGTGGCGAGCGCCCAGACCGAACGCGACGCGCTGGCGCCGCCGCCTTCGCTGTTCGACACGCCCGCGACGGCACGCGCCGCATCCTCGGCGGCGAGCGCGGCTTCCTTCAGCGCCTCGGGCGAGACAATACCGCCATCGTCGAGATCGAGCTGCGGCGGGGCGCCGTGCAGCAGACGATTCTCCGGCGCGAGGCCGGCCCAGGCATCCTCGGGCGCCTCGCGCGCCATGGCGACAGCGCGTTCGGCGAGCGTGGTGATCGCGGCGGACGACAGGTCCGAGGTGGAGACGCTGGCCGAACGGCGGCCGACGAACACGCGCAGCCCAAGCTCGGCATTTTCGGAACGGCCGACATCCTCGAGCGCGCCGAGGCGGATCGACACGTCGAGCGAGGTATCGTCGACGAACACGGCATCGGCGGCGTCGGCTCCGGCGGCCTTGGCGCGGGCGACGATGTCCTGAGCGCGGTCTCGCGCCTGATCTGGAGTAAGCATCGAGCGGACTTAGGGAGGACCGCCGCGAAGGTCAAAGCGCTGACGATACGCCCACGACAAAACAGGCGACAAAGACGAGGAAACCGGCGAATCGGTTCGAGCGGAATCGCGCCAATGCGTTGTCGCCGTCATTCGCGCTGAGCGTCGCGACCTGCCAGGCGAAATGGAGCGCGACCGGGAGCAGGGCGAGCAGCGCGAGCGGATCGGGCCGGACCTGCCAGAAGGACGCCGCCCAGAAACCGAGCGCGAGCAGATAAAGGATCGCCACGCCCTCGCGTACGCGGCTGCCCATGCGGCGCGCGGACGAGCGGATGCCGACCAGCGTGTCATCCTCCTTGTCCTGGATCGCATAGATGGTGTCGTAGCCGACCACCCAGGCGATCGTGCCGGCATAGAGCAGGACCATCGCAGCGACGAGATTCCACCAGCGCATCTCGAACATCGTCGGTTCGGCGGCCGCGAAACCGACCACCGCGCCCGAGCCGAACACCAGCCCGAGCCAGAGCTGCGGCCACCAGGTGATCCGTTTCATGAAGGGATAGATTGCGACGATCGGCAGGGTCAGCAGCGCCAGCCCCTTGGCGTAGAGGTTGATGTGCCACCACACCGCGAAACCGATCGCGACAAGCACCAGCAGCCAGATCCACGCCGCGCGCACGGACACGCGGCCGCTCGGTAACGGGCGGTTGCGGGTGCGCTCGACGCTCGCGTCCAGCTCGCGGTCCGTGATGTCGTTATAGACGCAGCCCGCGCCGCGCATCGCGATCGCGCCGATCAGCAGCCACAGCAGCAGCCACCAGTCGCCCAGCCGGTTGCCCGACAGCGCCACGCCCCAGGCACAGGGCCAGTAGAGCAGCCACCAGCCGATCGGCCGGTCGAACCGGGCAAGCAGCGCATAGGGACGGGCCATGGGCGGCAGGAGCCCGACAAAGCCGCGATGCTCGGTGTCGGGGACGATCTCGGGCGCAAGGGTCATGGCCTGTCTGTAGCCCCGCGGGCGCGGGCGGCAATCCGTCTTAGCGTGATGGCGCCTCGTCAGTTTCGGCCGGAGCTGCCTCGTTCGACGCGGAGGCGGGGCGATCGACGGGCTTTTCCGGGGCATGTTCGACGACGGAAATGGGCACAGCCTGCGACTTGCCAAGTTGTCGCGTCCAGGGATTCATGCCGATGCAATATCCCGACATATTGCCACACTGGCGGAGTTCGCCGGTGTTGCTGTCGACGATCACGATGACGATCTGATCGTCCGAGACGGTCGCGGTCGCCTTGTCGGCAGGTTTGTCCGCCGCGCTCATCTTGGTCCAGGTGCGGTCGGCAGGATAAAGGCCGACGCCGGCGTATCGGCCAGACGGCGCGTGCGTGGTCCCATCGACTCGAGGCCCGCAACCGCCAAGAGCCATAGCAGTGACGAGCACGGCAAACGACGACGCTTTCATGCATTCTCTCCCGCCTATTACTGAAAGCATATCATGATAGGGGATATTACAGAACACACCCCGGGGTGACGGAAGAAGCGACGGGGGCTAGTGATGCCCATCATGCCCGCAACCCCCGCCTGGCCGCCGCAATCGACTCCGCGACTCTTCGTCGAGACGCCGCTTCGCGAGGGCGCGCAGCTGCGCGTCGAGGGTGCGCAGGCACATTATCTGCTGTCGGTGATGCGCACGAAACCGGGCGACCCGGTCAAGCTGTTCGACGGCGAGAGCGGCGAATGGCTGGGCATTGCCGCGACCGTCGGCAAGCGCGACCTGCTGCTCGACGTGACCGCGCATCTGCGCGAGCGCGAGCCAGTGCCCGATCTGTGGCTGTGCGTCGCGCCGCTGAAGAAAGGGCGGATCGACTGGATGGCGGAAAAGGCCTGCGAGCTGGGCACGGCGCGGCTGGTGCCGGTGCTGACCCGCCGCACGGTGGTCGACCGGCTCAACCTCGACCGGCTGCGCGCGCATATGATCGAGGCGGCCGAACAATGCGGGCGGACCGCGGTGCCGGACCTGGCCGAGACGGTGAAGCTTCCGGCTTTGCTGCGCGACTGGCCAGCGGGGCGGGCGCTGTTCTTCGCCGACGAGACCGGCGGCGTGCCCGCGCTGGAGGCGATGCGGGCGCACCAGGGGCCGGCGGCGATCCTGATCGGGCCCGAGGGCGGGTTCGACGCGGAGGAGCGCGAGGCGATTCGGGCCTTGCCCGAGGCGGTCGGGATCGGGCTGGGGCCGCGCATCCTGCGGGCCGATACCGCGGCGGCGGCGGCGGTGAGCCTGTGGATGGCGGCGGCGGGGGACTGGTCCCTCTAGCGTCGGACCGTCGCCCTCGCTAAAGCGCCGCCATGAGCACGAAGACCGTTTCAAAGAGCAACGCAGCGGTCATCGAACACCGCGACCAGCTCGTCCAGAGTTTCGCCCGGGGCGAGAAGCCGGTCGATCGCTGGCGGATCGGCACCGAGCACGAGAAGTTCGTCTATTCCCTCTCCGACCATCATGCGCCGAGCTATGACGAGCCCGGCGGCATCCGCGATCTGCTCGACGGGCTGACCGAGTTCGGATGGCGTCCGGTCGAGGAAGGCGGCAAGGTCATCGCGCTCGCCGGGCCCGACGGCGCGATCAGCCTGGAGCCCGCCGGCCAGTTCGAGCTCTCCGGCGCGCCGCTCGACAATCTGCACGAGACCTGCGCCGAGACCGGCCGCCACCTGGAACAGGTGAAGGCGATCGGCGACAAGTTCGGCATCGGCTTCCTCGGCATGGGCATGTGGCCGGACAAGACCCGCGCCGAGCTGCCGATCATGCCCAAGGGCCGCTACGCGATCATGCTGCGGCACATGCCGCGCGTCGGCACGATGGGCCTCGACATGATGCTTCGGACCTGCACGATCCAGGTCAATCTCGATTACGAGACCGAAGCCGACATGGCGAAGAAGTTCCGGGTCGGGCTCGCGCTGCAGCCGCTGGCGACGGCATTGTTCGCCAATTCGCCCTTCACCGAGGGCAAGCCCAACGGCATGCTCAGCTATCGCAGCCATATCTGGTCGGACACCGATCCGGCACGCACCGGCATGCTGCCCTTCGTGTTCGAGGACGGCTTCGGCTACGATCGCTACACCGAGTACGCGCTCGATGTGCCGATGTACTTTGTCTACCGCGACGGCCGGTACATCGACGCGGCGGGGCTGAGCTTCCGCGATTTCCTGAAGGGCGAGCTGTCGGTGCTGCCGGGCGAGCTGCCCTCGCTCGACGACTGGAACGATCATCTCTCCACCGCCTTTCCCGAGGTGCGGCTGAAGACCTTTCTCGAGATGCGCGGCGCGGACGGCGGGCCGTGGGGCCGGATCTGCGCCCTGCCCGCTCTGTGGGTCGGCCTGCTCTATGACGGTACCGCGCTCGATGCGGCGTGGGACGTGGTGAAAAACTGGACGATCGAGGAGCGCCAGGCGCTGCGCGATGCGGTGCCGAAGCTGGCGCTCGACGCGCCGATCCCCGGGGGCGGCAAGCTGCGCGATATCGCCGGCGAAGTGCTCGACATCGCCAATGGCGGCCTTGCGGCGCGCGCGCGCTTCGACGCCTCGGGCAGCAACGAGACGGGCTTCCTCGATCCGCTGCGCGAGATCGTACGCTCGGGCAAGGTGCCGGCGCAGGTGCTGCTCGACAAATATCATGGGCCCTGGGGCGGCGACGTCTCGAAGGTCTATGACGAGATGCGCTTTTAGGGCGCTTGCGCCCGCCGGCCCTTGCCGGTAATTCGCCCTCAGCGCGGGTATAGCACAATGGTAGTGCAGCAGCCTTCCAAGCTGAATACGCGGGTTCGATTCCCGCTACCCGCTCCATTTTTTCCTTGAGGGACGCGCGTCCATGGCGGTCGGCATGCTTGACGCAAGGGCTGCGATCGTCGCGGTCGGGCGCTGGCTCGACGGCAAGGGCTGGGCCCCCGCGACCGCCGGCAATTATTCGATGCGGCTGGACGATGGCAGCTTCGCGGTGACCGTGTCGGGCCGGCACAAGGGGCGGCTGACCGAGGACGACGTGATGCGCGTCGACGCGGCCGGCGCGTCGCTCGACGGCAAGAAGCCATCGGCCGAAACCGCGCTGCACCTCGCGCTCTATCGCGACTTTCCCGATGCGGGCGCCGTGCTGCACAGCCATTCGCCCGCTGCGGTCGGGCTGAGCCGGGCGTTTCCCGATCTCCACGGTTACACGCTTGCCGGGCACGAGATGCTGAAGGCGTTGCCGGGCATCCTGACGCACGAGGCGCGCATCAGCCTGCCGATCGTCGACAACAGCCAGGACATGGCGGTGATCGATGCCGCGATGGCGCCGCGCCTGCTGGCGCCGGGCGCGGTGCCGGCCTATCTTATCCGCAGCCACGGCCTGTACGGCTGGGGCCGCGACATGGCCGAGGCGGAGCGGGTGATCGAGGCGGTCGAATGGATGATCGCCGCCGAGCTGGCCGAGGCGGGTTTCCGCAGAGGGAGCGAAGCATGAGCCATTTGCAGATATTCGACGAGCAGGACGGCACCGCCCCGCTGCTCGACACATCGGACGGCGAGACGATCGCCGCCGAGCTGGCCACGATCGGGGTGCGGTTCGAGCGCTGGCCGACGCGTCCCCTGCCCGATGCAGCGGCGATCCTCGAGGTCTATGCGCCGGAGATCGAGACGCTGAAGGCCGAGGCCGGTTACCAGTCGGTCGACGTGGTGGCGCTCGCGCCCGACCATCCCGACCGCGCGACGCTGCGCGGGAAATTCCTGTCGGAACATACCCATGGCGAGGACGAAGTACGCTTCTTCGTCGATGGCGAGGGGCTGTTCACGCTGCATGAGGGCGGGCGGGTGTTCAACATGCTGTGCACCAAAGGCGATCTGATCTCGGTGCCCGCCGGCATGAAGCACTGGTTCGACATGGGCCCTGCCCCGCGCTTCACCGCGATCCGGCTGTTCGTCAATCCGGACGGCTGGGTCGCGAGCTTCACGGGCGACAGCATCGCCGATCGCTTTCCGCGCCACGAACCTGCTCTCGCCTGAATGCCGCGCGCGATTCTGACGGATATCGAGGGCACCACCTCGAGCATCGCTTTCGTGGCGGAGACGCTGTTTCCCTATGCGCGCGAGCGGCTGCCGGCATTCGTCGCGGCCCACCCCGATGCGGCCGCGCCGATCCTCGCCGAGGTGGCGGCGACCGAACCGGGCGATCCGGTCGCGACCCTGACGCGCTGGATCGACGAGGACCGCAAGGCGACGCCGCTCAAGACGCTGCAGGGCATGATCTGGGAGGATGGGTACCGCGAGGGTGCGTTTACCGGGCATATCTATGCCGATGCGGTGGCGGCGCTCCGGCGCTGGCACGCGGCGGGGATCGCGCTCCACGTCTTTTCCTCGGGGTCGGTCGCGGCGCAGAAACTGCTGTTCGGGCATAGCGACGCGGGCGACCTGACGCCGCTCTTCTCCGGCTATTTCGACACGACCACCGGGCCGAAGCGCGAAGCAGCGTCCTATACCGCGATCGCGGATGCGATCGGGTTCGAACCGGGCGAGATATTGTTCCTGTCGGACACGCCGCAGGAGATCGCCGCCGCGCGAGCGGCCGGCATGCAGGCGCTGCTGATCGATCGCGACGGCGGCACGGGCGACATCGCAGACTTCGGGGATATCACAGCATGAAGCTCGACGGCGCGCATCAGCGATCGATCCGGCGCACCGGGGACGGGCGCGGCGCCTGCATCATGGATCAGCGCGAACTACCGTGGAAGATCGTCTGGGTCGAGCTGCGCAGCGCCGCGGAAGCCGAACGCGCGATCCGCGAGATGTGGACGCGCGGGGCGCCGCTGATCGGGGCGACCGCGGCCTATGGCCTGGCGATGGCACTGGCCGAGGATGGATCGGACGCGGCGCTCGATAAGGCCTATGCGACCCTGCTCGCCGCGCGGCCGACCGCGGTCAATCTGCGCTGGGCGCTCGACAAACTGGTCGAGACGGTGCGCCCCCTGCCCCCGGCCGAGCGCGCCGCCGCTGCCTTCGCCCGCGCCGACGCGATCTGCGACGAGGATGTCGAGCTCAACCGCGCGATCGGGGAGCATGGGCTCGACCTGTTCCGTGCGCTGCACGCAAAGAATCCGGATCGTCCGCTCAACATCCTGACGCATTGCAATGCCGGCTGGCTGGCGACGGTCGATTACGGCACCGCGACCGCGCCGATCTACCTTGCGCACGATGCCGGCATCCCGGTGCATGTCTGGGTCGACGAGACGCGCCCGCGCAACCAAGGCGCCCTGCTCACTGCGTTCGAGCTGGCCGGGCACGGCGTGCCGCATACGGTGATCGCCGACAATGCCGGCGGGCATCTGATGATGCAGGGTCAGGTCGATGCCGTGATCGTCGGTACCGACCGGGTCACCGCCAATGGCGATGTGTGCAACAAGATCGGGACGTATCTGAAGGCGCTGGCGGCGAAGGACAATGACGTGCCCTTCTATGTGGCGCTGCCCTATACGACCTTCGATGCGGGGACGGCCACCGGCGCCGACATCCCGATCGAGGAACGCAGCGCCGACGAGGTGACTCATGTCACGGGCGAAGGCGGCAGCATCCGCGTGACGGCGTCAGGCGCAGCCAATCCAGCCTTCGACGTGACGCCGGCGCGGCTGGTCACCGGCTACCTCACCGAGCGTGGTCTGTTGGAAAAAGTGGACGATTAATGTCACTCTTTCCAACAGAAGGCCGATTTCCGCATCTCAGGTAATAAACTGATAAATAAGTATTTATTTATAGTCGTCACATCATGTCGGTGCGCAAAATGCGATAGGGGCATGACAAAAGTCCGCGCCGAAATGCTCACGGTCGCCTGACCATCCGCTCCAGCGCAGCATCCAGCGTCGCATCCTGCTTGGCGAAGCACAGCCGCACCACGCTCGTCACCGCATCCTTCGCGTAAAAGGCCGAGAACGGCACCGACACCACCCCGGCCTCCTCGATCAGCCAGTTGCAGAAGGTGACATCATCCATGTTCACGCCCGAGCGCGGCAGGTCGATCGCGAGGAAATAGGTCGCCGCGCTGGGCAGCACGGCATAGCCGAGCTTTTCCAGGCCCGAGGCGAGGCGGTCGCGCGAGCGCTGATAGCCGGCGCGCATCTGGGTGAAATAGGCGGGATCCTTGCCCAGCCCGTACGCCGCGCCCGTCTGGAGGTTGGGCGGGGTGGTGAAGGTGAGGAACTGGTGCGCCTTGGCCAGCACCTGCGCGATCGGCGGCGCGGCGCACATCCAGCCGACTTTCCAGCCGGTCAGCGAGAAGATCTTGCCGGCCGACCCGATCTTGACCGTCCGCTCGCGCATGCCGGGATAGGCGATCAGCGGGCGGTGCGCGGCGCCGTCGAACACGACATGCTCCCACACCTCGTCGCAGATCGCGATCGCATCATGGCTCACGCAGAACTCGGCGAGCAGCGACAACTCCGCCTCCGTCATCATCGTGGCAGTGGGGTTGAGCGGATTGTTGAGGATCAGCAGTTTCGTGCGGGGTCCGGAAACGGCGGCCAGCGCCTCGGCGGTGATCCGCCATGCGGGCGGTTCGAGCCGGACCAGCTTCGCCACGCCGCCGGCACGTTCGACCAGAGGGAGATAGGCGTCGTAGAGCGGCTGGAACATCACCACTTCGTCGCCCGGCGCGACCAGTGCGAGGATCGCGGCGGCCAGTGCCTCAGTCGCACCCGAGGTGACGATCACTTCCTGGGAAACGAGATCGAGGCCCTGATGCACGGCATAATGATCGGCAACCGCCTGGCGCAGCGCCGCGGTGCCGGGCATCGGCGGATACTGGTTCGAATCCTCGAGAAGCGCCCGGGCCGCCTCGGCAAGGACGTCCTCCGGCCCGCGGCCATCCGGGAAGCCCTGGCCGAGATTGATCGCGCCGGTCTCCCGCGCGCGGGCCGACATGGCCTCGAAGATGGTGGTGCCGAGCGACGCGTAGATCGGGTTCATCGCGCCTCCATGCCGCAGCACGCGGCGGCGCGCCAGTATTTGCCCCGGCGTGACTCGGCAAAATCGCTGTCCAATGGTTGCGGCGCGGGCAGCTATCGATCAGAACGCGTGCCGTGTCGCCGCGGCCATTGTCCCGCCGACGAGATGTCAGGGGTGCGCTTTTGTTTTCCTATCTGGTTTCGGGGCTTAACGTCGCCAGCGAGCTCGCTCTGCCGGGCCTGATCGCGCTGGAACCGGACACCCTCCAGGGTGCCGACGTTACGATCCGCGCCGGTGACGTGCCCTCGGCGCTCGCCGATGCCGAGACCAGCGGGGTGAACTGGCAGATCTCCGGGGACCGGTTCCTGTTCGACATTCCGGGCGTGGTGCGGATCCTGCTGACCGGCGGACGCGAGATTCTGTTCGCGCTGGCGGACGGCAGCTCGATCGAAGAAGCCACGATCTTCATCAGCAGTACGGGATTCGGCATCCTGCTGCACCAGCGCGGTCGCATCGTGCTGCATGCGAGCGCGGTGCGTGTGCGCGATTCCGCGGTGCTGTTCTGCGGCCCCTCCGGCGCGGGCAAATCGACTCTCGCGGCCGCCCTTGTCGATGCCGGATACGATCTGGTCACCGATGATTTCTGCGGCATCGCGACCGATGCCGGCGGCACGCCCTGGGTCGAGCCGGACGGGCGGCAGCTGAAGCTGTGGCAGAATTCGATCGAACGGCTCTCGCTGAACGCCCGCCGCGCCGCGCCGGTGCGGCCGGCGATCCAGAAATATTATGTCGAGCCGCGCGCCGCGACCGCCGCCGCGCTGCCGCTGTCGGCCATCTATGTGCTGCGCGAGGCGCGCCCGCCGCACGTGCCGGGGATCGCCCGGCCCAACATCGTCGATGGCGGGCTGATGGTGCGCAACAATGCCTATCGCCCCGCGATGGTCCGGCGCATGGCGCAGGCCGATCTCTATTTTCAGGCAGCGGCAACCATCTCGCAGCGCGCGGGCGTGTTCACGCTGACGCGCGAGATGGACTTCACTCAGATGCCGGTGGTGATGGAGTGGCTCGAGGCACATTGGCGCGAGCTCGGCCTGCTGGAGCGCGCCGCTTGAAGAAGAATTTCTGGCTAGCCTCCTATCCGAAATCGGGCAACACGTGGTTCCGGTTGCTGGTCGCGAACCTGCGGCAGGACGCGCCGGTCGATATCAACGACCTGCCCCATCAGGGCGGCATCGCCAGCGCGCGCGCCTGGTTCGACAATGCGATGCTGTTTCCGTCCGGCCTGCTCACACATGAGGAATGCGACCGGCTGCGTCCGCGCGTCTATGCGTCGATCGCACAGGGCGGCGAGGAACAAGCTGAGGACCGGGAAGCGACGATCGGCGGCGTCCGCTTCATGAAGACCCATGATGCCTGGACCTATACCAGCGACGGCGAGCCGCTGCTGGGTGGGCTGAAAGGGGCTGACGGCGCGATCCTGATCGTGCGCGATCCGCGCGATGTCGCGCCGAGCCTGGCCAATCATGGTACGAAGCCGATCGACGACTCGATCCTGTTCATGAGCAAGGCCGACGCCAGTTTCGGCGGCGAGCGCGATCGGCAGCCCAGCCAGCTTCGCCAGCAATTGCCTGGCTGGAGCGGTTATAACTACAGCTGGCTCGACCAGGCCGACTTGCCGCTCCATCTCGTCCGCTACGAGGATCTCCAGGCCGACGCGGGCGGCATCTTCCGCACGGCGCTCGCCTTTGCCGGTGTCGACGTATCGGCGGAGGAGGCAGCCCAGGCGGCGCGCTTCGCCGATTTCGACGAACTCAGGAAGCAGGAACTCGAACGCGGATTCCGGGAGGCGCCGCGTGCGCGACCGGGTGGCGGTTTCTTCCGGCGCGGCGTATCAGGCGCATGGCATGATGAACTCACGCCGGATCAGGTCGCCCGGATCGAGACCGACCATGCGGCGATGATGAAACGGTTGGGTTATCCATTGTCGGGTGCGGGTGAAGAAAGGATCGCGAGTTGATCGAGCGGAAGGGAGACTGGCTCAGCGCGCGCGTGGGCGACGAGATTATGATGATGAGCCCCGAGCACGGCAAATATATCGGCATGAACGAAGTCGGCGCGCGCATCTGGGAGCTGATCGAGACGCCCGCCGACATCGCCACGGTCTGTGCGGCGCTGGTGCGCGAGTTCGAGGTGTCGCCCGAGGATTGCGAGGCCGAGGTGGGCAGTTTTCTGGCGGAGATGGAGAAGCATGGCGCCGTCGCGATCGATCACGCATAAGCTCCGCACCGCGCTGACGCTCGGACCGCGGCGCCAACTGCTGGTGGCCGAAGCGTCGGCGAGCATGCTCGCGGCGCGCGTGACGCTGGCGATCTTTCCGTTCCGACGCATCGCCAGGGGGCTCGGTGCCTTTGTGCCGCCGAACGATCCGCGCGTCGCGATTCAGGCCCAGGGTGTTGGCGAGGAACAGGCGCGCATCGCCAAGGAGGTCGGCTGGGCGGTGCGGGCCAGCGCGCCGTGGATGCCGTTCCGGTCCGTCTGCCTGCAACAGGCGATGGCCGCGCATGCGATGCTGCGCCGGCGCGGCATTGCCAGCGTGATGCATTTCGGCGCGGGCAAGAGCGACGCGAAGCCGATCGACGCTCATGCCTGGCTCGATGCCGCGGGGGTGAAGGTCACCGGCTATCCGGTGGCGCCGCATTTCGCCGAATTGGGCTGCTTCGTCTGATTCTGCCAGCACAGCCAAAACGGTTGTATCGCACGTTGGGGCCGATTGCCGCCCGCTTGATTGTACTGGGCGCTTGGGGCACTCAATCATCATCACACGGCGGGGGATCGCCGGATCGAGCGGAGTGCCAGATGGCGGACATGGTTGTCGAAACGAAGGAATTTGAGGATTTCGAGCCGCATGTCGGCACGAATTTTTCGATCGTGGCAGAGGGCCTGCCGCCGCTCGAGCTCGTGCTGGAAGAGGCCAAGGCGCTGAAGGCCAGTGCGCAGGATAGCCGCCCTCCGTTTCAGCTCATGTTCCGTCGCGCCGGCGAGGTCTTGCCGCAAGGCATGTACCAGTTCCGCCATGACGACATGGGGGATCTCGTCATCTTCATCGTGCCGACGGGCGAGAACGAGACCGGCGTGGAGTATTGCGCAACATTCAACTGAGCGACGCTCGCCGGTCGTCACCGCGACCGGCGTTCACGCGACCGGTGCGTCGGCGCTCCAGCGCATTTCCAGATAGACTTCCATATCCTCGAACTCCCTGAAGCCAAGGCGGCGATACCAGGCAAGGGCGGGATTGAACTTCTCGACGAAGATATCGATGTCCTTGCCCGCGGCGCGGGCAGTGTCCATCAGCGCTTCGAGGATTGCCGTCCCGACGCCCTTGCCGCGCCATTCGGGCATCATCACGATGTCGATGATGCGGAACTGACCAGAGACTTCCTGGAGGTACAACCTGCCCGCAGCTATGCCGTTCTGTTCGATCACATCGAACCATGTATCGGCGTAATGGGTGCGATAATGCAGCCGCTGCAGCTCGAACTGCTGCGCAACGAACGCCCATTTCTGGTCCGCGGTCCACGGCGTCTGCTCGAGCTCAGCCATGCGTGTGGTAGCGAAGAGCTGCATCAGGAAGACGGTGTCGTCTTCCGTCTCCGGACGCAGACGATAGCCTTCTGCAAGCAGGGCCGCCGGCAGGACGAATGCCGACGGCCCCTTGTCCTGTGTCACCGAATCAGTCCGATCAGTTGCGCGGCGGGAAAATGCCTCGCAGCGCGACGCAGTAATTCAGCGTCAAATAGGGCTGTCGGTTTTCATGCGGCAGGTTGCCGCCGTTGAAACCGATCGCCGTTGGCGCGAAGTTTACCAGCGTCCCGGGCGTTATCGGAGGAGCCGTATAGGCGAAGCCAGGTCCCGAAGCCGAAAGAAAGGCGTTGCTCGCCGGAGTTCCCACTGTCTGCGCCTGGTTCGAAGGATTAGGCGAGGCGAACGTCACGCCATGATTGTGGGCCGGCATCTCGGTCGTCAGGAGCGTTTCCGTCGTCGTGCCGGCGACTTCGCCCAGTACATAGGGAGAGAGCCCCGGGCCGTTACCCTGGCCGACCGGCGCGATACCGATCATGTTCGGCAAGGCGAAGTTCGACGTGCCATTGCCGCCATAGGTAGTGCCAAGGAGGGAAAACAAGGCAGTGTTCTGCTGGATAGGGAGGATCTGCCCCGCCGCGAATGCCCAGCCCACCGGTGGGAAGTTGAAAGCAAAGATCCTGATCTCGCCAATATATGGTGCCGTCACGGTCTCTCTCCGAATTAGTTGCGGCTGGGGAAAACGCCTTCCAGCGCAATGATAAAGTTGATGGCCATGATCGGCATCAAATTATTGTGCGGCTGGCTGCCACCTGTCGCGCTGATGCTGTTGGGGTTCAACGCACCCTGCTTGAGCGGATTCGCCCCGGGGATCGCGTAAATCTCGGCGGTGCCGACGAGCGTGGCCGGGAACGACGTGTTGGTGGGTGCGGGCTGATTTGCCGTCGCGGTCGTCGCAGAAAGCGAGTGGCTGTGGGCGGGCATCTGCGTCACCGCCAGTGTAACGGTTTCGGTTCCCGCCATCTGACCGATGACATAGTTTGAAAGGCCTGGCCCCTGGCCCTGGTTGATCGGCAGGCGCCCGCGCATGTCGGGAAGGCCGAAGGTAGTGATGCCATCGCCGCCATAAGTCGTTCCGAGCAAGGCATAGAGCGCATCGTTCTGCGCGATAGGCAGCAGTTGCCCCGCGCAGAAAGCCCAGCCGCGCGGGTTGAAATTGCCCGCAAACATTCTGATTTCACCAAGAAAGGGATTGCTCATTTCGTCCTCCGTGCCGTTCTGCCGCGCTTCACAAACCTCAATTCCGTGACGGGAACCGCCCCTGGAGCGCGATGGAGGCATTCAGCGTGGTATAGGGCTGCAAATTGCTGTGCGGCTGACTGCCGCCCGCTGTCGCGACCGAAGCAGGATCAAGCGGTACTGGCGTGCCGCCGGACGCATAGAAATCGACGGTGTCGGACGTATCCGCGCCCAGGGTACGCCCGATCGGCGGCCGGTGCGTGGCGGTCATCGTGGTACCCACCAGGAAATGATTGTGCTGCGGAATCTGCGTTATGAGCAGGGTCACATTCTCCTGGCCGGAGATCTGACCTAGAGCATAGCTCCCAAACGGGCCGTTATTGCCCACGCCGATCGGGGTCCTGGAGCGCAGATCGGGAAGCTGGAAGGTCTGGACGCCGTTGCCGCCATACGTGGTGCCGAGCAACGAGAACAGCGCCTGGTTTTGCTGGATCGAAAGAAGCTGTCCGGCGCAGCTTGCCCATCCACGCGGCGGAAAATTGAACCCAAAGAACCTGATCTCGCCGATAAATGGTTGCGTCATGGCAGCCCCTCACGCGTTCTTCAGAGGGCGCAGCGTCAAGCAGCACCAGGCCCCCCGAGTGTTGACCCGGCGGTTGTAACCGTGCCTCCCAAAGACTCAATAGCAAATAGCAGCCAAAGTCGGCTCTGCTTCTTGTCGGCCGAAGAGTGGCTGCTAACCGCATGATCAAGCACAAGTATATATTTAGGATATCGCGACTACGCCCGAATCGGACCTTAGAATCGCACAATAGGCACGACAGCTTGGGTCCGCCCTGTTGCGCGATATTTTCGGTTCTGTCATAGTCGGATGATTAGCTGTACGGTGCAAATGCGCCATGGGGGGTATCTTTCGTCATGACGTCAATCACGCCTATCGACCTGTCGGAAGCCTCGATGGATGTTATCGAGACGGAGTCGCGCAAGCCCTGGTCGACGCCGCGCGTCATCGTATCGGTGGCCCAGAACGCCGAGGCTCATGTGGGTGATAATCCGCCGGACGGCAGCACGACCTTTTCAGGCCCCTACGGATCCTGATCTTCAGGCCATAATTCTCGGCGCGAACCGGCCGCGCGGCCTCTCCCGTCATCGGTTGCTCGAGTCAAACCAGGCGATGAAGCGCGCAAGGGCTGTCGCCCGAGCTGCAGTGTATACCGCCGCGTGTCCCGGCTTCCGAGCCTCGTCCGCCTGGGACAGCATCGTTTCGATCCTGTCGAGATCAAGATAGCGGGATATCCTCCCGTCGCGATCCAGCCGCCGCGCCTCGGCGAGCGCGGCGGGCGCGCTCTCCTTCGCCATGCGAAACATGTCGGGGTCCTCGGCATCATTGCCGGGCCCGCGCGCCACCAGTTGCGCCGGCAGGATGTCGGCGAAAACGCGGCGCGCCAGATGGCGTTCAAGGCCGTCCCGGAACTCCAGTGACTCCGGGATGGCCAGGCCAAGTTCCACCACACGCCTGTCGTGGAAGGGACGCGAGAAATCCAGACCATGCGCCGCCGCCAGGGTCGGGTGAGTCGGCTGCATCGCGGCCACCTTGCGCAGATGGTGCAGGCAGAAGGCACGCCAACGATAATGTGGTACCCGGTCATTGCGTAAGCGCGCCGGGTTGATGGCGCCGGCCGCGAACATTGCCCTGGCGAAAGTCGGATTGACCGGGCGGATACGCCAGGCCGGCGTCGGCCGGTACAGGAGTTGTCCTAAGCGAGATGCCGGTGAAAGGCGGAACGCCGGCAGGACATCGTGACGCACGACCTGCTGCCAGGTGCGCCCCGCCACCCGGACGCGCAGGCGAAACTCCTGCACGAAGCGCCCCAGCTTGCCGCGGCGCAGGATTCGCCCGAGCATCGCCTTGCCATTCGTGTTGACGGTATAGTCGCCACCATGCCCGTCGAGCACAAGCCGAGCGCCCGCGGAGGCCGCGATGCGGAGCAGACCGCGCCGGACATAGGGCGTTCCGGCATTCTCGTCGGTCATCGCGAAGCTGGTCTCGATGTCGCTGAACACCCCCTCTTCCCCCCGGACATAATAATGGAGATCGAGATAGGGATAGGGTCGGAAGGCCTCGACCGCGGCGCGGGCGTCGCTGACCAGCCGGCGCTCGCCCTGGTCCAGAACCGAAGCAATCGCGACAATGCGGCGACCCTGCGCCGCAACGATCGGGCCGGCAATCGCCGCGATGCTGCCGCTGTCGAACCCGCCGCTGAAGCAGAGCCCGGGCGCGTGAGCCAGCCGGCGGACGCGGCACGCCACTGCCTCGGTCACCACGTCTCGATACGCGTCGACATAATATGCCTCGTCGCGGCCGAGATGTTCCGGCGCGGCATGGGGTTCCCAATAACGGCGCGTCGACACGGTCCCGTCCGGGTTAAGGCGCAATGAAGTGCCCCCGCCGACGATACTGATCGATTCGTAGATCGTGCTGCCCGGGTTAGGATCGAGCGGCCCGAGCACGCGCTGGGCAATGCCCAGGTCCGAAAGTCGGCGCGGCACGCCTTCCACCGCCCAAAGCGCTTTCACTTCGCTGGCAAAGGCGAAGAAGCCCTCGCCATGGTGGAAGTACAGGCCGCGCTGACCCATCGGGTCGCGGCCGATCAACAGCGAACGCGCCCGCGCGTCCCAGATCGCGAAGACGAAGTCGCCGAGCAGGTGTTCAACGCATGCCTCGCCCCAACGCCGATAGGCGGCGAGCAGCACCTCGCTGTCGGGCATATCGCGCAGCATGTCGGCGGCGATGCCGATGCGTTCCGCCAGCACTTCGCGATTGTCGAGCCGTAAATCGGCGACGAGGGTCAGTCCGCCGTCCTGGATGGGCTGGGCCTCGGACCAGTCCTCACGGTTCACGCGAAGCAGGCAATGGCCCAGCCCGGCAGCGCCGTCGACCACCGCGCGTCTGCCGTCGGGGCCGCGATGGGCGAGGATTTTGCCCATCCGATCGAGTTCGCGCGCGGATGCGGACTCACCGTCGAAGCGGACGATGCCGAAGATCGCGCTCATTTTTCGCCGGCGTGGCGAAGCCCTTCGAGAAGGCGATAGGGCTCGTCCATATGGAGCACCGCATTGGCGCGAAGCGCGTCGTTCGCCGCCTGCTGCTTCTTGTCGCTGTCCCGCGCGAACCGTTCGGACGGCGCCTTGGCATTGCGCGTGGACGCCGCCGCCAGTGCGGCCCGTGCCTGCTCGTCGGGGACAATGCCGAAATGCGGGAGGATCCGTGTCTCGACGGCATCGGGCAGTTCGGCATAGTTGACCAGCATGCCGCCGCCCAGGCCGAGATGCTCGATCACCGCCGCGGCGGTCCGCCCGAGTGCCCGGGCGGCGTAATCGTCCGGCAGCATCTCCGCCGCGTTCTCAATGCCATAGGGTTCGAAGGGCATCGCGCCGGGGACGGTCTGCGCCCCGGCCATATGCGCGTGCGACACCAGGATCTCGACCGGATCGCGATACAGGAAGATCCAGGGCGTATCGGGAAAGGCGAGCCGGAACAGCGGCAGCGCCAACGTGTGCCAGCTGTCGAGCTTGACGACATACTGCCCGCCGCCGTCCAGCCGGTCCCGGCCGAGCGTGCCGACGATCATGCGCAGCAGGGCAACGCGCTGCTCGGTCGGCACATCGGTCCGCGCCGCCGCGAGTTGCACGATCGAATCGATCGCCGCCGCCTCCGATATGACGACGTTGCGGGGATCGGCCGCGAGCATCTGCGCGACCAGGGTCGATCCGCAGCGCGACTGGTGGAAAACGAAGCCCGCCGGCGCCCGCAGGTCCACGCCGTCCGGCGCGCCAAGCGTCTGAAGCGGCGTGCGAGGACGCACGAGCCGGTTGAGCGGAAGATAGCGCGCCCGGCGCAGCGAATCCTCGAAGAAGGAATCCGACAGCGGACGTCCGGCGAAATGGACCCAGTCCACCGCCAGCGTACCGCCGCTCGGTACGATCGCGACCGGCAACCAGTCGCCGTCGGGCGCCGTCTGGCTGGTGACCGGCGCGCCGCTGAAGCGCCAGATGCCGAGCGGATCTGGTTTCAGCGCCGCATGGGCCTCGTCCCGTTGGATCGCAATGCCCAGATCCGCAGCGGCGGCGACCAGCGCGTCGACGAACAGATTCTGGTCGCTGATCGCGCTCAGTCGTTGCTGGAGCGCGGGATCGGCCATCAACAGGGCGCGAAAGCGGTCGATCGGTGCGGCCGCGTCGAGAAGGCTGGTGTCTGTCATGAAGGACCGCGAACGACTTCTTTCCAACCGCCCCCGCGGCCGATAGGCTGATCCGGAAACGGGCGTCGCGCCCGCGCTGGATGATTTGCCTATCATGCTAATAATGCAGAGCCAATCGCCCTTGATCTACGCCGATCGGGTGCGCCTGCCCGTCACCTTCGACGGCGATCGGCTGGCCGAGGATTTGCAGCGGATCGCCGGGGCGACCTGGGTCGATCATTTCGTGACGCAGAATTACGAGGGCGACTGGAGCGTGCTGCCGCTGCGCTACTCGGCGAGCGCCACGCATCCGATCCTCCAGGCGTATTCGGACCCCTCCGTCACGGACTATGCCTATAGCCCATTGCTCGATGCGGCACCCGCCATCCGTGCCGCGATCGACTGGTTCCAGTGCGGTCTCCAGACGGTGCGATTGATGCGGCTCACCCCGGGATCGATCATCAAGGAGCATTTCGACTACGACCTGGCCGCCGAATGGGGCACCGCGCGCATCCATGTCCCGATCACCACCAACCCGCAGGTCGAATTCATGGTCAACCGGGTGCCCGTCGTGATGGAGCCGGGCAGCGCCTGGTATCTGCGCCTGTCGGACCCGCACAGCGTCGCCAATCGCGGTACGACCGACCGGGTCCATCTGGTGATCGACTGCATCACCAACGACTGGCTGGAGGAGCAGCTCGGCGCCGGAGCCTGATCCGGGCAGGCCTAGAATATCTTCAGCTCGACCAGCCGCATCGCTTCGTTCCGCGGCACCCGGAAAGAAACCCTGATCCTGTCGGTTGCAACGGACGGCCAGGCGACATGCGTCACGCCGTTCCCGCGCGGCGCCTGCTTGTCTGCGTCCAGGGCCCGCCATCCCGTTCCGGTCCACCGTTCGACGGTGTAATCAAGCGGCGCGACAACGCCATTTCCCGCGGCAAAGGCCAGTTCGGCGCGCGACACCTCCAGCGCCTTCCCGAAGTCGATAGTGAACCACGGCGTTGCGCTGTCTTTCGGCGACGTCCAGCCGTTCGGCATTTCGGGAAAATACCAGATGCGGCCATCGACCGCGTCGTGAAGCGATTCCGCATCCATGTTCCCGGACGCGCCTGGCCTGGGAAACGCACCCCTGACCAGTTGAACCGCCCGGTTGACTGGCCGATCGATCCGCGGCGGCGCCAGCCGCGCCACGGGTAGCGTGATGCGCCCGAGCGTCGGCCGGGCGGCGACCTCCCGGCCGTCGACCGCGACGCGCAAGCCCGGCCCTCTGCCAAAATGCGCGCCGTCCACGTCCCATGTCACCGACACCAGATGGCCATGATAGGGTATCCTCTCCGCGCGAAACCAGTGCAGCGCCTGGGGATCGCCGGTCGCCGGCAGCAGCGGATTGATCTCGAGCATGTCGTCGGCGCGCGGCCTGATGCCCACCACGCCGGTCAGGATCAGATCGTTGAAGCCTGAATGGAAATAATGATGGCTCCGCGCCAGCCCGACGATCGGCTTGCCCGTCGCGGGATCATAATCCTCCTCGAGATCCAGTCTGCCGTCCTGATAGTGAAGCGCGGCATATTGCCTGAGCAGGCGCAGGAAATCGCCCCGCGTCACGACCGACTGGTGATAATGATCGAGCAGATTGATCATGCCCGCGAGCACCTGCGTGGTCTGGAACGGCCAGACCGGCCCGTTCCACTGGCATTCGGGACGCGCGCCCTCGTAGCGATATTGCCGCATATAATAGTCGTAACTGGGTTCTACCGTGCGCAGGCCCGCGGGGCCGCCGAGTTCCTGCGGCGAGAGAAGGTGCCGCCATGCCGCGGCATAAGCGACATCGTCATCGGGCAGGTCGAACGCCCAGGGGACATAGCCGACCAGCTCGCGCCCACGGATGGGCTGCCAATATTTCACATGCTCGTTGTCGACCTTGAAGCGATCGATGAAATGCGTGAGCGCGGGGCTCCACAGATCTTCCTGAACGCGCGTCTTGATCGCCACCGCGCGCGCGGCATAGTCGACCGAGACATCGGGGTCTCCAGCCAGCGCGGTGAGCCGCGAAAGGGCGCGGGCATTGGCGAACATATAGCTGTTGATCGAGGGGCGGAACGCATTGCCCCCGGTAAAGCCGTCCTTGCCGCCTGACGCGTCGATCGAGGCGATGGTGTATTCCGTCGCATCGAGCAGCGGCTCGATCCAGTACAGCCCCTTGCTCCGGTCGAGCCGGTCGCTCCACTGGCCATAGAGCAACCGCATCGCGCCCAGATGGCGGAGTGCCTCGGTCCGATCGCCATCGACGAGATAGCGGCTCCACACGGCGTCCGCCATATAGTCCGAAAAGTGACGGTCGTTGCCGTCCTGATACATGTAATCGATATAGTCCGCGGCAAAGCGCCGGTCGCGCAGCCACCGGCCTTCCGCCAGGTGGAAGCCGGTCGCGTCATTCAGGCTCGCATAGGGCTCGCGCTGCCAGCCGACATCATCCAGGAACTCGGTCGTGATATAGCCCGGTGCGCCGAGATCGCGTTGATGGGCACGAAACACCGACCAGCGATAATAATAGACCGCGTCGAGCATCGGATCGGAGGTTTCGAGAAACGGAATGCGTTCCTCATACCAGGGCGCATCGTTACCGAACCGCTCGACCGCGATGCGGTGCGCGTCAAGGGCCGGGACGGGTCGGGCCGGGGCCTGCATGGGCGCCACGGCGATCGCGACGGCGGCCAGCAGGGCCCATTTCAGGTAGCGGGACGCAACCGGTACGGTTCGGCACCGTGCGGTGCGATCGATCATCGGCGCAACGGCCCGTTCGCGCGCGGCTGGCCGAAATCGGGCGTGCCGTCGGCGCGATAGGCGATCGGCTGGACGCGCGTATGGCGATTGGGGTCGAACAATGGGTCGCCGACGATCTTGTCATAATCGCGCGCATGGTAGACCAGCATGTCGCGCCCCTGCTCATCGACGGTGAAGCTGTTGTGCCCCGGACCGTAAATATGATGTTCGGGCGAGGTGGAGAAGACCGGCACCTGGGATTTGGCCCAGGAGTTTGCGCGCATCAGGTCTGCCCTGGCGTCGGCAGTGAGCATGCCCATGCAATAGCGCGAATCCGTGGCGCTCGCCGAATAGGTCAGGAACACCCGGCCGTTGCGCGCGAGCATCGCCGGCGCTTCATTCACCTTGAACCCCTGGATTTCCCAGTCGAGCGTGGGCACCGACAGCCGCACGGGGGGCGCCGCCAGTGTCAGCGGGGTTTTGAGCGGTGCGAGATAGAGGTTCGAATTGGTCTCGATTCCCGGTTCGCGTTGCGCCCAGCACAGGTAGCGCGTGCCGCGATGGACGAAACTCGTCGAATCGAGATTGAAGCTGTCCCACGGCGTCTGGAGCTGGCCAATCACCGCCCAGCCGCCTGTCATCGGGTCGTTGCCGTCGCAGGCGACCGCATAGGTGCGGATCCGGAACACGTCCTCGCCGCCGCCGCTTGGGCCCGCGGCGAAATACATGATCCATTGCCCCCCGATCAGGTGGAGCTCGGGCGCCCAGATGAAGCCGGACATCGGCCCATTGGCAAGATGCCGCCAGAGCACCCGTTCCGGAGCCGTGGCGAGTCCGGCAAGCGTTCGCGACCGGCGCAGGACGAGGCGGTCATATTCGGGTACGGAGCCGGTCATGTAATAGAAGCCGTCGGTATGGCGGAAAACCTGCGCGTCGGCGCGATTGCGCACCAGCGGGTTGGTGATCACGCTTCGTGCAGGTCGCCGCGCGAACGCTGTACCCGCGATCGGGGCGGCTGCGGCGGCGGCCAGGAGAGTGCGGCGGGTGAGCTTCACGACCGGGTCCTTCCATCAGTCATTGGCGAACGACGGGCCAGCCATCGGCCGTCCAGGCGATCGGCGCGATGCGTAACGTCGGCACGCCCTTCTTCTTCGCATCATAGGCGTGCCATGCGATCAGGTCGCGCCCGCCTTCGCGCAGGATCGAGACGCCACCGGGGCCGCGCCAGCGTTTCGTCGCGTCGAGCTGGCCGTGCAGCACGATCTGCCCGAAGCCCCTGGTCATCGGCTTGCCGTCCGCGTCGAGATAAGGGCCGGTCACGTCCTTCGACCGACCGACAACAGTGTAATAGCTGCTGGCCGCGCCGCGGCAGCAAAAGTCGTAGCTGGCGAAGAGATAATAATAGCCGCCATGGTCGATCAGGAACGGCGCTTCGACCGCACCGGGCGACGGGCGCCGTGCAAGGTCGTGGACGATCCTGTCCTCCGCCGACGGTTTGCCCGTCGCGGAGTCGAGGCGGATCATCTTGAGCCCGGTCCAGAAGCTGCCGAACGCGAGCCACGCCTTGCCGTCGCGATCGACGAACGCGGCGGGATCGATGGCGTTGTAGTCGTCCCGGAGAGTCGAGACGAGCACCGCGCCGCGATCCTTCCAGCCATAGCCCGGCCTGGCCGGATCGAGCGTCGGGCTCGTCGCGAGACCGATCGCCGAATGATTCTCGCCAAAGGACGAGATCGCATAATAGAGCCGGTATTCGCCGTTCGCGAACCGCACGTCGGGCGCCCACACGCCCCTGGCCTTGGGCACCTCTCGCTTCGCCCAGTCCGGGATCGCATCGAACACCGCGCCCGCGCGAGTCCAGGTGACGAGATCCTTCGAGGTGCGGATATGGATCAGCCCGGGCGGCTCGCCTTCCTGGCTGGTGCTGAACACATAGAAGCTGTCCCCGTCGCTGATGATCGCGGGATCGTGGACCGGGGCAAGGTCGCCCTGCATCCGGTCCGCGAACAATGCCGGTTGATGCGCCTGCCCGGCGGCGGACATCAATGCCGCCGCGAGTAGCGACAGGAGCAGGTTGCGCACGATCAGAACTTGAAGCGGACGCCGCCGCCGAAGGTGCGATCATATTGGCGCGTATCGCGCGGTTCGTATGCCGTGGTGCCGAAATTGTCGCGATAGGTGGCGTTGGTCAGGTTGGTGGCGTCCAGGGTCAGCGTTATCGCATCGTTCACGGCATAGCTTGCCGACAGATCGAGGAAGCCGATCGGCTTCACCCTGATCTTGCCGCCCGCGAGAACCTGCGAATAGCTGTCGGTATAGCTGCTGCGCCAATTATAGGCGAGGCGCACCGAAAGCCCGTATTTCTCGTAGATGCCGATCAGATTGTAGGAATATTTGGAAACCGGCGTGATGTCCTGCTTTTGCCCGGGGTTGAACGGATCGTCGACCTTCCCTTCCGACAGGGTCCCGCTGACCTGCGCACCAAAGCCCGACAGCGCGCCCGGCAGGAAATCGGCAAAGGCGGTGGCCGCGACCTCGACCCCCTTCAGATCGCCGTTCGAGGTATTGCGCGGGCGGGTGACGAGGAAATTCTGCAGCGTGCCGTTCGCCGCGGTGAGTTGCTCGATCCCGGCATAGGTCTGAATATAGCCCTCGAGCTTCTTGTAGAAACCCGAGACGGTGATCGATCCGGTGTTGGCGAAATACCATTCGGCGGTCGCGTCGAAATTCCAGGCCCGCACATTCTCCAGATCGGCATTGCCGCCCGATCCCGTTCCGAACGTACTGGAGCCCCCGGTCTGCCCGCTCTGCGTGAGGCTGATCGCGGGATTCAGCGCGGAGAATTGCGGGCGCAGGATTGCGCGGCCCGCGACCAGACGCAGCACGACATCGTCCCTCGGCCGGAATTTCAGCGACAGACTGGGCAGCAAATCGACGACGTTGCGTTTGCCGACGATCGGCGAAAGCACGGTGCCGGTCGGGGTGTTGGTCACCTGAACCGCATTCAGGTCGGTCACGGTGTTGACGATCCGCATGCCGATCAAGCCATCGAACGGCAGCCCGCCGTCGGACCCGAAGGCGACCTGGCCATAGGTGGCATAGACCGCTTCCCTGAGCCGGAAGACCTGCGCCGGATCGAACGCCGGCACGCCTGCCGGACGTCCGGCGAGCCCACGCAGCACATCGATATTGTCGCGGAGCCAGCCGGTGTCGGTAAGCGCGAAATTGTCGACGCCGAGCGCGCCGTCGATGATGCCGTCAGGCGCATTGGTGCCGGCACCCGCATAGCCGTTGATCGACACGAACGGGATCGGATAGCCCTGCGGATTGGTGGCAGCCGATGACCCGGTCCGCCGGGCGTACCGCGCACCGACCTTGAAGTTCTTCAGGAAGCCGCCGTCGAACGTATAAAGAAGGTCGCCATGCGCGGCATATTGGCGGCTCTTCTGGACATTGTAATTGTCGAACAGGGTCAGGAAATTGAGGTTGCTCTGCTTGGTGAAGTCAAACCCGTTGAAGTTCAGATTCGGCGTGCCGCCCTTGTCGAAATCATAATCGATGCGCGGCACGACGAATGCGGTATCGACGACATATTGCCGATTGGTCACGGTGCTGTCGTTGTAGGTGAATTCGCCTGACAAAAGCGCGCGGCCCGCAGTGTAGCGCCCACCGAAATTGGCCTGATAGCCATCGGTCTTCTGGTGAAAGGTCTGCTTGCTGGTGATGGTGAAATTGTCGCGAGTGGTGATCGTCTTGGCGACCGGGCGGTTTCCGGTTTCGGACGACTGGGCGGAGCCCGGCTGTACCGACGTGACCGTTACCGCCCCCGCCTTGGGCAGGCCGACAAAGAAATCGACGTCATAATCCTGGCGATAGCCGGTGAAGATGCCGTCCGCGTAAAACTCGAGATCGGGTGTCGGCTTCCACTGCAGCGAGACGTTGAAGGCCGGGCGGCTGCGGTCGCCATCGGTGACGAGCCCGCCGACCGTGTCCGGGATCTGGGTCGGATCGGTGGCCGATAGCGAATTGAACCCGAAATTGAACGCGGTCTGGTCCTGATATTTGCGCTTGTTGTAGGAGGCGCCGACCAGCAGGCCGATTTCACCAATCCCCGTTTCCCAGCGATTGGTGATCAGGCCGCTGGCGATGTAGCTCGCCTTGTCGCGCTGTTCGGAATAGATGCCCCGCGCACTGCCGGCGATCTGGAAACCGGCGAAATCGAACGGCCGGCGCAAGCGAATGTCGATCGTGCCGGAAACGCTGCCTTCGATCTGTTCGGGCAGGTTGGTCTTGTAGACGTCGACGCCCGCGACGAGCTCGGCCGGGATATCCTGCAGGGCGACACCACGGCCAGTGCCGGTGAACACCTCGCGACCGTTGATCAGCGTCTCGATATCGGGAAGGCCGCGCACCAGCACGGTGCCGACCTCGCCCGCCGAGCGCGACACCTGGATGCCGGTCACGCGCTGCAGCGCGTCGGATACCGTATTGTCGGGAAGCTTGCCGATATCCTCGGCCACGATCGAGTCGACGACCGCGGTGGCGTTGCGCTTGATCGATTGCGCACCCTGGATGCTGGCGCGGACGCCGGTAACGACGATGTCGTCGCTCACCGTCGCGTCGTCCGGTGTGGTCGTCTGGGCCTGCATGCCTTCATCGGTGACGGCCGCTTCAGCCGGCATGGGGACTGGTGCCCGCGGCGCCCCGCGCGCGATCGACGGTGAAGCAAATGAGATGGCCAGAACGCCGGCCGACATCATCAAAGAAGAACGCGCGATTCGCTGGCTCATGGCCCTCTCCCCTTCAAACATGGCCGCACCCATGGTGTCGGCCTTTTGTCGGAGTTATCTATATGTCGGAGTTATTCCGGTGAAAAGAGGTATTTTGACTGTTGCAACCGATTTTGATCGATGAACCCGCATGGCGATGCCGACGTTCGCGTTCCCGTCTCGACGGGTCGCCAGCAACGGCGGCAGATGCGTGATTCAATCTGCCGCCGGATGAGCACACAGATGCGGCGGCTTCCTCCGGTTGTGGCCCGCTCTTTCCTGGCTCCGATAAGGGGAAGGAATTGATGCCCGCCCAGCCTGTGTCTCAGGCTTGCCGCCCGATAACGCCAGCAACGTTCCGGGACAGCATATCCCTTGTCGTCGCACGAAGAGCGAGCGCCATGCCCGCTCCTATGCCGTAAGTGACGACACTCTATTTTCTTTTGTCCTACTTAAAATACCAGGGACATACCCTTTTGGTGCGGCGAATGGCCATGTCTTTCGGCACGCGCAACGCGCCCGGGAAGGCGCAGTGTCTGCGGGATCGGACTCGATTCCGACAATCGACGGTTGGCGGAAACCCCGGGCGGGGAGTGGTGGACAGGGCTGGATTCGAACCAGCGTACGCTTGCACGGGCAGATTTACAGTCTGCTGCCTTTAACCACTCGGCCACCTGTCCACTGGGCCGCTCAAAAGCGAGGCGGTCCCATGCCGACCCAAACCCATGCTGTCAACGCCCGAAAGACCTTTGGGCGGGGCCTTGCGCGGGGCGGCGGCGGCGAATACGCCTCGCAACAATCTTTCAACGTCTCTGGGGGTTCCAATGCGTCGTTCGCTCCTGCTCGCCACCGCCATGCTCGCCATCGCCTCCCCTGCCTTTCCCCAGGCGGTCGATCGTACCCAGGTCAATCGCATCGTCGACGAAGGCACGACTCGCAGCCAGGTGATGCTGACCGCCGAACATCTGTCGGACGTGATCGGCGCGCGCCTGACCAATTCGCCGTCGATGCGCCAGGCCGAGGCCTGGACTCAGGCGAAGTTCAGCGAATGGGGCCTGAAGAACGTCCACAAGGAAGGCTATGAGTTCGGCCGCGGCTGGTGGATCAACAGCTCGAGCGTGCGCATGGTCACGCCGCGCCCGATCGTGCTGACCGCGATCCCGATCGCCTGGACGCCCTCGACCAACGGCACGATCAGCGCGCCGGTATTCGTCGCGCCGATGTCGAAGGAGCGCGATTTCGACAAATGGCGCGGCAAGCTGAAGGGCAAGATCGTCATGGTCACCCTGCCCAACACCGGCAGCGAACCGAGCGAGCCGGCGTTCAAGCGCTACACCGCCGAGGAACTGGCCAAGCTCGATCAATATCAGCAGCCGACCTATGACCCCGATACCGCCGACCGCCGGCTCAAGCGGCTCGATTATGCCAAGAAGCTCGACGCCTTTCTGAAGGCCGAGGGCGCCGTCGCCTATGCCACCATGTCGCGGCTCGACTACAAGCTGGTGCACGGCGAAGGCTATCTGTTCGGCGTCGGCGAGACCCAGGCGGTGCCGGGCGTCGAAATCGCCGCCGAGGATTATCGCCGCCTCGCCCGCCTCGCGAAGCTCGGCACCGCGCCCACCGTCGAGATCAACAGCGATGTCCGCTTCGACGACAGCGACAGCAAGGCCTACAACATCATCGCCGAAATCCCCGGCACTGACCCCAAGGCGGGCTATGTGATGGCCGGCGCGCATCTCGATTCCTGGGTCGCGGGCGACGGCGCCGCCGACAATGGCGCGGGCACGGCGATGATCATGGAGGCCGCGCGCATCCTCTCCGCCAGCGGAATCCGGCCGAAACGCACGATCCGCTTCGCGCTGTGGACGGGCGAGGAGCAGGGCCTGCTGGGCAGCCTTGCCTATATCGAGCAGCACCTCGTCACGCGCGGCAAGCCGAGCGATCCGGTCCAGACGGGCCTTGCCCGCTATTATGGCTGGGACCGCCGCTGGCCGATCACGCCAAAGCCCGGCTGGGGCGATCTCGCCGCCTATTTCAACCTCGACAATGGCTCGGGCAAGGTCCGCGGCATCTATGTCGAGAACAACCAGGCGGTCGCGCCGATCTTCCGGGACTGGCTCGCGCCTTTCTCGGGCATGGGCGCGAAGGACGTGGTGATCCGCAAGACCGGCGGCACCGATCACGTGTTCATGCAAGCGGTCGGCCTGCCCGGCTTCCAGTTCATCCAGGACCCGCTCGATTATGGCAGCCGCGTGCACCACACCAGCATCGACACCTTCGATCATCTGAAGGGCGACGATATGCGCCAGGGCTCGATCGTCCTCGCCTCCTTCCTCGCCAACGCCGCCAATGCCGACAAGGCATTGCCGCGGCCGCCGCTGCCGACCGAACCGGTCGTCACCGATCCCTTCGCTTACACCGTGGACGACGACTGATGGCCCGCAAAGGACACCGCCCCTCCCAGGCCCCTGCCGGCCGCCCCCGTTTCTGGGGGCGGCATGCGGTGACCGCCGCGCTCGCCAATCCCGAGCGGACCGTGCGCAAGCTATGGGCGACGCGCGAGGCGCTCGCCTCGCTCGACATCCCGCCGGTGATCCCGATCGTCTTCGCCGACGTCGCCGATCTGGCGCGGCTGGTGCCGGGCGACGCGCCCCACCAGGGCCTGGTCGCGGAAGTCGATCCGCTGGAGGATATCTGGCTGGGCGACCTGCTTCAGCAGGGTGCCGACGACAAACGGCCTTTGGTCGTGCTCGACCAGGTGACCGATCCGCACAATGTCGGCGCGATCCTGCGCTCGGCGGCGGCGTTCGATGCGCTCGGCATCGTCACGCCCGACCGCCACGCCCCGCCCGAATCGGGGACGATCGCGCGCTCGGCCTCGGGCGCGCTGGAGATCGTGCCCTGGGTGCGCGTGGTGAATCTCGCCCGCGCGCTGGAGGAGATCGCCGAGGCCGGTTTCTGGCGCGTCGGCCTGACCGGCGAAGCGACCCAGACGCTGGCCGAGGCAATGGGCGAAACCCGCGTCGCGCTGGTGCTCGGCGCCGAGGGCGAAGGCATGCGCCAGAACACCGCGGCGCATTGCGACGAGCTTGCGCGCCTGCCGATCTCGCCTAAGGTCGAAAGCCTGAACGTGTCCAACGCCGCGGCGATCGCCCTTTACGCGGTGACGACACGGGGCTGACGTCAGCAGACCAAACCGGGGACGATATCATGATGGCTCGACTTTCACGGCTGATGCTCGTGTTGCTGATGCCCTTCGCGCTGGCGAGCTGCGTGCTGACGCCGGGCAAATTCGTCTCGACCCTGCGCATCGACACCGACCGGCATTTCACCTTCACCTATGTCGGCGAAGTGCTCGCGCTCGATATCGGCGAGGATATGATGAAGGGCCTGGGTGACGGTTCGTCGGAGACGTCGACCGACCCGACCGCCGGAGACGGCGAGGCGGTGCTGCAGAAACTCGCCTTCCAGGACAAGGGCAAGGACGGGGACAAGGACGGGGACGCAAAGGACTCAGCCGCCAAGAAAGCCGCGGCCGACGCCAAGAACCGGACGATCGCGGAGACGCTGTCGAAGGAGGCCGGATACCGCAAGGTGACCTATCTCGGTAACGGCAAGTTCAGCATCGACTATGCCATCTCGGGCACGCTCGATCACGCCTTCATGTGGCCGTACAATGTCGACGCGGAGGTGATGTTCCCCTTCATCGCGATCGAACTGCGCGCCAACGGCACGGTGCGGATGAAAGCGCCCGCCTTCGCCAATGACAGCAGCAAGGCCACCAGCAGCATGGGCGTGCCGGGCATGGACAAGACGTCGAGCCAGCTCGACGGCGTCTTCACGCTCGACACCAATGCCGAGATAGTCAGCCAGAACAACGAGGAAGGCGCCGTCCCGGCCGCGGGCGGGCGCAAGACGGTGACGTGGAAGGCGACCCCGCTGACCAAGGACGCGCCGAGCGCCGTGCTGCGGCTGGCGGCGGCGAAATGACCTTCAATCCCCCTCCCGCTTGCGGGAGGGGTTAGGGGAGGGCCTGTACTGGCCATTTTCGGGACGCTCGGGGAGGACAGGCCCTCCCCCGACCCCTCCCGCAAGCGGGAGGGGAGATACTCAATCCTCCGCCGCGATCGTCACCTTCAGGCCACCCAGCGCATCGGTCAGCTCGATCTGGCACGACAGGCGCGAATTCGCGTCGCGATCCGAGGTGGAATCGAGCAGGTCGTCCTCGTCGGGGCTCATCTTCGGCAGTTTGGCAGCAAATTCCGGGTCGACATGGACATGGCAGGTGGCGCAGCTGCAGCAGCCGCCGCACAGCGCCAGGATCTCGTCGATCCCGGCGTCGCGAATCGCCTCCATCACCGAAAGCCCGGTTTCGCCCATGATCTCGCGTTCTTCCCCCTCACGGGTCACGACGATAAGCTTGGGCATCCATTCCTCCTCAGGGGTTCGGCGCCGCCATGCCGCCCCCGGCGCTGCTAATCAAGGGACGAGACCATGGGCCTGAGCGCCGAACAGCTGCGCGCCGCGCTCGATATCCTGGCCGCGAGCGAGCCCGGCTTCGCCGCCGCGATCGACCGTGCCGGCTATCCCCAACCGCGAATCCGCGCGCGCGGCTATGCCACCTTGCTGCGCACGATCATCGGACAGCAGGTCAGCACCAAGGCGGCCGAATCGGTCTGGCGCAAGCTGGAGGGGATCGTCGGCAGCCTGGACGATCCGGGCAATATCGTGCGCGCGAGCGACGAGCAGCTGCGTGAGGCCGGGCTGTCGCGGCAAAAGGCGAGCTATGCGCGCAGCCTGGCCGACGAAGTGACGAGCGGCCGGCTCGATCTCGACAACCTCCCCGCCGACGATGAGGAAGCGGTCGCCGCGCTCGTCAGCATCAAGGGCATCGGCCGCTGGTCGGCCGAAGTCTATCTGTTGTTCGCCGAAGGGCGTCCCGACATCTGGCCTGCCGGCGACCTGGCGGTGCAGATCGAGATCGGCCGAATCCTCGGCCATGCCGAACGGCCAAGCGAGAAGCTGACCCGTGACGTGGCGGAGGTCTGGCGCCCGCATCGCGGTGCCGCGGCGATCTTCGCCTGGCACCATTATGCCGCCGGCATGAAGGTGATCTGAGCGGTCGATTCAACGAAAGATACAGTTGCGGCACTATGCCGGGGCTTGTGTTCCGCGCTCTTTCTCATGACCGAAGATGATGACGACCGGGTCGCTTGCCTGGCCCTGCCGGTCGCTGTTACGGGGCAGGTCGTTCCCTGTTATGCGATGACCGGTCCCTGTTATTCGATAACAGGGAAACCAGCTTTAACATTCTGATATTGAGCGACGATTCCGAGATAAACGACCCCGAAATCGTCAAAATAAAAAATTTTCCCTGTTTTTCGCTGTTATGGCGCGGGGAACAGCGAAAATCAGTTCGCCGCGGGCCATTTCACGGTGCGGCAGATCACCAGCCAGCAGCCCTGGACCTTCAGGCTCCGGTCGGTATCGCGGCTGATGTACGCGCGGTAGGTCTTGCCCTGGAACGGGTAATAGATCCTGCCCTGCCACTTCCCGTCGCTCTGCGCGGTGAAGTCGAACAGCACCTTCACGCCGACCAGCGAGCGCGTGCGCAGCGCCGGATCGGGATTGTTGCTGTCCGTCGTCGGGCCTTCGACCCGCGCCTTTTCGGTCAGACGGCTGATATGGCCGCACAGCGCCTTGCCGCACGGCGCGATGGTGACGACGCCCTTGCCGTCCTGCGACACCCAGTCGCCCGTGATCTGGTCGGCGGCCTGAGCGGTCGCAGGAAACGCAAAGGCAAGCAGAAGGACTAAGACAAAACGCATGTACGGCTCCCGGGCGGGAACCAATGTCCCACATCGCATCGATAAGGCGTGCATTCCGAAGGGCAAGATGATTCAGCCCGGCGCCCTCTGCGCGGTTGACGCACGCCCGATCCTATCTAGGGGAAGTCGCGATGGCCAAAGCCGACCGCCTTGCCCGCCTCGATGAGCGGCGCACCGAGACCGAAGCGGCGTATCGCGCGGCGCTGATTGCGGCCTTGCGGCTGACCGCCGGCGGGCGCTGGGGGCTGTTCGGCCACACCCAGGACAAGGCGGCCCGCGCCAGGGCAGCGCCGGTGATCGACGAGCTTGTCGAACTGGGCGACGAGATCGACGACCTGCGCGCGCAATTGTCGATCGAGCCCTTCGCCCTCCATCAGGAATTCCTTGGCGCGTGCGGCCCGGTAAAGGCGCATGCGGTCGGCGAACCGAAACAGGCCCAGGCATGGCTCGACCGCCTGGAAAAAGAGGGAAGTACCGCATGAGCGGCAAGTGGAAGATCGGGATCATCGGCGGCTCCGGCCTCTACGCGATCGACGCGCTGCAGAATCCGGAATGGGGCCGGGTCTCCACGCCCTGGGGCGACCCGTCGGACGATCTGCTGTTCGGCACGATCGGCGATGTCGAGCTGGTCTTCCTGCCGCGCCACGGCCGCGGCCACCGCATCCCGCCGTCCGAGCTCAACTTCCGCGCCAACGTGGACGCGCTGAAGCGCTGCGGCTGCACCGACATCCTCGCCATCTCCTCGATCGGGTCGTTGCGCGAGGAATTGCCGCCGGGGCATTTCGTGGTGGTCGACCAGTTCATCGACCGCACCGTCGCGCGCATCTCGAGCTTCTTCGGCACCGGCATGGTCGCCCATGTCTCGATGGCCGAGCCGGTCTGCCCGCGCCTTTCAGCTTTCGCCGCCGAAGCCGTCCATGCGGCCGGCGGATCGATCGCCAAGGGCGCGACCTATCTCGCGATGGAGGGGCCGCAATTCTCCAGCCGCGCCGAAAGCCTGCTCTACCGCCAATGGGGTGCCGACGTGATCGGCATGACCGCGATGCCCGAGGCCAAGCTCGCCCGCGAGGCGGAGCTGCCCTATGCGCTGATCGGCATGGTCACCGATTATGATTGCTGGCGCGAGGAAGCCGCGTTCGTCGAGGTGAGCGAAGTCATCAGGCAGATGTCGGCCAACGGCACGATCGCGCGCAAGGCCGTGCTGGAATTCGTCGCCGCGCTGCCGGCCGAGCGTACGCCCTCCCCGCTCGATACGGTGCTCGACCATGCGCTGATCACGTCGCCCGAAGCGCGCGACCCGGCGATGCTGGCGAAACTCGATGCTGTCGCGGGCCGAGTCCTCCGCTAAGGCTCGATCGAATGCGGCTCCGGCAATTGACGGCATGGCGCGCACAGGAGAGGATATCGCATGTCGCCG
This sequence comes from Sphingomonas sp. BL-S-30, assembly GCF_055521475.1. NCBI lineage: Bacteria > Pseudomonadati > Pseudomonadota > Alphaproteobacteria > Sphingomonadales > Sphingomonadaceae > Sphingomonas > Sphingomonas sp. BL-S-30. Next base: position 447,172 of record NZ_CM145481.1, on the reverse strand, counting down.
CCGCCTTCAGCCACCACTGCGTCCGGATATGACGGCATGAACGACATGCGGCCGCAGCGCCCGTCGCTCTCCGAAAGCTACCGCACCATCGCGGTGCCGCTGGGCAAGGGCGGTTTCTGGCGCAAGACCGCGGCGTTCGCCGGGCCGGGCTATATGGTCGCGGTCGGCTATATGGATCCGGGCAATTGGGCGACCGACCTCGCGGGCGGATCGGCCTTCGGCTATACCCTGCTCTCGGTCATCCTCCTGTCGAACATCATGGCGATGGTGCTCCAGTCGCTGTCGGCCAAGCTCGGCATCGTCACCGGGCATGATCTCGCCCAGGCGTGCCGCGCCAATTACAACCCCGTGGTCAATGTCGGCCTGTGGGTGCTGTGCGAGCTGGCGATCATCGCCTGCGATCTGGCCGAAGTGCTCGGCACCGCCATCGCGCTGCAATTGCTGTTCGGCCTGCCGCTGGTCGCGGGCGTATGCCTGACCGCGTTCGACGTGCTGCTGATCCTGGCGCTGCAGCGCTTCGGCTTCCGCAAGCTCGAGGCGTTCATCGTCGCGCTGCTGGTCGTGATCGCGGGCTGCTTCGCCTATGAGCTGGCAGTGGCGCAGCCGAGCGTCGCGGCGATCATGGGCGGGCTGATCCCTTCGACCCAGATCGTCACCAACCCGGCGATGCTCTATATCGCGATCGGCATCCTCGGCGCGACGGTGATGCCGCACAATCTCTACCTGCACAGCTCGATCGTGCAGACTCGCCGCTTCGGGCAGGACGAAGCCGGCAAGCGCGACGCGGTGAAGCATGCGACGATCGACAGCACGGTCGCGCTGACGCTTGCGCTGTTCATTAACGCCTCGATCCTGATCCTCGCCGCCGCGGCCTTCCACACCGCCGGACGCACTGACGTGGCCGAGATCGGCGAGGCCTATAAGCTGCTCTCACCGATGCTCGGGGCGGGCGCGGCGAGCGTGCTGTTCGCGGTGGCGCTGCTTGCCTCGGGGCAGAATTCGACGGTGACGGGCACGCTTGCCGGGCAGATCGTCGCGGAGGGGTTTCTCGACCTCAAGCTCCCGATCTGGCTGCGGCGCATGGTGACGCGGCTGCTGGCGATCGTGCCGGCGGTGATCGTGGTCGGCATCGCCGGCGATTCGGGCGCGACCAAGCTGCTGGTGCTGAGCCAGGTGGTGCTGAGCCTGCAGCTTCCCTTCGCCATCGTGCCGCTGGTCGCCTTCACCAGCGACAAGCGCCAGATGGGCGCGCTGGCCAATCCGCTCTGGCTGAAGATCGCCGCCTGGGTGATCGCCGCGACGGTGATCGGCCTCAACGTGAAACTGCTGAGCAGCTTTTTCTTTTAACCCCACCGTTCGCCCTGAGCTTGTCGAAGGGCTGCTCTTCTACCTGGGAAGAAAAGAACAAGGCTTCGACAAGCTCAGCCCGAACGGGATGGGGTGATTCCAGCCAATCGAGGTTGCTCTAGCGTCCGGCCATCGCCGCGATGCGCTGCGCCTGTTCGAGGTGCAGCAGCTCGACCATTGCGCCATCGACGCGGATGACGCCCTTGCCGGCATTCTCGGGCAGCGCGAAGGCAGCGATGATGCGATCGGCCCATGTGATAGCCTCCGCCGTCGGGCCATAGGCGCGGTTGGCGGCGGCGATCTGGGCGGGGTGGATCAGCGACTTGCCGTCGAAGCCGAACATCGCCCCCTGCGCGCACTCAGCGGCGAGCACCGGGCCGTCCTCGATCACGTTGCACACCCCGTCCAGCGCGACGAGGCCCGCGGCCCGCGCGGCGGTGACGATCATCGCGAGATGGCCGAGCAGCGGGGTGCGCTCGGGCCCGGGGGTGCAGCGCATCTCCTTGGCGAGATCGTTGGTGCCGACGAGCAGGCCCTCCAGCTTCGTGGCCGATGCCGACGCCACGATCGCATTTAGGTCGAGTATGCCGGCGCAGGTTTCGATCATCGCCCACAGCGGCAGCCCGTCGAGCAGCGCGCTGGCGGCTTCGAGATCGGCCGGACTCGAAACCTTGGGCAGCACCACCGCCTCGAACCCGGCTCCCACCACCGCGCGGCAATCGTCGGCGCCCCAGGGGGTATCGAGCGCATTGACGCGGACGAACAGCGACCGGTCGCCGAACCCGCCCGCCGCCGCCGCGGCAATCGCCTGATTGCGCGCCGCCGCCTTCAGCTCGGGCGCGACCGAATCCTCGAGGTCGAGGATCACCACGTCGCAATCGAGGCTGCGCGCCTTTTCCACCGCGCGCGCATTGGAGGCGGGCATGAACAAGGCGCTGCGGCGCGGGCGGACGATCATTGGCGGCTCCTGCGAACGGGTCGTCCGCTTACAGGAAGTTCGTGCGCGGCGCGCAAGCCCTAACCGCCCGCCAAATGCACGCGCCTTCTCGACGGCGGCGCGCGCGCGTGGGAAAGGGGCCGCGATGACAGTCGCATCAATGACATCCCTCTGGCGGCAGGCCGGCCTTTTCCTCGGCGCCTTTGCGCGTTTCGCCGGCATGCGTGGCTGGATCGCCGCCGGGCTGGTCGGCTTGTCCGCGATCCTCGACGGCATGGGGCTGGTGCTGCTGATCCCGATCGTCGAAGCGGTGGTCAGCCCGGGCGGCGGCTATATGCCGACGCGCGCCGTCTTCGAGACGCTGGGCGTGCAAAGCCCGTTGGGCAGGCTCGCGGTGCTGATCGCGGCCTTTGTCGCGCTGTCCCTGCTGCGCGCGCTGGTGCTCTACGCGCGCGACATGCAGCTCGGTCGGCTGCAGGGCGATTTCGCCCAGCACGAGCGCAATCGCATCATCCGTTCGCTCGCCGCCGCGCCGTGGAGCCGCATCGCGGCGCTCAGCCATGCCCGCGTCACCAGCCTGGTCAGCGTCGAGGTCAACCGGATCGGGGCAGGCGCGCAGTTCCTGATCCAGGGCGGTATCGCAATGGTGATGCTGGTGGTGCAGGGCGCGCTAGCCTTCGCGCTGGCGCCGGGACTCGCGCTTACCATCGGTGCGATCTTTCTGGTCGGCGGCGGTGTGGTCCTGCTGGCGCAGGAGAATATCCGCACGCTGGGGACCGGGCTGGTCGATGCCAATCACCGGATGATGGGCAGCGCGGCGGGTTTTCTCGGCGGGCTCAAGGCAGCGACCGCGCAGAATGCACAGCATGGTTTCGCCGAGGAGTTCGCGACGCTCCAGCACGCGGTCCGGGCGCGGCAACTGGAATTCATCCAGCGCCAGGCGCGCAGCCGCCAGCTCTTTGCGATCGGCTCCGCCCTGATGGGCGCGGTGGTCGTGCTGACCGGCTATGCCGCCGCCATTCCCCCCGCCATCCTGATTACGCTGGTGCTGATCTTCGCGCGGATGAGCGCCCCGGCGATGGTGATCCAGCAATCGGTGCAGAATTTCTTCTTCGGCCTCCCCGCCTTCGAGGCGATCCGCAAGCTCGAGCAGGAACTCGACGCGAGCGTGGCCCCCACGCCTATTCCGGTCATGCCGCCGCCGGGCGCGATCGAGCTTCGGGGCGTCTCCTTCCTCCATCCGGGCGGCGGCGGGCTCCATCCGGCCGACCTCAGGATCGAGCATGGATCGTTCGTCGGGATCAGTGGGCCATCGGGCGCGGGCAAGACCACCCTGGTCGAGCTGCTCACTACCTTGCAGCAACCGCAAACCGGCCAGATGCTGATTGGCGGCGAGCCGCTCGACGCGGCGCGGCAGGCGGGATGGCGCGAGAGCCTTGCCTATGTTCCGCAGGAAGGTTTCCTGTTCAACGACACCGTGCGCCGCAACCTCACCTGGGGCGCGGCGGGGATCGACGATGCCCGGCTATGGGACGCGTTGCGCCTTGCCGGTGCTGCGGAGATCGTCGCGCGGCTGCCGGACGGCCTCGAGTCGATGGTCGGCGAGCGCGGCATCGCGCTGTCGGGCGGCGAGCGCCAGCGGCTGGCGATCGCCCGCGCCCTGTTGCGCGAGCCGCGCCTGCTGGTGCTCGACGAAGCCGCGAACGCGATCGATGCCGCGAGCGAGGCAGCGTTGCTGGAGCGGCTCGCCGCGCTCGATCCACGGCCGACCATCGTGATGATCTCGCATCGCGCCGAGAGCCTGGTGCGATGCGATCGGGTGCTCACGGTCGAGCTGGGGCAGATCTCGGGCTAGGCTGCGCCGAACAGGCCCAGCGCGGCGACTTCCTGCGCCGTGAACTCGATCCCGAACATCAGGCTCAGCCTCGTGCGATAGACGCGCGGATCGACGATTTCCTCGATCGTCTCCTCGTCGCCGGCGCGGCGCCGGTACATACGGTCGGTGAGGCCAGCGAGACCGCGCGGCAGCACGATGCTGACGACGCGGACCTGCATGAAGCGGCTCTCCGGCGCGGCCGAGGTCCAGCGGTTGCTGAGTTCCAGATCGGCATCCCAGACCTGGCCGAGGGTGAAGCTGTATTGCGGCTGGAACCCCTCGCCGGTGCCGCGCCCGTCGGTGCTGCCGGGATGGCCGTCGCGCAGCAGCATCCAGCCGTGGAGCGCGTCGCGTTCGAGCCGGAAGCGTGCGCCGTCCGGGGCATCCGCCGTCGCGCCTTCGACCAGCGGCATGATCGGGGTATAGCTGCCGCCGAAACCGGGATCGGCGATCCAGTCCTGATCGTCGATCGTCACCAGGCTGAAGGTGTGGGTGAGCGGCGGCGTATCGGTCGCGGCGAGCCAGACCCGCGCGAGCAACGGCCGCGCCGCGAAACCAAGCGCTGTCAGCGCGTCGAGGAACAGCCGGTTATGCTCGAAGCAATAGCCGCCGCGCCGGGCGGTCACCAGCTTGGCGAAGACCGACGCGCTGTCGATGCGGATGCCCCGGCCGAGGATGACGTCGAGATTCTCGAACGGAATGGCGAGACGGTGCGCGCGCTGGAGCGCAGCCAGGCCCTGGGCGTCGGCGAGCGGCGCTTCCTTCAGGGCGATGCGGGCGAGATAGGCGTCGAGATCGAACATGGCGCGCCGCTTACTCATTTTCTCCCCTCCCTGAAAGGAGGGGAGAGCGTCACTTCGAATAGCCCGTCATCGAATAGGGCCGGTCCTTTTCCGCTATCGCCCAGGTGGCGTTGGGCGTCGCCTGCATCACGAAATGGAGATCGCCGCCGGCGATGATCTCGCTGTGGCGGATGAAGCCGCGGGGCAGCGCTTTGCCATTGAGCAGGACCTGGCCGACATAGCGGTTCGTATCCGACAATCCGTCGGCGCGGATGGTGAAGCGTTTGCCATTGGGCAGGTTGAGCATCGCGCGGTCCACGAAAGGCCGGCCGATGACATATTCGCCCGTGCCCGGCGCGACCGGATAGAAACCGAGCGACGTGAAGACGAGCCAGGCCGACATCTGGCCGAGATCGTCATTGCCCGACAGTCCGTCCGGGGTCGGCTTGTACTGGCTGTCGACGATCTGCTTCAGCCGCTCCTGGGTGCGCCATGGGCTGCCGGCATAGCTGTAGAGATAGGCGACGTGATGGCTCGGCTCATTGCCATGGATATATTGGCCGATCAGCCCGGCAATGTCCTCGGCATGGCTGTAATCGACCTTCGAATTGTCGAAGTCGAACATCGCGTCGAGCTTCTTCACGGTCGCCGCATCGCCGCCGAGCATGCGGATCAGGCCGCCCTGGTCCTGCGGCGCGAACCATGAATATTGCCAGGCATTCCCTTCGGTATAATCGCTGCCATAGTTGATCGCGGTCGGGTCGAACGGCTCGCGGTAGCTGCCATCGGCCTTGCGGGCACGCAGGAAGCCGGTCTTCGCATCGAAGCTGTTGCGCCAGTTGAGCGCGCGCTTGTCGAAGCGGTCGGCCAGGTCCTTGCGCCCCATCGCCCGCGCCATCCGGGCGATCGTCCAGTCGTCATAGGCATATTCGACCGTCTTGGAGGCGGCCTCGGGCTCGCGATCGATCGGCACGTAACCGAGCTTCATATAGTCGCCGAGGCCGCCATAGGGCGCATAGTCCGCGCTTGCGACCATCGCATCGAGCGCGGCCTTCGCATCGAAACCCCTGATGCCCTTCAGATAGGCATCGGCGATGACCGGCACCGCGTGATAGCCGATCATCGTCCAGGTCTCGCGCCCGTTGAACTGCCAGACGGGGAGGATGCCGAACGGGCTGTCCTGCCGGCTGGCGATCAGCGAATTGACGAAGTCGGCGTTGCGCTTCTCCGGCTGGATCAGCGTCAGCAGCGGATGCTCGGCGCGGAACGTGTCCCAGAGCGAGAAGGTCGAATGATAGGTGAAGCCGGTCGCCTGATGGACCTGATCGTCGGGCCCGCGATAGCGGCCGTCGGCATCGCCATAGACGCTGGGCGCGACCAGCGTGTGGTAGAGTGCGGTGTAGACCGTCTTCCTCATCGGCGCCGGTGCGTCGATGACCACGGCACCGAGCGCCTTTTCCCACGCGACGCGAGTCTGCGCGCGGATCGTATCGAAGCTGCCGGGCTCGCTGGCGAGATTGGCGAGCGCGCCGGCTTCGTCGACGCCGGAGATGGCGACATGGACTTCGAGCGGCCTGGTCAGCGCCCCGAAATCGAGCCGGGCAACGAGCGCGCGTCCAGCCAGTTGCTCGACGGAATCGTCACCGCGACCAGGGCCCTGGAAGCCCTTGTACGGCACCTCCTCCTCGCGGTTGACGAACGCATGCCCGGTCAGCGGCGCGGAGAAGCGCATGGCGAAGAACAGCTTGCGCGCCGGCGCCCAGCCGCGCGTCTCGCGCATGCCGGTGATCGTGCCGTCGGGCCGCACGCGCACCGACGACCAGAGGATCTTGCCGGGATAATTATAGATGCTCGACCGCAGGTCGACGACCAGATGCGCGGGCTTGCCGGCGGGAAAGCCGTAGCGATGCACGCCGACCCTGGTACCGGCGGTCAGTTCGGCGCGGACGCCGGGATCGTCGAGCGTCACCGCATAATAGCCGGGCGTCGCTATCTCGCTCGCATGGCTGAAGCGCGAGCGGTAGCCGGAGCCTGGTTTCGCCGGGTCACCGGGTTCCAGCGACACCGTGTCGCCGACGACTGGGCTGACCAGGATATCGCCGAGATCGCTGTGCCCCGCCCCGGAAAAATGCGTGTGCGAGAAGCCGAGGATCGACGAGTCCTCATGACGATAGCCCGCCGCCCATTTGTAGCTCTGCTTGAACGGCCTGATCTCCGTATCCGGGCTGAGCTGGACCATGCCGAACGGCGCCACCGCACCGGGGAAGGTATGCCCCTCCCCACCGGTCCCGATAAAGGGATCGACCGAATCGACCGGCGCGGGGGACGAAACCGGCGGCGTTTGCGCGGTGGCGAGGCTGGCTGCGGTGCCGAGGCACAGGGCGGCGATGACCGTGAGGCGATTCATCGGGCCGTTAGACCACAGGAGACGGGACCGGTGAAGCATGCCCGGCGCCGGAAATTGATACTAACGTTGTCATAGTTGCTGCATCTCGCAGAAAAACCCTTGTTTCGTTGCCGTTTCGGAAGGCAGTATCACGCCCGCCCGCTGTACTGCGCCTGTGGCGCAGGCTACCGCGGCCGTCATTCCCATGCTAGCGGGGCAGATATGGACCTGGGGCGTCGCGCAACCATTATCGATGTAGCCCGCGAGGCGGACGTATCGATCAAGACCGTTTCGCGCGTGTTCAACGATGCGCCCAATGTGACGCCCAAGACCCGCGACCGCGTGATGAAGGTCGCGACCGCGCTGCATTACCACCCCAATGTCGTCGCCCAGGGCCTGGTCGGACGGCGATCCTATCTGCTCGGCCTGCTCTACGAGAACCCCAGCCCCAACTATGTCGTCGAGCTGCAGCAGGGCGCGCTCGACCGGTTGCAGGGCGAGAAATACCGGCTGGTCGTGCTGCCGGTGGGCACGGTCTCGGCCATTGCCGACAAGATCGTCTCGCTCGTGCGGTCGGCCGCGCTCGACGGCGTCGTGCTGACGCCGCCCGCCTCCGACCATCCCGTGGTGCTGGAGCAACTCAAGGCGGCGCGCTTCCCGTTCGTCCGCATCGCGCCGACCCGCTCGCCCGAGCTCGGTCCCCGCACCCTGACCGACGATGTCGGCGCGGCGCGGATGATGACCGAATATCTCATCTCGCTCGGCCACAAGCGGATCGGCATGATCAAGGGCGACCCGAGCCATCCGGCAAGCGAGGCCCGCCTGCTGGGCTATTCCAATGCGCTCGCCGCAGCCGGACTGAAGATGCGGCTCGACGATATCGAGCAGGGCATGTTCAACTTCGAATCCGGGCTCCAGGCCGGCGCGCGCCTGCTCGGCCGCCGCGACCGACCGACCGCGATCTTCGCGCAGAATGACGACATGGCCGCCGGGGCGATCATGGCGGCGCACGATCTCGGCATCGACGTGCCGCGCGACCTGTCGGTTGCGGGGTTCGACGACAGCGCGATCGCGCAGATCGTCTGGCCGCGCCTGACCACCATTCACCAGCCGGTGTTCGACATGGCGCGCGACGCCACGACGATGCTCGTCGCGATGCTCGAGAAGAAGCCGCATGAGGACCTGATCGAGCATCCGGTCGCTTTGGTTCACCGTCAATCCACCGGGCCAGCGCCGGGCGCCTGACCCGATCCCGGACGATCGCGCTACAATCGCGGCCGATTGGAATTGACAACGTAGGTCATGAAATGATGTAACGGCGTTCATGACCCGATTGATCGGGCGTGTGAACCGATCGGTGGGGAGAGTGGTGTAATGCTCGGCAGGCGCAGGCTGAAGATGGCGTTCGGGGTCGCAAGCCTCGTGGCCATCGCGACAGCAACGGGAATCGGCGCGGCGCAGACGCCGACTGCCGCCTGGCCGCATGTCGGGTCGCCCTTGCCGGCCGATCCCGCGATGGAAAAGCGGATCGATTCGCTGCTCGCCAGAATGAGCGTCGAGGACAAGGTGGCGCAGGTCGTGCAGCCCGACATCGGCAGCCTGACGATGGACGAAATCCGCCAGTATAAATTCGGATCGATCCTGGCCGGCGGCAGTTCCGGCCCGAATCTCGACGACAAGGCTCCCGCCCCTGCCTGGCTGGCTTATGCCGATGCGGCGTGGGAGGCCGTGACCAGGCGCGACGACGGCCGCCCGGTGATCCCGCCGATCTGGGGCATCGACGCGGTGCATGGCCATGCCAACATCATCGGCGCGACGATCTTCCCGCAGAATATCGGCCTGGGCGCGATGCGCGACCGCGACCTGATCCGGAAGATCGGCGAAGTGACCGCAAAGGAGATGGCGGTCACCGGGATCGACTGGGATTTCTCGCCGACGCTGGCGGTGGTGCGCGACGACCGCTGGGGCCGCAGCTATGAGGGCTTTTCCGAAGATCCGTCGGTGGTGCGCGACTATGCCGGCGCGATGATCGAGGGGCTGCAGGGCAAGGCGGGCTCGAAGGAATTTCTGCGCGACGGCAAGGTGATCGCGACCGCCAAGCATTTCGTCGGCGACGGCGGCACCGCCAATGGCATCGACCAGGGCGACAATCCTGGAACCCCCGAGCAGATCCGCGACATCCACGGCGCCGGTTATCCCCCGGCGATTGCGGCGGGCGTGCAGGCGGTGATGGCGAGCTTCTCCAGCGTGCGCGGCACCAAGCTGAGCGCGGACAAGGACTTGCTGACCGGCGCGCTGCGCGACCAGATGGGTTTTGACGGGCTGACCGTCGGCGACTGGAATGCGCATGGCCAGGTGCCGGGCTGCACCAACACGTCCTGCGCCGCCGCGATCAACGCCGGCATGGACATGGTGATGGCGCCGGACAGCTGGAAAGGCTTTTACGCCAGCACGCTCGCGCAGGTGAAATCGGGCGAGATATCGAAGGCGCGGCTCGACGAAGCGGTGCGGCGAATCCTGCGGGTGAAGATCCGCGCCGGCATGTTCGAGAAGGGCAAGCCTTCGTCGCGTCCGTTCGCCGGCAAGTTCGAGCTGCTCGGATCGCCGGAGCATCGCGCTGTCGCGCGGCAGGCGGTGCGGGAGTCGCTCGTGCTGCTCAAGAACCAGGGCCATGTGCTGCCCTTGTCGCCCAGGCTCGACCTGCTGGTGGCGGGCGACGGTGCCGACAATATCCCCAAGCAGAGCGGCGGCTGGACGATCAGCTGGCAGGGCACCGGCATGACCAATGCCGACTTCCCGCATGCCCAGTCGATCTATGCCGGTATCGCCGAGGCAGCCAGGGCGGCAGGCGGCAGCGCGACGTTGAGCGTCGACGGCAGCTTCACCAAGAAGCCGGGCGCGGCGATCGTGGTGTTCGGCGAGGATCCTTACGCCGAGTTCGCGGGCGACCGGCCGACGGTGGAATATCGCCCCGGCGAGAGCCGCGACCTCGACCTGCTGAAGAAGCTGAAGGCGCAAGGCATTCCCGTGGTCGCGGTATTCCTGTCGGGCCGGCCGCTCTGGGTGAACCCGGAGCTCAACGCGGCCGACGCGTTCGTCGCGGCCTTCCTGCCCGGCGGCGAAGGTGGCGGCGTGGCCGATGTGCTGCTGGCGGGTGCGGACGGCAAACCGCGCCACGATTTCCGCGGCACGCTGTCCTTCTCCTGGCCGAAGCGCATCGACCAGACGCCGCTCAACAAGGGCGACGCCGTGTACGACCCGCTCTTCGCGTTCGGCTATGGGCTGACCTACAAGGATAAGGGCGACCTCCCGGCACTGTCCGAGGATCGGCCGGCAGCCGCCACGCGGCCCGACGGCACCGTGTTCGCGCGCGGCACCCTGCCGCCCGGCTGGCGCTTCGATCTGGCCGAGCCAGGTGGGGTCGCCGAGCCGGTGTCCGGCAATGCCGGCGCGACAGGGGCCGGCGGGGTTCGCCTGTCGAGCGTCGACCGGCGCGCGCAGGAGGATGCGCGCAGGATCGTCTGGGGAACCGCCGGGGGTACCGCGCGGATCGCCGCCGACAAGCCGATCGACATCGGCCGAGAATCCAATGCGCAATATAATATGGTCATCGAATATCGCGTGGATGCTGCGCCGACCGGCACCGTCAGGTTGGGCATGCAGTGCGGCGCCAATTGCGCGGGCGCGGTGCCGATCACCGGGGTGCTGCGCGCCGCGCCGGTCGGACAATGGACCACCCTCACCCTGCCGCTCAACTGCTTCGCCACCGCCGGGCTCGACCCGCGGCGAGTGAGCGCGCCGTTGATCCTGGCGAGCGCCGGGGCCGCGACGCTGTCGATCTCCGACATCCGCTTCGTCAGCGCGAACGGTGTCGCCGGGTGCCCGCAATGACCGCAACCGAGGGCGGCAAGGCCGCTGCCGGTGCCGGGGCCGCCTTTGCGGTGGTGACGTGCCTGTTCTTCGCCTGGGGCTTCGTCACGTCGAACACCGATCCGCTGATCGCAGCGATGCGCGGCATCTACACGCTCAACGTGGCGGAAGGCATGCTGACTCAGTTCGCCTTCTTCCTCGCCTATTTCGTGGTGTCGCTGCCGGCTGCCGCCTTGCTCGCGCGGCTCGGGCACAGCCGGACGATCATCACGGCACTGATGGTGATGATCGGCGCGTGCGGGCTGATGCTCGTCGCCTCGCACATGCAGGCCTACACCATGGTGCTGGTCGCATTGTTCGTGATGGCGGGCGGCATCACCGTGCTGCAGGTCGCGGCCAACCCCCTGGCGGCGTCGCTCGGCGCGCCCGAGCGGAGCCATTTCCGCCTCACCTTCGCCCAGGCGTTCAACTCGCTCGGCGTGGTGCTGGGCGTCAGCATCGGATCGAAGCTGATGCTGCGGCCCGACGTATTCGGGAAGGGCGGGCATATCCTGCCGCACATCCCGCGCAGCACGGCGCTGGGCGCGATCGACCATGCCTTTGTGCTGATCGCCATCGCGGTCGCGGCGCTCGCGCTGCTGATCTTCGTCTTCCGCAAGCGCATCAATGCATCGGCTGCCGACATCACCATCCAGGGCGCTTCGCCGCTCAAGGCGCTGCGCTCCGGCTGGGCAGTGTTCGGCGCAATCGCGATCTTCCTCTATGTCGGCGCGGAGGTGACCATCGCCAGCGTGATGATCAACTTCCTCAACCGGCCCGACGTACTCGGCCTGACGCTCGAAGCGGCGGGCGGGGTGCTGGCTTATTATTACTGGGGCGGTGCGCTGGCCGGACGGTTCGTCGGCAGCGTGGTGCTGACCAGGGTACGGGCGAGCTGGTTGCTCACCGGCGCCGCCGCGATCGCGGCGTGCCTGACCGCGGCGGCATTCGTGTTGCACGGCCCCGCGGCGGCGTATGCGGCACTGGGCGTGGGCTTCTTCAATTCGATCATGTTCCCGACGATCTTCAGCATCACCATGGAACGGTCCAGGACGTCGAGCGCCTCGGTGTCGGGCCTGCTCTGCATGGCGATCGTGGGCGGGGCGTTGCTGCCCTTGTTCTCCGGCTGGATCGCGGACGCGACGTCGATCGGCATGACCTTCGTGCTGCCCGCCATCGCCTATGTGGTGATCGCGCTGTTCGGCGGGCTGGGCCCCAAATCTCGGCTTTCCGGCGAGGACGCGGTGGAGGCGGCGCCCGCTTTCCACTGAGGCGACACTTTGAAGGCCAGAAGCGGATGGCGCGTGCCCTGCCCGTTGTGACATGGTCGCGCGATGGAACCGGACGATATCGATAACGGCCATGCCGCCATGGCCGACGCCGCGAAGCACGCCATCGCCTATCGGCGCGACGTCGCGACGGCGGAGAATACGCCTGTCGCGAGCTATGCCGAGATGCTCGCCGCCTTCGCCGCGCCGACGCCCGAACGAGGTGCCGACCCACGGGCGATCATCGAGGAACTCGCGACCCTGGCCACGCCGGGCATCCGCGCCTCGACGGGCCCGCGCTTCTTCGGCTGGGTGATCGGCAATTCGCATCCGACGGGTGTCGCGGCGGATTGGCTGGCTGCCGCCTGGGGGCAGAATGCCGCCAACCTCCATGCCGCGCCCGCTGCCTCGGCGATCGAGGCCGTTACGGCAGGCTGGCTGCTCGATCTGCTTGGGCTGCCGGCGGGCGCTTCGGTCGGTTTCGTCACGGGCGCGACGGTCGCCAATTTCGTGTGTCTCGCCGCCGCGCGGAGCGAGGTGCTGCGGCGCGTCGGCTGGGATGTCGAGGCCGACGGGCTGTGCGGCGCGCCGCCGATCACCGTGCTGATCGGCGACGATGCGCATGCGACGGTCTATTCTGGAATCAAGTATCTCGGACTCGGCGCCCAGCGGGTGCGGCGGATCGCTTGCGATGCGAGCGGGCGGATGCTGGCCGACGAGTTCGCGCGAGCGTTGGGCGAGACCACCGGGCCAGTGATCGCGATCGCTCAGGCGGGGCAGATCAACACCGGCGCGTGCGACCCGTTCGCCGAGATCGCGCCGATGGCGCGGGAGGCCGATGCCTGGCTGCATGTCGATGGCGCGTTCGGGTTGTGGGCGCAGGCGAGCCCGGACCAGGCGCACCTGGCCGCCGGGGTCGAGCTGGCCGACAGCTGGGCGACCGACGGGCACAAATGGCTGCAGACGCCCTATGACAGCGGCTTTGCGATCGTGCGCGATGCGGAGGCGCATCGGCGGGCGATGGCGATCACCGCGAGCTATCTGCCGCCGGCCGAAGGCGCCGAGCGCGACCCTTCCGCCTATGTTCCCGAGCTGTCGCGGCGCGCGCGGGGCTTCGCCGCCTGGGCGATGATCCGGCAGCTCGGGCGCGAGGGGATCGCGGCGATGGTCGCGGAACATTGCGCCATCGCGACGCACATGGCGGAGCGGCTGGCGGCGTTGCCGGGGGTCGATCTGGTCTGCCCGGTCGAGCTCAACCAGTTCATGGTGCGCTTCGGGGGCGATGATGCGCTGACGCTCGCGACCGTCCGGCAGGTGCAGGAGGATGCGGTGGCGTTCATCGGATCGGCGCTGTGGCGCGGGCACTGGGTGATGCGGGTTTCGGTCTCCTCGGTGGCGACGACGATGGCGGAGGCGGATGTCACGGTTGATGCGGTGGTGGATGCGTGGGAGCAGACCAGAGCGGGCGAGGCCTGAAAGGGTCTTCCCCGGCGAAGGCCGGGGTCCAGTTGGAGAGGTTGTAGTAACGAAGGGCACCTTCTCCAATCCAAGTCCCCCAACTGGACCCCGGTCTTCGCCGGGGAAGGAACATAATTGCTGACACCGCGCCTTACTCCCCCGGTTGGTATTTCCGCTCCACATGGCCGGTGAGGTCCTGAGGGTAGAAATAGACCGGTCGGAGATTGCCGTCGGCGTAGCGCTGGGCCTGGTCGTTGAAATGGGGTGAGGCGGGGTTGCCGCTTTCGCCGCCCGCGGTGACCGCCCAGGCCTTGAGACGCGGGCCGAACTCCACGACGGCGACGAAGCTGTTGCCGCTGGTGCCGTAATAATTCTTCGTGTTCGGATACGCCTTCGCCCCATAGCTCGCCAGCGACCCCCATTGGCCGGAGACGAATGGCACGGCGATGCTGGGTTTTGAATCATCGAACCGGGCGTCGATCGAGTCGTCGAGGCGCTGGAAGCGGTTGATCCGGCCCCAGGCCACGCGCCAGTCGCCAAAGTCGCGGGTCAGGCGATCGACCGCCTGGACGAGCGCGTCGAGCTTCGCCTCGGGCGTCACTTTCGCGGCGATATAGTCGGGCACGTTCATGCGCTCGGCGCGGGCAAAGCCGCCGACATCCTTCCACAGCGCATCGCCCCAGAAGATGGCGAGCGAGGTCGGTTCGGACGCGGCGCTCCAGCGATAATCCCAGCCCTTGAGCGCGGCGATCGGCGCGGCAAGCGTCGCGCGGCGGGCGTCGCCTGCGGGAAGCGCCTGCCAGGCGGACACGAGTTGCGGGATCAGCTTGGCGAAGGCCGGGAGATAGGAGTCATAGGCCACCGCGCGCAGGCCTTCGGGGGTGAAGCCGGTCTTGCCGGTCAGCAGCAGATCGGAATGGGTGCCGCGCGCATTCGCCCCGGCCTGATCCATATATTTGGGATAGTCGGCCGCCTTCGGGCTGTCGGGGCCGGCCGACTGCCAGGGCCAGTCGTTCGAGTTCTTTGCCCAGCCGACCGGCGGGTTGATCGCGTTGGGCAAGGTCGCAATCGCGTGCAGCCCCTTCCAGTCGGTCGCGGGATCCGATCCGTCGACCGCGCGGGTATAATCGAAGCTATCGTTGCGGATCGGCACGAATTGCGGGTGGAGATAGGCGATCTCGCCCTTGCTGTCCGCGAACAGCGTGTCGTTCGAACTGTTCGCCTGGCGCTCTGCCACGGCCATGTACGAGGCGAGGTCGGTCGTCTTGGTGCGCAACCAGCTTTGTTCGAGCGCGGGGATCGGTTTCCACATCAACGACATGGCGATCCATTTGCCGTCGCGCTTGGCGACGATCGGGCCATGATGCGTGCGCTGCACGGTGAAGGTGCGGGTGCCCATGGTGCCGTCGGGCTGGCGATAGGAAATCGAGATGCGGCGGCGCTCGACCGGGCGCAGCTTGTCGCCGTAGCGATAGGAGAGCTTGCCCGACTGGAACACGAAGGTCTCGGCGAACTCGTCGACATTGTCGACGCCCGAGGAGGTGTGCATCCACCCGGCGTTCGCGTTGAAGCCCTGATAGATGAAGAACTGCCCCCAGGTGGAGGCGCCATAGGCGTTGAGCCCCTCCCCGCTGGTCATCTGCAGTTCGGAACGGAAATAGAAGCTGGTGTGCGGGTTGATCAGCAGCAGGGCATGGCCGTCGGCGGTGTTCTTCGGCGCGATGGCGATGCCGTTGGAACCGCGCGGCTCGCGGGGGATGCGGCCCAGCTCCTCGTCGGTCATCGCGACCTGGCGCGTGCCGTAGAGGCTCTCCAGTTCCGACAGCGAGATACGCTCGATATCGCCGCCGATGCTGCCTTCGGTGAAGGAGAGCGCCATCCACGGCTCGAAGCGCGTCAGCACCTTGGGGTGGGTGTCAGGGTGCGTGGCGAGATAATAGTTCAAGCCATCGGCCCAGGCCCGCATCAGGGTGCGCAGCCAGGCCGGACTTGCCTTGTACTGCTTCTGGAGGTCGACCGGATCGACATAGAGGCGCTGGCGCAGATCGGCCCAGATCGCCTTCTCACCCTGTGCCTCGGCGGTGCGGCCGAGCGCAGTGAGGTAATTGGCCTCGACCCGGCTGAAATCGTCCTCCGCCTGCGCATAGATCGCGCCGAACACGGCATCGGCGTCGCTCTTGCCGACGACATGGGCGATGCCCCAATCGTCGCGCGTGATGGTGACGCGGGCGGCCTGGGCCTTCCAGCCGGCCTTCTCGTCCGGCGCCGCATGGGCGATGCCGGGGACGAGCAGGACAAGCGCGAGGAGCGGGTTGCGAAGGCGGCGGCTGAGTCTATCCATGCGACAAGGGCTATCCGGCGCATCGTGGCGCGGCAAGGAGAACGGGCGATGAAGTGGTTGCTGGCGCTGACCTTGTCGATCGCCGGGCCCGTGGCGGCGGCCGAGCCACCCATCCTGCTCCGCCCGGCACAGGTTTTCGACGGCGTCGATCCGAAGCCGCATGTCGGCTGGGAAGTGCTGATCGAGGGCGGCAAGATCGTCTCGGTCGGGCCGAAACTGACCGCGCCCGCCGGCGCGCGCACGATCGACCTGCCGGGCCAGACCCTGATGCCGGGCATGATCGAGGGCCACGGTCATCTGTTCCTGCATCCCTATAACGAGACGAGCTGGGACGATCAGGTGCTGCACGAGCCGCTGGCGCTGCGCACCGCGCGGGCGGTGGCGCAGGCGCGCGCGACCCTGATGGCGGGCTTCACCAGCGAGCGCGATCTCGGCACCGAGGGGGCGGGCTATGCCGATGTCGGGCTGCGCCAGGCGATCGACCAGGGTGTGGTGCCGGGGCCGCGCCTGACGGTGGCGACGCGGGCGATCGTCGCGCTGGGGGCTTATGGCCCCAAGGGGTTCGAGCCCGGCGTCGCCATTCCGCAGGGCGCCGAGGAAGTGAGCGGCGTCGACGGCATGGTCCGCGCGGTGCGCAGCCAGATCGCGGCGGGCGCGGATGTGGTGAAGCTGTACGCCGATTACCGCTGGGGGCCGGGCGAGCCGAGCCGCGCTACCCTGTCCCAGGCCGAGATCACCGCCGCGACCGAGGCGGCACATGATGCGGGCCGCACCGTCGCCGTCCATGCGTCGACCGCCGAGGGCATGCGCCGGGCGATCGCGGCAGGGGCCGACACGATCGAGCATGGCTATGGCGGCACGGCGGAGATCTTCAAGGCGATGGCGGCGAAGGGGATCGCGCTGTGCCCGACGCTGGCTGCGTCGGATGCGGTGGCGCGCTATCGCGGGTGGAATGGTGCCGATCCTGCTCCCGCGGGTGTGACGGAGAGTCGCAAGTCCTTCGCGCTTGCCCGAGCGGCTGGCGTGGCGATGTGCATGGGCGGCGATGTCGGCGTGTTCACGCATGGCGAGAATGCGCGCGAGATGGAGCTGATGGCCGCGGGCGGCATGCCGGCGGCGCAGGTGATGATCGCGGCGACTTCGGGCAATGCGCGGGCCTTCCATCTCGACGGCAAGGTCGGTGCGGTGAAGCCGGGCTTGCTCGCCGACCTGATCGCGGTGAGCGGCGACCCGACCCGCGACATAGCGGCGGTGCGCGACGTGCGGCTGGTGATCAAGGGCGGCGTGGTGGTGAAGGGGCCCTGACGCGCGGCGTGGAGGCTTCAAGTAGTGGTGTTGGAGTCGGATCGAAACTGGCCAGTATTCGTCGAATTTTGCGACCCACCTGGGAAGGGGGCGAATCGCGGCGCTATTGCGCGCCTGTAGCGGGTTTAGTTGGAGCGGATGAAACGGTGTTGGAAGCGCAAGAAACGCGTCGCGAAAAATCGCGCGAGCCGCATTTGACGAATAGTTGCCGAATTCCGCGAGGGGTATCGGGAGTTGTTCGCGCTCTTCTTGGGGATAGTTGGGGTCTGGAATCTCTACTGCCACAGGTTGCGTCTCTCTCGGGCTTCGGCGTGGAGCGCCGGGCGTGAGACGATAGCGGGCGGTGCGAGAGATTGAATCGGGGCGCTAGGCGCCCTCACCCTCTTCCCTTCCCCGGCGAAGGCCGGGGCCCAGTTGGGGGACGCACATGGCTGGCGCTGCGCATAGTTACATCAGCCTTCCCGACTGGGCCCCGGCCTCCGCCGGGGAAGAAGATAGGGGGAGTCCCCCTACTGGCCGAACGGGTACAGATGCACGGTTTCCGGCAACGTCACCTTCACCGTCGCGCCATCCCCGTCGAGCTTCGCCACGATCGCCCGGAGGATCATCGCCACAACAGCGCCATCGGGCGCATGGCCCGCATCCTTGATGACGAAGGCAGCGCCGGGCTTGTGCGCCGCGCCGGCCGCCTTGGCGAGTTGTTCCCCCATCTGCCACGGCACGGTGTCGTCGGCGGTGCCCTGGATGAGGTAGAGCGGCTCGTCGAGCTTCGGGATCGCGGCCACATTGTCATACTCTTTGGGCACGGCGGCGCGGAGGAGTTTCGACACCATGTCGCGCAGGCGGGTGAAGGCGCCGATGGTGACCAGCGCATCGACATGCTGGCGCGTGGCGAGCCCGAAGGCGACACCGCCGCCCAGGCTGTGGCCGACAATGATCAGCTTGCCGCTGCCCGCCAGGCTACGGGCGCGGGCGTAAAAGGCATCGGCGTCGGCGGCGAGGCCGGCTTCGCTCGCCTTGCCCGGGTTGCCGCTATATTCGCGGTACTCCGCGGCGACGATGCCATAGCCTTCGGCGATCAGCGGGGCATACCATTCCACCGACCGCATCGCGCTCGAGCCGTTGCCGTGGAAAGCGAGCAGGGTCGGCTTGCCGTCACGCGGGGCGATCTCGATGCCCTTGAGCGACAGGCCATCGGCGGTTTGCACCGTATCGATCGTCGCGGTGGCAGGCAGGCCGGCGGTGCTCAGCGGCGCCTTGGGGGCGGGATAGATGCGGCCATGGACCTGCGCTGTCGCCGGGGTGGCGATGAGAAGGGCGGACAAGATTGCGGGAATCAGCGCGAAAAACAGCCTTTGGCCAGCGAGACGGGTCACTACTAATCCTCCCCAACTGGACCCCGGCCTTCGCCGGGGAAGCAGACTGATTATGATTGCGCGGTCAGCCCCGCGGCGGCGATGCCGGCCAGGGCGCAGGCCTCGTCATTGTCCGAACTGTCGCCCGTGATCCCGACCGCGCCGATCGGCAGGCCTTCCCCGTCCACCACGATCACCCCGCCCGCCGCGGGAATGATGCCGTGCGTCGCCAGCGCGCCGAGCGACGCGACGAAGCTCGGCCGGTCCGCTGCCATCTCGCCGATCTTGCGGCTCGAGACGCCGAGGGCGAGCGCGCCGGCCGCCTTGCCCGAGGCGACCCGCTCGCGCAGGCTCGACGCCCGGTCCTGGCGCTGAAAGGCGATCATGTGGCCGCCCGCATCGAGCACCGACACGCTCAGCGGCTTGAGGCCGAGTTCGGCACCCCGGGCCAACGCCGCCTCGATGATCCTGTTGGCCTGTTGCAGGGTGATCCGGGACATGGGCGTTCCTATTCATTGGCGTTGGGCACGCCTTTAGAGGGGACGGCCCCGGCCGTCACCAGCGGCGATGGCGATAATAGCCCCGGCCATAGCCGCGATACTGATAGGGCCGGGCATAGCCGTAGTGGCGGTAATACCAGGCGTGATAGGGATAGGGCCGATAGCTCCAGCGGCCTTCATAATAGACCCAGGGCCGGTACCAGCCCGGCGCGGCGTAAGTATAAGGGCCGTCATAATAAAAGGCCGGCGCATCGTTGCGCACGACGAATCCCGGCGGGCAGCCGGGGCTGGTGTCGTAGCGGCTCTGGTCGCCGAGCGCGGCACCGCCGGCGGCACCCGCGACGCCGCCGATGATGGCGCCCGCGCCGCGATCGTGCCGGCCGGCGATGCTCGACCCGAGCAGCGCGCCGAACACGCCGCCGATCACTGCGCCGGCAGTGGAGTTGCTGCGGGCCTGGATGCAGTTCCGCGCCGACCAGTCCTCGGCATAGGCCTCGTAGCGGCGGTCCTGGTCGTACTGCGCCGCGTCGGCCTGATCCGCCACATAGCCGGGCGGCGGCGGGGGCGGTTCGGACCCGTCATAGCCGGGCGGCGGCGCGTCATCCTGCTCGTCATAGCCCTGTTCGGGCGGCGGCGGCGGATCCCGATAACCTTGCTGCTGTGGCGGCGGGTCGCGATAGCTCGTCTGGGGCGGTGGCGGCGGATAATCCTGGGCGGAGGCCATCGAGGCCGAGATCGGGGAGATCGCCGTCACCAGAGCGACCAGGGCACAGGCAGTTCGCCGAATCGACCGGGACATCCAACCACATCCTTTTTACCACAGCGCCAGCGCCGATGCGCCTTTTCGGGTGAATGATTGCTGACCGGATGCCCGCATGGCGAGGTTCGGGACGATTGTGCATTTCGCCCTTCTCCCCTCCCGCTTGCGGGAGGGGTCGGGGGAGGGCCTGTAAGAAGGAATGCACCGTTTGCGGACACGCCCTCCCCTAACCCAGCGGGCGGTCTGACGAGGTCAATCATGCCCCCAGCATGATTGGGGATTGCCGGGGGCAATCCCGGCCTCGCCGGACCGCCAGCTCGCAAGCGGGAGGGGAATTGTAGATTGTGCCCGCCCGCCCAGGCGCTAAGCGGGCAGCATGTCAGCCGAGATCGATCCCTTCCACGCCATCGCCGTCAGCCGGCTGGCGCACCGCATGTCGGCCGAGGGCCGGTCGGTGATCCATATGGAGTTCGGCCAGCCCTCGACCGGCGCGCCGGCCGCGGCGATCGCGACGGCGCACCACGTGCTCGCGACCGACGGGATGGGCTATTGGGAGAGCATGCCGCTCAAGGCGCGGATCGCGCGCCATTATGACGAGGCCTATGGCGTCGCCATCGACCCCGAACAGGTGGTGCTGACCTGCGGGGCCTCGCCGGCCTTTGTGCTGGCGCTGTCCTGCCTGTTCGCGCCGGGCGACCGGGTGGCCTTCGCGCGGCCGGGTTATGTCGCCTATCGCAACACGGTGAAGGCACTTCACCTCGTGCCGGTCGAGATCGGCTGCGGCGCGGCGGAACGGTTCCAGATCACCGCGGCGGCGATCGAGCGGCTCGAGCCGGCGCCGCAGGGGCTGATCCTCGCCAGCCCGGCCAACCCGACCGGGACGATCATCGCCGCCGACGAGTTGGCGGCGATCGTCGCGGTGTGCCGCAGGCGGGGCATCCGCATCGTCTCGGACGAGATCTATCACGGGCTGAGCTATGTCGGCCCGGCGCGGTCGGTGCTGCAGGAGGATTCCGACGCGCTGATCGTCAACAGCTTCTCCAAATATTTCAGCATGGCCGGTTGGCGGCTCGGCTGGCTGGTGGTGCCGCCGGCGCTGATCGATGCGGCGCGGGCGCGGATGGGCAATCTGTTCCTGACGCCGCCGTCGCTGGCGCAGCATGCCGGCCTGGTCGCGTTCGATTGCCGCGACGAACTGGAGGGCCATGTCGAGACCTATGCGCGCAACCGCGACCTGCTGCTCGCCGCGTTACCCGCGCTCGGGCTGAAGCGGATCGCGCCGCCGGACGGGGCCTTTTATATCTGGGCCGATATCGGCCACCTGACCGATGACAGCATGGACTTCTGCATGCGCCTGCTGGCCGAGACCGGGGTTGCGACGGCGCCGGGGATCGATTTCGATCCGGTGGAGGGGCGGCGGTTCATGCGGTTCAGCTTCGCGGTGTCGACCGACCGGGTCGAGGAGGCGCTGCGGCGGATCGAGCCGTGGTTCGCGGCGCAGGTGGGCGCCAGCGCTGGTGTGGCCAGCCTGAGCTAACCTATATGGAGTTGTTCGCGATGATCGGGAACGATTATGGCGGAGACGGTGAATCGACCTTCGCCGCGCCCGATCTGCGCGGCAAGGTGATCGTCGGCCCGGCCGGCTGACCATAGGAGCAGAGCATGACCGACGAGAGGATCGCCCAGTGCATGTGCGGTGCCCTGAGCGCGACCTGCCGCGGGGAGCCGGTGCGCGTTTCCATCTGCCATTGCCTTGACTGCAAGCGGCGGAGCGGCAGCGCGTTCGCATATACCGCGACCTATGACGCAGCCCAGGTCTCGACGCGTGGAGAGCATGGCACCTATCGCCGGATCGGCGACGAGGGCCGCTGGGCGGATTTCCATTTCTGCCGCGGGTGCGGGACATCGGTATTCTACGAGATCGAGGTGCGGCCGGGCATGATCTCCGTACCGGCGGGCGGCTTTGCCGACCGGGATTTTCCCGAGCCGTTCGTCGAGGTTTTCGCAGAGCGGCGGCCGGATTGGTGCGTCATCCGCCCGACGGGGTCGCTGGCGGAAGAGTGACCATACCCGAGGGAGCGAAGTGCTGAAATTCGCGGGTCGCCTGGCGATCGACGGGCATGGGAGCTATGCGGAGGGTGTCGCCAATCCTACCGGGGCCCGCGGCGGATAGCGTGCCGCTTCCGCCCTTCCTGCCGGATGCTGTCGCATGGTAGGGAAATCCGCTACCGCGTCGGAACGGAACAGGACCGATCACCGATGCTGAGCCAGCCCGAACAGGCCATACAGAATCTGGAAGAGGCGCGCGGCCTGCGCGCCGCCGGTACGCCTTATCGCGAGATCCGTCGCCGGCTCGGACTCAGCGCCGGCCAGCTCGGCCATATTCGCCGGGCGCTGAAGCGCGAAAAGGGCGCGCGCACCCGGCTGCGTTCGACCAGCCCGGAGTCGACCGACCGCGACCTGCCGGTCAGCCAATCCGTCCTGCCTCCCGGCTTGCGGCAAAGGCTGACCGCATCGGGATACCGAACGCTCGGCGACCTAGCGGACAGGCTGGCCGATCCCGACTTTCCCGGCCTGGAGACGATGCCCGGCATCGGCCCGCACCGGGCGCGGTTGGTGAAGGGGCTGCTGGATCATTTCGGCCTGCTCCCTGGCCCGAGTGACTTAAAGGCCGACATCGAGCGGCTTTTCCCGGAGTTCCGATAGGGCGACCGATACAAGGGGGCTTCTTGCAACGCGCCGCCACCGCCTTTACCTCAAGCCTATCAGGCCGCTGACACCGGCCCTCCGACCGGATGTGCGCCACGACCTTGTCCCCGACCGCAACGCCAGTTCGCCTTGCCCTCGGGGACCTTCATCATGCCTGCCATATCCATTTCCAATCTTTCCTGGTCGACGCCTGACAATCGTCCGGTCCTGACCGATCTCGACCTGAGCTTCGGTGCCGAGCGCGCCGGGCTGGTCGGGCGCAACGGCGTGGGCAAGTCCACGCTGCTCAGGCTGATCGCCGGGCAAATACCGGTCCAGTCGGGCCGCATCTCGGTCAGCGGCACGATCGGTGTGCTGCGCCAGACCGTGCAGCTCTCCGGCGAGACGGTCGCGGACCTGTTCGGTGCGACCGAAGCGCTCGCGCTGCTACGCCGTGCTGAACAGGGAATCGCCCGCATCGACGAACTGGGCGAGGCCGACTGGACGCTGGAGGATCGCATCGCCGCGGCACTCGGCCGGGTCGGACTCGATACCGGGCCGGATACGGCGCTGACCGCGCTGTCCGGCGGGCAGCGCACGCGCGCGAGTCTGGCCGGCGCGATCTTCTCGGAACCGGATTTCCTGCTGCTCGACGAGCCGACCAACAATCTCGACCGGGAGGGGCGCGACGCGGTGATCGGCCTGCTCGCCGGGTGGCGGGCGGGGGCGATCGTCGTCAGCCATGACCGCGCGCTGCTCGAAACGATGGACGCGATCGTCGAGATGACCGGCCTGGGCGCGACGCGCTATGGCGGCAACTGGAGCCGCTATCGCGAACGCAAGGCGATCGAGCTGGCGGCGGCGGAACGCGACCTGGCCGAGGCCGAGCGCCACGTGACCGAAGTGGCGCGGGGCGCGCAGGAGACGGCCGAGCGCAAGGCACGCAAGGACGGTGCGGGCAAACGCAAGGGCGCGAAGGGCGACATGCCGCGCATCCTGATCGGCGCGCGCAAGGACCGGGCCGAGGATAGCGGCGGCGAGAACCGGCGGCTGGCGGCGCGGCAAAGGACCCAGGCCGCCGAGGCCGCGACGGCGGCGCGCGAGCGGGTGGAGGTGCTGCAGCCCTTTTTGGTCACGCTCGCCCCGACCGGGCTGCCGGCGAACCGGATCGTGCTGGAAATCGATCGCGTGACGGCGGGATATGCGCCGGGCAACCCGGTACTGCGCGACCAGTCGCTGACGATCAGCGGGCCGGAGCGGGTCGCGCTGACCGGGCCGAACGGATCGGGCAAGACGACCCTGCTCGCGCTGATCACCGGCACGCTGCAGCCGTGGCGCGGGACGGTGCGGGTGCCGGTCGATCTGGCGATGCTCGACCAGCGGGTGAGCCTGCTCGATCCGGACAGGTCGATCCGCGACAATTATGCGCGGATCAACCGATCGACCGACGAGAATGCGTGCCGGGCGGCGCTTGCCCGGTTCATGTTCCGGGCGGAGGCGGCGTTGCAGATCGTCTCGACGCTCAGCGGCGGACAGATGCTGCGCGCCGGGCTCGCCTGTGTGCTGGGCGGTCCGAAGCCCCCTTCCCTGCTGATCCTGGACGAACCGACCAACCATCTCGACCTGGAGTCGATCGAGGCGGTGGAGGCCGGATTACGCGCTTATGACGGCGCGCTGCTGGTGGTGAGCCATGACGACGCCTTTCTCGAGGCGATCGGCATCACGCGGTGGGTCGAACCGGGCGGACCGTCCTGACGCGCGGCGGCGGCGCTATTGCTGGCCGCGCTGTTCCAGCAAGCGCTCCCAGGCGAGCGCATCCTTCACGATCGTGTCGAGATCGTCGAGCGCCGGCTTCCAGTCGAGCGTGGCGAGGATCGCGCGGTTGTCGGCGACCAGTTCCGCCGGGTCGCCGGGGCGGCGGCCTTCGAGGCGGCGCTCGATCTTCATGTTGGTGACGCGGTCGACCGCATCGAGCACCTGCTGCACCGAGAAGCCGCGGCCATAGCCGGCGTTGAGGAAATGATTGCGCCCCGGCTCGGCGATAAGCAGGTCGAGCGCGGCGACATGCGCCGCCGCAAGATCGCTGACATGGATATAGTCGCGCACGCCAGTCCCATCGGGCGTCGCGAAATCGGTGCCGAAGACCGAGACCCCGTCGCGCTTGCCGGTCGCCGCCTCGACCGCGACCTTGATGAGATGGGTGGCGCCCGCGGTCGACTGGCCGCTGCGGCCCTTCGGGTCCGCGCCGGCGACGTTGAAATAGCGCAGCGCCGCGAAATTGATCGGGTGCGCGGCGGCGACGTCGCGCAACATCGCCTCGGTCATCAGCTTCGACATGCCATAGGGATTGATCGGCGATTGCGGATCGCCCTCGGCGATCGGCACTTTTTCGGGTGTGCCATAGGTCGCTGCGGTCGAGGAGAAGATGAAGTGGCGCACGCCGCACACCACTGCGCTCTCGAGCAGCGCGCGACTGGCCGCGGTGTTGTTGCGGTAATATTTGAGCGGATCGTTGACCGATTCCGGCACCACGACCGAGCCGGCGAAATGCATCACGGCGCGCACGTCATGCGCGCGCATCGCCGCGCGGACCGGGCCGTCCTCCTCGATACCGGCCCGGACCAGCGTGGCGCGGGGATCGACCGCCCAGTCGAAACCGGTGACGAGATTGTCGACGACCACCACGCGGTGTCCGGCGTCGAGCAGGGCGAGGACCGCGTGGCTCCCGATATAGCCTGCTCCACCCGTTACCAGCACCGCACCGTTCAGCATCATGATCTCCCGCAAGGACGGAAAATCGTTAGGGCCTGCCTCCGACCTCCGCAACATCAGGAGGCTGGAGGCAGGCCCTTGGTGCGACCCGACTTTGTTAGTGCGCGCTCAGCAGCGGGCGAGGAAATCCTCCATCGCCTCATAGGCGGTGGTGGTCAGGCGGAGATAGGAGCGTCGGCCGTCATAAGGATCGGCCTCCCGGACGACCAGCGAGCGCTCGATCAGCAGCTTGACCCAGCGCAGGCCGGTCGACATCGGCTTGCCCGAGCCGATCGCGGCGCTCGTCACCGAGACGCGCTTGCCGCTGGCCTGGGCGATGTAGAGATCGAGCATCAGGTCCCAGCCCGGATCGCCGAACAGCTCGTTGCCGAGCACTTCGTCGCGCAGACGGCGCTGGTTGTGAATGTGGCGCGCCTTTTCGATCAGACCGAATTCGGTACGCAGGCCGACCCGCATATGAGCGATCGGCAATTCCTGGATCAGCATATTGTTTTTCCCCGCTCCCCGGCGACCCGTCAACTATAAGGAACAATGCGGGAATACACGTTATGCCAAAGCCGGAACACCGTGTTCCACGGGGACATGTCATTCCCCTGGCGTGCGCCGGGCGTGAGGACGGGAAATCGGGCGCGGAAATAACGAAAATTGGCGGTAATAATCGGTGGAATTCCGCCATTTATTCAATATTGGCGCGGTAAATGCCGATACCGGGATGCGCCATCCCCGATGGTCGGGTGCGGTGGAACACCCAGGATGGAACACCTTCCGGGCAATGTGGAACACCGCGGGAGGCTGTTTGGAACACCTTCCGGCCGGGTGTTCCACGGGCCGGCGGCCTTGCCGGTCCGCCCGCGCCGGGTGCGGACGGACCGGTCCAGCCGCTTTTACTTCGCGATGCGGGTCACGCGGCCGACGCTGGTGTCGCCCGCCCACATGTTGTTCTGCTTGTCGAACACCCAATAGCTCGCCTCGATGAACTGGCCCTTGCCGATGCCCATGCCGTTGCCGGTGGCGCCGACGACCTTGCCGGTCTTGCGATCGAGCTTGAGGAACTGGCCGTCCTGGCCGCTCGCCATCCAGGGTTCGCCATTATGGTCGAACTGGATCGCGCAGACCAGATTCTCGGTCGCGATCTGGCGGAGATACTCGCCTTTGCTATTGAAGATGATGATGCGGTAATCCTCGCGGTCGCCGACCCAGACATCGCCGGTTTTTGGATCGACCCCAAGGCCATGCGCGTTCTGGAACTTGCCGCGGCCGGTGTTGTGGCCGAACCACTGGCCGATATAATTGCCGGCCTTGTCGAGGTGAAGGACGCGGGCCGCGCCGATATTGTTGGTGGGATCGTCCGAATCCACCACGTTCGGGCTTTCGTTGCCATGGCCCTGCGCGATGTACATGTCGCCATTGGGGCCGAAGGCGATCATCACCGGCTCCCACAGCAGCCGCTGGCCCTTGCCTTCGTCCCAGTCACCCGGATGGCCGGAGGTCCCGATCGTCTGGAGCAGCTTGCCGTCCGGGCTGACCTTCTTGACCGTCGCATTGGCGGTATCGATGACATAGACATTGTCCTCGGCATCGATCGCCATGCCATGCGCCTTGTCGGCATGGCCGATCACGTCGTCACCGACCGTCATGGTCAGCTTGCCGGCGGGCGAATAGCGCATCAGCTGCGGGCTGCCGGCGGGCTTGCGCTGGAACACCCAGAGATTGTTCTTCGAATCGAGCGCGACCGCCGGTACGCCGCCAATGCCCGGCGGCAGCTGGATCGGATAGCTGAACTTGTAACCGAGCTTCTGTTCCCACTGGACACGCTGCAGCTGGCCGCGCTGCGGGCCGTTGCGGTTCTGGCACGCGGTCGAGTGCCGGCAGCCCTGGATCGTGTTGGGCCGCGCACCCGCCGCGAAGGGCGCCCCCTCCGGCCGCGGCAGCACCGTCACCACGCCGTTCGCGTCGACCGAGGTGCGGCCGCCCGGATCGGGGGCGGACCCTTGCAGGAACCAGGCCGGCGTCGCGCCGTCGGCCGGGCCCCGGGTCGGCGGCACGGTCTGCGCAAACGCACCCGTGACGAGCAGGATGGCGCCAAGCGTCGCGCTGGCGATCACGGGCAGGGTAGGTCGGATCATGTCACTCTCCTGGGTAGAAACGGGTGTTGACGAAAGATTTAGCGCCTTTGCGCGGTGCTGATCGCGCCGGGGCGGGTATCGAACTTCAGGGTGGCTCCCATATCCCGCTTCAGCGACGTGCCGTCGAAGCGATACACCTCGATCTCGCGTGCGACGGCGCCCTGCAATAGGATTGTTCGGCTATCCTTGCTCCAGGTCGCGCCCTGCCCCCATTGGCCGGTCTGCGCCTGGGCGACGAGCGTCAGCATGGGGCCGTTCAGGCGATAGACCTGCAACAGGCCGAACGGGCTGAACTGCGCCGAGGTCGGGTTGGCGGAGGAGCCGTTGACCACCGTCACCTCGAGATAGCGCCCGTCAGGCGAGATCGCGACATGCTCGGGGGTCGGGCCGACCTCGACCCGGTTGACGACCTTGTCGGTCTTGAGGTCGATCACGCTGACCGTGCCGATCCGCGGTCCGCGCTGCGGCGGCGTGCCCTCGGGCGGGAGCGTGCCGAGCAGGTTGGTGTTATAGGCGTAGCGCCCGTCGCGGCTGAACACCGATGCGTAGGGGTTGCCGCCGGTCGCATACATCGTGCCGGTGTCGGTGACCTTGGTGCCGTCGATCGCGAGGCGCCAGATGCCGTTGCCGCGCCGCTGCGTGACGAGCGCGGTCTTGCCGTCGGGCGAGATCGCGACGTCGACCGGCCCGGCCCTGGCGTCGAGCTGAAGCTTGCCGACGAGCGTCAGCGTCTTGTTCGCGATCGAATAGACCGAGATCGTCCCCTCCCCCGTCGCCGCGACCAGCGCGAGCGTGCCCGCGCGGTTGATCGCCACGCCCGAGGCGCCGTCGCCGGCCTTGATCGTCTGGATCACCCTGGGATTGGTCGGGTCCTTCAGGTCGATGACCGAGACGGTGTCGTCGAGGACAAACTTCGAATTGTCGGCCGGATCGAACTTCTGGCCGTTGGTGACGATCGCGAAGCTCGCATCGCGGGCGACGCCGACGATGGTCGGCGGGCCGATCATGCTCACCGGCACCTCGACCTTGCCGATCACCCTGGGCGGATAGCTGTTCAGGTCGATGACGGTGACATTGTCGGGCTTCACGTCGCCCGGCTTCTGGCCGAGGCGGGGCTGCTTGCCGTCATTGGCGGAGATCGCGAGCTGCGCGCGCGCGCCGCTCGCACCAAGGCCGAGCGCGAGCCCGGCCAGAGTCAGTGCGATGGAAGGTCGTTTCATCATTTCGGCTCCATCACTTGGGCGGGGGCATGTTGGAGCGCACGGCGAGGATGCGCGCCGGTTTCGGGCTGGGCGCCTTGTCGTTGTAGAAACCGACCGTCGTATTCGCCCGGTAGTAATAAGCGTCGCCGGGTTTCGCCGGGAACTTGCCCTCGATCCCGTCCATCCCGCTGCCCGCGACCATCTGCCCCTTGCCGTCGAGCATGAGGTAGATCTCCTCCTGCGTCTCGTGATGGTGCGGGAAGTTGGTGGCGCCGGGCGCGAACTCCATGACGAACAGGCTGATCATGACATGCCCGGTCGAGAGCTTGTCGCGCGTGCTCTTGGTGTCGCCCATCATCAGCCGGTAGAGCGTGTCGAGCGGATGGCCGCCGACATTGACCAGGGGCACATCGGCGATGTTCGCGATCTTCAGCGTGTCGGGGATGGTCAGCGGCATCGCCTCGGGGATCCTGAAGCCCATGAAGGCGGCCTTCACGCCCTTTGGCCCGCCGTTCAGGCCGAACGCGACGGTCGGCGGCAGATAGAGGAAATCCTCCTTCTTCACCGGGAAGGTCTTGCCGCCGTACGAGATGGTGCCCTCGCCATCGAGGATCACGAACATATGCTCCTCGCGCGGATAGCGGACGAGGCTGCTCCTGCCGTTCGGATCGACGCTGAGCTCGCCGAAGCGGCTCATCGCGCGGAGCAGCTTGGCGTTGGCATCGCCCTCCCCGAACAGCGCCTTATAATGCGCGGTGGGGCTGCTGATCGGCACCTGCACCGGCTTCACGTCAGGCACGAAGCGGTGGAGGAAGGTCGGATCGACGGTGCGATGAGGATCGGTCTGCGAGACCGCCGGCGTCGTGCACAACAGCAATAGTGGAACCCAGAGTTTCTTCATGACTGCTTCCCGAGAATTCGGAGAAAACCGGCGCCCTCCCGCGAAGGAGGGCGCCGCGGAGGGGGCTCAATACTTCATGCGAAGGCCGATGCTGATGACCCGGCCGAGCGGGTTGGACCCGAACGGATCATAGCCATTGGCGGTGTTCGTGAAGGGCGGCGCCTTGTCGAAGATGTTGTTGACGTCGACATAGATCTCGCTGTCGCCGAGCATGCCGCCCTTCGAGAATTTATAACCGGCGTGGCCATCGAAGGTGGTCCAGGACTTCACGATATCGCCGCCGCCCGCGACGTTGCCGGCGGCGTCGAGGACCAGCGGGTTGACCGTGCCGCTTGCCCAGTTCTTGTAGGATCCGACATGGTTGGCGAAGAATTCGAGCGACGCGCCCTCATAGTTCCAGCCCATATTGAACCGCGCCTGGCGTGCGATCGACGGGAAGGTCGAATTGACGCCCACGGTGTTCAGGATGTCGAACTTCGCCCCGCCGACATAGCCCTGCTTGAACTTCAGGAACTCGGTCCACGAACCGCCGAGGTCGAACTTGCCGATCCCGGTATTGAACGCGTAGCTCGCCGAGATATCGAGGCCGGTGAGATCGAGATCGAGCGCATTCGATTGCGGACGGCGGAAGACATAATAGGTCGTACTTGGCAGCGCGGTGGTGATCGGCACGTTGTTGAACTGCGCGGCGAGCTGCGCCGGTGTGGCGCCGGTCGGATAGATCGTCAGCAGATAGTTCAGCGCGCCATTGTTCAGGATGCAGCCCGGCGCGCAGGGTGAGGTGATGCCGCCGCGCAACTGGTTGTTGAACAGGGTGACCGACGCCCGGAAGCCAGGCAGGAAGGTCGGTGCGAGATCGATACCGTACGACCAGGTCGTGCCTTTTTGCGGGCCGACATTCGGGTTGCCGGTATCGACCACCACGCCCTGGATGTTGCTGCCGCCGATCGTGCAGAAGCCGTTCGAGCAGGGGATGCCCGGGATATTGGCAATCGTCGGGAAACGGGCGACCGACACCTGGGCGGTCGCGTTGGTCAGCGATACGGTCGAGTTGCTGTAGGTGCCGAACTGGTCGCCGACCGAGCGCATCGACGGCGCCACGAACGAACGGGCCCAGTTGGCGCGCAGCTTGATGCCCTGGACGATCTCCACATTGGCCGCGAATTTCGGGTTAAAGGTGCCACCGAAATCGCTGTAATGATCGTACCGGCCCGATGCGCTGAGGTCGATCCGGTAGACGAAACTGTCCATGTCCGGCGAGACGACCGGGACCAGAAGCTCGCCATAAACCGACTGCACCTGACGATCGAGCGGGAAATAGCGCTGAGTCGATCCCAGGCTGGCCGGTCCCGAATTGAGCGGCCGGACGACGGTCGTGTTCAGCACCCAGTTCTGCAACTCGCCGCCGACCGCGATCTTCA
The DNA here is from genome assembly GCF_055521475.1 of Sphingomonas sp. BL-S-30. Taxonomy (NCBI): domain Bacteria; kingdom Pseudomonadati; phylum Pseudomonadota; class Alphaproteobacteria; order Sphingomonadales; family Sphingomonadaceae; genus Sphingomonas; species Sphingomonas sp. BL-S-30. The sequence continues at coordinate 415,838 of NZ_CM145481.1, read as the reverse complement.
CCGCACCGGCGGGCAGATTGAACAGTGACCCATCGATGCCGGCGCGGAATTGCCTGATCGTGCTGACATGGCTGGTCGAGCTGCGGCTGTCGGTAAGCAGGGCGCGCACCGCCGCCGATGTGCGGTTGGTCGCCGCGGGGTTCCACACGTCCAGCGCATTGGCCGTGGTGAGCGGCAGGTTCAGCGGGATCAAATTGGTGCCCGCAACCGGCGTCGTCATGCTGCCGTTGGTCTGCACCGTGCCGTTGAGGGCGAGCGTCGCGCAGCTCGTGCACAGGCTGCCGTCCTGCACCTGCGCCGTGCGATCCTCGCCGAACAGCGCCATGGCGGTGAAGCGGAAATTCTCGGTGAAATTCCATTCCGCATTGGCCGTCGCGATATAGGTCTTGGCGCTGTTGTCGGTATAGGCGCCCGGCCCGAGCAGATCGTCGGCATTCCAGCGGATCGTCTGGGTCGTAGCGGCGCCGGTATAGCCCGTCTGGGGGACGTAGAAGGGATTGGCCTGCGGACCCGTGCTGAACACCGTGGCCTGGATGCCGCCGCGGGCATTGTTGGTGAAAGTATCGCGATCCGAATAGACGAAGTCCCCGGACAGGGTCAGCGTGTCGGTGATGTCCTGCGACACCTTGATCATCGCATTATAGCGCCGTTCCCGGCCAAGGCGGTCGCCATAAGGCTGATTGTCGCACGGCGCATTGGCGGTCGTGTTGGCGACCGACGTCGCCGAGCCCGGCGCGAGGTAGATATTGCCGCTGCCGCCCGGCTGGATGGTCGCGGGCGAGCAGTTGTAGCTCTGAAAATTGGTACCACCCTCATCGATGTGGTTGGGCTGCAGATAGGGGCGGTTGTTATAGTCGTACGGCACCGCGCTCGAGCGCGAGAAGCCGAGCCCCAGCGTGATATATCCGCTGTCCCAGCTCTTCCCGCCCAGCAGGCCGAGGGCCACGGTGCGGTAACTATGGCCGAAGCCGACCTGCGCCGTGCCCATCACGCCGTCATAGCGTTTGCGGGTGATGAAGTTGACCACGCCGGCGACCGCGTCCGACCCGTAGGTCGCGGACGAGCCCTCGGCGAGGACCTCGACGCGTTCGATCATGATCGGCGGGACGATCGACGGATCGGGCAGCGCCAGCGAGGTATGGCCGAGCGGGATGCGATGGCCGTCGATCAGCACCAGCGTCGAGTTCGATGCCGAGGAACCGAGGCTGTGGATGGTCGGCGCATAATAGGAATTGCCGGCATTCTGGCCGACGCCGCCGCTGCCGATGCCGGTGATCGCGGGCACGGTCTTGAGGATCTGCTGCACGTTGATCGCGCCGGTCTGATCGATCGCCTCGCGACCGACCGAGACCAGATTGCCGCCGACCGGGGGCGCGCCGCGGATACTGGTGCCGGTGACGATGATGTCTTCCGGGTTCGAATCCGATGTGGATGGGTCTGCCGCCTGCTCGGTCTGGATGGTTTCCGGCGTGGTCGCCGGTGTCACCTGCGCCCAGGCCGTGGCGGACCACGACGTCGCTGTCAGAAGGATGAGTTTGGATGCGCCAAACAACAGGCCGCTATAGGTTTTCGCCATTTTCAGTCTCCCCTTTTAGATTTTTCCGGGCCATTTTTAGCCTCGGATTCGGTGGTAAATTCTCCGTGTTATCCGCGCCCTACCGTCGCGTATGGATGAATTCTGCCGGCCCTCATCGGCAGCTCTGTCATAATGCATACAGATTGAGTTGCGTGCATGCATCTTCCCATTCGCCAAAGCTGTCAATGGGATTCCTGGGCCCGTTACGAGGTGGGAAGGGGGCGGCTCTCACCATCGGAGCGACGCGCGCTTTGGCGCCGGTAAAAGGCGTTTGTTCGATGTACGGATGCGCCCCTCAGCCTCGGATAACCGCCCTTGCCGCGCTGCCTCCCGGCCCGACGCGTCCCCACAATAATTAGAACTGACCGCCGATCGCGGCGTCATTGTTCCGGCGGTCGCTCCATTTTCGCGAGCCGGGCTTTGGCGTCGGGGTTGGCCGGGTTCAGACGGAGCGCATGGCGATACATTTTGCTGGCAGGTCTGAACACTCATCCGAACGCGCGGGGATTCGGCGCCGGCCGCCCGCGTTCGAATCGATGCAGCCCAAAAAATAGGGCCGCCCGTTACGGGCGGCCCCTTCAGGCACGTTCGAGGCCGATCGCTCAGACCGGCATTTTGCGCTTGGTGAATTCGCGGCCCATGATCGCGACGTCCTCTCCGCCCTGACCCGCCGCCACGACCATGCAGCCGTCCTTGATCTGCTGGATCACATTGTTGTGGCCCGGCTCGGTCTCGGCGGCGTTGAGGAACATGACCTTGTTCTTCTTGCACTCGGCCAGCACCTTGGCGCGGACCGCCTCCATATTGGGGAGCGCCGAGACGTCCTCGACTACCTTGCCGGCGGCGTCGCGGACCACCGGATGGCCCGACAGGCCGCCATCCTCGACACCGTGATAGCCGTTCAGCCAGAGATTATGGTCGCCCGGGCCCCATTCGGCCATCGCCATGCCGGGGATCGCGAGGGTCTGCGCGACGGTCTCGTCGGCATAGGTATCCTCGATCTTCACCCCGAACATGATCTCGCCGCGCGGGTTAAGCGGCCAGAGATCGGCGATATGCTGGTAGGTGCCGCCCGACACGCCCCATATATCCGCGGCATAGCTGGCGCTGTTGCCGCGCAGGCCCCGCATCTTCACCTTGGGTGTGTTGGGAAAATCGGGGAAAGGATAGCGCGCGCCCATATGCATATAGGTCTCGATCGCCTTGGGGTCGCGCGCATGGCAGATGTGGATGCCCATCACGCCGCAGCACAGCAGCTGCTCGATCACCCAAGTGTTGGCGCGGGCATAGGGCTCGTCGAGGCCGATGATCGGCGGCGAGACGAAGACGGTGGGGAGGCGATGGCCGGATTTGGTGCCGCCGCCGTCCTTCAGCCCGCGCATGAATTCGCGCAGTTCCTTCAGGTCGAAACAGCCATGCTCCATCTCATAGCTGATCGCGTCCGCCCAGGTCTTGCACATCTTCTTGCCCTGTTCGTACGGATCGACGTTCGGGCCGACGCCTGAGCCGGTGTAATAGATGGGCTGGCCGTCTTCCCACAGCTCGATGCATTTGTTCAGCCGGCGCGGCTTGTAGTTCATGTCGACCGAGGAGGGCTGCTTGCCGGTGTTGATCGGGCGGGCGGCGCGCGTCTGCGCCACGGCCTGAGTGGCGGCGATGCCGACGCCGACGGCGGCACCGGCCATCAGGAGTTCGCGCTTGTTGATATCCATGAGCTTCCCCTTTGTTGCTGGAGGTGGATCGGAAAGGGCGTGTCCAGCGGCGCCGCCCCCCCGAATCTTCAGTGCATCTCTGGTCAGCGGCTGGTCGCGACCGCGATCGCGCCTGGCCGGGCATCGAACTTCAGGGTCGCGGCGGCATCCTGAGTCAGGCCGGCCTTGCCGTCGAAGCGATAGACCTCGATCGCCCGGGTCATCGCGCATTGCAGCAGCACGGTGCGGTTGTTCGCGCTGAACACCGCGCCCTGGCACCAGGCGCCGCTATGCGCCTCGGCGACCCGGGTCAGGCTGGTGCCCCGCACGCTGTAGATCTGGAGCAGGCCGTAGGGATGATAGCCCGGTGCGGTCGCCTGCGCCGCCGAACCGTTGGCCACGACGACCGCGAGATATTGGCCGTCGGCCGACAGCGCGACATGTTCGGGCGTCTGGCCGACATCGACATTGACGACCGTGCCGGTCTTCAGGTCGACCGCCGCGACGGTGCCAATCCGGGGTGATCCGTCGCGCGCGGGCGGCGCGGCGCCGGGCGCGAGCGGCCGCCCGCCGAGATTGGTGTTGTAGGTGTAACGGCCATCGGGGCTGTAAACGACGCCGTAGGGCTGTTGCCCCGCGTCGATCGTCGCGCCGGCCAGCCCGACCTTTTTGCCGAGGACCGAAAGCAGGATCAGCTTGTTCGCCCCCTGGCCGACGACCATCGCGGTCTTGCCGTCGGGTGCGAAAGCGACATCGGTGGGCCGGGTCTTGGCCTCGAGCTGGAGCTTGCCTTCCGGCGTCAGCCGATTGCCGGCGATCGAGTAGATCGAGATGGTGTCGTCGCCGGTGCTCGCGACCAAAGCGAGCGTGCCGGCATGGTTGATCGCCACCCCGCTCGCGCCCGGCCCCGCCTGCACGGTCTGCACCACGCGCGGCGAGGCCGGTCTGGCGAGATCGATCACCGATACCTGATCGTTCAGCTCGATATCGGCCGCCGCGTTCAGCCGCTGCGCCGCCGTCACCAGCGCGAAGCGGCCACTCCGGGCGACCGCCACCGCCGCCGGCGGGCCGATCATGCTCGCCGGCACGGGGATGGTCGCCAACGTCTTCGGCGCCGCCCCGCGCAGATCGATGATCGACACCGTATCGGGCGTGCGCGTTTCCTTGCCCTCGTTCGGACGGAGTTGCTTGCCGTCATTGGCGGAGACGGCGATCTGGGCGTGAAGTGGAGGGGCGCCCGCCAGCAACAGTGCGGCGACGATCAGGCTGGATGCGGACTTCATTGGCTCCCCTCTTCCTTTCATGACGTGGATGCGTGCTTAGAAGTTCGCGCGGAACCCGACCGAGACGAGGCGGCCGAGCAGGTTCGAGGTGAAGCCGTTGAAGCCCCACGCGCCGACGCCGCCGGCGCCGGTGGTGTTGCCGTTGTAGAAGGGCGGATTCCGGTCGAAGAGGTTCTTCACATCGACATAGATCTGGCTGCCGTTCAGGAAGCTGCCGTTGAAATTATAGGCAGCGTGCAGATCGACCGTGAAGTCGGGCTTCACCCGGTCGCCACCGCCGGTCGGGTTGCCGTTGGAGCCGAGCGTCACCGGCTTGACCGAGGTCTGGATCCAGTTGCGATAGGCGCCGGTGTAATTGCCGAACAGATCGAGCGAGAAAGCGCCCATCTCCCAGCCGAGCTGGCCGCGTCCCTTGGTCTGGATAGACGGGAACTGGGAATTATAGCCCGAGGTATTCAGGATGCTGAACGGCTGATCGCCGAAATCCTGCATGAAGCGGGTGAAATAGGTGATCGACCCGCCGATGCTGAAGGTGCCGGCGCCCGCTGTCGGCAGGCGATAGTTGAACTGCGCGTCGATGCCCTGGACGTTGAGGTTGAGCACGTTGCCGACGTCGCGGTTGATTAGGAAATAGACCGTCGACGGCAAGGTCGCCGCGGTGGTCGCGCCGTTCGCCACATTGGTGAAGGTGCGGATCTGGTCGGCGGTGCAGCTGGTCGGGCAGATCGTCAGCCGGTCGTGCAGCGCAGCCGAGTTGATGATCAGCGGCTGGGCCGGGGATGCGACGCCGCCCTTGAACACGTTCGCCCAATAGGTGACGTTCGCGGTGAAGCCGGGGATGAAATCCGGATTCAGGTCGACGCCCACCGACCAGCTGCTGCCGGTCTGCGGCACGACCCCGGCGAAGCCCGCGCCGAGCGAACGATCGAGACCCTCGCGACCCGTATTGGCGCCGACCCGGCAGGTGACCGTCGCGGTCTCGCAACCCGGCAGCTGCTTGACCTCGGGATAGGCCGCGACGGGCACGTCGAGCACGGCACTGGCGCCGGTGCCGGTCGCCCCGCGCAGATAGCCCTGGCGCGCGTCGCCGATCTGGTTGAGCGGGGGCGCGACGAAGGATTCCGCCCAGTTGCCGCGGATCTTGATCCAGTCGTTGATCTGCCAGTTGGCCGCGACCTTCGGGTTGGTGGTCGATCCGAAATCGCTGTAATGGTCGATACGGCCGGAGATGCTGAGGTCGAACTTCTTGACCAGCGGGACGTCCATGTCCTCGCCGACCAGGGGCACGTACAGCTCGATATAGCCCGACTTCACGTTGCGCGGGCCGAGGTTCATGATGAAATTGGTGTAGCCCGTGCCCGTGCTGTTCGGGTTGAGGCCGTACACGTCCTGCGTGACGTGCATGAATTCGCCGCCGGCCGCCATGCGCAGCGCGCCGCCGGGCAGATCGAACAGCTCACCCTGCGCCTCCAGCTTGAGCTGGTACATGTTGTTCTGGTGTTCGTTGTTGGTGTTGTTCGTATAGAGATATTGCCACACCGCCGCCGAGGTGCGGTTGTTGCCGAGCCCGTTCCAGACGTCGAGCGCGTTGGCGGTGGTCAGCGCCTGGCTGACCGTGGCGGCCTGGCCCGGCTGCGGCAGGACGCTCGATATCGTGCCGTTCAGCGCCGGCGATCCGTTGAGCGCCAGGGTGGCGCAGGTGCTGCAGAAGGTGTTCTTGCCGCGCTGATAGCTGTTGGACCGCGCGAGCGCGCCGCTGGCCGTGATCGACCATTTGTCGGTGACCTTATAATCGACCACGCCCGTCGTGTAGAAAGTGGTGTTCTGGTAATTGTTGGTGCCGTAATTCCCGTCGGGCGTGAGGGCGAGCCAGTTGACCAGTTCCTGGGTGAAGCCCGATCCGGCCGGCGCGCGGAAGAACGGGTTGATCTGCGTGCCCTTGCCCGACCCCGCGCCGAAGGTCTGCGCGTTCGACAGCGTGCCGGGCGTGCCGGTCGAGAAATGCTGCAGATGGTTGAACACGAACTTGCCGGTAAAGGTGATCCGGTCGCCCAGTTCCTGGTTGACCACGACGAGCACGCCCTCGCGCTGCACGCCCGGCACCGCGCTGCCATAGATCGAGGTATTGCACATGCCGTTCGCCGCCTGGTTGTTCGGCAAGGTCGTGGTGGCATCGGCGCTGGGATAGATGACGGTCGCGGCGGAGCTGCCACGGATCGTGGCGGGCGAGCAGTTATAGGTGTTGGTGTTGCTGCCGCCGATGTCGCGATAATCGCCGCGGCTTAGGAACGAGCGTTTGTCGTTGGTGATCTCCTGCTGCTTCAGGAACTGCCCGGCGATATAGACGCCGCCGGTATCCCATTTGGTGCCCCAGATGCCGTTGAGGTCATAGCTGCGATATTCATCCGCGAAGCCGACGCGGCCATTGACCTGAAGGCCCTCGAACGTCTTGCGAGTGATGAAGTTGACCACGCCGGCGACCGCGTCCGAGCCATAGATCGACGACGCACCGTCGGCCAGGACCTCGACCCGCTGCAGCGCCGGAGTCGGGATGATGTTCGGATCGGTCTGGGCATATTGCAGGCCGCCGCCGGGCATGCGCAGCCCGTCGATCAGCGCAAGCGTGGTGTTGCTGCCGGAGCCCGCGAGGCTGTGGATCTGCGGCGCGTAATAGGAATAGGAGCTCTGCGCCTGCGGCGTCGAGCCGGCGGTGGTGATCGCTGGGACCGTGTTGACCAGTTCGGTGGTCGAGGTTGCCGCGGTCTTGGCGAGCGCCTCCTGCCCGACCGAGACGAGGTTCGAGCCGACCGGCGCGACGCCGCGGATCGCCGAGCCGGTGACCACGATGTCGGCGGCCGGATCGGCGGCATCCTCGTCAGGCGTCTCCTGGCCCGAACCGGCCGAGGGCGGCACCGGTGAGTTCTGCGCCACTGCCGCCGCCGAGGCCTGTTCCTGCGCTTCGGCCACCGGACCGAACATGAACATGGCTGCAAGGGCGATCGTCGAACCGCTCAGCTTGAGCGTGGGCAACAATTTGGTCACTGTCTCTTCTCCCCGGTTAATTCTTGTGGGTCGCGATCAGGACGCTCCGGCACAGCGCGGCGCGGCAATGAGGGCGGCATGGGAGGTGTCGTGGCTGAACGGCGCAGCGTCGCGGCCTTCGGATTCCCGGCAAGCGGGCACGAGGCTCCGGCAACGGGTCGCGATGCGACTCCCGGTCAAGGCATTCTCCCCTTTTATGTCGCCGCGGCTTTTGCCGTTGACGTCGCTGGCACGGTCGTCCCGTTACCCGCCTGCCTCCCGAGTCCGGGCGGCAGTACACTTGGATACAATTCTGATCGTTGAATACAAGATGATATTTTGTGCTGCGTTGCGACACGAAAAATACGATTTATTTGGCGGCTATTGGTCTCGGCTAGTTCGACTGCGGTCCATTGCAGCTAGAGGCGCGTGAGCGATCCGACGGCATTCGCGATTTTCGCTTTAACCTTGCGCAACTTACTGGATCAGGTCTTGAGCGCTTCAATCCGCGGGCGCCGCTCGTCGGTGGCGTAGGCGACAGCCCAAATAGCCGATTCATGCGGTGATCGTTCACGCAATAAAGTACAACCGGATTCAACGGCTTATTTCAATCGACATGCTGAGCCTGAACTCGGCCTGATCGCTCACCAAATGTATTGAACTCCTGATAATTGTATGCAAATTTTGCCGGGTGCCCGAGCTGGTACGACCATCGCTCCGGGCCGAGGCAAAGGGGGAATCGAAGCAGCGGAACATGCGTGCCCCGCCGAGCACGGACGAGCACAGCTCCGGCGAATGCGACAATCACAAGAACAAGGGAGAGATGCAGTGAGAAAGCTATTACTGGCCCTCGCGATGGGCGCGTCCGCGCTTGCGATGGCGATGCCGGCCCAGGCCCAGACCCAGGCGACGAAGGAAGAAATCCTGTTCTACACCTCGGACTGGACCGGGGAGCGTTTCCCGGACGGCCGGCCCAGGGTATCCGACGCCATCCTCAAGCGCCTGCTCGACGTGAACACGGAGGAAGCCTGGGGCATCCTGCGCCAGGCCGGGTACAACAACCAGTTCGAGGGCGGCTTCCAGATGGTGCATAACGACCGGCCGTTCGTCGGCCGGGCGCTGACCGTCCAGTATCTGCCGATGCGCCCCGACATGAACAAGGCGATCAGCGCGCTCGGCGTGAAGGAGAAGCGTTCCGGCGGCCATAACAGCTGGCCGATCGACATGCTCCAGGTCGGCGACGTCTATGTCGGTGACGGCTATGGCAAGATCGTCGACGGGACGCTGATCGGCGACAATCTGGGCAATTCGATCTACGCCAAGTCGAAGACCGGCGTAGTGTTCGATGCGGGCGTGCGGGACGTGGCCGGGCTCGCCGCGATCGACGGGTTCAACGCCTTTACCCGCGGCTACGACCCCTCGGCGATCCGCGAGATGGAGATGGTCCGGATCAACGGCCCGATCCGCATCGGCCGCGCCACCGTCCTTCCGGGCGACCTGATCCTCGCCAAGCGCGAAGGCGTGGTGTTCATCCCCGCGATCATGGCCGAGAAGGTCGTGAAGGGCGCCGAATATATCGCGATGCGCGACGGCTTCGGTCACCAGATGTTGCGCGAGCAGCGTTTCACCCCGGGGGAGATCGACCAGAAATGGACGCCGGCGATCAATGCCGCCTTCCTCAAATGGGTCGACGAGCATCCCGACCAGATGAAGATGACCAAGGCCGAACTCGCCGAGATGATGAAGGGGCGCGAATAGCCCGAACGGCATTCTGCGAAAGAAAAGGGGCGGCCTCGCGGCCGCCCCTTTTTCGTTACACTGCCGTTCGTCCTGAGTAGCCGCTGAGCTTGTCGAAGCGGCGTATCGAAGGACACGCGCGCCCGCATTCCAACATGCTTCGATACGGGCCTTCGATACGGCTTCGCCTACTCAGTCCCTACTCAGCACGAACGGACGGGTGTCGGTCCGCCCGACACCCCGCTTGGCGCCTCAGATAAACTCAACCCGGAAGATCTTCCCGCTCGATCTGCTCGCCCGGTCCGGCCAGCCGGGATGGATGCCGGCGTCGCAGCCATACATCACCCCGTCCTTGAAGGTCAGGCCGTGCGGATCGGCGCTGCCGGGCACGAACTCGGCGGTCTCGAGCAGCCGCCCGGTGGCGAGCTCATATTTGGCGAGGCCCGGCTTGAAGTTGGGATCGGTGTTCGAATCGCCGGTGACGATCCAGATCGCGTCGCCGTTCACCGCGAGCCCATGCAGGCGCGGTGCCTGGCAGGGGATGAACAGCTCGGGCGCCCAGCTCTTCGGGTCGACCCTGAGGATGCCGCGCATGCGCAGCGCGGTGATGTAGAGCTTGCCGCCGGCATAAGCGACGCCGTGGCAGCCCCCGCCATTGTCGGCCGGCCCCAGCGGGATCTGGCGATGACTGACGGTGCGCCCGTCCAGATCGGTTTCGTAGATGCCGTTGGGCGCGGCGTTGGCGCCCATCCAGAGATGCCCGCCGCCGAACGCCATGCCGCTGGTGTTCTTTGACTCGGTCTTCACCTTGCGCAGTATCTTGCCGTTCCAGTCGACCAGATAGCAGTCGTTCGACACGCCGACGCCCTCGGCGGTCAGCTGTTCGGCGACCCATAGCCCCTCGGGCTGCGAATCGATCGCATTGGGATAGCCTTCCGGGCTGGAGAACAGGTCGGTGGTGCGGACCTTGCGGTGGGGCACGGTGGGCGCCGGGCGCGTCTCGCGCGCGATGCGGGCGGCGTCCCGTTCCTTCCTCGCCTGATCATTGTCCTGTGCCGAGGCGATCCGGCCCAGCCCCAGGCCGAGCCCGACACCCAGGCCCGCCCGCAGGAATGCGCGTTTGTCCATCAATCCTCTCCCCTTTTTTCGTGTACGCACGGTGCGTACCGATCGTTCACCCCCGACTTTAGTCGTGTCTTTTTTTATCGAATTTGCATGTAAAATATAGCGTTACATACAACTTGCATGCAAGTTGCGTTAGAGCGCTGATCGGGTTAGGTTATTTGTACAACCAGAAAAAGACGAGGGGGAAGGATGACGGGATCGTCCGCAAAATCCGATCGGGAAACCGGGTCCAGGGCCGGGCACATCAGCTTGATAAGTCCGATTCCGGCCTTTAGGTAAACGCTGTCTCACGACGTTACCCCCCAAAAAATCACAATTAGGCGCTGAGATGATGAGCCGACCTGTAAAAACTGGCCCCAAGACCAAAGCCGTTCGAGCCAAGGCTCCGGCAAAGAACGCCGCCAGTGCTGGACCCCGCAAGGGCAGGCTTCGTCTTGATGCGGTGAAGACAATTCGGAAAATGATTCTGCTCGGCGAATTGCCGCCGGGCGAACGCCTGCGCGAAGTCGCGTTGAGCGAGGCGCTGGGCATGTCGCGCACCCCGATCCGTGAGGCATTCCGTACGCTCGCCGCCGAGGGGCTGATCGATCTGCTGCCCAACCGCAGCGTGGTGGTCAGCGTGCCGGACAAGTCGGAAGCCGCCGATGTGTTCACCGTGCTCGGCGTGCTCGAAGGCCTGGCCGGGCAGCTCGCCTGCCGCCGCATGACGCCCGAGCAGATCGAGATCCTCGACGAGCTTCAGGCCGATCTCGCCGCCTATTTCGAGAAGTCGGACCGGCTGAGCTATCTTGAGGCGAATCGCCTGATCCACGAACATATCGTCCAGGCGGCGGAGAGCCCGTCGCTGATGCTCGCCTGGCGCCTGCTGCTGCCCCGCGCGGAGCGCGCGCGCCACGTCACCACGCTCGACCATGACCGCTGGGCCGAGGCGTTCGCCGAGCACCAGGAAATCAACGCGGCGATCCAGGCACGCGACGAGAAGCTGCTCAAGCAGCTGCTCGAAAGCCATTTCGCCAAGGGCGTCGAGAGCATGAAGAAGAACGAGGCCCGCGAACGCGCCAGCCGCCGCGCCGAGATCTATGCGGGCGTGACGAGCTAGGCGGGTCAGGCATCGAACCACCTCCGTTCGTCCTGAGTAGCCATTGAGCCTGTCGAAATGGCGTATCGAAGGACAGGCGTCACGCGCTCCAACTGTCCTTCGATACGGGTCTTCGACAAGCTCAGCCCCTACTCAGGACGAACGGATGGGCAGGCCTCCTCAAGCCATGAGCGGCCTGACACTGGTCGGCTCGCACCGCGAACCCCGACATGCGTATAAAATCCCGCGATACCCGGTTGTCTGTATGCAAGACGCTTGATATGCATACAGGAAATCGGGCGCATTCACGCGATCCGGAGTCGGGAGAATGACGAGTGCGCGACCTGCTTCCAACAGACAGCCAGGACGCGATACTGGTCGGACGATTGGCGACCGATCAGGGCCCGATTCCCATCTCCGTCATCGACGGCCATGTCTTCGACCTGTCGGCTGACGCGAGTACCGTCTCGGGGTTGCTCGAGTCGATCGCGCCCGGCGGCGCACTGCCCGCGGGCCGCGACATGGGCCCGATCGAGGCGCTCGACCTGACAGCGGCCTGGGAAGGCGGCCCCGGCCGCCTGCTCGCACCGATCGACCTGCACTGCGTCAAGGCATCGGGCGTCACCTTCGCCGTCTCCGCGCTGGAGCGGGTGATCGAGGAGCGCGCACGCGGCGACTCGGCCGGCGCGGCGCAGTTCCGCGCGGAGATCCAGGAAAAGATCGGCGGCGACATCCAGTCGGTCCGTCCCGGCTCGCCCGAGGCGATGAACCTCAAGGAAATGCTGATCGCGAGCGGCGCCTGGTCGCAATATCTCGAGGTCGCGATCGGCCCCGATGCGGAGATCTTCACCAAGGCGCCGGTGCTCTCCGCGGTCGGATCGGGCGCCTGGGTCGGCATCCGCAGCGATTCGCACTGGAACAATCCCGAACCCGAAGTGGTGATCATCGTCGATTCGGCCGGCAATGCGCGCGGCGCGGCACTGGGCAACGACGTCAATCTGCGTGACATCGAGGGGCGCAGCGCGCTGCTGCTGGGCAAGGCCAAGGACAATAACGCGTCCTGCGCGCTGGGGCCGTTCATCCGCCTGTTCGACGACAAGTTCACCATGGACGACATCCGCGACGCCGAAGTCTCGCTGCTGATCGAGGGCGAGGACAATTACCGGCTCGAAGGGCGGTCCAATATGCGGCTGATCAGCCGCGATCCGCTCGATCTGGTCGGCCAGACGGTCAACAAGAGCCACCAATATCCCGACGGCTTCGCGCTGTTCCTCGGCACGATGTTCGCGCCGGGCGACGATCGCGGCGAGCCGGGCCGGGGTTTCACCCACAAGATCGGCGATACCGTGAAGGTGTCGACGCCGAAGCTCGGTACGCTGACCAACAAGGTGTGCCACTGCGAGGATGCACCGCCCTGGACCTATGGCATTTCGTCGCTGATGCGCGATCTTGCCCGCCGCGGCGCGATCCGCGCCTGATCGATCGAAGACTGACCGTCAGCACGACGCGCCCGCTTCAGACGGGACGGTCCAACAGGAGAGTGACTATGGGGAACGCCTTCTCGCCGAAAACCGACACCGCCACGCGACGCGGCCGCAAGGCGCGGCTGACCGGCCGCCTGATGGCCGCGACCGCCGGCGCGATCGGCCTGTTCGCCGCCCTGCCCGCCCTGGCCGAAACGCTGGTGGTGAAGAACTTCACCCTGATCGACGGCCGCGGCGGCGGCGCCGAGCCGAATTCCGCGATGGTGGTCGAGGATGGCCGCATCGTCTGGGTCGGCCCGTCCGCCCAGGCGCCCGCCGCCGCCGACGCGGTCGACCTGACCGGCAAATATGTCATCCCCGGCCTGATCGACACCCATATCCATATGGGCAACGTCCACGACCTGACTCAGGACGAGCGTTTCTACACGACCGAGAATGTCGAGGCCGACCTGAAGACCTATGCGTCCTACGGCTTCACCACCGTCGCGGTGATGGGCACCGACAAGGATTCGGTCTTCGCCGTGCGCAATGCCGAGCGGGCCGGGCGCCCGACCATGACCCGGCTGTTCACCGCCGGCCAGGGCATCGTGTTCCGCGGCGGCTATGGCGGCGTACCGGGCATCAATCGCCCCGTCACCAATGCCAAGGAAGCGGCGATCGAGGTCGATGCGCAGGCCGCCAAGGGCGCCGATTACATCAAATTCTGGCTCGACGACGAGCTGGGCACCATGCCCAAGATGCCCCCCGAGATCAGCAAGGCCGTGATCGACGCGGCGCACCGCAACGGGCTGAAGGTCTTTGCCCATATCTTCTATCTCGAGGACGCCAAGCGGCTTGCCGCTCAGGGCGTCGACGGGTTCGTGCACAGCGTGCGCGACCAGCCGATCGACAAGGCCCTGACCGATGCCATGAAGGAAAAAGGCATCGTGCAGGTCGCGGCGACGCTGAGCCGCGAGGCAGCGATGTTCGCGTATGGCAAGCCCGCGCCGCAGCTGGGCGATCCCTTCTTCCAGCAATCCCTGTCGCCCGAGGCGCTCAGGCTGCTGGCCAGCCCGGAGCGGCAGAAGACCGTCGCGTCCGCGCCCGCCTTTCCCAAGCTGCCGAGCTTCTTCGAAACCGCGATGGTCAACCTCAAGCGCGAATCGGCCGCGGGCGTGCATTACGGGCTCGGCACCGATTCGGGCCCTCCGGGGCGTGTCGCCGGCTATTCGGGCCATTGGGAAATGGAGCTGATGGTCAAGGACGGCTTCACCCCCGGCCAGGCGATCCAGGCCGCGACCGAATATGGCGCCGAAGTTCTCGGCGCGAAGGACCTGGGCACGCTGGAGCGGGCCAAATGGGCCGATTTCGTCGTGCTTGACGCCAACCCGCTTCAGGACATCAAGAACACCCGCAAGATCAATTCGGTCTATATCGCGGGCCGCAAGGTGCGCTCGGTCGCGCAATGACCATGGACGCGAACGACACGATACCGGCGCGGCGGCGGCCGACCCACGTCCGCCACGCCGTGCTGTGGCTGACGGTGCTCGCCTATATGATCACCTATATGGACCGGGTGGTGATCTCGACCGCGGCGCCGTCGATCCAGCAGGAGTTCGGCTTTTCCGCGATCACCATGGGCTGGATCTTCAGCACCTTCCAGATCACCTATGCGATCTTCCAGATCCCGGGCGGCTGGCTCGGCGACCGGTTCGGGCCACGCCGCGCGCTGACCTGGATCGTGGTGTGGTGGTCGAGCTTTACCGCCTTGACCGCGATGACCTGGTCGGCCGGATCGATGCTGGTGTGCCGCGCCCTGTTCGGCGCGGGCGAGGCCGGCGCCTTTCCGATCGCGACCCGGTCGCTGTCGCGCTGGATGCTGCCTGCGGAGCGCGGCTTCGCCCAGGGCGTCACCCATGCCGGCGCGCGGCTCGGCGGGGCGGTCACGCCGGTGTTCGTCGTGCTGCTGATCGCCGATTTCGGCTGGCGCGCGCCCTTTTTCGTGTTCGCCTGTGTCGGCCTGCTCTGGGCGGGGTTCTGGTTCTTCTTCTACCGCGATCTGCCGAGCGAGCATACAAGCGTGAACGCCGCCGAACTGGCGCTGATCACCGACGCGCTCGGCTCCGCACCGAAGCCGAGCCGCGCGGTCAAGGTGCCGTGGTCGAAGCTGCTCGGCAACCGCCAGATCTGGACGCTGTCGGCGATGTATTTCTGCTACGCCTACAGCATCGGCATCTTCCTCACCTGGTTCCCGACCTATCTGAAGGAAGCGCACGAATTCAACCTGACCAAGATGGGTCTCTATGCCAGCCTGCCGCTGATGGCAGGCGTGGCGGGCGACATCGCCGGCGGCTGGATCTCGGACCGGATGGCGCACAAGTCGGGCAACCTCACCATGTCGCGGCGGGTCGTCGCGATGACGGGCTTCCTGATCGCCGCGGCGACCATCCCGATGGCGGTGCTGTCGGCCGATCCGATGACCAGCGTCGCCTGGTTCTGCCTCGCCGTGTTCGGGCTGGAGCTGACGGTCGGCGTGTCCTGGGCGGTGACGCTCGACATTGGCGGCAATTATGCCGGGTCGGTCTCGGCGGTGATGAACAGTTGCGGCAATATCGGCGGCGCGATCGCGTCGTTCGCGACGGGCTATATCGTCACCTATGCCGGCTGGAACCCGGCCTTTTTCGTGCTGGCGGTGCTGTGCTTCGCGGCGGCGCTGCTGTTCCTCGGGATCGACGCGTCCAAACCGCTGTACCGGGGCGATCCGGTGCCGGCGTGACGACGCGGTTTCGTCTCCCAATTTGAGAGCTTTGGTCGGAATTGGAACATGAAGACCTTGACACATTCGGCCAATGGCTTGATGCATACAAACGAGTATTTTAGTATGCAACATGCAGCGAGAGCGGTGGGCAAAACATCGGGGGAAGCAATTTCACCCGGGTGTCTGGGGAGGTCAGGCAGGGCATGAAAATCAGTGAGGAAAAATGCGTCGGGTGCGGCAATTGCACCTACGCCTGCACGATGGGGGCGATCTATATCGACCCGAAGACGCGCAAGGCGACCGTCAACAGCGACGAATGCGTGGAATGCTATGCCTGCTATAACGGGCTGAGCAAGGAGCATCTGCCGCCCAAGACCGTGCGCTTCACGCGGCGCATGATGTCCAAGCTGTGGCTCCGGTTCGAGCCAGATCCCGATATCTGCCCGACCGATGCGCTCGTACCCGACGAACTGAGCTGGCCGCGCGTCGTGCGCCGCGCCTTCTCCGATCCGCGCGTGCCGCACGAATCGACCGGCGTCACCGGCCGCGGCACCGAGGAAGTGAAGACCAACGAAATCTCCAACCGCATCGCGGTCGGCATGGTCGGCTTCACCATCGAATTCGGCCGGCCGGGCGTTGGCGTGCGTTTCCACCAGATCCAGGAAATGAGCATGGCGCTCTCCGCCCTGGGCGTGAAGATCCAGCCCAAGAACCCGGTCACCGCGATGATGAGCGATGTCGAGACCGGCAAGATCCGCGACGACATCCTGAACGAGAAAGTGCTCTCCGCGATCCTCGAGATCACTGTGCCGGTGGAGCGGACCGAGGAAATCATCCGCACCGTCTGGGCGGTCGAGAAGAAGATCGACACCATCGTCGTGCTCGGCGTCGGCACGCGCTGCGACGAGGATGGCGAGGAACGCGTCGTCGCCCCAATCCTGGAAAGCCTCGGCTACACGCTGAAGCGCGCCAAGACCAATCTCGGCCTGGGCAAGCTGCAGATTCGAGAACTCTCCCATGAACCCGCAGCGTCGACCAAGGAGGCGGTGACAGCATGACCAACACCCTTCATCGCTACGGCACCGCCGAGAGCTTCAAGGACGATTATGTGATCTTCGCGCTGCCGGCCAAGGGCGGCGCGCAAAAGGGCGATCCGAAGCCGGCGCTCAAGCGCTTCCTCGAGATCGCGATGGAATATAATCCGGTGAACATCGGCGATGCGATGCATGGCGGCGCCACCCGCCCGACCGAGCACACCCATGCGCTCGAGCATTTCGCCAAGCGCCCGACCAAGCCCGATTTCCAGCAGGTGATCGACGGCGCGGGCGATCCGACAACCTTCTCCGCCGTGTTCGCCACGCGCGAGGATGCCGAGGCGTTCGTCACGCGCATCGTCGAGGAGGATCTGGGCCTCAGCATCAACATCTCCTCCTCGATCGGCAATGCGCTGAACTGCTGCAAGGCGGCCGGCATCACCCGGCACAGCGTCGGCTATTCGCTGGGGTTCGAGGGCATCCAGGACAATGCGCCCAACCGGCACGTCCTGTCGCTGTCGACCATGTGCGGGCACGGCATGATCAGCCAGTCGCTCGCCAAGAAGATGATCGACATGGTCAAGGAGAACCGCCTCTCGCCCGACAAGGCGACGGCATCGCTCAGCCGCTTCTGTTCATGCGGCATCTTCAACCCCGTACGCGCCAAGCGGATCATCGAGGAAGCGCGCGGGAAGATCTTCTAGCCCCACGGAGCAAATTTGTGAGCATCTCAGCAATGGACCGCCGGCCCGACACCAAATCCCCGCTCGGAGAAGGCATGATCCCCGCCGGCCGCTCGGGCCGGGCGCAGCTTTGCTACGTCCATCCCGACCTGGTCCGCAACGCCCGCGACCGGCTGCGCGCGCAGACCGCGGACTGCGTGATGGAGACCTTCGGCATCAGCGTGAACACCTGGGTCAAGATGCGCGACGGCAAGCCGATCCGCATGTCGGTCGCCGAGCGCTTCGTGCAGCGCGTGGGCACCGCACGCTGACCAGCCTGGTCCCGGCATGACCTTCGACGACGTCATCGCCCCGCTGACACGACAGGCATTCCTGTCCGACCATTGGGGCAAGGGCTTCACGCATATGAAGGGCAAAGCCGGGCGCTTCACCGGCCTGCTGACCTGGGACGACCTCAACGCGATCCTCGAACGGCACCGGCTCTCGCCGCCCCGCTTCAAGCTTGCGCAGGACGGCCGCCCGCTCGACCCGAACCGCTATCTTTCGCCCGGCCTGGGCGGCACGCCGCGGCTCGATTCGGGCAAGTTCGCGGCCTGCCTGGCCGGCGGCGCGACCTTGATCCTCGACGCGGTGGAAGAGCTCGCGCCGCGCGTGCGCGACCTGTCGGACTCCTTCCGCGAGGCGCTGCGATCGGGCAATTACGTCAATCTCTATGCCGGGTGGCACAGCCAGAACGGCTTCGACCTGCACTGGGACAGCCAGGATACGGTGATCCTGCAATTGTCGGGCAGGAAGCGCTGGCAGGTCTACCGGCCGACCCGGCTCCATCCGCTGCAGGAGGATATCGAGGCGCCGCCCCGCCCCACCGGCCCGCCGGTGTGGGACGGCCTGCTGGAGGATGGCGACGCCATCTATATCCCGCGCGGCTGGTGGCACATGGCCTATCCGGTCAACGAACCGAGCCTGCACCTGACCGTCGCAACCATCCCGCCCAACGGCATGGACCTGCTGCGCTGGATGATCGCCAAGCTCCCGCGGCACGAGGCGGTGCGCCAGGACTTGCCCGCGCTCGACGATGAAGCCGGCCAGAAGGCCCATCTCGAGACGCTGCGCGCCTTGCTCGCCGACGCCATGGACGAGGACCTGATCGCTGCCTTCCGGCGCGAATGGGAGGGCGACAGCTTCCCCCGCCCGCACATCAACCTGCCAGGCGCGCCCTATGCGCAATTGGGGCCGATCACTGATAACAGCGTGATCCGGCTGACCGCCGGCCACCGGCTGGCCTTCATCGCCGCCGGCACCAATGTGGAATTCAAGGCGAACGGCAAGCTCTACGTCCTGCCCGCCGATCTGGTGCCCGCGCTGGAATTGCTGCGCGACACGCAAGCGGTGCCGGTATCCGAACTGACCGCGCGCCTGACCGGCGATACCGCCATCGCCAATCTCAGGAAGAGCCTCGCGGTGCTGGCGAAGGCCGGCATCCTGCTGGTGGAGAAGGGCTAACGCCCTGGAACTGACGGTCGCTTGATCAATATTTGAATGCCGTCAGATTTGTAAAGGAACCAAGGTCCGGCCGCACCGTCATTTACCGACATATTCATACCAGGTCAGGTTGTTCGGCGCCGTTCCGCTCAGGCAGATCACGTCGCGCTTCCTGCCGTCGCCCTTCAGGTCGGCGGTGACGCAGTCCTGCACCGCCATGCTGGTGTCCATCAGCATCTTGCTCCAGGTCCGGCCGCTCGCATCGGTCGCCTTGTACAGGAAGGTGTTGGCCAGGCTGCTGCCGCCGCCCGCGACGATCTCGGTCACGCCGTCACCATCGACGTCGACCATGGTGATGCCGTGGCCGCGCTTCAGCTCGTTGTCGATCACGTTGCGCTGGTATCTGCCCTGCGCATCCCGCGTATAGACCACGACGAGATTGCCGTGGAACGGTTCGATCGCGGCGAAATAGGGCCTGGCGCCGAGCTTGCCGAAACCGACATCACTCGCCCCGTTATCGGGCCAGGGCGCCGGATTGCCCCTGGCGATCAGGAAGCGTTTCCACGTCCCGTCCTTGCCATAGCTGTGGCCGTAAATGCCGCTCTGCCCGCCAGTAACGGCTTCCTGCCGGCCGTCGCCATCCCAGTCGAACGGGCGCAGCGCATGCACCTCGCCCACATTTTCCGCGCTGACCAGCTCCCGCCTCCAGTCGGGCGCGTGATAGGCATAGAGCGGTGTCGGCAGACGATCGGGATCGTTGCTCGGCACCGGTTGTGCTTTGGCGTTGAGGATCGGCGCGACCAACAGCGCCAGCTTCCCGCTCCCGTCGAGATCGGCGAAACGCACGCGGTGCGGCGCCGGCACTTGATCCACGATTTTCATCGTCCAGGGCGCGGTCGCGTCGCCGCCGCTATTGTGCAGGATGGCAATGTTGCCGATGCTGAGCTTCGGGTCGGCGTTGAACGCATAGGTCACGGCGATCTCCGGGATGCCGTCGCCGTCCATATCCGCCGCATCCATATTGACCATCTGCCCCAACGGAACGGGCGTGCGGATCTCGTGCGGCGTCCAATAGGGGTTTTCGTACCAGACCAGATACTCCTCGCGCTGGCCGAGCGCGATGACGTCGGTCTTGCCGTCCCTGTTCATGTCGGCCGCGAGGACGACATACGCGCCGCGGATATTCTGCGCGATGATGTGCCGCGCAAAGGGCGCGGTGATCTGTGGCGGCGCCGGCGCGGGCGGCGCTGGAGCGGCCGGCGTCGCGCTGGGCGTTGGCGTCACCGAGGGCGGCGCGAAGCCGACATAGCTGGCGGGGTCGGTGATCGGCGGCAAATCCCGCGGCGCGACCTGCGCCGGTAACGACGCCGCCAGCGCAAAGGCCGCCGCCATGGCGGACACGGTGGCGCACAGCACGGTGCGCGATGCACTTCGCATGATCATCCTCCCCCGGCCTTCCCGACGGACGATGTCAGCGAGGAAAGCGGCCTATCACTCGGCCTCACCATCGTTCCGCGCCCGAACGGGTACCGGTCCCACGCGGGTTATGCTGGTCGGATACACCAGCCGCCGGCCCGCCACAACAAATTGTATACATCTTGGCCGTTTGTGTGCAATCAATGGCGTGGCACCAAGGCACTGGTCCGGCTGCGTCGATCTCCCGGTAACCGGCGCCAGGCCAGGGGAGGATCCATGAACCGTCATTTCTGCGCGGGCATCGCACTGCTCACGCTCGCCGCACCCGCCTTCGCGCAAACCGCGCCCGCGCCGGACAAGACCTATGTGCCCGCCGCCGAGATCGCGGCGATGATCGCCAGGGCCGAAAGCGACCCGCGCGCCGCGACCACCGTCATCACGCAGCCATTGCTGCAGCTTGCGCCCTATCGCCCGATCATCCACCGGCGCATGGCCCCGGCGGGTGCCGACATCCATGAGAAGCAGGCCGAGTTCTTCTTCGTGATCCGGGGCAGCGGCACCCTGACCACCGGCGGCAGGATGGTCCGGCCTGCCGCCGCACCCGGTGCACCGCCGCCGCCCGCGACGATCGAGGGCGGCACCGAACAGAAGGTCGCGAAAGGCGATTTCTTCGTCGTGCCCGAGAACACGCCGCACCAGTTCACGGCGATCGACGGCGAACTCGTCTTGATCTCGATGCACGTTCCCCGCGCGCCGACGCCCGCTCAATAGGAGCGCGGCATCCCGAGCACATGTTCGGCGAGATAGGACAGGATCATGTTCGTCGAGACCGGCGCGACCTGATACAGCCGCGTCTCGCGGAACTTGCGTTCCACGTCATATTCCTCGGCAAAGGCAAAGCCGCCGAATGTCTGCACACAGGCTTCGGCCGCGGCCCAGCTCGCCTCGGCGGCGAGCAGCTTGGCCATGTTCGCCTCGGCCCCGGCATTGGCGCCCGACTGGTGGAGCGCGGCGGCCTCATGCACCATCAGCTCGGCCGCGCGCATCTGGGCATAAGCGCGTGCGATCGGGAATTGCACGCCCTGATTCTGTCCGATCGGCCGGCCGAACACTTCACGCTCGCCGGCATAGGCCACCGCCTTTTCGATGAACCACTTGGCGTCGCCGACGCATTCGGCACCGATCAGGATGCGTTCGGCATTCATGCCCGACAGGATGTAGCGGAACCCCTGCCCTTCCTCGCCGATCAGACTCGAGGCGGGAATGGCGAGCCGGTCGAAGAAGATCTCGGTCGTGCCATGGTTCATCATCGTGCGGATCGGACGGATCGTCATGCCGTTGCCCAGCGCCTCGCGCATATCGACCAGGAAGACCGACAGCCCTTCGGTCTTCTTCGTCACCTCGTCACGCGGCGTGGTGCGGGCGAGCAGCAGCATCAGGTCGGAATGCTCCGCGCGCGACGTCCAGATCTTCTGTCCGTCGACAATGTAGCGGTCGCCCTCGCGCACCGCCTTGGTGCGCAGCGCCAGCGTGTCGGTGCCCGACTCCGGCTCGGTCACGGCGAACGCCTGAAGACGGAGGTCGCCCGTCGCGATCCCGGGCAGATACGCCGTCTTCTGCGCCGCGCTGCCATGGCGCAAGATCATGCTCATCACATAGATCTGCGCGTGGCAGGCCGAACCATTGCAGCCCGAAGCCTGGATTTCCTCCAGGATCACCGCCGCGTCAGCGAGCGTCAGCCCCGAGCCCCCGAACTCTTCGGGAATCAGCGCGGCGAGGAATCCGGCCCGGGTGAGCGCCGCGACGAACTCGGTCGGGTAGGCCCGGTCGCGGTCCCTGGCGCGCCAATAGTCGCCGGGGAATCCGGCGCAGAGCCTGCGCACCGCGCGGCGGATTTCGCTCTGCTCGCGCGAATCGCGCGCGCCCCGTTCGAACAGCATCCGTCTCTCCGTTTTCCCGGTCATAGCACTGGAAGCGGCGCGGGCGATCGCCGGGCGGGATCGGTTCCGCCAGGGAATCGAAAGAACCGCCGATTCCGCACCGCAAAAAAGGCGATCTACTGATTTACAACAAGGTGCGAATCATTATCACTCGCTATAATGCTGCGGCGCACATGACATAGTCGATCGGACCATGGGGGGCCGGTTGAACCGGGGGGACATTAGCATGGCCAACACGGGTCCGACACTCGACCTCAACGGCGCCGAGAGCGGCGCGAATATCACCACTTATTATGCGGCGGGCTATGCGCCGACGGTGATCGTGCCGGCCGGGCTCGTGACCGATCCGGACTCGGCCGATTTCGACACCGGAAGGTTGACGATTCAGCCCCTGAGCGGACAGACCAGCGACCAATACGGCATCCTCAACCAGGGCAATGGCCTCGGCCAGATCGGCGTGTCGGGCAACGCGGTCAGCTATGGCGGCGTCCAGATCGGCACCTTCAGCGGCGGCACCGGGCCGAGTGCGTTCATCGTCACGTTCAACGCCAGCGCGACGCCCGTCGCGGTCCAGGCGCTGTTGCACGCGATCACCTTCTTCAATCCCAACGCCGCCCCGGCGACCGTGACTCGTATTTCCCAGTGGACGCTCACCGATGGCGACGGCGGGAGCAGCGCCACGCCCAACATGACCTTGACGCTCGATCACGCGGCAGTGGCCGATCTCAATAGCGGCACGGCGGGAACGGGCGACTCGCTCTTTTTTACCGAAGGTCAGGCCTCGATCCCGATCGGCACCGCGATCACGATCACGGACAGCGATGCGGGCGACAGCGTCCATGGCGCCCGGATTACCATCACGGACGCGGCGGCAGGCGATGCGCTGCTGGCGACCCTGCCCTTGCCGCCCGGCATCACCATCGACCCGGCGAGCACGGCAACGACGATCATCCTGACCGGTACCGCCAGCGCGGCGAATTATGCCGCGGCCCTCGCCCTGATCGGCTTCACCAACAGCGGCGACAATCCGACCGAGTTCGACACGCATCTCACGCGCACGGTCACGGTCACCGTCAATGACGGCCATGTCGACGGCCCCCTGGCGACGGCGACGATCCAGATTTCGGCTGACGACGATCCGTCGTCGAACGTCGTGCCCGTGTCGGTCTCGGGCACGGAGGACACCGCGCTGGTGTTCGCCGGCGCCACCAGGATCTCGGTCCATAATGACGATCCGGGCGCGGTATCGATGACGCTGGACGTCTCGCACGGCACCTTGACGCTGTCCGGCGTCACCGGGCTCACCGTCACCGGCAATGGCACGGCGAACGTCACGCTGGCCGGCTCCCTGACGGACATCAACGCCGCGCTCGACGGGCTCACCTATCTCGGCGATCCCAATTATCACGGCACCGACGAGCTCTATGTCCACCATCAAAGCGGCGTGACCGCCGATACCGACGTCATCCCGATCACGCTCGCCGCCGATGGCCATGTCGATGGCCGCGCCGGCGACGACATACTGACCGGCACCGGCGGGGCCGACATGATCCTGGTCAGCCAGGGCGGGGCCGACCATGTCACCGCGGGCAATGGCAACGACTTCATCTTCTACGGCGACGCGTTCGACGGCAACGACACCAATGACGGCGGCGCGGGCACCGACACGGTCGGGCTTCTGGGAAATTACGACCTGACCTTCGGTGCCGACAGCATGGTCGGCATCGAGCGGCTGGCGCTCTATGCCGGCAATTACAACGATCCCGCCGGGGGCCTGGTCAATTACCGGATCACCACCATCGACGCGACCGTGGAAGGCACGGACCTGCTGGCGGTGAACGCCAGATCGCTGCGCGCGGGCGAGACATTGACCTTTATCGGAGTCGCGGAGACCACCGGGTCCTTCCATGTCGAAGGCGGCGCGGGCGACGACATCATCGCGGGCGGCGCAGGCAACGACATGCTGATCGGCGGAGCGGGCAATGACGCCCTGTACGGTCAGGGCGGCCGGGACATTCTGAACGGCGGGCTCGGGGCTGACCAGTTGCGCGGCGGCGCGGGTATCGATCAGTTCTTCTACGCGTCGGCCGCCGACTCCACCTCGTTCAACTATGATACGATCGCCGTGTTCGACGCGCGCGAGGACAAGATCGACCTTGCCGAAACCGTCAACGGGTGGAGCGGTACCATCACGCATGGCGCGCTCTCGACCGCCAGTTTCGATATCGACATGGCCAGCGCCGTCGACGCGACGTTGCAGGCGCACTCCGCGGTCTTGTTCACCGCCGATTCCGGCACGCTGGCCGGCACGACCTTCGCCATCGTCGATGCCGATGGCGACGGCGCCTATACGGCGGGCAACGACTATGTCTTCGCGATGAGCGGGCTGTTCATCGCACCGACCGGATACGACATCTTCGTCTGAGGTGACCTGCGGGCAGCGATCATGGCGGCATCGCAACTGGTAAAGCGGCGACGGGCACCCCATATCCTGTCCATCGCCCCGCTTCATCACGAGCACGGACGCGACTGAGAGATGCTTCATGCTCCCGCTCTGACCGGGAGCCCGCGTCGGTGGCGCGGCCCGTAGTGGAGAGCACATCATGTCTCGCGCCATCAATGTCGACGCAACGCACGACGAAGTCGTGGCCATGGCCGCCAAGCACGGTGCCGTCATCAGCGCGATCGAAAAGCTGCAACCGAGCGGGACTCGCGTCGTGTTCATGAACGCGGACGGAAGCGCCCTGATCGCAAAGGCGTTTGGATCGCGGGTGATCAAGGGCCCGGTGACCCGCACACCCTGGGGCAGCGCCTCGTCGCGCTGAGCCGCGCCGGTACGCGACAAGCTCTCTGAAAGGACGATATATGCAGCCCACCGCCCTGTTCTGCCGGACCCAGGAAGCGCAGCAGCATTCGCGCGCGGCCGAGGCCCGTCTCGACAATGTTCGGCATATCGCCACCAGCGCCGCGAACGCATGGGGCAAGGAAGCAGCCCTGGCCGAGCGTCGCGAGGCGCGACAGCTTGCGGGAACAGTCCCCGCCATCGACCCGGATATCGGGTCCCTTTCCGCGGATCGAACGTTGAGCGAAAACCCGGACCGGGGATTTGCGGGGCAGCCCGGTCGCGCATGATCGGTTGGTCCGCGGTGGAACTGCCGGTTGAACAGGGAGAGCGCCATGGATCGAAGCGTACCATCGGACACCGTGGAGCAATGGATGACTCATCTCCGCCTGCAGCGCACCCGCGCGCGTGACATGGTGTGGCTGATCGAGGGCGGCGCCACCTTGCATGACGGGCGTGAAGGCGATCCGATGACTGACGCCACCCAGCGGTGGCTGGCCGAGCAGAAGGAGGTCATCACTGAAACCGACCGCCTTCTCGCGCTCTATGAGAGCATCAATCTCCGCGATCATATTATCGGCCGATAGCGCCCGGCCATCCGCTGCCTATTCGATCACCGCCTCATAGCGCGCGTCCAGATCGAGCGCGCGCTCCGCATCGGCATCGGCACGGCGGGCATCGCCGCGCTGTCGAAACAACAGGCTGCGATGGTAATAAACCCGCGCCGTGCCCGGCGCATAGCGCACTGCCTTGTCGAGATCGGCCATGGCATGCGGAAGGTCACCCTTGCGCTCATGGGCAAGGCCCCGGTTGAGCCACGCGATGGCGAGTTTCGGCGCGATCCCGATCGCCTGATCGAACGCCGCGATCGCGCCGTCCGTGTCGCCCCGCCAGGCCAGGGACAGACCGTCGGCGACATGCGCTGACGCGCGCCCGGTAGAGCCCGGCGCAGCGGGATCGACCAGCTTCCGGCAGGCAGCGAGGTCGCGGCCGGGGTCGTTGATGGTGCAGGCGTTCCAGTCGCCCCGTCCGCTCGCGTTGCGCGCACGTCGCAAGGCCGCGGGCGAGCGCATTGCCGTGCCCGTCACGACGATGTCGTCGCGGGCGGACGCGCGCTGCTCCGCCATTGCCGCGGGCGGGGCCATCATGGGCACCGGCTCAGGCGGCGGCGGAGGTGGTGGTGGCGGCGGTGCTGGCGCCTCGGCGCGATCGAACGATGCGACCCGGCCGGCCACGCTCCCCATCTGCTTCATCTGTATCGCCTGAGGCGACGCATCGTTCTGCGTCGATTCCGCTGCACGAGACGCCGCGATCTCTTCCGTCCGGCCATCGGCCTTGTCGGCATTGCTCCTCGCAGCCGTGGCGGTCGCGGGGAGAGGCGCAGTCCCCGGCGTCGGCGCGACCGGCGGCAGCGATGCCGAACGCGGAGTCGCCGCCGGCTGCGGCAAGCTCGGCTGACCGGCCACCGGTCCGGGCGTCGCGGGGGCCGGCGCCTGCCGTTCGGGCGCGGCGAGACGGTCGCTGGTGGCCATCCAGACCGGCAGGCCGATCGCCGCGACCAAGGCCGCGGTGACCAGCGCGCCCATCTGCGGACGGCCGATCCGCCACGGGG
Organism: Sphingomonas sp. BL-S-30; assembly: GCF_055521475.1. NCBI lineage: Bacteria > Pseudomonadati > Pseudomonadota > Alphaproteobacteria > Sphingomonadales > Sphingomonadaceae > Sphingomonas > Sphingomonas sp. BL-S-30. The sequence goes on along the minus strand of NZ_CM145481.1, from coordinate 389,097 downwards.
CCGCCCTGGCCGCGCGAGGCCGCTCGGCGCCCGCCGGGTCGGCCGCGCCGTCGAAGCGCCGCATCGCCGCCTCGATCGCTGCCTCGCGCCGGTCGGGCCGGGGCGGCGGCGGATCGGGCAGCGATACCGAGAGGTCGCTATCGCTGGCCATTCACGGCGCCCCGTCGGCGGAGCGGATCACGCGGCAATCCGGCAGGAGCCTGAAGCAAGGGGACGAGGGGAACATCTGCCAGCCTTATAGCCTCAATTGCGGGCTGGTCGAATGCACGATCGCCCACGGCCTGGCGGGTGCGGCGGGCGTCGCCGCACCCGCCGGGTCCTAGCGGTCGAGCCGGGCGAGCGCCCCGGCCGACTTCGCCGTGCGGACCATCTGGACGAACTCGGCGCGATAGCCGAAATCATCCTCGCCGCGCGTCGCGGTGACGATGCGCAGCACATCGTCATAGGTCATCGACCCATTATTCTTGCCGCCGCGCAGCAGCTCGGCAAAGGCGGCAACGCCGGTCGCGAAGCGCGCATCGCGCGGCGCGTCCTCGAACCGCAATGCCTCGGTCGTGCGGTCGATCGGCGTCGAGATCAGCCGGCTCGTGTCCGACTTGGGCAGCTTGTAGCGGATCTTGACGAAGCCATATTCGCTGCCCCGCGACGGCGCCGCCACCGGCGCGGGACGGGCATAGCGCAGGTCGCCGACGCTGCGCGGGCCGCCGACCGGCACGATCTCGTAGATCGCGGTCACCGTCTGGCCCGATCCGACATCGCCCGCATCGACCTTGTCATTGTCGAAATCCTCGCGGGCGAGCATGCGCGTCTCGTATCCGATCAGGCGATATTCGGCGACGGTCGCCGGATTGAACTCGACCTGGATCTTCACATCCTTGGCGATCGGGAACAGCGTCGAGCTCGCTTCGTCGACCAAAGTCTTCCGCGCTTCGCTGACCGTGTCGATATAGGCGGCGGCGCCATTGCCGTTCTGCGCCAGCGCCTGCATCAGCGCGTCGTTGTAATTGCCCATGCCGAAGCCGAGCACGGACAGGAACACGCCCTTGCCGCGCTCCCGCTCGATATAGCCCTTCAGCTCGTCCTGGTTGGTGATGCCGACATTGAAATCGCCGTCGGTCGCCAGGATGACGCGGTTGACGCCCCTGGGATCGAGATTGGCCTCGGCCAGCGCATAGGCCTGGCGGATGCCTTCCGCCCCCGCGGTGCTGCCGCCCGCGCCGAGCCGCTCGATCACCGCCAGGATCCGGCCCTTCTCGCTTGCCGGGGTCGGCTCCAGCGCGGTACCGGCCGAGCCGGCATAAGTGACGATCGAGACCTTGTCGTTGGCGTCGAGTTGTTCCAGCAACATGGCCAGCGACTGCTTGACCAGCGGCAATTTATTGGGGGCGTTCATCGATCCCGAGGTGTCGATCAGGAAGACGAGATTGGCGCGCGGCCGGTTCGCCCGCTGGATCTCATAGCCGCGGATGCCGATCCGGACGAGCTTGCGACCCTCCGTCCACGGGCTCGGGAAAACGGCGACATTGGTGCTGAACGGCTGGTCCGCGGAGCGCGCGCTCGCATAGCTATAGGGGAAATAATTGACCATCTCCTCGGTCCGCACCGCCGCCGGCTGGGGCAGGACGTTGCGATTGAGCGACGCGCGGACGAAGGAATAGGACGCGGTGTCGACGTCGATCGAGAAGGTCGAGACCGGCTCCTCGCGCACGACCTTGAAGGGATTCTCCGTCCTCGCGGTGAATTTGTCGCGGCCGACATCCTGATAATAGGAAGGCATGCGAACACGCTCCTCCGCCATCGGGGCATAAGCGCGCGCGGCCATCATCTTGCCCGCCATGAACGGCACCGGCTCGGGAGGCGGCGGCGGCGGGGCCGGCGGTGCATTCACCATGGACCGATCGGCCATCATGACCGGGCCCTGCTGGGCGAGCGAGGGGGCGTCGGAGCGCGTGCCGGTGACGACGATATCATTGGGCGGCGGCGGAGGCGGCGCTGCCGTCTCGATGCCTGACCTGGCACAAGACGCGAGGAGCATGGCGGTCAGGCCGATGGTGGCGGCCGGGTGAAGGCGGGGCATGGAGACTCTCCCTGATGACAGCGGCGCACGATCGTCCGCATGTCCCTTCGACGCCGGTCGCCGGGATATCCTTGGGAGCCGCTGAAAATATTTCTCGAGGGGGTCAGCCGCCTTCCGCGCCATCGGACGCGAGCAGCCGGCGGACTTCATGCATCCGCCAGGAAATGGTCGATTCCGCCACGCCCAATATCTCGGCCGCCTCGGCATGGCTGAGCTGCTGGCCGGCGACCAGCACCACGGCATCGCGGTACGCCGGTTTCAAGCGCGCGACCGCGCTCTTCACCCACATCGCATCGTGAAGATCGCGTCCGTCCGGGCCGCGCGTCAGCCCGGTCAGCACGCCGAGCCGTTCGGTGAAACCCAGGAACGACCGCCGCCGCCGCTTCTGGTCGCGACAGGCATTGACCACGATGCCGCACAGCCAGGTGGTGAACTTCGCCTCGCCCCGGAAGCCGCCGATCTTCTCGACCAGGGTGCAGCACACATCCTGCGCGATGTCGTCGGCATCGGCGCGCGATCCGGTCAGCTGCCAGGCGAGGCCATGGATTCTGTCATAGTGGCGACGGAGCAAGGTGCCGAACGCGTCGCGGTCGCCGGTCATGGCGGCGGCGACCAGCTCATTGTCCGGATCATCCGCGATATCCGCCACGGATCAGCGCCGACCGCAGCGGGAGCGGACGCGACCGCGCGTCGCCCCTGGCCAGACTGTCGCCCTGTCTCCCACAGCGGCTATGTGCATCATTCATGCTGCGGATGCCATCGCGGAGCGGGCCGAAGCGTACCGCAATCGACCGTTTCGTGACTCAAGCCGCGGTGGACGGGATCGTCACGCCTGTGCCAGAGCGTCAGCGAGGATGTGTCGGGAAGGTGAGACAATGAAGCTCCGGTCGCTGCTGTTCGTCCCCGGTGACCGCCCCGACCGCTTCGCCAAGGCGGCGGCAAGCGGGGCCGACGCGCTGATCCTCGATCTCGAGGATTCGGTCGCGGTCGAGAAGAAGCCCGAGGCGCGAACGGCGATCGCCGCCTGGCTGAAGGACGGGCGCACCCTGCCCTGCTTCGTGCGGGTCAATCCGCTCGGTGGCAACGAGGTCCGCGCCGATCTCGACACGATCCTGCCCGCCGGACCCGACGGGATCGTGCTGCCAAAAGCCGAAGGCGCCGCTTCGGTCCGTGCGCTGATCGAGCTGGCCGGCGGCTCGATTCCGCCGATCCTGCCGATCGCCAGCGAAACCCCCGCCGCGGTGTTTCAGCTCTCCGCCTATGGTGAGGTCGCGGGTCATCTGGCCGGACTGACCTGGGGCGCGGAAGACCTGCCCGCCGCGATCGGCGCGACCAGTTCGCGCAACGAGGACGGCAGTTACACGGCGCCGTACGAGATGGTCCGCGCGCTGACCCTGTTCGGCGCGCACGCCGCCGCCGTGCCGGCGATCGAGACGGTCTATCCCGACATCGCCGATACCGCTGGCCTGGCCGCCTATGTCGCGCGGGGGCGTCGCGACGGCTTCACCGGCATGATGGCGATCCACCCCGCTCAAATCACGACGATCAACACTGGCTTCAGCCCGAGTGAGGCGGAGATCGCCCATGCCCGCGCGGTAGTAGAGGCATTTGCCGCGACCCCGGGAGCGGGCGCGCTGAAGCTCGACGGCAGGATGATCGACCGCCCGCATCTCGCTCAGGCACGCAGGCTGCTTTTGCTGGCGGAGGGCTGACTCCGTCGGGACGATCGCCGGCGGCGATCCCGCCGCCGGCCATCATTTTGGCTTAGTTGCGCAGGCTGTCCGGCACGACACCGCCATTTTCGGCGAGCTTGGCCATCACTGCCTTGTGAAGCGCGATATTCTTCTCGGCGCTGCCATCCTCGCCGCTCACGCCGAGTTCCGTCGCCAGTTCCTTTCTGGCGGCAAGGCTCGAATCGAGATCGAGCAGCTTCAGCAGGTCGACGATCGATGTCTGGTAGTTGCCGCCGCCGCCCTTCATCGACGCCATCTCCGAAAGCACGGCGCCCACATCGACACTCTGCGGCGCGGCAGCGGCCGGCACGGCCGGAGCCTGGGCCGGAGCGGCGGCGGGCGCTGCGGCGGACGCGGCAGTCGCAGCCGGCGCGGCGGCCGGCTTGTGATGAAAGATCTTGTCCATGATGCTGCCGAAAATGCCCATAGCTCTTCTCCTGGTTGCTGTGTTTCGCCCGGCCGGATGGACGTGTCGGTAGAACGGCAGGCGGCCCGAAAAGGTCCGCCACGGTCCGTCCGATAATCGACATGGCGCGGAACGTTCGGCCTCTGCCGGCAGTTTGTGCGCGGGGCGCCTTCTGGCGCGATCAACAGGAGAGGTTTATGCGCTACACACTCATCGCGCTGCTGTCGGGAAGCGCGCTCGCGCTCGCGGCATGCGGGCCGAAGACCGAAACCACCACTACGACCAACAGCGTCACGACCGAGGAAAGCTCCACCAACGTGATCGTGCCGGCGCTGAGCCCGGGCCAGGCCTTCGCCAACGCCGCCGCATCCAGCGATGCGTTCGAGATCGCGGAATCGCAGCTCGCCCAGACCGTCTCGAAATCCGCGGCGATCAAGGCGTTCGCGCAGAAGATGATCGACGCGCATACCGGATCGACGACCAAGCTGAAGGCCGCGGCCGCCAGCGCCACGCCGGCGATCACGCCCGATGCGACCCTGACGGCCGAACAGCAGCAGAAGCTCGACGCGCTCAAGCTGAAGACGGGCGCCGATTTCGACACCGGCTATGCGGCTGACCAGGTCGCGGCGCACCAGGCGACGCTGGATGCGCTGAAAAGCTATTCGGTGGCGGGCGACGTGCCCGAGCTGAAGACCTTCGCGACCGGGCTGATCCCGACCGTGACGGCCCATCTCAACATGGCCAAGGGCCTGAAGCCCTGACCGGATAGCGGGGCGGCACCGCCGCCCCGTTTTTCCGCGCCGATCAGTCGATCCACTGCCTGATCGCCCGCGCCACGTCCGCGACCGCATCCCGCGCGATCGCCACGTCGCGTGTCATCTGCAGGAAGCCGTGCACTGCCCCGGGCCACAGCGTGAGCGTCGCCGGCACTCCAGCCTGCTCCAGCCGCTCCAGCAGCAACCGGCTGTCGTCCGCCACCGGATCGGCCTCCGCGACGCCCAGGAATATCGGCCCCAGCCCCGCCAGATCGGCATGGAGCGGGGCTGCCTCCGCCGGCGGCGGGTCCCCCGCCGCGCCGAGATATTTTTCCCAATACCAGGCCATGCGCTCGCTCGTCAGTCCCTGCGGCCCAGCGCCAAAGACCCGCGCGCTTTCGGTATCGAGCCCCGGCGCAAAACAGCCATAGATCAGGGCACATCCGGCCGGCAGCACGCGCCCCGCATCGCGTAGCCGGATCGCCAGCGCCAGCGCCAGGTTCGCCCCGGCGCTGTCCCCGGCAAAAGCGAAACGGGCGGGATTGAGCGCGTATCGGCTGGCGCGGCGCTCGATCCAGTCCCATGCCGCGAGGCAATCGTCGAGCGCCGCGGGATAAGGATGCTCCGGCGCCAGGCGATAATCGACGCCGAACAACACCGCGCCGCTCTGCTCCGCCAGCAGCCGCAACAGGCGATCATGCGTATCGACATTGCCGGCGAACCAGCCGCCGCCGTGCAGATAAAGGATCGCGCCCCGCGCCGTCGCAGCGATCGGCGTATGGATGCGCAGCCGGATCAGGCCGTCCGCGCTCTGGATCCGGCAATCCTCCACCCCGCCCATCTCGGGCAGGCCATCGTTGAGCCAGACCGACGCGGCGTCCATCCGCGCCCGCGCCTCGGCTGGCGGCAATGCGGTGAGGTCGAACGCCGGGAAGCGCGCGGCCTGGACCGCACGGGTGACGAGGATTTCCGGGTCGATGGGTGCCGCCATGGCGCGCGACTATCATGTGGCGCGTTCTTCGCAACAAGAACGAACTGCCCTGTGTCCCCAAACGTGGCACCAACAGTTTTTGGGCCGGGCAGGCGTTGACCGTGCATCGTCGAAACGCGACGATGGCCGAATGGACGAACCGCCGGCGTTCCTGACCCGCGCGCATCTGCGCGACGATCTCAAGCGTCTCGGCCTTCGTGCCGGCGACACCGTGATGGTGCACGCCGCGATGAGCAGGGTCGGGCCGTTGCTGAACGGACCGGATGCGCTGATCCAGGCGCTGACCGATGCGCTCGGCCCGGACGGTACCCTGCTGGTCTATACGAGCTGGGACAGCCGCCACGACGACCTGCTCGACGCGCATGGCCGCGTTCTGCCCGAATGGCGCGATCATGTGCCGGGGTTCGACGCGGCCCGATCGCGGGCGGTCAGGATGAATGGCATCATCGCCGAGTTCGTCCGCACCACCCCGGGCGCCCGGCGCAGCGCCAATCCCGGCGCGTCGGTCGCCGCGCTCGGCAGGCTGGCCGACTGGATCACCGCCGACCATCTGCAGGATTATGGCTATGGCGAGAATTCGCCGCTGGCCAGGCTGGTCGAGGTCGGCGGGCGGGTCCTGATGGTCGGCGCACCCTGGGACACGATGACGCTGCTGCACCTTGCCGATCATCGCGCGCGCCTGCCGGGCAAGCGCGTCCTCCGTTATGAGGTGCCGTTCGCGACGCGCGGCGCGACCGAATGGCGGTTCATCGAGGAGTTCGATACCAGCGAGCCGGTTCTCGACGCGATCCCGGACAATTACATCGAACGGATCGTGGGGGATTTCGTCGCGGCCGGCGGCGGGCGACAGGGATTGGTGGGCCGGGCGCCGTCGTTGCTGGTCGATGCCGGCCCCGTCCTCACCCATGGCATCGCATGGCTCGAGCGGGGCGGCTGGACATGACGTCGCCCCTGCCGAGGGACGATCGACCAACGCTCTGGTCGATCGGCGCGGCGGTCGCGATGGTCGCGTCGCTTGCCCATGAAGTGTTGGGGCATGGGCTCGGCTGCCTCGCCGATGGCGGCTCGATCACGCTGGTGACGTTTCTCGTCTTTCGCTGCGCCGGGGCGGGCGTGCTGGGCGACGGCGCCGGGCCCTTTGGTGCGTTGCTGATCGCTGTGGTCGCGCTGGCGCTGTTCCGGCTCTCCCGGCCGAAGGTCTCGGCGTGGCGGCTGTTCCTGCTGACCCTAGGAATCCTCATCCTGTTCTGGGTCTGCGCGCAGATGGTGCGCGAGGCGCTGGACCAGAGTGACGACTGGGGACATGTCGCGCGCGATCTCGCCTGGCCGCCGCTGTGGCGCCCGGTCATCGGTGCGATCGGCATCGCCGGCTATATAATTGCCTTCCGCATCGCCGCGCGCCTGACCCGGGGCTTTGCCGATGCGAACCCGGCGCGGCTGGCGATCCCCTGGCTCGCCTGCACCGTCTCGGCGGTCTTTCTCGGCGCCCTGTGGCACGGCGACCGGGCCGGATCGGCGCTGGACGCGTTCATGACCTTCGGCCTCGCACCCCTGGGCTATCTTCCGGTCATTCTCGCGCTCGGTCGTCAGCCACCGTCACGGGACCAGGAATGGATCAAACGGAGCCCCGCCTGGCTGGCCGTCACGATCGCGTTGTTCGTCCTTTTCGCCATCACCATTGCGCCCGGTATTGGTCCGCTGGCCTGACGGTTTCGGCTTCTCGTCACTTCGCCAGTTGCGCCGGCACGAACTGCTCCGCCACGGCCTTGGCCAGCAGGTCCGGCGGCAACAGGCCCTGATCGAGCAGGAAATTGTTGAACGCCAGCCGGTCGAACTTCGCGCCCAGCGCCAGCTCGGTGTCCATGCGGATGCGCAGGATGCGGGTGTAACCGTAGAAATAACTGCCCGCCTGGCCCGGCGCGCGCGAGGTGTAGCGTTCGATCTCCTGCTTCGCCATCGCGGGCGAGGAGACGATCTGTTCGAGCAGGATGCGCCGCGCGTCCTCCTTCGAGATCAGGCCGAGGTTGAGCATCGGATCGAGCATCGCCCGCCCTGCCCGCAGCAGCCGCGCCTGCAATGCCATCAACTGCCCGTCGAGCGGGTGATAGGGCAGCGCCTCCGCCTCGGCATAGAGCGCCCAGCCCTCCACATTGACGCTGTTGAACGCGAAATAGATGCGCGCCTGCGACACGCCGCGCTCGACCAGCGCGGTGAATTGCAGCTCATGCCCCGGCCGTCCCTCATGTGCGGCGACGGTCCACTGCGCCGAGGGGAAGTTGAAATCGTCATAGGCCGAGTCCGGCCCGGAACTCGCCACGCTCAGCGGCAACACGAAGGTGCCGCGCTCGCCCTTGTTGCCGATCAGCGGCGGCGGCTCCATGTGCGGCGCGGGCGAGGCAGCGGACTCGGCCTCGCTCGCCAGCCGCATCTGCATTGGCCGGTCGGGCAGGTCGACGATATGCTCGCGCTTGATCGCCGCTTCGTTGGCGCGGATCACCGCGGCATAGCTCGCCTCGAGCTTGTCGTTGGGGATCGTCGCCTGCTTGAGCTGGCGGATGACATCGGCATAGCTGCCGCCCTTCAGCCCCTTTTCCTTCGCGACCAGAGGCGCCAGCGCGGTCATTGCCGCGCGCGTCTCGGCGAATTCGATCTGGGCCTGCTGGATCAGCAGGCGCGGGTCGATATCGATGCCGAACTGCTTCAACCGGTACGCATAGACTTCGGGCGGCAGGCGGAAATCGGTGCGGACCAGCGGCAGCACGTCCGCGCGTTCCCACGCCGTATAATCCGCGATCTGCTTGTCGAGCTTCGCCAAGGCCGCGTCGGCGCCGGTGATCTTGTATTTGGCGAACAGCTTGCGGATGCCCTCGGCATAGGTCCCGGCATTGCTCAGCGCATTGTCAAGCGCGACCTTGTCCGGACCAAGCAGCCCGGCCTTGCGCGTCTCGGCAAAGCGCGCCCGGGCGAGATCGGTCAGCGGCGTGGTGCCGGGATAATCCCCGACATAGCGGCGCAGCAACTCGACTGCCTTTTGCCGCCGCTCCGGCACGACCTGGTCGTCGAGCAATCCCTTGATCCCGCCGAACATCGCGCGCGGCGCATCGCTCCAGGACAGGAAATATTTACGGCGCAGGCGCGTCCCCTCGAGATCGGACTCGATCGACCGGATCAGTATCTCCAGGTCCTGCCGGACATTGGCGTCCTTCTCCGCCGCCAGCCGTCCACGGAGATCGACAAGAACCTTGCCCATCGCCTCGGCGGTTCGCTCGTCGAGCCTGGGCCCGAGATCGGTCGCCAGCCCGTCATAGGCGGTCATGCCGTTCTGCGAGGCCGATTCCGGATCGAATTTCGCCTGCGCCTCGGCCACCAGCTTCGCATTCCGGTCGCTGACCGCGACCCAGCTCCTGTCGGGCATGGCGGCCGACAAGGGCATGGCGGCGAACAACAGCAGGAACGAAATAGCGAAGCGGCGCATGAGGAATCTTTCCGGAGATGGCGCCGCCGCAAGAATTTCCGGGCGGCCCACCCTTTCTTGGCCCAGCAAGGCGCCGACGGCAAGAATTGCCTAACCCCGCGCCAGCGCCGCCGTGCGCTCGAGCCCGATGTTCCTGACGAGCGGGTCCGCGTGACGATGCACATATTCCCACGCATCGCCGCGTCGGCGATAGACCTGAGTCACGCGAAGCGACCAGTCCTGGTCCGGCAGGCCGCCGACTTCGCCACGCTGCCGCTCTATCAGGACGAGGACGATCACGTCCTCCGAACCATAGGTCCGAACCAGTTCCTGGGTGGTCACGCCGTTCCTGAAATAACGAGCGAGATCGGCGAGATGCGCACTACTCGAATCGAAACCATGACTGGCCGGGCCCCCAAATGGCTGCATCAGGGTAAAGTCCGGCGCGATCGGACCGATCAGATCGCGCCAGCTCTCCATGTCCCCGCGCATAAACGCAGCGTTGGCCAGCGCGGCGCGGTCAATCAACCGTGCAGCGGCGGCATCCGGGCCCGCGGTGGCGCGCGCAGCCAGCGGCATCGTCAAGCCAGCTGCCAGGGCACAGCGACGCGACAGCATTGACGACCCGGCCGGCCCTGCAGCGCAATTCTTGTCGGGCATTGAAATCTCCTCACCATGTCCTCCCTCACTCGGTGATTTCCACGTGCTGAATCCAGTGATATGATTTCAGCGATATGCTGCATGAAATCGATCTGAGCCGTACCGATCTGAATCTATTCGTGCTGTTCGAGGCAGTGATGGAAACGCGCCATGTCGGCCGTGCCTCCGCCCGGCTGAACCTGTCGCCCTCGGCCGTAAGCCATGGTCTTGGTCGGTTGCGCGCCATGCTCGATGATCCCCTTTTCCTCAGGACGCCGAAGGGCGTCACCCCCACCGCGCGCGCCGTGGAACTGGCGCCCTCGATCGCCGATCTCCTGGCTAGGGTCAGGGGCGTGGTCGCCAGCGCGAGCCCGTTCGATCCGGCGACATCGGCGCGTCGCTTCACCGTCGGCGCGCCGGACGGCGTGTCGGCGGTCATTCTCCAGCCGCTGCTGAACGCGTTGCGGAGCAACGCACCCGGAATCGACCTGGCAATCCGTCAGGTGCTTCCGAAATCCGGCGAGCCCTCCCTCGACCTTGCCTGGCGCGATGCCCTTGCCTCGGTCGAGGTCCGCGCGATGGATATGGCCATCCTGCCCTGGTCGGCCGTCCCGACGCGATTCATCACCCGGACGCTGTACGAGGAGGATTTCGTCATCGCGGCGCGGACCGGACACCCCTTCCTCGACGACTCCAGCCTCGAGGCTTATTGCGCCGCGCAGCACCTGGTGGTGTCGGATACGGGCGATCCGACCGGATTTGTCGACACCCTGCTTGCCGCGCGCAACCTTTCGCGGCGCGTCGCGCTGACGACGCCCAACTTCATGTTCGGGCTTTCGGTCCTCGCGGATACCGACCTGATCTCGGCACTGCCGCGCCGGTTCGTCGCGCTGTACGGGCCGCGCTTCGGGGTGGTCGGTCACGACTCACCCCTCGCGCTGCCCGGTTTCACCCTGAGCCTGGTGATGCCCAAGGTGGCGTTGAAGGACGCCGGCCTCGCATGGCTCGCGGGGATCATCGAACGATCCGCTCGCACCCCGTAGCGCCGCCGAGCGTCGCACGGGTGGCGCGCCTCGCTATGCGGTGGCGGTGCCGATCCGATTCAGCTCGGCAATCACCTCATCCGACAGCACCAGGTCAGCTGCGGCAAGGTTTTCGCGCAGATGCCCGGTCGAGGAAGTGCCCGGGATCAGCAGGATGTTGGGCGCCCGCTGCAGCAGCCAGGCCAGCGCCACCTGCATCGGCGTCGCGCCCAGTCGCGCCGCGACATCCGACAGCGAGGAGGATTGCAGCGGCGAGAAGCCGCCCAGCGGGAAGAAAGGCACATAGGCGATGCCCTTGGCCGCCAGCTCGTCGACCAGCGCATCGTCCTCGCGGTGGACCAGGTTATACTGGTTCTGAACGCACACCACCGGCGCGATCGCCTGCGCTTCGGCAAGCTGGGCCGATGTCACGTTGCTCAGGCCGAGATGCCGGATCAGCCCCTGGCGCCGCAGCTCGGCCAGCGTGCTGAACTGCTCGGCGATCGAGCCTTCGCTCGGCCCATGGATCGCCCCCATCGCGCGCAGATTGACGACATCGATCGCCTCGACGCCAAGGTTGCGCAGATTGTCGTGCACGCCCTGAGTCAGCTCGGCTGGCGACATCGCGGGCAGCCATGAGCCATCCGCGCCGCGCACCGCGCCGACCTTGGTCACGATCGTCAGCCCCTCGGGATAGGGATGCAGCGCCTCGCGGATGATCTGGTTGGTGACGTGCGGGCCGTAGAAATCGCTGGTGTCGATATGGTTCACGCCGCGCGCAATGGCTTCGCGCAGCACGGCAAGCGCTGCGTCATGGTCCCTGGGCGGGCCGAACACGCCCGGGCCGGCGAGCTGCATCGCGCCATAGCCCATGCGGTTCACGCTGCGGTCGCCGAGGTGGAAGGTCGTGGGAATCGGCATGTCGGGTCTCCGGGGTTTCAGTGCGCAGGATATGCGTCCGCCGGCATCGCGCGATAAGATATGGCAATCGGCACAGGTCGTGCGTTATTATGCACAATGGCCACGGAACTCGACGATCTCGCGACCTTCGCCGCCGTGGTCCGCGCAGGCGGCTTTCGCGACGCGGCGCGCGCGGGCAATGCCTCGGCCTCGGGCCTGAGCGAAGCGGTGCGCCGGCTCGAAACGCGTCTCGGCGTCCGCCTGCTCAACCGCACCACGCGCAGCGTCACCCCCACCGAAGCCGGCGCGCGCCTGTTCGAACGCCTCGGCCCGGCGCTGGGTGAGGTCGAGGCGGCGGTGGATGTGGTCAACGCCTTTCGCGACCGGCCCGCCGGCACCTTGCGCCTCAACGTGCCCGCCAATGTCTCGCGCGCGGTGCTGCGGCCGATCGTCGTGCCCTTTCTGAAGGCCTATCCCGATATCCGCCTCGAAGTAACCGTCGAGGACGGTTTCGTCGACGTGCTGGCGGCGGGCTTCGATGCCGGCATCCGCTATGACGAACGGCTCGAGCAGGACATGATCGCGGTGCCGATCGGCCCGCGCACCCAGTGCCTCGCGACCGGCGCCTCGCCCGCCTATCTCGCCGCTTATGGCCGGCCGGAACATCCGCGCGACCTGCTCGACCATGCCTGTCTGCGTGGCCGCTTTTCGAGCGGCAGGACTCCGATCTGGGAGTTCGAGCGCGACGATGAGATCATCCGCATCGATCCGGCCGGCCCGCTGCTGATCCAGCCGGGCGCCGCGTTCGACCTGGCGGTGGACGCCGCTGTCGACGGGCTCGGCATCATCCATCTGTTCGAGGACTGGCTGAAGCCGCATTTCGACAGCGGCGCGCTGGTGCCGGTGCTCGAACCCTGGTGGCAGCGTTTCTCGGGGCCGTTCCTCTATTATGCCGGCCGCCGCTATCTCCCCGCGCCGCTGCGGGCGTTCATCGATTTCATCAGGAGTCAGCCGGGATGATGTCGCGGTGGCGGCGATGGCCACATCGGGCTATTGCCCATATTCAACCTGCCGCGCGGAAGCGGACATCGCGCGGGAGCGCATGAACGAGACCCGCAACGCGATGCTGAGCGAAATGGCGACCTGACATGACCACCCAGTTCCACTCCCAGGATCCCGCCACCGGTGAGGTGATATGGTCCGGCCCCGAGGCAACGGCGGAGGACTGCGCCGCCGCGGTCGCCACGGCGCGCGCCGCCTTCGACACCTGGTCGGCGACGACGGAGGAAGAGCGTATCGCCTTCGTCCACCGCTACCGCGACGCGCTGAAGCAGGATGCCGAGGCCATCGCGACGGCGATCTCGCGCGAGACCGGCAAGCCCTTCTGGGAGACGAAGACCGAGCTCGCCTCGATGGTCGGCAAGGTCGACCTCTCGATCGCGGCGCATGCCGAACGCACCGGCAGCCGCGAGCAGGAGGCCCCGTTCGGCCGCGCCGTGCTGCGCCACCGTCCGCACGGCGTGATGGTCGTGCTCGGCCCGTATAATTTCCCGGGTCACCTGCCCAACGGGCACATCGTCCCCGCGCTGCTCGCGGGCAACACGGTCCTGTTCAAGCCGTCCGAGGAAACGCCTCTGGTCGGCGAGCTGATCGGCGCGGCGATGCGCAAGGCAGGCCTGCCCGAGGGCGTGTTCACGGTCGTCCAGGGCGGCCGCGACACCGGCGCGGCCTTGCTTGCCGAGGATATCGACGGCCTGTTGTTTACCGGCTCCGCCGGCGCCGGCGCGCATTTCACGCGCATCTTCGCCGAGCGCCCCAAGGTGATCCTCGCGCTCGAGCTGGGCGGCAACAACCCGCTCGTCGCGTGGGACGGCGATCCGCACGCGATCGCCTCGATCGTGGTCGGCTCGGCCTTCATCACCACCGGCCAGCGCTGCTCCTGCGCGCGCCGCCTGATCGTGCCCCGGGGCGCGAAGGGCGACGCGATCGTCGCCGCCGTCGCCGCCCTGTCCGACCGGATCACCATCGGCGCGTGGAACGACTCGCCCGAACCGTTCATGGGTCCTTTGATCTCCCCCGCCGCGGCGGCGCGCGTGTCGCTCCAAGCCGAGGAGCTGATGACGCTCGGCGCCCAGGCGATCCGCCGGTTCGAGGCACGTCCCGGCTCTTCGACCGCGTTCGTCGGCCCGACCATCCTCGACGTGACCGGCCTCGCCGCGCCCGACCAGGAGATTTTCGGCCCCGTGCTCCAGGTGACCCGCGTCGCCGATATCGACGCCGCCATCGCCGCCGCCAACAACACGCGCTTCGGCCTGTCGGCCGGGCTGATCAGCAACGATGACGCGCTGTGGGAGCAGTTCCAGCGCCGCATCCGCGCCGGCGTGGTCAACCGCAACCGCCCGACCACCGGCGCTGCCGGCTCGATGCCGTTCGGTGGTCTCGGCGCCTCGGGCAATCACCGCCCCAGCGCTTATTATGCCGCCGATTATTGCGCCTATCCGGTCGCCAGCTTCGAGGCCGACCGGGTCGCCGACCAGCTGCACGACCTGCGGGGTATCCGCGCCTGATCCAGGGAGAACCCGATGCGCTATGTCCGGATGCCGATCGAAGTCGAGTCGCCCGAGGAATTCGGCTATGGCCGCATCCGCTATAATCTTTCCGAAAGCTCGGTTGCCGACCGCAGTATCGCCGGCCTCGGCCTGACGATCCCCGATCTCACCCTGCTTTATGGCGAGCATCGCGGCGGCGCCGGGCTGCGCCGCCTGATCGCCGAGGCGAGCGGCGGCGTCGAGGCGGACGACGTGCTCGTCACCGTCGGCGCGGCCGGCGCGCTGTTCATCATCGCCACCACGCTGCTCGGCGCCGACGACCATCTCGTCGTGGTCCGCCCCAATTACGCGACCAATCTGGAGACGCCGCGCGCGATCGGCTGCGCGGTCACTCATATCGAGCTGGATTTCGAAAGCGGCTTCCGCATCGATCCCGCCGCCATCGCCGCCGCGGTTACGCCGCGGACCCGGCTCATCAGCATCACCACGCCGCACAACCCGACGGGCACGATGCTGGCCGAGGCGGAACTGCGCGCTCTGGTCGATCTCGCGAAGCAGCGCGGCTGCGTGCTGCTGGTCGACGAGACCTATCGCGACCTGTCGCTTAACGGCACGCTGCCGCTCGCCGCGTCGCTCGGCGAGCATGTCATCAGTGTCGCCTCCCTGTCCAAGGCGTACGGCGTGCCCGGCATCCGCATCGGCTGGATCATCAGCAGGGACCCGGCGCTGCAGGAGCGCTTCCTCGCCGCCAAGGAGCAGATCAGCATCTGCGGCAGCGTGATCGACGAATGGGTCGGCGAGCAGATCCTGTCACGCCGCGACGAGATCCTCCAGCCCGTCCTGGACGAGATGCGCCGCCGCCGCGCCCGGATCACGGCCTGGATGGCGGGCGAGGAGCTACTCGAATGGGTGGCCCCGATGGGCGGCGTCGTGTGCTTCCCCCGCATGCGCCGGGAACCGCCGGGCGGTACCCACGCCTTCTACAAGCGCCTGCTCGAGGACCATGGCTGCTATGTCGGGCCTGGCCACTGGTTCGAGCTGCCCGACAGCTATTTCCGCCTCGGCTATGGCTGGCCCACCACCGAGGAACTCGAGGGTGGGCTCAAGGCTATTTCGGCGGCACTGCGCGGTTAAAGCGTTTTTGAGCTGGATTGATATCCCCCGTTCGGCCCCGGACTTGATCCGGGGTTGTCGAAGCCCTGCCCTTCTCTTCCTCGGAAGAAAGAACAGCCCTTCGACAAGCTCAGGGCGAACGGGGAGAGGTAATTTCAGCCAACTAAGCTTCGCCCGGCACCTCCCCGCGCCTTGGCGGCGAGGACGACCGCCAGGCCGGCCAGTCACGCGTCGGCCAGCTCCCGCACGGCGGGGATTTCGGGAAACGCGACGACATGGTCGGCCGAATCGCCCGCGTCGAACCGATGACCGCTCGGGTCAAGCGTCAGCCTGGCTAGGCTGGCCAGCCGGGTTCCGCCAGCGTCCGTGTCCGCATCGGCTTCGACCGATGCGATCGACGGCAACCAGTCGATGCCGGTATCGTCGCCGAGGCGATCATGAACCTGATGGACATGGCCCTGCGCGACGAAGCGCAGATCATGACCATCGAACAACGCCTCGAGCGCGCGCCGCGTATCGCGGGATACCGCGCTGTCGGTCGCCTTGAACCAGGGCTTGTGCAGGAACAGGCCAACCGGGCCCGTGCAGCCGTCGAGCATGTCGCGCAGCCAGGCGACCTGCGGGCCGTCCGGATCGGTGTCGAACCACGCCGGGTTCACGCCGATCAGCGTCCAGCCGCTGGTGCGATGCGCCCAATGGTCCTGCCCGAAGGTGGCATGGAACCGGGTCAGCATGTGAGTCCGGTCAGCCGTCATTTCGCCGAGGTGAATCATGCGCTCGCTCCCGTACAGGTGATCGCGGCTTCGCACCTGACGAAGCGCTTGCGATCGACCCGGCGAGCGTACCGGCGGTCGGTGCAGCTTTGATGACGCTGATGTTGCGGTTCGGTGTCAGGCCGACCAGGCGGCGATATCGTCCTGCTGCCCGATCAGCGCGAGGCCGTGCGCGATCGAGGTGAGCTCGCCGCCCGAGCTGATCGCCGCCTCGCCGAAGCGGCGCGAGAAGAGCGCGCGCACCGCGGGGATCAGCGAGGAGCCGCCGGTCAGGAACACCCGGTCGATCCCGTCCGGCCCGAGCCCCGCGACCGACAGCGCGCGATCGACCGTCGCGTCGATCCGGCGCAGATCGTCGGCGATCCAGGTCTCGAACGCGCTCCGGGCAACCCCCGCCTCGATCTCGAGCCCCGCGCCCGAGAACTGGAAAGGCGCCTGCTCCCCGCTCGACAGCGCCCGCTTCAGGCGCCCGACCGCATCATAGAGCGGGAACCCAAGCTCATTCTCGATCAGCGCGATCATCCGCCCGATCGCGACGGGGTCGATCGCCGAGCGCTGCAGCCGGTGCAGCTCCTCCAGCGTCCGGCGATTGCGCATCAGCGCCAGTCGCGACCAGTCGGCGAAATCGGCGAAATAGCCGCCGGGAATATCGAGGATCTTGTCGAACGAGCGATAGCTGCCGCCCTTGCCGAGCATCGGCAGCACCAGTCGGTCGACGATGCGCTGGTCGAAACGATCCCCGGCAATGCCGATACCGGCATGGCCAAGCGGCACGCAGCGCTTCGCCGCACCCGGTTCGGCGACACGCACCACCGAGAAGTCGCTGGTGCCGCCGCCGAAGTCGGCGACCAGGATGGTGGCGGGCTCTTCCAGCCGCGTCGCATAGCTGAACGCGGCGCCCAGCGGCTCATAGACATAATGGATCTCGGCGCCGAAGCCGGCGAACATCGCGTCGTAGCGCTGGCGCGCCAAAGCGGCGTCAGGCCGTGCGCCGGCATATTCGACCGGCCGCCCGACGACGACCCGCTTCGGCCGCGTCTTCAGGCCATCCCCGGCATGGGCCGAGAGCTTGTCGAGGAACAGCCGGCCGAGATCCTCGAAGCGGTAGCGCTTCTCGAACACCGAGGCATGCTCGAATACCGGGCTGGCCGCGACTGACTTGAACGACTGGATGAACCGCGTGTCCTGCGGATAATCGAGATATTCGGCGATCGCCCAGGGCCCCGCCTCGACCGCCATGCCGCCGCGCACATCCTCGTCGTGCCAGAAGCACAGCGCCGATCGGAACACCGCGCCGCGCTCCTCCGGCCCGTCGAACTCGACCAGGGTCGCGCCGCCGTCCGCACCGGTGCGCGCAAGGACGCTGTTGGTGGTGCCGAAGTCGAGGCCGATCGCGGTGCCTGCGGCAACATCTTCCATTGCCGACCTCCGACGCAGCTCAAGGGCGCGCGCTATGCCGCCTCGCGCCGCATCAGCGCAAGCCCTGTTCTCCGGGTTCTCCGGCGACTTGGTTCGGTGGAGCCATGACTTCCGCGCCGACACCGGCTGATCACTCGTTCATCGCGTTGCAATTGCGAATCGTTTGCGTTATCGCGAATCATTCTCACTTCTACCAGGGCCTTCCGCCAGCGATGACTAACCAGGCCGCGCGGCAAAAGCCTCGGCGCAAGACCTTCTGGCTCAAGCAGCTCCATACCTGGCACTGGATAAGCTCAGCGGTGAGCCTTGTCGGGCTGGTGCTGTTCGCCGTCACCGGCTTCACCCTGAACCATGCCGCCGACATCGAAGCCAAGCCCGCCGTCACGTCGAAAGCGGCGACGCTTCCCGCACCCCTGCTGAAGACGGTCGCGCCCGACGAGGCACCCGATACCAAGAAGCCCCTGCCGCCGCGGATCGCGACCTGGGTCGAGGCCAATTTCCCCGCCAGCGCGCGCGGCGATGCCGAATGGTCCGCCGACGAGATCTATCTGCCCCTGCCCCGTCCCGGCGGCGACGGCTGGGTGTCGATCGATCGCGCCTCGGGGGCGGTCACCTCGGAATTCACCGATCGCGGCTGGATCTCCTACCTCAACGATCTCCACAAGGGCCGCAATTCGGGCGCCGTGTGGAAATGGTTCATCGACGTCTTCGCCTTTGCCTGCCTCGTCTTCGCGCTGACCGGACTGTTCCTGCTCTGGCTCCATTCGGCCAAGCGCCCGACCACCTGGCCCATCGTCGCCCTCGGCCTCGCCATCCCGGCGGGGCTCGCCATCTTCTTCATCCATTGATCCACCGGGAGCCTGACATGCAGCTCAATCACCGCCTGATCCTCACTGGCCTGCCCATCGCCGGCCTGGCCGCGGGCACGCCCGCCTTTGCCCAGACGATGGACGTCGCGGTCACCGTGCCGCGCCTGTCGGTCGCCGAATATCACCGGCCCTATGTCGCGATCTTCGTCGAGGGCAATGGCGCGCCGGCCAGGACGCTGTCGGTCTGGTACGATGTGAAAAAGGCCAAGAACGAAGGCCGCAAATGGCTGAACGAAGTGCGGTCCTGGTGGCGCGCCTCGGGCCGGACCAATGCCTTTGTCGCCGACGGCACCTCGGGCGCGACGCGTGCGCCTGGCGTCCAGTCGCTGAGCTTCAGCAGCGCGAAGCTCGGGCTCAAGCCCGGCCAATATACGCTGGTCGTCGAGGCCGCGCGCGAGACCGGCGGGCGCGAAGTGCTCCGCGTGCCCTTCACCTGGCCGGCCAAGCCGGGCCAGAGCGCCCGAGCCGCCGGCAAGACCGAGCTCGGCGCGGTCGTCGTCACCTTCAAGCCCTGATCAATTTGCGCGAGAGGATCCGCCCCATGAAGACCCTTCACAAGCTGCTCGCCGCCGCGGTCTGCACCGCCGCCATCGCCGCTCCGCTCCAGGCGCACCGACTGTGGATGCTGCCCTCGACCACCATCGTGTCGGGCGATGACGACTGGATCACTTTCGACGCCGCCGCGTCGAACGACCTGTTCTTCCCCGACCACCAGCCGCTGCGCGCCGAGCCCGCCGTGGTCCAGCCCGACGGCACGCCGGGCAAGGTCGAGCATATGAACATCGGCCAGTACCGGGCAAACTTCGACCTGCACATGACGCAGAAGGGCACCTACAAGATCGTCATCCGCAATGGCGGCGTGATGGGCAGCTTCAAGGTGGGCGGCGTCGAGCAGCGCCTGCCGCGCGGCACCACCGCGGACAAGCTGGCGACCGCGATCCCCGCCGGCGCCACCGATGTGAAGCTGGGCGAGATGCTCAACCGCAACGAAGTGTTCGTCACCTCCGGTGCGCCGACCGACACGGTGTTCAAGCCGACCGGCGAGGGCCTGGAGCTGGTGCCGGTCACCCACCCGAACGATCTCGTCGCGGGCGAAGCCGCGACCTTCAAGCTGATCGCCGACGGCAAGCCCGCCGCCAATATCGAGGTCACCGTGATCCCGGGCGGCAGCCGCTACCGGACCTCGGTCAACGAGATCAGCCTGAAGACCGATGCCCAGGGCCAGGTCTCGATCACCTGGCCAGGCGCCGGCATGTACTGGATGTCGGCCACGACCAGCGCGCCGAGCACGACCATCCCCAATGCCGAGAAGCGGATGAGCTACACCACCGTGCTGGAAGTCCTGCAGCCCTGATGCCCGGGGCGCCTCGCGTCGCGGTGCCGCTGCACGTCTCGGTGGAATCGTTCCGGCGGCGGGACGCCGGGGCGACCGTCGAGCTGTTCGGCGGCGAGACGATGGGCACGAGCTGGTCGGCGCGGATCGTCTCCGCCCGGCCGGCGGCTGAGGTGCGCGCGGCGATCAGGCGCGCGCTCGACGGCGTGATCGCCGAGATGAGCAACTGGGAGGCGGAATCCGATCTCTCCCGGTTCAATCGCGCCCCGCTTGGCGCGTGGCAGGACCTGCCCGCCGATCTTGCGCAGGTGCTGGACGCCGGGCTGGGTGTCGCGCGCGCCAGCGGTGGCGCGTTCGATCCGACGGCGGGCTCGCTGGTCGATCTCTGGGGCTTCGGCCCTTCCGGCCGCGGCGACCTGCCGGCTGAAGCCGATCTGACTGCCGCACCGGTTGGATGGGCGAAGATCGAACGGTCCGGAACGCGCGCGCGCCGCACCGCCGATGTGCGGCTCGACCTGTCGGGTATCGCCAAGGGCTTCGGCGTCGACGCGGTGGCCCGCGCGCTGCGCGGCCTTGGCATCGACGACTTTCTCTCCGAAATCGGCGGCGAGCTGGTCGGCTCCGGGGTCAAGCCCGGCGGCGAACCCTGGTGGGTCGAGCTGGAGCCGCCGCCCGGCGCCCGGATCGCGCCGTTGCGGGTCGCCTTGCACGACCTCGCCGTCGCGACCTCGGGCGACTATCGCCGCTTCTTCGAAACGGGCGGTCGTCGCTACGCCCATACCATCGATCCGCGGACGCGCCGGCCCGTGGCCAACGGCATCGCCGCCGTCACCGTGCTGCATCCGAGCTGCATGCTGGCCGACGCCTGGGCGACCGCGCTGACCGTGCTCGGGCCGGAAGAAGGTCTGGCGCTCGCCGCCGATAAAGGCCTTGCCGCGCGCTTGGTCGTGCGCGACCGGTTCGGCTATCGCGAGATCCTGTCCCCCGCGCTGACCGGGATGCTCGGCTAGGATTCTTTTCCAGCCGGAACGTGCCGCCTTCGATTCAACAAAACGTCGAAACGCCTTAGGTCGCCCGGCGCGGAATCAGTGACGCTGTTTGACATTGTCGAGGATCGGTTCGCCCGGACAATTCCCTGTTCCGTCGGAAAACTTCGCTGTTATCGAAGAACAGGGAAACGCCATTAACAAATTGATATTAAACGATTAATTCAAGAACTCGAGGCAATTCGGGCTCAATAAAAAATATCTTCCCTGTTCTTCCCTCTTATCGCGACGGAACAGCGAAAAGCGCGACCGCTCATGGCCATCCTCTCCGTCACCGAAGCGATGGCAGATCGAGCCCCTTCTCGCGCGCGCAGTCGACCGCGATGTCATAGCCCGCATCGGCGTGGCGCATCACGCCGGTCGCCGGATCGTTCCACAGCACGCGTTCCAGCCGCCGCGCCGCCTCGTCGGTGCCGTCGGCGACGATCACCATGCCGGCATGCTGCGAATAGCCCATGCCCACCCCCCCGCCATGGTGCAGCGACACCCAGGTCGCGCCCGACGCGGTGTTGAGCAGGGCGTTGAGCAGCGGCCAGTCGGATACCGCATCCGACCCGTCCCGCATCGCTTCGGTC
Source organism: Sphingomonas sp. BL-S-30 (assembly GCF_055521475.1). NCBI lineage: Bacteria > Pseudomonadati > Pseudomonadota > Alphaproteobacteria > Sphingomonadales > Sphingomonadaceae > Sphingomonas > Sphingomonas sp. BL-S-30. The sequence continues at coordinate 367,443 of NZ_CM145481.1, read as the reverse complement.
TCGCGGTTTGGGCTGGCCACCGAGCCGGAATCGAGATGGTCGCGGCCGATGACGATCGGCGCCTTGAGCTCGCCGCTCGCCACCATTTCGTTGAACGCCATGCCGAGCCGGTGGCGGTCGCCGAGCCCGACCCAGCAGATCCGCGCGGGCAGGCCCTGGAAGTGGATTCGCTCGCGCGCCATGTCGAGCCAGGTGTGGAGCGCCTTGTTGTCGGGCAGCAGCTCCTTCACCTTGACGTCGGTCCTGTAGATGTCCTCCGGATCGCCCGACAAAGCGACCCAGCGGAACGGGCCGATGCCGCGGCAGAAAAGCGGGCGGATATAGGCCGGGACGAAGCCGGGGAAATCGAACGCGTTGGCCACGCCTTCGTCCTTGGCGACCTGGCGGATATTGTTGCCGTAATCGACCGTCGGCACGCCCGCGGCCTGGAAATCGAGCATCGATCGCACATGCACCGCCATCGACGCTTTGGCCGCATCGATCACGGCCTGCGGATCGCGCTCGCGGCCCTGCGCCCACTCCTCCAGCGACCAGCCTTTGGGGAGGTATCCGTTGAGCGGGTCGTGCGCCGAGGTCTGGTCGGTGAGCAGATCGGGGCGCACGCCGCGCGCGAACAGCTCCGGCAGGATGTCGGCTGCGTTGCCGAGCAGGCCGACCGAGACCGGCTTTCCGTCGGCCTTGGCCTGATCGATGATCGCCAGAGCTTCGTCGATCGTCTCCGCGGATCGATCCAGATAACCGGTGCGCAGCCGCATCTCGATCCGGCTCGGCTGGCATTCGATCGCGAGGCAGGAGGCGCCCGCCATGACCGCGGCGAGCGGCTGCGCGCCGCCCATGCCGCCGAGCCCGGCGGTCAGCAGCCAGCGGCCTTTCAGGTCGCCGCCATAATGCTGGCGGCCCATTTCGACGAAGGTCTCGTAGGTGCCCTGAACGATGCCCTGGGTGCCGATATAGATCCACGAACCGGCGGTCATCTGGCCGTACATCGCCAGGCCCTTGCGATCGAGCTCGTTGAAATGCTCCCAGGTCGCCCAGTGCGGCACGAGGTTGGAATTGGCGAGCAGCACGCGCGGCGCATCGCGGTGCGTGCGGAATATGCCGACCGGCTTGCCCGACTGGATCAGCAAAGTCTCGTCATCCTCCAGCCGGGTCAGGGCGGCGACGATGCGGTCATAGCTTTCCCAGTCGCGCGCGGCGCGGCCGATGCCGCCATAGACGACCAGCTCCTCGGGCCGCTCGGCGACGTCGGGATGGAGGTTGTTCATCAGCATGCGCAGCGGCGCTTCGGTCAGCCAGCTCTTCGCAGTGAGCGTCGTGCCGGTGGCGGGGCGGATGATGCGGCTGTTGTCGAGGCGAGTCATGAGTTGCGTCCTTGAGGGTGCGGTCGAGGATCCACCCTCCTTCCGTCGTCATGCTGAACTTGTTTCAGCATCCATGCGCGGTCGTCTGACTCAGGAGCGCGGCTCCTGCGGGTCCTGACCGCGCATGGACCCTGAAACGAGTTCAGGGTGACGGATTGGGAAGGGTGGCGTTACAAATCTCCAATCGTTCAGGTTGATTCGGCGAAGGCGAGGCACGCCTTCAGGATGCGAGCGAGCGGCACGCGGAGCGGCGCGGCGCGGTCGAGCGCGGTGGGCCAGTTGTCGGGCGTCGGTGCCTCGGGCTCGGCCATGTAACCACGCATCGCCAGTTCCATCTGGATCGCATGCACGCCGCCCGATGGGCGGCCATAATGGCGCGTGGTCCAGCCGCCCTTGAAGCGGCCGTCGCGGACATGGCTCAGGCCGGAGGCGGCGCACTCCGCCTCGACCGCGTCGGCTAGCGCGGGGTCGCAGCTCGCGCCGGAGAAGGTACCGATGTTGAACTGCGGCAGCTCGCCCTCGAACAATCGGGGGATGCTGCTGCGGATCGAATGCGCGTCGTAGAGCACGGCCCTGGGATGCGCGGCACGCAGGCGTTTCAGCTCCGCCGCAAGCGCCTGATGATAGGGATCGAACCAGAGCGAGCGGCGGCGGGCGATCTCCTCGCCATCGGGTTCCTGGCCCGCTTGGTACAGCGGCTCGCCGTCGAAAGTCGTGGTCGGGCACAGCTCGGTCGTCGCCTGCCCAGGATAGAGCGACGCACCCGAAGGGTCGCGGTTCACATCGATCGCACTGCGCGAGATGGTGGTGCGGACGGTGGTCGCGCCGAGATCGGTCGCGAAGTCGTAGAGCCGGTCGATCCACCAATCGGCATCGCGGCGCGCCAGCCAGGGGGAGACGAAGCCGGGTTCGATCTCGGCGGGGATGTCAGTGCCGGTATGGGGGAAACTCACCACCAACGGTGCGGTACCGCGCCGGACTTCTACGCTCATGCGCGCCCTCTCCATCCGTCATGCCGGACTTGTTCCGGCATCCATCGTGCGGCAGGCGACGACAGCGCATGTGGAGAAATGGACCCCGGAACAAGTCCGGGGTGACGGCAGGTGGTGGGCGCGGCACTCATGTCGCGACGCCTGGAAGAGCGACGTTCACAGCCTCGACCAAAGCCCCCGAACGGATGATCGCGTTCGCCGCCTCCATATCGGGATGCATATGGCGGTCATGGTCCAGCCACGGCACCTCCTGCCGCAACCGCGCGCGCGCCGCCTCCAGCGCATCGGACGACACCAGCGGCGCGTGGAAGTCGCAGCCCTGCACCGCGGCGAGCAGTTCGATGCCGATCACCGCGCCGAGATTCTCCGCCATGTCGAGCAGGCGGCGGGCGCCATGCGCGGCCATCGAGACATGGTCCTCCTGATTGGCCGAGGTGGGGATCGAATCCACGCTCGCGGGATAAGCGCGCTGCTTGTTCTCCGAGACGAGCGCGGCCGCCGTCACCTGCGGGATCATGAAGCCGGAATTGAGCCCGGGCTGCGGGGTCAGGAAGGCCGGCAGCCCGGACAGCGCGGGATCGACCAGCATCGCGATGCGGCGCTCGGCGATCGAGCCGATCTCGCACAGGGCGAGCGCGATCATGTCGGCGGCGAAGGCAACGGGCTCGGCGTGGAAATTCCCGCCCGACAGCGCCTCGTCGGTTTCCGGGAAGATCAGCGGATTGTCGGAGACGCCGTTCGCTTCGTCCTCCAGCGTTACGGCGGCCTGGCGCAGCAGGTCGAGCACCGCGCCCATCACCTGGGGCTGGCAGCGCAGGCAATAGGGATCCTGCACGCGTTCGTCGCCCGTCGCGTGCGAGGCGCGGATCGCCGAGCCCGCCATCAGATTACGGAGCGCCGCCGCCGTCTCGATCTGACCGGCATGGCGGCGAAGCGCATGGATGCGCGGATCGAACGGCGTATCCGAACCCTTGGCCGCCTCGGTCGACAGCGCGCCGGTGACAAGGGCCGACTGGTGCAGCCGCTCCGCCTCGAACAGCCCGGCCAGGGCGTTGGCGGTGGAGAATTGCGTGCCGTTGAGCAGCGCCAGGCCCTCCTTCGGCCCGAGCGTCAGCGGGACGAGGCCGGCTACGGCGAGCGCGTCGGCCGCGGGCAAGCGCCGGCCATCGACGAGCATGTCGCCGACACCGATCATCGTCGCGGCCATGTGCGCGAGCGGGGCGAGATCGCCCGAGGCGCCGACCGAGCCTTGTCCAGGGATCACTGGCGTGAGCCCCTTCACCAGCATGGCCTCGAGCAGGGCGACCGTTTCCGGCCGCACGCCCGAGGCGCCCTGGGCGAGGCTGGCGAGCTTCAGCGCCAGCATCAGCCGGACGACCGGCACTGGCGACGGCCCGCCCGTCCCGGCCGAATGGCTCAGCACGATGTTGCGCTGGAGCGTCGCCAGATCGCATGCCTCGATCCGCACGCTGGCGAGCTTTCCGAAGCCGGTGTTGATGCCATAGACCGGCTCGCCCCGGGCGAGGATGCGCTCGACCGCGGCGGCGCTGGCGGCGATCGCGCCGGCCGATGCAGGATCGAGCCGAACGTCCGCGCCGCGATAGATGGCGCGCCACTCTGCCAGCGGCACGGCCCCAGGTTTCAAGGGGCCGGGTTTCAGGATGATCGCGCTCATTGGCCGCTCCAGATACGGGCATGGAGCGGGTTGAAGCCCATGCGATAGACGAGTTCGGAGGGGTGCCCCACATCCCAGATGGCGAGGTCGCAGGCCTTGCCCGCCTCGAGCGTGCCGATCTCGTCCTGCAGGCCGAGCGCGCGGGCGGCGTTGATCGTGACGCCGCGCAGGCATTCCGTGGCGGTGAGCCGGAACAGCGTCGCGCCCATGTTCATGACCAGCAGCAGCGACGTGAGCGGCGAGGTGCCGGGGTTGCAGTCGGTCGCCAGCGCGATCGGCACGCCGGCGGCACGGAGCGCCGCGATCGGCGGCAGCTTCGTCTCCCGCACGAAGTAGAAGGCGCCGGGCAACAGGGTGGCGACAGTGCCGCTCTGCGCCATCGCGGCGATGCCGGCTTCGTCGAGATATTCGAGATGATCCGCCGACAGCGCGCCGTAGCGCGCGGCGAGTGCGGCGCCGTGGAGATTAGACAATTGCTCGGCGTGGAGCTTGACCGGCAGGCCGTGCGCGGCTGCGGCGGCGAAGACGCGTTCAGTCTGCGTGGCGGTGAAACCGATGCCTTCGCAGAACGCGTCGACCGCATCAGCGATGCCGGCGATAGCGGGGATCATCGAGTCGCAGACCAGGTCGATATAGCTCTCGGGGTCGTCGGCATATTCGGGCGGAAGCGCGTGGGCGCCGAGGAAGGTGGTGCGGATGCGGACCCGGCGGGCCTCGCCCAAGGCCTTTGCCGCACGCAGCATCTTCAGTTCGTCGTCGAGCGTGAGGCCGTAGCCCGACTTGACCTCGACCGTCGTGGCACCCTCCGCGATCAGCGCATCGAGACGGGGCAGCGCGGTCGCGACCAGGTCGGCCTCGCTCGCGGCGCGGGTCGCCGCCATGGTCGATCGGATACCGCCACCGGCCCGGGCGATCTCCTCATAGGTCGCGCCGTCGAGCCGCATCTCGAATTCGCGCGCGCGGTCGCCGGCATGGACCAGATGGGTGTGGCAATCGATCAGGCCCGGGGTGATCCAACGACCCGCGCAGTCGTCCGTCTCGGCCGCGTCGAAGGCCAAGGCTCCGCTGGCGGGCCCGGCATAGGTGATCCGACCATCGCGCGCCGCGACCACGCCGTCCTCAACGATGCCGAGGCCCCGGTCGGCGCACGTCATCAGTCGGGCATTGTGCCACAGCCGGTCGCAGCGGGGAGGGTCCGGAGTCGTCATGCGATACAGACTTGGCCAAAGCGGTGAATATGTCTAGACATATTCGCAGGAGGTGCCGATGTCCGCTTTGTGGTTCGAGACCGCGCTGGTCGGCACCGACTGGGCCGATCATGTCCGGCTGGAGATAGTCGACGGGCTGGTCTCCGCCATCGCGACCGACGTCGACCCCGCGTCGGGCGACGAGCGCCACCGGATCGGCCTGCCCGGCCTGCCCAATCTCCACAGCCACGCGTTCCAGCGCGGCATGGCCGGCCTGGCGGAACAGCGCGGCACGACCGGCGACGATTTCTGGTCATGGCGCGACCTGATGTACCGCTTCCTCGACCGGCTCGGCCCGGAGGATGTCGAGGCGATCGCGGCGCTCGCTTATGTCGAGATGCTCGAGGCCGGGTTCACGCGCGTCGGCGAGTTCCACTATCTCCATCATGATGTCGACGGCCGGCCCTATGCCGACCCCGCCGAGATGGCGGCACGGATCGCCGCGGCGGCCGAGACGAGCGGGATCGCCCTCACGCTGTTACCGGTCTTCTATGCCCATGGCGGTTTTGGCGGAGCGGTGCCCGGCGCGGCACAGCGGCGTTTCCTGAGCGACCCCGACAGTTTCGCGCGGCTGGTCGAGGGCGCGCGCCGCGTTGCTGGTCCGGACGCGGTGGTCGGCATCGCGCCGCACAGTCTGCGCGCGGCGATGCCCGAGGAGATCGCGGCGATCCTGCCGCTGGCGGCGGGCGGCCCGGTCCACATCCATATCGCCGAGCAGCTCAAGGAGGTGGCCGATTGTCTCGCCTGGAGCGGCAAGCGCCCGGTCGACTTGCTGTTCGACGCAATGCCGGTCGATGAACGCTGGTGCCTGGTCCATGCGACTCATGTCACCGATGCCGAACGCGCGGCCATCGCCGGGAGCGGCGCGGTCGCTGGCCTGTGCCCGATCACCGAGGCCAATCTCGGCGACGGGATCTTCCCGGCCGCCGCCTATCTTGCCGAAGGTGGCGCGTTCGGGATCGGCAGCGATTCCAATGTGCTGATCTCGGCGACCGAGGAACTGCGCCTGCTCGAATATGGCCAGCGGCTGACGCGGCGCGAACGCTGCGTGCTGGCGGGTGCGCGGGCGTCGATCGGCGCGACGCTGTTCAACGGAGCATTGGCGGGCGGATCGCGCGCGCTGGGCGTCGAAGGCGGGATCGCGATCGGCCGGTCCGCGGACCTGGTGTCGCTCGACGCGAACGATCCCGCCTTTGCCGCGCGATCGGGCGACCGGCTGCTCGACAGCTGGATCTTTGCGGCGCGAGACGGGATAGACTGTGTCTGGCGCCGGGGTATCCGGCTGGTGGAGGGCGGCAGGCATGTGCGGGGCGATGAGATCAGACGGCGCTATACGGCCGTGCTCGCCCGCCTGATCGGATGACGATCGAGGCGCGCATCCGGCGCGAGATCGAGGAGCGCATCCGCTCCGGCGAATGGGCGCCCGGCACGCGCATCCCGTTCGAGCATGAGCTGGTCGTGACCTATGGCTGCGCCCGCGCGACCGCGAACAAGGCACTGAGCCACCTCGCGCGCGAAGGCCTGATCGAGCGGCGGCGACGCGCCGGATCGTTCGTCGCGCATCCGCGCATCCGCTCCGCCGTGGTCGGCGTGCCCGATATCGGCGCGCTGATCGCGGCGCGCGGCGAAGCCTATCGCTGGGCGCTGGCGTCGCGCAGCATCGACACCAGCCCGCCGGACGAGGTCGAGACGCGCACCGCCGGGCGATGGCTACGGCTGGGCGGCGTGCATCATGCCGGCGCGGATCCCTTTGGCTGGGAGGAGCGCTGGCTCGACCTCGGCACCGTACCCGAAGCGGAGGAGGTGGATTTCAGTGCGGTGGCGCCGGGCACCTGGCTGCTCGGCCATGTGCCCTGGACCGACGCGCGCCACCGGATCAGTGCGGTCGCCGCTGCCCCCGCCGTCGCGCGGCAACTCCACATCGCGACGCAGGCGCCGTGCCTGCAGATCGAGCGCTGGACCTGGCGCAACGGCCCGCCCGTGACCTTTGCGCGGCAGGTCTTCCCCGGCGACCGCTACGACCTGGTCGAGGATTTCACGCCGCGGTGACAAAGCCGGCGCCGCGCCCTATCCCGGCACGATGACCGACCGCCCCACGCCGCCAGCCATCCTGTTCGTCTGTCTCGGCAATATCTGCCGTTCCCCTCTCGCCGAAGCCGCGTTTCGTGCGGAAGCCGAGCGTACAGGGCTCGATGCGGCGGCGGATTCGGCCGGAACCGGCGACTGGCATATCGGCCATGCCCCGGACCGGCGCGCGCTGGCCACGGCGAAGCGCCACGGCATCGACATTTCCGGCTATCGCGGGCGGCAGGTGGAGGCGGAAGACTTTCGCCGGTTCAGCCATATCTTCGCGCTCGACGCCCAGAACCTCCGGGATTTGCGCGCGATCGCCCCGCATGATGCGACCGCCGAGCTCGACCTGTTGCTGAACCTGGTGAGCGGGCGCGAGGGCGAGGCGGTACAGGATCCTTATTACGGGACGGACGAGGGGTTCGAGACGACCTGGGCTGACGTTACCGCCGCGGCGCGTGCGCTGGTGGAGCGGCTGCGGTAGAGTCGAGACTCCCGCTTTCGCGGGAGCACAAGGAAGCGCGAGGCGAGGCCGAGAGCGCCCCTATTCCAGGTCGTTCTCGCTGATCACGATCAGGTCCTGGTCGCTGTTGCGCGCGAGCGCGACCAGGCCCGCCTCGGCGATCGTGTCGCTGAAGCGGTTGAACATGTCGATCGCGTCGTCGTCCGGCGCATCGCCGCTCAGCGCTTCGAGCACCGCATATTGCACCGCGAATTCGTAATCGTCGCCGTCCACTTCGCCGGTGAACTCGACCTGCTGCTCGTGTTCATTGTCGAGAAGCGTCGACAGGTCGATGTCCATCTTGTCAGCCGCCACGTCGTTTCCTTCTTTGCCGTTACGCGCCATCGGACGCCTCAGCGCCCGTCTATCCGTAACGCGCCGACCGCGGTCAAGCTCCGATGGTCACAGGTTGAGCAACGCGGGGTCGCCGCCCTGCGCCGTGATGTTGACCGAGACCGCCCGTTCCAGCGCATAACGCAGCAGCGCGTGCGGGCCGCCGGCCTTGGGGCCGGTGCCCGACAGGCCCTCTCCGCCGAACGGCTGGACGCCGACCACCGCGCCGATGATCGAGCGGTTTACGTACACGTTCCCGGCGGGCACTGCCGCGCGCACTTCCTCGGCGAAGAGGTCGATCCGGCTGTGCACGCCGAGCGTGAGGCCATAGCCGCGCGCCGCCAGCTTGCCCGCGACGGCCTCAAGATCATTCGGATCGTAACGATAGATGTGGAGGATCGGGCCGAACACCTCGCGTTCGAGGAAATCGGGGGTCGGCACCTCGGCGATGACCGGGCCGAAAAAGCTGCCGCTTCTGCCGCGTGCGCCCGGATCGAGCCTGGCAAGGATGCGCGCTTCCTTCTCCAGCCGGACGACGTGCTTGTCGAGCGCGCTACGCGCTTCTTCGTCGATCACCGGGCCGATGTCGGTGGCGGGGTCGCTGGGGTTGGCGAGGACCTGTGCCTCCAGCGCGCCGATCAGGGTGGCGATCGTCTCCTCGGCGGTGTCGTTAGGGAGATAGAGCAGGCGCAGCGCCGAACAACGCTGCCCGGCCGAGCCGAAGGCGGAGAGGATGACATCGTCGACCACCTGCTCGCGCAGCGCGGTCGAATCGACAAACATGCCGTTGAGCCCGCCGGTCTCGGCGATGAAGGGTACGATCGGGCCGGGGCGGGCCGCGAGCGTGCGGTTGATCGATCCCGCCGTGTCGGTGCCGCCGGTGAAGGCGACCCCGTCGATGCCCGGATGCGCGACCAGCGCCGCGCCGACCACGGCGCCGTCACCCGGCACCAGAGCAAGCAACGCCGGATCGAGCCCGGCCTTGTGATAGATCCGCACGGCCTCGGCCGCGATCAGCGGGGTTTGCTCGGCGGGCTTGGCCAGCACGGCATTGCCGGCGGCGAGCGCGGCGGCGATCTGGCCGGTGAAGATCGCCAGCGGGAAATTCCACGGCGAGATGCAGGCGAACACGCCGCGGCCATGAAGCTCCAGGCTGTTCACTTCGCCGACCGGGCCGTCGAGGATCACCGCCGCGCCGAACTGGCGTTCCGCGAGCATCGCATAATAGCGGCAGAAATCGACGGCCTCGCGCACTTCGGCGACGCCGTCGTTGAGCGTCTTGCCCGCTTCGAGCGAGAGCAGGGCGACGAGCCGGTCCTCTTCCGCCTCCAGCGCATCGGCCATGGCGCGCAGCACGACAGCGCGGCCCGTGCCGGTCAGCGCATTCCAGCCTGGCTGGGCTTTGCGCGCAAGCTTGATCGCCGCATCGATATCGGCGGGTACCGCGCTGCCGACCTGGCCGATCGTCATGCTGCGGTCGGCGGGGTTGGTGACGGGTTCGACGGGGCGCTTGACCAGCTTGCCGCCGATCATCGGGCCGGCGCTGACCTTCTCGGCGCGGACCATGGCGAGCGCCTTGTTCGCGGTGTCGCGCGCGGCGGCCAGCGAGAAGTCGCGCCCCTGCGAGTTGCGCCGGGCAGCGCCGTAGAGTCGCGGCGGCACCGGGATCTTGGCATGCGCATTAGGGTGCGCCTCGACGATCGCGATCGGATCGCGGACGACGTCGGCCGCCGGGATTTCCTCATCGAGCAGGGCATGAACGAAGCTGGTGTTCGCGCCATTTTCGAGCAGGCGACGGACGAGATAGGGCAAAAGCTCCTCATGCCCGCCGACGGGCGCATAGGCGCGCAGGATGATGCCGCCATAACGCTGGTCGGCGCCGGCATAGAGCGCCTCGCCCATGCCGTGCAGCCGCTGATGCTCGATGCGGACGCCCGCCGCATCGGCCATGTGGCGCACTGCGGCGAGGGTATGCGCATTGTGCGACGCGAATTGAGGGTACAGCGCGGGCGACGCATCGATCAGTGCTTTGGCGCAGACGAGGTAGCTGAGATCGGTCGCGGCCTTGGTGGTGTAGACGGGGTAATCGGGGCGGCCGGCGACCTGAGCGCGCTTGATCTCGCTGTCCCAATAGGCGCCCTTGACCAGGCGGATCATGATCCGGCGCCCGCTGTCCTTCGCCAGATCGGCGAGCGCGGCGATCACCAGTGGCGCGCGCTTCTGATAGGCCTGGACCACGACGCCGAGCCCCTTCCAGTCGCCGAGCTCGGGTTCGCGCACCAGCCGGTCGACCAGTTTGAGCGAGAGGACGAGGCGATCGGCTTCCTCGGCGTCGATCGCGAAATTGAGGTCATGGCGCGCGGCGATCAGCGCGAGGCGCTTCACGCGCGGATACAGCTCGTCCCACACGCGGGCTTCCTGCACGGCTTCGTAGCGCGGGTGGAGCGCGGAGAGCTTGACCGAGACGCCATGGCCAAGCTCCGGTCCGGCACCGGCGGCGGCCTTGCCGACGGTCTCGATCGCCTCGGCATAGATCTGCTCGAAGCGTGCGGCATCGACTTCGGTCCGGGCGCCCTCGCCGAGCATGTCGAAGGAGCAGAGCGTGTCTTCCTTCTTCGCCCGCGCGAGCGCTGCCTCGATCGTGCGGCCGAGCACGAACTGCTCGCCCATGATGCGCACGGCGGCGGCCACGGCCTGGCGGATCACCGGCTCGCCGATGCGCGCGGCGATGCGCTTGATATAGCCGCCGATGTCCTTCTTCGCCGTCTCATCCGCCTCGACCAGCTTGCCGGTGAGCAGCAGGCCCCAGGTCGAGGCGTTGACGAACAGGCTGTCGGACTTGCCGACATGGCTGGCCCAGTCGGCCGAGCCGATCTTCTCCGCGATCAGCCGGTCGCGCGTCTCGGCGTCGGGCACGCGCAGCAACGCCTCGGCGAGGCACATCAGCGCAAGCCCCTCGCGCGTGCCGAGCGAGAATTGCTGGAGGAAATCCTCGACCACGCCCTGTTTCTTCGCCGCCGACCGCGCCGATTCCACCAGCGCGATCGCCTCGGCCACGACGGCCTTGCGCTCGGGGAAGGACAAGGGCTGGTGCGCGAGCAGATCGGCGATGGTCTCCGCCTCGTCGCGATATTTGGCGTCGTCGATCATGTCCCAGGGCGAGCGTGGCATCGGGTTTCCTTGGCGGGTTGGCGGAGAGGAGTGGACATCTTCGTCATACCGCTTTCGTCACTGAACGTGCTTCGTTATATCGGCATCGATGCCGAAGAAATCTTACACATGAGCGTCCGTGTCGTGGAATCTTCGGCCGATGCCGTCGACCTGCGAATCCTGCGCATCCTGCAGGAGGACGGCCGCATCACCAACCAGGAGCTGGCGAGCCGGGCGGGCCTGTCCCCGGCGGCCTGTTTCGACCGGGTGAAGCGCTTGCGGGCGAGCGGCGTGATCGCGGGCTACACCGCGTTGCTCGACCCCGCGAAGCTGGGCCAGGCGCTGCTGATCTTCGTCGAGGTGGTGCTCGACCGTACCACCGACGACGTGTTCACGGCCTTTGCGGCGCAGGTCGGCGACATCCCCGAAGTGCTCGAATGCCATATGGTCGCGGGCGGGTTCGACTATCTGCTCAAGGTGCGGGTGGCGGACATGGCGGCCTATCGCCGCTTCCTGGGGGAGATCCTGACCAGCATCCCGGGCGTGCGCGAGACGCGAACCTATGCAGTGCTGGAAGAAGTGAAGGCGACGACACGGCTGCCGATCTGAGGGGGCTATTCGGTTCGGGCTGCATCAGATCACGAATGCCTGTTGGTGCCAGCTAACGGACCTACCGATATCGTGCCCGCATGATCGCAGCTTCTTCCGGACCCAACTCGCCAATCCCTGGCGCGTTGGTAGAAATGATATCGAAGCAATGCCTCTCGGCATTCAAGAACCAATGGGTCAGAGGGCCGGGATATTCATCATCGGCAAATGTTGAAGCGGCAACATAGGCTCGAAAATGCGAGTGAGCCTTTATCCCGAGGCCATATCCGATGGGCGCCCCCTCTTCCGGGAGGGCGAAGCTCTCGTTTCTCACCGCGAATGCAACATAATCGCTCCACGTCACCGTGAATACCGCACTGCTGTCGTCCGGGTAGATCGGATGCGCTGGACCAACTTCAGTGTGCACGAGCTCGGAGGAGACTTTGGCCTCGATGAGGATGATCGTCAGCTCATTTTCGTCGGTCTCGCCATATTCGACGACCCATAGCGCGTGCTCGGTTGGAAGGTGAAGCATGGCGCCACGAGTGCCAGTGATGGAAAGACGCCGCAATGCCCGCAAAATGGGCCAGCAGCGAATCTAGGCCCTCCCCCGCGAAAGAAACGTCGACAATTCCCTCAAACCGGCGGGCGCATCCTTCCAGAACCCCGATAGCTGGCCTGGAACCCGCTCCCTCAAATCTGCCAGGACTGGCGCCGCGAAGGGCTCTTGCAAACGGACGAGCCATCGATCGAGGGAAAAGCCTGCTCGTGCAGCTCCGCAGAGCACGCTTTCAACCTCACCACCGATCCAATAGTCGTCACCGCCCGCCAGATCCTGCGACAGCGCCCGTTCGAACCATGCGTCAACGAGCCCTTCGATCGCCCGCCGCTCGCGGGAGGACCATGTCTGCCAGTTTGCCAGTCCCAGCTTTCCCAGCACGATCTCGGGGCCGTTGGCGTTTCCCGGATCGTTGACCGATATGTCCAGAATACGCGGCAGGAAATACCGGAAATCCTGCACGCTACCTACCGTGTAGAACACGCCTGAGACGTACCGCCAAAGCGCCTGGCCGGTAAGGTCACGCAACGGCGTCGTCAGCAAAATATCGACGCCGCGTGTAGCGATGCAGCAGGGGCACCCTTCGATCGTTGACGGCACCGGAACCTCGAAAGCGTGGTAGACGGCCTCAAGCGCGTTGACGATGCTCACGTCGGTGGGGGCTGGTGACGCGTCGACCATCTTACACTCAGCGCTGAAGCCCGCCTTCGTCCCCGCCCCGCTTCAGGCGCGGCAGCACCGGCCGCCGCGCTTCCCGGATCGCGACCCCGGTGACCACCGCGCCAGCCAGGACGATGGCGGCGATCGACAGCAGGCCGACGGGCGAGATCTGCACCCGCAACTCCACCACCGCATTCCGGTTCAGGACGGGACCGACTTCGTTCGACATTGCCCACTCCCCAAAACGCCCGCAATGGCCGGATGCTGCCGGGACGAAAGGCGGCTGGCAAGGCGTCGCAGCGCCTGGCCGCCATCAGCGGCAAATATAACCGCGCCCGCCGTCGCCGCACACCATGTAGGTACCGTCATCATCGCGGCGAAGATGGAAGCGCAGTTCGCTGTCTTCCGGCAAATTGGTGTGCGCGATATAGCGGATCATCAGAGCCGGCGACGAGACGTGTCCGCGAACCACGCGCGTTACGCGAAGACGGGCTGTCATCCGGCCATTGAGGCCGAACTCGTCGAGCGCCTGATAGTCCAGGTTTTCCAGCTTGCCGAACAGGACAAGGTCACCCGTCTTGCCGCCGTCGCGCCGCGCGCTCGCGGCAGGGGCAAGCCCCAGGGCGAGGATCAGTGCCAGCAAGCCCAGCATGGGTCTCATGCCACCGATTCATAACCTCAAGCCGGCGGCCCGCAACCTATGCCTCGAACCGCCCCACGCCTCGATCACGCTCATATCCCCTTAGCGGAAAGGCCGGCAGCCAAGCCTCGCGGCGGACAGTCCAGAGTTCATAGCTCGGCATCAGCTGGTCGGGCGCGTCCAGCGCGCCCAGATTCACCCCGATCTCGTCCTCGCTCCGCGCGAAGACGGGAGAGCCGCAGCGGGGGCAGAAGCATCGCCCGCCATAGTCGCGCGTCTCGCCTTCGATCGTCACCGCGTCCTCGGGAAATATCGCGGATGCGTGGAACAGGGCGCCGTGATGTTTGCGGCAGTCGAGACAATGACAAAGCCCGACCCGATAGGGTCGCCCCGACGCCTCGATCCGAACATCGCCACACAGGCATCCGCCAGTATATCGGTCCATGCGGCATCTCCTCCAGCGTCAGGTGACCTGCACTGCGCGATGTGCAGGGTCGGAGCGCAGATGTCACGATCCATCGGCCGCCTTCAGGCAGGCGCCAGGACCGGGCCGTCATCGGGCGCCTCCTTCCGCCGCCGACGCTTCGTCAGCACCAGCACCAGGGTCGGCAGGATCGTCAGGACCAAAGGCGCGCCGATGGCGAGACCGAAGATGATCGCGGTCGCCAGCGGTTTCTGCAGGCCCGATCCCCGGCCGATGCCGAGCGCCAGCGGGAGCAGCGTCAGGATTGCGATCAGCGCCGACATCACGATTGGGCGAAGCCGCGCCTTGCCCGCTTCGAGCAGGCTTGCCGCGTCGACCGGCGCATCGGGCACCAGCTCGGCCAGGTAGAAGATCGCCAGCTCGGTGATCATGCCGATCACCATGGTCAGTCCCATCAGCGCGGAGATGTCGAGCTCGGTCCCGGTCAGCCACAGGCCGAAAAACACCGCCGTGGTCGACAACAGCACCGTCCCGATCACCGCCCCGGTAAAGGCCCATTGCTCGTAGAGCAGGGTCAGCAGCAGCGCGGAGAGCAGCAGGTCGGCGACGAACACCGTGGTCAGATCGCTGAACGACTGTTTCTGCTGGGCGTAGAGGCCGCCATAATCGACCCGGATGGTCGAGGGCAGGTGAAGCGCGGCGACCGCCGCCTGCACTTCCTTGATCCCCGATCCGAGATCCTTGCCTTCGAGCCGCGCGGTGACGGGAATGAAGGGGGCGAGATCCTCGCGGGTGATCTGGCGCTGGCCGGCGGCGATGCTGACCTGCGCGATGGCCCGCAGCGCCACCGCCCGGCCGTCGGCGGCGCGTACCGTCAGCGCATTCAGCGCATCGGCGCGCTGGCGCAGTTCCTGCGGCAGGCGGACACGCACGTCGATGACCTGCTCGCCCGACAGGATCTGAGTGGCGACGGTGCCGCCGATCTGAGTCTCGATCTGCTTCGCCACCGCATCGGGATCCAGCCCCGCCAGCGCCGCCGCGGCCCGGTCGACCTTGATGATGATCGCGTCGCCGGCGACGCGCAGGCCGTCCTGCACCTCGACCACGCCGCTGATCTTGCCGATCGTCTCGGCGACCTTGCCCGCTGCGTCCGCGAGCTGAGTCTGGTCGTCGCCGAACAGCTTGACCTCGATCGGCTGGGGCACGGCGGTGAGATCGCCGATCAGATCCTCCATCAACTGCACCGTCTCGATCTGGAGCCCCGGCACGCTTGCCTGCGCCTTGTCGCGGATCTCGGTCATCACTTCGTCGATCGGCCGGCGCGATCCGGATTTCAGGCGGATGAAGAAATCGCCCTCATCGGCCTCGGTCAGGCCGCCGCCGAGCTGTACGCCGGTCCGCCTGGAATAGCCGGTAACCTCGGGTGTCTCGCGGATGATCTTTTCGAGCTGGCGGAGCAGCCGGTCGGTGTCGGACAGCGCCGCGCCCGACTTCGCCTTGTAGTCGAGCACGAAGCCGCCTTCATCCATCACTGGCATGAAGCCCGATTGCAGGTGAGTCCAGGCGAAGGCGCCGATCACGATCAGCGCGGCGACGCCGATCCCGGTGAACAGGCCGGGGCGGGCAAAGGCGCGGGTCGCGACCTTCTCGTACCGGCTGCCGAGCGCGCCGGTGAAGCGATCCGCCTTCTCGGCCGCCTCGGCATCCTTTTCGGTGAGCCAGCGATCGGCGATGATCGGCAGCACGAACCGGGCATAGAGCAGCGACACGACCAGCGCCGCGGTCATCGTCACCGCCAGCGCCTTGAAGAAGCCGCCGGTGACGCCCGAGATGAAGGCGAGCGGCAGGAACACGACGATCGTCGCCGCGGTCGAGCCGAACAGCGGCTTGGCCATTTCACGCGCCGCCGCCAGCATCGACGGGCGCTCGTCCCTGTTCTCCGCCTCCTGCAGGCGCCGCATGAGATGCTCGAGCATCACCACTGCGTCGTCGACCACCAGGCCGACCGCCGCGGCCATGCCGCCGAGCGTCATCATGTTGAAGCTCATGTGCAGCGCGTAGAGCGCAAGGCAGGTCGCCGCGAGCACCGCCGGCAGCAACGCGGCGGTGATGACCATCAGGCGCCAACTGCGCAGGAACAGGAACAGCACCACGCCGGCCAGGACCGCGCCGAGCAGGATGGCGTCGCGCACGGCATTGGCCGCGCCCGTCACCAGCTCCGACTGGTCGTAGAAGACGCTGACCTTCACATCGGCGGGCAGCGACGCGCCCTTCAGCCGTTCATCGACCTGTTGCACCAGCTTCACCGCGTCGGCGGTGGGCGTCTGGCGGATATTGACCAGCACGGCGTCAGTGCCGTTCGAGGTGACCTTGGTCCAGGCGGGCGCGGGCGCGCGGCGGATCGTCGCGATCTGACCGAGCGTGGCGACGCCCGCGCCGGGGGTCGTGCCGGCCTTGACCGGGATCGCGGCGATATCGGCTTCGTTGACCAGCCGGTCCTCGACCAGAGCGAGGTAGAGCCGGTGGCGATCCTCGATCTTGCCGACCGCGGCCACGCTGTTCGCGCTGCCAAGCGCGGTGGTGACGTCGGTTATGGTCAGGCCGAGCGTCTGGAGCCGCGCCGGATCGACCTCGACCTCGACCTCGGGGGTCGAGCCGCCCAGCACGTCCACGCCCGCCACGCCGGGCACGGTCGAGAGGATGGGCCGAAGCTTCAGCTGGGCGAGCTGCTCGAGCGACACGCCGTCGCGCTTGCTCGACGTCAGCGAGATGCCGAGCACGGGAAAGATCGTGGGGTCCGATCGGCGCACGCTGAAGCGCGTGCCCGCCGGCAGATCGGGCGCGATCGTCGCGAGCGCACCCTGCGTGGCGAGCGTCGCCGCGACCATGTCGTCGCCCCAGCCGAAGCTGATCGCGACCTCGGCCGAGCCGCGGCTGGTGGTCGATCGGATCTGGGTGACGCCGGGGATCGCGCGCAGCGCGATCTCGGCAGGACGGGTGATGTCGGCCGCCATCTGCGCCGCGTCGCGCTCGCCGGCATCGATCGAGACGACGACGCGCGGATAATCGATATGCGGGAACAGGGTGACGGGCAGCCGCGTCGCCGCGACCAGGCCGGCAAGCGTGACCAGGAAGACGCAGAGCCAGATCGACCGGCGATGGCGGTTCAGGACCTCTCTCACTTTGCCGCTCCGCCCTGTTCGGTGACTTTCATGCCGTCCTCGAGCGCGGTGCCGCCCTCGGTCACGACCTTCTCGCCGGGCTGAAGGCCCTTCAGGATCTGGATGCGATCGCCCGCCGAATTGCCGGGCGAAACGTCGCGGCTCTTCGCCACGCCGTTCTTCACGACGAACACATAGCTGCGGCCGCCGTCATCGAGCAGCGCCGCATAGGGGATGGTGATGCCGGTGCTGCTTGCACCGACCTGAAGCGTCGCGCGGAGCGGCTCGCCCGCGCCGAGATGCAGCGCGGCGGGAATGCGGACATAGACCGAGGCGAGTCGGGTGGTCGGATCGATTTGCGGATCGACGCCGACCACGGCCACCCTGGCGGGTGCGCTGCCGTTGATCGTATCGATGCTGATCGGCTGCCCGGGATGGACGCGCTGGGCAAGCACCGGATCCATGCCGAAACGCGCGCGCAGATCACCCTGCGCGGCGACGGTTGCGAGCGTCGCGCCTGCCGCGAGCTGGTCGCCCGGCCTGGCGGTCAGGTTGCGCACGGTGCCGGCGATCGGCGCGCGCAGCGCCAGTGCGCCGCCCTTGATGCCCAGATTGGCGCGCGTCGCATTGGCGGTCGCGGCTGCCGCGCGGGCGGTCTCGACATCGGCGTCGCTGACCAGGCCGTCGGCGCGCAGCCGCCGTGCACGGGCATAGGCAGCCCCGGCCGCCGCCGCGTCGCTGCTTGCCTTGGCGATGTCGAGCCGGGTGGTCGGGCTCGGCCGCAGCAGCGCGATGGTCTGCCCGGCGCCTACCGCCGTGCCGGTCGGCGCGACGATCGAGGCGATGATCGCCTCGGCCGGTACCACGACCGACTGTTCGCCGCCGGGGCCGGCCTCGGTCGCGCCATAGACGCCGACGGTGTCGCTCGACGCGCCGGACTCGGCAATGCCGGTGCGGACCTGGGCGACGGCGTCGGGCGCGGCCGCTTCGGGCGCGGCGCCCCCGCCGCACCCGGCGAGCAGGATCAGGGGAATGAGCGGTGCGTAGAACTTCATTTGGTCCATCCTTCGGCGGGGCCGCCCGAGAGCAATTCGAGCGCGATGGTCTGCTCGGCGATCTGCTGGTCGAGCTGGCGGAGGGTGAGGCGACGGTCGCGCAGGGCCTGCGCGGCGGTATCGGCGGTGGCGGGGGCAAGGTCACCGCGTTTCGCGGCACGCTCGGTGCTGGCGGCGAAGCGTTCCAGCGCGGGCATCTGCGCGATCAGTTCGGCCTTTTGCCGGCGCACGGTGACGAGCGCGCTGATCGCCGCGTCGATCTCGGCGCGAGTCTGGAACAGCCGCGCATCATATTCGGCGTGGAGCTGCTCGCGAGTCGCCTTGGCGATGGCGATGCCGCCGCGATTGCGGTTCCACAACGGCAGGGTGAAGCCCACCGCCGGGCCGACGGTATAATTGTCGGCCGTGTCGCGCGCGCCCGCCACGGTGAGCGAGAGGTTGGGGAACTGGTCGAGTACGGCCTTGTGCAGATCGGCCTCGGCCACACCATAGCCGGCGCGCAGGGCCTGGAGATCGAGCCGGCGCCCGATCGCCTGGGCGACGAGCGTGGCGCTGTCGGGCGGCGCGACTGGATCGGCGGGGGCGGCGAGGCGCAGCTCGGTCTCGGGTGGCAGGCCGAGCATCCTGTTGAGATCGCCCTTCGCCGCGGCGAGATCGCGCTCGGCGACGCGCAGCTTGTCGGTCATATCGAGCAATGCCTGGCGGCGGCTGTCCAGGTCGCTCGCGGCGATATCGCCGCGGCCGGTGGCGCGCTGAGTCGCCTGGAACAGCTTCTCCGCCGCGGCGGCGCTGGTCCGGGCGATGGCGAGCTGGTCGGTCAGCGCAAGCACGCGCACGCCCTGCAATCGCGCCTGCCCCGCCGTCTGCCATTCGGCCCAGGCGAGATCGAGCCGCACCTGGCGCTTGCTCGCCTCACCCGCTTCGCGCGTGACCCGCGCCGTGCGGAGCTGGCCAATGTCGAGCGCGAGCTGCCCGCCGAACGCGTTGAACACGTCCGGCCCCGACAGGATCTTGTCGAAATTCGCCTGGAAGCTCGGATCGGGCAGCAGCCGGGCGGCAAAGGCCTGGGCATCGGTCACGCCAGATTTGGCCCGCTGCGCCTTGAGATCGGGATTCTCCAGCACTGCGATCACTGCCAGCGCGTTGGGCGTCAGGGGTTGCGACAGGTCGATCGGTTGCGGCGTCAGGAACGGCCGGTCGATTGTCGCGGCATCGGCCGAGAGGATCGCGGGGTCGGGCGGCGCAAGTACGTCGGACGGCGCAGACAGCGGCGCGGCCCGATAGGTCTGGCAGCCCGAGAGCAGGCTACCCGCCAACAACAGACCAAGCGAGGCACGCTTCATCGCAGCCTCCGCGGCAGGGTCACCATGAATGTCACTCCGGGATGATTGTCCTCGAGACGCACGGTGCCGCCGTGCGCCCTGGCAATGGCCGCCACCAGGCTGAGGCCCAGGCCGTGGCCGGGCGTGGTGCGGCTGCTCTCCAGCCGCGCGAACCGGGCGAATACGCGCTCGCGTTCCGTTTCGGGAATACCGGGCCCATGATCGCTGACCGCCAGACGCACGCTGTCCTGGTCGGCGGACAGCGCGATGCCGATCGCGGTGCCGGGCGGCGTGTGGCGCAGGGCATTGTCGAGCAGGTTCACGACCAGCTGCGCGATCAGTTCGCGATTGGCCTCGAGGGTGATGTCGGGCGCGATATCGCGCGAAAAGGGCCGCCCGGCATCCTCGGCCGAAAACTGATAGGAATCGGCGAGATCGATCATCAGCCCGCTCAGGTCCAGCGGCGCCATGCGCACGACCGCGCCGCCCGCCTCGACCTCCGAAATGCTGAGGATCGCGGCGAACAGGTCGAGCATGTCCTCGCTCTGCTCGATCGCCTGCCGCATCGCGGTGCGCAGCGCAGGTGCATCGGCATTGCCGGTCAGCGCGATGTCGAGCTTCTGGCGCAGTCGCGCGAGCGGGGTCCGCAGGTCGTGCGCGATATCGCCCGAGACCTGGCGCAGATTGTCGAGCAGCCCGGCGATCCGGTCGAGCATCTGGTTGAGCGTCTCGGAGAGGCGGTCGAACTCGTCGCCGGTGCCCGACAGCCGCATGCGCTGCGAAAGATCACCACCGATGATCGCATCGGCCGTCCGGTTGATCGCACCGAGCCGGCGGCCGAGCGCGCCGCTCAGCAGGAAAGCGCCGAGCACGCCGATCGCCGTGATCAGGCCGAAGGCGACCGCGAACAGCGGGATGATCCGGCCGTCCAGCTCCTCGATCGCCTCGGGATCGGCGCCGACGATCAGCGTGCCGCCATCGGCGGTGCGCGAGGTATAAGCGCGGGTATCGTCGAGCTCGCCGTGCCAGAAGAACGTCATGTTGGACCAGCCCGGGGCGGGGATCGCGGTGACTCTCCACCCGGCCAGCAGCCGGCCGGCCCGGTCGAGCAGGGCGTAGCGCATGTCGCCCCGTTCCCGCGCGGTGCGATCGGCGATGACATCGATCAACCCGCCGGCTCCGGGCGTGGCGGCCTCGCGCAGCACCGCGATGCGTTCCGTAACCACGCGCTGCTCGAGCTCGTAGCGCAGCTCCTGCCGGATCGCCCAGTACATCGCCGTGCCCAGCGCCAGGATCAGGATGGTGAAGGCGAGGCTGTAAAAGGCCGCGAACCGGAAAGCGGTCGAGGAGGGCAGCCTAAGCATCGGCGTCGAACAGATAGCCGGCGCCGCGCACCGTAAGGATCCGGTCGCGGTCCGACCCGGCATTCAGTTTCGAGCGGAGCCGGCTGATATGGGTTTCGACGATGTTGGTCTTGGGATCGAAGTGAAAGCTCCAGACTCGTTCGAGCAGCATGGTGCGCGTCACCACCCGGCCGGCATTGCGGATCAGTTCCTCGAGCAACGCGAATTCGCGCGCCTGGACATCGATGCGCTGGCCGCCACGGCGTACCTCGCGCTTCAGCAGGTCCATCTCGACATCGCCCGCGCGCAGCACCGTCTCCGCCGCCACCGCCGCGGGCCGGCGCGCCAGCGCGTTCAGGCGCGCGGTCAGCTCGGTAAAGGCGAAGGGCTTGACCAGATAATCGTCGGCACCGGCCTCGAGCCCTTCGACCCGATCCTCGACCCGGGCCAGCGCCGTCAGCAACAGCACGGGCGTGGAGATGCCGGCGGAGCGCATCGACCGCAGGATCGTCATGCCGTCGATCACCGGCAGCATGCGATCGAGGATGATCGCGTCGAACGGTTCCCCGGTCGCCAGGAACATCGCGTCACGGCCATCGGCCGCCACGGTCACGACATGGCCAAGCTCGCGCAGGCCACGCTTGATATAGGCGCGCGTATCGTCGTCATCTTCCGCGACCAGGATCTTCAGCACTGGCTCCTCCTGCTTCGGCCATCGCCCTTTTGCACCGTGCGGGATTGGTCGCCCTTTTCCCAAACTATACAATGAGCCAATGTTCGGGCGCGGCGGAGGAAAAACCTATTTTTCCGCGATCACCATCAGCCGGAACGTGCCGGGCGCCGCGGTGGGCGAAGACTTGCCGCCGGCGACGGCCGCCGGCCAGACCAGATCGGCGGTCGAGCTGAAGGCGCGGTGAGTCCTGGGGTCGACCGCCACCGTCTTGGCATAGTCGTCGATCGGGAGGGTCTGGTCGCGCGCGTAATGCGTCTTGTCGATCTGGTCGAGGATGGTCCAGCCGCCCTTGCGGTTGGCGACGAAGATCCGGTCCTTCGCGTCGTCATAGGCAATGCCGTCCGGGTCTTCGCCGACCTTCGCCGTCGCGACGATCTTGCCGCTGTCGGCATCGACCACCGCAAGCAGCGAATTGCCGGCGCAGCCGCTGAACAACAGCCGATCGGTCGGGTCGAACGCCAGCGGACCGGGGCCCTCGCACCCGTCAAGCTTGATCGTCCGCGTCAGTGTCAGGGTTCTCGTATCGATCTCCGCGATGGCATTGCCCTTCTCGAGATTGACCCAGACCTTTCCCTGGCCGTCGGCCTGGGAGAATTCGGGTCCGTTGGGCAGCTTGATCGTCTTGATGACGACTGCCTTGGCGGGGTCGATCACGCTGACGTCAGCCGAATCGCCGTTGAAGGCGAAGATCATGCCCGATGCCGTATCGTGCACGATCGAATCCGGCTTCTGGCCGGCGGGGATGGCCTTGATCGTCTTGCCCGTCGCCAGATCGAACATGATCACCGCATTCTGTCCGCCATCGGTAACGAAGCCATGGCCACGTGCCGGATCGAGCGCGACGCCGTGCGCCGTCTTCAGCCCGCTCACCGCGAATAGCGGCTTCAGCGTGGCGAGATCGAGCACATGCACCGCGGCCGAATGCGTAACATAGAGGCGGTTCGCGTCGCTATCGACCAGCAGGTAATCGCCGCGACCGTCCCCGGGCAGCGGGACCTTGTCGATCTTGAACGCGGTGGGGGCAGCCTGTGTCGCCGCATTGCCCGCGGGCGCGGAGTCGTTGCCGACCGGTGGGTGGCAGCCGGCAAGGGTGATCGCAGCGAGCGAACAAGCAAATAAACTACGCATCAAGCCTCCAGATTCCAGTATAGATACTTTACCCAACGAATGATTACTGCGTCCCGAAACAATAGAAGCAAGCGACATCGACCATTTCACCCGCGTGCTACCTCCATCATCTCGTATTCCACGAAATACTGCTGCCTTTTCGGCGCATCCCGGGGAATATCAAGTTACATATATGTAATGTTTTTTCTGTAATCTGACTGTCATCTGAAGGGGGCACGGCCCAGCGCCGCCAGAGATTGAATGCCTTCCGGACACGGTGATGGTCGCGCCACCTCTCGCTTGTTGAGCGAGGCGAATTGGGATCCGGAAACGACGCGCTATCATCCGCCGCGACAAAGGGAGGATGACGTGCAAGGGCTGAAGACCGGAGCCATCATGGCGATTGCGGCGCTCTGCGGCAGCGCGAGCCCCGCCGCGCGCCAATCCGGATCACCCTTGCGCATGGTGCTGATCGACATGGAGGGCGGCGGCGGCGCGCTCTATGTCACGCCCGAGGGCAGATCGCTGCTGATCGACGTCGGCTGGACCGCCGGCATGCCCGACGAAGCCCCCGCATCGCCGACCAGCGCGTCGCGCGTGGTGAAGGCGGCGCGGGCGCTGGGCGTGCGCAGGATCGACATGCTGATCGTCAGCCATTTCCATGCCGACCATGTCGGCGGCGTTGCCGAATTGCTGCGCAGCATGCCGGTCGGCACGATCATCGATTATGGCGCCAGCGTGGAGCCGAAACGCCCCGGCAGCAATCCGCGCGTCACGCCGGACGACCTGTTCAAGGCATATCTCCCGGTGGTCGCCGGGCGAAGGCGTGTGCTGGCGAAACCCGGCGATCATTTCCAGCTCGGCAGCCTGCGGATCGACATCGTCAACGCCGCGGGACGGGTGATGGCCGGGGCGCTCCCGGGTGGCGGCCAGTCCGTGCCGGGCTGCGCGACGATGCCCGATCGCGGCGGCCCGGCCACCAACGAGAACGACGCCTCGATCGGCGTGGTGGCGAGCTTCGGCAAGGCGCGCATCCTCAACCTGTCCGACTCGACCTGGAAGATCGAGAAACAGCTCGTCTGCCCCGTCAACAGGCTTGGCCGCATCGACCTGATGCTGGTGTCGCACCACGGATCGTCGCTCAGCAACAGCCCGCAACTCTACGAGGCGGTGCGCCCGCGCGTGGCGCTGCTCGGCAATGGCGAGACCAAGGGCGGCGACCGCCAGGTGCTGGAGACGCTCGCCGCCGCGCCCTCGCGGCCGGCGGTGTGGCAGCTGCATAGCGCGACGCGCTCGCCCGAGCTGGACGTTCCGGCGGCACGGATCGCCAATCCTGCGGGGCGGCCGGATGGAGCCTATGGCCTGGAGGCGCGCATTTCGGCGAACGGGACGATCCGGGTGACGAACCAGGGGTCCGGGTTCGGCGTTACGTATGGACCGGGGCGGTAGACCTTTTATCCGTCATGCCGGACTTGTTCCGGCATCCATCGTCCCACGAACACCGCAGTTGTTGCGTTGCCGGCCCGATGGACCCCGGAACAAGTCCGGGGTGACGGGAATGGGTTGAATGCGCGGCGTTACCAGTTGGTATACGACCCGTCCGTCCGCTCGCGGACCGGGATCGGCGTGTAGCGTTCCTTATATTCGGCCATCATCTCCAGCTTGGTGAAATCCGCCTCGCAGCCATGGCCGGGCCGGTCGTTGATCAGCATGCGCCCCTTGTCGAAGTCGTAATGGCTTTTGAGATAGGGCCAGCCGCGCCGCCCGGCCGCGCTCATCTCCATCAGCGCGGGCACCGACAGGGCCGCGTTGCAATGGACCAGGGTCGCGGTGGCGATCGGGCCGGTGAAATGCGGGATCATGCCGATATGGTGCGTCTCGCACATCGCGGCGATCTTCATATATTCGGTCACGCCGCCGACATTGGGGATGGTCACCCGGCCATAATCGATCAGGTCGCCCTCGATCAGATGCGCCCAGTCCCATTTGTTGCCGAGCACTTCGCCCACCGCGACCGGCACGTTCACCTTCTGGCGGATGAGCTTGTAGGTGTCGAGATTGTCGCTGCGGACCAGGTCCTCGACGAAATAGGGGCGTAGCGGCTCGATCATGTTGGCCAGCGCGATCGCGTCGTTCTGGTCGAACTCGCCGTGGAAATCGATCGCCCAGCCGCCGTCGCGGCCGCAGCCTTCTCGCGCCTCGCGGCACAGCCCGGCCATGCGCGGGACCTGCTCGAACCGGTCGAACACCGGGCCCTGCGCCGGATCGTGGATGCGATAGGTATGGAAACCCGCCTCCATGCAGGCGCGTGCGCGTTCCCTGTTGGTCGCATTGGGCTGGCCGGGAATGGTGAAACCGGTCGCATAGCATTCGATATGGTCGCGCGATCGGCCGCCGAGCAGCTGGTAGAGCGGCACGCCCAGCGCCTTGGCCTTGATGTCCCACAAGGCCATGTCGAGCGCGCCCAGCGCATGAGTCTTTTCGCGCCCGGCGGGGTAGAAATAGGCACGGTGCATGGTCTGCCACAGCCGTTCGGTGCGGAACGGATCCTCGCCGATCAGCTGCCCGGCGAGCTGCTCCATCACGTCCGGCGCGCCGCCCTCGCCGATGCCGGTGATGCCGGCATCGGTCTCGATCTGCACGATGTGGGTACTCTGGTTGAAGGTCGGCTGATGGACGTTCGGCCGCCCCGCCGCGTCGGTCGGCGTGCGGAAATAGCGGATGCGGGTGATCTTCGCCCTGGGCAGCGCCGCGAGCGCGGGAATGGGAAAGGCCGCCGCGCCGATCGCCCCGGCCGCCGCCATGATGAATTGCCGCCTGTCCACACCATCCTCCGGAACCGCTTGTTATCGGCAAGGTGATGCCCCCAAGGGCGCGCGGGCACAAATGGGAGCGGTGCTTGCCGCCGCGCGATGCTCAACAGGTGAGACCTGCCGCCTCCCGTCTCATTTCCTGAGAGCCATCACCGGGGCTCGTTTGACACCGGGAGGCCATGTTTCCCATTCGTGAGAGGCCAAGAACAAACAGGCCGTCCAGGAAAAAAGCGGGTTCGCCACGGGTGAGCGCCCCTCTGAGGCGGTCATGGGGGACCGGAATAGACCGCAAGACGCGGCCGACATTTGGGGAGGATTTATGTCTAGAAGTTCCACTGCCACGACGCGTTTCGCCGTCTCGCTGCTGTCAGGCGCCGCCCTGCTGGCGCTCGCGACGCCTGCTTTCGCCCAGACCATAGCGGCACCCGCCGATACGTCGCCCGAGGCGGGCGCGCAGGATGACAGCCTGCCCGAGGACATCGTCGTCACCGGCTCCAGCATCCGCGGCGTGCCGCCGACGGGGTCCAACCTGATCCAGGTCGGCGCCGAGGAAGTCGTCAACACCGGCGCCTCGACCACGCAGGAGCTGCTCGCGACCATTCCGCAGCTCAGCACCTTCAACACCGCGCCGCGCCCCGACCAGCGCTCGAACGGCATCATCTCGACCGCGCCGAACATCCGCGGCATCGGCCAGGCGCAGACCCTGGTGCTGATCAACGGCCACCGCCTGGTCGGCGTCGGCCATCTGCAGAACATCCCCGATCCCTCGATCATCCCGCCCTCGGCGATCCAGCGCGTCGAGGTCGTCGCTGACGGCGCTTCCTCGGTCTATGGCTCGGACGGCATCGCCGGCGTGGTCAACGTCATCACCCGCAAGGATTATGACGGGCTCGAAGGCACGTTCCGCGTCGGCTATGGCGACAGCTACAACACGATGAACGCCAATGCGGTCGCCGGCACCAAATGGGATGGCGGCGGCGTGATGATCGCGGGCGAATATTCCAAGACCAGCCGGCTGCGCGCGGTCGACCGCGATTATCTGACGCAGGATTTCACGTCGACCGGCGGCCGCGACAACCGCGCGACGGGCAATGCCTGCCTCTCGCCGACCTACCGCGTCAACACCACGGCGACCGGCGGCCCGACCGGCAACTTCATCCAGCCGGCGACCGGCGCGGTCAGCCCGCGCTGCGACAATATCCGCGATCTCGATCTCTATCCGAGCCAGGAGCGGCTGAGCTTCCTCGCGGCGGGCCATCACCAGGCGGCCGACAATATCGAGCTGTTCTTCGACGCCTTCTATTCGCGCACCCAGACCGACGCCTATCGCGAGTCGCTCTACACCACCAATGTGATGACGCGGAACAACCCCTATTTCCCGACCTTCGTCGCGGCGAACGTGCCGTCGATCAGCGTGACCTATAACGTCAACGCGCTGGACGGCGTGCGCGAGCGCGATACCCAGGATCTGAGCGTCTATGGCGGCACCGTCGGCGCGGGCGTGGATTTCGGCCGGTTCAAATGGACCACCTATGTCACCGGTTCGCGGTCCTCGACTGATCTGCGCGAAGGCAGCTTCAGCCCGGTCGCGGCCGGTGCGCTGATCCAGTCGAGCGATCCGAATACAGCGATCGACCCGTTCGGCGGCCGCACCAGCCAGCAGACCAAGATCACCCTGGCCGACTGGGAGCAGAGCTACCGCTCCAAGCAATATATCTGGGAGGTCAACACCAAGGTCGACGGCCCGCTGTTCCACCTGCCCGGCGGCGACGTGAAGATCGCGGTCGGCGGCGTGCACCGCCAGGAATGGTTCGACGGCCTGTTCACCAACGGCCGCATCAACGCGCTCGAGGGCGTCGGCGCGCAGACCGGCCTGCGCAAGGTCTGGTCGGGCTTCGGCGAATTGTTCGTGCCGATCTTCAGCGGCGACAATGCGATGGGCGGCTTCCAGCGGCTCGATCTCTCGCTGTCGGCGCGTCACGACAGCTATAGCGACTTCGGCAGCACCACCAATCCGAAGGTCGGCGTGAACTGGGAACCGCTCAAGGGCTTCACCCTGCGCGGCAGCTTCGGCACCTCGTTCCACGCCCCGGCGCTGCCCGATCTCTATGGTCCGGACACGCGGGCGGGCTATCTCAGCAACGGCCTCGCCCCTCCCGGCTTCCAGTCGGCCGACGTCCCGGGCGGCATTTTCATCGCCGGCGGCAACCCCAATCTCGACGCCGAAAAGGCGACCACCTGGTCGCTCGGCGTTGATTTCCAGCCGACCTTCCTGCCCGGCTTCAAGGCGAGCGGCACCTATTATAATGTGAAGTTCAAGGGCCGCGTCGCCTTCCCGTCCTCGTCCTTCTTCTACCGGGATCCGGCGTTCAACCAGTTCTTCGTGTCGAACAATGTCTGCACCACCGGCACCTACAACCCGGCCGCGCCCGACACGGTCAATTGCCGTCCGCAGCCGATCCCTTCGGCGCAGGTCTGGTCGATCGTCAAGGATCTGCCGCTGCAGAACTTCCCGACCACGGTGACCGGCCCGAACGACCTGCCGCCGATCTACAGCATCACCATCCTGCGGCGCGCCAACCTGGCCGAGATCGATACCGACGGCATCGATTTCGACATGAGCTATCGCTGGTCCATGTCGGACGTTCAGCTGAGCGCCTCGGTCTCGGGCAATTATGTCCTTAGCTACGACCAGAAGGCGATCGAGGGCGCCGTGCCGATCGACCAGTTCCCGTTCGGCCAGGCCAAGTTCCGCGTCCGCGGCCAGCTCGGCGCGGTGACAGGCCCGGTCACCGCCGTCGCGATGCTCAACTATAGCGACAAGTACAAGAACCAGTATTTCCTGCCGACCAACGTGCAGGCGACCGAGACGATCGACGCCTACACCACGCTCGACCTGCACTTCGGCTACAAGCTGCCGGCGGTGAGCGTGCTGGAGGGGACCGAGCTGGTGCTCGACATCGACAATCTGTTCGACGCCGATCCGCCCTTCGCCCGCGCCGGCAACGGTTATGGCAACGGCAATGTGCTCGGCCGGGTGTTCACCTTCGGCGTGCGCAAGAAGTTCTGATCCCGCCCGCTCCCTCTTCCCGGGGAGCGGCCCCTCGGCCGGCGGGACGATCGCACCCTGCGATCCTCCCGCCGGCCTTTTATCCTTGTTGCGCCATGCCGGCACCGGCATGGTGAAGGGCGGAGAGTGACATGGGTCCTACGGCGTTGCGGCGTTTCTTCGGGCCCTCGGCAGTGTTTGCCGCCGCCCTGCTGGTTGCCTCCGCGTCGATCGGGGCGCGCATCGCGGCGCCGACCGCGTCACCCGCTCCGGCTGGCTCGACCAACCCCTCCCCGTTCGCCCTGAGCTTGTCGAAGGGCTGTTCTTTCTTCTGCGGAAGAGAAGAGCAGGGCTTCGACAAGCTCAGCCCGAACGGTGGTGGGGGGACGGCTCAGCCCGAGAGCGCCTCGGCCCAGGCCGCGCCACCTGCGGACCTGACCGCGACCGCCGCGAAATTCGAACAGACCTGTGCCGGCTGCCACGGCGCCGGCGGCATCAGCGGCGACCGCGCGCCCGCGCTCGCCAACAGCGCCAAGCTGCGCGCGCTGAGCGATGCCGAGATCGGCGCGATCATCCGCAACGGCACCCCGGGCGGCATGCCGCCCTTTGGCTTCGACGATGCCGAGCTCGGCCGCTTCGTCGCGCTGATCCGGTCCAAGAACCAGGTCGCCAAATCCGACGCGACCGCTGAGCAGATCGCAGCAGGCGAGGCCCTGTTCCACGGCGAGGGCGATTGCGCGAGCTGCCATATGGTACGCGGCAGCGGCGGCAGCACCGGTCCCGATCTCAGCATGGTCGCTGATCGATCGACCGTCGCCGACATGGGCCGGATGCTCGACGATCCCAGCGCGATGATGGGCGCGCGCACCACGGCCTCCTGCCCCGGCTGGGCCTTTTGCCCCGATTTCCAATGGTCCGTCGTCAACGTGACGATGAAGGATGGATCGACCCTGCGCGGCTTCGCCCGCAACGAGGCCGAGCACAGCCTCCAGCTCCAGACGCTCGACGGGCGGATGCTCGCGCTGAGCGATGCGCAATATGCCTCCTATGCCCGCGAGCCGAACTCCTTCATGCCGGCGTTCAAGGGAAGTGCCGCGCAGCGCACGGCGTTGCTCGCCTATCTCTCGACCCTGAAGGGCCAGCGGCTCGGCCCGATCGCGCGGCCGACCATGCCAGCCCCCTCCCCCGCAGAAATCGCCGCGGTGCTGCAACCGGCGCGGGGCGAATGGCCGTCCTATAACGGCACACCGACCAGCAACCGCCACAGCCCGATCGACCAGATCGACACGGCCAATGTCGCCCAGCTCAAACTCGCCTGGAGCTTCTCGCCGGGCGGCGTCGGGCTGGAGACCACCCCCGTCGTGATGGACGGCGTGATGTACGTCACCGGCGCCAAGCTGGTCTGCGCGCTCGACGCGAAGACCGGCCGCAGCTTCTGGTGCGCCGCGCGCAACGCTCGCCAGCCCTTGCCCGCCGGCGGCATCGCCGAGCAGCAGCGGTCCGGCACCAACGAGCCCTCCGCCGCGGTCGGCCCGGCCAATGCCGCGCGTCCTTCGGCCGGCGTGGCGAGCGGCAACGGCCCCAATCGCGGCGTCGCGGTGGTCGGCAACCGGGTGATCTTCACTTCGGACGACGGCTATCTCATCGCGGTCAACCGGCTGACCGGCGGGGTGATGTGGACCGTGCCGCTGACCGACCCCAAATTCGGTGGGCGTTATTATGCGACGCCCGCGCCGCTGGTGATCGGCGACCTGGTGATCTCCGGCGTGTCGGGCGGCGATTCCCCGACGCGCGGCTTCCTCGCGGCGTTCAAGGTCACCACCGGCGAGCTCGCCTGGCGCTTCTGGACCGTGCCCGCGCCGGGCGATGCCGCGGCCAAGACCTGGCAGGGCCCGGACATGGCGACCGGCGGCGCCGCGACCTGGATGACGGGGTCCTATGACAAGGAAACCGACACGGTATTCTGGGGCGTCGGCAATCCCTATCCCTCGACGGACGGATCGGGCCGGCTCGGCGACAATCTCTACGCCAATTCGATGATCGCGCTCGACGCCAAGACGGGCAAGCTGCGCTGGCATTACCAGTTCACCCCGCATGACGTGCATGACTGGGATGCGACCGCGCCGCTGCTGCTGGTCGACGAAGTCTATCAGGGCAAGCCGCGCAAGCTGGTGATGCAGGCCAATCGCAACGGCTTCTTCTATGTGCTCGATCGCGTCACTGGCCAGTTCCTGTTCGCCAGGCCCTTCGTCGAGAAGATGAACTGGGCGAGCGGGATCGACGCGAAGGGCCGCCCGATCCTGATCCCGGGCCGCGAGCCGACCGCCGAGGGGGTGTTCGCCTGCCCGGCGGTGCGCGGTGCGACCAACTGGTTCTCCACCGCCTACAGCCCGCAGACCAGGCTGTTCTACCTGATGGCGGCGGAGGATTGCGGCGTGTTCCGCACCAAGGGGCGGATCTATGGCGCCAATGTCGATGTGAAGAGCCCCGGCCA
Source organism: Sphingomonas sp. BL-S-30 (assembly GCF_055521475.1). Classification (NCBI taxonomy): domain Bacteria; kingdom Pseudomonadati; phylum Pseudomonadota; class Alphaproteobacteria; order Sphingomonadales; family Sphingomonadaceae; genus Sphingomonas; species Sphingomonas sp. BL-S-30. The sequence continues at coordinate 336,165 of NZ_CM145481.1, read as the reverse complement.
GCGCTTCCTGCGCGCGATCGACCCGCAGACGGGGAAGATCGTCTGGGAAAAGCCGCTGACCGGATCGCATGAGGCCAATTATTCGGGCGTGCTGTCCACTGCGGGCGGGCTGGTGTTTCACGGCGAGACCGCGGGCGGCTTTGCGGCGGTCGACGCGAAGACCGGCAAGACTTTGTGGTATTTCCCGACCAACGACGCATGGCGTGCCTCGCCGATGACCTACATGGTGGAGGGGCGGCAATATGTCGCAGTGGCGGCGGGGTCGAACATCATCTCGCTGACCCTGCCAGAGGCCGAGCGCGTGCAATGAGCCAGGACCTTAGCCGCCGCACCCTGATCGGGGGCGCCCTCGCCGCCGCTGCCGCCTCCAGCCTGGAGGCCGCCGCACCCAAGGCAATGCCGATGGTGGACACGCATATCCACCTGTTCGACCCCAACCGCCCCCAGGGCGCGCCCTATCGCGGGCCGAAGACCAGCCCGGTGTCGAAGACCGGATCCTTCCCGGCGACCTATCGCAAGGCGCTGCACCGCCACCCGGTGGTCGCCGCGATCCATGTCGATGCGAGCCCCTGGATCGAGGACAATCTCTGGGCGCTGCAGACCGCCGAGAGCGACCCGATCATGGTCGGCGTGATCGGCAATTTCCGGATCGAATCCCCCGACTTCCCGGAGATCTTCGCGCGCCACGCCAAGAACCCGCTGCTGCGCGGCCTGCGCTACGGCAATCTGTGGCGCTACGACATCGTCGCCCAATCGCAGCGGCCGGAGTTCATCGCGGGGCTGAAGCTGGTGTCGGATGCCGGCCTCGCGCTCGACACCGCCAATCCGCGCGTCGACCTGCTCCAGGCGGTGGTGCGGATTAGCGACCGGCTGCCCGATCTGCGCATCGTGATCGACCATCTCTGCAAGCTCGACCCGAAGCCCGAGGAGCAGGCCGCCTATGACGCCGTGCTGCGCGAGATCGCCGGGCGGCCGAATATTTTCGTGAAGCTCTCCTCGAGCCTGCACGAAGGCAATGTCAGCCCACGCCTGGCCGACCACAAGGCGCGGCTCGACACGCTGTTCGGGACGTTCGGGGCGGACCGGGTGCTGTTCGCGAGCGACTGGCCGAATGTGGAGGGGGACGGGCCAGTGGATGTCGCGGTGGCGATTTTGCAGGAGTATTTTGCGGGGAAGGCGCTGGTGGAGCGGGAGAAGTTCTTCTGGCGGAACTCGATTGCGGCTTATCGCTGGGTGGCGCGGACGGCGGCGCAGCGGGTGTTGGTTGGGTGACCAGACAGCGGGTACTGGTGCGGGGATTTGGCCGAGGCGGGACGCGGATGACGGCATGGCGGGTGTGGGCGGCGTTGCCTGCCTACTAAAGGGAACAGTTTACCGACGAAGTTGAGGTCACAACTCCAACTTTTCTCACGACTTGAAGCGAACGTTGCCGAGCTTCACAAAGGCCACCATTCGGACGGCCTTGATCTGCTGGCAGTGTGCCCATTGAAACTCAATCAGGTGCAGATGCTCCTTCAACGCCGGCAGCAACGTCGTCGACGCTCCGCTCAACGAGATTCGGCTCAGCGATGCGAAGCGATCCTGTTGGAAACGTTGACTGTTGAAATCCTTGTCCTGCGTTACGAGGATACGACCCGCTTTCAGCGCCGTCATAGCGACCACCGGATCAGGCGAGTCCGCGGGAATGCAGAAGCGCTGTCGCTGGACGCTGTGTCCTCGACGCTGAAGGAAGCGGCCGATCGAATCGGGAACATTGTTGTCGAGGAAGAAATCTAGCTTGGTTGCCGCCTTCGCCATTAGGCGGCGACCGGCTCCGAATTATAAGCAAGGGCAGCATCGATATCCGCTTCGGTAAGTCCGGGATATTCCTTGATGATTTTGGCGGGCGAGTAACCTGCTTCGGCGAACTCGCGAATGGCGGTAACGGAGATTCGCGTGCCAGCGATCACCGGCTCGTTCTGGGCGATAAAGCGGGCCCGGACCACCTGGCCGACCCGGTCGTTTCGATCGTTGAGTTCCTGAACGGCCCGCTTTGTGCTTGAAATCACTACCCGAAGAGGGATGTCAAAGACCCGTTGGCCGCTCACCACCTCCTGGCGAAGATTTGTACGTGGATCGTCGAAAACGACACGCCGACCGAGGACATACAGGGTCGTGACCGTCCATTTTTCGTCACCAAGGTGCGACAATTCACGCGAAACCTCGCGCAGGTGCGCAAGCGTGATGCGCTTTTTGTTACGCAGATCGTTCAGTACGCGAAGCGACACTATGTCACGGAACGAGTAAATTCGTCCGAAGGGCACTCCCTTTGTGTCACTGAAGCTTGGAGAAAAGAAGCCGTCCGCATCCCAACGGCGGAGTTGGTTAAGCGAGACGCCTGACAGGCGTGCGGCCTGTTCCTCACTGAAGGCGCCGACGATGTTGTCTGTTCCGCTCATCGTCCGATCCTTCGCATTGATCGCTACCGCATACCAGCCGGGATGAATGCGAACTTGTCGCGAATTAGGCGATGGCAGTCCGCCCCCCTACGCGTATGCCAAGCCCGCAACCATGCATTCCGGTCTCGTCGCTAACATCCGATCCTGTCACACCTGTCGCAACGCTCTTCCAACAATAGAAATCTCGCTACCAGTGAATTTTAATTGCACTAGCGAGCACTGCCGACGCTCCCGTCCGTCGAATTGATGCACCGTCAACGAGGTTCCCCTGATCTCGCAGCAGGCTTCTTCAGCCTCACTGATCAGCATGGACGCATTTTTGTCTATGGCGGAATAACAGAAAGGTGGCTAGCAATATCGTTTAAGCCGCTGTTGACCGGCGGGCGGGGGGGATACTTGACTGCTGACAACGTTATCGACGCGCTAAAGATCGCTGTCGACAATCACGCGCTGACGCAAGAGGTTCTGGGCCTGCTGCTGCCAGACGGTCGCCCGTTTGACTGCGAGGGCCAGCTTTGGGACTACAAGGCCCAAGCGCCGTTCCTGCCAGAGCAGCCGAACGAGGCCGAAAAAACCGCGCACCGCATCGCGGTGGCGGAAATTGTAAAGGATGCCGTGGCTTTCTACAATGCTTACGGCGGCTACATTCTCTTCGGCGTGACGGACAAGGGGCGCGATCGCATTATCGGAAACACGAGCATTTTCAATTGTGCCGATCTGAACAAGACGCTCCAGAGCTACGCCGGAACCAGTATAGAATGCCTGTGTCACACACTTGAATATCAAGGCCCTGACGGGACGGCGGTTCCACTGGGCCTCCTTCTCATTCCTCGTCGGCCGGCGGGCGCGCCACCGGTCAAACTCGTTCGTAAGGGTCCCGAGAAACCCAACGGCAAGCGAACCTTTCTTGAAGAGGTTTACGTCAGGGTACGAGATGAGTGCCGAGCCGCGACCAATACGCACGAAGACTGGCTGTTCTTGCATTCCGAGCGTCTTCCACCAGAACAGGTGACAGGTGTAACGACCATTGCCGTCCAAGCGTACCTGCCGGCGCGCGACAGCGACCTGCTCGAGTTTGTAGGCAGGGAAGAGCAACTCGCGAGTCTCCGTACATGGATCGGGGATGCCCGCAGTCCCGTCCGGTTGATCACGGGGATCGGCGGACTCGGGAAGACGACCCTAGCCTACCGATTCGCGGAAGAGGTCATTGAGACCGGGGCGGGCGAGGTCGAGACGGTCATCTGGTTGACCGCCAAGCAGCAGACATTCTCTGCGCTGCGCGGACGCATGGTCCCGACCTCCCGCGTGGATTTCAGCGACCTCAATTCTTTGTTCAACGAAATCTTGAAGGCGCTCAGCCACGAAATGCCAATCTCGGAGGAGGAGCCCAGCTTCACTGAGGTAGGCGACCGCTTGGTCGAGGCGCTCTCGACCATCCCGTCGCTGGTCATCGTGGACGACTTAGACACCCTCTCTCCCGACGAGCAGAAGGAGACTGTAGCGGCCCTCAACAGCATCGCGCTCCGAACTGTCGGTCGCGAACTGTCACCATCCCGCATACTCATGACGTCGCGCATCGATCAAGGGCTGCCGCCAACTGCGATTGTGAAGATAAGAGGCCTTGAGCGGCCTGACTTCGAAGTGCATCTGGCCAACCTCTGCTGCGCCTTCGACATCCAGCCCTATCAAGGCCCTGAATTAGACGAAATTTTCGAAGCGTCATCGGGGTCACCACTTTTCGCGGCGTCGATCGTGCGTCTTGTGAAGCTTGGAGAGAACAGGCGCGACGTAATCGAGAAGTGGAAGGGGCGCGATGGCGAGGAGGTCCGGAGCTTCGCATTCGAGCGGGAGCTCGCAAGACTTACCGGTATGGAAGCACGCATACTTTATGCCGTGCTGCTACTTGGCGAGACGTCGCTGAGCGACATCGCGGAGGTCGTCGATATGCAACCTCGAATTGTGCGGGAGCACGTCGCCGGACTTCAGGCCTACCACCTCATGGCGACGATTTCGAAGGGTCATCAGGATTCGGCGATCAGTGTTCCCGATGAATTGCAAGCCGTCCTTGACCTGGTCAGAGCGCAACTCGGCGAGGCCGGTCGATCGGTGGAAGCCGCAGTCGCCCGCGCGCACGAACGCAGCGGCAACCAAGAGCGACAGGTCGGCGCGAGCATACGGTCAATCGTACGCCAGTGGGGCGGCGAACGTTTCGATGAGGCTCTGATCGTCGCCACGGAACTGCGAAAGAAGTTCCCCACCAACGGCGATGCTGCGAGCATCCTCGGCGCGGCACTCCTCCGCACGCGACCGCCAAGGTTCCGCGACGCCGACCGGGAATTGGACGCGGCGGCCAAGCTCGGCTGCACCAAGTCAGAGCTTCTGCCAAACATGATCCGGGCCAAGACCCAGATTGAGGACTGGAGCGGCTTGCGAGAAATTACCCGCACACGCATCTCAAACGAGCCTGATCGTGACCCTGCGCTCGCCGCGCATCTTAAAGCCAATAGTGAGATGATCAGCACGGCCCGGATCCGGGGCGATCCGGATCGGGTCGCAGAACTCGCGATTGAGGCGGTCGAGCGCGTCACAGCCAAGATGCGCCGGACGCGCCTTGAGGCGAGCTATTTCAACGCCCTGATAAGTCAACGCTTTGACTTCGCCCGCGCCTATGTCGACGCGATTGATCGGGCGAACCCGCGGGCGGGGGACCGGCTTCGCGTCTTCGAAGGAGTCGCCAGGCTAGCCACGGCCGACGTGGTTGTCATCGATCTGCTTGAGAAAGGAGTTACCGCCTTGGAGGAATGGTGGCGGGACGCAGAGCGCCGCCCGGTCGCGGACCTATCCGCCTGCAAGCTGCTGAGCCGAATGCTGGGCAAGCTGGAGAAGATCGAACAGCAGCTCGCGGGCTATAAGCGTGACACGCTGGCGACAAGCGACATCGAGAGCCGTCGTCGCGAGCTTGAATATCGAGGCGCCGCGTTGCAGGCTTCGATAGGCTAGGCCGTTGTCAACTGGCCTTCCGCCAGTCCCAATTAGCTTAGATTTGAGCGACAATGGGCCGATTTATATGGAAGACCAAGTACTTAGCTCTTTAAGTTATTGTCATGCAGATTCCCAAGAGATGTGGCAAACTTGCCTGCCAGACCGGGATCCCGGTATGATGTTCTATGACTAACAAGAATCGCGCAACAATCTACGATGTGCCGCCGAACATCTCCTTGGCCGAGTTCAAAGCCCGCATCCCAGATGCGAGTAAAAGGCGGCATCTCAGTTGGGGCATGGACTTCGACAGCCGAGCGCTGACGCTCGGCATGGCGATCGAGGATCATTGGGAGCCGGAGATGCAAGAGATGCACCGCGCCAATCAAGAGCAAACACGTCGCGAATTGGCAGCGGAATACGGTGAGTGGAATCTCGACTCCAAGATCGCGAATTTTTTGGCGCTCGGCAATAAGCCGATGTCTGTCATCAGTTATCACAACGAGTTTTTCGAGCAAATTAGACGTAGCTTTGTTATCGGGGATTATTATCCTGCGTTGGTAGGAGCCTGCGCGCTCGGAGAGCGGATTTTGAATCACTTAGTTCTTGATATGCGCGACTATTTTATACACACACCGGAGCACGCGGCGGTCGGTGGGCAGAAATCATTTTCGAACTGGAAGATGTGCATCGACACACTAGTTGCGTGGGACATCCTCTTGCCGAATGCAGCGAGTGAGTTTCGCGCTCTCATGCGGACTCGACACAAGTCTATCCATTTCAATCCTAACGTCTACCACACTCTGCGAGACGATGCTCTTGCGGCGATCCAGTGCATGCGCGCGATTATCGAACAGCAATTCGCCAGCTTTGCGCTCCGGCCTTGGTTCATCACTGGAACGCTAGGACATGTGTTCATTAAGAAGTCATATGAAACACATCCATTTATCGTTGCATACTTCATCCCGAAATGCCCATTCGTTGGACCACTATTCGGCATGGCGCCCAGAATAGGCGGCTGGGACGTCTTCGACGTTCCTGACTATGGGGATGGCGCGTGGTCGGATGAGGAGTTTGCGCGCGAGTATAATGAGCGTGACCCGGATAAGGTGGTCACAGGCCCTCCCGCCGAGAATGGGACGGAAGCACTAGGCAGTTAAGGCTTCAGAGCTCAGCCAAATATTGTCGAAGATCAGCTAAACTTCGCCTCAGGACCGAACGCGCCCGCCTCGACGGCGATCTAGGGTCCGACCTTTTTACGTCAGCTGACCGGCGGCAGCGAGGTCGAGCGCCTGTCCGCGGCGCTGGGCCGGCTGGGGCGGCCGATCGACTATCTCCGGCCGCTCATCGCCGACCATCTGCTCGATCGCGGCATGCGCACCTATCGCCCGACGCTGATCGCGCGCGGGCTGTTCCATGCGGTGCTGGCGGGTTCGACGCGGGCGATGGCGGCTTCTGCCTTCGGCCTCGGCTACCTGTTGCTGGCCGCCTTCACCGCGATCGCGGTGCTCAAGCCGTTCTGGAGCGACCATGTCGGCCTGTTCCGCCGCGCCGACGGGACGATCAGCGCCGGCATCGTCGGGCAGACGGACGGATCGCGCGAGCTGCTGGGGCTGTGGTCGATCCCGATTGCGCTGGTGATTGCGGGGGTGCTTTATGTAGCGCTGACCAAGGGGCTGCGGGCGGTTCGGCGATAAGGCAACACTCGATCGACCAGATCATCTCTCACCGTTCGGGCTGAGCCTGTCGAAGCCTTGTCCTTCTGTTCGGCAGAAGAAAACAACAGCCGTCGGTCTGCGCGCCACGCCCCGAGACAGGCGTCGACCGGATGTGCCTTTCCGCGCGGCTTGATTCAAACCTGCCTGAAGCGCCGCTACCATCCACCATGGCCATGCCGAACAGAACACGTCTCGCCAGCCCGGAAACGGCTCGAAGTACCACGCCCGCCGCCCGCGCGCGATCGAGGCGATTTCCCTGTTCCGCTCGACCCAATTCGCTGTTCCGCGCCGCGAAATTCCCTGTTCCGGGGTATCAGGGAACTGGTCTCCAAGCTGTTGATTTCCAGCCGAAAAATCACACGAAAAACGCTCATGAGCTCCCGAAAAAAGTAAAATTCCCTGTTAATTCGCTGTTATTGCCGCAGGAACAGGGAAATTCGGTCGCTCACGCCACCTTCCGCGATGCATCCACCTTGAGACACAGGAGCGCCCCAACCACCGCCAGCCCGGAGATCACGAAGAACGCGCTGTTCCACCCGCTATGCGCGACGATATACCCCGTCGCGACCGCGGCGATCGCGCCGGCCAGGTTGCCGAAGGTGTTCATCACCGCCGAGACCGACCCGGCATATTCGCCGCCGATGTCGAGCGTGATCGCCCAGGCGACGCCGACCACCAGTTCCAGCCCGAACACCGCCAGCCCGAACCAGGCGATCGCGACGATCGGGTCGGCGCTGAGCGCGGCGAGCGGGACCGCCACGGCGGCGATGGTGAAACCCACGAAGATCACCACCCGCCGCGCCCAGGTGATCTTGCCGCTGCGGTGGAGCAGCCGGTCCGAGATCCAGCCGCCGGCCAGGTCGCCCGCCACGCCGGCGATCAGCGGCATGCTGGCGCCCAGGCCCATCGCCGCCAGCTCGAAGCCGCGCGCGTCGTGCAGGTAGGTCGGGAACCATTGGAGGAAGGTGACGATGCCCCAGCCGTAACAAAAATACATCAGCGACAGTAGCCACATCTGCGGCGAGCGCAGGATCCTGGCCCAGGGCACCGCGCCGCGCTCGCGCTTGGCCGCACCCACCGCGCCTTCGATCAGCGCCAGCTCCGCCGCGTTGACGCCCTGATGCTCGCTCGGCGAGTTGCGGTAGAACAGCCACCACGCGGCGGCCCAGCCCAGCCCGACCAGCGCGAACAGCAGGAACGGCGCGCGCCAGCCGAAGCTCGCGATCAGTAGCGCGACCAGCACGGGCGTGACGGCCCCGCCGAAGCGCGATCCGGCATGAGTCACGCCCTGCGCCCAGCCGCGCTCCGAGGGGAGGATCCAGCGCGACAGCGATCGCGTCGCGATCGGGAAGGCGCCCGCCTCGCCCATGCCGAACAGGAATCGGCAGACGATCAGCGACCCGGCATTCCAGGTCAGCACCGTGGCGGCGGTGAAGGCCGACCACCAGGCGACCACCCCGGTCAGCGCCGCGCGCGGCCCGAATTTGTCGCCCAGCCACCCGCCGGGGATCTGGAACAGCGCATAGGAGATCTGGAACGCGCCGAGGATCCAGCCCATCGTCTCCTTGCTCAGGTCGAACTCGGCGCGGATCGAGGGCGCCGCGGTGGAGATGACCACCCGGTCCATATAGGTGATCATGTACGCGAGCACGGTCATCCACAGCACGGCATGGCGCACCCGGGTGGGGCGCTGCGCCGTCGCTGCCGTCATTCCGGATGTCGCCATGTCGTCATGCACCGTTCGATCGAGCTTCGGGAAAATCCCGCCCTGGCCCCGGTTGGAGGGGCAGGGCGGCGGCAGATCAGTGTCGGATCAGTGTGCGCGGCTGCTGCCCACGACCTCGTAATATTTGCGGGCGCGCGGCGGCGTCACTGCCGCCGGCCCGGCCGCGGGAAGGCGAAAGGGCGACGGGCCGCTGGTGCGGAACACCTGGGTGCCAATCGCCTCGGCGGCAAAGGTCAGCGCCTCGCGAATCTCGGCGACGCGCTCCTCGCTCATCAGGCCGGCGCAGTCGGACGAGGAGATCGCGGCAATCGTCCGCCCGGTGGAATCGCGCACCGGCACCGCGACGCAGCGCAGGTCGCTGTCGATCTCGCAATTGTCGATCGCCCAGCCCCGCCGCCGCACGCGCTCGATCTCGGCGCGAAAGGCATTGGGCTCGGTGATGGTGTTCGGGGTCAGCGCGACCAGATCGCCCTCGACGATGAACGCCTCCAGCTCGCGCAGCGGCAGCGAGGCGAGCAGCACCTTGCCCAGGCCCGAGCAATAGGCCTCGAGCTGCGTGCCGACCTTGGTGTGCACGTTGAAGCGCTCGTTGCGGCCGGCCTTGGCGACATAGGTCACCATGCCGTCCTCCAGCACGCCCATATGGACGATCAGGTCGAGCTCGGCGGCGAGGTCCTCCAGGATCGCGCTCGCGGCGCTCTGCAGCAGCCGGTCATGCGCGACATAGCGCGACAGCGAGATCAGCAGCATGCCCGGGCCGTAGCGCCCCCGCCCGTCCTGGATCACCGCGCCGATCTCCAGCAGGGTCTGGATCAGGCGATAGCCCGACGCCTCGGGAAAGCCCGCGCGGCGGCTGAGTTCCGCGCTGGTGAGCCATTCGTCAGGCTCGTGAAAGGCCCTGAGCATCTTGAAGGCTTTTTGCACCGACTTGTTCTTTGGCGTTGCCATAATCTCTCTCCTTGGGGCGCCGAGGGGCCTCTGGCGGGCCCCTTCGGCAGGCACTCAGAACCGCACGCGATTCATCCACCCGACATCGTCGCACATGTACATATACCCATTATGGAGCTTCGCGCCGTGAATGATCGGAGAGCCCGCGGGAAGGTTGACGCGCTCCAGGATCCGGCCCGTCGCCGCATCGTGCAGGAAAAAGGCGTTGAGGTTGGAATCGGAGCACCACAGCTTCGTCTTTTCCGCATTCGCCCACGCCATGTCGTGCGGCCGGTCGCCGGCCGTCGGGAAACTCAGCTGCACTTCCCATGTCGTCTTGTCGATGGCGAAGATCGCGCGGGCGGGCGGTACGTCGACATAGAGCAGATTGCCCTTGGGCAACGGGCAATGCGCGCCGGTGCCGACCGGGCCCTCGGTCGCGGTGATATCCTGCTTGCCGGCACCGCGGCGGCCCGACGGGCCCGCCGGCGGGGGCGGCGGCCAGGCGGGCTTGAGCGGGGTGCGCGGGCCCTTCACATCGCCCTTTTGCGAATAGATCTGGCCGGCGCCGGGCGTGCTGTATTTGGCGATCGCCTTGCCCGTCTTCGCGTCGCAGGCGACGATCAGGCGGTTATAGGTCGATCCGATCCACATCACGCCTTCATCGTCGATGCAGATGCCGCTGGAGCGGAACACGCCCTCGCACTGGATCTCGCGCAGCACCTTGCCGGTGTCGACGTCGATCAGGGTCGCGTAATTCTCGTCGATCTGGTGGATGATCCACATGCCTTCGGGGCTCATCCACAGGCCGTTCGGGCCGTAATGCGGCGCCTTGTAGATCATCGCCTCGACCGGGCCGGTGGTGCGCGTCTTGACCTTCGACAGGTCCGGCGCGGGCATCGCCATCAGGTCGCGCGGCAGCGCGGCCATCGCCGCCATCAGCGCGGCGCCGCCCAGCATCTGCCGGCGCCCCAACATCATGTGATTCATCAGACCTCTCCTGTCTTTATCGTTGAATCGGGCGCCAGGCCGGCGCGTTTCTGCAGATCGAGCGCGACGTCGACGATCATGTCCTCCTGCCCACCGACCATCTTGCGGCGGCCCAGCTCCATCAGGATGTCGCGCGTGTCGATGCCGTAGTCGCGCGAGGCGCGCTCGGCATGGCGCAGGAAGGAGGAATAGACCCCGGCAAAGCCGAGCATCAGCGTCTCGCGGTCGACCTGGACCGGGCGGTCCTGCAGCGGTCGGACCAGCGTTTCGGCCGCGTCCATCAGCTTGAACAGGTCAGTGCCGTGCTGCCAGCCCTTGCGCTCGGCGGCGGCGATGAACACCTCGAGCGGCGCATTGCCCGCCCCTGCCCCCATGCCGGCCAGGCTCGCATCGACGCGCAGCGCGCCGGTCTGCACCGCGACGATCGAATTGGCGACGCCGAGCGAGAGATTGTGATGCGCATGCACCCCGCGCTCGGTCTCGGGCTTGAGCACCCGGTCATAAGCCAGCAGGCGTTCGCGATAGCCGTCCATGTCGAGCGCGCCGCCGCTGTCGGTGACGTACACGCAGTGCGCGCCATAATCCTCCATCAGCTTGGCTTGCGCGGCGAGCGCATCGGGCTCGCTCATATGGCTCATCATCAGGAAGCCGGACACGTCCATGCCCATGTCGCGCGCCGCCATGATATGCTGGCGGGAGATATCCGCCTCGGTGCAATGCGTCGCGATCCGCACCGAGGTCACGCCGAGCTTGTGTGCGTGGCGCAGCTCCTCGATCGTGCCGATGCCGGGGATCAGCAGCGTGGTCAGCCGCGCATGCCTGACGACATCGGCCGCCGCCTCGATCCATTCCCAGTCGGTATGTGCGCCCAGGCCATAGTTGAAGCTCGAGCCGTTGAGGCCGTCGCCATGCGCGACCTCGATCGCGTCGACCTTCGCATCCTCGAGCGCGGCGGCGATCGCGCGGACATGGTCGATGCTGTAGCGGTGGCGGATGGCATGCATGCCGTCGCGCAGGGTGACGTCCTGGATGTAGAGCTTCCTGCCGCCCGGGGTCATGCCGCCACTCCCGTCAGGCGACGCTCGGCGATCTTCTCGGCGGTGCGCAGCGCGGCCGAGGTCATGATGTCCAGATTGCCGGCATAGGCAGGCAGATAATGCGCAGCGCCCTCCACCTCGATGAAGATCGAGGTCTTCAGTCCCTCGAAACTGCCATAGCCGGGGATGACCACCGGGTTGTTCGACCCGAAGCGTTCGAACTGGACCTTCTGCTTCAGCCGGTAGCCCGGCACATAGGACTGGACCTTCGCGACCATCGCTTCGACCGCCTCGGTGATCTCCGCCTCGGTCCCGCCACTCGACAGGGTGAAGATCGTGTCGCGCATGATCATCGGCGGTTCGGCGGGATTGAGGATGATGATCGCCTTGCCGCGCGCCGCGCCGCCGACCTGCTCGATGCCGCTCGACGTCGTCTCGGTGAATTCGTCGATATTGGCGCGCGTGCCGGGGCCGGCGGACTTGGAGGCGATCGACGCGACGATCTCGGCATAATGGACCGTCGCGACCGAAGAGACCGCCGCGACCATCGGGATCGTTGCCTGCCCGCCGCACGTCACCATGTTGACGTTGGGCGCGTCGAGATGATCCTCGCCGTTGACGACCGGGATGACATAGGGGCCGATCGCCGCCGGGGTCAGGTCGACCATCACCTTGCCCGCGGCGCCGGTGATCTCGTTATGGCGCTGGTGCGCGCCCGCCGAGGTGGCGTCGAACACGATCCCGATCTCGGGCCAGACCGGCAATTGGGTCAGGCCGTCCATGCCTTCATGCGTGATCGCTACGCCCATGCGCTCGGCGCGCTTGAGACCGTCCGATTCCGGATCGATCCCGACAAACGCACCCATTTCCAATATGTCCGATGTTCGCATGATCTTGATCATCAGATCGGTGCCGATATTGCCCGATCCGATGATGGCCACTTTCATTTTCGGTCTGGTTGAAGCCATCGTCCTCAGTTCCTGGTGCCGCCGACAGAGCCGGCGCGATTTCGGTTATCCGGGCAGGCGATACGCCACGAGTTCGCCCGGCTCGCCCGGGTTGGTCGTCGCGATCACGAGATATTGCTTGCTGCCCATCGAATAGGTCATCGGCGATCCGGTCGCCCGCTTCGCCATGCGAACGCGGCCGACCTCGGCACCGGTCTTCTTGTCATAGGCCTTGAGCCAGGCGCCCTTGACGCCGTTCAGCGTCGTCGCGGTGCCGTCGCCGGCGATCACCAGCGTCTTGGTCACCAGCGTGCCGACCTTGCCGATGCTGCCCGTGGTCGGGATCGTCAGGCCCTTGAGATCGGGGTGGTTGCGCACCTCGTCAGGCGTCTCGCCATGCGGCACCTGCCAGGCGATCTCCCCCTTGTTGAGGTCGATCGCGGTGATCCGGCCATAAGGCGGCTTGAGCAGCGGCAGGCCCCTTATGGTGAGCCGGGTCGGCCGCCGCCCTGCCTCGTCGGGGGCGGAGACCATGCCCGGTACCATCGCCTGATCGGTCACCCTGGGGTCGGCCGGCTTGTTGGCCAGGCCGCCATAGGACAGGTTCGAAAAGACGTAGAGCATGTTGGTTTCGGGATCGAGCGCCCCGCCCGGCCATTGCCCCGCCCCGTCGCCATACGGCGTGACGAGCGACGCGCGCGGCCGCGGCCACTGGCTGAAGGTCGGCGGCAGGAACGGCCCGCCCTCGCCATAGCGGTAATCCTGGATCAGCTTGGTCGCCTCGGCGCGCAGCTCGGGCGTGAAGTCGATCAGCTCGTCCACCGTCACCGTCTGGCGATCGAACGCCGGCGGCTTGGTGACATGGGGCTGAGTCGGCGCATACCATTCGGTCGGCACGTCGCCCTTGGGCACCTTGCGTTCGGGGATCGGCCAGACCGGCTTGCCCGTCACCCGGTCGAGCACATAGACCCAGGCCTGTTTGCTCGGCTGGGCGATCGCCTTGATCTTGCGGCCGTTGACAGTGATGTCGGCCAGGATCGACGCGCAGGGCACGTCATAATCCCACATGCCGTGATGGACGAACTGGAAATGCCAGCGGCGCACGCCGGTCTTCACATCGAGCGCGACCAGGCTTTCGCCGAACAGGCCCGCGCCGGGCCGCGACCCGCCATACCAGTCGCCGGTCGGCAGCTCGACGCCGACATAGACCAGCCCGAGTTCGGGATCGGCGCTCATCTGCGCCCAGCTGCCGGCATTGCCGGTATAGACTTCCGACCCGTTCAGCCAGGTGTCGTTGCCGAACTCGCCCTTTTGCGGGATGGTGTGGAAGATCCACAGCCGCTTGCCGGTGCGAATGTCATAGCCGCGGATCGCGCCCTTGATATGCTTCTTCATCGGCGTCGAGGACGGCAGATGCGCCGCGCCGATGACGATGATGTCGCCCACCACCAGCGGCGTCGCGTGAAGCCCGATATCGGCGCCGACCAGGTCGACATCGTCCTGGTCGAGCCCGGTCTTCAGGTCGACGACGCCCTGGTCGCCAAAGCCCGGTATGGGATCGCCGGTCGCGGCATCGAGCGCGATCAGCCGGTATCCCGGCGTCACGTACAGGATCCGCTTCTCCCTGCCGTCGGTCCAGTAGCTCAGGCCGCGGCCGCTGCCCGGGCGCACGGCCTTCTCGCCGCGGGCGCCCTCGTCGATATTATATTTCCACAGCATCTCGCCCGTCCGCGCATTGAGCGCGACCGCCGCGCGGCGCGATCCGGCGGTGAGGTACAGCACGCCGTCCACCATCAGCGGCGTCGCCTGGAGATTGGGGTCGGGCGACGGGCCGAGATTGTCCGGGCGGAAGCGCCAGGCGACTTCGAGCTTCGAGAAATTATCAGGCGTGATCTGGTCGAGCGGCGCATAGCGCGTGCTCGACAGGCCGCCGCCATAAGTACGCCATTCGCCCTTGTCGGTGCCGGCGGACAGATCGGGATTGCCGGGCACCAGCGGCGCGCCGAGGCCCTGCGCCAGCACGGCCGGCGCCCGCGCCGCCAGGACGAGCGCGATCCCGGTCTGGCAAAGCTGGCGGCGGGTGAACCCCTGCGTCATGCGATCCGTCTCTCCTCGGCCCCAGGCCGTTTTTCATTCTTCACGGGTGAATGAACCTGTCGTCAGCACGGTGTGGCCCTGCCGACATCATCCCCCCGGGGCGCTGCTTCACGCCGTCGTCATGCCCCCAAGCGTCCGGTCGAGCGCCCAAAGTGTCAACGCAACCATGGCATATCCTCTCATGTATTGAGAGCGAACCATGCCCGTTCATTGGAGCGCCAGCGGGGCTGGGATAGCTGCCGCATCACGAAAAGCCGTTCAGGCCCGGTGCACCCGCCCGAGGCCAGAAGAGGCGAAGAACCAGTGAATAGGAAGAGTTGGATGCAGGGTATCGGTCGCAAGACATTCACGGCTTCAGCCGGCCTGCTGGCGTTCGCCGTGCTCGGCACCGGGGCGCTGGCCCAGGCCGATCCCGCACCGGCGGCAGAACCGGCGATCAAGCCCGTGGTCGAGAAGACCTGTGCGAGTTGCCATGTCTTCACCCAGGTGAGCGCGCAGCGGAAGACGCCCGATCAATGGGCCCTCACGGTCGATCAGATGATCGGTTACGGCGCGACGGTGTCGGACGAGGATTACCCGAAGTTCGTCGACTATCTGAGCAAGACCTATCCCGCCCAAAGCGGTGGCGAGAAGCCCGCCGGGCGCTGACGCTCAACAGTTGAGAGGCAATTGAGCGCCCTTCTCATTGCTTGAGAAGCCGGGTGCCACTGACTTTGACGCGTAAAGCTCAATACTATCCTCTCCCCCTCATAACAAAAAGGGGAGCGGATCATGGCGACTTCGCGAATCACGGCGACATGGCGGGCCTGTCTATTGGCGCTTGCCACCGGTCTTTCGATTATTTCAATGCCGGCTCTTGCCCAACAGACCGCGCCGCCGGCGCCGCTTCCCGTCGAGACTGCCGATGCGGCCGAGCAGGAAGACATCGTCGTCACCGGCACCAGCATCCGCGGTGCCGCGCCGGTCGGGTCGAACGTCGTCGCGGTCGGCCGCAAGGAGATCGAATCGACCTCCGCCCAGACCGTGCAGCAGATCCTGCGCACCATTCCCTCGATCACTGGCTCCGGCGCGACGCCGCAGGGCGGCAATCCGGGCAATTCCTTCTACGCGCCGACCATCCACAGCCTCGGGTCGAGTTCGTCCAACTCCACCCTCGTGCTGATCGACGGGCATCGCATCTCGCCCGGCAGTCAGCAGCAGACACTGACCGATCCCAACATCGTGCCGCCGATCGCGCTGGAAAGAGTCGAGGTGCTCGCGGAGGGCGCCTCCTCGGTGTACGGCTCCGACGCGGTCGCCGGCGTGGTCAACTTCATCACCCGGCGCAACTACAAGGGCTTCGAAGTCACCGGCCAGGCCGGCTTCGGCGATGGCTATCGCACCTATAATGCCGGGGCGCTGTGGGGCACGCGCTGGGACGGCGGCTGGGCGATGCTCGCCTATAACTACTCCAACCGCAGCGCCCTCCAGTTCGCCGACCGCGATTTCCTCAACCGCGACCATCGCCCACAGGGCGGCACCAATTTCGGCTCCTTCTTCTGCTCGCCGGCATCGATCCAGCCCTCGGGCGTGTCGGGCATCTATGTCTCGCCGACTTCGGCCGCGCCGATCGCCAACACCGCGGCCAACTCGCCCTGCCAGCTCACCGCGCTCGGCGACATCTTCCCGCGCGAGGAACGCCATAATGCGATGGTCAAGTTCAACCAGGAGATCGGCGACAAGCTGACGGTCGGACTCGATATGGTCTATTCGCGCGTCACCAACCGGCAGCAGACCTCGCGCGGGACGATCACCTCGACCGTGTCGCGCACCGGCGCCCAGGCCAATCCCTTCTATGTGAACCCGCCGGGCGTGCTGCCGGGCACGGCCGCAGGCGACAAACAGACCATCCGCTTCAACGCCGACGACCTGCTCGGCCCGGGCGCCTATAACGACAATAACGCGACCGATTATTACGGCGCGCTCAACCTGGAATATAAGCTCGACGGCAATTTCCGGATCACCGCGCTCGGCCTGTACGGCCGCGAGGACAGCTTTGTCGGCAACAAGGGCCAGATCTGCGCGAGCTGCGCCAATCTCGCGCTCAACGGCACCACCAACAGCAGCGGCGGCCTGACCACCCCATCGATCCCCGGCACCAACATCATCGTCACCGAGCTGCCGCTGACCGCGGACAACGCGCTCGACGTCTGGAATGTCGGTTCGGCCAACCGCACTTCGGCGGCAGTGCGGGCGCGGCTGATCGACAACGAGACTCGCTCGATGTGGTATTATTCGCTCGCCCAGGCGCGGCTCGGCATCGACGGCACGCTCTTCTCGATCGGCGGCGGCGACGTGCGCATGGCGATCGGCGGCGAGTTCGCGCGCTACGGGCTGGAGATGAACCGCAACCGGCCGAACAATACCGGCCCTTCGTCACGTGGCTCGGAAGCCTTTTACCTGTTCCTCAAGCGCAACGTGAAATCGGCCTATGCCGAACTCAACATCCCGCTGGTCGGTGCGGGCAACGAGATGCCCTTTGTCCGCCGCTTCGACATCAGCCTGTCGGGCCGGGTCGACGATTACAGCGAGATCGGCACCACGACCAATCCGCGCGTCGCGCTGGGCTGGGAACCGACCCAGGGCATCCGCTTTCGCGGCAATTACTCCCGCTCCTTCGTCGCCCCGCAGCTGACCAGCGTCGGCGACGTGACCCGCAACGGCCTGACCAGCTTTTCGGGTTATGGCGGGTCGAACCAGTCGCTGATCAACATCCCGGTGTCGCGTTTCCCGCAGGTCGCGCTGGTGCCCGGCGTCACCTGCTCCGGCGGCTTCTGCACCGTGCCGAGCACGGTCAACGGCATCACCGTCAATGGCGGCCCGCCCGATCCGGAACCAGGCCGCGGCATCAGCTGGTCGATCGGCTTCGACCTCACGCCGCCCTGGCTGCCGGGTTTCCGGGCGGGCTTCACCCTGTTCAACACCAAGCTGATCAACCAGATCACCGGCACCAGCGCCTCGAACGCGATCAGCAGCGACGCGCTGGCCGACCGGCTGCAATTCTTCCCGAACGGCGCGACTCAGGCGGATATCACGGGCGTCGTCGGCGATTTCCCGCTGTCCGCGCCGGTCAACACGCCGACCTATTACATCTTGTCGGTGCGCCAGGGGAATGTGCTCAACCTCGACATCCAGGGCATCGACGCGAATATCGACTACAGGCTGGAAACGGGATCGGCCGGCGCTTTCCGCCTCGGCGGATCGATTTCCTATTTCACCCGGTTCGACCAGAAGTTGCGCGGCGGCAAGACCTTCAGCGTGCTCAACACCACCGGCTTCAACAACACCTTTCCGTCGATCCAGACTCAGGCGCGCGCCAATCTCGGCTGGGATATCGGGCCGGTCTCGACCACGATCTTCGCCAATCATGTCGGCAGCTATCGCAACTGGTCGGGCTCGACCGTCGCGCCGATCGTTACGGTGGACGGCCTGCCCTCCAGCGGCGGCGACAAGGTGCGCTCGAACACGACCTTCGACCTCAACCTTACCTATACTCTGCCCGGCTCGGGATCGCTCGGCGGCAGCCAGATCTTCGTCGACGCAACCAATCTCTTCGATCGCGAACCGGCCTTCTACAATGGCGCCAATGGCTATGACCAATATTCGGGCAACCCGATCGGCCGGGTGATCACGATCGGGCTCCGCGCGAAATTCTGACCCCCCGAGCCGGGTATCCGACCTGGCCCTTGGCGGCGACGGCATCCCCCGTCGCCGCTTTTTTTGGGCTCAGGAGCCGGCGACGACATTGCTTATCGACCAATTGGGTCTCCCCAAATGTCCCACGTCAGGCACCGCGGGGTTCGTATGCAGAAAATTAAATGGCTGATATATAATGACTTATTTCACACTGTCGCCGTAACGGCCAGAGATATGGGACATGCTGGTGTCCCATATCTCCGGGCACTGGCGGGCGTCGATTCAACCGTGAGATTGGATCTGGCAGATCATCCCTTGCCGGGCGTGGACCGGTTCGCTCTTTCTTAACGTCGAAAGCAGGATTGTCGGAGGGCGAGCGCGAAGGCGTCGCCTTAGCTTCCAATCGCTCGCCCCTTCTCCCTTTCGAACCACTCTTCTGTCCCCGCGAAGGAGTGACCCAGACTGGGCTCCCGCCTTTGCGGGAGCACAAGGAGTCGTACAGCGCTTCGACAATTGCTTATTCGAAAGGGCCGTTCACGCCCCTTACCGCTTCAACCGATAGGCAATGAAATAATCCCCCGGCCGGTCGCGCAGCGATCCGCCGCCCGCTGCGATCACCACATATTGATGCCCGTCGCGCCCGCGATAGCTCATCGGGGTGGCGTGGCCCGATACCGGCAGCTTGTCCTGCCATAATATCTTGCCCGTACCCGTATCGACCGCGCGAAACATCTCGTCCTGGGTCGCGGCGATGAAGATCAGCCCGCTCGCCGTCGCGATCGATCCGCCGATGTTCGGCGCGCCGAGCGGCAGCGGCAGGCCGAGGCCGAAGCCCCAGGGCCCGCTATTGCGGGAATCGCCGAGCGTGCGCATCCACAGCACCTTGCGCGTCTTCAGGTCGATCGCGGTCAGATAGCCATAAGGCGGGCGCTGGCACGGCACCTGAAGGCCGGATACGAACGGCCCCCAGTGAATCGCATAGGGCGTGCCCTCCATCGGTGCGCCCGGCGCCGAATGGGTCCTTGGGTCGCTCTTCACCACCAGCCCCTCGGCCTTCGCCTGGACGCGCGTGATCAGTTCGTCGCGGTCGGCCATGTGGTTGGAATTGACGATCAGCAGCCCGCGGCTTTCGTCCACCGAGACGCTGCCCCAGTCGATCCCGCCCAGCTCGCCGGGATAGCGCAAGGTTGGCCCAAGCCGGGGCGGGGTGAACATGCCCTCATAATGCGCGCGGCGGAACTGGATGCGGCACCAGAGCTGGTCGAACGGGGTGAGGCCCCACATGTCCAGCTCCTCGAGCGGCTTGCCCGCGACATCGGGCATGCCCACCGCGAAGGGTTGCGTCGGCGATCCGCGCTCGCCCGGCAGAGTCGATCTGGGGACCTGGCGCTCCTCCACCTTGATCAGCGGCTTGCCGGTGCGGCGATCGAGCACGAAGAGCTGACCGGTCTTGGTCGGCAAGATCAGGCCGGGCGTGGTGGTGCCGCCGGTCGGGAAATCGACCAGCACCGGCTGCGCCGCGAGATCATAGTCCCACAGATCGTGCCGCACTGCCTGGAAGGTCCAGCGCACCGCGCCGGTCGCCGCGTCGAGCGCCACCAGCGACGAGGTGACCCGCTCCGTCTCCGGGCTGCGCTGGCCGCCGACGAAATCGGGGCTGCCATTGCCCATCGGGATATAGACCAGGCCGAGCGCATCGTCGCCGCTGAACAGGGTCCAGCTATTGGGGGTCGAGGGCGTGTAGTTCTGCCCCGGTGGCAGCGGCTTCGTGTCGTTGGGCCGGCCCGGGTCGAACGCCCAGCGGATCTTGCCCGTCACCGCGTCATAGCCGCGGATCACGCCCGGCGGCACCTTGGTCGCCTGGTTGTCCGCGACATAGGCGCCGATCACCGCGACGCCGTTGACGATGGTCGGCGGCGAGGTGGGGTGCGACCAGCGTTTCGGGAAATCGCCGATGCCGTCCTGCAGGCTGGTCGCGCCGTTATCGCCGAAGCTCGTGCAGGGCTTGCCGGTCTTCGCATCGAGCGCGATCAGGCGGTTGTCGATCGTGCCGAGGATCAGCCGGGTCGGGCATTCCGCCACGCCCGCCGGCGCGCGGAAAAAGGCGATGCCGCGGCAGGCCGGGTGCCCGCCCGAATTCTCGGCGAGCCTGGGGTCATGACGCCATAATTGATTGCCGGTGACCGGATCGAGCGCGAACACACTGCTGAACGCGGTGCAGCCATAGAATATGCCGTCGACCATCAGCGGCGTGACCTGCAACCCGCCCTTGCGCTTGCCACCGGGCATGGTCAGGCCCGATCGGAAGGTCCACGCCCGCTCCAGCCCGGTTACATTGGCGGGCGTGATCTCGGCCAGCGGCGAGAAGCGCGTACCGCCCAGCGAATTGCCGTAATGTGCCCAGTCGCCATTCGCGGTGACCGCGCGCGGCTGGCCGCTCCACTGCGCCGCCCCCCCCTCGAACGGCGAATGGAGAGCCCAGGCGAGGAGGAAGATGGCCGTCGCCGATCCGATGGATATCCATAGCCCCCGGCGTTCCGCACGCGACGTGGCGCAGATCAGCGCCACCGCCACGCCGCCGACGATCCAGAAGACCAGCCGCGGCATCAGCGCCCAGGGATCGAGCCCGACTTCCCACAGCCCCCAGAAAATCGTGCCGAGCAGAATGACGGCATAGAGAAGCACGGCCGCTGGTTTGCGCAGCGCCGCGAGGATTGCCGTGCCGATCGCCGCCAGCCCGGCGATCGCGTAATAAGCCGAGCCGCCGATGCCCAGCAGCGCGAGCCCCGGCACCAGCAGCGCGAGCCCGGCGGCCAGCAGGATCAGCGCGACGAGATAGCTGAGCCAGCGCGATCCCGGCCTGCGCCCCCCGTTCGATGCTCCGGCCATCTCCATCCCCTCAACGCGTCTTGTTTGCGTGGGAGCATAGCGCAAGCCCGCCGCCCGCGATGGCCGCCGGCGTCAGGGCGCTCATGTGTTGAGAGGCAGCAGGATGTCGGGCGACAGATCGGCGATGCTGGTCTGGCCGGTCAGCGCCATCGCGACGGTCATCTCGTGCCGCAACAGGTCGAGCATCGTGGCAACGCCCGCCTCGCCCCGCGCGGCCAGCGCAAACGCCCAGGGCCGACCGAGCAGCACGCCCTTCGCGCCGAGCGCCAGCGCGCGCAGCACATCCACGCCGGAGCGGATGCCGCTGTCCATCAATATCTCGGCCCGTCCGCCCACTGCCTTCGCCACCGCCGGCAGCGCGGCGATCGTCGAGGGCGCGCCATCGAGCTGGCGGCCGCCATGGTTGGACACGATGATGCTATCGGCGCCAGCATCGCACGCCGCCAGTGCATCGTCGGGGTCGAGCACGCCCTTGATCACCAGCCGCCCGTTCCAGTGCTGGCGGATCCAGTCGAGGTCCTTCCAGGTGATCGAGGCATCGAAATTGCGACCGACCCAGGCGAGGAACTGGCTCAGCCCCGCGCCCTCCTTCATCACCGGCGCGAAATTGCCGAGCGTATGCGGCCCGCCGCGCACGCCGACATCCCACGCCCAGCCCGGCCGGCGCGCGATCTGCGAGAAACGGCGCAGCCGTGTGTCGAGGCCCTGCACCCCGGCCAGCCCCGACCGCACGTCGCGATAGCGCGCGCTCTGCACCGCCAGGTCGACCGTCAGCACCAGCGCATCCACCCCCAGCGCTGCGGCGCGGCCCAGCAGGTCGCGCATGAAATCCCGGTCGCGGATCATGTAGAGCTGGAGCATCACCGGCCCGGTCACCGCGCCCGTCACTTCTTCCAGGCTGCAGCACGACACCGCCGACAGCACGAACGGCACGCCCTTCGCCTCGGCCGCGCGCGCCGCCTGCACTTCGCCGCGCCGCGCATTGAGCCCCGCCAGCCCGACCGGCCCTAGCGCGATCGGCAACGCGACCTCGCGGCCCATCATCCTGGTGGAAAGGTCGATCGCGGAGACGTCCCGCATCACCTGCTGGCGCAACTTCAGCGCCTGCATGTCGGCGACGTTGCTGCGCATCGTCGCCTCGGAATAGGACCCGCCATCGATATAGTCGAACAGGAAGCGCGGCAGGCGCGCCTTTGCCAGCACGCGGAAATCGTCAAGGCACGCGGCGATCAAAATACGCTCCTATCCGGCGGGGCGCGCAACCTGATCGCGAAACCGGCGCGGGGTAAAGCGGATATCCCGTCGATCCCCTCATCTGCTGAGAGGGCCGGCGGGACCGGGCGCGAGCTTACGCCTCTTCGGACCAGTAGAGCCGCATCGGATTGGCCACGAGCAGTTTGTGCTGAAGCGCCGCGGTCGGGGCGATGCGCGGAATCACGTCGACCAGCCCGCCATCATCGGGGATGCGATGCTCCATGTTCGGGTGCGGCCAGTCGGTGCCCCACAGCACCCGGTCCTGATAGTCCTCGACCAGTGGCCGTACCGCTGCGACGAAATCGTCATAGGGTTCGCCCAGTAGCGACAGCCGGTCGGGGCACGTCACCTTGGTCCAGATATCGTCGCGGCTGTCGAGCAGCGCGCGAAAGGCGCGCATGTCCGCGCCGTCGGGGCCCTGGGTCACGTCCGGCCGGCCCATATGGTCGATCACGACCGGCACCGGGATGGCGGCGAGGAACGGCTTCATTTCCTCCAGAATATCCGCCTCGAAATAGACCACGACATGCCAGCCCTTGGGCAGGCGGGCCGCCACGTCGAGGAACTTGTCCTTGGGCGCGTTGTCGACGAGCCGCTTGAGGAAGTTGAAGCGCACGCCGCGCATGCCGCCGTCATGCAGCGCCTGCAGCTCGGCGTCGGAGATCGCAGGATCGACCACCGCCACACCCCGCGCCTTGCCGTTCGACCTGGCGATAGCGTTCAGCGTGGCGGCATTGTCGGTGCCGTGACAGCTCGCCTGGACGATCACGTTGCGCGCGAAACCGAGACGGTCGCGCAAGGCGAACAGCATGTCCGGCCCGGCATCCTGGGGCTGATATTTGGCAAGCGGGCTGAACGGGAAGTCGGCCGCCGGACCGAACACATGGCAATGCGCATCGACCGCGCCGGGCGGCGGCACGAATTGCGGCGTCGAGGGATGCTCGGTCCAGCTGCGGATACGGCCCTGTTCGTCCGTGCTCATGCGAACACCACTCCGTCCATCAATTTGCGCGCGGTACGCAGCAAGGCCGCAGTCGCGACCTGCCCGTCGGCGTCCAGGTCGAGCACGCAGCTCATCTCGCCGGTCGGATGCTCGACCGACAGGGTCTTGCGCTTGCCCTCGGGAATCTCGGCGACCTCGGCCGCCGGCGAACCCGCGATCAGACAGGCCGTCGCGACGCTGACCGCGCCGAGCACGCCGATCGTGGCGTGCGCGCGGTGCGGGACGAAACTGCGCACCGTCACCGCCCCGCCATGCGCGGGCGGGGCGACGAGCATCATCTTGGGTACGGACTTTTCGGTGACGTCGCCCAGGTTCATCATCGGCCCGGCCTTCAGCCGGATCGCCTCGATCCGCGCCTTGAGCTCGGTCGCTGCGTCGAGCGTGTCGCGATCCTCATAGCCAGTCGCGCCGACATCCTCGGCCTTGAACACCACGCAGGGCATGCCGTTGTCGATCAGGGTGCAGGCAACCCCGTCGATCATGTCGACCGCATTGCCGGTGGGCAGCAGCGCGCCGCACGACGATCCGGCGGTGTCGCGAAATTCGAGCGGAATCGGCGCCGCGGTGCCGGGCACCCCGTCGATCCGCGCCTCGCCTTCATAGATCGGCACGCCCCCGGGCGTCCGCACCGTGGCAACCGCGACCTGACCGGTATTGACCATGAAGATCGCCACGCGCGTTTCGTCGCCTGTCGCGGGAAACAGCCCGCGCTCGATCGCGAAGGGGCCAACGCCGGCGAGCATGTTGCCGCAATTCTGCGCATCGGTGACGATGGCCTGATCGACGAACACCTGGAGGAAGAGATAGTCGACATCCACGCCCGCGCGGACGGATTTCGAGACGATGGCGACCTTGGAGGTCAACGGATCGGCCCCGCCCATGCCGTCGATCTGGTTCGGATCGGGCGATCCCATCACGCGGAGCAGGAACGCGTCGCGTTCGGCTGTGTCGGCGGGCAGATCGTCGGCGAGGAAGAACCCGCCCTTCGACGTGCCGCCCCGCATCCACATGCAGCGAGCCTTCATAATTCCTCCCTCAGGAACTGGGGGAGGGGGACCATTTGCCTCTTCCGGCAAATGGTGGAGGGGGCCTTGCCCCGAACGCTGCGTCTGCGGCGAGGCCCCCTCCACCACGCGCTGAAGAAGCGCGCGGTCCCCCTCCCCCGCTGCGCGAGGGAGGAATGAAGAACGTCACTCATAACTCAACCCCAGCTCCGCCAGCTTCCCGCGCATGTCATAGATGTCGAGCCCCAGTTCCCCCGCCGCCAGCCGCTGTCGTTTCGACTCCTCCGCCGCTTCGCGCGCCTGCGCCTTTTGCAGCACCGCCGCCGCATCCGCGCGCTTGACCACGCATACCCCGTCGTCATCGGCAACGATCACGTCGCCCGCCTCGATAGACGCGCCCGCGCAGACGATCGGGACATTGACCAAGCCGAGCGTCGCCTTGATCGTGCCTTGCGCGAACACTGCCTTCGACCACACCGGAAAGCCCATCTGGGTCAGGTCGCGCACGTCGCGCACCCCGGCATCGATCACCAGCCCGCGACAGCCCCGCGCCATCGCCGAGGTCGCGAGCAGGTCGCCGAAATAGCCGTCCTCGCATGGTGAGGTGGGCGCCAGCACCAGGATATCGCCCTCGCGCAATTGCTCGATCGCGACATGGATCATCCAGTTGTCGCCCGGCGGCGCCGAGATGGTGACCGCTGAACCGGCGATGCGGGCGCCAGGATAGATTGGCCGCAGCCGGCTGGCGAGCAGCCCGATCCGCCCCTGCGCTTCATGCACCGTCGCGACACCAGCGGCACCAAGTCCGTCGATCACCGCCATCTCGGCGCGCTCGATTGAACGAATGACTCGACCCGCCATGCTGACCTCCTGCGTGAAGCGCCCGCCCTAGGCAGCGGGCGCGCGCCGCCCCAATCACAATTGCACGCGCCCGATAAGTTTTTGCTATAGGTGCGTTGATGGTTACCCCCTTCGACATGAACCTGCGTCATCTCCGGTCGCTCTCGGCGATCGCCGCGCATCGCAGCATGAATGCCGCGGCACACGCCGTGAACCTGTCGCAGCCGGCGCTCACCCAGGGCCTCGCCAAGCTCGAACGGCAGCTCGGCACAGCCCTGTTCGATCGCCATCCCGACGGCGTCACCCCGACCGAGGCCGGTGTGCTGATGGCGGATCGGGCGAGGACCGCTTTCGACTATCTGACGGTCGCGACCAGGCCGGCGCTGCGGCGCGGCGGGCGGGGATTCGCGCGGCCCGAACAGCTCATGACGGCGAGCCAGCTCCACGCCTTTCTCGCGCTGGCCGATGCCGGCAGCTTCGTCGCCGCCGCGACCGCGACCGGCCTGTCCCAGCCCGCGCTCCACCGCGCGGTCCGCGATCTGGAACAGATCTGCGGCGTGGCGCTGGCCGAGCGGCGTGGGCGCGGCGTGGTCCTGACGACGATGGGACGGCGGCTCGCGCGGGGGGTAAGGCTGGCCGCGACCGAGCTGGCGGCCGGCATCGCTGAAGTGGCCGGCGCGCAGGACAGCGGCCGGATCGCGATCGGCGCGATGCCGCTGTCGCGCGCGCTGATCCTGCCCGCCGCGATCGCCGCCTTCGTCCAGGGATCGCCGCGCGCGCTGGTCGATGTCGCCGAAGGATCGTGGCGCGAGCTGGTCGAGCCGCTGCGCGACGGCGTGATCGACCTGATGATCGGCGCGCTGCGTGACGAGACGCCGCCCGGTCTCGATCAGCGCGCCCTGTTCACTGACCGGCTGGCGGTGATCGGCCGCGCGGAGCACCCGCTTGCCGCCAGGGTCGAGGTGACGCTCGACGACCTGTCGCATTATGGCTGGATCGTCGGCCAGGCCGAAACGCCGCTGCGGGGCCATTGGGACACCCTGTTCGCCGGGCGCACGGCGCCCGAGGCGCCGATCGAGTGCGGGTCAGTGATGGTGATCCGCGGCATATTGCGCGCCAGCGACCTGCTGACCCTGTTGTCGCCCGATCAGGTGGCGATGGAGATTCAGGGCGGTATCCTTGCCCAGGTCGGCCGGCCGCTCGACCAGGGTGTCCGCACCATCGGCATCACCACCCGCACCGGCTGGCGCCCCACCGCCGCCCAGCGCCGCTTCATCGCGTTGCTGGAAATCGCGGTCGCCGACACAAGAATTCGGGAAAACCAATAAGCCGGTCGACAATTGGATTGGCACAGGGCTGCGCGCGTCACCTACCCCGGCCTCATGGATGCGGCATTCGCCTTTATCGGGTTTGGGGAAGCGGGCGCGGCCTTTGCCGGCGGCGCCCCGGCGCGCGGCTATGATCGCAAGACCGACCAGCCCGGCCTGCGCGCCGCCAAACTCGACGATTTCGCCCGAGCCGGCGTCATCGCCTGCACGGATGCCGCCGAAGCGACCGGGCACGCACGCGCGATCTTCTCGCTGGTTACTGCCGACCAGGCGCTGGCTGCCGCCCGGACCGGTGCCGGGTCGATCGAGGCAGGCGCCTTCTGGTTCGACATGAACAGCGTCGCCCCGGACACCAAGCGCGACGCCGCGACGCTGATCGCGGCCGCCGGCGGCCGCTATGTCGATGTCGCGGTGATGTCGCCGGTCCACCCCGCCCGGCGCGCCGTGCCGTTGCTGCTCAGCGGACCGCATGCCGAGGCCGGCGCGGCGGCGCTGGCCGAGTTCGGGTTCACCAACGTCACGATCGTCGCCGGCGCGGTCGGCGCGGCCTCCTCGATCAAGATGATCCGTTCGGTGATGGTGAAGGGGCTCGAGGCGCTGACCGCCGAATGCTTCCTCGCGGCGGACAAGGCCGGCGTTTCGGCGGAGGTCGCCGCCTCGCTCAACGCGAGCTGGCCCGGCATCGATTGGGCCGACAAGGCCGATTACAATCTCGACCGCATGATGGTCCATGGCCTGCGCCGCGCGGCAGAGATGGAAGAGGTAGTGAAGACGCTCGATGCGCTCGGCACTGGCTCCGCGATGACGCGCGGCACCGTGGAACGCCAGCGCGCGATCGGGGCGTTCGGGCTGGCGCCACCGGAAGGTCTCGCAGCCAAAATCGCTACCCTCTCCCCGTTCGTTTCGAGCGCAGTCGAGAAACAGGCGTCGGGCGCAGGTTTCTCGACTGCGCTCGAAACGAACGGAGATTCCACAATCCCAGACCGACAGGCGGACGCCGCATGACCCTGATCATTGATTGTCACGGCCATTACACCACCGCGCCGCCGCAACACGATGCGTGGCGCGACGCGCAAAAGGCGGCGTTCAAGGCTGGCGAGACGCCGCCGCCCTACCCCGCCATCTCCGACGACGAGATCCGCGAGACGATCGAGGCGAACCAGCTCAAGCTCCTCAAGGAGCGCGGCGCGGACATGACGATCTTCAGCCCGCGCGCCTCGACCATGGCGCACCATGTCGGCGACGAGGCCGTGTCCAAGGCCTGGGCACGCGTCTCGAACGACCTGATCGCCCGCGTCGTCGGCCTCTATCCCGAGACCTTCGCCGGCGTGTGCATGCTGCCGCAATCGCCCAAGGCCGATCTGCAGGGCTCGATCGAGGAGCTCGAGCGCTGCGTCACCGAGCTCGGCTTCATCGGCTGCAACCTCAATCCCGATCCGGGCGGCGGGCACTTCGCCTTCCCCGCCCTGACCGACCGCTACTGGTATCCCTTCTACGAAAAGATGGTCGAGCTGGACGTCCCGGCGATGATTCACGTCTCGGGCTCGTGCAACCCGGCGCTCCACGCGACCGGCGCCTTCTACATCGCCGCCGACACCATCGCCTTCATGCAGCTCATTCAGGGTGATCTGTTCAGGGACTTCCCCGCCCTGCGCTTCATCATCCCGCATGGCGGGGGCGCCGTGCCCTATCATTGGGGGCGCTATCGCGGCCTGGCCGACATGCTCAAGCAGCCGGCCCTCGACACGCATGTGATGAACAATGTGTATTTCGACACGTGCGTCTATCACCAGCCCGGCATCGATCTGCTCGCCGAAGTGATCGACACCAGGAACATCCTGTTCGGCAGCGAGATGGTCGGCGCGGTGCGGGGCATCGACCCGCAGACCGGGCATTATTTCGACGACACCAAACGCTATGTGGACGCACTGCCCGTGAGCGCCGAGCGGAAACATGCCATCTTCGAGGGCAATGCGCGGCGCGTCTTCCCGCGCCTCGACGCCAAGCTCAAGGAAAGAGGCCTGTGACCGAACCCCGCGACATCCACGCCTATCTCGCCGAGTTCGACGACATCCCCGGCACGCGCGTCTTCACCGCAAAACGGGCACGCCAGGGCTATCACCTCAACCAGTTCGCGATGAGCCTGATGAAGGCGGAGAATCGCGAGCGGTGGAAAGCCGACGAGCGCGCCTATCTCGACGAATGGAAGCTCAGCGACGACCAGAAACAGGCAGTGCTCGATCGCGATTACAACCGCCTGCTCGATCTCGGCGGCAACATCTATTTCCTCGCCAAGGTCTTCTCGACGGACGGCCAGAGCTTCCTCCAGGCGGTCAGCACGATGAGCGGGATGAGCCTCGACGACTATTCCGCGATGATGATCGCCGGCGGCCGGTCCCCCGACGGCGTCCGCTCGATCAAAAAGGGTAATTGAGATGGCGCGCATCACTGCCGGCGTGGCGACCAGCCACATCCCCGCGCTCGGCGCCGCGATCGATCTCGGCAAGACCGGCGAGGACTATTGGAAGCCTGCCTTTGCCGGTTACGACTGGACCAGGGCGTGGGAGAAGGAGGCGAAGCCCGATGTCGTGATCCTGGTCTATAACGACCATGCCTCGGCCTTCGACATGAAGATCATCCCGACCTTCGCGATCGGCTGCGCCGAGGAATTCCAGCCCGCCGACGAAGGCTGGGGCCCGCGCAAGGTGCCGGTGGTCGAGGGCCATCCCGATCTCGCCTGGCACATCGCGCAGAGCCTGATCCTCGACGAGTTCGACATGACCATCATCAACGAGATGGACGTCGATCACGGCCTGACCGTGCCGCTGTCGATGATGTTCGGCCAGCCCGACGCCTGGCCGGTCAAGGTCATTCCGCTCGCGGTGAACGTCGTCACCTACCCGCCGCCCTCCGGCAATCGCTGCTGGGCGCTGGGCGAGGCGATCGCGCGCGCGGTCGAGAGTTTCCCGGAGGATCTGAACGTCCAGGTCTGGGGCACCGGCGGCATGAGCCACCAGCTCCAGGGCCCGCGCGCCGGGCTGATCAATCCGGCATGGGACAATGACTTCCTCGACGGGCTGATCGGCGACAGCGATCGCCTGCGCCACATCCCGCACATCGAATATCTGCGCGAGACGGGCAGCGAGGGCATCGAGATGGTGATGTGGCTCGTCATGCGCGGCGCGCTCGGCAAGGCGACGCGAGTCCTGCACCGGCATTATCACGTGCCCGCCAGCAATACGGCGGTCGGGCATATCGTGCTGGAGCCTGCTTAGTTTCTCCCCTCCCGCTTGCGGGAGGGGCGGGGGTGGGCTCGCGCTCTCCTCCATCGACACCGCCCGCGGTGAGCGGGCGCCCACCCCTACCCCTCCCGCAAGCGGGAGGGGGTGAAGAAGGATCTGGACATGAAAATCGCCCTGGCCGGAGCCGGCGCCTTCGGTGAAAAACATCTCGACGGCCTCAAGCTGATCCAGGGTGTCGAGGTCGTCTCCCTGGTCGGCCGCCGGCTCGAACCGACCCAGGCGATCGCCGACAAATACGGCATCGGCCACGCCACCACCGATCTCGCCGACAGTCTCGCGCGCGACGATGTCGATGCCGTGATCCTGTGCACGCCCACGCAGATGCACGCCGAGCAGGCGATCCAGTGCATGGACGCGGGCAAGCATGTGCAGGTCGAGATCCCGCTCGCCGACAGCCTGGCCGATGCCGAGGCGGTGCTGGCGAAGCAGCAGGAAACCGGCCTCACCTGCATGGTCGGCCACACCCGCCGCTTTAACCCAAGCCACCAGTTCATCCACAACCGGATCACCGCGGGCGACTTCAACATCCAGCAGATGGACGTCCAGACCTATTTCTTCCGCCGCAAGAACATGAACGCCAAGGGCGAGGCGCGCAGCTGGACCGACCATCTGCTCTGGCATCACGCCGCGCACACCGTCGATCTGTTCGCCTATCAGGCCGGCCCGATCGTCAAGGCCAACGCGATCGAAGGGCCGATCCATCCCGAGCTCGGCATCGCGATGGACATGTCGATCCAGCTCAAGGCGGAAAGCGGCGCGATCTGCACGCTGTCGCTCAGCTTCAACAATGACGGGCCGCTCGGCACCTTCTTCCGCTATATCGGCGACACCGCGACCTATCTCGCGCGCTACGACGATCTCTTCACCGGCAAGGACGAGCAGATCGACGTGTCCACAGTCGATGTCTCGATGAACGGCATCGAGCTGCAGGACCGCGAGTTCATCGCCGCGATCCGCGAGGGCCGCGAGCCCAACAGTTCGGTCGCCCAGGTCCTGCCCTGTTACCGCGTGCTCGACGCCCTCGAACAGCAGCTGGATGCGTGACATGCCCGATTTCACCCCCCTTTCCCGAGAGCTGAGCGCGCTTGAGGCGATCCAGGCCGAACTGGCCAGCATCGCTGACCGGGCCGACGACGCGCGGCGCCACGACCTGATCCGGTTGCGCCGCGATCTCTCGCTCCGGATCGCCGAGGTCGGCAAGATCGCCGAGCCGATCTTCGGCGCGGCGGAGGCCGGCATGGCCCAGGAATATCGCGGCAAATTCTCGCGGATGCGCTCGGCTGCGGCGCTCCATCAGGCCAATTGGCCCGCCGTGCGGCTGGGCGAGGACGCCGAGCAATATCGGGCCTCCGCCCAAGGGGTGCGCCAGGCCAACAAGGAGTTCGTCGCCTGGGTGCGCGGCGCCCTCGACCAGCTTCGGAAAGACTGAATTTATGCGAGCACGGACATGAAGACCGGCGTTGCGATCATCGGCGCCGGCCCCGCCGGGCTGTTGCTCGGCCATCTGCTGCGCGCCGAGGGGATCGACTGTATCATCCTCGAGCGCCAGACCCAGGCCTATGTCGAGAGCCGCATCCGTGCGGGCGTGCTGGAGACGGTGACGACCGATCTGATGAGCCGCCTCGGCGTGGACGCGCGGATGAAGGCCGAAGGGCTGATCGAGGAGGGCTTCAACCTCGCCGATGGCGAGCGGCTGATCCGCATCGACATCACGCGCCTCACCGGCAAGCATGTCATGGTCTATGGCCAGACCGAGCTGACCCGCGACCTGTTCGCCGCCGCGCCGGAGCGCGGGCTGGACATCGTGTTCGAGGCGAAGGACCTCGCGCTCCACGATGTCGATAGCGATCATCCCTCGATCAGCTATACCAGCGGCGGAGAGACGGTCACGATCCAGGCCGACTTCATCGCCGGCTGCGACGGTTTCCACGGCCCTTCGCGCAAGGCTTTCCCGGCCAGCGTCGCGCGCGACTTCGAGCGCGAATATCCGTTCGGCTGGCTCGGCATCCTCGCCGATGTGCCGCCCTGCCATCACGAGCTGATCTATTCCAACGGCCCGCGCGGCTTCGCGCTCGCCTCGATGCGCTCGGCGACACGCAGCCGCTATTATGTCCAGGTGCCGCTGACCGACACGGTCGAGGACTGGCCCGAGGACCGGCTATGGGACGAGCTCGCGCTGCGCTTCGATCCCATTTCGAGCCGCGGCGTCACCCGCGGCCCGGCGCTGGAGATGTCGATCGCCCCGCTTCGCTCCTATGTGTTCGAGCCGATGCGCCACGGCCGCCTGTTCCTGGCCGGCGATTCCGCCCATATCGTGCCACCGACCGGCGCCAAGGGCCTGAACCTCGCCGCCTCGGACGTCGCCTATCTCGCCGACGCGCTGACCGCGCACTACCAAAGAAACGACGAGGCCGGCCTGATCGGCTACCAGGACAAGGCGCTCGCCCGCATCTGGAAGGCGGAGCGATTCAGCTGGTACCTCACCAAGCTGATGCACCGTTTCCCCGAGGACGGCCCGTTCGAGCACCGCATGCAGATCGCGGAGCTAGACTATGTCGCCTCGTCCGAGGCAATGCAGACCGCGATCGCCGAAAACTATGTGGGATTGCCGCTCTAACCATGCCCCTGCCCGTCCGCCGCATCGGCCCCTTTTCCGTCTCCGCCATCGGCCTCGGCGCGATGGGGCTCAGCCATGCCTATGACGTGGCGCCCTCGGCGGAAGACGGCGCGCGCCTGCTCAACCGCGCGCTCGATCTCGGCGTCACGCTGATCGATACCGCCGCGCTCTATGGCGGCGGCCGCAACGAAACGCTGATTGCCGGTGCGATCATGCACCGCAAGGCCGAGTTCACCCTCGCGAGCAAATGCGTGCTCGACATGGTCGACGGCAAGCGCACCCTCGACGGCTCGCCCGACGCGATCACCCGCTCGGTCGACCGTTCGCTCGGCCGCCTCGGCACTGACCATATCGACCTTCTCTATCTGCATCGCCCCGACCCCGATGTGCCTGTCGAGGACTCGGTCGGCGCGCTCGTCCGGCTGAAGGAAGCGGGCAAGATCGGCACGATCGGCCTGTCCGAAATGGGCGCCGAAACCATCCGCCGAGCCCAGGCGGTCCACCCGATCGCCGCGGTCCAGACCGAATATTCGCCGATCGTGCGCAACCCCGAAGTCGCGGTGCTCGACACCTGCCGCGAGCTCGGCATCGCCTTCGTCGCCTTCTCGCCGGTCGCGCGCGGCATGCTCGCCGGCGCGATCCGTGACGATCGCTACCCGGCGGGCGATATCCGCGCCCATATGCCGCGCTTCGTCGAGCCCCATCTCTCGCACAACCTCCAGGCGGTCGCTGCCTTCGACACGCTGGCGGCCGAAATCGGGCTGACCCCGGCCCAGCTCGCCCTTGCCTGGGTGCTGGCGCAGGGCGACCATATCGTGCCGATCCCGGGCACGCGCGATTCGGCGCATCTGGAAGAGGATGTGAAGGCGGCGACCGTCACGCTCGGCACCGACACGATCGCCCGGGTCGACTCGATCTTCGCGCCCGGCGCGATCCGCGGCGCCCGCTATGCCGCGCCATTGCAGGCCCAGGTCAGCACCGAGCTGCTGCCCGGCGAGGAGCTCGCCTGATTCAGTCCGCCAGCCGGACCAGCTCATGCCCGAAGGTCAGCTCGACCCGCACGCCGTTCGGGTCGTGCAGGTTGAACTGCACCAGCCCCGGCACCCGGGTCTCGATCTCGGTATGGGGAATGCCCTCGCGCTCGAGCAACGCGGCCATCGCGCCGCGATCGGGGCAGTTGAACGCGATATGGTCGAGGCAGGTGCCGCCGCCCGCGACCACGGACTCGCCCGGCCGGAACACGTTGACGTGAACGCTCGGATGGCCTGCCGCATCGGCCAGCCAGAGATTGCGCGAAGGATCGGGATTGGTCGCCGCGGTCACGCGCCGGAAACCAAGGATCTTCTCGTAAAAGGCGCAGGTCTCGTCGAGGCGGGTGGTGCGGATATTGACATGGCCGAGCGTGATCATCGCCTCAGGCCGCACGCACCGCCGGGGCACTGACGAAATCGACGAAGCTCTTCAGCATGCGCTCGCGATCGGCGGTCACCCCGGTGAAGATGTCGAACGCCGCCGCCGCCTGGAACACCACCATGCCGCTGCCGTCCAGCGTGCGGCACCCGCGCCGCCGCGCTTCGCTCAACAGCATCGTCTCGAGCGGGAAATAGACGATGTCGGCAACCCAGTGACTCGGCCGCAGCAACTCGACCGGGATCGAGGTGCCCGGATAATTCACCATGCCGATCGGCGTCGCATTGACGATACCGTCCGCGCCGGCGATCGCCGTCTCCAGGTCGGTCCCCTCGACCGCGCGCCCGTCGCCGAAATCGCGCCCCAGCTTCTCGACCAGCGCCCGGCGTCGCGCGCTGTCGACATCGAAAATCTGCAGCTGTGCCACGCCGAGATCGAGCAATGCATGCGCCGTCGCGAAGCCGGCGCCGCCGGCGCCCATCTGCACCACGGACTCGATCGCCGCATCGGGCAGGCCGTGGCGGAAGCTCTCGCCGAACCCGGTCACGTCGGTATTGTGGCCGATGCGCTTGCCGTCGACGAAATGCACCGTGTTGACTGCGCCGATCCGCCGCGCCCCTTCGGACAGGTCGTCGAGATACTGCACGACTGCCTGTTTATAGGGGTGAGTCACGTTCAACCCGGAAACCCCGACCATCGCCGCCGCGTCGAGCAATGTCGGCAGGTCGCTCTCGTCCCACCCGCGCGCGGCGAAATCATAGAGCGAATAGACCAGCCGCAACCCCTGCGCATCGGCTTCGCGTTCGTGAAGCCAGGGCGAGCGTGATGCCAATATGTCGCGGCCAAGCAACCCCGTCAGAAAGGACCGTCGCTGTTCCGGAAAAGGGGAAGCTTCACTCGTCAAATCACACGCTCCGTACGCGCCACGGGGTCTTGGTCGAGACCGCTGGCAAAAAGGGCCCGCCCACGATCGGCAAGCGGGCCCCGGTCATCAGAATTTGGTCCTCAGGCCGATCGTGGCCACGCGCCCGATCGGACTGGCGTTGATGTTATCGTAGCCCGCCGAGACATTGTAGAAAGGCGGGTCGCGGTCGAACAGATTGGTCACGTCGACGAAGATCTGCGCTTCCTTCAGGAACACGTCCTTGATCTTGTACGACAGGTTGAGGTCGACCGTGGTGTTCGGCTTCACCCGCGCCCCGCCGCCGGTCGGGAAACCATTGGTGCGGGTGATCGGCACCTGGCTCGATCCGCTCCAGTTCCGATAGGCACCCAGATAGTTCAGATAGACATTGGCGCTGAACCCGGCGAGCGACCAGCCGAGATTCGCCCGGCTCTCGAACTTCACCGACGGGAAGGTCGTGTTGAAGCCCGCCGTGCCGAGCACACTGAACTTGGTGCCGTTGGTGCCGAAGAACTGGTCGAACTTGGTCTTCAGCGTGCCGCTGGCGCCGAAATTGAGGTCGCCGAAGCTGGTGCTGGTCAAATAGTTCACGCTGGCATCGATACCGGCCACATCGAGGTTGAGCACGTTGCGCTGGCGATAGTCATAGATGAAATAGGTCGTCGCGTTGAGCGCACCGGTCTGTGGCAGGCCGGCGGTAGCGGTGCCGATCTGCGCCGGCGTCGCGCCGGCCGGATAGAGCTGGAGCAGATAGGCAAGGTCGGCCGCGCCCAGGGCGAGCGAGGGGACCGGCGAGGTGATGCCGCCGCGCAGCTTGTTGTTCCAATAGGTCACGCTGACCCGCAGGCCGGGGGCGAAGGTCGGGGTCAGGTCGATACCGATGCTGAACGCCTTGCCCGTCTGCGGCTTGAGGTCGGCATTGCCGCCGGTCAGCAACAGGCCGGTCACGCCGCTCCCAATCGTGCAGGTGGTCGATCCCGCCGGACAGCCCGGCAGGCCGATCGCCCCGGGAAAGGCCGAGGTCGAAACGGTGAAGGTGCCGCCCGGCACGCTGCTGCCATTGGCACCGGCAAAGCCGGATTCGCCGGTCAGGCCGACCGCGTTGGTGCCGAAGCTGGTCAGTGCCGGGGCGACGAAGGATTCGGCCCAGTTGCCGCGGATCTTCACGCCCTCGACGATTTCCCAGTTGGCGGCGATCTTCGGATTCTTCGTCTCGCCGAAATCGCTATATTTGTCGTAGCGGCCCGACACGATGACATCGAACTTGCGCACGCCCGGGATGCCGGTGTCCGGCCCGACCAGCGGCAGCAGCACCTCGACATAGGCCGATTTCACATCGCGGTCGTAACGCAGGTTGAGCGTCGACGATCCGGTCGAGGCCGGGCCGGTTGCATTCGGCCGGGTGATGTCCTGGTCGATATGATATTTGGTATATTCCCCGCCCAGCGCGACGCGCACCGCGCCGCCCGGCAGATCGAACAACGCCCCGTCGACCTTGGCATAGATGTTCGTCAGCGTCTGGCGCGTCGCCAGGGTCTGGTTGTTGTCGATCAGCTTGGCGAGCGTCGCGGCCGACGACCGGTTGCCCGGGACCCGATACGGGTCGAACGCGTTCGCCGTCGTCAGCGGGGTGTTGAGGATGATCGTCGTCGAGCCCGGGATCGACGGCGCGGTGGCGTTGCCGCCGCCATTGGTCGTGCCGTTGACCGCGAGGTTATAGGCGCTGGCGTTGAGCTGGCCCGAATTGAACTGCCGCGACGAGTCGCGCCCCGCCACGGCGCCGACATTCAAGTTCCACGTATCGGTGATGCGATAGACGCCGTCAGCCGCGACGTAGAAATTCTCCGCGCCCGAATCGATATAGGCGCCCGGGCCGAACAGCGCGTCGGCATCGAAATTGACCGTTTCGGAGGTCGCGACGACGCCGGTCGGCAGGGTGAAGAACGGGTTGATCTGCGCGGCATTGGCCGAACCCGGCCCGAAGATCGTGGCGCTGGCCGATCCGCGCGCGACCGTCTGATGGTTCTTGCGGTTCGAATAGACGACGTCGACCGTACCGGTGAACTTGTCGCCGATCTCCTGCCGGATCGTCGCGATCACGCTGTGGCGCTTCTCCGACGGGATCAGGTCGGTCAGGCCGGTGAAGTCGCATGCGCCGTTGGCCGCCGCATTGTTGGGCAGGCCGGCGGCGGTATAGGGCGAATAATAGATCAGGCCGTTGGCGGTCACCGTCGCGGGCGAGCAGCCATAGCCGGCAAAGTTGGTGCCGCCCTGCGGCCGGTGATCCGCCTTGGTGAAGGCACGGTCGCCCGCCAGCAGGTTCGACCGGTCGGAATAATTGTAGGAGACCAGCGCCGATCCGCTGTCCCATTTCGTGCCAGCGAGCACGCCGGCATTGAAGGTGCGATATTCGTCGCCGAAGCCAGCCTGGGCCGTCGCCTCGATGCCGCTATAGCTGCGGCGGGTGATGAAGTTGATGACGCCTGCGACCGCGTCCGAGCCATAGACCGAAGACGCACCGTCGGCGAGCACCTCGACACGCTCGACCGCCAGCGGCGCAATGATGTTCGGATCGCCCAGCGCATGATTCAGGCCGGTCAGCGGGAAACGATGGCCGTTGATCAGCACCAGGGTGCTGTTCGAGGCGGAGGCGCCCAGGCCGTGGATCGTCGGGGCGTTGGTGCCGGCGCCGTCGAAGCTGCCATAGGCGCCCTGCCCGGCGCTCTGCGATCCGACGACCGACGGCACGGTCTTGAGCAGCTGCTGCGCGGTCTGCGGCGCGATATCCTCGATCTGCTCGCGCCCGACCGTGACGAGATTGGAGCCGACCGGCGCGACGCCGCGCAGGCTCGATCCGGTGACGATGATGTCTTCGATGCGCTCGCCATTGTCATCCTCGACCTGAGTCGCCTCGGCCGGCGACGGCGTCGCCGGCACGGCCTGGCCGAAGGCGGATTGAGCAGTTGCGAGCATCAGGAATGGAATGGCGGAAACACTCAACGTCAGACGTGCGCTCTTCATGGCATCTTCCCCTTTTTATATGTCGTGCTTTTTGCACTAACTGTTTCGTTACTTAATGAACGGACTGGTACATGTCAAAACATTCGAACCGGATCGACTCAATCGATCGAGACGCGCTCGACCGGTCCCAGAATGACGATATAGGCGGCCGCGCCGACCAGCCCGAGCGCGCCGATATAGACCAGCGCACCGTAGAAACTGCCGGTCCCGCCGACCACGAAACCGACCACCAGCGGCGTCACGATCCCGGCCAGATTGGCGCAGAGATTGAACAGCCCGCCGGTCAGCCCGATCATCGGCTTGGGCGCGACATCGGACAGCAGGGTCCAACCCAGCCCGGCCATGCCCTGGCCGAAAAAGGCGATCGACATGATCACGATGACGAAGGCGTTCGAGTCCACGAAATTGGCGGTGACCATCGTCGCGCAGAGCAGCAGCCCGGCGACGATCGGCAGCTTGCGGCCGATGCTCGGCGAACCGGTGCGGCGGATCAGCCAGTCGGAGACGACCCCGCCCAGCATCACCCCGACCGAGGCCGCGATATAGGGCAGGGACACGGCGAAGCCCGTCTTGATGAAGTCCATGCCGCGTTCCTCGGCGAGATAGCTCGGGAACCAGGTGAGGAAAAAGACCAGGGTCGAATTGCTGCAGAACTGGCCGATCGACGCGCCCAATATCTGGCGCTTGCGCATCAGCTTGCCGACATTGGCCCAGGTGAAGGGGATCGAGGCACCGCCCGCGGCCAGCCCGCCGCCGGCCGCAATCACGTCGAGCTCGGCCTGGTTGACCCGGTTGCTATGCTCCGGATCGCGGTACAACCGGTACCAGACCAGAGCAAAGACGATGCCGAGCCCGCCGACGATGAAGAACAGCGAGCGCCAGCCCCAGGTCGCGACGATCCAGGCAAGCACCGGGATCAGCAACCCCAGCCCGATATATTCGCCGACGGTATAGACGCCGGTCGCCCGGGCACGCTCCGATTGCGGGAACCAGGTGCTCAGGATGCGGCTGTTGGCCGGGAAGCACGGCGCCTCCGCAATGCCTAGCGCCATGCGCGCCGTCACCAGCCCCGCGACACTGGTCATGAAGCCATGCACCAGCGTCGCCAGCGACCACAGGCCGAGCGAAAAGGCATAGGTGATGCGCGTGCCGAGCTTGTCGAGCACGATGCCGCCCGGGATCTGGGCAATGGCATAGGTCCAGGAAAAGGCCGAGAAGATCAGCCCCATCACTTCGGGCGAGATATGCAGGTCCTTGACCAGCTCCGGCTTGGCCACGCCCATCGCCGAGCGGTCGAGATAATTGATTGCGGTGGCGATCGTGATCAGCACCAGCACGCCCATACGCGCGCGGGTCGCACGGGGCGCACCCATCGCGCCGCTCATTGCTCGCGGCTCCGCAGCCAGGCGATATGCCGGATGGCCAGCGGATAGCCGTTGACGCCGAGCCCCGAGATGATCCCGGTCACGACCTGAGTCATGATCGATTTCGACCGCCACTCGGCCTCGCGTCGGTGGATGTTGCTGATATGCACTTCGACGATCGGGCAGTCGCACAGCTTCAGTGCATCGAGCACCGGATAGGCGGCATACGTGAACGCCGCGGGATTGATCACCAGCCCGGCCGACCCCTTGCGTGCGGCCTGGATCCACTCGACCATCTCATGCTCGGCATGAGTCTGGCGGAACACCAGGTCGAAACCCGCCGCATCCGCCTCGACGCGACACATCGCCTCGACATCGGCCAGCGTGTCATGGCCGTAGATATGCGGCTCGCGCTCGCCCAGCAGGTTGAGATTCGGTCCGTTCAGGACATGGACTGCGCGTGCCAATCATTCTCTCCCGGGCATGCCGATGTCCGCCATGCGGCATCGATTTCGTCCCCGATACCGAAAGCGTCTTGCGTTGAAAAGGGAAATGTACGAACCAGTTCATATATAAGCGCCCAGCCAGAAAGTGACCGGCGCGGAGCAAGGGGTTGGATGATGAGGCTAGGTGCTGCGGCGCTCCTGTGTTCGGTGCTTTCGTCGGCGGCCATGGCGGCCACGGATGGCGACTGGGCCACCTATGGCCATGACAAGGGCGGCCAGCGCTTCTCCCCGCTGACCGAGATCACCCCGGCCAATGTGAAGGACCTCGCGCCCGCCTGGGTCTATCATATGAAACCTGCGGCCGACCCGTCGCTCACGCCGGAAGCGGCCGATGCGGCACAGCGCGCGGCCGAGGCAGTCGGCCCGCCACGGGCGCAACGCTCGCGCTTCGCCGGATCGCAGGTCACGCCGCTCGTGATCGGCGGGCGCATGTACATCACCACCCCTTATGGCCGCATCGTCGCGCTCGATCCGGCGACCGGCAAGGAGATCTGGGTCTCGCTGCTCGACCGCGGCCAGCCTTCGGTCCGGGGCCTCGACTATTGGCCGGGCGACACGGCCACGGCGGCGCGCCTGTTCTTCGGCACGCGCGACGGGCGGCTGCTCGCGCTTGACGCCGCGACGGGCAAACCGTCCGCCGGCTTCGGCACCAACGGCGCGGTCGAGATGAAGACGCCCGAGATCATCGGCACCGGCAATGCCCGCTTCTACGGCATGACCTCGCCGCCGCTCGTCTATGGCGACCTGATCATCACCGGCGCCGCCGTGCAGGAATTCCCCGCGATCGGCGCGGCGGGTGACGTCCGCGCCTGGGATGCGCGCAGCGGCAGGCTGGTCTGGACCTTCCATTCAGTGCCGCGCAAGGGCGAGCCCGGCTATGCGACATGGGCGCCCGGCAGCGCCGAGGGCCGCTCGGGCGTCAACGCCTGGGGTTTCCTCACCGTCGATGAGGCGCGCGGCATCGTCTATATGCCGTTCGGCGCCCCCGCCTTCGATCGCTATGGCGGCGACCGCAAGGGCGACAATCTCTACGGCACGTCGCTCGTCGCGGCGGACGCGAAGACGGGCAGATATCTCTGGCATTTCCAGGTCGTGCATCACGACATCTGGGACAATGATCTCCAGGCGCCGCCCTTGCTGTTCGACGCCAAGGTCGGCGGCAAGACGGTTCCGGCGGTCGCCATCACCTCGAAGAACGGCCTGCTCTTCATCCTCGACCGGGTGACCGGCAAGCCGATCCTGCCGGTCAGGGAGAAGCCTTTCCCGGCAAGCGACGTGCCCGGCGAGGCCGCCTCGCCGACTCAACCGATCCCGACCGCGACGCCCCCGCTCGCCCGCACCAGCTTCACCATGGCCGATGTCGCCGACGTGACGCCCGAGCTGAAAAGCTGGTGCGCGAACTGGATCACCAGCAACAGGATGGTGTCCGGCGGGCTCTATGTGCCGGTGCGCCTCGAACAACCGACGATCAGCTTCCCCGGCCTGCAGGGCGGCGGCAACTGGAGCGGCAGTGCCTATGATCCGCGCTCCGGCCTGCTCTTCACCAACACCAGCGACCTCGGCCAGGTCACCTCGCTCGTCCCGTCGAAAGGGCCGCTGCCCTATGAACGTGGCACCTTGAGCGCCCGCTTCCAGCAACCCGACACGAAGATGATGTGCCAGAAGACGCCCTGGGGCCGGCTGAGCGCGGTCGACACCAGGACCGGCAGGATCGCCTGGCAGGTGCCGCTCGGCATCACCGACAGCCTGCCCGAGGACAAGCAGCGCACCGGCCGTCCCAATATCGGCGGCGCGATCGCCACGGCCTCCGGCCTCGTTTTCATCGGCGCGAGCGACGATGCCCGCTTCCGCGCTTTCGACTCCGCCACCGGCAAGGAGCTCTGGACGGTGAAGCTCGACGCCGCCGCGCACGCCACCCCGGTCAGCTATCTCGCCGGCGGCCGCCAGTTCGTCGCGGTCTCCGCCACTGGCGGCAGCTTCCTCGACAGCCCGCTCACCGGCGATACCATCACTGCCTTCGCCTTGCCGCCCAAGGGAGCCGCCCAATGAAGATCCGCCGCCGCACCATCCTGTCGATCGCCGCGCTGACCCTGGCCGCCGCCTCTTCCGCGCAGGTCACGCCGCCGCCCGCCGAGCGGCGTCCGCCGCCGGGCTATGAGGATGCCTATGCCGGCAAGAAGCGCCTGCTGGTCATCGCCGACATCTCGACCGGCAACCAGACCGCCCACAGCGCGTTGTCGCACGCCGCCTCGGTGATCGAGCAGATCGGGCGCGAGTCCGGCGCGTATGTCACCTTCATCCGTACCGACACCGACCTGATCACCAAGGGGGAGGTCTGGGGCAAGTTCGACTATGCCAAGGGCGGCAAGAAACAATCGCGCGGCCGCAACCTCGATTATTACGACGCCGTGCTGTTCTACACCAATGGCGAGACCAGCATGTCGCCGCAGCAGAAACAGGACCTGCTCGATTTCATCGCGAAGGACGGCAAGGGTTTCATCGGCGTGCACACCGCCACCGCGACCGGCTACACCTGGCCCGAATATGGCGAGATGATCGGCGCCTATTTCGACAATCATCCCTGGATGATCACCGACGCCAAGATCATCGTCGAGCGCCCCGGCTTCCCGGCGATGAAGGCGTTCAGGACCGGCATGACGGTCAAGGACGAGCATTATGAAATGACCGCCACGCCCTATGCGCGCGACAAGCTCGACGTGCTCGCGCGGATCGACCCGGCCAGCGTCGACCTGACCAACCCCAATGTCCACCGCACCGACAAGGACTTCCCGCTCGCCTGGATCAAATCCTACGGCAAGGGCCGCGTCTTCTATTCCGACCTCGGCCACACCGATGCCAGCTGGGACGATCCCCGGGTGCGGACCATGTATCTCGAGGGGATCAGATGGGCGCTGGGCGGCGGGACGGACGTGCCGAAACCGCATCCGATGGTCGCGGGGAAATAGCGGAGGCCTATCCACCCACTCCTGTCACCCCGGACTTGTTCCGGGGTCCATGCCTCCGCAAACGCAGCGCCCGATTATTGCCGCTGCGCCCAGCCGCAGAATGGATGCCGGAACAAGTCCGGCATGACGGAAGAGAAGGGGCTCACCGCCCCTTCAACTGCACCCCGAAAAAATCGAACGTCGCATTCACCGCCCTGAGCGTCGCGACCCGCGTCTCGGCCGGCGTCTTCCCGATAAAGCTGTGGTCGATCCCCGGCATCAATATCTCGTCGACCTTCACCCCCGCCGCCGTCATCTTGGCGAACGCCTCCTTCGACTGCGTCACCGCAACGGTGCGATCAT
This sequence comes from Sphingomonas sp. BL-S-30, assembly GCF_055521475.1. Taxonomy (NCBI): domain Bacteria; kingdom Pseudomonadati; phylum Pseudomonadota; class Alphaproteobacteria; order Sphingomonadales; family Sphingomonadaceae; genus Sphingomonas; species Sphingomonas sp. BL-S-30. The sequence goes on along the minus strand of NZ_CM145481.1, from coordinate 292,881 downwards.
CCTCGCCATGGATCAGCAAAAACGGCGGATCGCTCGGATCGAGATAGGTCAGCGGGCTCACCGCCCTGATCCGGTCGACCGGGCACGACGCCGCATCGGCACATCCGATCAGCGCGATCGGTGACCCTTCCGCCCGCGCCACGATCGGCGCGAAGTCGAACACCCCGTACCAGATCGCCGCCGCCTGCACGCATTCCGATCCCGCCGGCTGCGGTTTCGCGTCGAGCCCCGGCGCCCCGCAGGACAGGGCAGCAAGCGCCGCGAGATGCCCGCCCGCCGACGCGCCCCAGATGCCGACCCGGCCCGGATCGATTCCGTATTTCCCGGCATTGCCCTTCAGAAAGCGGATCGCCGCGCGCACATCGTCGAGCTGTGCCGGAAACCGCGCTTCGCCCGACAGCCGATATTCGACCGAGGCGACCACGAACCCCTCCGCCGCCAGCGACGCCAGCGCCTTGGGGAAATCGGCCAGCGCCCCGCCGGCGCGGGTATGTCCGCCGACCCAGCCGCCGCCATGGACGTAGATCACCAGCGGCTTCGGCGCGGCCGCCTTGCCCTTGGGCGGCATATAGATGTCGAGGATCATCGGGCGATATCCCGGGATCACGGAGTAGACGACATCCGCCAGGCTGGTCACGCCGCCCGGGAAAGCCGTCACGCGATCGGGATAGGGATCAGCCGAGGGCGGCCGCTCCACCGTTGGGAACACCCGCTTTCCAGGCGCCGCAGCGACTGCCGCTCCCGCCAGTGCCAGCGCCAGACTCGCGCCCGCGATGCGCCCCGTAGATCCGATCATCCACCCCTCCATATTTATCTAACTATTTAGTACATAACTGCGAGAGGCGCGTGCCGCAAGCTGCTCCGGCATGGTGGGATAAGCCGCAAAATGTCAGCAACCCTCATGACATTTTGCAACAATGGCCGCGCTCGATTCAACCGCGCCGCAACCAGCGCTATCCGCAGATCGCCACGGAACACCGCGACATCTTTCTCATCGCTGATTAATTAGGATACGCGCCCGCGCGCCTCAGCGCCGGACATAGGCCAGGATCGCCTCGACCACCTGCTCGCGCCGCTTGCTGCGCGTCTTGGCGACCGACGTGTCGATGCCGAAGATCGCGCGCAGCGTGTAGCGGTTGGAGACATTGTAGAAGCACAAGGCACTGATCGTCATGTGCAGCCCGAGCGGATCGACCCCCTCGCGGAACACCCCCTCCGCGACGCCGCGATCCAGCATCCGCTTCATTGCGTTGAGCACGCTGCGATTGCGGTTCTTGATGCCCTCGACGCCCTCGATATGCGCGCCGTGCAGGATGTTCTCGTTCATCACCAGCCGCACGAAATCGGGGTGCGCCATGTGATAGTCGAACGTGTGCACGACCATCTCGCGCAACGCGTCCTCGGCCGACATCGCGTCGAAATTCTGCGCCTCTTCGCGTTCGCGGATACCGCCATAGGATTGTTCGAGAACGGCCTGGTACAGGCCCTCCTTCCCGCCGAAATAATAATAGATCATCCGCTTCGACGAATTGGTCTTCTCGGCGATCTCGTCGATCCGCGCGCCGGCAAAGCCCTTGTCAGAGAATTCGCGGGTCGCGACGTCGATGATGTTGGCGCGGGTGTTCTCGGCCAATGCGGCGCGGAGGCTGGCCTTGGATTGCTGGACGGTCACGCTTCCCCCGCTGGTAAATCGATCAATACGCGACCTCGGCCTTGAAGCGGGATTGCGCCGCGAGGCGGATACCGGCGTTGGCCGCGCCATATCCTCCATAGCCGCGCCGTTCGACGATTTCAAAGAAGACGCGTTTTTCGAAGGCGCGGCTGTAGAACTGGAAATATTCGGCCTCCCCGTCGCGGTCGTAGAGGATGCCGAGCGACGCCATCCGGTCGATCAGATCGGCGCCCAGCCCGAAGCGCGCGTCGAGATCGTCATAATAGTTGCGCGAGATTTCGAGCATCTCCAGCCCGTTCGCCCGCGCCCGTTCCGCCGCGGCAAACACGTCCGAGCAGGAAAAGGCGATATGCTGCACCCCGGCGCCCATATATTTGGTCAGGAAGCGCGAGGAGAGGGTCTGCTGCGCGACCGAGCTGTTGAGCGTGATGCGCAAGGACTTGTCGCGCGACTCCACCGCCTGGCTCTGCACCAGCCCGAGCGGATCGGGAATCTGCAGCTGCACCGTCTTGGTCACGTCGAACAGGGTGACATAATAGAGGATCCAGCTCAGGAACTCCTCATAAAAGGTCGTCTGGGCGATATGGTCGATCGTCTCCAGCCCGATGCCCGCCCCGGCACTGTCCAGCGCCCCGAACTCGGTCGCCCAGACATCCTCCTCGCTGCCCTGCTCGATGAAATAGATCAGGCTGCCGCCGACGCCGCGCACCGAGGGGATCTGCATCTCGCCCGGCCCGACCGACTGTTCGAAGCGCGGGATCGACAGTGCCTCCGCCCGGGCCAGCGCCGCGGGTACATCGGGCACGCTCAGCCCGATCGCGCAGACCGACGCGCCGTGGACCATGTCGAAGCTGTGCGCGAACCCCTCCTGCTCGCGGTTGATGACGATGTTGATCGCGCCCTGCCGCCAGCGCTCGACTGCCTTGCGGCGATGCCTGCCGACACACACGAAACCCAGCGCGGCCAGGGTACCGCGCAGCATCGCCGCCTCGGCATCGTCCGCCGCGAACTCGATGAAGCTCACCCGGGTCGGCGACACACGCGGTGGCATGGTCGGCGCGACCGGGGTCCGCGGCCGCCGGCCTACCTCGTCCTCCAGCGCGATCAGCGAACGATAGCCGTCGAGCGCCACGACATGCGCCGACCCCGATCGGAACCGGTCGTTGAAAATCTCCAGCGACCAGTAGCCGTCATAACCGATCCGCATCAGCTCGGCGGCATATTCGCCGATCGGGAAGTCGCCCTGCCCCGGCATGTTGCGCAGGTGCCGCGCCCAGGACAGGTAGTCCATCTCGACGAACGGCGCGTCGGCGACCTGGACGATGAACAGCTTCGCCGGGTCGATATCGCCGATGCTCGACGAGGGGATACGCCGCGCGAGCGAATGGAAACTGTCGAGGATCAGCCCGAGCGCCGGATGGTTCACGTCGCGCACCACGCTCCAGGCATCGCGATGATCGTTGACATGCCGCCCCCAGGCCAGCGCTTCATAGCCCACCCGCAAACGCCGCGCCGCCGCCCGGTCGGCCAGTTCGGCAAAGTCGTCGAGGATGCGGTCGCGGTCGGGCAGCGAGAGCGGCGAGCAGTTGGAGCAGACCAGGATCAGGTCGGTGCCCAGTTCGTGCATCAGATCGAACTTACGCTCGGCCCGGTCGAAGGTGCGGGCGCGCAATTCTGTCGGCATGCCCTCGAAATCTCGGAACGGCTGGAACAGCGTACAGGCCAGCCCGAGGTCGCGCATCATCGCCCCGATCTCGCGCGGGGACGAGGCTGCGGCGAGCAGGTCGTTCTCGAAGATCTCGACCCCGTCATAGCCGGCATCGGCAATCGCGCGCAGCTTGTCCTCGAGCGTACCGCTGATCGAGACCGTGGCAATCGAGGTAAGCAAGAGGCGGCTCCGGCACTGTGTACTAACTGGTTACCACCAATGCAGGGCGGGTGTCGATAGCGCCGCCATCGACACCCGAAGCATCAGTCGCGCGGCGAGCCGGAACGCGGCGGCGCGGGCTGAGTCGCGACATTATGCGCCATCAGCCAGTCCTGCCGCCTGGGGTCGAGTTTCACCAAGGACACCTGGTCACCAAACATGATCTTGCGTTCGTCGCCCGGTTTCCAGGCCGGCCAGGGCATCGCCGGCGTGCTCGGGTTGCCGGTCGCGGCAAAGGCGATCAGCGCCCCCATCATCTGCTGCGACAAGGTACGGTCCCACGCCGTCCAGTTCCGCGTCGGTCGCTGCCAGTTGTATTTGTCCTGCGTGCCGAACCAGTAAGGGATGTCGGCGGTGTGATAGGCACCGACCGTGGCGGTGTCCTGATCGGCGATGCGCACGCCCGGCACATAGGGATGAACCCGCGTATATTCGTCGATATAGGCCGGCTGCCCCACCGCGGTCTGGGCCTTGGCGCAGAAGCGCGCGCTGGATTGCAGCCCGGCTTCGGTCGCCGCGACCCGGGCCACGCCCGGCACTTCGGCATCGGTCTTCACCGGGTAGAATTTCAGGAAGGCATCGGCATCCGCCCCATAGAGCTTGCGCGCGCCCTCCTGGAATTCGGCGATCGTCTTCGCCGACAGGATCGGCTCGAGCCCGAAGCTAAGATCATTGGCGTTGTAGCTCGCGATGATCGGCACCTGGTTGAACGTCCCCGCCGCGAGCATCGTCGCCTTGGGCGCGGGCAACACATAACCGTCGACGATCGGCCCGCCGACCCGCACGCCCTCGACCCGCACGCCGAGCTGGTTCTCCGATTGAGTCGCCAGGATGCGATCCGCCGGGATCTGGCGCAGCGCATCGAGACTCGTCACCTTGAGCCGCTCCTGCAATTGCAGCCCGACCTTTTCCGCATCGGCGAGCGACGGACCGTCGCCGCGGAAGTTGCACCCGCTCGACATCACCGCCGCGCGGAACAGACCCTTGGCCTGCGGGCTGAAGATCTGCGCGATGACCGAGCCGGCACCGGCGGACTGGCCCATGATCAGCACCTTGTCCGGATCGCCGCCGAACCGGGCGACATTGTCGCGGATCCAGCGCAGCGCCAGCGTCTGGTCCATGATGCCGTAATTGCCCGAATGCCCGCCCTGCTCGCGCGTCAGTTCGGGGTGCGCGAGGAAACCAAAGGCGCCGACGCGGTAGTTGAAGTTGATGAACACCGCCCCGGCCTTGGCCATCGCCTCGCCGTCATAATTGGCCATGCCCGACGACCCGATGGTGAAGCCGCCGCCATAGAGGAACACGATCACCGGCAGCTTCGATTCAGGCGTTGCCTGGGCCGGCGCCCACAGGTTCATATAGAGGCAGTCCTCGGACGAAGGCTCCTCGCCGAAATAATGGTTGATGTCGTGCGGGCGCAGCACCTGGATGCATTCGGGCCCTTTGCGATCGGCATTCCACACGCCCTTCCAGGTCGCGGGCTGCGGCGGCGCCCAGCGCAGCGGCCCGACCGGCGGCGCGGCAAAGGGGATGCCGAGATAGGCGCGGACACCCGAATCGAGCTGCGTGCCGGCGATGCGCCCGCTCGCCGTGACAACCGGATCGCTCGCAATCGGTGTCATCGAGCGGTCGGCCGGCGCCATCCCCATCAGCGCCGACGCGCCCAGCAGCATGCCCAGAATCCTGTGTTTCGACCCGATCATCCATCCATCTCCCACTGAGCGCCTGTCGCGCCTGCTTGTTTATATGTACTAGTTCGTTACATAACTGGCAGTCGCCGGCTTTGCAAACGGGATGTTCGACATCCGGGGCAGCGCGGCCGAAAGGATGAGGGCCGGAAATGACGATCGGACGCGCGACCTTATGGCTGACGATCGGCGGGTTGCTGGCCCTGCTCTCCACGTCGGCCGCACTGGCCCAGCCAAAGCCCGAGTTGCTGCTGTGGCGGCTGGATTGCGGCACGGTCGACGTGCCCGATCTCGACTTCCTGTCGGACAGTTTCGCCTTTTCCGGCATGTCGAAGACGGTGTCGGTCAGCTGTTATCTGATCCGCGACGGCGACCGCTATCTGCTATGGGACACCGGCCTGCCCTTGTCCCGGCTCGGTGCTGGACAGACCAGCGTGGGCGGCGGCCGGGCACGGCTCGCCCGCTCGATCCTGGACCAGTTGCGCGACATCGGCGTGCGCCCCGACCAGATCGGCCTTGTCGCACTGAGCCATCACCATGCCGACCATGCCGGGCAGGCGTCGAGCTTCCCCACGGCAACCTTGCTGATCGGCGCCGAGGACCTTGCCGTGGTCCGCGGCACGGGCAAGACCTTCAATCTCGACCGCGACCAGTTCGTGCCCTGGACCGGGGGCAGCGCGCCGATCGACCAGGTCTCGGGCGACCGCGACCTGTTCGACGACGGGCGCGTGATGATGCTGGCGACGCCCGGGCACACGCCCGGCCATCATTCGTTGCTGGTCCGGCTCGCCGATGGGCCAGTGATCCTGACCGGCGACCTGTGGCATTTCGCCGAGCAAAAGGCGGCCAATGGCGTGCCGAAGATCAACACCAGCCGCGCGGATACCCTCGCCTCGATGGATCGCATAAACCGGGTGGCCGAGATACTGCATGCCCGTATCATCATCGGCCATGAGCCAGCGGATATCGGCCTGTTGCCGGCCTTTCCGCAGCCCGCCCGCTAACGGCATCCTCCCCGGAGCAACGCCATGACTGAAGCCCCGTTCCTCACCCGCCGACAGGCAGCGCTTGGTGCCGTGCTGGCGGCGGCGCTGCCGCGATCCGCGTTTGCCGCGGCCGATAAGACCCCGGCTGCGCCCGCGCTCGAATTCGTCTTCGAGGCCGTGATCTTGCTCGCGCCGCCGGTCGAGCTGGGAATGGTCGACGGTGCCCGGCGGCGGCTGGTGCCGATCACCGGCGGCACCGTCAAAGGCCCCCGGCTCAACGGCACGGTGTTGCCCGGCGGCGGCGACTGGCAGGCGATCGGCAAGGACCGTACCCTCATCCATGCGAAATACACGCTCGAGGCATCGGACGGCACGCGCATCGCCATCGACAACCCGGGCGTCAGGGTCGCCGCGCCCGAGATCATCGCCCGGCTGACCGCCGGCGAGGATCTCGACCCGGCGCTCTATTATTTCCGAACCACGCCCCTCTTCGAAGTCCAGGCCGGGCCGCATGACTGGATGACCCGCAGCGTCTTCGTCGGACAAGGCATCCGTCATCCGAGCAACGTCGTCATGCGCGTCTTCCGCGTCACGTGACGCTAGGCTGAGGCGTCAGGCCCGGCCGAAAACGCAATCGTCAGGATCATGGTCAGCAGGGCCAGCAGCGCGATCGCCACTGCGACCGGCACCGGGCTGTGCGGCGCCAGGGCGGCGACGAGCGAGCTGACCGCGGCGTTGCCCAGCATCTGCAGCGCGCCAAAGGCGCTGACCGCAGTGCCGACCCGCTCAGGGCTCCCCGCCAGCGCAGCGACAAAGGCATTGGGCACGACCAGCCCGCCGCCGAACGAGAAGACCGCCATCGGCACGATCATCGCGACGATCTCATGCCGCCCGAGCGCCGCGCCGACCAGGAATCCGATCGCTCCGGCCGCGGCGAGCGACGCTCCCAGCCGCATCAGGCTGCGCGCACCAAGGCGCCCCGCCAGCCGGTTCACCGACAGCGCGCCCGCCCCCGCGCCAAGCGCAACGGCGCCGTAATAGATGCCGAGCCCGTGCGGATCGGCCCCGTAGAAATCGACCAGCAGGAAGGGCGACGCACCAAGAAAGACATAGAGCCCGGCAGTGAACGAGGTGCCGAGCAGCAAATTGCGCAGGAAGACCCTGTTCGTCAGCACCTGCGCCCAGTTCGTCAACAGGCTCGTCCCGCCGGCGGGACGCGGAACGAAGGTCTCGGGCAGCCAGCGCATCGCGGCGATCCCGCACGCCAGACCGAGCAAGGTCAGCACCGCGAAGATCGCGCGCCATCCGCCGCTATCGGCCAGGACGCTGCCGAGCAGCGGCGCAATCATCGGCGACAGCATGACGATCGCGGTGAGCAGCGCCATGTCGCGCGCGCCGCGCCCCTCCGCCGTATCGCCGGTCATCGCGCGCCCGACGACCAGCCCCGCCGATGCGCCGAGCGCCTGGATCAGCCGCCCGGCGAGCAGCAGCCACACCGATCCCGCCGCCCAGCAGATCGCCGAGCCGAGCACGAAGATCGCGATCCCGCCGAGCAGCACCGGCCGGCGTCCGACATGATCGGCCAGCGGTCCGCTGACGATCTGGCCGGTACCCACGCCGACCAGATACAGCGTCAGCGTGAGCTGCATGACCGAGGGCGAGGCCTGCAGCATGACCGCAGCAATCGGCATGGCCGGCACGAACATATGGATCGCGAGCGAGCCGAGCGCGGTAATCGCGCCGAGCAGCATGACCTGCCGGTGCGGCGATGCTGAAGTCGCTGGTGGCAAGCCGGTCAGGGCCGGACGAGAATGTCGACGCGCCGCCGCGACGGCTCGGCCAGCCCATCCGCCGTATCGACATCGATCGCAGCCGCCTTGCCCTCCGCCCGCACGGTGATGATGTGCCGGTCCACCCCGAGCCTCACCAGCGATTCAGCGATCCGGTCGGCGCGGGCGCGGGCGATCGCCGGATCTTCGGCGATGCTGCGCCCCGAAACCGTCACCGGATCGGTCGCCGCGCGTCCCGTCACGACGATCGACCTGGGCTTTGCCGCGCGAATCCAAGTGATCGCCTGATCGAGCAGGTAATCGTCATATTGATAGATCAGGAAATCCCGATCGAAGTCATAATAGAGGTGGAACGTCGTCGGCGCATAGGGCCCCGGCGGGACGGCGCGCTCCGCCGACATCGGCGCGACGTTACGCTTGGGCAGCACGAACGGACGCCCTTTGTAGCTCTCGGCCGGCAGCATGTGCCGCGTGCACGCGCCCGGCAGGATCGAGGTGCGCACCGGCTCGAGCACCACCCCACCGCACGGATCGCCCGGCGCAGCGCTTACCCTGCCCTCGACCAGCACCTCATGGTTCCAGTCCGGCTTGGACGGCGCCTGGCTGACGTCAAAGCGGCGCCCGTCCGCAGGATCATCGACCAGCCAGCAGCCGGATTTCTTGCCGCTGTCCGTATCGCGATAGACCGGGCAGGCAATGAAGCGGACCGTCTCGGGCGCGCTGCCCCCGGTCACCGCGGCCATGGCGAGCAGGGCAGCGACCGTCTTCACAGCGCGCTCATCAGGTTGACCAGGTCCTGCTTCTCCTGCTCGGTATAACCGATGGAATAGCGCCGCTCGTAGAAGTCGACGATGCCGCGCAGATCCTTCGCCAGCCCATTGGAGAAATAGGGCGCCCGCGCCGACAGGCCGCGCAGCGATTGCAGCGTGATCTTGCCCACATCGGCACACCGCCCGGTGGTCAGCGCATAGCCCGGATCATTGGTCAGGATGACGCGGCCATAATGCGGATGCGGCGGCCCCTTGCAGGTCACGCGGAACAGCGGCAGCCACGGCATCGGATCGGCAAAGGGCTGGTTGGTCGTACCGAGATCGACCTGGCCCGGCGCGACATCATTCCCCATCTGCGACATGTTGTGGCAGAAGGCGCAGCCATTGCGCACCGGGTTACCGAAACCGACCGGCGAGTTGATCCCCGCGCTGTCGGTGATCAGGAACGTCTTGTCGCGGAAGATCTTCGCGCCGCGGGCTACCGACGCGCGAAAGGCCGCCTGTTCGGGGCTAAGCCCCGGCGCCGGCTTCTCCCAGGCCTCGAACTCGCTCCACACAGGCTTGCCGATGCTGCCGAGCTGGCCCGGCTTCGACACGGCGAGCTTCTCCGCGCCGCCCTCGGCGCCCGCGATGTTCAGCGCGCCGCCCGTCCTGTCGACCTGTTGTGCGGTATAGACCCGGCTCTCAAAGTCGACGATCCGCGCCATGTCGACCGCGTCCATATGCTTGAGCAATTCTAGATGAGTCGCCGACGCATCGTTCATCTGTGCGTTCAAGGTGCTCGCGCGGCCATCGGCCATCAGATTGCCTGACAGCGGCTTGCCCGTCTCGGGATCGAGCGGCAGCGGCATGCCCTGCTTGGGATCGTGATAGAAACCGACCGCCAGCAGATATTTGAGGTTCGCGACCGGCCGTGGCCGGCGATAGACCGAGATGCTGCCCTTCGCCGCATTGCATCCGGTCGGATCGCGCACGACCTCGATCGTGATATCGGGCGTCATCGCCCTGCCCGCCGCGTCCCTGGGCGGCCACGGGCGCTGGATGCGGATCAGCCCATGGTCGAGCAGCAGTGAATGCGATGCGCGCTCACCCTGCGGCAGGGTCGGGCAGTTCGACCCGTCATAGGCAGCGAACAGCGGGTCCTTGCCGCCGGTCGCGTCCCAACGCGCCTGTGCGGTCGCAGCGGACAGGCTCATCGCGTCGGCCGGCTGGTGGCAGGTGACGCAGGCGCGACCATGCGGCCCGGTCGCGGTGAAGAAGGGATGGCCCTTCGTCTCCATCGGCCCGCCAGTCAGCAGCACGCGCAGGCTGCCCGTGCTGTCGGCATAATCGACCTGCGCGGGGAAAGTCCGCCCGCTGTCCGGCGCCCACCAGGCGTCGCCATAATCCGCCTGCGCCGCGACGCTGGTCGCGAAGGCGGCGAGGGAGAGGCCCAGTGCGATCGGGGCGGCGCGAAGCTTCATCCGAACGCGTACCCGCCTTCACCCCTTGTCCCTTCCCCGGCGGAGGCCGGGGCCCAGTTGGGATGGCCGAGGTAACTACGCGCAGCGCCCGTTCCCTTCTGCCCCCTAACTGGACCCCGGCCTTCGCCGGGGAAGCACGGGTAGATGGAACGGCCGGCAACCATCATCAGAACTTCGCCACCGCGCGGATGCCGTAGGTCCGCGGCGCGCCATAGATGCTGCCGCCATCGGCGCTCGACGAATTCTGGATCTGCGAGGCGATGTACCGCGTGTCGGTGAAGTTCGCGACATAGCCTTCGAGCTTGTAGTTGCGGTTGATCTGCAGGGTCAGCCGCGCATCGAACACGTCGCGCTTCGGTACGATCGTGTTGAAGCTCGGGAACGGCGTCGCGACCTGTTCCGACAGATGCGACCATTGCACGCGCGGCGTCAGCGAGCGCTCGTCGCCGCCCAGCGGGATTTCGTACTGGACACCGGCATTGATCGTCCATTCGGGCGAGAAGGGCAGCACCCGGCCGTCCGGCACAAGCCGCAAATTGGTCGGGCAGCCGGCATCGGTGCCCGCCGAATTGGTGTCGGTGATGCAGGTGCTGCCGTCGAACCGGGCATGGAGATAGCCGCCGCCCGCGTTGAAGCTCAGCCCGCCGAACTGGCCGGTGACCTCGAGCTCCGCGCCATAGGATTTGCCGGCGGCCGCGTTCTGCGTGACCGGCAGGCCGTTCAGCAGGCTCGACAGCTGGATGTCGCTATATTCGGAATAGAAGACGTCGCCGTTCACGCGCAGGTGATTGTCGAGGAACTGAGTCTTGAATCCGGCCTCGTACACGCGGTTGGTTTCCGGCCCGAAATTGGGCGTGCCGATGGTCAGGTTGACGCCGCCCGCCTTGTAGCCCTGCGACGCCGTCACATAGAGCAGGTTGCGGCCGAGATGGTAGTTGATGCCGACCTTGCCGGTCACCTTGGTCGAATGCTGCGTCGCGACCAGGCTCGCCCCGGCCGGCACAGCGCCCGCCGGGATGAGGCGGTTGTAGATCTGGGTATCGTCGGAATAGCGCGCACCGGCGACGATCTCGAGCGGCGACGTCACGAACCAGTTGACCTGGCCGAACACCGATTTGGTGATGTTGTTCGCGCTCGTCTTGAAGGTCGAGGTCGACGAGATGAAGTCGGTCGTGTGGTTGTTGTCGCGCTGCGAGAAGGTGTCGACCGTCTCGTCGAGATAGAAGCCGCCGACCACCCAGTTGAAATTGCCCTTGCCGGTCGACAGCAGGTTCACTTCGCCAATGAAGGTATTGATGTCGGTCGACACCAGGCTGACCCGGCCCACCGCATTGGCCGGTGGGCGCGGCAGAGCGGTCGCGGTGCGATCGCCGTCGGTCTGGTCGATCGTATGGAGATCCTGGTACGACACCATGGTGCGCAGATCGACGCCGTCGAGGATCTTGATCTTCACTTCGCCCGACAGCTTGCCGCCATGCTGGTTCTGGAAGGACCGCGCATCCTCCTCGATCACGAACGGATTGGACGAGACCAGATCGTTGCGGCGCTTCACCGCATTATTGTCCGATTTGGAATCGAAATAGTCGACGCGCAGATTGGCACGCAGCACCTCGTCGGGCGAGCGCACCGCGAGGTTGAAGCGCCCGGCATAGAGGCTGCTATTGCCCGGGGTGCTCGGGCTCGGCCCGATATTGTCGGTGAAGCTCCCGCGCTCGTCATGCGTCGCCGCGACGCGGAACGCGACTTCATCGCTGATCGGCACGTTGATCGCGCCGACCAGCTTGAACGTGTCGTAATTGCCATAGGTCGCGTCGACGAAACCAGAATAGGCGTCGAATTCGGGCTCGGGCGTGCGCACATAGATCGCGCCCCCGGTCGAATTCTGCCCGGTCAAGGTGCCCTGCGGACCGCGCAGCACTTCGATCGACGCGATGTCGAAGAAACTCTGCCCGATGAACTGCTCATGCGGGATCAGCTGGCCGTCGATATAGAAAGCGACGCCCGGGTTGGAGGTCGGCGCCGACTGCGCGATGCCGACGCCGCGGATGTTGATGAAGGTCGATCGGTTGAAGGTGTTGATCGCGATCGACGGCGCGACCTGCTGGATGTCGGCGAGGTTGTTGACGCCCTTGCGCGAGATATCGGCGGCGTTGAGCACGGTGGCCGAGATCGGCACGTCCTGCAGGCTCTGCGTCCGGCGCTCGGCGGTGACGACGATATCCTCGAGCCCGCCATTGTCCTCCGCCTGGGGCTGGAGATCGGCGGCGGGTGCCGACGGGCTGGCAACCTGGTCCTGCGCGGCGGCGCTCTGCGCCTCGGCCGGCATCGCGGCCAGCGCGACAGCAAGGCCAGTCACGCCGGTAAGAAGAATCGCCTTTGAAAATGGGGTCACGGACATCCTCCTCGCTTGACCGCCGGCGCCCTTGCGTCGCCCTGGCTAAGGCCGCTTACTACCATTGTGGTGCGAAGCTGCAAGCGTTTTCATTATGGCATATAACTAATGCCGGACAGGGCCTTTGCCGCGTCCGGCGCCATGTCGAGCGACCAGATCGCCGCCGCCAATTCCGCCGCCGCGTCCGCCGTCAGCGCCTGGTGCGCCCGGCCCGCACAATCGACGAACTTCGCCTCGAGCGCGGCATCGTCGATCGGGCGCGAGACATGGCCCGCGGCCATGTCGACCCAATGCTCCAGCCGGGTTCCGTCGTTCAGCATGACGGCAAGTCCGCCCGACGCGGCGCGCTCACGGCCCCAGTCGGGATGGCGTTCGAAACTCACCTTGGCTGCCTCGGCAAGCTTGCGCGGATCGGCGAGCGACGCGGCGTCATAGCTGTCGAGCGTGACCTCGTCGTCGATCAGCGCGGCGGCGATGGTGAAGGGAATCGAGAATTTCGCGTCGATCGCCGTCGCCGGCGCGCGCTTGCTGGCGGCGGGCTCGACCAGCATCACCTGCACCTCGCCGCCCGTCGCCACGATCGAAGCGACATCCCCCGGCGCAAAGCCATGCGCGGCGCGCAGCGCTTGTACTGCCTCGATATAGGCATGTGTGCCGCGACAGGCCGGCCATTTCTTGAAGCTCAACTGCTCGATCCAGAACCGCTCGCCGAGCCCGTCGAGGAGATCCGCCGGCTCATATCGCCCATCGGCATACAGGCGGAAGAACCCGCCTTTGCCCTCGAACGGCGCATCGAAACCGCGCACGCAGAGCACCGCAAGCGCGGTCGCCCGCACCGCCGCCTCGGCCGGCAATGCCTCGCGCACCGCACGGATCACGGTGTCGCGGCTATATTTGATCTCGCCTGGGCAGCTTGCCTGGCACAAAGCCAGCGACAGTGCATCGAGCGTCTGGCGCGAGGACAATCCCCGTAACCGCGCCGCCGCGGCGGTCGCGCCGAACACGCCGAGGATAGGCGGCGGATACCAGCCGCCCGCCTCCATCTCGCGGCGCAGGCTCAGCCCCAGCCGGCAGACCAGGTCGCAGCCGATCGCGATCGCGCCGAGCAGATCGCGGCCGGACACCGGCGCGCCCGTCTGCAACACCGCGAGCACCGCCGGCAGCAGCGATGCATTGGGATGGCTCGGCGCTGCGTCGAACGCGTCCTCGAAGTCCAGCGCATGCGCCATCGCGCCATTGGCGAGCGCAGCAAGCGATGCACTGGTCGTCACCCCGCGCCCCAGGATACTCGCCTCGCCCGGCCCGCCGGCGCTGGCATAGGCAATGAAGGGCTCGACTTCCGGACTCGTCCCACTCGCGGCGAGCATCACGCCAAGCCCGTCGAGCAGTGCCCGCTTCGCTGCGTGAAGCGTCGCGTCGCTCAGCCGTCCGGCATCGAAGCCGGTGATGTGATCGGCGAGTCTTTCGCTCAGTGAGCCGGCCTGATCCACGGAAATCCTCCAATGTAAGCGCTTGCGTCGCCTTGCCGCATCGGCAATGAGCCTGTCGAGCACATAATGGCGATTCTAGCCGGAGCGGGACATATGGAAGCTGGATTGCAGGCGATGGCGGGTAAGATCCGGTGGCGGCTGATCCTGCCGACGATCCTGTTCATGCTGCTCAGCTCGATCGACCGAGTGAATGTCAGCTTCGCCGCGCTGCAGATGAATGCCGATCTCGGCTTCACCCCCAGCCAGTACGGTTTCGGCGCGGGCATCTTGTTCGTCGGCTTCCTTGCCGGCCAATATCCCAGCGTGTTGCTGCAGCAGCGCATCGGCATGCGGCGCTGGATGGCGGCCTGCGCCCTGTTATGGGGCGTCTGCGCCGGTGGCATGGCCTTTATCGAGACTCATTGGCAATTCTACACCTTGCGCGTGCTGCTCGGCCTGGCCGAGGGCGGCCTCGCGCCCGGCATCGTGCTCTATCTCAGCCAGTTCGCGACAGAGCGCGAGCGCGCGACGACCTTCGCCATGCCGATGATCGCCATTCCCCTGTCGATCGTGATCGGCGGGCCCTTGTCGGGCTGGCTGATGAGCATGGAACCGCCCTTCGGTCTGGCCGGCTGGCGCTGGATGTTCCTGGGTGAGGCGTTGCCGACGCTGGTGTTCGGCGTGGCCGCCTATTTCTATTTCCCCGACCGCCCGGGCGACGCCACCTGGCTCGACGCGAGGGAAAAGGACTGGCTGTCGCGCAACGCCGCCAATCGCCGCGACACGGCGCAGGCGAACGACTGGAGCGTGCTGCGCAAGCCGCTGGTCTGGGCCTCGGCGCTGTTGTGGTTCTGCCTGTTGTCGGGCTCCTATGGCGTCATCTTCTGGCTGCCCCAGATCGTGAAGCAGATGACCAGCCTGACTCCGGTCGAGATCGGCCTGGTCAACGCCCTGCCCTGGATCGGCAATGTGCTGGGCATCTATTTCAACTCGAAACATTCGGACCGCACCGGGGAGCGTTTCTGGCACATCGCGATTCCGGCGACAGTGGCCGCAGTCGCCATCCTAAGCGCTGCCGCGGCGGGCGCGACGCCGCTCGGCCTGGTCGCGCTGTTCGTTGCGGGCACCGCGCTCGGCGCGGCGCAGGGGGCGTTCTGGGCATTGCCGACCCGCATGTTCACCCCCGCCACCTTCGCGGTGGGGGCGGTCGCGATCAACATCGCGGGCAGCTCGGGCGGGTTGATCGTGCCGCATCTGGTCGGGCTGGTGCGCGAGAAGACCGGCGCGTTCACCGCGCCGATCTGGCTGATCGCCGGCATATTGCTCCTCGCCGCGACGATCGTCCTGATCCTGCGCCGTTCGGCCGGCAATGAGGCAAAGGCGACCGCCTGATGCCCGGTTTCGCGATCGTGGCGGTCGGCGATGTCGGCGCGAAGCGCGACGATCTCGCCTCGATGTTCGCCCCCCTTGCTGGCTTGCTCGAACAAGCACCGGTGGTGTTCGGCCAGCTAGAGACGACCGTGTCGGACCGCGGCGCGATCGTGCCCAATGCGAAGCTCGCGATGCGCGCGCCCTTGGCGCTCGCTCCGGCCCTGGCCGATGCCGGCTTCACCATGATGTCCTTCGCCGGCAATCATTGTCTCGATTGGGGCTATGACGCGTTCGACGATACGCTGCGTCATATGGCGGATGCCGGCGTACTGCTGGCCGGTGCCGGCGCCAGCCTGACCGAGGCGCGCGCGGCGGTGATCCAGGAGCATGACGGCGTCCGCGTCGCGATGATCGCGGCCAGCTCGATCCTGCCGGAGGGCTATGCCGCCCGCACCGACAAGCCCGGCTGCGCGCCGTTGCGCGCCCACACCTTCTACGAGCAGATCGAGCATGATCAGCCCGGCACCCCCGCCCGCATCCGCAGCCATGCCGACCGCGCCGATCTCGCCGCCCTGCTCGCCGCGATCCGGTCGGCGCGAGCCCAGGCCGATATCGTGCTGGTCTCGCTCCACTGGGGCATCCACATGGTGCGCGGCAGCCTCGCCGAATATCAGATCGAGGTCGCGCATGCCGCGATCGAGGCCGGCGCCGATGCGATCCTCGGCCATCACCCGCATCTGATGAAGGGCGTGGGCTTCCACCGCGGCAAGCCGATCTTCTACAGCCTGGGCAATTTCGCGATCGAGCAGCCGCATGTCTGGGACCCGGCGATCGTCGACACCGACTCCTTCCGCCACCTCGTCAGCCTCAATCCGAGCTGGACGATGGACGCGACGTACATGTTGCCGGCGGAGACGCGGATCACAGGCATCGTCGGGCTGGTGGTGCGGGATCGGAGCGTATCGGAAGTACGCTTTCGGCCATGCTGGATCGGCGACGACAGTGCGCCGCGGCCGCTAGCGGCGAGCGATCCGTTGTTTGCGCGGGTGCACGACTATCTGGTGGAGGTAACGGCGGCCGAAGGGCTGACGACGAGCATCGCGATTGATGGCGACGAACTGTTGCTGGCGTGTCAGGATATTCCAGAGTGCGTGAAATCATTCCCCGCCGTTCGTCCTGAGTAGGGGCTGAGCGAAGTCGAAGACCCGTATCGAAGGACATGGGTGAGGCCTGTCCTTCGATACGCCATTTCGACAAGCTCAATAGCTACTCAGGACGAACGGAGTGGCTCATGTACGTACACCCTACTTAAACGTCAGCGGCACGCTCAGCGCCCCAATCTCCGGAAAGCGCGTCGGCACCACCTCGCCTGCCAGATCGAACGACGGCAGCCGCGCCATCATCTCCTCCAGCGCCACGACCAGTTCCAGCCGCGCCAGCGCCGCGCCGACGCACATATGGGTGCCGCGCCCGAAATGGAGCGAATCCTTCATGTTCGGCCGGTCGATCCGGAAGCTCTCGGCATCCTCGAAAACATCCTCGTCGCGATTGGCCGAGGCATAGACGAGCGCGATCGGCTCGCCTGCCGGGATGACGCGCCCGTGCAGTTCCACGTCGCGCGTCGCCGTCCGGGCAAAACCGCGATAGGGCGTGTAGAGCCGCAGGAACTCGTCCACCGCCGCCGGGATCAGCGCCGGCTCCGCGCGAAGCTTTGCCTGCAATGCCTGGTCGCGCGACAGATGCACCGCGATCGAGCCGATCATCACCGTCGGCGCGATGATGCCGACCACCAGCACCTGGCGGATCGTGCCGACGATCATTTCGTCGGGCAACGGCGCGCCATCGACTCGCGTCGCCAGCAAGGCACTGGTCGCGTCGTCGGCCGGATCGAGCGGCGCGGCCTTGCGATCGGCGACGAGCTTGCGCGCCATCTCGTAGAGCAGCAGGCTGGTTTCCTTGGTCGCGACCATGTCGTTCGACTGGACCGCGATATTGTAGCGCCGGCCGACTTCGGCGAGCGAATCGATCTGCTCCTGCGGCAGGTTCATCCAGGTGGCGAACACCCGGATCGGCATGCGCGCGGAGAATTCCTCGCAGATATCGCCACCACCCCTCGCCGCCATCGCGTCGAGCAGGCTGATGCAGATCTCGCGGATCACCGGCTCGAGCGGGGCGACCTTGCGCTCGGTCAGCAGCGGGCTGAGCGCGCGGCGATAGGGCGTATGCTCGGGCGGATCGAGATGCAGCGGCGGCCGGCGCCCGGTAAAGGCGACCGCCGGCACGACATTCTGCTTCGAGGTGATGTAAGTGGAACTGTCCGCCGCGGCCGCCGCGACATCGGCATGCTTCATCAGCGCCCAGAAGCCGCCCCAGGCGTCGCTATGCGCCACGGGGCAGCGGCCGCGCAGGTCGCGATACACGGCCTGGGCACTGTCGAACGTCTCGGGAAGCAGGGGATCGAAGTCTTGCATGGCTTCGCTTAAGCGATGATGAAAGCGCTTGCAACGGCTTTCGGCGCCAGTCTTTCCCGGTTAGCGTAGGAAAATGACCGACAGCCCCAAGATTCCGAAACTGGAGGATGTCGCGCAGATCGCCGGTGTTTCGTCGGCGACCGTATCCCGCTTCTTCAACAACCCGGCGATGGTCGCGACCGCGACCGCGGATCGCATCCGCGACGCCGTCGCCGCCACCCATTATGTTCCGAACCTGATGGCCGGAGGCCTCGCATCGAGCCGAAGCCGGCTGGTCGCCTTGCTGGTGCCCGATGTCGCGCAGTCGATCTTCAACGCGACGGTCGAGGCAATGGTCGACGAATTGTCCGCCAGCGGCGACATCGTCATGCTCGGGCTGACCGGGGTCGACAATGTGCGCATGCCAAGCCTCATTTCGGCCGCGCTCGCGCGCCGCGCCGATGCGATCATCCTGACCGGCATCGTCTCCGATCCCGCCACGCGTGATCTGATGCGCCGGCGCGAGGCGACGGTGATCGAGACCTGGGGCCTGCCGACCGACCCGATCGACGTCGCGGTCGGTTTCTCACACCGCGCGGTCGGGCAGGATATCGCGCGCTTCGTCCATGGCCGCGGCTATCGCCGGCCGCATCTGCTGACCGCTTCGGGCACGCGCGCGATGGAGCGCCGCCAGGGTTTCATCGACGACTGGGCCTCCGCTGGCGGCGATACCCCGACCGAACAGATGTTCGCCAGCCAGACGCGCTTCGGCCATGGCCGCGCCGCCTTCCGCGCCCTGCGCGAGCTGGACAATCGCCCCGATGTCGTCGTGTGCAGCTCGGACTGGCTCGCCCAGGGGCTGCTGGTCGAGGCGATGGCGGCGGGCGTGCGCGTGCCGGACGAACTGGCCGTGGTCGGCTTCGGCAACCTCGCCGTCGCCGCCGAGATGCGCCCGACCATCACCACCATCGATATCGACGGCGCGCGCATCGGCCGCGAAGCGGTCAGCCTGCTCCGCCGCCGCACCGCCGGCGAGAAGATCGAGAACCGCCTCATCGATGTCGGCTTCCGCCTGATCGTCCGCGAAAGCGCCTGACAATGTTCAGGCGAGCCTGGACTCAACCGTCAGATACTCGGGGGTGAGAGCCCGGAGCAGATCCGGTGCATCGAAGGCAGCGCCCGGCGCCAGCACACCGGCACCCTCGAACCGCCCGTCGAGGAGGCGCTCCACCGCTTCGCAGATCTGCGGCGCGGAGAACGCATAGATGTCCTGCCCCGAGGCGGCGACCCGGCGCCGTTCCGTGCCCCGTGTCACTACCGCTTCGACCAGGAAGCGCTGCGCCGATCGGCCGCTGGCATCCACCGCCTTCGGGGCCGGTGTCGTTGGATCGCGGATGTCCTTCAAGGCGATGTCGTTGAGATAGGTGTGGAGAGTGTCGGTCCGCAGATGGCGGGAGATCAGGATCGTCTCCGAGAAGGGCAGTTCGACCATGGTCTGGCGGGCAAAGGGTGGCGGGAAATCCCAGCTCGTCGTCGCGGCGGGCAAGGCGATCGGCACCAGCTTCCCCTGCTCGATCGCGAGGCGCGGCGCGGTGTTCCGTACGCCCGTGATCCTGGTGCCTCGGGTCGGGTGCCAGCTATCCAGCGCAATGCCGATCTCGATCGCGTCGGCGGACGCCCAGTCGCCCATCGCGCTGGTGGCGAGAAGATCGGCAAGGCCGCCATAGAATCCCATTGCCGGGATCAGGACGACACCGGCCCGGCGCGCGTCGGCATTGAAGCGATCGAACACGGCACTGGCACTTGCCTGCTCGGCCGTCACGTCGAGATAGGGGACGCCCACGCGCAACGTCGCGGCGGCCACTGCCTCGGCCGTTTCGAGAAACGGCCCCGCGCAGTTGATCACCGCGTCGGCACCATCGAACGCGCGGTCGAGCGAGGCCGGCTCCTCGACTGTCGCGACCCGGCGATCGGCGACTTCCAGTTCGGCAAGCCTGGCCGTGTCCCGCCCGACCGCGATCGGCGTCAAACCTCGGCGCAGCAATTCAGCGATCACGAACCTGCCCGTGTGCCCGGCCGCCCCGAATATTGCGACGCTACGCCCCTTTTCCATCCCGGCCACATCCTTCCCTTCAATATACTACAGACCTGTCTGTTCTTTCGATACGTACAGGTCTGTAGCGAGTCAATCGCCGCTGTGATATCCGGCATGGAACCGGAGATTTCGATGACGACAACGACCACCACCCCCCAGGGCACCGATGTGAAGGAGCGCATTCTGGAGACGGCCTCGGCGCTCTTCTATCGCTTGGGCGTGCGCGCGGTGGGCGTCGATCTCGTCGTCAAACAGGCCGATGTCGCCAAGACCAGCCTCTACCGTCATTTCGGGACCAAGGACGATCTGATCGCCGCTTTCCTCGAACGCGAGGACGCGGAATTCTGGGGCACTTGGGACGCGGTGGCCGAACGGCACAAGGACGACCCAAGGGCCGAGCTGGACGCCCATCTCGACTGGATCGGCGAACGCGTCGGGCGGCCCCAATATCGGGGCTGCCCGCAGATCAACGTCGCCGCCGAATTCCCCGACGCGGATCATCCCGCGCGCAAGGTAGCGTCAGCGCACAAGCAGGAAATGCGGCGGCGGTTGCGGGGTATCGCCGAACGGCTCGGCGTCGCGCGACCGGATGAGCTAGCCGGCCAGCTTGCGCTGCTCATCAACGGCGCCTTCGTCAGCGCGCAGATGTTCGAGCCCGGTGAGGCGACGCTGCTGCTACGACAGACGGCGCACAGTCTGATCGCCGCGACCTGACGCCACCACCCCCAACCGTTCGTTTCGAGCGAAGTCGAGAAACCTTGCTCAGCACTTGAGGCCTGTTTCTCGACTTCGCTCGAAACGAACGGGGTATTTGGTGCTGGCTGAGGGCCCGTCAACTCTCTGCCCGGGCCTCGGCCTTCGCGCGCGAGAAACGCGGCGCCACTGACAGCAATATGATCGCCGCCACCAGGATCGCCGCCCCGATCGTCTCGGCCGCGGTCGGTGCCTTCAGGCCCCAGAACCATGCCAGCAGATAGGCAGCGGCGATGCCCGCGAGCAGGCTCGACGCCCGCTCGAGCGGCACGCAATAGCTGTTCTCGCGCGCATCGAGCAGGATCACCGCGGCAAAGATCGAAATGATCGTCAGCGTGGTGCCGATGCCGATCAGCCACCACACCACCGGATCGCTCCACACCGCGATAAAGCCCCAGCTCAACTGCCCGGCCTGCGCGCCGATCCCGCTCCACGACAGAATGGCGAGCGCCGCCACCGACAGCGGCAGCGCGACCAGCTTCTCCTCGACGAAATAGCGCCGCACCAGCGCCGGATCGCCGCTCTTCGCCGTGCTCGTCATCACCGCGAGGCGGATGAAGTAACCGACCGTGTAGAGAATGACCGTCAGGATCGCGAGCGGCGGCAGATGGAATCCACCGCGCTGCTGCACCACGAAGGCAAGCGACACCGCGACCATGAACAGCGCGACCCAGCTCCACCAGCGCACCCGCCGCCCGAACATCAGGTCGACCAGCGGCGCGATGATCAGGATGTCGCCGCGCATCAGCAACTGGATGAAGGGGATGCTCACGCCTTCGAAGGTGAAGGACAGGGGCACGGTGAACAGCACCAGCGCCGTGCCGATGCCCGACAGGAAGGTCGACCGGGTCCACACCGGCACGCGCAGCCCGCCGACCTGTTTGCCATGCGCATCGCGGTGCCAGCCCGACACGAAGATGAAGACATAGGTCAGCACCAGGCTGACGATCAGCGACGCGGGCAAGGTCTCCAGCCCCGTCGGCGGCCGCCCCAGCCCGGCATTGGGCGCGGTGGTGACCAGCTTGGTCATGATGATATTGGGCAGATAGCTCAGGAAATAGAGCAGGGTGATCAGCTCGATCGGCAGGCGGCGGCTCATTGCGCCGGACCCGCGATGACGACATGGTCGCCGGCGATCTCGTACCGCGCGTTGAGCCCGGCCTCGGCCGTGATCGCGGTCATGTAATCGATCACCTCGCCGAAGCGCGGATCCTCCGGCGGCAGGATACGCGGCACCGCGTCGCGGTCGATCCACAAAGGCAGGAATCCCGTCTCCACGACCTTGCCCTCCCTCACCTCGATCCGCGCGATCATCGACATGCGCGCGGCGGGCGGGAAATTATACAGGCTCTCGAAATCGGGCACCCAGTCCTCGGCCAGCGCCTGGATCTCCTTGAAGCTCTTGCTCGCGGCATGCGCCGGATCCATCCGCAGGTCGCAGGCGAAATTGCACAGGCTGTAATAGACCGGCTTGCCCTGGATAAACTCGATGCCCTTCAGGATATGCGCGTGCCCGCCCAGGATTACGTCGGCCCCGGCGGCGATCGCCGCGCGCGCCACGTCGCGCTGATAGTCCGCGATCGACGCGCGCACGAAATGGATGCCCCAATGCTGCGAGACGATGACCACATCGGCCTGCTGCTTCGCGGCGCGGATATCGGCCTCCATCGCCGCAAGATCGTCGCGGTGCGGATAGCTGTGCACGCGCGGCGGCGTGCCCGGCTGGTCATGCTCGATCTGCTCGTAAATGGTGTGGGCCCGCATCGGCGCGCAGCCCGGCCGCCGCTCATCGGCCCAGTATGACATGGGCAGGATCGAGCAATAAGCCAGCGTCGCGATCAGTGTGCCATCACTCAGGGTCGAGAAAACCGGCTTGCGCGCTTCGGCGATAGTGGCGCCGGCGCCCACCACCGTGACGCCCGCCGCGGCGAGGTTGCCCATCGTCTCGAACAGCGCCTCATTGCCCCAGTCGAGCACATGATTGCCGGCCATCGAGATAATGTCGAAGCCGGCGCGCCCAACGGAGGCTGCAGCGTCCGGCCTGGTCAGCACGGCATGCCGCGCCTGGGGCAAACGCGTGCCGCGCTCGGCGAAGCTGGTCTCCAGCTGGCCGAACACCAGGTCCGCCTCGCGCAGCACATCACGCGTCGCCGCGAAGCATTCGTCGGCATCGTCCCGGTCTGGGGCAATGTCACCGGTCGCCAGAATCAGGGGCATGCAGGATCCTCTCGCCTTTGGGCTAGGAGATTATGCAAGCGCTTGCAATATCTCGTCGCTTGGCCATGAAATTTCGTTTCGTAATATAACCGTTGAACATATCCACTAAATATGGTCTTTGCTGCTCAGGCAGCGATGAGTCTCTCGACAGAAGGGGCGTGGGATGCCGCGATGGAGGAGATGCCGGTGATCGGAAAAGGCCCTGTGTCGGGACGCGCGCGGATCACCGCAGCGCTCGCTTGTATCTCCCTTCTGGCCACGCCGATGAGCGCGATCGCGGCTTCCGGAACGCCTGCTGCAATGGCTTACAGCGATGTGACCCGAAGCTCGCTCTACGTGCCGGTGCGCGACGGCACGCGCCTCGCGGTCAACATCTATCGCCCGGTGGTCGACGGAAAGCCGGTCGAGACGCCGCTGCCGATCGTCTTCGCCTTCACCCCCTATCGCGCGCGCTATTTCGACAAGGACCACAAGCCGGTCGAGCTGGCCGATTCGCCGATCTTCGGCCTGCGCGCGCTGGTGAAATCGGGTTATGTCGTCGCCACCGCCGATATTCGCGGCAAGGGTGCCTCGTTCGGCGCGCGGCGCGGCTTCCTCGACCAGACCGAGGCGCATGACGGCTATGACCTGATTCAATGGCTCGCGGCCAGGCCCTGGTCCACCGGCAAGGTCGGCATCACCGGCTGCTCCTATCTCGGTGGCACGTCGATGCTCGTGGCGGGCGCTTCGCCGCCGGCGCTTCGCGCGGTGTTCGCCGCCGCGACCGACATCGACAAATACAGCTTCGTGCGCAACGGCGGCATTACCGGCCAGTTCAACACCCGCCCCGACGAGCCGCTCGATGTCGATCTCGCCAGCGTGCCGGTCGATGCGGACAGCGACGGCACGATGCTCAAGGCGGCGGTCGCCGAACACGCGCGCAACATGCCGATGGCGAAATTATGGGAGACCATGCCCTATCGCGACAGCGTGTCGCCGCTGACCGGCAACCGCTATTGGGAAGAGGTCGGGCCCTATACCCATCTCAAGGCGCTCAAGGACCCGAAGCTCGCCTGGCTGCTGTGGAGCAACTGGGAGGACGAGCCGACCGAGCAGATGATCCTCAACGCGGTCAACATCCCGTCGCGGATGCTGATCGGTCCGGGCAGCCACTGCGTCGGCCCGAAGCAGTTCGACATCGCCGGCGAGCAGCGCCGCTTCTTCGATCATTATCTCAAGGGCATCGATAACGGCTTCGATCGTGGCCCGCGCTACAGCTGGTATCACGAGGCCCCGGGCGGGACCGGCACGATGGTCGCGTCGGCTACGGCACCCGGCATCGGCGTGGCCCGTTCAGCGCTCTACCTCTCCGCGACGACGCAGGGCGACCTGTCGCCCGCCAGGCCGGGCAATAGCAGGCGGCAGTTCACGGTCGACTATGATGTCGGCAAGGGCGAATATTTCGCCTTCTGGCCGCCCTCGCCGAACGGCAAGGGCCCCAGCTTCACCAGTCCGCCGCTCGCCGCCGACGCCGCGATGACCGGCTATCCGATCGCGACCATCACCACCGCGCTCGACCGCCCGGACGCGAACCTGTTCGTCTATCTCGAGGACGTCGATCCGGCGGGCAAGGCCTATATGGTCTCGTTCGGCCGGCTCGCCGCCTCGCACCGCAAGCTGTCCAGGGCACCGTATGACCGGCTCGACCTGCCCTATCATTCGGGGCTGAAGGCGGACGCCCTCCCGATGGTGCCAGGCAAGCCGGCGACCCTAACCTTCTCGATGGTGCCCCGCGCCTTCACTTTCGCTGCGGGCCACCGGCTGCGCGTCACCCTGGCCGGCGCCGATCCGCGCCAGCGTAACCTGGCCCAGATCCGCCAGGACCCGCCACCGGTCTTCACCATCGTCAGCGGCGGCAAGGACGCCTCGCGCATCGACATTCCATTCACGACGAAACCGACGTTCCGCTGAGCAAAGCGGGCGCGACAAGGGGAGAGACATGATGAAGGCCCACACGAAAATCTTCGCCCGATCGGGCGTCGCCCTGCTCGCCCTCGCCTGGGCGACCGCAGCGCAGGCCCAGGAGGCACCCGCTGCGGGCCAGCAGGAAGCCGCCGGCCCGACCACGACCACCGCCGAGGACGACGTCGCCGGCGAAGTCGTCGTCACCGGCAGCCGCCTGCGCGGCGCGGCGCCGGTCGGCTCCTCGGTCATCTCGCTCGGCCGCGAGGACGTGATCGCTTCGGGCGCCGTCACCACCGACCGGCTGATCAAGCAGATCCCGCAGGTCTTCGATCTCGGCGTCAGCGAGAATTCGCGCGGCCAGTCGGGCGGCAATGGCAACATCACCTATGGCAACAGCGTCAATCTGCGCGGCATCGGGCCTTATGCGACCCTGATCCTGGTCGACGGCCACCGCGCGGTGAACAACAGCCGCGCCTTCGATCCCTCGGCCATCCCGACGCTCGGCCTGGAGCGCGTCGAAGTCGTCGCCGACGGCGCCTCGGCCATTTACGGCTCCGATGCGGTCGCCGGCGTGGTCAACCTCATCCCGCGCCGCACCCTCAACGGCGTCGAGGCGAGCGCGCGCTACGGCGTCGGCGGGCGCGGCGATTTCTCCGAATATCAGCTCGGCATCGCGGCCGGAAAGGTCTGGGACACGGGCCAGGCAATGCTCGCTTATGAGCATGTCTATCGCTCCGCCCTCAACGGCGACGACCGTGATTTCTTCCGCTCGGACCAGCGCGCCTTCGGCGGCAACGACTATAGCGTCACGCGGTGCGCGCCCGGCACCATCACCGCCGGCGGCGTCAACTACGCGATCCCCAAGGCCGGCGTGACCCAGGCGAGCGCGGCCAGTCTCGTCGCGGGCACCACCAACCGCTGCGACGACCTGATCGGGCAGGATCTGTTCCCGCAACAGACCTATGACTCGGTCAACGGCACCTTCACGCAGGAGATCACCCCCTGGCTGACGGTCTTCGCCGACGGCTTCTATTCGAAGCGCAAATTCCTGCGCTACCCGGCGGAATCGAGCGCGACGCTGACGGTCCCGCAAACCAATGCCTTTTTCGTGCGCCCGGCCGGCTTCGCCGGCACCAGCTACACCATCGCCTATAATTTCATGAACGACCTGCCGCGCAACGCCAATCCGGGGTCGGCCGAGAATTGGGAGATCACGCCGGGTGTCCGCATCAAGCTGCCCGGTGACTGGCAGGTGGAAGGCATCTTCACCTATGGCCGCGGCAACGACCAGGCGGACCAGACGCGCGGCCTGAACAACGCGGCCCTGAACGCGGCACTCGCCAGCAGCAATCCCGCCACGGCCTTCGACCCCTATGGTCTCGGCCGCACCAGCGAGGCGACGTTGCTGGCCATCAGCAACTTCGTGTCCTTCTCCCCCACGCTCAACAAGTTCAACGGCTATGAGGCGCGGGTGAACGGCACGCTGTTCCGCCTGCCCGGCGGCGGGGTGAAGGTCGCGGCGGGCTATGAAGGACAGGAGATCACCGTCGATCTCGGCTCGGCGCGCGGCGTGCCCACCACGCCCATCGTCTTCCGGCATTTCACCCGCCGCGTGGACTCGGGTTATGCCGAACTGCTCGTGCCGATATTCGGCGCGGACAACGCGATCCCGTTCTTCCGGAAGCTCGAGATCGACGCCGCCATCCGCTACGACAAATATAGCGATGTCGGGTCGACCACCAATCCGAAGTTCGGCGTCAACTGGTCGCCGGTTACCGGCCTCACCCTGCGCGGAAGCTACGGCACCTCGTTCCGCGCCCCGCTGATCTCGCAGATCTACGGCAACAGCAACGCGCTGTTCATTCAGAACTACCAGAACCCGGCCGGCGGCGCCCCGCTGGTCGGCGTCGCCTATTCCGGCCCGAACCTCGCCTTGCAACCGGAAGAAGCGACCACCTGGTCGGTCGGCGGCGACTGGGACATCGCGCCCGGCCTCCGGCTCAGCGCCACCTATTTCAACGTCGAATATATCAACCAGGTCGACACCTATCTCTCCGATCTGGCGATCCTTACGCGTGAGGCGCAGTTTGCGGGGACCGGCATCATCCTGCGCGGAACCCAGGCGCGGGACCGCGTGCTCGCCCTGCTCGCCCAGGGCGTGGGCATCGGCGGCGGCGTCTTCCCCGGCGGCGATCCCAACAACGTCACCCTGTTCGTCGACGGGCGGAACAACAATCTCGGCCGCTCCAACACCGAGGGCATCGATGTGACCGCCAACTGGCGGCTGGCGACGGCATCCACCGGCACGTTCAACTTCAACGCCAGCGGGACCTATCTGACCCGGTTCGAAGCGGCGATCTCACCCGCGGGCACGCCGATCAACCGGCTCAACACCATCTTCTTCCCGCTGAAGTTCAAGGCGCGCGGCAGCGTCGCCTGGGACATCGATCCGTTCCGGGTACAGCTCACCGCGACTCATGTCGGGGGGTACACCAACAACGCGGTCACCCCGAACCAGAAGGTGGCGAGCTACACGCCTGTCGATCTCAGCCTCGCCTGGACGGTCGGCGGTGCGGACAAGGGCCCGTTCGGCGGCAAACTCACCGTCGGCCTGGAGGTCCGCAACCTGTTCGACGCCGATCCGCCCTATGTGAACCTGACGCCATCGGGCAATGGCAGCGGCGGTTATGACGCCTCCGCGTCGAACCCGATCGGCCGGCTGTTTGCGGCATCGGCCCGCATGAAGTTCTGAGGTCAAAGGGGGCGGAGCGCGCGCTTCCGCAAGGGAGCGCGCGCTCTGGTTACTCCTTCGCGCGGTAATAGGCCGCGAGCACATCGAACGCCTGTTTGCGCTGCCCGGTCTCGGAAATCAGCCCCTTGCGGTTCCAGCCTTGCTGGAAGTCGGGATTCTGCCGGCGCGGCGAACGAAAGTCCTTGAGGATCCAGGGCGACATGCCGCGCAAGGTCGGGACCGAATCCGCCATCTTGAGCGTCGCGCGGTAATAATCCGCCTGATATTCCTCGGAGAATTTCTGCGGACCGGTCAGGTCGTGGAACCCGGCCCGGGCATCGGCGCCGAATTCGGAGAAGACCAGCGGCTTGTCGGCGGGCACTTTCCAGACGCTGCCGGGCAGGTCGGTCAGCCGGTCGTTGGTGTACCAGCCATTATAGGTGTTGATCGCCAGCACATCCAGGACCTCGGCGAGCGGATCGGCCATGGTCATGGTCGGCGTCTTCGCGTCCTTCGAGCGCTCGACCAGCAAGGCCGCGCTGACCAGCCGCGTATCGTCGAGGCGGCGGACATCGCCGACCAGCGTGCGCAGGAAGATGTTGCGCGCCTCGCTGACGGGCGTCTCGTTGGCGACGCTCCAGATCGCGATCGAGGCGCGGTTACGGTCGCGCAGGATATTCTCGGCCAGCATGTTGCGCGCGGTCGCCAGGGTATCCGGGTTGGACCAGGCAACCAGCCAATAGACCGGCACCTCGCTCCACACGAGCAGGCCGAGTTCGTCGGCGGTGCGCGTCATCATTTCGGAATGCGGGTAATGCGCCAGGCGGACGAAATTGCCGTGCAGCCCGTCCTTGATCTCGCCGAGCAGGGCGCGTGCCGCTGCCGGGCTGATCGCGCGGGTCGGCTCGCTGCCCAGCTCCTCCTCGTGCATCGAGATGCCGCGCAGGAAGATCGGCTTGCCGTTGAGCAGGATGTCGGCCCCATGCACTTCGATGGTGCGGAAGCCGATACGGTCGCGCCACTGGTCGTCGCCGCTCGCGATCGTCACGTCATAGAGTTTGGGGCGCTCGGGCGACCAGGGGACCAGCGCGCGCGGCGCGGCCATGGTCGCGCGCCAGTTGCCGGCGGCGTCGGTCGTGCCCGCCTGGTCGAGGCCGAGCTCGGCGACGCGCAGCCGGACCGCGCGATTGGCCGCCTGCGGCCCGTCCAGATGCACATCGACCGCCATGCGCCCGTCGCGGGTCAGGCGGACCCAGGCATCGTCGACATAGGTGTCGGGCGTCGAGATCAGCCGCACCGGCCGGGTGATGCCGCCATAATTCTCCCAGTCGGTGACGGGCGGGGGCACGGTCGCCTCGGTCGCCTGCGAATCCACGCCGACGGTGATCTGGTTGTCGCCGTCGCGCAACAGGCGGGTGACCTCGAAGGCGAAGGGCGTAAAGCCGCCTTCATGGCGCCCGACCGGCTGGCCATTGAGATAGACGACGGTGGCGTAGTTGGCCGCGCCGAAGCGCAGGAACATCCGCCCCTTGCGCTGCGCCTGCACCGGGAAGCTGCGCTGATACCACATCAGACCCTGATAATAGCGCAGCTCGGGCGCCTCGGTCAGCCAGGACGAGGGAAGCGTGGTGACCGGCGACCGGGCGAGGTCGAACTCGTACAGGACGCGGCTGTCCTGCGCCATTTCCTTGCGCACATCGACATCGCGGTAACGCTGCTGGCCCTTGTCGGGCGTCTCGCCATGGAAGCCGGCCAGGCCGGAGCGGTACGGATCGATCGAATAATGCCAGGCGCCGGACAGATCTGTGCCCTGCCGCATGTCGGCGGAAACCAGCAACGGCCCGGTCTGAGCCGTCGATTTGGGAAGCGAGGGGGGGGCGGCCTGCTGTGCGGCTATTGGGTCTGCCCACAAAACGGCCGCGGCTATGAGCCATGCGGCCTTCATTCGGTTAAGCACATCCGTCTCCCATCGCCGGTCGTCATGATATTCCGGAGGTCGCATGCGCGATCCCGCGTTCGAGCCCGCGCAGTTCCGCCAGCCCGCGCATGCGGCCGAGCAGCGAATAGCCCGGGTTGGTCACCTTGGTCAGGTCGTCGAGCATCTGATGGCCATGGTCGGGGCGCATCGGGATCGAGCGGCCGCTTCGCTGCTGCAGGCGGTGGACCGCCGCCACGATGTCGACCATCCCGGCATCACCCTCGAGATGCGCTGCCTCGTGAAAGGCGGTGTTCGGTTCGCGCTGCACGGAGCGCAGGTGCAGGAAGCCGATCCGGTCGCCGAGCCGATCGACCATGCCGGGCAGATCGTTGTCGGCGCGCACGCCGAACGATCCGGCACAGAAGCACAGGCCGTTGGAAGGGTTGGGCACGCGCGCGAACAGCAAGGCGACATCGGCCTCGGTGCTCACCACGCGCGGCAGGCCGAAGATCGGGAAGGGCGGATCGTCGGGGTGGACGACCAGCCGCAGCCCCAGCGCATCGGCGACGGGGCAGACCGCGGCCAGGAAGTCGGCATGGTTCGCGCGCAGGCGTTCCGCATCCACATCGGCATAGGTCTCGATCGCGGCGAGGAGCGCGGTGGAGGTGAAACTCTCCTCGCTGCCCGGCAAGCCGGCGATGATCGTCCGCTCCAGCCTGTCGCGCGTCGCCTCGTCCATGGCGTGGAAGCGCCGCGTCGCGCCTTCGACCATGGCCGGCGTATAGGAAGCGTCGGCGCCGGGCCGGCGCAGGATGTGGAGATCATAAGCCGCGACCATCTCCAGCTCGAAGCGCAGTGCCAGCGCGCCATCGGCAAGCGGCCAGGCCAGATCGGTCCGTGTCCAGTCGAGGATCGGCATGAAATTATAGGTCACGGTGGTGATGCCGCACGCCGCGAGGTTGCGCAGGCTTGTGCAATAGCGCTCGACCAGTCGGTCCCATCCGGGCCCGCGGGTCTTGATCTCCTCGTGCACCGGAAGGCTTTCGACCACGGTCCAGCCAAGCGCCGCCTGCTCGATCTCACCCTTGCGCGCCGCGATCGCCTCGCGAGTCCAGACCTCGCCGTTCGCGACCTCGTGCAGCGCGGTCACGACCTCGGCCGCGCCTGCCTGGCGGATGTCGCGCAGCGACACCGGATCGGACGGCCCGAACCAGCGCATCGTCTGCGTCATCAACATACGCCTTTACTCCCTGGCCGGCGCGCGCACCGCGCGAGGCCGGCTGTTTTACGCGTCACGTCTAGGACGCAGGCTTGAACTCGAGCGACATGCCCGAGGCTTTGTTCGGCTGGAACCCCTTCCACAAAGTGGCGGCGGGAGGCCCGGGGCTGAAGCCGGCATAGCGGCCTGGCGGCGCGCTGGCCCAGACCCCCTCGTTCGAATTGGGCACGAGACCATCGATATAGGCTGCCCTGGTCATGTCACCCTTCACATAGCGATCGAGAAAGGCGGTGATGAAATGCGCCTCGATCGCCATCAGCCGGTCCTTGCGCCACACCGAATCCTCGAACCAGTCCTGGTCCCAATAGCTCTTCCGCATTTCCGGCGGCGCGCCGATCAGGGCGATGCTGTGCCCCGCCTCGCGAAACGTCAGCAGATAGCGCGCCGCATGCACCTCGTCGTCGAACAGCGTGCGCACGCCGGGATCATAACCGACGGTACGGTCCTGGCTGCCGACGATGAACAGGGTGGGTGCGTGAATCGCGGCGACGCCGGGTGCCGCCCACATGGCGGCGCCGCGCACCGCACGCGGCGGCGAGATCGCGACCACCGCCTTCAGGCCGGCAACCTTGAGCGCGCCCGCTTTCGGTCCGCCCGCGACATAGGGCGCGAGCACGTCGCGCGTGGCCCCGGCCAGCGCGGGATCGAGCGGGGCGCCCGCGGCCGTGAGCACGCCGTAACCACCCATCGAATAGCCGATCAGCGCGGTACGATCGGCATCGGCGACGGCGAACGGCCCCTGCCCCGCCCGCGCGCGCCGCTGCGCCTCGGCCGCGACGAATGCGATGTCGAGCGGCCGCCGGGCGATCGGGCCAGCGGCGGCGGCAGCAGTACGGATGGTGATCGGTGGATCGCGAAAGGCCGGGGCGACGACGACATAGCCCTTGCTCGCGAGATTCTCGCCGAGCCAGGACAGGACTTCGGGCGTGTTGCTGTATCCATGCGCCAGGATCACGAGCGGGAACCGGCCCCGCGCGGCACGCGCCTCCGGTGTGGCGATGCCGGGAACGGTGAAGGCGATGTCGGTGCCTTTCTCCCCGGGCAGCGCCGACCGGTAGATCGTGCCGGCCCCGGGTGCGGCGGCAGGATACCAGACCTTGAGCGGCAGGTGACGGTCGACGATCGCCGGCCTGTCCTGGCCCTGGAGCGGGTCGGCCTGGCCGGGCTGGACGACCTCGATCGCGGCGACGCCGACCGGATAGGACCCGAGCGCGGCAAGCTCCGGCGCGTCGACGGCGGGTTTCGCCGGTGCATCCGCTGCCGGCGCGCTTGCCGACAACAATGCAACGGCACCCGCCATCGCCACCGGCAGCGCAACACGAAACATTTCTTGCTCCCGATCCGTTGGAGAACAGAGGGGGCGGCGTGCGCCCCCGCTGCCTTCAGAAATTCACGCCAACCCGGACACCGCCATAGCGGCGGAAGTCGCGTGGCAGCAGTGCCTGAGTCGCCAGCTTGTTGCCGAAATTGCCCGCCGTGTTGACCAGGGAGGGGAAATATTGCTTGTCGAACAGGTTGTTGACGAAAGCGACCACTTCCCATTTGTGGTCCTCGGCGCGTACGCCGAGCCCGCCATTGACGATGCCATAGGCCGGCTGGAACGTCTGGGGATCCTCCGCCACATAATAGACGCTGCTCTGATATTGCCAGCTGGCCTGGACGATGCCGCGCAGATCGCCGCCCAGCGACGGCGAATAATCGGCGTTGACCGAGAATTTCCACTCGGGCGCCTGCACCGCGCGCTGGTCGGTCAGGACCTGATAAGCGGGCTGGGCCGGTACTGGCGGCGCCGCCGGCACCGCGGGTACGCATCCCTGTGCCGGCGTCTGCAGGGGATAACATTGAGCGCGCGGAAATGACGTGTATTTCGCGTCGAGATAGGCGACCGACGCGCCAAGGTTGAGATCGTTGCCAATCCGCGCCGAGGTGTCGAGTTCCACGCCCTTGGTGTTCAGCCCGCCGACATTGGTCAGACGGAAATTGCTGGTCCCGTCCGTCAGCGTCTCGATCGTCTGCGCCTGCAGATCCTCATAATCGGTGTTGAACAAGGTGAGGTTGGCCGTCACGCGCCGGTCGAGGAACTGCATGCGCGCGCCGAGCTCCCAGTCACGCGACCGTTCGGGCCTGATCGGGCCGGCGTTCGCGCGGTTGGCGTTGAAGCCAGTGGTCAGATCATAGGTCTGGCCCTTGTAGCCGGTCGAATAGGTCGCGAAGACCATCATGTCGGGCGTGACTTCGTAGCGCCCGCTGAGGCGATAGGTGCCCGCGGTATCCTCGGCACGGCCGCTGAAGAGAGACGGCGCGCCGACGGCCGCGAGATTGTCCTTGAAGGTATAGGCAATCTTCTCGTTCTGGACGCGCCCGCCGCCGGTCAGAGTCAGATGCGGCACGATCTCCCAGTCGATCTGCGCGAAGGCAGCGATCTGTTCCGACTTCGACGTCGCGAACCAGTTGGCGAGCGAGAAAGCCGGGCCGCGCAGGAAGGGCCGGTCGAACTTCACATTCGCATAATAGGCGCCCACCGTATAACGGAACGGCTTGTCGCCGGGCGACAGCAGGCGGATTTCCTGCGTGAACAATGTCGAGTGGAACGTGCCGACCTGGATGTTGCTGCCGCTGGGAGTCGTGGACGACGTATCGTCCTGATCGAGAAAGTCGTTGAGGCGGAACTTGTCGTACGAGCTGATCGACACCAGGGTCATGTCGCCCAGACCGACTTCCGCGCGGAGCGACCCGCCGCCGCCCTCATATTTGGTGCGCGCGTCGTAATTGTTGCTGACGTTCTGATTGTCCTCGTTGATCGTCACGCCGGGCATCGCCACCGCCGCGGTCTGGCCCGCGATACCGCGGAACAAGGCGGTCGGGTCCATGCGGATGAACGGCCGGCCGACGCTGGTATTGCCGTTGAGATAATTGCCCGACAGGGTCACGGTGACGTCGTCGGTCGGTTCCCAGCGGAGCTTGGCGCGGGCATTGAATGCCTCGCGCCCGTTCACTTTCTTGCCGTTGAACAGGTTGCGGACATTGCCGTCCCAGTTGGAATAGCTGGCCGACAGGACATAGCCCAGTTCAGGGGTCATCGGGCCCGACACGCTGAAATTGCCGCCATATTCGCTGTCGGTGGTCGCCAGAGCATTCGCCCGGAAATGAAATGTGTCGGTCGGCTGGCGGGTGATGATGTTGATCAGGCCGGCCGAGGCCGACTTGCCGTACAAGGTGCTCTGCGGCCCGCGCAGCACTTCGATCCGCTCGACATCGGGCAGGTCAGTGAAGGCGCGTGCCTGGAAGGCGAGCGGCACTTCGTCGACCAGCACCGCGACGCTCGGCTCGACGCCGATGCCGAAGGCGAAGGTGCCGACGCCGCGCAGCGACACATTGGCGTTGACCGGATGTTCGGCCGGACGGACCGTCAGCGAGGGCGCGATGCGCCCCAGGTCGGAGAACTGGCGCACGCCGGAGGCCTGCAATTGCGCCGACGACAGCACGGACACGGCGAGCGGCACATTCTGCACATTCTCGGCGCGCTTGTTCGCGGTGACGATGATGTCGTTGGGTTCTAGCCCGGTCTGCGCTGCTTCGGCCGGCGCGCTTTGCGGTGCCGCGGCCGAATCGGCTTGCGGCGCGGCGGCGGGGTCGGCCTTGGCCATCGCCGGCGTCGCGCCCAGCGCCAGCGACGCGGCAAGCGCCCTCAGGCAAACGGTCTGGTGGAATTTTCCCATCTTGATCCTCCCCTTGGCGTCGGATCACGAATGCCCGCGCCCGTTTCTTTGTAGGGAGGTGGCTATCAAATGGCCTGACCAGTTGCAAGCCCTGTCTGACAATGGCTTTCGCACCAGCCTTGGCGGCTTTCGCCCTGTTGCCCGATTGTCACGGGGCTGATATAGGCCAGTTCAGCTATGCCATTGAAGAAATTGATCAGACCAGTTGGCGACCCGGCGACGGCCACGCTGCAAGCGGACGGGCGGAAACTCTACCAGCAAGTCGCCGCCGCGGTGGCGGAGGCGATCCAGCGCGGCGATTTCGCCCCCGGACAGCGCATTCCGTCCGAACGCGAACTGGCCGACGAGTATAAGGTCAGCCGGCCGACCATCCGCGAGGCGATGATCGCGCTCGAGGTGATCGGCATCGTCCGGTCGCGCCACGGCGCGGGCATCTTCGTCACCGACAATCCGCCGCTGGACGCGCCGACCATCGGGCTCGATATCGGCGCGTTCGAGCTGACCGAGGCGCGCCGGTTGTTCGAGGCGGAGGCGGCGGCGCTAGCCGCGGTGTCCATCAGCGATGCCGAGATCGCGACGCTCGAGACGCTGATCGGCGAGATGGAACGCGAGAATCTGGAGAATATCAGCGGCGAGCATGCCGATCGCGAATTCCACCTGACCATCGCGCGCGCGACGCGCAACTCGGCCGTGGTCGATGTCGTCGAATCCCTGTGGGACGCGCGTTACCGCTCGCCGCTCTGCGCGCACATGCTCGAACGCGCGCGCAGCGTCGGCGTCCAGCCGCGCATCGACGAACATCAGGTCATCCTGGCGGCACTGCGCGACCGCAACCCCAAGGCGGCCCGCACGGCGATGCGCAATCACCTCGCCCGTGTGATCGACGGCCTGTTGCAGGCAACCGAGAACGACGCGGTCAACCGCGCCCGCGCCGAAGTGGAGGCCAAGCGCACTGACCTGGCGAAGCGCGTGGCGGTGTAACGCCGGTCGCCGTCAGACCCTGATGACCACGCCGCGCCGGCCCTCATGCTTGACGGCATCGCCAATCCCGCCATTCACGATCAGTTCGCGCTCCTCCCCCGGCGGCAACAGGAGCGTGATCCTGTCGTCGCCAAAGGTCCCCGGCCCCTCGCGCCGCACCTCCAGGACGATTCGTGCCGCATCCGCAGTGCCGGTAATGCACCACTGGTCGATCGCCCCTGCCCCGTCGCCGGCATCCTCGAGGGCGGACCAGGCAAAGGCGCCCTGGCGTGGCGGGAACAGCCAGACGCCGCGGCGATAGGGCCCGGGCCGCCACCCGCCTTCAGCGAGATCGACCAGCATCGCCGATCCCGCTCGCGCGAGCAGCGGCGGCGGGCCGTCGAGCGGTGCGTCGAGCACCGCCGTCACGCCGCCAGCAACGCGGTCGCCGGTCCACACGTCCAGCCACTCCGCCCCGGCCGGTGGCCGGACGGTGCGCGTATCGGCACCCGCCTCCATGACGGTGGCGACCAGCAGGTCAGGCCCGAGCAGATGCTCGTCATTTTCCGCCCAGGCCGCCGCGTCGCCGGGAAAATCGAGCCAGGTCGGCCGCACCATCGGCTCATACGCCTGATGGTATCGATGCAGCAGATCGTAGAAGAACGGCAACAATGTCTGCCGCAACGCCATCAGGCGCCGGATCGCGGGCAGCGATTCGGGGTACATCCAGGGCTCGTTGACGCTGCGATCGTCGTTCCAGCTATGGATGCTGAAGCGCGGCATCAGCACGCCCGCCTGCACCCAGCGGACCAGCAATTCCGGCGACGGCGCCGGCCCGGCGAACCCGCCGACGTCATGCCCGCTGTTCGACACACCGGACAGCGCCAGGCCGATCGCCATGCGGGCATTGTAGCGCAACGTCTTCCACTCGGTGCGATTGTCGCCGCTCCACGTCTGGGCATAGCGTTGCAGCCCCGCCATGCCCGAGCGCGTGACGACATAGGGGCGGCTGGCCGGCGCGGCCTCGGTCTGGGCGCGGCGTGAGGCCCGCGACATCAGCAGGGGCTGGACGGGACGCCAATCGGCCGCCGCGCGAGGCGTGCCGAAGCCCGCAAACCGCGCCCGCCTGTCCCAGATCTCATATTCGTTATTGTCGTTCCAGGTCGCGACGATGCCCTGATCGAGCAAGGCGCTGCCGACCTGCGCCCGCCACCACTGCGCCGCGGCGGGCTTGGTGAAGTCGATATAGCTGCCGACTTCGTCCCAGAACTGCGCCTCCACCGGCACACCCTCCGCATCGGCCACGAACAGACCCTCGGCGGCGACCTCGTCATAGCGCGGATGGCTGCGCAGCAGCGCCGGTTTGATGTTCGGGACAAGCTGGATCCCCGCCGCCGCATAGCTTTGGACGAAGTGCGCGGGCTCCGGGAATTTCTCCCGGTTCCAGTGGAACACATATCTCTTGTCGCCGATCGAGGTGTATCCCGATGACAGATGAAACGAGGTGCAGCCGATATCGTGCTCCGCCAGCTTCTCGATGAACCCGGCCATCTGCACCGCGGCGTCGGGCGCGTCGGTATAGGTCATGGTCGATCCCGAATAACCGAGCGACCAGCGCGGCATTAGCGCCGGCCGGCCGGTCAGCCAGGTGAAGCGGCGCGTCACCGCCAGCGGATCGGGCCCGGCGATCATCCACAGGTCGAGATCGCCGGCCTCCGCCACCATGTGGCGATACAGGCCGTGATAATTGTCCAGCTCGCGGCCGAAATCGAACGCCGTGTCGGCAAGCGTGTCGTAAAAGGCGCCGTGGCAGTGCCCCGCGGCGTCGGCGACCAATAGATAGGGGATCGACTTGTACAGCGGATCGCCATTCTCGGCGTCATAGCCCATCGGATCGAGATTGGTCAGGCGGAAGCTGCGCCCCGCGCGGTCCGTATCGCCCGAACGGTCGCCCAGGCCGTAGAAGCGCTCGCCCGGTCGCCGCGCGCAATAATGGTGCACGCGGCCGTCCCACCAGCCAAAGTCATAGGCTTGGGTCGGCCGGTCCTCCGCCATCAGGCGCCACTCGGCGCCGTCATGCTGTTCCCAGATGCAGTGCAGCCCGTGCAGGCGAATCCGCACGCGCAGCCGGGCCGTGGCGACCGTCACCACCCCGTCCCCGGTCTCGACCCGGAAATCCGGGCAGGTGAAGCCGTCCAGATCCATCCGGTCGCGCCCCGGCTCGGCGATGTCCGCGGCGCCCGGCGCGATCGCCCAGCTCGGCGGGCTCGTCACGGTGCCATTGGCGAGCAGCAGCAGCCGCGCGATATCCTCCTCCAGCACGAACAGATGCGCCGTCGCCCCGGTCTCGGCCACCAGCGTCAGCCGGCCCCGCGCCTGTTCATGCACCGCGAACAGCGGCGGGTTGGACAAGGTGGCGCGCTTCATCGGCGGGACTCCGCGGGAACGAGGTGGCGAATGCTGACGATCAGGACCGCGGCGCCGATCAGGTCGAACACCGACAAGGCGGCGAACAGCGGCGCATAGCCGATCGTATCGGCGAGCTGGCCGATCAGCAGCGAGAACAGCAGCCCGCCGATCCAGCCCGCCTGGCCGATAAAGCCGTTGGCGGTGGCGACCTCCTCGGCGGTGAAGACGTCGGCGGACAGGGTGTTGATCAGCACCGAGATCATCTGATGCGCGAAGCCGCCGACGCAGAACAGCGCGATCGCGGTATAGGGGCTTGCGGCCAGGCCGATGCACCCCGGCGCGATCATCAGCACCGCCGCCAGGACGATGCCGGCGACGCGCGACGTGATCAGCGACAGGCGCAGCCGCCCCATCAGGAACGGCGACAGATAGCCGCCGAGCACGCCGCCGAGATCGGCCGCGAGGAAGGGCAGCCAGGCGAACAGCGCGATCTGCTTCAGGTCCATGCCGCGCTCGGTGGCGAGATAGAGCGGGATCCAGAAGCTGAAGGTCTGCCAGGCCGGCTCGGCGAGGAAGCGCGGCACCGCGATCACCCAGAATTTCGGCGTGCCGAGGATCTCGCGCGCCGTCGCGCGGCGACCGGTCAATGGCGGCCGGTCGGCCTGGATCAGCGCCAGCTCGTCGGGCGTGATCGCCGGATGCTCGGCCGGGCTGCGGTAGAAACCATACCACGCCGCCGCCCATACCAGCCCGACCGCGCCGGTGACGACAAAGGCCAGGCGCCAGTCGGCCCATAGCGACACCGCCACGACCACCGGCGGGGCGATCAGCGCCCCGAGCGACGTGCCCGCGTTGAACCAGCCGACCGCGACGGAGCGTTCGCGCGCCGGGAACCAGGTCGCGATCGCCTTGATCCCGGCCGGCACCGCCGCCGCCTCCGCCATGCCGAGCAGACCGCGGAAGAACATCAGGCCAAGCCAGCCGGCGGCGAGCGCATGCAGCATGTTGGCGATGGACCAGGCAACGCCGAACAGGGCGAAGCCGCTGCGCAGTCCGATCCGGTCGACGACGAAACCGGCCACCGGCTGCATCACGGTATAGGCCAGCTGGAAGGCGCCGACGACATAGCTGTATTGCTGAGTCGTCATGCCGAGACTGGTCTTGAGCTCGGGCGCCAGCACGCCGAGCGAATTGCGCGCGAGATAATTGGCGATCGTGCCGAAGCAGATCAGCGCGACGATCCACCAGCGCAGATATGGTATTCGCCTCAACCCTTCCCTCCCGCCAGGCCACCGGCCCGTTTCTCTTATGCCGTCGGACTATCCCACCCGTCACCCTTTGTCGATATTGGTCAGGCCAGAAAGTCGCGTAGAGCCTCGATGGCCTGACAATTTTGCGCGCGACAGGTTGACGAAGCTGCTTGGGCGGCGTCTTATCGCCGGTAATTCGCGGCGCGGGCAACGTCCCGCAGACCGTTTCAGCAGAGGAGAGAGTGGATGAAGGCGGCCAAATCGCGCGGTGGGATAGCCCTGAAGCTGACCGCCGCCAGCGTCCTGATTGGCTTGACCAGTAGCGCCGCCTACGCCCAGCGCGAGCTTGCCTGGATGAGTCCGTCCGTCGTTTCCAGCCAGGCCGCGGCAACGACCGATACCGCCAGGGAGAAGATCGCGCGGCGTCGCGCGCATCAGCTGATCGCCGCGATGACCCTGGCGCAGAAGATGCAGCAGCTCACCGGCAGCATGCCGGCGCTGCTGCCCGAATTGCCGAACTGCTATGGCGCGCGCCATGTGACGGGTAACCCCGCTCTCGCCATTCCGACCTTCCGCATCACCAACGGCCCGGTCGGCGTCGGCCAGAATGACTGTGTCGACAAGAGCGTGCAGGCCGAAGCTGCCGCCGGGGGCAATGCGATCTACGCCGCCTATTCGCATCCCAGCTCGGCGCAGGCGACGGCGCTTCCCTCCGGCATGGCGATCGCCGCGTCGTTCGACCCGCGCGTCGCCGCGGCTTTCGGCGGCGTCATCGCCACCGAGATGACCAATCTCGCGCTCCACGTCTTCGAGGCGCCGGGCGTGAACCTGGCGCGCCTGCCGATCCTCGGCCGCAACTTCGAATATTTCGGGGAGGATCCCTTGCTGTCGGGCACGATGGCCGTGGCCGAGACCAGGGCAGTGCAGTCGCACGGCATCATCGCGATGGCGAAGCACTTCGTCGCGAACGAGCAGGAAACCAACCGCATGACCATCCAGGAGACGGTGGACGAGCAGGTGCTGCGCGAACTTTACCTGATTCCGTTCGAAATGGCGGTGAAGGACGGCCGCGTCGCGAGCATCATGTGCTCGTATAATTATGTGAACGGCCTCCATTCCTGCGAGAACGAACCCCTGCTGAACGGCGTGCTGCGCCGCGACTGGGGCTTTACCGGCTATGTCCAGTCCGATTTCTTCGCGATGAAAAGCACGGTGCCGACGCTGGCGGGCGGCATGGACCATGAGATGCCGACCCCGATCCACTGGACTCCCGCCAAGCTGAACGCCGCGCTGGCAAGCGGTGCGATCACCACCGTTCAGATCGATACCGCGCTGGAACGCCGCTATACGCAGATGTTCAAGGCCGGCATCTTCGACCGGCCGCTGGTCCAGA
This sequence comes from Sphingomonas sp. BL-S-30, assembly GCF_055521475.1. Lineage (NCBI taxonomy): Bacteria > Pseudomonadati > Pseudomonadota > Alphaproteobacteria > Sphingomonadales > Sphingomonadaceae > Sphingomonas > Sphingomonas sp. BL-S-30. Next base: position 252,235 of record NZ_CM145481.1, on the reverse strand, counting down.
CGCCGATCGACTTCCAGGCAGGCGGACGCAAGGCGCGCGAGATCGGCGCCCGGTCCGCGGTGCTGCTGCAGAACAACGGCGCCCTGCCGATCGTGCGCAACGCGCGGGTGATCGCCCTGGTCGGCAAGGCGTCGCAGGTCTATGCGCAACAGGCCGTGGCCGGCGGATCGGTCCTGGGCCGCTCGATGGGGGCGGGCGGCGGCAGTTCCGACGTCGTCCCGCATTATACCGTGTCGCCGATCGACGGCATCCGCACCGCGCTGCGCGAGATGGGCCACGCCGACACTCAGGTGAGGATGGTGCTGGTCGACGACGCCAACGCATCGGCGACGGTCGACGGCAAGGCATCGTCTTTTGCCGCGGCGCTCGATCAGGTCGCGGCGGCGGATGCGGTGGTCGTCATGGCAGGCACGAACGCTGAAGAAGGCGCGGATCGCGCGACGTTCAGGGACGCGACCGGGCGGGAACTGGCCGCGAGCGCGGCGGCGGGCAGCTCGCTCGACTGGTATGTCGCCAGGCCCAATCTGATCGCGACGAAGGACACGGGCGCCAACACTGCCCGGTCGAGCCAGACGGTCGCGATGCTGGCCGGGATCATGGCAGCCCGGTCGACCACCGGGCGTCCGATGTCGCAAAAGACCGTGCTCGTGCTGAAGGACAATGCCGGCGTCGCGATCGACCCCGGCCTGCTCGGTCCGCAGGGCCCTTCGATCCTGGAGGTGTGGTTTCCGGGCCAGGAAGACGGCAACATCGTCGCGGATCTGCTGTTCGGCCGGACCAACCCGTCGGGCAAGCTGCCGGTCACTTTTCCGCTTACCGGCAAGGGTTTTCTCGACTCGGTCACGCCGCGGCAATTTCCCGGCGTCCCCGGCAGCGACGGCAAGTCACCGTCGGTCACCTATAGCGAGAAGCTCGACATCGGCTATCGCTGGTACGACGCCAATGCCGGCGGCCACTGCGCCGTGACGGCAGGCAGCAACCCGTGCATCGCCTTCCCGTTCGGCCATGGGCTGTCCTATACCAGCTTCGCCACCTCGAGCCCCAGGCTGGTGCCCGACCGGCGGACAGGCAGCTACCGCGTGACGATGACCGTGAAAAACACCGGGAAGCGCGCCGGCGCTCAGGTCGTACAGGCCTATCTGTCGCTGCCGGCCAGCGCCAATGCGCTCGGCGCGGCGCAGCCGCCCAAAAGGCTGGTCGGTTTCGACCGCGTCGAGCTGGAACCCGGTGCATCCCGCCAGGTCACGATCACGATCGATACGGCGAGCAGCCATCATCCGCTTGGCGTGTGGAACAAGTCCGCCGGGCGCTGGGTCATCCCTTCGGGGCGATATGAGGTCAAGGTCGGCACCTCGTCCTCGCCGCGCGACCTGGTCCCGGCGGGGGCGTTTACCCGCTAGCGCATTTTCGAGTTCTAATGATCCCCCACCTCCGTTCGGCCCCGGACTTGATCCGGGGTTGTCGAAGCCCTGCTCTTCTCTTCCAAGGAAGAAAGAACAGCCCTTCGACACGCTCAGGGCGAACGGGAGCGGTGATTCCAGCCAACTAAGTTTTGCTCGAGGCCTACCCCAATTTCGCCCGCCGCGCGTCACTCGCCGCACCCGCAGGCCCCTCCAGGAACGCCACCACCCGCGCGTCGACATCCGCCTCGGCGGCCTCGTCGCGCGAGAAATTGTCCATGCCCAGCTCCAGCACCGCGACCCCGGCGTCACGCAACGCGCGCAGCACCAGCGGGTCGGCATCCGACAGTGCCACCGCGCCGTCGCACTGGTGCAGCCGCGCTTCCTTGACGTGCCACGCCCCCGCCCAGGTCGGCATGCGCAGCTCGTCGCCCATCGTCACGAAGCGCGCGGCCAGTGCCCGCAGCGGATCGCGCCCGCGATCGTGGCGGCGGATATAGCCGTCGGCCGCCAGGCTCAGATACATCGAACAGACGAACACCGCGCCATGGCTCTCTTCCCAGCGCTGATAGAATTGCATGTCGCTCCACAGCCCGCGGCCGACGAACATCAGCCGGATGCGTTCGTTCGGGCACGCCGCCTCGCCCGCCCGCACCCGCTCGGCCACCTCGTCATGGAAATCGCGTGCCGCATCGCGCGCCCATTCGGTCCCGCGATGCCATTGCGGCACCATCGTCGCGGGCATGGTGTCGACGATGCCGACCGGCACCGGCACGGTCCGCGCGATCAGGTCGCGCGTCTCGCGATAATGATCCTCCTGCTCGTTGACGAGAGTCATCACCTCTTCGAGCCGAGCGGGATCGAACCGCGCGCCCGACACTTCTTCCAGCTCGGTGATCGCCAGCTTCAGTTCCGCCTCGAACAGGTCGAGCCGCTCGGGCTCGATGAACTCGTCCCAGCGGTCCGCCAGCCCGTCCCACCAGTCGATCGGGATATCCCACCGGCATTCGACGCTGCGCTGGAACCGCTGCAGCCGCGCGCCCGTCGCGGCCTGCCACGCCTCGAACAGATGCGTGGTCGCGTCGGTGCTCGCCACCATGCCCAGCACGTCGGGCCGCGGCAGCCCGCCCCATGGCGCGAGCGCCGGATCGTCGTCGAACGCCGCCGCCACGCCCTGCGCGCTATAAGCTTCCACCGCCGGCGGCAGATCGTTCGCCGCGAGCAGCCCGGCGTACCGCGCGGATTGCTGCTTGGCCGCGACGATCGAGGCCCACCATTGATTGACCACGAAGGGAATACCGATCGCGCGCAGCATCTCCTGCGGCGCATTGGCGTTCACCGCCGCGAAGGTCCTGCCCGACAGCGCCGCAGCGCGCACCTCGGCGAACCACTCGCGCTGATAGGTACCGAAGCGCGCCACCGCCGCCAGCGACTTGCGGCTGCGCGGCGCGCGCGGACGGGGCGGTGGAGCGGCCTCCTCTGGTTCCGGCACGACACTCGCCGCAGCCGCATGGCCATCGGCGATAAAGCGCGCGATCGAGTCGCTGTCCGGTGCCGCAGCGAGCATCGGCACGCCGCTCGCCTCGATCGCGCGGCGCAGGGCAGCGACCTCCCAGGGTGCGCTGTCGTCGCCGCTGCGGCTGAGATGCAGCACCCGCTCGGGCCGAAGCCGCGCCACCGCCGCGCCGAGGCCCGTGGCCCGGTCCGCCGTGCCGGAAAACACACCCCACACCGGCGTCAGCGAGGACCGCGCCAGCGCCGCGATCGGATCGCCATCGCGCGCCAGCGCCCGATGCACCCGCGCCGCGCCCCATCCATGATCCTCGCCGATCACCAGCGCCCCCAGCGCCTCGATCCGCGCGATCGTGGCGACGTCCTCGATATCGCTCCCGCTGAGCAGCGTGCGCGCCCCCGAACGCACCGGCAGCTCAGCCTTCCCGGCCTCGATCGCCGCCAGCAGATCGGCAAATTCGTCCACCGGCAGGATCGACGCCGCCGCGACAAGGATGTGCGCCTCGACCCCGCTCAGCCGGCCCTCGGCCCGCAGCCCGAGCACCGATACCACCGCCTCCCGCTGCGCCTCGCGCCGACCGATCGCTCCGCCCAGGTCGCCCGTTCCGCCCAGCCAGGCCACCGCCTGCTCGACCCGGATGCGGTTATAGCGCTCGGTCGCAGGCCGATCGATCGTCAGCAGGTCGAGGAAATGCACCTCGGGCCTGGCAATTGCCCCGGTCCGCGCCAGCTCGCGCAACGTCGCGAAGATCTGCGGCTGCTCGGTATCCGCATGCGAGATCAGCAGCGCATCCCCGGCCGGCAGCGCGATGATCTCCGCCAGCAGCGATCGCCCGCGCTCGCCCAGGGTCTCGGCGCTGACCATCGCATCGATCGCGCTGCGGTCGACCCGCGCATCGGGCACGAGGCGGATCGGATGGAACCCCGCTGCATCGACCAGCGCATAGGGCAGGTCGCTGCCCAGCATCCACGCCACCCGCCGCCCCGCCGCGCGCACCTCCGCCGCCACCGCACGCGGATCGGCGCACGCCCCGGCCAGCCGGGCAAGCGCCGCGGCCGCGGTCATGCGACCACGCCGTCCCGGGTCAGCTCGGCGATGGTCGCCGCGTCATACCCCAGCAACTCGCCATAGACGCTGTCATTATGCTCGCCGATCATGACCGGCAGGACCGGGTCGAAGCCCGATCGCGACGCGGAGAACTGGATCGGAATGCCCGCAGTGCGCAGCTCGACGACCGAGGCGTAGTCGGGATGCGACACCGCATTGGTCTCCTCGCGCGCCACCACGCGCGGATCGGTCAGCGCCTCTTCCGGGTGACGCACCGGCGCGACCGGCACGCCCTCCGCCTCCAGCGCGGCGACGGCCTGCGCCACCGTCAGCGCCTTCGACCATGCGGTGATCGTCGCCTCGAGCACGGGCGCGTTGGCGACCCGGTTGTCGCGCGTCGCGAAACGCGGATCCTCCAGCAGTTCGGGCTGCCCCATCGCCGCGAACAGCCCGGCCGCAAGCTTGTGGTGCACCGCGACCAGCGCGATATAGCCGTCGGCGCATTCGAACACGCCGAACGGCGACAGCCGCTGCACCGTCAGCCCGGTCCGCGCCGGCATGTCCACCGCGCGCATCGCCGCCCAATTCTCGATCGCGACGAACGAGGTGAGCGCGCCGAGCATCGAGATGTCGACATGCTGCCCCTCCCCGGTCCGCTCGCGCTGATGAATCGCGGACAGAATGCCGATCACCGCGAACACCGGCGCAAGCATGTCGGCGATCGGCACGCCCATGCGCACGGGCGGATGGTCGGTATCGCCGCTGGTGTACATCGCGCCGGACAGCGCCTGGATGATCACGTCCATCGCCTTGCCGCCCTCGGGCGCGTCGGCGCCGAAGCCGCTCAGCGAGCAATAGACGATGCGCGGATTGGCCTCGCGCGCCGCCCCGTACCCCACGCCGAGCCGGTCGGCGGTGCCCGCGGTGAAATTCTCGACCACGATATCGGCGGTCTTCACCAGGTCGCGAAACACGTCGCGCGCGCGGGGGTGTTTCAGGTTCAGCGCCACGCCGCGCTTGCCCCGGGCGCGCGTCAGATGGGAGATCGAGATGTCGTCCTCATGCCGCCGCTCGATCACCACCCCGTCGCGCCCGACATAGGGGCTGTTCTCGCGCGCCAGGTCGCCGCCCTTGGGATCCTCCACCTTGATCACTTCGGCCCCCAGGCCGGCCAGCAGCAAGGTGGCATAGGGCCCGGCCAGAGCGCGGGTCAGGTCGATCACGCGCAGCCCTTCCAGCGGGCGCGGCAGATCAGCATCGGTCATGTCGAAAACCCCAATTCGGTCAATATGGTCTCGGTATCGGCGCCCGCCAGCCGCGCCGGGCGCGGCGGGACGGCGGGCGTGTCGGACAGGTTGATCGGCGATCCGATATGGCGGATCGTGCCGCTCTCGCTCTCCACCGCGATCGACATGCCGCGCGCGATATTGTGCGGATCGGCCAATGCTTCCTCGACCGAATTGACCGCCGCGAACTGCGTATCGGCCTCGGCCAGCAGCGCCAGCCAGTGATCGAGCGGCCGGGCCAGGAACGCGGCATTCAGCCAGGCGATGATCTCCGCCCGGCGCGTTTTGTCATTCTGTGCCGCGATGAAGTCCGGACAGCCCATCGCCGTGCAGAACCGCTCCCAGTATCGCGGCTCCATGTCGGTCACGACGATGAAGCGCCCATCGCGCGTCTCGTAGATGCCGCTGTCGGCACGGTGGCGCCCGCGTCCCGGCGCGCGCGACAGATCGGGATTGCGCGAGATCACCGGCGCGATCAGCGCCATCGCGCTGTCCGACATGGCGATGTCGACGCGCTGGCCGCGCCCGGTCGTGTGCCGCGCCTGAAGGGCGGCGAGGATGCCGATCACCGCATTCGATCCGCTCAGCAGATCGGCGACGGGCACGCCCGCCGATCCCGGCTTGCCCGGATCCTCGCCGATCCGCGACAGCGCGCCCGACACGGCGAGCGCGACCGGATCATGCCCGGGCTTGTCGCGATACGGCCCGGTCTGGCCGCACAAGGTGACCGAGCAATAGATCAGCCTCGGGTTGATCGCCGCGACCGCCTCGTAACTGAAGCCCATCGAATCGAGCACGCCCGGCCGGTAATCCTCCACCAGCACATCGGCGCTACGCAGCAATGCCTCGATCGGTTCGCGCGATTCCGCCGCACCCGGATCGATCAACAGGCTGCGCTTGTTGCGCGCGAAGATGTCCTGCCCGCGAATGCGCGCGCGCTCCGCCTCGGGCAGCTTGTCCCAGCCGAACACCTTGGCCTGTTTCGCCAGCTCGCGCGGATGCTCGATCCGCACCACGTCCGCGCCCAGATCGGCCAGCATCCAGGTGCAATAGGGGCCCGGCAGGAACTTCGAGAAATCGACCACCCGGATGCCCTGCAACGGGCCGGCCATGGCGCTGTCCGTCATGCCGCGCTCCATTGGTAGAGCGGCCCCGGCACACGCACCGCGTGCCCGTCGACCTTGTCGTCGCGCCACAGCCCACGCGCGGCGAGATGCGGACTGGCAATCACATCGGCCGCCTCGTCGATCGCCGACAGCCCCATGCCATGCTTGTTGGACATCGCGCTCAGTTCGGCCCGGGTATGAGTCATCAGCCATGCGCCGATCTCGCTTTCCCACGCCTGCAACGTCTCCTGCGGCATGTCCGCGACCAGGATCGCCTCCCAGTCGATCGCCGCCAGCGCCCCCGCCATGCCGTCCTCGGCCATGCGCGTGACGGTCGCGCGCATCATCGGCGGATTGTCGACCAGCGCCCAGGTGACGAAGCCGTCGGCGCAGGACCAGATCTGCTTCACGCCGGATTTGCCGCGCACCAGCAGATTGCCCGTGCGCTGCCCGACCTTGCCCGCCCATTGCCAGCTCACCGGCTCGCGGTAATTGGCGAGCACGGCGGATCGATAGGCCGAGACGATCACCCGCTCGCCCAGCCCGCTCGCCGCGCGCGCATTGAGCGCGGTCAGCGCGGCGATCGCGCCGTGGATGCCGGCCAGCGCCCAGGCCTGGCGCCCGGGCAGCGCCATGGGCGGCCGGTCCGGATCGCCGACGATCGCCAGCAGGCCGGACCGCGCCATGATCGTCAGATCGGTGGCCGGCCGCCCCGCGTTGCGCCCATGCGGATCGAAGGCAAGGATCGCCACATCGATCAGTCGCTCGTTGGTCGCGCCCAGCCCCGCCGGCATCGCCTCCGGCCCACGCAGCAGCACGTCCGCTTCGTCGACCAGAGCACGCAGCGCCGCATCGTCCAGCGCCATGCGCTCGATCCTTTTGCCCCGCCGCGCCATCGCGATCTCGGCCGCATCGCCGACGGGGTCGGCCCATTCGACCTGCACCACCTCGGCGCCAAGCTCCGCGAGCATCACGCCGGCATAGCCGCCCAGATCGCGGGTCAGGTCGACCACTTTCAGATGACCGAGCATCGTCACGCCAGCACCCCTTCATCGGCCAGCGCCGCGATCTCGTCCGCGTCCATGCCGAGCATCTCGACGAACACCCGGACATTGTCCCCACCCAGCATGGGCGGCGGCCCGATCTTCACTTCGGAGCGCGAGAAATCCGCCGGCGGCCCCGGCATGTCGCAGCGGCCGAGCACCGGATGGTCGATCGCGACATAATGGCTGCTCTCGATCAGCTCGGAGTCGGTAAACACCTCGCGCCCGTCCTGTACCGCCTCGGCCGGGATACCCGCTGCGGCCAGCTGCTCGGCGATCAGATGCTTGTCCCGCCCGCGCGTCCAGTCGGTGAGCGCCGCGGTTGTCTCCGGCGCGCCGCGCGCGGCCAGGTCGAGCGCCGGGTCAGCGCCGATGATCTCCGCCAGCGCCCGCCAGTCGGCATCGTCGCGCACCGCGATCGCGCAATATTGGTCAAACCCGCGCGCCGGGAAGATGCCGTGCGGCGCCATGCCCGGGGCGGCATTGACGGGCTTCTCGAACGCCTCGCCCTCGATCTGCCGGCGGATCAGCACATCGCTCAGCACATGCACCAGCGGCTCGACCTGCGAGACGTCGATATGCTGCCCCTCGCCGGTCTGCCTCTTGCGCTCGAGCGCGGCGAGCACCGCCATCGTCGCGAACATCGGCGCCACGACATCGCCGTACGCGAAGGGCGGCATATGCGGCCCGCGATCGGGCCAGCCCGACAGCGCCGCCAGCCCGGACAGCGCCGCCGCCGAATTGCCATAGCCGCGCAGGTCCGACATCGGCCCCACTCGTCCCGCGACGCTGACCGACAATATGATCAGATCGGGCTTGATCGCGCGCAGTACGTCCGCGCCCAGCCCGATCCGCTCCATGAAACCCTTGCCGAAATTCTCCACCACGACATCGGCCCAGGCGACCAGCCGCTTCGCCACCTCGATTCCACGCGGATCGCCCAGGTTGATCGTCACGCCCAGCTTGCTGGTGTTGGTGATGGCAAAGAAGGACGACCCGTCCGGGTTGCGCTTGCCGTCCTTGAACGGCGGGCTCAGCCGCCCGAGGTCGAGCCGCTTGCGGCTCTCGATCTTCACCACGGTCGCGCCGTGATCGGCCAGGTCCTTGGTCGCGCGCGGCCCCGCCCCGACCCAGCTGAAATCGGCGATCTTCACGCCCGTGAGTGCCTGAGTGTTTTGGGCCTGAGTGTTTTGGGCTTGCGTCATTTCACCGTCCCACAATCGAGCGGCCGACCCGCGGTGCGCTGGGCGACCATCGCCGTCGCATGTTCCGCGATCTCCCGCCCCGGAATGCCCATCCGGCCGAGCGACGCGCCGAGCTTCGTCGCATTGGCGCGGTACAGCGTGTCGAACTCGGCCTGTGCGCCCGGTGCCGGATCGACGAAGGTCAGCCCGGCCTCCTTCGCATAGTCGGTCGAGACCGCGACGGACTTGTCGAGCTCGGCGATCATCGCCGCTTCCCACACGGTTTCCGCCCGGGTGAACAGCGCCTGGTCGGCCGGGCTCAGCCGCTGCCAGACCTTTTCACCCATCGCCCGCGCGGGATAGGCGCCCCGCGGCACGCGCAGCGTCGTGTAATAGCGCGCGACATCGGCGAGATGCATCGCCCGGAGCGCATCGATCGGCGTCACCACGCCGTCGATCACGCCCTTGGCCATCGACGGATAGACTTCCGCCATCGACATGTTGACCGGGTCGGCGCCCAGCGCGCGCAGCACGTTCGCCGTGTCCTCCTGCGCCCGCAGCCTCAGCCCCTTCAGGTCGGCGAGTGTCCGCACCGGCCGGTTGCGCGTCAGGATGCCGGGGAAGTTGCCGCCCTGCACCGCCAGCACATGCAGCCCGCGCACCTCGGCATTGAACGCCGGATAGGTCCGGGCGAGGCAACGATAGACCGCGACCTGGTCGGCCATGGTGCCGACCCCGCTATAGAAGCTCGGCTGGATGCGCTGGAGATGCGCGCTGCGCGCATACATCGGCGTGATCATCCCGATATCGGCGACACCGTGGCGGATCTCGAGCATGTTCTCGTTCGAGGAGAGCAGCGCCCCGCCCCAATAGGGCTTGATCCGGATGCGTCCTTTGGACTCCCGGGCGACATAATCCATCCAGGCCTGGTCCGCCCGGCTGAAGGTGTGCGTCGCCGGATACGGACTGGCATAGGTCAGCACGATCGTACCGTCGGGCGCCGGCGCGCGGCCGCAGCCGCCCAGCAGGCCGAGCAACACAGCGAAGAGAAGCGTCAGCCGGGCCATCTCAATGCGCCAGGATCGTCGGCAACCACATCACGGTCGCGGGGATGAAGATCAGCATCGCGAGATGGACGAAGTCGCTCGCCAGGAACGGGATGATGCCGCGGAAGATCGTGCCGAGCGAGATGTCGCGCGCCAGCGAATGAATGACATAGACGTTGAACCCCAGCGGCGGATGGACGAAGCCGATCTCCATCGTGCGCACCAGGAAGATGCCGAACCAGATCGGGCTCAGCCCCAGGCTCTCGATCACCGGCAGGAACAGGGGCGCGGTCAGCAGCATCAACGCCAGCCCGTCGAGGAACGAGCCGAGCACCAGCAGCACCACCGCCATCGCGATCACCGCCAGCATCGGGCTCGCGCCGAGGCCCTGCACCAGGCTCGTCATATGCTCGGGGATGCCGGTCACGCTGACGAAGGTGGAGAAGATGATCGCACCGATGATGATCGTGTAGATCATACCGGTGGTGCGCAGGGTCGAGCCGAGCGCTTCGGACACCGCCGCCCGGGTCAGCTTGCCGCGAAGCGCGCACACGCCGAGCGCGCCGACACAGCCGATCGATGCCGCCTCGGTCGGGGTGAACCAGCCGATGATCAGCCCGCCCACCACGAACAGCACCAGGGCCGCGATGTCGATCACCCGCACCAGCGACGCGCGCCGCTCCGCCCAGGAGGCGCGCGGACCGGCCGGGCCGAGCGTCGGGTTGAACCGGCACAGCAGCATGATCACCGCGACATAGAACAGCGCCTGAGTCGCTACCGGCACGATCGCCGCGGCGAACAGCTTGCCGATCGATTGCTCGGCGATGATGCCATAGACGATCAGCGCCCCGCTCGGCGGTGTCAGCGATCCGAGCGTCCCGCCCGCCGCCAGCGCCCCGGTCGCGAAGCCCGGCTTGTAGCCCTGCGCGCGCATCTCGGGCAGCGCGACCGCGCTGATCGTCGCGACGGTGGCCAGGCTCGATCCGCTGATCGCGCCGAACCCCGCGCACCCGCCGATCGAGGCGATCGCCAGCCCGCCGCGGCGATGCCCGAAAAAGCTCGACGCCATGCCGAAGAAATCCCGGCTCGCCCCCGCCGCGAAGCACAGCTGCGCCATCAGCATGAACAGCGGCAGCACGCCCAGCTCGTAGCGCGACAGCGTGTCGAACGACGCCACGCCCGCCTTGATCAGCCCGGCCTCGGGCGAGATGATCACCGCCAGCCCGACCATGCCGACCAGCGCCAGCGCCGCGCCGATCGGAATGCCGACCAGCAGGATCGCGAGCAGCGCGACGAACCCGATCAGGCCGACCCATTCCGGCGTCATCGGCGGAAGCTCCGCACCAGGCTGCGCAGCAACAGCAATGTCACCGCACCGGCCGCAAGGATCCACACCAGCCGGAACCAGCGCAACGGAATGCCGAGCAGCTCGGTCATTTCATGCGTGTCCCACAGGTCCGCCGCGACCCACACCGACCCGGCACAGAGCAGGGCGAAGGACAGGGCCCCCGCCGCCAGCCCGGCCCGGTCGAGCCACAGCTTGGTCGGCGGCGAAACATATTCGGTCAGGATATGCACGGCGGCATGGCGCTGCGACAGCGTCGCCAGCACGATCGCGACACTGGTCGCGACCACGGCGAAGATCTGGAACAGCTCGATCGCGCCGAGAAAGGAGAAACCGGCATGGCGCCCGATCACCGCGATCGCGTCGGTGGCCATGGCCAGCAGCAACGCCCCGGCACCGACCGCCTGGAGCAAACGATGCGCCGGCCCCGCCGGCTCTCCGCCAGGCGTCATGTCTTCCGGCGAAGCGTCCACGCATCCTCCTCGGCTCCGGCGGCTTATGATTCCCGCCTCAAAACAAGTTTGCAGATATAACCGTAGATGTCATCAACTATTTTGCTTCTGCGAGGTTTCGCTTTTAACACCCTTTGCGATCTGTATAGCCTGCGCCCGCACTACAGGGAGTTTGAGCCATCGGCGAACGCAGGAAATCAGGCGACGACGTATCGCTCGGGCGGCTGAGCAGCTTTCTCGGCTTTCGCCTGCGCCGCGTCCAGAACCAGCTGTCGCGCGATTTCTCGGCCCGGACGCGCGAATGGGGCCTGCGCCAGGGCATGTTCAGCGCGCTCGAGGTCATCGCCGCCAATCCCGATATCTCCCAGACCAATCTCAGCCGCGAGGTCGGGCTCGACAAGTCGGTGATGGTCGCGATGGTCGACGATCTGGAGGCACGCGGCTGGGTCAAGCGCACCCGCTCCACCAATGACCGCCGGCGCTACAAGCTGGCCATCACCCCCGAGGGCCGCGACACGCTCGACGCGCTCTTCGCCGAGCTGGAAACGACCGAGGAACTCGGCCTCGCCGCCCTGACCGAGGAGGAGCGGACCGTCGTCAACGACGCGCTCGACAAGGTCTACCGGGCCTATGTCCGGCCGCAGAAAGCAGCGCGGGCCGGGGATTAGAGTCCGATGACTTTACCTTTACCCGTTCGTGCCGAGTGAGACCGAGTAGCGCCGCAGGCGCGTATCGAGGGCTCGTATCGAGGCAATGTTCCGGGCGACACCTGTCTCTCGATACGCCATCTCGCTACGCTCCTGCGGCGCTACTCGATGGCTACTCGAGACGAGCGGCAGGGCCGGATCGACCTGAAGTCATCTCGCTCTAGCGCGAACCTTGGTTAGGCCGTGAACCCATAAAGGGCCGCTTTCGGCACAAGCGCTGACCGGCGATATTTGGTGGAATGCCGTCCGACGGCTTTCGGGTGGCGCTGAACTCTAGCTGCCCTAACCGCGCCGCTTGACCACGTTCGACATCGCAGGTCGGAGTCGCTCCGTCAGGTTGCCCGCATCCTTAAGTCTTAAGCCGCCAAGAAGGTCAAAGCCTTCCATATACCACCCTAGAGCAATCGGATCGGCTTCGCTGTACACGCCGGTGACCTTGTTGGTGTGGGAGATGAACAAATAAGATGGCTTTGGCCACGCCTCTATGTTGAACGAGATTTCCGTCACTAGTTTTTCCGTTTCACGACGCCGCAGCAGGAAGCGCAGGGCCTCTCGATGCTCGCGAACGATCGAGTCAGCATGGAGGATCGTGTCAACTTGGTCGGGCTTCAAAGCGAGCAGAGCGTCGACAATTCCATGCATGATGACTTCGAACGCATCCGGAACGTTCGGAAAATCATCCGTCACTCCGACGTGAACGTAGCGTTGCCACCAGTCGCCCCCATCATTGGTCAGTTGAACGGAACCAGGCTTCAGCGACGCCGTGAATAGCACGTATAGGGCCGAAAATGCTCCCAGGCTGACACCCTCGCCGTTCAGGTGCCAAGCGATGCGACGGCCGTAAGCAACCGCTTCTTCATGGTCTTTTAGATAGACATGCCTGTCTCCGGCAAAAAGCCTAATGTCATTGATGAGGGAGGGGCGGCCATCTTTGGTCATGCGCTGATGTCCGCTATCGATGCTCTGAATTGCAATAGCGAAAGGCAGCAATCGGGGCGTAAGCGGACAGGCCGCCTTTAATGAGTCTACGGCCCAGCTGGAATCACCCCTCCCGGTTCGCCCGAGCTTCGACGCCCCCGATCAAGCCCGGGGCCGAACGGACGCGGCGGAGTAATCCAGCTCGAACGCTCTGGCCGCCCGGCAGATCGATTCAAATCGGCAGAGAAATGGTGCAACGCCCCCGAGCCGAGGCCCCTGGCCCCGCCCGCTGTTTCTCAAGTGAAGATCACACACCCGGGGCGCGAGATCCTTTCCCTGTTCCGCGCGATGCGTTCGCTGTTTTCGCGCGCCCGTTCGCTGTTATGGGATAACAGGGAACGCCGAGGTAAACGGTTGAGATAGCGATCGAAAGTGGCGCCAGAAGGCACGCTCGGAAGGGCAAGATAAATATCTTCCCTGTTATTTCGCTGTTCCGGGCGGATAACAGGGAACGCCTACACCGTCCCCCAGACGTCCCGCGCGACATCGATCACCAGCTTCAGCTTGTCGCGCTGCTGCCCGACTTCGATGTCGTTGCCGTGCACGGTGGACGAAAAGCCGCATTGTGGGCTCAGCGCCATCTGGTCGATCGGCATGAACGCCGCCGCCTCGTCGATCCGCCGCTTGACGTCGTCGGGCTTTTCCAGCTCGCCCAGCTTGGTCGTGACCAGCCCCAGCACCACCGTCTTGCCCTTGGGCACATGGCGCAGCGGCGCGAAATCGCCCGAGCGCGGATCGTCATATTCCAGGAAATAGCCGTCGACCGCGAGCTCGTTGAACAGCACTTCGGCGACGGGTTCGTACCCGCCTTCCGCCGCCCAGCTCGACCGGTAATTGCCGCGGCACAGATGCACGCACGCCGCCATGTCCGCCGGCCGGTCGCGGATCGCGGCGTTGATCAGCCGGGCATAGGCGCGCGGCAATTCGTCGGGGTCCATGCCGCGCCGCCGCGCATTCTCGCGCTGAGTCTCGTCGCACAGATAGGCGAGGTTGGTGTCGTCGAGCTGGATATAGCGGCACCCGGCCTCGGCCAGGCTGGCGATCTCCGCGCGGTAGGCCGCGGCCACATCCTCGTAGAATTCTTCCAGGTCGGGATAGGCCTCGGCATCGATCGCTTCGCGCCCGCCGCGGAAATGCAGCATCGTCGGCGACGGGATCGTCACCTTGGGCGTCGCCGAGGTGACCGAGGCGAGGAATTCGAAATCGCGCCGCTGGATGTCGTGCGCATGGGCGATCCTGCCCGCCACCTTCATCACCGGCGGGGCATATTCCAGCTCCTTGCCGCCATGCTGGTGGAACTTCACCTGAGTCCCGCCCGCTTCCTCGACGCCGTCGAGCTGCAGCAGGAAATCGGTGTGGAAATAGGTTCGCCGGAACTCGCCGTCGGTGATGCCCTTCAGGCCCAGATCCTCCTGGAAACGCACCACGTCGCGGATCGCCTCGTCCTCGGCAGAGCGTAGTTCGGCCGGCCCGATCTCGCCGGCACGATGCGCGGCGCGCGCCTCGATCAGCGCCTTGGGGCGGAGGAAGCTGCCGACATGGTCGGCACGGAAGGGGGGCTTGCCCGGCATCGAATCACTCTCCTTGCACCATCCGTTCGAGTCGGATTATCTGTACGTGTTACGTACAATATAATGATGCGGTCAAGCGCGTCGTCAGGAGAGCCCATGACCTTCATCCGTAACCGCTGGTATGTCGCCGCCTGGGACAGCGAGGTCGACCGCACGCCCATCGCCCGCACCATCTGCGGCGAGGCGGTGATGCTCTACCGCAAGCTCGATCGCGGGATCGTCGCGATGCGCGACGCGTGCCCGCATCGCCTGTTGCCACTGTCGATGGGCATCAAGGAGGGCGACTCGATCCGCTGCCGCTATCACGGCCTGAAGATCGCCCCGGACGGCTGCGCCGAGCAGATGCCGGCCAAGTCGGAACGCGTGAACAAGGCGGTCTGCGCGACGCTCTACCCCGTCATCGAACGCCACCGCTATGTCTGGATCTGGATCGGCGAGGCCGCGCTCGCCGACCCGGCGCTGATCCCCGATTACTGGCCGTGCAGCGCACCGGGCTGGACCTTCGACGGCGGCTATTACCGCATTGCCTGCGACTATCGCCTCGTGATCGACAACCTGATGGACCTGAGCCACGAGACCTATGTCCATGCGGGGTCGATCGGCCAGCTCGAGATCAACGAGACGCCGATCGAGACCGAAACGCGCGGCGACGAGGTGATCGTCCGGCGCTGGATGCCGGGCATCGAGCCCCCGCCCTTCTGGCGCGACGCGCTGAAGCAGGACGGTCTGGTCGATCGCTGGCAGATCTGCCACTTTCTTCCCCCATCCTCGGTGCTGATCGATGTCGGCGTGGCCCCGGTCGAAGCGGGCGCGACGCCCGAGCACCACGATCAGGGCGTGCGCGGCATGGTGGTCGATGCGATCACCCCGGAGACCGAGACGAGCTGCCATTATTTCTGGGGCATGGCGCGCAATTTCGATATCGCCGATACGGGCTTCACCGCCCGCTTCAAGGCGCAGCAGGGCGCCGTGTTCCTGGAGGATGTCGAGATCTTGGAAGCGCAGCAACGGTCGATCGCGGCCAACCCCGACATGAAGCTCAGGGCCTATGCCATCGATCAGGGCGGCGTCCGTGCGCGCCGGATCATCGACCGGTTGGCCCGCGCGGAGGCCGGCCTTGCCGGATGAGCTCGGCGCGCTCGACGCGATCCTCGGCTTCCACATCCGCCTCGCCCACGGCGCGGTGCAGCGCCATTTCGCGGATCATTTCGCCGATCTCGACCTGACCCAGAAACAGGTCTCGGTCCTGTGGCTCGCCCATGACCAGCCCGGCATCGCCCAGACCGACCTGTCGCGCCGCCTCCAGATGGACCGCGCGACCACCATGGCGATCGTCCACGCGCTCGAACGCCGTGGCCTGCTCGCCCGCGGCCCGGCCGAAACCGACCGCCGCCGCATCGCGCTGTCGCTGACGCCGGAAGGACAGACCATACTCGCCGAGGCGCGCAAGGCGATCGAGACGCACGAGAACTGGCTGAAAGGGCGGTTTACCCGGGCGGAGACCGCACAGCTCATCGGTTTCCTGCGCCGGATCCATGACTAATGGGGGTCAGCGACGTGCTCCGCCCCCCTCCGTCATGCCGGACTTGTTCCAGCATCCATGTTTCCGCAAATATGCAGGCGTTGCTTCTGCGGCGCGATGGCCCCCCTGAACAAGTCCGGGGTGACGTCGGATTTCGGTGCATATTTGCCGTTGCAGCCAGATAGGTACGCCTCAAGAATTGTTGCATAACATAGCAAAATCCGGCAACCTTCCGCACATAACGAAAAGAGGGGATGAGATGGCCACCGATCCGCGCACGATCCTCGACCGCGAGCCGATGTCGCCGTTCCAATGGGGCGTCGTGGCGGTCATGGTCGGGCTCAACGCGCTCGACGGGTTCGACGTGCTCTCGATCAGCTTCGCCTCGCCCGGCATCGCCAGGTCCTGGGGCGTGGATCGCGCCGCGCTCGGCCTCGTCCTGTCGATGGAGCTGATCGGCATGGCCGCCGGCTCGCTGGTGCTCGGCCGCGTCGCCGACCGGATCGGGCGCCGCGCGATGATCCTCGCCTGCCTCGTCGTGATGGCCGCCGGCATGTTCGGTGCCTCCACCGCGCACGACATCGTCACCCTTTCGGCATGGCGACTGTTCACCGGGCTCGGTATCGGCGGCATGCTGGCGGCGACCAACGCCGCCGTCGCCGAGGCCTCCAACGCCGCCCGCCGCCCGCTCGCCGTCGTGCTGATGGCCGGCGGCTATCCCATCGGCACCGTCGTCGGCGGTTCGGTGTCGGCGGTGCTGCTGCGTAGCCATGACTGGCAGGCGGTGTTCGTGTTCGGCGGGATCGTCACGCTGTGCTTCATTCCCATCGTGCTGTGGCGCGCGCCGGAGTCGATCGCCTTCCTGATGCAGAAGCGCCCGGCGAACGCGCTGGAGCGGATCAACCGCACGCTTGCGCGCATGGGCCATGGCCCGATCGACGCGCTGCCGCCGGTCGCGGACGAGCCGCCCGCCTTGCCGGTGTCGGCGCTGTTCTCACCCGCGCTCGCCCGGGTCACCGTCCTGCTGACGCTTGCCTATCTCGCGCACATCATGACCTTCTATTTCATCCTGAAATGGATCCCCAAGATCGTCGTGGACATGGGCTTCGCGCCCTCGTCTGCTGCGGGCGTGCTGGTCTGGGCCAGCCTGGGCGGCGCCGCCGGCTCGCTGATCCTCGGCCTGCTGACCGCCCGCGTCAGATTGCTGACGCTCACCATCGTCGCGATGCTGCTGTCGTCGGGCTTCGTCATTGCTTTCGGCCAGCCTCAATCCGGCCTGCACGGCCTGTCGGTCGTCGCCGCGCTGGCGGGCTTCGTCACCAATGCGGGGGTGGTCGGCCTCTACGCGCTGCTCGCCCAGTCCTTCCCGACCTCACTGCGCGCCACCGCCACCGGCTTCGTCATCGGCATCGGGCGCGGCGGCTCGGCGCTCGCCCCGGCGCTCGCGGGCTTCCTGTTCGCCGCCGGCTTCGGTCTCGCGACCGTGGCGGTGCTGATGGCGATGGGGTCGCTGGTCGCGGCGCTCGCGCTGTTCGGGCTGCGCCGGAACGCCGCGGCGACGGCGGCTTGAGGCGGCGCGTGACTCGACCTATGCCAGGTGCCGATCAGGAGAAGCCGTTTGCCGATTGCGTCCGTGCCCATGGAAGATGACGATGCCGCGCTCGGCGCGCTGGAAAGCCTTGCCGGCTATCATCTCCGCCGCGCCTCCAGTGCCTTTTCCAACGATTTCGCCCGCGCGATCGAAGGCACCGGCATGCGCCAGGTGCTGTTCGGCATCCTTTCCGTGGTCGGCGCCAATCAGGACATCAACCAGGGCGAGGTCGGCCGCCTGCTCGGCATCCAGCGCGCCAATATGGTGGCGCTGATCAACCAGCTGGTCGATGCCGGCCTGGTCGACCGCCAGACCGCCAGCTACGACCGCCGCGCCTTCGCGCTCAACCTGACGCCGGCCGGCGACGCGATGCTCAAGGATTGCCTGGCCCGGATCGAGCAGCACGAGCAGCGCATGCTCGCCGGCTTCACCGCCGCCGAGCGCCGCACCCTGATCGCCCTGCTGACCCGGATCGAAGCGCAGGAGCGCTGACCCCCTACTCCCGTTCGTTTCGAGCGCAGTCGAGAAACCGGGCTTGGCGCTCCAACAATGTTTCTCGACTACGCTCGAAACAAACGGGGAGGGAGCGGTTCTCAAGCCCGCCCGATCACCCCGCCGGATCAGTCAGGATCAGCGCATCGAGCGCGACCACGCCCTGTCCGTCGGGATAGACCACCACCGGGTTGAGATCGATCTCGCGGATCGCCGGCGTGCCCGCCAGCAGCCGGCCCAGCCCCAGGATGACATCCGCCACCGCGCCCACGTCGAGCGCGGGCGATCCGCGATAGCCGTCGAGCAGCGCACCGCTCTTCAACAACCGCAGCTCGGCGATGATCGCGTCGCGGGTCAGGTCGGGCGGCAGCAGGCGGAAATCGTGGAGCATCTCCGCCATCACGCCGCCGAAACCGACCAGGATCGTCGCGCCCCATTCGGGATCGCCCCGCGCGCCCACGATCAGCTCGGTGCCGCGCGCGCCCATCGCCTCGACCAGCGCCCCGTCGAGCGCCACGCCCGGCGCGTGCGCCGCGACATTGGCATAGAGCCGGGCCCAGGCCGCATCGAGCGCCGCATCATCGGCGATGTTCAGGATCACCCCACCCGCATCGCTCTTGTGCGAGAGTGCGGCGGCCTGCGCCTTCAGCACCACGGGATAGCCGATCTCCGCTGCGACCGCTTTGGCTTCCGCCGCATCGCGCGCGAACCCGCCCCTGGGGAAGGGCACGCCGAGCGGCGCCAGCAGTTGCTTGGCGCGATATTCCGGGATCACGCCGCCACCGATCGGCAGCTCGGCCGCCACCGGCGGCGTATCGGCGCTGGCGAAGTCGCGGCCAGCCAGTCGGGCAAGCTGCGCCACGGCACGGAAGGCGCGATCCGGCGAGGGGAAATAGGACACGCCCAGCGCGCGCAGGTCGCGGATATACTCCGCCGGCACGTCGGCGCCGTCGTCCAGCCCGGCGAAGATCACCGGCTTTCCCGGCTTCAGGCTGCGGATCGCCTCGATGATCGGCAGGAACTTCATCCGCGACGTCGCTTCGTCGGTCTGGATGATGCCCATGATCACACTGCCATAGGTCGGATCGTCGAGCAGCGGCTCCAGGGTGCGGCGATACAGATCGGGATCTACCAGCGCCTGCGCGGTCAGGTCCATCGGGTTGCTCACCGGGATGAAGTCCGGGATCGCCGCGCGCATCCGCGCCGCAGTCGCTGCCTCCATCGCCGGCAGATCGAGCGCCAGCGCTTCGCACAGGTCGAGCGCAAGCGCCTTGAACGCACCCGATTCCGTCAGCACCGCGGTACCGCCCGCCGGGAGCGACCCGCTGCGCAGCGCGAGATCGAGCACGTCGCCCAGCTCTTCCAGGCTGTCGACCAGCACCACGCCGGCGCGCTCCACCTTGGCCCGCATCACCGCATAGTCGCCGGCCATCGCACCGGTATGCGTCGCGGCGGATTCGCGCGCGGCGCTGCTCTTGCCCGGATGGAGCAGCACGATCGGCTTGCCCGCCGTGCGTGCCTTCGCCGCCAGCGCCAGGAAGCGCGCGGGTTTGCGGAACTGCTCGACGATCATGCCGATCACCTGGGTGTTCGGGTCGTCGAGCAGATAGTCGACATAATCCTCGACCCCGCTGGCCGCCTCGTTGCCGGTCGAGACCGAGATCGAGATGCCGAGCTCCTTCGACATCAGCGTGGTGCCCAGCACCACTGCCATCGCGCCCGATTGCGAGACGATGCCGATGCCGGGCCGCTCGTCGAGGCGCTGCGCCGGGGTCTCGACGAAGGTCAGCGGAATGCCGTCGACATAATTGACCATGCCCAGGCAGTTGGGGCCCTCGATCACCATGCCGTATTCGGCGGCGATGCGGGCGACCTCGCGCTGCGCCTCGAGCCCTTCCTCGCCCCCTTCGGCAAAACCCGCCGAGAAGATCACCGCCGCGCCCACGCCGCGCGCGGCCAGCGCACGCACCGTATCGAGCACTGCCGCGCCGGGAATCGCCAGCACCGCCGCGTCGACGCCCATCGGCAGCGCGTCGACGGATTTAAGGCAGGGTCGGCCCGCGATCTCGTCGCGCTTCGGGTTGATCAGGTGGATCTCGCCCGCAAAGCCGTGCCGCTGCAGGTTGAGCAGCACCGAATTGCCCAGCGCGCCACGCGTCGGCGAAGCGCCCACGATCGCCACCGACCGCGCCTTGAGCAGCCGGTCGAGCGAAGGGGTGGCGAGCTTGGTGTCGGTGGTCACTTCAGTCTCCGGTAGTTCAGGCCGCCAACGCTGCTGTCGTCACCCCGGACTTGTTCCGGGGTCCATCGTCCCGCGAACGCAACAATGGTGGCGTGTGCGGAAGCATGGATGCCGGAACAAGTCCGGCATGACGGGAAAGGGAAGGCCGAAAGCTTCAGGCCTTCTGCTTCGACGTGTCGTACGCCCCAAGCCCCGGCTTGAACGTCTTGTCGTCGATGAACTGCTTGATGCCTTCCTTGCGGCCTTCATTGTCGTAGCTGTTGGCCGCTTCCTGCGCGCGGATCAGATAATCCTCGGCATCGTCATAGCTCATCACGCCGACACGGCGGACCGCGTCCTTGGTCGCCTTCAGCGCGACCGGGTTCTTCTTGAGCAGCACGCCAGCGACCTCGGTCACGCGCGCCTTCAGGTCCGCAAGCGGCAGCGCCTCGTTGACCAGGCCCCAGTCGGCGGCGGTCTTGCCGTCGACATTCTCGCCCATCATCGCATGGTACATCGCCTTGCGGAACGGCAGCAGCTCGGTCGCGACCTTGGTCGCGCCGCCGCCGGGCAGGATGCCCCAGTTGATCTCGCTCAGCCCGAACTGCGCTTCGTCCGCCGCAAAGGCCAGGTCGCAGGCGAACAACGGGCCGTAACCGCCGCCGAAGCACCAGCCATTGACCATCGCGATGGTCGGCTTCTGGTACCAGCGCAGGCGCCGCCACCAGCCATAGCTCTCGCGCTGCGCCTGACGACTGGCACCCAGGCCCTTGGCCTCGGTCTCGCGGAAATATTCCTTCAGATCCATGCCGGCCGACCAGGCCGTGCCCTCGCCCGACAGCACCAGCACGCCGACATCGTCGCGGAACTCGAGCAGGTCGAGCACTTCCATCATGTCGCGGTTGAGCGTCGGCGACATGCAGTTGCGCTTGTCCGGGCGATTGAAACGCACCCAGGCGATGCGGTCGATCACGTCATAGGCAACGGTGCCGTTGGAGCTGGTCTCGGTCATGGAAGGTCCGTTCTTGGAAAGGGAATTGAATCAGATCGGGTAATGGCCGGGCTGGGTCTCGATCGTGATCCAGCGCAGCTCGGTGAAGCTGTCGATGCCGGCCTTGCCGCCGAAGCGGCCATAGCCGGAGGCCTTGGTGCCGCCGAACGGCATCTGCGCCTCGTCATGCACGGTCGGGCCGTTGACGTGGCAGATGCCCGACTTGATCTGGCGCGCCACCCGCAGGCCACGCGCCGTGTCTTTGGTGAATACCGCCGCCGACAGACCGTATTCGGTGTCGTTAGCCAGCTCGATCGCATGCGACTCGTCGCGCGCGCGGACGATGCCGACCACGGGCCCGAAGCTCTCGTCGCGGAACAGCTTCATCTCGGGCGTGACCTTGTCGATGACATGCGCCGGCATCAGCACGCCGTGGGAATCGCTGCCATTGACCTGCACCGCGCCCGCGCCGAGCGCGTCGGCGATCAGGCTCTTCACATGATCGACCGTCTTCTGGTCGACCACCGCGCCCAGCGGCGTCTTGCCTTCGCGCGGATCGCCGACCGGCATCGAGCCGACCTTGGCCGCGAACTTCTCGACGAACGCGTCGGCGACGCTGTCGACCACGATGATCCGCTCGGTCGACATGCAGATCTGGCCCGAATTCATGAACGCGCCGAACGCGGCGGCCTTCACGGCTTCGTCGAGATCGGCATCGTCGAGCACGATCAGCGGCGCCTTGCCGCCCAGTTCGAGCAGCACGGGCTTGAGATGCCCCGCCGCGCGGATCGCGATGATCTTGCCGACCGCGGTCGATCCGGTGAAGTTGATGCGGCGCACCGCGGGATGGTCGACCAGCGCGCCGACGATCTCGGCCGCGTCCTTCGGCGCATTGCTGACCAGAGTCACCGCGCCCTTGGGCAGGCCGGCTTCCTCGAACGCCTCGACGATCAGGCCGTGGGTGCGCGGGCATTGCTCGGAGGCTTTCAGCACCACCGTGTTGCCGCAGGCGAGCGGCATGGCGATTGCGCGCACGCCGAGGATGATCGGCGCGTTCCACGGCGCGATGCCCAGCATCACGCCGACCGGCTCGCGCAGCGCCATCGCGATGCAGCCCGGCTTGTCGGAGGGGATGACTTCGCCGCCGATCTGGGTGGTCATTGCGGCGGCCTCGCGCACGATCCCGGCGGCGAGCATCAGGTTGAAGCCGGCCCAGCCCCGGGTCGCGCCGATCTCGCCCATCATCGCCTCGATGAATTGCGGCGCCTTGGCCTCCAGCGCATCGGCCGCCTTGTTGAGCAGCGCGCGTCGCGCATTGGGCCCCATCGCCGACCAGATCGGGAAGGCGGCCGCCGCCGCCTCGCACGCCGCATTGGCGTCAGCGATCGTCGCGGCCGGTGCGGTGGTCGCCACTTCCCCCGTCACCGGGTTGAGGCGGTCGAAGGTCGTTGCCGAACGCTCGGCGAGCATGGTGTCGAACTCGGTCATCACCCTCTCCTTAATTGTTATGTGACATAGCATGATGAATCAGGGGCCGCAAGACCCTCGGACGTCATCGGCGCCTGGCGGCGCGCATCACTTTCGGCGTGAGCTGAGCGAGATAATCGGGTTCGACAACACAGCTGAACGAAGCAGCGGCCTTCGGGTCGCCCTTGCCGTCATATCGTGCCCGTTGCGGAAACGCACAGAGTGGCCGCGTGAACAGCGCCCTGTCGTCGGCGACCTTCGCTGCCTCGATCCGCGCCGGCGCGCGACCCTGCTCGACCCAGTCGATCAGCGACCACAGCATGTCGCGCGACGGATCGCCCGCCACGGTCGCTTGGCCCGATCCGCCGAACTGGTCGGCGCCTGGCCCGCGCGCGCAATGATACATGCCCGGCACCATGAACAGCCGGACCGAGTCATCGAGCTTTTCGTACCCGCCATTGGCCCGGGCGAGCGCGGCATAATAGTCGACCGTCGGTCCGGCGATCACCGAAGGGTCCTGCCAGCCCTGATAGACGATCGCCTTGCCGCCCCGCGCAAGGAACGGCGCGATCCTCGTGCTGTCGGCGCGAAGCTGGGGCATCGTCTTGTTGACCAAAGCCAGGTCACGCGTGCGCTGGAAGCTGTTCTCGTTCCAGTCCGGATTGCGATAGACCGCATCGCCCCACATCGCGCGCAGCAATGGCGAGGCCGGGCCGGGGCGCGTGCGCACGCCCGGCAGCAGTCCCTTGTCCATCGCCCGGCCGCGCTCGTCGGGCATCGGGGCAATGATCCGCCGCAGCATGGCGAGGCGCGGCGGCGACAGGCATGCCCTGGTCTCGCCCGGCTTGCACGCCAGCACGGCCGGATCGAAGCGGCACGCCAGCGGATTCTCGACCACGCCGTCGCGCAGGCCATCCTGCGCATCGCATGCCTTGTTCGACGCGCTCTCGTACAGCGCCCAGTCCTCGTCGCTCAACGCGCCCGCCGCATCGCGCTTCTGCGCCAGCGAGAACCACATCATCCGGACAGAGATCAGCGGCATGTACGGCCCGGGCGCGCCGGCGATCACGCCGTCATAATCGCCGGGATAGGCCTGCATTTCCTTCAGCGCCTGCCGTCCGCCGCCCGAGCAACCCGAGAAATAGCTGCGGTTCGCCGGCTTGCCGTAGAAGCGCTCGACCAGTGCCTTGGCCGCCACCGCGGTCAGATGCACCGCGCGGTGCTCGTAATCGTCGCGCGCCTTGGCCTCCATCATCCAGTGCGCCATGCTGGCCTTGTGCCCACTATCGGTGGTGACGGTGGCGAAGCCCTCGCCGATGCGCCGGCTCATGTCGTTATAGTTGAACACCCCAGCATCACCGCCGACCCCGGCGCCGAGCAACCGCCCGTTCCATTGTTCCGCCAGCGGCAGCCACAGCTCGAAGCCGATACTGCCCTCGATCCGCCCCTCGACCCGGCACAGCGAAGCGCGGACCGGTTGCGGCTTGTAGAAACTGTCGGTGGCGGGCGCCCAGCCCTTCGCCTCCGGCACGATCTCGGTTGCCGACACAACTTCGACCGATCCGGCATGCCTGCCCGCCAGGTCGGCACAGGTCGTGGCCTGGGCCGGCGCCGCAACCGCGAGCGCCGGGACGAACGCCAGCATGGCGAGCAGGGACTTCACCGGATCAGAACTTCACGCCGGCGGTAAACGAGATCAGCCGCGGAACCGGATTGGCCGATTGCGGATCATAGCCACGCGTCGTGTCGACGAAGGGCGGATCGCGGTCGAAGAGGTTACGCGCATCGACCGACACAGTGATGCGCGGCGTGATGTCGTAACCGAGCGACAGGTCGACCGTGTCATAGGCCTTCACATATTGCTTCGGCACCACGGTGTTGTTCCGGTAGCCCGACAGATGGTTCAGGGTCGCCCGCGCACGGAAGCCGTTCCACGCAATGCCGGTGTCGGCCTGCATCCGAAATTTCTGCGAGAAGCCGATCGTGTTGAGCACATCGACCAGCCCCGATCCCGGCACCGCCTCGAACTTGTAGCGCGTGTAATAAGTGCCCTGCACACCGGCATCGAGCTTGAAGTCACTCCATTGCCAGCCATAGTTCAGGCCGAAATCGATCCCGCTGACCAGCGACGTGCCGAGATTCTGCCGCCGTCCGTCAGCGATGAACGCGACCGCCGATGCGTTGATCGTGTTGTTGATCGGCAGCCCCGAATTGATCAGCGCGGTGATCTGCGCCTGAGTCGGGGAAAGGTTGCGGAACGCCGCATAGATCGGGTTGGTGAGCAGGCCCGCCGTGCCGCGCAGCGCCTGGATCTGGTTGGTATAGTTGATGTCGAAATAGGTCGCGGTCGCGACCAGCCCGGGCACGCCGCGAGGCGCGATCTCGAGGCCGACCGACCAGGTCTTGGCGGTCTCCGGCTTCAGGTCGGGATTGCCGCCGGCGATGCCGATGCCGGTCAGGTTCCCGTTCGGCCCGGGCAGGGTGTCGTAATAGAGCCCGGCGCCGCCCGCGATGGTCGACACCTCGGTAAAGGTCGGCGCGCGGAACGACGTGCCATAGCTGCCGCGCAGGGTGACGCCATCGACCGGCTTGTAGGTCAGCCCGATCTTCGGGTTGGTCGTGTCGCCGAAATCGCTGTAATCCTCATAGCGCCCGGCGACCGACAGGCTGAGCTGCTCGATCCCCGGCATGGCATTGTCCACCCCGACGATCGGCACGAACAGCTCGGCGAACACGGCCTTCACATTGCGCGATCCGTCATCGGCGACATGGACCTGCGCCGCGCTGTTGCCGGTCGCGAGATCGGTGAAGGTATATTCCTTGCGATATTCGCCGCCGACCGCGAGGCGGACATTGCCGCCCGGCAGCGCGAACAGCGATCCATCCATCTGCGCGTTCACCACATCGAGCCGCGTCGCCCCGGTGATGACGAAATAATTGTCGTTGATCCGCGCGAGCGTCGCCGCATTGTTGGTCCCGCCGAACACGTTGAGCGCGGTCGCGGGATTGGCGTCGGCCAGCGCCGCGTTCAGCGCCGCGGTGTTCACACCCTTGCGGCGATCCGCCACGTCGCGGGAGGCGCCGTGCGCATAATAGACCGTGCCGGACCAGTCGCCGAACAGCTTGGCCTCGACCCCGCCCATCAGGTTCCAGGAATAGGAATGATAGGGATTGCGATCGGGCCCGAGCTCCGGGAGCAGCGAATAGGTCACCGTTTCCTGCGTCGCACCGGCGACCGGCGAGACGAAGAACGGATTGGTGTTGCGCACCGTCGCGGTGAAGGTGTCCGCCGTGCCGAGGATGATGCCGTCGCGGTAGGAATAGAAACCATCGGCAAAGATGCGCACGCTGCCCACATCCTGCGTCACGGCACCGACCACGCTGTAGCGCTGCTGCTCCGGCACCACGGCATCGAGGCCGTTATAGAAGCATTTATTCGACGTGCCGGCGACCAGCGTGCCGACATTGGCCGAGGTCACCCCGCCCGCCGGAATGGCATAGGTGTTGCCGCCCGCGGTGATCGTGCCGGGTCGGCAATTGGTCGTGCGCAGGTCGCGCCCGCCGCGGGAGCGGTTGTCGTCCTGGTACCAGGGGAGATCGTAACCGCGCAGCGCCGAATTGCGGGTATATTCGCCCGCGATCATGGCGGAGCCGCCATCCCATTTCTTGCCCGCGATCGCCGAGACCTGCGCCTCGTTGTAATTGCCGTCAGTGAAGCCGTAGCGCGCCCGCGCCTCGATCCCGTCGACATCCTTGCGCAGGATGAAGTTGACCACGCCGGCAATCGCGTCCGATCCGTAGATCGCCGACGCACCGTCAGCGACGACCTCGACCCGGCCGAGCGCGATGCTCGGCAGCACGGAAGGGTCGGTATATTGGCCCTGGGTGCCCTGGGGCGGGAAGCGCTTGCCGTCATAGAGCAGCAGCGTCGCGCCGGTGCCGATGCCGCGCAGGTTGATGCCGGCGCCGCGCGTCGCATTGGCCGCGCCATTCTGCGCGGTGCCACCATTGCGGTTCGCGCCGAGCGAGACGACCTGTGGCACGCGCCGCAGCAGATCGTTGACCGAGGTGACGGGTTCCTGCGCGATCTTCGCCTGGTCGATCGCGATGACGTTGGAGCCGACCGGCGCGATGCCGCGGATCCGGCTGCCGGTGACGACCACTTCGGCAACGTCCTCGGCCGCGTCAGGCGTCTGATCGGCCGGTGCCGCCTGGCTGACGGGCTCGGCGGTCTGGGCCATGGCCGGGCCGGCAAAAGCGATCAGTCCGATCGCGGCGCTCGATGCGAGCAAGGCGTGACGGTTCAGCATCTGGATCATTTTCCTCTCCCCTGCCCTCCGCATCCGGCATCTGCGTGCCGTGACGAATGGACTCCCTTGAGCCCGGTGGACGCTCATCGCCGCACCGGAAGTAATGACTTATAACAATCTGTATAAGCTGATTGCAAGCGCTTGCAAGCCTGCCGATCCGTCGATAGGCTGGCCGTTGAAATCAGGCGGATTCCCGCGCCACGACCGGTCAATCGGCGTGCGACTCGGGCGTCGAACAGGGAGAGACGGATGCGGTATCGGCACCTCGCGCGCGGCACGGCGATGACCAGCTTGCTGGCGGCCATGGCCCTTTCCACCGCGTCCGCCCAGGTCAGCCCGCAGGCCAACGCCGACCTCGCCAGGGAGATGGCGGCGCAGCGTGCCGCCTATGCAGCGATGCCCGATACGCCCGGCACCGGCCCCTATCCCGCGGTCAAGCAGGTCGTCGCCTCCCTGCCCGATCATGTCGTCTATCGCCCGGCCGATCTGGCGGCGCTCGGCACGCGCAAGCTCGGCATTCTCGCCTGGGGCAATGGCGGCTGCCGCGCCGACGGTGCCGGCGCGCGGCTCCACCTCGCCGAGATCGCCTCGCACGGCTATCTCGCCATCGCACCCGGCGCGATCCTCAGCGGCCCGGGCGCGCAGCCGGCCAAGGTGCCCGAGCGCGGCATCGATCCAGCGACGGGCAAGCTGCCCCCGGTCGCGACTACGTCAGCCGCGCTGATCGCGGCGATCGACTGGGCCTATGCCGAGAACAAGCGGCCGGGCAGCCCGTTCTTCGGCAAGCTCGACACCGACAGGATCGCGGTTTCCGGCCATAGCTGCGGCGGGCTCCAGGCGCTCGAGGCAGCGATCGATCCGCGCGTCCACGCCGTGATCATCCACAATAGCGGTATCTTCGCTGACGGCAGCAACCCGATCAGCGGCATCACCGTCGACAAGGCATTGCTCAAGCGGCTGCACACCCCGGTGCTGTACATTCTCGGCGGGCCGAAGGACGTCGCCTATCCCAATGGCATGGACGATTTCAAACGGATCGACACCGTGCCGGTGATGGTCGCCAATCTCGGTGTCGGCCATGGCGGCACCTTCACCCAGCCCAATGGCGGCGCGGCGGCAGCGGTGGCGGTCGACTGGCTCGACTGGCAATTGGCGGGCGACAAGCGCGCCGCGCTACGCTTCACCGGCAAGGACTGCGGCCTGTGCACCGACCCCGCCTGGACGGTCGAGCGCAAGGGGATCGAATAGGGTCTTCACCTCAAGCCTGTCGTCATGCCGGACTTGTTCCGGCATCCATTCCTCCGCAAGCGCCGCAGATGTTGTGTTTGCGGACCGATGGACCCCGGAACAAGTCCGGGGTGACGGTCTGTTTTAGTCGTTCGGCCGACCAAACTGTCATCACCGGCACGTCTTCCCCCGCACGCAGGGCCGCAGCATCGGCGCCGGCATATGGGCCACGAAGGTCGCGGCCGGAGCCGGCCAGCGCCGCGTATCCAGCCGTTCCCCCAGATAGGACAAGGACGCCAGCACCACCGGGGTCGGGAAGTTGCAATGCCCCGCGCCCTCGACCCATAAAGGCTTCACCAGCGCGCCCCGGCCGCTCGCTTTGGCCGCATCGGCATAGGCCTGTTGCAGCGACGGCGAGGTCAGGCCGTCGCCCGTCATCTGTACCGCCAGCAGCGGCGCCAGCGGTTTCGCATCAGGGGTATAGTGGCTCGTCATATACGCCACCGCCGCCGGGTCGGCCGCCACCCGCTCGCTCCTGGCCAGCACGGCCAGGTCAGCGTCGAGATCGATCCCCACCTCGCGGTACAGCGCCCGCACCATCGCCTCGCGGCCCGATATCTTCAACTGCGCCGCATAATCGACGCCGGTGTTCCACGAAAACACTCCGCCCGCCCGGCGCTCCTGATCGCCGCGCGGCAGGAACACGCCCATCGCAAAGCTCTTCGCCATCTCCGATTGCTGCGCAGCATAATCGCCGACCGTCGGGTGTTGGCTGTTCGGCGTCGTCCATCCCGGCAGGCCGGCCAGCACCGCCGCCAGCGCCACCCGAGCACGCCCGGCGGCACTGCCCTGCGCCTCCTTCAGCGCGGCCGTCACCCGCCCCGCATTCTCGCGATCGTCGCCCGTCCGCACCAGCCTGATCCCGGCCTCGGGCGCGACCAGCGTACGAAAGGCATAGGCGCCGTCGAGCGCCATGTTCATCATGCCGATCGCCCCGCCGATCGACCCGCACAAGGCCAGCCCGCCATCGACCCGGCGCGGCGACCGCTCGACGATCGCGGTCGTCACCAGCGCGCCCATCGACATGCCCCAGGCGATGACGCGTTTCGGCTTGCCGAACTTCCGCTCGAACGCGGCGAGCGTGCCGAGCTGGTCGGGCACCGCCGACTCCAGCGCCCAGCCGCCATCGGCATAGGTCGACCCCGCCAGCGCATAACCCGCCGCCAGCAGCTTCTCGCGATGTGCCGCCGGGCCATCTTCCGCGGTGCTGCCGCGAACCTGCGAATAGCCATGGCTCCACAGCAGCAACGTGCCGTTCCAGTTCGCCGGGATCGTCGCGCGCCACAGCGCGCCGTCGGCCAATGTCCCGTCCGCCTGCCGCACCGCCGGATCCTGTCCGCCGGCCGCCACGGGCGTCGTCATGATCACGGCCAACGCGGCTACTATCCCGCGTACAAGGCGCATGCATCTCTCCCTCACCGGTCATGATAGAGCCGATGAAAGCGTTTGCAATGTCGCTTGTTGACGTCAGTCTCCGGGCGGCCCGAGATAGTCGGCGCCATAGACCGCGGCCCGGATGTCATGGTGTAGCGTCCCGTCGAATGGCCTGACCTGCACGAAGAACACCACTGCCATGTCATTGGCCGGATCGACCCAGAACAGGGTCGTCTCCGCCCCATCCCAAAAGAACTCGCCGACTGCGCCGCGATTCTCCTTCGCGTCGCGCGGCCGCGCCGTGCGCACCGCGAAGTCGAAGCCGAACCCGACTGATCCCTTGCCCGGCAGGAAGAAACGCCGCGTGATTCGCGGGTCGAGCTGGTCGGTCGACATCAGCCTCACCGTGGACGGCGCGAGGATGCGCACGCCCTCCAGCGTGCCGCGCCCGAGCAGCATGCGCGCGAACCGCATATAATCGTCGAGGGTCGAGGCGAGCCCGGCCCCGCCCATCGTCAACCGGCGCGGACCGAAATTCAGCGCGCGTGTCTTCTCGTCGGGCTGGCGCAGAAGCTTCCCGTCGGTCTGTTTGTCATAACTCGCCGCAAAGCGCGCGAAACGCTCCTCGGGCTGAGTCCAGCCGGTCTCGCGCATGCCCAGCGGATCGAGGATCGCGCGCCGGACATGCTGTTCGAACGGCTCTCCCGTCAATTTCTCCACCAGCAGGGCCTGAACATCGACCCCGGTGCTGTAGCTCCATTCAGCCCCCGGATCGAACAGCAAAGGCACCTGCGCCAGCTTCCTGCCCATCTCGTCGAGGCTGTTGGTCAGGGCGAGCGGATCGATCTGATGGAAGATCATATCGGCGGTAGTATCGCGCATGCCATAGGAGAACCCCGCGGTATGCCGCATGATGTCGCGCACGCTGATCGGCCGCGCCGGCGCACGCAGGACCGGCTTGCCGTCCGCCCCCGTGCCGTCGATCACCTTCACCGCGCCGAACTCGGGCAGATAGCGTTCGAGCGGATCGTCGAGCCCGAACTTGCCCTGCTCCCACAGCTGCATCAGCGCGACGCCGGTCACCGGCTTGGTCATCGAGAATATCTGCACCAGCGTATCGCGCCGCATCGGCCGGTGCGCCTCGCGATCGGCCTCGCCCGCCGCACCGAAATAGCGTTCCGCGCCCTTCTGCCAGACCAGCGCCGAGGCGCCCGTCGCGCGGCCGCTGGACACCATCTGGCGCAGCGCCGCGTCGATTCGCGCCCGGTCGATGGTGACGCCTGCCTTGTCCGCGCCCGCGCCTCCCGCACCGGCCCACGCCATTTTCGGTGCGGCCAGGCCGAGCATGATCGTGGCCAATGCGCTGCGTCGCTGCATTTCAGCTTCTCCCCTGTCGCCGCCCACGATAACGTTCACAACGCTGGCTTTACAAGAGACTTACCCGAGGCCAGCCTTGACCGGAAGAGGATTGCCGCCCGATGAGCCCGCTCATCCTGATGACGCTCCAGGCGGCAAGCCTGGCCGCGACCAACTACACCGTCGACGCGCCGATGGAAGCGCCCTCCACGGTGCCCGACTGGGCCGACGAGTTCGACGGCAAGCGGATCGACACCGCCATCTGGCGCTTCGACACGGAGCGCAACGCCCAGGGCTGGTTTAACCACGAACTGCAATATTACGCCCCCGAAAATGCCTCGATCGAGCAGGGCGCGCTGGTCATCGAAGCCCGCCGCGAAAAGCTGCCCATCAAGCCCGACTGGGGCGGCCAGGCCTATACCTCCGCCAAGCTCGTCAGCCGCAAGGCCCATGGCCATGGCTTCTACGAAATCCGCGCGAAACTCCCTTGCGCCCGCGGCACCTGGCCCGCGATCTGGCTGCTCCCGCCCGACGGCAAATGGCCCGACGAGGGCGAGATCGACCTGATGGAAATGGTCGGCTGGCAACCGCGGATCGTCCACGCGACGCTCCACACCGGCGCCTTCAACCACGCCAGGGGCACACAGCGCGGCGCCGAGAAGCTGGTGCCGACCAGCTGTTCCGACTTCCACCGCTACCAGCTCGACTGGCGCGCCGACTCGATCACCATCGGCGTCGATGGCCGCGCCTATCTACGCGTGAACAACGACCAGCCCGGCGGCAAACCCGCCTGGCCGTTCACCCGCCCCTATAACCTCATCCTCAACCTCGCCATCGGCGGTGACTGGGGCGGCGCGAAGGGCGTCGACGATTCGGCGCTGCCGCAGCGCATGAGCGTCGATTATGTGCGCTACTGGAAACCGCGATGAGCGACATCACCGTCCATCGCATCGGCCGCGAGCAACAGCCGCTCGTCGTCATCGACGATTTCGCGCCCGATCCCGACGCGCTCCGCGCCACCGCGATCGCAGCCGAGTTCGGCCCGGCCCTGCACCATTATCCCGGCATCCGCGCCCCCCTGCCGGCGGCGTACATGTCGACGCAACAGCCGGTCATCGCCAGGGTGCTTGCGGACATCTTCGGCCAGCCCGGCACGATCGCGCTGATCGACGCCAGCTTCTCGATGGTCACCACCGATCCCACGGCGTTGTCGGTCCAGCAACGCCTGCCGCATTGCGACGCCTTCGCGGTCGAGCGAATCGCACTGATCCACTACCTCTCCGAAGGCAACGGCACTGCCTTTTTCCGGCACCGCTCGACCGGGTTCGAGACGGTCGACCAGATCCGCGCCCCGATCTATCTCGGCCAGCTCGACGCCGAGCTTCGCCATGGCGGCGAACCGCCGCACAGCTATGTCGCCGGCGACACACCCTTGTTCGAGCGCACCCTGCTTGCCGAGGCGCGCTTAAACCGCGCGCTGATCTACCGGAGCTATGTTTTGCACAGCGGCGCGATCCGCCCGGACGCGCAGCTCTCGCCCGATCCCGCCAAAGGCCGCCTGACGGTCACTGCCTTCCTGTCGGTGGAGAAAATATGATGGAGACGAACCCGACCCGCCGGACGGTGGTCGCCGGACTTGCCGGAACCGCTATCGCCACGGCGGCCGGCCCCGCCACGGCCCGCACGCGCGATCCCGATCTCGGCCCGAACGTCCTGATCGCCGACCCGTCAATGCCCCGCGCCGAGCTGCAGCAGCGGCTCGACGCGATCTTCCAGTCGATGGAACGCGCGCATTTCACGGACGAGCGCCACGCCATCCTGTTCAAGCCCGGCCGCTACGATCTCGACGTCAATATCGGCTTCTTCACCCAGGTCGCCGGGCTCGGCGCGCTGCCCGGCGACGTGATCGTCAACGGCCATGTCCATGCCGAGGCGGACTGGGCCAAAGGCATGGCGCTGGTCAATTTCTGGCGCGGCGTCGAGAATCTCGCAGTCCGCCCACCTGACGGGGCCGATCGTTGGGCCGTATCGCAGGCGGCCCCCTATCGCCGGGTCCATCTCGCCGGCGACCTTGCGCTCGACGATGGCGGCTGGTCGAGTGGCGGCTTCATTGCCGATTGTCGCATCGACGGGGTGATCCGCTCCGGCTCGCAGCAGCAATGGTTCACCCGCAGCAGCGCGCTGCGCGGCTGGCAGGGATCGAACTGGAACATGATGTTCATGGGCGTCGAGGGCGCCCCCGCCACGAGCTTTCCCGATCCGCCCTATACCAGCATTCCGACTGTGCCGATCATACGGGAAAAGCCGTTCCTGCACATCGACGCGTCCGGCGCGTGGAAGGTGTTCATGCCTGCCCTCCGCCGCAACGCAAGCGGCGTGAGCTGGGAAGGCGGGAAACCGCGCGGCACCTCGATCCCACTCGCGCGCTTCTTCATCGCCAGGCCCGAAATGTCGGCCAGCCAGCTCAATGCGGCGCTGGCCCGTGGCCGGCATCTGTTGCTCACGCCGGGCATCTACCGCCTCGACGCGCCCCTCCGCATCGCGCGCGCGAACACCGTTGTCCTCGGCCTCGGCCTCGCCACCCTGCTGGCGGAGAGGGGCAGCAAGGCGATCGCCGTCGCGGACGTGCCCGGCGTCACCATCGCCGGGCTGATGATCGACGCCGGCCCCGCCCTTTCACCCGTACTGGTCGAGATCGGGCCAAGGGGCGCCAACCGCGATCACCGCGCCAATCCGACCCTGCTCTCCGACCTGTTCTTCCGCGTCGGCGGTGCGACGATCGGCAATGCCGAGACCTGTCTCGAGATCAACAGCCACCACGTCATCGGCGACCATCTGTGGATCTGGCGTGCCGATCATGGCGACCGGGCAAGCGGCCGGATCCATGTCGGCTGGGACGAAAGCATCGGCAATCAGGGGCTGGTGGTGAACGGCGACGACGTGACGATGTGCGCGCTCTTCGTCGAGCATTTCCGCCGCTACAACACGCTGTGGAACGGCGAGCGTGGCCGGACCTGGTTCTACCAGAACGAGCTGCCCTACGACCCGCCGAACCAGGCCGCGTACATGGCCGGCACCATACGCGGCTGGGCCGCCTACAAGGTCGCCGACCGGGTGGAGGACCACCAGGCAGTCGCGCTCGGCATCTATGCGAACTTCACCGCCGACCCGAGCATCGTCGTCGAAAGCGCGATCGAGGCGCCGCACAAACCGGGCGTCCGGTTCTCGAACGTCACGACCATCTCGCTCGGCGGCGGCAAGGGCACGATTGCGCATCTCGTCAACCAGGCCGGCGCCGCGGCAGAGCCCGGGGCGATCAAGCAGACGCTGGTCAGCTATCCCTAGAGTTTCGGCCCGATTGCCCCCTCTCCGTTCGGGCTGAGCTTGTCGAAGCCCTGCTCTTCCCTTCCGCGGAAGAAAGAACAGCCCTTCGACAAGCTCAGGGCGAACGGAGAGTGGTAGTCTGATTCTAACGCCGCCCGCGCACCCCGATCACGCTCAGCCCGCCGCACAGGGTCAGCCCCACCAGTGCCAGCATCAGCGTGCTGAAATCGCGCGGCGTCGCCAGCGACCAGGTCAGCAACGGGCCGAGGAACGAGGGCAAGGTATTGGTCAGGTTGATCAGCCCGAGATCGCGCCCGCGATGATCGGGGTCGGGCAGCAACTGCATCGCAAAGGCCGCGTGCAGCGGCAGGAACACGCCCGATCCGATCGCGTAGAGCGCGAACGCCGCCGCCCCCATGGTCCAGTCCCGGGCAAACGCCATGCCGAGCAAGCCCATCGCCGCCACCATCGCCGCGGCGAGCAGGAACGGCTTGCGGCGATCGATCCGGTCGGACAGGCGGCCGACCAGCACCGCGATCGGCAGCGGCACGATGAAGGATATCGCCAGCAGATGCCCGACCCGCAGCGCCAGGTCGCGCGGGTCTTCACTGGTGATGCTCTCGAAATAATAAAGCAGGTACAGCGACAGCACCGCGCCCGCGACCTGCACGAACAGCCGCGCCGCCCAGGCGATAGCGAGATCGCGCCGGGGCGAGGTGAAAACCGGGCGCGGTTCGCTCCCGACCGGCACCGGGATCGACCGCGACAGCAGCAGCGGCGTGACGCACGCCGTGAACGCCAGCACCACGAGCCCGAACTGAGTCACCTCGCCCAGCCGGTGCAGGCCCACCACGATCGCCAGCACCGCCGACGCCGAGGGGTTGGCCAGCGCCAGCAGGCCGCCGGTCAGACCCTTTTGCGCATCGGGCACTTCGTCCGCCATGATCGCGGCGAGCGGCCCGAGCATCGCGTTGAGCGCAACCTGGAACAGGATCGTCGCCATGATGATCGCCCCCGGCGTCGAGGCCGCCGCGACCAGCGCATAGGTAAGGGCCGTCACGATCATCCCGCCCGCCACCCAGCGACGGCGCCCGCCACCCGCGGCGACCGACCGGTCGCTCAGCCAGCCGAACAATATGCCGCACAGGCTCGCCGCGATCGCGCCGCACACCACCGTCGCGGTGAACACATCGATCCGCGCCGCGCCCGACACGCCCTCGATCTTCATCGGCAGCAGCATGCTGAGCAGCGGCATATACGCCATCACCCCGCCGGCATGCGCGATCGCATAGATCAGCAGGAAGCCGATCGGCCGGTGGCCGGTGCGCGGTCCGGCCGCGAGCGCAGGAGCGGGGGGGAAAGGCATCAGCGGTCGCCCGACCTTGCCCGTGCCGGCGGCAATCGGCAACTGCCGGGGTTGGGGGCGCCGATCCTTAGTGTCGGCTCATCATCCCTCAATCGTCACCCCGGACTTGTTCCGGGGTCCATCGTGGTCCAAGCGCAGCGCTTCATGATGCACGCTGCGCCTCGCCGCAGAATGGATGCCGGAACAAGTCCGGCATGACAGAAGTGCTCACGGCTTCATCGTCGCCGCCGCCACCGTGGCGGTCGAGACGATCGAGCGATCCGTCGCGTCACGCCCCAGCGCCACCCGGTATGTGCCGCCCGCGATCCGCCACCCGGGCAGCTTGACGTCATAATCAGCCAGGATGCGTGGCTCGGCGGTCAGGGTCACGCGCCGCACCTCGCCCGGCTTCAAGGTGATGCGCGTGAACGCGGCAAGGCGCATCGGCGCCTTCGATCCCTCCCGCGTGACATACAGTTGCGGCACGTCGGCGCCAGCGCGGCTACCGCTGTTCACCACCTCGAACGAGAGGCTCAGGGTCTTGCCCCCGGTCACCACCGGCCGCCGATAGGTGAAGCTGGTGTAACTGAGCCCATGCCCGAAGGCGAAGAGCGGCTGCCGGCCCTTTTTCTCGTACCAGCGATAGCCGACATCGGCGCCCTCGACATAATCGACCGGAAAGCTCGCCAGCTTGAACTTGCTCGCATTGGCAGGGTCCGCCGCTGCCTGCGCTTCGAGCGAGGTCATCGTATCGAGCCCGACCGGCGCCGGGCGCGGCGCCTGCTCCGCCGAAGCAAGGAAGGTGATCGGCAGGCGGCCCGAGGGATTGACCCTGCCCGTCAGCACATTGGCGATCGCCTCGCCGCCGCGCTGGCCGGGATACCAGGCCTGTACCACCGCCGGCACCGCCTTGATCCATGGCATCAGCACGGGCCCGCCGGTCTCGAGCACCGCCACCGTCTTCGGCTGCGCCGCGGCCACCGCCGCGATCAGCGCGTCCTGCCCATCGGGCAGCGACAGGTCCGGCACGTCCTGCGCCTCGGTCGTCCACTGAGTCGCAAACACGATCGCGACATCGGCACCCCGCGCCGCCGCTGCGGCCGCCGCAACGTCCTTGCCGTCGACATAGCAGATCTCGGCTTGCGGCATCGCCGCGCGCAACGCCTTGAGCGGCGCGGACGCATGATAGGTGACGCGCGCGAAGGACATCGCCGCCCCGGACGTCAGCGGAATCTCGATCGGGGCACCGCCGACCGACCGCACCTGGCTCGATCCGCCGCCCGACAGGACGCCGACATCGGCATTGCCGCCGATCACCACGATCCGTTTCGCCGTCGCCGCGAGCGGCAGCACGCCGCCGTCATTCTTCAGCAGCACGATGCCCGCCTCGGCCGCGCGCTGCGCCACCTCGGCATGCTGCGCATAGGGGATCGGCTGCACCGTATCCGCCACCGGCGCGTCGAACAGTCCCGTCTCGATGAGCCCGGTCAGATAGCGCACCACCATGTCGTCGAGCCGCGCCATCGGCACCTTGCCCGCCTCGACATCGGCCTTGAGCCTGTCGAAGAAGATCTCGCTGTCCAGTTCCTGGCCCGATTCCTGGTCGAGCCCGGCATTGGCGGCCTTGGCGGTCGAATGCACCCCGCCCCAGTCGCTCATCACCCAGCCTGGATAGCCCCAGTCGCGCTTCAGCACCTTGTTCAGCAGGAAGTCGTTCTCGCACGCCCAGTCGCCATTGACCTTGTTGTACGAGCACATCACCGAGCCGGGCCTGCCGCGCTCGATCGCGATCTGGAAGGCAAGCAGGTCGCTTTCGCGGAAGCTCGCTTCGTCGATCCGCGCATCCACCACCATCCGACCGGTCTCCTGCGCGTTGAGCGCGAAATGCTTGACCGTGGAGACGATGCGGTTGGACTGGACCCCGGCGATATGCGCGCCCGCCAGGGTGCCCGCGAGCAGAGGATCCTCGCCGAGATATTCGAAATTGCGTCCGTTCCACGGGTCGCGCGTCAGGTTGACGCCGCCCGCGAGCAGCACGTTGAAGCGCTTGGCGCGCGCTTCCGCGCCGATCATCACCCCGCCGGCGCGGGCGATCTCGGGGTCGAAGCTCGCCGCCGTCGCCAGGCTCGACGGCAGCGCGGTGGCGACATCGCCCTTGCGCTGCTCGACCTGGTTGGCGACGCCGAGCGACGCATCGCTCTCGCGCAGCAACGGCACGCCCAACCGCGGCACGCCGTCGATATGGCCGGCCGAGGGGATCAGCTCATGCCTGGTCTTGCCCTTGGCCATGGGCGGGAACAGACCATGGACCAGCCCGATCTTTTCATCGAGCGTCATCTTCGCGACGATCGCGGTGGCCCGCGCGCGGGCGTCCTGCCTGACACTCTTGGTGCCGACGCTCTTCCTGGCGGCGCTCTGCGGCTGGGCGATGCTCGCCGCCGCCCCCGTCAGTGCGAGAACCGACACCGCGGCCAATATGGCCTGCATCCTTTTCGACATCCTCTTTCCCCTCGAATCCGTTGCCGATTTGCACCAGCCCGGTGATGATTTGCGCGGGTGGCGAAACCCGCAATCGCCCGAAAACATGCAAATTGCTAACGTTCACAACCACTCAGGCCGATTCGGTGCCATTTGCGGCTTTCCGCGAAGGACCTTGACAACGCACGACAAATTTCGCAAGTGAACGTTATCAATAAAGTGCGGATCAAGCTGCACTGATAAAACAGGGGAGGATATATGCGGCGTCGTTCTACTCGCGTGCTTTCGCGATTCGTGGTTGGAGCATCGGTTCTGGCGATCGCCACGGTGTCCGGCACGGCCCATGCGCAGGACGCGAATGCAGCGGGTGGCCTGGTCCAGGATCAGCCGGCTGCCGATGAACCCGATATCGTCGTCACCGGCATCCGCGCCAGCTTGCGGCAGGCGCTCGACATCAAGCGCGACTCGCAGGGCGTGGTCGATGCGATCTCGGCCGAGGACATCGGCAAATTCCCCGACACCAACCTCGCCGAATCGCTTCAGCGCATCACCGGCGTGTCGATCGACCGGTCCAACGGCGAGGGCTCGCTCGTCACCGTCCGCGGCTTCGGGCCCGAATTCAACCTGGTGACGCTCAACGGCCGCCAGATGCCGACCGCGCTGATCGGCGACGGCGGCAGCGCGCCGTCCTCGCGTTCCTTCGACTTCGCCAACCTCGCCTCCGAAGGCATCGCCGCGGTCGAGGTCTACAAGAGCGGTCGCGCCTCGATCGAATCGGGCGGCATCGGCTCGACCATCAACATCCGGACCCCGCGCCCGCTCGACCGGCCCGGCATGCGCGGCAGCCTCACCGTCAAGGGCGTGATCGACAGCTCGCAGAACGGCAAGAACGACATCACGCCGGAAGTCTCGGGCATCTTCAGCAGCACCTTCGCGGACGACCGGATCGGCATCGCGATCATCGGATCCTACCAGAAGCGCAAGGCAAGCACGAACCAGGGCGTCGTCGGCTGGCGCGACGGGTATCTCGGCAACGAGAACAACTGGGGCTCGCTGGCGCAGCCCGGCAGCCCGGGCGCCGCGAACATCACCAACCGGCCCGATCCGACCGATGTCTATCAGGTGCCGCAGAACGCGTCGTACGAGTTCAACGACATCGATCGCGAGCGCATCAACGGCCAGGCCGTCCTGCAATTCCGCCCGACCGACGAGCTGACCGCGACGATCGACTATACCTATTCGCGCAACACCGTCGAAATCCGCAACAGCAATGTCGGCATCTGGTTCAACCATGGCGACACGTCGAGTTCCTGGACTGACGGCCCGGTCGCCGGCCCGGTCTTCTATACCGAACGCTTCGCGGTGCCGGATGCGGGGTGCGTGGCGCCGTCGACGGTCTGCAACGTCGGCAAGGACCTGTCCTATAGCGGCTCGCTCACCGCCAACCGCGCCGAGAACAAGTCGCTCGGCGGCAACCTGGTGTGGAAAGCGCCGGGCGGGGTGACGGTGACGCTGGATGGCCATCATTCCACCGCGGAAGTGAAGCCGACCAACCGGTTCGGCTCGAGCATGTCCGTCGGCACCGCGATCTTCGGCGTCCAGAACCAGACCATCAACTTCGACCACGATCTGCCGGTCATCTCGTACAACATGGCCCCCGGCATCGACCCGCTCAACGCGGCGCTGATCACGCCGACCGGCAACGCCTTCCGCAACGCCTATTTCAGGGACGAGATCAATCAGGCCCAGCTGGCCATTCACTATGATCATGAAGGCGGCTTGCTCGACGGCCTCGATTTCGGCGTCTCCTATGTCGAGAACAAGGTCCGCTCGGCCTTCGGCACCATCCAGAACGACAGCTGGGGTGGTATCGGCCCGGCCTCGTCGGTCCCCGACAGCATGTTCACGCTCGCGACGCTGCCCAACCTGTTCCCGGGCCTGGCGCAACAGGGCATGGCGCAGAAATTCTACACCTTCAATTTCGAGGACATGGTCGATCTCCTCGAATCCAAGTTCAAGGCGTGCAGCCAGCCGCGATCGGGCGCCTCGATCCAGGGCAGTTGCCTAGCGCAGTTCAACACGGACCGGCGCATCACCGAAAAGACGCTGGCGCCTTATGTGCAGGTGGCCGGGAAGTTCGACGCGTTCGGCAATCCGGCGCACATCGTCGCCGGCGTGCGCTACGAATCGACCGACATCACCTCGTCGGCGCTCGTGCCCGTCCCGTCCAGCACGCAGTGGGTGGCGGACAACGAGTTCAACGTGGTCCTGTCGGGCAACAGCGCCTTCACCCGATTCGACGGCCGGTACGATAACTGGCTGCCGTCGATCGACTTCGACATTTCGCCGCTCCACAACGTCAAGCTGCGCGCCTCGTACAGCCACACCATCACCCGCGCGAGCTATGACC
The DNA here is from genome assembly GCF_055521475.1 of Sphingomonas sp. BL-S-30. NCBI lineage: Bacteria > Pseudomonadati > Pseudomonadota > Alphaproteobacteria > Sphingomonadales > Sphingomonadaceae > Sphingomonas > Sphingomonas sp. BL-S-30. The sequence continues at coordinate 211,389 of NZ_CM145481.1, read as the reverse complement.
TCATGCAGGGCGGGCGGACGCTGGACGGGCTGTTCCGTGTCGGCGGCGGCACCGGCGCTCAGGGCAATCCGGGCCTGATCCCGTACAAGTCGAAGAACATCGATCTATCGGCCGAATGGTATTATGGCCGCGACAGCTATGTGTCGGTTGGCTATTTCCGCAAGAGCGTCGCGAACTTCATCGCGTCCACGCGCTTCGACACCACTGCCTTCGGCCTGACCACCCCCCAGGGCGGTCCGCGCTACAATGCAGCGGTCGCGGCGATCGGGCCGAATGCGACGGCCACCCAGATCCGCCAGTATATCTTCGCGCATTACCCGCAATCGTCGAACGCGGCGCTGGGCCTGATCTACTCGCTGCCCGAGGATCCGGCGCTCAACTTCAAGATCACCACGCCGGTGAACAGCGATCAGACGGCGACGCTCCATGGCTGGGAATTCGCCATTCAGCACAGCTTCTGGGATACCGGCTTCGGCGCCATCCTGAACTACACGATCGTCGACGGCAGCGCGGTGTACGACAATACCAAGCCTTCGACCGTCACCCAGTTCGCGCTGACCGGGCTCAGCAACAGCGCCAACGCGGTGGCGTTCTTCGACAAATACGGCATCCAGGCGCGCGTCGCGTATAACTGGCGCGACGAATTCCTGAACTCGACCGGCATCAATCCGACTTACACCGAAGCCTATGGCCAGGTGGACGCGAGCGCGAGCTACGAGTTCATGAAGGGCATCAGCGTCTTTGCCGAGGGCATCAACCTGACCGGGTCGGGCCGGCGCCAGCATCTGCGGTCCGATCGCAACGTGACCGTCGTCGCACCGGGCTTCGCGCGCTACTCGTTCGGTGTTCGCGCGGCGTTCTGATCCGACCGTTGGGACATTGCCGGTGACAGGAAAGCCACCCTCCGACGAGGGTGGCTTTTCCTCTCCTGGCGCGGCAAGTTGCCGATCGTGGATGAAGGCGCGTAGCGTGGACGAGGCAGTCTCGAGGGTCGTGATCGTCGGCGGCGGCACCGCCGGCTGGCTCGCGGCGTGCCTCATCGCCGCGCGCGCCAACCCGGCGGCTCCGGCGCCGCTTTGCGTGACGCTGATCGAATCCCCCGATATCCCCACCATCGGCGTCGGCGAGGGCACCTGGCCAACGATGCGGCGGACGCTGGAGCGGATCGGCATCAGCGAGACCGAATTCCTGCTCGCCTGCGACGCTTCGTTCAAACAGGGCTCGCGTTTTATCGGCTGGCGCACCGGCGGCGATGGCGACGCCTATCTCCACCCCTTCGTCGCCCCGATCGACGGCGATCCGCGCGACGTGGTGGCGGCATGGCACGATGCCGCGCCCGGCCGCGGCTTTGCCGACACGGTCACGCCGCAGGCGCGCCCGTGCGCGCTCGACCTGGCGCCGCGCCAGCGCACCATGCCGGATTATGCCGGCGCGCTGAACTATGCCTATCACCTCGACGCCACAAAGCTGGCGGCGCTGCTGAGCCGGCACGCCACCGATCGGCTCGGCGTGCATCTTGTCCGCGACCATGTCGTCTCGGTCGAGCGGCGCCAGGGCGGCGACATCGCGGCGGTCCGTACCCGGGCGTCGGGCGATGTCGCGGGCGACCTGTTCATCGATTGCACCGGCCACGCCGCCCTGCTGATCGGCGGGCAATATGGCGTCGATTTCCTCGATCGCAGCCACGAGCTGTTCAATGATCGCGCACTGGCCGTGCAGGTGCCGGTCGCGCCCGACAGCCCGATCGCGTCGCAGACCAACGCTACCGCGCACGCCGCAGGCTGGATCTGGGACATCGGCCTGCCGACCCGGCGCGGCGTGGGCTGCGTCTATTCGTCGCGCCACGCGAGCGACGAGGAGGCCGAAGCGACCCTCGCCGCCTATCTGCGCCGCGCCCTGCCCGGCGCCGATACCGACCGCCTGACCTTCCGCCGCCTCACCTTCCGCTCGGGCCATCGCGAGCGTTTCTGGGAGCGCAACTGTCTCGCGATCGGGCTGTCGGCGGGTTTCCTCGAACCGCTTGAGGCATCGGCGATCGTGCTGACCGAGCTGTCGCTGGAGGCGCTGCTCGACAATTTCCCGGCGACCCGCGACGTGATGCCGATCCATGCGGACCGCTTCAATACGCTGTTCCGCTATCGCTGGGACCGGATCGTCGAGTTCCTCAAGCTTCATTATGTGCTGAGCGCGCGCGACGAGCCCTATTGGCGCGACCACCGCGATCCTGCCTCGATCCCGCCGCGCCTGGCCGATCTGCTCCGCCTCTGGCGCGACCAGCCGCCGTCGCGTGCCGACCTGCCCGCGGCGGAGGAGATCTTCCCCGCGGCGAGCTATCAATACATCCTCTACGGCATGGGCTTCCCCGCCCCGCCCGCCGGCGCCATCCTCGGCGCGCCCGGCAACGGCGTGACGCAACAGCTCGGCCAGGTCGAGCAGCGGTCCCGCGTGCTCGCCGCCAGCCTGCCCACCAATCGCGCCTATCTCGATGCGCTGCGCGCGCATCACGCTATGGCGCCTCCCATGGAAAATACGCGCTGATATGCCCGAACACGCGCTTCTCACCCTCGAAGACCATCGCGACCTCCGCGTGCGCACTGATCGCGGTATCGCGCTGGGCGATGCGGTGATGTGCGCCATCGCGGTGCCAAGCGAGTTCCGCCGCGTGCAGGACGACTATCCGATCCTGTTCCGCCTGAATGCGGAGCGCGACCGCTTCACCGCGCTGGCCATGTTCGGCTTCGATACGGGCGAGAATCTGTTCCTCGACGATGGCCGATGGGATGCGCGCTACCTGCCGCTGGCGATCGACATCCAGCCCTTCCTGATCGGCGGATCGCCGTCGGAAGGCGGCGACAAGCAGGTGCATATCGACCTCGCCAGCCCGCGGATTGGCGCAGACGGTGTGCGGCTGTTCGACGAGGATGGGCGGCCGACACCCTATCTCGAATCGATCACACATAAACTGGGCGAACTCGACCTGGGTTATCGCGAGTCCGAAGGCTTTTTCGCCGCACTCGATCGCTACAAGCTGCTCGAGCCGCTGACGCTCGAGATCAAGCTCGACGACGGATCGACCAACCGCCTGGTCGGCTTCCACGGGATCGACGAGGATCGGCTGCGCGAGCTCGACGCGGCGACCTTGGGCAAGCTGCACGCCGACGGCCATCTGATGCCGATCTTCATGGCGATCGCGTCGCTCGGCCGGCTGCGCGAGCTGATCGCGCGCAAGAACCGCCGGATCGGACATGGCTGAGGCCGACCCCGGAATCTTCGAGGCGCTCGCGCCGGTGCCCGAGGTCGAGGTCGAGGTCGCCGACGCCGCCGCGCTCGACACCCTCCTGCGCGAGGCCGATCGCCCCTTCGTGGTGCGCGGGCTCGTCGCCGACTGGCCGCTGGTCCAGGCAGGCCGGCGCTCCAACCGCGACGCGCGCGCCTATCTGCTGGAGCGGCACCGCGACATTCCCTTCGCAGTCTCGGTCGGGTCGCCGGCTTCGGGCGGACGGCTATTCTACGACGACGCGATGGGCATGAACTTCCACATGCTGCGCGCCCGGTTGTCGGAGATCTTCGCCAAGATCGAGGCGAACGAAGGCCGGGCGGACGCCCCGCCGATCTATCTCGCCTCGATCGACATGCACGAATTTTTCGACGGCCTGCACGAGGCGAATCAGGTCGATCTCGGCGACCGCGCGCCGCTCGCCAGCATCTGGATGGGCACGCGCACGCGCATCGCGGCACATAACGACGTGCCCGACAATCTCGCCTGCGTCGCGGTCGGGCGCCGCCGCTTCACGCTCTTCCCGCGCGACCAGTTCCGCAACCTCTATCTCGGCCCGATCGACAATACGCCGGCCGGCCGCGCTATCAGCATGGTCGATTTCCACGCGCCCGATTTCGCGGCCCACCCGCGCTTCCGCGAGGCGCTGGTCCACGCCCAGACCGCCGAACTCGACGCCGGCGACGCGCTCTACATCCCGGCGCTCTGGTGGCACCATGTCGAGGGGCTGGAACCGTTCAACATCCTGATCAATTACTGGTGGCGCGAGGCCCCGCGCTGGTTCGGCCAGCCGCAGGACGCGCTCAACCATGCGCTGCTGTCGATCCGCGATCTGCCCGACGACCAGAAGGCCTATTGGCGCGACCTGTTCGACTATTATGTCTTCGGCAATGGCGACGACGTGACCGCGCATATCCCCGAGCAAGGCCGCAGCATCCTCGCCCCCCTGACCCCCGAAAGCGCTGGCCGGATCCGCGCCTTCCTGCTGAGGCAATTGAGCCAATGACTGACGGCATGCCGCACCCCCGACGCATCGTCATCGCCGGCGGCGGCACCGCGGGCTGGATGGCGGCGGCGGCGATCGCACGGACGATGGGCCGGACAGTCGAGGTCATCCTGGTCGAATCCGATGCGATCGGCACGATCGGGGTCGGCGAATCCACCATTCCCCCGCTCGTCACCTACAACCGGCTGCTCGGCATCAACGAAGCCGATTTCATGCGCGCCACCCAGGCGACGTTCAAGCTCGGCATATTGTTCGACGACTGGAAGACGATCGGTAGCCGCTATTTCCACAGCTTCGGCCTGACCGGCAAGGATCACTGGTCGGCCGGCTTCCAGCATTTCTGGCTCTACGCGCGCAGCAAGGGCTATGAGCAATCCTATGACGACTATTGCCTCGAGCTGATCGCGGCTTTGCAGGGCAAGTTCGCGCACCTCCCCGACGACGGGATGAACTACGCCTATCAGCTCGATTCCACGCTCTACGCCAAGTTCCTCCGCACGATGGCCGAGGGCGACGGCACGAAGCGCGTCGAGGGCAAGATCGCGCAGGTCGATCTCGACGGCGAAAGTGGCGACATCGCCGCTTTGCTGCTCGACTCCGGCCCGCGGATCGAGGGCGACCTGTTCCTCGACTGCACCGGTTTCCGCGCGGTGCTGATCGAGCAGGCGCTGCATGCCGGCTTCGACGACTGGACGCATTACCTGCCGTGCGACAGCGCCATCGCGCTCCAGACCGAAAATGTCGGCCCGCCCGTCCCCTATACCCGCGCCATGGCGCATGACGCCGGCTGGCAATGGCGCATCCCGCTGCAGCACCGTACCGGCAACGGCCTGGTCTATTGCAGCCGCTATCTGTCGCGCGACGATGCGCTCGAACGGCTGCTCGGCAATGTCGAGGGCGCGGTGCTGACCGAGCCCAACATGCTGCGCTTCACCACTGGATCGCGCCGTCGCCAATGGTATCGCAACTGCATCGCGATCGGCCTGTCGGGCGGCTTCATGGAGCCGCTTGAATCGACCAGCATCCACCTGATCCAGCGCGCCGTGCTGCGCCTCATCCGGATGATGCCGCTGGGCGAGATCAGCGCGCGCGACGTCGCCGAGTTCAACGACCAGCAGGACGAGGATACGCGTCAGATCCGCGACTTCCTGATCCTGCACTACAAGGCGACCGAGCGCCGCGACAGCCCGTTCTGGCGGCAATGCGCGGCGATGCCGATCCCCGATACGCTCGCCCAGAAGATCGAGCTGTTCCGCGAGACCGGCCGCGTCTTCCGTAAAAACGAGGAATTGTTCGCCGAGAACAGCTGGGTCCAGGTGATGATGGGCCAGGGCATCGTGCCGCGCTCCTATCATCCGATCGCGGCGAAGCTGCCCGATACGGAGCTCGACAAGCTGCTCGGCACGATCCGCGACCATGTCACCCGCACCGTCGCCTCGCTGCCCGCGCACGGCGCCTATGTCGCCCGCTATTGCGGCGCGGCCACTCCAGCCGCGCGGGGCTGACCGGCATGGCAAGGCGCCGCCAGGCCGTCACGATCAAGCATGTCGCCGCCGATGCCGGAGTCTCGCTCCAGACGGTCAGCCGCGTCATCAACAAGGAGCCGAACGTCCGGCCGGAGATGACGCTCCGTGTCCAGGCGTCGATCGACAAGCTCGGTTACGTGCCCTCGATCGCCGCGCAGCGCATGAGCGGATCGCGCTCCTATCTCATCCTCGCACTCAACGACCGCGAGCGCACCATCGCCGACTGGCGCAAGCGCGAGGGCGCCGACTGGATCGACCAGATGCTGCTCGGCGGCATGCTGACCTGCGCCGAGCATGGCTATCGCATGATCGTCGAGCTGGTCGACACGCATAGCGACCATATCGAGCGCGAGCTGCTCGGCGCGATCGCCGCGCTCCAGCCCGACGGCGTGATCCTCACTCCGCCGCATTCGCAGAATCCGCATATCACCGACCTGCTCGAGGCGCAGAAGATCAGCTTCGCCCGGATCGGCTCGCTCACCGAAGGCCCCGGCTTCGCGCTGACCATGGACGACGAGCATGCCGCGCGCATGGCGACCGAGCATCTTGTCGGGCTCGGCCATCGCCGGATCGGCCTGATCGCCGGATCGCCCGAATATGAGCTCAGCGCCTGGCGCGTGCATGGCTGGCGCGCGGCGATGGCGGAGGCGGGCCTGGACACGACCGGGCTGCTCGCCGAGGGCGATTTCAGCTACGCGTCTGGCCGGCACGCCGCGCTCCATTTGCTCGACAGCGCGACGCCCCCGACCGCGATCATCGCCAGCAACGACCAGATGGCGTTGGCGACGCTCGAGGCAGGGCGCGAGCGCGGCATCAAGGTGCCGCGCGACCTGTCGCTGATCAGCTTCGACGATACCCCGATCGTCCGCTTCACCCATCCGCCCCTGACCGCGGTGGTGCAGCCGATCGCCGATGTCGTCGCGCGCGCGGTCGAGCTGATCATCGCCGACCGCGCGGGCCGCATCGTGCCCAACGCGCCGGTCGTGGTGCCGGCGACGCTGGAACTGCGCAGTTCCACCGCCCCGCCCCGTCAGGGTTGAGCGTCCACCGATTTTCATTGGCAAAGTCCGTTTTCACTGAGATAATAGACGCAGCCGGAATCGAACGACGGGGGAGAGGGAAATGGCGCTCAAGGGCCTCGCATGCTGGGCACTGGCCTCGGCCGTCGCGCTCACGGGCACTGCGCTCGCCGCGCCCGGCCCGCTGCCCCGCATCGACAGCCGCGACGGCCGTCACGCGCTGATCGTCGACGGCAGCCCGTTCCTGATGCTCGGCGCGCAGGTCAATAATTCGAGCGCCTGGCCCGCCATGCTGCCCAAGGTCTGGCCAGTGATCGACCAGCTCCACGCCAACACCGTCGAGGTCCCGATCGCCTGGGAACAGATCGAGCCGCAGGAAGGGAAGTTCGACTTCTCCTTCCTCGACACGCTGCTCGACGAGGCGCGCGAGCACAAGGTCCGCCTCGTGCTGCTCTGGTTCGGTACCTGGAAGAATACCGGCCCCAGCTACGCCCCGTCCTGGGTCAAGCTCGACAACAAGCGCTTCCCCCGCATGATCGACGCCAAGGGCGCGACGCATTACGCGCTCAGCCCGCACGGCGCGACCACGCTGGAGGCGGACAAAAAGGCCTTCGTCGCGCTGATGCGCCACCTGAAGGACCGGGACCAGGCCAACACCGTCATCATGGTGCAGGTCGAGAACGAGCCCGGCAGTTACGGCAGCGCGCGCGATCACTCCGCCGAGGCCGACCGGTTGTTCGCCGGCCAGGTCCCCGCCGCGTTGGTGAAGCAGACCGGCAAGAAACCCGGCAGCTGGGCCCAGCTCTATGGCCGCGATGCCGAGCTGTTCTTCCACAGCTGGTACGTCGCCAGCTATATCGACGCGGTCGCCGCCGCGGGCAAGGCCGTGAAGCCGTTGCCGATGTATGCCAACGCCGCGCTCACCAGCAATCCGTTCGTCTGGCAGGACCCGAACACCTTCGCCTCGGGCGGGCCTTCCCACCCGGTGATCGACGTCTACAAGGCCGCCGCCCCGCATCTCGATGTGGTGAGCCCCGACATCTACAACCCCGATCACGCGCAATATCTCGGCTTCCTCGATCGCTACACGAGACCCGACAATCCTTTGTTCGTGCCCGAGACCGGCAATGCCCGCCCCTATGCCCGCTATTTCTTCCCGGCGATCGGCCGCGGCGCGATCGGCTGGGCGCCGTTCGGCATGGACGCCACGAAATATTCCAACTTCCCGCTCGGCGCCAAGGCGCTCGACCCCGAGACGATCGAAGCCTTTGCCCGCAACTATCGCCTGTTCCGCCCGCTCGAACGAGTCTGGGCCAAGCTCGCTTATGAAGGCCAGGTGTGGGGCGCCGCCGAGCCCACCGATCCCGCTGCAAAGCACGCGCAATCGCTCGATCTCGGCGCGCACAAGGCCACCATCAGCTTCGGCCTCCCGCAATTCGGCACGCCCGCCCCGACGGGCAACGAGACCCCTTCGGGCGGCGTCGCCATCGCGCGGCTCGGCCCGTCCGAATATCTCGTCACCGGCTTCCACGCCCGGGTCGATTTCAGCCTGACCGAGCCCGGCAAGCGTCATCTGATGCTCGAGCGCGTCGAGGAAGGCCATTATGTCGACGGCGCCTGGGTGTTCGACCGCCTGTGGAACGGCGACCAGACCGATTACGGCCTCAACTTCACCTCGGAGCCGCAACTGCTCCGCGTGAAGCTCGCGACCTGGCAATAGGAGAGAAGAAGTGACGCGACTGGATTCACGCATTGCGAGCGCGCTGCTTTCCCTCTCCCAGCGGGAGAGGGAGGGAGCCGCCGAAGGCGGCGGAAGGGTGAGGGTGACCGGCATGAGCGTCTCCCGCTCAACCTCACCCCGCGCTGCTGCGCAGCTTGCCCCTCTCCTGAAAGGAGAGGGGCAGAGGGCCACACTCTTCGCCACGGCAATCCTCCTCGCCACCGCCGCCACCCCCGCGCTCGCCGCCGAGGTCCAGCGCGTCGATCACGGCGTGGTCGTCACCCCCGACAGCGGCCCGGCCAAGCGGGTGCGCATACTCGTCTATGGCGAGGACAAGTTCCGCGTCACCGCCGTCCCCGGCACCAGCCTCGACCTGCCCGACAGCTTCATGGTCGTCGCCAGGCCGCACGGCACCCTGACCGTCACCGAAGCCAACGGCCTGGTCACCCTAAAGGCGACCAAAGCCACCGCCGAGATCCGCCTGAGCGACGGCCATGTCGCCTTCCGCGACGCCAGCGGCAAGCTCACCCTGGACGAAGCCGCGCGCGGCGCCTTCAAGCTCGTCACCCTCGACGGCAAGCCCTGGCTCGCCACGCAGCAGCAGTTCAACCGCGGCACCGACGAAGGCTTTTACGGCCTCGGCCAGCACCAGAACCGCCAGATGAATTACAATGGCGAGGACGTCGAGCTCGCCCAGCACAATATGGACATCGCCGTCCCCTTCCTCGTCTCCACCCGCAAGTACGGGCTGCTCTGGGACAACAACTCGATCACCCGCTTCGGCAACCCCACGCCCTATGCGTTCGTCGGCACGACGCTGAAGGTGACGAGCGGCGGCACGCCCGGCTGGAAAGCTGAGTATTATCTCGGCGACCGGCTCGCGGTGACCAGGCAGGAGCCCGTGATCAATTACGAATATATCCGCGACCAGGACAAATGGCCCGCCGCCGCGAAGGCGCAGACGGTGGCTTCGGCCGATAGCGGCCAGAACACCGCCGGCAAGACCGTGCAGACCCAGCATGTCGTCTGGACCGGCGCCGTCACCCCGGAGACCACCGGCGAGCATAAATTCCGCCTCTATTCCTCCAGCTATGTGAAGGTCTTCGCCGACGGCAAGCTGGTGCTGGAGCGCTGGCGCCAGAACTGGAACCCCTGGTTCCACAATTTCACCCTGCCCATGGTCAAGGGCAAGCCGGTGAACCTGCGCATCGAATGGGAGCCGAACGCGGGCTATATCGCCTTCTACCATAATGACCCCCTGCCCGCCCCCGACCGCCACTCGCTGTGGATGTCCTCGGATGTCGGCAAGGCGACCGATTATTATTATGTCGGCGGCACCAGCATGGACACTGTCGTCGCCGGCTATCGCGACCTGACCGGCAAGGCCGCGATGCTGCCCAAATGGGCCTATGGCTTCTGGCAGAGCCGCCAGCGCTACGAGACGCAGGAGCAATTGCTCGGCGTCGTCCGCGAATACCGCAAGCGCCGCATCCCGCTCGACAATATCGTGCAGGACTGGTTCTACTGGCCCGAGGACCAATGGGGCAGCCACGAGTTCGACAGGAAGCGCTTCCCCGACCCCAAGGCGATGGTCGACGAAGTCCATGCGCTCGACGCCAACATCATGATTTCGGTCTGGCCGAAATTCTACCCGAACACCGCGAACGCGAAGGAGCTCGACGCCAAGGGCTATCTCTATCACGGCAATCTCGACGCGAAGCGCAAGGACTGGGTCGGCCCCGGCTATCTCAACACCGATTACGATCCCTATGCGGCCGAGGCGCGGGCAATCTATTTCCGCCAGGTCCGCGAGCGGCTGGTGACGCTCGGCTTCGACGCCTGGTGGATGGACGCGACCGAGCCCGACATCCACTCCAACCTGTCGATCGACGAACGCATCGACGCGATGGGCCCGACCGCGAAAGGGCCCGGCGCCGCCTTGTTCAACAGCTTCCCGCTGGTCCACGCCCAGGGCATGGCGGAGGGCCTGCGCGACGCGCGGCCCGACGTTCGCCCCTTCATCCTTACCCGCTCGGGCTTTGGCGGGCTGCAACGCACCAGCTCGGCGGTGTGGTCGGGCGACACCGCCGCGCGCTGGGACGATCTGCGCGACCAGATCTCGGCCGGCGTCAACGTGTCGATGTCGGGCCTGCCCAACTGGACGCACGACATCGGCGGCTTCGCGGTGGAGGACCGCTACACCAACCAGCTGCCCGAGGCCCGGGCCGAATGGCGCGAGCTCAATTTACGCTGGTTCCAGTTCGGCGCGTTCAGCCCGCTGTTCCGCAGCCATGGCGAGACGCCGAAGCGCGAGATCTACGAAATCTCGGCCGACGACCCGGCGATGCAGCGCTCGATGATCTGGTACGATCAGCTCCGCTACCGGCTGATGCCCTATATCTACACGCTCGGCGCTGACACCAATTTGAGGGACGGCTCGATCATGCGCGGCCTGGTGATGGATTTCGCCGCCGACAAAAAGACGTGGAGCATCGACGACGAATATCTGTTCGGCCCCAGCCTGCTCGTCGCCCCGGTCACTCAGTTCAAGGCGCGCACCCGCCAGGTCTATCTGCCCGCCGGCGCCGACTGGTACGACTTCAACACCGGCGCATACCATCCGGGCGGCCGCACGATCACCGCGGCGGCCCCCTACGAGCGCATGCCCCTCTTCGTTCGCGCCGGCAGCATCCTGCCCACCGGCCCCGAGGTGCAGTCGACGAAGGACCAACCCGACGGCCCGCTCGTCCTCCACGTCTTCACCGGCGCCGATGCCAGCTTCTCGCTCTACGAGGACGACGGGGTGAGCCCGGCCTATCTCCAGGGCAACTATGCGCGCGTGCCGATCGCGTGGAACCAGGCGACGCGCACGCTCACCATCGGCGCGCGCGAGGGTGGGTATGAGGGGATGCCGGCGAAGCGGTCGGTGTCGGTGCGGTTCTACGGGCCAGGCAAGGCGGTGGCGCCGGACTTTGCGGAGAATGGGGCGACTGGGGTGGTGTATGAGGGGAAGGCGGTTACGGTACGGGAGCGGTGAGAGGGTACGGTGTTCGGGTAAATATAGCTAAGCCAATTGTGGCCGTCAGTCTCGGCAATCATGACGGGTAGTAAGATCAAATACGATAGTTACTAGAGGCTTTCACTATCGGTTAAATTATAGACCTTTACTAAAATTTAGTCGGGGAGTGAGATTCCTATGCGCTTTGCTAGCGCAGTGGCGAATGACCGAACCTTACTCTTCCTTCCTGGCCCCTTCTGCCAACGACGCAATGAATGCCGGGTTAGCTCTCGCAATGGAATATCCAGTGACATGCCAATAGCGCGAAAGCGATCGTGGTGGTCTTGGCCTGCGGTTTCGGCTAACGCATCCTCAATTCGCCCCACCGATCGTTCGGTGACGGCCGCAAACTTTGCGACATCGTTCGCAATTGATTCAATCAGTTCGATCTCCATCGCAGCACTGAAGGGCAAGAAATCAAAGCGATTGGCAGATGGCCATGGGGCCACTTCAGCCTTAGCGTCTCCGTCCACGATTCCCAAAAAAGCCACGGATTCTACGCCCTCCGGTAGGCTCTCAATCGACGCGCGAATTGGCCCTAGCCCTCCCTTAGTTAGAACCTCTAGCTTCGCGGACACATGAAACTCGAACTGCGCGAGAAGTTCCTCGAGCACAAACTTTGCAACGTCATCCTCTACGAAAATTATTGCGACTCTCTGTGGCGCCAGCCCTAGTCTAGATAAAACTCTCTCTTTGGCTTCTCTTGAAGTCGGCACCAAATACTGCCCACCTGAGCTCCTAATCGACAATATCGTACTACGCGAAAAATGAGTAGCAACTTCACTCGAGTGAGTAGTGATCGCAAATGCAAGCCTATATTTAACGGCAGCCCAGCTTATTAGCATAAATATTGCACCGTGGCTGGCAGGCGGCAAATATGCTTCAGGCTCCTCAATTAGAATCACCGAGAGAGGATCGTATGACTGCATAGACCATGCGAGGTATAGGATAGATAATTCGCCAGTCGACATGGTACGGGAGTTGTATGAAATATCACCTACGCCGACTTCAAAGTAAGGGAAGACCCGGTCATCCGGACCCTCAAGTTCGTAAACGGAAATACTAGTATAGTCCTTGCGACATACAAACGCAGCAAGCTCAAGAATTTCTCTCGGTAGAGAGCTAGCAGCTATCCCCTCTTTGGAAACATCAACATCGTTCGATTTGAAAAACTTATCCAGATCAGAAGTTCGCTGGGCAAGGCCTATCAAATCGACTCGAGGACCGTATCCTTGCGCAGGTAGGGGTGTACCATTTAGTTCTATTTCTCTTTCGAATAGGCCATTTGGCGTCATTACTGACAATCCGGCTGCAGCACCATCTATGCGTGGTGGTACTTCCGTAGTGCCGTCACCGGAGACGAGGCACAAATACATTAGGTTGAGAAGGGCGCTCTTGCCCGATCCGGTACCTCCACAGATTGCAAGATGAGCACTTGCCAACGTCACGGACGCATCGGCGAATCCGGTCAGAGAGCTGAATCGGAAAGAGGTAAAGTGCGGCACCGCCGCCAAATTGCGCTTCTCTAACGCTTTTTTATATCACCTTGCTTGGCGAGCTTCACGATGCTTGTCCCATCCGCCCGCGAGCTCACTTTCGACTAATGCGCGCTCACCTAAGTCGGTCGGCATTTCTGAAAGCCGATGTGTGGTGTGTGTAATAAATTCAGCCCGAGCGCGCATCACCGGCAATCCCAACGCGTCCTGCGGAGCTACGCGAAATGCAACTAGGTTTAGTACCATATCGCGTAACAGAAGAGAATTTACGTCATTTACTCTCGAGGATGCTCGATCATTAAAAATTACCAATACTTCACTTACCGCCCGGTCGCGACTCAAAGCAGTGTACAATTCTGTTTCCGGCGGAATAAGGCTGAGGCGGGCCCCATGCACGCTTCGAATGGCTTCGAACGCGTTGAAGAAATCCTTGAAGAAATCAAAGAATCTCGGTGAAGAGACCCAGCGGTTGTCGCAAACAAAAAACAACCAAGAGAACAAGCTAGCTTTATTTTGTTTCCAAGGATACTCGCTCACGTACGCCGATGATAGAGTCCGTATCGATTGAGATATCGCGTTGATAATATCTCTATTGAACGCGGATCCCATACGATATCGTAGCTCCAAGCTATACGCAGTCAGCTTTGCCGACAAGGATCTTGCCTCCAAGCAGACGGCCAATCTCGATAATACGTCGTCAAAATTCATTCTAGAGTTGGTAAATCCCAGCCCTATCTGCGAGAACGATGTCTCCAGTTCTTCAGCGAGGCGTTTCACTTGGTTTCGAGGCTCACCGACCAGCGCATTGCGCTGCTCCGCGGCCGTTAAGGCTGTTAGCTGATTTAATCGAAAAAATAATTCTCCCGGCTCCTCGGGCCGGTAGTCCCTAAGTCTCACCGTCGTCAGCGGGAAACGCTTAAATCGCGATTTCGCGCGATCAGGTAGCTGAGAGAAATAAAGTCCGCCCACACTGATGACGCGGTCGTCGGCGGGGGCAATACTGCCATCTACAGTAAACTCGTCATTCATGAACTCGATGATAGTTCTAAGTCGTTGCTGACCGTCGAGCACCTCCTCACGGTCCAGGTCATCATTTACAACAATATGAATTGCTGGAATATACCATTCTCTTAGGATCGTGTCTATCAGACGCCTTTTTTTTGCATCAGACCATACTTGGCCGCGCTGAAAATCAGGCTGCAAATCGAGTTCATTGTTTTGGACCTTCTCAACGAGGTGTGAGACGTCCATGGAGGATTGGTCGAGCCGCATATGAACGTCATAGCTGCCAGAGCGCCACAATCAAACATATCCGTTTGGCATCTGCCACTACTGGCACGTACAACGCCCCCTTTCTCACGGGCAATCATCGGCTTCACGAATTGAAAGGCTGTTACACAGATGCGACGTGCTCGGTCACCGACTGGCACACTCCCTGACCTCGCCATACGGTGCCAATTTACTTAACCCCTTAATCCGCCACCCTGCCTATCGCCTTCCGCGAAAACCCGGATTCAGGTGACGGCGCATCAAATTAGGACGGTTGCGTCTTGTACGGTTCGGTCGGTCGCTCAACGACAAGCATCCGGTGAACCTCATTTGTCAGCAGCCTCAGCGCAGCCACGATCGCGCGGAAGCAGACTGCCGGGATATCAGTGACAGTGCACTTAACTACGCGTGCGTTTAGCAGAATCTAGCAATATCAGTGGCTTATCGTCTTCCAGACCATCAAAAAATGTCAGCGACCCTCATGACATTATGACCACCCACCCCATCGATTCAAACCTCACCCCACCGCCGCTATTTCGGCACCATGATCTACAAACCAGAATTCGCCGATCAGGCCCGCCTCCTGTGCCGCCTCGGCGCCACCGACGAGGAACTGGCCGAGCATTTCGGCGCCTGTGTCCGCACCATCTATCGCTGGCGCAACACGCATGAGGCATTCGCCGACGCCGTTATCGCCGGCAAGGACCACGCCGACGCCCGCGTCGAGCGCGCGCTCTATGCCCGCGCCGTAGGCTGCACCGTGGAGCGCACCAAAGTCTTCAAGAGCGCTGGCGAAGACCCGGTCTATGCCACCTACCAGCATCATTTGCCGCCCGACACCAATGCCGCGCTGAACTGGCTTCGCGTCCGTCAGCCGAAGAAATGGCGCATGGCGGAAAAGGAGGAGGAGATGAGCGAGAGCCGGATGGCCCTTGCGGCGTTCGTCCGCCGCTGCGAGGCCAGAGACGAAGAGAAAAGGCTGGCGCAACAGCGGGAGCAGCAGGCGTCGGCACCACCGCCGCCGCCAGAAGCCCCGGATACGGACCCCGATCTGGAGCCCGACCCTGACCTGGACACCTGTCCGGATGACGAGCCGGCCAAGGGGCCCTGCTCATCCCCGGACGAAGAGCCGGCCTCCTATGCAGGGCCGGCTGCACCGTCGGCGCCAGGCCTCTGGGAGCCGACGCCGACGCCGAAACCGCCACGGCCGCCGCACGCGCCGCCCCCTTTCGCACGCGCACAGCCGCCGGTCGCCGCCCCGCAACCGGTCGCACCCCGGTTCCCGGTCCTTGACATTACCCCTCGTGGCTATCGTTAGCCCCACCGCCCGTCCCGGCCGCGCGTCAGACCAGCCCTGCGCCCTCCAGCGCAATCACCGGCACGATCTCCCCCGGCCCAGCCCGCGGCAAGGTCAGCCTCAGCCCCGAGCCATCCCGGTCGAACGCGATCGGGCCGCCGCCGACCAGGCTCGCCCGTTCGATCCGCGCCCCCGGCATCGCGCGCGACGCCAGCGAAGCGATCGTCACCGGCCCCTCGGGCCAGCGCAGCAGCGCGGCGAACAGCGTGCCGTTCTTCACCGTGAAGCGCACATCCTGCGCGGTGAAGGCGCCCGCCTTGCCCTCGTTCATATGGCCAGCGCTGAGCTGGGTCGGCCCCTCGCCATAATGGCGCCAGGGCCGCGATCCGTAAATCGCCGTCTCGCCGTTGCGCGCCATCCAGCGCGTGATGCCGGCGACGATCGTCTCTTCCTCGCTGTCGATCGTCCCGTCGCCGCGCATCGGGATGGAGAGCAGCAGATTGCCGTTCTTCGACACCACGTCGCACAGCCGCTGGATCACCTGCTCGGCGGGCACGTAGCTTTTGTTGTCGAAGCGGGCGCGGTTGTAATGCCAGTCGCCGATGCAGGTGCAGGTCTGCCACGGCTCGGGGCGCAGCCGGTCGCTGAAGCCGCGCTCCACATCCTCCACCATCGCGCGCCGCTGATAGGGGGTGAGCAGCTTGCCCGTCGCGACCACGTCGATGCTGCCATGCTCGCGCTGCGACTGAGCGTAGAAGTGCGCCAGCGCCTCGACCCCGGTCGCGCCGAAGGGCAGGCCGGTATCGTCGAAATAGACCATGTCGGGCCGGTATTTCTCGACCAGCTCCTTCTGCCGGAGCAGCCAGGTGGCGACAAAGGCCGGCGGCGCGGGCGGCGATCCTTCCATCCAGCGCCCGTCATGCACTTCGTGCCACGCGTCCATCGCCGCGATCGATCCGATGCCGTCGGGCGGCACGAAGCTGGGGCCGACATAGAGCTCCTGGGGGTCGAGCCCGTCCCACCAGCTGCCCTTGCCCTGGCTCTTGCGCAGTTTGAACGCGTCGTAACGCTGCCCGGCGCGCGGGCCGACCGCGTCATAGCCATAGGCCGTCTGCCACCAGTGCCAGGCATGCGCGCTATGGTTGCTCACCCCGAAGCGCAGCCCCTCGCGCCGCACGATCTTCTCCCACGTCCCGATGATGTCGCGCTTCGGCCCGACCCGCAGGGTGTTCCAGGCATGGTGGCTGCTGTCGAACGTGTCGAGATTGTCGTGGTGGTTGGCGATCGCCATGAAATATTTGGCGCCGGCTTTCTTGTAGAGCGCGATCAGCGTCTCGGGGTCCCAATGCTCCGCCTTCCAGCGGTTCTCGATCTCCATGAAGCCGGTGTCGGCCGGGTGGCCATGGGTCTTCAAATGATGCTCGTAGAATGGGTTGCCCTGCACGTACATCAGTCGGCCGTACCAGTCGCCGAACTCGGGCACGCACTGCGCGCTCCAATGCGCCCAGATGCCGAATTTCGCGTCGCGGAACCAGCGCGGCGTCTCATAGTCCCGGATGATCGAGGACCAGTTGGCGTCGACCTGCCTCGCCTGCGCCGTCGCGGTCAGCGAGGCCCCCGCCAGGCCGGCCGCCCCGCCGAGAAAGCCGCGCCGGTCGATCATGCCGCCGACGCGGTGCCGACCGGGCTGAACGCGAAGCCCGCGAGCGTCGCCGGCTTCATCTCGATCGAGAAACCCGGCGCGGTCGGCGGCATGTACGCCGCGCCCTTCACCACACAGGGCGTCACGAAATGCTCGTGCAGATGATCGACATATTCCGCCACGCGTCCCTCGGTCGTGCCCGAAAAGCAGAGATAGTCGATCATCGACAGATGCTGGACATATTCGCACAGCCCGACGCCGCCGGCATGCGGGCACACCGCCAGGCCCTGCTTGGCCGCCATCAGCAGCACCGCGAGCACTTCGTTCACCCCGCCCAGCCGGCACGCGTCGATCTGCACCACGTCGATCGCGCCGCGGCTGATGAACTGTTTGAACATCACCCGGTTCTGGCACATCTCGCCGCTCGCCACTTCGATCGGCGCGATTGCCTGGCGGATACGGCGATGCCCCTCGATATCGTCCGGGCTGGTCGGCTCCTCGATGAACCAGGGGTCGGCAAAGGCGAGCGCCTTCACCCGCTCGATCGCTTCGTCCACGTCCCAGATCTGGTTGGCGTCGATCATCAGCTTCACGTCGGGGCCGATCACCTCGCGCGCGATCGTCACGCGGCGGCGGTCGTCCTCCGGGTTGGCGCCGACCTTCAGCTTGATATGGCCGAAGCCGTCGCTCACTGCCTTGGCGCACAGCCGCCGCAGCTTCTCGTCCGAATAGCCGAGCCACCCCGCCGAGGTGGTGTAGCAGGGATAGCCCTTCGCCTTCAGCGTCTCGACCCGCGCCGCCTTGCCGGCCGACCGCTCCTCGAGCAGCGCCACCGCTTCCTCGGGCGTGATGAAGTCGGAGATATAGCGGAAGTCGATCAGCCCGACGATCTCGGCCGGGCTCATCTCGGCGATCAGCTGCCACAGCGGTTTGCCCGCCTGCTTGGCCAGCAGGTCCCACACCGCGTTGACGATCGCTCCGGTCGCGAGGTGGATCACGCCCTTTTCCGGCCCGATCCAGCGCAACTGGCTGTCGCTCGTCACATGCCGCCAGAAGCGCGCGCCGTCCTCGCGGATCCAGTCGAGGTCGAGCCCCACCACCAGCGGTGCCAGGGCCGCGATCGCCGCGCAGCAGATCTCGTTGCCGCGCCCGATGGTGAAGGTCAGTCCATGCCCCGTCAGCCCCGGCTCGTCGGTGTCGAGGATGCAATAAGCGGCCGAATAATCGGGGTCGGGATTCATCGCATCCGACCCGTCGAGCATCAGCGCGGTGGGAAAGCGCAGGTCGACGATCCGGACGCCGGTGATGGTCGTCATGCGCGACCCCGATACGCGGGACGGCGGTCACTACAGCACCTCACTCGACCCCTCCCCGGCACGCCGTACCAGCCCCTCTCTTGCCCGACACTTCGTTCGCGGGTGATGAGCATTTTCATAGGTGGGAATGATGGGCAGCGCAAGCGCACAGTGGTTGGGGGCGGCGTTTTGGGGTGTGGGGATGCGTCTATTCACTTCCTTGTGCTCCCGCGAAGGCGGGAGCCCAGCCTGGGCTCCCGCCTTCGCGGGAGCACAAGGAAGCATGGAACGGCCTCAGCGCATCACCGAGCCACGAAAATCAGATCCGGCTATCGCCCTCGACCAGCTGATCCGAGATCCGGTCAGCCGCCGCACGCACATAGGCGCCGGCATCGGCCCGCGGCAGATGCGGCCCGAGCTTCTTGAGGAACGGCACGGTCAGCGCCGCCGCCGCCACGCCGCCGCGCATCACCGGCGCGGAGATGTCGGTCACGCCCGCCACGAACTTGCTCGGCGTCAGCTCGACGCGGCGCTTGCGCACCTCGTCGGCATGCGCGCGAAAGCTGGCCAGTTCCTCGTCGCCGAGCGGCGGGCTGAGCAGCTTTTCCCAGCGCCGGCGCACATCCTCGGGCTGAAAGGCATAGAGCACTGCGCCCGATGCCGCCTGGTGCAGCGGCCGCCGGTAGCCGACGCGCACCGAGAAGCCGAGTTGCTCGCTCGACTCCATCCGCGCCACCACCACCATCTCGCCCAGCGTGTGCACCGCGAGATGGCAGGACTGGCCGAGATCGAGCGACAGCTGGCGCATCACCGGCAGCGCCAGTTCGACCAGGCTGTACATCCGCGGCTGCTGCATGCCGAGCGAGAACAGCCGGTCAGTCAGCAGATAGCCCTCGGCCGCCGAATCCTGCTCGATATAGCCGCGGAACTCGAGCACCTGGACCATGCGGAACAGCTCGCCATGCGATCGCCCCAGCTCGTTGACGATTCCGGTCAGGGTCATCGGCCCGCGCGCGGTCGCCAGCAGCTCCAGGATGTCGAGCCCCTTCTCCAGCGCGGGCGCCTTGTAGCGGCGGTCGTCGTCGTCGATGGTGGTCTCGTCTGATGGCACGCCGCGCCTCGCTGCTCGATCGGGGGATGCGATCAGATAGGACCGTCGATGGTCGGGCGGCAACCGTTTCGTCACGGGGGTCCGCTCAGCGCTTCGGCACCGCGATCTCGAACCGGTGCGGCTCGCCCGCGACCAGGATCGTCGCGGTGACCATGGCCGTCTTGCCGCGCTTGAGCTTCGTGGTGACGACCTGCCCGCCATCGGCCGCGCCCGGCTTCAGCGTGATCGGCTTGAGCAGCACGGCGTCGAGCGCCGCCACCGCCGCCTCGGCCCTGGGGTCGCGCCGCTTCGACCGGTCGATCGTCCCCTGCGGCACGCCGGCCGTGGTCGTGCCCATGCCGCCGGTGAAACCGGTGACGTCGGTCTGCCCGTTGGGCGTGACCAGCAACGCGGCGCCGGCATGGCCCTGGCTGGTGTCCTCGGTCACGCTGCCCGGCCGGCCGCCGCCCTGCTCCGCCAGCAGGGTCGCGCGCGGGACCAGCGGCACGGGCGCGCCGTCCGCCGTCGCCACCGCGACATCGCCCGGCCCGAAGCTCAGCGGCGCCGTGCCCCGGTTCAGCACGACGATGCGCAACACCAGCCGCCCGTCCGACAGAGTCGGATCGGCCACGACATGCACCTCGCCGCTCGCCCGGCGCGATACCAGCTCGGCGCCCGCCTCTCCGCGCACCGGCGCGGCGTCCTGTGCCACCACCGGCGCGGCGCATCCCAGCGCCACCGCGAATGCCCATCCAGCCTGTCTCATCCGTCTCTCCTCACCCGGCGCCGCAATGGCGGTCGATGAACTGGGCATGCCCCGGCATGCCCGCCGCCGTGGTCGCGATCACCTTGCGCATCCCGGCCAGCACGGCCCGCGCCTCGTTCAGCGGCACCACTTCGGCCAGCGTGTCGTAGCGCTGCGGGCTGATCCCCTGGCCGAGCAGCACCGCGAGCCAGCTCGCTTCGTGGAACAGGTCCTTGTCGCGCTCGATCAGCCGGCCACTATGGCGGAACATCTCGATCTTCGCGGCCAGCGTATCGGGAATGTCCATCTCGCGGCATCCCTGCCAGAACGGTCCCTCGCGCTCGGTCGCCTGGTAATGCAGCACCAGGAAATCGCGCACTGATTCAAATTCCCGCGCGACCAGACGATTATATTCCTGCCTGACGCGCGGATCGAAATCGCGGTCGGGAAACCAGGCGAGCAATTTGGTGATGCCGCTCTGGACGAGGTGAAGGCTGGTCGATTCGAGCGGCTCGAGGAAGCCCGAGGCGAGCCCGAGGGTGACCACGTTGCGTTCCCAGGCGACCTTGCGCTGCCCGGTGGTGAAGCGCAGCCGGCGCGGATCGCCGGTCGCGGGCGTGTCGAGGCTGGCGAGCAGGATGCGCTCGGCCGCGTCATCGTCCATATGGCGGCTGCAATAGACATGGCCGTTGCCGGTGCGGTGCTGCAGCGGGATGCGCCATTGCCACCCGGCCGGCCGCGCGGTCGACCTGGTATAGGGCGGCAGGTCCGCCATGCGTTCGCTCGGCACCGCGATCGCCCGGTCGCACGGCAGCCACCGGCTCCAGTCGTCATAGCCGACCCCCAGCGCCCCGCCGATCAGCAGCGCGCGAAAGCCGGTGCAGTCGAGGAACAGCTCGGCCTCCAGCCGCCGACCGTCCTCCAGCACCAGCGCCTCGACGAACCCGCTCTCCGGCTTGAGCGCCACTTCGGCGATCTTGCCCTCGATCCGCGTCACTCCCCGCGCTTCGGCATAGGCACGCAGATAGGCGGCATAGAGCCCGGCATCGAAGTGATAGGCATAGGAGAAGGTCGAGAAGACCGAGCGCGGATCATTGGGCGGCCGGTCGAAGCGATTGAGGTACGCCGCGGCCTCAGTCAGCGAATAGGCCGAGAGCGGGGTCGTATCCCCCTCGGCCCGCGCGCGCAGCCATTGCTGGTGGAACGGCGTCATCCCGAAATCGTCGCCATAGCGCCCGAACGGGTGGAAATAGCGATGCCCCGGCCGCAGCCAGTCGGCGAACTCGATGCCGAGTTTGAACGTCCCCTGCGTCGCGCGGACGAACGCCGCCTCGTCGATGCCGAGGATGCGGTTGAACGCCTGGATCGGCGGGATGGTCGCCTCGCCCACCCCGACGGTGCCGATCTCCTCGGACTCCACCAGGGTGATGCGGCATCCGGTGCCGACCAGCGCGGCGGACAGCGCGGCCGCCGCCATCCAGCCCGCACTGCCGCCGCCCGCGACCAGGATCGAGCGGATGGCGTTGCCGTCGGTCATGCGGCCAGCGGCGCCGGGCAGCAGCGGGCGAGGAAGGTCGCATGATCGGGCATCGTCTCCGCCGCCCGCGCGATCGCCGCGCGGCGCTGCGCCATGCCGCCGCGCAGATGCTCGAGCGGCAGCTGGTCGACGATCGGGTCATAGCGCCGCGGCAGCACGCCATTGCCGAGGAAGATCGAGACCCAGCTCGGCTCCTGATAGGATTCCTCGCAGTAGAGCGGCACCTTGCCGCCCGCTTCCCACACCGCGATCTTGCGCGCGAGCGTCTCCGGGATCTCGGCCGCGCGGCACTGCGACCACATCGCCTCCGGCCGGCGGCTGCGGCAATAATGCAGGATCAGGAAGTCGCGGATCCGCTCATATTCGTTCGCGGTGACGCGGTTATACTCGTCGATCAGTATCGGATCGAAGCGCTTGTCAGGCAGCATCTCCACGAGCCGCGCAAGCCCGGTCTGGATCAGCTGGATGCTCGAGGATTCGAGCGGCTCCAGGAACCCGGCGGCAAGCCCGATCGCGACGACGTTGCGATGCCAGAACTGCGCGCGTCGCCCCGTGGTGAAGCGCAGCAGCCGAGGCTCGCCGAGTGGGGCGCCGTCGAGATTGTCGAGCAGGGTCGCCACCGCTTCGTCATCGGAGATAAAGGCGCTGGCATAGACGTGCCCGTTGCCGATCCGGTGCTGCAGCGGGATGCGCCATTGCCAGCCCGCGGCGCGCGCGGTCGACCGGGTGAACGGGGTCATCCGCCCCCGCCGTTCGCACCCCACCGCGACCGCGCGGTCGCACGGCAGCAGATGCGACCAGTCGACATAACCGACGCCGAGCGCCCGCGCGATCAGCAACGCGGCAAAGCCAGTACAATCGATGAAGAAATCCCCGGCAATGGCCTCGCCGCCGTCCTGCATCGTCAGGCTGGCGACATTGCCGGTGTCGGGATCGAGCACGACATCGCCAATCCGCCCCTCACGCCGCCGCACACCACGCGCCTCGGCATAGCCGCGCAGATAGCGGGCATAGAGGCCGGCATCGAAATGATAGGCATATTTGTAGAACGCCGCTTCACCCCGCATCGCCTCGGGCGGCGCGAAGCGGTCGCGGCGCGCGGCCGCATAGGGCATCGACCAGTCCTCGATCGGCGCGGTCTCGCCCGCCTCGTGCAGCTTCAGCCAATGGTGATGCGGCGCCACGCCCTGGATGGCGTCGCCATAATCGCCAAAGCCATGGAAATGGACATTGCCCGCCTCGCCCCAGTCGCGGAACTCGATGCCCAGCTTGAAGGTGCCGTTGGTCTTCGCGACGAAGTCGGGCTCGTCGATGCCGAGCAGCCCGTTATACTGGGTGATCAGCGGTACCGTCGCCTCACCCACGCCGATCGTGCCGATCTCGTCGGACTCCACCAGCACGATCTCGGCAAAGGGCGGCGGCATCAGCCGCGCGAGCAACGCGGCCGCCATCCAGCCCGCGGTCCCGCCGCCGGCGATCACGATCCTGCGGACGGGCGCCTCACTCATGGAAACGGTCTACGCAATCAGGAGGGTCATAGTAGCCAAAAAACGCCCCCGGATCGCTCCGGGGGCGCAAGGTTACAGGAGGGGCTAGAAAACGCCACGCACAAGGAATGCGAACCGTCTATCGGTGTCCGTCCAGCTGTAGCGCGGCTTGAGATCGGGATCGCCGACATCAAGGAAAGTCCGCGCGTTCAGCAGGTTCGTGCCCTGCACACCAATCTTGAAATGCTTGTCGATCGAATAGAGGATCGACCCGTCGAGCTGGCCGTATTTCTCCGACCAGACCGGGAAGTTGATGTTCGCCGCCGAGGTCGTCAGCAGATAGCTCGACCGCCAGTTATAGGCGAGCCGCGCCGATATCCCGTATTTCTCGTAGATGCCCGCCACGTTGAACGAGTATTTGGAAAGGCCCTCGAGCGGCAGGTTCGGCCTGATCGCATTGGTCGTCTGGTTCGAATCGAACACATTGACCGCGGTATTCCTGCCGCCGGAGCTGTCGACATAGGTGAAGTTGCCCTGGAAGCCGAGGCCGCTGAGCGGCCCGGGCAGCATGTCGAAAAACTGGGTATAGGCGACCTCGAAACCCTTGATCTTGCCGTGCGCGCCATTCGTCTGTTGGGTCACGTCGAAGGTCAGCGTCTGCCCGCCGCTCGTATAGGTCTGCGAGGCGACGCCCGCGAAGATATAGTTGCTGATGTCCTTGTAGAAGCCCGCCAGGGTCAGGCTGTTCGATTTCGAGAAATACCATTCCAGGCTGACGTCGAACTGGTTCGATCGTGTCGGCCTGAGATCGGGATTCCCCGCCGTGCCGGTGAAAGCCGTCACCCGGCCGCCCGCGCCCGTGCCGTTGGCGATGCCAGTGGCGGAGTCGAAACTGAACCCGAGGGTGGTGAAGGGATTGAGCTGCGCGAAGGTCGGCCGGACGATCGCCTGGGCGGCCGCCAGGCGGAGCTGCAGATTGTCCTGGAGGAAGAAGCGCAGATTCAGACTGGGCAGCACATCGGTATAGGAGCCGCTATGCGCCTGAGTCAGTCCGCCGATATTGCCGCCGGAAAAGGCGACGGCGCTGGCCAGCAGGTTGCAATCGGCCTGGGTGACCGTCTGCCCCGCCCTCGGCCCCGACGTGATCGGAGTCCCGACGGTGCAGCCCGCCGTGGGTGCCGCGACCCGGATCGCCGAACCGGTCGCGCCGGTGTCGGTGTTGACGACGCGAACGCCGATATTGCCATCGAAATGAAGGCCGCCATCCGAGCCGAAACGGAGCAGGGCGTAACCGGCCCTGGTCTTCTCGCTCTGGTTGTTGATGCCACCGCTGACATTGTCGGCGCCCGGCGCGGCGAGCGAATAATCGCTGCTGAGCGGGGTCCAGCCCCAGCCGCCGGATTCAGTGCTCTTCAGGTAATTATAGGCATTGGCGGTGCCGTTGCTGACCAGCGCGTTGCTCGGGAACCAGAAACTGCTGCCGATGGCCGGCACCTTGCCGCGGAAGAAGTTGCTGTAGGTGAACAGCTCCGACTGCCCCGGAAGCCCGGGCGCCTGGGGCCCGCCGGCATAGCCCGTCTGGTTGAGATAGACCGGGTTCCCGGTCGCGCCCCAATATTGCTCGCTGAGCAGCGCCCAATTGTAGCCGGTCTGGCGGGTGATCGCCGTGCGATCGGTGCCGCGCGCGCCCAGCCGGAAGGATTTCAGGAACGGGTTGTCGATGAAGCTATATTCCACATCGGCGCGCTCGGCCCATTCATGCGCCTCATTGTCCTCGATATGGTCCATCGCCGCGGCCCACCAATAGCTGCTCTGGTTGGCCCAGGTGCCGAAGCTGGCGCCCGGCCCGGCGGTGGGCGTGACGGTCAGCGAGGGGTCGTCGCCGCGGAAATCGAACTTGAAGGTGCCGAGCGTGTTGGTCTGGGTGAAGGCGGTCATGCTCACCACCTGCGCCGTCGACTTCACATATTGGACATCGGCGCTGAACGCCCAATGCTCATCGGGCGTCCAGCGCAGGTTGAGCGAATAATCCTGCGTCTTCTTGTGCTGCGACCCGAACCGCGTATCCGGATTGATCTGGCGATTGGTGATCGTGCCCGAGGAGAGCTCGCGGTTCGGGCCGAAAGTATAGGTTCCGATGTCGGGTGAATTGGCCGCGACCGACGGCCCGGCATAATCGCCGACCGCATGTTCGATATCGTGCGGGTCCGCCTGGCTGATCAACGCTTCGCCGGTCAGCAGCAAGGTCTCGCTCGGTTTCCACTGCACCGATCCGACAAAGGCCGTCCGCTTCTGCTCCCAGTCGATCTGGCGGAAACCCATGCCGTTGGGAACAAAAACGGTCGTCCCCGCGGACACGCCGTCCTGCGCCTTGCCGAGGGGCGCCGCATCGTAACGGCCGGCCGAGATGCTGTCGGTGCGATTGCCGATATTGCCGATGCTGTACGACAGCAGCACGCCGATCTCGCCGAGCGGGGTCGACCAGCGATCGCTGGCCAGCACATTGCCCGACCAGAAACCTTTTTTCCGAAGATCGGCATAATTATAGTCGCCCGACGCCGCGAGGACGAGGCCTGTGGAATCGAACGGCTTGCGCGTGCGCAGGTTGACGATGCCGCCGATGCCGCCCTCGACCAGTTCGGCCGATGGGTTCTTGTACACGTCGACGCCGGCGAGCAGGTCCGACGATACATCTTCGAAGCTCAGACCGCGGCCATTGTTCGCCGAGAAGACGTCACGGCCGTTGAGCTCGGACCGCACCCAGGAAAGACCGCGGATGAACACGCCGCCGCCTTCGGACGACAGGCGGGCAGGGTCGCGATTCTCGTTGGTGCGCTGGAGCGTGATGCCGGCGATGCGCTGCAATGCTTCCGACACCGAACGGTCCGGCAGCGCGCCGATATCCTGCGCGGTGATCGAATCGACGATCTGCTCGGCATTCTGCTTGCGCGCCTGGGCAGTCTGCAGCGAGGCGCGAATGCCGGTGACGACGATATCGCCCTTGGTATCGGTCGAGAGCGCCGAGTCCTGCTCGGACGCCTGGGCGTCGGGCCCCTGGCCCGCGCCGCCGCCGCCGCCGCCGGCCTGGCCGGCAGCATCGGCGATGGCGGTCTGCGCCAGAGCGGGCACCGGCAGCATCATCGCCGCGATCACCAGCGACGATGCGCCGAGGTGCCGGCGCCGAAAGGCAGCCATCGACCGGGCCGGTCCAGAAGCGATTTCATCGAATAGCATCAAAAGGGTCCCCTCCCCGTGAAGTCGGCACCGTTCGCGGTGCCCGTCATCCATTGGTCTCGTCGGCAGGATCGCTGCGATCGAAGCACGTTCGTCCGCCGGAGCCCGTCCGGCGCGTCTGACAGTGGCAATTCGATTAAGCCTTCGATCCTCCCGATAGGCGGCGCTTGAGCGCTCGTTCTGCCCTCATTGTCTAGCACTGGTAAAAACGATTTTCAAGCATGAGACGTACGTTGTCATATTGCAGCGCAGCATAATTGGGCCGCTGCAGTGCAGCAGATTACGTGCCGTGAAATGTTCAAGGACACCGGTGTCTATCCCCTGACTGGATGGCCTATCGCTAGAAATTATTCGCATATGCAGCATAGACGATAATGCGATTATTTTTACATGTGAGTATCTTTTTCACAAATCGCGCAGGTTTTCTGGTGGAATGCGTCCTGAAAGAGCTATGCTCGTCCATCACGAGTCCCGGGCAAAAAACCGGGAGGGAGCAGGATCATCAGGGCAATCCGCGAAGTCGACCCGGCCATGTTCCGATCGGTGATCGCCGAGGCGCGGCCCGCCGTGCTGCGCGGGCTGGTCGCCGACTGGCCTGCCGTTGCCGAGGGTCGGCGCAGCGCCGCCGACCTCGCCCGGTATCTGTCAGCGATGGACAGCGGCAAGCCGGCCGGCTGCGTGGTGGGAGCGCCCGCCATCGGCGGCCGCTTCTTCTACCGCGACGACATGACCGGTTTCAATTTCGGGCGGCGCGATGCCCGGGTGAGCGACGTGGTCGGCCAGTTGCTCCACCAGGCGGCCACTACCGAACCGCTCGCCATCGCGATGCAGTCGGCGCCAACCGACGACGTGCTCCCCGGTTTTGCCGACGCCAATCCGATGCCGCTTTTGCCCGACGTGCGTCCGAGGATCTGGATCGGCAACGCCATCCAGGTCGCGACGCACTATGACTCCAACGACAATCTGGCCTGCGTCGTCGGTGGGCGGCGGCGCTTCACGCTGTTCCCGCCCGATCAGATCGCGAACCTCTATGTCGGCCCGCTCGAGATGACGCCAGCGGGCGCGCCGGTCAGCATGGTCGATGTCGAGGCGCCCGATCTCGACCGCTATCCGCGTTTCGCCCAGGCGCTGGAGGCAGCGGAGACGGCGGAGCTCACGCCGGGCGACGCGATCTACATCCCTTATTTCTGGTGGCATGCGGTACGCTCGCTCGATCCGCTGAGCATGCTGATCAACTATTGGTGGAACGACATCCGCGAAGCAACCTCACCGCTGAACGCGCTGCTTCACGCGCTCCTCGCGATGGGCGATCTGCCGGCGGAACGGCGTGCGATCTGGAAGGGCATGTTCGATCATCTCGTCTTCCAAGCGAACGGCGACCCCGCCGGGCATCTGCCCGAGCATGTGCGCGGCGTGTTCGGCACGCTCAGCCCGGAGCAGCGCCGCGACCTCACCGCTCACCTCGCCCGCTCGCTGGCGGACAAGCCCTGACGCCGCTCAACGGCGCTTGCGGGCAAGGACATGGTCGATCGCCGCCTGCGCGATCGGTGCCATGCGGGCATAGCCAGTCGGCAGCGGATGAAGGCCATCGCGCGTCAGGTCGCGCTGAAGCAGGCCGTGCCCGTCAGCCATCGCAGCATGATAATCGGCGAAGCCATAGCCGCGCGTCCGGCAAAATGCCTTCAGCCAGGCGTTGAGCGCGCGGATCACCGCCGGATCGCGTTCCTTCAGCATGTCGCGCGCATTGTCCGTATAGTTGTTCACCGGCATGACCGATCCGAACACGACCGCGATGCCGTGCCGGTCGGCGAGGTCGGCCATCGCCTCGTAATTGGCTTCGATCTGTTGCTCGGTCTCCTGCTGCAGCACGCCGTGCAGATCGTTGACGCCCGCGAGGATCACTACCGCCGAGGGGCGCAGCGCGATGACATCCTGATGGAAGCGCAACAGCATTTGCGCGGTGACCTGGCTGCCGATGCCGCGATTGACATAGGGCTTGCCGGGAAAGGCCCTGGACAGGTCCCAGAGATCCGTGATCGAATCTCCAAGGAAGACGACACGGCGCTCGCCCGGCCTGGGCGGCGGCAGCGCGCGGTTCGCGGCGGCGTAGAGATAGCGCTCGCCGAAATCCTGCATCAGACTCGGCACCAGCGTCGCGCGGAATGGGCCGAGCCAGGGGCCCCAGTCCTTCTCGACGACCGTCCGTCGTTCGGGCGAGCTTTGATAATGATCCTGCGCCGACAGCGGCGCCGCGATCGCCAGCGCGGCAGCCAGCCAGACCAGTACCCTCATGCCGCGAACATGCCCTTGCGCGCCGCATAGGTAGCGAGCAGCCGCGGCCAGCTCATCACGGGCAGGGCCTGAGGAGCACGCACGCCGAAGCCATGCCCGCCTTCGTCGAACACGTGCAGCTCGGCCGGGCGCCCCGCAGCGAGCAGGGCCGCATACAGCGCCAGGCTGTTCTGGACCGGGACCAGCCCGTCGTCCGAGGCATGGACGAGGAAGATCGGCGGCGTGCGTGCATCCACCCGCATCTCGATCGAATGGCGCTGCCGCTCGGCGACCGGAGCGCCCTTGCCCAGCAGATCGTCACGCGATTCGATATGCGTAAAGGGTGCGGCCATCGACAGCACCGGATAGATCAGCGCGGCGAGATCGGGGCGCGCCGACAGCCGGTCAGCCTCATCCACTGGTTTGTAGAGCGCTTCGGCATGGCGTGTCGCGAGCGACCCGGCGAGGTGACCGCCCGCCGAGAATCCCAGCACCGCGACCCGCGCGGGATCGATCCCGAAGCGCTGTGCCCCTGCGCGGATGAGCCGCATCGCGCGTTGGGCATCCTGCAGTGGCACCTCGCTGCGGTCGCCCCATCCCTCGACCGGCAGGCGGTAGCGCAGAATGAAGGCAGTCACCCCGCGCTCGTTGAGCCAGCGCGCCTGTGATGTTCCCTCATTGTCATAAGCGAGGAAACGGTAGCTGCCGCCGGGCACCACCAGCACTGCGGCGCCATTGGGCCGCGCCGGTCGGCACACCACCAGCACCGGTCGGTCGACTCCGGTCAGCCAGCGATCGGGATGCGCCGGGTCCTTCGACTGATCGTCATTCTTCGGCCGGATCACGGTACCGCGATCGCCCGGAACCGCGCCGGGCCACAAAGGCACCGTCTCTTCCCCGGCAAAGGGCTGGCCCATGGCGGCGCCGGGCACCAGCGCAAGCGTCGCCCCGGCTTGCAGCACGGCACGGCGTGACATGTCGACCATCCCCATCTCTCCCTTCGCCGCGCCTGGATGCGCGCTTGTCGTGGCGTTTGATAGGCCAGACACACCGCGCGCCGCAATGCACTTAATCACTGGTGAAAACGTGTTTCACATTTCACAATGACGAAACGATCGGCTATCACTGGTCAAAGCACGCCGCCGCGACCGGCGAGCAGGCATGGGGAGGATTGAGCATGCCGTTGTCAGGCACCACCATCGACGGAACCGCGCCGTCGATCGCCGTGGCCCCGGACCCCACCGACACCACCAGCCGCCGGGCGCTGATCCTGGTGATCGGGCTGTTCTTCCTCTGGGGCGTCGCGAACAATCTCAACGACGTGCTGATCGCGCACTTCCGCCACGTCTTCTCGCTCGGCGATTTCCAGTCGGGGCTGGTGCAGTCGGCCTTCTATCTCGGCTATTTCTGCTTCGCGATTCCGGCCGCCCTGTTCATGCAGCGCTTCGGCTACAAGGCCGCAGTGATCTTCGGGCTTGGCCTGTTCGGGCTTGGCGCGTTGCTGTTCTGGCCGGCCTCGACCGCGCTCAGCTATCGCTTTTTCCTGCTCGCCCTGTTCGTGATCGCAAGCGGGCTCGCCTTTCTCGAGACCGCCGCGAATCCGATGGTGGCTGAGCTTGGCCCACCCGAAAGCGCCGAGCGCCGGCTGACCTTCGCCCAGGCCTTCAACCCGCTCGGCTCGATCACCGGCGTGACGCTAGGCGCCTTGCTGATCCTGCCCGCCGGCGACAGCGCGCAATCGGCCATCGCCGACACCCAGGCGGTGCGGCTGCCTTATATGTTGATCGCAGCCGTCGTGCTCGGCTGGGCGGCCTTGCTGGCGATCACCCGTTTCCCGACCCGGGCGTTGCGCCCGCGCGAAACCGGGCCTGGCAGCCTCGCCGGCTATCGCGCCCTGCTCGGACGGCCGCACTATCTGTTCGGGGTCGCAGCGCAATTCTTCTATGTCGGCGCGCAGGTCGGGGTGTGGAGCTATCTGATCCGCTATGTCGATGCGGCCCTGCCCGGTTTCGGTCAGCGCAACGCCGCCTGGCTGCTGACCGCCTCGCTTGCCTTGTTCATGCTCGGCCGTTTCGTCGGCAGCGCGCTGCTCGCACAGATCAGCGGGGCGCGGCTGATGCTCGGCTTCGCGGGGATCAACGCGCTGCTCTGCCTGCTTGCCACCATGATCGGCGGACCGGTCGGCGTCGCCGCGCTGGTCGCCACCAGCTTCTTCATGTCGGTCATGTACCCGACGATCTTCGTGCTGGCGCTGCGCGACCTCGGGCCGCTGACCAAGCCCGGTGCGTCGCTGGTGGTGATGGCGATCATCGGCGGCGCGGTCATCACCGCACTGATGGGCGTCGCTTCGGACCACGCCGGCACGATCCGCGCGGCAATGGCGGTGCCGGCGCTGTGCTTCGCTGTGGTGGCGCTTTTCGCGCGGAGCCATCTGGGTGCCCGCGCTTGATCGACGCTCATGTCCATATCTGGCACCTCGGCCGCAATGACTGCACCTGGCCGACCGCTGATCTCGCCGCGATTCACCGCGATCACGAGCTGGTGGAGATCGAGCGGCTGGCTGCGCCGCTCGGTGCAACCGCCATGATCCTGGTCCAGAGCCAAGAGAGCGACCGCGATACCGACTGGTTGCTCGGTCAGGCTGCCGCCTCGCCGTTCGTTACGGGCGTCGTCGGCTGGGTCGATCTCGCCACCACCGATATCGGGGCTCGGCTTGACGCGCTGATCGCGGCGGGGCCGCTGGTCGGGATTCGGCCGATGATGCAGGATCTGCCTGCCGATGCCTATGACGATCCGGCGCTGGCTGCGGGGCTGACGGCGCTCGCCGATCGGGACCTGACCCTCGACGCGCTGATCCGGCCCGGACACCTGCCGGCGCTCGGCCGTCTTGCCGATCGGCATCCGCGCCTGCGCATCGTGATCGATCATGCCGCCAAGCCCGAGATCGGCGCTGGCGGCCATGACCGCTGGCACGAGGCGATCGCGCCGCTGGCCCGGCATCCCCTGATCGCCTGCAAGCTTTCCGGCCTGCTGACCGAGACGGCCCCGGACCAGCCCCCCGAGGCCGTGCTTGACTATATCCGCGCGGTCCATGCGCTGTTCAGCGGCGACCGGCTGATCTGGGGCAGCGACTGGCCGGTGATCAACCTGCGCGGCGACTATGCCGCCTGGCTGGCGCTCGCCCGGGGTGCGATCCCGACCAGCGAGCATGATGCCGTCTTCGGTCGCAACGCGCGCGCCTTCTATCCCCGGACACGGACATGAGCATCGCCCTCCCCCGCCTCGGCATGGGCACGGCGGCGATCGGCAATCTCTATCGTGCCGTGTCCGACGAAGAGGCGCAGGCGACCGTCAGCGCGGCCCTCGGAGCGGGCATCGGCTATTTCGACACCGCGCCGCATTATGGCTTCGGCCTGGCCGAGCGGCGGCTGGGTGCGGCCCTCGCCGGGCATGATGCGATCGTCTCGACCAAGGTCGGCCGCCTGCTCGAGCCAACCTCTGCTCGCGGGACGCGGCACGGGTTCGTCGATGCCGATCCGTTCGAGCCCGTGTTCGATTACAGCGCCGACGGCATCCGGCGATCGCATGAGGCGAGCCTGAAACGCCTGCGCCGCGACCGGGTCGAAATCCTGCTGGCGCACGATCTCGGCGTGGTGACTCATGGCGACCGGCACGAGCATCACCGCCGTGCCTTTCTCGACGGCGGTTATGCGGCAATGCGCGCGCTGCGCGATACCGGTGCGGTCGACGCGATCGGCATCGGCGTCAACGAAGTCGCGATCTGCCTCGACCTGCTGCCGCGCGTCGCGCTGGACGTGATCCTGCTCGCCGGCCGCTATTCGCTGCTCGATCGCGGCGCCGATGCACTGTTCGAGCTGTGCGCCGAGCGCGGTGTCCGCGTGATCATCGGCGGCCCGTACAATAGCGGTATTCTCGCGCGTCATGATCTCGGCGGCGGCAGTGGATTGCATTACGACTATGCGCCGCCTTCGCCCGACATGCTGGCGCACGCTCGACAACTGGCGGCGATGTGCGCGGCGCACGGTGTGCCGCTTCCCGCCGCCGCGTTGCAATTCCCGCTTCGCCATCCGCAAGTCGCGACGGTTATCCCGGGTATTGTCGGCGTCCCCCAGTTGCGCGACACGCTGGTGCGGCTGGCCACGCCGATCCCCGAGGCGCTGTGGACGGCGCTCGACCAGGCAGACATCCCCCTTCGACAAGAGGCATCATGACTCAGCGACTAGCCGGAAAGACCACCCTCATCACTGCCGCCGGACAGGGCATCGGACGCGCTTCGGCCCAGTTGTTCGCCGCGGAAGGCGCGACCGTGATCGCGACCGATCGCGAGCCCGCTACCCTGGCCGGGCTGGACGGCATCGACTGCCGCGCGCTCGACGTGACCGATCCCGCCGCGATCCTGGCGTTGCGCGATGCGATCGGGCCAGTCGACATCCTGTTCAACGTCGCCGGCGTCGTGCAGGGCGGCACCATCCTCGACTGCGACGAAGCCGCCTGGGCCTTTTCGATCGATCTCAACATGACCGCGATGTACCGCACGATCCGCGCCTTTCTGCCGGGCATGCTCGACAGGGGCGGGGGGGCGATCGTCAACATATCGTCGATCGCCAGCTCGGTGAAGGGCATCCCCGATCGCTTCGCCTATGGCGCGACCAAGGCCGGCGTGATCGGCCTCACCAAGGCCGTCGCCGCCGATTTCGTCGGCCGTGGCATCCGCTGCAACGCGATCTGCCCCGGCACGGTCGACACGCCCTCGCTCCAGCAGCGGCTGCACGACACGGGCGATTATGAGGCAGCACACCGCGCCTTTATCGGTCGCCAGCCGATGGGCCGGCTCGGCCGCGCCGAGGAGATCGCCGCGCTGGCGCTCTACCTCGCCAGCGACGAGGCGAGCTTCACCACCGGGGCGGTGCATGTCATCGACGGCGGCTGGATCAACTAGGTGCGTCACGTCCTGCTGATCGACCTGATCGACGAGGCGGAAGCGATCGCGCGGTACGAGGCATGGCATGCGGCCGGTGCCCTGCCGCCACCCATCGGCGAGAGCATCAGGCGGGCGGGCATCACCGGCATGGAGATCTACCGCACCGGCAATCGCCTGGTCATGGTGATGGAGACCAATGCCGATTTCGACCCTGCGGCCAAGGCGGCGGCGGACACCATCGATGCCGCGGTACAAGCCTGGGAAACGCGGATGGACAGTGTCCAGCGCCCGCTATCCTGGGCCAGCGACGGCGCCAAATGGACGACCGCCACGCGCATCTTTTCGCTGGCTGAGCAGCCCTGACGGATTCGTGACGCGGCGCTGGCGCAACCAAAACAGTCAATTTAGGTTAAGCACGCTGGCTGGCCGTCGAGGCCGGTGAAAACAAGGGGCGGTCGCTTTACCGATGAATGATGTCGTCGCGGATTCAGAACAGCGCCGGCGCGAGGCCCTGGCGCGGTACAACATTCTGGACACGCCCCCCGAAGCGATCTTCGACGACGTCGCGCGGCTCGCCGCCGACCTGTGCGAAACGCCGATCGCGGTCGTAAACCTGATCGGCGAGGGCCGGCAATTCTTCAAGGCCGAGGTCGGGCTCGGCGTGCGCGAGACCCCGCTGGAAACCTCCTTTTGCGTCCATGCCCTGCTTGAGGAAGATTTCCTGCTGGTACCCGATACCAGCGCCGATCCGCGCTTCGCCGGCAATCCGTTGGTCACGGGCGCGCCGCACCTGCGCTTCTATGCCGGCGCGCTGCTGAAGACGCCCGACGGCCATGCGATCGGCACGCTCTGCGTCCTGGATACGAAACCGCGCGCGCTGAGCGACCTGCAGCAGCGCACGCTGAAGGTCCTGGCGGGACAGGTGATGAGCCAGCTCGACCTCCGGCTCGCGCTGCGCCAGCGCGACGAGAAGGAAGGCCAGTACCGCACCCTGTTCGATTCGATGGACGAGGGCTTCTGCATCATCGAATTCCTCGACGGGCCGCACGGACCGCTCAGCGACTATGTCCATGTCGAGGCCAATGCCGCTTATGCCCGCCATGCCGGCATTCCCGATGTCGTCGGGCAAAAGGTCCGCGACATGGTGCCGCTCGAAGCGGGCGACTGGGTGGCGCGCTACGGCACGGTGCTCGAAACCGGCACGCCGATCCGCTTCGAGCGCGAGCTGGAAGCGACCGGGCGCTATTTGTCGCTGTCGGCTTTCCGGATCGA
Organism: Sphingomonas sp. BL-S-30; assembly: GCF_055521475.1. NCBI lineage: Bacteria > Pseudomonadati > Pseudomonadota > Alphaproteobacteria > Sphingomonadales > Sphingomonadaceae > Sphingomonas > Sphingomonas sp. BL-S-30. The sequence continues at coordinate 176,206 of NZ_CM145481.1, read as the reverse complement.
GCCGCCGGAGCGCCGCCAGGTCGCGGTGCTGTTCCAGGACATCACCGCCCGCCGCGCGGCGGAGCTCGAGCTGGTGCGGCTCAACGCCACGCTGGAATCGCGCGTCGACGAGGCGCTGGCCGAACGCAAGATCCTGGCCGATATCGTCGAGGGCACCAATGCCTTCGTCCAGGTGGTCGACGCGGACTATCGCCTGCTGGCCGTCAACGGCGCCTCGGCGGCCGAGTTCGAGCGCGTCTTCGGCATCTATCCCAAGGTCGGCGACAGCCTGCTCGATCTCCTCGCCGACCAGCCCGAGAGCCAGGCCGCCGTACAGGCGATGTGGAGCCGGGCGCTTGCCGGCGACGAGTTCACCGCCGTCGCCGAGTTCGGCGATCCCGGTCGTGATCGGCGCCATTACGAGATGCGCTTCAACGCGCTGCGCGACAAGGACGGGCGCCAGATCGGCGCCTATCAGTTCGTCCATGACGTGAGTGAACGACTGCGCGAACAGGACCGACTGCGCGATGCCGAGGAAGCGCTGCGTCAGGCGCAGAAGATGGAAGCGGTCGGCCAGCTGACCGGCGGCCTGGCGCATGACTTCAACAATCTGCTCGCCGGCATCTCGGGTGCGTTCGAGATGATCGGGACGCGGCTGGCGCAGGGGCGTGGCAGCGATGTCGAGCGCTATCTGTCCGCCGGCCAGGGCGCCACGCGGCGGGCGGCGGCGCTGACTCACCGGCTGCTCGCCTTCTCCCGCCGCCAGACCCTGTCGCCCAGGCCGGTCGTCATCAACCGCCTCATGGCGGAGCTGGCCGAACTGGTGCGCCGCACGGTCGGCCCCTCGATCGCGGTCGAGACGGTCGCGGCGGGCGGTCTCTGGCCGAGCCTGGTCGATGCCAACCAGCTCGAGAACGCAATCCTCAACCTGTGCATCAACGCCCGCGACGCCATGCCCGACGGCGGCAGGATCACGATCGAGACTGGCAACAAATGGCTCGACGCGCGCTCCGCCGCCGAGCGCGGGCTTGTTCCCGGACAATATGTCACGGTGTGCGTCAGCGACACCGGGACCGGCATCGAGAAGGACGTGCTCGACCGCGTGTTCGACCCCTTCTTCACCACCAAGCCGGTCGGCGAGGGAACCGGCCTTGGCCTCTCGATGGTCTATGGTTTTGCCCGCCAGTCGCACGGCCATGTCCGCATCTATTCCGAGGTGGGCCAGGGGACGATGGTCTGCATCTATCTTCCCCGCCATTTCGGCGAGGAAGACGTGCAGGGTGACGAGAGCGACGCGGCCGGCTCCCCGCAGGGCAGCGGCGAGCGGATCCTCGTCGTCGACGACGAACCGACGATTCGCATGCTCGTCGTCGATGCGCTTGGCGAGCTCGGCTATCACTGCGCCGAGGCGGCCGACGGTCCGGAAGGTCTCAGGGTGCTGCAGTCGAGCGACCGGTTCGACCTGCTGATCACGGATGTCGGCCTGCCCGGCGGGCTGAACGGCCGCCAGGTCGCCGACGCGGCGCGCGCGCTTCGTCCCGATCTGCGCGTCCTGTTCATCACCGGCTATGCCGAAAACGCGGTGCTCAATCACGGCCATGTCGAGCGCGGCATGGAGATTCTCACCAAGCCGTTCGCGGTGAGCGATCTTGTCGCACGAGTCGAACGACTGCTGCGCGGGGTGTTGCCGAGGGCTTGAGTTGGGTAGGTGAGCGGCCGAGATCAGGCAACGAAGTCAGTCCACGCTCCGCTGTCAGGCCATCGCAGTCCTAGGCGCGCTTGCCCACGATTACCGCCAAGGTAACGGACGCGGCAATCGCGACGATCGTTTCCGAAATAGAATGGCTGTTCCATTCCCAGACTTCGAGGCCAGCAAAGGCCGGCATATTTGCGCGGCGGCCGCCCCCGAACTGTTCAATCCATTGATATTCGCGCTGGGTTATCTCACGCATGACGCAGACAGCGGCACCGGCGAAGCAACCGATCCAGATCGACGCCCTGGCAGGTGCCCGGAACAGATGGCCTATGCCCCAACACGCCAGCTGGATACCAATCGAGATCGGAACATGTGCGAGCATGTCAATCGAACGCCTCATCGCAGTGGGTTGCACTATGGAAACATATCGGTTCCGCCATCCTTGACCAGCGCGTCGATCGCCACCAGTCCTTCCAGCAGTCCTTCCAGCCGATCGAGCGGCCAGCTATTAGGTCCGTCGGATAGCGCGCGATCGGGATCGGGGTGGGTTTCCATGAAAAGGCCCGATATCCCCGCCGCCACCGCCGCTCGGGCGAGAAGCGGCACGAATTCGCGCTGGCCACCCGAGCGATCGCCCTGCCCGCCCGGAAGCTGCACCGAGTGAGTCGCGTCGAATACCACCGGGCATCCGGTGTCCCGCATGATCGCGAGGCTGCGCATGTCCGACACGAGGTTGTTGTAGCCAAAGCTGGCACCGCGTTCGCACACCATGAAATTATCGGTCGGAACACTCGCTGCTTCGGCAGCGGCGCGTGCCTTGGCAACGACATGAACCATGTCTCCGGGAGCAAGGAACTGCGCCTTCTTGATATTGACCGGCTTGCCCGATGCCGCGACCGCCGCGATGAAATCGGTCTGCCGCGCCAGAAAGGCGGGCGTCTGCAGCACGTCGACGACATCCGCCGCCATCCTGACCTGATCCTCCGTATGGACATCAGTCAGGACGGGAAGTCCTGTTTCCTCCCGCACCTTCTCCAGGATGCGCAGCCCTTCTTCGATGCCAGGGCCGCGAAAGGACGTTCCTGAACTGCGATTGGCCTTGTCGAAGGAGCTCTTGTAGATCAGCAGAACGCCCAGCCTGTCGGCAATTCCGGCGAGCTTCGTCGCCGTTTCAATCGCGAAGACCTCGCTTTCGATGGCACAGGGGCCGGCGATGAAAAAAATGCGCCGATTTGGACCAATCTCTTTCCCGCACAGACGCATGTTACCCCCTTCTCGCTTGCCCGCAGGTGGCCTGTCTCTTTAGAGCAACAAGCGATCGCGTTGCGAGGCCTTGCGCTGCAGAAACACTGGAAGTCAACGTGATAGCACTTTAGAAGGTGACCGATCGGTTTGCTGCGCTGTGGGTTTTGGGGAGTTTTATGCAGGCGACGGCTGCAAGTATATTAGACGAGTCGGGTTTGCTTTCCGCACTCCGTACAACGCGGATTGAGATTGATGCGCTCCAGGCCTTTGCTGAGGCGTTGCGCGCGCCGCCGCTACGTTATGGCTTTGTCAACGCAATATCCGCGATCAGCGCCTTGTCGGGGCGCCTGATCGTCACCGGCATGGGGAAGAGCGGATTGGTCGGCCGCAAAATTGCAGCGACCATGACATCGACCGGCACGCCTTCGCTGTTCCTGCATTCCAGTGAAGCGAGCCATGGCGATCTCGGGATGATCGGCCTCGACGATATCGTGTTCGCCTTGAGCTGGTCGGGCGAGACGACCGAGCTCGGCGATATCATTGCCTATTGCCGGCGCTTCGGCGTGAAGCTGATCGTCGCGACCGCAAATGCAGACAGCACAGCAGGCCGGGCGGCCGATATCTGCCTCGCCCTGCCCTCGGTTCGCGAGGCATGCCCGAACGAGCTGGCGCCAACATCGTCGACCACGGTCCAGGCGGTGCTTGGCGATGCACTTGCAGTGGCGCTCATTGAGCGGCGCGGCTTCACCCGGTCCGATTTCCTGACGTTCCATCCCGGCGGCCGGCTCGGCGCGCAATTGACGACGGTTGCGCAGTTGATGGCGCGGGGCGACAATGTACCGATGGTACGGGGCGGCGCCACCTTGCTCGATGCGACCTTCGAGATGAGCCGCAAGCGCTATGGGTGCACCGCAGTCGTCGACGATGACGACCACCTCGTCGGCGCTTTTACCGATGGCGACCTGCGACGCAGCTTCGCGAGCAAACACCTTGGCGACGATATCCGCGAGCATATGAATGCGTCGCCGATCTCGGTAGGCCCGGAAACGCTGACATCGGATGCCCTTCGAATCCTTAACGACAACGCTGTGTCAGTCCTTTTCGTTTGCGAGAATATGCGTCTGGTCGGGGTGATTCATCTCCACGACATCCTGCGTGCGGGCGTTGCCTGATAGCATTTCGCCCGACCTGATTGTGGTCCCCGCGCGGTTCGCGTCCCAGCGGCTGCCGGGCAAGCCGCTTATCCAGATCGCGGGTCGGACCTTGCTGTCGAGGGTTGTGGCCGTCGCCCAGGAGGGCGCACGCCGCGTCGGCAACACCGATGTCATCGTGGCCACCGATGACGTTCGCATCCTGGACCATGCCCGAAGCCTGGGCTGCGACGCCGTCCTGACCGATGCTGCGATCAGCTCCGGTTCGGGGCGCGCCTGGGCGGTGGCGCGCGATCGCGAGATCGCGCCCGCGATTGTCGTGAACTTGCAGGGTGACGCACCCTTCGCGCAGCCGGTGATGATTGCCGCGCTCATCGCCGCGCTGCGTCGTTCGAGCTGTGCGGTGGCGACGCCCGTCGTGCAGCTTTCCTGGGACGCGCTCGATGCGCTACGCGGGCACAAACTGGCCTCACCCTTCAGCGGCACGACCTGCGTGCGGCACGCGGACGGCCGCGCATTGTGGTTTTCGAAGTCGGTAATTCCCTCGATCCGCGGCGAAACGCAGCTCCGGGACCAGAACCCGCTTTCGCCCGTGTTCCGGCATGTCGGGCTCTATGCGTATCGCTTCTCGGCATTGGACCGCTTCGAAAACACCGCGCCGACGCCGTACGAACTGCTCGAAGGCCTTGAGCAGCTGCGCTTCCTCGAGTCGGGCGAAGATATTCTGACAGTAGAAGTAGCCGCATCTCCGCACGCCATGTCCGGCATCGACACCAGGGATGATGTCGCGCTGGCGGAAAGCCTCATCGCGCAGCATGGCGAACCTTCTCAATCATGGATCTGATCGTCACGATCGTCCGACATGGCAACACGTTCGGCTCCGGCGAGGCCCCCCGCAGGATCGGCGCGCGCACTGACCTGCCGCTCGTGCCGAGCGGTCATGAGCAGGCACATGCGCTCGGCGCGTCGTTCGCCCGACAGGGCCGTCGATTCGACCGCGCCCTGGCGGCAGCGCTGGAGCGGACTCAGGCGACGATCGCCGATATTCTCGCTCATCTGCCGGATACTCCCGTCGTCGAGTCCGCCCATTGGCTGACGGAGATCGATCATGGCCCGGATGAGGGGCAGACCGAGGACAATGTCGTCAGCAGGATCGGGCACGAAGCGCTCTCTGCCTGGGATGCGGAGGCAAACGCGCCAGATGGGTGGATCGTCGATGCCGACCAGCGGATCCAGGGCTGGCAGGATTTGTGGCGAGCGGGCGAAGGCCAGGTGTTGATCGTGACCAGCAATGGCGCGGCGCGCTTTGCGTTGCTATCCGATCCGGCGCTGGCGAGTCAGGCGGCTGGGCTTCCCTCACTCAAGCTGCGAACCGGCGCCTATGGCCTGATCGCCCGTGAACGAGGCAAGCTCCGACTCCTCGCCTGGGATCAGCGACCCTGACCATAGCTTGCATCGGAAGCAGCATTGCGGGAAAGCCGGGCGATGACACGCGCCCGATCCCTGCCATCGACGTTATGGACTCGCCGTCGTCCGCAACGAGGCGCCTGCGCGTGAGCGCGGCGGGACCAGTGCGAGCCGCTGTGATGGAGACGAGCAGGCCGCTGCTTCGCGCGCCGCCATTTCCCGGAGCGGATGCGTCGGTCACCCAGCCATGCGGAGCCGTCACCGCGGACCTCACGCCCGACGCGATCGACCAACTCTTTGCGGTGATCCGCGATGCGCGCGTCGGGGGAGCCTTCTGGGCACCACATAGCCAGGACAGCAGGGCGACCTTGATCCTCCGCGCCCGCTCGTCGACCGAAGTCGATTCCACGCTGGCGGCACTGCCGGAGGCGGAGCGCGCCTCAACATTGTGGGTTCCTCCAGCCAGTGACGCCGGCCGAGTCGTTCCCACCCCCGCCGTTTCCCAGGGGTTCGTTGCGACCGGGCCGATCGACCCCTGGTCCGTCCTGGATCGCGGAGTCGCGCTGGTTGCCCATGGTGACGACGAGTGGGTCGCGCTTGGGGTGATTGCTGGTGCGCGGGTGCATCTCCTGTCAGAGGGCCGGTTCGGCGCGCCTGGCGACGACGTCGCCCGGCTGCGAAGCATTGTCGCCGGAGACCTGATGTGCGTCCGTTATCGGGACCCCTTTTTCGCAAGGGAAACGAGTATCGAGGCGGTGGTGGCATTGCTCTCCGAATGGCGCGGAATGTTCGAAGCCAATCGCACGATCATCGCGGCATGCGGATTCAGCTGGTGGAAGCGTCCGGAAATTGCGCGGTTCCTGTGGACACCCGAGCACGCGCTGCGGTTCTTCTGGTCCGAAAGGCGAGCACTCGCTTACGCCGCCCGGCATGGCGGTGCGGTCGCGATATGGCCGTCGCGCGTATCCGGTAACATGGCCGCGACGGCGGCGGCGAAGAGCGTGGCGTTGATCCGCGTCGAGGACGGATTCATTCGGTCGGCGGGCCTTGGCAGCAATCTCGTGCCGCCGTCCTCGGTCGCGGTCGATCGGCGCGGCATCCATTATGATCCGGGTGGGCCGAGCGACCTCGAAGCCCTCCTCGCCGACTCAGACTTCCCGCCCGCGTTGCTCGCCCGGGCCGCGCGATTGCGTACGACGATTCTGGAGGCGGGAATCAGCAAATATGGCAGCGACGCCGGCCATGCCTTCCCTGCTCGCCGGAATGGAAGCCGACTGGTACTCGTACCGGGTCAGGTTGAAGACGACATGTCGGTCCGCCTGGGCGGCGGGGGGGTGTCGACCAATCTGGAGCTGTTGCGCCGCGCCCGCGCGCGGGAGCCCGATGCGGAAATCTGGTTCCGTCCACACCCCGACGTGATTGCGGGGCATCGCAAAGGCGCAGTCAGCGAAGCGGATGCGCTCGAATATGCCGACCGCATCGTCCAGGGCGGCGGGATGGCGGCGTTATTGGATCAGGTCGATGCCGTCCACGTACTGACGTCTCTGACCGGATTCGAGGCGTTGCTGCGCGGGCGCGAGGTGGCGTGCCACGGTACGCCCTTCTATGCCGGCTGGGGACTGACCCGCGATTTCGCACCTGTGCCAGGTCGGCGCGGACGTCATCTGACGCTGGAGCAACTGATCGCAGCGGTGCTGATCGTCTATCCGCGCTATCTCGACCCGGTGACCGGCCTGCCCTGCGCGCCCGAGGTCCTGATTCAACGCATCGGCCAGGGAGCGGCCCGCAATCGCCTGGGGTGGGTGACGCGTTTTCGTCAGATGCAGGGCCGGTTGCGGGGGCAACGGGCCTGATGGCCAGGCAAGTCGTCCTCGACCTGTCTCGCCTGGTGTCGCGTGCGCGGCATCACACGCCATCGGGCGTCGATCGCGTTGAGATGGCCTATGCGCGCGGGCTGCACGCGCGGCTCGGCGACGGGCTCCGCTTTGCGGCGGTGCACCCGTTTGGCCTGTATGGCAGGCTGCCGAATCCAAAGGCACTGCGCTTTCTCGACACGTTGGAAAGGCGCTGGGAAAATCAGGAGGGTGGCGTCGAGAGGCGTCCGCTCGTTGAAGTGCTCCCGACATTGCTGGGACTTTTGCCGGAGGTGGCACGCGGATCGCCCGGAAGCGTCTATGTTCAGGCGTCGCCCCATCATCTTACCAGGCCGGCGTTGGTCAGGCGCATTCTGGCGCGGGAACGGGCGCGATTCCTCTGCCTGGTGCATGATTTGATTCCGATCGAATATCCCGAATATGCGCGTACCGACGGCGCCAGGTTGCACAGGCGCCGGATCGAGACGATCGCAGAGCTTGCCGATAGCGTCATCGTAAATTCGGGCGCGACGGGCGAGTCGCTGCGCCCTTGGCTCGATCGGACCGGCCGAAATGTCGCGATGCGCGTCGCGCTGCTCGGCACGCACGACATTCCCATTCCTTCGCTTACCCCGGCAACGCCGACCGAGCCCTATTTCATTTGCGTGGGCACGATCGAGCCGCGCAAGAATCACCTGCTGTTGCTCAACTTGTGGCGGGCATTGGCGGTCGCGCTGCCGCCGGGCAGCGTCCCGCGCCTGATCATCGTCGGCCGACGCGGCTGGGAGAATGAGCAGGTAATCGATATGCTCGAACGCTGCACCGCGCTCCAGGGACATGTTGAGGAGCTCAACGGGTGTTCAGACCAGCGCATGCGGGCACTGCTGCGCGGCGCGCGCGCGCTGCTGCTGCCCTCCTTCGCGGAAGGCTATGGGATGCCGGTCGCCGAGGCATTGTCGATGGGGACGCCGGTGATCTGCAGCGATCTGCCCGCGCTGCGCGAGGCAGGGGGCGGAGTGCCCGACTTTCTCGATCCGCTGGATGGCCCAGCCTGGAGCGCACACATTCTCGATCACTTCCGTGCTGGCCCGCTCCATGCCGCACAGATGCAGCGCCTGGTGCAGTGGCGCGCGCCCACTTGGGATGATCACATCGCCACCGTGTGCGATGCCATCCGGGAACTGCAGCAGTGAGCGATCGCCCGGTGCGTTCGCTCAGGGCCGTTTTGCTGGAATGTCCGTTCCGAAGACACGATCCCAGAATGTGGCCGTGATCGAGAAATTGCCTTCCTGCTTGGCGTAATGGTGCCGGATATGGTGGCGTCGCAGCTGGCGCAGCACTGGGCTCCGCATCGGCAGCTGGTGGCATGCATAATGAATGGCGTCGTACACGACATAGCCGATCCCGAAGCCCAGATAGACCACTGATCCCGGCGGTCCCAGGAGCATCCAGAATCCGAGCCAGATCAGGGCAGACAGGACGACGCTGACCATCGGCGGCATGATGTTGCGGTATCGATCGCCCGGAGCCTCATGGTGGTTGCCATGCGTCAGAAAAATCAACCAGCGCCCAAATTCCGACTTCAGCTTCAGATGGAAGATGAAACGGTGCATCGCATATTCGAACAGGGTCCAGATCAGACCGCCAAGAAGCACGAGCGCGAGTGACACCGGCAAGCTCGCGACCCCCCAGCTCGCATAGAATGCAAGGCCGAGAAATACCGTCCACGTCAGCGCGAACGCAAGCGGCGATACCAGGGTCAGTCGTTCCAGCAAATCGTTGCGAAACAACCTGATACGCGGCGAGGCAGACCTGTACTTCATCATTCGCAGGTCTCGTTTTCTCCCGTCGGAACATCGGCATGCGCACAGGGGCACGGCCGCTGTCAAGTTTCAATGCGTCGGAAACTGCCGCATCTGCGAAAAAGCGGCAGATTGCCTGGAAGCCTTGCCGCGAGACCGCCATAAGCTTCTCATGAGGGCCCCCGAACCGAATCGAATCCTGATCACGGGCGCTTCAGGCGGCCTGGGTGGAGCACTCGCGCTTCACTATGCGCAACCGGGCCGAACATTACTGCTTTGGGGTCGGGACCATAAGAAGCTGGAGACGATCGCCGTTGCGTGTCGCGCGGCGGGCGCAGCAGCGATCCCGCGCTCGCTCGATCTTTCCGATGGCGCGACAGCCGTCGCCGCACTCGAGCAGGAGGACGATGCAGGCGCGATCGGCCTGGCGCTGTTCGTCGCAGGCGCCGGCGATGTACAGGCATCGGGCGACTTAGTGGAGGACCCGACGCAGGTCGTGCGACTGGGGATGGTGAATTTCGTAACTGCCAGCGCCATGGCCGCGGCCCTGGCGGGGCGCATGGCGCAACGCCGGCAAGGCCGGATCGTCCTTGTCGGATCCGCGTCCGCCTTTCACACCCTGCCCTTCGCTGCAGCCTATGCAGCGTCCAAGGCCGGCCTTGCCCATTTCGCCCAGGCCCTTCGGATCGGCGTGAAGCAATATGGTGTGCAGGTCACGTTGGTCTCACCCGGATTTGTCGATACTGATGCGGGGCGACGGGTGGTCGGCCCCAGGCCGTTCCTGCTCCAACCGTCGGACGCCGCGACTCGAATCGCCCGGGCGGCCTCCCGGGGCAAGTCTCATCTCATCTTTCCCTGGCCGTTCGCGCTGCTACGCTGGATCGATCTCCTCCTACCGGCGGGAATACGCGATCGGCTCCTGCTCGGGCTCAGACCTCCGAGCGACTGAACATGGTCGCGCCGTCCTCCTGCACGCAGCGAAGAATGGCGTGATGAAGCGCAGCCGGAGAAAGATCTGTGCGGCCCGGGCCGCCCTCCCATAGCGATCCGCCGGCACCGAATCGAACGATCACATAAGGCGTATGGCGCGCTCCGCCTGGCGCCGTCGCGCCAGGGATGCTCGGCCGGTGGTCGCCGAAAAACACGAGCAGCGCGGACCGGCCGTCCTTGCCGAGTCGCTCGACCAAGCCGCTCAGCATGGCGTCGCTGCTCTGGAGACGGTGGAGATAGGCTTCCAGCCGCCCGCGGGCGTCGCGCGCATTGTCGCTGTCCCAAGGCCCGTGGTTCTCCATGGTCACGGCGTAGATCAGCGTGGGGCCAGCGGCCTTGTCCAGAAGCTCGGCCAGCGACGCACCGAGAGTGCGGTCATCGACATAGCGGCCACCTCGCGACGAGGTCGGCGGGAACCCTTCTTCGCCTATCATCCGATCGAAACCGAGCGCAGGCATCAACCTGTCGCGATTGTAGAATCGCAGGTCGTGCGGATGGACAAAGGAACAATGATAGCCGGCCTCTCGCACCCGCGCCGGCAGCGCATAGGACGTTTCGCCCTGCGCGCTCAAAAACGGGTCGTAGCGACGGAAACCAAGCTCGTCCTCGCTGCGGCCAAACAGGACCCCATATTCCGTGCGCATCGTATAGGCACCGAAGCCGCTGACATCGAGGTCGCCCCATTGCCACGCGACCTTCCGCGCGCTGGCAAGGCCGGGCAGCGCGTGGTGCGCCTCGCCGGTAATCTCCACCGGATCTCCGAACGACTCGCATTGCACGATGACGATCAGTTCGGGGGGGGCGGGATCGGTTTCCCAGGTGACGCTGAGCGGAGGACAGGGTTGCGGGTCCGGACTATGCCGCCAGCGCCGCCAATAGAGAAACAGACTGGCGATTAATCCATATCGGACAAAGTCGCCTGCAAGGTCGGGCGTCTGAGCCACTGACTCGAGCCATTTACTGCGAGCGAGCAATAGCGCTGCTCCGCTCCCTACCGCCAGCAGCACGGCCCCCACAAGGTGAGGTTGAAACGACATCGAGAACAGCAAGAGCAGAACGATGAGCGCGATCGCCGCGCCGATCGCCAGTAGGGCGCGCTGGCGCACTGAAAGCGCGGTAAAATAGAAGCGGGGATGCCGAAACACGGCAATTATTAGCGCCAAATCGGAGAAGATTAGCGGCTCGCCCAGCATTTTGTGCTTGGCATTGGAAGCGCCCGCAAGGAGCGCCATCAAGGCGCTCGCCAGAATGGCCGCGACCGGGGCATTGCCGGAGACTGCGAGCCAGAAGCCGAAAAGAGCCGTCATGACCAGCAGGTGCAACGCAAGCCCGCGCCGGTCCCGCAGATACGCGCGCGGCCGCACGGCCGCGTCGAGCATCAGCGATGCGACCAGCATCGCCAGGAGAGAGATCACACCATTCGCCACAGAGAGTCGCCGCGTTGCCAGTCTCGATTAAGCCGTGCCCTCTGGCCGCGAAAATGAATCGTGACCTCGTCCTCTAGCGGAGCTTCGCGGCACTGTCACTGTCCCGGCGCATCACACCGCAACTTGGAAAAATCCAACGCGATCTGTATGCGTTGTCGGAATGGCGGTCTGGTTGACGAGGCCGCCATTGGAACCCGAAAGTGAAATTCGCGAATGCCAGACATGTTTGCCGAAGGCCCGGTCCTGATGCCGCAAGTCGCAGCACCAGGACCCGCGCAGCCGCTGGCGAACCGCAACATCTTGCTGCTCCAAGGATTGATGGGTCCGTTGTTCCACAAACTCGGTCGGGCGCTGCGGCGAGACGGCTATGGGGTCCACAAGGTCAATTTCAACGGCGGCGACCGGCTGTTCTGGCGCCTCCCGAACGGAATCGATTACCGCGGCTCACTGGCGGAATGGCCGGATGCGCTGAGGCAGTTGATCGCCGATCGCGAGATCACGGATGTCGTGCTGTTCGGCGACTGCCGCCCGATCCACATGGCGGCCACCGCCGTTTGCCGGGACCTGCATGTGCCGGTCCACGTATTCGAGGAAGGATATATCCGCCCGGACTGGGTCACGCTCGAACTGGGCGGCGTGAACGGCCATTCGACATTGCCGCGCGACCCCGCCTGGTATCGCGCCGAAGCCGCAGCGCTGCCGCCGGCGCCGGAACATCATCCGGTGCCCTCCTCTTTCCGCCGCCGCGCGACTGAAGGCGTGATCTACAATGCCGCCGATGTGCTGACACGGTGGCACTATCCCTATTGGGACAATCATCGGCCATGGCACCCGCTGATCGAAGGGATGGGATGGGCGCGTCGGCTGTTGCGACGCAAGGCCGCGGCAGCAAGGACGGCTGATGTCCTCATAAGGCTCGAGTCAAGCGACGCGCCCTACATGATCTTCCCGCTGCAGCTCGATTCGGACGCGCAGATCCGACTGCATTCCTCCTTCGCAGGCATCGCTGACGCCCTCCGGCTGGTAATCGCGTCGTTCGCTGCCAATGCGCCGCCTGAGATGCGGCTGGTGGTGAAGGAACACCCGCTCGACAACGGCGTACGCGACTGGCGGCTCGAAACGCAGGCGCTCGCCGAACTTTATGGGGTGGACGGCCGGATAGACTATCTCGAAGGCGGCGACATCGTCCCGGTCGCGCAACGCTCCAGGGGCATGGTGACGATCAACAGTACCAGCGGCACCCTGGCGCTCGCGCTCGACGTGCCGGTGATCGCGCTCGGCCAGGCGGTCTATGATATCGAGGGGATCACCTTTCAGGGCGGGCTCGACAATTTCTGGCGCGATCCGGGAAAGCCCGATGCCGAGACCTTCGCCGCTTTCCGCCGCGTGCTCATCGATCGCTGCCTCGTGGCGGGTGGCTTTTTCTCGGACGAGGCACTCACCAAGGTGACTGAAGGCGTGATCGCGCGTCTGGAGGCGGCAAGTCCGCTTAAACTTGCGTCCGGCGGTCAGAAGAGCGTTCCCAAATCCTGGAAAAGGGTTCTGGTCCGGGATTGAGTGGATTGATTTCGTCCGGTAGGACGCAAGACATCAGGCGCCGGGCGCCTTGACACTCCGGCGTGGATGCTGACGGAGGAAGGTTTGAGCTGGAACGACACGGTTAACGCGCGCGGGTGGAAAGTCCCTTTCGTGCGCAAATCCCCGTACCAGATCGGCAAGGAATTGCGCCCCCGGATCGATGCGATCATCATGCGTCGGTCACCGGTTCCGGACGAACCGATCATCGACAAGGCATTTTTCCCCTGGATTCCAATTCTTGAAAGCCGCTGGCGCGACATCCGAACCGAAGCGACCCGAATCCGGACCGAGGATATCCCTTCACTCGGTGACATCTCGTTCGACCATGGCCGGATCGCAAAGGATCGCCGTTGGAAGTCGTTCTTTCTCAAAGGCTATGGCTACCGGCTGGAAGGAAATTGCGCGCGTGCGCCGATTACAGCGTCCCTGATCGAACAGGTGCCTGGCCTCGTTACCGCGACATTCTCGGTTCTCGAGGCCGGCGGCCATATTCCGCGCCATACTGGCATGACGAAAGGAATGCTGACCTATCACCTCGCGCTCAAGACGCCCGTCGAGCGCGAGAAATGCCGCATGAACATCGAAGGCGCCGACCAGCTTCACGTTTTGCCGTGGGAGGAGGGCCAGTCCTTCGTCTTCGATGACCTGTACAACCACGAGGTGTGGAACGAGACGAGCGAGGATCGCTACATTCTCCTGATTCAGGTCAAACGCCCCTGTCGCGGACTGGGCAATTTCATCCAGAACCTGTTTCTGTTCTGCGTGCGCTACTCGCGCTTCGTTCAGGATATCGTGCGCAATATCAATGATGCGGGTCATAAGCTCTCGACCACGGGAGCTCCGGCGTCGCCCGTGCATTGATCGCGTGTCCAGGCGTCAGCGTCGCCGCGCCTCCCGATGGCGCAATCGTTTCCAGACCACCCACGCAAGGCGCAGGTTCCGCCTGCTGAGAGCCTGGCGAAAAATCTCCTGGTGCTCGCGTCGATTCAGGAGACCGGGTTCGATGCCCTTGAAAAGCGCGACGAGCTCATCGGGCGATACGTGGTCGAGCATATTGAGCGCACCATGAAAGCCGAACTCGTCGCCCGTCGGTATCATGCGCTCATAGGCAAAGCGCCGCGCCACCTCTTCGGGCGCAAAGCGTAACCCGAAGCGCTCCTCCAGCAACCGGCGATGGGTGCGGCAAATTGCAATATCTTCGGGCTCTTCGGAAATCGGAAGCGCCGCGCAGGCCTCAATAAGCCTACGAGATCGCAGGGAAAACCCCCCGTTTCCGACCCGCGGTCCATCAGCGAAATGAGGCCAGGGCGCACCGATATAGTCATAGTCGAGAAAGGCGGAGTCCCACCGGGTCGAGTCGAGAACATAGCCGTCCCACTGCACACAAAGGGCATGTGGGGTCGTGAGATGCGCCGCGAGCTGATGCAACATAAAGCGCGAATATCCGGCTCGCGAACCGAGGGGCGGAATTGGCCTCCACTCGGCCCGCGTACCCGGCGGCGGTGGACGATCGCTCAGGAACAATACTTCGCCGAAGCGTAGCCCTCGCTGCGAGAGCTCCAGCGCATGCGCGGTCGCCGCCAGGCCGACGTCCGTCACCGTCAGCAGAGTTACCTCCGGCAAGGGGCGAGTCGGCGGCACCGCCGCTTCCTGCGAGGTCAGAATGCCAGCAGGCATCGTTCGGATTGTCGGCGAAACAAGGTGCTGTGGTACGGATCGACAGCCGTTTCCGTGCCCCAGCGGGAACGCAAGGCGCCAAGTTCGCGCTCGAATCGAACAAGGCTGGCGCCCCGGCGTATCTTGCCGCGTGAGCGGGACTCATGATGGATCAGCGTCGCGTGCGCGCAATATACCGTTCGCCATCCTCGCGCGGCCAGTCTCAGGCACAGATCGACATCGTTGAAATCAATTGCGAAGTGTCGTTCGTCCATACCGCCGACCGCTACAAACTTTGCCCGGTCGACGAGCAGGCACGCGCCGGTGACAGCGGATACGGTGCGGGTTTCGTCATGCCAGGGCGCGAACTTTCCCGGAACGGGCCGAACCCCCTTGTCGACATGCCCGGCGGCGCCGCCGATCCCCAGCGCGACTCCGGCATGTTGAATCGCGCCGTCGGGATATAGCAGCCTGGCACCTACTGCGCCGACCTCATCGCGCAACGCCAATACCGTCATCTGTTCAAGCCAGTCGGACGAAGCAATTTCGATGTCGTTGTTGAGCAAGCAGACCAGATCCCCGCTCGCCGAGGCGACGCCGACATTGGCCAGCGCCGCGAAGTTGAAGGGACCTGGCTGTGCGACGATACGCGCGGCTCCCGTTGCCTCCAACTGCTCGAACAGCACCCTCGTGCGGGGTTCCCTGCTATCATTGTCGACGATGATGATTTCGCGGGCACCAGGAAACCTGGTTCTTGACAGGCCGTCCAGGCAGATTTCCAGCAGATCCGCCCCGTCGCGCGTCGGAATGATCACGCTGATCGCGACTGGCGACGCGGCGGCCGGGGGGCATATGGAAGTCATGCGCGCCCCTCGCCGGTGTGTCAGGACGAGCGGAAGATGAAGCGGGGCACCGTCCCTCTCCGCAATGTCCCGCAAAAGTGCAGCCCAGTCCTCGACCTGCCCAGCGATCACCGCATCCGCCCGCACCGCGCAACTGCCGACCAGACCATCATGCGCTTGAAAAAGCAGCGAGTCCCAATCGGGCTTGATCCAGGGCGCGCACCGGCGGCCCGAATCCAGCTGATCCTCGTCCCAATAAACGAGCTGCGAGTCACAGCTCTTCAAGCGCGTAGCCAGCACAGCGCCCAGTGCAGGGGCCACGCAGTCCCCAGCGCGGATCGGCAGGAGCCAGGGCGGATGGCCGGATAGGGGAAAATCGGTGGACGCGTTGAAAATCGGGAGATCGTGACCGAAGGATGCGGTGAGGCTCGCGCGCGTCACGGCACTGTCGCCGTCCAGCAGGACCGCGCCGACACGATCGGACACGGCACTGTCCCTGGGTGGCAACATCCCCGGTTCGACCGCCTTGATCCAGGCGTCATAATGGCCAGGGTGCTCGGCGGCGGCCAGGCAAAGCCGATTCCAGCCCCGCACCCTTAGGCCACGCAACAGCGCGTAGAGCCCGCTCAACGCCAGGCCCGGCCTGGCCGCAAGCGCAAGGCGCAGAACCGTCAGCCACGCCCGCGGCACTGTTCCAGCTGGCGCAGCTGGCATGTTCCTAAACGTGGCCGCCCATCATAACGCGTCGAATCGCTGAGGCGTGATGCTGGGGGCGGTGTCACACTTGGTCATTGTGATCACTTTAGCAGCTGAACCGCGCTCGTGGCTGTCACGATCGGCGAGAACAACTGACTGATAATCTGAACGAGCTTGCTCGGCTGATTCGCGCGCGCATTGCCAATATACAGTACATCTTTGTCCTGCGTCATGAACCGCTGCGCCAGGAAATAGCTGCCGGCTTTCATCATGTTCACGTGATAGACGACGGGGCGCAATACGCCATCCTTGTCGAGAACGTAGCGAAATACGAAGATGGCAGCGGGGTCGCCGAATGCTGGGCTGGAACCGCCCGCTTGCGCCACGGCTTCGACCAGAGAAATATTGGGTGCGCCGAACGGAAAAAGCTGGACCTGCCCAGGCGCGCCCATCACCGAAAAGCTTCGCGGCGCGCGAACAATCGACAAGCGGTCGCCGGGATAGACCCGAAGCTCCGCTTGAATGCCGCTCACCGCATCGCTCAGGCGAAACTCTTCGGTCACGTTTTGACGTTGCAGCCGGACGGCAAGATCCTTCACGTCGCCGCGGTATCCACCAGCAAGCGCGATCGCGTCTGCGACAGTCTCACGATTCGTCGGCAGCACCAGGCGACCAGGCCTGTTCACCTCGCCGCCGACGATGACGCTGTTGGTGATCACGTCGCGCATCGTGACGAGGACTTGCGGATTCTGGGAATAACCCTGCAGCGCACCGCGGATCTGTCGGGCTACCTCGCCGACCGTACGCCCGGCCACGTGCAAGCGACCGGCATAGGGAACCTGGATATCGCCGGAATCGTCCACACGGCTACCCGGCAGACGCTCCACCTTCGCGGAGGAATCGAACGACGCCGTATCGGACGAAAGCTTCGTCGCACCGCCGCCGAACAACGTCACCCCGGACTCGTAGACGGATATATCGAGAACGTCGCCAGGTCCGACCAGATCGGTGGGCGGGGGCGCCAGGTTCATCAGCGCCAATGGTGTAGGGACCGGAGGGGGCGGCAATGATGATGCGTCTTCGAGCTCGACCAACTGGATGCCCGAGTCCGGCGCGGCGACGGCACGTTCGATCTGATGGCCAGTCGGGCCGCTCGACGGCAGCGTCGCGCACGCCGACAGACCGATCACGCTGAGCGTCGCCAGAGCGGACCTGTTCAGGCCGCAAGCCCATCTAAAATTTCGAGAAAAACTCATGAGCTCCAGGCAGTCAGGTGTATGCGCCATTATGGGCACAGGCCCTAGCACCTCCATTTGGCCCAAGGCAATGATGTGCAGGATCGGCATCGAATACGGGATGGGCCGAAGCGATGCCAGAGTTGCCCGCCACGCCGCTTGCCCCTAGAGCGATCGTCATCGACGTGGCCCGTCTTCTGGATGTGTCCGTCCTACCGAGGTGCGTACGAATGTTGATGGAAGCTTTGGATGCAAGTGCCGCTACGGAGCGCGAGCCGGGACTCGGCGCGCGTACGCGGCGATGGATCAGCCGGCAGCGATGGTTCATCCTGCTGGTTGTGCTTCCGGTTCTGGCCAGCACGATTTATTATGGTTTCATCGCATCGGACATCTACGTCTCCGAGGCCCGCTTCGTCATCAAGTCGCCCGACCAGAAGCGGTCGACATCATCGACACTTGCGAATCTGATCCAGACAACCGGACTGTCGGCCGGCGAGGAGCAGACCAACGAGGTGCTCGATTATGTTCGTTCGCGCAATGCGCTCGGTGATTTGTCCAAGACCATTAACGTACGCGCTGCGTTCGCGCGGCCCGAAGCGGACTGGTTGAGCGGTTATCCGCCAGTGTTCCGGCGCGATTCATTCGAGAGCTTGTATAAATATTACAACCATATGGTCGGTGCCAATCTCGATCATGATACCAACCTGGCCGTCCTGAAGGTAAAGGCCTTCACGCCACGGGACGCGCACGCCATGGCCGCTGGCCTCCTCGATCTTAGCGAAAACCTTGTCAATCGTCTCAACATGAGAGCGCAAGCCAAGCAGATCGCCGAGGCGGAGGGACGCGTGCGCGAGGCGGAAGGGCGGGTTCGCAAAGCCCGCATCGCCATGCGCCAATATCGCAACACGGAGCGCCTGCTCGACCCGAGCAAGGAAGCCACCGGCGTCCTGCAGGTCTCGACGGAACTCACCGCACAGCGGGCGGCCCTTCAGGCACAGTTGCAGACGATACAGGCCGCCGCGCCTCGCAATCCTTCCATTCCGGCATTGCGGAGCCGGATCGCGGCAATCGACACCCAGATCAGCGGGCAGGCCGGGCGTGCAACGGGTACGTCCAGCGGACTTGCCAGCAAGCTCTCCCAATATGAAAATCTGCTCGTCGAGCAGGAGTTCGCGACGCAGATGTTCAGCACGGCCAATGCTTCGCTAGAGCAATCCCGCGCTGAGGCGCTTCGGCAGCAATTCTATCTCGAACGCGTGGTGGAGCCGCACACCCCCGACATGGCGCTCCTGCCCAACCGCCTGACCTCGATTCTCACCGTGGCGGGCGTCTGCCTGTGTCTCTATATGGTCGGCTGGATGCTTGTCGTCGGCATCCTCGAGCACAGGCCCGAGAGCTGATGTCGGCGCTTAGCGAAGGCTGGGAAAGCCAGGTCAGGGTCGTCAAAGCCCTCATGATCCGGGAGCTGACGACGCGTTTTGGACGTGAGAATATCGGCTTTCTGTGGATCATGGCCGAGCCATTGCTGTTCGCCGTGCTGGTGGGCGTTATGTGGACGTACCTCAAGGGGCCTGAGGAACACGGCGTGGGCATTATTGCCTTCGTTGCGAGCGGCTATATTCCGCTGACCTTCCTGCGCTCATCGTTCACCAGGAGCACCAGTATTTTTTTAGTCAACGGCAGCCTGCTGTATCATCGCCAGGTTAAGATAACGGACTTCATCCTGGTGCGTGTGATAATTGAATTCATCGGTGCGACAATGGCGTGGCTCTTCATCGCGCTTGCCCTGGGCCTCTTGGGATATATTCCGGCCCCGGCCAACCCAGGTATGATGGTCGCGGGGTGGGCGCTCTACGGCATACTCATCCTGTCGATCTGCTTCGTACTCGCGCCGCTTTCCGTGATGTCCGAAGTCGTCGAAAAGATCATGCCGGTTTCAGTTTATATTGCCATCCCGCTTTCCGGTACCTTCACCATGGTTTCGTGGGCTCCTCCATCCATTCGCGAGTATCTCCTGATGTCGCCGATGGTGAACACGATGGAGATGATCCGCTACGGCTTGTTCGGCGACTATGTGGAGCCCTATTACGACGTTTGGAATCCAATCCTCGTGTCAATCGTGTTCATGATGATCGGCCTCGCTCTGTGCCGGCGGGTCCGCCGGGATTTGGTGGTAGAATGATCGCCTGTGAATCGCTCTACAAATCGTACCGCGCCGGTCATGGGCGGAAGCGTGTGCTGGAAAACATCAACCTCACGTTCAATCGCGGTGATCGCGTCGGCTTGCTGGGTCGCAACGGCGCCGGCAAGACGACGCTGATCAAGATGATCGGCGGTGTCGAAATGCCGACGTCGGGCAGAATTTTGCGCAAGATGAGTTGTTCGTGGCCACTCGGGTTCAATGGCGGTTTCCAGGGCAGCCTCACAGGATATGACAACGCCCGCTTCATTGCCCGTATCTACGGCCGGGATTACAAGGATCTGCGGAGTTTCGTCGAAGACTTTACGGAACTCGGTGCGCAATTGCGCGCGCCGGTAAAGACCTATTCCGCGGGCATGCGCGCGCGCCTGGCCTTCGGCCTTTCGTTGGCAATCGAATTCGATTGCTACCTGATCGACGAGGTTATCATGGTGGGCGACCGCAATTTCCAGTTGAAATGCCACGCCGAGATTTTTGAGAAGCGGCACGATCGCGCCTTGGTGCTCGCCACACACGGCGTGGATTATATTCGTGAGTATTGCAATCTGGCGGTGGTTTTACGCAACGGCCAGGCGGAAGTTTACGAGGACATCGAAGAGGCACTGGCGATCTACCAAGCGTTGTAGAAGCCCGCACCTTAATCCAGTACCGCGCCAAGGTTGACGAGAGGCGTCTCCGCAGTTCATTCACGACAAGAATCATAACCCAGCCACGACGCCAATCCAGTCGCGTGTAACACCGGCCCGGGCGGCGAAGTCGACTCGGGGTACTGTTATCGCACGACGCTTTGCCCGGTTGCTAGCGACGGCGCTTGCACCTAGAAAGGGTTCGGAAAAGCGACGCATTTCAAGATAATGACGGCACCTCCGGATGCCGGGCGATGTCGGTGCAAGCTTAGGATGCGATTGTCGGCAGTGGGTAATTCCCCTGGCGGCTTCAGATTAGACGGCGGGCATGAACGAGACGGTTTATAAGTCGGCATTGCCCGGCGTCCCTAGAATCGAGTCGCCGGCCTTCCGCGCCGAACTCCCGCATCTCGGCCTGTCTGAAGCCGAACAGGCGATTGCGACCAAGCTGCATGTCGATGGCTTCGCCGTCGTAGATTTCGAGGATGTCGAATTCGACCATCGGGTGGATCGAATCCGCGCGTCGCTGATTCCTCGCTTGGGCGCCCATCTGAACGACCCGGAAAGCGACAAGACCCAAGGCCTGAGACGCATCCAGGATGCGTGGAAGTTCGACGAGGATGTCCGGGCGATCGCAGTGAATCCTGCCATCCTGGATTTGCTCTCGCGTCTCTATGGCCGTCGCGCATTCCCTTTCCAGACGCTCAACTTTCCCGTCGGCACGCAACAGGCAGTGCATGCCGACGCGGTTCATTTTTCAAGTCTGCCAGAGCGATTCATGTGTGGCGTCTGGGTCGCTATGGAAGATGTACCTGCCGAGGCGGGACCGCTCTTCTATGCACCGGGATCGCATCGCTGGCCGATCGTCAGCAATTCCATGATCGGACGCCGCGGCTATGCCAGCCATCTGGAATCGGCGCAGGACCCCTATGCGGACGCGTGGAACGCAATGATGGCGGCCAACGGCACACCCACCGAAACTTTTCTGGCGCGCAAGGGCCAGGCGCTGATATGGTGCGCAAACCTGCTTCACGGCGGCGCGCTGCAGTCCGATCCACGCCTGACCCGCTGGTCGCAAGTCACGCATTATTATTTCGAGGATTGCATATATTATACCCCGGCCTTCTCGGATGAGACGCTTGGTCAGTTACAACTGCGCGACATCGTCGGGATCGACGATGGTAAGCTACGCCCGAACTCCTATCTCGGTGTGCCACTGCCATCACAGCGAAAGCGCTCCCGGATGGGTCAGATGCTTCGTAAGCTCGATCCCTGGCGCAACGATTGATCGCAAAGTATCGTTGACGCGCGCCTCGTCGTCGCGCGTTGCACGGAAAGGGACGCTGCAGCGGTGATGATCGCGACGGTCCTGGAATCATTGCTGCTGCTGTTGCTGAGCCCCGGGAAGGCGCTGAAGATCATTTATTGGCGAATCACCGGCAGACGCTTGCGCGCGCGCCTGCAATTCGGAGAAGCAGTCGCGGCTCTGCCCTTTGCCTATGCGCAATGGAATGGCCGATGTGCGCGCGCCGATCGTCCTGCGCTGGCGTCGGTCGTCGCCGAGGCGAACGCTATCGCTGTGCATCTGCATTTTGCCCGGTCAGTCTTACCAGGGGACTTCGCCCGCGCCGTGCGATCGGTTATCCGCCAGACATGGCCGCACTGGCGCCTGCTCGTCACGAGCCAGGACGGGAATGTGCCCGACTTGCCGGATGATCCGCGCATTTCGGCGCTCGATGGCGCATTCGACAGCTATGGAGCTGGGCTCAAGGCCGCGTTGTCCTCGGCGGAAACGCGGTATCTGGTGCCGTTGCGGCGGGATTGCCGCCTGCCGCGCATGGCGCTGGCCGCCTATGGCATTCATCTGAGCACGATGCCCGCCGGCCATTTTCCGATCCTCTATGGCGATCAGGATGAGTTCGACCGGTTCGGCTGGAGGCGCAATCCCTGGTTCAAGCCGGCATGGGATCCGGAAATGTTTCTCGCCCAGGATTATCTTTCGGCAGCAATCGCCGTTCCAGTTGCCATAGCACGTGAGCTTCGCGTCGATGAGAGCGACGAGGCTGCAATTTACGGAATGCTGCTCCGCGCGACGCTGCGGCAAGGTCAGGCGGTGCAGCATCTCCACCGGATAACCGCATCGACTCCGCCGTGCCATTGGCGGCGCCCCGATGCGAGGCGGCTCGCATTGCTGCGCGACGCATTGGCGGGGGTGAATGGAACCGCGGTCGTCGCAGGCCCTTTCGGCACCGCATCGATTCGCTGGCCACTGCCCGTATCGGCGCCGCTGGTCAGCATCATCGTACCCACACGCGATCAGGTCGCCTTGCTGAAGACCTGTATCCGGGGCCTGCTTGACCGGACACGCTATCCCAATCTTGAAATCGTGATCGCCGACAATGACAGCCACGAGCCGGCGACCCACGCCTTTTTGTCCGAAATCTGTGCCGATCCCCGGGTGCGGGTGGTGACCTGGTCGCATCCGTTCAATTATTCGGCGATCAACAATTTCGCCGTCAAAGCAGCGCGCGGCGCGTATCTCTGCCTGCTCAACAACGACATCGAGATCATCGACGACCACTGGCTCTGCGAACTCATGCGTTACGCGGTGCGGTCCGACGCGGGGGCGATCGGCGCCCGGTTACTCTATCCCGATCGCACCATTCAACATGCTGGCGTAACCGTGGGAATGGGCAACGCTGCGGGCCATGCGCATCGCGGCCTTCCCGAACACGCCGCAGGTCATTTCGCGCATGCCCTAATCGCGCACCGCGCGATCGCCGTCACGGCCGCCTGCCTCCTCGTGCGGCGCGACAGGTTCGAAGCGGTGGGCGGATTCGACGAGGTGGCGCTTCGTATTGCCTATAACGATGTCGATCTGTGCCTGAAGTTGCACCATGCCGGCTTCGAGAATTATTACGTGCCGAGCGCCGTCCTGATCCATCACGAGAGCAAGTCGCGCGGCCTCGACATGGCGCCCGAACACATCGAACGGTATCGAACGGAGCTCGCTACGCTACAGGCGCGATGGGGAACCGAAACCTATCAAGATCCGACGCACCATCCGGTGCTGAGCCGCAGCAGCGAAGTCTACAAACCAGAATTCATCTTCTATGCGTCACCGTTTGATCGGCCTATCCCGACAAAGGGTCTCGCTGCCCACCGGCATAGTCCGAAAGCTGACGTATCGTAATCCGCCGGGTGCATTCGCAATCGAGTCGACCGCTCAGGTTGCCCGAAAATGAAACCGCGCGTGTGGGCACTGTCGGTGTCTTGGTTGCGCCCTACCCGCGTTCCAGGCACATGGCTGGTGCGAATCGCTGAACTGGCCATCACGGCGCTACAACCCGACAGATCGACACGTAAGCGTTTGTAAAAACGCTAAGATAGAGCCTGGTCCACCTCTCACTCCCCGCATTCACCCCGAATCCTGCCCGAACAGCTCATACAAGGCTTGTTCGACCGAATTTTCGAGGCGGTGTCGAGCGACCCTGACATGGAGTGGATCGCGATCGATGCGACCCTCATCCGCGCTCAGGCCCAAGCCGCTGGAGCGCGGCAAAAAAGGGGGGCCAGGAAGCCCAGGCTCTTGGCCGGTCACGCGGCGGGTTCGGCACCAAAATCCATGCCGTAGTAGATGCGCTCGGCCTGCCGGTTCGCTTCGATCTCGGCCCTGGGCAGCAGAACGACATGGTGCCCGCAAACGACCTGATCGATGGCCTCAAGGCCGAGCAGGTTCTCGCTGACAAGGCCTATGATGCCAACAGCCTATGCGAGAAGATCGAGGCGCAGGGCGGCATTGTCGTCATCCCGCCACGACGCCATCGCAAACAGCCGCGCGACTATGACCGCATTGCCTACAAGAACCGGTGGGGGATCAAGGGCTTCTTCTTTAAGCTCAAGCAATACCGACGCATTGCCACGCGGTACGACAAGCTTGCCGCTAACTTCATCGGCTTCATCAAACTCGCCAGCATCATGCTATGGCTTAAATGATCAATTTGTCACTACAGCCTAAAAACGGCAACTAGATTACTGCCCGGGGTGCGCCAATCTCCCATGAAACGGATCGTTTGGGCCGTAGCGCACGATACACTTGATTACAGTGTATCCTACAACAACCCTTCGGCTCTCAACCAGGCGGAGAAATCGCCCGACGGCCCACGTCCGAACGGATCGGGAAAGGCCTTCTGTAAATCCATTCGTTCACGATACAATAGACGGTGCGAACGCTGGATTGGCGTACCATCGGCAAACTGACTGAACGCCCAGTACCGATCAGGAATGTCTTTCGAGGTAGCTGCGACAACCTGCGCGCGGTACCAGCGCCATAGCTCGTAAACGACGATCTGATCCCTCGCATAGCGCCGCGTCATTGTGTCGCCGAGCGGGCCCAGCTTGGTGAAGTGCCAGAATCGTAAAAGACTGTCGTTCGAGCGTACATTGCCCATATCATCGACTCGGATACGGCGCTGATTGATGTTCCAGCTGGCCGTATTGTAGCCCGGATCCTTCAGGATCTTCACTTTGTCGAAGAATACCGGCACGTGGTCACACCATTTCTGGTCGACGAAAAGGCCCTTTGCCGGCGCATCGTGGCAGAATTCCAGCAGGCGGTCGCTCCACCATTGCGCGAAGCGGGCGCCTTCCCCGGTGGTGCGGATTGCCACGAAACCGAGATTGAAGATGCCCGCCCACATCGGGCAGATTTCGTTGTCGACAATGGCACCCAGTTCCTTCTCCGGCTCAAGCAGATGTGGAGTAAGGACGATATCGTGATCCTCGAGCAGTTCCAGTAACGGGGAGAGCGGGTTGAACAGACATGTGTCGGGATCGAGGTAGATTACTGCGTCGAAGTCGCGGCGGGTCGCCTCGGCCAGAAAGGGGCCCTTAACTGCCGTACAGATCTCGACGATGTCGTGTTTGAACAACCAGCCCTCGACATTGTCGATCCCCAACTCGTCATGCCAGACTACTTCATCGAAAGGCTCGTCGGCGACATCGAAAGCAAAGCCAGCCGGCACCTTATCGGTCATCAGCGCGACGAGGTGCCAGTCGGGATGATGACGACGCAAGCTCTGATAGAGTACGCGCGCGCGATTAAGGTAGCTGAAGCTGAAGCTGGAGAAGCAAAGGACTTTCACGCGCCACCCTCCAGAAGCTCGATGGTCATCGCGCTGTATTCCAGATAAAAGTGTTGTACGCTGCGGCGCGCACGTGCGAATCTGAGTATGTCGCCCGTATCAAAGGCGGCAAAGAGGTCGGCCTCACTCTTAAGGACTATGCCCGGGCCGATTCCTTCAACCAGATCGACGACGTTGCCGGCGCATTCGCTGGTAACGATCGCGGCGCCGCCGGCCAGCGCCTCGTACGCGGTGAGGCAAAACGTCTCGGGCCAGATCGACCACATGATCGCCACGTCGAGACGCGTGGCGGCCGTCGCCTTGCGCATAAGGTCAGGTTCACTCTCGCAAGCCACGACCTCTCGATATGTGACCGGTAGTCCACCTCGGCGGCCCTTGCCCAGGTGATGGAACTCATAGCGCGGGTCATCACCCAGCTTCAGGACCAATTCCTGGAACACCGACCAGCCCTTGTGATCGGCAGGATAGCCGATGAAGCCGACTCGTAAGGGTTGCCCCTCGTCCGCCTCGCTGGGTCCGGATGCGCCAGCCTCTCCTAGAGTCACATGCGGAATGACCCGGCTGGAACGTGACGCGTGGATGCCCGCTTCCTCCCAAATCGCCAACGCTGATCGGGAAGGCGAAAGCAGGTCGACCACAAACCTGTCGAACAGCTTTGCGAATTCGTCGCGATGTGAAAAATCGGCCTTCGTGAACTCGCACAACTCCCACGCCAATGTGTCCGGCTTCGGCACACCGGTATATTCCACATCGTTTCGCAACAATTTGAAATTATTATATAAAGCAGCGAAATCATGTATCCAGAAACTGCCTTGATGCGCGCCGCTCGCGGTGATGATGGCAATTACCTGATCCATGTTGTGGCCAAGCAGGTTGTGGATCACGAACTGGGGATCATGGGCAGCGGTGTCAGCATCGGTCAGGCATGCGACGATATCGTGCGGATGGAAGACTCCAACCAGTTCGCCATCCAGCAATACGCCCAACTGTACCGGATCGCCCGAAGTATCGAGAAATGGTAGGGGATGCACCGGGTAGAAGTGCATTTGTAAATAGCCGTGAACCCGCAGCAGTTCAACCTCACGGCGGAGCAGAAGCTGCACCCCGCCAACGTGCCGCGTATAGTCGTCATGCGAGAACGACAGAAGCAGTTTCGTCGAATATTTCTTAAACGCCTGTACAAGTTTGCTTTGCAGTAGCGCGCGTGGATCACAGGAGACTGGGCTGCGGTGCGACCTGTATTCGGCGATCTGATCGGCCACGGGCTTGAGACGCGAAAGAATATCCCAACGAAATCCAAGTTCGTGTCGCCCGACGCGCCCTTCGTCCTTTCCTGCCGTCAGATAGTGGTAGAAAGGATTGACCTCCGCGGCAGCCACGTCTGGATTATTTTCTAGATAGAATCTGGTCGAGAACGCCAGCGACGGGTTTCGTCCCTCACGCCAGCCATGCTGTAGATAATGTTCGAGCGGATCGACACCAGCCTCTGCGATGTCGGGATATGCGGTAATGTAATAATCGACGTCAAAGCCTTTTTCGGCCACATCGCGCAAGTGTGGGTCGATGTCGCTATCACGGCGTTTGAACCGCGACGTCGCTTTTTTGACCAATCGGGCAGCAAACGAGGCGGTGTCCGAATCCGAAAGGACGGCAGCACGGACCATGGTGACCTCTCCTTCGGCCAAGACTGACGTGACCGCTGCCAATGTATCCCCTGCGGAAGGACGCCGCCCCAACCGCCGACCGATCCACAGGTAATGCCGCGCTGGATCGATACCGGTGATCGCGACGTCGGGATATTCGGTCAGGTACCACGACGCATCGAATACCCCCGATGCCCGAAGGGCGGCGACGTCTTCGTCTGAAACATCAACCACTATTTAGCCCCCAGAAAAACTGTCACCATGACCGGCCTTCGAAAATGCCATGGCGGGTATAATGTACCAGCGGATCCATCCGAGATTGGGCAACATCTGGATGTTTCGAGAGATATGCCGCTGCGTCAAACATACCCGACGCCTCAACCCTGGCAAGCAGCCGGCGGGCCCGCTCTTTGGCCGGCAGCAGCGCCCACCACCGTGGAAATCGTCGCTGCAGGTCGTAAAGGTCCCGCAGCCATTCGACGCGCCCCTGCAAATGGCTAACGCGCTGCGCCTCTTCCGCAACCATGTTCGTCAATTGCGCGATCTCTCCATGCTGTCTCGCGACATCGGCTAACGCCGCTTCGCTTGCGGTTTCGACCAAGGGATCGGTAGCGGTGGGCGAGGAAATGGATGCCAGCCCGGACGGGGCGTCTGGTGGTGGTGCGGTAGCGGCTACGCGTTCGGCAGAATCTGCCCGTTCAATAGCAGCGCGCAGTGCAGCTTCCAGTTCCGACTGCAGTCTGACCAAATACGCCACTTCGCCCTCGTATCGAGCCAAACGGCCCAGGTGGTCGCGCTGGTTCAGCGTGAGCTTGTCCAGTTCCTCCTCCTGGCGGGCAATCAGGTTTTGTGCCTGCGTCTCCCGGAGAGTGGTTTCCTTGGCGGCCCATCCGGCTTCTAGTATCCGCACCTCGGCTGCCAGGACGGCCTCTGCCTGTTGGCGCGATCGCCTTTCCATCTCGGCGGAATGGAGATCAAGGGCGTCACAGCGGGCACGTGTGCGGTCGAGCTCGCTACGCAGCAGTTCGTTCGTGCGCCGCTCGACAGTGACGTCCGCCCAAGCCTGCCGCGCCTCTTCCTGGCGCTGGATAAGAGCGCTTTCCGATTGGGAAAGGCGGTCCTTCAGGGTGCCGATCGTCTCGGCCGCCTGTTCTTGCTGACGCGCGAGATTATCTTCGTATGCGACAACTGCCTCGGACGCCTTGGCGAGTTGGTCGCGCAGCGCCTCCACCTCACTCTGAGCCAGTGCCAGCTGCGTGCCAAAACGTTCCTGATCGTGCGCGCGAAGAGCTTCCGTCTCGCCCTGGATTTGCACGATACGAGCCGCCAGTCGTCCTTGCTCCTCTTCCCCAGCCATCTGCAGCGACACTGCCGAATCCCGATCCGCTGCGGCTTCCTCCAGAACCCGCTTCAGTGCTGCACATTCGTCGCGCGCCAATTCAGCTGCGTGCTCGGCCGCGGCGAGGCCTTGGCTCGCGGCCTCACGACCCTGTACTGCCGAATCCCGATCCGCTGCGACTTCCTCCAGAACCCGCTTCAGTGCCGCACATTCGTCGCGCGCCAATTCAGCTGCGTGCTCGGCCGCGGCGAGGCCTTGGCTCGCGGCCTCACGACCCTGTACTGCCGAATCCCGATCCGCTGCGGCTTCCTCCAGAACCCGCTTCAGTGCTGCACATTCGGCGCGCGCCAATTCAGCTGCGTGCTCGGCCGCGGCGAGACCTTGGCTCGCGGCCTCATGACGCTGTTCAGCCTGCGACAACTCCTGAGCCAGTCGGGCGACGTCCTCCTCCAATCGCTGACGCTGCCGGACTCCCTCCCCGACACCGTCACCGCGCACCGTACCTTGCGTTATCAACTGGGCGAAAGTCGGCGCCGAGGCATCGAAGTCACCGCGGATGCTGTCCAAGCGGGCGCGATCCTCACCGTCCTCGCCCTGTTTGCACCACTTTGTCAGAATGGCATAAGTGTCACGTACCCAAACCGGCGTACGCGGGCCGAGCGCGATCTTCTCGTTATATTCCTGATGCCGAGCATGAGGCGTCAAGAAGGCATCTATTTCCGAGGCTGTCAGTACCGACTTGCGGGGCCAGGTGATTCCGGTCGCGTTTCCCATCTCTTCTGCGACCGTGCTCCAGTCGCTCAACAGATCCTCATAGCTGAACACAAAGCGCGGCAGGTCACGGCTTGCAAATTCGGCGTCGAGCACGTTGCGCAGCCAAACCAGCAAGCCGTGCCCTGGCGCGGATCCATCTCGTGCCGCCAGCGATTCGGCCACTTCGACCGGGTTTCGCACCGGAATGGCCACCACCGGCCGAACATCGAGCACCGTCAGCGCTTCCAGCCACAACGGCAATAGGCGGCAAATTCTCGGGTCCTTGAGAACGAACAGTGACGATTCACCGTATTCCTCACGCAATGCATCTACCGCGCGATCAAGGAATTCTTCGCGCAATACCGAGCCATTCCAGTCGTTGCTCAGCGAGAGCCAGTCGTCCCAGCGGCTGCCGGCTGACGCCAGTAATTGGTCGTTGAGTGTGGTGACGACATTCGATTCCCAATGACCGAGCGCGTTCCCCTCGCTGGCAGCCATCAGATCTCTGGGCAACGCGCATCCGAGCAAGTTGGCCACACGGGCAAAGGCGCTGGTGCCAGATCGGTGTGCACCCAGCACGACGATGCAGGTTCGACGGCGGCCTGCTGCTTTCGTGGCCTTGCGATCCGCAACCGATCGTGGCCCGCGGCTGCTCGGCACCTCCGGCCTGGAATGTGTCGTGTTCAGAACCACCTCACCTTAATCTTCGCCACCGAAGCTTGGCCGCGCGTTGCTTGGCCGCACGTTCGAGCAACCTGCAGGCGCGACGCCCAGCGCCCGCGATTACACGGCGCGTGCGACTTCACGCCGCCGAGTCCGCCCTATGTCAACAACGGAGATGCCGGCCCCCACATTACTGAGGCGCGTATGAACCATCTTCACTTCAACCTCAAGGACCATACCCTCTGAAATGTCAGGCGGAATGCCTTTTTGCAACGAGGCACCGCTCGTCTCGATCGGCAGCGCAAAGTGATTGAACGTCACCATATCGCCGGTCTTCGCCACCGGTTTCTCCGACGCTATAAGAGCTGGATGTTCTTATATTCTCCGAGCCGGAAATTTGAATTAGAGTCTTGATTAGAAAGGAATTTTAGCAAAATAGGCGTCACAAAATGGCTAACTTGCCAGCAACGATCGCACCGCCATATTCCTCGATTTGACGCGTTTGATTTTGGGCTAGAACCGAAAGTCAGGCGGCGATCGCCTGAGGAAACAGCGCGCGCAGCGGCGAGGCAAAAGCCTGACCAACAGCTTGACGCTGCAACCGAGGGTCAGGCAAGGCGATGGAGATTAGGTACGGGGTGGTCATGGCCAATTTGATGCAGCATCTTCTCGCGCGGGCGAATCGCGCGCATTCGGTGCGATCATACAACGCGCTGGTCGCGCGGTTCCGACGACAGTATCGCGGCGATTATGACATGGCGATGATCGCCTCCATCGGCGCATTGTCGGCGTCTGAATTTGAACGGCAGGGCGATGGCCACGTAGCGGTGCTGCAGCATCACGGCCTGCGGGACGGAATGTCGATCTACGATCTTGGCTGCGGTTCTGGGCGCACCGCAATGGCGCTGCAACGATCGGGCTGGCAGGGGCAATACAAGGGCGCCGATATCGTCAAGCCGCTCGTCCAGTATTTACGGTCCAAATGCCCCGGCTACGATGCGGTAGTGCACCGGCAGCTGACTATCGCGGCACCGGATGCGTCGATCGATATGGTTTTCCATTGGTCTGTATTTACCCATCTTTATCCGGAAGAATGCTTCCTCTACATGGAAGACACCTTCCGTGCCCTGAAACCCGGTGGCATCTTGGTATTTTCTTTTCTTGAACTTGAAGATTCCAAGCACCACGCAGTCTTTCAGAGCCGGCTGGGCCGTTTTCGTAAATTTGGCTGGTCCGATACGCTGGATGTGTTCCTGCA
Source organism: Sphingomonas sp. BL-S-30 (assembly GCF_055521475.1). NCBI lineage: Bacteria > Pseudomonadati > Pseudomonadota > Alphaproteobacteria > Sphingomonadales > Sphingomonadaceae > Sphingomonas > Sphingomonas sp. BL-S-30. Next base: position 145,023 of record NZ_CM145481.1, on the reverse strand, counting down.
CCGCGACTGGATACGCTTCTGGGCGCAATCGATCGGTTTTGAGGATATTTCCTTCACTGACGGCACTGACGGAACCAATCATCCCCAGTTCTGGCAAGCTCTGGCGTCAATGAAAAAGCCAGCCTGACGCCCCGGGGTCTGGCGCCGCCTCTGGCGGCATCGTTGCGACCTCCAGATCAATGCCATCCCGACGCCAATCTTCCCGGTTCCGAACATGTCCGACGGTCGTGTCCGGTTGGTGGTGTAGCTCGGCGGTAGCGGAGCTGACGGGCCGCTCGCCGTGCAGTACCGTTCTTCCAGCTCGATCGCGACGAATCCCGCCTCGAGGTGAACCGCGTTCTGGCAAAATCGGTGAAGACGGCGCTATTGGACGCGCGGCTCAAATCATACCGGCCAGCACTGCGACACAGCGCACCCGCGAAAATTCGGCTCTCATATAGAAGGATTCGAAAGGCCTTCTGCAGCAGGCCGGGATTTCCCTCGTGGAAGGAATGGTGCCGCTTACAGGACTCGAACCTGTGACCCCCGCATTACGAATGCGATGCTCTACCAACTGAGCTAAAGCGGCATATCCCGGTGCGGCCCGTGGACGGGCGTTCGCGAGGGGGCGGCGCTTATCATCTGGTTCGGCGGCTGACAAGCGCTCACGCCAGCGAGCGGTCGCCGCTTTACACAAGATTTACCACATCCGGTGCACACCGCCTGGGTAACGGGCTGGGACAAGCCCTGAAGGGTGGCAATCGCATGGATAAGGTCCGCGGTTTCGAAGACGGTCGTGGGCCCGGGCGCGAACCCGATTCGGCGGCGGGGTACCTCGGGCATCCGCGACCCGAAATCGGCACCGACGAGCGGCGCCTGCATGTCCGCGCTTATCATCGTTGGGTCTCGCTGCTGCGCGGTCGCGCCTGTCCGTCGATCGAGGATCTCGATGCCGCGACGATCGCCGATTTCGGCCCGCACAGCGTGCTGCTCGATGTCGCGGGCGGCGTCGCCGATCCGGCGATCGTCTGGGTCGGCCGGCGCCTGCGCGAGGAATGCGGGCTCGACCAGGACCTCGCGCACATCGCCGCGATACCCGACCGATCACTGCTGTCGCGCCTGACCGACCAGTATCGCCGGATCATCGCCGATCGCGCGCCGATCGACTTCGAGGAGGAGTTCGTCGACTGGCGCGGTCACGATACGCTGTGCCGCGGCGTCCTGATGCCCTTTTCGTCGGGCGGGAGGTCGGTCGACTATATCTATGGCGTGATCAGCTGGAAGCAGCTGGTCGACGCCGGCACCCAGGCGATGCTGGATGCCGAGCTCGGCGCCGCGCGCGGCGCGGTCGCCGGGCCGTTCGCGACGGCCATGGCCTGGCCGGGCGACGCGGAAGAGCGGGTCGGCCGCGGGATCGGGTCGAGGGCCCCGGCCGGTCGCCTGGCCGAGCAGCTGCTGCGCGCGCGACAGGCCGCGGCGGCGGTCGGCGACAGACGGACGGGCGGCACGCTCCACCACGCGCTGGGCCTGGCGCATGACGTCGCGCTCGCCGCCGATGCCGATCCCGCGGCCTATGCGCTGCTGCTCGAGCGTGCCGGGATCGCGGTTCAGCTGCGCGCGCCGATGATGCCGGTGGTGATGCTCGTATTCGGCGCCGATGGCGACAGGACGCGGCTTGCCGACTATGCCGCGATCCTCTCCCATGCCCGCCGCCTCGGCGTAGCCCCGGGGGGTCTGGCGGCGTTCCTCGACGGGTTCGAGGGCGGGATCAGGGGCGTGATCAGGGCCGAGCGCCGGGCGACGAAACCGGCATCCGCCCGGCCGGTCGCCGCGCGGTCGCGCCGCGGCGACATGGTCTCGCTCAGCTGATCGCCGGCGGATCGCTCGCCGGGAAACTCTCCTCCAATGCTTCGTCGAGCTGCTCGTCGAGGTGGCGCGCCCGCGCCGAGCCGCCGAGCCAGCGCGCCAGGTTGGTCACGTAGAGCCGCGCCGAGCGCAGCGCCTCGGGGGTCGCGACCAGGCTTCCGCCGGGCGGCTCGCTGACGAAGCTCGGCGCGCCGAGCGCCACGTCCCAATTGTAATCGACGAAATGATGGAAGGTCGATTGCGCGACCGCCGGGCCGGCGCCGCCCTGCGGCTCGAACGCCACCGCGATCGCGAACTCGGCCCCGGTCACCTTGCTGCGTCCGGTGGCGATGACGCGCGCGCTGGGATCGTCAGACGGCGCGGAGACATCACCTTCATGTGGATGCGCCGGCAGATAGCGCAGATGGCCGTCCGGCGACTCGGGATCGGCGAGCAGCGGATGGACCGGCGCCACCGGCACGATCTCCTGATAATCGCCGTTCGCGCCCGAATGGAAATTCGGCCACAGGATGCTCGTCGTATAGGGATCGTCGACCGCCTGGCGCGCCGGATCGGGATCGACATTGTGCGTGTGGAAATGATGCGCCGCACCGACCCCGCCCAGGTCGCAGACCGAGGAGCCCAGGTCCATATGATCGCGCGAGACGAGCAGCCCGCCGCCGGCGGCGCGAAAGCGGCTGATCGCCGCGCATTCGGCCGCGTTCAGCCCGTCGCCGACATCGACCGCGAACAGCCAGAGCTGGTCGAAATCGCTCTCGTCGATCCGCGCCAGCACGGGATCGTCGGTGCCGGGCGGGGCGGCGCGGTCGCGCGCGGTCACCTCGTAGAGCGGCGCGCCGTCATAGTCCCGCGCGCGCTCGAGCAGGTCGCGCAGCACGGAGAAGCGCGCGATGCTCCAGTCGTCCTCGGCGGGTTCGATCGTCGTCTGCAACAGGATGCGAAGGGGGGTCGTCACTGGCTCGCTCCTCGGTGGATCGGCGGAGGCCAGCAGCCCCCGCCCAGGGCGAAGATAGGATGCACGATCCGCATTTCATCCTGCACCAAGGTGTTAATTGACGCTGGCAACACGCTGTCCCTAGGCGCACCCTGCCGTGCCGACGACAGTCGTGGGCATCGAGTCGGGAAAAACGGGGCAAGAAAGACAGGGACGTGGCGGAATATGTCTTCAAGCCGCACGAACGGCCGACCCTGCCGGGCTCCCCGGCCAATCCCGATCATCCCGCGCGCCGGCGTGTCCTCTATTTCCTGATCGGCTGCCTGGTCGGCCTGACCGGCGGGCTCGGCAATGCGCTGGTCACGGTCAATCTGAACTTCGCGCAAGGCACGCTGGGCCTCAACAGCGACGAGAGCGCCTGGCTGACCGGCGCCTATTTCATGACCAACATCACGGCGAACCTGTTGCTGGTGAAATACCGCCAGCAATTCGGGCTGCAGCCGTTCATCCGCTACACGCTCGGCGCCTATGCCGCGATCACGCTGCTGCACCTGTTCGTCCATGGCTTCTGGACCTCGGTCGCGGTGCGCGCGGTGAGCGGGGTCGCGGCGAGCGGCCTCTCCACGCTCACCATCCTCTATTTCTTCCAGGCGATGCCTGCGCCGAAACGGCTGGCGGCGGTGATGATCGGCATTTCCATCCCGCAGCTCGCCGCGCCGCTCGCGCGGGTCTTCTCGCCGCGGCTGCTCGAATGGGGCGACTGGCACAATCTCTACTGGTTCGAATTCGGCCTGGCGCTGGCGACCCTGTCCGCGGTGATGAGCCTGCCGCTGCCGCCGAGCGAGCGCGAGAAAGTGTTCGAGCCGCTCGACTTCCTCACCTTCGGCCTGCTCGCGCCGGGGCTGTGGCTGCTGATCGCGGTGCTGTCCGAAGGCCGCATCGAATGGTGGACGGAGCGGGCCTGGATGGGCTGGGCGCTCGCCGCCAGCATCGCGCTGATCGCGGGCGCGCTGATCGTCGAGCATCGCCGCGCCAACCCGCTGATCAACACCCGCTGGCTCGCGACGCGCGAAGTGGTGCGGCTGATGGCGGTGGCGGCGTCGGTGCGCGTGCTGCTGTCGGAACAGGCCTATGGCTCGGTCGGGCTGCTCACCGTTCTCGGCATGATCAACGACCAGATGGTGGTGCTGAACGTGATCGTCGTGCTCGCCTCGATTGCCGGGCTCGTCACCGCCGTCCTGACCTTCCGCCCCGACAATGTCGCCCGCCCGATCACCATCGCGGTCGTGCTGATCGTCATCGCGTCCTTCATGGATGCCGATGCGAACAACCTGACGCGGCCGAGCAGCTTCTACCTCAGCCAGGCGCTGATCGGCTTCGCTTCCCTGCTGTTCCTGGCGCAGGCGATGGTCATCGGCATCGCGCGCACGCTGCTGGCCGGCGGGCGCAACTTCATCAGCTTCGTCGTGCTGTTCAGCATCAGCCAGAGCATCGGCGGGCTGGTCGGCAACGCGCTGCTCGGCACGTTCCAGGTGGTGCGCGAGAAATATCATTCGCATGAGCTGGTCCAGCGCATCGTGATGACCGATCCGCTGGTCGCGGCGCGGGTGCGCGCGGGCGGCGGCGCGGTGACGGGCGTGGTCGGCGACCCGGCGCTGCGCAGCGCGGAAGGCGCCGCCATCCTGGCGCAGCAGGTCGCGCGCGAGGCGAACATCCTCGCCTTCAACGACGTGTTCCTGCTGGTCGGGGTGCTCGCGATCTTCGTGGCGCTGTGGGGCTATGCGATCCGCTGGTCGATCCGGCGGCGGGGGGAAAAATCGCCGGTCGTGCTGCTGCAACAGGCAATGCTGAAGGCACAAGAGGCACAGGCGCAACAGGGGCAATGAGATGACCGACACCGAAACGAAAGCGCCACCACCCGAAGCCGCGCCCGCCGCGGCGCTGCCCGCGGAAGCGGCGCCCAGCGCGTGGCGCCCGGCCACCAAGTCCACCCCGGTGATCGTGGTGATCCTGGTGGTGGCGATCGCCGCGATCCTGACCATCCTCTACGCCTGGCGCCTGCCGCCCTTTGCCGGCTGGAGCGAGCGGACCGACAATGCCTATGTCCGCGGCCGGGTGACGATCATCAGCCCGCAGGTCAGCGGTTATGTCACCGAAGTGCCGGTGCAGGATTTCGCCGAGGTGAAGGCGGGCCAGGTGCTCGCGACGATCGACGACCGCATCTATCGCGCGCGCGTCGCCCAGGCCGAGGCGAACGTCGCCGCGCAACAGGCCGCGCTCGCCAATTCGAGCCAGGCGCAGCGATCGCGCGAGGTCGCGATCCAGAGCCAGGACGCCGGCATCGCCAATGCCAGCGCCCAGCTGGTCCGCGCCCAGGCCGACATGAAGCGCGCCCAGGCGCTGGTCGCCGATGGCTCCATCTCGACCCGCGAATTCGACCAGACCCGCGCGACCCTGCTCGCCGCCGAGGCGGGGGTGCGCCAGGCCCAGGCGAGCCGGTCGATCGGCACGCAGGACGTGCGCACCGTGATGGTCGGGCGCGGCGGGCTGGAGGCGTCGGTCGAGGCGGCGAGGGCACAGCTTCGCCTCGCCCAGATCGACCTCGACAACACCATCATCCGCGCGCCCGAGGCGGGCCAGCTGTCCGAGATCGGGGTGCGGCGCGGCGCCTATGTGACGGCGGGCACGCAATTGCTGTTCCTCGTGCCCCACAATGTGTGGGTCGTCGCCAATTACAAGGAAGCGCAGACGCGCGACATGGCGATCGGCCAGAGCGCTCGGTTCAAGGTCGATGCGCTGGGCAATGCGGCGCTGACCGGTCATGTCGAGAACATGGCGCCGGCCGCCGGATCCGAATTCGCGGTGCTGAAATCGGACAATGCGACGGGCAATTTCGTGAAGGTGGCGCAGCGCATCGCGGTGCGCATCCGCATCGACCCGAACCAGCCGCTCGCGGCGCGGCTGCGCCCCGGCATGTCGGTCGAGCTGAGCATCGACACGCGCGGCGGCAAGCGCCCATGATGCGCCCCTCCCCCCTGATCGCCCCCCTCGCGCTGCTGCTGCTCGCCGCCTGCGCCGGCCCGGCGGTGGAGACGGCGCGCGTCGCCCCGCTCGCCCCGCCGCCCGCCTGGCGCACCGATGCGGGGCCCGTCGCCCCGCTGGACCGCGCCTGGTGGCAGGCGTTCGGCGATCCCGTGCTCACCGCGCTGGTCGAGAAGGCGCTGGCCAACAATCCGGACATCGCCATCGCCGCCGGCCGCATCCGCGAGGCGCGCGCCAATCTCGCCCTTGCCCGGTCGCAGATGCTGCCGGCGATCGATGCCGGGCTCAGCGGCGGCCGATCGCGCTCGGTCAACGCGTTCGGCCAGCCGGTCGAACAGAATGCGGCGCAGCCCCAGCTCCAGGCAAGCTACGAGATCGACCTGTTCGGCCGCCTCGCCGACCAGCGCGCCGCCGCGCGCGACGCCTGGCTGGCGAGCGAAGCGGCGCGCGACACCGTCCGGCTCTCGGTCGCGGCGGCGACGGCGAGCGGCTATGTCACCCTGCGCGGGCTCGACGCGCGGCTCGAGGTCGCCCGCTCCACGCTTGCCGCGCGCACCGAGTCGCTGCGCATCGCCCGGTCGCGCGTCGGGCGGGGCTATTCGCCCAAGCTCGAGCTGCAACAGGCCGAGGCCGAATATGAGGCGACCGCGCAGATCATCCCCCAGATCCAGCTCGGCATCGCCCGCACCGAGGATGTGCTCAGCACCCTCACCGGCGAGACGCCCCAGGCCATCGCGCGCGGCCTGGCGCTCGACGCGCTGGCCGAGCCCGCCATCCCGGCCGGCCTGCCGTCCGAGCTGCTGCGCCGCCGCCCCGATGTGGCGCAGGCCGAATATCAGCTCGCCGCGACCGACAAATCGCTGGCCGCCGCGCGGAAACGCTTCCTGCCCCAAATTCGGCTCACCGCCGCGGCGGGCGCGGCCTTTTCCACCTTGCTGCAGGACCCGATCACCATCTGGTCGCTCGGCGGCAGCATACTCGCGCCGATCTTCGAGGGCGGGCGGCTGACCGCCCAGGCCGAGGCGGCGGGGGCGCAGCGCGACCAGGCCGCCTTCGCCTATCGCCGCGCCGCGCTGACCGCGTTCCGCGAAGTGGAGGACGCGCTGGCCGCGGCTGCCCGGCTCGACGAACAGGCCGCCTCCGCCCGGCGCCAGCGCGACGCGCTGGCCGAGGGGCTGCGCCTCGCCACGAACCGGTACCGCGAGGGCTATTCGCCCTATCTCGAACAGCTCGACGCGCAGCGCGGGCTGCTCGGCGCGCAGCTCTCGCTGCTCCAGGTCCGCACTGACGCGCTGACCGCGCGCATCCAGCTCTACCAGGCGATGGGCGGCGGCTGGTCGATGTGCCTGCCCGATGCCGCGACCTGCGACCCGGCCAGGCTGAACCCGACCCCCTGAGCCCCGACCCCCTGAGCCCCGACCCCCTGCCCCTCGTCGCGCGCGGTTCATCTTCGCGGCGCTATCGGGGGCCGAACCGAGATTGGAGACACCATGGTTTCGTTCCCGAAGATCGCCCTGGCCGCAGCCCTGCTGAGCCTTGGCGCCTGCGCCGCCCCCGGCACCCCGCCCGCGACCGCAACCCCGCCTGCCGCCGAGACGATCGCCGTCTCGGTCGGCCCGTGCTTCGGCTTCTGCCCGGTCTATAGCGTCGCGGTGAGCCCGGCCGGCACGGTGACCTTCACCGGCGAGCGCCACACCGCCGAGCTGGGCGTGAAGACCCGCGAGGCCGGCCCGGCCAGCTACCGCGCGCTCGCCGCCGCGCTCGCGGCCTATCGTCCCGCCACCGGCACGACCGCCGACACCCAGTGCGACACGCGGATCAGCGACCAGTCGCACACCCGCATCACCTGGACCGCGCCCGATGCCGGCGTGACGACCCTGCAGCACGACAAAGGCTGCCGCTCCGCCGCCAACGACCGGCTCAACGCGCTGCTGCAGGACCTGCCGGCGCGGCTGGGCATCGAGCCCTGGACGCGCCAGACGACCCGGCCGGGGGTGTCGCGGGGGTGATGGCGTTGCAGCGAAGATCTGGCCGTGATGTGCGCCGGGATCGGTGCGGTATGGCGTAGTATCTAAGTAGATCAACGATGCGCGCTGCCGGAGGCCGGCAACTAATCGCGGAATTATGCGACCCACCTGCGAGAGGGGCGAAATCGAGCGATTCTTGCGGCCTGCGCGCGATTTAGGCGCGGGTCTGCACTGGCGCGTATCGTAATGCTTCACCGGTACGGACGGCGCGATTCGATCGGATGCGAGTTCGACTGTCATTTTACTCGCCGAATTCCGCGAGGGGTATCAGTTTTGCTTGGCGCTTTACTTGCCGGGGAAATGAACATCGCTGGCTCTCCGAGCGCCTTTATGGCGCTGCGGGGAGTTCAGCAGAAATGCGGGAGTCAGTGAATCGACGCGGCGATTTGGAATCAGGCGGTTTGCGTCAAAACCCGCAGATTTCCTTTCCCACCGGCTGACCGAAATCGACCTCCTCCGGGAATGTCTCCGGCGTCATCCCGGCGACGAGAGCATCCAGATTATAGGAGGGCGTTGAAGCCGGGTCGATAACGATCCGACCATCATCCTCGCGCGACACTTTCTCAATCGCTGGGGACAGATTGGTACCTGTGCCAGCCTCAGTCGCGTGTTTCAAACGCCTGCCCATGTCAAAAATCATAGCAGGAATCTCGCCGCATGTCACCGTGGGAAGGGCCGGGGAATCAGGACGTCAGTGGTCAAGCAATCCTGACGACTGGCTGTCACGCCGTGACGCGCGTTATGGTCCGTTACCGGGCGTTAGGGCGCTGCGTCACACGTTACGGGCGCGCCATTTCGGCCACAACTGATTCAACAGACTCGCGAATCGCCCCATAGCGCGCCGCCCGGCCGGGTTGGTTCGATACTCTGGCGGCCGGGCGAAGCGCGCTACCAGAAGGGGTCCGATCAGAGCGCAACCCGAGTCCGCAAGGCAGAGCGGGGATCGGCGGGGCGGGAATGCCTCGCAAGCAACTGCCGATCGCTCCGCCATTCCCGGCACGAGCGAGCACGCGAAGCGACGGGTGGCTCCAAAGGTCATGCGGTCGGAAGCGGGCGGGACTGCCTCTGCCGGAGCGGCGGGGGTAGTTGTCCTATGCCCGCTTCGCTCCGGGTTCACCAAAGATCAGGCGGGCCCAACGCGGGGCGCTTCCGACGTCATTCGTAGCTGATAAGCCGCCACTCCACACCCTTGCCAAAGGAGTGAAAGCGACTCCCCTTTTCGTACCGGTGCGTCGTGGTCGGCACGGCACCCACTTTCCAAATGCCGGTTTCGGGACAGATTTCGCCAGCACGCCCAGTGGTTCCGATAGGCATCCTCATTGGACCTTCTCCGGCGACGGATTGTCGGACATTGCCCCAGGGAGCAACCTCCAGGCGTTGGGGCCTGGAGGCTCCGCGAGGCGATCGGCCCTGATGGTGCCGCGAAGCCACCAGGACCAACCGGAAGGGCCAGGCCGTTGGCGCGGCCTCGCCTTCATCTGTTGTTCTACCCCGCTTTGTATGCCGGCTTGGCAGAGTCAGTTTCCAACGGATAATGTCTGTCAGAATCGGGCAAATGTCGATCGCTCAGCCATTCCCGGCACAGGCGGGCACGAGACGCGACGGTGGCGCCAAACGTCATGCGGTCGAAGCGGGCGGGTTGCCTCTGCCTAGTGGCGGGGCCTGTCCTATGCCCGGTTGATCAAAGATCAGGCGGTCCTGCCTTTTGAGGGGCGCCCCCTCCATACCTGGCGGACCACCGCTAAAAATGCACTGTCACCGGTCTCCACAGGTATCCCACCGGTATCCTCACCGTTTTTCGCACGAAATCCTGTAGCCGCCTTTCGATAACCCTTGACGTTTCCACCGAACGATGACTCAACGCGCAATACATCGCGCTTGGAGGCATAATGGATGTGATCGCTGCCCCAGAACCCGATGAATGCGAGTCGGTAACGCTGCTTGATTGGTTAGGCGATCGTCGCCCTTTCCATCTATCGACTAACGCCGGAAGCGAACTCGTTGCGTTCCAGTCATGGCGCAATTTTAAGGAGGCTTTCGCACCTGAGCTAATCGCGCAAGCTTTTGAAGAAACTGCTATTGCGCTTGAGCGGCCTATCAGAAGTTCAATCGACCCCTTCGGCGGATCGGGAACAACCGCTCTTTCGAGTCAGTTCCTGGCTGCCAAACCGTTCACGATCGAGGTTAATCCCTACCTCGCGGATCTAATCGAAGCGAAGCTCGCGTCGTACAATCCGGACGCGTTGCGTACAGATCTCGATGCCGTTTTTCGGAGGTACGCTCCCTACCAAGGCGAGGATCCGTTTCCGGGGGCACCGCCAACGTTTGTCGAACCTGGCGTCAAAGGCCGTTATATATTTTCTCGTGCTGTGGCCAACAGCATCGCCGGCTTTCGGGCAGCGATAGCCAAGATTAGAAATCCGACGAACCGCCGTTTGCTTCGCGTGGTTTTGGCCTCATTGACAGTTCCGGTGAGTAATGTCGTAATCAGCGGCAAAGGCAGACGATACCGTCGCGGTTGGACCAATCGCCTGATTACGGCTGAGACGGTTGTTGCGATGTTTCGTCAGGCTTCCGAACAAGCGATTGGCGACATCCTTCGCTATCGCAAGCGGCTATGCTTGGATTTTGAGCTTGCCCGAGGGGATTGCCGCGAGCTCATCCCCGTGGACCGCACCTTCGATGTTGCGATTTTCTCGCCACCCTATCCGAACTCCTTCGACTATACGGACGTGTATAATGTCGAACTTTGGGCATGCGGCTATCTGACCGCCGGCAGTGACAACAGGACATTGCGCCTCAAAACACTTAGAAGCCATGTCCAGATTTCACGATCCTTCGGCGCCGCGAATATGGAATCGGAAACGCTCAAACGTGTTTCACTAGAGCTTCAAGCGGTCCGAGCCGAACTTTGGAATAAGTCGATTCCAGACATGGTGGTCGCTTATTTCGACGATATGGTTACGGTTCTGTCAAAGCTTCATACTTCACTCGTCCATCATGGCAGGGCATATCTCGTTGTAGGTGACAGCCTTTATCACGGCGTCTACGTCCCAGTCGCCAAGATCTTAACTGAACTCGCTGAAACTATTGGCTTCGATAAGGTATCAGAGGAGCCTTTTCGCTCGATGCGAGCCTCTCCTCAGCAGGGTGGCAAAAAGGAACTGGTTGAAACACTCCTCGTATTTTCGAAATCAGATTAAATTACTCATACCGTGTGGGGCTCCGCAAACATACGCACTGGAAGTGCGAAATCCGTACGCTGCACATGATAATCGGGATTATAGGCAATGCCACGATCACGATAATAGAGACCGTCAGCTTGTGTGATTGTCAACTGACCTTCCACCAATCCCCGACGTCTCGCATCGAAGACGACTAGATACCCACGCGTACGCAAACCTGCGGCAGTTTCAGCATCGCCATCAAGGTATTCACTCAACTGTTTAGCGCCCGCTCTAGCGCGGGCATCTCGATACGGAGTGGTCAACCTGCCCTCTTCGTCGACAGAATCTCCTACCCACTTGATCTCGATGATCGCGCGATGAGTCGTGTCGGCCCAAGTTATTTTTATGTCCACGGGGTGGCTCTCATCGACGATCTGCTCGGGCCGTACCTCAGCATCGGGGAAGGCATCCCGCAGATATTGATGGAGAGATCTTCTCATGACTTCTTCGGGCTTCGCGCGAAGGAAGAGGCGATTATCATCCGCCCAAATTCCATCGGCCTCATGCGCGAGGATGAAGCAAACAGTCTTGCGAACTACCTCACTGGCGTATCTGGTGAGCGCAGCATCAAGGCCAGAAAATGTCGGGCGCGCGAAAATACTTGCCATCGCCGCCGGCGAGGGGTTGCGGATTGTGAAGGTCTCGCCCTCAACATACACTCGTTCAGTTCGATCGTGGTAGGAGTAGACGACCGCCTCAGCTGACAAAGCAATCGGATCGACCAAACTGTCTCGAATCTCCAACCGCCCGTTTGCTAAAGCCTCTACGGAATGATTTCCTGCGAGTTGGTGCTGAACCATTTGGCCCGCCGGGATAGTATGGGTTGGCTGGCCCAAGACCACCACGGGCAGCTTGCCAGCGGGCCGAGCGTAAACGATCAAATTTCCTGCGTACAATGAGGGATCGATATCCCTGTATATCCGGCGAATGGCGCTAACGAGCTGCCGAAGAGCATCCACGCCAGACGATCCGAAATGCCTCTGGACGTGAGGGATATACATGGCCTCAGCGATTTCACGCATCGCATCCATATCGATCTCGAAAGTCACGCTACAGCATTCCCGTTCGCCGACGAAACCGGCTGCCTTGCCGAGTAGCTCATCCAGAGCATTGAAGGAGTAAGTAAATCTTCTGCCGCAGCTCCGACTACCTGCCGTACTGCCCTGATTTGCTCATAGAGCAAGCTTTGCGCGCTATTGTTGAGAAGCGGGCGCCCACCTTCTTGTAACGCAGCACTCTTCGATGTCGGCTCTGCATCGATGCCGGCGGCGAGCGTTGAAGCCGGAAGAAACAACGCGCTGTCGCAGGCCGGAATCAGGACACGCTCACGAGCGGCTAGGCGACCTGCGAGGAACGGTCGAAGGCGGTCGCTGCTATTGGAATTTTCAGCAAAACGGCCATTCACGCTGATACGCATCAGCGATTGCTCTGAAAGCCAATCCATAGCTGCGTTGACGTCTCCACTGAATGGCGCGCCAAAATCGGACCGAATAAAGAGGTACCCCCAGTCAGCCAAAGGCTGTCCGTCATAGAGCCCAAGCAAACATGCCAGATAGGCAACCCGCTGCACCTCGAAGCGGCTTACCCCACCGAGTTCGGGAGCCATCCTGCGAATGATTGTCACCGCATCGAAAAAGGCTTCTGGGCTGATCTTCATGATCCGCCCCCCTGAGATTGTTCGAGAGCATCCGAAATCTCGCCATAGGCGTCATGGAAGAGCTGGCTGGCGTTCTGCTGGACGTCTGAAAGTTCAGTCCAGCCAGTCATTTGGGATAATGCCATACGCTCCGCGCCGCATTTTCTGGCAAGGGTCTTCAAGAGAAGCGACGTATTGATATTAGCAGTCATCAGGATGTTGTGGCCGCTTTTCACGAAGTTCGCGAACATTTCCCCGGCGCGATCCTCATAGGCGATATCGAGCGACCCTTCTGGGGTATCGATGAAAAGTGTCGCCCGATCTGTTTCCCGCGACATCTGCTGCGCCAACGACATACGAAGAGCGATGTCGATAAAGAAACGCTGACTTTCCGAAAGTTCTTGTGGATCTTGCCGCGCATCACCATCGAGCTCTATCGCAAGGCGCAGTTCTGTAGGTGCGGTTTCAAGGAGGCCGACAGTGAGGTCAATACCAAGGAACAACTCAGCGAGTTCACGAAAACGAGGAACAAACTCCTTCTCAGTGGAAGCGTACCTGCTCTCCAAGCGGTCTTGCAATTCCCTGTATTGCAACCGCAATTCATCCCTACGTCGATAGTGACTATCGCGGACACCAATTGAATCCGCATAACTGTCATTCAGGCTTTCAATCGTCTTTTCAAGCTTAGCATTGCCAAGATTGCGATGCTCTCGCAAGGCATCAGCTACCGAGGAATTCGCCTCTTCAAACTTAGAAAGCGCGGCTCGGGCTTCAATTACCGCATTGCGTTGGCCCTGGTGCTCGCGTTCCAAGCGAGACCGTGCCGCCTCCGCCTCATCAAGCTCACCCTTCGCAATGGTGAGTTTGTCATCCAGCGCCCTGAGTTCTTGTTCTATTTCGAGCGTATCATGGCCTTCAGAAGTCAGATCGCTTTCACAAAGCGGACAGACATGACGTCTGATCTTCGCTTCAATCGTCGAAACAATTTGCGGGCCAATGTGATGACAAATGGCGCATTCGCCGCCGGAAAGCGACCCAACAATGGCCGGATGCGCCGCCGCGTTCACTGGTCCAGTGAGCATACGGTTAAATGCGTCTGAATAAGCGGCTCGCTGTGTGGCGAAAACCGCAGTCGCTCGCGCAAATTTTAGTTCCGCCTCGTTTAGGCGCGCTTCGGCTCGTTCGGAAGTGCCTACAGCCGCATTCAAAGCATCTTGAAGTTGCACGTGCTCGCGCGCCAGCGCGTCAAAATCTGCGTCGAGGCCCACTCCGCCAAGCTCTTCTCGCAAAATTTGGATACGTTTGCGCGTATTGTTTGCTTGATACTGAGCATTGCGCGCCCGGCTATCTTCCTGATCCGCCTCACGCTTGAGAGCATCGGCCTGAGCCGCATCTTCGGGGTCACCGCCGAACGTTAGAAACAAGACTTGTGACGATGCGCGATCATCCCAAAAAAGAAGATGCCTACTTTCATCGAACGTGAAGACAAAATGCTGAAGAAAAATAAATTGATCAAAATTCTTCAAACCAATCGCGTCGGCGAGCAGGCGCTTGTATTCTTCGGCGCGCTGGTAAGAAGCCAGCGCGGATCCGTCAAAAAAATCGTCTCCATTTTTCGTAACTTGGAGGCGACTCAAGTTTTGGCTGGCAAAGAGGCCCCGTGTTGCCACAAATTTGAACTCGCCTACGTCGAACTCCAACGTAACGGAGGCCAAATCCCTATCTTTCTCGTCGATACGCCCATCAAAATAATGCTGAGTAAAGCGGTGCGCTTCAGCCACATACCGTTCGGCAGACAGGAACTTTCTAGCCGGATCAGGCACATAGCCCGTCAACCCATAATTCACCGTCGATAGGAAGGTCGATTTCCCAATACCGTTAGCGCCGGCGAGGCAATGAACGCCATCTTGAAGATGAAGTGAAATGTTTGGCTGTAGCTTATATAAAGAAAAGTTGCTGAGAGTTACCCGACGAATTCGCGGAAACGCGAAACGCATTGCCAGAGGCACTCCGCCGCTTTGTCCGCTGGACATAATCGCCAAACGTGCCCCTTTTGCTTCAACTGCAGTCCTTCTGCTGATTGGAGTGCCCTTTGGCAACCTACATATCTGTCGACTGGGCCAGATTGAGCGCAGGGTGATTCCGGTGCAGCAGTAGGATAAGCCCAACGCCTCCCAAGGGCGGTCACTCCAGACCCAAGCGATGCTCAGTCTAACGATCTTTCGGCAGGCAATTCGCAGTTCTTAGCTTTAAATCCCAGCCGTCGATTCAAACCTTACCCAGAATCCCCCACAAAGCGCCTCATGCCAAGAGGACGCCCTACCACCTATCGCCCCGCCTATGCCGATATCGCGCGCAAGGCCTATGCCAATGGATCGGTCGCCGAGGAGGTGGCCGATTTGCTGGAGATCGACATCTCCACCTTCTACCGATGGCGCAGCACGCACACGGACTTCGCCGAGGCGTGCACCACCGGCAAGAGCCTGGCCGACGAGCATGTGGTGAATTCGCTCCACCAGCGGGCGTGCGGCTATGACTATACCGCCGAGCGCGCCTTCATGTTCGCGAGCTGGAGCGAGCCGAAGGTCGCGAGATTCCGGCGGCGCGTGCTCGCCGACCCGCAGGCGGCGCTGCAATGGCTGCGCCGCCGCCGGCCCGAGGAGTGGCGCATTCCGATCGAGGAGCGCGACGCGGACGAGCTGGGCGAGATTATCCTGCAGGCCTTTGCCCGCGTGGGAAAGACACCCGATTATGACTGACCCCAAACCCCTGTCGCGCCGCGCGCTCGTCAACGAGATGAAGAAGCTGGCGCATGATCCCGTCCGGTACGCCGAGTTCGCCTTTCGCTGGGGCGAAGGCCCGCTCGCCAGCGTCACCGGCCCGCGCGCGTGGCAGCGCGAGGTGATGGAGACGATCGGCGCGCACCTGTCCAACCCCGCCACGCGGCACATGCCGTGCCGCATCGCCCGCGCCTCCGGCCACGGCATCGGCAAATCGGCGCTGATCGCGATGCTGATCAAATGGGGCCTCGACACCGGCATCGACACGCGCATCGTCGCCACCGCCAATACCGAGGTGCAGCTGCTGACCAAGACCGCGCCGGAGATCGTCAAATGGCACAACCTGTCGATCACCAGGGACTGGTTCAGCGCGACCGCGACGTCGCTCGTCTCCACCGTGGCCGGGCACGACAAGAGCTGGCGGTCCGATCTCGTCACCTGGAGCGTCGCCAATACCGAGGCATTCGCCGGGCTGCACAACCAGGGCAAGCGCATCATCCTGATCTTCGACGAAGCATCGGGCATAGCGCCGAAAGTGTGGGAAGTGGCGCTGGGCGCGCTGACCGACGAGGGGACCGAGATCATCTTCCTCGCCTTCGGCAACCCGACGCACAATACCGGCCCTTTTCGTGATTGTTTCGGGCGGCACCGGCATTTGTGGAACGGGCGGCAGATCGATAGCCGCTCGGTCGAGGGGGTCAACCGCGCCTATCTCGACGAGCTGGTCGCGACCTATGGCGAGGACAGCGACGTGGTGCGGGTGCGGGTGCGCGGGCAGTTCCCGTCCAACTCCTCGATGCAGTTCATCGGGCATGATCTGGTCGCGGCGGCGCGGGCGCGCGAATTGTTCGGCGGGGTGACCTGGGATCCGGTGATCTTCGGGCTGGATTGCGCGCGCTTCGGCGACGATCATTCGACCCTCGCCATCCGCTGCGGGCGGGATGCGCGGACGCGGCCGTGGAAACGCTGGCACGGGGTGGATGCGATGACGCTCGCGGGCGACGTCGCGCTGCAGGTGCAGGGCTTCCATCCCGATGCGATCTTCGTCGACGCCGGCAATATCGGCGGCGCGGTGGTCGACCGGCTGCGCCAGCTCGGCGTGCCCAACGTGCATGAGGTGTGGTTCGGCGGCAAGGGGCGCGAGGCGATCTGGGCCGGCGAGATGCGGGTGAAGTGCGCCAACAAGCGTTCCGAGATGTGGACCAACATGCGCGGCTGGCTGTCTGGCGGGGCGATCCCCGACGAGGAGGCGCTGGCGGCCGACCTGACTGGGGTCGAATATGGCTATGCCGCGGACCAGGTGTCGATCCTGCTGGAGAAGAAGGAGCATATGAAGGCGCGCGGGCTCGGCTCCCCCGACGATGCCGACGCGCTGGCGCTGACCTTCGCCGAACCCGTGCTGCACCGCGACCCGAGCTGGCTGGACCCGTCGCGCTACGGCGTGACGGAGCAAAGGCGGAGCCGGGACGAGGAGGAGGATCTCTACCGCGACCTGGACGACGGCTACGATCTCTACCGCGAGCTGCGGGAGGACTATTACTAACTCCTCCCCGACACGGGGAGGGGGACCATTCGCTTCTTCAGCGAATGGTGGAGGGGGCTCTCCACAGCCGTACCGTTTGCGGAAGCCCCCCTCCACCGCGCAAGCGCGGTCCCCCTCCCCGTTCCGGGGAGGATACCCTCCCCCCGAATCCATTGTGCAGCGCCACAAGGGTTGAGGTAATTTTCTTGCGGGAGCATAGGGCCCGCATGGCCAAGACCACGCTGAAATCGCTGTCGGACGCGCTTGCCGCCCGGCTGACCAAGGGCGCACTTCCGGGGGAATTGCAGGGGTTCGGCAAGGCCGAGCGGGCCGATGCCGCCGCCTTCGTCGCCGCCACCGCGGAGACGCGGCCGCCGGGCAAGCCGGTGCTCGCGCTGGAGCCGATCGCGGGCTCGGAGCCGCGCCGGACGATGCGACTCGCCATCGTCAATGACGACATGCCTTTCCTGGTCGATTCGATCGCGGCGACGATCGGCGCGCAGAACATCGTGATCGATCGCATCATCCACCCGGTGCTGAGCGTCACGCGCGATGCCGCGGGCGCGCTGACCAGCGTCGGCGGGGCGAGCGGCGAAGGCGGCAAGCCCGAATCGATGATCTATATCGAGATGGAGCGCGCCGATTCGCGCGAACGCCGCGACCTGCTCGCCGCGCTCGAGCGCAACCTGGCCGATGTCCGTTCCGCGGTGGACGACTGGGCGCCGATGCAGGCGCGCATGGCCTCCGACGCGGAGGCGCTGGGGACGAGCGAGGGCGGCGAATTGCTGCTGTGGTTCCTCGACCGCAACTTCACCCTGCTCGGCCATGAATTGTGGCAGGGCAAGAGCGACAAGCCGCTGGGCATCGCGCGCCACCCGCACAGCGTGCCGATCCTCGCCGAGGCGTCGCGCGCGCTCGCCATGGCGTGGTTCGAAAAGGGCGGGGAAGCGCCGCTGCTGCTCAAGTCCAACCAGATCTCGGGCGTGCACCGCCATGTCCCGCTCGACCTGGTGCTGGTGCCGATCCGCGAGGGGCGCAAGGTCACCGGCCTGTCGATCCATGCCGGGCTGTGGACCAGTTCGGCGCTCAACGCCCCGCCGCAGGAAGTGCCGGTGCTGCGCGCGCGGCTCGCCGCGCTGGAGGCGAAGTTCGGCTTCGATCCCAAGGGGCATACCGGCAAGGCGCTGACGCATGCGCTCGCCTCGCTGCCGCACGACCTGATCACCGCGTTCGACGTCGCCTCGCTGGAGGATGTCGCGCTGACCGCGATGTCGCTGGCGGACCGGCCGCGCCCGGCCCTGGTGCTGGTGCGCTCGATCCTGGGGCGGCATCTGTTCGCGTTCGTGTGGCTGCCGCGCGACGACCTGACCACCGCGCGGCGCGTCGCGATCGGCGACATGCTGGCCGAGGCGGCGCATGGCGGGCTGCTCAACTGGGGCATCTCGATGGAGGGCAGCGTGGTCGCGCAGATCCGCTACACCATCGATCTGCGCGGCGAGGGCGTGATGCCCGATACGGCGGCGCTCGACGCGCGGATCGCGCGCATGGTGCGCGGCTGGGTCCCGGCGGTCGAGGCGGCGCTGGCCGAGGCGGTCGAGCCGGCACGCGCCACGCGCCTCGCGCTGCGCCATGCCGCGACCTTCCCGCAAGGCTATCGCGCGGCGGGCAGCGCCGAGGAGGCCGCGCGCGACATCCTGCGCCTGTGCCGGCTCGATACGCCCGGCGACCGCTCGGTGCGGCTGTTCCGCGATGCGAAAGGCGCGACGCGGCTCAAGATCTACCGCGTCGGCGGCCCGCTGCCGCTGTCGGACGCGGTGCCGGTGCTGGAGAATTTCGGCTTCCGCGTGATCGAGGAAGTGCCGACCGCGCTGAACGACGACGCGCAAGGCTTCGTGCACGAGTTCCTGGTCGAGAGCGCCAACCCGGCGCGCGGCGAACCGGCGGTGCTGGAAGGCGCGATCGCCGCGGTGCTGGAGGCCGGGGCGGAGAATGACGCGTTCAACCGGCTGATCGTCGATGCGGGCATGGCGCCCGCCTCGGTCGTGCTGTTCCGCGCCTGGTTCCGCTATCTGCGCCAGGCCGGCCTGCCCTATTCGCTGGCGACGGTGGTCGATGCGCTGCGCCGTGCGCCCAAGGTGGCCGCCGCGCTGATCGAGCGCTTCGGCGCGGCGCACGACCCCGCGCGCGCCGTTAAAGGGGGGCCAAAGATCGAGGCGATCCTGGCGGCCGACGCGGCGATCGACGCGGGCCTCGACGCCGTCTCGGCGATCGACGACGACCGCATCCTGCGCGCGTTGCGCAATGTGATCGCGGCGACCTTGCGCACCAACGCCTTCGCCCCCGCGGGCCAGACGGCGCTGGCGTTCAAGCTCGACAGCCACCTCATCCCCGGCCTGCCCGCGCCCGTGCCGTGGCGCGAGATCTGGGTGTACAGCCCTCGCGTGGAAGGCATCCATCTGCGCGCCGGGCCGGTGGCGCGCGGCGGGCTGCGCTGGTCGGACCGGCGCGATGACTTCCGCACCGAGATCCTCGGCCTGATGAAGGCGCAGCGCGTGAAGAACGCGGTGATCGTGCCCACGGGCGCCAAGGGCGGATTCTATCCCAAGCAACTGCCCCCCGTCGCCAACCGCGACGCGTGGCTGGCCGAGGGGACCGAGAGTTACCGGGTGTTCATCCGCTCGCTCTTGTCGATCACCGACAACATCGTCGAGGGCAAGGTCGTCCATCCCGCGCATGTCATCGTGCATGACGGCGAGGACCCCTATTTCGTCGTCGCCGCCGACAAGGGCACCGCGACCTTCTCCGACGTGGCCAATGCGATCGCGCTCGACCATGGCTTCTGGCTGGGCGACGCCTTCGCCAGCGGCGGGTCGGTCGGGTACGACCACAAGGCGATGGGCATCACCGCCAAGGGCGCCTGGATCTCGGTCCAGCGCCACTTCGCGGAGCGCGGCGTGGACGTGCAGCGCGAGTCGATCCGCGTGGTCGGCTGCGGCGACATGTCGGGCGACGTGTTCGGCAACGGCATGTTGCTGTCGAAGACGCTGAAGATCGTCGCCGCGTTCGACCACCGCCACATCTTCCTCGATCCCGATCCCGATCCCGCCGCGAGTTGGGAGGAGCGCAACCGCATGTTCGCGCTGCCGCGGTCGAGTTGGGCGGACTATAACCCCTCGCTGATCTCCAAGGGCGGCGGCGTGTTCCCGCGCACCGACAAGACGATCAAATTGTCGAAACAGGTCCGCGCTGCACTGGGCCTCGAGGCGAGCGAGATGGAGCCGGGCGCGCTGATCTCGGCGATCCTGAAGGCGCCCGTCGACCTGATCTGGTTCGGCGGCATCGGCACCTATGTCAAGGCGGCATACGAGAACAACATCCAGGTCGGCGATCCGGCCAATGATCGCCTCCGCGTCAATGCCGAGGAGATCCGCGCGACCGCGATCGGCGAGGGCGCGAATCTCGGCGTCACCCAGGCGGGACGCATCGCGTTCGCGGCGCATGGCGGGCGGATCAACACCGACTTCATCGACAATTCGGCCGGCGTCGATTGTTCGGATAACGAGGTCAACATCAAGATCGCGCTCAACCGCGAGATGATCGAGGGCCGGCTGGCGTACGAGAAGCGCAACAGCTTCCTCGCCGCGATGACCGACGATGTCGCATTCATCGTGCTGGAGGATAACCGCCTCCAGACGCTCGCCTTGTCGATCGCGGAGAATGACGGCGCGCAGGCGGTGCCGAGTTATGTCCGGCTGATCGAGATCTTCGAGGCATCGGGCAAACTCGACCGCGCGGTCGAGGGGCTTGCCTCGAACGACGATCTGCTGCGCCGCTCGCAGGAAGGCCATGGCCTCACCCGGCCCGAACTGGCGGTGCTGCTCGCCACCGCCAAACTGGCGCTGCAGGAAGCGATCGAACTCGCCGATCTCGGCCTCGACACCGAACTGGCGCCCGATCTCCACGCCGCCTTCCCGCCGGCGATGCGCAGGAAGTTCGGCAAGGCGATCGACGAGCATCGCCTGCGCGGCGAGATCGTCGCGACCAAGCTGGCCAACCGCATCGTCAACCGGCTCGGCGTGCTCCACCCGTTCGAGCTGGCCGAGGAGGAAGGCGCCGCGATGAGCGACATCGCCGCGATGTTCGTCGTGACCGAACGGCTGTTCGGCCTTCCCGCGCTCTGGGCGGAGATCGAGACCGCGGTGATGCCCGAGGGTGCGCGCATCGCGCTGTTCGAGGAAGTGGCGGTGGCCACCCGCTCGCAGATCGCCGACCTGCTGCGCGTCGTGCGATCCGGCACTGGACCGGGCCCGGCGCTGGCGCGGCTGGCGAAGGGCACCGCGCAACTCGACCGGCAGACCAAGGCCCTGCTGCTAGAGGAAGCGAGCGCGCAGAGCGCGCGCATCGCCGCCACGCTGGAGGCGGCCGGCGCGCCGAAGAAGCTGGTGCAGAAGGTGGTGCGGCTGTTCGAGCTTGACGGCGCGGTCGGCCTGGCCGATCTCGGCGAGCGGCTCGGGCTGGACGAAGCGGTGCTGACGCGCGCCTTCACCCGGCTCGGCCAGGCATTGGGGCTCGACTGGGCGCAGGCCAATGCCGCGCGCATCGCGTCGAGCGATCCGTGGGAGCGGCTGCTCATCGCGGGCCTCGCGCGCGATTTCCAGCAGCTGCGGCTCGAATTCCTCGGCCGCGGCGGCGGCGATCCACAGGCGCTGGTCGAGACATGGCTCGCCGCCAATGCCGGCCGCGTCGCGCAGTTCAAGTCGGTGGTGGACCGTGCCCGGCACGCCCCGGCACCGAACGCCGCGATGCTGGCGCAGATCGCCGGCCAGGCGCGGGTACTGCTGGGGCGCTAGATCAGGCCCAGCAACGGCCAGAGGATGATGGCCCAGATCGTCAGGCTGATCGGCACGGCATATAACAGGCCGCGCATGGGGTCGCCGTGCTCTTCGTCATCGCGGGCACCCACGCGCGCGCGGTCGAACAGGTCGTGCCGTGTCTGGAACATCTCGCTCTCCTGAGCCGAGATGTACGCGCGACCGCTTGCCCAAAGATTAAGAGGAAATGCGGTTTGCGCCCGTGCGCAGCGCCTGGACGCCGCGCACGCGGAAGACGGGCAGGTCGGCACTGGCCAGCCAGGCGCTCGCCTTGTCGACAAAGGCCGGCGTCGCGGTCTCGCCGGCGCGCTTCAGCCAGTCCATCGCCTCATCAGCCCTGCCCGCGGCGCCGAGCATCCGCGCATGGTTGAAACAGCCGCGAAAATCCCCGCCGCGCGCCGCGCGGGCATAACAGCGCGCGGCCTTGGCCAGGTCGCGCGGTACCACCCAGCCATCCTCATGGAAGCTGCCGACGAAGTTGATCGCCTTGGCATTGCCCAGTTTCGCGGCGCGCTGGAACCAGTCGAGCGCCGCGGCCTTGTCTTCCGCCACGCCGGCACCCAGCGCGAGCAGCGTCGCATAATTATACATACCCCAGTCGAGCCCGCGCTCGGCGGCGATGCGGTAGCATTCGGCCGCGCGCGCCTTGTCCGGCGCGGTGCCCCAGCCGAGATCGTAGCAGCGGCCGACCATGTTGATCGCTATCAGGTGATGCTGCGCCGCCGCCCTGGTGAACCAGGCGAGCGCGGCGGGCTCGTCCTTCGCCACGCCGGCGCCGTCGAGCAGCATCTGCCCGTACACCGCCTGCGCTTCCGCCATACCGGCCTCCGCCGCCGATCGAACGAACGCCGCGCGCTCCTCGGGAGGACCCGAGAGGCGCGCGGCGATGTCGTCAGCGGTCAGCCCGTCGAGATCGAGGGCCGCCGTCATCAATAACGGACGTTCAGCGTCGCAAAGGCCGAGCGGCCGGGCGCGATCGCGGCATAATGCGAGGTATAGGCCTGGTTGAAATAGGTCTTGTCCGTCAGGTTCTGGACGTTGACCGACAGTTCGAAATTACGGTTGAACCGGTAGGAGGCCCGCGCATCGAAGCGCCAATATTCCGGGATCGTGCGGTAGAGTATCTTGGTCGCGGGGCTCACCGTGACCACGCCCGCATTGGTCTGGGTCGCCGCGCGGTTGTCGGCATAACCACCGAACACGCGGCTGGTGTAGAAGGCGCCGCCACCGATCGAGAAACCCCTGACCGGCTCGACCGTGGTCCACATCGTGAAGCTGTCACGCGCGGTCTGGGTCGCCTGCTTGCCATTGTTGACCGACGGCACCAGCACCGTCTTCGCGGCCTGGATGGTGGTCGTCACGCCGCCCACCGTCTGCGTGATCGCCGCCGCCGTCAGCGCGGTGAAACCGCCATCGACGATCTTGGGATCGAGATGAGTATAGCCGCCGAAGATCGTCCAGCCAGGCAGGATCTGACCGCTGGCGGTGAATTCGATACCGCGGATGCGACGCTTGCCAATGAATTCCACCGTATTGCCCGGGCCCGTGACGCGCGCATTGTCGGTATCGGTCTGGAAACCGGCGAGGCTGAGCGCGAGCTTGCTGTCGAACAGATTGGCCTTGGCGCCGACCTCATAGGATTTGGTCTTCTCGACCTTCAGCGAGTCGAGCAGCAGGAGATTGGCCGCCGTATCGGTCGTCGGCAGCGCGTTCGCCTCCTGTCCTTCGCCCAGCAGGGCGTTCGGCGGGGTCGCCGCAGTGGCGTAGGATGCGTAGAGGCTGGTCTCTGACGTCGGCTTGAACACCAGGCCCGCCTGCCAGTTGAACAGATTGTCCACCCGCTCGAGCTGCACCGTCTGCGTCGCCGCATAGGCCTGACCCGGCGTCAGCACCGATTTGAAGCGATCGTAGCGCGCGCCGAGGTTGAGGATCAGCGACGGCAGCAGCGTGATCGAGTCGAAGCCATAGACGCTCTGTGTGTTGGCGTCGTTCTGGGTTTCCTCGATCGGGATCATCTTCGAGATCGGCGCCGTCACGCCCGACGTGTCGCTCGCATAGTTCACCCAGGGATCGTTCGGGTTGGGATTGAAGATGCTCGTGCAATAATAGCGCGACACCGTGGCGGTGTTGCAGCGCGGGCTCACGGTCGACCCGGTCGACAGGATCTCGACGCCGGTGGTGGCGTTGAGATAGCCGCGTGTGACGAAGGCGCCGCGCCGCGCCTTCTCCCAGGAGAACTCGGCGCCGATCGAGATGTTGTGCTTGACGCTGCCGGTGTTGAACGAGCCGTACAGGTCGGTCTGATTCACCATGCTCTGCGAATAGCCGTAGCGGGTGTTGGCACGCCGCCACAAATAACCGCCGGTGAGGATATCGCCGCGTGTCGCAGCGGCGCTGCCGGCGGCCGGCGGGGTCGCCGACGTACCATAGACGTTGCCGGTGCTGTCGTCGGGCAGCAGGAAGATATAGGCCTGATAATTGTGGGTGAAGCGCGAGGTGTTGCGCAGGGTCAGCCCGCCGAAATCATGCTCGACGCGGATCGTCGCCTGATCAGTGGTCGCGTCGCGGAAGTCGCGGTCGACCAGGCCGTAATAGGTCGAGCGATCGACATGGCCCTTGGTGCCGCCGATGGTGGTGATGTCCCCAAGCGCGGGCGCGCTGTAGATGTCGCCGGTGCCGGGCGCGTTGCCGATCGTATAGAGATAGGGGATGCCGCTGTCGGGCAGCTCATGGCTGGTCAGGTGGTAATAGGATGCGGTCAGGCGGGTGTCGGTACCCAGCCCGATCGTGACGGACGGCGCGACACCCCAGCGGCGCTGCCAGATCGCGTCGCGGCCGGCGACGTCCTGGTCGTGCCACATTCCCTCGATGCGGAAGGCGATGGTGTCGTTGAGCTTGTAGTTCGCATCGACGGTCACGCGCTTGTAGTCGGCGGTGCCGAAGCTCGCCGATGCGTTCACGAAGGTGCGGTCGGTCGGCAGCTTGGACACGATGTTGATCGAGCCGCCGGCGCTGCCGCGACCGCCGAGCGTCGAGTCCGAGCCGCGCACGACCTGGATCTCTTCGACCGCGAACACTTCGCGGGTCTGCGCCGCAAGATCGCGCACGCCGTCGACATAGGTCGAGCCCTGGCTGTCGAAGCCACGGATGAACGGGCGGTCGCCGATCGGGTTGCCGCCCTCGGCCGCGCCGAAGGTGATGCCGGGCACGGTGCGAAGCGCGTCCTGCAGGCTGGCCGAGCCAGTCTGCTCGATCACTTCCTTGGGCAGGACCACGATCGACTTGGGGGTGTTGACCGGGGCTGCGACCTGCTTGGGCGCCTTTTCGCGGGCGCCGGTGACCAACACGTCCTCGCGATCCTGCTCGTCGGTTGCATCGGTCGCCTTGGGATCGGGCTCCTCGGCGGCGAACGCCGTGCTGCTGGCGAAGGCCCCGACGCAGGAGAGCGCGAGGAACGCGGGCTTGGCGATAGGCGTGCGGCGAGAAGTGCTGGAAGTACGCAATTTCTGTCCCCTTTGGTGTCGAGGTCCGGCTATTGCGAGTCACTCTCATTGTCAACGCTATTGAGAGCTATTCTCACTCGTATTTCCGCGGCAATTCGGCTTCGTGAGGGCAACGCTGGTTGACCGCTGCATCGATGGTGCTATCGCGACGCTTCCTTGGGGAGTAGCCACCTGCTTCGAGCAGGGCCTTCGTCAACATACTCGGACCCGGCCTTTGGCGCGGTTCGTGGCGACGGCAGCGGCGCATGCGCCAGCCCGGCAAGACCAACGATGTGATTCCTCTTTCAGGCCAGAGGTGACTCCACATCGTTTGTCGACGGCCTCGGGAAGAATGATATGACTGGAATTCTCACACTGGGCGGTCTTAGCCTCAGCCTGTCGGTCGACGCTTTCGCCGCCGCGATCGGCAAGGGCGCTGACGGCAATTCGACCCGGTGGCGCGACGCGCTACGCATTGGTGTCATCTTCGGTTTCTTCGAGGCGATCACGCCGGCAATCGGCTGGGCGGTCGGGCTGGTGTTGAGCGCGTGGATCGCCGAGGTGGATCATTGGGTGGCCTTCACCCTCCTGGGCGGCGTGGGCCTGCATATGCTCTGGCAGGCAAGCAAGCCCGCAGAGGAGACGGACGGTATGGATCGGCCGAACCGGCCTCATGGGCTCCTGAGCCTCGCGGCCACGGCGATCGCGACCAGCATCGACGCGACAGCGGTGGGTGTGAGCCTTGCCTTTCTCGACGTCAATATCGTCACGGCATGTCTGGTGATCGGCGGCATCACGACGATCGTGGCAACCACCGGCGTATTGATCGGCAAACATGTCGGCAGTTTTCTCGGCCGGTACGCTGAGGTGCTGGGTGGGCTCACACTGATCGTGATTGGGAGCCTGATCCTGTACACGCATCTAACGGCCTGAGGGCGACCGTGCCGACACGGACAGGCGAAACGTTTGTGGTGACGGTTGGGTTAGTGCTGCGCCAGCAACCACGTTCGCAAGGCGCTAGCCAGATTGGGCGGGTCATCGACCGTGATGCGCAGCGCGTCGATCTCCGCGATCAAGGCATTGAGCGGCAGGGTGCGTGCCTCGGCCGCGCCCTCCAGCGCCTCCCAGAACAAAGGCTCCAGGCTGATCGACGTCGCGTGACCGGCGATCGTCACCGATCGCTTGACCGGGCCGACAAACCCGCCAGGCGGCGCGGCGATCATTCGTCCCCGCTCTTTCAGTCAGTGTCGAACAGCGCGGCGAGCTGCTCGATGATCGTGCCGCCGAGCTGTTCGGCATCCATGATCGTCACCGCGCGGGCATAATAGCGGGTCACGTCATGGCCGATGCCGATCGCGGCCAGCTCGACCGGGGACTTGGTCTCGATCCAGTTGATCACCTGGCGCAGATGGCGTTCGAGATAACTTCCGGAGTTCACGCTGAGCGTCGAATCATCGACCGGCGCGCCGTCCGAGATGACCATCAGGATCTTGCGCTCCTCGGGCCGCGCAACCAGTCGGCTGTGCGCCCAGAGCAGCGCTTCGCCGTCGATATTCTCCTTGAGCAGCCCCTCGCGCATCATCAGGCCGAGCGAGGTGCGCGCGCGGCGCCACGGCTCGTCGGCTTTTTTGTAGACGATATGGCGCACGTCGTTGAGCCGGCCCGGCTGGGGCGGACGACCCGCGGCAAGCCAGGTCTCGCGCGCCTGCCCGCCCTTCCACGCGCGGGTGGTGAAACCGAGGATCTCGGTCTTCACGCCGCAGCGTTCGAGCGTGCGGGCAAGGATGTCGGCGCTGATCGCCGCGATCGAGATCGGGCGGCCGCGCATCGACCCCGAATTGTCGATCAGCAGGGTGACGACGGTGTCGCGGAAATCGGTTTCGCGTTCGATCTTGTAGCTCAGCGACTGAGTCGGGTTGACCACGACGCGCGCGAGGCGAGCGGCATCGAGCAGCCCCTCCTCCTGATCGAAATCCCAGCTGCGGTTCTGCTGCGCCATCAGCCGGCGCTGCAGCCGGTTGGCGAGCTTGGTCACCGCGCCCTGGAGATGGACGAGCTGCTGGTCGAGATAGGAGCGAAGCCGCGCCAACTCGTCCGCGTCGCACAGATCGGTCGCGGCGATCACTTCGTCGAAGCTGGTCGTCCACGCCTTGTATTCGAACTGCGGCGAGAAATCGGAGAAGGGGCGATTGGGGCGGACGGGCAGCATGCCCTCGTCGCCGTCATCGCCCGCTTCGCCGTCCATGTCCTGGAATTCGTCGTCGCTGGCGTCGGCGCTCTCGCCATCCTGCGATTCGGCGTCGCGATCGGAACCGCGCGCCTCGATCTCGCCCTGGCCCTGTTCGCCTTCGCCCTCGCCGTCCTCGCCTTCGTCCGAATTCTGTTCGTCGGTGCCTTCGTCCTCGGATCCGCCTTCATCGGCTTCGTCGGGGATCATATCGCCCTCGACCAGATCGAGATCCTCGAGCAGCCGCGTAACGAGGCCGGCAAAGGCGCGCTGGTCGTCGATCGCCAGCGCCAGCGCGTCGAGATCCTTGCCCGCCTTCTGCTCGATCCAGTCGCGCACCAGCGCCATGCCCGGCGCGGTGACCGCGGGCGCCTCAGCGCCGGTCAACCGCTCGCGCACCATCAGGCCAAGCGCGGTCGACAGCGGCACTTCGTCGCGGTTGCGGGCACGGGTGATCGGATCGGCGCGCAGTTTCAGGTCGAGCGCCGTGGCGAGGTTGGCGGCGATGCCGGCATAGCCGCGCGCGCCCAGCGCCTCGACCCGGGCGCCCTCGACCGCGTCGAACACGGAGCGGGCGACTGCCTCGGCCGGTGCCTGCCTGGCGTGGATCGCGGCATTATGGTGGCGCAGGCGCAGCGCAAAGCCATCGGCGAATCCCCGCGCTTCGGCGACCTGATCGGCCGGCAAGGTGCGCGCCGGCATCGGCACCTTGATGTGCTTGCCCGACTGAGTCGGCGCGTCGGCGGTGAAGGCGAGTTCGATCTCGGGCTCATGCGCGATCGCACGCGCTGCGCCGCCGAGCACGGCCTTGAAGCGATCGAGGGGCGTTTCCGTCGTCATGGCTTCTGCTCTGGCACCACCAAACGCCCCGGCGCAAGATCGCGGTCGATCCTGACCCGCGCGATCTTCGTTTCCGGATCGAATTCGAGCACGGTCACCACCGCGCCCTGGATCACGCCATAGGCCGGCAGCTTCGCGATCGAGATCTTGTGCCGCGTCTCGGGCAGCGGGCGGTTCATGCCGTAGAGCACCAGCTCGGCATCGAAGGAGAGGCTGTCCTTCTCGCCCGCCGTGCCGGCATAGCGCAGTCGCAGCTCGCTGCCATTACCGAGCAGCATGCCGCGGATCAGGCCGTAATGCGCGGGCGCGATGGCGAAGGGCGCCCGGCCCGAATCGCCCTTGGCGCCGATCAGGATGGCATGGTCGAGCGTCTCGTCGTCATTGGTGTCGTAGAGGCAATAGCGCGTGACCAATTTGGTCGGCCTGAGCAGGCCGACCAGGCCGAACCCCATCGAGCCGACCATTGCCTTGGCGAGCGACGGATCCTGTTCGGTTTCACAGAACACCACGGGCGGATCGCCCGGAATGCCATCGACGCGGGCGGATTCGAACACCGTCTCGCGCGTGAAATGGCGCTTCTGGCCGAGCCGGTCGAGGTCGATCGGATCGACCAGCAGCACCGTCTCCGGGCGACCGAGCGGGCTTTGGGCGATGATCGCGCCGGGGACGGCGATCTGCTCGCCCTTCAGCGTGCGGCCGGGAAGCAGCGGGACCGAGGCCGGCTTGACCTTGTAGTCGGGGGTTTTGGCGGCGGTGAGAAGGAGTACGGCGGCCATGACGGCCGTCGCTTTTGCCAATCTACTATTGCCGGAAGGGAAGCCGGGCCTGACGTTCATTGCCAACACCTCGACATCACCCAATTAGAGCTTTCCCGGCGGAAGCCGGGGTCCAGTTCCGGGACAGAAAGAGACGGGCGCTTCGGCCGATCAGAGAAATCCCCAACTGGACCCCGGCCTTCGCCGGGGAAGAAAGATGATGGATGGAGCTGCGGCTCAACCCTTGCCGACCACGCTCTCGGGCAGATCCTTGCCAAACACGCGCTGATAATATTCGGCGACCAGCGCCCGCTCCGCCTCGTCGCACTTGTTGAGGAAGCTGAGGCGGAAGGCGAAGCCGACATCGCCGAAGATCAGCGCGTTCTGCGCCCAGGTGATGACGGTGCGCGGGCTCATCACGGTCGAGATGTCGCCGTTGACGAAGCCGCGGCGCGTGAGATCCGCCACCCGAACCATGTTGTCGACGACCTGCTTGCCCTCGGGCTTGTCATATTCGCCCGATTTGGCGAGCACGATCTGCGCCTCGACCGCAGCGGGCAGATAGTTGAGCGTGACGACGATGTTCCAGCGGTCCATCTGGCCCTGGTTGATCTGCTGCGTGCCGTGATAGAGGCCGCTGGTGTCGCCGAGGCCGACCGTGTTGGCGGTGGCGAACAGGCGGAACCAGGGGTTCGGGCGGATCACGCGATTCTGGTCGAGCAGGGTCAGCTTGCCCTCGGTCTCGAGCACGCGCTGGATGACGAACATCACGTCCGGGCGGCCGGCATCATATTCGTCAAATACCAGAGCCGTCGGCGTCTGCAGTGCCCAGGGCAGCAGGCCTTCGCGGAATTCGGTGACCTGCTGGCCGTCCTTCAGCACGATCGCGTCGCGGCCGACCAGATCGATGCGGCTGATATGCGCATCGAGGTTAATGCGGATGCACGGCCATTTGAGGCGCGCCGCGACCTGCTCGATATGCGTCGACTTGCCGGTGCCGTGATAGCCCTGGACCATCACGCGGCGGTTGTGCGCGAAGCCGGCGCAGATCGCGAGCGTGGTGTCGCCGTCGAAGACATAGGCCGGATCGAGATCGGGCACGCGCTCATCGGCTTCCGAAAAGGCGGGAACCTCCATGTCCGAATCGATGCCAAAGAGCTCACGGACCTTCACCATCTTGTCGGGTGCGTCCATGATCGTCGTCTCGCGGCTGTCGGGCTGGGTGTTGGGTATGTCCGTCATGACCTCGTACCGTTCGGGCTGATCTGCAGAAGCCCTGCTCCTCTTCAACGATCGAGAAGGAAGAACGGCACTTCGACAAACTCAGTGCGAACGGAAACAGAGTTCGTCAAGCCGAACCCGTCTTGGGCGGCAACGGAAACAGCGTGACGAACTGCTCCGCAAGCACCCGATCGCCCGATAATGTCAACGATCCGGCCGATTCCGCGTCTCCGATCGGGCGGCCGCCATAGACGACCGAGGCGAGCGTCACCGGGTCCGTATCGAGCATCACATCCGCCTCGCGCGGATCGGCGCGGCGAATCGCAATGCCCGCCACGTCGACGGTCGCGACGAACTCGTCGTCGCCGAAGCGGAATCCGATCGTGCGGTTCACCTCGCCCGAGCGCGAGCGGTCGATCATCGTGCGGAAGGACAGCACGATCGACGCGGCGCTGAGCGGCAGCGTGGTGTCGTGCCGGTAAGACTGGACCGCCCAGCGGCCAAGCTCCTGGATCGCGGTTTCGCTCGCATAGCCCCAGGGCGTGAGGCCGTAGACCTGCACCGAGGCGGGCGGCGGCAATTTCTGGCGGGTGAGGATGCCGACTTCCTCCATGCCCTCGAGCCGTTGAGTCAGCACGTTCGCGCTGATCCCGCCGAGCGCCTTCTTCAATTCGCCGAAGCGACGCGGGCCGAACATCAACTCACGCACGATCAGCAGCGACCAGCGCTCGCCGACCAGCTCCATCGCCAGGGCGGTGCCGCACGCATCGTCATACCAACGCTTTTCCGCCTTTTTGGGGGCATTTGCTGGTGCCTCAGGCGAGGCGGTTATTTTTTCTAACTCCATGGTTGCTTTTAATAACTCTATGCGTCATCACCGTCAAACAGTGATTCGCCAGAAACGCACAGGAAAGGATTGGCCATGCCCAAGATGATCTTCGTGAACCTGCCCGTGGCGGACGTCGAACGTTCGGCCGCCTTCTACCAGGCGATCGGCGCGACGAAGGACGAGCGCTTCTGCCAGGAAGACACCACCGCCCTGCTGATGTTCTCCGACACGATCAGCCTGATGGTCCTGAGCCACGCCCGCTTCGCCGATTTCACCTCCAAGACGATCGCCGATGCGCGTACCACCTGCGAAGTGCTGATCTGCCTGACGGAGGATAGCCGCAATGACGTCGACGCGACGCTTGCCAGGGCAGTCGCCGCCGGAGCCCGGCCCGACCCGGTTCCCGCGCAGGACCATGGCTTCATGTACGGCCGCAGTTTCGAGGATCCCGACGGCCATATCATCGAGCTGACCTGGATGGAGGTCGACGCGGCGATGGCCGCCATGTCCGGCAGCGAAACCGTCGACGCCTGAACGTCACAACGACTGCCTTCATGAGCGGGCAGCGAGCGAGGAAAGAGAAGCGATGACCTATATTCAGGGTTTCGTGCTGGCCGTGCCGGCCGCCAACAAACAGGCCTAT
The DNA here is from genome assembly GCF_055521475.1 of Sphingomonas sp. BL-S-30. Taxonomy (NCBI): domain Bacteria; kingdom Pseudomonadati; phylum Pseudomonadota; class Alphaproteobacteria; order Sphingomonadales; family Sphingomonadaceae; genus Sphingomonas; species Sphingomonas sp. BL-S-30. The sequence goes on along the minus strand of NZ_CM145481.1, from coordinate 113,142 downwards.
ATCGAGCACGCCACCAGGGCAGTGCCGTTCTTCCGTGAATTCGGCATGACGCGCATGGTCGAGAATTGGGGCGACGAGGTGCCGGACGGCACCGTCACCGATTTCAAGCGCGCGGTGAAGGCGAAGGGCGACGAGGTCGTGCTGTTCAGCTGGATCGAATGGCCTTCGAAAGAGCTGCTCGAATCCGGCATGCAGAAGATGATGGAAGACCCGCGCATGGCCGAGATGGCCAATTGCCCGTTCGACGGCAAGCGCATGATCTATGGCGGTTTCGCGCCGTTGCTCGATCAGGGTTCGGGCGGATCGACCGGCTATGTCGATGGCTATCTGGTGCCGGTCGAGGACGGCAGGCAGGACGCCTATCGCAGCCTCGCGGGCCTGGCGTCCGAGGTGTTCCGCGATCACGGCGCGACGCGTGTGGTCGAGGCCTGGGGCGATCATGTGCCCAAGGGCGAGGTCACCGATTTCCAGGGTGCGGTGGCGGCGACCGACAACGAGAAGATCGTCTTCTCCTGGGTCGAATGGCCCGACAAGGCGACCCGCGATGCCGGCATGGCCAAGGTGATGGAGGATGAGCGGATGAAGCCGTCCGCCGACCAGGAGATGCCGTTCGACGGCAAGCGCATGGTCTATGGCGGCTTCGCCCCTATCCTCGACGCCTGAACCCAATCCTCCCCAAGCCCCCAATCCCAGGAGAGCGACGATGACCAATCCCGAAGGCACGCCAATCTGGTACGAGCTGATGACGACCGATCCCGAGGCGTCCAAGGCCTTTTACGACGACGTGATCGGCTGGACGGTGCAGGACAAGCCGGCCGGCGACATGGATTATCGCATGATCGACAGCGGCAACAATGGCGAATTCGTCGGCGGCGTGCTCCGCCTGACCGAGCCGATGGTCGCGGGCGGCGCGAAGCCGACCTGGCTCTTCTATATCGGCGTGAACGACGTCGATGCCTCGGTCGAGAAGATCAAGGCGGCCGGCGGCAAGGTGGTGATGCCCGCCTGGGACATTCCCGATGTCGGCCGGGTCGCGATGGTGACCGATCCGCAGGGCATTCCCTTCTACATCATGCGCGGCGCCAGCGACGGGACCAGCACCGCCTGGGACCGGATGGGCATGGGCAAGTGCAACTGGAACGAGCTGTCGACACCCGACCAGGCCGGCGCCAACGCCTTCTACGCCGAGGTGTTCGGCTGGATCTATCCGGACAAGATGCCGATGGGCGACATGGGCGACTATATCTTCGTCGAGGCGGGCGGCCAGACGATCGGCGCGAGCATGCAGACACCGCCACAGGGCCAGCCCTCCGCCTGGCAATTCTATTTCCGCGCCCCGGATATCGAGGAAGCCGCCGCCAAGGTCGTGAAGAATGGCGGAACCGTCCATGCCGGCCCGATGGAGGTGCCGGGCGGGGACCGCATCATCGTCGCGAGCGATCCGCTCGGCGTGATGTTCGGCGTGGTCGGGCCGGGCCAGTAAGAAAGGAGAGAAGGTCATGACGAAGATCACCCCCTGCCTCTGGTATGACGGCACGGCCGAGGAGGCCGCGGCCTTTTACGCCGCCACCTTTCCGGATTCGCGGATCGACGCGGTCCACCGCGCACCGGCCGACTTTCCCGGCGGGCATCAGGGCGATGTGCTGACGGTCGATTTCACGGTGCTGGGCATGCCCTTTCTGGGGCTCAACGGCGGACCGACCTTCACCTTCGACGAGGCGGTGTCCTTCCAGGTTCATACCGAGGACCAGGAAGAGACCGACCGATACTGGAACGCGATCGTCGGCAATGGCGGCGCGGAGAGCGCGTGCGGCTGGTGCAAGGACAAATGGGGCTTGTCCTGGCAGATCACCCCGCGCGCGCTGAGCGATGCGATGACCAACCCGGACCGGGAAGCCGCCGGGCGCGCGATGGAGGCGATGATGACGATGCGCAAGATCGACATCGCGACGATCGAGCGGGCGCTGGCCGGGGAGGTCGCGGCATGAGCGGGGCGCATGAATTGTCGGTCACCCGGCTGATCGACGCGCCCGTCGCGCTGGTGTGGCAGATCGCCACCGAACGTCTCGCCGAATGGTGGTGCCCCAGGCCGTGGACGACCGAGATCGTCGAGCAGGACTGGCGGCCGGGCGGCCGATCCGCGATGATCATGCACGGACCGGACGGCGAGGCGCATGCGATGGAGGGCGTGTTCCTCGAGGTGGTGCCGCGCCGGCGCTTCGTCTTCACCGACGCGTTCAGGGCGGGGTGGATTCCCCAGACCGCCTTCATGCTGGGCTTTTTCGAGTTCACCGACGAGGGCGGCAAGACCCGATACACCGCCGGGGCGCGCCACTGGAGCGAGGATGCGCTGAAGCAGCATGAGGCGATGGGCTTTGTCGAGGGCTGGGGCAAGGTGGCCGAACAGCTCGCCGCGCTGGCCGAGGCGGAGACGGCCAAAGCCTGAATCGGCCGGCCTAAAGGGAGTATTCCCATGAGAAAGATCATCGCGGGCGCGTTCCAGTCGCTCGACGGCGTCATGCAGGGCCCCGGCGCGCCCGAGGAGGACCCGACCGGCGGCTTCACCCTGGGCGGCTGGAGCGCCACCCTGTGGGACGACGTGATGGGCCAGCATATGGACGGCGTGCTGGACGGCGATTTCGACCTGCTGCTCGGGCGGTTCACCTATGACATCTTCGCCGCCTATTGGCCTTTCCAGCCTGGCGATCCGATCGGCGCGAAGTTCGATGCGGTGACCAAATATGTCGTCACGTCGTCGACCGAGCCGCTGGGCTGGATCAATTCGGTCGCGATCAACGACGATGCGGCGGCGGGCGTCGCCCGGGTGAAGGCGAGCCAGGGCCCCGACCTGCTGATCCAGGGCAGCACCAGGCTCTATCCGGCGCTGCTCGAGGCGGGGCTGATCGACCGGCTGTTCCTGATGACCTTTCCGGTGGTGCTGGGTGGCGGGAAACGGCTGTTCGCCGAGGGCGTGACATCCGGCGCGATGACACTGGTCGAGTCGAAGGTGTCGACCACCGGGGTGATCATCGCGACCTATGAGCCCGCCGGGCCGGTGCCGATCGGATCGTTTGCGACACAGGCGCCTTCGGCGCTGGAAGTCGCCCGGCGCGAGAAGATGGCGCGACAGGGCTGACAAGGAGCAACCGTCATGGAACATCTCGCCTTTCCCAATGAAAGCCAGGACTATCGCACGGCGCGCAACGCGCTGCTGGATGCGGAGATGGAATTGCGCCGGCAGATCGAGGCGGTCGCCGCGCTGCGCCGCGCGCTGCCGCCGGGTGGGGTGGTGGCGGAGGATTATGTGTTCGAGCAGATCGGCGCGTTCGAACGGCCCGAGCAGGTGACGCTTTCCGAGCTGTTCGACGGCAAGCCGAGCCTGATCCTGTACAGCTTCATGTACGGGCCGGAGCGCGACCTGCCCTGTCCCGGCTGCACGCATCTGCTCGACGGCCTGGATGGTGCCGCGCGGCATGTGTCGCAGCGCGTGCCGATGTGGATCGTCGCCAAGTCACCGATCGCACGGCTGGTCGCCTGGGCGAAGGATCGTGGCTGGAACCATCTCCGTTTCCTGTCCACCGCCGGAAACAGGTATGACGCCGACTATTTCGGCGACACGGCGGGATTCTCGCCGGCGATGCGCGCCGAGCGCGGCCTGGAAGACGGTCAGAACTGGGACGAGACGATGTTCAACGTCTTCCGGAAAGACGGGGACACGATCCGGCATTTCTGGGGCAGCGAACTGGTCTTCGCGCCCGAGGAGCCGGGGCAGCATCACCGTGCGGGCGACCTCGTAGATCCGGTCTGGGGGCTGCTCGACCTGATTCCCGAGGGGCGCGGCGAGTTCTTCCCGAAGCTGACTTACTGACCCGCGGCCAGCGAATGCTGGTGCGGGCCCTCGCGCAATTTCCGCGGTCCTGATCGATGCCTCCTATAACGACGGCAAGCGATCCTTGAACCTCCGGACTGCCTCACCAACAGCGACGCCGTCGATAACCTTGCTTTCGAGTTCGATCTCGATGTCCTGCCCGACTCCCGCCTTCCGGGCAGCATCCGAAGTGAGACTTATAACAATGCCCGTATCGGTTTCGCGGATATCTTCAACCAAGTCATACCCTTCAACACGTAGCGCCCCAGCATCGATATGGATGCCATCGAGGCCCAGCCTCAACTCCTGCTCGTCCGGCTCATTTGCCAAGTCGAGCATGACATAGTTAGCAGGCTCAAACGGGTCGTCCGCAAACGCCAACAGCGTCGCATCTCCATCATCACTGAAGCTGGCTGCCTTGGCCAAAAATGCTGTCTTCATTCTCTCACTTCCGTTTCGGCGTCGCTAGCCAAGTTAGTGTCTTTCCGCCCTCACGCCATTGATATTTGATTGTTGCGCCCGCTTCAGTCGCAGCTCGATTGATCGCCCCCCGACATGGCTTGCAGGGCGGCAATTGCCCAGTGATCGTCACGGTATCACCTGGACGCAGATCGAGTCCCCGGACGGCACGAGCTTCGGTATGTGAAGCCAGCATACTCTTGGGGAACCCCAAGGCCTTTTCCTCCGCGGTCATGCTTCCGCTGACGAGGCGCTGGTGGGTGACGATCTTTCCTGACGCATCACTGACAAGCACGTTTGCATTATGATGAGCAGTATCCACGCCCTTCCACCCCAAGCGCGGAACAAGGTTTGCAACTCCTTTATCCGCAGCGCTAAACTCGGTTCTCAGAAAGCCCGCCGCCTTGCCCCAGGGCAGGACAGCGGCCAAGTCGAGAACTCCGGCGGCAATGCCATTGCCAGTCAAATGCCACCTGTAGATACCCCGATTCTCTGCCGGATAGTCGAAGAAGGAGAGGCCAGGATTTACTGCATGATAGTCCGAGCTGAGGGGCGCGGACATTGCGTCGTTTATTTCACGCTGCCCCGCCAAAGCTGCGTCTGATCTATCCTTGTAGGCTCCATTTTCGGTGCCGTCCCAATTTCGGCCCGCGAGTATATTGCCCAAACCTGATAGAAAACCATGCGTCGTGTCATATTCGCGCTTCTGTCGTTCGGTCATCGGCTGGCTGATGGTTGTTCCATCTTCCGGTTCGATGTCGGCCGGAGTAGAGGCCTTCCCTGGCTCGTCTGCCTGGATTGGTTCGGGTACGTCCTGATAGCTCGCGTCGACCACTTCCCCGCGTACGATGGGCACAACAAACTGGAGGTCATCCCCAGCCATCGCGCTGAACACGCGCCGCCGCGTCGAAGTGCCTGTTGTCGCTAACCCCTGCGGGATCCGGCCGAACCTCGCATACTCCTCAGGCGTGACCTTGGCGCGGATCAGTCGCAGGTCCTGCTTGGCGAACGCGGCCGGGTTTTCGGAGGCCATGATGTTCATCATCAGCGCCGCCTCGCCGCCCGGGGCGGCCGGCGTAGGATCGAGATTGGCCAGCGCCAGGCGCCGCAACGCCTGATCGGTCGCGTCGTCGAGATCGCGGCGCACGGCGGCGGGGATCTGCGTGATCGAGGTGAAGTCCGATCCGAGCTGCCCGGCGGTCGCGAGGCTGGCTTCGCGAGCGGTGTCCGCCGCCTGCTTGCGGGCACGCGCCTGGAACGCGCCGCGATCCTCCAGATCGTCCAGGGCATAGCGCTTCAGTGCGCCGCTCAGGGGCTGGGCCTCGATCTCCTGCGCGATCGCCGCGCGCCGTTCGGGGGAGAGCGTGCCGTCCCACTCTTCGGGAAGCAGGTGCTTGTCCACCTCCTGCGCCGCCAGTTGGTGGGCGAGCGGCTCGAACATCATCTCTTCGGTTGCCTGCCGATCCGCGGGCGTCATCCCGTCGCGTGCCAGACGATAACGATTGGCCGCCGCGATCGGATCGTGGTCGACCATGTCCTGCACCGCGCGGCGCTGGACGCCGGAGCGATAGGCGGTCACGCTGCGCTTGATCATGGCCGGGTCCTCGCCGCGCGCCCTTGCCCGGGCCACCAGCGATTCCACCCCGGTCTCCAGATGCTTGTCGAACAGCGCCGGATCGTCCCGGGTGTCGACTGCATCGTCGGCCGCATTGCGCTCGATCCGCTGGCTCTGCTGCTCCTGGCCGCGCCGCATCGCCTGTTCGGCGCTGCCGAGCGCGCCGGAGAGGTCATAATCGAAGCGCTCGGCGATGACATGGTCGAACTGGCCGCGCTGGCGCTCGTTCTTCAACCCGCTGCGGATCCAGTCGCGCAAGCCGCCATAATCCCGCGTCAGGCTGTCCAGCATGCCCTGCGGATCGGTGTCGAACTTGCCGAGCGCCTCCGCCCGGATGCCCCGCGCGCCTTCGGCATAGGCGTTCCACGCCTTCTTGACCTCGAGCTCGTCGTCGCGATCCTGCCGCTGCCGCATCTCGCCGGCGATGGTCGCGCCCGTACCGCCGAGCTGCCGCATCCCGGCGCCGAGCGCCTGCAGGCCAGTGCCGGCATAATCACCGGGCTGGAGTTTTGCATCCGTCACGCCGGCGATGCCCGCGCGGTTCTGCTCCGTGGGGACTGTCGGCATCTCAGTGCGCCGATCGCGTATCGAGGGAAATGGCGGTCATGCGCTCCTCCTTTGGTTCAGGAGGGGCTTAGGACGGAGCGCGCGCAGGTTGAATCGACCGGCGCCGTGACTCGAGCACCACACAAGCTATTTCAGTGACGGGTCGAGGGCTCAGGCGAAGGCCGGCGCGCCCTTCAGCTGCGTGTACGCCGCGATCACGTCCTGCAGTATCTTTTCATGGCTGCGGTCGCCGCCATTGCGGTCGGGATGGTAGCGGCGGACCAGTTCGGCGTAGCGCTGGCGCAGGCCGCGACGGTCGACGTCGGTGGGCAGGCCGAGCACCTTCAGCGAGCGGCGGTCGCTTTCCGACAAGGGCCGGCCATCCTTCCGGGCTTCCTCCATCCTGCGCTGGAAGCGCGCACCGATCGCGTCGAGCGGGTCGCTGAAATCGGCCCATTTGGGCGGGCGGTCCGCGCCGCCGCTATGCGTGAAGGCGCGGGTCTCGCGTTCCCAGCCCGAAAAGGGGCGCTGCGCATCGTGGATCTCGTCGGCGCTCATGCCCTGGAAGAAATTGTACCGCGCGTTGAATTCGCGGACATGGTCGAGGCAGAACCAGCGGTACGGCCGCGGTCCCTCGAAGCCATTGGCCGGCCCTTCCTCCGGCGGCGCGCGGAATTCACCCGGCACCTCGCAGCCCGGATGCGCGCACAATCGCCCCGTCCCTTCCACGCGTCCGTGGAAGCGAGCATTCGGCCGATCCTTCTTTTCACTATCCCGCGCCACGCGGCTCCCCGATTTGAACAAAGCGGCCTATATAGGTGTCATGACAAATCTCGCCACCGGCTCCGTCGCTTCCGAAATCGCGGCCCGTCTCGCCTCGGCGCTCGACCCGACGCATCTCGACGTGATCAACGACAGCCACCAGCACGCCGGGCATATGGGCGACGACGGCACGGGCGAATCGCACTTCACCGTGATCGTCGAAAGCCCGGCGTTCGAGGGGCTGAATCGCGTCCAGCGTCAGCGGCTGGTGAACCAGGCGCTCGCCGATCTGTTGTCCTCGCGCATTCACGCGCTCGCCATCCGGGCACGCGCGCCGGGAGAATAAGCATGGCCTACAGGCTCTGGTACTGGCCCTCGATCCAGGGGCGCGGCGAGTTCGTACGGCTGCCGTTGGAAGCGGCCGGCATCGCCTATGAGGATTGCGCGCGCGATCAGGGCGCGAAGGCGCTGATGGCCGACATGGAAAAGCACGGCGCCCAAGGGCCGTTCGCGCCGCCCTATCTGGAGACGAAGGACGGGACGATCGCGCAGGTCGCCAACATCCTGTTCTATCTCGGCGAGCAGCATGATCTGGCGCCGACGGGGCAGCGGTACTGGGTCAACCAGTTGCAGCTCACCATCGCGGACCTCGTCGCCGAGGTGCACAACGTCCATCATCCGGTGAGCATCTCCGACTATTACCACGATCAGAAACCAGAGGCGGCGCGCGCGGCGAAGACGATGCGCGAGGAGCGTTTGCCCAAATTCCTCGGCCATTTCGAGGACGCGGCGACGGCGCAGGATGGCGACTGGCTGACCGGCGCCCGGTGGTGCTATGCCGACACCTCGCTGTTCCAGATCGTCGAGGGGTTGCGGTACATGTTCCCGAAGCGGATGGCGGCGATCGAGGGCGACTATCCCGGACTGATCGCGCTGCACGACCGGGTGGCGGCGCTGCCCGGCATCGCTGTCTATCTGAAGAGCGAGCGGCGCATCGCGTTCAACGAGGACGGCATCTTCCGCCATTATCCCGAGCTCGACGCGGCATGAGCCTGGCCGAGCGCCCCGCGGCGCGCATCCTGCTGATGGACCCCGCCGGACGCGTGCTGCTGTTCCGCTTCGTCGCGGCCGACCGCCCGCCTTTCTGGGCGACGCCGGGCGGGGCGGTCGACCCGGGCGAGACCTATGAGGAGGCGGCACGGCGCGAGTTGATCGAGGAGACGGGCATCCATGCCGAGCCCGGGCCTGAGATCTTCCGGCGGCTGGTCGAGTTCGTCACGCTGGAGGGCGTGCATGTCACCGCCGACGAGCGCTATTTCCTGATCCGCACCGACACGGCCGAGATCGACACCGCGCGGCACACCGAGCTGGAACAGCGGGTGATGCAGCACTGGCAATGGTTTGACCGTGACGCCATCGCCGCGCACCATGAACTCATCTATCCCGAGGACCTGGCCGAGATCCTGCTCGGCCTGAACGGAGCCGCCTGATGCTCGACGATTTCGTGCTGCAGACCATCCTGCCGACCACCCACGACCTTGGCGGGTTCAAGGTGCATCGCACCCTGCCGTCCAGGCCGCGCACCATGGTCGGCCCGTTCCTGTTCTTCGACCAGATGGGGCCGGCGCATCTCGAGGTCGGCACAGGGATCGACGTGCGGCCGCATCCTCATATCAACCTGGCGACAGTAACCTATCTGTTCGAAGGCGCGATCGACCATCGCGACTCGCTCGGCACCTTCGCGACGATCGAGCCGGGCGCGGTGAACCTGATGACCGCAGGGCACGGCATCGTGCATTCGGAACGCTCGCCTGCGAGCCAGCGCGCGCAGGGACCGGACCTGTCGGGCATCCAGACCTGGATCGCGCTGCCCGAGGCGCAGGAGGAAATGGACCCGGCGTTCGAGCATGTCGAGAAATCGGCGCTGCCGGTGATCGAGGCGCCCAATGCCCGCGCCCGGATCATCATGGGCAGCCTGTGGGGCCAGACCGCACCGACCACGACCTATGCCGGGACGATCTATGCCGACATCGTGCTCGATCCGGGCGGCGAAGTGCCGGTCGACGCCGATGCCGACGAGCGCGCGGTCTATCTGGCGCTGGGCGAGGCGAGCCTGGACGGCGTGCCGCTCGCGCCGATGACGCTCTATGTTTTGAAACCCGGTGTGGCCACTTCGCTCAAGTCGCGGGACGGTGGGCGCGTCATGCTGTGCGGGGGCGATGCCTTTTCGACGCCGCGGCATGTGTGGTGGAACTTCGTCTCGTCGAGCCGGGAGCGGATCAACCAGGCGAAGGCGGACTGGCAGGCCGGGCGGTTTCCGAAAGTACCGGGGGATGAGAAGGAGTGGATTCCGATTCCCGAGGTCCCGAAGACCGTGAGTTATCCGTGACGCATTCCCCTCCCGCTTGCGGGAGGGGTCAGGGGAGGGCATGTTCCTCGAATGGACAGCGAACAGGCCCTCCCCCACCCCCTCCCGCAAGCGGGAGGGGAGTTGAGCCTCCAGCGAATCGACCTCCCCACCGGCGTCTCGCTGGACGTCGCCGTCGCGGGCGACCCCGCCAATCCCGCGATCATCCTGCTGCACGGCTTCCCGGAATCGCACCGCACCTGGCGCCACCAGATTCCGGAGCTGGCAAAGACCCATTTCGTGCTCGCCCCCGACCAGCGTGGCTTTGCGCGGTCGTCCAAGCCCGCGAATGTCAGCGACTATACGCCCGACAAGATGGTCGGCGACCTGATCGCGCTGGCGGACCATTTCGGCATCGCGACCTTCACCCTGGTCGGCCATGACTGGGGCGGCGCCATCGCGTGGATGGCGGCGCTGACCCGGCCCGACCGCATCGCGCAGCTGATCATCGTCAACGCGCCGCACCCGTTCGTCTTCCAGAAATCGATGTTCGACGACCCGGCGCAGCGCGAGGCGAGCCAGTATATCCGCGCCTTCCGCAACCCCGATTTCGAGAAATATATCGACTCGATCGGCCTGCCCGCCTTTTTCGACGGCAGCTTCATGCGCCACACCGATTTCGGGAACGTCGCGGCGGAGAAGGAGGCCTATCTCGACGAATGGGGTCAGCCGGGCGCGATGACCGCGATGCTCAACTGGTACCGTGCCAGTGCGATCGTCGTGCCGGATATCGGCGAGGAAGCCGAGCGCCCGGCGTTCCTGAGCGCGCCTTTCCCGCCGGTCAAACAGCCGACACTGGTGATCTGGGGCATGGGCGACAAGGCGTTGCTGCCGAGCCAGCTCGAGGGACTCGATTTGCTGGTGCCCGACATCACGCTTGTGAAAGTCGATGCCGGGCATTTCGTGCCGTGGGAAGCGCCCGAGGCGGTGACGCAGGCGATACAGGCGTGGCTGGGTTGATCCCATCCCGTTGATCGTCGGCGTGGGGATAACCGCAACCGACAGATGTTGAATCAGCCCGCCGGAGACACAGCGGCCCCAGGCCAGGCAAAATGTCAGTAGGGTCGCTGACATTTTGGCCCAATATTGTACAAGAATCTGTACAATGCCTGAGGCTCGAGAGAGACCAAAATCCTGCGTTACCGCTCGATCACCACCGGCCGATCGCGGACAAGGTGACCGCGAGCGCCGCGACGTGCATCGACTGGACGATCTCTCCCGCCCTGGCCATGCGAACGACCTCGTCCACCGGGCACGGCACGATGCGGAGGCGTTCGGTCGGATCGTCCTGCGACACCGCACTCCGCTTCGCCGCGCGGGCGAGGAGGAAATGACATTTATTGGCCATGTTGGACGGATTGGGCGCGAGCGCGGTCAGATATTGCCAGTCGGACGAGACATAGCCGGTTTCCTCCGCCAGCTCGCGGGCGGCGGACGCAACCAGATCCGTATCACCGGGCTCGACTCCGCCGGTCGGCAGTTCGAGCGACATGATACCCCAGCCGTGGCGATATTGCTCGACCAGGATGATGCGATCCTGATCGTCGATCGCGACGACAATAACCCAATCGGGATATTCGAGCACATAATAGGGCGCGATCTCGACGCCCTCGGTCGTGACGCAACTATCGGCCCGGACGCTGATCCAGCGATCACGGAGGACGTGCCGCGAGCCGGTGACGGTCCAGGGCTGCTGTATCGAGCTGTCGAATGCGGTCATGCAGCCTGATCCCACAAGGCCCGCTTCAACCGCAAGCGGTGTCAGACCGAGATCTTCGCCGCCTCGGGCAAGTCGATGCCGGCGCGGTCGCGTTCGGGCTGGCCGGCATCGATCCAGGCGGCATGGGCGTGCGAGGTCGCGACGGTCTGCCAGGCACCGTCGCCGGGCCAGCTGCGCACGCGGATGACCTGATGCGCCAGCGCGCGGTCGGGTTCCATCATCACCCACCCGAGCGGGCGATCGGCGGTGGCGTGGGCGCCGGCCGCCTTCATCGCGACACGGATGCGTTCGGCGACCGCCTCCGGCAGATATTGCCAGACGACCGAATGCATCAGCACGCGCGTGACGCCTTCGGCCTGGGGCTCGGCGAGGCGCGCCTCGACCCAGTCGGCGGCATCGGCATGGTCGAGTCGCACCGGGCGGGCGCGCAGCATGGCGATGGCGGTCTTCAGGCGCGCCGCGCGATCGGGCTTCTCCGCCCAGACATAAGCGGCGAGGCGCGCCTCGGCCGCCGGATCGGTCGCGTCGATAGGCTGGACGTCGCAGCCCCGGGTACTGACGATATGGATCGGCACGTCGGGCGGGGGCGGCCCCTTCCACTCGGGCACGATCGTCACCGGCGAGGCGGCCGGGCCGACCATGGTGCCGCCCAGATCGAAGCGGTAGCGATCGATCATCAGGTTAAGGCCAGCGCTGGAGCCGATTTCGAGGATTTCGATTTTTGGCCCGTGACGGCGCGCAATCTCCAGCAGGCCGGTCATCAGCGCGGCGGAGCGGCCGGGCTCGTTGGTCTGGGGCGGGCCATCGAGCCAGGGAAGCAGCTCGGCGTCATGCGCGACGAGCACGCCGGCGAGTTCGGCCTCGATCGCCTCCGGGTCAGTGATGCTGCCGTCGAACAGCGCTGCGAGCCCGGCGTCCTTCCCCGCCAGCACCAGCGCGTGCAACCCGCCGACGAGTCGCAGCGGCAGCGCGGCGCGCGTCGGTTCGCCCGGCCAGTCGAGCAAGGTCGCGCCGACCCGACTGTCGCGGTTGAGACCCCTGGCCAGCGCCGCGCAGATGCGCGCATAAGCGGGCGCGGCCATGGCATTGCAATAATGTTCCTGGATCAGGAACGCGCCGCGGACATTCTGCTCGGACATAGGGCCTCCTCGCCGCGTCTGTTGCGCCCACGCAGGGGCGCAAGTAAAGCCCCGCTCATCCATGGCCGATCCAATCATCATCGCCGTCCCCAAAGGGCGCATCCTCACCGAGGCCGTGCCGCTGCTCGAGCGCGCCGGAATCTCGCCCGAAGCGGCGTTCGGCGACGAGGATAGCCGCGCGCTGCGCTTCTCCACCAGCAACCCCGGCATCGACCTGATCCGGGTGCGCGCCTTCGATGTCGCGACCTTCGTCGCGCATGGCGCGGCGCAGCTGGGCATCGTGGGATCGGACGTGCTGGCGGAGTTCGATTATTCTGAACTCTACGCGCCGGTCGATCTGGGCATCGGCCATTGCCGGCTGTCGGTCGCCGAGCCCGCCGATATGGCCGCGGGCGACGATCCGCGCGGCTGGAGCCATGTGCGCATCGCGACCAAATATCCGCATGTGACGCGCCAGCATTTCGAGGCGCGGGGCGTTCAGGCGGAGTGCGTGAAGCTCAACGGGGCGATGGAACTGGCGCCGACGCTTGGGCTGGCGCCACGGATCGTGGATCTCGTCTCGTCGGGCAAGACGCTCAAGGAGAACGGGCTGGTCGAGGTCGAGGTGATCGCCGAGGTCACCTCGCGGCTGATCGTCAACCGGGCGGCGTTCAAGACGCGGCCCGAGGTGGTGCCGCTGGTGGATGCATTCCGGCGGGCGGTGGAGATGCGCAATGCGGCGTGATGCTCTGCGCCTCCCGGAGTGTGACTCCTTCCCCCGTTCGTTTCGAGCGAAGTCGAGAAACTGGCCAAAGACGCCTGACCCAGGTTTCTCGACTTCGCTCGAAACGAACGGGTTAGGTAGGTCACGCCGCTCATGATCCGTCTTTCCACTTCCGACCCCGGGTTCGAGCGCGACTTCACCGCGCTCGTCAACGCGCGGCGTGAGGCTGACGCCGATGTTGCGCGCGACGTACGCACGATCGTCGCCAGTGTGCGCGACGAGGGGGATGCGGCGCTTCACGCGTTCACCAGGAAGTTCGACCGGCACGATCTCAACGAGACCGGCTGGCGGATCGAGAAGGCCGACTGGCTGGACGCGCTGAACGGGCTCGAGCCGGAACTGCGCGCGGCGATCGAGCTCGCGGCGGAACGGATCGCTGCCTATCACCTCAAGCAGAAACCCGAAGACAGCGACTCGACCGACTCGGCCGGCGTCCGGCTCGGCGCGCGGTGGAACGCGATCCAGAATGCGGGCATCTATATCCCGGGCGGCCGCGCGGCCTATCCTTCCTCGGTGCTGATGAACGCGATCCCCGCCAAGGTCGCCGGTGTCGAGCGGCTGGTGATGGTGACGCCGACGCCCGACGGCGAGGTCAATCCGCTGGTGCTGGCCGCCGCCTATATCGCCGGCGTCGACGAAATCTGGCGGGTCGGCGGGGCGCAGGCGATCGCCGCCCTGGCCTATGGCACCGGGCGGATCGCCGCCGTCGACGTCATCACCGGCCCGGGCAATGCCTGGGTCGCGGAGGCCAAGCGCCAGCTTTACGGCGTGGTCGGCATCGACATGGTTGCCGGGCCAAGCGAGATCGTCGTTGTTGCCGACGGCAGGAACGATCCCGACTGGATCGCCGCCGACCTGCTCAGCCAGGCCGAGCATGACCCGACCAGCCAGTCGATCCTGTTCACCGACGATGCCGCGTTCGGCAAGGCCGTGGCCGAAGCGGTCGACCTGCAGATCGGCCAGCTTTCCACTGCCAAGGTCACCCGCGAGAGCTGGGATGCGAACGGCGCGATCATCGTCACCGCCGACCTGTTCGAGGCGATCCCGCTGGTCGATCGGCTCGCGCCCGAGCATCTCGAGCTGGCCTGCGACGACCCCCAGGCCTTGTTCGACCGGGTCCGCCATGCCGGATCCGTGTTCATGGGCCGGCACACGCCCGAGGCGATCGGCGATTATGTCGCCGGGCCCAACCATGTCCTCCCGACCGGCCGGCGCGCGCGCTTCGCCTCCGGCCTGTCGGTGCTCGACTTCATGAAGCGCACCAGCTTCCTCCAGCTCGATCACGCCGCGCTCGGCGCCATCGGCCCCGCGGCCGTGGCACTGGCGGAGGCTGAAGGGCTCCCTGCCCATGCGAAATCAGTGGCGCTCCGCCTCGCGGGCGACCAGACGGAATTGAACCTATGAGCCGAACTTCAGCCCGCTCCACGGCCCGCGCCGCCGCCCGGCTTGCCGCGACCCAGGCACTCTATCAGCATGAGATGGAGGGCACGGCGATCGCGCCGCTGCTGCATGAATTCCACCAGCACCGGCTCGGCGCGACGATCGAGGACGCCGAATATGCCGAGGCCGAGGTCGATTTCTTCGACGATATCGTCAAGGGCGCGGTCGCGCGCCAGGCGGAGATCGACGAAGCGATCAGGGGCAAGCTGGCCAAGGGTTGGGCGCTGGAGCGGCTCGACCGGTCGATGCGCGCGATCCTGCGCGCCGGGACCTATGAGCTGATCGCGCGGGCGGATGTGCCGGTGGCGACGGTGATCACGGAATATGTCGATGTGGCGCATGCGTTTTTCGACAAGCGCGAGGCGGGGTTCGTGAACGGATTGCTCGATGCGATCGCGAAGGATGTTCGTTCTTAATCCTCCCCGGAACGGGGAGGGGGGCCGTCCGAAGGACGGTGGTGGGGGCTCGCCCCAAGCGTTTCGTCTGAGGAAGCCCCCCTCCACCGCTTCGCGGTCCCCCTCCCCGTTCCGGGGAGGAATTGTTTGAACGAAACCGAATTCCTCGCCGCCTTGCGCACCCTCCCACTGCACCCGGCGGCGCGAGGGCTGCTTGACGATACCGCGCTGCTCGATGCGGGTGGCCCGCTCGTCCTCACCAGCGATACGATCGTCGAAGGCGTGCACTTCCTCTCCACCGATCCGGCCGAGGATGTCGCCTGGAAGCTCGGCGCGGTGAATCTGTCCGATCTGGCTGCCAAGGGCGCATTGCCGGTCGGGATGATGCTCAACTATGCGCTGGCGGGGGATTCCGCCTGGGATGCCGGCTTCATCGAAGGGCTGCGGCAACTCGATTGCGCCCTGATCGGTGGCGATACCGTGTCGCTGCCTTCCGGCGCACCGCGCGTGCTGACCCTGACCGCCTTCGGTATCGACGCCGCTGCCCCGCCGCGCAGCGGCGCACAGGCCGGCGACGCGCTCTACGTCACCGGCACGATCGGCGATGCCGGTGCCGGGCTCGCCATCGCGCGCGGCGCGGCGGGGCCTGACAGCCTGCTCGCCGCCTATCGCCGGCCGGTGCCGCGCATCAGCGACGGCCGGGCGCTCGCGCCGCTGGTTCATGCGATGATGGATGTCTCCGACGGGCTGCTAATCGACGGCGCGCGCATGGCCGAAGCGAGCGGGCTAATGCTGGAGATCGACCTGGCCGCCGTGCCGTTGTCGGCCGCCTGTCGTGCCTTTGCCGGCGACAGCCGCGCGGCACGCTTCGCGGCCGCGACCGCGGGGGATGATTACCAGTTGCTGTTCGCCGCCCCGCATGGCTTCGCCCTGCCGGTGCCCGCCACCCGGATCGGCCGCTTCGCCGCCGGATCGGGCCTGAGCCTGGTCGATGCCACCGAAGCGGTGGCATTACCGGCGCGGCTGGGCTTTCTGCACGCCGTCTGAGCGGCTTGCGCTCGCGTCGAGCGCCTCTATACCTTCCGCCCAAACGTCGACGACACAGGCCTCAAGGTCTGGCGTGGCGCCAATAGGGGAAGGATATCTATGACGATAGTCTATGCGGCCATGATCTGCGGCCTGATCGCCGTGCTTTATGGCATCATTACCAGCCGGCAGATTCTCGCGGCGAGCGCCGGCAACGAGAAGATGCAGGACATCGCCGCCGCCATCGCGGAAGGCGCCAAGGCCTATCTCGGCCGGCAATATCGCACCATCGCCATCGTCGGCGTCGTCGTCGCCGTGGTGGTCGGTTATTTCCTCGGCATCACCTCGGCCGTCGCCTTCGCGATCGGCGCGATCCTGTCGGGCGTGACCGGCTTCATCGGCATGAACGTGTCGGTAAAGGCGAACGTCCGCACGGCGGAAGCCGCACGCACATCGCTGCAGGGCGGCCTGACCATGGCGTTCCGTTCGGGCGCGGTCACCGGCATGCTGGTCGCGGGCCTCGGCCTGCTCTCCATCACCGGGCTGTTCTGGTACCTGATCGCGCAGGCCCATATGGACCTGGCCGTGCAGGCCGATCGCCGCATCGTGGTCGACTCGCTGGTCGCGCTGGCCTTCGGCGCCTCGCTGATCTCGATCTTCGCGCGTCTCGGCGGCGGCATCTTCACCAAGGCGGCCGATGTCGGCGCCGATCTGGTCGGCAAGGTCGAGGCCGGTATCCCGGAAGACGACCCCCGCAACCCCGCCACCATCGCGGACAATGTCGGCGACAATGTCGGCGACTGCGCCGGCATGGCCGCCGACCTGTTCGAGACCTATGTCGTCACCATTGGCGTGACCATGGCCTCGATCGCGCTGCTCCTCCCGAACGCCGACCATCTGTTCCAGCTGATGACCCTGCCGCTGCTCGTCGGCGGCGTCTGCGTCATAACTTCGATCATCGGCACCTATATGGTCCGCCTGGGCGCCAACAATTCGATCATGGGCGCGCTCTACAAGGGTTTCTGGACCACGGTGATCCTGTCGATCCCGGCGATCTACGGCGCCACCCAATATGTGCTCGGCGACATGAACAAAGTGATCGGCGGGGGATCGTTCCTCGACGGCGGCACCGAAGTCTCGACCGGTTTCACCGGCATGGCGCTGTTCTGGTGCATGATGATCGGCCTCGCGCTCACCGGCGCGCTGGTATGGATCACCGAATATTATACCGGCACCAATTATCGCCCGGTCCGCTCGATCGCCAAGGCGTCCGAGACCGGGCACGGCACCAACGTCATCCAGGGTCTCGCGGTCAGCCTCGAGAGCCCGGCGCTGCCAACGCTGGTGATCTCGGTCGCGGTGATCGCGACCTATCAGCTTGCCGGCGTGATCGGCATCGCCTTCGGCGCGACCGCGATGCTGGCGCTGGCCGGCATGGTCGTGGCGCTCGACGCGTACGGCCCGGTCACGGACAATGCCGGCGGCATCGCCGAAATGGCGGGCCTGCCCGAGGATGTCCGCCACCGCACCGATGCACTCGATGCGGTGGGCAACACCACCAAGGCCGTGACCAAGGGCTATGCGATCGGCTCCGCAGCACTCGCCGCTTTGGTGCTGTTCGGCGCCTATACGACCGATCTGGGGATCTACTTTCCCGATCTCGCGGTCGATTTCTCGTTGAGCAATCCGTACGTCATCGTCGGCCTTTTGCTCGGCGCGCTGCTGCCGTTCAGCTTCGGCGCGTTCGGCATGACCGCAGTGGGCCGCGCGGCGGGATCGGTCGTCGAAGACGTCCGCGCCCAGTTCCGCGACAATCCGGGGATCATGGCGGGCACCAGCCGCCCCGATTATGCCCGCACGGTCGACCTGGTCACCAAGGCAGCGATCAAGGAGATGATCATCCCGTCGCTACTGCCGGTGCTCGCACCGATCGTGGTGTATTTCATCATCACGGCGGTGGCCGGCCAGGCGAGCGGCTTTGCGGCGCTCGGCGCACTGCTGCTGGGCGTGATCGTGTCGGGCCTGTTCGTCGCCATCTCGATGACCTCGGGCGGCGGCGCGTGGGACAATGCGAAGAAATATATCGAGGACGGCAATCACGGCGGTAAGGGCAGCGAAGCCCATAAGGCCGCGGTGACCGGCGACACGGTCGGCGATCCCTACAAGGACACGGCCGGTCCGGCGGTGAACCCGATGATCAAGATCACCAACATCGTCGCCCTGTTGCTGCTCGCGGCGCTGGCGCACGCGGTCGGCTGATCTCGCCGCTCACGGGCGGCGCGCCGCCCCTGTCACAAGGCCGCGTCGGGAGCGATCCCGGCGCGGTTTTGGAAGGAAGCCAAATGCTTCATTTCGGCGCCAAAATGCGGCGGCTCCCGCTTTGCGATGGCCCCTCGCCGCGCTAGACAGGGGCGGGGAATCAGGGGGCTTGTGAATGCGTTGGGTGTTGTTCTGTACGGTTGCGGGTCTGGTGTCCGCCCCGATGAGCGTCGCGGCACAGGACAAGGCGGCGGCCCCCGCCCCCGTCCCGGTTGCCGCCGCGCCCCAGGCCAAGTTGCCTTCCCCGATTCCGCTCGAGCTGTTCGCCCGGCTGCCGTTCATGGAGAGCCCGAAGCTGTCGCCCAATGGCAGCAAGGTCGCCACTCGCCTCGCGATCAAGGGCGTGCAGCGCCTGGCGATCATCCCGCTCGACGATTTCCAGAAGACCCGGCAACTCAGCATCGGCGATTCCGACCTGAACGGCTGGGCGTGGGTCAATGACGACTGGCTGGTCGCCAAGGTCGGCGCGGTCTCCAATGTCGGGGGCTCCGACTGGTATATCCGTCGCGCGATCGGCGTCAGCGCCGATGGCAAGGCGATGCAGATCCTGGGCAAGAACGACGCCGCGCAGAATGCGGACGATCTGCTGTGGATCGCCAGCGACGGGTCCCCCAACGTGTTGCTGGCCATGCAGACATCGGTTTTTTCCGACGATCCCGGATTCTGGCCCGAGGTGCTGCGATTCGACGTGTCGACCGGCAAGGGCAAGCGGGTGCAGAATCCCGTTACCCAGGTGTTCGACTGGTATGCGGACGGCGCCGGAACCGTGCGGATGGGCATCGCCTATGACGATGACCGGCGTAGTTCGCGGCTGCTGTACCGGGACAATGCCGACGCCTCTTTCCGCACCGTCGTCAAGGCCCGCGGCAAGGATGCGACCCTGGGCAACGTGCCCGCGATGTTCCTGCCCGAGCCCGGCAAGGCGGTCGCCTATGACGATGCCGACGGGTTCGACGCCGTCTATGATCTCGACCTCGCTTCGCTGAAGACGGGCAACAAGCTGTTCGGCGTGGCCGGTTATGACGTCGACGATCTGATCACGGGCGACGGCGGCACCAAGATGATCGGCGCCGCCTATGTCGACAACTGCCCCCGCACTCATTGGTTCGACCCCGTCCTGGCCAAGGTACAGGCGGATCTGGACAAGGCGGTCGGCACGCGTCAGGCGCTCATCACTTCCTGGAGCCGCGATTTCAGCACATTGATCGTCTATGTGGGCGGCGCGGACCGGCCCGGCGCCTATTATCTGTACCGGCTCGACGATGGCGTGATGCATGTCCTCGCCAGGGTGAACGAGGATCTGGGCAACGACGCGCTCTCCCCGGTAAAGACGATCCGCTACAAGGCGCGCGACGGGCTGGAGATCCAGGCGGTGCTGACCATGCCTAAGGGCGGGGCGGCAAAGAACCTGCCGCTGATCCTGATGCCGCATGGCGGCCCGTTCGCCCGCGACGACGAGAGTTGGGACTGGTGGGCCCAGTTCCTCGCCAGCCGCGGCTATGCGGTGCTTCAGCCCAATTACCGCGGCTCCTCCGGCTTCGGCAACGCCTTTGCCGAAAAGGGCCGCGGCCAATGGGGCCTGGCCATGCAGGACGACCTGACCGACGCCGTGAAATGGGCGGTGGGCGAAGGCATTGCCGATGCGAAGCGCGTCTGCATCGTCGGCGGCTCCTATGGCGGCTATGCCGCGTTCCGCGCGGCGCAGCGCGACAAGGGCGTCTATCGCTGCGCGGTATCCTATGCCGGCGTCGCCGACCTGCCGGCGATGGTCCGCTACGACGGCAGCTTCCTGAATTCGGGGCGGCGCAAGGACTGGCTGCGTGCCCAGGCACCCGACCTGAAAGCCGTATCGCCGATCAACTATGCCGCGGATTTCTCGATCCCGATCCTGATCATGCACGGCAAGGCCGACCGGGTCGTGCCGGTGAAGCAATCGCGCGAGATGGTCGAGAAGCTGAAGGCGGCCGGCAAACCCTATCGCTATGTCGAACAGCCCAAGGGCGACCATCATTTCTCGGAAGAGGCGGACCGGGTCCAGTGGCTGAAGGAACTCGAGGCGTTCCTGAAGGAAAACAACCCTGCGTGAGCGATCGATGCTCGGCGCGTGGAGACGATCGATGTGGCGTGAAGTCCTGGGTGCATTCCTCCTGATCACGCCGGCGTACGGCATTGCCGCTGCGGAGAAAGTGGCCTCGACCGAGCCGGTGCCGATCGCCACCTTCGCGGAACAGCCGTTCATCAACAATCCCGTTCTCTCCCCCGACGGCAAGTCCATCGCGGCGGAATCGACGGTGGGTGGCAAGACCTCCCTCTGCGTCTTCGCGCTCGCGGATATGAAGCTGATACGCCGTGTCGATCTGGGCGATGCTGGAATCGCGGAGATCCAGTGGGCGGGAAATGGCCGCATCCTCCTCACGAGATCGATGCAGGCGAGCTTCTTCGGCAGCGATATCGAAATCACACAGCTCTATGCCGTGGATTTGACGACCGGAGAGGCAAAGGTCCTGAATCCCAAGGGCCGCTCGCTTTCCGCCGGCGATGTCATCTACACCGATCCCACCGGTCGCTGGATCCTGCTGTCCAGCCAGCAGAACATGTCCCTCACTCCCTCCGTCAAGCGCGTCGACCTTCTCACCGGTGAGATCAAGCTCGTCGAGCCTAGCCGCTCGAACATCTGGAACTGGTACGCCGACGGCAACGGCGTCGTTCGTACCGGCATCTTTTATGACGGCGACCGCTGGACCCTATGGTATCGCGATGTGCCCGACGCGCCGCTCAAGGCGATCCGCGCACGCAACGCCGTGAAGAACAACGACGGCGCGGTCGATGGACTTTATTTTCTGGGCGGAGCCGACACGGGGCTGATCGTTACCAATGCGAAAACCGGGCGCTTCGCCGCCTACAGGATCGATTTCCGCACCGGTGAAGTCGGTGAGCCGATCTATGAGAATGGCGAAGTCGACGTGACGGAGGTCAGGATCGACCCGGTCACGCGCAGGGTGACAGGCGTGGGGTACGAAAACGACCGCTACCATATGGAATGGCTCGATCCCGAAAAACGGCAGCTTCAGACGACGATCGATCACGTCTTCCCAAAGGCAGACAACAGAATCCTGAACAGCAGCAACGATGGCCAGCGCGTGCTCATCTGGTCCGGCGGCGGCGACGATCCCGGAACCTATTATATGTTCGATCGGACGGCCAAAAGGATGCAGCGAGTCGCCGCGCCGTACGAGAAGCTCCTCGGTGCGAAGCTGTCCCCTGTCAACGCCATCCGATATACGGCCCGGGATGGGCTCTCCATCCCCGGCTATCTCACGCTCCCCAAGGATCGGCCTGCCAGGGACCTGCCGCTGATCGTCATGCCGCACGGCGGCCCTTTCGCCCGCGACAACTGGGATTATGATCGTTTCGTCCAGTTCCTTGCCAGCCGCGGCTACGCGGTGCTGCAGCCTCAGTTCAGGGGATCCACCGGCTATGGCAAGGATTTCGTGCGGCGCGGTTACGGCCAGTTCGGAAGAGCGATGCAGGATGACCTGGACGATGGCATGGATTGGCTCGTCAGGTCAGGCCAGGTCGACCCCAAGCGCGTCTGCATCATGGGCGGGTCTTATGGCGGCTATGCGGCGCTGTGGGGTGCGATCCGCAATCCCGAACGCTATCGCTGCGCGGTGAGCCTCGCAGGCGTGACCGATCTGCCGGGAATTCTCCGATACGACAAACGGATGTTCTCCGCGCCCCGCTACTTCAAGGCCTGGCAGCGCAAGGTGAAGGGCGAAGCGGACAACGAGACCGATCTGGAATCGGTGTCCCCTCTTCTTCAGGCCGATCGCCTGACGGTGCCGGTGCTGATCGTGCACGGCGACAAGGACTATACCGTACCGGTGAAGCAAGGCCGGCAGATGGTCGCCGCCCTGGAACGCCGGAAGGCGTCCGTGCAATCGGTCTTCTACCCCGAAGAAGGACACGGCCTGCAAAAGGAAGAAGACATTGCGGACTTTCTGAAGCATCTTGATGCCTTTTTAACCACGAACAATCCGGCCTGAGCCATTGCTGCTCCCGCTATCCGAACCTGTCTCGATCCCGCTGGCGAATGGAGAGTTCTGCTGACAATGCCCGCTCCTACCGCCCGAATCGGCAGAGCTTCCCTTTTGGGCGCTTTGGCGCTAAGGCGCCCGCTCACGATTTCCCAACATCGCTAGAGGTTTGTTTGGCCAAGGAAGAATTGCTCGAAATGCGCGGCCAGGTGGTGGAGCTTCTGCCCAACGCCATGTTCCGCGTAAAACTCGAAAACGACCATGAAATCCTCGGCCACACCGCCGGCAAGATGCGCAAGAACCGCATCCGCGTATTGGTGGGCGACGAGGTGCTTGTCGAACTGACCCCGTACGACCTGACCAAGGGTCGCATCACCTACCGCTTCAAGTGACGCGCGCAGCGCGGCATCCCGGCGAAGGCCGGGATCCAGCATAAAAGGAGCCGCCAGTGCGGCTCGTCCTCGCTTCCACTTCTCCGCGCCGCCGCGATCTGCTTGCGCGGCTCGGTGTCGAGCCGGCGCGCGTCGCCGACCCAGCCATCGACGAGACCCCGCTGCCCGGCGAGGCGCCGCGCGTCCATGCGCCGCGCCTGGCCGAGGCCAAGGCGCGCGCGGTCGAGCGAGGCGGGGGCGAGATCGTGCTGGCCGGCGATACGGTGATCGCGCTCGGCCGGCGTATCCTGGGCAAGGCGGAGGACGAGGCCGAGCTGCGCCACATGCTCGGCCTGCTTTCCGGACGCCGCCATCATTGCCTGACCGCGGTCTGCGTGATCGACACCGCGGGCAAGGCGCGCACCCGCCTGTCCGACACGATCGTCGCGTTCAAGCCGCTGACCGAGCGCGAGGTCGACGCCTATGTCGCCAGCGGCGAAGGGCTGGGCAAGGCGGGCGGCTATGCCATCCAGGGCCGGGCCGAGGCGTTCGTGCGCTTCCTGTCAGGTAGCCATTCGGGCGTGATCGGCCTGCCTTTGTTCGAGACCCGCGCGCTGCTGATCGCGGCGGGCATGCCCCTTGGTTGAGTGCCCCTCCATCGAATGGCTGTACGAGGCCGGGATCGGCGAGGCGCGCGCCGCGCTGGTCGAGGACGGCGCGATCGTCGAGGCGCGGATCGAGCTGGATGACGGCGCGCTGCGGGTCGGCGCGGTGCTCGCGGCCCGGCTGGTCGAGATCACCGTCAAGGGCCGCGAAGGGCGCGTGACGGTCGAAGGGGGCGAGGCGGTCCTTTCCCCACTACCGATCGGCATCACCCAGGGCGCGGCGCTTACGGTCGAGATCGTGCGCGAGGCGATCCCGGAGGCAGGCCGCGCGAAGCTCGCCAAGGCCATGCCCGCCGAAGCGGGCGCTGCCCCTGCCCCCGCGCCGGACCTGCTCGCCCGGATCACCGCGTCGGGGCACCCGGTGCGCACCCTGCGCGCGCATGAGCCCGACGCGCTGGAAGCCGCGGGCTGGTCCGAAATACTGGAGGAAGCGCTGACCGGCGAGATCGCCTTTCCCGGCGGCGCGCTGCGCCTGTCGCCGACTCCCGCGATGACGTTGTTCGATGTCGACGGCTATCCGCCGCTGGAGACGCTGGCGGTCAATGCGGCGCGTGCAGTGGGCGCGGCGATCCTGCGGCATGATATCGGCGGCTCGATCGGCATCGACTTCCCGACGATCGAGGGCAAGGCAGCGCGCCAGGCAGTGGCGGCGGCGATCGACGCGGCATTACCGTTGCCCTTCGAGCGTACCGCGATGAACGGGTTCGGGTTCCTGCAGATCGTGCGGCGTCGTTCACGGGCATCGCTGCCCGAACTGCTCCGCGCCGACCGGGCGGGGGCCGAGGCGCGCGCGTTGCTCCGCACGATCGAACGCACCCCGCCACCGGGCATGCGGCACCACAAGGTTCGTCCGGGCGTTCTGGCCTGGCTGACGGCGCGGCCTGCGCTGCTCGCCGAACTAGCGCGTCGCACCGGCATGAACCATGATTTCGAGGCGATCTGATATGGCGAAGAACGACAAATGCCCGATCTGCGGCAAGCCCGTGTCCCGGGAGCATACGCCGTTCTGCAGCCGCGGCTGCCGCGACCGCGATCTGCTGCAATGGCTCGGCGAGGGCTATCGCATTCCCGCGGGGCCCGCCGATCCGGAAGAATCATCCAGTGCCACAGCCGGGCTGGACAGCGCCAACGACCGCGATTAAGAGGCCCGCTCTTTCCGGCGCCCATCAGGCGCGCCGGCCATGCCCGGGTAGCTCAGTTGGTAGAGCATGCGATTGAAAATCGCAGTGTCGGCGGTTCGATCCCGTCCCCGGGCACCACTCCTAGCTATCCGTCGCGCTGCAGGATGATGCCCAGTTCCTCGACGTCGAGATCGCGTTCGAGATTGTGCAGAACTTCGTCCTCGATCAGCCCGGCGCGGTGGATGCGGATCAGTTCGGCGCGCCCGGCGGCAAGGCCGATCAGCACGACGTCGAAATGCGTGCGGATACCCACCATGAACGAATCCGCGTCCGCCGCGTAGCGCTGGATCATGGCGAGGCGCTTGCGAGATTCCTCGAGCAGCTTCGGGTGGATCAGGGTGCCGTCCGGCGCATAGGCATGCGCCTCCACTGCCTCGGTCCTGGCGCGGACGATCGCGGCTTCCGACGCGGCCATGCTCATTTTCGCAGGCGGATCCTTATCGACCGGACCGACCCATCGGATCAGCCAGCCGAGACTCGCGCCCTGGATGACCACGGTGGCGAAGATCACGGCAAAGGCAGTGACGAGCATCAGGTCCCGGCCCGGCATCGATTCGGGCAGGGTGAGCGCCACCGCCAGCGTCACGACGCCGCGCATCCCTGCCCAGCTCAGCACCGTCGCCTGCCGCATGCCGAGCGGGCGCGCGCGCTTCCACCCCAGCCCGCGCAGCGCGGCGAGCACCCCGTCGCCGCCGAAGATCCAGACGAAACGCGCCGCCGTGACCGCCAGCACCACGCCGAGCACGGGGACGGCCATCGTCGTCGAGACTGCCGCGATGCCGCCGACCCGGTCCAGTACGCCGCGGAGCGTGAAGCCGACCAGGATGAAGACCAAAGCCTCCAGGACGAACACCAGGGTCTGCCAGAAGGCGCCGCCGCGCAGCCGGACCTGTGCGGGCAGGAGAATATGCTGATACCAGCCGAGCACCAGGCCGGCGACGACCGTCGCGATCACGCCGGACACATGCGCCGCCTCGCCGGCGATATAGGCGACCCAGCACATCAGCGTGTTGGCGAGGATGATCAGCGTCTGATCTTTCAGGCGCCGGACCGCGACCATCCAAACACCCGATACCAGCAGACCGGCAACGACCCCGCCCAGCGCGAGGAAGAGGAAGCTCGATGCCGCTGCGCCGGCGTTGAACGCACCGCTCAGCGTCGCGGCGACGGCGAAACGGAACAGCACCAGGCCAGTCGCGTCGTTGAGCAGGCTTTCCCCTTCGAGCAACGCGGACAGGCGCCGGGGAAGCGTGACGCCCTGCAGCACCGCGCGGGCGGATACCGCATCCGGCGGCGACACGATCGCACCGAGCGCAAAACAGGCCGCCCATGGCAGGGTGGGGACGAGCCAGTGGACGACGAGACCGACCGCCAGCGTGGTGAACATTACCGCGCCGATAGCGAGTGACAAGATGCCCGGGAGATGCTGCCGGAAACGGCCGAGCGCCGTGTAATAGGCGCCGTCCATCAGCAGGGGCGGCAGGAACAGCACCAGCGCCAGCTCAGGATCGAGCGTGACCGGGGGCAGCCCGGGCACAAAGGCAAGCAGCCCACCGCCCACGAGCAAGGCAGTGGCCGATGGGAGGCCGACGCGCCGCGCGGCCCAATGCAGCGCGACAACTACGGCGAGCAGAGTCAGGATAAGTTCGAAGGTTTCGACAGGGTGCATCGGCTCTCCCGCACATCACCGGACCGATGCGCCGGCGTGGCATGGCTGATCCGGTTCCCACTGTGCCATTGCGAGCCGGCGGGAGCAAAGCCGGAAGCGGTCATGCCACCTGCCTTCTTCGCCCCGGCATCGACGGCGCCGCGATCAGCGGATAACCTTCCCGCGTCAGGCGATCGCGGACCAACCGCGGCGCCGGCGCGCGACGACACCGCCGATGCGAAAGGGAGCGATTGGCAGGGGAAACAGGCATTCCGGACCGTCCGGGCGAACCGGACCATGGCGGACGCAATCTCACCGGCAGGATAGTGCATGATCTCGGCCGCGCCATCGTGACCGAGCAATATTCGAGAGGCTCGCCCTTCCCGGTCGAAGCGGAGCTGTGCCAGCGCTTTGGCGCGAGCCGACCGGTGGTGCGCGAAGCCGTGAAGATGCTGACGGCCAAGGGCCTGCTTATCGCCCGACAGCGCAAGGGGACGCTGGTCCAGCCCGAGGCGCGGTGGAACCTGCTCGACCCCGACATCCTCAAATGGATGCTCGAGCGGGATTTCTCGATCGACCTGCTGATCGACTTTACCGAAATCCGCATCGCGATCGAGCCGCGCGCCGCGGCCCGCGCCGCAGAGGGCGCGACCGGGCCGCAGCGGCGGGCGATCGTGCGCGCGATCGAACGGATGTTCGCGGCGGAACGTGGCGAGGAGGACTCGCTCGCGGCGGACATCGCCTTCCACACCGCCGTGCTGGAGGCGAGCAACAACCGCTTCATGCGGCAGTTCACTGACCTGTCGGAGACCGCGCTGCGCTTCAGCATCCGCCAGACCAACGCGTACAAGGGCGTGACCCGCGCGAGCGCGATGGAGCACAAGCTGATCGCCGACGCGATCGTCGAGGGCGATCCGCGGCGCGCGGCGCGACAGATGCGCAGCCTGATCCAGGCGGCGCTCGACCTGCTGCTCCAGGCCGCGGGGCACCGACCCTTTCCGGAGATATGATCGACGCGGTGACGGCAAGACGTCATAATGAACGAGGCGATGCCGCTTAATATCGGACGGTGGTCGTAAAAGATTCGAGTCGTCGCCAATGCTGAAATTCGCTAATATCGCGCCTCCATTTGCCGCTCTTCGGCACCGTGGGGGAGGACAATATGACATCGATCTGGAATCGTCTTGCGCTGTTGCTTGCAACGCTTTGCGCAACGTCGCTTTTCTACGCTGCGCCGGCGTCCGCGCAGGCGACGCGCACCTGGATTTCCGGCGTCGGGGACGACGTCAACCCGTGCAGCCGCACCGCACCGTGCAAAACCTTCCAGGGCGCGATCGCGAAGACGGCCGCGGGCGGTGAGATCAACTGCCTCGATCCGGGCGGCTTCGGCTCGCTGACGATCACCAAATCGATCTCGCTGGTGTGCGACAATACCGAGACCGGCGTGCTGGTGGCGGCGACCAATGCCTTCATCATCAACAGCACGACCGCTGTCGTCCATATCAGCGGCTTCGATTTTGAAGGCCTGGGCCAGACCGGATCGGCTGGCGTGAACGGCATCTATATCCTGAATGCCGCCGCGGTTCATGTGCGCAACACGAAGATTCGCGGGTTTCGTAACGGCTATGGGGTCAATTTCTCGCCGGCCAACGCCAGCGGCCAGCTGTTCCTCGACAATGTAACGATCTCCGAATCGGGTGTCGGGGGCAACGCGAACACCGGCGGTATCCTGGTCAACCCGGCCGCCGGCTTCTCGGCAAAGGTAACGATCAGCAACAGCCTGGTGTCCAACAACACCAATTTCGGCCTGAAGCTGGACACCACCGGAATCGTCGGCTCGTCAATCAACGCGACCGTCACCAACACAGTCTTCTCGAACGACGGAACGGGCGTGCTCGTCACGAGCCCGGTCAACACCGGCACCTCGCAGCTGTTCCTGCGGGACTCGGTGGTGACGCACAACATCTCCTACGGCATCATCGCCAGCGGACCCGGTTCCACGGTTCGGGTGGGCAACACCTCGATTACGGATAATGCGACCGGCATCGCGATGTTCAACACGGCGATGAAAAGCTATGGCGACAATTATCTCGACGGCAACACGACCGACGGCGCGTTCACCGCACCGAACCTCGCGAAGAAGTAACGGGCGTAGATACCGGCACTCGCCCTGGGGGCGGGTGCCGGCCTAGAGGATGATGCGGAACAGCGCGCCGCCAGCGCGGCCGTCGCCGATGTCGATCGAGCCGCCATGCGCCACCACGACCTGCCGGGCGAGGTTCAGCCCGACGCCGGTGCCCTCGGCCCGGGTGGTGAAGAAGGGCAGGAAGATATCGCGGCGCAGATTCTCCGGCACGCCCGTGCCGCTGTCCTCCACCTCGATCCAGACACGGCCAGCGACATGCGACAGCGACAGCCGGACCCAATGCTCGTCGGTGCCGCGATGCGCCGCCTCGGCTGCGTTGCGCAGCAGGTTGATCAGCACCTGAGCCAGCAGATCGGGATCGGCGTCGAGCGTGACGTCCGCCTGCACCTCGAGCGTCAGCGGCACATCGATCCATTCGGCGGCGAACAGCTTGGCCAGCTCCGCGGCAAAGGGTCCGGCGTCGAACCGGCGGCGGCGCAAGGTCGGCGCGTGCGACACGGCACGATAGCTGTCGATGAAGCGGCGCAGCCCCTCGGCACGGCGCGATAGCGTGGTCACCGCGACGCGCGCGTCCGGCACGTCGGGCGGTTCGGCATCGAGCAGCATCTCGGCGGTGCCGGCGAGCGAGGTAACCGGGGTGAGCGAGTTCAATATCTCATGCGTCAGCACGCGGACGAGATCGGTCTGGGCGGCCATCTCGACCGTGTCGAGCGTGCCCTGGACCGGTTCGACCGTCACCGCACGGATACGCAGGCCGAGGCGTTCGAGCGAGGCCGAGCGCACGATCGCGCGCTGTGGCCCGCCAGGCATGCGCAGGATCAGCAGTTCCTGCCGGGTCTCGCCATCGACCTCGAGCCGCGAGGCGAAGGTCTCGCCATAGATGGCATAATCCTGCGGCCGGACGCCCTGGTGCCGGCTGAACAGCCGCCGCGCCGCCTTGTTGGCGGGGGTCACACCGTGCGCCGCGTCGATCGTCAGCAATGCCACCGGCATGTCGTCGACCAACGCCTCGAGATAGCGCATCTCGCGCGCCGAGCGGTCGCGCTCCTCCTGCAGCCCGCGCATCGCGGCGTCCATCGCCCCGCCCAGCTCGCTGAAGCCGGCACCGCCGCGCCCGTCGAACCTTGTGGCGAAATCCTTGCTGTTCAGCGCCTCGACGAAGCGCGCGACGGTACGGTTGGTGCGATCGACGTGATTCCACAGCCCGCCCGCCGCGGAGAGCACGATCAGCCCGGCGACGATGCGCGCCGCGCCGAGCCCCTCGACCTCGAATGACCAGATGAACCCGGCCAGCGCGACGAGCAGCGCGCCGATCCACAGACCCAGGGTGAGCGTGAAACGGCGGTCAAAGCCCATGCTTCTCCATCCGCCGATAGAGCGCCGCCCGCGACAGGCCGAGTTCGGTCGCCGCCATGGAGATATTGTAGCCGTTCTTCTTGAGCGCCTCTTCCACCAGCCGCCGCTCGACCTTTTCCAGATTGAGCTCCGACGCGGCCGGCGCGACCACTGCCTCGGGCGCGACCCGCGGCGCGGCGGGCGCGCCGAGCGGGAAGTCCTCCGCTTCGAGCGGTGCATCGCCCGCGAGGATCACGGCGCGCTCGATCGCGTGGCGCAGCGCGCGGACATTGCCCGGCCAGTCGTGCGCGGCGAGCGCTGCCCTCGCCCCGGCGGTCAGCTCGGGCGCGGGCCGGTTGTAGCGCCGGGCATAATGATCGAGGAAATGGGTGACGAGCGCCGCCACGTCCTCGCGCCGGTCGCGCAGGGGCGGCAGCTCGATCTCGACCGTGTTGAGCCGGAACAGCAGATCCTGCCGGAAATGCCGGTCGTCGCGCAGCATCTGCGGAGTCATGTTGGTCGCGGCGATCACGCGGATATCGACAGGGATGGGACGATTGGCACCGACCGGCGTGACCTGGCGCTGTTCGAGCACGGTCAGCAGCTTGGGCTGCAGATGCAGCGGCAAATTGCCGATCTCGTCGAGAAACAGGGTGCCGCCGTCCGCCGCCTGGATGCGGCCGATACGATCGGCCCGGGCATCGGTGAAGGCGCCCTTCACATGGCCGAACAATTCGGAATCGATCAGCTCGGTCGCGATCGCACCGAGATCGACCGTGAGCATCGGCGCGCGCGCGCGCAGCGACCTGCCGTGAAGCTCGCGCGCGACGATCTCCTTGCCGGTGCCGTTCTCGCCCAGGACCAGGACATTCGCCTCGGTCGGGGCGGCACGGGCGATCAACGACTGGACGCGCGCCATGGCGGGCGACTTGCCGATCAGCGGGGTGCTGGTGCCCGGCTTGGTATCGGTGATGGCGACGACGCGCGCCTTCTCCACCGCGACCGCGCGGCGCGAGCGGCGAAGCGAGGCAGCGGTGCGCACGGTGGCGAGCAGGCGCTCGTTCGACCAGGGCTTGGACACGAAATCGGTCGCGCCGCGCTTCATCGCCTCGACGGCGACATTCACCCCGGCATGCGCGGTGATCATCACCACCACCAGTTCGGGATCGATCGCGAGCAGCCGGTCGAGCCAGGCCAGCCCTTCCGCCGCATCGGTCGCGCCGCGCGCGAAATTGGCGTCGAGCAGGACGACGTCGGCCGACCGGCCGGCGATCGCGGTGATCGCCTCGTCGGGCGCGCGCGCCGTCACCACCTCATTGAACAGGCCGCGCAGCAACAGCCGCGCGGCGGTCAATATATCCTCGTCGTCGTCCACCACGACGCAGAGATCGAAGTCCGCCGATTTCCCCATTGACCGCTCCCGTACAATCCGCGTGCGAATTCGGACAGTCAATTTCCGTGCCAGGATTGTCCTCCCGGTCACGAACCCCCGTAAATCCGCCAGTTTCTGCATTTGGCACGCGCCATGCTGAACGGATCATTGCCAATCCGGCACATTCAAGGAGAAGACCGATGAAACTCACTTTCACCCCGCAGATCCTCAGCGCCATGGCCGCGATCGCCATCACCACCTGCCTGACCATCGCGTCGTCCGCGCCCGTCGTGACCGTCGCCTCGATCGTCAGCGGCCAGATCGCGTGACCGGGATTTGCGTCCGGTTCCGGACGGCACTGTCCGGAACCGGACACTCGGCCAAGGCCTGACCCGCGATGTTCCGCGATATCGAGGCTGGCACGCCGCTTGCTGAGCATGGCCCGACCAGGGGAGCGCAGATGAGTGTCGTACGCATGAAGGGTGACCAGCCGGGCGGAGACCGCCCGGTCACGGGTAGCGGGATGGACCGCGCGGTCGAGACGAAGAAGCTCTCGACGCGCACCAGGCTCGCGCTTGGCGGTGCATTGTTGTTGGTCGCCATCCTCGCCTTCTGGTTCTTCGCGCCGCGCGGCGGATCGCAGACCGTCGCCACCGACCGGCTGACCATCTCGCCGGTCCGCACCGGCCAGTTCGAGGACTTCATTCCGCTCCGCGCGCGCGTCACCCCGCTCCTCACCGTCTATCTCGATGCGATCGAGGGCGGCCGGGTCGAGAAGGTGATCGCCGAGGACGGCGCCAGCCTCGCCAAGGGCGAGCTGATCGTTGAATTGTCCAATGCCGAGCTTCAGCTCTCCACGCTCGCCCGCCAGACCGAGGTCGAGCAGCAGATCAACAATATGCGCAGCCAGGAGCTTGCGCTCGCCCAGACCCGCCTCGCCAACGAGCGGTCGCTGATCGACGCCGATCTCGCCGCGACCAAGGCACGCCGTCAGTATGAGCGCGAGCAGCCGCTCGCCGCGCGCGGCTTCGTCTCGGGCAAGCAGTTCAACGATACGCGCGACGAATATATGTCGGCGCAGAAGCGCATGGACGTGACCCGCCGCAGCCAGGCGACCGACGAGCGGCTGCAGGGCAGCCAGCTCGCCCAGCAGCGCGCCTCCGCCGCGTCGATGCAATCGAGCCTGCAGCTCGCCCGCGCCAATCTCGACGCGCTCAACCTGCGCGCGCCGGTCGCCGGCCAGCTGTCGGGCTTCTCGATCCAGGTCGGCCAGTCGCTCCAGCGCGGCGAGCGTATCGGCCAGATCGACAGCCCGGGCCGCAACAAGCTGATGGCGGGCGTCGACGAATTCTATCTCGGCCGGGTCCAGCTCGGCCAGAAGGCCAGCGTCGACTGGAACGGCAAGACCTTCGCCGCCCGCGTCACCAAAATCTATCCGCAGGTGCAGAACGGTCAGTTCCAGGTCGATCTGCAGTTCCTTGGCACCGAGCCCGCCAATATCCAGCGCGGCCAGACGATGCAGGCCAAGCTGACCCTGGGCGACCCCGCCCCGGCGCGGCTGATCCCGGCTGGCGCCTTCTACAACGAGACGGGCGGCAACTGGGTGTTCGTGGTCTCGCCCGATGGCGGCAGCGCGGTGAAGCGCCCGGTCCGCCTCGGCCGCCGCAACCCCGATTCGATCGAAGTGCTCGAAGGGCTCGACCCCGGCGAGCGCGTCATCACCTCCCCCTATACCGGTTTCGCAGACAAGGACCGTCTCGACCTGACGGCCAAAGGAAAGGACTAAGCCATGCTCGAAATGCGCGCGCTTTCGCGGACCTACCGCACCGACACGATCGAGACGACGGCGCTCGACGCGATCGACCTCGATATCGCCGATGGCGAATTCGTTGCGATCATGGGACCGTCGGGCTGCGGCAAATCGACCCTGCTCAACCTGATGGGCATGCTCGATTCCCCCACCGGCGGCTCCTATGTGTTCAACGGGCAGGAAGTCGCCGGCCTCGGCGAAAGTCGTCTCGCCGAAGTGCGTAAGGCCAATATCGGCTTCATCTTCCAGAGCTTCAACCTGGTCGACGAGCTGTCGGTGCGCGAGAATGTCGAGCTCGCGTTGCTCTATCACGACGTGCCCGCGGCCGAGCGCAAGCGCCGTACCGACGCCGTGATGGACCGCGTCGGCATCGCGCACCGCGCCCGCCATCGGCCGAGCCAGCTTTCGGGCGGCCAGCAGCAGCGCGTCGCCGTCGCCCGTGCGCTCGTCGCCGAACCAAAGCTGATCCTGGCCGACGAGCCGACCGGCAACCTCGACACCAATCACGGCGACGAAGTGATGCGCATGCTGCAGCAGCTGAACGCGGAAGGATCGACCATCGTGATGGTCACGCACTCCCCGGCGCATGCCGATTATGCCAGCCGCGTCGTCAACATGCTCGACGGCCGCATCCTGCAGCAGCACCGCCGCGCGGCCTGAACGACACGGGGAGGCTCAGGGGATGTGGCGCAACTATCTGCTGATCACGCTCCGCATGCTGGCGCGGAACCGCGTCTATGCGGCGATCAACATCGGCGGGCTCGCGCTCGGGCTCGCCGGTTGCCTGCTGATCCTGGGCTATGTCCAATATGAGCGCAGCTACGATAGCTGGCTACCCGACAGCGCCCGCGTCCATCAGATCCAGACGACGATCCGTCCGCCGGCCCAGGCCATCGTCCATACCCAGGCGAGCCCGTTTCCGCTTCACGACAGGCTGGCTGGCGGCTTTCCGCAGATCGAAGCCATTACGTCAGTCTCCTTGGGAAAGACCGTCACCGAGCATGACGGCCAACCGATGTTCATCGACGTGATCACCGTCGACCCGGAGT
Organism: Sphingomonas sp. BL-S-30; assembly: GCF_055521475.1. Taxonomy (NCBI): domain Bacteria; kingdom Pseudomonadati; phylum Pseudomonadota; class Alphaproteobacteria; order Sphingomonadales; family Sphingomonadaceae; genus Sphingomonas; species Sphingomonas sp. BL-S-30. The sequence goes on along the minus strand of NZ_CM145481.1, from coordinate 79,069 downwards.
TCTTCCAGGTATTCGCCTTGCCCTTCGCCCAGGGCTCGGCGGCGACCGCGCTCCGCGACCCCCATACGGTCGTGCTGACCGAGCGCGAGGCGATCCGCCAATTCGGCACCGCCGATGCGCTGGGCAAGCGCTTGAGCCTCGGCGCCGGGCCGGGCAAGCGCGACCGTCGGGTCAGCGGCGTGCTGCGCGACCTGCCGCGCAATACCAGTCTGAAGCTGGGCATCGTCGTCCGCCGCGATCCGGGCCAGAGCCCGGATCGCGGCTGGGGCAATTTCAACCAGCAGCATTTCGTCAGGCTGCGCGCCGGCGCGGACGTCGCGGCGGTCAATGCCGGGCTCCCCGCCTGGGAAAAACGCGCGATCGAGCCCGAGACGATCGACGGCAAGCCGGCATCGATGGCCGATCTCATGGATTTCACGCTGGTGCCGATCGAGCAGGTCCATCTGGGCGCGGCGCAGGAAGCAGCGATGATGCCCGGCGGTGACCCGCGTTCGCTCGCGACCTTCGCGATCGTCGCGCTGCTGACGCTAGGCATGGCGGTGATGAACTTCGTCAACCTCTCCACCGCGCGCGCCACGCAGCGCGCCCGTGAAGTGGCGCTGCGCAAGGTGCTGGGCGCATCGCGCGGTCAGCTGATCGGCCAGTTCCTGGGGGAGAGCCTGATGCTGGCGGCCTTCGCGATGCTGTTCGCGCTGACCATCGTCGAGCTGGCGACTCCGTGGATCGCGGCCTGGATCGGCGCGGATCTCCACATCCAGTATCTGGGCAAGGGCGGCATGCTGTGGCCCGCACTGGGGCTGTACGTCGCGACCGGGCTGCTGGGTGGCCTCTATCCGGCCTTTTATCTCAGCCGTTTCCAGCCCGCCGCCGTGCTCCGCGCCAACAGATCCTCGGTCGAGACGCCGGGCAGCGGCCGGTTCCGCGCCGCGCTCGTCCTTTTTCAGTTCGCCATCGCGATCGGGCTGATTGTCTGCACCTCGGTGATCTATTCCCAGACGCGTTATGTCGAGGCAGTCGACCCCGGCTATCGCCGCGACGGGCTGGTGCAGATCGCCAATGCCTGGCGCTTCACCCAGGGCTCCGAATATGAGGCCGCGCGCACCGCGATGCTCGCCATTCCCGGCGTCACCGGCGTCGGCCGCACCGGGCTTGGACTCGCGTCGACCGACAAGCCCGTCCGGCTGATGCAGGCGTCGGGCGCCCCCGACCATGTCTCGATGGGGTTCTACGGCATCGACACCCAGTTCCTGCAGACGATGGACATCAAGCTGCTCGCCGGCCGCCTGCTCGGCGATCGCGTCGCCGCCGACCGGATCGCCGGCACGACCCCGAACGACCTCGCCGCGCGGGGCATCAACGTGGTGATCAACCGCTCCGCCGCCGCCAAGCTCGGCTATCGCTCCCCCCAGGCAGCGATCGGGCAAGTGGTGCGGATCGCGTTCGACGGATGGGTGATGGTCCCCTCGACGATTGCCGGCGTCGTCGAGGATACGCGATTCCGCACCGCACGGGATGCGATCGAGCCGATCGTCTATGCCTATGATCCCGAGCACACCGACCAGGTGCTCGTCCGCTATGCGGCCGCGCGCCCGGGCGATGTGATGGCGGCGCTGAACAAGGTCTGGCGCAAGTTCGAACCCGAAATTCCGTTCGAGGCGCGCTTCGCCGACGACATCGTGCGCGAGCTCTATGCCGCCGACCGCGCACGCACCGCACTGTTCGCCGCGTTCTCGCTGCTCGCGATCGTGATCGCCTGTCTCGGCCTCTACAGCCTCGCCTCCTTCGCCACCGAGCGGCGCACCAAGGAGATCGGGATTCGCAAGGTGCTGGGCGCCAGAGTGCGCGACATCGTCCGCCTGCTCGCCTGGCAGTTCTCCAAACCCGTGGTGCTCGCCAATCTCGTCGCCTGGCCGGCGGCGTGGTGGGCGATGCGCGACTGGCTCAACACCTTCGACACGCGGATCGCGCTGACGCCCACTCCCTTCGCGCTCGCCGGCCTGATCGCGCTCGCCATCGCGCTGGCCACCGTCGCGGGCCAGTCGATCCGCGTCGCCCGCCTCAACCCCATCCACGCCCTCCGTTACGAATAGGACAAGGACATGTGGCGCAATTACATGACCGTCGGCATCCGAGCGCTCGCCAAGAACCGCGCTTACGCCTTCATCAACATCGCCGGCCTGGCGCTGGGCATCGCCGCATGCCTGCTGATCCTCGGCTTCGTGAAATATGAATTCAGCTACGACAGCTGGCTGCCCAATGCCGACCGCACCTATGAGCTGCAGGATTTCTACCATGCCACGCCCCAGGGCGGCGAGGACATGAAGCTGCAGGTGACGAGCTATGTCTCGGGCGTCGCACTGAAGAAGGATTTCCCGCAGGTCGAGCACGCCGTCTACGTCAAGAACACCGATGCGGTGGTCATCAAGGACGGGCAGCCGGCCACTATCGACGACGGCGTGTTCACCGATGGACCGCTCTTCTCGGTGCTGGAAATGCCGTTCATCTATGGCGATCCGGCGCATGCGCTGGACGATCCGCATGCGATGACACTCAGCCAGACCCAGGCGAAGAAGCTGTTCGGCGCGGGCAATCCGGTCGGCCGGACTGTGACCCTGACCGCCGGCGACATGACCGCGGACTACCGGATCACCGGCGTGTACCGCGACCTGCCGAAGAACACGTCGCTGGCGATGAACATGATCGCGCGCTTCGATCCGGGTGCTTTTTTCGCCCGGGTGCCGTCCGTGCTGACGAGCTGGAACAGCCAGGGCGGCAATTATTTCGTCCGGCTCAAGCCCGGCGCCGATGTGAATGCGATCCATGCGACACTCCCGGCCTGGGAGAAGCGCAACATCCCCGACGAGAATGACGGGAGCCGCAAATATAATGCCGGCGACGATCAGGACTGGAAGCTGGTCAATGTCCGCGACATCCATCTCGGCGCGGCGCAGATGGCGTCGATGCGGCCGGGCAATGATCGCGGCACGATCATCACCTTCGCGATCATCGCGCTGCTGATCCTCGCCATGGCGTGCGTGAACTTCACCAACCTGGCGACCGCCCGGGCGACTCAGCGGGCACGCGAAGTGGCGCTACGCAAGGTGCTCGGCGCGACCCGGCGGCAGCTCATCACCCAGTTCATCGGCGAATCGATCCTGCTTGCCGCGATCGCGATGCTGGTCGCACTGGCGCTGGTTGAGCTGGCCCTGCCTGCCCTCAACGCCTTTCTGAAGGCCGATATCGCGCTGCGCTATTTCGCGTTCGACGGGCTGATGCTGCCGGTGATCGGACTGACCCTGCTCGTCGGGCTGGCGGGCGGCGTCTATCCCGCGCTGGTGCTGTCGCGCTTCCAGCCGGCGCGCGTGCTCAAGGCCAACAAGTCCGCCGCCGATGCCGAAGGGTCGGGCCATTTGCGCAACATCCTGGTGGTGGGCCAGTTCGCGGTCTCGATCGGCCTGATCATCTGCACTGCGATCGTCTATTCGCAGACCGTCTATGCCCGCACGGCGGACGCCGGATACAAGCGCGACGGCCTGTTGCAGGTCGGCAATATCGCCCGCCCCCAGGTGGACCGGGTCTCACGATCGCTGATGGAGGAAATCCGGCGGATTCCCGGCGTCACCTCGGTCGCGCGCTCGACCATCTGGGTCAATCCGGGCAATAATTCGGTGACGACGGTCAATGTGCCGGGCAGCACCAACCCCGTCGCGCTCGGCATCTACGGCGTCGATCCGGACTTCTTCAAGACGATGGGCATCCGCCTGGTCGCCGGCCGGACCTTTTCCGAGAACCAGCCGCGCGACGACGCGACCACGCCCCAGCCGGCGGTTCCCGAAGCGGAACGCGCGCTCGTCCAGCGCGGCGTGAACATCATCCTGAGCGAGGAAGCGGCGCGGCGGCTGGGCTTCACCGATCCGCAGACCGCGCTGGGCAAGACGGTGATGACCGGCATGACCTTGGCCGAATATGGCCAGGTGCCGGCGACCGTGATCGGCATCGTCAGCGACGTGCGTTATCGCTCGGCGCGCGACCCGATCCAGCCGATCTTCTATTTCTACCAGACCAACACTTTCTACAGCATGGCCGTGCGCTTCCAGGGCGTGGCGCACAAGGCAGTCTATGACCAGATCGAGGCGATCTGGAAGCGCCAGGTTCCCGATATCCCGTTCGGCGCCAAGTTCGTCGACGACGTCGTCCGCGACCTCTATAATGCGGACGAGGCACGCGCCCAGTTGTTCGGCATGTTCGCGATCCTGGCGGTGGTGATCGGTTGCCTCGGGCTGTTCGGCCTGGCCTCCTTCACCGCGGAACGGCGCACCAAGGAGATCGGCATCCGCAAGGTGCTGGGCGCCCGCACGCGCGACATCCTGCGCCTCTTGGTGTGGCAGTTCAGCCGGCCGGTGCTGATCGCCAACCTGATCGCCTGGCCGGTCGCCTGGTGGGTGATGCGCGGGTGGCTGAACGGCTTCGATACGCGGATCGCGCTGACGCCGGTGCCGTTCCTGCTCGCCGGGCTGCTGGCGATGGTCATCGCGATCGGGACGATTTCGGCGCACGCCTATCGCGTGGCAAGGACGAGCCCGATCCGGGCGCTGCGCTACGAATAAAGGGGACGTCGCGGCAGGCTCCTTTTCCTCGGCCTGCCGCGGCAACATCCCAACCCGTGATCGGCTCCTGGGACGGCGGCGGGAGATATGGGACACCATCTTGTCCCATATCTCAGGACGGGGCACTAGCGGGCGATGCCAGAAATATCTTTATATATCAGATATTTAATTCGCACCGAACGCCCAAATTCGTTCGGAGCGCGGGACGCCGGAAAGATCAGAGCGAGGCGACGAACCCCGCCATGAACCGCGCGAGCTTCGCGCGCACGGCATCGTCGATCAGATTGCCCTCGGCATCGAAGGCCTGGCCGGCGCCGGAGACCAGCAGCCTCTGCCCGGTCCAGAGTTCGGTGCCGAGCGTACGCAGAGTCGGCAGCCACGCATTTTGCGACAGGATCGTGCCGAAATTGCCGGGTGAAGCGCCGATCATGGCGACGGGCTTGCCGCCGAACACGCGTGCAATGTCCGAGCCGGGCCGCGACATCCAGTCGATCGCGTTCTTGAACACGCCCGGCACGCCATTGTTATATTCGGGCGTGACGAGCAGCAGCCCGTCCGCTTCGGCCACCGCGTCCTTGAGCAAGGTGACCGCGTCCGGGATGCCTTCCGCCTCGACATCGGCATCATAGAGCGGGACGCCGGCGATCGAGTGGATCGCCAGCGCCGCGCCCTCGGGCATGGCATCGCGCGCTGCCCGCAACAGGCCGGCATTGAAGGAATGCCGTCTCAGGCTTCCCGAAATGCCGACCAGCCGCAGTCCCATCAACGCTTGCCGTCGACGAGGCGCTCGATGCCCAGCGGATTTGCTTCCCGGAGTGCTGCGGGCAGCAGGCCGTCCGGCAGATCCTGGTACGACACCGGGCGCAGGAAGCGGTCGATCGCCTTGCTGCCGACCGAGGTCGAGCGGCCATCGGCGGTCGACGGATAAGGACCGCCATGGACCATGGCATGCGCCACTTCCACGCCAGTGCCGAAGCCGTTGACCAGGATGCGGCCGACCTTGCGCTCGAGATGCGGGATCATCTTCGCCGCCTCGGGATGATCCGCCTCGACAATGTGGATCGCCGCGGTGAGCTGGCCTTCGAGATGATCGACGACATTGGTCACCGATTCCAGATCCGCACACCGCACGATCAGCGAGGCCGCGCCGAAGATCTCGTCCTGCAGCTCATGATGCGTCAGGAAATCTTCCGCGCTGGTCTGGAACAGGCCGGCCTGGCCCTGGCAATGATGACCCGGCTTGCCGCGCGCGACCGTCTCCACCGTGTTGTGGCTGCCGATCGCCTCGACGCCGGTCTGGTATGCCTTGGCGATACCCGGGGTGAGCATGGTCGATGCCGGCATGTCGCCCAGCGCCGCCGCCGCCGCCGCGACGAAGGTATCGAGATCGGGGCCGTCGAGCGCGAGGATCAGGCCCGGATTGGTGCAGAACTGGCCGGCGCCAAGCGTGAGCGAGCCGACGAACGCCTTGGCGGTCGACTCCGCCTTTTCCGCCAGCGCGTTCGGGAACAGCACGACCGGGTTGATCGAGCTCATCTCGGCATAGACCGGGATCGGCTCGGGACGGTTCTGCGCGATCTTCATCAGCGCGGTGCCACCGCCGCGCGAGCCGGTGAAGCCCGCCGCCTTGATGCGCGCATCGGCGACCAGGCCCTGGCCGATGGTGCGGCCTGAATCGAACAGCAGCGAGAAGACTCCTTCGGGCAGGCCGCACTGAGCGACGGCGTCCTTGACCGCGCGACCGACCAGCTCCGAGGTGCCGGGATGCGCGCTGTGCGCCTTGGTCACCACCGGGCAGCCCGCGGCGAGCGCCGACGCCGTGTCGCCGCCGGCGACCGAGAAGGCGAGCGGGAAGTTGGAGGCGCCGAACACCGCGACCGGGCCGATACCGATGTTGCGCAACCGCAGATCGGGCTTGGGCGCGGGCGCACGGGCCGGATCGGCATGGTCGATGCGCACGTCGAGATAATGGCCGTCGCGCACGACCTGGGCGAACAGGCGGAGCTGGCCGCAGGTGCGCCCACGCTCGCCCTCGAGGCGGCCGCGCGGCAGGCCGGTTTCGGCCATGGCGCGCACGATCAGATCGTCGCCGATGGCGATGATGTTGTCGGCGATGGTTTCGAGGAACTTGGCGCGATCCTCGGGCGAGGTCTCGCGATAGGTGTCGAACGCCGCGTCGGCGAGGGCGCAGGCAGCATCCAGGTCTTCGAGCGTGGCGCCGCCGAACGCGGGCTCCATCGGCTCGCCGGTCTCGGCCTGGACCGCGCGGATCTCGCCCTGGGTACCGCGTACGGCACGCGCGCCGATGAACATTTCGCCGTTGATGGTCATGCTGATCTCCTTGGCCGCTTCCGCGGTCGGTTCGGGGTGTAAATAGTTACGGTTGCGGCGCGTTCGAGGGGCGGGGAGCCCTGAATCGCCTTTTGCCTCTAAATTCCGTGCCGCGATCCGGACCAGCGGCGCGGCTCGCCTGTGCCGTGGCCGGTGTCGCGGTGTCAAAGCCCTTGTTCGATCCCCTTCATTTGAACAGCGCCAGCGATACGGCGTCCCCCATCGCACGGTGGCCGGCGACGCTCGGGTGAAGATGATCGCCCTTGTCGAGATCGGCGCGCAGGCGCATCGGATTCTTCGGGTCGCGCATCACCGCGTCGAAATCGACCACCGCGTCGAAATTGCCGGGCGTGCGGATCCAGGCGTTGATCGCCTGACGATCGGCCTCGTTCCGCGCGTCGGGATGATAATAGTCGTTGCCGCCATAGGGCAGGATCGTCCCGCCGATCGCCTTGATGCCAGCGGCGCGGGCGCGGGTGACGATCTGACGATAGGCGCCGATGATCCGGCGAACGAGCGCGGCATGCGCTTCCGGCGTCTGCGGCGCATCGCGGGTGAAGGTGCCGAGATCGTTCACGCCCTCCAGCACGATCAGGTAGCGCACCCCGGTCTGCGCCAGCACATCGCGGTCGAAGCGCGCGAGCGCATTGGGGCCAAGCCCGTCGAGCAGCAGCCGCCCGCCGCCGATGCCGTGGTTGAGCACCGAAATATTGCGCGTGGCGGGCGAAGCCTGAAGCCGGTCGGCCAGGCGATCGGGCCAGCGATCATTGCCATTGGTGGTGGAACCATTGCCGTCCGTGATCGAATCGCCCAGCGTCACGACCGCGCGTGCGCCGACGGGGGCGAGCACCTCGACTCCGGCGATCTGGTACCAGTGATCGACCGTCTTCGCGCCAGTCAGCTCGGGCAGCGCCACCCTGTTGCGGGTCACGACATAGGAGGTCGCGCGTGAGCCGGGATGACCGGTCTGGCGCGCTGGTGCGTCGGGCAGGTGAAGCGTGATGGCAAGGCTGGCCAGCGCCGGTACGCGCAGCGCCACCGGATCGGACAGGTAGCTGGCGCCCGCGGGAATCGTCACGTCGGACACGCCGTCAAAGGTCAGTGCCCGGTCGCTCGCCGGGTCGATCTTCGAGGTGGCGCTTCCCGCCGAGAGGGCGACATGCGCCGCGTCGACGCGCAGCGGCTCGGTGCCGAAGGCGTTGGACAGCATCACCCGGATCTGTTGTCCGCCGACGGTGACGCGCACCATCTGGCGCAGGGTCGCGTCCTTCAGGTCGGCATCGGGCAGGGCGTTGTTCGGCTCGGGAACCTGCTGCGACGAGGCCCAGCTCCGCAGCCAGCGCTGAGGCGGCGGCGCGGCGGAGCCGGCCACGGCCATGCACAACAGGGATGCGGCGAACACGCGCCTGATCATGCTCATCGGCAGGTCCCCTCTTATCGTTGCGATCACACTTCTTGTGCTCCCGCGAAGGCGGGAGCCCAGGCTGGGTCCCCGCCTTCGCGGGGACACAAGAAGCAGGCGCTGGCTGATCATCGTTGCGCCGCGCCGCCAAGCGCCGCCGCAACCGCCTCGCGGATCGGCTTGGGCTCATAGTCCATGCCATAGGGGCAACAGCGCTTGGCCAGCCCGTCGAAGCGCGGCGTCAGGCCCTGCAGCCAGCTATAGTTGTCGGCGAGCCCCCAGAACAGGATCGTATCCAGCTGCGGATAGGCGAGCAGGGAGTCGAGGAACGCCCTGGCATAGTCCGCGACCGCGCGGTCGCGCGCGACGATGTCGGTCGGCAGCAGCTTGTCGTTCACGTCCATCTCGGTGACGAGCAGTTTGAGGCCCATGCCGGTCACCGCGTCGAGAAAGGCGCGCCACGCCTTTTCGTCGCGCGTGCCGAACGGGGCGCCATTGCCGCGGCCGGGCGCGCCGATATGCGACTGGATGCCGAGCGCATCGACCGGGGTGCCACGCTTCTTCAGCGCCTCGAGCAGCTTGAGCACGCCGCTGCGGTGAAGCTCGTTGCCGGGCTCCCAGCTCATATAATCGTTATAGACGAGCTGCATGTCCGGCGCGGCGGCACGGGCGGTCCGGAAGGCGATGTCGATGACGGTCTCCGCGCCGAGCGGCGTGGTCAGCACGGTCTCGCGCAGTTGGCCCGTCTTCTCGTCGACGGCCTCATTGACCACATCGAAGCTGGGTAGGGTCTTGTAGCGGCCGGCGACCGTCGAGACATGCTCGGTCAGCAAGCGTTCGGCCTCGGCGCGCGGGCTGGTGCCGAAATCATGCTCGACCAGCCATTTCGGATAGCGCTCGGTCTTCTGCCACAGCAGCGTATGGCCGCGTGTCGCGAGCCCGACCGATTTGGCCCAGGCGATCAGCGCATCGGCGCGGGCGAAATCGAAGGTCTTCGCATCAGGACGGAGTGCCTGCCATTTCAGCTCGTTCTCGGGGACGATCAGCCCGCATTGCTCGGCGATCAGCGCGCGGTAGCGCTGGTCCTGGAAACCCCGGCCACCCAGACAGGTGCCGAAGCGGATGCCGCGCTGCTTGCCGATCGCGTCGAGCCCCGGCGCTGCCGCCAGCGCCTCGCCCGGCACGAGCAGGGCCGCCGCAGCAGCAGCGCCGAGCGCTTCACGGCGGCTGAACCCGGTCACAGTGCCTCCACCGTGGCGCGTGCGCCGTTGGCGGCGAGCGATGTGAGGTGCCGCACCAGCGCGGCTCGGAAAATCTCGTCGGCGGCAAGCGCCGGCGGGAACACTGCGTCGATCGAGAGCAGCGCCGCGACCTGTGCTGCGGGATCGGTTACGCCATCGAGCCGGGCGGCGGTGACGGCGGCGAGCGGATCGTCGACGACATGCGTCGCGCCGCTATCGTCGCGCGCGCCCTGCCAGCGCATCCACGCCGCGACGGCGAGTGCCAGCGCGTCCACCTCGAGCCCCTCCGCACGCCGCGCCGCGATCGGCGCCAGCAGGCGTTGCGGCAGTTTCTGCGACCCGTCCATCGCGATCTGGCGCGTGCGATGCTGGAGCGCCGGGTTGGCGAAGCGCTCCATCAGCGCCGTGCGATAGGCGGCGACGTCGAGCCCCGGCGGCGGCGACAGGGTCGCTTCGGCCTCGTCCCACAAAGCCTCGACGAAGCGCTTGAACGCCGGGATCGCGACGACCTCATGGACGAAGTCGATACCGGCCAGCCCGCCGAGATAGGCAATGCCCGAATGCGCGCCGTTGAGCATGCGCAGCTTGGCTTCTTCCCACGGCGCGACATCGGCCGTGATCTGCACGCCGAGCTTCTCGAACTCGGGACGCGGACCGCAGAAACGATCCTCGATCACCCATTGCAGGAAGGGCTCGGCCTTCACCATCGCCTGGTCGCTCGCCCCCAGGGCGGTTTCGAGTTTCTCGACATCCGCCGGGGTGGTGGCGGGCACGATGCGGTCGACCATCGTCTCAGGGAACGCGCCATGCGCCTCGATCCACTCGGCCAGCGGCGCGCCGTGTGCCCGGGCGATGGCGAGCACTGCCTGTTCGAGGCGCCGGCCATTATGCGGCAGATTGTCGCAGGAGATGGCGGTGAAGGGCGGCAGGCCCAGGTCGCGCCGCGCGGACAGCGCCGCCACGAGGAATCCGGGCGCGGTCTTCGGCGCGGTCAGATCGGCGCAATCCGCCGAAACATCGGGGTCGCCCACGAGCAGCGCGCCAGTCGCCGGGTCGAGCTTGTAGCCCTTTTCGGTCACGGTGAGCGTGACGATATGGGTGTCGGGATCGGCCAGCCGCTCGACCAGTGCCTCCGGGTTTTCCGGCGCGACGAGTACCTCGCGCACCGCGCCGATCACTTTCAGCGCATCGCCCGACCCGTCGCGCGTGACGACGGTGTAGAGCCCATCCTGCGGGTTCATTTCATCGCGCACGCCGGCCGACCGCAGCGACGCGCCGGTGATACCCCAGCGCAGATCGCCCGACTCCAGCGCCGCCTCGAAGACCACGGCCTGATGCGCGCGGTGGAAGGCGCCGATGCCGAGATGGACGACGCCGGGTTTCACGGCGAAGCGATCGTAGGAAGGGACGGCGACGTCAGCCGGGAGCGCGTCGAGCGTTTCATTGGAGAGGCGCTCTACCATTTTGCTTCCCCGGCGAAGGCCGGGGCCCAGTTACGACCGGCCCGATACTGGGCCCCGGCCTTCGCCGGGGAAGCAGAAAGGGCGAGAGGAGAAGGGAGGTTCGTCACAGCTTGTACGCCGCCTTCACCAGATCATAGGACAGCGCCTTCGCCACCTGATGCGCTTCATCCTCTTCAAGCCGGTGCTCGGCAACGAGCTGGGCGAGGAAGGTGCAGTCCATCCGCCGCGCGACATCGTGGCGCGCCGGGATCGACAGGAAGGCGCGGGTGTCGTCGTTGAAGCCGACCGTGTTGTAGAAGCCCGCCGTCTCGGTCGCGCGCTGGCGGAAGCGGCGCATGCCCTCGGGGCTGTCATGGAACCACCAGGGCGGGCCGAGCCGCAGCGACGGATAATGGCCGGCGAGCGGCGCGAGCTCGCGGCTGTACGTGTCCTCGTCGAGCGTGAAGAGGATCAACGTCAGGCGCGGATCATTGCCATAGGCGTCGAGCAGCGGCTTGAGATTGTGGACGAACTCGCTCGGCAGCGGGATGTCGGCGCCCTTGTCGCGGCCGAAGCGCGCGAGCACGCCGGGATTGTGACTGCGGAAGGCGCCGGGATGGAGCTGCATCACCATGCCATCCTCGATCGACATACGCGCCATCTCGGTCAGCATCTGGCCGCGGAACAGCTCGGCCTCGGCGGCGCTCGCCTGGCCCGTGCGGACCTTCTGGTAGAGCGCCTCGGCCTCGGCGGCGGGCAAATTGGCGGTGAAGGCGCTGGGGTGGCCATGATCGGTCGAGGTCGCCCCGGCCTCGCGGAAACGCGCGCGGTGGAACTGGTGCGCGCGGAGATAGCTCGCGAAGGTCGCGATATCCTCGCCCGCCGTCTCGCCGAAGCGCGCGATATTGGCGAGGAAGCCGGCGGCCTCCGGGTCCATCACGGGATCGGGGCGATAGGCCGTCATCACCCGGCCGCTCCAGCCACTCTCGCGGATCGCGCGGTGATGGTCGAGCGGGTCGAGCGGGCTTTCGGTCGTCGCGATCGCCTCGATGCCGAAACGCTCGAACAGCGCGCGCGGGCGGAAGGCGGGTGTCTTCAGCGCGGCATCGATCGAGTCGTAATAATGGTCGGCGGTCGACGGATCGAGCCGCTCTTCGAAGCCGAAGCATTCAGCGAACACCCAGTCGAGCCACATCGACGACGGCGTGCCGCGGAACAGATGATAATGGTCAGCGAAGATCTTCCAGATCGCGCGGCCGTCGGTTTCGGTCGGGCTGCCATCCTCGGTCGGCACGCCCAATTTCTCCAGTGGCACGCCCTGGCTGTAGAGCATGCGGAAGACATAATGATCGGGCACGATCAACAGCTGCGCCGGATCGGCGAAAGGCTGGTCATAGGCGAACCAGGACGGATCGGTATGGCCGTGCGGGGAGACGATCGGCAGGTCTTTGACACCGGTGTACAAGGCACGCGCAATGTCGCGCGTGCGGCCCTCGGCAGGGAACAGGCGGTCGGGGTGGAGCGTCAGCTTGGTCATGGATTGCCTTCGTTGTGCGCGAGAACGGCCGGCTCCCAGCGCGGCACGATCAGGTGGACGACAAGCAGCGCGAGCAGATAGGAGCACGCCGCGAGAATGAAGATCGGCTGGAAGCTGCCGACGGTCGCCAGGATATAGCCTGCGTATTTCGCCATCAAGGCGCCGCCGATCGCACCGGCAAGACCGCCGAGCCCGATCACCGAACCGGCGCGCCAGCGCGGGAAGAGATCGCCCGGGATGGTATAGACATTGGCCGAGAAGCCCTGATGCGCGGCGCAGGCAAGCCCGATCAGCCCGGCCGCGACCCACATGTTCGGCGCGGCGGTGGCGAAGGCGATAGGCAGCGCGAACAGGGCCATGAAGAACATCGCCGTCTTGCGCGACCGGTTGATGGAATAGCCCTTGCCGATCAGCCGCGACGAGATCCAGCCGCCGACGACCGAGCCGATATCCGCAATCAGGTAGATCATCACCAGCGGCGGCCCGAATTCGAGCATCTTCACATTATATTGCTTGTTGAAGAAGTCGGGCAGCCAGAACAGGAAGGTCCACCACACCGGATCGATCAGGAAGCGCCCGGCCATATAGGCCCAGGTCTGACGGTGGCGGAACAGCGCGCGATAATCCTGGAACAGCGCGATCACGCCCTCGACAAACCCGCGCTTCACCCGAACCTGCTCGGGCTGGGCCGGATCGGATTCGATGAAGGCGAGTTCCTCCGCCGAGACACGCGGATGCTTTGACGGGCGGTTGTAGAAACCGAGCCAGGCGACCAGCCAAATCACCGTCAGCAGGCCAGTCAGGATGAACGCCCAGCGCCAGCCGAACGCAATGGTGATGATCGGCACCAGCAGCGGCGTGACGATCGCGCCGATATTGGAGCCTGCGTTGAAGATGCCGATCGCGAAGGCGCGCTCGCGTTTCGGAAACCATTCATTCGCGGCAGCGAGGGCGGAGGGGAAAGTACCAGCCTCGCCGAACGCAAGGGTCAGCCGGGCGATCATCATGCCCGTCGTGGTGGTGAAGAAGATGTGGGAGACGTGCCCGATCGTCCAGAGCGAGACGGCGATGGCATAGCCGATCTTCGCGCCGACCCGGTCGACCACCCGCCCGAAGATCACATAGGCAACGCCGTACGTCAGTTGGAACGCCACCGCGAGATCGGCATAACCCTGCTCGGTCCAATGATATTGCGCGGCGAGATCGGGCTTCAGCACCGACAGGACGAGCCGGTCGATATAGCTGAGCACGACCGCCGCGAAGAGCAGTCCGCAGACGATCCAGCGAACCTTGCCTGACGGCTTGGGCAGGATCGGCGCCTCGGCGCTGACGGTCGCGTTCATTCGGATCCCCTCACCTGTCGTTGCTTCGGCATCATCACCAGTTCGTCATCGTGCCGTCTTCAAGGCGGTTCACCGGGAGATAGGCGCGCTTGTATTCGTACTTCGCGGCCAGTTCTTCATCGAGATCGACGCCGAGGCCCGGCTTGTCGCCCGGGTGCATCAGGCCGTTGTCATAGCTATAGGCATGCGGGAAGACCGCATCGGTCTCGTCGGTGTGACGCATATATTCCTGAACGCCGAAATTCGGCACCGACAGGTCGAAATGGAGCGCCGCCGCCATGCATACCGGCGACAGGTCGGTCGCGCCGTGGCAGCCGGTGCGGACATTGTGCATGTCGGCAAAGCTCGCGATGCGGCGCAGATGCGTGATGCCGCCGGCATGGACGACGGTCGCGCGGATATAGTCGATCAGCTGCTCCTCGATGAGCTGCTTGCAGTCCCAGATCGAGTTGAAGATCTCACCGACCGCGAGCGGGCTGGTGGTGTGCTGGCGGATCAGGCGGAAATTCGCCTGATTCTCGGCCGGGGTCGCATCCTCGAGCCAGAAGGGGCGATATTGCTCCAGGTCCTTGCCGAGACGGCCTGCCTCGATCGGGGTCAGGCGGTGATGGATGTCGTGCAGCAGATGCACGTCCCAGCCCAAAGCCTCGCGGGCCTTTTCGAACAGCGGCGGCACCGAGCGGAGATATTTCTCGCTCGACCAGACATTCTCGGTCGGCAGGTCGGCATCGGCCGGCTCGTAGAAATAGCGATCCTTCGACACGCCATAGGTCGAGGCAAGGCCGGGCACGCCCGACTGGAGCCGGATCGCCTTGTAGCCGAGCGACTGGTAATGAAGCGCGTTGTCGATCGTCTCCTCGATCGTCTTGCCGTTGGCATGGCCATAGACCATCACGCCCTCGCGGCTCGCCCCGCCGAGCAGCTGATACACCGGGAGACCGGCGATCTTGCCCTTGATGTCCCAGAGCGCGGTGTCGACCGCGGCGATCGCCGACATGGTCACCGGGCCCCGGCGCCAATAGGCGCCCTTATAGAGGAACTGCCACACATCCTCGATGCGGTGCGCGTCGCGCCCGATCAGGCAGGGCACGACATGATCCTGCAGATAGCTCGCGACGCTCAGCTCACGGCCGTTGAGGGTCGCGTCGCCCAGGCCGTAGACGCCCTCGTCGGTCTCGATCTTCAGGGTGACGAAATTGCGCCCGGGGCAAGTGACGATGACGCGGGCATTGGTGATCTTCGGCATCAGAGCTTTCCGTTAGTGACGATACACCCTGCCCCGTTCGGGAGAGAGGGCATCATGCTATTACCAGTGTCGTGCTTTTGACATTGGCGGAGCTGTTCCCCGCCATGATTTCCACCCGACCCCCCTCTACGACTTCCTTCATCGCGACGTTCCAGATGCGAAAAGCCTTGGGCCCGAGCATGAAGCGGACCGTCTTCCGTTCGCCCGGCGCGAGCGTTACCCGATCGAAGCCCTTCAAGGCCATCACCGGTTGCGTGACCGAGGCATCGAGATGGCGGATATAGACCTGCACCACCTCATCCCCTGAGAGCGCGCCGCTATTGGCGACCTCGACCGAGACGGTGACGTTGCCGTCCGGTGCGATGGTGGTCGCGGACAGCGTCGGCGCGCCGATAGTGAAGCTGGTGTAGCTGAGGCCGTGCCCGAAGGGGAAAAGCGGTGCGGCATCGTCAAACAGATAGCCACGCCGCGCGCTCGGCTTGTGGTTGTAGAAGAACGGGATCTGGCCTGCGTCACGGATCACCGTGACGGGCAGCTTGGCGCCCGGATTCACGTCGCCGAACAGCGCCTCGGCCATGGCGGTGCCGCCTTCCTGCCCGACATACCAGCAATCGAGGATCGCGTTGGCCTTGGCCGCGACGGTCGGCCAGCTCGCCGGCCGGCCATGGATCGCGACGACCACGACCGGCTTGCCCAGTGCGTGCAGCGCCTCGAACAGGGCATTCTGCTCGCCGAGCAGATCGACGCCGGTCCGGTCGCCGAGATGGTTCTTCGCGAAACCCTCCCGGCTGGTCAGCTCATTGTCGCCGACCGCCAATATGATCACATCGGCTGCCCTCGCCGTCTCGACCGCTTCGGCGATCATCGCGCGGTTCTCCGCGGGATCGGCGAGGATTACCTCATTGTCGGTCGGGTTCTCGCTGGTGGTGATGGCGACGCCCCGGGCGTGGATCACCTCGCCGCCGAGCCTGGCCTTGATGCCGTCGAGCAGGCCGATCTTCTGCTTGGGCACGCTCGAATAACCGCCGAGCCGCGCCGGGGCGGCATTGGGGCCGATCACCGCGATCTTCTGCGCGCCGGCCTTGAGCGGGAGAATGCCGTCATTCTTGAGCAGGCAGATGCTCTTGCGCGCCGCTTCCAGCGCCAGCGCCCGGGCTTCGGCATTGCCGGTGATCTGCGCCGCTAGCGTGACGTCTCCATAGGGGTTTTCGAACAGCCCGGCGCGGAACTTCAACGTCAGCATGCGCGCCACTGCGGTATCGATCGCCGCTTCGCTCACCCGGCCGGCGCGAACCTCATCGACCAGCAGGCGATAGGCGATGCCGTCGGGCAGTTCGCAATCCACCCCGGCGGCCAACGCGCGCCGAGCGGCGTCGGCCTTGTCGGCCGCGACATGGTGGATGCGATCGAGCTCCTCGACCGCGCCATAGTCGCTCGCGACGACGCCGTCGAAACCCCATTCGCCGCGCAGCACATCCTGCAGCAGCCAGTGATTGGCATGGCTTGGTACGCCGTCGATCTCGTTATAGGACGGCATCACCGCACCGATCGCGGTGCGCTCCACCACTTCACGGAAGGGCGGGAAGAAATTCTCGCGCAGCTCGCGCTGCGAGATCTGGGCGGGGCCGACATTGGTGCCCGATTGCGGCTGACCGTGCCCGGTCATGTGCTTGAGCGTGGCGAACACCTTGTCCTTCGCCAGCCGTTCGCCCTTGTCGACGCCCTGCAGCCCCTCGACCGCCGCGACGCCCATCTCGCCGCAGAGATAAGGATCCTCGCCGAAGGTCTCCTCGATCCGGCCCCAGCGCGGATCGCGCGCGATATCGACCACCGGCGACAGCACATAGGGCACGCCGCGCGCCCGCGCCTCGCGGGCGATCACCGCATTGACGCGGCGGACCAGGCTGGTGTCGAAGCTGCCCGCCAGCGCGATCGCCTGGGGAAAGCTGGTCGCCTCGGTCGCCATGAAGCCGTGCAGCGCTTCCTCATGGAACAACACCGGAATGCCGAGGCGCGTCTTTTCCAGCGCCCAATGCTGCGCAGCATTGTTGAACGCGATATTGTCCGCCGGCGTTCGCCAGCGCGCGCCGGTGCCGCCTTCGGTATTGACAATGCCGGGCCCGCCGCGCTTGTCCGACGGGCGGCTGATCTGGCCGATCCCGTTGGGATAGGCCGTGCTCGCCTTGGCCGGGTCGAAGGTCAGGCCGTCCATGATCTCGGCCTTGGTCGCCCAGAGCGCGATGGTCTGCGCGATCTTCTCTTCGAGCGTCATCCGCCCGAGCAGGTCCTTGACCCGGTCAGCGATCGGCGCGCGCGCGTCCTTGTAGAGCGGCGCTTTGCCGCGCGCGAAGGCGACCCCCGGCGTCAGCGCAGCGACGCTGGCCGAGGACAGCCAGACCAGGAGCTGGCGCCGGCCGATCATGGCGCGACCGTCAGGGTAGCGGATTTCAGATCGACCGAATTCGCCCCAGCCATGATCTCGAACTGGCCGGGCTCGACCACGCGCTTCATCTCGAGGTTCCACATCTGGAAGGCGCGGCGATCGAGCGTGAAGCTCAAGGTCTTCGTCTCGCCCGGCTGGAGTGTGACGCGGCGGAACGCCTTCAGCTCCTTTACCGGCCGAGTCACCGAACTGACCATGTCGCGGACATAGACCTGCACGACCTCGTCACCCGCGCGTTTGCCGGTATTGGCGACATCGACCTTCACCTCGACCTGACCGTCGGGACGGATCGTCGTCGCCGAAAGCTGCGGCGCGCCGACCGTGAAGCTGGTGTAGCTGAGCCCATAGCCGAACGGGAAAAGCGGCGTCGCCTCGCTGAACAGATAGCCGCGATGCGCCGATGGCTTGTAGTTGTAGAACATCGGCAGCTGCCCGACCGAGCGCGCGATCGTCACCGGCAGCTTGCCGCCCGGATTGACGTCGCCGAACAGCGCGTCGGCGACCGCGTTGCCGCCCTGCTCGCCGAGATACCAGCCCTCGATCACGGCATTGGCTTCAGCCGCGACCTTGTTGATGGCGAGCGGCCGGCCGTTGATCATCACGACGACGATCGGCTTGCCCAGCGCCTTCAGCGCATCGAACAAATCCTGTTGCTGGCCGACCAGGTCGAGGCTCGACCGGTCACCGAGATGGTTGTTGGCCCAGCCTTCGCGGCTGGTCTGCTCGGTGTCGCCGATCGCGAGCACGATGGTGTCGGCGCCCTTCGCGAGCGCGACCGCCGCGGCGATACGCTTCGCATTCTCGACCGGGTCGGCGAGGGTGACCTTGTCCTCCCACCAATCGTCATTCTCGGTGATCTTCACGCCTCCCGACGTGACGACATTGGCGCGCGCGCCGAGCTTTGCCCTGATCCCGTCGAGGATCGAGACCGTCACCGGCGGCTGGCCGTAATAGCCGCCGAGCCGCGCCACCGCCGCGCTCGGACCGATCACCGCGATGGTCGGCTTTGCCGCACCCGTCGGCATGGCGAGCGGCAGCGTGCCGTCATTCTTGAGCAGTATCATCGACCGCGCCGCCGCGGTCCGCGCCAGCGCGCGTGCCTCGGCATTGTTGGTGATCTTCACCGCGGCCGCGACATCGGCATAGGGATGCTCGAACAGCCCGGCGCGGAACTTGATCTCCAGCATTTTGCGCACGGCAGAGTCGATCACGGCCTCCGAGACCTTGCCCGCGCGAACCGAGTCGACCAGCGTCTTGTAGCTGTCACCCTCGGGCAGATCGGAATCGACGCCGGCGTTGATCGCCAGCAGTGCCGCCTCGGTCCGGTCGGCTGCGATATGGTGGATCGAGCGCAGCTGATCGATCGCATCATAATCGCTGGTGATCGCGCCGGTGAAACCCCATTCGCCGCGCAGCACATCGCCGAGCAGCCATTTGCTCGCATGGCTCGGCGTGCCGTCGATCTCGTTATAGCTGGGCATCACCGCGCCCGGCGCGGCGCGGGTGATTGCCTGTTCGAAGGGTGGAAAGAAATTCTCCCGCAGCTCGCGTTCGGAGATTTGCGCGGGTCCGATATTGGTGCCGCTCTCGGGCTGGCCGTGGCCAGTCAGATGCTTGAGCGTGGCGAACACCTTGCCCGGTGCGAGCTTCTCCGCCTTGTCCGCGCCCTGCAGGCCCTGCACCGCCGCGACGCCCATTTCGCCGACGAGATAGGGATCCTCGCCGAACGTCTCCTCGATCCGCCCCCAGCGCGGGTCGCGCGCGACATCCACCACCGGCGACAGCGCCAGGGTCACGCCGCGCGCCGCGATCTCGCGCGCGGTGATCGTGTTGATCTGGCGGATCATGTCGGGATCCCAGCTCGAGGCCAGGCCGATCGGCACCGGGAAGCTGGTCGCATCCCGCGCAGCATAGCCGTGCAGCCCTTCCTCATGGAACAGGATCGGGATGCCGAGCCGCGTCTTCGTCAGCGCGTAACGTTGCAGCGTGTTGACCACATCGATCGTGCCCTTCACGTCGTGACCGGGCGTCACGCGCGGCGAGCCGGCGCCGAGCGTATCGGACGGACGGGCGAACCCGCCGAACCCATTGGGGAAGAGCGCGGCGACCTTGGCCGGATCGATCCGCTTCCTCGCATCGAGCATCTGCGCCTTGGCGCCCCACACCGTCAGCAGCTGGCCGACCTTTTCCTCGAGCGTCATGCGCTTGAGCAGATCGTCGACGCGTGCAGCAATGGGTGCGGCGGCATCCTTGTAGAGCGGGCTGGCCTCCGCAACGGGCGCGGGCGGCGGCGCAGCGCCGGCAAGCGCGATCGGCGCGGCGCAGGCGAGCAGAATCGCCAGCGAACGATGAAGAGTACGCGGCGCTACCATCGGCATTTCGGCTACCCCCTCGGTGGCGCTGATTCGTCGGCCAACACCCACGTCAGCGCCTTTTTCTGATAGCGCTACCATGCTAAGTCAGGCAAAGACTGTCAATCGCCGATGGCCAAGCAAAGGGCCGTGGCGCGTGCGTTTGGAGAGGAATGACATGGGTCGGTTGATTGCCTGGTGCGCGGCATTGTTTCTGACGCTGGGCGCGCTGCCCGGCATCGCGCAGGCCGAGGACGGCTATGATCTCTGGCTTCGCTACCGACCGCTGCCCACCGATATTCAGGCCCGCGACCGGGCCCAGGCGACGGCCCTGGTGTTCGAGCGCAACGATCCTTCGATCCTCAAGGCGGCGGAAGAACTCGACCGCGCGCTGTCGGGCCTGCTCGGCGCGAAACCGCTGGCCGGCGCCATCCAGCCCGGTGCGATCCTGCTCGGCACTGCCGGCGAGCCCCGCATCCAGGCGCTCAACCTCCCGCTCGGCAAGCTCGGCAGCGAAGGTTATCTGATCCGCAGCCTTGCGGTCGACGGCAAGAAGGTCACGGTCGTCGCAGCGAATAGCGGCGTGGGCGTGCTCTATGGCAGCTTCGCGCTGATCCAGCATCTGCAGCGCGGCCTGCCGCTCGACGCGCTCGACATCGCCTCCACGCCGAAGCTCAAGCTGCGGCTGCTCAACCATTGGGACAATCTCGATCGCACGGTCGAGCGCGGCTATGCCGGCCAGTCGATCTGGGACTGGTGGAAGCTCCCCGACTTCAGGGACCCGCGCTACACCGATTATGCGCGCGCCAATGCGTCGATCGGCATCAACGGCACCGTGCTCAACAACGTGAACGCCAAGGCCGACAGCCTGACCGCGCCCTATATCGCCAAGGCGGCGGCGTTGGCGGATGTGTTCCGGCCCTATGGCATCAAGGTCTATCTCTCGGCGCGCTGGTCCTCCCCGATCGAGATCGGCGGATTGAAGACCGCCGACCCGCTCGACCCACAGGTCGCTGCCTGGTGGAAGGCCAAGGCCGACGAGATCTACAAGGCGATCCCGGATTTCGGCGGCTTCCTGGTCAAGGCCAATTCGGAAGGCCAGCCCGGCCCGCAGGATTACAAGCGCAACCATGCAGAAGGCGCCAACATGCTCGCCGCCGCGGTGCGCCCGCATGGCGGCATCATCATGTGGCGTGCCTTTGTCTATCAGCACGAGAACCCCGAGGACCGCGCCAAACAGGCCTATGACGATTTCAAGCCACTCGACGGCCAGTTCGCGGACAATGTCATCGTCCAGGTGAAGAACGGCGCGATCGACTTCCAGCCGCGCGAGCCTTTCCATCCGCTGTTCGGCGCCATGCCGAAGACGCCGCTGATGATGGAATTCCAGATCACCAAGGAATATCTCGGGATGGCGACTCACCTCGTCTATCTCGGACCGCTCTACGAAGAAGTGCTGCAGGCCGACACCTTCGGCCATGGCAAGGGATCGACCGTCGCCAGGGTGATCGAGGGCGATCTCGACCAGTACAAGCTGACCGGCATGGCGGGCGTCGCCAATATCGGCGTCGACCGCGACTGGAGCGGATCGACCTTCAACCAGGCCAACTGGTTCGTCTTCGGCCGCATGGCCTGGGACCCGCAGGCTTCAGCGAAGCAGGTCGCGGGCGAATGGTCCGAGCTGACCTTCGGCCCGAACCTGGCGGTCACGCCCAGAGTCGTCGACATCATGATGACCTCGCGCGAGGCCGTGGTGAACTATATGACGCCGCTCGGCCTCGCCCATCTGATGGCGACCAGCCATCATTACGGCCCCGGCCCCTGGGTGAAGGATCTCGCCCGGCCCGAATGGAACCCGGTCTATTATCACAAGGCCGATGCGACCGGCATCGGTTATGACCGGACCAAGACGGGCAGCAATGCCGTCGCGCAATATGCCCCGGTGCTCGCCAGGCAGTTCGGCGATGTGAAGACCACGCCCGAGCAGGACCTGTTGTGGTTCCACCATGTCGGCTGGGACTATCGCATGAAGTCCGGCAAGACCTTGTGGGAGGAGCTTGCCGGCAAATATTCGCTGGGCGTGCGCGAGGTGGCCGACATGCACGAAGCGTGGTCGGCGCTTGCTCCCTATATCGACCGGGAGCGCTTCGCGAAGACCGACGGCTTCCTGTCGATCCAGCAGCGCGAGGCGCAATGGTGGCGCGACGCGAGCCTCGCTTACTGGACCAGCGCATCGGGCCGGCCGCTCCCGGCGGGCGAGGCGCCACCGGCAAGGCCGCTCGCCGACTATGAAGCGATCTCCTGGCCGTACGAGCCCGGAAGATGAGCGCTAACAGATCGGGAAATGAAGGAAGGATGAGGCCGGCGCGGGAGGATTGACACTTCTCCAACATAGGAATAGCTCTGCATGTGATCGCTACCATGCCAGATGGCACGGAGCGTGGAACGGGCACGAAGAGGCCCGCACTGAAGGGACAGGATGATGAGGGAGCTGCTTCACCAACGCGCATTCGACCGATCCGCCGGCGCAGCCCGCGCGGTCGCGACGCACGCCGCAGCTTTGCAAACATGGTTTTTCGGCCCGCACGGCCGCTGCTGATCCGGATGGCGGCGGCTGTGGTCGCACGCCGCCATCCAGTCCCGGCATGGGCGCTCCTCGCTGCCCATGCCGGATGATCTCCCCTAGGGCGGCCGGCGCATATCCGGCCGCCCCTCTTTTTATCCCCCACCACCGAATATAACGTTCACATTGCAGCGCATGCCGCAACATTATAGCCACCGTGCCGAGGAGCATCACGCTTTGAGCCAACAAACGTCCCGTCGGCAACGCACCACCGCCACCATCACCGATGTGGCGCGCAAGGCCGGCGTCTCCCCCATGACGGTGTCGCGGGTGCTGAACGGCGAAGGCAATGTCCGCGCCACCACGCGCGAGGTGGTCAATGCCGCGATCGCCGCGCTCAATTACTCGCCCAACCCGGCCGCGCGCAGCCTCGCCGGCGCGGCGCCGGTGCGGATCGGGCTGCTCTACAGCAACCCCAGCGCCGCCTATCTCAGCGAGTTCCTGGTGGGCAGCCTCGATTATGCCAGCCGCGCCAACATCCAGATCGTGGTGGAGAAATGCGACGGGCTGGAACAGGCCGAGGAAGCGGCGGCGCGCCTGCTGCGTAGCGGGATCGAGGGAATCGTGCTGCCCCCGCCGCTGTGCGATTCCCTGCCGCTGCTCGAGGTATTGCGCCAGGCGAACGGCTTGGCGGTGACGGTCGCCAGCGGCCACCCCGCCCTGGGCTTCTCCGCCGTCAGCATCGACGATCACCGCGCCGCCTTCGCGATGACGCGCCACATCGCCGCGCTCGGCCATCAGCGCATCGGCTTCATCATCGGCAACCCCGACCAGACCGCGAGCGAACGCCGCCTCGCCGGCTATCGCGACGCGCTCGAAGCGGTCGGCCTGCCCTATGACGAGAAGCTCGTCGTCCAGGGCCTCTTCACCTATCGCTCCGGCCTGGACGCCGCCGAGCATCTGATCGATACGCCCAACCCGCCCTCGGCGATCTTCGCCAGCAATGACGACATGGCCGCGGCGACCGTCGCGGTCGCGCATCGTCACGGGCTTGACGTACCCAACGACCTCACCGTGTGCGGCTTCGACGATACCGCGCTGGCCACGACGATCTGGCCGGAATTGACAACGATTCACCAGCCGATCACCGACATGTCGCTTGCTGCGGTCGAGCTGCTGGTGAAGGAAATCCGCAGCCGCCGCGCCGGACACCGCGACCCGTCGCAGCACCGCCAGCTCGACTTCCAGCTGGTGCGCCGCCAGTCCGATGCCGCGCCGCGCCGCCGCCCTTCGGTGACGTCGGCGCGACCGTCCTGACGAGGTTTGCGCGCGACCGTCGTTGAGCGTAACGGATCTTTGCGTTAGCGGTACCATTCGAGACGACCAGGAGAGGCCATAGTGCAGCGTGAACCCGTAAAGCCATTCCGTTCGCGGGACTGGTTCGCCGATCCGGAGCGCTCGGACATGACCGCGCTCTATCTCGAGCGGTTCATGAATTACGGCATTACCGCCGCCGAGCTGCGCAGCGGCCGGCCGATCATCGGCATCGCCCAGACCGGCAGCGACCTGTCGCCGTGCAACCGCATCCACGTCGATCTCGCGCGGCGCACCCGCGAGGGCATTCGCGATGCGGGGGGCATTCCGATGGAATTCCCGACGCATCCGATCTTCGAGAATTGCCGCCGCCCGACCGCGGCGCTCGACCGCAACCTCGCCTATCTCGGCCTGGTCGAGATTCTGTACGGCTATCCGATCGACGCCGTGGTCATCACCACCGGCTGCGACAAGACCACGCCATCCGGCATCATGGCGGCCTCGACCGTCGATATCCCGGCGATCGTGCTCTCCGGCGGGCCGATGCTCGACGGCTGGCACGAGGGCGAACTGGTCGGATCGGGCACGGTCATCTGGCGGTCGCGCCGCAAGCTTGCCGCCGGCGAGATCGACGAGGAGGAGTTCCTCCGCCGCGCGACCGACAGCGCGCCCTCGGCCGGGCATTGCAACACGATGGGCACCGCCTCGACGATGAACGCAGTCGCCGAAGCGCTCGGCCTGTCGCTGCCCGGTTGCGCTGCCATCCCCGCGCCGTACCGCGAACGCGGGCAGATCGCCTATGAGACCGGCCGGCGCATCGTCGACATGGCCTATGAGGATTTGCGGCCGTCGAAGATTCTGACGCGCGAGGCGTTCCTCAACGCGATCCGTACCATCACGGTGATCGGCGGCTCCTCCAATGCGCAGCCGCATCTGATGGCGATGGCGCGCCATGCCGGGGTCGAGCTGCATCCGTCGGACTGGACCGAACATGGTTATGACCTGCCGCTGCTCGCCGATGTGCAGCCGGCCGGGCGCTTCCTCGGCGAACGGTTCCACCGCGCCGGCGGCGTGCCCGCGATCCTGCACGAACTGGCTGAGGGCGGCGTGCTCGATGGCGGCTGCCTGACCGTGACCGGGCGCAGCATCGGCGAGAATATCGCCGGCCGCGAGTCGCGCGACCGCGAGGTGATCCGCCGCTTCGCCGAGCCGCTGAAGGAGAAGGCCGGGTTCCTCGCTTTCTCGGGCAACCTGTTCGACTTCGCGATCATGAAGACCAGCGTGATCTCCGAGGAATTCCGCAACCGCTATCTCAGCCACCCCGGCAAGGAAGGCGTGTTCGAAGGCCGTGCGATCGTGTTCGACGGGTCGGACGATTATCATCACCGGATCAACGACCCCGCGCTGGAGATCGACGAGAATTGCATCCTCGTCATTCGCGGCGCCGGCCCGATCGGCTGGCCGGGCTCCGCCGAGGTCGTCAACATGCAGCCGCCAGACGCGCTGATCCAGCGCGGCATCGCGTGGCTGCCGACACTCGGCGACGGGCGCCAGTCGGGCACGTCGGACAGCCCCTCGATCCTCAACGCCTCGCCCGAGAGCGCGGTCGGCGGCGGGCTCGCCTGGCTGCACACCGGCGACGTGATCCGCATCGACCTCAACACCGGGCGCTGCGACGTGCTGGTCGACGAAGCCGAGATCGCGCGGCGCAAGGGCGGCCCCGCCCCGGCCTTCCCGTCGAGCAATACGCCCTGGGAAGAACTGTACCGTGAGAAGACCGGACAGCTCGAGGATGGCGCGGTGCTGGAGATGGCGGTCAAATATCGCGGCATTGCCGCGAAGACGCCGCGGCATAACCATTGAGGCGTATGGGGCATCCTGCCGGTCGAACCAACCTCGCTTCCCCGGCGAAGGCCGGGGTCCAGTTGGACAGGTCGATGCAACGAAGCGCAGCTTCCGCCACGGGCCGTCCCCAACTGGGCCCCGGCCTTCGCCGGGGAAGGAAGGGGTGGAGCGAAACGATCACCAAGGGTCTGTGGGTCGCGATCACCGCTCTGCTGGCAGTGCCGCTGATGGGCGCGGTCGCGCCGGCGGCCCCTGTCGCCCGTTTCGCCTGGTTCGATTACAAGGGCGAAGACCCGGTCGACCGGACGATGAAGGCCGGGCCGAACGACTATCGCAACCCGATCCTGCAGGGATTCTATCCCGATCCGTCGATCTTGCGGGTCGGGCAGGAATATTACCTCGTCAATTCGACCTTCACCTATTTCCCCGGCCTGCCGGTATTTCACAGCCGTGACCTGGTGAACTGGACTCAGATCGGCAACGCGATCGACCGGCCGGGCCAGGTCGATTTCGAGCAGCTCGGCACGTCGCGCGGCATCTATGCGCCCGACCTCACCTACCGCGCCGGCATTTTCTACATGGCCGGGACCTGTGTCGATTGCGGCGGCAATTTCGTGATGACCGCGAAGAGCGCCGCCGGCCCCTGGAGCGACCCGCACTGGAACGCGATCGAGGGCATCGACCCCTCGCTGTTCTTCGACACCGACGGATCGGCCTGGATCCTCAACAACGGCGTGCCGGAGGGCAAGCCGCGCTATGACGGCCACCGGGCGATCTGGATCCAGCGCATCGATGCGACGACCCTGAAGCCGTTTGGCCCCCGCACGGTCATCGTGGACGGCGGCGTCAGGCCGGCGGACAAGCCGATCTGGATCGAAGGGCCGCACCTGTTCCGCAAGGACGGGTGGTATTATCTGATCGCGGCCGAGGGCGGCACCGCGGAGAACCACAGCGAAGTGGTGTTTCGCAGCAAATCGGTCACCGGCCCCTATGAGCCCGGGCCGGTGAACCCGATCCTGACTCAGCGCACGCTCGATCCGGCACGGCCTTTCCCGATCACCTCGACCGGCCATGCCGATTTCGTGACGACGCCGAAGGGCGACTGGTGGAGCGTGTTCCTCGGTACGCGGCCGTACAAGGGCGATTTCTACAATACGGGCCGCGAGACCTTCCTGCTGCCGGTGCGCTGGCGGAACGGCTGGCCCGAGGTGACCGCGCCCGGCGCGGCCGTGCCCTATGTCCATGCGCGACCTGGGCTGGCGCGGGGCAAGGCAGCACCGATACCCAACAGCGGCGCCTTCCATGTGCGCGACGAGTTCGCCGGCACGAAACTCGCGCCTTATTGGGTGCAGATCCGGGCGACCGATACCGGCTGGCGCCGGCTGTCCGGCGGGGCGCTGGCGATCGATGCGCGTCCGGTGGCGCTGGGCGGTATGGGCCAGACTGCCTTTCTCGGACGGCGTTTGCAGCATGGCTGGGCGACAGCGGAAACGTCGGTCGCTTTTACGCCGAAGCGTGAGGGCGACCGGGCGGGGATCGCCGTGGTGCAGGACACTGCCTATTTCTACGCGCTGACGCTGAACGGGACGGCGATCACGGTCGAGAAGCGCAGCGGCCCGAAGGACCCGGCGGACGGTGTCGCGGTCGCGTCGGCGCCTTATGCCGGCACGAGCGTGCGGCTGCGCATCGTGCTGCGCGGCGATCGGTGCGACTTCCTCTACGCGGGCGCCGACGGGCGCTGGCACATGCTGGCGAAGGACCAGGACGCGACGATCCTGAGCACGAAGATAGCGGGCGGCTTTATCGGTGCGATGGTCGGCCCGTTCGCGCGGGCGGGCGATTAGCGCGGGGAGATATGGGACACCGGACTGTCCCGTTTCTCCGCGCTGCCCCGTAGAATATTCCTGTTGGAAGCTGCCGCGAAACGCCCAGTATTCGCCGATTTTCGCGACCCACCTGCGAAGGGGCCGGAATCGAGCCCTATTACGGGCCTGCACGGGGTTCGCAGTATCGGCCAGTATAAATGTTGGAACGCCAGGAACGCGCCGACGAACAGACGCGCGACGCCAATTGAGCGGGGACTTGCCGAATTTCGCGACCCCCGTCAGTTCCTGTATCGGCGTTAATCGCGAATAGTTGCCGCATGAAATCTGTATTGGCACGCCCGAGGCCTTTCGCCTTCGCCGGCACTGACCGCCGGGCCGAGCATGATATTCCGACGATGAAGATCAGTGAATCGCCGCAATAAGGGTGTTCCCGCATTGCGCGGTTCGTGATGGCCGATGAAAGCAGGGGCCGCCGGATGAGATCGCAACGTTTGCGGCGTGCCGGCTGGAGAAACGCCGTGATCGCTTCGCACGATAGCCCGCACTCCCATGCTTCGCCCGCCCCCGGCGAGGGCCGGCACGCGGCCGAGGCGCCGCCGGGGACGATCTGGACCTGCCCGATGCACCCGGAAATCCGCCGGGATCGCCCCGGCGCCTGCCCGATCTGCGGCATGGCGCTGGAGCCGCTGGTGGCAAGCGTCGAGGCCGGGCCCAACGCCGAGATGATCGACATGACGCGCCGCTTCTTGATCGGCCTCGCGCTTGCGCTGCCGGTGTTCCTGCTGGAAATGGGTGGGCATCTGGTGCCTTCGCTTCATCACCTGGTTCCGCCAAGAGTTTCGGGCTGGATCCAGTTCGCCCTGGCGACGCCGGTGGTGTGGTGGGCAGGCTGGCCCTTCTTCGCCCGCGCCTGGACGTCGCTGCGCACGCGCAACCTCAACATGTTCACGCTGATCGCGATGGGGACCGGGGTCGCCTGGAGCTATAGCGTCGTGGCCCTGATGACGCCGGCAATCTTTCCGCCCGCCTTCCTCGGCATGGACGGATCGGTCCCGGTCTATTTCGAGGCGGCGGCGGTCATCACCGTGCTGGTGCTGCTCGGCCAGATGCTCGAACTGAGGGCGCGCGCCTCCACCTCGGATGCGATCCGGGCGCTGCTCGACCTGGCCCCGAGGACCGCGCGGCGGTTGAGGGCGGACGGCAGCGAGGAGGAAGTCGCGATCGAGCTGATCGCGGTGGGAGACAGGCTGCGGGTGCGCCCGGGCGAAAAGGTGCCGGTCGATGCGATCGTCGAGGAAGGCCGATCGGCCGTGGACGAATCGATGCTCACCGGCGAATCGATGCCGGTCGCCAAGGCGCCGGGGGACCAGGCGATCGGCGGTACGCTCAACCAGAGCGGCGCGCTGATCGTGCGCGCGCAAAAGATCGGCCGAGATACGATGCTGGCGCGCATCGTCGCGATGGTCGCGCAGGCGCAGCGGTCGCGCGCACCGATCCAGCGTCTCGCCGACCGGGTCGCCGGATGGTTCGTGCCAGCCGTGCTCGGCATCGCCCTGCTCACCTTCGCCGCCTGGACGATCTGGGGCCCGGCACCGGGCGCGTCGTACGGCCTGGTCGCTGCCGTCGCAGTGCTGATCATCGCCTGCCCCTGCGCGCTCGGCCTGGCGACGCCATTGTCGATCCTGGTGGGCGTCGGGCGCAGCGCCGAGCTGGGCGTGCTGATCAAGAATGCCGAGGCGCTGGAGCGGCTCGAAAAGATCGACACGCTCGTTGTCGACAAGACGGGAACGCTCACTGAAGGCAAGCCGAAGGTCATCCGGATCGTCGCCGGCGCGGGATATGACGAGCGCACCCTGTTGCGATTGGCGGCAGGGGTCGAACGCGCCTCCGAACATCCGCTCGCGCTGGCGATCGTCGCCGCGGCCGAGGCGGAGGGGCTGGCCATTCCGGCGGTCAGCGCCTTCGATTCGCCGACCGGCCGGGGCGCGACCGGCATGGTGGACGGCCAGGCGATCACCCTGGGCAATGGCCGCTTCATGGCGGAAGGCGGGATCGCCACCGCCGCGCTGGACGGGCAGGCCGATCTGCTGCGCCGCGACGGGGCGACCGCGATCTTCATCGCGGTGGAGGGCGTCGCGGCGGGGATCGTCGCCATCGCCGACCCGGTCAAGGCGACCACGCCCGACGCGCTCGCCGCGCTGCGCCGCAAGGGCATCGCCGTCGTCATGCTCACCGGCGACAATCGGACCACGGCCGACGCCGTCGCGCGCCGGCTCGGCATCGACGAGGTGGAAGCCGACATCCTGCCCGAGGGCAAGAGCGCGGTGGTCGAGCGGTTGAAACAGGCGGGCAAGATCGTGGCCATGGCTGGTGACGGGGTGAACGATGCCCCGGCGCTCGCCGCGGCCGATATCGGCATCGCGATGGGATCCGGCACTGACGTCGCGATCGAGAGCGCCGGCGTCACGCTGCTGCGCGGCGACCTGATGGGCATCGTGCGCGCGCACCGGCTGAGCGAGGCGACGATGGCGAACATCCGGCAGAACCTGTTCTTCGCCTTTTTCTACAATGCGGCGGGCATCCCGGTCGCGGCGGGGCTGCTCTACCCGTTTTTCGGCATCCTCCTTTCCCCGGTCATCGCCGCCGCTGCGATGACCCTGTCCTCGGTGAGCGTCGTCGCGAACGCGTTGCGCCTGAGGAGGGCCGCGCTGTGAGCGTCGGTGACGCATCGGGCCTGCCGCTGATCCGGGGCGAGGTCGCGCCGGGCTTCGAGCCGGTGCGGCGCGCGTTCATCGAGAATTTCACGCATCGCGGCGAACTGGGCGGGGCATGCTGCGTCTATCGTCACGGCGAAAAGGTCGTGGACCTGTGGGGCGGCGTGCGCGACCGCGCGACCGGAACGCCGTGGCAGTCCGACACGATGGTGCTGGTCCATTCCGCCACCAAGGGCCTGGCGGCGATGACGGCGGCGCTCGCCCAGTCGCGCGGCTGGCTCGATTATGACGAGCGGGTGTGCGCCTATTGGCCGGAGTTCGCGCAGGCGGGCAAGGAGCGCGTCACGATCCGGCAACTGCTCGCCCATCAGGCGGGGCTGCATGCATTCGACGAGCCCGTCGACCATGCCGTCATCGCCGATCCCGCCCGGCTGGCGGGCGTCATGGAGCGGCAGCGACCGGCCTGGGAACCGGGCACGCGGCAGGCCTATCACGCCATCAGCCTGGGCTTTTACCTAGGCGAGATCATGCGGCGCGTCGATCCGCATCATCGCAGCCTGGGGCAGTTCTTCCAGGAAGAGATCGCATCGCCGCTGGGGCTTGATTGCTATATTCGCCTTCCGCCGGACATCCCCAATGCCCGGCTCGCGCCGCTCGAATCGCCGGGGATGCTGGCGATGTTCCTCACCCTCCCGCTCCGGCTCCAGATCGACCTGCTACGGCGGCGTTCCCCCTTCCACCGTGCCATGATCACGAACCCGGGCACGGCGCTGTCCTATGATCCGGAGCATGTCTATGCGCGCGATTTCGAGGTTCCATCAGGCGGCGGCGTGGGCTCGGCGCGCGGGATCGCGCGGGCCTATAGCGCCTTTGCCGCGCGCGACGGGGATCTCGGGCTGCGGCAGGAGACGATCGACCTGCTGATGGCGCCGGCACGCCCGCC
Source organism: Sphingomonas sp. BL-S-30 (assembly GCF_055521475.1). Taxonomy (NCBI): domain Bacteria; kingdom Pseudomonadati; phylum Pseudomonadota; class Alphaproteobacteria; order Sphingomonadales; family Sphingomonadaceae; genus Sphingomonas; species Sphingomonas sp. BL-S-30. Next base: position 47,921 of record NZ_CM145481.1, on the reverse strand, counting down.
GACCCATGGTTTCTACGACGAGGTGATGCGCGGCGAGGCGCAATTCTCGCTCGGCTTCATGAAACCGAGCCCGCAATGGCCGTTCGGGCATGAAGGCGCGTTCGGCGCGCCGGGGGCCGGCGGGTCGCTCGGCTATGCCGACCCGCGAACCGGGATCGCCTATGCCTATGTCACCAACCGGATGGGCACCGCGCTGACCGGCGATCCACGCGACCTGGCGTTGCGCGACGCGCTGCGATCGCTGGCATGAGGCGCGCGGCCCTTACCGGCCGCGGATGAGGCTCGCAAAGTGCCGCGTGCTGGGTTTCAGCGTGCGCACGAAGGTCTGGCGGTCGACGGCGACCATGCCGAAATGCTGGCCATAGCCCTGAGTCCATTCGAAATTGTCGAGCAGCGACCAGTAGATATAGCTTTTCACGTCGATGCCCTCGTCGAGGCATTTCCGGACCTCGGCGAGGCTGTCGTCGAGCCAGGCGATACGGCGGGTGTCGTCGTCGGTGGCGATGCCGCTTTCAGTGACGAAGATCGGTTTCTTCGTCTTGCGCGCGGCGAGGCGGATGGTGTGGCCGAGCGCCTGCGGATAATATTCATAGCCCGCCGCGGTCATCTCCGTGCCGGGCGGTGGCGGCACCACGCCCTTCGCGTCGAGCCGGACCCTTGTATAGGTCTGCACCCCGACGAAATCGCTGGCGTTCACCGCATCCCACCAGTCGCCATAGACCATCGCCTCGATGCGCGGGGCGAGGCTGTTCTCGCCGACCGGCTCGATCGCCTGAGTCGACAGCGTGACGCCGACGGGGAAGTCGCCGGGGCCGGCCTTGATCGCCTGATAGGCCTTGGCATGCGCCTCGAGCAGATGCGCGTCGATCCGGTCCGGGTCAGCGAACAGGATCGAGGAGAAGGCGGGGGAATTGGTCGCACGGGCGGCGGCGGCGATCATCGCGGTGCGCTTCGCCCGGTATTCGGGTGTGGCGCCCATGCGCAGCAGCTTGGCGAGCAGGTGGATATTCGCTTCGTTGAACGGGGACGCCATGCCGATCTGGTCGCCCAGCGCGCGGGTCGTGCGTTCGCAGAAACGGGCGAACAGCTCGGCGCTGTCGGGCGCCTCCCATCCGCCGCGTCTGGCGAACCAGAGCGGCACGGTGAAATGATTATAGGTGACGATCGGCAACAGGCCGTGCGCGCGGCACGAGGCGAGCACCTTGCTATAATGATCCAGCTCGGCCTGGGAGAAATGCCCGGCTTCGGGCTCGATCCGCGCCCATTCCACGCCGAAGCGGTAGCAATTCAGCCCGATCGACCGGGCGATCGCGAAATCCTGATCATAGCGGTGATAGCTGTCGCAGGCGTCGCCGGACGGATCCTTGTAGACCGTCTCGGCCAGGTTCTCGAGCAGCCAGCTGTCGGAATTCACGTCATTGCCTTCGCTCTGGTGCGCCGAGATCGCCGCGCCCCAGAGGAACCCCTTCGGCATCGCGCGCAGCGTCGCCGCGCGGGCCGGCGAGACGCCGACCGCCGTGGCCGCCGCCAGCCCTGCCAGCACCTCGCGCCTGGTCGTCATTCCGATCCTTTCCCGGTTGCCGGCTTCTGGCAGATGGCATGGAACCCCGCGGCCATGAACTTCGCCATATGCCGCTTGATCGATTCGAAATCATTGGACGAGCACAGGCCGTGCGACAGCTGGTCGAGCCGGCCGGTGCGCGCCATGTTGTGCGTCATCGCGCCCGAGACGAAGTGATAGCCCCAGAAGATCGTTTCCTCGTCGCAATCGGGCATCGCTTTCTTGAGCAGGTCGATCAGCGCGAGGACGACGGGGTTGAAATATTTGGTCATCTTGCCCGCGCCCCAATCCGTGGCGCTGTTGGCCTGGGCGGCGATCTTGCCGAAGGCGATCCATTGTTCCGCATCGTCGATCTGGACGTTGAGGTCGGCGTCGATCCAGGCATGCAGCGCGCCCTCGACCGTGACCTTGTCGCCCATTTCCTCGGCATAGCGCCGCATCGCCTCGAGCCGGTTGCGCGCCGAGATCGGCGCCTTGCGCGCCCAGACCGCCTCGTAGATGCTTTCCTTGCCGTTGAAATGATAATGAATCAGCGTCGAGCTGACGCCGACCCGCGCGGCGACGTCCTTCAGGGTGACGCCGTGATAGCCGAATTCGGCGAACAGCTGCTCGGCGGCGTCGAGGATGCGCTCCATCGACGCCTCGCGCACGCGGGCCTTGTGATTGCGCGCGCGCGGGGCCGGCTCGCCTTCCAGCATGGCTTGATCGGTATTGCTCATCGCGACTCTGGTTGCCGGGGTGCGGCAGGCGCGTCAACGCCGCCGCCCCGGCTCGCCGCCTGCGCCGGAAAGGCCGAGAAGCCGATATCGTACCGCCAGCCGCGCCCCTCCCGCAGCCGCCGTGCGACCAGCGCATCGGCCCAGGCAAAGGCCGCGGGCTGGAGGCGGCGCCCGGCGGAAGGACGGTCGTCGATATCGAGATAGAAGGGTCGGCGGGCGGTGTAGCGGGGCCAGGGCACCGCACCCGGCGCCGCCGGGACGCCGGCACGGACGAACGAGACCCAATAGCGCATCATCGCATCCGACAAGCGCGCCTCCGACTCCGTCAGCGGCGGGCGCGGCCAGTTCGGGCCGAGCGTGGCCGATGGACCGACCTGGCCGAAGATATAAGGCAGCTCGCTGGCATGGAAGGCAGCGAGATCGCGGGCGCGTTGTGCCGGGGTGCTGTGCCGGAAGAAATAGAGATAGGCGGGCTGCCCGGCCGCCGCCTGTTGCCGCACCAGATATTGGGCGGCCCAGCCGTACAGGCCGTCGCGGACCGACGCCATCACGTCCGCCCTCGGATCGGCCCCGGGATAGACGGCGAGATAAGCGTCGGCCGCCGCACCGAAACGGCGCCGCACATCGGCGACATAGGCGGCCTGGCTGTCGGGCGCCCTGGGCATCAGGAAGAGCAGCGAGCGGATCTCGCCTTCGTTGAAGCCGGCGAGGACGGGCACCTTCGCCTGTTCGCCGCGCGCGAAAGTATCGGCGAGCTGGCGCTTCAGCAGGGTGCCGTCGATCACCGGCTCGGGTTGCCAGCCGGTCGCGAGGCCGGCCTTGAACAGGACAGCGGGATCGGCCGCGCGAAGGGCCGCAGCATCCGACGCCCCGGCGGCCTTGGCCAGCGCCGTGCCCGCCGCCTCGGCGGAGGGCAGGCCGCGCGTTTCCGCATGCAGCGCGCGATAGGAGGGCATATAGCCGCTCTGCACGATCGCCCGGGCGAACAGGCCCCGCGCCGCCGGGCTGGCCAGCAGGGCGATGGCGCTGAGGCCGCCGGCCGATTCTCCGGCGATGGTGACCCGGCCGGGATCGCCCCCGAACGCGGCGATATTGGCCCGCACCCAGCGCAGCGCCTCGATCTGGTCGAGCAGGCCGTAGTTGCCGGAAAGGTGCCGCGGCGATTCAGCGCTCAGCGCCGGATGCGCCAGATAGCCGAGCAGGCCGAGCCGATAGTTGATCGAGACAAGCACGATGCCCTGCCGCGCCAGTTTCGCGCCGTCATAGAGCGGCTCGGAGCTGCTGCCCCCCGACAAGGCCCCGCCATGAATCCACACCATCACCGGCAGCTTGCGGGCACCGGCCGGCGCCCAGACGTTGAGCGTCAGACAGTCCTCGCTCGTCGCGACCATGCCGCCCGAATAGAGGCCGGTCGGCGACTGTGGCGGCTGAAGACAGGCATGGCCGAACGACCGCGCATCGCGGACGCCCCGCCAGCCGGGCGCCGGAGCGGGCGGTCGCCAGCGCAGCGCGCCCGTCGGCGGCTTGGCATAGGGGATGCCCTTGAAGGCAACCACCTTCCCGGCGGGATCGGCCATGCCCTGGAGCATGCCCTGGCGAATGCCGACCCGTGCCGCATCGCCGGGCGCGCCCGCCGCGGCGGTGACGGCGAGGCACAGCGAGGCGATCGCCGCCGAGCGCAGGAGCGGCCCTTTCGCGATCACCACAGATTATAGCCGATCCGCACGCCGAACGTCCGCGGGCGGACGATCGCGTAGCGGCTGTACACGAACGCCTCGGGATGGATGTAGGTGGTCGCGCGGCTGTTCCCGACATTCTCCATATAGAAGGTCACCGACAGATCCTTGAGCGTGATGCCGGTCTGCAGGTTGAGATAGGTATAGGCGTCGGTATTGTCGTAGAGCGGGCTCAGCACCCCCGGCTTGCCCGGCGTGTTGGGGAAGCCGTTGGGGAAGGACCCGACATGCTGGAGCTGGAAGCTGGTAAAGCCCCTGGCGCCGCTGCCCATGTCGTAATTATAGGCGCCGAAGAACGACCCCTGCACGTGCGGCGAGGCGAGGCGGGAACCGTTCACCGCGCCCGAAATCGCTGCTTCCTGCTTTGAAAGCTCGGTCACCTTGGCTTCGTTGAGCGAGCCGTTCAGGCCGAACAACAGCCCCTTGAACGGCGCGACGGTGATCTCCGCCTCGATGCCCTTGCTCGACGCCCGCCCGACATTGGTGGCGAACTGGACCGAATCCGACTGGCGATTGGCCTGAACCTGGATGTTGCGCCAGTCGATATAATAAGCGGCGAGGTTCGCGGTCAGCTTGCCGCCGAGGAAGCGGCCCTTCAGGCCGAGTTCGTAATTGATGAGATTGTCCGAACCCGCCCCCGCCGGGATGACGAGATCGGTCCGATCGACGGCGCTGACGCTGCCCGCGCGCCCGTTATAGACCGGCGTGCGATAACCGGTGGAGACGGTGGCGTAGGTCGTCAGGTTGCGGGACGGCTTGTAGCTGAGGCTCGCTTTCCACGACGCCTTGCTCGCCGACGGATAGCGTGCGGTCGCGGCGCCATTCGGCACCAGCGCGAGCGGCCCGGCGATGCCGAACAGCGCATAGGTGAAATAGGCGGTGTTGAAGCCGGGCTTGGTATCGACCGTGCCGCCATATTTGCCATAGCGCGCGCCGCCGGTCGCGGTGAGCGTGTCCGTCAGATGATAGCTGATCTCCCCGAAGCCGGCGAGTTCATAGGTGCGCGAGACGCTGCCGAAAGAAGCGAAGGTCGTGCCGGGCAGGCCGGTGATGCGGCGGGCGGCGAGGAAGGACGCGCTCGACAGGTCTCGCCCGTTCAGGTCGAGATTGCGGTGCAGGTAGAAGCCGCCGACCACCCAGTCGAATTTCCCGCCCGCATCGGAGGCGATGCGCGTTTCCTGGACGAAGGTCTTCTGGCGATAATCGTCGTCGAGATAGAAGGGGATGGCCTGGGCAATGGGCACCCCGGTCGCGAACGTGCCGGCAAGATCGACGTCGAAATCGCCATCGGCGATCGAATAGGTCGAGGAACTGGTCAGGTGGGCGCCGTCGAACTGATAGTCGATCGTGCCGTTATAGACCTGCGTGATCGAGGTATAACGATCGGGAATCGAGCTGTAGCGCTTGCGGTCGCCGAGCGACGGCGAGGTCAGCGCGGAATCCTGCGGCTCGCTCTTCTCATAGGAGCCGAGCAGCTTGATGCTCAGCCGGTCGGTCGGCTTCCACAACAACGTGGCGCGGCCGCCCCAGTCCCTGAGCGTGTTGGCATTCTTCACGCCCGTCCCGAGATTGTCGACATAGCCCTCCTCGTTCCGGTAATAGCCGACGACGCGCAGCGCGAGCTTGTCATCGACCAGCGGCACGTTGACCATGCCGTTATAGCGCTGGCGGATGCCGCCGCCGTCGGGCGTGAGGCCGATATCGACCAGGGCGGACGCATCATATTTGGTGAGGTTGGGGCTCTTGGTCAGGATACGCAGCGCGCCCGACAGCGAGCCCGAGCCGAACAGGGTGCCCTGCGGCCCGCGCAGGAACTCGACCCGCTCGATATCGTAGAGATTGGGGCTGAGCGTCACCGTGTTGCCGATCGTGCTGAGCGGCAGCTCGTCGAGATAGATGGTGGTGGTGGTCTGCAGCCCGGCGCCCCAGCCATTGGTGGAGATGCCGCGCGCGGTGAAGCGCGCATTATTGTCGCTCGCCTGGTTGAGCACGACGCCCGGGGTTTCGCGCGCGATACCCTCGAAGCCGACAATGCCCTTCTGAGTCAGCTCTTCCTGCGAGAACGCCGTCACGCTGAGCGGCACGTCCTGCAACCGCTCGTTGCGGCGCGTGGCGGTGACGACGATATCGTTGGGATCGGCCGCGCCTGCGCCCTGGCTGGTCGAATCAGGCGCGGCGCCGGTCTGCGCTGCGGCGGGAGCACCCGCGACGATGAGCGCGAGCAGCGACGACGTATAGGCAAAGCGGTTCATGTCCCCTCCTTGTCGCTGCCGCGTCTTGGTGACGCTGGTCTGCGGACGGGGGGAACATGACATTGTGGGAGGCGATGTCAATACTGACTGTTGAGTAAGTCAGTATTGACACTACTCCGACGTTTCAACCCGCGACGCCGGCACAGGCCTCCGGCTAGAAGCTCCCTTGAACCGACAGCGTGAAGATCGGCCCGACGCGCTGATGCTGACGTTCGAAGAAGCTCACCGGCGCACCGTTGCGACGGCCGGAATAGACCGTGCGGTAATTGCGGACATGGCCGTTGTTGAGGTTGAAGACCTGGAAGTTCACCTTGAGGCCCTTCACATCCTTCAGCTCGACGAATGCGCTGGCATAGGGGCCCTCCCAGTTCTGGTTGATCTCGTCGAGATAGTAGGCAAGCCCATAATGCTGGAACGAGAGGCCGCCGCCCCACGCGAACTGAGTGCCGGGAACATCGTGGCGCAGCGTCAGTTCGGCCCAGCGATCGCGCGTGTTGCTGATCACGCGTTCGGTGCCGGTCAGCGGGTCGCGCACGCGGCTCCGCTCCAAGCCTAACTCCGCATCGAGCTTGGCCCCCTTCCAGCCCAGCGGGTCGAACTGGATCGTGCTGATGCTCTCGATGCCGAGCCGGGTCGCGCTCGGCAGGTTGCCGACCGCATCTCCGTCCACGCCCACCGGTATGTGGTCGACAATGTCCTGGACCCAATAATGGTAGAGCTTGAGCCGGGTCTTGCCCCACCGCCCGAAATTCCGGGCGACCTCCCCGGTCGCTTCCCAGCTTTGCGGCGGCACGAGATTTGGATTGGCGTCGTTCTCACGATTATTGGTGATGTCCTGGTTGGCGAGGAAATCATAGAAACTGATCTGGCCGACCTTGCGCTCGACCTTGAGGCTGGCGTCCCAGCCCCTGGCGGGGCGCCAGGCGAACGAGGCGCTTCCCTTCGGCCGGAAGAAACGGCGTGCCGGCTCGGAGCTGCCCAAATCGGCCAGCTCCGAATATTCGGCGCCGCCGGCCAGTTGCAGATCGAGAGTGCCAGTCAGCGGGCGGCTCAGCGCGACGATGCCTTCATAGCGCTTCTCGACGACGATCCCGCTGCCCTGCGGAAAGGGGATATCGGCATAGCTGCCGTCCGGCCTCAGGCTCGCCAGCGTGCTGGTCTGGGCGAGGCGGTTGTCGGCACGCTCGAGTGAAACGGTCCAGTTGTTGGCACCGCCTTTCCAGCGATATTCCAGCCGGCCGATCGTTTCGCCCGTCTTCGAATCCTGGCCGTAGCGCGTGCCGGTCGAGGGCGCCCCGCTGTCATAGTCGGTCCGCTGGTCATAGGTCGCCGGCGCATGCTCGAAGTGGCGCAGGCCGATCAGCTTCAGCCGGCCGCCGGCCAGCGGCACCGAGATGTCGCCGCTCACGTCATATTGGAAACCATAGGTGCGGCGGCGATTGTCCCAGTCGTTATCGTCGCCGTCGACGCGCACGCGCCGCTGGAAATTGTCGCCGCGATTCCAATAGGGATTATAGACGAGATTGAGGTTCGCCTGGATCGGGCCGTTGCCGCCATATTTGAGGATGGCGGAGACCTTCGCCTGATCGAAGCTGTTCCAGTAAACCTGATCACGCGACTCCACCAGCGCGCCGGTCGACGACAGGATGCGAAAGTCGTCCCCACCCATCGCCCCGCGGCCGGGGCTGTTCTCCACGGACAGCGTATAGCCGAGCGCGCCGCTCGTCTCGCTATAACTGACCGATCCGGCGAGCCAGCGCGGCTTGGCATAATGGAGACGCAGCTGCGGATTCCAGCTGTAATTGCCGCTGGCTTTGCGATTGGCCTTCAGGATCACATCGGCGATCTGCCCGGTGAGACCGGCGATGCCGAGCGAAGCGGCTTCCTTGATCTCGATGCGTTCGACGTCGTCGGCGGGCACCTTCTGCAGCTGCGCGATGGCCCCGCCGGTCTTGTCGGTGGCGCGCTGCCCGTTGATCAGCACATTCTCCGAAGCCTCGCCCAGTCCGCGCGTGTCGTCGGCGCTGCGAATGGTGAAACCCGGCACCTGATTCAGCATGTCATAGGCAGTCCTGGGCGCGAAGCGCGCGAAGTCGGCCGGCGTGAAGATCTTCGCGCTGGTGGGCGCGGGCTCGCTATTGGCGGCGCTGGTCGGATCGACCTGCGCCTTCGCCGAAACCGGCGCGAGCAGCGTCGCCGATACCGCCAGCCATTCGCCGGCGCGACGGGCCGTCAACGTCATACGACGCCGGGGATTCGAAGATGTGCGGCTCATTTGCCGGCACCCCGCTTTCGGGGACCGACACCCGCGATCCGCAATTTGATCAGGTCGCGGGCCTCGAGGTCCCTCGCTCCATCCTGGCCGAAGGCGCGGACATAGTCGGGCGTGACGCCGAAGATGCGCATCTGGATCAGCGTCTCGGGGGTGAGGTCACGCAGGCCGAGGGCGCGCATCGACCGCACATAATCGGGCGTGACGCCGTGAATGCGAAAGGCGAGCAGATTGTCCCGGCCGATCCGGTCGAACCCGAGCCGGGCAAATTCCCGGATCGCATCGGGCGTCACCCCGTGGATCTTGAACGCGACGAGCGTTTCGATCGCACCGCCCTTGTAACCCGTATTCGCGAAGCCGCGCACCAGGTCCGTGGTGATATGGAAGATGCCGAGCTGGACCATTTCGTCGAGCGTGGGCGTTGCCCAGCCCTCGGCGTGCAACGCATCCAGCACGTCAAACGACACGCCACTCATAATGAGAACGAAGCTCTGCTCGCCGTTCGGCCGGGCGATGCCGCGCGCCGCGAGCCGATCGGCAAAGGCGGCGTTCGGGGCCAGCGAGCAGGTGCCGTCCGCGCGGCGATCATGGCTGAGCCCTTCGCATGAAAGCGTGCCTGCAGGACGCACCAGGCGAAACCGGACGCGGCCGCCGCGGTCGAAGGCGTCGCGCGCCAAACCATCGAGATCGGACAGCGGCAGCGACTGGGACCAGTTGTTGCGTTGCTGCCGCCCGGCATGGCGCTTGACACGCAGTTCGATGTCGGCGGCGCCACTGGGGCGCAGTTCGAAGTGGAGGCGATCAATCGTGGCGGGAGGGGCGGCGGATGCGCAGCAGGCAAGCAGCATCGCCGACGCGAGCAGGGAACGAAGCATGACGGGTCTCCTGGTGAGGGCAAAGCGGTGCCCTTCGCCCCGGAAGGGGGCGTTCGGGCAGTGCGATTTCTGGACGTGCGGTGGAACGGAGGCGGGTGGCCGTTACGAGATCGTTACGGGTCGTCGCTCTCCCTGTCAGGATCGAAGCCGACTGCTTTCAGCTCCGTCAGCTTGTCGGGCGAGGTGACGTCGATCCCGCGTGCGCGTAGTTTTCGCACATATTGGGGCGTGACACCGAGGCTGATCATGCCCTGATAGTCGTCGAGCGAGCCGTTGACGCCAAGCTTGCGCATCGCACCGATATAGGCGGGATCGATCCGGAGAGCCCGCGCGCCGAGCAGTTGCTCGAAGTTCCCCGACAATCCCGCGGCGCGCATCTCGCGGACATAATCGGGCGTGACACCCAGCGATCGCGCTTGCACCAGCTGGTCGGACGTGAGGTCGGGCCAGCCCGCCTGCGCCATGGCGTGTTTATAGTCGAGCGTGACGCCGGCGGCGCGCATCTCGATGATCTGATCGACATCGACCTTTTGAGAACCGCGATCGGACGCGCCGGTTTGTGGCGCCGCGACGGCACGACCGAGCAGCTTCTCCTGCATCGGCGCCTGCAGCGCGGGGCTCGTCTCGACCAACGCACGGCTGGAAGCAGGAGCGGGAGGCGATGCGATGGTCGCGTTGCGCGCCGGTTCGGACGCGATCGACGCGCCCTGACTCGGCGCGAACGTCACCGCGGCAAGCGGCGCGGCCATGGTGAGCATGCCCGCGGCGAACCCCGCCACCCACGACTTGCCCGAAGGCTGGCGCGCCGGACTGATATCGAGCACCCGCGCCACGCGGCGGCGCAGTGAATTCTTCGCCGGCGCAACGCCGTGCGCGCCGAGCAGCACTCCCCGGCATTCGTGGCGGGCGACGCCAATCAGCAGTTCGGCATAGTCGGGCCCGTCGATATCGGCGGCAAGCACGGCATCGTCCGCCGCTTCTTCGCGCAACTGATGAGCTTCGCGCGCCAGTACCCAGGCCAGCGGATTGAACCAGAAGGCGGCGGTGGCGACACGGGCGAGCATCAGCTTGGCCCAATCGAGCTGGACGACATGCGCTAGCTCGTGCGCGATGATCGCCTCGGCCTGTTCCGGCGCGCGGGCCGCGGCGTCGCTGAGCAGGATCGTCGGGCGCATCAGGCCCCAGCTGATCGGCGAGGCAAGCTCGTTGCTTCTGAGCAGCGCCGTGCCGCTCTTGAAGCCCATCCGCCGCTGCGCCCGGGCAAGCGCGGCCAGCCATTCGGGCTCGACCAGCACTTCCGCACGCTCGCGCAGTCCGACCAGGCGAAACAACGCAGCAATAGTGAGCAGCAGCAATGCCGCGGTTGGCACCAGATAGGCATGCCGCGCCATGACCATCACGGCGTCGCCGAACCGCGAAGGCTGTTCAGATATGGCTTTGGCTTGCTGTTCTGCCTGAGAGGGGACGGCCCTCCCGCTGGTCAGTGCGGCTTGTGGGGCCGCGATGCCGGGTGGCGCCGTGGCCTCGACGAAGCCCGCCACGGACTCGGGCAATGGCAAGGACAGCGACGGCAGCGCCAGGCCCGCAAGCGGCAGCGCGACCAGCGCGAACAATCCGAGATGCGCGATGGTCGATCGCTCGGCGGCCGAGCGGCGATGAGTCAGGCGCAACAGTAACAGCGTCGCTGCCGCGACCAGCAGCGATTTGAGCGCGAGGAGTAGCACGGCCATCGTTATTCCCCCCGGCCCTGCGCCCGTCGCGCTTCGGCGATCATCGCCTCGAGAACGTCGAGCTCGCGCGCATCGGGCTGCTGCGCCATGCCCAGCAGCGCGCTGGCGGCACTGACCGGCGATCCGTTGAAGAAGGTGCGCACCACCTGGCTGAGCGCGGTCCGCCGCGCCTGGGTGTCGGGCAAGGTCGGCGAGAAGACAAATCCCCGGTCGCTCTCCTCGCGGTGCACGAAGCCCTTGTCCTCGAGCCGCTTCAGCATCGCGCGCACCGCCGACCCGGTAAGCCGGTCCGGCAATGCATCGCAGATTTCCGAGACGGTCCTCGCGCCCCCTTGATAGAGCAGGTCGACGATCTGGCGCTCGCGGGGCGGCAATTGCGAAAGCATGGCTTACCTCATTGGCTACAAATGTAGCGTGCTACATTTGTAGCGCGAGCGCAAGCGGTAGTTTCAGTGAGGTTCCAGGCCGATCCGCATCGTCAGCACCAGGGATCCACCCGGCGGCAACAGATCGAACATCGCGCCCGGCCGGTTGAACGCGTCGGGCAGATGGCTGACCGGTTCCAGACAGCAGTAGCTCTCGCCTTCCGGGTGGAAAAGATGCAGGTCGCGCGCGCCCCTGGCAGTCAGGCGGACGACATGGTCGCCGCGGTCGAGCGTCGCACGCCCGTCCCATCGCTCATAGCTATGGTCGATGAAACCGGCGTCGGAGATCGAGGCGCCCGCTGCCCAGTCGCCGAAATGGTCGGCGGCAACGGCCTCGCTCGGGATCTGGACGGCGTCCGTCAGCCATAGCCTGGCGGCGTTGAGGCGCAGGCGCGTCCCGGGCGGGATCGCGAAATAGGGGTGCAGCCCGATCCCCGCCGGCATTGGCTCGCGCGACGCGTTGGCGAGCGTCAGGGTCACGCACAGCCCGTCCTCGCCGAGGCTGAATGCCTGCTCGGCGCGGTAACGCCACGGCCAGCCACCGCCCCCGTCATGGACATGGATGAGTCGCGCCCGAGCGGAGCCTGCTTCCACGACCTTCCACGGACGCTGCCAGCCGAAACCATGCAGGGTGTTGGGGTGATCGCCGAAATTGAGCGGCAGGGCGATACTGCGCCCGCTGAAGCGAAACCGCCCGCGCGCGATGCGATTGGCATAGGGTACGAGCGGGAAACAGGCGCTCTGCAACGGATCGGTGACACCTTCCGCCGTGGGGCGCAGGATATCGGCGCCCTCGAATTTCAGGCTGCCGATCGCGCCCCCGAGCGCGGGGAGGAGCGTCAGCGCCCACCCCGCGCCCGAGAGCTCGATCATGTCAGCCTTCCATCGCTTCCAGCTCGCGACCCTTGGTCTCGTTCACCAGTGCCTTCACGAAGAAGAAGGAGATGAACGCGCTCGCGGCGTAGAAGCCATAGGTGACCGGCAGGCCGATGTTCGAGGCCATCCAGGGGAAGCTGACGCTGATCAGGAAGTTCGCGCCCCATTGCGCGAGGCCCGCTACGGCGAGGCCCGAGCCGCGGATCTGGTTCGGGAACATTTCACCGAGCATGACCCACATGATCGGGCCCCAACTGAGGTTGAACAAGAACGAGTAGGCGAGCGCGCTGCCGAGAGCGATCTTGCCGATCATCGGCGACATCTCCGGACCATGTGCGCCGACCGTCGCGGTCGAGAAGGCATAGGCCATCAGCGCGAGTGTGACGGCCATGCCGACCGAGCCGATCAGCAGCAGCGGCTTGCGGCCAACCCTGTCGACGATGGCGATCGTCACCAGGCAGGCGGCAATCGAAACCAGCCCCGAGATGATGTTGATGATCAGCGCGTCATTCTCGCTATAGCCGACCTGCTGCCACAGCACCGACCCGTAATAGAAGACGATGTTGATGCCGACGAACTGCTGGAACACGGCAAGGCCGATGCCGGCCCAGACGATCGGGCGGACCTTGCCGCTCGCATCGAGCAAGTCGGCGAATTTCGGCCGGTGATGATCGGCGGCGAGGCTGTCGCGAATCTCGGCGACTTTTGCGCGGGCGGCGTCGGCGCCGAACAGTTTCGTCAACACCACTTCGGCCTCGGCATCGCGGCCCTTCATCGCCAGATAGCGCGGGCTTTCCGGGATCAGCAGCAAGGTGAAGAGATAGAACACGGCCGGGATGACCTGCAGCCAGAACATCCAGCGCCAGGCCGGATAATCGAACCACAGATTCTGGGTCGAGCCGCCGGCACTGTGCGCCAGCGCGTAATTGGCGAAAAAGGCGCCGGTCAGGCCGGTGATGATCATCACCTGCTGGACGCTCGACAGCCGGCCGCGGATGTTCGCGGGCACGACCTCGCTGATATAGACGGGCGCAAGCACGCTGGCCGCGCCGACGCCGAGGCCGCCGATGATCCGGGCGAGGATGAACATGATCGACGAGGTTGCGGCACCGGCACCGAGCGCGCTGATGATGAACAGAACGGCGGCGATCATCATCACGCCGCGGCGGCCGATGACATCCGCGAGGCGACCCGCGATGAAGGCGCCGGCGGCACAGCCCAGCAGAATTGCACCGACATTGAGGCCAGTGCCGAGCTTCGACAGGTCGAAGGCCTTGTTCAGCCCCTCCTGCGTGCCGTTGATCACGCCGCTATCATAGCCGAACATGAATCCGCCGATCGTCGCTACCGCCACGATCAGCGCGATAAAGGCCATATTGACCCGTCCCGCCTCTGGTGTTGCCATGGTCTTGTCCCTCTCCGTTCCTGTTCTACTTGTTATGCGCTGACCCGAAGTGACGCCTCGGTCACCGGCAGCCCCGGCACCGCGACGTCGAACGCGAACAGATCCCCTGCCTCAGGTTGCCCCGCCAGCGCTTCCGCGTCGAGCCCCTTGCGGGCGGTCGTGACAAAGGCAGTCTTCAGATCGGGACCGCCGAACGCGATCTTGGTGACGTTCGAGACCGGCAGCTTGACCGTCTCGAGCAACGCGCCGTCGGGCGCATAGCGGCGCACGCCCCAGCCGAAAAACAGGCCGGTCCACACGCAACCCTCGCTGTCGACGACCGGGCCGTCGGGATAGCCCGCGCCCTCCTCGATCGTCGCGAAGACGCGCATCGCGCCGAGCGAGCCGTCGTCATGGACGTCAACCGCATGGATGATCTTGCCGAGCGTATCGGTGTGATAGAGCGTCCTGCCATCGGGCGAGACGGTCGGGCCGTTGGTGATCGAGACCGGCGGCAGGCCGGTATCGACCACGCCGTTCGCGTCGAGCGCGTAGAGGCGTCCGCTCAGATCGGCTTCGCTGTCGTCCATCGAGCCGAACAGGATGCGGCCGCGCGCGTCGGTGGTCGCATCGTTGAGGCGGTTGCCGGGCAGATGCGCTTCCGGCCTATGCAGCGGGGTAAAGCCGCCGGTCGCCGAGTCGAATCGCTCCACGCCGCGCTGCATGCCGACGATGAAGCCGCTGTCCTGTTCCGGCAGGACCCAGCCGATCTGCGACGGGGCGTCCCAATGCTTCAGCGCACCGGTCGCCGGATCGAAGCGGTAGATCCGCTTCTCCTTGATATCGACGAACCACAGCGCGTTTTCCCGCGCGACCCAGACAGGTCCTTCGCCCAGCGTCGCCCCGACGCTGCAGACCCGGCGCGGCGAGCCTGCGACCATCTCAGCGCCAGCCGGCATCGACGAAATAATCGTGACCGGTGCACATCTTCGCATCGTCCGACGCGAGAAACAGCACCAGCGCGGCGACGTCGGCGGGCTGGATGCGGCCGTCGAGGCACTGCGCCGCGACGATCTCCGCCTCGCCTTCGGGCGTGTACCATTTCTCCTGCCGCGGCGTCTGGACGTTGCCGGGCACGATGGTGTTGACGCGGATATTGGCGCGGCCGAGATCGCGCGCCATGCTGCGCGTCATGCCTTCGATCGCTGCCTTGGCGGTCTGGTACAGGACCAGGTCGTTCAGGCCGAGATGCCAGCTGATCGAGCCGAAGTTGAGGATCGCGCCGCCGCCCGCGCGCTTCATCGCCGGCACTACTGCCTGGGCCGCGAAGAACTGATGGCGGAGGTTCACCGCCATGCGCTCGTCCCAATATTCCGGGGTAACGTCGTCGATCGTGTGGCGATCGTCGTTGGCGGCGTTGTTGAGCAGGATATCGACCCCGCCAAGGCCCTGTTCCAGCTCAGCCATCACGGTCTTGAGCGCGGCGATGTCGGTCAGGTCGAGATGGCGATAAAGCGGGGCATGCTTCGCGCCGGGGGTCAGCCGCTCGACCACCGCCCGGCTGGCGTCGTCGGCGATATCGACGAACGCGACCTTCGACCCTTGCGCGACGAATGCCTCGACGAGGCCTTCGCCGATGCCGCTGCCGCCGCCAGTGATGATGACGCACTTGTCGGCGAGGCTGGGATACAGTGCGCGGGGTGCGCCAGCGACTTTTGCCTGCAGCACGGATTCAGTCTCCAGAATATGCGTCATGATACGGCCAGCAGACCCCGACGCGCGAGATTGCGCATCAGGTCGCCAATGCCGAATTGCCAGGGCGGCGCCGCCTTGGACGTGGTCACGCGGTTGACGAGGCGCCCGATGCGCGGCGTCGAGATGGTCACGACATCGCCCACCTTGTGGGTGAAGCCGTGCTTCGGCACGTCGCGATCCTGAGTCGGCGCGAACAGGGTGCCGAGGAACAGTACGAAGCCATCGGGATATTGATGCTCGCTCATCGTGTGCCTGAGCAGCGCTTCCGGATCGCGGCTGATCTGGTTCATCGAGCTGATGCCGGTGAGGCGGTAACCCTCGGGACCTTCGATCAGCAGCTCGACTTCGGCATTGCGCACATCGTCTAGCGTGAAGCCCTTATCGAACAGCCGCACGAACGGGCCGAGCGCGCAGGACGCGTTATTGTCCTTCGCCTTGCCGAGCAGTAGCGCCGAGCGGCCTTCGAAATCGCGCAGATTGACGTCGTTGCCGAGCGTCGCGCCGATCGCGGCGCCGGTCGAATCGGCGAGCATCACGATCTCGGGCTCGGGATTGTTCCAGGTCGAATCGGACCGCACCCCGATCTCGCCGCCATAGCCGATGGTCGAGAGCACCGGCGATTTGGTGAAGACTTCCGCATCCGGGCCGATCGCGACCTCGAGATATTGCGACCACATGCCGTCCTCGATCAGCGCGGTCTTCATCGCCGCCGCCTCGGGCGAGCCCGGCACGACGGCGCGCAGGCTGCCGCCGATGATGTCCTCGAGCCGGGCGCGGACATCGGCCGCGGCACCCGCATCGCCGCGCGCGCGCTCCTCGATCACGCGCTCGAGCGCCGAGACCGCGAAGGTCACGCCGGCCGCTTTCACGCATTGCAGGTCGATCGGACTGAGCAGGCGCAACGCCGCGTCCGGGCCAGTGCCGAGGTCGAGCGAATCGAGATCCCCCAGCGCCACGCCGGCGCTCGCGTCAAAGGCTTTGTCCTCGATCAGCGCCGACACCGTCGGTGCCACTTTCGCCATGTCATGCGCGACGCCGCCGGCGATCAGGACCGGGCTCGGCCCCTCCGCGCTGGCGATGCGGCCGACAAACAAACCCTCGCGCCAATCCGCTGGCAGCGCATCCGCCACCGCAAAGCCCCCGTCAGCCATCCCACTCCGCTCAACAACGTTCTTGATAGCGCTACCATTGAGCGCTGCCGTTGCCCTGTCAAGGTCTCCAATAGTCGGTAATCGCGAAGAGTGGCGCTTCAAGCAGCGCGGAGGTCACCGGTAACGCGGGCAGTCGAACCAGTCGGCGAAATCGTCCCATGCGCCGGACACGGAATCGGGAAAGACGGCGGGGCGTTTTGCGAGGAATGCGCCCACGCCCTCGCGCGCATCGGCGCTGGCGCCGCGTAGCCACATCACCCTGCTTTCGAGGCGGTGCGCGTCCATCGGATGCTGCGCGCCGAGGCCGACCCAGAGCATCCGGCGCATCAGCGAGACGGAGACCGGTGCGCTCTCCGAGGTCAGGTCGTGGGCAAGCGCGCGAGCGGCGGGGAGCAGGTCGTCGGGCCCGTGGACACTGCGGACGAGTCCGCCACGCAGTGCCTCGGCCGCGTCGAACAGACGCGCCGAATAGCACCATTCGAGCGCCTGGCCGATGCCGACCAGGCGCGGCAGGAACCAGGTCGACGTCGCCTCCGGCACGATCCCGCGCCGGGCGAAGACGAAACCGAATCGCGCAGTGTCGCTCGCCAGGCGGAAGTCCATCGGCAGGGTCATGGTGACGCCGACCCCGACCGCCGGGCCGTTGATCGCGCCGATCACGGGCTTGAGCGACTCGAAGATGCGCAGCGACAACATGCCGCCGCCATCACGCACCGCCGGGTTCGACCAGTTGATGCTGCCATCCGGATCCACCGGCGACTCGCCATCGGCCCAGCGACCGCCGCGCTTCTCATAGTCGAAGGTCGCACCGCCCTCCGACAGATCGGCGCCGGCGCAGAAGGCGCGGCCGCTACCGGTGACGATCACTGCCCGGACGGCATCGTCGGCATCGGTTGCGTCGAAGGCGGCGAGCAGATCGTCGAGCATCGCCTTGTTGAAGGCGTTGAGCTTGTCCGGCCGGTCGAGCGTGATCGTGGCGATCCCGTCCGTATCGGTCTCCAGCAGGATCGTCTCGAAGTCCCGGCTCATGCGGCCGGGCACTTTGCTCCGCTTTCGACCCATGCCCTGGTCAGCGCGCCGAACTCGGCCTGGGTGCCGGGCGCGGGCGTGCGGCCCTTGCCCGGGTGCCAGCCCCAGCCGACCAGCACGTCCGTACCATTATGCTCGATCAGCTGCTCGAGCGTCTTGTGGCCGTTGCGCGCCGGATCCTTGATCTGCGCGCAGATCTCGGCGAGCGACTTGCCTTCCCATGCCATCGAGATCGGTGCCAACGCCCATTTGCGGTTGCCCGGAATGCTGCCCTCGCCATTGGCGAAGTCGACATTCTCCCGACCATGGCAGGTGGTGCATTCCATGCCCGATGCGCCGAAATTATACGGGCCGCGGGCGATCGGCGGGCTGTGCGGATGCATGTCGTCGCCCTGGAGCGGCCGATCGGTCCGGGGGTGGCAGTTCACGCAGCGCGGGCTCTGGATGACCTTGCCCATCTCGCGGAACAGCGCGACCGAGCGGGCATCCTGATTCGCGATGCCGGCAAAGGCCGACGGGGCTTTGAGCGTAACCGGCGCGTCCTTGGCCATGATGGCGACGGGCAGCGCTACGATGGTGACCGCCAGGGCGAGAAGGCGCGGGTTCATGCGTTTTCTCCATGAGCGAAGGGAAGTCTGCGCACGGCCTTGCCGGTGAGCTTGCGCCAGGCATTGGCGACCGCGGGCGCAAGCGGTGGCACGCCCGGCTCGCCGACGCCGGTCGGTGCTTCGGTGGAGGCGATGATCGCGACCTCTACCTCAGGCATCTCGCCAATGCGCAAGCTGCGATAGGTGTCGAAATTGCCCTGCGCGACGGTGCCGCCCTTGCCCAGCACGAGCTCCGCATAGAGCGCATGGCCGAGCGCGAAACCGATGCCGCCCTCCATCTGGGCGCGGATGACATTGGGGTTGACCGCGACGCCGCAATCGACCGCGCACCACACCTTGTGCACCTTGGGCAGGCCGTCCGCGCCCTTCGACACTTCGACGATCTGCGCGACATAGGTATTGAACGCCTTGTGCGTCGCGACGCCGCGGGCGCGGCCGGCCGGGACCGGGCCACCCCATTTCGCCATCTCCGCGACGCGCCGCAGCACGGCCTTTTCGCGCGGTTCCTTCATCAGTTCGAGCCGCCCTTCGACGGCATCCTTGCCACCGAGCGCGAGCAATTCGTCGATGAAGGTCTCGACGACATAGGCCGTGTGCGTATGGCCGACCGAGCGCCACCAGTTGGTGGTGACGGGGCTCTTCATCAGATGCGCGCCGACGCGGAAATTGGGCAGGTCGTAACTGCCCTCGCTCGCGCCCTCGGTCATCGTCGAGTCCTTGCCGTCCTTGACGATCATCTTCTCCATTGCGGTGCCGATGACGAAGGACTGAATGGCGATGACCTGATCCCAGCCGACGATATTGCCCCTGGCGTCGATGCCGCCGCGCAGCTTGTGCACGGTCATCGGCCGGTAATAGCCGCCGCGGATATCATTCTCGCGCGTCCAGAAGAACTTGACCGGCGATGCCCCGCCCCAGGCCTTGGCGACCGCCCCGGCCTCTTGCGGGAAGGCCATGTCGGAGGTGGTGCGGCGGCCGAAGCTGCCACCGGCATATTGCTGATGCAGCACCGCCTTTTCGGGCGGGATGCCGAGCACGCCGGCGATGATGCTGGTTTCGGTCGCCTGGAACTGCGACCCCATCCACACATCGAGGCGGCCGTCCTTGACCTCCATCACCGCATCCATCGGTTCCATCGGCGCATGGACGAGATAAGGCAGCTGATAGGTCGCCTCGATCATCTTCGCCGCGCCCTTCAGCGCCGTGGCGGGATCGCCCTTCTTCTCATATTCGACGCCCGGTTTTTCGACCTCGGCGCGGTATGCGCGGAACAGTTCTTCGCTGGAGCGCAGTTCGGCCGCAGCCAGATCCCAGTCGACCTTCAGCGCGTTGCGGCCCTTCATCGCGGCATAACTGTCCTTGGCATAGACCACGACGCCCTGGGCAATCGTCTTGACCCCGACGACGCCCGGGGTGGCGAGCGCCGCCGCGTCGTCGACCGACTTCACCTTGCCGCCAAAGGCGGGGGGATGGAGGATGACGGCATGGACCATGTCCGGACGCGCGATATCCAGCGTGAAGATCGCCGTGCCGTTGGACTTGATGGCGGAATCGACCTTGGGCACGTCGGTGCCGATCAGGGTCCATTTGTCCGGCGTCTTGAGCACCGGCTTGGCCGGCGGCGTCATCGCCGCGGCCTCGGCCGCAAGCTCACCGAAGCTCGCCTTGTGGCTGCCGCTGCTGACCACGCCCTTCGAGACTTTCACGTCCGCGGCCGGCACGCTCCAGCGTTTCGCCGCCGCATCGACCAGCATCGCGCGCGCGGTGGCACCGGCGCTGCGCATCTGCATGAAGCTGTTGGCGATCGCGGTCGATCCGCCCGTCGCCATCGTGCCGAAGAACAGGTTCGCGTAGAGCTTGTCGTTGTTGGTGGCGTGTTCGATGCGCACCTGCCCCCAGTCCGCGTCCATCTCGTCCGCGGCGAGCGTGGCGAGGCCGGTGGCCGGTCCCTGGCCGAACTCGATATGCTTGATGACGATGGTCACGAGATTGTCGGGCGTGACCTTGACGAAGGCATTGGGCTGGAACGGCGTGCCGGGCGCCGCCGCGAGGCTGCGGCCCATCGGCAGCGCGAGCCCGAGCACGAGGCCGGTCGACTGCAGAAAGCCGCGGCGGGAGGGGACCAGAATGTTGGAGAGGGGGGCGTTCATGCGCTTGCCTCCATCGCGGTCGACGCATCCTTGATCGCCTGGCGGATACGAACATAGGTCGCGCAACGGCAGATATTGCCGGCCATGCCCTGGTCGATATCAGCGTCGGTCGGCTTGGGCTTGGCGGTGAGCAGGCCGATCGCCGACATGACCTGGCCCGACTGGCAAAAGCCGCATTGGGGCACGTCGATCTTGACCCAGGCGGCCTTCACTGCCTCCGACCGCGCATCGGTCGCGCCCTCGATCGTCACGACCTTGCGGCCCGCGATCGTGCCGATCGGCGTCACGCACGACCGACGATTCTTGCCGTCGAGATGCACGGTGCAGGCACCGCATTGCGCGATCCCGCAGCCATATTTGGTGCCGGTGAGCCTCAGATGATCGCGCAATACCCAGAGCAGCGGGGTATCGGGATCGCCATCGAACGAAGTCTTGACCCCGTTCAGGATGAACTCGGTCGCCATGGTGCGTCTCCCTATTCTTGCCCGCTCGGTACAGAATAGGCGGTACCGGGCCGGTTGCGCAATCGAAAGGAGCGGCAATCCAACGGTTTTTCGATGGAGGGCGTCATCGGGTACCGCGCCGGGCCCGCTGACATACCGTCACCACGCGGCTGGCAGTTGAACTCACTGCCCATCGCCGTCTATGCCGCGTCGCAGCAAGAAAGGCTGTCCTGGTGCGGATTGCGATCGTCGACGAAAGCGCCGCGCGTGCCGCGGTGATCGAGGAAGGCCTGCGCGACGCGGGCCTGACCGACGTCGCCTTGTTCAACGAACGGCTGGGCATCGCCGCGCGGCTCGAGGCGTTCGCCCCCGATGTGGTGCTGATCAATCTCGCCAACCCCCACCGTGACGAGCTGGAGGAGTTGTTCGCGCTGTCGCGGGCGATGGCGCGCCCGGTCGCAATGTTCGTCGACCAGAGCGACACCGCCGGCATGGAGGCGGCAATCGATGCCGGCGTCTCGGCCTATGTCGTCGACGGACTGAAGAAGGAACGGATCAGGCCAGTGCTCGAATTGGCGATCCGGCGCTTCCGTGCCTATTCGCGGCTGCGCACCGAGCTTGACGAGGCACGCAGCGCGCTGGCCGAACGCAAGGCGATCGACCAGGCCAAGGCGCTGCTGATGATGAAGCGCGGGATCGACGAGCCCGCTGCCTATGCCGCGCTGCGCAAGGCGGCGATGGATAGCGGCCGGCGGATCGGCGACGTGGCCGACGCGATCGTCACCGCCGACCGGCTGATGGGGGACCTATGAGCAGCACGCCATTCCGCATCGGTTTCCTGCCGCTGGTCGACGCCGCCCTGCCGATCCTGGCGCGCGAGCTCGGTTTCGCCGAGGAGGAGCGGATCGACCTGACGCTGGTGCGCGACATGAGCTGGGCGACGGTCAACGACCGGCTGCTCTACGGCCATAGCGATGCCGCGCATCTGCTGGCGCCGCTGGCGATCGCGACGACGCTCGGGCTGGGCCGCCCGGCGACGCCGATCTCGGTACCGTTCGTGCTGGGGCTGAACGGCAATGCGATCACCTTGCGGCCCGATCTGGCCGAACAGGTCACGACGATCGGCCGGCCCGGCGACGTGACGGCAATCGGCGCGAAGCTGGCGACCATCGTCCGGGACGGCGGCAGGCGGCTGCGCTTCGGCGTGGTGCATCGCTATTCTAGCCATGACTACATGCTACGCTACTGGCTGGTCGGCTGCGGCATCGACCCGGACCGCGATGTCGAGATCGTCACCGTCGCGCCGCCCTTTGCCGCCGATGCGCTGGCGAGCGGCGAGGTCGACGGCATCTGTGTCGGCGAGCCATGGAACAGCGTCGCGGTGGATCGCGGCGCGGGCGTGATCGTCGCGGTCACCTCGCAGATCTGGCTGCGCGGCGTGGAGAAAGTGCTCGCCATGCGCACGGCGCGCATGGAGGAAGACCCGGACCTGACCAAACGCCTGATCCGCGCCTTGTACCGGGCGGGCATTGCCTTTGTCGATCCGGCGCGCCTCGACGAGATCGCCGACGTGCTTGCGCGGGCGGCGTATCTCGACGGGTCCGCGGCACTGATCCGCCGCGCCATTTCCGACCAGATCCTGTTCGCGCGCGGTTTCCCCGCGGTCCATGTGCCCGACTTCATGTTCCAGCACCGCGAGGCGGCGAATTTCCCCTGGGTCAGCCAGGCGGCATGGCTTTATGCGCAGATGTGCCTGGCGGGGCATACCGAGGCCAATGAGGCGGATTACCGTGCGGCGCAGCATGTCTTTCGGCCGGATGTCTATCGCGCCGCGCTCCGTCCGCTCGGCGTGCCGTTGCCCGGCGCCAGCTCCAAGCTCGAAGGCGGCATTGCCGATTCGCTTGGCGTGGGCACGACTCAAGGCAGACTGATTCTGGGTGCCGACCGGTTCTTCGACGCGCGCAGTTTCGATCCCGATGCGCTGGAAACGTACCTGTTAGGGTCGCATCGGCCCTGATTTACGCTGCGATGCAAAAAAGGCTTGCATCGAATCGCGATCCGCGTCAGCTTTCACTCGACCGCCGGATCGCTGCAACGAGGTAGCACCCGGCATCACCGAAAATTCAGGCAAAGTCGCCGTCCGGCACCGTTTCGCAACGGTCGTCGCGGCGGCTTTTTTGCGTTTGCTCGAAGGGGATCGAGACGATGACGCAAGTGCAGGCACTGGACAGGCCGGTCGTGGAACGGCCGTCACCAGCGACGATGATCGCGACCGACCGCAATGGCGGTTTCTGGCAGGTGGGGCATCGCCCCACGCTGATCGCCGCCTTTCTCTATTTCGATCTCGCTTTCATGGTGTGGGTGCTGCTCGGTCCGCTCGCACCGATCATCGCCGCCGACCTCGCGCTGACCCCCGCCCAAAAGGGCCTGATGGTGGCGGTGCCGACCCTGGCGGGCGCGGTGCTGCGGCTGGTCAACGGGGTGCTGGTCGACCGGATCGGCCCGAAACGCACCGGGGCAATCGGCCAGATCATCGTCATCGCCGGGTTGCTGGCGGCCTGGGCGTTCGGGGTGCACAGCTTCGCCGGCACGCTCGCTGTGGGTGTGGTGCTCGGCTTTGCCGGGGCGAGCTTCGCGGTCGCCCTGCCCCTCGCCTCGCGCTGGTACCCGGCCGAGCATCAGGGCAAGGCGATGGGCATTGCCGGCATGGGCAATTCCGGCACCGTGCTTGCCTCGCTGTTCGCGCCGCTGCTCGCCAAGGCGTTCGGCTGGAACGCGGTGTTCGGGCTCGCGGCGATCCCGCTCGCCGTGGTGTTCGTGCTGTACATGGCGATGGCCAAGGACGCGCCCGACCGGCCGGCGCCGAAGAAGCTCGCTGCCTATCTGGCCGTGCTGAAGCAGGCCGACGCCTGGTGGTTCATGCTGTTCTACGGCGTGACCTTCGGCGGGTTCGTCGGCCTTGCCGCGAGTCTCTCGATCTATTTCACTGACCAGTTCGCGCTGAGCCCGGTGATGGCGGGATATTGTACCGCGGCCTGTGTGTTCATCGGGTCGCTCGTCCGCCCGTTCGGTGGCGCGACGGCCGACAGGATCGGCGGCGTGAAGACGCTGACGGTCGTCTATGGCCTGGCCGCGGCGACGCTGATCGCGATCAGTACCGCGCCTGCCTCGCTCGTCGGCACCATGGCCTTGTTCCTGCTGGTGATGGCGACGCTTGGCTTCGGCAATGGCGCGGTGTTCCAGCTGGTGCCGCAGCGTTTCCGCCATGAGATCGGCGTGATGACCGGGCTGGTCGGGTTCGGCGGTGGTGTCGGCGGCTTCTATCTTGCTTCCTCGCTCGGCTTCGCCAAACAGCTGACCGGCAGCACCGCGACGGGTTTCCTGATCTTTGCCGGGCTGGCGCTGGTCGCTTTGGGCGGGCTGACCTTGGTCAAGGCACGCTGGCGCAGCACCTGGGGCGCGGCCGCCGATGGCGTGCAGATCTGATGCGTGCGTTCATCCTTTTGGCGGGACTGGCATCGACACCGGCGCTTGCCGGGCCGGTCACGCTGAAGCCGCTGATCGATGCGCGGCTGCGGTACGAGCATGTCGACCAGGCGCCGCTGGCTCGCGATGCCGATGCCGTGACGATGCGTATCCGCAGCGGCGTGGAGGCCAAGGCCGGCGATTTCGCGCTGCTGGCCGAAAGCGAGGCAGTGCTAGCGCTGTCGGAACATTATAATAGCGGGCTCAACGGCAAGACCGGTTTTCCGCTGGTGCCCGACGCGCAGAATATCGAGCTGAACCGGTTGCAGCTCCAGTATCGCGGGCTGCCCAGGACGGTCGTCACGGTCGGACGGCAGCGGATCAATCTCGACGACCAGCGCTTCGTGGGATCGGTCGGCTGGCGCGACAATGAGCAGACCTTCGACGCGGCGCGGATCGAATGGTCAGGCGTGAAGAACCTCAAGGCGGATGTGACCTATGCCTGGGCCGACCGGACCATCTGGGGGATCGACGGCGGCAATCGCTATGGCCCGGCGCGCTACGCATCGATCGGCGGCGACAATGTCTTTGCCAATCTCTCCTTCACGACGACGCTCGGCACGCTCACCGGCTTTGCCTATCTGGTCGACCAGGACCGGGCGCTGGTGCTGCGCAACAGCAGCCAGACCTATGGCGCGCGCTTCGCCGGGGGCCGCGCGATCGGGCCGAAAGCGAAGCTGACCTATCTCGCCAGCTATGCGCGGCAGAGCGACCATGGCCGCAACCCGAACCATTATGCCGCAAGCTATTATGCCGGCGAGATCGGGCTGGAGCTGGCCGCGTTCAAGCTGGGCGGTGGTTATGAGGTGCTCGGCGCCGATGAGGGCGTGGCGCTGACCAGTTTCCAGACGCCGCTCGCGACCTTGCACAAGTTCAACGGCTGGGCGGACAAGTTCCTCGTCACCCCACCCGATGGCCTGCGCGATGCCTATGCTTCGGCGGGCTATGGCTGGAAGGAGGTCGGGCCCTTCGCCTCGATCGACCTGGCCGCCGCCTACCACCGCTTCGACAGCGACCGTGCCGCCCAGCATTATGGCGACGAGATCGACGTGCAGGCGAGCGTCAGGCGTGGGCGGTACACCGCGCTCGCCAAATACGCGTCCTACGCCGCCGATCGCTTCGCGACCGATACCACCAAATTCTGGCTCTCCCTGGAGTGGGCGATATGACCCCTGACAAACCGCATCTTGTCGTCATCGGCAACGGCATGGCCGGGTGCCGCGCGATCGAGGAAATCCTTGCGCGCGACGCGGGCAAATACCGCATCACCATCTTCGGCGCCGAGCCGCGGGTGAACTATAACCGCATCATGCTCTCCCCGTTGCTGGCGGGCGAAAAGGTGTTCGAGGATATCGTGATCAACGATCACGCCTGGTACGCCGACAATGCGATCGACCTGGTCGCGGGCGATCCCGTGGTGGCGATCGACCGGGCCGGGCGCACCGTCACCGCACGGTCGGGCCGGGTCGAGAGGTACGACAAGCTGCTGCTCGCGACGGGTTCCGATCCCTTCATCATCCCGGTGCCGGGGCACGATCTGCAGGGTGTCGTTACCTTTCGCGACATGGACGATGTCGGCGCGATGCTGCGCGCGGCGTCGGCCGGGGGCGATGCGGTGGTGATCGGCGGCGGGCTGCTCGGGCTCGAGGCAGCGCATGGCCTGTGCCTGCGCGGCATGAAGGTGACGGTGCTTCACCTGATGCCGACCCTGATGGAGCGGCAGCTCGACGAAGCCGCCGGCTGGCTGCTGAAGGAAGAGCTGGAACGTCGCGGGCAGACGATCCTGACCGGGGCCGATACGGCGCAGATCATCGGCCAGGGCAAGGTCGAGGGCGTGCGGCTGAAGGACGGGCGCGAGATTCCCGCGAGCCTCGTCGTGATGGCAGTGGGCATTCGCCCCAATGTGAAGCTGGCGCGCGATGCGGGGCTCGCGATCGGGCGCGGTATCCATGTCGACGACCATCTCGTCACGTCGGACGCCGACATCCTCGCGGTGGGCGAATGCGTCGAGCATCAGGGCCAGGTCTACGGCCTGGTCGCGCCGTTATGGGAGATGTGCCGCAGCCTCGCCGACGGGCTGGTCGCGACGCCCAATGGCTATGGCGGATCGGTCACCTCGACCAAACTCAAGGTCTCCGGGATCGACGTCTTCTCCGCCGGCGATTTCTCGGGCGGCGAAGGCTGCGAGGACATCGTCATGCGCGACGCCTCGCGCGGTATCTACAAGCGCGTGGTGGTCAAGGACGACCGGCTGATCGGCGCGGTGCTCTATGGCGATACGCAGGACGGCAACTGGTATTTCGACCTGCTGAAACGCCAGGAGGATGTCGCCTCGATCCGCGACGCGCTGATCTTCGGCCAGGCCTTCGCCTCGGGAGGAGGGGCATCGGCAAACCCTAATGCGGCCGTCGCGGCGATGGCCGACGACGGCGAGATCTGCGGCTGCAACGGGGTGTCCAAGGGTAAGGTGGTCGCGGCGATCGAAGGGGGCGCCTGCACGCTCGACGCCGTGCGGGCCTGCACCAAGGCATCGGCCTCGTGCGGATCGTGCACCGGGCTGGTCGAGGGGCTGCTCGCGATCACCATGGGCGATGAGTACGCCGGCGAACGCGCCGCGCCGACCGTGTGCAAATGCACCAGCTTCACGCACGAGGATGTCCGCCGGCTGATCGTCGAGAAGTCGCTAAAGGCGATCCCGCAGGTGATGCAGGAGCTGCACTGGACCACGCCCGACGGCTGTTCCGCGTGCCGGCCGGCGCTCAATTATTACCTGCTGTGCGCCTGGCCGGGCGAGTTCGTCGACGACAACCAGTCGCGCTTCGTCAACGAGCGGATGCACGCCAACATCCAGAAGGACGGCACCTATTCGGTCGTGCCGCGCATGTGGGGCGGGGTGACCAACCCGAAGGAGTTGCGCGCGATCGCCGATGTCGCCGAGAAATATCAGGCGCGCATGGTGAAGGTGACGGGCGGGCAGCGGCTCGACATCTTCGGTATCCGCAAGGAGGATTTGCCCGCGGTCTGGGCCGATCTCAATGCTGCGGGAATGGTCAGCGGCCATGCCTATGCCAAGGCGCTGCGCACGGTGAAGACCTGTGTCGGCTCCGAATGGTGCCGCTTCGGCACGCAGGATTCGACTGGCCTCGGCATCAGGATCGAGCAGATGACCTGGGGCAGCTTCATGCCGCACAAGTTCAAGATCGCGGTGTCGGGTTGCCCGCGCAACTGCGCCGAAGCGACGATCAAGGACGTGGGCGTGATCTGTGTCGACAGCGGGTATGAGCTGTCGATCGGCGGCAATGGCGGCATCAAGCTGCGCGGCACCGATTTCCTCTGCAAGGTCGCGACCGAGCAGGAAGCGATGGATTATTGCGCTGCCTTCATCCAGCTCTACCGCGAGGAAGCGCGCTACCTCGACCGCACCGCGCCCTGGGTCGAGCGGGTCGGGCTCGATTATATCCGGCAACGCATCGTCGATGATCCGGTGGGGCGCGAGGCGTTGCGGGCGCGGTTTCTCTATTCGCAGAGCTTCATGCAGGATGATCCCTGGGCGAAACGCGCCGCGGGCGAGGACTGGAAACTCCACCAGCATCTCGCCGAGATTCGGCCGGCCCCCACGCCAGTTCCCGCCCGCAAGCTGGAGGTCGCGTGATGGAACCCGAATGGCTCGATATCGGTCCGGTCGACCAGCTTCCGGCGCTAGGCGCGCGCACCCTGCCGGTGCGGGGCGGACGCGAGATCGCGATCTTCCACACCGCCAATGGCCAGGTCTATGCGCTGGCCAATCAATGTCCGCACAAGGCCGGGCCGCTCAGCCAAGGCATCGTCCACGACACGACGGTGACCTGCCCGCTGCACAACTGGCGGATTTCGCTGGTGACGGGCGAGGCGCTGGGCGCGGACAAGGGGTGCGTGCCGGTTATTCCGGTGAAGGTGGACGGGGGACGGATTTTGATCGGGCGCGCTGCCGCGCTTGAGGGGGTCGCGTCGTGATCACTCCCCTCCCTGGAAGGGAGGGGCTGGGGGTGGGTGCGCGCGTCTGCGCGCCCAATAAAACTCGTCGCGACATGATACAAAGCTTCGAGGGGGCATCGAGCCCCCTCGAAGCTGACCCACCCCTTGCCCCTCCCTTTCAGGGAGGGGAATGATGGTCAAAACCACCTGTCCTTATTGCGGCGTCGGCTGTGGTGTGGTCGCGACTCCTACAGGCGACCGAACAGCCGCGATAAAAGGCGACCCCGACCACCCCGCCAATCGCGGCAGGCTCTGCTCGAAGGGCACGCATCTCGGCGAGACGATCGGGCTGGAGGGGCGCTTGTTGCACCCGATGATCGGCTCCCGAAAGGCGGGCTGGGATGAAGCGCTGGACCTCGTCGCCAGCCGTTTCGCCGCGACGATCGCCGAATACGGCCCGGACAGCGTCGCCTTCTACGCCTCGGGCCAGATGCTGACCGAGGATTATTACGTCGCCAACAAGCTGATGAAGGGCTTTATCGGCACCGCCAATATCGACACCAATTCGCGGCTGTGCATGGCGAGCGCCGTGGCGGCGCATGTCCGGGCGTTCGGCGAGGATGTGGTGCCGTGCAGCTATGACGATCTCGACGCCGCCGACCTGATCGTGCTGGTCGGATCGAACACCGCCTGGTGTCACCCGATCGTCTGGCAACGCATCGAGGCTGCACGAGCGACGCGCGGCACGAAGCTGGTGGTGATCGACCCGCGCCGCACCGAGACCGCCGAGCGGGCCGATCTCCACCTCGCCATCGCGCCCGACAGCGACGT
This sequence comes from Sphingomonas sp. BL-S-30, assembly GCF_055521475.1. Classification (NCBI taxonomy): domain Bacteria; kingdom Pseudomonadati; phylum Pseudomonadota; class Alphaproteobacteria; order Sphingomonadales; family Sphingomonadaceae; genus Sphingomonas; species Sphingomonas sp. BL-S-30. Next base: position 18,645 of record NZ_CM145481.1, on the reverse strand, counting down.
CGCGCTGTTCGCCGGGCTGCTCGCCGAGATGCGGTCGGTCTGGCGGCTCGACGGGCGCTACCTTGCCGAGCATGTCGTGATGCCGGAGGGGTTCTGGAAAACCCTGCCTGCCGGCGATGTGGCGAAGACCTCCGATATCGCGCCCGCCGACCTGCAGGCGTTCTACGACCTGTTCGCCGAGCATCCGCGCACCGTCACCCTGTTCAGCCAGGGGGTGAACCAGTCGACCAGCGGCACCGACAAGGCGAATGCGATCATCAACCTGCACCTCGCGACCGGGCGCATCGGCAAGCCGGGTGCGGGGCCGTTCAGCATCACCGGCCAGCCCAATGCGATGGGCGGGCGCGAAGTCGGCGGGCTCGCCTCGATGCTGGCGGCGCATATGGGGTTCAGCGATGCGGAGCGCGACCGGGCGCAGCGCTTCTGGCAGTCGCCGACGATCTGTCCCGGGCCCGGGCTGAAGGCCGTCGACATGTTCGACGCGATGGCCAAGGGCAGGATAAAGGCGGTGTGGATCATGGCGACCAACCCCGCCGTCTCGCTGCCCGATGCGCGGATGGCGCGGGTGGCGCTGGCCAATTGCCCGTTCGTCGTGGTCTCCGATTGCATCGCGGCGACCGACACGAGTTTCTACGCGCAGGTGAAGCTGCCCGCGACCGGCTGGGGCGAGAAGGACGGCACGGTCACCAATTCCGAACGCCGCATCTCGCGCCAGCGTGGCTTCATGACGTCACCGGGCGAAGCGAAGCCAGACTGGTGGGCAATCGCCGAAGTGGCGAGGCGCATGGGCTTTGCGGGGTTCGACTATCCCGACGCGGCGAGCATCTTCCGCGAATTCGCCGCGCAGACCGGGTTCGAGAATGACGGCGCGCGGGTGTTCGATATCTCGGACAAGGCAGCGATGTCGAACCAGGATTATGACGTCATGGCGCCGTTCCAATGGGGCGGCCCCTCGCCTTTCGCGGCGCGGAGCTATGCCACGCCCGACGGCAAGGCGCGGCTGGTGCCGGTTCGCCATGTGCCCCGCGACGATGGCAATCGCGCCTTTCCGTTGCGGCTCAATACGGGGCGTTATCGCGACCAGTGGCACAGCATGACGCGCACCGGCCTGTCGCCGAAGCTCTCCCAGCATCGCCGCGAGCCGTTGGTCGAGGTACATCCCGACACCGTTCAACGGCTCGGGCTAGTCGATGGGGGGCTGGCGCGCGTTCAGACGCCGCAAGGATCGAGCGTCTTTCGCGTCGCCAGCACGCCCGACCAGCGGAGGCGCGAGCTGTTCGTGCCGATCCACTGGACCGACCAGACCAGCGGCGGCGGCCGGGCGGGGTTGTTGCCGGGGCGCGACCGCGATCCGGTGTCGGGCCAGCCCGGCTTCAAGAATACGCCGGCGACCGCCACCCCGTACAAGCCGGGGTGGAGCGGTTTCCTGCTATCGCGCGACCTCCCGGCCAAACCCGATTGCGCTTACTGGACGCTGATCCGCACCGCGAACGGCTGGCTGACCGAACTGGCGGGCGACGGCGATATCGCGGCGCTCACCGCGCTGATGCCCGAGGGCGAGCGGGCCGAGATGGTCGACACCAAGCGCGGTGTGATCCGATCCGCGGTGATGGTCGATGGCGCGCTCCGGGCGGCCCTGTTCATCTCGCGTAGTGGCGGACTGCCGCCGCGCGACTGGCTGATCGCGCAGCTCGGCCAGGCGGATGCCGCGCCGTTCGAACTGCTCGCGGGGCGCCCCGCCACGCCGGCGCCCGATCGCGGCAGGATCATCTGCGTCTGCTTCGATGTCGGGCTCAACACCATCCTCGACGCGATTGCCGGGCAACGCCTGGTCAGCGTCGAGGCCGTCGGTGCGGCGATCAACGCAGGCACCAATTGCGGATCGTGCCGCCCCGCCATTGCCGCCCTGCTCCCACCGCAAAAGGAAGCCGCTTATGGTTGAGCTCATCGCCCCCGGCGAAGTCTGGCTGGTCGGGGCCGGCCCCGGCGACCCCGATTTGTTGACACGCAAGGCCGAGCGGCTGATCGCCGCTGCCTCGGTGATATTCCACGACGCGCTGGTCGGGCCGGGCGTGCTCGACCTGATCCCGGAGCATGTGCGCCGCGTGCCCGTGGGCAAGCGCGCCGGGCGGCATTCGCGCACCCAGGAGGCGATCAACGGGCTGCTGGTCAGGGCTGCGCTCGATGGCGAGCGTGTGGTGCGGCTGAAAGGTGGCGACCCGTCGGTCTTCGGGCGGTCGGCGGAAGAGATGGACGCGCTGGCGCTGGCAGGGGTGCGCGCGCGCATCTGCCCCGGCATCACTGCGGCCAGCGCCGCCGCCGCGAGCGCGGGGGTGTCGCTGTCGCTGCGCGGATCGGCGCGGCAGGTGCGCTTCGTCACTGCCCAGGCGCGGGCGGGCGAGGCAATCGATCTCGACTGGAGCGCGCTGGCCGATCCCGGTGCCACGCTGGTCTTCTATATGGGCCGGAGTGCCGCGCCCGAAATCTGCCGCAAGTTGATCGCCCACGGGCTGTCCGCCGCGACACCGGTGCTGATCGCCGGGGATGTGAGCCTCGCCGAGGAACGGCTGGTCCATACGCGGCTCGACCTGTTGCCGATCGCGATCGGCACCGCGACCGGCGGGCCAGCGCTGATCCTGATCGGCGAAGCGATGCGCGCGCGCCGCGCGGCCGACCTCGATGCGATACTCGACGCGGCGCGCCGGCATGTCTGACCTTGCTTTCGCTCTCCGCCCGAGCACACCCTGCCGGGCCACGCTCGGCTTCGACGCCGCGATCGCGCATATGGCGGCGGCAGCAACACCCCTCGCCCGGGAACGGGTGGCGCTGGCCGATGCCGCAGGCCGCATCCTGGCAGGGCCGGTACGGGCACGGCTCGATTCCCCGCGGGCCGACCTGGCGGCGATGGACGGGTATGCGGTTCAGGGCGGGCGGGCTGCGCGCCTGAAGGTTGTCGGCGCCTCCTTCCCTGCCCGTCCGTTCCGGGGCGCGATCGGTCCGGGCGAAGCCGTCCGTATCTTCACCGGCGCGCCGATGCCGGAAGGCGCCGACCAGGTGATCGTGCAGGAACGGGCGGTACGGCACGGTGACGAGGTCGCCGTACCCGCCGCCGAGGGCCGATGCCATGTCCGGCCGCGCGGATCCGATTTCGCGGCAGGCCAGGCGCTGCTGTCCGCGGATCGGCGGCTCGATGCGCGGGCGATGCTGATCGCCGCGGCGGCGGATGCGGCGACCCTGACCGTGTGGCGAAAGCCTCGGCTCTTCATCCTCGCGACCGGCGACGAACTGTCGCGGCCGGGCTTGGCCAGCGGCGGCATGTTGTCGATCCCCGACAGCACCTCGCTCGCCATCGCGTCGCTCGCTACCGAATGGGGCGCGACGATCTCGGGCATGGCGCTGGTCGCCGACGATCGCGACATGATCGAAGCGCAAGCGCGGGTTGCGATGGCGGAGGCGGATGTGCTGATCGTCACCGGTGGCGCGTCGGTCGGCGAGCGGGACTATTCGCGCGGGGCCTTGGCCGCTCTTGGCCTCGACCGGGTCTTTGCCGGCGTGGCGATCAAGCCGGGCAAGCCCGTGTGGTATGGCCGGGCAGGCAGTACGCAAGTGCTGGGTCTGCCCGGCAATCCGACCGCCGCACTGGTGACCGCGCGGCTGTTCCTTGCGCCGTTGCTGTGCCTGCTCAGTGGCAGACCGACGGGCGCGGCGTTGGACTGGCGACCGGCAGCGCTTGGCGCACCGCTAGGCGAAGCGGGGAATCGCGAGAGCTTCCTCTGCGGTGAGTGGGATGGGGTCGCCGTCAGGGCACTCGACCGGCAGGTCGCCTCGTCACAGGCCAGTCTCGCTTCGGCCAATGTGCTGATCCGGCGCAGGCGCGACGCCCCGGCCGAGCCGACCGGCGGCGCCGCCATGATCCTGGACTTCTGATACGGGTGCCCGCCGACCTGGTCAGCGCGGCGCCTTTTCCGCCTCAAGCTGCCTGAAGGCGATATCGCGCAGCGCCGTCGCGAGTTTCGGCGACAGCCCCAGATCGTCCGCCGCCTTCTCGGTCGCGCCGAGCGAGCGCGGGTCGAGCCCGGTGACCTTGCCGAAGATCATCAGTGCCTCGAGATAATAGCCGGCCGTGCTCGCGTGATACTGGTCATAGGTCCAAAGATCGGTCTTGCCGAACTCGGTCCCGTCATAGGGATTGGGATCGGCCACCCCTTCGGCAAAGGCGCGGTTCCATGCCTCGCCGATCGGGATGATCCCGTCGATCGAACGATTGGCCAGCGCAAGATTGGCGCCGGCGCGCAGATCCAGCGCCATCGCGGTGATCGGCTTGCCGAACCAATGGCCCTTGGGCTGATAGGTTTCGTCGGCGCGCGACCAGGTCGAGCTGAACTCGATCCGCACCGCCGGATTGCGCTGGCGAAACATCGCCGCGAGCAGCCGGGAATAGGTCACCAGCAGCCCGGGATCGCCCGGCTTGGCCCGGTCGAGCGTGCTGAATTCCTGCAGCACAACGACATCCCATTTGCGATCGAGCAACGCGCGCCTGGTGTCGTAATGGAAATCCAGGCCCTTGCCGCCCTGGGTCTCCAGGCTGACGGTATAATTGAGCCCCGCCTCCTGCGTCATCAGCTTGAAGATCGCCGGCACGCCGCCGGTGCCGTCATTGGTGAGGTCAGTCACCGTGTCCGTACGGTAGCGGCGCACCGCCGAATGCGCCCCTTGCGTGAAGCTGTTGCCGACGAACAGGATCGTCCGGGCCGGCGGCGCCACCGTGGAGATCACCGGCGGGGGGACGGGCGCCTGCACCTGCGCGACCGCCGCGACAGGGGACAGCGCCACGAACGACGCCGCCAGCAGCAACCCGATCTTGCCCAATTTCATCCGCGTCTTCCTCAAAACTTCTTGCCGATCGATACGTACCAGTAACGGCCATAGGGATTGTAGAGCGAGCCGAAATAGCCATCGGCGGTGATCGGCGGCTGCTTGTCGAACAGGTTGCGCGCGCCGACGCGGATCCGCGTATTGTCCAGCGCGCCGCCCTTGAAGCGATATTGCGCGTAGAGGTTGAACGTCGTCTGGCCTTGGATGACATAGGGATTGCCCGATGCATCGAGGAAATTGGTGTCGTTGACGTCACTGGTGAAGTTGGCGAAGCCACCGATCTGAACCTGGCCGAGCGTCCAGGTGAGTGACCCGGTGACGCGCCATTTCGGCTTGCCGCGCACCTCGATCAGATCGCTGCCGTCAGTGAGCGGCGTCGCCGCGTTGATCGTGCCGGCCGAGCGCGCATCGAACAGCGTCTGCACCATCGGGGGATTCTCGCGGGCATATTTGGTCAGCCGCGCCGCGTTGATGTTGAGATCGAAATCGCCAATCCCGGTATCGTTCAGGCGATAGAGCAGCGCGAGATCGACACCCTGCACCGTCTGCGGCAGCAGATTGGTGAACTGGTCCTTGATCTGCAGGATCGCCCCGGCCGGCGCCAGGTTCGATCCGGCGAACACCGCGGTGTCGTCCGGCGTCACCGCCGCGCGGATGACGTTGGGGTTGCTCGAACCCTGGAGGCGCAGGAGATAGTCGAGCACCAGCGCGTTCTGCGCGCCGAACTGGCCGACGATTCCGACCTGGTGGATCGACCAGAAATCGGCGGTCAGGGTCAGCCGGCCGAAACGGCGCGGGATGAACTTGGGCTCGATCACCGCGCCGACCGTCCAGTTGGTGCTGTCCTCCGGCTTCAGGTCCGGGTTGCCGCTGATCAGGATGGTGTAGCTGATGTTGCGCGTGCAGGTGTTGAAATTGGCGATGGCGGCTTTGCGTACGTCCGCTTCGCAGCGATAGAAATCCTGATTGATCACACTGCTCGAGCTGAGCCGCGAATATTGCACCGTCTTGGTCTGTTCGAGGTTCGGCGCGCGGAAGCCCTGCGACCAGGAACCGCGCAGGCGCAGGCCATCGACCAGATCCCAGGCGGCGGCGACCTTCGGCTTCGCCACCGATCCGAAATCGCTGTAATGTTCGTAACGGCCGGCCAGCTGCAGATCGAGGCGCCGGACCAGCGGGATGTTCATGTCCGGCGAGACCAACGGCACGGCGAGTTCGCCAAAGGCCGAGGCGACGAAGCGGTCGCCCCGGGTGGACGGCGTCGGGCTGACCGCCGCGACATTGCTGATCGAGGTCTCCCCGGTCACCGCATCGACGAACTGGATCCGCCCGTCGAGGTTCGGATCGCGATCGTCGCGCTGAGTCTCGCGGCGGCCCTCGATGCCCGCCGCGATGCCGACATCGCCGCCCGGAAGCGCGAAGAGATGGCCGTTGGACACCTTGAAATCGCCCAGCGCCAGGGTGGTCTTGTCGTGCCGGCGCAGCTTGAAGGTGATCGCGTCGATCGCTGCCTGGGACGAGGGCGAGCAATCGCCGATGCTCGGATTGGCCGAGCAGCCGCCGCTGAACGGATTATAGGCGTCGGGCGTCGACAGCGCGAGGCTCTGCTGCAGCTTGGTCATGTTGATGGCGTCGGACTGGTCGGTCGCGATCGCCTCGGAATAGAGGAAGGCCGTGTCGAAATCGAAGCTGCCGATCTTGCCCCTCGCGCCGCCGAGGAAGCGCGACTGCGAGTTGGTCACGTCGACATATTGCGGACCGGTATCGACGAAGCGGTAGGTCGACAGGCGCACCGGCAGACCGGCGGCGGGCACGTTGGTGAGGCCCGAAATACGGTTTGGATTCACCGTACCGTTGGCGAAGACGGTCGGGCCGAACGGATTCCAGTAATTGGTCGCCGGCACCACGATCGCGTTCAGGTTGATCGTCGGCGGCTGAACCGCGTGGCTCTTCGCCTTGTAATAGCCGATCTCGGTATAGAAAGTGAAGGCATCCGAGACGTCGTAATGCGCGCTAAGAAAGCTGTTGAAGCGGCTGATGCGCGGCGAGACCGTGGTGTCCGCGGCATTGTCGAAGCGCTCGTTGCGCAAGGTCGTGCCGGTCGCACGCGTGCCGGTGCCGAGGCAGGTATCGGCGCTGATCGTGACGACGCAGCCGGGGTTGAGCGCCGACTGGGTGTGGAAGAGACCAGTCGAGCTGGTAACGGCGGTGGTACCGCGGCGGATCGTGCCAGGACCGCCGACGACGGCGAGATTTGCCCAGGGCGACTGAGTCGCGCGGCTGTCGGGATTGGCGCTGCTGGAAAAGTCGGGGTCCTGGAGAAACAGCGAACGCAGATCGTTGGTCGCCGTATAGGCTTCGTCACCCGAAAGCTGCGCGGTGCGCCGGGTATAATCGAGATAGAGCGACACATTGCCGCGTCCCCCGGCAAAGTCGGTGCCGGCGAAACCGGTGATCTGATATTCCTTGCGATGCGTGCCTTCGGCAAAGCCGAAGCGGCCGTCGATCGACACGCCCTTGTAATCGCTCTTGGTCACGGTGTTGACCACGCCGGCCACGGCATCGGCGCCGTAGATCGCGGCCGCGCCGTCGCGCAGCACTTCGAGCCGCTCGATGCCGGCGACCGGCAGCGAGTTGGAGTTGAAGCCCAGCACGGGGACATTGCCCTCGCCCGCCTGGCTGACCGGATGCGAGACGAGGCGGCGGCCGTTGAGCAGCACCAGCGTGTTGCCGACGCCGAGGTTGCGCAGGTTGATCGAATTGACGTCGCCGCGCGCCGCGTTGCTGGTCTGTGGGTTGTTCGAGGGGTTGAAAGTGACGTCACCCATTTGCGGGATGGCGCGGATCAGGTCGTCGCCGGTCAGCGCGCCGGTCGCGTCGATCTGCTTCGAATCGAGCACGGTGACGGGGAGCGCGGCGGTGACGCTCGACCCCTTGATCTGCGACCCGACGACGACGATGTCCTTCACCTCGGCCGCATCCTCCTCCGTCGGCGCGAGCGAGCCGCTATCCTGCGAGGCGGGCGCGGCCGGCGCTTCCTGCGCCCAGGCGCCGGCGGTCACGAGCGCGGCAAAGGCGGTTCCGGCAAGCAGCGCCGCCGATCGGATTGCAAGGTTCATCTTCTCTCTCCCCATTCGTCATTCTGCCAGCGCCGTTGCGACGTCCGGTGCGATCACTGATTCAAGCGGTAGTGGTTGGCCGGCCATCGCCGCGTCGAGACGGGTGCGATCGAGCGCGCCTTCCCAGCGCGCGACCACCACGGTCGCGACGGCGTTGCCGATGAAATTGGTCAGGCTGCGGCATTCCGACATGAAGCGGTCGACGCCGAGGATCAGCGCCATGCCGGCGACGGGCACGTCGGGCACGATCGACAAGGTCGATGCGAGCGTGATGAAGCCGGCACCGGTAACCCCGGCCGCGCCCTTCGAACTCAGCATCGCCACCAGCAACAGGCTGATCTGCTGCCACAGCGACAGGTCGACATTGCAGGCCTGGGCGATGAACAGCGCCGCCAGGGTCATATAGATATTGGTGCCATCGAGATTGAACGAATAGCCGGTCGGCACGACCAGCCCGACGACGGTCTTGTCGCAGCCGGCCGCTTCCATCTTGCCGATCAGGCTGGGCAAAGCCGCTTCGGACGAGGAGGTGCCGAGCACCAGCAGTAGCTCGGCGCGCAGATAGACGATCAGCCGGACGATCGAGAAGCCATGCGCCCGCGCGACCGCGCCCAGGATCACCAGCACGAAGAACAAGGACGTGAAATAGAAGGTCGCGACCAGCGCGCCGAGATTGACCAGCGATCCCACGCCATATTTGCCGATGGTAAAGGCCATCGCCCCGAACGCGCCGATCGGCGCCGCCCGCATCAATATGCCGACCAGCTTGAACACGATCAGCGCCAGCCGCTCGACCAGGTCCAGGACAGGCTCGGCGGGCTTGCCGACCAGCGACATGGCGATGCCGAACAGGATCGCGACGAACAGCGTCTGCAGGATCGAGCCATCGGTCAGCGCCGAGACCATCGTCGTCGGGATGATCGACAACAGGAAACCGGTGATCGTGGTCTCGTGCGCCTTATGCGAATAGGTGGCGACCGCGCCCTGATCGAGCGTGGCGGGATCGACGTTCATGCCGGCGCCCGGCTGCACGACATTGGCGACGATCAGGCCGAGGATCAGCGCCAGCGTCGAGAAGGCAAGGAAATAGCCGAACGCCTTGGCCGCGACCCGGCCGACCGACGACAATTGCCGGACGCTGGCGATGCCGCTGACCACCGACAGGAAGATCACCGGCGCGATGACCATCTTGACCAGGTTGATGAAGCCGTCGCCGACGGGTTTCATCGCTGCGCCCCAGACCGGCCAGAAGTGGCCGAGCGTCACGCCCAGAATGATGGCGACCAATACCTGCGCATAAAGGTGCCGCCAAAGCGGGACGCGCGCACGGGGTTGGTCGGTGGCAGTGGCGACGGTGATCGTCATTCAGTCCCTCTCGGCGCGCGAAACCGCGCTGTCGGCCACTTTCTGGTGAGCGGCTGGGTGTGAAACTACGACGCCAGAACGCCGCTTGGGAGAGTTTCGAAATGGGAGGACATATGATTGAGAAATATAGATTATTTAGATGAGCATGGCCTGCTGGTCGATTTAAACTGTGCGCATTTCCGCACATGACAGCGGAGATTTGTGTGGTATGTCGCTCATAATGGCCGACCGACCAAATGCTATCAGACTTCGGCTCGTCGCGGCAGCATTGCTCCTGATCGCCGTCGGCGCCGTGCTGCTCTGGGCCGGAGCGCGCTGGGCCAATGCCCAGGCGGAGTCGGCCGCCGATGCCGCAACCAGCCAGACCGCGCGGAGCCATGCCGGGTTGCTCGCCAGCGAGCTGCAGAAATTCCGGCTGCTGCCGCTGGTGCTGGTCGAATATCCCGATGTCGCGACGGCGCTGGAGACTCATGCGCCGGCAGCGGTCGAGCGGCTCAATCGCACGCTCGAACTGCTCGCCAGCCGTACCGACGCCGCCGCGATCTACGCCATCGACGCGGGCGGCCTGACCGTCGCGGCGAGCAACTGGCGGTTGCCGACCAGCTTTGTCGGCCAGAATTACAGCTTCCGCCCCTATTTTCGGGGAGCCATGGCGCGCGGCGCCTCGGAACTGTTCGCGCTCGGCACGATCAGCGGGCGGCCGGGCCTGTTCCTCGCCCGGCGGCTCGAAGTCGGCGGGCGCGCAGTGGGGGTCGTGGTGGTCAAGGTCGAGTTCGACCGGCTCGAAGCGACCTGGGCGCGCACGCCGGGACCGAGCTTCGTCACCGATGCGCACGGCGTGATCCTGATCACCAGCGTGCCCGGCTGGCGTTTCCGCGCCACGCATCCGCTCGATGCCGCGACGCTGGCGCAGGCGCGCTCGACCTTGCAGTTCGGCAGCGGGCCGCCCCAGGCCGCGCCGATCACCCTGTCGGGCGCGGCGGCAACAGCCACGCTTAGCGGCACCGAAGCGCGATATCGTGCCGGCTCCTTTCCGGTGCCGCTGGCGGGGTCGCAGCTGGTCCATCTCGAACCGCTTGCCGCCCCGCTCGCCGCCGCGACGACGCGGGTACGGCTCTGGGGCCTCGGTATCCTGGTCGTCCTCGGCGCGGTCGCCGGGCTGGCGTGGCGTGCGCGCGAGAAACGGCAGCTCCAACGCGAGGCGCAGGCGGCGCTGGAACAGGAAGTCGTGCGGCGCACCGCCGAGCTGAGCGAGACCAACCGCCAGCTCACCATCGAATCCCGCGAGCGTGTCGAGGCCGAGCGCCGCTTCCGCGCCGCACGCGAGGAGCTGGCCCAGGCCAACCGGCTCGGCTCGCTTGGGCAGATCACGGCGGGCGTCGCGCATGAGATCAACCAGCCGGTCGCCGCGATCCGCACCTTTGCCGAGAATGCCGGCATTTTCCTCGACCGCGACCAGATCGATCCGGTGCGCGGCAACCTCGCCCAGATCATCGATCTGACCGCGCGGATCGGATCGATCACCGCCGAGCTGCGCAACTTCGCCCGGCGTCGTACCCCGGCGCGCGGGGCCATCGCGCTGGGCTCCGTGATCGACGGCGCGCTGCTGATCCTCGGCGAACGCGCGCGCGAAGTAGTAACGGCCGACTTGCCGCCGGCGATGCGCGACACCCACGTCGCCGGTGATCGGGTCCGGCTCGAGCAGATCCTGGTCAATCTGCTGCAGAACGCGCTCGACGCGGTCGACGGCGTGGCCGCGCCCCGCATCCTGATCGGCGCGACCGCCTCGGGCGGCGATGTCACCGTGACGGTCGGCGATAATGGCCAGGGCGTCGACCCGACCATCGCCGATCAGCTCTTTGCGCCCTTCGTGTCCGCCAAGCCGGAAGGGCTCGGCCTCGGCCTCGCCATCGCGCGCGACATCGCCCGCGAATTCGGCGGCGAGCTGGAGATCGGCAGCTCCGCGCTCGACGGGGCGGCCTTCATCCTCAGGCTGAAGCGCGCCTGATGCTGTTCCCGACCGAGCAGAGCATCTTCTTCGTCGAGGACGACGCGCCGCTGCGCCAGGCCACGATCCAGACGCTCGAGCTGGCCGGCCTGAGCGTGCGCCCCTTTGCCAGCGCGACCGAGGCACTGCCCGAGATCCGGCCCGACTTTGCGGGCGCAATCATCTCCGACATCCGCATGCCGGGGATCGACGGACTGCAGTTGCTCGAGCGCGTCCGCGCGATCGACCCTGACATCCCCGTGATCCTGATCACCGGCCATGCCGATGTGGCCATGGCGGTTGGGGCGCTGCGCGACGGCGCGTTCGATTTCCTGACCAAGCCCTTTGCCACCGATCACCTCGTTGCGGCCGCCAACAAGGCGCTGGAGAAGAGGTTGCTGGTACTCGACAATCGCCGGCTGCGCGCGGCGGCCGAAGTCGACGAGGGGGGCCCGCTGATCGGCGACAGCGCGGCGATGGTGCAGCTGCGCAGCACGATCCGGCAGCTCGCGCTCGCCGATATCGACGTGCTGGTGGAGGGGGAAACCGGGACGGGCAAGGAACTTGCTGCGCTGTTGCTGCACCGGATGGGCACGCGCAGAAGCCGGCCGTTCATCGCGGTCAATTGCGGCGCGCTGCCCGAGGCGCTCGCCGAGGTCGGGCTGTTCGGCCATGCGGCGGACAGCGTGCCGCACACCAGGCTCGCCCGGGTCGGTCAGATCGAGGCATCGAGCGGCGGCACCCTGCTGCTCGACGAGATCGACAGCATGGCGCTTCCGCTGCAGTCCCGGCTGCTGCGGGTGCTCGAGGAGCGCGAGGTCCATCCCATCGGCGATACTCGACCGCGGAGCGTCGATCTGCGCGTCATCGCGACGACCAAGACCGACCTTGCCGATGCGGCGATGCACGGGCGGTTCCGGCCGGATCTTTATTACCGGCTGAACCTCGTCCGGCTGCGCGTGCCGCCGCTGCGCGAACGCCCCGAGGATATTGCGAGCCTGTTCGCGCGCTTCGTCGAAGAGGCGAAGCAGCAGGCCGGCGTTACTGAATTCCTGCTAACCGACGCCATGCGCCGTCATCTGCGGTCGCATGACTGGCCGGGCAATGTCCGGGAGTTGCGCAACTTCGCGTTCGGCGCGGTCCTTGGCCTGGCCGAACCAGCCGCGGCGGTGCCGGCCGGTCCCCGGCCGAGCCTGCCGTCGCGAGTCAATCAGTTCGAGGCACAGGCAATCGAGGAGGCACTGCGGGCGACGGGGGGCAGTGTGGCGGCGGCGCTCCCGCTGCTCGGGATTCCGCGGAAAACCTTTTACGACAAGGTCGCGCGGCTGGGCATTCGCGTGGAGGATTTCCGGACGCGCGGTGGAGCCGGCAAGGGCTGACCCAGGAGCTTTTACGTCGAGAAGGAGCATCGGCGGTTGTGCGTTGGAGACGCAAAAAAGCCCGCGAGGCGCGTGCCTGCGGGCTGTGTTGTCCGTTGGTTGCGGGGACAGGATTTGAACCTGTGACCTTCAGGTTATGAGCCTGACGAGCTACCGGGCTGCTCCACCCCGCGCCAAGGTTCGCACCCGCTGGTTGGCGGGTGGATGACTGTGAATGGGTTCTGATAGATCCGTTTTTCGTGTTGTTTCACCGGCTTCAATGCCTGGCGACGACCTACTCTTCCATTGCTTGAGCAATAGTACCATCGGCGCAGTCAGGTTTCACGGCCGAGTTCGGGATGGGATCGGGTGGGGCACTGACGCTATAGCCACCAAGCAATGAGGCCGGTGAGACAGCTCGCGGTCAGTTTCCTGACCGCGGGCAGATCCCTTGTGAGGATCTGTCTCGAAAAACGGTTCTTACGGGTCCCATCAAAGTGATACTTTGATGGGTTCCCTTAAAATCGATGCACGCTTTAGCCTGAATTCAGGTGTAGTTGTTTATTAGGCGTTGCTGTCAATCATCCGACGATCGCGGACAGTGCTGGATCTGAACCCAGGATTGTCGTTGATGGTGGGACTCTCAAGCGCAAATAGAGCAATTAGTATCGGTTAGCTCCATGCGTTACCGCACTTCTACATCCGATCTATCAACGTCGTGGTCTCCGACGGCTCTATGAAATCTTATCTCGAGGGAGGCTTCCCGCTTAGATGCTTTCAGCGGTTATCCCGTCCATACATAGCTACCCTGCTGCGCTTCTGGCGAAACGACAGGTACACCAGAGGTATGTTCAACCCGGTCCTCTCGTACTAGGGTCAACTCCTCTCAAATTTCGACGCCCACGGCAGATAGGGACCAAACTGTCTCGCGACGTTCTGAACCCAGCTCACGTACCACTTTAATTGGCGAACAGCCAAACCCTTGGGACCTGCTCCAGCCCCAGGATGTGATGAGCCGACATCGAGGTGCCAAACAACCCCGTCGATATGAGCTCTTGGGGGTTATCAGCCTGTTATCCCCGGCGTACCTTTTATCCGTTGAGCGATGGCCCTTCCACGAGGGACCACCGGATCACTATGACCGACTTTCGTCTCTGCTCGACTTGTCAGTCTCGCAGTCAGGCTGGCTTATGCCATTGCACTCTAACAGACGGTTTCCAACCGTCCTGAGCCAACCTTCGCGCGCCTCCGTTACTCTTTAGGAGGCGACCGCCCCAGTCAAACTACCCGCCACAGAGGGTCCCTGATCCAGTTTCATGGATCGAGGTTAGACATCAGAAAACAACAGGGTGGTATTTCACCTATGGCTCCACGACAGCTGGCGCCGTCGCTTCAAAGCCTCCCACCTATGCTACACAGTTCTTTCCTAATGCCACTCTGAAGCTGCAGTAAAGGTGCACGGGGTCTTTCCGTCTAACCGCGGGTACTCCGCATCTTCACGGAGAATTCAATTTCGCTGAGCATGTCCTGGAGACAGTGGGGAAGTCGTTACGCCATTCGTGCAGGTCGGAACTTACCCGACAAGGAATTTCGCTACCTTAGGACCGTTATAGTTACGGCCGCCGTTTACCTGGGCTTCATTTCGCAGCTTGCACCACTCCACTTAACCTTCAGGCACCGGGCAGGCGTCAGGCCCTATACGTCGTCTTGAAGCCGACTTAGCAGAGCCCTGTGTTTTTGCTAAACAGTCGCTACCCCCTGGCCTGTGCCCCCTCAAAGTGCTTGCGCATAGTGAGGGCCTCCTTCTTCCGAAGGTACGGAGGCAATTTGCCGAGTTCCTTCAGGACACTTCTCTCAAGCGCCTTGGTATACTCTACCTGACCACCTGTGTCGGTTTCGGGTACGGTCTATACGGTGGGGCTATTTCCTGGAACCTCTTCGAAGCCCGCCCAATCCAATAAGGGCGAACAACTCACGAGATCCGTCACACACCACCAGGCCCACGAATATTAACGTGGTTCCCATCGACTACCCCCTTCGGGCTCGTCTTAGGGGCCGGCTCACCCTGCGCGGATTAGCCTTGCGCAGGAACCCTTGGTCTTTCGGCGAGAGGGCATCTCACCCTCTTTATCGCTACTCATGTCTGCATTCGCACTTCCGATACCTCCAGGATCCATTACCAGATCCCTTCACTGGCGTACGGAACGCTCCGCTACCGCTCATCTTGCGATGAACCCTAAGCTTCGGTGCGTGTCTTGAGCCCCGTTACATCTTCGCCGCAAAACCTCTTATTTAGACCAGTGAGCTGTTACGCTTTCTTTAAAGGATGGCTGCTTCTAAGCCAACCTCCTGGTTGTTTTGGAAGTTTCACATGCTTTCCCACTTAGACACGACTTGGGGACCTTAGCTGTAGGTCAGGGCTGTTTCCCTTTTGACGACGGACCTTAGCACCCGCCGTCTGTCTCCCGGATATCACTCGCAGGTATTCGGAGTTTGGTTAGGTTTGGTAGATCTCGCGACCCCCTAGCCCATCCAGTGCTCTACCCCCTGCGGTGTCCATCCGAGGCACTACCTAAATAGTTTTCGCGGAGAACCAGCTATTTCCCGGCTTGATTGGCCTTTCACCCCTAAACACAACTCATCCGGTAACTTTTCAACGTTAATCGGTTCGGACCTCCAGTGCGTGTTACCGCACCTTCATCCTGGTCATGCCTAGATCGCCGGGTTTCGGGTCTAATACATCAAACTTAGTCGCCCTATTCAGACTCGCTTTCGCTGCGCCTACACCTAACGGCTTAAGCTTGCTTGATACATTAAGTCACAGACCCATTATACAAAAGGTACGCAGTCAGGCCACATGAGCCCTCCTACTGCTTGTAGGCAATCCGTTTCAGGTACTGTTTCACTCCCCTCATCGGGGTGCTTTTCACCTTTCCCTCACGGTACTAGTTCACTATCGGTCGCATACGAGTATTTAGGCTTAGAGGGTGGTCCCCCTATGTTCAGACAGAATTACACGTGTTCCGCCCTACTCGAGTCCTGAAGTCTCACTTTCGCATACGGGGCTGTCACCCGCTATGGCCAGTCTTTCCAAACTGTTCTGCTAGTTGAACTCCAGGCACTGGCCTGGTCCGCGTTCGCTCGCCACTACTAACGGAATCTCGGTTGATGTCTTTTCCTCCAGCTACTGAGATGTTTCAGTTCGCCGGGTTCGCTTCACGAAAGCTATGTATTCACTTAAGTGATACCTAGCCCCATTTAGCTTGGTCGCCCTGGTTACCCAGAACGCTCAAGTTAAACGGGATAGGTGGGTTTCCCCATTCGGAAATCGTCGGGTCAAAGGTTGCTCACACCTCACCGACGCTTATCGCAGCGTGCCACGTCCTTCATCGCCTGTATGCGCCAAGGCATCCACGAATTGCCCTTACCTTACGCTTGAGA